>NZ_NISK01000009.1 GCF_002205675.1 Sphingopyxis bauzanensis | reverse complement strand
ACTCGTGGCTCCGGCGAAAGCTGCGCTGCGCCCGGCTGAAACAATGCAAGCGAACCATGTCGATCGCCAACTTCCTCCAGGAAGCCGGCGTCCCGGAATGGCGCGCGTGGGTTCTGGCGCTTTCGGGAAAAGGATGGTGGCGACTGGCCGGCAGCCCCCAGGCCGCCGAAGCCATGACCATCGCATGGTTCAACCGGCAAGGACTTGTCAGCCTCGCTCATCATCACGCAGCGTTGAACATTACCGGAAACCGCCGTGGTACGTAGAACGTATGCCCGGTGGTGTGGGAGGGGGGTTCCGTGAGGAATCCCCCTACCCGATCATGGCGCGGCGATGGCGGCAGGATGCAACATCCAGGTCGCGGGCGGCGTTGCGGATACTCCAGTATGAAAGGATTATCCCATGGCAAACGCCGAGCCGCTCGCCTCGCACCGCATTCTCATCATGGCCACCGACGGGTTCGAGCAATCCGAACTTGAGGTGCCGCTTGAACGACTCCAGGCGGCGGGCGCAGTGGTCGATATCGCGTCGCTCAAATCGGGCGACATTACGGGATGGGACGGCGATGATTGGGGCGACGACATCGAGGTCGATCTGAAGATCGCCGACGTCAATATCGCCGACTATGCTGCGCTTGTTCTGCCCGGCGGCCAGATCAACCCCGATTTATTGCGCGTCGATGATGCCGCGGTGGGGCTGATCCGCGACTTCGACCGCGCTGGAAAACCGATTGCGGCTATCTGTCATGCTCCGTGGCTGTTGATCGAGGCGGGGCTTGCAAAGAGCAAGCGCCTGACCAGTTACAAGTCAATCCGTATCGACGTGATCAATGCGGGTGCGGAATTTGTCGATGAGGCAGTCGTGGTTGACGGCAATATCATCACCAGCCGCTGTCCCGACGACCTGCCCGCCTTTTGCGATGCGATTATCGAGGCTGTGGCTGAGAGCCGGATCGAGGCCTAGTTACGCCAACGTCAGAGCAAATCCAAACTTCCGAGCGCCAGCGCCTGCCGCGCCGGGCGCTCGGCCATGACCGCGAACATTTCGTCGCCGCGGTCGGTGCGTTCGACGTTCATCGACGCAAAAACGGCCATGAAATAGCCGCTGAGCGCCCCGATGCGGTAATCGTCCCACAGCGCCGGCGGGTCGGGGGCAATACCTCGTGCGCGCAACGCCGCGATCCAATGGTCGAAGGCCGGGCGGTCGGCGGCGGCGCGTTCCAAAGGGTCGGCGATGCTGGTGCCGACCAGATAGGCGAGATCGGCGGCGCCGCTGCCACGCCCCAGCGTCTGCCAGTCGACAAGCCAGCAGGCGTCGCCGTCAGGCGCGAACAGGATGTTGTCGATGCGAAGGTCGCCATGGACGAGCGCCCGTGCAGCGGGCTCGCGCGACAGATAAGCGTCGAGCTGCGCGACGATGCCCGCGCCAACGTCGAGGATTTCGGGCGCCAGGCGGGCGGCATATCGCTCGCGAAATCCCAGATAAAGCTGCGGGAATAGCGCCCGGACCAGATCGCCATTATCGCGGGCAAGCCACGGCATTTGCGCGAGGCGCGGATCATTCCAGAGATAGGCGTGGAGGCTGGCCGCAGCGTCGATGCACGGCACGAGGCCGTTAAGGCCAAGTCCTGCCAGCTGGTCGCCCTGCCGCGCCGGGGCGAGGTCGGAGAGGATGAGGATGAAGCCGACCTCATCGTCGGCAATCTCCGAATGATGGCAGCGCGGCGCCGGAACTCCGCTCGCGGCGGCGAGCTCGCGATACCAGCTGACTTCTTTGACGTAAGTGCCGGTGAGCTTGGCGATATTGCGGCTCGCTTCGTCATGGCTCGGGCATTTTGCGACCACGGTCGCGGGGGCTTCGGTGTTATCCTGCCAGTCGAGCGTCAGGCGGTAGCTATCGCACATTTGCCCGGTGCCGACTTTGGTCGCAGTGAAACCTTTAAGCCTTCCTTGCTGCCCGAGCACCCCGCCGAGCCAATCGGCAGACATCGCCTCGGGCGACGTCGGAAAGGTCATGCGGCTGGATCCATCAGCCCGGAGAGGCCAGTAGGTGCGTGCGGGCCAACAAATAACTGTTCGAGCACCCCCACCCCGACATCGGTCCGGTCGCCATCAGTCAGCTCGGCGCTAACCAGCGCCTGGACGTGCATCGCGAGCGGATTGCCCCACTGCCGCTTGGCCTCAGCGAGGCTGTCATGTGCGACTTCCAGCGCGCCATGATCGAAGCCGTGGCCCCAGACGGGATGGGTGTACCCGAGCCCGCTCATCGCGAACAATGGCCCACTGGGGGTGAGGGTCAGACGCGTGCTCCCGTCGAAATCGGCGGTCAATTTGTTCAGGCGTCGCGTTCCCGGCAGCCATTCGGCGGCAAAGGCCGGATCGGCGAAATGGCGTTCAGCGCCCTTGCCGCTCACCACCACCGCTCGCCGGTTCCACGGGCTGCCCTCGCCATCGTCGTTGCTGTGAAAGAACAACGAGCGATCGGCGAAATTGCACGGCGTCCACAGCCAGAAGAATTGGTGAAAATTGCCCTGCGGCGGCGGTTGCGGTTCGGCGGCGCCGACCGGGCGGATGCCCCAGCTGCGGTCGCGTGTCCCGGCCCAGTCGGACCCGACATCGACGCGCGCGCCATTGACCGCCAGCCAGCCCGACCAATGGCCGTTCTGGGTCATGCGGGTATAGTCCATGAAGAGGCGGGTGCCGTTGCGGCGCGTGAAGCGCGGTTCCTCGATCGGAAAATGGCGCGCGGTGAAATGCAACTCGCCGCTGAGCGGGCCGTCGTTGGCGGAGACAGTGAGCGTCAGCCGCTCCAGCGGTTCGTCGATGCGGATCACGATCGGACCGACCGCCAAATCCAGCCGCTCGCCCGCCGAGCGGCGGCTGGCGCGCAAGTTATACTGCACCCCGTCGATAAGGATGCAAAAGCCAGCATCGACGATCCCGAGCTGCGGATAAAATCCCATCGCGGCGGCAAAGAACACCGATCCGTCGGGAGCATAACCGTTGAAGAAATAGCGGTCGTAAAAATTGCGATCGGTGCCCGCAAAGGCGATCGGCTCGGCGCTCTGGTGCAGCGGGAAATCGTCGCCCTTGGTCAGCATCGTCGTTCCTCATCCCGTTTTTTCTTGCAACCTAACGGGATGGCCAAGGGCGTCAATGGGCGGCGTCAATGCACCGGCGGATCAACCGGCGGGACGGCGTGGATGGGTGCCACCGGTTCGCCGGGGTCGCGCGGCGGCAGGGCGTCGGTAGGAATATCGGTGATCTGCATGTCGGGGGTGGGGACGGCCGCGACATTGCGGACGCGGACTTCGACCGCGCCATCCTTGATCCGAAGTTCGTTGAAGCTGGGCGGGGTCGAACGGATGCGCTGCGACAAGGTACCAGCGCCAATCATGCGGATCGGACCCGCGGTGGTGGGCGCGACCAGGTCGAACGCGTCATGGACGTGGCCGGTCAGCACCGCCGCGACGCCGCGCGATGCCAGCGCCTCAAGCGCCCGCGCGCCGCCGCGGGTCAGCGCGCGTCCTTTTGTTCCAGCTTCGACCAGCGGATGATGGGCGGTGACGAGCGCGGTGATCCCGCTCGGCAGCGCGTCGATCGCGGTCAGCGTCTTGGCGAGCGCATCACGCGTCACCCAGCCTTTCGACCAGTCGAGCCGCCACTGCGCGCGTGCGGTGGTCTTGAGCGGCACCACCGCGACATCGGCAAAATCAAGCTCGCGTTCGACCAGCCGCTCGATTCGCCGGATGCGGCGATAGGGCCAGAAAAAGCGCGCGAATGGGTTGAAATAGGGCAGGTCGTGGTTGCCGACCTCCACCGTGACCGCCACGTCGAGCGCCTCGATCCAATCGCACGCTGCGGCAAATTCATGGCTGCGCGCGCGCATCGTCAGATCGCCGGTGATCAGCACCGCGTCGGGTTGTTCGCGCCGGACGCATTCGCGGAACCAGTCAAGCGCGGCGCGATCCTCCAGTCCGAAATGCAGATCGCTGATATGGAACAGCCGCGTCATGCCGTCGCGACGAAATCGACCGCGCTGGTGCCGATCGAAAAGCGGGCCGGCGACGCCATTTCGCCGAGCTCGCCGTCGAACTCGAGACAGATGCTCTCGTCGCTTTCAAGAGCGAGCGTCACGCCGGTTGCGATCGGCTCGCTCGGCCCGTCGCGGAAGTCGCCGCCGAGCCACGCAAGGCCGTGACGCAGCACATCACCGGTGCCTTCGGTCAATATGCCATCGGCGCGGATGCCGGTTGGCGTCGGGGTCAGGATCACGGCCGGATAGGCTTTGCCGTCGGCACCCACGCGGACGCCCGGGGCGTTCATCATCTCGTCGAGCGCCTCGGGCGCGGCGCGGCTTGCCTCGATGATCCCGTCCTGCCGCATCGTCTCACGCACCTCGGCCCAGCGCGTTGCCGGACCAGCGACGACGGTGATGAAGGCGGTGCCGGTGTCGGACCGGATCGTCGGGATCGCGCTGCGCCGCATCTTGCCTTGCAGGGCATCGGTCAGGATTTCGGGTGCCGACCGGTCGCCGTGCAGCGCCTTCGACAACAGGTTGAGCGTCCCGCCGGGCAGCACCAGGATTGCGCCATCCCAACCCGCCGCCTGCGTCGCCGCGGCGTTGATTGTGCCGTCGCCGGTCCATACCAGCAGCAGGTCGATGCGTTGCAGCTTCAATTGGGTCGCATCGGGAATGTCGCCGTCGGGCAAGGCAAAGGTCGCGACCAGCGGCGTCCCGTGGTCGCGGCAGAGCATTTCGATCTGTTCGCGCACAGCCTCGTCGTGGCCGCCGCTCTGGGTGTTGCAGATCAAGGCGGGGCGGGAGAAATGGCTGGTCATTGTCCTGTTCTACGCACGAGCGCGAAAAAGGTGGCGGACATCATCGCGGCTCTTTCGCCATCCCGATCGGACCGGGCGGGGCGGCGTCTTGTCGCGCCCCGCGCTGCCCTGTAGGGCGCAATCATGGCAGCAGAGATTTCCAAGGGACGGCGATTGATCAAATATCTGGTGGTGGCCGTCCTGCTCGTGCTGCTGTTCGGCGGCGCGGCGCGAATGATCGTCGCGGGCGGCGCGAAATCGCTGAATTTTGGCGACCGGTTTCTAGGTGATAGTGACGGCGCGACGTTACTGGTCGCGGGGCAGCCCTATGGCGAAGGGCCGCGCAACAAACTCAATATCTGGGTACCGACGGGGACCAAGAAAACCGACAAGCTGCCGGTGCTCGTCTTCCACTATGGTGGCGGCTGGTATAGCGGCGCGCGCGACGACTATGGCTTTGCCGGACGCGCCTTTGCCAAGCAGGGCTTTGTCGTCGTCATCCCCGATTATCGCATTGTGCCCGAGGGTCATTGGCCCGATTTCCTGCACGACAGCGCCGCCGCGGTGGCGTGGACCGACGCGCATATCGCGAATTATGGCGGCGATCGCGATCGCATCGCGCTGTCGGGCCATTCGGCGGGTGCCTATAACGCGGTGATGCTGGCGCTCGACCCACAGTGGATGAAGGCGGCAGGCAGTGACGCGTCGGTGATCCGCGGCGTCGCGGCGCTCGCTGGGCCTTATGACTTCTACCCCTTCGAAAAGGGTGGCCGCGCCGATGTCGCGATGGGCGATATCCGCCCGGTTGAGAAGACGCAGCCGATCACTTTCGTGAGCGCCGATGCGGCGCCGCTGTGGTTGGGTCACGGCACCGCCGACACCGTGGTGCGAGTCCGCAACAGCCGCCGACTGGCGGCGGCGATGCACAAGGTCGGCGGTTCGGCGACGCTGCGCGAATATCACGGGTTGAGCCACAATGACCTGGTCATGGCCCTGACCAAACCGCTGGCGTACAAAGGGCCGATCCTGCCCGAGATGACCGATTTCCTGCGCGGCGTCACCGCGCGCCGTGTTTCGCCCGCGCCAATTGCCGAATGATCCCGGCGATCGTCCTCGCGGGCAGTCGCCCCGGTCCCGACCCATTGCTGACGGGCAGGGGGATCTCGACCAAGGCGCTGCTGCCCATCGCGGGCCACGCAATGCTGGTGCATGTGGTGCGCGCGCTCCGCGCCTCGCCGCTCGTCGGGCCGATCACGATCTTGGCGCAGAGCAGCGCCGAGCTGGCCGCCGAGCCAGAGTTGGCAGGCTTCGCCGACGTGCATTTCGCCGATTCGGGGCAGGGGATCAGCAGCTCGCTCGCCGCGGCGCTGCCCGCGGGTGACGATCCGTTGCTCGTGACCACCGCCGATCATGTCCTGCTCACGCCGACGATGGTCGCCGAGTTCCTAACCGGCGCCGCGGATAGCGATGTCGCAGTGGCGATGGTCGAGCGCGCCGTGCTGCTCGCGCGCTATCCCGAATCCAAACGCACCTGGCTAAAATTCCGCGGCGGCTGGTGGTCGGGCGCGAATATGTTCTACCTGCGGGGGCGCCGCGTGATGCCTCTGCTCGATTTCTGGGGCCGGATCGAGCGTGATCGCAAAAAGGGGTTGAAGATCGTTGCCGCGTTCGGCCCGTGGTTGCTGAGCGGGGCGTTGCTTCGTCTATTCACGATCCAGCAGGGTGTTGCACGCGCCGGGCTGCGCTTCGGGCTGAAAGCCAGGATCGTGCCGATGTCCGAAGCCGAGGCGTGCATCGACGCCGATAAGCCCTCCGACATTGAGCTGATCGAGCGGATATTTGCCGCGCGGCGGCAAGCCGCTATAGGGCAGCCGCTATGACCATCGAAAAAGCTATCATCCTGTCGGCCGGGCAGGGTTCGCGCCTGCTGCCGCTGACCCGCGACATTCCCAAATGCCTGATCGACCTCAACGGTCGCACATTGATCGGGTGGCAGGTCGCGGCGCTGGCCGCGAACGGCATCAAGGACATCGTCGTCGTCACCGGGTTTCGCACCGAGCGGGTCGAGGATCATGCGCTGCAGCTCTACCGCGACACCGGGGTGCGCATCCGCACACTGTTCAATCCGTTCTTTCAGGTCGCCGACAATCTCGGTACCTGCTGGATCGCGCGCGAGGAGATGGACCGCGATTTCATCATTCTCAACGGTGACACCATCATTTCGGACGACCTCGTCGCGAAACTGATCGCGGGCGCGAACGAGCCGATCACCGTCACCGTCGACGTCAAGCCCGACTATGACGACGACGATATGAAGGTGAACCGCGACGCCGAAGGGCGACTGCATCACATCGGCAAACGCTTGCTGCCCCCCGACACCAACGCCGAATCGATCGGCATGCTCGCTTTCGTCGGCGACGGTCCGTCGATCTTTCGCAGCCAGGTCGACCAGATGATGCGCACCCCCGAAGGGGTCGAACGCTGGTATCTGCGCGCGATCGACGTGATCGCCAAGGGCAACCGCGTCGGCACGGTGTCGATCGAGGGGCTGGCGTGGCAGGAAGTCGATTTCCCGCAGGATGTCGAAGCCGCCGATACGCTCACCGCCAAATGGGCGGCGGAAGGGCTCTACGCGAAATAGGGCTTGAGCCAGCCGGTGAGCGCGGCGATCTGCGTCTCGTCCAGCTTCACCGCGTGCGCCAGATTGGGCTGCCCCGGCCAACCGGCGTCGGCAACCGTCAGGCCCGCCCCCGAGCGTTCGCCGTCGTAGCGCGGCAGGACGTGAAAATGAACGTGCGGG
Source organism: Sphingopyxis bauzanensis (assembly GCF_002205675.1). Lineage (GTDB taxonomy): Bacteria > Pseudomonadota > Alphaproteobacteria > Sphingomonadales > Sphingomonadaceae > Sphingopyxis > Sphingopyxis bauzanensis. The sequence goes on along the minus strand of NZ_NISK01000009.1, from coordinate 41,769 downwards.
TCCACCATCATCAGCATCAGATAGTTGATCTTTGCATAGCCGACGGCGCCGGTCAGCGCCGCCTCGATCGCCGCGGTCGCGACTTTGAGCTCGGCATGCGCCGCGGCAGGCAAGTCGCCGAACGCCGTCGCGTCGGATTTCGCCGCGAGCACCAGCGCGCCGAGCGCCGGCTGTGCGGGGCGGAGGAGCACGACCCAATGATCATATTCGGCGATCAGCGTCGCGGGGTGGCCGAATTTGGCAATGGTTTCGTTCATGCATCTTCCATCCAGCTGACGATCGGGCGTCCGGCGCGCCGCGCGGCATAGGCCTGCACCAGTTGTACCGCATGGACAACCAGCGAGATGATCGTCCACCAGGCGACCGCGATCAACCCGATGTCGGGGCGCCCGGCGAGGGTGGCGAAGAACAGGATCGCGATGTTCGGATTGCGCCGCGCGGTGATCAGGCGGAACTGGCTGTCGAACCGGCGCCAGACATGGACGTCCATGCCGAAATCCTTGATGAACATCCCCTCAATCACGCGCTGGAGCACATAGCCCGCTACGACCGCGATCATCACCAGCAGGAAGGTCCGGTCCGACAGCGCCAAGCCCCAGGTGCCGAGCCCGACGCCCCAGAAATACCACCAGAAGGGCGGGTGGACCAGATCGACGCCATGGTCGGCGACATTGCCCCATTTGGACGAGGTGATCGTGCAGCGCGCCAGCTTGCCGTCGACGGTGTCGAACACCATGAAGATGAACGCGGCGAGCATCCCGGTCCAGTAGTGCCCGTAAGCGAACAGATAGGTTGCATAGATGCACAGCGCCGCGCCGATTGCGGTGACCATATTGGGGGTCATGCCGATGCTCGCCGCAATCCGCGTCAGCCACAGCGCCAGTTCGGGCCACAGATATTTGGTCAGCAGATCGGTGACGCCCTTGTACGCGCCGAAATAGCTTTTGCGCTCGATTTCGCGCCGCGTCTCCGGGGTCAGTCGCTGGATGAACGGCGTGTCGAGCTTGCGAAGCTGTCGGTTATAAATTTGCGGATTGGTGCGGTAATCGATCATCGTCAGCGCGTCGCGGTGCGCCGCGACATCATCGGGGTTCACGCCGCCGGTCAGATGCGCCATCACCAGCGTTTCGCCGTCCATCACCACCGCGCCGGGGAGGGTGACGATGTGGCGTAGCCACACCGGATCGAAGACATAGTCGAGATTGACGAACAACTGCGCGCCCGAGGCGGGGGGCGTATCGGGAAGCCCCTCGGCGCGCGCCATTCGGCGCAGCCGTTCGGCGTTGGTCATCCCCCACAGCAGGGTCGGATTGTCGCCGATCAGCGCCAGGGCGGGCAGGGTCGTTGGTTCGCTCATTCGCCGCTCATATCCTGCGCAGCGTCCATTGCAAGGAAGCGGGCAATCGCTTCGGCGCCGCGCCGTGCTGCGCCCGCGGGATCGCCGCCGATCGATTCGGCCAGCCGTTCACGCTGAGCGTTTAGATAGCCCGGATGGTGTGCGGCGGCTTGGTCGAGAGCGCGGGGCAGCCCCGCCAGATCGTCGACGACGTCGCCCAAGGTCCAGAACAGATAATCGGGATGACCGACCCATTGGGCGCCGTGCGCATTGAGGAACACGCACGGGCGCGGGGTCGCGAGAAACTCGTAAACCTGGCTGCTGACGTCGCCCAGATAGATGTCGGCGTCGCTGGTATAGCTCATGTCGAACAAGCGGTCGGACTGCAGATCGATCAGAATCTTTTGGGGAACCGCGAGCGCCATCACCGCGGCGCGCTCGGCATCACTGGCCTCGGCGAACAGGCGGATATGCGGTGCAACGACCAGATTGTAGCGATCCTGCGCGGAGAACCAACCGATGATGTCGTGTCCGAACCGGTCCCACGACGACAGGTCGCGCCGGAAATGCGGGGCGTAAAGGACGGTCGGTCGGCCGTTGCTGAACAGGCGAACGCGGCTGGTCTGAAGCCGGCGCATCAGGTCCATTTTTACGTAGCCGTTGACGGCATAGTGCCCCGGTCGAATGGTCCCGGCGTCCAGCATTCGCTGCTCGCTCTTTTCGCCCGCGACGAGCGCAAAATGGAAATGGCGGTCGCGCGCGTCGAAGGTGATCGCCCGGTCACCCGCGCCGTGCGGGGTGAAGATCAGTCGCGTGCGCCGCGGCAGGAAATGCCGGATCGCGGTCGTCGTCCGTTCGGGTACGATGATCGCATCAAATTGCCGCAGGAACGATAGCGCGCCGAACAGGATCGGCAGGCGCGGATGGCGTATGACCGCGCGATCGCGCAGCCAGCGGCTGATCCCGCGCTGACCGAGCAGCGTGATGCGCGGAGCAAAACCGGGGTAGGCTGCCGCCACCTGCTCGACCACCGGCAGATGGCGTGTACTAGCAACCGCGACCTCAACGTCCCAACCGGTAGCCGCCATCTCAGCGGCAATGGGCAGCGCATGGAAGATCTGGTGCGGTTCGCCGATAAACAGGAAGAGAATACGCATTATCGGCCCTCGGCGGCGGCGCCTGCCGCAGCCTCTTCGAAGTTCGCCACCCGCCAGCCATGCTTCGCCGCCAGCCGGACAAATTTGTCGCCGCGGCCGACAAGCCAGGATTCATCGGCGAGGGCGAAGGTCGGTGCGTCGCTGACATGGTCCGAATAGGCGCGGATGTGCGCGGCACCTGCCGCATGGGTGCTCAGCCATTCGGCCACGCGCCGCGCCTTTTCGGCGCCGTAGCAATTAGGTCCGTCGAGCACCGGGAGCCAGTTTCCGTCGGGATCGCGCTGATGGCGCGTGGCGATGATTGCGTCGAACTTCAGTGCGTCGGCAATCGCGCCGGCGTAAAATTCAGGCGCCGCGGTGGCCATCAAGAGCCGGTAACCCTGCGCCCGATCGTGCGCGATGCAGGCTTGAGCGCCCGGCGGCACATCGCGCTGTACCCGCCATGTAGCGAAGTGTGTCGCAAGCCGCGCGGCCCGCGCAGGTGTCAGATGCGGCCCAAGCATCAGGCGGATTGCGGCGGGTTTGAACCGGTCACGGCCATAAAACCGCAGCGCATAGCCGATCATCAGCGCGGCCAGCCCGGGCAGCAACAGCAGGCGCCACGGCGCGTCGCGCGCCGCCGCCCACAAGAGGAACAGGGTGAAGGTCGGTTTGCGCAGGACGGTGCGGTCGAGGTCGTAGATCGCGATGCGGGTGGCGTGGTCGGTCATGGTACCTCGCTCCCGATAAGTCGCAGCTTTCGCCCCGCTTTACCGAGCGACGCGCGGTCGGCATAGGGCAGCGCGAAGCGGATCGCTGCCCAGATCGATGCCAGGGCGATGATCACGATCAGCGGCAGCGCGATCGGATCGGGCAGCCGGTCGGCCAGCAGCGCGGCGCCGCCCGCGACGAACGTCAGTACCATCCCGCGTATCGCCACGACCGGGAACTGGCGGTCAAATGGATGCAGCTTTTCGTTCATCGCCAGCTGGAGTGTCGGAATCCCCGCCATCACCACCAAGCCGATCGACGTCGCGAGCGTCACGCCGGTCAGCGCGTCCATATGCCCGACGATCAGCCAGCCCGCGCCGACCGCGACCCCGACGCCAAAGAAGCTTGCAGTCAGCTGGTGGCGAAAGGCCGAGACCACCTGCAACACCGGCGACGAAATGCCGAGCACCGCCTCGGCGGCGCGCGCGAACAGCAGGATGATCAGCGCCGCCTGCGCCGCTTGCGCTTGCCCGCCGAACAGGCTGAGCAGTGACGCGCTGCCCGCCGCGAGGACAGCTGCGAGGGGGAGGGCGATCGCGGCAATCAGCCGCGTCGCATAAGCATAGATGTCGGCAACTTGCGCGCGGTCTTCGCGCTCGGCGCTCGACGCAAGCGGCGCCATGACATAGACAAAGGCGATCCGGACGAGCTGGACGACGCTCGACAGCTTGCGCGCGATAGTGAACAGGCCTGCCGCCGCGGCACCGGCGGCGCCCGGAAGGATCAGGTTTAGGATCAGTGCGGGCGCGTCCCCGAACAACCGCGCGATGACGTTGGACGGCAGGATCGACAATCCGGCCCAGAAGGTCTGGCGCTCGATGTCGCTACCCCGCCCTCCGCGCCGCAGATCGCCGAAACTATAATAGCGGGAAAGCAGGCGGACGCAGAGGATGGCGGTGATCGCGAGCGAGCAGAGATGCGCGATGAACAGCCCCTTGAGGCCGAAACCGCCGACGAAAAACAGGCCGGCGAACACCAGCCGCATGATCTGTTCCCACACGATCCGCAGCCGAATTTCCGCGCCGAACACCATGCGGGCGCGCATCGCGCTGGTCGCAATCTCGACAAAGGCCCAGAGCGGCAACGCCCAGACGAAGATCTGGATCGCGGGAACGACAAGCGGGCGATCGCGCTCGGCGACGTTGAGCAGCGGCGCGAGGTCGGCAGCAAAAAAGGCGATGATGCCCGCGACAGCCAGGCACGGACCGACGCCAAAGAGCATCGCCGTCCGAAGTGCCGCGGCAGCTTCGGCATCGCTTGCCGATTGGGGCACCGTGCGCTGCATCGCGCTGGTCATGCCAAGGTCGAAGATATTTTCGAGCAGGTTGATCGTCGCCCACAGCACCGCATAAAGGCCATAGCCCGCGAGCCCGAACATCAGCACGTAAAGCGGCTGCGCGACGATTTCGACGACCGCGCCCAGCCGCGCGAGCACCGTGGTGCCAAGCCCGCGCGCGACGCTGCGGCTGGTGACGGCGGGTTGGGCGGCGCTTTCGCTCATTGCTGCCGCCCTAGCGCCTTGCCCGCGCGGCTGCCAGCGGCTTTCGCGCTTTCAACCCGCCATCACCCCCTTGTCGTCCCCGCCAATCGGGTCTAGTCAGCCCGCAATCGTTAAGGGAGCCTCGCGACATGGCCGAATTCCGCCTGCCCAAGAACAGCCGCCCGCAAAAGACGGGCAAGGTCCACAAGGCCGAGGGCGCGGCTGCCGTCAAAACCTTTAAAGTCTATCGCTACGATCCCGACAGCGGCCAGAATCCGCGCTTCGATACCTTCGAGGTCGACACCGAAAAATGTGGCCCGATGGTACTCGACGCGCTGATCAAGATGAAGAGCGAGCAGGACAGCTCGCTGACCTTCCGCCGCTCGTGCCGCGAGGGCATTTGCGGCAGCTGTTCGATGAACATGAACGGCAAGAACGGCCTCGCCTGCACCACCGCGATCGAGGATCTGAAGGGCGCCATCACGATCACCCCGCTGCCCGCGATGGATGTGATCAAGGATCTGGTCCCCGACTTCACCCATTTCTACGCCCAATATGCCTCGATCGAACCCTGGCTGAAGACCAAGACGACGACGCCGAGCGGCAAGGAACGGCTGCAGTCGCCCGCCGAGCGCGAAAAGCTCGATGGGCTGTATGAGTGCATCCTGTGCGCCTGCTGCTCGACCAGCTGCCCCAGTTACTGGTGGAACAGCGACAAGTTCCTCGGTCCGGCGATCCTGCTTCAGGCGTATCGCTGGCTCGCCGACAGCCGCGACGAGATGACCGGCGAGCGGCTCGATGAGCTCGAGGATCCCTTCCGCCTCTATCGCTGCCACACGATCATGAATTGTGCCAACGCCTGCCCGAAGGGGCTCAACCCGGCGCGCGCGATCGCCGAGATCAAGAAGCTCGAGGCCGAGCGGCAGGTGTGAACGACGGGATCGAGGAGCCGCGCCGCGCCGACCATTTTAGCGCCGAAGAAACGGGCGATGGCTGGCTCAGCTGGGATCTGAAAGACGCTACGCGCTTCAACAGCTTCATCGAGCCGCTGACGGTCCGGGTCGAACCATCGACCGCGGATGGCCGCCCCTGTGCTCGGGTCCGGATGATCCCAGAGCGCAAGCACAGCAACCTGGGCAACAACGTCCATGGCGCGGTGACATTGGCACTGGTCGATATCGCGCTGTTCGCGGCGTCGCATCAGTTCGGTTCGCTCAACGCCGGCCATTCGGTGACGCTCGACCTGTCGACGCAATTTGTCGGCGCGGGGCGGGTCGGCGAGCCGCTCGATGCGGTCGTGGAGCTGGTGCGCGAGACGGGTCGCCTGATCTTCCTGCGCGGGCTGGTGGTGCAGGGTGAAGGCGACAGCCATATCGTGCTGAGCTTCGCCGGCACCATTCGCAAGGCGAGCAAGGATCGCGGCTGATGTCGGTGCTGGCGGCCTATGACGCGCTCGTCGCGGGCGGCGAGCTTCGCCCTGATCCCGAACAGCGTGCCGCCGCCGAGCGGCTTAACGCGTTGCAGGCCGAACTCGAGGCGGTGCCGCCGCGCGGCAGCCTGCTGTGGCGGCTGACCGGGCGCAAGCCCGAGAGCCCTCGCGGCGTCTATCTGTGGGGCGCGGTCGGGCGCGGCAAGTCGATGCTGATGGACCTGTTCTACGACCAGCTCCACATCCAGCGCAAACGGCGCGTCCATTTCCACGCCTTCATGCTCGACGTCCATACGCGGATGCGCGAGGTACGCAAAAGCGAGGCGGGCGATCCGATCCCGCTGGTCGCCGATGCGCTGGTCGCGGACGTTCGCTGCCTGGCGTTCGACGAGATGGTGGTGAACAACAGCGCTGATGCCATGATCCTCTCGCGCCTGTTCACCGCGCTGATCGATCGCGGGGTGACGGTGGTTGCGACCTCGAACCGTCCGCCGTCCGACCTCTACAAGGACGGGCTCAACCGCGAGCATTTCCTGCCCTTCATCGCGCTGGTCGAGGCGAAGCTCGACGTCATGGGACTGAACGGCCCCACCGACTATCGCCGCGACCGGCTGGGTGACGGGGCGCGCTGGTTCGTGCCCGCCGACGAGGCGGCGAGCGCGGCGCTGTCGGCGGCCTTTTTCCGCCTGACTGACTATCCGCCCGAGGACCGCGCGCACGTTCCGACGCTCGATCTTGACCTAGGCGGAGGGCGGACGTTGCATGTCCCGAAAGCGCTGAAGGGCGTTGCGGTTTTTTCGTTCAAGCGGCTGTGCGCTGAAGCGCGCGGGGCGTCCGACTATCTGGCGGTGGCGCGCCATTTCCACAGCGTTATCATCGTCGGTATCCCGCGCATGGGGCCGGAAAACCGCAACGAAGCGGCGCGCTTCGTGACGCTGATCGACGCGCTCTACGAATATAAGGTCAAGCTGCTCGCGAGCGCGGCAGCGATGCCCGATGGGCTTTATGTCGCAGGTGACGGCGCGTTCGAGTTTGAGCGGACCGCGAGCCGCCTCGCCGAAATGCAGTCCGATGAGTATCTCGGGCTAGGCCATGGCCAGCAGGACGCCGGTGGCAATCTTTCCCCAGCGTGACGAGTTGATCGTCACCGCGATAACATCGCGAACATAGCGCACTTCATGCGCAAGATGCCCAATCCCTTGTTGAATGACGCGGCGCAGCGTGCGCAGCGGCCGCGGTGCAGCGACCTGGATCCGCGCCGGACGCGCGGGCGGCGCGGGCAAGGTGGCCAGGCCGCCGCTGGTCACCCGCGGATCGTCGGCAACGGCGCGGCACAGCGCCTCCATCCGCGATATGGCGAGCCGGTTGGCGACCTTGCGATCTCGGCTGAGCAATTCGAAACTGTGGCTGAATGCTGAAAACTGGGTCGCGCCGCTGGCGGCCGAATGGTCGATCGCGTCGCGCATTTCCTCTTCGGACATCGCGCAGAGCTGGGCCGGGCGAAAGCGGTTGGCGCGGTCCATCAGCCCACTGACCGGCACTTCGGCCACGCCAAGGTGCTCGCGCATTCCCAGGTTGCCCGCATCGAGTGAAATGGCGCAACCATGACCCAGATAGCTAGCGTTGAAACTACTGTCGAAGCGAAAGCCCAGCGCTGCCAGCGCGCGCAGCGTATCGTCGTTGGCGCCGAAATTGCCGGCGCGAAAGGCAATCGGCTTGGGGGCGCCGGCGCCCACCAATATGTCGCGGGCGAGCGCGATCAGCTTCTTTTGCGCAGGCAGAGGAAAATCGCCAATGTTGCGGCCGGTGAGCCGCCCTACGGGGTTGAAGCGTGCGAAGGTCAGCCATTCGGTATGAATATGCACCTGCACTTCGTGCCCGCGCTCGACGACGGGATGCACGATCGCATCGATGACTTCGGGACCGTACACCAGAGCTGGCATCGGATCGATGAAGAACACCCCGGTCAGGCCGTGGCGTTCGAGCATGTCCATCTGGAAATGGATGCCGAAATCGCCGTCCCGGCAGCGGCCGAGGATCGAGCTTTCGAAATTGGCGCGCGCATCGGCGCCGCGCTGGTACAGCCCGGCCGATAGCTCGGTATCGAAACTGATGATTGCCCGCGTCATCCGCTCGCGCTTAGCACCCCAGCGATAAAGGAGGGTTAAATTGGCAATGCGGCCATCCCCCGACATCCTGAAACCTGTCATTCAAGCGCTGCATTGTCCATCCGAACCCGCGCAAGAGAGGTGGCAGCGCCTCCTTTTGTTACTGCGAACTATTTGCAAAAAAAGGCGGTTTTTCGACCTTTTCGCGGTTGTTTCGTTAAGGGAATCGGCGTAGGGGCGACCCCAGTCTTGGGATCGGCATGGCACTTTAGCCCGTGTGCCGCCGGTCTGTGAAGCATTGCCGGGCTTGCCAGGAAGGGAGTGCCGCGCGCCATGGGACGCAAGAAGATCGCATTGATCGGAGCCGGAAATATCGGCGGGACGCTGGCGCTGCTCGCCGCGCAAAAGGAACTCGGCGATGTCGTCCTGTTCGACGTGGTCGAAGGCGTGCCGCAGGGCAAGGCACTCGATCTCTCGCAGGTTGGTCCGATCGCGGGCTTCGACGCGAAGATCACCGGCTCGAACGACTATAAGGATATCGCGGGCGCCGACGTCATCATCGTCACCGCCGGGGTCGCCCGCAAGCCGGGGATGAGCCGCGACGACCTGCTCGGCATCAACCTGAAGGTCATGAAGGCCGTCGGCGAAGGCATCAAGGCCAACGCTCCCGACGCCTTCGTCATCTGCATCACCAATCCTTTGGACGCGATGGTGTGGGCGCTGCGCGAATTTTCGGGCCTGCCGCACAACAAGGTCGTGGGCATGGCCGGCGTGCTCGACTCGGCGCGCTTCAGCCACTTCGTCGCTGACGAATTCGACGTGTCGGTCAAGGATGTGAACACCTTCGTGCTCGGCGGCCACGGCGACACGATGGTCCCCGTCGTTCGCTACTCGACCGTCAACGGCATCCCCGTCCCCGACCTCGTCAAGATGGGCCTGTCGTCGCAAGACAAGATCGACGCGATCGTCAAGCGTACCCGCGGCGGCGGCGGCGAAATCGTCGCGCTGCTTGGCACCGGTTCGGCTTTCTATGCGCCTGCAGCCTCGGGCATCGCGATGGCGGAAGCTTATCTGGGCGACCAGAAGCGCATCCTGCCCTGCGCCGCTTTTGTCGATGGCCCATACGGCCTCGACGGCCTGTACGTTGGCGTGCCGGTTCTGATCGGCTCCGGCGGGGTTGAGAAGATCGTCGAGATTGAACTCGACGATACCGACAAGGCGGGCCTGCAGGTTTCGGTCGACGCAGTCAAGGAACTGCTCGACGCGTGCAAGGCGCTGGATTCGAGCCTCGCTTGATCTTTTTTGGCTGCGCCCGGTGCTTGCGCCCGGCGGGCTGACTCTCCCCAGGAGAATTAGAATATGTCCATTCTCATCGACAAAAACACCAAAGTCATCACGCAAGGGATGACCGGAGCGACCGGCACCTTTCACACCGAACAAGCGCTGGCTTACGGCACGCAAATGGTCGGCGGCGTGACGCCGGGCAAGGGCGGCACGACGCATATCGGCCTCCCGAACTTCAACACCGTCGAGGAAGCCAAGGCGGCGACCGGCGCGACCGCGAGCTGCATCTATGTGCCGCCCCCGTTCGCTGCCGACTCGATCCTTGAAGCGATCGATGCCGAGATGGAGCTGATCGTTTGCATCACTGAGGGCATTCCGGTGCTCGACATGGTCAAGGTAAAGCGTGCCCTCAGCGGTTCGAAATCGCGCTTGATTGGCCCGAACTGCCCCGGCGTTCTGACCCCCGGCGAATGCAAGATCGGCATCATGCCGGGCAGCATCTTCTCAAAGGGCAGCGTCGGCGTCGTCTCGCGGTCGGGCACACTGACCTATGAAGCGGTGTTCCAGACGACCAATGCAGGCCTGGGCCAGACGACCGCCGTCGGCATCGGCGGCGATCCGGTCAACGGCACCAACTTCATCGACGTGCTCGAACTGTTCCTCGCCGACGAAGCGACCAAATCGATCATCATGATCGGCGAAATCGGCGGCGACGCCGAGGAGCAGGCAGCGCAGTTCTTGATCGACGAAGCCAAGCGCGGCCGCAGAAAGCCGATGGCGGGCTTTATCGCGGGCCGTACCGCCCCTCCGGGGCGCCGCATGGGACATGCCGGCGCGATCGTGTCGGGCGGCAAGGGCGACGCCGAAAGCAAGATCGCGGCGATGGAAGCTGCGGGCATCACCATGTCGGCCAGCCCCTCCGAACTTGGCACGACCCTGGTCGAAGTGCTGAAAGAACGCGTGTGATTTAAGCGCCCGCTGGCAACAGTCGTTGTTAGCGGGCGTTGCTCCCCATATCCTCCCCGGAGCCATTTCTCTTTCGAGAATGGAAAAGACAATGAACCTCGAACGACAAAGCTTTGACATCGATGAGCCGCAGGCCGGTCCCAGCTGGGCGCCAAAAAACTGGCCGCCGGTCGACAGCGACGACCTGACCGCTGCGCTCGACCCGCAGCAGATGCAGGTCGCGGTCAAGGCCGCCGCCGCGAAGGGCGGTGCGCCGCTGTCGAACGCCGAAGTCGAACGTGCGGCGAATGATTCGATCCGCGCGATGATGCTGATCCGCACCTATCGGGTGCGCGGGCACCTCGCCGCTAATCTCGATCCGCTGGGGCTGAGCCAGCGCGAGTTGCCGGCCGACCTGACCCCCGAATATCATGGCTTTGTCGGTGCCGATCAGGACCGGCCGGTCTGGCTCGGCGGCACTTTGGGTTTTGAGCGTGCGACGGTGCGGGAGCTCGTTGCTGTGCTGCGCGCCAATTATTGCGGCAATGTCGGCCTCGAATATATGCACATCGCTGACCTGAAGGAGCGCCAGTTCCTGCAGGAACGGATGGAAGGCGCCGACAAGATCATCGAATTTTCGGTCGAGGGCAAACGTGCCATCCTGAGCAAGGTGATCGAGGCGGAGGAGTGGGAGAAATTCCTCGCCAAAAAATATGTCGGGACCAAGCGTTTCGGCCTCGACGGCGGCGAATCCATGATCCCCGCGATGGAAGCCATCATCAAATATGGCGGCCAGTACGGGGTCAAGGAAATCGTCTATGGCATGGCGCATCGCGGGCGTCTGAACATGCTCGCGAACGTGATGGCGAAGCCGTATAAGATCATCTTCCACGAATTTGCCGGCGGATCGGCGAACCCCGACGACATCGGTGGTTCGGGCGACGTTAAATATCACCTCGGCACCTCGACCGACCGCGAGTTTGGCGGCGCGTCGGTGCATATGTCGCTGGTCCCCAACCCCTCGCACCTCGAAGCCGTCGATCCCGTCGTGCTCGGCAAGGTGCGCGCGCAGCAGGTTGTGCGTGACGATTTGACCAAACATGAGCAGGTGCTCCCGGTGCTGATTCACGGCGACGCGGCGTTTGCGGGCCAGGGGATCGTCTGGGAATGTCTCGGCTTCTCCGGCATCCGTGGTTACAATACCGGCGGTTGCATCCACTTCATCGTCAACAACCAGATCGGCTTTACCACCAGCCCGCAGTTCGCGCGCTCGTCCCCCTATCCATCGGACGTCGCAAAGGGCGTGATGGCGCCGATCCTGCACGTCAACGGCGACGATCCCGAAGCGGTGACCTTTGCGTGCAAGCTCGCGATCGATTTCCGCCAGCAGTTCAAGCGCGACGTCGTCATCGATATGTGGTGCTATCGCCGCTTCGGTCACAACGAAGGCGACGAGCCGTCGTTCACCCAGCCCCTGATGTACGCGCGCATTCGCCAGCATCCGCCGGTGTCGCAGCTTTGCGCCGCGAAGCTGGAAAGCGAAGGCGTGATCGACGCCGGGTGGGCCGATGCCCGCCGCGCCGAGTTCATCGCGCGGCTCGAGGATGATTTCGAGGGCGCCAAGAGCTACAAGCCGAACAAGGCGGACTGGTTTGCCGGGCGCTGGTCGGGGTTGCACGCCCCCGCCGACCCCGAAAATTCGCGGCGCAATATCGCGACCGGGGTCAGCGAAAAGCTGTTCGATTCAATCGGCCGGATCATGACGTCGGTTCCCGACGACCTCGACGTCCACAAGACGCTGCGCCGCGTGATCGACGCGCGCGGTGCGATGTTCGCCGACAAGAGCGACAAGGAAGTGTTCGACTGGGCGACTGCCGAAAGTCTCGCCTTCGGTACCTTGCTCAGCGAGGGCTATCAGGTCCGCCTGTCGGGGCAGGATTCGGGGCGCGGCACCTTCAGCCAGCGCCACGCCGTCTGGGTCGATCAAAAGGACGAGCGCAAATATGTGCCGCTGACCACCGTCCCGCATGGCCGGTTCGAAGTGCTCGACAGCCCGCTGTCCGAATATGGCGTGCTCGGGTTCGAATATGGCTATGCGATGGCCGATCCGAAGTCGTTGGTCCTTTGGGAGGCGCAGTTCGGCGATTTCGCCAATGGTGCGCAGATCATGATCGACCAGTTCATCGCATCGGGCGAGGCAAAATGGCTGCGCGCCAACGGGCTCGTGATGCTGCTGCCGCATGGGTACGAAGGGCAGGGGCCCGAGCATAGCTCGGCGCGCCTCGAACGCTTCCTGCAACTGTGCGCGGGCGACAATATCCAAGTGTGCAATATTTCGACACCGTCGAACTATTTCCACGTCCTGCGCCGCCAGATGCTCCGCCCATTCCGCAAGCCGCTGATCATCATGACGCCCAAGTCGCTGCTCCGCCACAAGTTGGCGGTGTCACAGCGCAGCGACTTCATCGGCGAGGCGCATTTCCGCCGCATCATGTCCGACCGCACCGCGCTCGAAGACAAAGACGTCAAGCGCGTCGTGCTCTGTTCGGGCAAGGTCGCCTATGACCTGATGGAAGCGCGTGACGCCGCGGGGCAGACCGACACGACGGTCATCCGCATCGAACAGCTTTATCCCTTCCCAGGTGAAGCACTGAGCGTGCGGCTGAAGCGTATGCCGAAGCTGGAAGACGTGGTGTGGGCGCAGGAAGAACCGCGCAACAACGGCGGTTGGTCCTTCGTCGAACCCTTTATCGAGGACGCGCTGACTGCTGCCGATAAAAAGGGCATGCGCCCGCGCTACGCCGGCCGCACCGCCGCGGCATCGCCCGCGACGGGCCTGATGAGCCGTCACCAGACCGAGCAGGCGGCGCTCGTCGCCGACGCGCTCGGCCTGAGCGTCCGCGCCGAAATCCGCCGCAGCAAGAACAAAGCCTGATCCAAGCTTAAGCCCCCCCAAGGAACTGCACGCATGAGCACCGAAGTCAAAGTCCCCACATTGGGCGAAAGCGTTACCGAAGCGACGATCGGCGAATGGCTGAAACAGCCGGGCGATGCCGTCGCGCTCGACGAGCCGATCGCCAGCCTTGAGACCGACAAGGTCGCGGTCGAGGTTCCCTCGCCGGTCGCCGGGGTGATGGGTCAGCAGGTCGCCGCGGTCGGCGACACCGTCAATGTCGGTGCGACGATCGCAACGATCGAAGCGGGTGACGGCAAGGCCGCCGCGCCCGCAACTGCTCCCGCCGCAAAAGCCGAAGCAGCCGCTCCGGCTCCCGCCGCGACCGCTCCGGCGCCCGCAACCGAGGACAGCGGCGACGGCGTCACCACCCTGTCGCCCGCGGTGCGCCGTCTGGTGCTCGAGCATGGTCTCGACCCGAGCCGGATCAAAGGCACCGGCAAGGATGGCCGCCTGACCAAGGAAGACGTCCTTGCGGCCGCCAATGCGGCGCCCGAAGCAGCGCCCGCCGCTGCGCCTGCGCCGGCGGCCGCGCCCGCTGCATCGGGCGCCCCGGGCCGCCGCGAGGAACGCGTCAAGATGACGCGGATGCGTCAGACGATCGCCAAGCGCCTCAAAGCGGCGCAGGAAACCGCCGCGATGCTGACGACGTTCAACGACGTCGACATGTCGGCGGTGATGGCGACGCGCGACAAATATCGCGAGACGTTCGAGAAAAAGCATGGCGTCCGCCTCGGCTTCATGAGCTTTTTCACCAAGGCGGCCGCGCTCGCCGCGCACGATATTCCGGCGGTCAACGCGCGCATCGACGGCGACGAGATCGTCTATTACGACTATCTGGACTTGTCGGTCGCGGTCAGCGCGCCGAACGGGCTGGTCGTGCCGGTCGTCCGCAACGCCGACGGCCTGAGCTTCGCCGAAATCGAAAAGGCCATCGCCGACCTCGGCAAGCGCGCCAAGGACGGCACGCTGACGATGGACGACATGACCGGCGGCACCTTCACCATCTCGAACGGCGGCGTGTTCGGCGGCCTGATGTCGACTCCGATCATCAACCCGCCGCAGTCGGCGGTGCTCGGTCTGCATCGCATCGAGGATCGCCCCGTCGTGCGGAACGGCGAAATCGTGATCCGCCCGATGATGTATCTGGCGCTCAGCTACGACCACCGCCTGATCGACGGCCGCGAGGCGGTAACCTTCCTGAAAACGATCAAGGAAGCGATCGAGGATCCGACGCGGTTGCTGATTGATCTGTAGTGCCGTCGCCCCAGCGAAAGCTGGGGCCGCTATCCCCCTGGCGTCGCTCTTGGCAGCCAGCGATCCCAGCTTTCGCTGGGATGACGAACGGAGTTTGAAATGGCTGATTACGACTACGACGTTCTTGTCATTGGTTCCGGCCCCGGCGGTTATGTCGCGGCTATCCGCGCTGCCCAGCTTGGGCTCAAGACCGCGTGCGCCGACGGCCGCGCGACGCTTGGCGGTACGTGCCTCAACGTCGGCTGTATCCCGTCGAAGGCGATGCTGCATGCGTCCGAATATTTTGATGCCGCGGCCAACGGCATGATGGCCAAGATGGGGATTGATGTGACCCCCAAGCTGAACCTGCCCGCGATGCACGCGCAGCGCATCGACGCGGTCAAGGGGCTGACCGGCGGCATCGAATTCCTGTTCAAAAAGAACAAGGTCGACTGGCTGAAGGGCTATGCCGCCTTCACCGGCAAGGACAGCGTCGAGATCGCGGGCAAGACCTATCGCGCCAAGAACATCATCATCGCCACCGGTTCGTCGGTGACCCCGCTGCCGGGCGTCGATGTCGACAACGACAAGCAGATCATCGTCGATTCGACCGGCGCGCTCGAACTGGCCAAGGTGCCGGATCATATGGTCGTCATCGGCGGCGGCGTGATCGGGCTCGAGCTGGGCAGCGTGTGGCGCCGCCTGGGCGCGAAGGTTACCTGCGTCGAATTTCTTGACCAGATCCTGCCCGGCATGGACGCCGATATCCGCAAGGATGCGAACCGCATCTTCAAGAAGCAGGGCATCGAATTCAAGCTGAAGACCAAGGTCACCGGCGCGGCGGTCAAGGGCAAGAAAGCCGTGCTGACGCTCGAACCCGCAGCAGGCGGCGACGCGGAAACGCTCGAAGCTGATGTCGTGCTGGTGTCGATCGGGCGGCGCCCGAACACCGACGGGCTGGCGCTCGACAAGGCGGGCCTTTCGGTCAACGCGCGCGGCCAGATCGAAACTGGTCATGATTTCGGCACCCAAGTGCCCGGCATCTGGGCGATCGGCGACGTCATTCCCGGCCCGATGCTCGCGCACAAGGCCGAGGACGAAGGCATCGCCTGCGCCGAAAATATCGCGGGCCAGACGGGCATCGTGAACCACGACGTCATCCCGTCGGTCGTTTACACCTGGCCTGAAATCGCCGGGGTCGGCCTGACCGAAGAGCAGGCGAGGGAAAGGGCCCAAAGTCCTGAAGGCATCAAGGTCGGCAAATTCCCGATGGCGGGCAACAGTCGCGCCAAGACCAACCATGAGCCCGACGGCTTTGTGAAGATCATCGCCGATGCCAAGACCGACCGCGTCTTGGGCGTCTGGTGCATCGCCAGCGTTGCCGGAACGATGATCGCGCAGGCGGCGCAGGCGATGGAGTTCGGCGCGACGTCCGAAGACATCGCCTACACCTGTCACGCGCACCCGACGCACAGCGAGGCAATCAAGGAAGCGGCAATGGCGGTGACGGGCAAGCCGATCCACGTCTGATCGGGATCACAGGGGGAGAGAGATTATGGCGAAGCATTGGCTCTGGGCAGCGGCTTCGCTGACCCTCTCCCTCACCGCGACGAGCGCGCAGGCGGCGCCCGACCTCAATGCCGCCAACGCGCGGCTGACCGCGCTGCTCGACAAAAATTATCCGGCGCTCGACGCGCTGTATCGCGATCTGCATCAGAACCCCGAACTCGGGATGCAGGAGGTGCGCACCGCGGGCATATTGGCGCAACAGCTGCGCAAGGCGGACTTCACCGTGACCGAAAAGGTCGGCGGCACCGGCGTCGTCGGCGTGCTGAAGAACGGCGACGGCCCGACGATCCTGATCCGCGCCGACATGGACGCGCTGCCGATGGAGGAAAAGACCGGCCTCGCCTGGGCGAGCAAGGCGCGGGCGACGTATGAGGGTAAGGATGTGCCGGTCATGCACGCGTGCGGCCATGACACCCACGTCGCCTATCTCGTCGGCGTCGCGCAGGCGCTCGCCGCGATGCGCGACAGCTGGTCGGGGACGGTCGTCCTGATCGGTCAGCCCGCAGAGGAGATATTGAAGGGCGCAAAAGCAATGCTCGACGACGGGCTGCTGACGCGCTTTCCCAAGCCCGATTATGGTTTTGCCGCGCATGTGCTGAACGGCCCGACGGGGACGGTGGGGATCAAGGCTGGCACCGCTTTCTCGGCCTCCGACAGTTATTCGATTACCTTTCACGGCCGCGGTGGTCATGGCTCGATGCCGTCGGCGGCGCTCGACCCGATCCCGATCGCGGCGCGCTTCGTCACCGATGTGCAGACCGTCATCAGCCGCGAAAAGGATCCTTATGCGTTCGGCGTGCTGACGATCGGCGCGATCAATGCGGGCAGCGCTCCCAACATCATTCCCGACAGCGCCGAGGTGAAGGTCAACATCCGCTCGCTGACCCCCGAGGTGCGCCAGTTGCTGCGTTCAGGCGCCGAGCGGTCGGCCAAGGCGGCGGCGATGATGGGCAATGCGCCCGAGCCGACGATCACCTATCTGACTGGCACCGCCAGCCTGGTGAACGATGAATCGATGGCCGCCAACGGCTTTGCAATCCTCAAGCCGGTGTTCGGCGAAAAATTGCTGTTCGCGCCCGCCAGCGCGCCGCCGGTATCGGCGAGTGAGGATTATTCGGAATTTGTCGGTGCGGGCATCCCGTCGCTCTATTTCGCGGTCGGCGGCTATGACCCCGCGGTGCTCGCCGATCTGAAGGCGAAGGGTCAGCCAATACCGACCAACCATTCGCCCTTCTTTGCCCCCCAGGCTGAGCCAGTGATCCGCGGGGCGGTTTCGGCGATCGTCCTGTCGGTCATCGGCGGGGTGCGGCCGGGGACGAAATAGGCGCCGATGTTCGATTTCGACAACGCGCTGATCGTCCGCCTGCTCGACCTGGCGGGTATCGGCGTGTTCGCGCTGTCGGGCGCGCTGATGGCGGTGCGGCTGCGCCAGACGCTCGTCACGGCGAGCTTCTTTGCGCTGCTCACGGGGGTTGGCGGCGGCAGTGTGCGCGATCTGCTGATCGGCGCTCCGGTGTTCTGGGTGCAGGACGAGGCGATTTCGGTGGTTTGCATTGCGATCGCGCTGATCGTCTGGTCGACGCCTGAGCGTTGGTGGCAGGGGCGCTTGCTCGAATGGGCCGATGCGGTCGGGCTCGCCGCGTACAGCGTGTTCGGAACTGCCAAGGCGATGGCGTGGGGCGTGCCGCCGATGCCCGCATTGCTGATGGGGGTAATCACCGGCTGCGTCGGCGGGATCATCCGCGACGTTTTGGCGGGAGTGCCGTCGATCATCGTGCGCCCCGAAATCTATGTTACCGCGGCGGCGCTGGCGTCGGGGCTGTTCCTGCTATTGCTGTGGCTCGGCGTCGGCACCCCGTTTGCGGCGGTGATCGGTGCGATTGCCGGCTTTGCCTTGCGCGGCGCGGCGATCCGCTGGTCACTCGCACTCCCTGCCTATCGCGATCCAAAAACCGGCGCTTAGGCGCCCGACTTGACGTTCGCGTCAACTGCGCCATGGTGCCGGAAATCGGCCAAAGGATTTCCGGCACCATGACCATCGCACAGACGACCGCCAACGGCATCAATATCGCCTATGAAGACAAGGGGCCGCGCGACGCGCCCGTGATACTGCTGGTGATGGGGCTGGGCGGGCAGCTGACATTGTGGCCCGACGAGTTCGTCGACGCGCTGAACACCCACGGATTTCGCACCGTCCGTTACGACAATCGCGACGTCGGGCTGTCGACGCGCTTCGAGGCGGCGGGGGTGCCGAACCTGAAATGGATGTTCGTGAAGGCGGCGATCGGCTTGCCGGTGCGCCCCGCCTATACGCTCGCCGACATGGCCGCCGACGGTATGGCGCTGCTCGATCATCTCGGGATCGACCGCGCGCATATCGTCGGGGCGTCGATGGGCGGGATGATTTCGCAGCATATCGCGGCGCGCTATCCCGATCGTACCCTGTCGCTGACCTCGATCATGTCGAGCACCGGCAACCGCCGCCTGCCGCGGGCGCGCAAGGAAGCAATGCAGGTGCTGGCGAACCGCCCGATGAGCGGCGATCCTGAGGATATGATCGCCTATTCAGTCCGCGCCGCGCGGGTGATCGGTAGTCCGGGTTACCCCGCGGCCGAGGAGCGATTACAGCGCCGCGTCCGTGCCGATTTCGAACGCGGCTGGTATCCGCAGGGCGTCGCGCGGCAGATGGCGGCGATCGTGGCCGATGGCGACCGGCGGGCGCTGCTGAAATCGATCACCGCGCCGACGCTGGTGGTGCATGGCGAGGATGATCCGCTGGTGCCGCTGGCCGCGGGACGGGACACCGCTGACAATATCACCGGGGCGCAGTTGCTGACGATCCCGGGCATGGGGCATGACCTGCCGCTCGCGCTGGTCGATACGCTGGCCGACGCAATTGCGGGGCATGCAAAGGCTGGGGTCGTCGCGGCGTAACGAACGCCCAGCTTTCAATGAGCGTCCTTGCGAGCGAAGCGGGCCGAAGGCGGCCGTAGGCCAACCAATCCAAGGCGGTTTACGCCACTCTGGATTGCCGCGTCGCTTCGCTCTTCGCAATGACGACGATTACTTCAGGAGCAGCGCCATCATCGCAAAGAACCCCTTCGCCTCGGCCTTGCCCGGACGCGGCACGGCGGGCAGATAGCCGCGGCAGTCGAGGCATGATGCCTGCACCGACCCGGTTTGGGTGAGCAGCGCCATATCCTGCATCAGCCGCCGTTCGGTCAGCTGGCGGTTCATTGCCGCGATGCCGAACCAGCCGCGCGGCGCGGCGGCGGTTTCTTCTTCGCCCTTGCCCCAGCTGGCGAGCATTTTCGAAAATGCGCTCGGCTCGTCCTCATAATATTTGGCGTGGAAGTCGCCATCGACCTTGGCGAGTTTCGCCGCCGCTGCCAGCGCGTCGGGCAGGCCGCCGAACTGATCGACCAGGCCCAGCTGGCGCGCGGTGCCGCCCGCCCATACGCGCCCTTCGGCGACTGCCTGAACCTTCTCCAGCGACTGTTTGCGGCTTTTCGCCACCAGCCCGGTGAAGCGGGCATAGACGTCCTCGACGCTCGCCTGCGCCAGCGCGTTGAACTCGTCGTTGACGCCGCCGAACACGTCGGGCTGTCCCGACAGCGGCGTCGTTGCGATGCCGTCGGCGGTGACCCCGATCTTGGCGAGCGCCTGATCGAAGCTGGGCAGGATGCCGAACACCCCGATGGATCCGGTGATCGTCTCGGGCTCGGCGAAGATGCGGTCAGCGGGGGTGGACACCCAGTAGCCGCCCGACGCCGCGACATTGGCCATCGACACGACGATCGGCAATTTCTTCGCCTTCGCGGCGAGCAAGGCCTGGCGAATTTCTTCGGACGCCAGAACCGACCCGCCGGGCGAATCGACGCGCAGGACAATCGCCTTGGTGCTGCTGTCGGACGCCGCGTCGAGGATATGCTGGGCGACGGTGGTGCCGCCAGCGATGCCGGTCGGCGCCTCGCCATCGACGATCTCGCCGACGACGGGGACAACCGCGATCGCGCTGCCCTTCAGTTCGGGCGGATTCGCGGCGACCCAGTTTTCGAGCGGGATCGCATTATATTCCCACGGCTTGCTGTCGTCATAAGCGCCGCTGATTTCGGCGACACGGGTGTTGAACGCCATGCGGCTGCCGAGCTTGTCGATCAACCCTGCGTCGAGCGATGCCTTGGACAGGTCATTGCCCGCCGCACGCACCGCGCCCGCGGTATCGGCAATATAGGCGTCGATCTTGGCCGCCGGACGCGCCTTTTTGACGTCGGTCAGCCAATTTTCCCACAGCACGCTGGCATAGGCGAGATTGGCTTCTTTCGCTTCGGGCGACTGATCGCTGCGCAGGAAGGGTTCGACCGCGCTTTTGAAGGTGCCGACGCGGTAGATGTTCGCGGTGATGCCCAAGCGGTCCATCAAGCCCTTGTAATAAAGCCGCGATCCGCCGGGGCCGGCGATCGCAACGCCGCCGATGCTGTCGGCCCACACTTCGCTGGCGTGCGATGCGATCTGGTAGCTGTCGGTGGTGTAGGCGGTGGCAAAGGCCAGCACCGGTTTTTTCTTGGCGCGAACCTTGTCGATTGCGCTGCCGATTTCGGCGAGCGAGACCTGCCCGCCGCCAAGGAACCGATCAAGGTCGAGGACGACCGAGGTCACGCGCTTGTCGTTCGCGGCGGTTTCGAGCGAATGAACGACATCGCGGACGCGGATTTCCTTGAGCTGATCGCTGCCCGACAATGCGGTGAAGGTATCGACTTCGGCAGGCTGTTCGCTGACCACGCCGTCAAGTTCGATCAGCAGCGCGCCTTCGCTGACCGGCAAGCCCGCGTTGGGGCGGCCGGCGAGGAGGCCGAACAGCGCGACGAAGAACAGCAGCAGGAAGATCAGCGCGAGCGCGTCCTTGATCCCGACGAGCAGATTCCACACTTTGCGCGGAAAGCTGGTCCTCGACCGCGGCTTGTCGTCGCCAGGGAGCGGGCGGCGCACGGGGATCGCCCAGGGGCCGGCGGGATCTTTCGGAGTGTTGGCGGTGGTTTCGGTCATGTCGCAGATCTAGGGATGCGGCTCGCCGTTGGCAATGCACGCTTCGACCGGCGGGTCATGTGGCCCTATCGGCGACATCACAGCCAGCCTTCGCGGCGGTACCAGCGCACGGTTTCGGCGAGCGCGTCGTCGGTTTCCCGCTCCGGGCGCCACAGATCGGCAGGCGGGTGCGCGCCCGCGGTCGCGACCCAGTCGGGGTGCGCGATATAGCGCGCGCGGTCGGGGGTCAGCTTGGCGCGGCCGCGGCGGACGAGTTTGTCGATCTGCCCACCCGCCTTGAGCACGGACCGTGGGATTGCGAGGGTCGAAACATGGCTGCGTCCCACCGCACGCCCGATCGCGCGGGCAAAGCTGCGGTGCGACCAGCCGGTGGGCTTGCCGTCGTCGGGTTCATAAACGGCACCAATGCTGGCATCGCGATCGGCGGCGAGCGCGACGAGCAGGCGCGCGAGGTCATCGACATAGATCGCCGACATGCGGCCGGTGGGCGGCAACAGCGCGATGCCGCGCCGTGCCATGCGGAACAGGTCGAGCATTTCGGTATCGCCCGGGCCGAAGACCGCGGGTGGGCGGACGATCGTCCAATCGAGGCCGCTGTCGCGCACAATGATTTCGGCGCGTTCCTTCGACCAGCCATAGTTGGAAAGGCCGGGCTCGCGCGCCGCCAGCGACGAGACATGGATGAAGCGTGTTACGCTGGCGCCGCGTGCGGCATCGATGACTTGGCGGGTCGCGGTGGCGTTGCCCGCCTCGAACGCAGCACGGGTCGGGACGTTGACCACCCCCGCAATGTGCATCACGACGTCGCTGCCCGCGGCCATTTCGGCAAGGCTGTCGGGCTTGTCGAGCGCGCCCGCGATCCAGGTCACGCCTGCGCGCTCGGGCTGGGGGCGGCGGGTGAGGGCTCGGACATGCCAGCCTTGCTCGACCGCTTGCCGCATCGTCGCGCCGCCGACGAAGCCGGTTGCCCCGGTCATCGCCAGGACAGTGGTCAAATTTCGATACTCCCCGCTCGCGGGGAGGTGGCAGCGGCGTAGCCGCTGACGCAGGGGGCGCGCGTGGGCGCGCGACGTTGAGCGAGGACGTCAAATCTCTCCACCACCGCTTCGCAGCGGTTCCCCTGCCCACAAGTGGGGAGGGTCTGGAAGTGGATTTTCACAGCAGCACCATATGGTCGCGGTGGACCATCGCGCTGCGCGGTGCATAGCCGAGCGCGGCTTCCTGCGCGTCGCGGCCGAGGCCGACAATCGTCGCAGCATCGGTTGCGGGATATTCGGAAAGCCCGCGCGCAATCACGACACCGTCAGAACCGACGATATCGAGGACGTCGCCGCGCGCGAAGCTGCCCGTTGCGGCCTGGACCCCGGCGGCGAGCAAGCTGGCGCCGCCGCGCAGCGCGCGGGCGGCTCCGGCGTCGATCGTCAGCCGCCCCTTGGCGGTCAGCCCGCCCGCGAGCCACGCCTTGCGCGCGTTGGCGCCTTTTTCGGCGACGAACAGGCTGTGCCGCGCGGCGATCGACAGCGGCCGGTCGATGCGTCCCGAGGCGATCGCGAGATGCGCGCCCGCGGCATTGGCGATGCGTGCCGCAGCGATTTTCGACACCATGCCGCCCGATCCCATGCCCGACGCCGATCCGGTGTCGGCCATCGCTTCGATCGCGGCATCGATGCGTTCGACCCGCTCGATATGATTGGCGCCCGGCAGTGCCGGGTTCTTGTCGTAAAGTCCGTCGATGTCGGACAGCAGCACGACACCGCCCGCCCCCGCCGCCTGCGCGACGCGCGCCGCCAGACGGTCGTTGTCGCCAAAGCGGATTTCCTCGGTTGCGACGCTGTCATTTTCGTTGATGATCGGCACGACGCCGAGGCTGAGCAGCCGGTCGAGCGTCGCCGCAGCATTCAGATAACGCCGCCGGTCCTCCAGATCGTCGAGCGTCACCAATATCTGGGCCGCGGTCAGCCCTTCAGCGGCCAGCACCTCGGCCCACACCTGCGACAGCGCAATCTGCCCGGTCGCCGCGGCCGCCTGCGCATCTTCCAAAGTGCCGCGCCCGCCCTTCGCCAGTCCCAGCCGCCGCGCGCCAAGTGCGATCGCGCCCGACGAAACGACGGCGACCTGCTGGCCGGCGCGGGTCCGTTCTGCAATGTCGGCGGCGATGCCCGCCAGCCAGTCACGCCGCACTGCACCATCGGGATCGACGAGCAGCGCCGACCCGATCTTGACGATCAGACGCGAACAGGTGGCGGGGGGGAACAGGCTCATCGCGCCGCCGATAGCGCGATGCACCGTCATCGCCAATGCGAATGTCATGATGGCGTCGGTTGACGTAATTTACTTCCAAGGTTGTCGTACTTGTCACTGCATCGACCCCGCAAGGACCGGACCGTCCGGGGCGACGCGAATGGCGGGGAAAGCGCGGCAGGTTGTTGTGGAGGTTATGTCACCGGAATGATGTAGGAAAACGCTATTTTTTGCGGGTGGGGATGTCAGTTTTGGGGTGGAAAGCTGCCGTCGCGCTGATAGTGAGGGTGGACGGAGAGCGAAGCGATGAGCGCCAAGAAAACCCGGATCATGTATATCGAAGACAAGTCGGCTGGCCTCAATGGCCCCGCGCGGATCGGTCGCATGACATTTTCCAAATCAGGCCAATCGATCCATTATCAGGGCCGCACTTTTCAGCGGTTGGGAGGTGACGGCTTCAAGGCCAACTACTTTGACGCTGAAACTGGTGACCAGTTTTGGATCTCCGGGCCGCGAAAGGATGGTCGGGACCGGCTATACCCCTCAAGTTCGAAGCCCGTCGAAATCGATGCCGACGTGCATGACGAATATTGGAAAGCCATTCGCGGCGAAGCTGTGGCGTATGGCCTTTGATGGTCGATTACGGCCGTCACGGCAGGCAAGCTGATTAGCGGCCGCCGCCGAAGGTGTAGCTGAGGGCAACACCGACCGACGGCTGGCTGCGGCTGCCGAGTTGGCGCGTCACCGGCGAGTCTGCCGAATCGCCGACCAGTCGATCATAGCGGCCATATACGGCCACGCCCCAGTTCCGCCCGAGCATTCGGTGATAGCCGGCGGTCACGCCGACCGACTGGATCCCGCCGTCGGTATCATAGGCGGGCAGGCCGGAGGTCGCGGCGGCGGCGGGGGTCACGCCGAAATAGGCGTTGGCGTATTTGGCATCGCCCAGCGTGACGCGCGGGCCGATCGAGAATAGCCAGTCGTCGCCCTCGCGCGCGATATAGTCCGCGCTCAATTCGCCGACCCAGCCTTTGTGGCCGCTCAGCGCCTTGCGGCCTTCGACGCGGACGCGAATTGCGGGCGTGAGGGACACCTGTGCAAAACCGCCGGCCTCGAACGAAAAGCCGACTTTGGGCAGGTCGGCGCCAATGTCGGCGGCGGTGCGTTTGCCGATGAAGCCCAGCGCCGGTCCGAAAGCAAAGTTTCCGGACTGAATGAGCGGTCCGCCAAAGCTCTCGTCGGCGGCCTCGAAGGTGAAGTCGGTTCCGGCGCGCTCGCGCGAGACATCGATATAGGGGCCGAACGACAGATCTTTCGATCCGGGCCATGACGGTGACAGTTGCGGCCCAAGGATAACGCGGGTGCGCTTTTCGGAGCCGCTGGCCGCTTCCTGCGCATCGGCAGGAAGAGCGGCGACTCCGAGAATGGGGGCAGCGCAGAGCAGAAACTTGATCGCACGATGGGGCGAGAACATCCGGAATTCCTTGTTGTTTATGCTACAAGGCGCGCGCCCCGTTTAGGTTCCTAAACCGGCGACCAGTCGGTCGTCTCTTCGCCCTCGTCGTTGCGCACGACGGGGCGTTTTTCAGGGCCGATGATTTCGAGCAGCTTGTCGAGGATCGCAGGCACACCCGCACCGCTCGCGCCCGACAGCGCCATCACCGGCGCGCCGCTGGCTTCGGCAAGCTCGGCCGACAGCGCCGCAACCAGTTCATCGTCGAGCGTGTCAATCTTGTTGAGCGCGACGATCACCGGCTTATCGATAAGATCGGCGCCATAGGCTTCAAGCTCGTCGCGGACGATGCGGTAGCTGGTGGCGACATCCTCGTCATTGGCGTCGACCAGATGGAGAAGCACGCGGCAGCGTTCGATATGACCGAGGAAGCGGTCGCCGACCCCGGCGCCGTCGGCGGCGCCTTCGATCAGGCCGGGGATGTCGGCGACGACAAACTCATTGCCCTTGTGACTGACCACCCCAAGTTGCGGGCGCAGGGTGGTAAAGGCGTAAGCGCCGACCTTCGCCTGCGCGTTGGTGACGCCGTTGATGAAGGTCGATTTGCCCGCGTTGGGCAGCCCGACTAGGCCCGCGTCGGCGAGCAGCTTGAGCCGCAGCCACACCCACTTCTCCTCGCCCGGCCAACCCGGGCCGTGCTGGCGCGGGGCGCGGTTGGTGCTCGTCTTGTACGATGCGTTGCCGCGCCCGCCATCGCCGCCGCGCAGGAAGACGAGCGTTTCGCCCTCCTTGGTCAGGTCGGCGAGCAGACTGCGGTCTTCGTCGTCGTCGAGGATCTGGGTGCCGATCGGCACCTGGATTACGAGGTCGGGGCCCCCCGCGCCGGTGCGATCGCGCCCCGCGCCGGGGGTGCCGCGCTTGGCCTTGAAATGCTGGGTGTAGCGAAAGTCGATCAGCGTGTTGAGCCCGGCGACGGCTTCAAAGATGATGTCGCCGCCCTTGCCGCCATTGCCGCCGTCGGGGCCGCCATATTCGACATATTTTTCGCGCCGGAAGCTGACTGCACCGGGGCCGCCGTCGCCGGACTTGATGTAGATTTTCGCTTGGTCGAGGAAATGCATGGGAAGCCTTTGGAGCGGAAGACATCGCGTTTCGCATCGCATGAAGCGGCGTCGGCGATGGTCCTTATTCATGTGGCGGCGTCACCTTGGCGACGTCGCTCGGCACGAACTATGTGATTGGGTTGCGCACCCCTTAGTCGCAGCGCGCCGAAATGGCCAGTTTTGTGATGCATCCGCGATCGGGTCGACGAAATGGGCTGGCGCAGCGCCAAGCCGACGCAACTTTACGGACGGCTGCTCGTTGGGTGGGTAAGGCATCGCACGATGCTTGCGCCAGAATTTTCCTGAAAGGATTTCAAATGTTTGACAACAAGAATGTCAGCACTCTCAATTCGCTGATCGCCACCACGCTCGATAGCGTCGATGGCTATCGCAAGGCCGCCGAAGAAGCCAACGCAGCGCAGTTTCGCGACCTCTTTCTCAACCGTGCCAATGAGCGCCAGACGATTGTCTCGGCGTTTCAGGCCAAGGTGCGCGAACTTGGCGGCAATCCCGAAGACGATGGCACCGTGCTCGCATCGGCGCACCGTGCGTTCCTGGGTTTGCGCGACGCGCTGACCGGCGATCGCGACGACGCAGCGGTTGTTGCCGAGGTCGAGCGCGGCGAGGATCACATCAAGGCGAAGTTTGAAAGCGCGCTGAAGGACGGCGATCTTGATCCGGCGGTGCAGCAGCTGATCCAGAGCAGCTTTGCCTCGGTCCGCGACGGCCATGACCAGATGTCGGCGCTCAAGCATCAGCTGAACGCCAGCTAAGACCTTCTCCCGCCCTCCCGGAGAAGTATGGAAACGGCGGTCCCGACATGCGGGGCCGCCGTTTCTATTTCGGTTTTTGCGCCGCCCAGAAGTTGGCGATGCGTCCGGTGATCAACTCGCACGCCAGCGCGCGCGCGGTGTCGCGCGGCAGGCCGAGCGCTTCAGCCATTGCGCCGCCGAGCTGTGCGTCGCCGAGCGCCATCAGCACCAGCGCCAGCGTGTCCTCATGCATCAGGCGCTTTTCGTGCGCGTCGGGCGCCATGCCGTCGATCAGCTTGTGGATCGCATCGACGATCGGGTCGAGTGCATCATCGTTGCCTGTCGCCGCCATCCACGTGGCGAGCGCTCCCGCGCCGCCGCTGTCGAACGCGTCAAACGCCAGGTCGACGATTTCGCGCACATTGCGTTCGCCCGGGGGCGATGCGGCCATTTTTTCGCCGATCGTCGCGCACACGGTTTCGGCGAGATAGGCGGCGAGCGCCTTTTGCAGCCCCGCCGCGCTGCCGAAGTGGTGGAGCAGATTGGCGTGGGTTCGGTCGATGCGTCCCGCGACCGCCTTCAGCGTCACCGCCGCCGGCCCGGTTTCGATCAAAATTTCGCGCGCGGCCTGCAGAGCAACGAACCGGCTCTCCTCAGGACTCAGACGCTTCTTCACTATTGACATGCTTGTAAGTAAACCCTAGATATTTCCCCATCGCCCCTTTTCGACGGTATGAACCATATGTCCAGCCTTTCCCTCTCCCCGACCCCCGCTGACCTGTCGATCACGCCGCGCGACATGCGCTTTGGCCGTGAGGACAAGCAGGGTCGCTGGTGGCTGAACGGCGACCCGATCGCGTCGGCTTTCCACACCGCGCTGTCGGTAACCTTCCCGCGCGGCGAGGCGATGTTCATCGAAGCGGTGAAGGCGCACCGCGGCGGCGTACCCGACAAGCTGGCGCGCGAAATCCGCGCCTTTACGCAGCAGGAAGTGATCCACAGCCGCGAGCATGTCGTGTTCAACAAGAAAGCGGCCGAAGCAGGTTACGACCTCAGCGAGTTGGAAGCCGACGTCAACCAAGTGCTCGACCTGATCAAGCAGCGCCCCCAGATCGTCAACCTGATGGCGACGATCGCGCTCGAACATTATACCGCGATGATGGCATCGGTGATGCTGCGCGACGAAAGCATGTATGCGGGCGCCGAGCCCGAATGGGCAGCGCTGTGGAAATGGCACGCAATCGAAGAGATCGAGCATAAGGGCGTCGCCTACGACACCTGGCTGCACGCGACCAAAGACTGGAGCCGGTTCAAGCGCTGGCGCGCCAAGTCGATCATGATGCTGCTCGTCACCAGCCGCTTCTGGCCGAAGCGGATCAAGGGCATGAAGAATCTGCTCAAGCAGGACGGGCTGACCGGCTGGCGCGTCACGGCGCGCATCTGGTGGTATCTGCTCGGGTCGCCGGGGGTGCTGCGCAAGAGCTTCCTGCCGTGGCTCAGCTATTTCCTGCCGGGTTTCCACCCGTGGAACCACGATGATCGCGCGCTGATCCAGAAATATGAAAGCGACTATGTCGACGCGGTCATGCCCACGCTGGCGTCGGGCCCGGATATGGTCGCCGCCGCGGCTTGAGAATCAGTCGTCGGTAGCGACGAGCGCCCGCGGTGCAATGCGGTAGCCCCAGACGCAGAGTCCGAGCATGAACAGGTTCGAGACGAGGTCGATCGCCATCAAACGCGTCATCACCGGCACGACGAACACGAAATAATAGTTGAACCAGAAAAAGGGCAGCAGCGCTGCGCCGTAGATGAGGAAGGTGCTGCGCGTCCAGCGGCTGAACGCGATGAACAGCCCGCCGAGCACCGCCTGCGCCCCGAAACAGCCCATCAAGAGCGCGCTCGTCGTACTGAGATGCTGATATTCGGGACTGATCCCCAGGCGTTCGACCATGTGCGGCGCAACCAGGCACCAGGCGCCGAGGATCAGAAAGGGAAGGGCGAGCAGGCGCTGCGGCCAGAGGGGCGTCAACATGACGCGATGTTATCAGTCCCGCGCACGCCCGCCAACGCCGGGCTGGACGCGCTGGCCGCGGTCCCATATCCCCCTGCGGGCGGAGGGGCCATGCAACCACAAATGACCGCTGCTGAAGTCACGCAGCTCGAGCTACAGTTGGCGGGGCTATCGTCGCTGCTCGAATTCGGCTGCGGCGGCAGTACGCTGGTCGCGGCGCGGCAGGTGCGGCGGATCGTCAGTGTGGACAGCGATCCCGCTTGGTTGGCCAAAGTGCAGGCGAACATTGCGGGCGAAGCGGTGGAGTTCACGCCGTTCCACGCCGACATCGGGACAGTCGGCGAATGGGGCTATCCAACCGACGAAAGTCGCCTGCGCGACTGGCCGCGGTATCACAGCCAGATCTGGCGCGGGATGAGCGGCAGCCCCGATGCGGTGCTGATCGACGGGCGCTTTCGCGTCGCGTGCCTGTTGCAGGCAATCATCCACTGCAAACCCGACTGCATCTTGCTGTTTCACGACTTTTCGGACCGGCCTCATTACCAGGTGGTTCTAAAGCATGTCGATGTGCTGGCGCGTGTCGATACGCTCGCAGTGATGCGGACGAAGGCGCAGGTCGATGGCACTGCCGTACTGCACGACCTGTTCGACCATTTTCTGAACCCCGATTGACCCGCCTGCCGCGCTTCGGCACATCCGCGCCATGCCTGTCGTCGCACCCGTCATCGAAACCACCCGCCTCCGCCTGCGCTCCGGGCGGCTGGCCGATAAGGATCATCATGTCGCCATGTGGGCCGATGGACGGGTCACGCGCTTTATCGGCGGCGAACCGCGCGCGCCCGATGTCAGCTGGGGGAAGTTTTTGAGCGCGGCCGGACTATGGCCGGTGATGGGCTTTGGTTATTGGGTATTCGCCGACAAGGCGACCGACGCGCTCGTCGGAATGGGTGGCCTGTCCTATTTCGGGCGCGGCATAGCCGAGCTGGAGGGCTTGCCCGAGGCAGGTTGGGCGTTTGACGCCGATCACTGGGGTGCCGGATTTGCGACCGAAGCTATGACAGCTGCATTGGGGTGGGCGGACGCCAACCTTGATGCGCCCGAGGTGCGGTGCATTATCGATCCCGGCAATGATGCGTCCGAGCGCGTCGCTGCCAAGCTGGGATTCCGGTGCATCGGCGAAAGCGATACGCTGGGGCATGTCGTGGCGATCTATTCTCGGAGGCGCGGCGGATCGCTTTAGCCCGGATTGCCAATGGCGATACGGACCAAATTTTCGCTTGGCGTTGCTAGCGTGTCCGTTCCCGTTCCAGAAATTCGCCGACGACTTTCAGTCCAAATTCGTCGGTGACGAAGCTCTGGCCGATGCCGCGGGTCAGAATCAGCGGCAATTTGCCGCCGCGCACCTTCTTGTCATGCGCCATATGCGCGGCCAGCGCCGCGCCGTCGGCTTCGACCCCCGCGCTTGCCAGATCGTTCGGCAAGCCGACCGCGGCGAGATGCGCGGCGACGCGGTCGGCATCGGCGCCCGGGCACAGACCTTGCACTGCCGAAAAACGGTGAGCGAGCGCCATGCCAGCGGCCACGGCCTCGCCGTGCAGCAGTTTGTCGGAATAGCCCGTCGCGGCCTCGAGCGCATGACCGAAGCTGTGGCCAAGGTTGAGCAATGCCCTGATGTCCTGCGTCTCGCGTTCGTCGGCGGCAACGATGCGGGCCTTCGCTGCGACGCTATGGGCGATCGCCTTGTGCCGGGCGGCGCTGTCGCCCGCGAGCAGCGCCCCGCCATGCGCTTCGCACCAGGCGAAGAAAGCGGCATCGTCGATCAAGCCATATTTGATCACTTCGGCATATCCTGCGGCCAAGTCGCGGCGCGGCAGCGTCTCGAGTGTCGTCGGATCGATCACGACCAGCGCGGGCTGGTGAAAAGCGCCGATCATATTCTTGCCCGCGGCGACGTTGATCGCGGTCTTGCCGCCGACGCTGCTGTCGACCTGCGCCAGCAATGTGGTTGGCACCTGGATGAATTGGCAGCCGCGCTTGACGATACTGCATGCGAAGCCGACAAGGTCGCCGATCACGCCGCCACCAAGCGCGATGACATGGTCGCTGCGTTCAATCCCTTCGCCGATCAGCCATTCGGTCAGGCGAGCGAGCCCGGCCCAGCTTTTCGTCGCTTCGCCGGGGTCGAGGACGAAGGACGAAAAGGAGATATTCTCCATCGCCAGCGCGGTGCCGAGGGGGACCAGATAATGATCGGCGACATGGGCATCGGTGACGATCATCGTCCGCGGGCGTTTCAATAATGGCGCGACATGCTCGCCGATGCTGCGGATCAGCCCGTCGCCAATCAGGATCGGATAACTGCGGGCGCCAAGGTCAACGGTCAGCTGTTCCATTGCGGATCTTCCCATTTTGACAGCGCCTCCAGTATCGCGCGCACGGTGTGATCGTGCGGGGTGCTCGCCGAACTGATGCGCAGATGCGCCTCGGCATAGATCGGGTTGCGGACCGCCGCCAGTTCGCGCAGCACCTCGGCAGGGTCGCGGTTCTTGAGCAGGGGGCGGTGGCTGCGGCGCCCGACGCGCTCAACCAATGTCGCGATGTCGGCATCGAGCCAGATGCACAGGCTGTCCCGCAGGATCAGCGCACGTGTATCGGGGTTAATGAACGCGCCGCCGCCGGTCGCCAGAACCATCGGTTTGCCCGCGAGCATGCGCGCGATCACCCGCCGCTCGCCGTCGCGAAAATGCGCTTCGCCAAAACGTTCGAAAATGTCGGCGATCGTCATCCCGGCGGCGCGTTCGATTTCGTCGTCGGCGTCGGCGAAACGCATTCCGAGCCGCCCCGCAAGGCGGCGGCCTACAGTGGATTTGCCTGACCCCATCAATCCGACAAGCACGATCGACCGGTCGCGGATCGATGTGGGATTGGCAGCAGCCGGGCTTTTCGGGTTTCGCGACATGGTGCGCGGGGCTATACCGCCCGGGACGCGCGGAACAACGGTTTTCGCCGATCAACGAAGGCCCGTTCAATCGGGCGCGAAGGATTGAGGTGGACGTGGCCGACAAGATTGGCGAAAGCGCAGCGCGATGACGAAAAAACTGCTGACGCTGACCTTCGCCCTGTCGGGTACTGCGCTGGCCGCCGCGCTGGTGCTGCCCGCGCTCGCGCAGGAATCGCTGCTGCCCGAAGGCTTTGGCAATCCTGCCGACACCCCGGCGCCGCGCCCCACGCCAACGCCGTCGCAAACCCCCGCGCCGACATCGGCACCGAAAAACGGCACGACCCCACCGCCTGTCACCTCCACGGTGGGCGCCACCGACACTGCCGGAACGGCCGCCGACGCCGCTGACGAAGAGGGCGAAGACGGCGAAGAGGTCAGCCCTGGCACGCTGAAATACGACCTACCGCCGGGCGCCCGCCGCCTGCTGACCCGCATCGGGCCGCTGACTCCCGAAACCGGCGGACTCGCTCCCGATGCCTTTGGCGTGCGTGGCCAATATGCCGCGGCAATCATGCGCCGCACCAACGGCCAGTTTGCGTCGCGCTGGGGCCAGATCCTGCTTCGCCGCGCTCTCGTTTCGGCAATCGACACCCCCGATACGATTAACGGCGCCGATCTGGCCGCCGATCGTGCATCGCTGCTTTTGCGGATGGGCGAATCGATCGCGGCCCGCTGGATCGTCCAGGCGGTCGATTATGATCGCGCGAGCCCGCGCCTCGTGGCTACGGCGCAGCAGACCTATCTGGCCAACGCCGATCCGGCAGGGATGTGTCCGTATGTTCCGGCGGGTTTGGCCCATGGCGACGAGCAGGCATGGCGGCTGGCGTCGGCGATCTGTTCGGGCTTGTCGGGCGAGGCGGGGCCGGCGGGCTGGGCGATCGGGCGCGTCCGGTCGAGCGGCAAGATTTCGAATTTCGACATATTGCTTACCGAACGTGTGCTCGGCGCAACCGGCAGCGGGCGCCGCTCGACGACGATCGAATGGGATAATGTCGACCGGCTGACCAGCTGGCGGTTCGGGATGGCGACCGCGACGGCGGTCCCCGTCCCCGAACCCGTTCGCACGTCGGCCCCGGCCAATATGAAGGGCTGGACGGTGCTCGCGCCGATGACCGAAATGGCGAATCGCGTCGCTGCGGCGCCCGAGGCGGCGGCGCGCGGCGTGCTGTCGAGCGAAGCCTATGTGTCTTTGCTGAGCGCGGCG
Organism: Sphingopyxis bauzanensis; assembly: GCF_002205675.1. Taxonomy (GTDB): domain Bacteria; phylum Pseudomonadota; class Alphaproteobacteria; order Sphingomonadales; family Sphingomonadaceae; genus Sphingopyxis; species Sphingopyxis bauzanensis. The sequence continues at coordinate 8,711 of NZ_NISK01000009.1, read as the reverse complement.
GCGAGTGAGGAAGAGCCCGCGGAGGCACTTGCGGCGCAGACCGACCAGTTGCGGGCGGCCTTTGGTGCGGCCGATGGCGGTGAACGCCATGCCGCGATGCAAGGGCTTTGGGGTGCTGGAACAACACCCGTGCAGAGCTACGCCGCGATGGTTTCGACCGCGCGCGCCGCCGCCGCATTGCCAGTGAGCACCGATGTCGGGAGCGATCCCTGGCAATTGCTGGGGTCGATGCTGGCTGGCGGTTACGACGTCAATGCCATCGCTTGGGTGCCGAAGGTGACGGTGGGCAGCCGCGCGTGGGGCGTGCTGGCGGTCGGGTCGCCGCGGCCGCTCAACGGCACGACGGCTGGCACCGTCGGGCAGTTTTCGGGCGATGACGATAGCGCCGGCTATCTGCGCTCGAAATTTCTGCTCGCCGGACTGGCGGGCCTCGGGCGGATCGAAACGGGTGCTGCGGCGTCGGCGGCGAGCGATCTCGAAGTCGATCTGGGCAAGCAGACGCGGTGGTCGCGCGCGATCATGGCGGCCGCCGAGCGGCGCGAGCCGGGCATGGTGGCGTTGCTCGCCGCCGCCGGAATGCAGGGCGAATGGTCGAAAGTGCCGCCCTATCATCTCTATTATATCGTCCGCGCGCTGCGCGAGGTGGGGCTGGCGTCCGAAGCGCGGATGATCGCCGCCGAAGCGCTGGTGCGTGTCTGAGTCTGAGCGGTCGATGGCGCAGTCAGACGATGTCTGACGGGGCAGCGATCGACCGTTTTCTGGAGATGATGGCCGCCGAGCGCGGCGCGGCGCGAAACACGCTCGCCGCCTATCGCCGCGATCTGGAGCAAGCGGCCGAATGGATCAAAGGCCCGATCGCCGATGCGGACGTCGCGGCGCTGCGCCGATTGATGGCAGATTATCAGTCGCTTGCGGCTAGCAGCGCGGCGCGCAAACTGTCGGCGCTGCGGCAGTTCTTTGCCTTCCTGCTCGACGAAGGCGACCGCGCCGACAATCCCGCGCTCGATATTGCACGGCCGACGACGCGCCGCCCGCTGCCGCGCATTTTGACCCATGAGCATGTCGAGCGGCTGTTCGCGCAGGCCGAAGAGGACGCTGCAGGCGAAGCGCCGCCTGCGCGCGCGGTGCGGATGCTGTTGCTGCTCGAACTTCTCTATGGTTCGGGGCTGCGCGCGAGCGAGTTGGTGGCACTGCCGCGGCGCGCGATCGCGGGCGAGCGCGAGTATCTGATCGTGCGGGGAAAGGGCGACAAGGAGCGGCTGGTTCCGTTGTCGGATCGGGCGCGCGGCGCGCTCGACCGGTGGGTTCCGCTGCTGGCGTACGGTTCGCTCTGGCTGTTCCCGTCGGGCAAAAGCCATGTCTCGCGCGTCCGGTTGTTCCAGATGCTGCGCGATCTGGCGGCCCGCGCGGGGATCGATCCGATCGCGGTCAGCCCGCATGTGCTGCGCCACGCCTTTGCCACCCATTTGCTGGAGGGCGGGGCGGACCTTCGCGCATTGCAGCTGATGCTGGGCCATGCCGACATCGCGACGACCGAGATCTATACCCATGTCGACAGCCGGCGCCTCGTCGAACTGGTCAATCGCCGCCACCCGCTCGCGCACATGGACGCCCGACCGGAGTCGCCAGACGTTGACGTTGCGGCGCCATCGGCTTAGCGGTCCGACGATGACAGCCTTTCTGGACTTCGAAAAACAGGTCGCCGCGCTCGATCGGCAAATTGCCGAATTGCGCGAGATGGGGGACGACCCCACGCTCAATATCGACAATGACATCGCGCGGCTGGAGGATAAGTCCTCGAAATTGCTGCGCGATATCTACACCAAGCTGACGGCCTGGCAAAAAACGCAGGTCGCGCGCCATCCCGACCGCCCGCATTTCAAACATTACGTCGCCGAGATGTTCGACGACTGGATGCCGCTCGCCGGCGACCGCAACTTCGGCGACGATCAGGCGATTTTGGGCGGGCTGGCGCGCTTTCGCGGCCGCCGCGTGATGGTGATCGGCCATGAAAAGGGCGACGATATCCCGTCGCGGATGAAGCATAATTTCGGGATGGCCAAGCCCGAGGGCTATCGCAAGGCGATCCGCCTGATGCAGCTCGCGGACCGTTTTGGCCTGCCGGTGATCACGCTGGTCGATACCTCGGGCGCCTTTCCGGGCATCCAAGCCGAAGAACGCGGTCAAGCCGAAGCGATCGCGCGCTCGACCGAACAATGTCTGGCGCTCGGCGTGCCGATGGTTGCGGCGATCGTCGGTGAAGGCGGCTCGGGCGGCGCAATCGCGCTCGCTGCCGCGAACCGCGTGCTGATGTTCGAACACGCCGTTTATTCGGTGATTTCACCCGAAGGTTGCGCGTCGATCCTGTGGCGGACGTCGGACAAGGCGGCCGATGCTGCGGCGGCGATGAAGATGTCGGCGCAGGATCTGCTCGGGCTGAAGATCATCGATCGCATCGTTCCCGAACCCGTCGGCGGGGCGCATCGCGATCCCGACATGGCGATTGCCGCGCTCGGCGATGCGATCGCACAGGAACTCGACAGCCTGTCTGGTATGCCGCGCGACGCAGTCCTTGCCGCGCGTGAGGAGAAATTCCTCGCAATGGGGCGCGCCTGACGCGCCGCAATAGCGGAACCCGATCGCGGGGATTAGCGTTCATCGTCAAGATACTGGCCGCGTCGCTGGCAAGCCGCGGGCGCGCCACGGCTTGCCTCGTGGCGAATAGGGGATATTCCTTGGGTAACGAACGGCATGTGGGAGGCGCAGCGATGAGCAAAATCAAGAAAAACAGCCTGGCAATCAAGCTGGCGGCGACGGCGGCGCTCGGCAGTCTCGCTTTGACCGGCGTTGCCGACGCTCAGCTCAAAGCGATCAAGACGGCGACCAACATTTCGCCGTCCGAACGCAAGCAGGGCGATGAAGCGCATCCGCAGCTGATGGCCGAATTTGGCGGTGCGTATAACGGCCCGCAAGCGGCCTATGCCGTCCGCGTCGGACAGAATATCGCGCTGCAATCGGGGCTGTCGAATGCGCGCAGCGATTTTACCGTCACTTTGCTCAACTCGCCCGTGAACAACGCCTTCGCGATCCCCGGCGGCTATGTCTATGTCACGCGCCAGTTGATGGCGCTGATGAACGACGAGGCCGAACTCGCCGGGGTACTGGGGCATGAGGTCGGTCATGTCGCCGCGCAGCACAGCAAAAAGCGCCAGTCGGCGGCGACGCGTAATCAGATTCTGGGAGTGCTGGGCGCCGTACTCGGCGGCGCAATCGGCGACAGCGGCGGCGTGATTGGCGGACTCGGTGGCCTGCTCCAGAATAACGCGATGCGGGTCGCACAGTTTGCAACGCTGGGCTTTTCGCGTAGCCAGGAATTACAGGCCGACCAGCTCGGCGTTCAATATCTACGCAGCGCGGGGTACGACCCGCTGGCGCTCTCGACGATGCTCGCGAGTCTCGCCAACCAGACCAATCTTGATGCGCGGCTGTCGGGCGGCGACGCACGGTCGCTGCCGGCGTGGGCGAGCACGCACCCCGACCCCGCCTCGCGCGTCCGCAACGCTCAAACGCTGGCGAGCCGTGTCGGCGGCACCGGCGGCGTGCGGAATGCCGACGCCTTCCTCGCCGCCATCGACAATGTCCTTTACGGTGACGATCCGGCGCAGGGCGTCGTCGAAGGTAACCAGTTTCTACACCCCGATCTGCGTCTGCGTTTTGAAGTGCCGCGCGGATACGGCATGCAGAATGGTACCACCGCGGTGTCGGTCAGCGGCAATGGCGGGCAAGCCCAGTTCACCACCGGACCCTACAGCGGCGACATGAATGCCTATATCGCCGCCGCGTTTAAATCGGTCGCGGGCAATTCGGCAATCAGCCCCAGTGCGGTCCAGCGGACGACGGTGAATGGGCTTCCTGCCTTTTATTCGACGGCGCGCGTCGCCAGCCAGTCGGGGCAGGTCGATGTGACGGTTTTCGCGTATGAGTTTTCGCGGAGCAGTGCGTTTCACTTCGTTACGTTGACGAAGGCGGGCGGCACCGGCGTGTTCAACCCGATGTTCAACAGCGTCCGGCGGCTGAGTGCGGCCGAAGCGGCGGCGATCAGGCCGCGGCGGATCGATGTGGTGACGGTAGGGCGCGGCGACACGATGGCCAGCTTGGCGCGGCGCATGGCGTACAATGATTATCAGGCCGAGCGGTTTCAGGTGCTTAACCGGCTGACCGCATCGAGCCGGTTGACGCCGGGGCAGAGGGTCAAGATCGTCGTGTACGCCAGCCGGTAAGACATCGGACGCAAAAAAGGGCGGTGTTGCCACCGCCCTTTTCTCTTTTCCTTTCCGACCGCAAATCCGGTCGGCCGTTTTTATTAGGTCGTCTTCAGTCCGTTATCCACCTTCTGGAAGGTGCTTTCGACGCTGTTGCCAACCGCGCCCATGGCCGTGATGCCGGCGACGGCGATCAGAGCGGCGATCAGGCCGTATTCAATGGCGGTAGCGGCCTTGGTATCGCGGACGAACTTTTTGATGAACTTCATGACTGGTCTCCTGATTTCACTTACCCTGTTGACGGTCTGGTCTGGGTCAACACTGACTGGTTTAAGGCGAATAGGTTTTGAAAATCTTAATGACGGAACCAGGATAAATCGTCGCCGGGTTCCCATAATCGGACAGTGGATCACATGACGTTTGTCGCAGACGTCGAAACTTTGTCCCACATTGTCGTGGTAGAATTACCGACCTCGGTGATAGTGCTGACGGCGGCAAGAAATATGAGGGCCAGTATCAGCCCATATTCGACGGCTGTGGCGGCCCTGGTCGACCGCATCAGCCTGTAAAGATTGCGCATTGTTCCACCCCTGACTGAAATATAGTTCCCGAGGATGCCCATGTTCGCACAGGAAGGTTAACAATTTGTCCGTCGCCAACCCGGGAAAACCGCCAAAAAGTGACCTGGTCGTAGTTGCCGCCGCGCTCGTCGATCGCGACGGTCGCCTGCTTGTCCAACAGCGGCCCGACGGATTGCCAATGGCCGGGCTATGGGAGTTTCCGGGCGGCAAGATCGAGCCGGGTGAGACGCCAGAACAGGCGCTGATCCGCGAACTCGCCGAAGAATTGGGCATTGATGTCGAACAAGCCTGCCTCGCGCCCGCCTGCTTTGCGAGCGACATGCTGGGGGATCGGCACCTGCTCTTGTTGCTATATGTTTGTCGTAAATGGCGCGGTACGCCTCTCGCACGACATGCGAGCGCGCTCCGCTGGGTGCGCCCGGTCGACCTTTACGGACTGGCCATGCCGCCAGCGGATAAGCCGCTGATCGGTCTGCTCGAAGCGTTGATTTAGGCTTTGGGCTTCAGCGCTGCGGCGAGCGAGGCTTTGCCGCTGCCGCGCCGGGCCGGCTGTGGCTGGTCCGGATGGGGCGCCCAGCCGCTGAAATGGACGAGGCGAAAGCTTTCGGCGACGCGGCCGTCGGCGTCGGCCTGTGCGGCAAAGGCAGCCGTGATGCTGGCAATTTCCGTACGGGTCAGCGGTGGTGGCGCCGGGTCAAGCCGACTCGCCATGCCGCCCGCCCTGAGATCGCGGACCAATGCCAGCCAGTCGCCATAGCGAACGGTCAGCGCCTCGACATCGACGACGGGCAGGGTAAAGCCGACGCGTTGGAGCAGATTGCCGATCGCCGAAAGGTCGATCTGCGGGTGCATCCGGGCGATGGTGCGCACGCCGTCGGCCATGACCGCGCGGCGCAAGCGCGGCAGGCTGCCGTCCCCCACAAAAACGCCGAGGAGAAGTCCATCCGGAGCGAGCAAGGCACGCAGTCGGACAAGCGCGCCGGGAACATCGTTGAGGCTGTCGAGCCCGCCCGGCCAGACGACAAGGTCGAAGCTGGCAAAAGGCAGGTCGATGCTGTCCGCTTCGCAAACCATTGCGCCAGTAAGGGCCGCCAGACGCGGTCCGGCTTCGACAATCGTCAGCTCATGGGCAATGCCGCGCAAGTGCGCCGTCAGCGCCGGATCATGCGCGCCGATCAACAGGATACGCGAAAACGCGCGCGTCACCATCGCTAGCCGGTCTACGATCGTCTCGGCGATGACCGGCGCCAGAAAATTGGCCGAGGCTGGTACGTTCACCATCCGGTCGCGCTGGGCACGATGGCGCGCGGACGAAAAGAGCGGGCGTGGCGAATGCGACATGCGCCGCTTGTGCCGCCGCAGAGGATGCGGCACAAGTCGTCGATGGCGGCAATAATGGGTGATGTCGAAGAAAATGCGGCGGCGACGGCGCGTTGGTCGTGCCACCTACGCGCCGTAGTGGGACCATCGCCGACTATGCACTACTCCCACGCCGCCCCGGCTGCGGCGTCAGTGTCGGCGAGGACCGGCAGTTTTGCTGACCTGCTGGACAGCGCTTGATTTTTCGATGGCCCGGCCTGCTCGCATTGCTCGAACCATTATGCTCAGGGTGTTGCGGCGCAGCGAAGCGAAACGGGTGGCGGCTCTCACATGGGCGCGCGTCGTTCCCGACGCACTGATGACAAGCAACATATTTGACTTTGCCTCGTTGGATTCCGATATGTCCGACCACATCATGACAGGATAGCCGCATGGCAAAGATCGAAGTATTTACAAAATTCCTCTGCCCCTATTGCTCGCGTGCGAAAGCGCTGCTCGATCGCAAGGGCGCCGAATATCAGGAAATCGACGTGACGATGGATCGCGCAGGGTTCAATGCGATGGTCGAGCGTGCGGGGGGAGCACGCACGGTTCCGCAAATCTTTATCGACGGCAAACATATCGGCGGCAGCGACGACATGGCGGCGCTTGACGCGCGCGGCGGGCTCGACTCGCTGTTGGGGATCGCCTGACCTTGATCGTTTTCGATCTTTGCTGCGCTGCCGGAGATCATCGTTTCGAAGCGTGGTTCGCGAGCAGCGACGCCTTTGCCGACCAGCAGGCGCGCGGGCTGATCGGCTGCCCGGTGTGTGGCGACAGCGATGTGAAAAAAGCTGTGATGGCTCCGCGCGTGGGCGCCAAGTCGAACCAGTTGACAGTCAAAGCGTCGACCAGTCCGAACAATGCCGCGACAGCGGGCGAAATTTCGCCCGAACTGGTACGCAAAGTCATAGCCGAAATTGCAGCGAAACAGGCCGAGATGCTACCCCGATCGCGCTGGGTCGGGCGCGATTTTGCAAACGCGGCGCGCGCGATGCACGAAGGCCGCACAGCAGAGGATCTGATCCACGGCCAGGCTTCGCCGCAGGAGGCGCAGGCGCTGCGCGACGACGGGATCCCGGCGATGCCCTTGCTCGTGCCAATCGTCCCGCCCGACGCGGTAAATTGATCCGGCCCAATTGACGCTGCGCGTGCGGCGCCGCTACACGAGCCGCGGCGCACCCGTAGCTCAGCAGGATAGAGCATCAGATTCCTAATCTGGGGGCCACAGGTTCGAATCCTGTCGGGTGCACCATTTCTCACATGTTTTGAACGATTTGTGGATGCTCCATTGACGGGCACCAAATTATGATTGTTCCATCGAGCACAGTTTGAGCACAATTCGTTAGGCGCACGCGAATATTGCCGCGTCAAATCCGGATTTGATAAGCTCATGTCTGATGAGACTTTGACTGGAAAATCCGACCATGAAATTGACCGACAACCTGTGCCGAACCGCGAAAGCGAACGGCCGCTATCAAGACTTCAGTGACCCCGGCACGCCTCTAACCTTCCGCGTGAAGGTCAACGGGGAAAAGCTGTTTCTCTGGCGTGGCCGGATCGGCGGCAAGCAAACACAACGCGTAATCGGCAGCTATCCTGTCAATCGGCGTGCAAACGGGACCCCCTATCGGCGCGCAAAAGGGACCCCCTTACACGATGGCGCAAGGTTGATCGGACACGCGCCGTTGCGCTGCGCGCGGCGTAGGGAGGGCGGAGCCCGACCGGAGGCGCGCGCAGCGCAAAGCATCTCTTATTCGGAAGTCAGCGGGGGCGATCAGCTGCGGTTTTTTAAAGCGCCAGCTGTCATTGCCGGTCTCGACGATATCGCAATGATGAGTGACACGATCGAGGAGCGCGGTGGTCATCTTGGGATCGCCGAACACCGTTGGCCACTCCCCGAACGCGAGGTTGGTGGTGATGATAACGCTGGTCTGCTCGTAGAGCTTGCTGACCAGATGGAACAGCAGTTGGCCGCCTGAGCGGGCGAACGGCAGATATCCCAGTTCGTCGAGCACGACCAGGTCGAGGCGGGATAGCTGGGCGGCGAGAGCGCCGCTCTTGCCGATTCTGGCCTCCTCTTCGAGGCGGGTCACCAGATCGACGGTGTTGAAGTAGCGGCCTCGCGCACCCGAGCGAACGACATTGGCGGCGATGGCGATGGCAAGGTGGGTTTTGCCGGTGCCCGTGCCGCCGACCAGGACGATGTTGCGCCGAGCGGGCAGGAACGCGCCGCTGTGAAGCGAACGCACCAGGCCTTCATTGATCGGTGTGCCCTCGAACCGGAACGCATCGATATCCTTCACGACCGTCAGCCTGGCGGCCGCCATCCGGTATCGGATCGAGGCAGCATGGCGATGTGTTGCTTCCGCGCGCAGAAGGTCGGTCAGTATCTCCATCGTGGTGCGCTGGCGCTGAAGGCCGGTGGTGACCGCATCGTCGAACGCGCCCGCCATGCCCTTGAGCCCAAGCCCGCGCATCGCCTCGATCATGTCATGCCGCTGCATCG
>NZ_NISK01000008.1 GCF_002205675.1 Sphingopyxis bauzanensis | reverse complement strand
GCATATCCATCCTCCTCGTCGGCATCAGCGGCTCCTTCCACAAAGAAGGCGCCGTTAATCGACAAGGCTCTGACATTCTCACCTGCGCGGCATCGCATCGGAATGCTGCGCATGATCAAATCGGAATGGTGCGCAGCTTCAAATCGGAATGCTGCGCGAGATCACGTCGGAATGCTGCGCACGATCAAATCGGAACACTGCGCGTGATGACCTCGGAATCCGCATCTTACTCCGCAAGCGGCTTTGACAGGGCTTGAGCGATGGCTGACTCTGGATACTGAGCAAGCTTTCAATCGAGGTTGCCGGCATTGTGATCTTGATGTCACTGGCGGCAACGAACCCCACGCCGCGACCGGTAGCATAATCAAGGAGTGAACATGACTGGAAAACCGCTGCATCCCGAAACCTTGGCGTTGCATGCCGGGTGGCGCGCCGATCCGACGACAGGGTCGGTGGCGGTACCGATCCACCAGACGACTTCCTACCAGTTTCGAGACACAGACCATGCCTCGGCGCTGTTTGCGCTGCAGGAGATGGGAAATATCTACACCCGGATCATGAATCCGACAACCGACGTGCTCGAACAGCGCATCGCAGCCTTGGAAGGCGGCTGCGCAGCGCTCGCAGTCGCGTCGGGCCAGGCCGCATCCGCTCTCTCCATCCAGAATCTTGCCAAGGCCGGCGACAATGTGGTGAGCTCGACCGCGCTCTACGGCGGCACGTGGAACCTCTTCGCCAACACTCTGCGCGATCAAGGGGTAGAGGTGCGCTTTGTCGATCCCGCCGAACCCGAGAATTTCCGGCGGGTTACCGATGCGAAGACGCGCGCCTACTACGCTGAGACGCTGCCGAACCCCAAGCTTGAGGTATTCCCGATCGCTGAAGTCGCGGCCATTGGCCGGGAAGCGGGAATTCCGCTCATCATGGACAATACAGCGGCCCCGCTGCTCTGCCGCCCCATCGAACATGGCGCGGCGATCGTCGTTTATTCAGCGACTAAGTATCTCGGCGGTCACGGCACCTCGATTGGAGGACTGATCGTCGACGGAGGCACCTTTAATTGGGAGGCCGCCGGTGATCGGCAACCCGCGCTCAACAGTCCTGACCCATCCTATCATGGCGCAATATGGACGCAGGCGGTGAAGCCCATGGGTCCGGTCGCCTACATCATGCGCGCGCGAACCGTTCTACTGCGTGACCTTGGCGCCGCGCTCTCACCTTTCAATGCGTTCCAGATCCTTCAAGGCATCGAAACCCTCCCGCTGCGTATGCCACGGCACTGCGAGAATGCGGCCAAAGTCGCGGAGTGGCTCGCCGGACGAGCCGGTGTCACACGTGTCATCCACCCTAGCCAGCAGTTGGGGGACTCTCGGGCGCGTGCCGAGTATTACCTAAAGGGAGGGTTCAGCGGATTGCTGGGCTTCGAACTAGCCGGGGGCGTGCAGGCGGGCCGGAAATTCATCGATGGCCTCAAGCTCCTCTATCATGTCGCCAACATCGGCGACGCGCGCAGTCTCGCTATCCACCCCGCGTCTACAACCCACTCGCAACTTGACGCCGAGGCACAGCTCGCGACGGGTGTCTCGCCCGGCTATGTCCGCCTATCGATCGGCCTCGAGCACATTGACGACATCCTTGCGGACCTCAATGAGGGGTTGACAGCCGCAGGCTACTGAACCGGACGGCCGTCCGGGAAATCCGGCACAGGAAAAATTGCGATGGGCGCCCGTCTGGCCGGTTTACCACTGGCATACGTGTCGCACCGGACGAAACGTACTCGCTCTAATTGGGTGATCGCGGCTTGTGTCGACCTTAATCAGTGACAAGCTTTACGGCAATTTGCCCGGTTCGTTCATGATATATTCCAATGGGATTTGCACTCACCCAAGACTTCGGCAATGCCATCTCTCCGCCGGCCGTCAGGGTCGACCATTTTCACCGAAGTGCGGCTATAAAGCGATCTAGGGTGTGCACCCTTCGGTTTCGACGCCGATCCCGTCAGCAGTGGCAGTAGGACTTGAATTCCAGACCTAGACAGTTAAAAAACAAAGCACTGAAATTGCAAAAATCGAAATCTATCAATATTGATTCATGTTCTTCGTCGTAAGCTAGTATTGTCGCGCATTCGGTTTATGAAACCGTTGACCTTGACTTCGCATTAGGGTCAATGTGACAGGAGCACAGGGAGCTGCGGACAATCGAGCACTTCTCGTGTGGCGCCCCCCAGAATGAATTCTCGCAGTCTGGAATGGCCGAAAGCGCCCATTACCAGAAGGTCTGCGCCGCCTTGCAAAGCGCGGTCTTGTAGAGCCTGACCGATCGTGGCTTCGCCGAGTTGGATCTGCTCAAAATGGGCATTTAAGCCCTTTTGCGCGAGCGCCATCTCTATGACATTGGGCTCTGAGCTGGACTGAAACTTCTTCTCGCCTCCCACACACACCAGCGTCACCTCTTCGGCAAGCCGCAGAAAGGGTAAGGAATCATGGAGGGCTCGCGCAGCTGTTCGGCTGTGATCCCACGCTACCATCACCCGCCGGCAAGCGAAAGTTGCTCCACTGTGAGCTGGAACGATGGCGACAGGACGGCCTGATTCGAACAAAACATGCTCTGCGACTTTCCGTTCGCTGAGGAAGATACTTTGGTCCACTCCCATGACGATTATATCATGTAGCCTGGCCCGATCGCCAATGAAGGAAACCATGCCGAAGGCATGCGCCCACTCGGTCAGGGTTGATGCTGACACACCGCGCTCGCGTGCTTCAGCTGCAATGAGTTCCGCCAATGCTGAGGTGTTTTCGCGCCGAAAGGCGGTTTCGTTATCGATCTGTTCTCCGGTGCGCCCGTCCCAAGCTTGTGGCATCAGAAAGTCCGTATGCGGCACCAGAACATCAAGATGAGCACTCAAAGCAGCCGCTGCGCCAATGGCGAACGCAACGGGGCCGCTATCTGGCTTGGAGCCTTCGAGTGATCCGTAAAGCATGAGGGTGTGGTTGGACAAGACTGAGTTCCTCTCTGTTTATGGCGGTCATACGCGATGGTCGTTTGCCGCAAATCGGCATCCTTTGAAGGACCAACGAGAATGTTTCTGTTCCCGAAATTTCGTGCTCGGTCCGATGATTTCCACGTAGATTCTCATCCGGTTTCCGCCGCGCCGCGTGTTTTCCAGAGCGAATAGAATATCCCGCCCAGAATGAGGGCGAAAGTAACTGCCAAGCTTATTACCGGCGGGAATTTGTCGCCTTGCATCAGGAAGTCCGAGACAAAAATCTTTGCGCCGATAAACACCAGCACGAGCGCCAGGGCATATTTGAGATACTGGAACCGGTGCACCATCGCAGCGAGCGCGAAATATAGAGCGCGCAGCCCGAGGATCGCCATGATGTTTGATGTGTAAACGATGAACGTATCAGTGGTTATCGCGAATATCGCAGGCACACTATCAACGGCAAACACGAGATCGGCCAGGTTGATGATAACAAGCGCAAGAAACAACGGCGTCGCTGCACGCACCATCTTGCCGGTTTTTTCATCAGGCACCTTCACAAAGAAATGCTGATCATGCAGCTCCTTGGTGACGCGCATATGCTTTGAGATGAACTTGACCACCGGGTTCTTCGCAACGTCCATCTCCTGGTCGCCGGAGAAGAGCATTTTGACCCCCGTAGCGATCAGGAATGCCGCAAAGATGTACAGCACCCAATAATATTCCTGCACGATGGCAGCACCCGCCGCGATCATGACGCCGCGCAGGACGATCACGGCAATGATGCCCCACAAAAGTGCGCGATACTGGTATTTCCGAGGAATAGCGAAGTAGGTGAAGATCAGGCTGATTACGAAGACATTGTCGATCGACAGAGCCTTTTCGATGAAGAAACCGGTGTAATATTGCATGCCGCTTTCGGCGCCCTTTTGGACCCAGACCCAAAGCCCGAACACGAGCGCAATACTGATGTAGAAGGCCGATAGTTTCAGGCTCTCGGAGATGCCCATCTCCCGATCTTCCTTGTGCAGAACACCAAGGTCAAAGGCGGTGAGGACGACGACTAATCCGATGAAGGATAGCCAGAACCAGACAGGAGTCCCCAGCCAGTTGATGATCAGAAAGTCCATGCACTCACTCCGATCGAAGGCCCCATCGTCGAGCCGGTAAGTTCCAATTCAAGACGTCAACTGGCCACAAAGGACCAAATTTGCGGACGATGTTCGCCGCCTGAAAAAGACCGGCGCATGCTAGTGTGATAACAGGACGGGGAGTTTAGGGTGGTCCAATATGGTTCTTGTTACGCCGCCAAGTACAAACTCGCGCGCCCGCGAGTGGCCGAAAGCTCCCATGACAAGCAGATTGGAGGCGTGACGCTGGCAAAAGGCCTGAATCGTCTCTCCGGCGTCGCCGCCTTCCAGCGGAAGTTCGATCGCTTCCGCCTTCAGACCATGAAGCGTCAGGTTGCGAACGGCATCGGCGGCAGAGGCCGCGCGGGACAGGTCTTTATCACCCACAATCTGCACCACCGAGATCGAGGTGGCCATGCCGGCCAGCGGGATCGCGTCGGCGAGTGCCCGCGCTGCCACCCGACTTCCATCCCACGCGATGGTAATGCGATCGAACGTCAGTGCTGACGATTTGAGTTCGGGCATCAACAGGACCGGACGACCCGATTCAAACACCAGGCCTTCAGCGAAATATTCCATGGCCGCATATGGGTAGATCGGGATTATCGACAGGTCATATGTTCTCGCCCGCACCGCAAATTGCGAGTGACTGACCGACGAGCGAATATCGATGGCGAAAATCTCGCCGATCAGCTCCGGCGGAACATGCGACCCGAAGCTTTTTCCGAGTGCATCAGCGTTTGCGGAGCTCTTTCTGTTTTCCTCGGCGACGATCCCATCAATGTTCACAAGTTTATTCGCGAGCCAGTTCGTCGCTTGCGGGATATGAACTTTGCAGACGCCCAGTGACAAGCGTGCGGCGAGACTGACCGATAGGCTCGCAGCCTGCTCAATCGCCCAATTGGGGGTCGGGTCCGGGTGGGTGCCGGCTTGCAGCAGAATGTCATGCACAATCATTTGCCTTCGCTAAAATACCGAGCGCAATTTTTCACACAGTTCGCTGGCTGTAGATCCGTAGTTTCCCGAGGCGGCGTCGACGTTCATGAGGAACCTGCGAACCTAAGCGGCAGGGACATCGAAAAAATCGACCGCCCCGCTTGCTAGTTCGTAGTAGGCGCCCACGACCAACAGCTCTCCCCGTTTTTGCGGATCGAGAATGATCGGCGACGCGTCTTCGCGCAGTTCGCGTACCACGTGCCGCACATTCTGCCGTACTGCTGCTTCGATGCAGCCGTCGCCGCTGGTTCCAGCCTCGAGAACGGCCGGGATGATCGGCTGGATCATCTTGCCGATGTTGCCGGGAAACCGGGCATTGTCCCGCACGACCGCCATAGCGGCTTGGACCGCGCCGCATGCCTCATGTCCCATGACGACGATCAACGGAACACCCAGGACCGAGACTGCAAACTCGAGGCTGCCCAGCGCCGACGTGTCGAGCGTGTTGCCCGCGTTGCGGACAATGAACAGTTCCCCAAGCCCGCGGCCGAACAATAGCTCGGGCGGCACCCGCGAGTCCGAACAGCTGACGTAGGCGGCGAACGGCGACTGCCCCGCTGCCAGACGCAGCCGAACTGCCCGATCGAGCGGTGGTTGCAGGCGGTCGTCGCAGAGAAAGGCGCGATTGCCCTCGCGCAGCACCGCCAAGGCTTCTTCGGGACGGATCATGTTTGCACCACCGCGGCGGTCAGAACTGCAGATGTCGTCACCCAGCCCGCATATATGGCCAACTTGAACCTGGAAAAGCTCACAATCGCACTCCTGGCTTCACCCGTTGTGATCGGTTCGGCGCCTGAACAACCCGCTGGGCAGACGGCGCCATCCGCTTGCAGGCTACCGACATCAGTCGAACAGCTCAGATAAAAAGGACTTCTTCCGCTTGTCGGGCCGGTACCGGTAATCGTTGTCCCTCTGATAGGCATCCGGCCGATAGCCTGGACTGGAACGCGGTGCCTCCCGCGGCGGCGGCGCAGCCTCGCGCACACTGCGCTCGATGATCTTGTCGAGTTCGCCGCGATCGAGCCACACGCCGCGGCACGTCTGGCAATAGTCGATCTCGACACCTGCGCGGTCTGACAGGGTGAGCCCCGTCCGGCAAAGCGGACAGGGCATTGCGGCGACGTCGGCTGCGCTGCGCATCGTTCAAGCCATCCCTTCTGGACGAGATCGAATAAGGCGGTGCAGGCGGTCCTTCACCGCGAGCTTCAGCTTCTTCAGCTGCAGCAGGCGAAAGGGGTCGGGTGCTCGCTGCTTTTGCTCGCGGCGAATTTCTGCGTCGAGCCGACTATGAGCTAGCGTCAGCCGGTAAAAGAACGGATTCATTTTGCCTCTCCAATCGATGGTTTGATCGATCGGCCAGCGCTCAACCCCCTCGTCAGAGCGTGGAGATTGGCCTGGGCCGATGCGGTCCGACATCGCGGCTGCTTGGAAAGGCAGCCACCAGAGGGGCCCGGTCCGCGAGAGTGATATTGCGTGGATCACCGATAGAAATCCAATTGGATTTCGTAGTCAAATTGATAGATAGAATCTATCACCTCACGATCGTTCAAGCGTCAGCCGATCAAGCGATGCGCTTCCGTCTTGATCCGTTCGCCGATGAGGCGGTATGCATCGCGATAGGCAGCTCCCGTGCGCCAAGCAGCGGCAATCGTGCGCGTAAAGTTCCAGCCCTTCACATCCAGAACGACCGAACCGTCGCGGCCCAGCACGTCGGATCGAATGTAGAGTTCAGGCAGCACCGCGAGTCCAACGCCCGACACGGCCATCTGATGGATGCTGTCCAAGCTGGTGCCTTCGTAATCGCGTAGCAACTCCATTCCGAAGCCGGAACAGATCTCGGCAACCTGGCGATGGAGGTGATGACGCCGATCCAGGCAAAGCACTTGCAGTCCGGCCAGATCATCGATGTGAAGGGTTCGCTGGGCAGCCAGTACATGGTCGGACGCCGCTACGAGCAGGAGCCGCTCGTCAAACAACGGCGCGACTTCCAGGTCGACGCCGTCAATCGGAAGGGGACTCAAAAGCATGTCCAGGTCCCCACGCGACAGTTCAAGCGCCTGCTCTTGCGGAATTCCATCGCGGATATGAAGTCGCAAATCCGGCTGCTCGCGATGGAGCGCCGCTACGATCGGCGGCATCAAATAGGGACCCAAGGTCGGCGTCACGCCGAGACGAACTGTGCCGACCAGGAGTTCGCCCGCGCGCCGCGCCAGATCACGAAGATCCCGTACCTCGACGACGAGCCGCCGGGCCCGAGCCGTGATCTCCCGGCCGATCGGTGTAAGCTGTGCCCCCGACGAGTGCCGTTCGATAAGGACGACGCCGAGCCTCGCTTCAAGGGCGTGCAACTGCTGGCTCAGCGTCGGCTGCGAAACATTGCACGCCTGCGCGGCGCGACCAAAATTATTGAGGTCCGCGACCGCAACGAGATATTCGAGTTGGCGCAATGTGGGCATTAGTGGACCTTGCTGACGACCGCGTTGCTTATATCGCTTTCATTTTCAGGTCTTGGAATAGTGTACATGCCTACTCGCCCAAAATGGCATCCCGGTTGTTGGGCAAAAGCTTGCTCGCGTCATTGTAATTTCAGGCCGCATCCGGTGCGATCAGGCGCTGGCGAAGGTTAATCGGTCAATCTGGATAAGCTCAATCATCGTTCGACTCCTCTGTTGAACGAGCCGAAAATATTCTGCCTATGGCAGCCAACTTCAATCAGGTGCGGCGCTCGCCGGACGGCTTCACATTGGTGTCGATGCCAAGCCACGCAGAGGGTCGTGCAACGGCCAAGCCAAGCCCCAAAAACTGCGCTAAATGTCAATCAACGTGTAGCGCCATTCTCGTTTTTACGAAACAGAGCGACCCCCGCAGCTTCCACGCGGCGCCGACCAAGAATAAGCTGGCCGTCGAGGCTTGACGGAACATCCTGAGGTTCCTTGGCATAATTGAAGGCGAAAACATGATCTCCCGCCTGTCGCAATCGCAGGCCTTGTGGCAAGTCATGTGTGAATAGGTCGGTATCATCGACGGCGCGCACAAGCAGCGCGCGAACCAACTCCGGCGTAGGCCAGGCGCCAAGATAGCGTGTCCTGCCCGCGCGCCAGCTGGCAATGGTACCGTCTGTAGCTATCAAGTCCGGCTCGGCCTCAGTCTCGAGATGTTCCAGCCACTGCGAGATTTTCCAGCCTCCGCCGCCGTGCTCCAGTCCCGGACGTAGACTCTCGACCCGCGCGACCTTGCCCGGGAACAATGGGCCGGGTGGCAGCCCGTTGGGAATTGCAAAATCAGAATCGCGACTGCCCGAACGTGGTCCGATGATAACCTGACCCTTGAATTGCTCCAGATTACGCAGCAGTATCTCAGGCACGATCGGCAAGCACGGGACGACACACAGCGCATAGCCGTCGAGCGATGTGGAAGGATGGACGATATCAACGTTCAGCCCCATTCGGCGAAGCCCCGAGTAAAAATCGAAAGCCGCCCACAGCGCTGATAGACCGGCCCCTTGCGGCTGGATGCTTGTCACCCAGTCGGCCTCATATGAAAATATCAAGGCAACGTGTCGGGGCGCCGAGCCCAACGGCCCGAGTTTACGAATCTCACTGGCAACCTGTGCGACCTCTCCCAGTGCCGGGGCTGACCCATCATCGGGTCGGAGCAGGCCAGCGTGCAATTGTTCTTGCCCGAACGGCGCCTGTCGCCAGCGAAAATAGCTGACCAATTCAGCGCCATGGGCCTCGCTTCCAAGGTCCAGAGTCGGACCATCCCGGCCATGGGCGCTGGATTATGCCGCGCCCAGTTTACTGGTCCCGGCTGCTGTTCCAGTACCCACCACCGGCCATTCGCCGCACATCCGCGATACAGATCATGGTGAAAAGCCGCGATGTCGGGATGGCCCTGGCGCGCGTAAGCAAGCTTCTCAGCGTCCGAAAAGCGGAAAGTCTCAAGAAAACCGAGCGGGTAACTGTCCCATCCGACCGCGTCGAGATCGGCCGCGACGGCGTGATGGTCGAACTCGGTGAAGAAGCCCATGAAATTATGGACGACGTCGCGTCCCGGCGACAGCTCGCGCAAAATATCGACCTGCGCCCGGTTGAACGTCGCCACTTCTTCCGACGCAAAGCGGCGGAAGGCCAGCCAATGCGCCGGATTTGCCTCGGTGACCGTCAGATTGGGCAGTTCAACTTCGTCGAACGAACGATACTCCATACTCCAGAAGACATTACCCCAAGCTGCATTGAGCGCGCCTATCCCGTTGTAATGGGCTGCCAACCAGAGACGGAATCCGTCTCTTGCCGCATCGGAAAAGCTCAGCACCGTATCATGACAGCCATATTCGTTGTCGGTCTGCCATGCGACGATGGCGGGATGTCTGCCATATCGTTCGGCCAACGCACGCGTGATGCGCGCGGCCTCGCGGCGGTAGCCTGCATTGCTGAAACAATAGTGTCGCCGCGATCCGAATTTTCGGGTCTCCCCGTCGCGGTCCACCGCAAGCATATCGGGCATCCGATCCACCAGCCATTTGGGCGGCGTAGCCGTCGGTGTGCCCAGAATGATTCCCAATCCCGCATCATGAAGCGTTTCGATCGCGCGGTCGAGCCAGGCCCAGTCAAATCGTCCCGCTTCCGGTTCGATCCGCGACCAGGCGAATTCGCCGATGCGCACATGCGAAAGGCCAGTTTCGGCCACTAGCAGCCGGACGGCCACTCGCTCGATTGATATGTAGAAGCCGTTGCCGAGTGAGTCTGAGCGCGCACGTGGGCTATCCATCGAAGGTAGAGCCAGCACCGAAAGTTGCGCGGATGAAAGATGCGACTCGACGGAAAGCGCGATCTCCGTTCTCTATAGGTGCGACAGCGCTCGCGACAGAGGATACCATGCCACCGCAAGCTCCAATTCCAGGGTCTCGTCGTCGTCAGGGTGCATTTCTGCGGACACAATGGTGGTGTGCTTGGAACCAAAAAATATACGGTCCTCGGTGAAATCTATGAGTTCCGCGAGTCTTCGACCGCGTAGCGCCGTTAATACGGTTGTTGGGAATTGGTGATTGCTTAAAAACAAACGTGCAAGAGGTTTGTTTGATACAGCGTTCTGGGGACTATGATAGTCCTCTAAGACTTCAGAATAATGGTATCCTGGCGATAAATAACCTAGGAAAAACGTGTTCTTTCCGTAAGTGTCAAAGCTGCCGACCCCGTGATGAATTTCGGATTGTCGGCTTACCAGCGTACGCTTGGGGGACGAGCTGTATCCCAAGCTCAGCACCTCAGAGTCTCGCCGCGACCGAATGCCAGCGAGAAAATTGGATCTACTGGTACCGGCCATCTTCAAAAATCTAACCGCATGGGCCGATATCAATGGGTTGCTCGCCAGCAGCCGATCTGCCGCGACAGTCATCGAACAGCCCGCCGACCGGGACGGACCGACATTCTTCCCGACGATCGAGTGCCTGCGTGGGCGTCGGGTAATGCTTCAGGGCGTTCGGCAGCCACTTTAATCGCATCCCAATCGACGAAACTGAACCCAATCCGCTTTAAGTGGGCTGCAAGATTGCCGATCGCCCGTCCCAAACCGTAGCCTCCGCCAACATCTGCGGGCGAATGCCCCATAAGCTGGTCGTGCACGTCCTTGGGAATGTCGGCATCACGGCAGAGATCCTTGAAGCTGTGTCGGAAACTATAAAACACGAGGCGGGGGTCGTCGCCCACGGCATTGTCGATCAGGCGGTTGGCGCGGCGGCTCGCCTCCTTGGTCTTTACGCCCAGTGAATCAGCCAGGAGGTCAGGAAAAAGCCGGACTGTTCCGTTCGAGCGCATCCGTTGGACGTAGTCGAGAAATCCGAGCTCAATTAGTTTGGTATGAAGCGGTATCACGCGAATAGAACCCTCGGTCTTCACCCGCTTGCGCTCTTCAATCTCGTCCATGACGTGGTCAGTGACGTCGATATAAGGAATCCCTTGCTCGGACTTGATGTCCGCGAGCAATATCTGACCAAGTTCCTCAATTCGAGCGCCTGTACAAAGGCCGAGCAGAAACAACCAGCGCAGGGTCGAATCGGAGACCTTCGATTTGCTCAGGGGGTCAGACCACGGAGCGGTGAACAGCTCGGCCGCAAACAGTTGAGCGAGTTCGTCCTCAGTAAATGGGCGCCGTTTGCTCTTTTTTGTGTATCCTTCGACTTTGATACCAGCGCCGGTATTCGCAGCTATGAAGCGCTCCTGGAATGCGAACCCGAGGAGAGCTTGGACCGCACCGAGATATTTTTTGATCGATTGCGGGGATATGCGGTCTACGCCCGACCTGTCGGCATAGAGCGCGTGAATATCGACGAACTTCATCATCCGATGCACTCGCGGCATACTTTTAGGTAGTACTGCTACGGCATCGCGAAATTCGAACAGATCGTTGGGCGTGATCTCGCCGATGCCGACATCGCCGATGTAGCTTTTGAAATAGCGCACGGCCGTGTTCGTAGCGGCCTGCGCTTTGAGCGTCGGCTTGCGCGCCGCGATCCATCGCGCCTCAAGAGCGTCGAGCTTCATGTCCGGCTGGAGCCGGCTCGCGTTTTCGCGGCGCCGGGCCGAGGGAAGCACGGCAACTTGTTCGCGGACTTGCGCCGAACCCAGCGCATCAGCCAATGCATCGGCAAGGGGTTCGTCGATCCCGCGATTGGCCTCCTCGGGTAGTTTTAGTTCACGTTTTAATTTCGCGACGGCGAAGCTGAGCAGGGGACGCCAACGGCGGCGCGGTACCCGTTTCTGAAAACTGAACCACAGCTCGCCAGGGTCTCGATGGACCGAAGCATGGTGAGCCTCGATTCGAGCGAGTGTTTCGGGAGAAAACTCATCGTCGATATCACTTCCCGCCAACTTCTTGCGATAAGCGATCCATTCGGCAGAACTCATGTCTTGTGCGGTGGCCCGATGGTCTCCCGATTGATCCGCGACGGCGTCGTCGAGCTCCTTGAGGAAGAAGGCGACATCCATACCGCCGCTCGCAAACCCGGTAGCGGACCGGGCGGTGAGGAGGCGGTCGACCAGGACGCGTGCCTCGTCGGAGGTGAACGATCCTGCGACACCGTTTGCGAGCGTGGCGCGAAACTGATCGCACTTCTGCTCAAATTCACCATTGGCTATCGCCAGCTTGCGTTCTGCATCACGGGGATCGGCGGTGCCGAGGCTCACCTTGTAGAGTTGGCCGCAAGCGAATGCTCTTTGCAACGGCAGCGGAATGCGGCGGCGGAGGTAAAAAATGCCGCTGCGAGGATCGCGCCAGAGTCCCTTCGGATTCATGATTGTTCGTCCTTTGTGTACTCATTTGGTGTACCCACCGAGTCACTAACGAACAGAAAACCGAGACTTCTGCGCCTTTCCGGCGATTTGGTGACCCCTACGGGACTCGAACCCGTGTTTTCGCCGTGAAAGGGCGACGTCCTAGACCGCTAGACGAAGGGGCCGTCATTCGGTGAAGCGGCGCATTAGACTCGCATCTCCATACGGTCAAGCGCGCTGGCGCTGCGCTCGCGCAAAAATATTGCGCGGCGTGGGTTCAATCGGCCCAGGCAGCGTCCTCAAGATGGAGTTCGGCGGCGGGGCGGCTGCCCCAATCGTCGCGTTTGGCGCGGCCCGCGAGCCATAATTTTCGCCCCCCGCGCGCGTGGAGCAAGGTCTGGCCGAGCTCGGTTTCGGCGCTGCGAAAGGCGACCGCCTTGAATCGTCCGCCGTCGTCTCCCGATACGATAAGCCGGACATGGTCGGTGCCGACAATGCTCGCCTCGACGATCCGTACTGGGCCGGTGGCGACGCGCGGCGCGGGCCAGCCGGCGCCATAGGGACCGGCGCTTTCGATCGCGTCGCACCAGAGCGGCGAAATCCCCCGCGGCGCGAGCACTGCGTCGATCAACAACG
Source organism: Sphingopyxis bauzanensis (assembly GCF_002205675.1). Classification (GTDB taxonomy): domain Bacteria; phylum Pseudomonadota; class Alphaproteobacteria; order Sphingomonadales; family Sphingomonadaceae; genus Sphingopyxis; species Sphingopyxis bauzanensis. The sequence continues at coordinate 54,194 of NZ_NISK01000008.1, read as the reverse complement.
CCTTGTCGCCGCTCGCGCGCTCGACATCGGCGGCGAGGCGGTCGTTAAGGAAAGCCCCGAGCGCATCGACTTTGTCGGCGTCGACAGTCAGCCCGGCCGCCATCGCGTGGCCGCCGCCCGCGACGAGCAACCCGCTTTCCTTGGCGGCCAGAATCGCGGCGCCAAGGTCGACGCCGCTGATCGAGCGCCCCGATCCCTTGCCGATGCCTGCGTCATCGAGCGCAATGACGATCGCGGGGCGGTGCATCCGTTCCTTCAGTCGCCCCGCCACGATGCCGATCACCCCGGGGTGCCAACCTTGCCCGGCGACGATCGCGACCGGCGCGTTGGCGCAGGCGGTGCTGGCGGTCATTGCTTCGTCAAGCACCCCCGCTTCGATCGCGCGGCGCTCTTCGTTGAGACGATTGAGTTCCTGCGAAATGTCGGCGGCCTCCTGCGGGTCTGACGTTGTCAGCAAGCGCACGCCAAGGTCCGACTTGCCGACGCGGCCGCCGGCGTTGATCCGCGGGCCAAGCGCAAAGCCCATGTCGCTCGCAGTCGGCGGCTTGGTCAGCCGCGCTGCGTCCATCAGCGCCGCCAGCCCGGTGTTGCCGCGCCGCGCCATCACCTTCAGCCCCTGCGTCACCAGCGCGCGGTTGAACCCGGTGAGGCGCGCGACATCGGCAACGGTGCCGAGCGCGACCAGGTCGAGCAGGTCGATCAGTGCCGGCTCGTCGCGCGTTGCAAAGAAGCCGCGCGCGCGCAGGGTGCGGAGCAAGGCGGCGCCGAGCAGAAAGGCGACCCCGACCGCGGCTAGATTGCCGTGGATCGCCGCATCGGGCGCTTCGTCGAGCCGGTTGGGGTTCACCAGCGCCAGCGCCGCGGGCAGGGTGGTAGCGCATTGGTGATGATCGACGACGATCACCTCGACCCCCGAGGCATTGGCCTCGGCGATTGCCTCGAACGCCTGCGCGCCGCAATCGACGGTCACGACCAGCTTTGATCCCGCTTCGCCGATCTTGACCAGCGCCGCGCCCGAGGGGCCATAGCCTTCCATCAACCGGTCGGGAATATAGGCGCCCGCGGGCAGACCGAGTCCGCGCAAGAGCCTGACAAGCAGCGCCGCCGAGGTGGCGCCATCGACGTCATAATCGCCAAAGATCGTGACCGCCTCTTGCCGTTCGACCGCATCGGCGAGTCGCGCCGCGGCGGCTTCCATGTCGCGGAACAGCGACGGGTCGGGCATGAAGCCGCGCAGGGTCGGGGTGCGCTGGCGGTCGAGATCGTCGCGGGTTACCCCGCGCGCGAGTAGCAGCTGGGTGACCAGATCGTCGGGGGCGAGATTTTCGGCGGCCATGTCGGCGCTCGCGCGGCGCCAATGCCAGGGCTGGCCGAGGATCGAGCGGGTGATACCGAGCGCGGCGTCGCTCATGCTCGCGCTCGCGCGGTCAGGATGCGGTCGCGCAACGCGCGCGCGGTCGCGATGGGGATCGCGGGAATTTCATGGCTTGCCAGCGAACTGCCGCCGGGGACGCCGAACACCAAGGTCGCGAGGCCGAGCGGGCGCAGGATGAAATCGCTTTTGAGGTCGACGCTCTGCACCGATGCGTGCGGCAGCAGGGTCAGTTTTGGTTTCCAGAAACCGCGCCGGATCGCGACCTGTTCGCCCAGGTCGGTCCAGCGGTGGAAGCGCGCGCCGAACAGCGACGCGGCACCGATGAGGACGCCGAGCACCGGCCCGAACCAGCCGAGCGCCTGCCCGAACGACACCGCGACGAGCCCGCCGACGCTCGCGCCCAGCGCGCCGACCAGCCCGCCCAGCGCGATAATGCGGTGGCTTTGCTTCCACGCGGCGTCGCCATCGGGGCGCGTAATCGCGACTTCGGCCAGCACAGGATCGATTGATTCCAGCTGCGCGAAGGGGACGACCTGATGGTCCCGCTCCTTCTCACCGTCGCTCGCCAGGCTCTGCAGCCGCAGTTCGTGCCAGCCGAAACGCTGGCGAAACCAGCCGGTGACAAGGATCGCCGCCTGCACGCGGCGCACGGGCACCGCAACGTCGGTGCGCGTCGTCAGCCCGCGGGTGCGGCGCAGTGCGCGCGGCTCGCGGGTCAGGCGAAAATCAAAGTTGGCGAACATCATCGTGATGATCCCGCTCGCAAATCCGATCAGCAGCAGCGACAGCGCCGCGCCGATCCCTGCGACCCAGCGATGCGCGAGCAGCCATTGGTCGAGCCCAAAATCTTCGGCGACATCGGCCCAGTCCATCGGGTTGAAGATATTGAATTTGAACGGCAGCAGATTGTCGAAGAACTGCATACCCGCTCCGACGACCGCAAGCGCAGCGAGCGAGAAGTTGAACAGCCCCGCCAGCAGCAACTGGCGCGGCGTCATCGCGAACAGCAAGCGGTCTTCGGCCATTAGTGGTGCGTCGGGCGTATCGCTGGCGGCGACCACCGCCACCTCGCCGCTGCGGTGGGCGCGGATCGTCGTGCGCAGCGCCTGCGCGGCATCGAGCGCGATTGCGTCGAGGTCGGCGTCATTTTCCTTGCCACCCGCGCCGGTTTCGAACCCGACCTTGGCGATGCCCAGCGCGCGCGACACCAGCCCCTGTTCGATGCTGACGTCCTGAATGCGGTCGAAGGGGATGGTGCGGTGCTGGCGCGACAGGACGCCGCTTTCGATCACCACCTCATCGTCGCCGACCAGAAAGCGAAAGCGCAGCCAGTGTAGCCAGGCGGCGACGAGCGAAAAAAGCAGGAAGGCAAGGATCGCGGGGACGATCCACACCCAATTGCCGGTGAAACCCAGCGCCGCGACCGCGGGAAGGAAATTCAGGCTGCGCGGCCCCAGCTTGACGATCGCGAGCGCCAGCGTCGCGGGGTGCAGCCGCTGCCAGTTTGCCTCGTCGTCAATGATCGGTGCGGCCGCAGCCGCGGCGGTGTCGGTCATGCGAAATCGGTCTGGATATGCCGCCGGATCGTCTCGCGCATCGCGGCGGCCAGATCGGCGGGCAGCCCAGGCAGGGTGACAGTGCTGTTATGCGTGCCCGACGTGTGGACGATCAGGTGCGACAGCCCAAACCAGCGCTCGACCGGCCCCTGCCCGACGTCGATGTGCTGGACACGCACGAAGGGCACGATGGTGTCGGTGCGAAACAGCCAGCCGCGCGCGACGCGCAGCTGCCCGTCACCGATCTTGTAGCCCCAGCGCGACACGCGCCGCGACGGAAAGGTCAGGATGACAATGATCGCGACCAGCCACGCGAGTGCGGTGATCAGTCCGTAGGGCCCCTCGATATGGCGAACCAGCATATAGTCCAACACACTCGCCCCGATCGCGAGCGGGATCAGGTTCAGCGCCGTCGCGACGCGCAGCACCTGTGCATAAGCGGGATCGACGGGGTCGAGCCCCTCGGCAGCGTTGAGCGCCGCGGGGTCGAACGGATCGGTCGGGTGGACGGCGGGGGTGTCGGTCATGCTCCTCCGTTACCGTGTTAGAGGCCTATGGCACAACCACATTGAAGCGTGGATCGGCGGGTGGGTGCAGCGCGAACCAGCTGAGGAACGCCATACGGTCGCCCTCGATCCTGATCGCGCCCGACTGCATCAGCGCCGGGAACTGCGCCTGCCCCAGCATCACATCGTCGAGCGTCTTGCGATCGAGCGCCACCGTCGCGGTCGGCGCGGTATCGGTCACGCCATAGCGCGGCACCTCGACCCCGCCGCCGACGACCACCGCCACCGTCTCCTTGCTGTCGGGCAGCACGAACTGGAAAATCCCCTTGATCGCCAAACCCTTGGCGGCGTCGAAGCGCGTTGCGAGCGCATCGAAAAACACCGCGGTCGGGATCGCACTGACGAACGACCGGCTCTGGCCATTGCCCGACACGCTGGTGATCGCATTGCCGCGCAGGCTCGCCGCGCCCGCGAGGTAATAGTTGCGCCACGCCCCCGATTCGGCCTGATAGCCGAGCTGGTCATAGGCCGACGCGAGTGCAGCGCGCGCCGCCGGATTGTCAGGCTCGGCGAACACCAGCTTGTTCAGCAATTCCGCCGCCCAGCGATACTCGCCCGCCGCAATCGCCGCCTTGCCCGCCGCCAGCAGCTTATCGGCCCCGCCCGCCAGCGCGACATATCTGGGCCCCGATTGCTCGGGCGGCAGCGGATTGAAATTGGCCGGATTGCCGTCCCACCAGCCGAAATAGCGCTGATAGACCGCCTTCATGTCGTGGTTGAGCGTGCCATAATAGCCGCGCGTCGAGAAATCGCGGGCCTGCACCGGCGCTTCGGCGGTCGCGTCGGCGAGTTCGTGCAAGGTCGCGCCGCGATTGGCCAGGAACAGGGTGCGGTCATGGACATAACGATAGGCATCGCGCTGGTTCGCCAGCAATGTGCTGACCTCGCCCGCACCCCACGTCGGCCAGTGATGCGATGCGAGCGCCACTTCGGCCTGACCGCCCCATTTGAGCAGGGTCGCGTCGATCACCTTCGACCAGCGCAGCGCATCGCGCACCTGCGCGCCGCGCAGCGTCAAGATATTGTGCAAATTGTGCGTGACGACCTCGGTCGTGTGCAGCGCCTTATACGCGGGGATGTAGAAGACGAACTCCGACGGCGCCTCGGTGCCCCCCGCATCGAGGAAATCGAATGCCAGCCCGTCGATGGTCAGCGGCCCGCCGTTTTCGCTGACCGTCTCGGTCGGCTCCATATAGCCGATCGTTCCCGACGACAGCTTCGGCCCCAACCCGGTGTCGACCTGTCCCGCGGGTCCGGGGTTCAGGATCGACCCGAACATATAGAGCGCGCGCCGCCCCATCGCGCCGCCCGCGAGGACGTTCTCGGCGGTCGCTTCGTCCGAAAAGCCGTGCGGCGCGATGATACGGATCTTGTCGCGCTGGACCTGTTCGGGGGTGACGATGCCGCCCACCCCGCCGAAATGGTCGCTGTGGCTGTGCGAAAAAATCACCGCCTTGATCGGCCGCTTGCCCGCTTTGGCCTCGACCGTATCGGCGAACAATTTCCAGCTGGCCGCCGCCGCTTCCTCGGACAAGAGCGGGTCGACGACGATCCACCCGCTCTTGCCGCGGATGACCGTCATCACCGACAGATCATAGCCGCGCAACTGCCAGATCCTGTCCGGCACCACCTCGAACAACCCATGCACCGCGTTCAGCCGCGCCTGGCGCCACAGCGACGGGTTCACCGTGTCGGGCGCGGTCTCGCTGGCGAGAAAGGCGTAGGGGCGCCGGTCCCAGATGATCTTGCCGGCGCTGTCGGTAATCACCCCATCAGCAATCTCGGCCAGCTTGCCGCGCGTCGCATTCGCCATGTCGCGCGGATCGCCCAGCGGCAGGCGTTTAGCGAGTTCGGCCTGCGCAGTGCGCGTCGCCTCGCTAGCGGCGTCCTGCGCGATGGCGGCACAGGGCAGGGCGCTGGCAAGCAGCAGGGCGGTCAATCGGCGCATCTTGTATCTCCCCCATATTTTGGCAGCAGCTTGCGCCGCGCTCCGCCGCTTGGCAAGCATCGGCGGATGACCGACGCGCCCACCCTGCTGATCGCCTGGCACAGCCGCACCGGCGGCAGCGAAGTGCTGGCGCGCGCCGCGGCGGACGGTGCGGGTCCTGCGGCCGCGCTCGCGCGCGCCGCGGATGTGACGCCTGACATGCTGTTGGCGGCGGGCGGCTATCTCTTCATCGGCCCCGAAAACCTCGCGGCGCTGTCGGGCGCCATGAAAGAGATGTTCGACCGCTGCTATTACCCCTGTCTCGGCAGGCTCGAAGGCCGCGCCTATGCGACGATCATCTGCGCCGGATCGGATGGCGAAAATGCCCAGCGCCAGCTCGACCGCATCGCGACGGGCTGGCGGCTGAAACGCGTGGCGGACGGCGTGATCGTCAACACCGCCGCGCAGACTCCCGAAGCAATACTGGCGCCCAAAACGATTCCCGCCGACCGCTTGGCGGAAGCCAATGATCTGGGCGCGGCGCTGGCCGAAGGGCTGGCGGCGGGAATCTTCTGACCAGCGCGCGCTGACCTGCCGAGCGCCCGGTGGTCCTGCTCAACCCGTCGTCACTCCGGCGTCCTTGTTGGGGCTGCGGATCGATCACGCGATCCGGTGCGATTGCAGCCAGTTCCACAGCAGTTCGGGCCAGATCGCAACCGGCAGACCCACCGTCTTCATCAACCCAAAACCATGCTCGCCGCGTTCGAAAAAATGCGCCTCGCACGGCGGCCCGACGGCGCGTGTAGCTTCGCGTAACCGGACACTGTTCGCGGCCTTCACCACGCTGTCGTCTTCGGCATGGAGCAGCCACAGCGGCGGCTGGTCTGGGCGGACATTAAGTTCGGGTGAGTAGAGCTTTTCGCGCGCCGGGTCGGGGTTGGCGCCGACCAATTTCTCGCGACTGACCGCATGGGCGATCACCGGGTCCATCGATACGACGGGGTAGATGGCGGCGAGCGCGTCGGGGCGCGCCAACAGCGAATCGGCGGTGTCGACCGACGCATAGACCTTCGCGTCAAAGCGCGTCAGCAGGCTCGCCGCGACCTGTCCGCCCGCCGAAAAGCCGCCGAAGACGACGCGGGCGGGATCGATCTGATCGAGCGCGGCGCGGCTGCGCACCATGCGCACCGCGCGCTGGGCATCGGCGAGCGGGACGTCTGCCCCGTTTGTCCAGCCGTCGCCGGGCAGGCGGTAGAAGAGTACATAAACGGTCACGCCGCGGTCGCGCAGCCAGCGCGCCAGCTCATAGCCTTCCTTGTCGATCACGACATAGCGATAGCCGCCGCCGGGCGCGAGGATCACCGCGGCGCCATTGGGCTTGGCAGGGCGGAAAATGTCGAGACGCGGGCGGGTGATGCCTTGCAGCATGCGGTCGCTGGCGTTCGGATCGTCGCTGCGTTGGACGACCTGTTCGACGAGGCCGGGCGGTGGCTTGATATGACCCTCAGGCCAGAGTGGGATCCGCGCATCGGGCGCGACACCGGCGGGCCGCGTCCACGCCGCCTGGGCCGCCGCACTCGCGAACGGCAGCGCGAGGCTGGCGGTCAGCAGCGCACGGCGGTCGAGCGCCATCCTATTTGCCCGCTTTGTTCGGATAGGCGATGATCAGCACCAGCGGCTCGGTGCCGGTCTGGCGGATGCCAACCCTGGCTCCGCTGTAGAGCCACGCCGCCATTCCCGCTTTCAGCTCCTTCTCCGTACCGTCCGAATGGACAACGCCCGTCCCCGACAGGACGTAATAGATCTCATCATGATCGATCGGATGCACGCCGATCGCCGCGCCGACGTGCAGCGCACGCTTGCGGAATTCGAAACTGCGCGGCGCCGGGATGCTGTCGCTGATCCGGTACGCTGTGGACATGCCGATCGCGCCGTGCGGCGGCGGCTCCTCGCGCACCGTGTCGGCCTCGTCGATCACGATCATCGCGGGGGCGTTGGCACCGGCGAGCAGCAGCGCGGCGAGCCACATCGTCACTGACCCGCCCGCGAAGCGCGGTCGCGCGGCGACAGGATTTCTTGCGGCATCGGCGCGGTCTGGCCGGGGTAAAGCCCCGACCGCGGCTCCATCGTCGCCAGGTCCCAGTCGGCCTCGACAAAGGGCGCGCGAACGGGCGGCGCGACCTTGGGATAGGCGCTGACCTCATTCTCATCGTCGATCACCTCGCCGCGACCTTCGGCGATAAAGAACAGCACCCGAATCTCTTCGGCGTCGCGTGCCCATGGCCGCGCCCCCGCGCTCGCCAGCACCGATGTTTCGACGTCGCGCACCGGCAGGATCTTGTACCCCGTCAGCGGTGCGAGCGGCGTCTTGGCGCGGATCAATTGCGCGCGGGTTTCGCCATAACGACCGAATTCGGGCAGCGGCTGGCCATGGCGATCGACCAGCAGATTATCCTTGCCATAATAGGCAAGATCGCCGTCGCCGCCGAGCATCAGGAAGGGCAGGCCGGGATCGGTGTCGTTGCCGCCGCGCATGACATTGCCGACCGCGGTGATCTCGCCGGTCACATAGGGCTGGCCGACCCATTCGAGGTTCATCAGGTTATAATGCACTGCGCGGTGCTGCGGATTATAGATCAGATTGTTGACCATCAGCGCCTGCGCGCCGCCCTTGATCAGCGGGTTGCGCTCGACATTATGCGCCCAGACGTTGCGGTAGAAAACGATACCGGTGGCATTGTCGTGGATCAGCGATCCCTTGCTATGCTCGCCCTTGGGATGGCTCGCATCGGCGAGACCTTCGGCGGCGAGATTGTTCGAAAAGGTGATGTTGCGGCTGGTGCCATTACGCCAATCGGCGACCGTCTTGCCGGTGAAGCGCGGGCCCGATGCCGACATATTTTCGTCGATCCCCCACATCAACGTGCAATGATCGACGATGACGTTGTGCGCGGCGACGGTCGAGAAGGTGTCGGCTTCCCACCCGCTGCGTTTCGGCTGGCCGTCGACCCCGGTATAGATGCGCAGGTGGCGGATCACGACGTCGTGCGTCTTCACGTCGATGCCGGTGCGGATCAGCGTGATCCCCGGGCCGGGCGCCGTCTGGCCAGCGATGGTCAGATAGGGGTGGGTGACGCTGATCGTCGTGCGCCCCATGTCGATGACGCCGCCAACCTCGAACACGATGATACGCGGCCCCGGCGTTTCGATCGCCGCCTTCAGCGATCCCGGACCGTCGGGCGCGAGGGTCGTGACGCGCAGGATCTGGCCGCCGCGTCCGCCGACGGTGTGCGCGGCGGGACCGACCGCGCCGGGGAACGCCAGCGGCGCTGCGTCGGCGGTCCATGCCGGACTCGCGGGCATCGCAAAAGCCAGCAGAAGCGCAGCCAGCCAAGGTTTTTTGGGCATCCCGTCTCTCCATTTCATTGGGGTATTGACACGGTCGTTCCAATCCCTCTATCTTCCTGACACCGGTTACCCCAATCGGTCAACGATAAATTATTCCAAGGGAGAGGGGATTGGGCCGCCAGTCGCAACAGGCGACGGCGCCATCATCACTCTCAAAAAATTTCTGGCCAGGCGATCGCGCCGATTTGTCTGGTCTCGCAAAGTAACCGGTGTCATTTCTTGCCTCAGCAAGAGTTTTGGCCGACCAAGGGAGGATGATAATGGCTATTCATGCAACGCGGGGCCTTCGCGCTTTGACTCAATTGGCGTGCGGCGCTTCGCTTGCCGCGCTGGCAGTGTCGCCGGCCTTTGCGCAGGACGCGGCGCCTGCTGCCGACGATGCGGTCGCGACCGAAGACGAGATCGTTGTCACCGGCTTCCGCGCCTCGCTCGACAAGGCGCTTGATGTGAAGCGCGAGTCGGTCGCTGCGGTCGACGCAATCGTTGCCGAAGACATCGCCAAATTCCCCGACCAGAACCTGGCCGAATCGCTGCAGCGCATTCCCGGCATCACCATCCAGCGCGACGGCGGCGAAGGCCGCGGCATCACGGTGCGCGGCCTCGGCTCGCAATTCACCCGCGTCCGCGTCAATGGGCTCGAAACCGTTGCGACCTCGACCGATGGCGCCTCGGCGAACCGCGACCGCGCGTTCGACTTCAACGTCTTTGCCTCCGAACTGTTCAGCTCGATCGTCGTCCACAAGACCGCGTCGGCCGAACTCGACGAAGGCTCGCTCGGCGCGGTCGTCGACCTCAACACTGGCAATCCGCTCGCGGGCAAGAGCGGCTTCACCGCCGCGCTGTCGGCGCAGGGCAGCTATAACGACCTGTCCGAAAAGGTCGGCCCGCGCGTGGCGGGTTTGCTCAGCTGGGTGAATGATGCCGGCACGCTCGGCTTTGCGGTGTCGGCCGCCTATTCGGACCAGAAGACGCTCGAGCTCGGCAACAACACCGTGCGCTGGGCGCAAGCGCGCTTTGATTCGGTCGATGGCACGCCTTGCTTTTCAAACAACAACGCCGGCGGCACCTATGTGCCAAGCGCGGCCTGCAATGAAGTCGCGCTCGCATTCCACCCCCGCATCCCGCGTTACGGCGAAATCGCGCACGACAAGGAGCGGCTGGGCGTCACCGGGTCGATCCAGTTTGCCCCGACCGACGCGACCAAGATTTCGCTCGACGGGCTCTATTCCAGCTTCAAGCATCAGCGCCGTGAGCGCTGGGGCGAGGTGTTGCTGCGCAGCAACGAACGCTCGATCAACGTCAGCGACTATGTGATCGACGGCGACAATAACCTGATCTCGGCGACGCTCGACGATGCCTGGGTGCGCACCGAACATTATCTGCGCCAGGCGAAGACCGAATTCTACCAGTTCGGCGGTAGCTGGGACCAGGACGTCAGCGACAATTTCCGCTTCACCCTGCTCGGCGGCATGTCGAAATCGACCGCATCGATCCCGCTCGAAACGACGCTCGTTTTTGATGACCGCGACGCGCAGGACTATAGCTACGATTACAGCAATATGGCGCGCCCGGTGCTGACCTTTGGCACCAGCGTCACCGATCCGGCGAATTTCCAGCTCGCCGAAATCCGCGACCGTCCGTCGGAGGTGGAAAACAAGTTCCGTACTGCGCAGCTGCGTACCGAATGGGACGTCGCCGACGGCTTCACGGTCAAGGCGGGCGCGGTCTATCGCCGCTTCGACTTCTCCAGCATTGCCTTCACCCGCGACACCGTGGTGTGCGGCAATGGCGGGGTCGATCGCGTCCTCGGCACGCTCACCTGTTCGCCATCGTCGGCCTTTGGACCGACCGCCGTCTATGGCTTCCCGGTGACATCGTCGCTCGCCGAGCTGTTCACGCTGGGCAAGGCGGGGCAGCCCGCGGGCACCACCACCGAATGGCTCGTCCCCAACCTCGAAGCAGGGACGGCCTTTACCGGTCTTTATAACCGCACCCCCGCGCTCGACGCCGGCAACAACCGCAGCGTGCGTGAAGAGGTCAAGGGCGGCTATCTGCAGTTCGATGCCAAGGGTGAGCTTGGCGGCCTGCGCTACGCGCTCAACGCCGGTGTCCGCTATGTCCACACCGACCAGACGTCGAGCGGGCTGAGCAGCGGCGCCGCGGTCACCGTCGAGCGCAGCTATGAAGACTGGCTGCCGTCGATGAACCTCGCGCTGTTCCCGCACGACGACATCATCATCCGCGCCGCAGTCGCCGACGTGATGACGCGTCCGACGCTCGGCAATCTGACCCCGGGCGGGTCGGTCGACGGGTTCAACTACCGGATCAACTACGGCAACCCGTTCCTCGATCCGTTCCGTGCAACCTCTTACGATCTCGCCTTCGAATGGTATTTCGCGCCGCAGTCGATCTTTTCGGTCGCCCTGTTCAAAAAGGACATCGCGAGCTTCCCGGTGTCGACGACGACCAGCGGCACCTTCGCCTCGACCGGCCTGCCGACGTCGATCATCCCGCCAAGCAGTCCCGCCGCGATCAACCCGGAGGGCCAGCTGTGGACGATCAACTCGATCGGCAATGGCGAGGGAGCCAGCCTGAAGGGTGTCGAAGTGTCGCTGCAGGCGCCGTTCACCTTCCTGCCGGGCTTCCTGTCGAACTTCGGCGGCATTGCCAATGCGACCTTCGTCGACTCCGACGCCGACTATTCGGTCGCGGGCCCGTCGATCGTCCCTGGCGGCGCCAATATCGGCGCGATCCGCAACGGCACGCTCTTCAACCTGTCAAAGCGCGCTTACAACGGCACGCTCTATTATGACGACGGCAAGTTCAGCGCCCGCGCCTCGATCAGTTATCGCAGCCGTTATGCCGACGCCAATAGCGGCACCGGCAACGTGTTCGAGGGCTATGGTTCGACGATCAACGTCGATGCTTCGATGCGCTATGCGATCACCGACAATATCGAACTTTCGATCGAGGGCATCAATTTGACCGACGAATATCGCTATCGCTTCACCGATATCGATGCCGACCGCAATTACGAGAACAACCATTTCGGCCGCACCTTCCTGTTCGGTGCGCGCGTCAAGATCTGACGCATCATAAAGGGTAGTCCCGGTGAGGCCCGGTCTTCGCTTGCGGGGGCCGGGCCTTTCTTTTTCAAGGAATGCAAAATGACCGATCGCCGCGACATGCTGAAACTGGCCGGAACGGGACTGGCGGGCGCGATGGTCGGCGGTCTGGGGCTATCGCGGGCCGCGGTCGCGCAACCGAAACCGGTTGCGGCTGCACCGCCCTGGGCCAAGGGCTTCGACGGTCAGCGCAAAGCCGATCTCGGCGACGGGCGTTTCCTCAATCCGATCATGGCTGGCGACCACCCGGATCCGTCGATCCTGAAGGACGGCGCCGACTATTACATGACCTTCTCGACCTTTGACTCCTATCCGGGGCTGGTCATCTGGCATTCGCGCGACCTGGTGAACTGGCGCCCGATCGGCCCGGCGCTGACGCGCAATATCGGGTCGGTGTGGGCGCCCGAACTTTGCAAGCACGGCGAGCGCTACTTCCTCTACATCCCCACCAAAGGGCCGAACACGAGCTGGGTGATCTGGGCCGACAAGATCGAGGGGCCGTGGAGCGACCCCGTCGACCTGAACCTTCCCAATCATATCGATCCGGGCCATGCGGTCGGCGAAGATGGGTCGCGCTGGCTGTTCCTGTCGGGCGGCGACCGCGTCCGCCTGTCGGACGACGGGCTCCGCCGCATAAGCGAGCCCGAGCATGTCTATGATCCGTGGCGCTACCCGTCGGATTGGGTGGTCGAGGGCTTCGCGCCCGAAGGCCCCAAGATCACCCGCCACGGCGGCTACTACTATATGATCACCGCCGTCGGCGGCACCGCAGGACCGCCGACCGGCCACATGGTGATCGCGGCGCGGTCGAAGTCGATCCATGGGACGTGGGAAAACTGCCCGGCCAACCCGCTCGTCCGCACCACATCTGCGGCGGAAAAATGGTGGTCGCGCGGCCACGCGACGCTGGTCGAGGGGCCGGCGGGCGACTGGTGGAGCGTCTATCACGGCTTCGAAAATGGCTATTGGACATTGGGCCGTCAGGCGCTGCTCGATCCGATCGAATGGACCGACGACGGCTGGTTCCGGATGACCGGCGGCGACCTGTCGCAGCCGATCGCCAAGCCGAAGGGGGGCACGGCAGGGCCGCACGGTATGGCACTGTCGGACGATTTCAGCACGCTGGCGCTCGGCGCCAAATGGAATTTCTTCAAGCCCGCAGCAGACGAGCGCAGCCGCGCGCGGGTCGAGGATGGCGCGCTGGTCTTGAAAGCGCGCGGCAAGGCGCCGGTCGATTCGTCGCCCTTGCTGCTGATCGCGGGCGATCAGGCATACCGGTTCGAATGCGATATCGAAATCGCCCCCGGCGGCACAGCGGGGCTGATCCTCTTTTACGATGACCGGCTCTATTGCGGGCTGGGGTTCGATGGTGAGCGATTCGTCACCCATCAATACGGCATCGAACGCGCGCGCCCGGCCAACCCGCATGGTCGCAAGCTGCGGATGCGGGTGACCAACGACCGCCATATCGTGACCTATGACACCAGCGGCGATGACGGCAAAACCTGGACCAGATTCGATCGCGGCATGGAAGTGTCGGGCTATCACCACAATGTTCGCGGCGGTTTCCTGATGCTGCGCCCCGGGCTTTACTCGGCGGGAGAAGGCGAGGCGCGGTTCCGCAATTTCACGTTCCGCGCGCTCGGTTAAAGCGTCACGCCCGATTTCCAGATCGCGATGTCGCGTTCCTCATTCGCCTCCGCCCTGGTCGCCTTGCCCGATGCGGTGGCGATGATCAGGTCGAGCAGTGCGTCCGAAGCCATATCGAAGCCATCGCCGATCACCATCCCGGCATCGAAATCGATCCACCCTGATTTGCGCGCCGCAAGCTCGCTGTTCGAGGCAATTTTCAGCGTCGGGGCGGGAAAGCCGAGCGGGGTGCCGCGGCCGGTGGTGAACAGGATCACGGTCGCGCCCGCGGCGGTCAGCGCGGTCGACGACACGGCATCGTTGCCCGGCGCTTCGAGCAAAGTAAGCCCTGGGAGCGTCGCTTCACCGCCATAAAGCTGGACATCGACGAGCGGGACCTGGCCGCCCTTCTGCACCGCGCCGAGCGATTTTTCCTCGAGCGTCGTGATTCCGCCGGCGATGTTGCCGGGAGAAGGGTTCTCGCTCACAGGCTCGCCGTTGCGGGTGAAATAGGCCTTGAAATCCTGTACCAGCTGCGCCGTTCGATCGAACACGTCACGCGACACCGCGCGGTCCAGCAGCAGCTGTTCGGCGCCGAAGATTTCGGGGATTTCGGTCAGGATGACCTTGCCTTCGGCGGCCGCGACGGCATCGGCCATGCGACCGACCAGCGGATTGGCGGTCAGGCCCGACAGGCCGTCGGACCCGCCACATTTGACCCCAAGGGTCAGCGCCGACAGCGGCGCGGGGGTGCGCCGGGTATCGGCGCAGGCCTCGACCAGTTCATCCACCAACGCGAGGCTCGCCGCCTCGTCATCCTCCACCGCCTGCGCCGACAGGGTGCGGATATGGCCGCGGCGACCCTCGGGGATGGTGTCGAGCAATGCGGTGAGCTGGTTGCTTTCGCAGCCGAGCCCGACGATCAGCACTCCGCCCGCATTCGGATGCTGCGCCAACGCCGCGACCAGGCCGCGCGTGTGGCCCAGATCGTCGCCGAGCTGCGAGCAGCCGAACGGATGCTTGAACGCGTGAATACCGTCGAGACGTCCGGCATGGCGGACGCCCGCGATTCGCGCGACGCGCGCCGCCAGATTGCCGACGCAGCCGACGGTGGGCAGGATCCAGATTTCGTTGCGCGTCCCGACACGCCCATCGGCGCGGGCATAGCCCATGAACTGGTGCGCGGACGACGCGAGCGGCGGGACGGCGAGGGGCGGCGCATAGACATAATCATCGCTCCCGGTCAGCGCGGTCGCCAGATTGTGGCCATGGACATGCGCACCCGCGGCAATTTCGGCGGTCGCGACACCGATCGGAAAGCCATATTTGATCACGCTGGTCCCGCGCGCGATCGGAACGAGCGCCAGCTTGTGCCCGCGCCCTATTGCTTCGCTGATCGTCAGGCGCTGTGAACCGACGGCCACCGCGCCGTCCGCCGCCAGGTCGGCCAGCGCGGTGGCGACATTGTCGGCCGCATGGATTCGGATCGCATCGCTCATCTGCCGTTTTCCACCCTCGTTCGCGGCGCCAACATCGCTGTACCTTCCGCGCGACCCGGATGCGGCTTGGCTGCCGCCGCAAGCCGGCATTTTGTCATCGCCGCCAGCTATTCGCTTGCTTTTGACACCGGTGTCTCTTAGACGGTTTGGCGGAAGAGGGAAATCACAAAGATGCTGGCAACCCCTGAACAAGAAACGATCGCCCGCGCCTTTTTGGCCGCTCGCGCCGAAAAGACACCGCTTACCATGTATCCCGGCGCGATGCCGCAGACGATGGCGGAGGCCTATGCGATCCAGAGCGCAGCGATCGACTTCGATGGTCGCCGTATCGGGGGCTGGAAGGTCGGGCGGATCGCCCCGGACCTCGTCGAACGCTATGGCGGCGAGCGTATCGCCGGGCCGATCTTTGCCGACGAAATCGCGGCCGACGGCGCCGCCATGCCGGTCTATGCCGACGGCTTTGCCGCCGCCGAAGCCGAAGTGCTGCTGTGCCTGGGTGAGGTCGGCGACCGCGAATATGACATCGAAGCGGTTCGCGCCTGCGTCACCGAGGTGCGCACCGGGATCGAGATCGCCAGCTCGCCCTTTCCCGACATCAACCGCCACGGCCCCGCGGTCACCGCGTCCGACTATGGCAACAACAAGGGGCTGGTGCTCGGGCCGCCGATTCCTGATTGGCGCGACCGCGATCTGATCACCATGCCGGTCGAAATGAGAATCGACGGCGATCCCGTGGGCGCGGCGACCATGGAAACCATGCTCGACGGCCCGTTCGGATCAGCCCTGTTCCTGATCCGCACCCTCCGGGCGCGCGGCATCGCGATTGCACCCGGGACCTGGGTGTCGGCAGGAGCGATCACCGGGGTGCATGAAATTGCGGTCGGCCAACGCGCCGAAGCGCTGTTCGACGGAAAAATCCGCGTCGGCTGCTCGATTACCGGCTACTGAAACCATAACGGGAGAGACTTGATGGCACAGGCAATCGCGAACGGAGGTGCGGCGCTGCCGGTGCCGCGGGCGGGGCGTTACCGCTGGCTGATTATCGCGCTGCTCTTTGCCGCGACGACCGTCAACTATATCGACCGCACGATGCTCGGGCTGCTCGCGCCGGTGCTCGGCGACGAACTCGGCTGGAGCGAGAATGACTATGGCAACATCGTCACCGCCTTCCAGGCCGCTTATGCACTCGGCTTCCTTCTCATGGGCTGGCTGATCGACCGCTTCGGTCCCAAGATCGGCTACAGCATCGCGATCGCGATCTGGACGATCGGCCATGTTGCCCACGGCTTTGCCGGATCGGTCGTCTCGTTCATGGCGGCGCGCATCGTGCTGGGCGTCGGCGAAGCGGGGCATTTCCCGTCGGTCGTCCGCGCTAGCAGCGAATGGTTTCCGCAGAAAGAGCGCTCCTACGCGATCGGCTGGGTCAACAGCGCGACCACGATCGGGGTCATCCTGACCGCGCCGACGATCTGGCTGTTCATGGTCTGGATGGGCTTCGACTGGCGGCAGACCTTCATCTACAGCGGCGTCTTTGGCGTCGTCCTGCTCGTGCTCTGGCTCTGGCTGTACAGCAACCCGCGCGAAAGCGGGAAGGTCAGCGAGGCGGAGCTTGCGTGGATCGAACATGACCCGCCCGAGCAGGTCGAGCGGCTCGGCTGGTCCAAAATCGTCACCAAACGCGAAGCCTGGGCGTTTGCGATCGCCAAATTCCTGACCGACCCGGTGTGGTTCCTGATGCTGTTCTGGCTGCCCAAATATTTCGCCTCGACCTATGACGTCGACCTCAAGATCGTGCTGCTGCCGATGATCATCATGTATCTGCTTTCCGATGTTGGCAGCATCGTCGGCGGATGGACCTCGTCGAAACTGATCCAGAGCGGCCACAGCGTCAATTTTGCGCGCAAGATCACGATGATAGGCGCGGGGCTGTGCGTATTGCCGCTGTTGTTCGTGACGGGGCTGGAAAATATGTGGCTCGCGGTGGTGCTGATCGGCATTGCGCTCGCGGGGCATCAGGCGTTTTCGTCGACGATCCTGTCGATCCCGCCCGACATGTTCCCCAAACGCGCGGTTGGCTCGGTGATCGGGCTTGGCGGCTTCATGGGCGGCGTCGGCGGGATGATCATGGCGAAATCGACCGGGATGGTGCTCGATGCGACGGGGGGCAACTACACATTGATCTTTGCCGCCTGCACGACGGTCTATTTCCTCGCAGTGCTCGCCGTCCACCTGCTCAGCCCCAAGCTGGCACCGGTGCGGATCGAAAGTGCGGCCGCGCCTGCATGACCCGTCCGCTGACCCTTCATCCCGACCGGCTGTTCCCGTCCGATCCGGGGCAGCGCGACATCGCGCGGCGGCTTTATACCGAAGTCGCGGACCTGCCGATCATCAGCCCGCATGGCCATACGGACCCCAGTTGGTTTGCCGGCAATGCGCCGTTCGGCAATGCTGCGGAGCTGCTGCTCCATCCCGATCATTATGTGTTCCGGATGCTCTATTCGCAGGGCGTCTCGCTCGACGCGCTCGGTATCCGCAACCCGGATGCCGACCCGCGGACAAGCTGGCGCCTGTTCGCGCAGAATTACCATCTCTTCCGCGGCACCCCGTCGCGGATGTGGATGGACTGGGTATTCGCTGAAGCGTTCGGGATCGAGGTGCAGTTCGAGGCGGCGACCGCGGACCTCTATTACGACCGCATTACCGAAGCGCTTGCGACCGACGCGTTCCGCCCGCGTGCCTTGTTCGACCGCTTCGGGATCGAGGTGATCGCAACGACCGAAAGCCCGCTAGACACGCTCGATCATCACGCTGCGATCCGCGCCGCGAACGACAGCGGCGAATGGGGCGGGCGGGTGATCACCGCCTATCGTCCCGACCCCGTCGTCGATCCGGAATTCGAAGGCTTCCACACCAATCTCGCGCGCTTCTCTGACCTGTCGGGCGAGGATGCGTATAGCTACGCAGGCTATCTCGCCGCGCATCGGGGCCGCCGCGCCTTCTTCGCCAGCCTCGGCGCGACCTCGACCGATCATGGCCACCCGACCGCCGCAACCGCGGACCTGTCGAAGACCGAAGCCGAGACGCTGTTCGCGCGCGTTACGAACGGCGAGGTCAGCGCCGCCGATGCCGAACGCTTCCGTGCCCATATGCTGACGGTAATGGCGGGGATGAGCCTCGACGACGGGCTGGTCATGCAGATCCATCCCGGCGCGTTCCGCAACCACAATCCCCGGCTGTTCGATCATTATGGCCGCGACAAGGGTGCCGACATTCCCACCGCGACCGACTATGTCCATTCGCTGCGCCCGCTGCTCAGCAAATATGGCAATGAAGCTGCGCTGACGATCATCCTCTTCACGCTCGACGAGACCAGCTATGCGCGCGAACTGGCGCCGCTCGCGGGTCATTATCCGGCGCTGAAGCTCGGCCCCGCCTGGTGGTTCCACGACAGCCCTGAAGGCATGCGCCGGTTCCGTGGGTCAATGACCGAGACCGCAGGTTTCTACAACACGGTCGGTTTCAACGACGACACCCGCGCCTTCCTGTCGATCCCGGCGCGCCACGACGTCGCCCGCCGCATCGATTGCGGCTTTTTGGCGCAGCTCGTCGTCGAGCACAGACTTGAGGAATGGGAGGCCGCGGACCTCGCCGCCGACCTCAGCTATAATCTCGCCAAGGCGGCCTACAAGCTGTGAGGCTTGGTCCCGATACGCCGCTCCCGGCGTCGGTGCGGGCGCCGGGCTATGACCGCTCCGCGCATGCCGCTGGCATCGTCCACATCGGCATCGGCGCCTTCCACCGCGCGCATCAGGCGGTGTACACCGATGATGCAATGAACGCGGGCGACCGCGACTGGGGCATCATCGGCGTGTCGCTGCGCTCGGGCGACGTTGCCGCGCAGCTGAACCCGCAGGATGGGCTCTATACGGTCAGCAGGCGCAGCGCGGCGGGAACCGATCTACGTCTCATCGGCGCGGTGCAGCGCGTGCTGGTCGCGGCGGATAACCCCCAATCTGTGATCGATGCGATCGCGGCGCCGACGACGCATATCGTCAGCTTTACGGTGACCGAGAAAG
Organism: Sphingopyxis bauzanensis; assembly: GCF_002205675.1. Classification (GTDB taxonomy): domain Bacteria; phylum Pseudomonadota; class Alphaproteobacteria; order Sphingomonadales; family Sphingomonadaceae; genus Sphingopyxis; species Sphingopyxis bauzanensis. The sequence continues at coordinate 35,033 of NZ_NISK01000008.1, read as the reverse complement.
GCTATTTGCGCGGACCCGGCGGCGCGCTCGACCTTGCCGCCGCCAAGGGACTGCCGAGCCTATATCATTTCGTCGGTGCAGGCCTCGCCGCGCGCCACGCGGCGGGGCTGCCTGGCCTGACCCTGCTGAGCTGCGACAATCTCGCGGGTAACGGCGCGGTGCTGCGTACACTTATGCGGCAATATCTCGCCGCCGCGCACCCCGACCTTGGGGACTGGTTCGATACCGAATGCCGCTGCCCGGCCACGATGATCGACCGCATCGTTCCCGCGACCACCGACGCCGACCGCGCGGCAATCGAAACCCAACTCGGCGTGCGCGACGAGGGGGCCGTTGCCACCGAAGGCTTCAGCCAATGGGTGATCGAGGATGATTTCGCCGGCCCGCGCCCGCGCTGGGAAAAGGTCGGGGCGCAGTTGGTCGCCGATGTCGCGCCCTATGAGACCGCCAAGCTGCGGATGCTCAACGGCGCGCATTCGGCGCTCGCCTATCTCGGGCTGGGGCGCGGGCATGAATATGTCCATCAGGCCATCGCCGATCCCGACATCCGGGCGGTGATCGAGCGGCTGATGCTGCGCGAAGCCGCACCGACGATCGCCGCCGCGCCGGGTCAGGATTTATCCGCATATGCCGACGCCTTGCTCGACCGTTTTGCCAATCCCGCACTCGACCATCGGCTGATCCAGATCGCCATGGATGGCAGTCAGAAGATCCCGCAGCGCTGGCTGGAAACACTAGCGTGGCAACAGCAGCGTGGCGCGCGGTGCGCGTCGCTTGAAGCAGCGGTCGCGGCATGGATCGCGTTCCTGCGCAGCGATCATCCGATCGACGATCCGCTCGCTGGAATGTTGCGCGAAGCGGCAGCGGCGCAGGATGCGTTGGAGTGCCTGTTCGGCGACGGCGGCCTGATCGCCTCCGACTGGCGTCCAGCCTAAGCCGGCAACAACAACCCCCGGCTCTCGCGCACCTCGGCATCCAGCCAGTCGATGAACGCGCGGACGCGCGGCTGCTGGGCGACGTCGCGGTGGAGCGCGAGCCAGAAGCTGCGGCTGATGGTCTGCTCGGGACGGACCCGCACCAGTCCCGGTTCGCCCGCCGCAAGGAAGCGGGGCAGCACGCCGACCCCCGCGCCGCCCGCGATCATCCGTCGCTGTGCAAGGATCGACGAGGAGCGCACATTGGCGCGCAGTCCCGGTTCGATCTCGCCCAGATAGTCGAGTTCGGGCGCATAAAGGATGTCGGGCATATAACCGATCACCGGAATGCCCGCGCGCGACAGCGGCAGGGCCGTTGCCGCATCCTGCCAGTCGCGGCGGTCGGCGGGGGCATAGAGGCCGAGGCTATAGTCCGACAGCTTGCGCGTGATCAGCGGGCCCTTGCGCGGCCGCGCCAGCAGCACCGCCATGTCGGCCTCGCGCCGCGACGGGTTCAAAAAGCCCGAAGAGGCGACCAGGTCGATTTCTAGGTCGGGATGCGCAGTCGTGAACCGCGCGAGGCGCGGCGCGATGAAGCTGCCCCCGAACCCCTCCGATACGCTGACCCGCAATTGCCCCGACAATCCCGCACCGCTCTCGGCCAGGCGGATACGCGCTGCCGCCGCAGCCATCGCCTCGGCATGCGGGACCAGCGCGCGGCCGGCTGCCGTTGGAATGAAACCGCTGGGCGCGCGTTCGAACAATGTCTGTTGCAACGCGCTTTCCAGTGCGCTCACCCTGCGGCTGACCGTCGTGGCGTCGAGGTGCAGCGCCTGCGCGGCGCGCGCGACCGTCCCCTGCCTAGCCACGGTCAGGAATATTTGCAGGTTATCCCAATCCATGACCTGCAAATATGCAGGTTGTTGCTGCAAGTCTATCCCTTGCAAATGGCGCCTACATCGTCTGTTGCAACCGCAACCAGAAACGGGAGACTCGAACATGCGACAGATTGATCACCATATCGTCGGCGGAGCCGGCGGCAGCGCCCGTCAGGGCGACGTGTTCGACCCCAATAATGGCAGCGTGCAGGCGCAGGTGGCGCTTGGCGACGCCGCGCTGCTCGATCGCGCTGTTGCTGCGGCCAAGGCCGCGCAGCCGGCATGGGCCGCCACCAACCCGCAGCGCCGCGCGCGCGTGATGTTCGAATTCAAGCGCCTCGTCGAAGCGAATATGGATGCGCTCGCGCACATGCTGTCGAGCGAGCATGGCAAGGTGATCGCCGATTCAAAGGGCGACATTCAGCGCGGCCTCGAAGTCATCGAATTCTGCTGCGGCATCCCGCATGTGCTCAAGGGCGAATATACGCAGGGCGCTGGTCCGGGCATCGACGTCTATTCGATGCGCCAGCCGATCGGCATCGGGGCGGGCATCACCCCGTTCAACTTCCCCGCGATGATCCCGCTGTGGATGTCGGGCGTCGCGATCGCGACGGGCAACGCCTTCATCATCAAGCCCAGCGAGCGCGACCCGTCGGTCCCCGTCCGCCTCGCCGAGCTCTTCATCGAAGCCGGGCTGCCCGAGGGCATTTGCCAGGTCGTTCATGGCGATAAGGAAATGGTCGACGCGATCCTCGACCATCCCGACATCGGCGCGGTCAGCTTCGTCGGCTCGTCGGACATCGCGCATTATGTCTACAACCGCGGCGTCGCGAACGGCAAGCGTGTGCAGGCGATGGGCGGCGCGAAGAACCACGGCATCGTCATGCCCGACGCCGATCTCGACCAGGTCGTCAATGACCTCACCGGCGCCGCCTTCGGCTCGGCGGGCGAACGCTGCATGGCGCTCCCGGTCGTCGTCCCCGTCGGCGAGGACACCGCCAACCGCCTGCGCGAAAAACTGATCCCCGCGATTGCTGCGCTGCGCGTCGGCGTGTCGACCGATGCCGAGGCGCATTATGGCCCGGTGGTGACACAGGCGCACAAGGAAAAGGTCGAGGGCTGGATCCAGAAATGCGCCGACGAAGGCGCCGAGCTCGTCGTCGATGGCCGCGGCTTCAGTCTTCAGGGCCATGAAAAAGGCTTCTTCATCGGCCCGACCCTGTTCGACCATGTCACCACCGACATGGAAAGCTACAAGGAAGAAATCTTCGGTCCCGTGCTGCAGATCGTCCGCGCCGCCAATTTTGAGGAAGCGCTCGAACTGCCGTCGAAGCATCAGTATGGCAACGGTGTCGCGATTTTCACCCGCAACGGCCACGCCGCGCGCGAATTCGCGGCGCGGGTCAATGTCGGCATGGTCGGCATCAACGTCCCGATCCCGGTGCCGGTGGCCTATCACAGCTTTGGCGGCTGGAAACGCTCGGCATTCGGCGACACCAACCAGCACGGCATGGAAGGGGTGAAATTCTGGACCAAGGTCAAGACGATCACCCAGCGCTGGCCCGACGGTTCGCCCGACGGAGGGAACGCCTTCGTCATCCCGACGATGGGGTAATAGCTTGCTCCGGCGGCTGCTCCTGCCTCTGCTGATCCTGTTGCTGCTGCCCGTTCAGGCTGCAGCGCAGAAGATGATCGCGCTGTCGTTCGACGACGTACCGCGCGGACGCGGCGCCTTCTTCACGCCCGACGAACGCAGCAAGCGGATCATCGCCGAGCTGAAAAAGGCGAACGCGCCGCAGGCGGTCTTCTTCGTCAATCCCGGCGCTCTCGGACGCGGCGACGGCGTTGGCGGCGAAGCGCGCATCGCCGCTTATGTCGCTGCGGGCCATGTCATTGCGAACCACAGCAATAGCCATCCGCGCCTCAATACGACCGATACCGCCGCCTATCTCGCCGACATCGACGCGGCCGAGCTGTGGCTCAAGGGCCGCCCCGGCTATCGCCCCTGGTTCCGCTTTCCCTTTCTGGACGAGGGGGGGAAAGACAAGGCCAAGCGCGATGCGCTCCGCGCGGGCCTCGCCGCACGCGGCCTGCGCAACGGTTATGTCACCGCCGAATCGTCGGACTGGCACCTCGAAGCGCTGACGCGCGAAGCGGCGAAGGCCGGCAAGCCGATCGACCGCAAGGCGCTCGGCGATCTGTATGTCAGCTGGCATGTCGAGGCGGCCGACTTTGCCGATGCGATGATGGAGCGCGTCACCGGTCGCCAGCCGGTGCAGATGCTGCTCCTCCACGAAACCGATCTCGCTGCGCTTCATATCGGCGATCTGGTGCGCGCGCTGCGCAAGGCCGGCTGGACGGTCGTCAGTGCCGACGCCGCATACGCCGACCCCATCGGCGCGGAAATGCCCGACACCCCCTCGGCAAATGGCACGCTGACCGAGGCGCTCGCATGGGCTGCGGGCGTGCCTGCGCCGCGTTGGTATCGCTACAACCAGACCGACCTTGCGACCGCGGTCTTCCGCGACAAGGTGCTCGGCGAAGGCAAGGCCGAATGAAACCCGCGCGCCGCACCGGGCATTTCTCCTGTCGAAGGAGAATGTCGATGACCCGCCCGATGCTTCCCGCCGCTTTGTTGCTGCTCGCCGCGTGCAGCGGCGGCGAGGACAAATCGCCGCCCGACGATACGGCAGCGACCGCGCCGTCGCAAGAAACCGAGCGCGCGGCGCCCGCCGCGACGACGGTCGACGCGGACCTGCCAGATGCGTCCGAAGAAGCGCCGGCGAAACCCGAACCCCAGACCGCCACCGACGGGAAGACGATCCCCGCCGCCATCCGCGGCCGCTGGGCGCTGAAACCCGCCGATTGCGCCGCGAAGAAAGGCACCGACCTGACCGCGCTGACCGTCGATGCGACAAACCTGCGCTTTTACGAATCGCACGGCGAACTCGCGCGCGTCCGCAGCAGCGATGCGGGCCGCATCGACGCCGACTATAAATTCAGCGGTGAAGGCGCGACCTGGGATCGCCGCATGCAACTCGACCTCGCCGATGGCGGCAAGACGCTCGTTCGCCGCGATCAGGGTGAGGGTGCCGACGCCGGTCCGATGCGCTATACGCGCTGTGCCTGATGCCTAAAGGGAGACTCATGATGGACATTCGCCTGCTCGCCATTGCCGTGGTGCTGCCGCTCGCCGCCTGCACCCAAGAACGGCCGCCCGAATCGACCCCGACGCCGCCCACCGAAGCGATGTGCAACGCCGACAGCGTGCAATCGCTCGTCGGCCAGACCGCAACCGCCGAAGTCGGCGCCCAGCTCATCAAGGGTAGCGGCGCGACGATGCTGCGCTGGGTGCCGCCGCGCACCGCTGTCACGATGGACTTCCGCCCCGACCGGCTCACCGTGTCCTATGACGACGCGCTCAAGATCGAGCGGATCAGCTGTGGCTGATTCCAGTCGTCGCAATCATAGCTCGGCGTCCCCCTTCGAATCGATCTACGGCTACAGCCGTGCGGTTCGGGTGGGCAGCCGCATCGATGTCGCGGGCTGCGCGCCGATCGAGCCCGATGGCACCTCGACCCCCGGCGACGCGGGCGCGCAGGCCGCCCGCTGTATCGCCATCATTGGCGAGGCGCTCGAGGCGCTCGGCGGCAGCTTCGCCGACGTCGTGCGCACCCGCATGTATATCACCGACGCCGCCGATGCCGATCTGGTTGGCCTGGCGCACGGTGCGGCATTCAAAAACATCCGACCGGCATCGACGATGCTGGTTGTGCCGGCGCTGATCCGGCCCGAATGGAAAGTCGAAATCGAAGCCGAAGCCATCATCGAGAAATGACCATGACCGACCAGTTCCAGCTTACCGACGACCAGCTCGCCATCCAGGATATGGCGCGCAAATTCACCGCCGATCGCATCACGCCCTTCGCGGCGGAATGGGACGAGAACCATCATTATCCCGTCGACGTGTGGAAGGCGGCGGGCGAGCTCGGCTTCGGCGCGATCTACGTCGCCGAGGAATCGGGCGGCATCGGGCTCGGCCGGATGGAAGCGGCGCTGATCATGGAGGCGATGGCCTATGGGTGCCCCGCGACCAGCGCCTATGTTTCGATCCACAATATGGCGACGTGGATGATCGACCGCTTCGGCGGAGCAGAGATCAAGGCGCGTTTCCTGCCCGACCTCGTCAGCATGGACAAGATCGCCAGCTATTGCCTGACCGAGCCGGGTTCGGGATCCGACGCCGCGGCGCTCAAGGCGTCGGCGAAGCGCGACGGCGACCATTATGTGCTGAATGGCACCAAGCAGTTCATCTCGGGCGCGGGTTACAACGACATCTATGTGTGCATGGTCCGCACCAGCGAGGAAAAATCGAAGGGGATCAGCTGCCTCGTTGTCGAAAAGGATACGCCGGGATTGAGCTTTGGCGCGCCTGAGAAAAAGCTCGGCTGGAATGCCTCGCCGACCGCACAGGTGATTTTCGAGGACTGCCGGGTGCCGATTGAAAATCTGGTCGGTGCTGAGGGCGACGGCTTCCGCTTCGCGATGGCGGGACTCGACGGCGGGCGTTTGAACATCGGCGCCTGCTCGCTCGGCGGCGCGCAGCGCTGCCTCGACGAGGCGGTCGCCTATACCAAGGATCGCCAGCAGTTCGGGCAACCGATCGCCGATTTCCAGAACACCCAGTTCATGCTCGCCGACATGGCGACCGACCTCGAAGCCGCGCGCGCCTTGCTCTATATGGCGGCGGCCAAGGTTACCGCCAACGCCCCCGACAAGTCGCGCTTCTCGGCGATGGCGAAGCGGCTTGCGACCGACAATGGCAGCAAGATCGTCAACGACGCGCTGCAATTGTTTGGCGGCTATGGCTATTTGAGGGATTATCCGATCGAGCGTTTCTGGCGCGACCTGCGCGTCCATTCGATCCTCGAGGGCACCAACCAGGTGATGCGGATGATCATCGGAAGGGATTTGCTGCGCCAATGACCAACGATGTGCTGATCAGCGTCGATAGCCGCTCGGGCCGTCTGTCGCTCAATCGCCCCAAGGCGATCCACGCGCTCAATCTCGCAATGTGTCAGGCGATGATCGACGCATTGCTGAAATGGCGCGACGACGACGCCATTGAGGCTGTCATCATCGACCATAGCGAAGGCCGCGGCTTTTGCGCCGGCGGCGACATCCGCATGCTCGCGGAAAGCGGCGCGAAGGATGGCAAGGAGGCGCGCGCCTTCTTCCACACCGAATATCGCCTCAACCACCTGCTCTTCACTTACCCCAAGCCCATCATCGCCTTCATGGACGGCATCACGATGGGCGGCGGGGTCGGGATTTCGCAGCCGGCGAAATATCGCGTCGCGACCGAACATACCCGCTTTGCGATGCCCGAGACGGGGATCGGCCTGTTCCCGGATGTCGGCGGCGGCTGGTACCTGCCGCGGCTCGAAGGCCGCGTCGGGGTGTTCCTCGCGCTCACCGGCGCGCGGCTCGACGGCGCCGAATGTTTGGCACTCGGCCTGGCGACGCATTATCTGCCTTCCGAAAAGCTCGACGAGGCCAAGGCGCGCATTGCGGCGCATCCCGACCGCATCGGCGGCATTTTGGGCGAGCTGTCGGTGACCGCGCCGCCTGCCGCGGTCACCCAGCATATCGACAAGATCAACCGGCTGTTTGCCAGCGACACCTATGAGGAGATCCTCGCCGCGCTCGAAGCCGATGGCGGCGAGTGGGCGGTGAAGGAGCTGGCGGCGCTGCACAGCAAATCCCCGCAGACATGCAAGGTCGCGCTCCGCCAGCTGAAAGAAGGCGGCGAGATGCACGACTTTGCGGAACAGATGCGCCAGGAATATGCGATCGGCAGCCGCGTCGTTCAGATGCACGACTTCCTGGAAGGTGTGCGCGCGCTGATCGTCGACAAGGACAACAGCCCGAAATGGGATCCGGCCAAACCCGAAGCGGTGACCGAAGACTGGATCGACGCGATCTTTGCGCCGCTGCCCGATGATGAGAAATGGACGCCGCTTACCTGACCTTGCCACCCATGCTTCGTCACCCCGGACTTGATCCGGGGTCCACGCGGCCCCGTCGGAATGGATGCCGGATCAAGTCCGGCATGACGATTTTCAGGAGATCATTGCAATGACTTACGAAACCCTCCTTGTCGAACAGCGCGGCGCCGTCACGCTCGTGACGCTCAACCGCCCGCAGGCGCTGAATGCGCTCAATTCAAAGGTGCTCGACGACCTGATCGCCGCCTTCGCCGCCTTCGAGGCCGATCCCGGCCAGCGCTGCGCCGTCCTTACCGGCTCGGGCGACAAGGCCTTCGCCGCGGGCGCCGATATCAAGGAAATGGCCGACAAGCCCGCGTCCGATTTCTACCTCGAAGACTTCTTCTCGAAATGGACGAGCGATTTCGTGAAGAAAATCCGCAAGCCGTGGATTGCCGCGGTCAACGGCTTCTCGCTCGGCGGTGGCTGCGAGCTGGCGATGATGGCCGACTTCATCATCGCCTCGGACAAGGCGAAATTCGGCCAACCCGAAATCAAGCTTGGCGTCGCCCCAGGCATGGGCGGTTCGCAGCGGCTGACCCGCGCGATCGGCAAGGCGAAGGCGATGGAAATGTGCCTCACCGGGCGGATGATGGATGCCGCCGAGGCCGAACGCTCGGGCCTCGTAGCGCGCGTCGTTGCGCATGAGTCGTTGGTGGACGAAGCCATGAAAACCGCGACCACGATCGCCGCGATGCCGCCGATGGCCGCGATGGTGAACAAGGACATGGTCAACGCCGCGTTCGAAACCACCCTCGACCAGGGGCTGATCTACGAACGCCGCCTGTTCCAGATCCTCGCCGCAACCGAGGACAAAGCCGAAGGCATGGCCGCTTTCATCGAGAAACGCGAAGGCGTTTGGAAGGGGCGCTGACATGAAAATCGCATTCATCGGACTCGGTAATATGGGCGGCGGGATGGCCGCGAACCTTGCCAAGGCGGGGCACGAGGTGCGTGCTTTCGACCTGAGCGAAGAGGCGCTCGCGCGCGCCGTTGAGGCGGGGTGCCTGCGCGCAGCCTCCGCCGCGGAAGCCGTCACCGGCGCCGAGGCCGTCGTGACCATGCTGCCCGCGGGCAAGCATGTCGCCTCGGTCTATGAAAGCAACGTGTTCCCGAACGCTGCACCCGGAACCTTGCTGCTCGATTGCTCGACGATCGACGTCGCGACCGCGCGGTCGAATATCGAAGCCGCGACCGTCAACGGCCTCGTCGCGGTCGATGCGCCGGTGTCGGGCGGCATTGCCGCTGCCAACGCTGGCACGCTGACCTTCATGGTCGGCGGCACCGACGAAGGCTTTGCCCGCGCGCAGCCGATCCTCGCGCAGATGGGCAAGGCCGTGATTCACGCCGGCGACGCGGGCGCGGGGCAGGCGGCGAAAATCTGCAACAACATGCTGCTTGGCGCCTCGATGGTCGCGACCTGCGAGACGCTCGCGCTCGCGCTCAAACTCGGGCTCGATCCGCAGAAATTCTTCGACATCGCCAGCGTGTCGTCGGGGCAGTGCTGGTCACTGACCAGTTACGCGCCGCTTCCCGGCGTCGGTCCCACGACCCCCGCCGACAATGATTACAAGGGCGGGTTCGCCGCGGCGCTGATGCTCAAGGATCTGCGTCTGGCGATGGAAGCGGCAGCGAGCGTCGATGCGGATGTGCCGATGGGCGCGAAGGCGCGTGAGCTGTATGAGGCGTTTGTTGCGGCAGATCAGGATGGCCGCGACTTTTCGGCGATTATCCAGACGTTGCAATAATAAGCGTCGCCCCCGCGAAGGCGGGGGCCGCTATCGGCGTAGCGCAAACTTGCCAGCGCCCCCCGCCTTCGCGGGGGTGACGCACTTCAGTAAAAATCCGCCGTCTGGCCCCCATCGCGGCGCTCGCCCCGATGCACCTGCGTCGGGGCGCGGCGCTCGCCGGTCCACACTTCGATCCGGCCATCGACGCGTCGCACCTCGGCGGGCGCCAATATGCGCGCGCGGGCAATAGCGACCGCGCTCGTGGGCGCCGCCGCCACCGGAGCGGTCACCGGGACGCTGCCGGTGAGCAGCAACAGGGCGAAAAACGACATGGCCATCATGCTCTGCCGTAACGGCAGATGTTGCCAGCGCTTTAACCCTGAATCGCAACTATTTGCGCGCACCCGCGGCGACGGCAGGCCAAAGCAAAGGCCGCCTGCCCCGCGGTGGGACAGACGGCCTGCTGATTATAATCGAAAGCGAGATTAGAAGCCGCTCTTCGCCTCGGCCTTTTCCTTGAGCAGGGGCGCGATCTCGAACCCGTGCTTCTCCAGCGCCGCGACGATCTTGTCGGTGCCTTCCAGCCCGGCCCAGAACATCGGGCCGCCGCGATAGACCGGCCAGCCATAGCCATAGATCCACACGACATCGATGTCCGACGCGCGCTGCGCCTTGCCTTCCGCCAGGATCAGCGCACCTTCGTTGACCATCGGATAGAGGGTGCGTTCGATGATTTCCTGATCGGTGATCTCGCGCTTTTGCGTCCCGGCCTTGGTGCGGAACTCTTCGATCAGCTCGGCAACCCGCGCGCTTTCCGACGGCTGGCGCTTGTCGTCATAATCGTAAAAGCCTGCCTGCTTCTTCTGGCCCCAGCGGCCCTCGGCGCACAGCGCGTCGCGAATGCTTTCGATGCGGTTGGGGTCGCGGTGCCAGCCGATGTCGACGCCGGCGAGGTCGCTCATCTGGAACGGCCCCATTGGCATGCCGAATTCGACGTGGACCTTGTCGACCTGCGCCGGGGTGGCGCCTTCCATCAGCAGGTTCATCGCCTCGATCTGGCGCGGCTTGAGCATGCGGTTGCCGATAAAGCCATCGCATACGCCCGCGACCACCGCGACCTTGCCGACCTTCTTGCCGATCGCCATCGCCGTCGCCAGCGCGTCGGGCGCCGTCTTTTCGCCGCGCACAACCTCGAGCAGCTTCATGACGTTGGCGGGCGAGAAGAAGTGCATGCCCAGCACGTCGCCGGGGCGGCTCGTCGCGGTCGCGATCTCGTCGACGTCGAGATAGCTGGTGTTCGACGCCAGGATCGCGCCGGGCTTGGCGATTTTGTCGAGCTTGCCAAAGATGTCCTTTTTGACGTCCATATTTTCATAAACGGCTTCGATGATCAGGTCGCAGTCGGCGAGATCGTCGAGGCTGAGCGTCGGGGTCAGGATTCCCATCATCTGCTCGACCTGTTCGGGCTTGAAGCGCCCCTTGGCGGCCGACGCGTCGTAATTCTTGCGGATCACCCCGACGCCGCGATCGAGCGCTTCCTGCTCCATTTCGACGATGGTGACGGGAATGCCCTTCTGCAGGAAGTTCATCGAAATCCCGCCGCCCATCGTGCCCGCGCCGATGACGCCGACTTTCTTGATGTCGCGCAGCTGGGTGTCCTTGGGCAGGCCGTCGATCTTTGCCGCCTGACGTTCGGCGAAGAAGATATGGCGCTGCGCAGCCGACTGGCTGCCGAACATCAGCTTCATGAACTGCTCGCGCTCGAAGGCGAGGCCTTCGTCGAAAGGCAGGCGCGTCGCGGCTTCGACGCAGGCGAGGTTGGCGTAAGGCGCCTCGAACCCGCGCCAGCGCTTGGCATTGGCGGTCTTGAGCTGTTCGATCACCGCAATATCGCCGAACACCGGGCGTTCGCGCGTCGGGCGCGGGCCATCGGCGATCTTCGCACGCGCAAAGGCGATCGCGTCGGCGGCGAGACTGTCCTCGCCGGCGAGTTCGTCGACGAGGCCGAGCTCTTTCGCCTTCGCGGCGGGCAGCGGATCGCCGGTTGAGGTCATTGTTGCCGCGGCTTCGACCCCGACAACGCGCGGGAGACGCTGGGTGCCGCCCGCGCCGGGCAGCAGGCCGAGCTTCACTTCGGGCACGCCCAGCTTCGCCGACGGGACGGCAATGCGATAATGGCAGACGAGCGCGGTTTCCAGGCCGCCACCGAGCGCGGTGCCGTGGATCGCGGCGACAACGGGCTTCGAAGCAGCTTCGATGCTGTTGAGCACCGCGTTGAAATCGGGACCGCGCGGCGGCTTGCCGAATTCGCTGATGTCGGCGCCGGCGATAAAGGTCGTCCCGGCGCAGCGCAGCACGATCGCCTTGACGCTGTCGTCGCTGAGCGCAGCGGCGAAATTATCCTCCAGCCCCTGCCGGACGTGCCAGCTCAGCGCGTTGACGGGGGGATTGTTGACGATGATGACGGCGACATCGCCATCCTTTTCCATCGTGACGGAGGTGGGGGTTTCTTCGGACATTTCAGGCTCCTGTTGGTTCAATCATTGATCGCGGCGTGGACGAGCGTCTTGACCTCGCGCCGCACGGGATAGGTGGAGGAGGGCATGAGCTGGGTCATGAACACCATGCAGATTTCTTCGACCGGATCGACGAAGAAGCCGGTCGAAAACATGCCGCCCCAATAATAGTCGCCGACCGACCCGGGGGTCATCGTCTGCGCCGGGCTTTCGTTCACCGCAAAGCCAAGTCCGAAGCCGACCCCGGCGTTTTCGGCCTCCGAAAAGATGCCGACGCTGTGCTGAACCAGGTCGCCGCCGCCGACGAGGTGGTTCGCGGTCATCAGCGCCAGCGTCTTGCGGCTGATGATGCGGACACCATCCAGCGCGCCGCCGCCGAGCAGCATCAAGCAGAAGCGGTGATAGTCGGCGAGGGTCGAAACCAGCCCGCCGCCGCCCGAATGAAAGCTGCGGTCCTTCGCCCAGCGGCTCTTGTCGCCGCTGTCGAAGGGTTTCATTTTCGCCTGCGGGTCGAATGCATAGCAGTCGGTCAGCCGGTGCTGCTGGTCGGCGGGCACCTTGAACCCGGTGTCGACCATGCCGAGCGGACCAAAGATTCGCTCCTGCAGCACCTGCCCAAAGGGCTTGCCCTCGATCCGTTCGACCACCGCGCCAAGCACATCGGTCGCCATCGAATAATTCCAGTGCGCGCCGGGGTCGAACTGCAGCGGGATTTTGGCGAGCCCTTCGATGAAGCTGTCCATCGTATAATCGGCATCGAAATCGTCGATCCGCGCCTTGCGGTACGCCGCATCGACCGGGGTGCGCTCCTGAAAGCCGTAGGTCAGCCCCGACGTGTGGCGCAGCAAGTCGACCATGCGGACCGGCTGCGTCGGCGGCCGGGTCAGGAACGGCACGTTGCCGCCGCCCGCCACAAACACGCCGGTGTCCTTGAACTCGGGGCAGAATTTCACCAGCGGGTCGGACAGCGCGACCTTGCCCTCCTCGACCAGCATCATGAAGGCGATGCTGGTGATCGGCTTGGTCATGCTGGCGATGCGAAAGATCGCATCGTCCTTCAGCGCCGCGCCGGGCCGGGCCTCGCCGACGCACGACAAATGCGCGATCTCGCCGCGCCGCGACACCAGGGTCGCGGCGTGCGGCAGGCGGCCGGTGCCGACATATTTGGCCTCGAGAAAGGCAGGAATGCGGTCCAGCCGCGCCGTATCGAAACCGTGACCCATATCTATCCTATCAATGCGAAGTCTGGCCAAGCAGCTGGCGCGTCACGGGATGCGAACTGGTGAGCCCGCCGTCAACCGCGATCGCCTGCCCGTTGACATAGCTCGCCTGGTCGCTGGCAAGGAACAGCGCGACATTGGCGAGCTCCTCGGGCTGCGCGGCGCGCTTCAAGGGATTGAGCTGGCCGAGCTTGTGGGTGACCTCTTTGGCCTTTGCATAGTCGAAGGTTGGCTTGGTCATGCCCGTTTCGGTCAGTCCGGGGCAGATCGCGTTGACGCGCACGCCGCTGGTGGTGAGCTGCTGCGCCGCGGTCTTGGCGAGGTTGATGACCCCCGCCTTCGACGCCGAATAGGCGCCCGGACCCGCGCCCGAATTCAATCCCGCGACGCTCGCGGTCAGCACGATCGCGCCGCCGCGGCCCTGATCAACCATCGCTTTTCCGGCATGCTTCACCATCAGCGCCGGGCCGATCAGATTGACGCGCAAGGTTTCGGCCCAGGCGATCGGATCGAAATCGAAAATACCGCCCATGTCGCCGATGATCCCGGCGTTGGCAAAGGCGATGTCGAGCGCGCCATAAGTGTCGTTCGCGGTCGCAACGAGCTTGGCGACGTCGGCTTCGACCCCCGCGTCAATCTCCAGTCCGACAGCTTCGCCTCCGGCTTCCTGCACCAGCTGCGCGGTCTCATGCACCGCCGCCGTCTTGTCGCCGAGCACCAGCTTCGCGCCTTCGGCCGCAAAGCGCAGCGCGCTGGCGCGGCCGATGCCCGAACCGGCACCCGTAATGATCGCAATCTTGCCGTCCAATGCGCCCATCATGCGCCTCCTGAAATCGTGGCACCGCCATCGCACACGATGGTCTGGCCGGTGGTAAATGCCCCTGCCTTGCTGGCAAGAAAGACCGCGGCGCCCGCGATCTCGTGCGGCTCGCCGATCCGCTTCAGTGTCGAAGCAGCAGTCGATCGTTTCAGATTCTCGGGATTTTCCCACAAGGCGCGCGCCATATCAGTGCGGATAAGCCCGGGCGCGATGCAATTGACGCGCACGCCGCGCGGCCCGAACTCGACCGAGAAATTGCGCGCGACCTGCATGTCGGCGGCCTTCGAGATGCCATAGGCGCCGATGATCGGCGATCCTTTCAGCCCGCCGATCGAGCTGATGATGGTGATCGACCCTTCGCCGCGGTCGAGCATCTCGGGTGCGACCATCGTGATCAGCCAGTGGTTCGACAGGATATTATTGTCCATGATCTTGCGGAACTGATCGTCGGTGATCCCCAGCCCGGGACCATAATAGGGGTTCGACGCGGCGTTACAGACCAGCGCGGTGATCTTGCCGAAGGCGGCGCGCGTCTCGTTGACGAGGTTCTGCAAATCGTCCTTCGACGAGATGTTCGCGGCGACCGCGATCGCGGTGCCGTCGCCGAACTTCGCGTTGATCTCGGCGGCGGTGGCATCGCAGGCATCCTGCTTGCGGCTCGAGATCACCACTTTGGCGCCCTGTTCGGCCATCGCTTCCGCGGTCGCCTTGCCAATGCCGCGCGACGATCCGGTGATCAGCGCGACTTGCCCCGTCATATCGAACAGGCTCATGCGCCGGCCTTTCGTGCAAAGTCCCACGCCCGCTCGGCCAGCGGACGGACGCGTTCGGACATATCCTTGGCGTGCTGCGATGAAGCGGTGCCTTCAATCACGCGCTTCTTGATCCCCTGGATGATCCCGGCGAGGCGGAAGAAATTATAGGCGAAATACCAGTTCATGTCGGGCACCCCGGTGCGGTCGGTGGCAGCGCAATAGCGTTCGACCATCTCGTCGAGTTCGGGAATGCCCAGTGCCTGCCGGTCGAGGTCCATCACCCCCGAACGCCCGCCATTTTCGGTCACCCACGCCATCGCGACATAGGTGAAATCGGCGAGCGGGTCGCCGAGCGTCGACAGCTCCCAGTCGAGCACCGCCAGAACCTCGGGCCGATCCTTGGCAAAGATCATATTGTCGATGCGGTAGTCGCCGTGGACGACGCTGGTGCGCGTCTGTTCGGGCAGGGTGGCGGGCAGGAACGCGATCAGCTGTTCCATCTCGTCCATCGTCTCGGTCTCGGCGAGGCGATACTGCTTGGTCCAGCGGTCGACCTGGCGGCCGAAATAATTGCCGGGCTTGCCATAATCGGACAGCCCTGCCGCCTCGACATCGACCTTGTGCAGCGCGGCGAGCGTGTCGATCATCGCTTCATAGGTCGCGCGGCGGTTTTCCGGGGTCGATCCCGGCATTGCGCCGTCCCAGATCGTGTGGCCATCGACCATCGCCATGACGTAAAACCAGCTGCCGGTGACGCTGTCGTCGGTGCACAGCCCATATTGGCGCGCGACCGGGAAGCCCATTTTATGCAGCCCCGACTGGACCTTATACTCGCGATCAACTGCATGCGCCGAGGGGAGCAGCGGGCCATAGGGTTTGCGGCGCAGGACATAATTGCCCGACGGCGCCGAAATCTTGTACGTCGGGTTCGACTGGCCGCCGGCAAATTTATGCTGGGTCAGCGGACCTTCAAATCCCTCGACATTGGCTTCCATCCACGCGGTCAGCTTCGCTTCGTCGAGCACGTCGGCGCCCTCGGGCGCGACGGTGCCGCTGAAGGCCTTTTGCGCGTCGAGCGTCATTGATCGAAAACGATCACCGACCGAGCGGCGTCGCCTTTCTTCATCTTGTCGAACCCTTCGTTGATCCGCTCCAGCGGGATCGTTTCGGCGACGATGCTGTCGAGGTCGAGCAGCCCGCGCAGGTAGAAATCGACCAGCCGCGGGATATCGACGGGGAAGCGGTTGCCGCCCATGATCGCACCCTGCAGCTTCTTGCCCGAGAGCAGATCCATCGCCGACAGGCCGACTTTTTCCGACAAGGGCATCATGCCCAGGATCGTCGCGGTGCCGCCGCGGCGCAGCGACGCGACCGCGAGTGCGGCCGAGGCCGGACGCCCGACGGCTTCGATTGCATGATCGACCCCGCCCTTGCTGAGTTCGAGGATCTGCTTGGCGGCATCGCCATCCATCGCGTCGACGACATCGGTCGCACCCAGCTTCATCGCCAGCGCGCGCTTTTCGGGAACCGGGTCGGCGGCGATGATCCGCCCTGCGCCCGCGATCTTCGCGGCGTTGATCGTGGCCAGCCCAACCCCGCCGCAGCCGACGACCGCGACGGTCTCGCCCGGGGTCACCTTGCACGCGTTGAAGATCGTTCCCGCGCCGGTGGTCACCGCGCAGCCGATCACCGCGGCGCGGTCGAGCGGCATGTCGGGATCGATCGCGACGCACGCATGCTCGTGGACAAGCATCGTTTCGGCAAAGGCCGACAGGTTGAGCATCTGGTTGACCAGGCTGCCGTCGGGCCGCGTGATGCGCGGCGCCGAACCGGCGGCGCGGCGGGTATCGCCGCCCATGCACAGCGACATGCGGCCGCTGACGCAAAACTCACAATGACCGCAGAAGGCCGAAAGACAGGTAACGACCGCGTCGCCGACCTTGACCGTGCGCACTTCGCTGCCGACCGCCTCGACGATGCCCGCCGCTTCATGGCCGGGGATCGCGGGCAGGGGGTGCGGATAGGCGCCGTCGATGAAATGCAGGTCCGAATGGCACAGCCCGCAGGCGGCGGTGCGGATGCGCACCTCGTGCGGGCCGCAATCGGCGATCTGCACCGTCTCGATCGACAGCGGCTGGCCGGGTTCGATCAGAAGCGCGGCTTTGGTCATTTAAACTACCCTCTCTCGCCGTTTGCCCTGAGCCTGTCGAAGCGTCCCTCTTTCCTGTGGTAAAGAAGGATGGTGCTTCGACAGGCTCAGCACGAACGGATTATCCTTTAGCGTGACACCCCGATGTCGCCCGACGAAAAGCCCGGGTCGCTCGCCGCGCTGTGCTTGGCGAATTCGATCCGCGCAATCGCGCGTTCATGGACCTCGTCGGGACCGTCGGCGAGGCGGAGCGTGCGCTGATGCGCATAGGCGTTGGCGAGACCGAAATCTTCGGACACGCCCGCGGCGCCATGCGCCTGGATCGCGTCGTCGATGATCTTCAGCGCCATGTTCGGCGCCTGCACCTTGATCATCGCGATCTCGGCAGCGGCGGCCTTGTTGCCGACCTTGTCCATCATGTCGGCGGCCTTGAGGCAGAGCAGGCGGGTCATCTCGATGTCGATACGCGCGCGCGCCAGACGATGTTCCCAGATGCTGTATTCGGCGATCGTCTTGCCGAAGGCGACGCGCGATTGCAGGCGCTTTGCCATCTTGGCGATCGCTTCCTCGGCGGTGCCGATGGTGCGCATGCAGTGGTGGATGCGGCCCGGGCCGAGGCGCCCCTGCGCGATCTCGAACCCGCGGCCTTCGCCCAGCAGCATCGCTTCCTCGGCGTTGACGCGGACGTCCTTCAGCTCGATCTCCATATGGCCGTGCGGCGCGTCGTCATAGCCGAATACGGGCAGGTGGCGCAGGATCGTCACCCCTGGCGCGTCGAGCGGCATCAGTACCATCGACTGCTGGGCGTGACGCTTGGCATTGAAATCGGTCTTGCCCATCACGATCGCGATTTTGCAGCGCGGATCGCCCGCGCCCGACGACCACCATTTGGTGCCGTTGATGACATAATCGTCACCGTCGCGTTCGATTCGGCATTCGACGTTCGTGGCGTCGGACGACGCCACCGCAGGCTCGGTCATCAGGAACGCCGAGCGGATTTCGCCGTTCATCAGCGGCAGCAGATATTTCTCTTTCTGTGCGCGCGTCCCGTAGCGGTGGAACACTTCCATATTGCCGGTGTCGGGGGCCGAGCAGTTGAACACTTCGCTGGCGAAACCGATGCGCCCCATTTCCTCGGCGCACAGCGCATATTCCAGGTTGGTCAGGCCCGGGCCTTCGAATTCGATCGTTTCGTCGACATGATGATGCGCGGCCGACTTTGGCGGCATGAACAGGTTCCAGATGCCCGCGGCCTTCGCCTCGGCCTTCAGTTCCTCGACGATCGGAATGACCTTCCAGCGGTCGCCCGCCTTGTCCTGTTCCTTGTACGTCGGGACCGCCGGACGCACCTTGCGCTCGATGAATTCGCGCACCCGGTCGCGCCAATGAGTCTGCCGGTCGGTGAGATCGAAATCCATCTAAGCATCCTTTCCGTTTACGTTCGCGTAAGCCTTTGGACCGATTCGTCCTGTTTTGCCAACCCCTGCGGGCCGATTATTACCTCATTCCGTCGTCAACTGACATTTTCCGTTACGGATGCGCGCCACTTGCGTCGACATCGGCGCGCGCCGCATCGCCCAAGATCGCAATCCGCGCCTCATGATCGGCGCGCGAGATCGGAAAACGGCGCATCACGATCAGCCCGAGAAGGCCGATGACGAGGACCGACAGCGCATAGCCGAGCGCCAGATTGCCGAGCACCGCATCGCCAACCTCGCCCGGTTTGGCGCTAGCCGGAAATTCCGCAAACGACAGGATCAGCCCGGCGAGGAAAATGCCGACCCCGGTCGCGCATTTCTGCATGAAGAAATAGCCGGCGAAGAACAGGCCTTCGGACCGCCGCCCGGTTTCGCTCTGCGACGCTTCGACCACGTCGGCCATCATCGATGACGACAGGATCATCAGGACGATCGAAAAGCTGTTGGAAACAAAAACCAGCGCAAACATCGTCGCGACACTGGGTTTTCCGGGCAAGCCGGGGAACACGCCCTGGATCCACGCGAAATAGATGCCGCTGTTGACCAGCAGCGCGATGGCGCCCGCGACAATGGCGCCGTCGCGCTTGCCAAGCTTTGCCGACAAGGGTCCAACGATCACAAAGGCGGCGATCATTGAGGCGAACAGCAGGAAGACATAAGCGACCATCTCGCCCTGCGTGAACTGCCAGAAAAAGCCGAGCAGGTAATTGTTCATCGAAAAGGTGATGCCCTGATTGATGAAGCCGAACAGCGCCGCAAAAATCAGCCATAAAAAGGCGCGGTTCGACAATGTATCGCGCATGTCGCGCAAAATCTGCCGCAGCGTCATCACCGGCTTCACATCGGTCAGGTTCGACACGGCAATTCGCTTATGCTGTCC
Organism: Sphingopyxis bauzanensis; assembly: GCF_002205675.1. GTDB lineage: Bacteria > Pseudomonadota > Alphaproteobacteria > Sphingomonadales > Sphingomonadaceae > Sphingopyxis > Sphingopyxis bauzanensis. The sequence goes on along the minus strand of NZ_NISK01000008.1, from coordinate 15,646 downwards.
GGCGGCCGATACCAGCACGGCGCCCGTCATCATCAGCGCCCCGGCCAATGCGTAAGGGAAATAGCCGTCAGGATCGACGAGCCCCTTCGCTCCGCCGAAAAACACCCCGTAGGCGAGCAGCAGGATCAGCAGCCCGCCGCCCCAGCCGAACAGGAAGCGAAAGCGCATCACCGCCGTGCGTTCGTCATAATCGCCGGTCAGTTCGGGGACGATTGCGACCGACGGCACTTCGCAACATGACACCAGCGAACGTACGATGATCGCGAAACCGATCAGCCACGCGACCGTCATCGTGTCGCTCATCGCGGGCGGGCTCCACAGCAGCATCCACGCGATCGCGAGCGGGATTGGGGCGATGTAGAGCCAGGGCAGGCGGCGTCCCCATCGGCTGCGCGTGCGGTCGGTGAGCTCTCCGATCACCGGATCGACGAACGCGTCGGCGATCAGCGCCATCATGATGGCGGCACCGACGATCCCGGCGTCGAGTCCGATGACCTGATTGTAAAACAGCAGCAGAAAGGTCGAAAAGCCGTTGTCCTTGACCCCGTAAGCAATGCTGCCAAGGCCGTGCGTCGCTTTCAGCCAGACCGGCAGTTTTTCGGGGCGCGGCACCGCGGCGGTTGCCGCCGCTGTGGTCACGCCGCCGCTCCGGCCTTGGCCGCTTCCTCCATCGCGACCAGCGCGTCGAACATGCCCGGTGCCTCGGGATCCCAGGCGTGGCGCTGGCCGATCGTCAGCCCGCCGTCGACCAGCAGATGCGTGCCGGTCATGAACGACGATTCGTCGCTGGCCAGGAACGCCACCGCATTGGCGATGTCGTCGGGCTGGCCGCCGCGCGCCACCGGCTGCGCCTGCGCGCTCATCCCGGCGATGACGGCATTGGCCTGTTCCTTCATTGCGTCGGGGACGTCGAGCGATGCGGTGAAGATATTGGTGTTGATGAAGCCCGGACAAATCGCGTTGACGCGGATGCCATAGCGGGCGAGGTCGGTCGCTGCGACCTTCGACAGGTGGAGCACCCCGACCTTGGCGACGGCATAAGCGGTGGGCGAATAGCCCGCGCCGAGCGCCGCGACGCTCGCGGTGTTGATGATCGACGCGCCCTTGCGCCCCTTCATGTGCGGCGCCGCATAGCGGATCCCCATCGCGACCGATTTCAGCACCAGGTCCATCGTGCGGTCCCAGCCTTCGGGGGTGATCTCGTCGATCGGGGCGCGGTCACCGCCCGCCGCGGCGTTGTTGAAGACGATGTCGATGCCGCCGCCCTTTGCCGCGGCCGTGTTCATCAGCGCTTCGATGTCGGACGGCTGGGTCACGTCGCAGCGGACAAAATCGATCTTGCCGTTCGATTGTTCGGCGAGCGCGCGTCCGCCCGCTTCGTCGATATCGGCAGCGAAGACATGCGCGCCTTCGCTGGCCAGCTTCAAAACCGTGGCTTTGCCGATTCCCGATGCGGCACCGGTGACGACGGCAATCTTGCCTGCGAATCGCATGACCCATTCTCCCGTTTTCTTTTGCCACTTAGCTTAGGGACGAAGCAGGGCGCGTCAACGGCGGCCTGTCGGACGCTACGGCGCCGTAACGGCAGGTTGGGCCGCCCAAGTTGACGCTTGCGTAAAGCAGGCGACTGCTCCTAGATTTGGGGCAGGAAGAGGAGCCTGAAACATGAGCGATCTGGACGCTTTTCGCGCCGAAGTGCGCGGCTGGCTGGAGGCAAACTGCCCCGCCGAAATGCGCGAACCCATCCGCGAGGAAGGCGATGTCTGCTGGGGCGGGCGCAATTGGGTGTTCAAGAATGACGCCCAGAAGCAGTGGCTCGAAGTCTGCGCGGCCAAGGGCTATACCGTCCCCGACTGGCCCAAGGCCTATGGCGGCGCGGGCCTCACCCCCGAGCAGACCAAGATTTTCAAACAGGAAATGAAGCGCATCCATGCGCGCTCGCCGCTCGACAGCTTCGGTATCTGGATGCTCGGCCCCGCGCTGCTGCAATTCGGTACCGAGGAACAGAAGGTCCAGTACCTCAACCCGATCGCGCGCGGCGAAATCCGCTGGTGCCAGGGCTATTCGGAGCCCGGTTCGGGCAGCGATCTCGTCTCGCTGCAAACGTTCGGCGAGGACAAGGGCGATCATTGGGTCGTCAACGGATCGAAGATCTGGACCAGCTATGCCGACCAGGCCGACTGGATCTTCTGCCTCGTCCGCACCGACAAGGCGAACAAATATCAGGGCATCACTTTCATGCTCTTCGACATGGCGAGCAAGGGCGTCACGACCAAGCCGATCCTGCTGATCAGCGGCAATTCGCCCTTCTGCGAAACCTTCTTTGACGACGTCGAAGTGAGGAAGACACAATATGTCGGCGAGATCAACCGCGGCTGGGACGTCGCCAAATATCTGCTGGGGCACGAACGCGAGATGATCTCGGGCGGCGGCGCGGGCGGCGACATGGTCAGCATCGGCGGCGCCTTTGCCAAGGCGTTCGGCAAGAATGCCGCAGGCGAACTCGACGATCCGATCCTGCGCGCCGAAATGGCGGCATTCGACGTCGATGTCTTCGCGTACCGCGCGATGGGCGAACGCTTCATGGACATGTGGAAGACCGGCCGCGCGCATCCCGCGTCGTCGAACATGATGAAATATGTCGGCACCGAACTCAACAAGCGCCGCCACGAACTCGTCATGTCGGGCGGCGGCAGCGAAGCGCTCGAATGGGACAGCGAAGAAACCAAGGGCGGCGCGCGTGCTCGCGGCTGGCTGCGCACCAAGGCCAATTCGATCGAAGGCGGCACGAGCGAAGTCATGCTCAACGTCATCGCCAAGCGTATCCTCGACTTGCCCGGAGCCTGACCCATGCCTTTGTATCACAATGACGACCAGGCGATGCTCAAGGACAGTGTCGCGCCCTTCGTCGCCGAACAGGCGCCGGTATCGCACCTGCGCAAGCTGCGCGACAGCGCCGACGCCACCGGCTTCTCGCGCGAGCTCTGGACGCAGTTCACCGAAATGGGGCTGCCCGGGATGCTCGTTCCCGAGGCGCATGGCGGGCTCGGCATGGGGCATATGGAGGCGGGCATCGTGCTCGAGGAAATCGGCCGCAACCTGACCCCATCGCCCTTCCTGTCGACCAGCGTCGGCGCGGTCGCCGCGCTCGCGAAAGCGGGCGGCACGCAGGCGGGCCGCTGGCTCCCCGCGATCGCATCGGGTGAAGCGATCATCGCGCTCGCGATCGACGAGGGCGCCAAGCACCGCCCCGACCGCATCGCGGCCACCGCGACGCGCGCCGGCAACGGCTTTCGCCTCGACGGCAAGAAAAGCTTCGTCCTCCACGGCCATGTCGCCGACATGAGCATTGTCGCGGCGAAGACCGACGGCGGGATCACCCTGTTCGCGGTGCCTAGGGACGCGAAGGGGGTCACCGCCGATCCGCGGCGGCTCGTGGATTCCAGCTTCGCCAGTCACGTCACCCTCGACGGTGTCGAAGTCGATGCCGACGCGGTGATCGGCGAAGTCGATGCGGGCGGTGAGATCCTTGACGCACTGCTTGCCGCGACGCGCACCGGCGCCGCGGCCGAAATGGTCGGTGTCGGGCAGGGCGCGATGGACATGACCGTCACTTACCTCAAGGAGCGCAAGCAGTTCGGCAAGCTGATCGGCGAGTTCCAGGGTCTCCAGCACCGCGCCGCGCATCTCTATGGCGAAATGGAAGTTGCGCGCGCGACGGTGATGAAGGCGCAGCAGCTCCTGGACGAGGGCAATGAGGGCGCGAAGCTGATGGTGTCGGTCGCGAAAGCGAAGGCCGGCCGCGCCGCCAACCTCGCGGTGCGCGAAGGGGTCCAGATGCACGGCGGCATCGGCATGACCGACGAATATGACATCGGTCTTTATATGAAGCGCGACCGCGCGCTCGCTGAATATATGGGTGATGTGCATTATCACATCGACCAGGTCGCCCGGATGAACGGCTACTAAACTTGATCCCCTCCCGCTTGCGGGAGGGGCAGCGAGCCCCGGGCTTGATCCGGGGCGCAGCGGGGAGGGCATTGCGCCCACAGGCCCCACCCCAGCCCTCCCCTCCAAGGGAGGAAAAAAAGGATGAGACAATGAACCTTCAGGACATGTTCGGCCTCGACGGCCGCATCGCGCTCGTCACCGGCGGCTCGCGCGGCATCGGCAAGATGATCGTCGAGGGCTATCTCGCCGCAGGATGCGCCCGCGTGTACATCTCGGCGCGCAAGACCGCGCAGATCGAGGAAGCCATCGCCGATTTCGAAACGCGCTATCCGGGCAGGGTCATCGGCCTGCCGGTCGACCTCGCGACGGTCGAAGGCTGCCGCGCACTCGCCAAGGAACTCGAAGCGCGCGAAGAGCGCCTCGACATCCTCGTCAACAATGCCGGCGCGGCATGGGGCGAACCGTTCGAGGGTTTCCCCGAGGCGGGCTGGGACAAGGTGATGGACATCAACGTCAAATCGCCCTTCTTCTTGACGCAGGCGCTCCACGGCCTGCTCAAGGCGGGCGGGACGCACGAACGCCCATCGAAAGTCATCAACATCGGCTCGATCGACGGCCAGCGACTCAATCCGTGGGAAACTTACAGCTATCATGCATCGAAGGCGGCGATCCTCTACCTGACCAAGCGTCTTGCGGCGCGGCTGGTCACCGATCATATCCTCGTCACCGCGATCGCACCCGGCGCCTTCCAGTCGGACATGAACAAGGCCGCGCGCGACCATGGCGACGCGGTAGCGCAGAGCATTCCGGTCAAACGCATCGGCGTTCCCGAGGATATGGCCGGCGCCGCGATCTTTCTTGCGTCGAAAGCGGGTGACTATGTCGTGGGCGACACGATCACCGTCGACGGCGGGTTGGTGCACGGCGACCTGCGGACCAGCATCGATGCATGACGCTCGCGTCTCTCTCATCGCCACCCTCGAACGAGCCATGTAGCTCGCTCGACTTGATCCGGGGTCCATGACCGCGCCCGCGGCATGGATGCCGGATCAGGTCCGGCATGACGAAAGAGGGGTCGATTGACTCGCCCAGCTTCAAGGTGTATTATTTATATAACTCACCAAGGAGATATCCCATGCGCCTCGCGTTCCTGATCCCCCCGATGATGCTCCTCGCCGCCTGCGGATCGGACGAGAAAGCCAACGACGCCACCGAAGTCTCGATCAACGCCGGCGACGAGCATGGCGGCGTCCAGATCAAGGCCGGCAAGGACGGCGGCAATATCAAGATCGGCGGCGAAGGCGCGTCGATCGACATCGACATCCCCGATTTCGTCGACCTCGACATCGAAAGCGATTTCGACATCGATGGCGTCAAACTCTACCCCGGCAGCAAGGTGACCACGGTCGACGTCGATGCCAACGAGAAGAATGGCGCCGGCAAAGCGACCGTCAAACTCGGCTTCACCTCACCCGCGGCGTCGACCAAGGCCGCCGACTGGATGGCGGGCGAATTCGCCAAAAAGGGCGTCAAGGTCACTCGCACCGGCGACACGCTGGCCGGCAAGGACAAAGACGGCGCCGATTTCCGCATCAACTTCGCCCCCGATGGCGCCAATGCCAAGGGCGAGGTGGTGATTACGAAGACCTGACACACCGCCGCCCCCGCGCAAGCGGAGGCCGCTTGAGGCCTTGATCTTCGTCGCTCCGCAAACCGGACCGCGTCCCCCGCCTGCGCGAGGGCGACGCGTCAGCCGCTATTGCGCAGCGCCGTCGCAATGGCGTTGATCGTCAGCTGGATGCCCTCGGCAATACGCGGGTCGGTCTCCCCCGCGCGGTGGCGCTTCATCAGCTCGATCTGGAGCAGGTTGAGCGGTTCGATATAGGGCAGCCGCAGCCGGATCGACGCCTCGAGCGCCGGGTTTTTTTCGAGCAGCCGCGTCTGGCCGGTGACGGCGAGCAACCCGTCATGCGCGCGGTTCCACCCGTCGCGGATGCGACCAAAGATCGCCTTATGCCCGTCGACATGCCCCGCCAGCTCGGCATAGCGCGCCGCAATCCCCATGTCGGATTTCGCGAGCACCATCTCCATATTACCGAGCAGCGCCGCAAAGAACGGCCAACCCGCCGCCATGTCCGCCAGCAGCGCCTTGTCGCCGAACGCCGCAAAACCCTCGCCCGTCCCGTACCAGCCGGGCAGCATCGCGCGCGCCTGCGCCCAACTGAACACCCACGGGATCGCGCGCAGATCCTCGATCGCACTCGACTTGGTGCGGCTCGACGGGCGCGATCCGATTTTCAGCGTCGCGATCTCGGCGATCGGGGTCATCGCGCGGAAAAAATCCTTGAACGCCGGGGTGTCGTATACCAGCCCGCGATACGCCGCGAAGGCGCTGTCCGACAGCGCATCCATCGCTGCGGTAAAGCGCGCCGCATCCGTGTCGCTCAGCGCCTCGGGCTCCAGGCTCGCGAGCAAACTCGCCGACACCATCGCCTCCAGGTTCGCCGCCGCGCTCGCTGCGGTGCCATATTTCGCCGCGATCACCTCGCCCTGTTCGGTGATGCGGATACGCCCCTGCACCGTGCCTGCGGGCTGCGCCCGGATCGCGGCAAAGGCGCTGCCGCCGCCGCGCCCGACCGCGCCGCCGCGGCCGTGGAACAATTGCATCGCGGTGTCGGCCTCGTCGAACACCGGGGTCAGCGCCTGCGACGCCTGATGCAATCCCCAGGTCGAGGTCAGATACCCGCCGTCCTTGTTCGAATCCGAATAGCCGATCATCACTTCCTGATGCCCGCGCTGTCCGACCTGCGGTCCGATTTCGGGCATCGCGAAATAGCGGCGCATGATGTCCGGCGCCTTGTCGAGATCGGCGATCGTCTCAAACAAGGGGACGACCATCAGGTTCGATTGTCCTGCCGCTTCGCCGCTGCGCCACAATCCGGCTTCGCGCGCCAGCACATGAACCTCGAGCAGGTCGGACAGGGTCTGCGCCATGCTGATGATCCACTGACAGATCGCATCGCCGCCCAGCCGCGCGCGCACATCGGCAGCGGCATGGACGATCGCGAGCTCGCCCGCGGTCTGGTCGCTCCACTGGTGCCACGGCGCCGCGAGCGGCCGGTCGCTTTGCAGTTCGGCGGTGAGCAGCGCGACGCGCGCATCTTCGTCCAGCGCCAGATAGTCGGCGCACACGCCCGATACCTTGAGCAGCTCGGCGAGCACCCGTTCGTGCACCGCGCTGTTCTGCCGCATGTCGAGCGTCGCAAGGTGGAACCCGAACACCTCGACCGCGCGGATCAGCCGCCCGAGCGCACCGATCCCGCCAAACTGCCCCTGGCTGTTCGCCGACAGGCCATTGGCGATCGTAACGAGGTCGCGGCGGAAATCGGCGGGGGTCGCGTAGGCGTCACCCTTCAGCGCCGAAGGCCGCGGCGGCGCCTTGCCGACGATCTGCATATAGGTCGCGCACAGCCGCGCATAAATGCCCGACAGCGCGCGGCGATAGGGCTCGTCGCGGCGGCTCGGCGCGCTGTCGCCGCTCGCCTCGGCCAGCGCCTCGACCGCTTCCGGAACTGCGGCCAGACTCGCCGACACCGACAATTCGGCGCCCAGCCCATGCACCGCGTCGATATAATGGCCCAGCACCGCCGCGGCATTGCGTCCCGTCGCCATCACCATCGTCTCGGCAGTGACGAACGGGTTGCCGTCGCGGTCGCCGCCGATCCAGCTGCCGACGCGCAGGAAACTCGCGGGGCGCTGCCCCAGCTCGGTTTCCCAGCGCGCGTATAGCTTCGGCACCACCGGCAGGAACACGTCGCGGAGATAGGTGAGCGCATTGTCGATCTCGTCGGCGACGAACAGTTTTTCCATGCGCAGCGGCCGCGTCTGCCACAGCAGCACGATCTGCCGCCGGATCGCATCCTCGACGACATCGCCCTCGGGCGTCTCGTCGGCGCCGCTGTCGCGCAGCAGCATCAGCTCGGCGATGCGGTTCTTGTGGTCGAGCATCGATTTGCGCCGCACCTCGGTCGGGTGCGCGGTCAGCACCGGCGCGACGAGTGAGGCGCTGAGCAGCGCGGCAATCGCGTCGCTATCGATCCCGTCGGCTTTCAGCTTGTCGATCGCCGCCGCGACGGTCGCCTCGGGCTCGGCGGCAACCCCCTGCCGGTCCTCGGCCAGATTGGCGAGCATCGAAAACAGCATGAACCCGCGCACGAACGCGACCGTGTCATCCAGGCTCAGCGCATCGAGCCCCGGATCGATCGCCTCGGCCCCCGCGATCCCGCGATGCCGATCGACGCTCGATGAGCGGATATATTCGGTCTGCCGGAACAATTTGTCGCCGCCATAGGCGCGAATGACGTCACCGAGGATCCGCCCGAGATAGCGGATGTCGGGATTTTGCGAGATCTGGATAGGCGGGCCCATAAGCCGCTTTGCTGCACCTGCGAAGGCGCAGCGTCAAGCGGCAGGGTCGCGCATAGCTATGCGCCGCCCACACCTTCGTATCCCGGCGAAAGCCGGGATCTCCCCGTATCGAATAAACGCGAGGTCGAGATCCCGGCCTTCGCCGGGATGACGAGAATAGGCCTAGCGCGTCTTCACCAGCGTCAGCGTCCCCATGTCGATCCGGCTCCGGTCATCGAACGCCACGCTATTGCGTGTGTCGGTGATGAACATCAGCCGCCCCGATGCGTCGGTGATGCGCGCCGACACCGCATAGCTGTGCCGCGGGTCGAGCGGACGCTGGTCGACGGTCAGTGAAAAGGCAAAAGGCACCTGGCGGCCGTCGGCGGTAAAGCTTGGACGATCCGCGATTTGCGGGCGGGGCCATTCAGGGACTGCATCGACCTGAATACGGCCCGGCTGCGCAAAGACGGCTACCCTTTCTCGACGCGCTGTAGCCAGCGGCTGCTGAGCGATCAGAGGTCGGCGTTCTGCCGGAGCCCATCGAGCCATTCGCGCGACACCGTCTCGACCGCGTCGCGCAACATGGTCACCGCTGACCTGATCGCCTGCAGATCATCGCTACCGATGTCGTACGCAGCCGAGTAGCGAGCCTCGACATATGCGCGTTTCGCCAGTTCAAAGCGCCGGCGGTCGAGCTTCGTTGCCCGCGGCCAGGCCTCGACGAGCCGCGGGTCACGGTCCTCGGCCAACGAGCGCAAGAACTTCAGATTATGTGAGCGCGGAACATAGTGGCTGCGTACCAGCAGGAAGCAGGTGTAGGCGCGTTCGGCGGCTTGATGCAGCGTGAAGGCGGCGTCGTTAAACTTTCGCTTCTCGATGCAAAAGTCTGCGATCTCGAGCGCATCGTTCAACTTCGCAGACCAGTCCGCAAAATAACCGCTGGCCATTTCATAGGCATCAGATGCCGTCAGCGGCATCGGCGTGGTCAGTTCACTGCCGGGCAGGTCGTAAATCACGATGCCGTCGCGCGCGATGTCGACCCAAAAATATTCGCCCCGCTTCAGGCCGCGGTTCACCTCCTCGAGCGTGTGGACGATGATGTTAATGGGCCGCGCGATCTCCGCATCGCGCAGGATCCTATCCTCGGCGACATACCAATATTCGGCAATATCGGTGAGATTGGCGTGGCTGACGATGATCAGCAGATCATAATCCGACTGATAGCCATTCTCGGGCTCGTCGACCCAGTCGCCGCGCGCATAGCTGCCGAACAGAACGATCTTCCGGACCTTGCCGTTCTTCTTCCATGGCTGCGTCGCACGCGAAGTCGCGACGGCAAATTCGTCCATCAAAATCCGCGTCGCGCGCGTCAGTTCTTCCTGCTGCGCCGGGGGCAGATGGTCGACATCATTTCTCATCACCGGATTCTCGCCATCTTCTCGCCCGGTGGCAAGACCTCATTGCGCCCGATCGCTGTCGATTGCCCCAGATCGGATGCTAAAAACTATGCCGAGCCGATCAGCGCAAAGCTGTTGGAAAGCAGGGGTTCGCGCGCCCACTCGGCATAGTGGACCGCTCGGCATAATCGAAGCACTACCGCATCACTGAGGATGAGCTGCAATGGCTTGGCGGCTGCGTCGAGGAACTGGGCCGCGCTGTTCACACAATCTGCTCAGAACGCATCGCCGAACTTGAAGCGCGCGCGGGTCAGAACCCGCCTCTCGCTCCCGTCTGATACCCTGCCTGAAACCGCGATGTTGCCGGGACACGATTCTTCGCATCGGCCCCCAGAATTTCGCGCGGATGGTGCTCGTGCGCTTACAGGACCGAGAAATTTGACCTATTTTTTGTTATTTTTCAGTATGTTGAAGAGCTTATTTTGATGGCCCCCAAGCCTGCCCCCGGAACTCCGAGGCATTTTTTTGGGGCCTTGGCGACCTTATATTGTATCGCTGGTGGCCATGCAATCTCACAGTTTCAGATCGGGCGACTCCGGTTCAGACTCTGTGGTCCGAAGCGGAAAAGTGCTCAAAGCGATAAGCAACGGCGAGCTCTAACATTCGGAGATGTCGGCGCCGGCTGTTTCAATCGCCTGTAATCTGGGCTGCATTTGGCAGTTCCCCTCATATCGAAACACTGTACCTGCTACCGCAGACACTATTCTATAATCGAGGGGGCTTTCGTGACCTGGCATATTACAGCGCGGATGGCGTGGCATGATCGTGGTTGGGACGGTCACGTGTGCGACGATCCGGCAGCGAACACCTATTGCTCGGGTAGCCACTCGCTACTGTCTGAACGTCTCGCACGCGAAAAGAAAATCGAGTGCGAGACCCCTTGCCGTGCGCTTGACGCCGATCTTCCCGGTTACCAGCCCCCCTGTTTCTGGACGTCGTCGGCCTTCGCTACCAATGCGACGCAAACACTGCATCGCCATCCCTTCTCAAGGTTGAGCGATAAAAAGCAGATCGTAGACGAGCTTCCGGCCAACACGGTCTACACATGGCCCTTTCGGCTCTCGATCACACACAATAGCAAAGAGCAGCACGGACAATATTTCCCCGATCTTGAACAGCGGATCGAGCGTTATCGAGGCCGGCTAAGCGCGGACCGCTCGTTGATTTTTCTTTATCTGAATTATGACAACCCCATCTCCGCCGACGAGTATAAATATGCTTTGGTTGGCTGCGTGCGACTAAAAGATATCAAGGATGCAGGCACCTTCCAGTTCGACGAGAAAGAGCTCGAGAAGCTTCGCAGCCAATCTGACAGTATGAAGAATTTCCCAGTCATGAATTGGGCACTGAAGCTAGAGCATCATGGGAAGGAGGCAGGCGTCGTCCTGCCCTACCATGTTTATCTCAAGCATATCGAAACGCATCCGGACGATGAAACAAAACTGGAAGAAATACGCGTCCTCATCGACGATCCGGCCCTGCTGCCGCGGTTCAAATATGTCTCCGAGCAGGTCCATGACGATCATGCACTGAACCTTCTCTACAAGTTGAGACGAGCTCTGCAGCGGGCGGAAGCGCATGGCATAGCCGATGTAGGAGGCGCTATTGACAGGCTCGAAGATATCATCGCGGATTGCTGGGCTGACCGCAGCCTTTACCCAGGTCTCGGTTCTATTGTTACCGCTCTTGCGGACCTGTCAGAAGGGGAAGTGCAGCCCCAAGGCGAGGCGGGGCAGGCTGTGGTGGCGGCACTCCGAGCGTCCCTTCCAGCTGATGTCGATTTAGCGGAGACGCTTTTTGCACATCTGTCGGAGAAAGGAACGCCAGACGTCCTTGCCCCGTTAAAACCTACTTGGCAGCGGGCACGGGCCGGCTTCCGGGACAATGCGTCGCGGCTCCCACTTTTGCGGAAGCTCGCTCTATTCACGTTAACGCCGCGCCAAATTGGTCGGATCCTATTTACCGATAGCGATGGCGGTTCGACCTTCGGCGGCTTAGCAATTGGCGACGATGATATCGCGGCCAACCCCTATCTTCTTGCAGAATCTTATATTCCGACAACTACCGTCGCGGCCGAAGAGCGCGCCGACCTTGACCGCGAGCAACGTTCGGATAGCCCGATAGATTATGCCGTCATCGATATCGGGATGTTTCCCGACTTCAACCACATGGACCGGCACGAAGATCTTCACGACCTAACCGTCGCAGGACCTGAGCGGCTCCGGGCCTTTTCCATCGAAGCTCTGCGCAGCGCCGAAGCGGCGGGCCACAGCTTTTTGTCGCAGACAGCTTTGGTAGAGCATGCCGCGCAGCACCCACTTTTCTACCGCGAGAAGCTCGCAATAAGCCCGGCCCAACTCTTGTCTTCAGGCCATCTCGCCCACTTCCGGGAGCGCCTCCACGTCGAGGTGGTCGATGGCGCTCATTATTTTTACCGCCAATCCACCTGGAATGCTGAACAGACTATCATGCGCGTCGTCTCCGAGCGTCTTGCATTGCCGACGATCAAGGCCGACTCCGCTTGGATCGAGGGCTATGTTGCAAATGAAGTGGCGGCACTTAGTGCCGCGATCGGCGCCTTCGACGCCGAACTTTTTGCGGTCGAGCGCACCCGCCTCATGACTGGTGCGCTGGCTGAGCGTTTTTATTGCGCGACCGGACGCCCTGGATCGGGAAAAAGTCAGGCCTTGTTGCGATTGCTTAAGGAGTTTGAGGACAGAGGCGAGACCACATTGGTGCTCGCGCCAACAGGCAAAGCAGCGCTCCGATTAAATCAGGAGCGAGGTAATGCCGCGTGGGAGGCTCAAACGATCGATCGCTGGATATGGCGATCGGGTCTCGGACGATTCACTGACGAAGATGCGGATCTCGCAGCCATGGTGCGATCAGGCAAACTGGAGCCGTTCGACAATCTCGTAGTCGAGGAAAGCTCGATGGTGAACCTGTTCCAGCTAGCGTTGATATTCCGCGCTATCGAGGTTCATCAGCCCACGCTAACAAAGCGTCTCATATTGGTTGGCGACGAAAACCAGCTCCCGCCTATTGGCTGTGGCAAGCCGCTCCAGGACATTCTCACGCACCTTCGCGCCAACGAACAGTTTGAGAAAAATAATCATGTGCGACTGATTACCAATTGCCGACAGAAGCATGATCCAAAGGTAATCGAGGCCGCCCACCTCTTCGCTGGCCGCAATCGCTACCATAGCGAGCTCTTCGACGCGATGTGTAAAGGTGGGAAGATCAGCGATTTTCTGACCGTTCGTTACTTTGACAACACCGATGAACTACATGGCGAGGTTGAAAACTTTATAGACGGAGTGCTTGATGACGCCGTGCCCGGCCATGCGGAGATGCCGAGGCAAGAGGCTTACAATCTGCTCCTCAATCTGTACGAAAACGGAAACGTGAAGGGGTTCAAGTCGAAAGACCTGGCTCTTGATCGCGCTCAGGTTCTTTCGCCCTATCGCGGAGGAATTAGCGGCACGCTGGGGCTCAGCCAATTTGTCGCCAGCACATGGCGGGCCGACGTGCGCGACACGAAATGGGGTGAGACTGATGGCTTCTTCCACTCGGACAAGCTTGTCCGAGTGACGAATTACTATACTTGGAACAGCGGCACAAAAACGAGAGATCTTCGCCTTTCGAATGGCTCGATCGGCGTCCTTTCCAGCACCAGAAAAAGCGGCTGGCAGGGCTTTTTTCCAGAGAGCAATTGGTCGCTGGATTGGAAAAAGATGCAAGCAGAAGACTTTGAACTCGCCTATGCATTAACCGTCCACAAAGCGCAGGGAAGTGAATTCGCGGAAGTGCTCATGGTGGTGCCGGAGCGCCGGGCCTTGCTTTCGAGCGAGCTCCTCTACACCGGTATGACGCGTTCACAGGGGCGTCTGACATTGCTGGTTGAACGCTCTGATCGCGCCAACCCGCTGCGTATCGCAAGAGATCGCTCGGTCCTAGCAATGCGCAATTCCTCTGTATTTTCAGCGCCATTCGACAGCGCCCGTCTATTCGAGCCTGAGCCCGGTGTTCGCGTGCGGTCCAAGATTGAATATATGGTCTATTCCAGCCTCGTCCGCGCCCGCGAGGAGGGAAAGTTAAGCTTCGCATATGAAGAGCCGATGAATCTTCCCTTTGGCGACCGCACCGTAAGCATCCGGCCCGATTTCACCATTCAGACGGGCGGCAAGACCTTCTTCTGGGAGCATCTTGGCATGCTCGATCGGCAAGATTATGCGCGCGATTGGCGAGAACGGCGGAGGGCGTACGAAGTTGCCGGGTTGGCGGACGCGCTGATTACCACCGATGATGCAACCGGCGTGAGGAGTGAGATACTCAACGCAGCCATTGCAGACCTTTGTACCGGGACGCTGGCGGGGCGGAGAGATCTCGGTTTTTCAGATCACCATTATCAGCTCGGGTCGACGGCTTAAGGCCGGTTGCAGTCTGGCAGTTTCGAAAAGACAGAAAGCTAAAGCTGCCATTCTTCCTGCATCATCATGTGGCGGGAGCCTTTAAGGTGATGCGATTTTGTGCCGATGGGAAAGCGAGAGACGGCGGCCCGCGGCGCGACGATGTTCCGCATCGAAAAAAGCGCCGAATTTTTTGGGCGCCTTTTCAAGGCCTTTTTAGTTTCACACGTATTCGCGCCGGACATTACTCCAGGTCGTCTCTCAGCACTTCCAGTTGCATGACGATTAGATTTCGCTCAACTGGGTCAATGAGGGGACAAATAAACACTTCCAAACAAACCGTCGAAATTAGGCTCCTGACGCTTCGGCACGAGATTGAGCCTTATGTTGGCAGGATTCGAGAGGCGGCAGATCGGGAGAAGGCAGCTTTTGGCTTTCTTCCTGCCAGGGCATATGACGAATTTGCCTATCAAGGCCGCATGATCGTGGCCGTTGATTCAGGAAGCGCGCTCGTCGGTTACACACTGTTCGGCGGCGCCTTGCCTCAGGGTCGTATCTTCCAAACGTGGGCTTCCCCGGATTTTCGAGGCCAAGGGGTCGGTCGCCGACTTCTCCTAGAAGTTATCCGGGTACTCGAAGAATCAAGCTATCTGAGCGTTAGGGCTGACGTGGCAAGCGATCTAAAGGACGCCAATGGCTTCTATTCTGATCTTGGATTCGAGGTCATTCGGACTCGCCCCGGCGGCAAGACCCGTGGCCGCACGATCAATGTTCGGGTGCTAGAACTCTCAACGCCAAGCCTTCTAGATTTCGCTATTGCCAATCCATCCGCCCTTGGGTCGCTGTCGATCGCCGCGCCGTTGGCCGGCCGCGCACCGCTGTACGTGTTGGATCTTAACGTCATTTTCGATGTAACGAAGCAGCGGGTCCGTGGACCGGCGGCGAGCAGAGTAATGGCCGCGGCATTCGAAAATGACGTCCGGCTCGCGATTACGGCCGAACTTGTTAAGGAACTGGAACGGCATTCGAAGCCCGAAAGCAGCGACCCGGTTCTTGAGCTAGCGAAGGCGCTACCTCGCCTACCATTGCCGCCTAGGTCGAGTGGGGACGCCTACATGGCGGAACTTGCGCTGATAGTATTTCCCGACCGTACCCGTGACGGAAAGCTGACGGTCCAAGACCGGTCCGATCTGATGCATTTAGTGGCAGCAATTCACGAATGTGCTGCCGGGTTTGTCACTTCTGAAAAGGCTATCCTCAGAGCAGCGAAGCTGTTGCATTCGCGATATGGCCTAGGCCGTGTTGACAAAAGGGATTCCCAATCGCGTCGACTTCTGATTCAAGACTGCTTTTTGAGGAGCAGTCATGGGTCGCGGGGATTTGTCGGAAGCGGAGTGGGATCTGATTGGGCCGCTGCTG
>NZ_NISK01000007.1 GCF_002205675.1 Sphingopyxis bauzanensis | reverse complement strand
GAGGTCGCAACCTGGCAGCAGCGGCCGCTCGATCCGATTTACCCGCTGGTCTTCTTCGATGCGATCCGGGTCAAGATCCGCGACGAAGGGATGGTTCGCAATAAAGCCATCCACATCGCCTTGGGCGCCCGCGCCGATGGCGCAAAGGAGGTGCTCGGGCTGTGGCTAGAGCAAAATGAGGGTGCCAAATTCTGGCTGCGCGTGATGAACGAGCTCAGGAACCGCGGCACAGAGGATATCCTGCTTGCCGTCGTCGACGGTTTAAAAGGCTTTCCCGATGCGATTACCGCCGTCTTTCCCGAAACAGTCGTTCAAACATGCATCGTCCATTTGCTGCGCAACTCCATGGACTTTGTATCCTGGAAGGATCGCAAAGGGCTGGCAACGGCACTCAAGGAGATTTACCGCGCCTCAAGCGCTGATGCTGCCGAGCAGGCGCTGACGGCATTTGAGGCCAGTCCCTGGGGCCTGCGCTATCCCGCCATCGCTCAGAGCTGGCGGCGTGCCTGGGCGGAAGTTATCCCATTTTTTGCGTTCCCCGACGAGGTCCGCCGGATCGTCTACACCACAAATTCTATCGAGGCGCTGAACTCGAAGCTCAGGCGGGCCGTCCGCGCAAGGGGCCATTTCCCAAGCGATGAGGCCGCGACCAAACTGCTCTATCTGATCTTGAACAGATCGGAGAAAGAGTGGAAGATGCCGCCACGTGAATGGACTATGGCAAAGGCACAATTTGCCGTGATCTTCGGCGAACGTTTCATCAGGGCCATGTCGGCCTGATGGTCAACCGCCCGCCCGCACACGAAAATCCTGACAGTCCCATGTAGCGCACGGTGTTATCGGCCCCCACCTGCCGGTCTTCCTGGACGCACAGGATATTGTCGATGTCGAAGCCGGGGATGGCTACGAAGGCCGACGCCTCCATCTCGGGCGCAACGGCGAACTGCGCGTTGTGACGGGGGAGATAGACCTCGGTGAGATAGTGGTTCGCCGCTGCCATATCGGCGATGCCCGCCAGCTTCAGCTCGTTGACCAACCGCCCCTGCAAGGTGCCGAATGCCCGCTCCGAACGCCCGCGCGCCTCGGGCGAATAGGCCGCGATATGATCGATGCCGAGTTGGCGGAGCGCTCGCCCAACCTCGGTCGGGCGCGATTTGTCGACCTTGCCGCCCGCTTCGGGCGTGAAGAAATAATGGCTGCCCCGGTCGGTGTACAAAGAGCAGAAGAGCCCGTGTTTTGCGATCGTCTCATGGATGCCGCGCAGGCTCGAGTTGGTCCCTTCCTGCTTGCAGAAGAACGCCGAGGTGATCTCGCTCGTCGCATCATCGAGCGTCACCACCAGGTCCGCATAGCCCTCGCCATACCGGCAGTGCGTGCTCGCGTCCTGATGGATCATCATCCCCCGCATCGGCTTGCGCGGGCGCTTGAGACGGTGCGTTCCACCACGCTTCGGGCCTCACCAGGCCCGCACTCAACAGCGCCAGGCGCGTCCAGGTATAGCCCCGGCGCAGGCTGTGATCGCGCCGCGCCAGCTCGTGAAAATGACGCATGTTAAATCCCGCATATCGATCTCGGTACAGCTGCGTGAGCTCCTCGACTTCTGCATCCGCCGCCCGCTGCCGCGATACCTGCCCAACCCGGCGATCCCGCAATCCAGCAAATCCGTCCTCGTCATACCGGCTGCGCAGCCGCAGAAAATGACGTGGGCTACAACCCAGGATCATCGCCGCATCCGAACAACTCAGTCGCCCAGCCCCAACCGCAAGGTAAAGCTCCTCAAAGCGCTCCATCCGTATCGCCTCCGTCAATGCCCGATTGCGCCGCATCTGATGACTCCCTTCGCTCGGAGATCATCCAGACACCAAAATCGGACATATGACGCGTCAACTCATCGGACATACCTCGTGCGCACGACACCCATTGTGCAATGGGTTGCCCAATGATCTAAATTGCATTACATGAATCATGTTGCATAATGTGCGACGCGTCAACCAGACTGGTTCAGACGTATAAAGTCAAAAATGGCTTAAGATTTGGGAGTGCGAAATATGGCGGGTGTGACCGAGCTGGGTTATCTAAGCTTGTCCGTATCAAAGGCTTCCGGCAAAATTACCGCGAGATGGTGTGCATCGGAGAGATGGTCTCATGACCACCACCATCGATTTCTACTTCGATTTGATCAGCCCGTTCAGCTATCTTGCACAGTTGCGGCTGCCGGAGATTGCGCGCCGACACGGTCGGGCGCTGGCCTATCATCCAATCGACATCCCCGAAGCAAAGATTGCGGCGGGCAATTACAGCCCGTCCAACCGCGAGGTGCCGGCGAAGATAAAGGTTCTGACCGCGGATCTGCAGCGTTGGGCTCGGCGGTACGACGTGCCGCTTACCTTTCCATCGAGCTTCGAGTGCGGAGACTGGAACACAGCCGCAATCTTCGCGGCCCGTCATGGTGCCGCCGAAGGCTTCGTGCAGATGCCTATCGGCGCATCTGGGGCCTCGGAATCGATCCGCGAGACCGGGACGAATTGCGCGCCTCGGCGGCAGCGGCGGGTCTCGAAGCCGATGCCGTCATGGCCTTCGTGGATTCGAAAGAGGGCAAGCGCGCCTATCGCGAAGCGCGGTCGAAGGCTTACGCCCGCGGCGTATTCGGCGCGCCGCTTATGTTTGTCGACGACCAGATATTCTGGGGAAACGACTGGCTGGATTTTCTTGAAGAGCATGTGCGGACGAATTGAAAAAAGAATCAGGGAGAGGGAGAATGGACATGACGACCAACAGAAATAATAGCGGGCGCGCCCTCGCAGGCGGTATCGCACTTTTCGCACTGGCCTGGAGCGCGGCCGGCCAAGCCCAGGACACGGTCCCGGCTGCCGAAGCCGAGCCCGAGGCGCAGTCGAGTTCGGGCATCTCCGACATCATCGTGACGGCTACGCGCCGCGAGGAACGACTTCAGGACGTTGCTGTCGCCGTCACGGCGATCACCGGCGACTCGCTCTCGGCGGCAGATGTTTCGACGGTGCGCTCGTTGACCCAGGTGGTTCCCGGATTCATCGGAAGCCGCAACATGGGTGTGTTCCAGCCCGTCATTCGCGGTGTCGGTTCGACCGGCATATCGATCGGCGACGAGCCTAACATCGCGACCTATGTCGATGGTGTCTACCAGCCAGAGTCGGCTGCCAACTGGATCGACCTTGTCGAAGTCGAGCGCGTGGAAGTGCTGCGCGGTCCGCAAGGCACGACATTTGGCCGCAACGCTACCGGCGGCCTCATCAACGTGATCACCCCCGATCCAAGTTTCGACCTGCGCGGCAAGGCGTCGCTGCGTTACGGCCGCATGCGCAGAGATGCGGGCGATTATGACGCCCGCTTCTATATCACCGGCGGCCTTAGCGATAAATTGGCTGCCGATTTTGCCGCCCTCTATCGCAAGAATGACGGCTATATCGACGATCTGGTGCGCGGCGGCACGCTGGGCGACCAGGAAGTGATCAACTTTCGCAGCAAGCTGCTTTGGCAGCCTTCCGACAATGCCAAGGTCATCCTGACCGGCGAATTCTTCGACCAGAACAGCACGACCAATTCGCCCCAGCCGGTCAATGGGAATACGGCGGGCCGTCGCTTCGCGGGCGTTATACTGCCGACGGATGCCTGGCAGGCGTCACTGACCAGCATTCCGACGCTGGACCTTCGGCGCTGGAGTGCGGCGCTGCATGTAAAACTCGAGTTCGACGGCTTCAACCTCGAGGCGACGAGCGGCTTCATGAATCTGCGCTGGTACCAGGAAACCGATTCGGACGCCTCGAACATCTTCCTCGGTAATTTCCCTGCAACATTTGCGACGGAATCGGGGAGCCAGGAAATCAAGTTCACGTCTGCCGACCCCGGCCGATTCCAGTGGCTCCTGGGCGGCTATTTCTACCAGTTCGGCGGCCATTCTGGGTTGGATATCGTCACGTCGCCGGGGCCTGGAATCCCTCCGACCACCCTCAACCTTGATCCCGCACTATCGGGTCGCTCGTTCGCGGGCTTTGCCGAAGGAACCTACGAGATCGTCGACGACCTGTTCATCACTGTTGGCGCGCGGTACACCACCGAGCGGCGGACCTTCGAACAGGTCGTTAATGGAAATCTGGTCGTTCCGAAGACCGCCAAGTCGTTCAACAAGTTCAACTATCGCGGCGCAGTCCGGTACCAGTTCGCACCCGACGGAAGCATTTATGCAAGCTATGGCACCGCATTCAAAAGCGGCGTCTACAATATGGCGGGCACATCGCCGAATCCGGTCAATCCCGAGAACATCAAGGCATGGGAGGCCGGCATCAAGGTCGACCCCTTCAATTGGCTCCGCACGAACCTCGCCGTTTATCACTATACGTACGACGATCTGCAAGTTCAGGCCAAAGACGCGTCGGGTCCGAGCTACGTCCTGCAGAACGCAGCGAGCGCCAAAATCTATGGCGGCGAGTTCGAGGCGATTATCCAACCGATTGACGATCTCAACATCCGCGGCTCGGCGGCCTACAGCCACGCGCGCTATCGTGATTTTCCGCTCGCGCAGAGCTTTTTCCCGCGCCCCGACGGAGGCAACACTGTTGCCCCGGCGGACGCGTCGGGTAACGTGATGACCCGCGCCCCGAAGTGGACGTTCAACCTGGGGGTCGATTGGGGCCATGAGTTCGATGCAGGGCGCCTTGGGGTCTCGGTCAACACCTTCTTCTCGACCCGGCTCTATTATGACTTCCAGAATATTTTCTCCCAGCCGAGCTATACCCTTACCAATGCGTCGATATCCTTTGCCCCAACCGGTGATCGCTGGAAGTTCAGCCTCTGGGCGACCAACCTCACCAACGAAAAGGTCTTCCAGACCATTCGTGTCGGGGCGCAGGCAACTGACGGCTTTTACGAACAGCCAAGAAAAGTGGGCGTCAGCGCCGAACTCCGGTTCTGACGCGCCCAAACGCGGTCCAAGGGCTTGATCCCGCGGATCGCGTGCGGCCGGGCTGCCGCCGTGTCCGCCAGCATGAGCCTCGGTGGCTTGTGCTGGCGGACTTTGTTTGCTGTCGCGTAAAGACGGTCCGTTCAACTGCTACTTGTCGAAGGATGCATGCATGACGATCACGGGACAAATGCAGCCTGCGCAACTGGCGATCGGCACGATCCTGACATATGCCGCCGCCGCGCACGCAACCCGGGAAGTGGTGTCGCGCGAAATCGGCAGCGATCGGTTGTGGCGTTATGATTATGCTGCGCTCGCCCGCCGGGTAGCGCAGGCTGCCAACATGTTCACCCTTGCCGGGATCGGGAGCGGTGACCGGATATCGTCGCTCGCCTGGAACACGCACCGGCATTTGGAACTCTTCTACGCGGTCCCGGGCCTTGGGGCAGTGCTTCACACCGCCAACCCCCGGCTCCCCGACGATCAGCTGATCTTTACCTTGAACCATGCCGAGAGTCGCATATTGGCGTTCGAGCCCAACCTCGCCGCGCTCGTCGAGCGGATTGCGCCCAGCCTCCCGCATATCGAAAAATACATCGTACTGTCCGACGAAGGCGTTGGCGTCGGCGAGGGGTTCGGGGCGCTGGCCTATGAGCCCTTGCTCGCGGTGGCACCGGTCTCGATCACGTGGCCCGAAATCGATGAAAATTCCGGGGCGTTTCTTTGTTACACCTCGGGGACCACAGGCGATCCCAAGGGGGTTCTCTACAGCCACCGGGCAGTCGTTCTGCATGCGATGGGAGCGGGCCTGGCGAGCGCGTTCGGCCTCACGTCGTTCGATTGCGTGATGCCTTGCTCCTCGCTCTATCACGCCACCGCCTGGGGCCTTCCGTTCGTGGCGCCGCTCTGCGGCGCCAAGCTCGTTCTTCCTGGCGACCGCATGGACGGTCCTAGCCTCCAGGCCCTAATCCGAGGGGAGGCGGTTTCTTTTACCGGTGGGGTGCCCACGATCTGGACCATGTATCTCGCCCACCTCGAGGCAACCGGCGGCGACACGGGAACGCTCAAGCGGATTATGATCGGGGGCTCCGCCGTACCTCGCGCGATGGCAGAAAGCTTCAAGGCCGACCATGATGTCGATGTCCTTCAGCTCTGGGGAATGACCGAGACCTGCCCGCTCGGCGTGATCGCAACACCGACGCCGGCCGTCGCGGACCTCGGCGAGGCGGCGATGCAGGATATATTGTGGACGCGGCAGGGACGGCTCCAGTTCGGCGTCGAGATGCGCATCTTGGGCGAAGACGGGCGCCCCTGCCCCCATGATGGGGCGACGGCAGGCGCGCTACAGGTGCGGGGTCCGTGGGTGGTTCAGCGCTATTTTCGCCAGCCAGCGGATTGCACCGATGTCGACGGGTGGTTCGATACCGGCGATGTCGCGACACTCGACGCCCAGGGGTTCATGCGGATCACAGACCGCACCAAAGATGTCATCAAGTCCGGAGGAGAGTGGATCAGCTCGATCGACCTTGAGAATGTTGCCGCTGGGTGCAGCGGGGTCAAGATCGCCGCGGTCGTCGGCATACCGCACCCTAAATGGGAAGAGCGCCCGCTCTTGATCGTCGAGCCTCATGATGGAATCCTTCCCGACGAAAAGGAAATTCTCTCGACCTTATCCGCGGAATTCGCGAGATGGCAGCTGCCTGATCGTGTCCTCTTCGGCGCGGTGCCGCTTACGGCGACAGGGAAAATCGACAAGAAGCAACTGCGCGAACGCTATGGGAGTGTCTACGCAGCTTCAGGGAACAGGGCCCGATGACTCGGCTGCGATCGCAGCGCAGCGAGAAGCTTGTCGTCGCAAGCTTCAACCATTAGCGTTGGAGCCGCCGCTCCAACATTCACCACCTCAAATCTACTAATCAGTCCGTCTGTACTGTTTGTTTTGATTCGGAGCACCCCCAAGTCCCGAGAGGGGCGTCATCATGACCGGGGCGATGGGCTGCGCGGCACCCGGCGGCGTAGGGTTGTTTTCGCCCGCTCATCGCGAACGTTCGTTCCTTCAACGCGCAGGGCCCGAGGTAAGAGCGGCCGGCTTCAGCGAGCCCGTCGACGAGCGATCTGGTCGGCCCCGCTCGCCCCGATATCAGACGTGTTGCGTCGGGCGATCCGCCGAAAGGGGAAGCACTAGCTTGTTCGGTACCCGACCCCGTGCGAGCCTTTTCAGGATTGGAAGCGCGTTGGGATAGGCGTCGGCGAATGCCAGAGGCTGACCGTCGGCGCACAACCTCACTTCAAAGACCGCCCCGGCGCCACAGGCGCAGCCACCGGCACTCTGTCCTCGCAAGAAGCGCTCGGGTTGAGCCATGTCGGTCTCCAAGCAAAAGTTTGTTTCCTAGTAGACAACACGTTGCACGAAATAGCTCGTCGGTCAATTGACGTTGGCACGCGAAGCCAAGAGCGGTCCGCCTCGCGGGAGGACGCTCACAGCCGAACGATCGTCGGCTCGATCGGACTATTCTGCTGACACCGCAGGAGGCAGGTAGGGCTCTGTGTCGCCATATTCGCAATTCGGTAGTCGTCAGTGCTGGCGACCTGGTGCAGGGGGGACAGAACGGCGGCGGTGCGCCGCAGACGCGAGCGGCGCAAGTTGGGGATATCGGCTTGCTGACGATGAATGGTGTCGGCCATTTCAAATCTTTCAGTGCTTCTATCGAGGAGGCCGGTCTTCCGATCCGCTTTCGAGATTGCCGGACATTTTCGTCAGCAATGCGCGGACCGCGCGTATTTCAGTCGGTGAAATCATATGGAGCAGCCGCGCGTAGATCATGTCGGCTTCGGCGCGCAGCTGGGGCAGGATTTCGATCGCTCGGGGCAAAAGATGAAGCTCCCAGACGCGCCGGTCGCCCTTGGCAGCGCGCCGTTCCGCGAGCGCCATTCTTTCCAGCTGGTCGACAACATGGCCAACGCTGGCACGCTCCAGTTCGAGGCATTTGGCGAGGTCCGTTTGGGTCATGCCCGGGGTCCGATAGATATAGACGAGCGCGCGCCACTGGGTTCGCGTCAATCCGAAGCGTGCCGTTGAGGCATCAAACATCCGGCGCAGTTTGCGGGGTACTTCCTCGATGAGAAAGACAAACTCGTCTGAGGCCGTCAGAAGACTTTTCGCGGGGGAGATGCCGCTCGTATCGCGAGGTTCAACCATCGTCATGGACTGTACAGCCAACATCATATTCTGAAAACCCTTTACTGTAAGATATGATACAGTATGGTAGTTGAATGATTGATCAGTCGATCACGCTTGCCGGGAAAGCGGGCCATGAAATCGCAGCGTCGGTCGATGGCCCGGAACTCGGATTCCCGGTAATCCTCGCGCACGGTGGCGGACAAACCCGAAGGGCATGGAGGGCGGTAACCCACCGGCTCGCGAGCCATGGTTTCCGGACCATCGCAGTCGATATGCGGGGGCACGGCGAGAGTGCATGGGCCAGCGACGGAGCCTATGATATCTCCGATTTTGCGGCCGATCTTGTCGAGATCGCTGCGGCGATGGCGAGCAAACCGGCGCTGATTGGCGCGTCGCTTGGCGGGCTGGCCGGGGTCATCGCCGAGGGAAAATGCGCACCGGGAAGTTTCGGATCGCTGACGCTGGTCGACGTGACACCTCAGATGGAACCGAGCGGCGTCGCCCGCGTGGTCGGTTTCATGGCGGCCCATGCGCGCGATGGTTTTGCGTCGGTGGAAGAGGCCGCACAGGTCATTTCCGACTATCTGCCCCATCGCCCCAGCCGGAAGGCTTCAGCGGGGCTGGCACACTATCTGCGCCGCAAGGACGATGAACGCTTCTATTGGCACTGGGACCCCGCCTTCATCGAAAGAGTGACGCAGCAGGGCGGCGTCTCCAGCGACCATGGCCGCACCGAGCTCAGCGCCGCCGCTGCCTGCTTGACCTTGCCGGTGCATCTGATCCGCGGCGGGTCAAGCGACCTCGTCTCGCTGGAAGCCGTCAAGCATTTCCAGGGCCTTGTCCCTCATATGGCGTATAGCGACATCGCGAATGCGACTCATATGGTGGTGGGGGACGAGAACGACGCTTTCGGGCAATCGATCCTAGAGTTTTTGCTCGGCATCCATGAAGCGGAGATGAAATCATGAATGCCCCCGCCGTCCCGGGGCTTGAGGAATTACGTGACCTATTGGCGCTGGCCCCTTTTCACCGCTGGCTCGGGCTCAGCATCGCTGAGGTCGGCGCCAACGAGTTGGTGATCTCCATGCCTTGGCGAGACGAAATCATCTCAAATCCGACGGTCGGCGCGGCGCATGGTGGCATCGTATCGGCTTTGATCGATCTGACCGGCCTCTATACGGTCATCGCGATGGGGGGTGCTGCGCGGGCGACGGCGGACCTCCATGTGGATTTTCACCGACCGGCCAAGCTGGGGCCGCTTCGCGCGATCGGCAGCCCGGTGAAATTAGGGCGGCAGATAAGCGTCGCGGCTACCCGGATCCTAGCCGCAGACGGAACCTTGGTGGCGAGTGGTAGAGGGGCCTACGTCGCCTGATAACCGCCCGAGGCGAGCCAATCTGCGCGGCCAGATGCATGCCCAGCAGCTTTCGGAGCCGAGGCAGTGGCGGCAGCGACACGCTTTTTGGCGACGTGTCCCTAGGCCGAACCCACGACCGGACGGCCGCGCATCGGCCATTCAGTCAAATCGGCTCCCTGCCGGTCACACGCGGGTTTGGCCGCTCGCCATTAAGCCGTCGACTTTGCCTAGTCCGACAGGCCAGCCACGCAGCGCATGGAGATCAAGTTCTCCTGTGCTGCGTGACTAGACTGCTGGGTCAGGTCAGGGCGCCGGGGTGCGATTCGCGATCGCATCCTCGATCAGATCCTGCATGACCTGTTCGAGCTCGACGCCTTTCCGGTCGCCTCCGCTCGATATTTCGGTGGCGATCAGGGCATAATAGCCGGTCTCGCGATCAATCCAGCCGGTCCAGCCGTAGGCGCCGGGCGAAGAATTGATCTTAGACGTCGCGCAGGCCGAAGGCGTGTCGCATTCGACAAAGGAGCCGAGCGCATATTCCCAGTTGCCCGCGCTCGCCGGAACGAAGACGCGCGGCAAGCCTGCGGTACGCTGCTGGGTGAAGGTCGTCATGTCGGTGATAAAGCTGCCGCCAAGGAAGGCACGCAGCAGTTTCGCATAGTCGCGCGGCGTCGAATAGGCGCCGCCCGCGACCCACGGGTTCGTGGGAGCGCTGCCGGCAGGGTCATACCAGGTCGTGCTCGTCATCCCGAGCGGGCTCGTTACATGCTGCGCGAACAGTTCGTGGAAGTTGCGCTGGCGTGACGGCGATGTGCCGGGCGCGATGCTGGTATCCTTCGCCTCGAGATAGGCTGCGGCGACTTGAAGGCCGTGCGGCCCATAGCTATATTGCGCGCCGGGAGCGTTACCCGGGCGCAGAATGTCGTAACGCAGATCGTGGATGCTTTTCGCGCAATTATAGAGCGTCATGGCCGGAAGCAGCTGACAGCCGCCAACGAGCGGGCTCGCATTGAAGCCCGACGTCATCGACAGCGCGTGCTTGAGTTTGACATCCTTCTTCGTTCCGATCGTCGTCCAGAAGGCAAGCGGCGGCCGCATCGGATCGTCGAGCGTCGCGATGCCCGCCTGCACCATGCGCATCCCCAGCGCGCCGGCGAACCATTTGGAGGCCGACGCAAGCGGGGTCACCCGATCGATACCAAAGCTGCCCTTCTCGTAAGCGAAGAGATAGTCGGGATCCGAAGCATTCCCGACGATGAAATAGCCGTTATCGACCTCGGTATCGGCGTCGATTGCCGCCTGTAACGCGGTCCAGTCATAGGTATAACCGCCAACGGTGGCCGAAAGGCTGGCGGCCGCGGCCGCCGATGCCACCGATGTCGACACATTCGCAGCGGGCGCCGCAGGCGGAAGCTGCACCATGGGACGCGCCTCGCCGCCATCGCCGCCTCCGAACCCGCCCTGCGCCGCAAAGGCCGCAGCCCCAACCATCGCCGCACCGGCGGCAAGCCACATCCATTTCGTTCGTCCAGCCATTTTCTCTCTCCCAGCTTCGTTGCACATCGTCGAAACGGAGGGTCGCGCGCGACCGGACGGGCTAGGGCCTGGACTGGCCGCCCCCGAAGCGAATCTTCAGCAGAAAGTCGAGCTGCGCCTTGCGAAAGCCGGCGACGACGCCCGACTCCGGCGCAAATTTTGCGAGACGGTCGCTTGTCGGATCGTAACGCGGCCAGTCGCGAACAAGTGCGCAGCCAGGAACGCCCGTCTTGGCGAAGCCAACCCAGCAGGCGGAGATGCCATCGCTGAAGCGACGATCCTCGTCACCGATGGCGCCGGCGACCGACGCAAAATAGTCGAGCGTCCCGAACAGATAGGGGATTTCAGACCCGTGCGCGGCGCCCTTGGCGCGGTCGCGCCGCGCCGCTGCGACATAGTCGAAATGATAGAGGTAGGATGGCGCACCAGCCGCCGTCCGGGCCGCGAGCCAGCGCGCCGGGGCGACGAACCAGGCGTCGCCCAACACCTGGCGCGCCAGTGCGTCATCGTCCAGCCCCGTGCCAAAGGCGGCGCGGCCCGCCGCTTGGTCGCGGCCGAGATAGGCGAGCGCCGCGGCGGGCGGCACGCCCATGGCGAGGATCACGCTCGCCTCGTTGCTGTTGGCGCCGACGAGGAGCGGAACGTCGATCGGCTCGCTCCGCGCAAAGACGCGCCACGGCGCTTCGCGCACCAGGTCGCCGTCGAGGATGGGGCCGACCATCGCGCCCGGCGTGCGGACATCACCCGCAGCGACGAGGGCGGCGGCGGGAAGCGCGCGAAGCGCGTCGAGCGAGGCCGAAGGCGGCGCGCCAGCGCGAACCGCCAAAGCGGCGCCGAGCGCCTCCTGTTCGGCAAGCGGGCGCGGATCGAGGAGGCCCACGCCCGACTGAACGATCGCGCGGGCAAACAGGCCCTTGGCTTCCGGCTGCGCGAGAATCGTCGTGACCCCGATCGCGCCGGCGGACTCGCCGAACAAAGTCACCTGCTCGGGATCGCCGCCAAAAACAGCGATGTTTTTCTGAACCCAACGCAACGCGGCCAATTGGTCCATCAGGCCATAATTGGCGAGCGCCTCACCCTGCGGCCTGGCCGCGCTGAGCGCCGGGTGCGCGAAATAACCGAGCGCGCCCAGCCGATAGTTGATCGTCACGAGGATCACGCCTTGCCGCGCGAAGGCGGTGCCGTCGAACGCCGGAAAGGTGCCCGAGCCGATCACATGCGCGCCGCCGTGGATCCAGACCATGACGGGAAGCTTGCGCGCCCCCGCCGGGCGCCAGATGTTGAGCTGGAGGCAATCCTCGGATTGATATTCTGCAACGCCGCCCGCGACGAGCGCGGGGCGCACAGTTTGCGGACAAGCGGGCCCGGGTTTCGCGGCGTCGCGAACCCCATCCCAGCGCGGCGGCGCCTGCGGAGCCCGCCAGCGAAGCGGGCCGACCGGAGGCGCAGCGAAAGGAATATCGAGAAAGCGCTCGACGCCCGCATCACGCGCACCGGCCAAGCGGCCCTGCGCAATCGTTGAGACAGGAGCGGCATCTGCCGCCGCGACGGGTGCCGATCCGAGCAGCGCCGCGGCACCGAGCAGTGCTGCCATCACCAAATGCCGCATTGCGCCCTCCTTCCCTTCCCGGCCTGCGGCCCGAGGCCGCGGGCGAGTGAGCGACCTAGAAAGAAATGCGTCCTTCGACGCCGATGACGCGGGGTTGGCTGTACCGGTTGATCGTCGGCGCCTGCGCGACAAAATAGACCTTGTCGAAGAGGTTGTTGGCGAAGGCGCTGACGCTGATCTTGCCGAAGTCGACGCCGACCCGAAGATTGACGAGGACATAATCATCGAGATCGACCGAGGTCGCCGTCAGCTCCTGCTTGCCGCCCCATTGACCGCTGACAAGGACATTGCTGGTCAGCGAGACATCCTTGGTGACCGGGTAGCGCAGGTTGAGGTTGGCCGAGGCGAGCCAGTCAGGAACCTGCGCGAGATCGAGCCCATCGTAGCGACCGCTCTTGACCTTTCCGCCCTGCCGCGAGCCGCTGAGCGCGAGACGGCCATTGCCTTCGCCAAGGTCGAAGCCCTGGCTGTACTCGGCCTCGATTCCCCAGCTTTTCGCATCGCCTGCGTTGGTCAGATAGGCGACCGCCGCGATCGGGCACGCCGGATTGGTGAGCGCGCAGCCATCGTCGACCTGCGCGATCAGGTCTTCAAGCTCGGTGTAATAGCCCGCGATTGCGAAATAGCCGCGCCGGATCGGACTGCCCTTGATACCGGCTTCGTAAGACGTGCTGTTTTCGTTGCCGAACAGCACCTGCACGGGACTCGGCGCGCGCGGATCGGAGAGGCGCGTGTTGAACCCGCCGGCGCGATAGCTGCTGCCGACCTTGCCATAGGCGAGGACGTTCGACGTCAGCTTGTACGAAAGCGTCGCATTGTAGGAGAGATTGTCGGCGTTGATGCTGTCGTCGATGATCCGGGATGGCCCGCCGGTGGGCAGGCCAGTCCCTAAATCGTAAAGCCGCGCCGAGATGTTCCGGCTGTCGCGCGTATAGCGCAGTTCGCCTGTCAGGTTGAGGCTGTCGGTGATGTCGAAACCGAGCGAGCCGTATGCGGCATAGCTTTCGAAATGGAGCCGGGCGGGGGCGATGTTGCCTGGCGAAGGATTGACAAGCGTCGGCGTGCGTGTCGTCGTCACCGAGAAATCGCTGTCGAGCAGCAGCATTTCGGCGCCGACCAGCCATGTGAAGCGATCGCTCGCCCCGCTGACATGAATGTCCTGCGAGAAATTGTCGGTCGTATCGATGACGTAGGACGCTGCGCTCGGATCGAGCGGGGTGAGCGCGCCGACCTGCCCCGCGGCGCGCGCGCGCGCCAGTTCGGCGGGGCTGATCGCGTCATTGTCTAGATCATATTCGGACGTGCGCTTGCGAAAGGAGGTTGTCGACGTGAGGTCAGCGCCGCCCAGATCGACGCGGACGAGCGCCTGAAGGCCGTCCACGTCCTGGCTAGCGCGCGGCGCGGTGTTCCAGGGGTAGCGAAAGCGATCCTGCGTATAACCGCCGGGAAAGCCTGGCGTGCCCGCGGGAATGGATATCTGGTAATGGATCGTCGGCGTGGTCAGCCGCTGCGTCTCGGCCGTGATGATCGCGTCGACCGGCCCTCGCTTCAGTCGGATCTGGCCGCGCAGTCCGTGCCCCTTCTGCTGATCGAAATAGACGTCATTATCGGGATTGTAGAAGAAGCCCTTGTCCTGCTTGACGAGATCGCCGCTGATGCGCATCGCCAAGCCATCGGCGAGCGGGACATTGATCGCACCCTGCGTCTGGAAGCTGTTGTTCTCGAAGCCATAGCGCGCGCTCGCCCAGCCCGAGAGATCGAATTCGGGTTCGGCCGAAATGATATTGATCGCGCCGCCGACCGCGTTGCGGCCATAGAGTGCGCCCTGCGTCCCGCGCAACACCTCGACTCGGCCGATGTCGAGCAGGTCGAGGCGGGTGAAGTTTCGCCCGCCCACTGGACCACCGGCGATATAGGCACCGTTGCGATACAGGCCGACGCTGGGGTCGCCATTGGTCGCGCGCGCGGTCGAAGAGGCGCGGATCGAAATCTCGGAGGTGATCGATGAGCTGAGATTGTTGAACCTAACGCTCGGCTGGTCGGCGAGCAATTCGCCGCTGCCGCTTGCGCCGCCGCGATCGGTGAGTGAGGTGATATCGATGACAGAAGCGGCTGTGGGAACGTCGGCGAGCCGCTCCTCGCGGCGCCGCGCCGTAACGACGATCGTGCCGTCGTCGTTCGCTTCCGCCGCGTCGGTAAGAGCTTCGGACGGTGCGTCTTGAGCGAAAGCAGGCGGAGCGACGGCTACCCAAATCGCGGCCGTGCAGAAAAGAAGGTTCGCCCTGCGTCCCATGGTCACTCTCCCCATTTTGTTATCGCATTTATTATCGATAATTTTGTACAAAAGCGCGAGCGAGTCAAGCCGGAAAGCGCAAAGTCTCTGCAGGTGGTTCGCTGGTCTAAGAGACGACGGCGCTCAGCAGGTCGCGGACGCCCCGCGCCGTAGCGGCAAGGGGGTCAGGTGTGACCGTCGATAAATCGTCGGTCACAGCGTGGTGATGACGGTGTGCGCCAAAGATGCCGGCATGACGCACGTAGCCGGCCTTTATCACTTCCGAGAGTTCGCCCGCTGTGCCTTCCGCCGAAGGATAGGCCATTTCCAACCCCGGCTGGCCTTTGAATATCTCGCGCGCACGCGCGACGAATTCGGGCGATGTCATGAGAAAACGATAGGGATCGGCGCTTGGCAGCGGCAGCAGGCGCCCGGGCATTTCCTGATAATCGCGCGCCGCGGCATTGGCGCCGAGATGCAACCAGAAAGCTGTCTCGCCGGGGGCTGGACCCACCTTGTCGGCGATATGGCTCGCACCGAGATTCTCATATTCATGCCCGCTGTTGCACAGGAAGAGCAGGCTGTGCTGCGGAAACGCTCGGGGCATCCAGTCGGCAAGCGCGAGCCACATCGCGATACCCGGCCCCCGCTCGCCGGCGCAATCGGTCCAGCCTGAACGCGGCGTCGAGACGACGAGCCAGGGGCGACCGGAGCGAACGCGCCGCCCGATTATATTCTGCGCTGCCCGAGTCCCACCGCGCCCGCGAAGCGCTAATTTCGCCGCGGCACCGTGGCGCGCGGCTTCAATCACCGGGGCGGCGAGTCGCGGCGCGAGCAAGGCAAGTGGCTTGTCCGATACGGGATGACCGGCCGGGACATTGAGGAGCAAGGCCTCGCCCGTCGGCCCGGTCGTAATGAGAATGACCCCGTTCGCACCGCGCGCAAGCGCATCGGCGAGCGGCTCGCGCACTGCACGATCTACGAGGCTCGACCAGCGGCGGAAAGGCAGGCGCACCACGGCGATCGCGCCGTCGAGGTGTTCAGGGATTTCTGCGAGGCGCAGCGGCGCAGCGAGACCAGCCTCGCCGGTTTCGATGGCGAGCGGTTGTGCGACGAGCGGTATCGTGAGGTCGCCGAGCCTGAGGTCGCAGCGCGAGGCCTCGAACCAAGGCACATCAAACGTCTGGCGTTCCACTTCGAATCCGGCACTGGACAGCCGCTTCGCGGTCCAGTCGGCGGTCCAGCGATCGCCCTCGCCGCCCGACTGCTTGTTGCCGGCCTCGGTATAGCTTTGAATGTCGGCGAAGAGGCGTTCGGGGCCGAACATGGTCAAATCCCGGGATGCGGCGGCAGCGGAGTCAACCTGCAATGCGATCGGCGCCGCGAGGCCCGCCTTAAGCAACGTGCGGCGGTCGGTCGGGAGGCGGCTCATGTCACTTTTGCGCGGCGGCGGCTGGGCTTGGGCTTTGCGTGGCGGGCCTTATATTCCTCGAGTGCGCGCCCGAAACTATTCTGAGTAACGCCGATCAGATCGCGCGCCACCGCATCGGCGGCATCGCCATCGCGCGCGACGATATGGCGGCAAAGCGCGTCGTAGAGGATGGCCGATCGCTTCGCGGCGTCATTGCCATGCGTCTCGATGTAGCTGTCGGTATAGACATTATGCTGCCAGCGCGCGAGCAGCGCGACCCTGTCGAGGAGCTCGAGCGCGAGCGGCGCATTGCTCCGCTTGGCGATGAAGCGGCCGATGCGGTTCGAGACCTTGATATGCTCGAACGTATTTTCGGTGCGCTGGGTGACATCCTTATATTCGACGAGCCTGTGCATCAGTTCGCGCCCGTCGCGATCGGTCATCTCGACCGCAGCCAGGCGGCAAACGACACCGAACAGGGATTTCCACAGCTCATAGACCTCGTTCGCGGCATGCTCGTCGATGTCGATCACATAGGTCCCGCGCCACGGCACCACCTTGACGAGACCGATCCGCGCAAGATGACGGAAGGCTTCTCGCACGGGCGCATGGCTCACCCCGAACCGCGCCGCGATTTCACGCTCGCGCAGCCACGAACCCGGCGGAATCCGCCATTCTACGATGTCGTCGGTCAAGAGACGCGCGATCACACGGTCCTGCGTCGGCGCGCTGTCGTCTTCGGTTTTCGTCGCGGCCATTTCTCTCCGTTCGGCTTTCCTGGCTCCCGGCGCCATCCTAATCGGGCGGCGCACACGAGCAATCGTTGATTGCGAATGAATTTATTATCGATAATATGGGGAATGACAAGCATCAGAAAATGGGAGCCGGATCTTGAAGCGCACCATCCTCTTTTTCGCAGCCGCCGTTGCGGCACAGCCAGCCACGGCAGGCGAACCCGCCCCTCTTCCCGGCTGTGCCGAAGCGATCGCCTATTCTGAGGCTAATTCCGGCGTTGCGCTGCTGATACTTGAAGATGGCAAAGTGCGCTGCCGATCGGCAGACATTGCGACGCCGCAGGAACTCTGGTCAGGCACCAAGAGCCTGGTCGGGCTGATGGCGGCGGCGGCCGCACAGGATGGACTTCTAACGCTCGACGAGCGGGCATCGGAGACACTCATTGAATGGAGGGGCGAACCCGAAAGGGAACAGATCACGCTTCGGCAATTGCTGTCGATGACGGGCGGCCAGGCATCGACCGTCGGCAGGCCCCAAGGGTATCTGGACTCGGTGAAGGCACCGCTCACGGCGGCGCCCGGCAGCAAATTCCAATATGGTCCCGCCCCGATGCAAATCTTTGGAGAGATCATGCGCCGCAAGCTCGTTGCCAAAGGCAAAGACGGCAACGCTCGCCAATATATCGAGCGGCGCATTCTCACTCCGCTTGGGGTGACCATCGGCAGTTGGCGCAGCGACCCCGATGGCGCACCGCTCATGCCGCAGGGCCTCGCGCTGGCCGCGTCCGAGTGGGCGAAGATCGGGGAGTTCGTCCGCGGCGGCGGAAAGATCGACGGCAAGCCGCTTGTCGATGAAATGGCGTTCGGCGAGATGTTCGAGGGTAGCCAGGCCAATCCGGCCTACGGTCTCACTTGGTGGTTGCCCCGTAGCACGCCGGCTGTCGATATTGTTACCCGGTCCACCGATATCACCAGTCATGCCAACGAACTCCCGGCGGATATGGTCGTCGCCGCGGGCGCGGGCGATCAACGCCTCTATATCATTCCGTCGCTTCGGCTTACGATCGTGAGGCAGGCGAAACTCGATCTGGCGGCTTTGGCGGCGGGGAAAAAAGGCGATTGGTCCGATTGGCGGTTCCTGTCACTGTTGCTGAAAGCGGCGAGTGACTAATTTGAAACGCGGCCGAAAACATGTCGGGGCCGATCGAACCTAGGCCGTGCCGCCGCAATATGATCATTGAGAATTGCTGGCCGAATGGAAACGCGGCACGTGGAGTTTGCCGCTGGACCAAAATGATGACGGTCATTGACAGCCCGCGCGGCAATCATACCCGAGGGGCGGGATCTTGCACGCGACGCCGCAGTGGGGCGAAGAAGGATGCAGCATGTTACGGGGATTGATGCAGGACGCGCCGCTGCTGATCAGCGGAATATTGGAATATGCCGCGCGCGCGCACGGCGAGAGGGAGATCGTCTCGAAGGCTGTCGATGAGCCGGTTTGGCGGTATGACTGGCACCGCTGCGACCAGCGTGCACGTCAGGCTGCGCAGGCTCTTGGTGTCCTCGGGATTGCAACGGGCGACCGCGTCTCGTCGCTCGCCTGGAACACGCACCGCCACCTCGAACTCTTCTATGCGGCGCCGGGCATGGGCGCTGTATTGCACACTGCCAACCCGCGTCTCAGCGACGAGCAAATCGCCTTTACTATCGCTCATGCAGGCAGCCGCATTCTCTTCTTCGAGCCCAATCTAGCCGAGCTCGTCGCACGGCTGCGCCCTCTCCTTCCAGGTATCGAGCGTTATGTCCTTCTCGCGGATCGCGGAGCGACCGCGCCAGATGTTGCTGAAGCGTTGAACTATGAAGCGTTGCTGGCACGCGAGGACGGGGCCCTCACCTGGCCGAGCTTCGATGAAAAGGCAGCCGCATTTCTTTGCTACACTTCGGGGACGACGGGCGACCCCAAGGGCGTCCTATACAGCCACCGATCAATCGTTCTCCACGGGATGGCGGCCGGTCTGAGCAGTGCCTTCGGGTTCAGCGCTTTTGATGTCATCATGCCCTGCTCGTCCATGTATCATGCGACGGCATGGGGACTTCCGTTCACGGCAGCGATTAACGGCTGCAAGCTAGTGCTTCCTTGCGACAGGATGGACGGTGCCAGTCTCGCCGATCTGATCAACGAAGAGGGCGTCACCTTTTCGGGCGGTGTGCCCACGATCTGGACCATGTACCTCGCTCATCTCGACACCACGGGGACGGGGGTCGGCAATCTCAAGCGCCTCGTTATTGGTGGCTCAGCCGTCCCCCGGGCGATGGCCGAGACATTCCGAGCCAAATATGGTATCACTGTGCTGCAGCTCTGGGGCATGACCGAAACCAATCCGCTCGGCGTGATTTCGACGCCCTCCCCGCTCCTGATGGCCGAAGGCGAGGATTTCGCGAACGACCTCCTGCTGACGAAGCAGGGTCGCATGCAATTTGGCATCGAACTGCGCATTATCGACGGCGATGGCACGCCGCTCCCCTGGGACGGTGAGCAGGCGGGTGCGCTCCAGGTCCGCGGACCGTGGGTCGTCGATCGCTATTTCCCCGATATTGAGGGTGCCGGGAGCGATGGCTGGTTCGACACCGGGGACATCGGTACGATCGATCGCTTCGGCTTTCTCCGGCTGACCGACCGCGCGAAAGATGTGATCAAGTCCGGGGGCGAATGGATCAGCTCGATTGATATCGAGAATGCGGCGGTTGGGTACCCCGGCGTCCGGGTCGCGGCGGTCGTTGGCGTATATCATCCAAAATGGGAAGAGCGTCCCCTTCTCGTGATTGAAACGCATGCGGGCCAGGTCGTTACCGCCACCGACATTCGCGCGCACCTAGAAACGAAGGTCGTTCGCTGGTGGCTGCCGGACGACATCCTGTTTGCAAAAGTGCCGCTTACAGCGACCGGAAAGATCGACAAAAAGGCCTTACGCGAAACATATCGCGACCACCTTGCCTAGGCGAGGTCACACTGCGTCCATTCCGTGCGAATGGCAGCGATCCTTTCAGGCGGGAAAAGTTCAGCGGGCCTCGTGGGTCTTGCATAAGCCCGGGCAATCTCGGGGTCGCGCTGTCCAAGGCAAAGCGCTCTACGCTTGCAGCGCGGTCAAGGTATGGCCAAGATGAGGCATGACGTCGACCCAGAAAACCAAAAAACCAGGCTCCGGACGGACAGGGAGGCCCACTCGACAAGCCTCGCAAGCACTTTCGAGGAAAATTCTCCGTGTCGCCCGCGATGTCTTCTTTGCCGACGGATTCGGTCGTTCAACGGCTGAACGGATTGCTGCAAAAGCAGGCATCTCCAAGCGCACGTTGTACGCCCGTTACGGGAACAAACAGCTGCTTTTCGAAGCGGCAATACTCATGGAAATCGAGGATCGGCTCTCCTTCCTCGAACAGCACGTTCCCGAACATGGCGACGTTCGGCTCGAGCTTGAAGAGCTGTCCGATGAACTGCTGTCCTGGATGCTTACCGACATTCATGTCGCGTTGGAACGCGTTGTAATGGCTGAGGCTGCACGTTTTCCCGCTTTAGCGCGAAACCTTTACGAATTCGGGGTAGGACGCACGACGAGATTGGTGGCAGAGGTCTTGCGCAAAGCCGAGGAGAGGGGAGAAATCGGGGTGTCAGACGCGAACTTTGCTGCGGAGCAATTTATCTCCAGCGTCATTTTGTCACCTTTTCGTCGGGCCGCTCTTGGAGTGGGAGTGACCAGTCACAATGAAACCTCTTCAGCTCGAATGAGGCAAGCTGTGGATCTATTTGTGTACGGTTGCCGCCCCTCCCTGAAGGGGAGCCACCCATAACATTCCTGCTTCATCTTGGGCTGGGCCGTTGTCCCGACTAAGTTTCCATTGGCTTCACGCTAGTTGATCGCCGCAGCCGTCCAACTCGCGATTTCGTCGGCCA
Source organism: Sphingopyxis bauzanensis (assembly GCF_002205675.1). Taxonomy (GTDB): domain Bacteria; phylum Pseudomonadota; class Alphaproteobacteria; order Sphingomonadales; family Sphingomonadaceae; genus Sphingopyxis; species Sphingopyxis bauzanensis. The sequence continues at coordinate 51,200 of NZ_NISK01000007.1, read as the reverse complement.
TTTCAAGGCTCGCGCGATCAAAGGCTTCGACGATACTCGAAACGCTGTTTGCACTTGCTGACCTATCAAGGACGATGCGCGTGACTGCCAGTGGTTCCGATTCTTTGGATCGGCTTAGTTCCACTTGCGCGGCGATGCGAATGATCGGGGCCGCGTCGGGCCCCTGCTCGTAATAGGCTGCAAAAGAAGAAAGCCGTGCGGATAGGACGTAATGATCGGAAGCAACGCTCTGGACAGGGATATATGCGTGATCGATTTTGCGCGCTACGCTTCCGGCAATAGCCTCGCGGATCATCTCGGGCGCAGGCCTCATCCACCGTGCTTTGGCGAGATACGTGACTTCGCGATTCTCGATCGTGAGGATCCTGTCTCCATCGGCCCCAGGCGGAAGCGTCGGTCGCGTAATATACACCGGAATCCACTGTCGTGCAATTTCACGCTCCGGTACGGGCGTGCTGCTGATCCGGTACAACGTCGATTTGCCGCCAGTTCCCAGAATATTCCCGCAACCAGAAAGGCAAATTAGCGCGCCCGTCAGCAAAAACATTCTTGCAGAGATCGTTTTCATTGGGGGAGCTTCCTTTCACGAGGGGTCCGTCGTAGCTGGCCGGCGAGCTGCTCGATTTCCTGCGCCGCGCTATCGAGCGATTTCAAAGTTGCAGCAATCCCGGAGCCGTCGGGCGCCGCCAATCCACTCGCGGCGTCATCAAGCCTGTGAATGACCACCCTCGCCTCGGCGATCCCCTCTCGAAGATCTCGAGCGGCTGCCGAGACATCGGCAAACGTCTTGCGACCGTCGCCATCGATCGCCGTGCGCGCCGATGCGGCCGCGGCCTCGATATCGGCCGCCGCCCGGTCCAGGCGTGCAAACGCTTGTTCAGCCTTGCTGAACATTCCGCGACTAGATCGCAATTCCGCCGTGGTAGCTCTTACATCCGCAATAGCAGCCGAAACATTTTCGATATTCTCGTCGGACAAGGTCCGGTTGACCCTTTCCAGGGCCTGCGAAGCGTCCGCCAACAATGCGCCACCTCCATCCATCAGGGATTGTAGCGAACTTTTTTCCGCCTTAATCACTGGGAGCGTTTCCTTGGAAACCTCCTTCAACAACGGCTTAGAGGGCGTCCCCGCACTGATCTGGATGTAGCTTCCGCCGGTTATGCCTTGCGACTCCGTCGCGGCGGTAGAATCGACGCGCACAGGCGTATCCTCGCGCAGGCGCACCCCCGCAAGCACCCTGTTTGGATTTCTGGGATCAAGACTAATACGCGTGATTTCTCCCACCGGAATTCCGTTGAACTGCACCTCGCCTCCCTCGCTAAGACCGCGGACGGGACCATCGAAAATGATCCGATACTCGTCGAAATTACGGGCGAATTGGGATTGACCGAGCCAGAGGATGAAGCCGAAAGCCGCCGCTAGCAGAGCCAGCGTCAGGCCCCCAATCAGACCGTAGTTCGCGTCGCGTTCCATTAACGGTTCCTTTCCTTGGCGCGCTCCGCCCGCCCTCCCAAAAACGCCCTGATCCAAGGATGGTCAGACCTCTCAAGTTCCGCGATTGGCGAAACCTCGACAATTTTCTGATCCGCAACCACGGCTACGCGGTCGCTGATGGAATACAGGCTGTCGAGATCATGGGTCACCATCACGACAGTAAGCCCCAGCGTGTCGCTCAGCGTCCGTATCAGCTGGTCAAATTCGGCGGCGGCGATCGGGTCGAGGCCCGAAGTGGGTTCGTCAAGGAACAGCAATTCTGGATCGAGCGCCAAGGCCCTCGCTACGCTTACACGTTTTCGCATTCCGCCTGAAAGTTCAGCGGGCATTTGCCGGCCCACCTCGGCATCGAGTCCGACAAGGCCGATTTTCATCAGAGCCACGGCCTCGAGCCACGGCTCTCTAAGACGGGTATGTTCGATGAGAGGAGCCTCGACATTTTCTTGCACACTAAGAGAAGAAAAAAGCGCGCCATTTTGAAACATGACGCCAATTCGGTGATTAATTTCCGTACGATCAAAGCGACTCCCAATTTTTTTCTGAAAGATTTCGATTGTCCCATGGCTAGGCGCAATCAGGCCCAAAATGGTGTTCATCAGGACGGATTTTCCACTACCGGACCCTCCGACGACACCAAGAATCTCGCCACGATGGACTTCTAGGTTCAAATCCTGGTGGATAATGTGATCGCCAAATCGGGTTTTAAGATTCTCCACCCGAATAACGATGTCCGGATCGCAAATCATATTTCGAGCACGTTGAAGAGAATTGCAAAGGCGGCATCCAGAAGGATGATTGCGAATAGCGCTTGGACAACGGCGACGGTCACCCGCCCGCCCAGATCCTCAACATCTCCGCGTACCGAAAGGCCGTGGCGACATCCGGCAAGCGCAATCACAATGGCCAGCACCGGTACTTTTGCCATTCCAACCCAGAAGTGTCGGATATCGACCGCAGCCGAGAGTCGTTCGGCGAAATATGTCGGGCTCACGTCGAGTATGCCCCAGCTGACGACAAGCCCGCCGGCCAAACCAGCCAGCATGGCAACAATCGCCAGGAGGGGCATAATTACAAGCAATGCCAATACGCGTGGCACAACCAGCGCGTCGAACAGGTCGATGCCCATCACCTTCATTGCCTGCGTCTCTTGGTTCATTCGCATTGCGCCGATCTGGGCCGCGAAAGTGGAAGCGGACCGACCGGCAAGTAGTATCGCGGGAATGAGGACGCCGAACTCGCGGAGGACGGATATGCCAACCAGTTCGACGACCAGTTCCGATGCACCCAATGTCTTGAGCAGATCGCTTCCTATGAGAGCCACTACTGCGCCGATAAAGAATGTCATGATCGCTATGAGTGGCAGCGCATCGAAGCCGGCCTTCTGAATTGACGACGCCAGTGCGATCAGTCGCATCCTTTTGGGATGTGCAAGAGATTTCATGAGCGCCACCTCAAGTTGCCCGAGAAATCGAGCGCTTGCGCCGATTTCCTGGACAGCTCGATAAACTTTTTGGCCAAGACGCACGTGAAATGGGGGAGTTTTGATAGGCGGGACATCGCGGTCGGCCATGGCCGAGCCCACCAGCGCGAACAGATCAGCAAGATTGGCGGGCAGGTCTGCGGTAAATGCCGCATTGGGTGCGAGCGTCAGGATGGCGAGCGCGCCTGCGCTGTCTATCCTTCCCAGGTTTCCGAAGTCGCTTGAGAAGGAGAGGTTCGAGGGACTCAGAACATGCCCGGAAAGGCCTGCGATCGAAATCGCTGTCCAGTCACCTTCAACGACCAACGTTGAAATGCCATCTCCTTCGCGAACGAAGATGTTCGGTGCTGTGCGCGCATTCATCGCAGCAAGTCTCCAACCGGTGTCGGGAGAGCGGATCGCCCGTGGCAACTCCCTCTCCCATAACCCGTCGTCGAGCGGATCATGCCAGCAAGCGGGACCACTGACCCCACACATTTAACCATGCCGATCCACACATCGCGCCTTGCCTCAATGACATTATGTAAACGTCACCGTAGCGTTATATCAGGTCGCTTGCAAGGAGTATGCTGCGCACAAATCGGCCGACAGATCGTTTGAATAAGCACAGGATACTCTTGCTAAGGTTAGATAAAATTGTCAGGTGAAATCCCTATGAGATTCTTTCTGAACCGATATCGCACCTTGGAGTTCATATTAACGACACTCGTAGGTGACATTAAATTTTTGCTTGCACTTGCCATCCCAGGCCGAGTGATTTTTGCAGGGCGATCCATGACAGCGTGAGCGCCGCCTTTCCCCGGACGAGGTCGGTTGCCGCCTGCTGCTGTTTGCGAAGCGTGCGATTTAGGTCGGCGCGCGAGATCACTCCGCCGGCAAATCGTTGTCGATCAAGATCGGCTGCGCCATCTGCCTGGGACTTGATCTGCGCGAACGCCACCAGGGCAGAGCGCTGCTGGCTAAAGCGCGACAACGCGCGCTCGGCGTCCTGAAGTGCAGAAAGCACTGTCTTTCGATAGTTGGCAACTGCCTCGGCACGGACGGCGCTCGCCTGATCGACCGAGGCATCGACCCTACCGAAATCGAGGAAGTTCCACTGCAACTGCGGAATGGCGAGAATTGACGGGTTGCTCACATCAAAGAGATCGTCTGGCGACGTTCCGCCAAGTCCCAAGATTCCCATGAATGACAGCTTCGGAAATCGTGCAGCCTCCGCAACACCGATCCGAGCCGTTGCTGCCGCCAGGCTGCGTTCGGCCGCGCGGATGTCGGGCCGACGTGCGACAAGGTTGGAGGGGTCGCCCACGGCGACCTGTTCCGGCGGGAGGGGAACATCGAAGATCTGTTTCAGCGCTTCGTCCGTTGTCCCTGGGATCTGTCCAGCTAGAATGGCAAGCGCATCGAGCAATACCGCCGTGTCAGCTTCGGCCTCGGCGAGCTGAGACTTGAGCAGTTCGAGCTCGGCATTTGCATTGCCGAGAGGGAACAGGGGCAACACGCCTTGCTGATACCGTTGATAGGTTAGCGAGAGGGTTTGCTGCTGCAACTCGCACTCGGTTCGGTACGCTTTGGCTCGAAACTGGGCCTCGCGCAGGTTGACATAGGCATTGGCGACTTCGGCGGTCAGCTGGACCTTGGCATCCTCCACATTGGCAACCGCTGCCGCTGCCTGAGCGTTGCCGGCCTCGATCCGTCGCTGCGTTCCTCCTGCGAAATCCAGCTCCCAGTTAGCGTTGAGCCCGAGATTGTAGACACTGAGGCTATCATCCGCCTGTCCCTGCGGACTAACAGGCGCGCTCGCCGAAGGCGGGGCACTGTTCTGAATATCAAGGCCCGGCAAGCGGCCCTGAATAGCCGTCGCCTGGGTTCCAAGCGTCGGAAATCTTCCGGCCTTCTCCTGTCTCACGGATGCCCGCGCCTGCGCGATCCGCGCTTGCGCAGCCTGAAGCGAAGGATTGTCCGATAACGCGGCCTCGATAAGCCTGGTCAATTCCGGATCGTTCAAAAGGAGCCACCACTCTGCCAGCTCGGGCTCGGTATCGCTGACGTTACCGCCGGCACGGACAAAGCCGTCATTTCGGTTCGCCGCGAATACTTCTGGAGGCCCGGCGTAGTCTGGGCCCGCGACACAACCGGCCAGCAGAGACGAGGCGAGAAGCGATATTACAGATTTTCTTATCATGTCAGGCTCAGTGCATCGAAAGGGAAACATTCTTGGGAAGCGGCTTCAAAAAGATGACCAAAGGAACGGTCATCAAGGTCAGGACGCCCATCACCAAGAACACATCATTGTAGGTCATTATGAACGCGTCCCGCTGGATGGTCCGGCCTAGCATCGACATGGCACCCTCCATCCCGCCGAAGCTTTTCGCAAGTTCATCAAGATAAATCTGGAGCGAAACACTGTTGGCATTCAGCGTCTCTTCCATGCGCCGGCTATGGTGCCAGATCCGCTGGTCCTGAAACGAAGCCAGTCCGGCCAAAGCGAAAGATCCTCCGAGATTTCGAGCGGCGTTAAAAATACCGGAGGCATCTCCAGCATCTGTATTTGCCACTGAGGCTACGGTAGCCTGGTTCAGGAACATCATGGACAGAATCATGCCAACACCCCGAATAAGCTGGCTTTCGATGAATACGGCGCCCCCAGATTCCGCGGTGAGGCTTATGCTGACGAAACAGCTGGCCGCCATCAGAAGCATTCCGACTCCGACGGCAATGCGGATGTGGAGCCTACGGATCATGAAGGGCAGGATCGGCATAAGCACAAAGGCCGGAATACCCATCCAAAATATAACGAGCCCGGTTTGAAAAGCGTTATAATCCGATATGATCGCAAGAAATTGGGGAATGACGTAGGTCGAACCATACATGACCATTCCCAGGGCGAGAGCCATCACCGCAACGCTTCCGAATTGGCGATTGAGAAGGAGGCGGAGTTTCAGGACGGGCTTCGACGCGTTCAGCTGCCCGTATATGAGTGAAGCGAAACCGATGACGGCAATGAGTGCCAGCCAGCGAATAAGAGCGGATTCAAACCATTCCTCGCGATGCCCCTCCTCAAGCAACACAGTCAAAGCGCCCAACCCCAGAATCAGGCCGGCAATGCCCGCCCAATCAGCATCGGTCAGATACTCCCACTTCGGCTCTTCGTGAGGAAGCCCGACGAATAGCAGCAGCAGCAGCACGGCGCAGATTGGAACATTGACAAAGAAGGCATAGTGCCAGCTCAAATTTTCGGTCAGCCAGCCCCCGATCAGCGGCCCCATGACCGGACCCAGAATCACTGTCATGCCGAACAGCGCCATGCCGATCGGCTGTTGATGGGGCGGCAATCTTTTCGCCACGATGGTCATCGCAGTCGGTATCAGCGCACCACCCATGAAACCCTGACCCGTGCGACCGATGATCATGGTCGTGAGGTCGGTCGCCATACCGCAAAGAATTGAAAAGCCGGTGAACGCGGAAACCGCAATGATGAGCAGATTTCGCAGTCCAAAAAGGCGTTCAAGCCAGGCGCTAAGCGGAATTACCACGATTTCGGCTACGAGAAATGCGGTGGCAATCCAGGTTCCCTCGGTGCCGCTGGCTCCGATTTCGCCCTGGATCACCGGAAGCGCGGAATTGACGATAGAGATATCGAGTGTTGCGAGCATGGCGCCAAGTGCACCCGCTGCGACCGCTATCCACGCGGTGACATCGGCATTCCGCCTTTCTGCAGTCGGAGTACCAGAGGCGCTGTTCGATGCCAACTCGGCGGTCATTTGTCGGTACTCGAGATCTCTTTCAGCTCTCCGGCAGCGTTTCGCGTGTCGACAACTGCCACAACCGACATGCCCGGGACGAGCAGACGACGCACTTTGGGCGAGGCTATTATCGCGATACGAACCGTTATCCGCTGAACAATCTTGGTGAAATTCCCTGTGGCGTTTTCGGGCGGCAGGATCGAAAATTCTGCTCCGGTTCCGGGCGAGATGCTCTCAACGCGTCCGGCAATCTCAAAGTCGGGAAGTGCGTCGACCTCGAGCCTGACCGGTTGCCCCGCCCGCAAAAGGCCGACCTGCGTCTCCTTGAAATTAGCGATGACGTAGATTTCGTTTACCGGAACCACCGTCATCAATCGCTGACCGGGCTGAACGAATTGGCCGACCCTTACTGTTAGATCGCCAACGCGACCTCCCTTGCTGGCTCGCAGCAGAGTCGATGTGACATCTAGGTCGGCCGCTTCCAGCTGCGCGCGGGCCGCGTCAGCTTGGGCTTCGGTCTGGTCGATCTGTTTGAACAAGGTGGCCCTCCGACCGTTGGCGGCAGAGACTGCTGCCTGGGCAGCAACAAAGTCGGCGTGCGCTTGCTGCGCCTGTGTCTCATATTGTTGAAGCTTTTCTCGCGGCTCCGCACCGGTCGCGGCGAGGGGGCGATACCTCGCTACCTGCTCATTGGCGAGGTCGAGCGCCGCGCGCTTGGCGGCGAGTTGGGCCCGCGCCTGCCGAATCGCTGAGTCCTGTTCGGTTACTTGCGAGCGGATTGTGTCGGCGCCGGCCAGCGTCGCCGCAATCTGCGCACGCGCCTGTTGCGCCTGGGCTCTATAATCTCGCACATCCAGTTGCACGAGCGCCTCGCCGGGACTGACCCACCCGTTCTCAGAGACGAGCACCGCGTCCACGTATCCGGCCACTTTTGATGAAACCACAACGCTGTCGGCCGCGACATAGGCGTTGTCGGTCGACTGCATGTACTGCCCATAGGTGACATGCCTGTAATACCACCAACCACCTGCAATCAGCGCAGCAGTGATGGCTATGATGAGGATGAGGCGAAATTTGGGTTGCGATTTCAGGCTGGATGCGGGCGCGCGATCCTGTTCCCGCTCATTTGGTTCGTCGGTCATCTGCCTCTTTCGAAGGATTTTGGACATGTGCTAAGTCGCTTCATGGCGTGGCGTAGACCGTTCCATCCGGTTAGTAAAATCGTTTAGTAATTTGCGTTTTGGCATTCCCATGAAACGGACTAGGCAGCGGTATGAACGCAAATCTCGACACAATGCCGCCACGGCTTCGCGAAGGCGCCCTCACCGACGACGACCGTATGCTATATTTGATGGACGAGATTAGTCGGGGGGCGAGGCGCGCTTATGACGCACGGATTGCCAAGATTGGCCTCAATCAGACGCAGTGGCGCATCATCGGACAACTTCTCCGCGAACCATCGTTGACGCAGGCCGGAATTGCCAAGCGACTAGAGTTGGAATCCGCCACGATCGGTCAAGCCGTCGCTGGCCTTTGTGGGAAAGGATTGATGGAAAGGCGACGAGCCAAAACGGACGGCCGGGCATGGCAGCTCATCCTGACCCAGGAGCTCGACAGGTTGTTGCCCCAACTGAGAGAATCCGCGGACGGGCTGCATAGGGTCCTATGGCGGAACGCTACGCGCGACGAAAAACGGACGTTGCTGGACATTCTTGTGCGGATTGCGTCGAATCTCGATCAGAGCCGGACCGATGCGGAATAGGACATATGCCTGGGTTCCGAGATAAACCGATAGGAGACATCGCACGCGCCGCCGAGATAGGACAGATTCTTGTCCGGCACGGCGCCAAAAGCCTGGCGGGCGCGCTCGGTGTCATTCCGCATCCGGCCAAGTCAATCGATCCAGGTGAATTGCGGCCGGCGGCGGTCGTCGCACTCCTGCGCGACATTGGTCCGGTCGGAATAAAGCTTGGACAGCTGCTGGCGACGCGCAGCGATCTGTTTTCCAGGTCCTGGATTGCTGCCTTCGCGACGCTCCACGATCAGGTTTCTCCGGTGCCATTCGAAGAAATCGAGCCCATCCTTGCCGCAAGCTGGGGAGCTGACTGGCGAGGGGAATTCACCCAATTCGATGAACAACCACTGGCTTCGGCTTCGGTAGCGCAGACCTACTCTGCTTCGCTGCTCGACGGCGCCGACGTTATCATAAAGGTGCGGCGTCCGGGCACTGCTGCGCGAATGGAGGCCGATGTGCGGCTCCTGACGCGCCTCGCCGCCGTTGCCGAGGATCGATCCCCTGAAATCGCCCGCTATCGCCCCGTAGAGTTCCTGCGAACCTTTGGCAGAAATCTTGCCTGGGAAATGGATCTGGCAGCAGAAGCTCGTGCATGCGAGCGTATCGGTGGCTATCTTGATACGCTTGGGATCAAGACTCCAACAATTCATTGGGAACTGACGGGGATACGGGTCAACGTCCAGGAGCGGCTGTATGGAACGCCCGCGTCTGCGATCGAGGCCGAATCGACCGACCCACGCGTGGCGGCGTTCGCGAGACAATATGCGAATGCAGTCCTGCGCATGATCATTCTGAATGGCGAATTTCATGGCGATCCGCATCCAGGCAATGTTTTCCTTATCGGGGAACAGGATGTGGGCTTTATCGACTTCGGATCGGTCGGCACTCTCACAAAGGCGAGGCGCGAGGAACTGGTACGACTTGTCATGGCTATAGCCGACGAAGACACAGCAGACGTCGCGAACGTGTTGCTCGAATGGGCTGGAGATCCGAAAGTTGACCGTGATGGGCTCACCCAGAATTTGGACCAGCTGATCGGTGAGTTCAGGGGAACGGTCCTTTCGGGGATTGAGTTCTCGCATATTTTCAGCCGCGTGTTCGATCTCCTGCGAGACTATCAGCTCGCACTTCCGCCTGATCTGGCGATCCTTCTTCGAACATTGCTCACGGCGGAAGGGTTTGCGCGTTCCTTTGCGCCTGACTATAATATCGGGGAGGAAACACGCCCCATCATGTTGGAGCTGTTCGCAGAAAGATTCTCCCTTGGCAGGAATCGCGCCAATTTAAAAAAAGTTCGCCGACAACTCCTCGCCCTAGCGGCGATCATGCCTGACCTTCTCGATAACGCCGCCGCTATAGCCAAGTCCGGGCATGTGCCTGTCCAGATTGATCCGGCAAGTTTTGAGAAGCTCGCAGCCATTCGCCGCGCGAGCCAGCCTGTCAAAGGTCCTGTGGCGGCCGCACTTATCGTCTCCGCGGCGCTGCTTGCGAATCAATCCTGGGTGCTTGCAAGTGTTGCAGTGGCTCTTGCCGGATTGGTTCTTCTGCGCAAATGGCGATAAGATCGTTGCTCAGCTTGAACGGGCCAGCGTCCAATATCAGGCCAACTGAGAACTGGAGTTTATGATGACACTGCAGAAGCCAGTCGATCCGGTCCCCGCAGCCACCATGCTGTTGCTTCGCGACGAGCCGGAGTTCCAGGTGCTGATGGTCAAGCGGCATCACCAGATCGATTTTGCATCCGGCGCGCTGGTCTTTCCCGGTGGAAAGCCTTCTGCTGCCGATGAAGCGCCTGAATGGGCCGATTATTGCAGGGGCTGGAAAACGCTAGATCCTACGCAGCGCACCCTTCGGATTGCCGCGATTCGTGAAGCCTTTGAGGAAGCAGGCATCCTGCTGGCCGATCATCGCGACGGTAGCGAGTTCGAGGATATTTGCGATCTTGAAAGCCGCAAAGCCGTCGAGCGAGGCGAGCGCGAATTTTTCGACATTGTGCGCGAGGCCGATGTGCAACTGCGCCTTGATCGCCTGAGCGAGTTCGCGCGGTGGATCACGCCCAGCTTTATGCAAAAGCGCTTCGACACTCATTTCTTCGTCGTTCGCGCCCCAGAGCGCCAGATCGCAGCATGTGATGGATATGAAACCGTTGATGCGGAATGGCTTTCGCCAAGCAAAGCCCTGAAACTGGGTGTCAGCGGTGAACGAACGATCATCTTTCCCACGCGATTGAACCTGCAACTGCTAGCCGAAGCTGCGAGCGCAGACGATTGCGTCGCGCGGGCCAAGGCTCGCGAAATCGTGCCGGTCCTTCCAGAAGTCATCCAGCGAGACGGCAAGAACATCCTCACTATTCCCGCCAACGCAGGATACGGCGCAGCGTATGAAATTTTAAGTTGAAAGGCACTGTTGGCACGCCCCCCTCGACTCGCGGGCGCACGAGAGCTAGGTCAGCACAGATCCGCCATTTGATGCTGGAACCTCTGAAAGGTAGCAAGTACCTCCTGGTTGAGCTCTACTCGCGATTTCAGACAGTTCAGCGTCGTGTGAAACACGCGTCACGCAGGCATGTCAGTATTGCTGCTCGGGAACATGCAGAATCAGACCTTCCATCAAGGGCTCGATGGGGATCTGGCAAGCGAGGCGACTATATTCGTTCGCCCCTTCCGCAAACTGCAGGAGGTCTGCCTCCGCAGCGCCTTCGGCCAAGCGGCCGACCTTGTCGATCCAGGCCGGATCCACAAACACATGGCAGGTTGCACAAGCGCACACCCCGCCGCAATCACCGTCGATGCCCGGCACATCGTTGAACAGCGCCGCTTCGCGCGCTGTCTCACCTTCGGCTATGTCGACTGCCCTCCGCGTTCCATCGCTGGAAACGAACGTCACTTTGACCATATCAAGCTCCGCTTTTTTTGAATCAGCCAATCAGCGGGCGTGGAGCCTCACCGGCAGTTTCGTAATCCCTCGCACTAGGTTCGAGAACAGGCGCTCGGGTTCACCGGTCACTTCGATCTTCGCGAACCGCTTGTGGATCTCTTCCCAGATGATCCGTAGTTGCAGTTCTGCGAGCCGGTTGCCCATACAGCGATGAATGCCATAGCCGAAAGACAGATGATGCCGTGGGTTCTTACGGTCTATGATGAACTCGTCCGCCCTGTCGATGACCGTCTCGTCGCGGTTACCCGACAGGTACCACATCACAACCTTGTCGCCTTTTCTGATCTTCTTGCCGCCGATCTCCCAATCTTGCAGCGCCGTGCGGCGCATATGGGTCAGCGGTGTCTGCCAGCGGATGATCTCTGGCACCATGCTAGTGATGAGCCCTGGATCGTTATTCAATTTCAAATACGCGTCCGGGTTCTGGTTCAGTGCCAGGACACCACCGCTGATCGAGTTGCGCGTGGTGTCATTGCCGCCCACGATAAGCAGCAAGAGGTTGCCCAGAAACTCCAGGAAGGGCATGTCCCGTGTCGCCGGAGAATGCGCCATCATGGAGATCAGGTCATTCTTCGGCTCCGCATTGATGCGCTGCTCCCACAGACCCTTGAAATACATTGCGCATTCGATCAGCTCTGCGCGCCGCGCCTCATAGGATGCGACGATCCCAGTTTCAGGGGCGGCCGTTGTGACGTCGGACCAGCGCGTGAGCTTGCGGCGTTCCTCCCACGGGAAGTCGAACAGAGTCGCAAGGGTCATTGTGGTCAATTCGACCGACACCTTATCAACCCAATCAATATCTTCGCCGACCGGCAAGTCGTCGAGGATTTGGCATGCTCGTTCGCGGATAGTTGGCTCAAGCAGCAGCAAGTTGGACGGCGCGACCGCACCAGTAACGGCCTTTCGTTGCTGGTTGTGCTTTGGTGGGTCCATCGCGATGAACATTTCAAGTTCAAGCGCGCTTTTCGCCGAGTGCATGTCCTCGATGGCGATACCGCCGAGCTTCGCCTCTGACGAAAATACCTTATGGTTGGTGTCCACGGCCATGATGTCGTCGAACTTTGTAATCGACCAATATGGTCCGACATAGCTTTCGCGGCAGTAGTGGACCGGCTCCTCTCGGCGAAGCCGCTCGAAGAACAGGCCGACCGTGTCTTTCTGGAAAAGGCTCGGACGCGCAACATCAATCTCGTCGATCGGGATGAAAGCGACCTTTTCGCGGATATTCGGCTCCACCATGTTGGTATCCATGTCGCGCCCTTCGTCGATAACAGCACAATTGCCCTACTTGAAATCGTAAATCCCTTCTGAGGCTCAGTCAATAATGCTTATAAGGTTTTATCATTTTTTTGCATCTGAAACATTTTTATCTCACGCCCATGGACATAAACGGAACTTAAATCTTATAAGGCTTCGTGACAGGGGTGAGACAGAGTGATGTTGCTGAAAGTCGAAAACGCGAAGAAAGCTAAGCGCGCACTCTCGCTTGCCCAGCACATCGTTCGCGATATCGAGGCAGGTGCACACGCCCCGGGCGACAGGTTGCCGCGTGAGGAAGAAATGCTTGCGCGATATGATGTCGCGCGAGCGACCTTGCGCGAAGCGCTCCGCTTCCTTGAGCTCCAGGGCGTTATCCATCTTCAGCTGGGCCGTAGCGGCGGTCCGGTGGTTGCGCGTCCGCAGACCGGCGACTTTGCAAACAGTCTCTCGCTAATTCTGCATTTCATGGACGCCGACCTCAGAGGCCTGCTCGAACTACGTGAAGCGATCGCCGCGGATGTTGCCGCCTACGCCGCCCAGCGCGCGACTACCGGCGACCTGAGCGCACTCGCCGATTGCCTCAAAGAGCTGGAACGAAATGAAGCCGGAGGCCAGTTCGAGGAACTGAACCGTCGTTTTCATGACCTTCTCGGCTGGGCCAGCGGCAATCCATTGTTCGGGCTATTAACGTCGACGCTGCATTTAATTACGCGCGAATTCTCTCACTCACTTGGCTATTCGGCGCAGGAGCGAGCGGTCCAATTGCGATTCCTCCGCCGTGTCCTCGAAGCAGTACGCACCGGGGATTCCGAAGCGGCGCGTCAGGCCATGGCCCGGCTCGTCTCGGGATCCGCGTCCTATCTGGCAGAGCGAAGCCCCGAACTTGTATCCCAGCGTGTCAGGTGGGGGCAGATTTAGAAAATTGCGTCTGATCGGGCGCGGAACGGAGAGGGTAGGATAATGGCGCTGAAGAGCCCTGTTTGCAAAATTCTCGGGATCGAATATCCGATTCTTCTGGCTGGAATGGGCGGGGCGAGCGTGCCTGCACTCGCTGCCGCGGTGTCGAACGCAGGCGGACTTGGTGTTCTCGGCGCTGCCGCATGCTCGCCCGACCAGTTACGTAGCTGGATCAGGCAAACCCGCGAGATGACCGACATGCCTTTTGGGGTCGATACCTTGCTGCCGGCGTCTGTCAGGCGCGGTTCGGCGCCGGAGAGCGGAGGTGTAGCAGAAAACCCCCTGGCTTTGCTCGGCGAATATCAGGAGTTCACCCGCGAATTCATGGAGCGCGAGCATTTGCCCGCAGTGGACGCCGCCACGGCGATGCGCGCGGCGGGCGCCCCGGACATGGGCAAGGGCGGACTGCAGCTGTTCTCGCGGGAGTTCTTCGAAGCGCAGATGGAAGTAATCATCGAAGAAAAAGTGCCGGTCTATGCCGCAGGCCTTGGCAATCCCGAACCGTGGATGGAACGCCTTCATGCCAATGGCACTAAGGTCATGGCGGTGATCGGAAAGGTCAAGCACGCCCTGCAGGTAGTGGAATCGGGTATCGACCTGATCGTCGCGCAGGGTCACGACGGCGGCGGCCACAACTCTCCTGTCGGAACCTTCTCGCTGATTCCGCAAGTGGTTGATGCAGTCGGCGATCGTGTTCCCGTAATCGGTGCGGGAGGAATAGCCGATGGTCGCGGAGTCGCCGCAGCGATGATGCTCGGCGCCCAGGGGGCGTGGATCGGATCGGCGTTCCTCGCAACCGACGAAGCAGGTATCGAACAATTTCAGAAAGAAGCCATCACCGAAAGCGGCGATGCCGATACGGTGGTCAGCCGATCGCTAACGGGCAAGCCTGCCCGGATGATTCGGAACAAATGGGCCGATGCTTGGGTGGCGGCCGGCAAAGAGCCGCTTCCGATGCCTTATCAGTCGATGGTTTCGGGGCCTGTCATGGCGTCTGGCATCAAGGCCGCACGCAAGGACATCATGCCCGGCTTCGCAGGCCAGGGGATTGGTCTGATCGATGCGATCCGCCCAGCGGCAGTCGTGATGCGCGACCTTATAGAGGGCGCGGAGAGAGCATTGGCCGGCGCCGGAACTCATTTCTGACCGGCGAGCGAGACAGGGACGCGGCATGAATCTTTCATCCACCCTTTCCTTTGCCGACAAGGCAGCAATCACCGGGGTCGGCCAGACCGATTTCGTCAAGGGCACCGAGCGGACTGCAGTGGAAATGATGCTCACCGCCTCGCGCCGGGCCATCGCGGATGCTGGACTGAAACCCTCCGATATCGACGGCATGGTGCCGCCGCCAATCTATACGACGTCGGAGGAGATGGCCGCCAATCTGGGCATTGATGTGCTGCGCTATGCGGCAACCGTGCACATGGGCGGCGCCAGCCCGACAACGGCACTACAGAATGCCGCCATGGCGATCGCCTGTGGTCTATGCGATCATGTGCTCGTGACACTGGGCTGGAACGGCTATTCCGCTCTCAGACCTAAGCCGGGCGCCCCGCCCACCCGGCCGATGAACATGAACACCCTGACCAATACGATCCAAGGCTACTACAGCCCCTACGGCGTATTCTTGCCGGTGCAGATGTACGCCTGGCTGGCGACCCGTCACTCGAAGCTCTACGGCGTTGGCGAAGATGCGATGGCGGCCGTGGCGCTCGCCTGCCGCCGTCATGCGCAATTGAATCCACGCGCCTTTACCTATGGCCGCGAACTCGACGCGGAAACCTATTATTCGGCGCGCTGGATATCTGAGCCGTTTCGCCTCTACGATTGCTGCCTCGAGACCGATGGCGCCTGTGCTGTCGTCCTCTCGCGCATGGACCGTGCCAAAGACATGCCGCATGTGCCCGTCAGCATCGCCGGCGCGGCCGAAGGCCATCCCTATCCCGCCGACGACATCCCTTCCCGCCCCGACCCCTTCAAGATCGGCCTCAGCGATGCCGCCCCGCGCGCATTCGATATGGCGGGCGTCACGCGCGACGACATGGACTTCCTCCAGATCTACGATTGTTTCACCTATATCGTTCTGCTGCAGCTCGAAGCGCTCGGATATTGCGAGCCTGGCGCGCAGGCCGAATTTGTCGCCAATGGCCAGATCGAGCTGGGCGGGCGCTTACCGATCAACACCCATGGCGGCTTGCTTAGCGAGGCGCATGTCTGGGGTCTCAACCATGTTGTGGAAGCAGTACGACAGCTGCGCCATGACTGCGGCGAGCGTCAAGTGATCGGAGCCCAGACCGGCCTTGTGACAGGCTGGGGAGACCTTGGCGATGGCAGCATCGCGATCCTCAGGAGGTTTGCATGAGCGACGAGCATGATGTGCCTCCCAAGGCGCGGCCCTCCGCGCAGGCAACGCCGGCCAAGCCGCGGCCGCGGCCGCAGGACCCGATCGAACAGGAGTTCTGGAGGCTGTGCCAGGACGGTCAACTCTATTTCCAGCGTTGCGGAAGTTGCGGCATCTTTCGCCACCTGCCTCGCTACATGTGTGCACGATGCGGCTCGCCAGACTATTCCTGGGAACCCAGCAGCGGCAAGGGCACGCTTTTTTCCTGGACCGTGACCCATCAGGCGCTGCACCCCGCTTTTGCCGCCGACGTCCCGTTCGTGGCTGCCGTGGTGGAACTTGAGGAAGGCGTGCGCATGGCCACGCGCCTCGTGGATTGCGAGCGTGACAGACTCGCACTCGATCTGCCGGTCGAACTCGATTTCGAAATGATCGGGGGGGACTTTCGCCTTCCTGTTTTTCGTCCGCGTGAAGGGTAGAGACGACATGGATCTCGACTACGGCCCCCAATATGACGCCTTCCGCGCGGAGATCCGCGCCTTTATCGATGCGCACAGACATTTGGCGCCACCCTCCGCCATCCGGTTCTCCCGGCCCTCAGCCGAAGCTATCCGATGGCAAAAGCTATTGATCGAGCACGGCTATACGGCGCGCACGATACCGGCCGAATATGGCGGCTACGGAGCGGCGCCGGATATACTCAAATTGCGCATTATCGCGGAAGAGTTTTCGCGAGCTCGGCTTCCGAGCGGCTTGGCGAACCAGGGCATCTCAATGCTCGTCCCGACTTTGCTCGAGTTGGGCACCGATGAACAGAAGCGGCGGTGGATCGCAGCAACGCTGACGGGCGAAGTCGTGTGGTGCCAAGGATATTCCGAACCCGGTGCGGGATCGGACCTCGCCAACCTCAAGACCAGCGCGCGCATCGAAAATGGAGAATTCGTTATAAATGGCCAGAAAATCTGGACCAGCACCGCGAAGCAAGCCGACATGATCTTTTGCCTTGTGAGGACCGAACTCGAGGCCTCGAAGCATAGCGGTATCTCTTATCTGATTTTCTCGATGGACATACCGGGGATCGAGGTACGCCCCTTGAAGACGATGACCGGTCACGCCGAGTTCAACGAGACATTCTTTACTAATGTGCGGGTTCCGGTGGACCAGATCGTCGGCCAGCGAGGACAGGGCTGGTTCGTCGCGAACGCAACGCTTGGCCACGAGCGCGGAATGCTGGGCGATCCCGACGCACTCGAGAACCGGCTGCAGGCATTGATTGGCCTGATGCAGCAGGAATCCATCGGCGAAGGTCGGGCGATCGACAATGCGGTCCTGCGCGACCGGCTGGTGGCGCTCCAGGCCGAAGTGACGGCGATGAAATGTAATGGAATGCGCATTCTATCGAACAGCCTCAAGGGCGAGCCTGGCGGCATGGCGAAGCTGATCGTCAAACTGCAGAGTTGCGAGGTCGCGCATCAGATCTCTGCGCTGGCGATCGACGCGATGGGCGAGATGGGCATTTTGTATCACCGCAGCCCGCGGGAACGAGACGGAGGGGCTTGGCAATGGAACTATATGTTCCAACTCGGCCTCATAATAGGTGGCGGCACCGCGCAGATCCAGAAGAACATCATCGCCGAACGTGGCCTCGAGATGCCGCGCGAGCCGAAGCTGGCGCGGATTTCCGACGAAGCGAAGGGAGCTGCAGGCATGCAGACCGACAGGCAGGGAGCGGCGTGATGGACTTCGGCCTTTCGCAGGATCAGCAGATACTGCGCGACGCGGTTGCGCGGTGTCTTGCCGATACCTCCCCGCTTGAGCATGTCCGCGAATGTGCCGGGCGCGACAACCCGTTAAGTGACACTATTTTCGGAGCCCTCCACGATCTGGCGGTCCCAGCCATGCTTGTCCCCGAAGAGCATGGTGGCCTAGGCATGACCCTTCTCGACGCTGCGGTCGTGGCGGAACAACTCGCCTATGCGGTCACACCAGCGCCATTTCTAGCCAGCGTAGTTCTCGCCCCGATCGCGCTGAGCGAGGCAGGAACTAACAAGCAAAAGTGCCAATGGCTTCCGAAGATCGCGCGTGGCGAGGCCCGTATCGGAGTCGCGATTTCCGCGACGGTCCAGGCGCGCGACGGCGCGGGAGTTCAATTCGCCGAAGGGAAGCTTAGCGGCACCGCCCTGTTCTGCCTCGATTTCGAAGGCGCGGACGCGTATCTCGTAGCGGACGCCGGTGGCAGGCTGCACCTCGTCCCAGCCCTAGCATCGGGACTCAAGGCGACCCGCCTCACCACCATCGATCGCACGCGCAGCGTGGGAGAATTGTCCTTTGCGGCTGTCGAGACCGATCCGCTTGCCGACGACGGCGGCACAGCATCGGCTCGGCTGCGCGATGCTGGCCGCGTGATCCTTGCCGCCGACAGCTTGGGCGCAGGGCAGGCCATGATTGAAAAGGCGGTCGATTATGCTGGTCAGCGAGAGCAGTTCGGCCGCCCTATCGGCAGCTTCCAGGCGGTAAAGCACATGTGCGCCGAAATGGCCGCACGCCATGAACCGTGCCGCGCGCTGGTCTGGTACGCCGCCCATGTCTTCGATGCGCTGCCGGAGGATGCATCTCTCGCGGCTTGCCATGCGAAATCCCTCACGGGCGACGTCCACCGATTTGTCGCCCGCACCGCCACTGAAGTGCATGGCGGGATGGGGTTCACCGATCTGCTCGGCCTGCACTACTGGTTCAAACGGATCGGCTTCGATCGGCAGGTCTTGGGTGGCCCCGAAGCGGTGCGAGCCGAGGCAGCGGCTCTGCAGGGTTGGACGAGAGCAGCCTGATAGTACTGGGAGTCGTGCGCCCCGATGCTGCGGCCCCGTCCAGAGAGGAGAATCAATGTGATCGACTGGAATCTCGGGGATATTCTCGACGCGATCGAGCCCGTCATGCCCGAAGATGCGCCGGCTCTGATACATGGAGACCGGATCGTCACCTGGCCCGAGATGTCGGCGCGCTCGAACAATATCGCCCGCGGGTTGCGCCAACGCGGCATCCGCGATGGCGCGAAGGTCGCCTTCTATATGCGCAACCGACCCGAATATGGCGAGTTGATGGCGGCCTGCTTCAAGGGGCGTTTGACGCATGTGAACATCAATTACCGTTATCGGGCCGAAGAGGTGTTTTATATCTTCGACGATTCCGACAGCGAGGTCATCGTTTACAGTTCGGAATTCCGCGACACTATCGTCGAACTCAACGACCGGCTTAGGAAGGTTCGCACCTTCGTCGAAATTGGCGAGCTGTCTTCAATCGCGCGCTTTGCGATCCACTATGAGACTCTCGCGCAAGAGGGGGACGGATCGGCGCTCGGCATTACACGCTCGCCCGCCGATCTGCTTTTCATCTATACGGGTGGTACGACCGGAATGCCCAAGGGCGTGATGTGGCGTCATGATGACATGCGCAAGGCCCAACTCGACGCACAGAAGTTGCTCGGCCCCGTTCCAGAGACACTCGAAGAGAATGTCGCGCTGATCGCCCGCGAAGGCCCGGGCAGGCGTACGCTTTCCTCTTGCCCGCTGATGCACGGAACGGGCTTTATCACTGCGATCGGCACGCTGATGTCTGGCGGCGCGGTAGTTACATTGGAGGCATGGTCTTTCGATGCCGAGGAACTGTGGGATACGGTGGAAAGGCACAAGGTGGAAGGCATAGCGATCGTGGGCGACGCCTTTGCCAAGCCAATGCTTTCCGCGCTCGACGACCACCCTGGCCGCTGGGATACCAGCAGCCTCGTTACAATCCTCTCTTCCGGTGTGATGTGGAGCAAGGAGGTCAAGTCCGGCCTGTGCCGGCATATTCCGCAAATCGTACTGATGGACAGTTTTGGCGCATCCGAAGGCCTCGGCTTCGGCCTTGCCGTCACCACTGCGGAGGGCGGCACGAACACCGCGAAATTTGGGATCGGCGAGTTCTGCGATGTTTTCGACGAAACCGACCAGAAAGTCGAACCGGGGAGCGGCGTGCCGGGATTTATCGCCCGGAAGGGTGCGATCCCCATAGGCTATTACAAGGACCCCGAGAAATCCGCGAAGACGTTTCGCACGATCGATGGGGTGCGCTATTCCATTCCGGGCGACTGGTGTCGGGTAGAAGCCGATGGCAGCCTTACCTTGCTCGGCCGCGGAAGCGTCTGCATCAACACGGCGGGAGAGAAAGTTTATCCCGAGGAGGTCGAGGAAGTGCTCAAGACCCATCCCGCCATCGGGGACGCGCTGGTCCTAGGCGTGCCGGATGATAAATGGGGCCAAGCCGTAACCGCGATCGTCCACCTCAACGACCACGCCCAGTTCGACGAACAAGCGGTCAAAACCCATGTGCGCGCACATTTGGCGGGATACAAAACCCCCAAGACCATAATTCCGACAGACATCCCCATGCGAGCCTCGAACGGCAAGGCCGATTATGCAACGGCAAAAGCGATTGCCGAACGATCGAATGTCGCGACGTGAGATCGACTGGCTCTCCCGATTACGATGCCGTGATCGTCGGTGCAGGCTTCAGCGGCATCTATCTGCTGCACAAATTGCGTGACGCCGGGTTCAAGGTGCTGCTGGTAGATGCGGCCGCCCAGCCCGGCGGCATTTGGTACTGGAATTGCTATCCCGGTGCCCGCGTGGACTCGCAGGTACCGCTCTATGAGTTTTCGATACCCGAGGTTTGGAAATCATGGGCCTGGAGCGAGCGCTTTCCCGGATGGAAGGAGCTCAGAGCCTATTTCCGGCATGTTTGCGATACGCTGGGCCTTTGGCCGCTTATGCGGATGGGATCGAGGGTCGAAAGCGCAAGGTTCGATGAAGAGGGACGACGGTGGCGCCTGCAGCTTGAGGGCGGGGAAGGAATATCGACACACTTCCTTCTGCCCGCTTTGGGATTCGCATCGAAGCCGTATATTCCCGATATGCCAGGAATCGCGGCGTTCGAAGGCGATTGGTGTCACACGGCGCGATGGCCGCAACAGGGTATCGATCTTTCGGGCCGCCGGATCGCCGTCATCGGCACTGGTGCGAGCGGAGTGCAGATCGCGCAGGAGGCCGCCAAATGTGCAGAAAAGCTGACCTTGTTTCAGAGGACTCCTATTCTGGGCCTGCCCATGCGCCAGGAACGGCTTACCGAAGACATTCAGCAGCGTGATAAGCAGGGCTATCCCGCCATTTTTGTTCGGCGCAAGCGAACGAACGGGGGATTCGAATGCCAGTCGCTTGACATCTCCGCGCTCGATGTAGACGCCACGACGCGCAACAACCATTTCGAGACCCTGTGGCGGCAGGGCGGCCTCAAATTCTGGTACAACAACTTTGCCGACATACTGACCAATCGCGAAGCGAACCGCTACGCCTATGAGTTCTGGCGCAAAAAGGTTCTCGCGCGGATCATCGACCCCGTTATGGCTGAGAAACTTGCGCCTGCGGAGCCGCCGCATCCTTTCGGCACGAAAAGACCCTCGCTCGAACAGGGATATTATGAAATTTTCGAGCAGGATAATGTCGCGCTGGTCGATCTGAAGGCAAACGCGATCATCCGTATCGAGCCCCAGGCCATCAAGATGGAAGACGGTGAGGTCGAATGCGATCTGATCATTTTTGCGACCGGCTTCGATGCCGGGCGTGGCGGGTTGATCGACATGAACATCACCGGGAGGGAGGGGCTTCCCCTTTGGCAGGCGTGGGAAGACGGTCTGCGCGCCTATCTCGGCATGGCGGTATCGGGTTTTCCCAACATGCTGTTCGCTTATGGTCCTCTCAGCCCGTCGGGTTTCGCCAATGGCCCGACAAGCGCGGAAATACAAGGCGACTGGATTTGCGATTTCATGGTCTGGTTGCGTAGGAGGGACATCGATCTTTTCGAGGGCAAACCGGCTGCCGAAACTGGCTGGACTGAAATGGTTGCCGCGGCTGGCGCGATGACGCTCTTTCCCGAGGCGGCCTCATGGTACATGGGCGCGAATATTCCGGGAAAGAAGCGCCAGCTCATCAATTTTCCGAGCGTGTCTAGCTATGCCGCGCTCTGCGACGAAGAGGCGGCCGGCAGCTATGCTGGCTTCGCTTTCGAAAAACTCACACGCAAGGACGGCCCAACAATATGAACGAGGCGGTAAAGATTGAAGATTGCCCCGAGGACATCGACGCTCTCTGGGCGGGCGATGGTTCGCATCTGCCCGAATGGTTCGTTTCCGCTCTCAGGGTGCCGCGCGAGGAAGGCTATGTAGAGATCGAGGGTGCCAAAGCGCATTACTTTCGCTGGGGCGACCGGGCGAAACCCAAGGTATTGATGACGCACGGTTTTCTCTCGCATGCCCGCTGCTTTTCCTTCATCGCGCCGTTTCTGGCCGAAGATTATGATGTGGTAGCCTTCGATCTTGCCGGCATGGGCGACAGCGAAATGCGCGGGCACGCCGACCCCTTGGCCAGGGGGCGCGAGTTCGGCGAAATTGCCGAAGCGCTTGGACTGTTTGCGGATGGCCACAAACCCACGATCATTGCCCACAGTTTCGGTTCTGGCGCAGCTTTGACGGCCGTCACCCAATCGCCCGATACCTTCTCCGGCATTGTGGTTTGCGACCTGATGGTCATGCGACCTGCGCTCTTGCAAGCGTATTGGAATCTCCGCCGCGCCAGCCCCGGATCCGGCGACCCGGACAAAGCCAAAAGTCGCTATCCCAGCTACGACGCGGCGCGCAGTCGATACGTCCTTTCCCCACCCCAGCCTGTCGGTGAGCCATTTCTTTTGGACTATATGGCCTTTCATTCTCTGCGGCGTGACGGGGAGGGTTGGACGTGGAAATTCTCTCCCGAAGTGTTCCGGAGGAGCAACCGGCCCGACGAGTGGCTCACCATCGGCGAGCGCCTAGTGAACGCGCCGGGCCGCAAGGCTATCGTTCACGGCGAGGAGAGCCAGCTCTTCAACCGGGATTCCGTGGCATATGTTCGTGAACTGGGGGGAGGAGCCATTCCGATCATTGCCGTGCCTCAAGCCCGCCACCATCTGATGCTCGACCAGCCGCTGGCGTTCGTAACCGCGTTGAGGAGCCTTCTGCGCCTTTGGGAAGCGCCGACTTGAGCGACGTCTGGCGCGATTTAATGGTTGCATCCGACCGAAATGGCGATGCTTGAAACGCCGGCCCATTACGGCATCTAGCGCACACCATTGCAGTCTACTTTGGCACGTCAATCGGGCGAATAATTGGGTTCTCGAACTTAGGTAGCTCGCCTGTAGCGACCATTTTTGTAAGAATGGAATTTGCTGTTTCTCTGACTTCTCCTCGCGTTGCCGCCAACGCACTGAAGAGAATGATTTCGACGAAGTGAAAAAGGTAATCCGAATCTTTCACACTGCTCGTCGCCCATTCAAGTATGAGACCATATTCCATGTTTGCCATGTGGCGGGTCAGATGATCGATATTCACCCAATCGTGAAGCCCACCCTTGGCACGAACATCTTCCAACCACTCTCGCGTGTTGCCAACCGCCATTTCCTGTAGCAACGAGCGCAAGTATGGATTTGTACTAGGCGAGAAGTAGATTGTGGCCACTGCCTGTGCGTAATTGCGCGCCTTCAGATTTCCTCGATTGAGCACTATGGCGCGATCCAACAAACCCTCAAGCGTTCTGTCTGAAGTCCTGAATTGGACATTTTGTCGAACCGCATCGTACACCTCTCGAATGGCGCAACCGATCAAGCGATCACGATCGCCAAAGGCATTATAGAGAGTCTTGGGCGCGACGTTCGCCCTCTTGCTGATCTCGCGCATGCTGAAGCCTTCCAACCCCTCCTCATTGACGAGCTTCCGAACTTCATAAAGGATCCGCTGACGCCGTTCAGCCATCGTGACGCTATCATATGTTGTTTTTACTTTTAGCACCTATTATTGTTCCCAATATTTATCATCTCCAAGATTAGAACAAACCCTTAAAATGCAGCTGTGCTTCTTAGTAAATTAAACTTTTTCTAAGATCGCAACTGCAGCAAGTCCTGGAGCCCCATATACTTGCGAATAAGCAAGTCTGGCGTTTTCGACCTGCCTGTTTTCGGCATTCCCGCGTAACTGCAGAACATTTTCATAAACCTGACGCAAGCCGGACGCGCCAATCGGTTCCCCACAGGCAATACACCCACCGTCCGTATTGATTGGCAGTTGCCCGCCAAGAGCGGTTCGTCCGTCGGCAAGCCATTGTTCCTGATCGCCATCACGGCAGAAGCCGTTTTCCGCCATATGCATGATTTCTGCGCCGCTTTCGGTATCCTGTAACTGGGCTACATCAATGTCTTTCGGACCGAGACCCGCCTTATCAAAGGCGGCGCGAGCTGCAAGCATTGTCGGCGTTTCGCCCCTCTCGACAGAAAGAGAAGGAGAAAACACTTCAAAACTGTTTTCTGGCCTTGTCTTCATCGCTGCCGACCTCAACCTGACCTGCGTCCGCCCCAATGCGCGAGCCTTTTTCTCGGAAGCAAGTATCAGCGCCACGCCGCCCTCCGAGGGGCTGCAGAACATATATTGTGTTAGAGGATCGCTTATCATGCGGGAAGCCAGGATTGCGCCTTGGTCCATCGCCGCACGCCGCCAGGCGTGGGGAGTGCGCGAACCGTTCTCGAATGCCTTGGACGCGACCCGGGCGAGCGTCCGAGCCGAAATGCCATGATCGTGCATATAGCGCTGAATCTTCAGGGCGAAGAACTGGGTCGTCAACATAAGGCCGGTATCGCCGTACCATTGTGGGAGCCCATATTTCTCTGGATCGGGATTGAAGGAGCCGCGAGGATGCTTATCAAACCCTACCGCCAAAGCCGTGTCAAACTCACCGGCCTTGATCGCCCAGTACGCAGACAGCACGGCAGAACCACCGGTTGCGCAGCCATTCGCTACATTTATGAACTGAATTCCCGTGAGACCCATTCGCGGCATCAAGGCATCGGCATTCCCCGAAGCTGACGATCCCCCGAATGCTGCTTCGACATCCGACCACTCCAGTCCGCAGTCGTTCAACGCCAACTTTGTGGCATCGACACCTAGATCGAGACCAGATTTGCCGTCGTGTCGACCGAACGGATGAATTCCAGCGCCGATGACATAAACTTCGCTCATGAATTGTTGTCCTGCTCGCTCGAGGCAAACGCATATGTCATCATCTCTCCGCCATCGGCCTTGGCCAGGGAAATCGCAACACAATCCATCGGCATTCCAATTCTAAGGCTCTCGGGATCGGCAACGAGCCGACCTTCAATCATGATTTCATCCCCGAGGCGGACGTACCCCACCCCATACGGCTCATAGTCGTCGGGATTGGTCACGCCTACATAGGGCGGGTTCTTCGGCGGAATACGTTGTATGGTAAACGTCCATAAAGTCCCGCTTTGCGGAAGCTCGATCCGTTCGTATGCCCCCTCGCCCTCTCCATCTGGATATGGAAAGACAATCTGTCCATTGGTGCGGTTCTTCCCGGCGACAATGCGAGCCTTCCCGGCCTGGTCGACAACAAATACCTCGTCACGCATTTCGGGTCTTCTCCACTTTCCCAACGGGCTTCAGGAAATACGAGCAATGAGAGTGCCCACCTCATATTCAGTATCGACCAAGCCGATTATCTCAATCTGTCCGTCGGCCGGGGCTTCCACCTCAGTGGTCGATTTGTCTGTCTCGACCGTATAAAGTGGCATGCCAGCACTGACCTGCGCACCATCTTCAACGCACCATTCCAAAAGGGTTGCAGTTTCCATGCTCATCCCAAGCTTTGGTATGCGAACTTCTATAGTCATGAGTTAATTGCCTTATCTGTTGTTGCGTGTGCCGCACGAACAATGTCATCGACACTATAGAGGAATGCTGTCTCCAGTGGCTTCGCAAAGGGAACCGGAGAGGGATAGGACGCGACCCGCTGAACTGGCGCTAGTAGATCAGAGAACAGTTCTTCGTGAATGCGAGCGGAAATCTCGGCTCCGGCCCCGAAAGGACGCACTGCTTCGTGGACGATTACAGCGCGCTTTGTCTTGGCGACAGAGGCGAAAACCGCCTGTTCATCCCACGGGGCTATGGTGCGCAAGTCAATGACTTCGGCGGCGATACCTTCATCAGCCAACAGGCTGGCCGCCTTCAGGCTATCGCCTACACCGCGTCCGTAAGTAACAAGAGTGACGTCCCTTCCCTCGCGCGCAATCGCTGCCTTGCCCAGCGGCACGCGATAACCAGCCTCTGGGGCGGGGCCTGTCATTCCGTAGTGTGTGATATTCTCGATCAGGATAACGGGATCTTCATCGTCAATCGCAGAGCGAAGCAGGCCATAGGCATCCGCCGGATTCGAGGCGGTCGCAATCTTCAGGCCGGGAACATGAGCAAACCAGGCTTCCAGCATATCGGAATGCTGACCTCCGAAACCAACACCAGCCCCGGTCGTCGTTCGGACAACCAGCGGCACATTGGTCTGGCCGCCCGACATGAAGCGCAGCTTCGCGGCGTGATTGACCAGCTGGTCCATCGCGACCGTGATGAAATTCATCAGCATGATCTCGGCCACCGGACGCATGCCAATAATCGCCGCACCCACTGCCGCACCCAGGATGGCCTGTTCAGAAATGGGAGTCGAACGAACGCGACTGGTTCCGTATTTGCTCGAAAGGCCCTTGCTAACCTTGAACACGCCGCCGCCCTGCTCGTCGGCAACATCCTCGCCAAGGATCATGACATTTCCGTCGTCCGCCATCGCATCATCGAGCGCAGCATTGAGAGCCTGGCCGAAGCTGATAGTTTTTCCGCTCATGCTGCCTGCTCCGTTTCGTAGATGTCGAACCTGATCTCGTCCGGATCCGGCGGATCACTTTTCAGTGCGAACGCCACGGCATCTTCGATTTCGGCGTCCACCTCCTGTTCGATCTGCGCGAGATCGGATTCGGTGACCTGTCTCTCGCTGATCCTTTGGCGAAGGCGCATCATGCTGGCCCGCTCTTCGGCAGCCTTGAGCTCTTCCTTGGGAATGTAACTGTAATCAGCGCCGAAGATATGACCCTGCAAGCGGTACGTATGTGCTTCGACCAGGGTAGGGCCGTCTCCAGCACGGGCACGAGCAACCGCTGCGGCCATTGTTTGATACATCATTTCGGGATCGAGACCGTCGCACGACACGCCGGGCATTCCGTAACCCGCAGCCCTTTCGGCGATGCTCGTCACTGAAGTACCTGCCGCGAGCGTCGTATGCTCGGCGTATTGGTTGTTCTGGCAGAGGAAAACAACCGGCAGTTTCCAAACCGACGCCATGTTGAGCGCTTCGTGGAACGCGCCGATATTGCTGGCCCCGTCACCGAAACTCGCCACCGCTACCCGGTTCTCGCCTCTAATTTGCGCGGCCATTGCCAGGCCATTGGCGATCGGAATGCCCGACCCGACGATTCCTGTCGTCACCATTACCCCGGTCGGGGGATAAGTGATATGCATCGGTCCGCCCTTGCCCTTGCAGGTCCCGGTGCGTTTTCCGGCAAACTCGGCCCATAGCAAGCGTGATGGAATCCCCTTGGCCAGGGAATCGTGAAGGCCGCGATAGGTTGTCACCAGATAGTCTTCGGGCTGCAATGCAGACATCGCAGCGGCTGCGGTGACCTCCTGTCCACGAACAGGGTAGTATGCAACTGCCAATTCACCATTTGTCAGCATCGCCCGAAATCGTTGGTCCGTGCGGTTGATGAGATACGCTTTGCGATAAATCGATCTCGCCAACTCAGGCGTGAAGGCGTGGGAGGAATCTGATTTGTTCATACATTGACCTTGAAAAACGTTTCTCTGTGGGCACCAACGATCCTGCGCAGGACTATTGATCGAGCCAATCGTCCAAAGTGGCCTGAAAATGCCGGATCTTGGCTTCCTGATATTCCGCCAGCATGATCTTGCCCCCAGGAACACTGCGCAACCCCAGCTGTACTGCCGGCAGGTTCAAATTATCCTGATTGAACACCTTCGCCAACGAACCGAGTTCGGGAGCCTCCATGTAGTCGTCATTCAGGCCGAGCCAATGGATCGAAGCCGGCTTCGGCCGGTCTTGTCCTTTGGGAACCGGAAGCATGAACATGATTTCGTGGATGCATTGTTCCGGATTATCGCCATCTGGTCGGAACCTGTAGAAGATTGGATTGTAGCACCCCCACGGACTGATGTTCGGAAAGATGCTGTAATATATTGAATCGACCAATTCGGCGTCACACACCCCATCGATCTCGTCCCCCATCAGCGGTCGCAATTGCTCCCGCTTGGCAGCAGCGCGCCTCGCACGGGCTTCGACCACCGGCAAGGCGCCGAAAGCATGGCTTGCCGCTTCCATATCGGGGGTCAACCTGCCCGCGAACCAGTTGCAAATGTGAGGGTCCGCATTCTTCAACTCGCCCTCCAGCGGCTCTGCCTGTGCATTGAACACCCCGACCCGGCCATCCGCCTTTGTCAAACGTATGCGGCCCTCACTGAGGCGCTCATAGAGATCACCAGTTATGGGGTGACGGTAGACGGTAAAGGGCGTGGTATCGTCAAACGGCTCGCCCGCAAGTTCGGCCTCGATATGCGGACTGGCTATGCCTTGCGCGGAGATGGCGCGTGAAAGCACCCCGAAAGCGTCGTACTGCGAGTTGGCATCCCCCATCTCATACAGCAGAGTAGGATGCGTCGCGATCACGTGATAGGATTCCATGAAGGCTTCCTGTGCAATTTTCCAATTGCAGGGCAGCTTTTTGGCGACGTGCACGGCCTTGTAGCGACGTTCGAAGGGAAGGGTTGTCCAGTGTTCGTCAATGTCCCCCAGGAACTCCTTGAGGGGCTGCGCGTCCGGGTCTGGGTTGATGAACACGAACCCACCCCAGCGGCCGGTTTTCACCTTGGGAAGTGAGTGCGTTTCTTCGGTGACGTTTGGGAAATCCCAGTGGCATGGAACCTCTTTGAGTGTCCCATCAAGTTTCCATGACCAACCGTGGAAAGGGCATCGGAAATTGGTGAGCCCCTTTTTGGGGCAATCCAGCAGGCGGCGCCCCCTGTGGCGGCAGGCGTTGGGATAGGCGGAGAATTCATCTTCTCCCGTCTTCACCACAACAAAAGAAAGCGACGCGATGTCATAGACCAATGCATCCCCAACCTCGGGAATTTCGTCTTCGTGACAAGCCAATTGCCACACGCGCCGCCAGAGTTTTTCGACTTCCAGATCGTGGAATTCGCGACTGTAATATCGCTCAACATCGATAGATAGAGGAGTATGATCCAGCGCCGATTCCTTCTTCAGCGACGCAGGTACGCTTTTCGAATCAGTCTTGAGGAGTTCCTGATAGGATAATCCTCTTGATCGATTTGTTCCGGTCAGCGTTTCTACCATGATCGAGACTCCTCTATCCACAATGACATCAAAATTAAGAGACTCAGTACTTAACGGCGAACTCTACGAAGACCTGCCGGCCCCTGTTCTGTGTGAGTGCCAAGTCGTCACCCACTCCGGCTTGCCGGAACGGTCGGCCAGATGCCTGATTGACGTAGATCTTGTCGGTCAGGTTGTTTCCAACCAAGGAAAGGCGCCAACGATCATTCGACGAACTGATCGTAACATTGGCATCCAATGTGACGTAGTCTTTCTGAACATAGTCATTCAAGGTCGTTGCATCGGCAAAATAGGAACCGCTGTAGTTAGCCAAACCGAACACACTGAAGTCGAGGCTATCAGAGATCGGGATCTCCCAGTCGAAAGACAGATTGCCTGACCACTTGGGCGCTCTTGGTGCAGCCCTGCCTTTGAGGTCGATTCCGGCATTGCTGATGAAGGTCTCGGTAAATTCGGCATCAGTATAAGCGACTGCCGCACTAAGGGTCAGGCCATCTGTCGGCGCTTTCCAGCGGAGCTCAAGGTCGCCGCCGCGTGATCGCAGTTGGCCAGCATTGCTTGTGCTATATTGGATGGCGACTGGATCGAAACTTTGTATCTGCAAGCCCGAGAAGGTGTAGTTGAACAGCGACATGTTCAATCGCACTTTGTTCTGAGCCAGTGAACTTTTCAATCCGACCTCAAAACCTTCGGCCGTCTCGGAAGCGAAGATGAGCGAGGAATAGTCGCCCGAAGCAACGATGGCACTCAACCCGCTTGAGGGCAAGGCGCTATTGTCGATTCCGCCTGACTTGAAACCCTTCTTGTAGGAAGCATAGACTTGGGCATCGTCGGAAAGCTTGTATTTCACCGATACTTCTGGTGAGAAATTATCGTCCTGGAAGCGGATCTGCGGTGATTGGAAACCGCTTCTGATGAAGTTGAACTGCGGCCCGGACAATATGGCGTGAACGTAAGGCACCTCGATCCGGTTCGTCTTTTCCTCCTTGGTATAACGCAGGCCGGCGGACAACTCGATGTTTTCCGTAGGTTCCACCAGCACGTTCCCGAAGACTGAATATGCGTCAGTCTTGGTGTAATGCTGGCGGCGCCAGTCAAATGTCGAACCCGTGATGGGGTCGGCCGCCAGAAATGAAATGTTGACTGCATTCTGCGCTGCTTCGAACAGGATGTCGCGGCGCTCGTAGAAACCGCCGACCAGCCAGTTGACCGGTCCTTCATTGTCACTGGCGAAGCGAATTTCCTGGCTGAACTGCTTATTCCGGTTGCGATTGAGATCGGTACCGATCCCGGACGTGCCGCCATAAGCGTAGAAATCCTGACCGCGCGATTGGAAGTCGAAATATCCGGTCACCAGGGTCAGCGACAGATTATCCCGCAGCGCTATGTCCGCTTTTGCGCGGATCAGGAACGTATCCGTATCGTTGAACGGAACCCCGCCGTTATTATCCATGCCCGGAGGTGCCTTGCGGCCCAAGGGAACCGCGGAATCGGGCAGCCAGAAAACATTGTCGAACGAGTTGCAATCGTACCCGGCCGGAATGACCACAGCCCCGCCCAGCACAAAGAGGTTGTCGGCTACGCCGTTCGGCCCACAGAAAACCTGCGTGTGCCGGATCTCGCCGTTGTTATTATGACCGACATAATTCGCTTTGAGATTGAGAGTGAAGTCTGCGCTCGGCTTCCATTCGAGCGTGCCGCGCAGATTGATGTTCTTCTCGCCGCGATGCGGATGGACAACATTTGGTGCCGCATTGAAATAAAGATCGTCAATCTTGTTATAGCGGCCAGCGATGCGGAAACCCAGAGTGTCGCTGATCGGTCCGGAAACGTATCCTTCGACAGTATAGCCCTTCTCTTCGAATTCGTAGGACCCGCGCAGTGATGCTTCGAGTGACGACGTAGGACCGGCAGACCGGATCGAAACCACGCCAGCAGTAGCGCTCTTGCCGAAATACAACGACTGCGGCCCCTTCAGAATGTCGATCTGGGCGACGTCGAAAAACCCAGACTGGACCAGGCGCATGGAACTGACCACAATGCCATCGAAATCGAGCGCAACTGCACTGTCGAACGCCGCAGACACATTCGAGGATCCGATCCCACGAAGACTCAGCTGGCCACCCGAACCCGAACCGCCCACCGCGATATTCAATGTGGGCACGCGCGCCGCAAGTGCTTCCGGTTTGGTGATCTGCGACTTCTCGAGTTCGTCACCACCAATGGATGCGATGGTAATCGGGACATCCTGGAGCGCTTCGTCACGCCGACGGGCAGTAACTACGATCTCATCGCTCTCGGCAGGATCCGCAGTCTCCGCAACCTGTTCACTGGCGTTCTGGGCAAAGGCCGGCGCATAAAATCCACTCCAGGCAAGAGCAGCAATTGCGCAACCCGACAAAAAGTTGTGATTATTGTTCATAAGTTCTCTCCCCAAATATTTATATAATTTCACGAATTCTCTCACGCAGAACATTTTTCTGAATCTTGCCAGAAGCAGTCATTGGAAATTTGCTGATTACTTCGATTCTGGCTGGTGCTTTTTGAGGGGCAAGGCCTTGTTGCCGCACAAATTGGCTGAGTTCGCCGACGCTTGGCGCCGGACAATCGGCCTGCAGAACGAGAAAGGCACAGACACCTTCTCCCAGCCTTGGATCAGGCATCGAGACCACCGCAGCCTCCTGAATGGCAGGATGAAGACTCAGGACATCCTCGATCTCTTTCGCGCTGAGGTTTTCGCCACCCCTGATGATGAGATCTTTCAACCGCCCGCTGACGACAATGCTGCCTTCTGGCCCAGCGCGAACGAGATCGCCGGTATGAAAATAGCCATTCCCGTCGACCGCCTTCATCGTTTCCTGCCAATCGGTGTACCCAAGGAACATCGACGGCCCCCGCGCGAGGATTTCTCCCTCTTCGCCAGGTGCGACATCGCGGCCGTCTGCATCGACGATGCGCACGTCGTAATTGTAGATCCGGCCGTCGGTTTCGGCGGCCAGATTTGCATGTTCGGGCCGCAGGTATCCTTGTGTGACGAGCGGCACCTCAGTGCTTCCAAAGACCCGGAAGCAGCGACAATTATCAAGCGTCTCATGAGCCCGGACGATCAGCTGGGGAGACACCTCCGCGCCACCGCAGGCAAATTGACGCAGGCTCGGCAGGCCGGTGCCGCGCGCTTCCGCTTCGTCCAGAAGCTCCTTGAGAAAAGGGGTTGCGCCAACCGTCAGGGTGGCCCCTGTGCGATTGATGAAATCAATGGCCGCTGCCTTATCCCAGCGTGACATGAGAGCAGTCTTGATCGGGGAATTGAATGCCTGCTCGAGCGACGAATAGCCCGTCACATGAGTAACCGGCGACGCCATCAGGGTGATGTCGCCTTCCCCCACTCCTCGCGCCTCGCGGGAATTGGCCGCAGAACGCCTCAGCGTATTATGGCTGTGCAGAACCCCTTTGGGAATTCCCGTGGTGCCGGAGGTATACATCAAGAGCTTGACGTGACTAGGATCGACCTCCGCAGCTTCAAATTGTTCGGGATTCCCTTTCTCGATAAGCTCAGCGTAGCTCAGGGTTGCGCTCTCGCTTTCGCCCGGCCTCACCGTCACGATGTGCTCCAGCGAAGGGGTCATTGCCGCAATGCGCGCCGCCATGGCGAGATAGTCGAAGCTCCCCGTACCGCCCGGCGTGAACAGCAGGCGCGAGCCAGCGTCCTTCAGAATGAAGCCCACCTCGCGATCGCGGTAAATCGGAATGATCGGGTTGATGACCAGGCCGAGGGCGCAGCAAGCTAGGTTGATGATCGCCATCTCCCGCCAGTTCGGCAGGTTGGCGCTGACCACGTCACCCTTGCGCAGGCTCAGTTCCGTCAGCGAGGCAGCAAGCGTAATCGCCTCCTCGCATCCCTGACGGTAAGTCAACTCGGAACCGTCGTCGAACCAGATAGCGACGCCGTCGGGGTCTGACTGAGCAAAGGCCACGGCATCCTGCCAAGTGGTGCGGTTTTCCCACACGCCCGTTTTGGCCAGATCTTTCATCTCGTCCTGGCTGCGCCACAACCGCCAGCCTGAAGGATCGAGGACACCTTCCCTCACAGGGTCGAACCTCCATCGATCACAAGTTCGAGGCCCGTGACCCAAGCCGAGAGGTCTGAGGCGAGATAGAGAACGCCATTCGCAATATCGAGCGGCAAACCCACCCGCCCCAAGGGGTTTGCGGCATTTAGCTTGAGCAGCGCCGCTTCCGCATCGCCGGTAAGCGCGGCGAAATCGTCAAGCATTCGGGTATGCACCCCGCCTGGGTGCACCGAATTGCAACGTATCCGGTCACGGGCAGCGTGGAGTGCCACCGATTTGGTCAAAGCCCGCACGGCGGCCTTCGATGCGGAATAGGCAGCCAGTTCGGCTGCGGGGCGCAGGGCCTGAATCGAGCTGAGATTGATAATCGAACCGCCTTCGCCAGATTGGCGCATCAGCGGCAGCGCGGTTCGGCACCCGAGAAACACGCTCTCGACATTGATGGTCTGAACGCGCCGCCACAAAGCCAGATCGCTTTGTTCAATGTTCCCGGCCGGGCTGATCCCGGCATTATTGACGAGAATGTCCAGGCGACCATGCTGGTCACGAATTTCCTGGATCGTGTCTTCCCATTGGGATTGCACCGTGACGTCGAGATTGCGGTATGAGCCACCCTGCACCGAAGCGGCCGCCTCGGGACCGAGTTCTGGTTCGACATCGGTGAAAACCACCTGCGCGCCGCTTTGCGCAAGCCGGCAAGCGATTTCGAGGCCAATGCCCCGTGCCGCGCCGGTGACGACCGCCACTTTGCCGTCTAGCGAAAATTCGTTTGCCATCATGCTTGCTCCCTGTCGGTTCCAAGGCCCGCTTCACGCGCCGCCTGCTCACCTGCGACACGTCCGAAGACGATCGCGTTGGCGATCGAATTTCCGCCGCCTATATATCTGTCACCCAAAACACCGCCCGACACTTCTCCGGCAGAAAAGAGCCCGCCGATGGGGCGGTCTGCGCAGTCGAGAACGTGCATGTCCCTGTCCACCCGCAAGCCGGTCGAGGTCAGACAGACAATCGCAGGGCGGATTTCGGCGGCATAGAAGGGCGGTTGGGCGACAGGCTTCATCAGTTCGCCGTCCTTGTGGAATTTGCTGTCCACCCCTTGCTCGCAATCCGAATTGTAACGGGCGATCGTGGTTTCCAACGCGCCGCTTTCGATACCGACCAGGTCGGCGAGTTCGGCCAAGGTCTGCGCCTTGATGACCTTGCCCTTGGCGATCTGTTCGTCGATCTTGTCGGTCACCCAGTTCAGCGTGATGATCCCCGCCTTGTGGGCTGCGGCATAGCGAGGCTCTGGCACGGCAGTGGCGCGTGCATTCTCGTCGAAGATAGCAAAGATAGACCCGCCAATTTGGTCCTTCACGACCCCGGCCATGACCGCATATTCGGTGGTTTCGTTGATGAAGCGGCGCCCCTCGCGGTTGACATAGACCAGCCAGCCCGGGACGAAGACTTCGAGATCGCGATAGAAACCGGGCGTGGTCAGCAGCAACCCGCGATTGTGACCGGCAATATCCGCGCCGACTTCCTGGCCCATCAACAGGCCATCGCCAGTGCAGGTCTTGGCGGTTATGGCCCAAGTCCAATCGCCGTGCTGGGCGGCTTCGGGATAGTGACGGTTCAGCAGGAGCCGGTTGTGACCGAAGCCTCCTGTGGCGATTATCACGCTATTCGCGCTTACGGTCTCGCCATCCAGTACGACACCGCGCACACAACCGTGTTCGTCTGTGTGCAGCGCGGTCACGCGGCAGCCCCGCGAAACGTCGATATTTCGGCGGTTGACCTCGCGGTCCAGCACCTCTGACAAGGCGGCGCCGTTGCCCGTTGTCTTGTGGCCTCGCGGAACGCTTTCCACACCGGAGGCATACAGTTCAGCCGGATCGAACTCGACCCCCATCGAGATGAGCCATTCGATCGCCGGTCCGGACAACTCGCAGAGCCGCCGAACGATCGACGGTTCCACCTTGTGCTGGTTCAAGGTCATGTAATATTCGAACATTGCATCGACTGTGTCGCTGTCGATGCCGGCAGCCCGCTGGATGCTGGTCGGGGCACCATAAACCACACCGCCCGACAATGCCGTCGAGCCGCCAAGCTGGTTTGCGGCTTCCAGAAGCGCCACGCGCGCGCCGGAATCACAAGCCGTGATGGCGGCTGCCATCCCGGCCCCTCCGCCGCCAATCACGATTACATCATAGTCGTAGGTCATGTCTGTTCTCACCTGGGATCTCACCGCTTCGAGAATTCGATCTCGAATTCATTGAGAGCCCGCAGGATCACGCTCGGCGCATGCGAAATCTTGTCCGCCTCGACCAGGCGGATGTCCTTCAGCCGGGCCGTCAGTTCCCGCACGGCGATCGCGATTTCGCGACGCGCCAGCTGAGCGCCGATGCAGTGGTGGATGCCGGCCCCGAATGCTAGATGGGATGACGCGTTCGCGCGAGCCACGTTGAATGCTTCGGGGCATTCATACTTTCGCTCGTCGCGGTTCGCCGAGCCATAGCGAAGGTTTACAAGGCTGCCTTTGGGAATGGTAACGCCGGCGACCTCGACATCCGCAGTCGTCATCCGGAACAGTCCCTGGACGGGAGACTCGTGACGCAGAATTTCTTCTGCGAAATTGTCGCATTTGCCCGGTTCTTTGGCGAGGAGTTCGACCAGTTCGGGGTCGTTGGCCAGGCGCACTATGGACGCAGCGATTGCGCTGGTCGTGGTCTCATTGCCGGCGACGAGAAGCTGATTGAGGATCGACAGGAGTTCCGGGATGCTCAACGGAGCTCCGTCGATTTCCTTGGTGACCAGATCCGAAATCATGTCGTCGCGCGGATTTGCCCGGCGATCGGCAAAGACCTCAACGAAGTAATGTTGCATTTCGACTGCACTTTTGGCGCATTCGATTTTTCTCTCGTCAGACAAAAGCAGGCCGAGCGGGGCAACCGCCGAATCCGACCATTCCTTGAACCTGTCCCGGTGGCTGCGCGGCACGCCCAGCTGGTCCGCAATCACATACATGGGAACGGGGACAGCGAAGTCCTGCATGACCGAGAGGCGACCCTTCTCGATAAAGGCGTCGATCAATTCCCTGACGACCACCACCATGTAATCTTCCATCTGACGCACGCGACCGGCGGTAAAAGCGCGGTCGACCAGCTTGCGATAACGCGTGTGCGATGGCGGATCGTTGCTGACCAAGGTATCGGGAAGATCCCCAAAGCCTTCTTCGTTGTAAATCCGCATTACCTCATCGGGAACCGAGCCGGGCCGAAAACCCATCTTGCTCGAAAATACTTGCGGATCGCGGATGGCATTCAGGCAATCGTCGTAGCGGGTAATGAGCCAGAATCCCAACTTCTCCGCGAAGTAAACCGGCGCTTTTTCACGCAAGCTCTCGTAGATGGGATAGGGACACTCCATCACCTGCGGATTGGCAAAATCCAACTGGGCGGGATCCGCATCTTGTACCGTAGAAGTCATGGTCGTCCTCTTTCCATCAATTTATCTAGCAGCAACTGCACTCTCGGCTCTCAATACGAACTCTATCATGCCATACAGCCTGCCCGGTTCCCCTCGGCGATCGCGCGGAGAAGAAAGCGTGGGCTGTTGGCATCCCCGACAATTGCGATGTCGGATCTGGTCCCCAGAAGATCGGCAAATGGCTCGATCGCAGGCCGGTTATGACTGACCATAACTGCCCAATCTGCCCGGACGGTGCTTGTGCCTCCGCCGTTCAGATCGCTTATGACTGCCTCGGACCCGTTGAACGAATCCACGTGCGAGCGCAGGTGCAGGCGAAAGCTCCCGCGGTTGAGACGCTGCAGCGCCGGCTCTGGCTGCAACGCCGATTCGAGCAGGTGGGCGAAGGACTTGTGACGGGTGACGAAAGTGACATCCGAGCCACGCTCGATGAGCGCTTCGGCGACCGCAATGCCCTCGTAATGCCCGACGTCGTCGACCACTATCGCACTTGCAGGGCAGGAATTATGCCGACCGGAAAAAAAGTCGATCGATGATATTGCATCGGGATGTTCGATGCCTTTCATGGGGCGGGCGGGAATAGCCATCTGGACCCCGTCCACCCGCGGACTGGAACCGGTGGCAATGATGATCCGGTCCGCTCCGAAAGCGTCGGTATCGCCCCCATCCAGATATGTGCTGAGCCGCACATCGACGCCCAGGCGATAGATTTCCGCCTCCTGCCAAAGAGTGTAATCGCCGATCCCTTGATGCCGGGGAGCCAGCGCCGCGATCCTCACCTGGCCGCCAAGTTGGGGGGCTGCTTCGGCGAGAATGACGTTGTGTCCCCGCAGCCGGGAAACCCGTGACGCCTCCATCCCTGCCGGCCCGCCTCCTATGACCAGTACCGTTCGTTTTGCATCTGCGGGCGGCAGGCGATCGTCGCTCACTTCGCCTTCCCGCCCGATATAGGGATTGACCGTGCACCCCATACGCCGTTCCGGACCGAGCAGCATTCCGACGCAACCTTGATTGCAGCCAATGCAGGGGCGGATTTCTGCCTCCCTCCCCTCTCGCGTTTTGCGGACGATCGCGGCATCGGCAATGTGCGCGCGGGTCATGCCGACCAGGTCCGCCGTCCCCTCGGCAATGACCTGACTGACCTCCTCAAGCGTGCGAAACCTGCCTGTAACGATCCGTGGAACCTTTACCGCCGCGGTCACGGGCGCACTGGTCGCCAGCTCGTAACCCGCCGGCTCGAACATTCCGCCGATCATCTTGGGAAAGGCGAAATACCCGCCCATCGATACGTCGAGAAAATCGATCAGCCCCCGTTCCTCGAGATAGCTGGCCGCGCGGGCCGTTTCCTCGGGCGTCATTCCGCCTTCGACGATTTCGGGGCTGAGGCGAATGCCCACGGGGTAGCCGGGGCCGACCCGCTCGCGAATTGCCGCCAGCACTTCCACGGTGAAGCGCATCCGGTTCTCGAAGCTGCCGCCATATTCGTCCTCTCGCCGATTGAGCATGGCGGACATGAATTGCTGGGGCAGGTAACCATGCGAGCCATGCAGCTCCACCCCGTCGACCCCGCCCCTCTGACAGCGCTCCGCAGCAGCAGCGAAAGCCTCTACCATCTCCCGGATCTGGGACTGGCTCATCGTGATGGGCACTATCCCGAGTACCGGGCTTGGAAGATCGCAGGAAGACCATGGGGGGCTCCCGTCAATTGGGACCCCGTTATGTCCCGCGTGCCATAATTGCTGGAACACCCGCATGCCGTGGGGCCGGATGGCCCGCATCAATTGTTCGTACCCTTCGATTACCGAATCGTCGAAGTTGCAGATCGAAGACGGGCAGGTGGGATGCACCCCTGCGATTTCGAGAATCGTCAGACCAACGCCGCCACGCGCACGTTCGACATGATAGTCTATAAGGCTGGGGACAATTCCGCCGCTACCAAAATGCGTGCTGTGAGCGGTTCGCACCACCCTGTTCGGGATTTCGACACCGGCGATCGAGATCGGCTCTAGGGCTTTCATTTCCTCTCCATCTCCCTCAGCGCGGCATGAATCCCGGACGCTCTGATTGCCCGCCAGATAACAGCCACAGAACTGGATTGCAACACTATATACGCACTGTTATACTTTTGACGCATGGCGAAGCGGGCAGTGACCTGCGATTTCCCTGCACTCTTTCGCGACGCTGCCATCAAGGCACGGAATTCAGCCATTTCTGGCAGACTCCGAGCACTCAGATCGCGCCGGATCGTTCGGCGATTCGCCTCTCGTGACAGAGTGATAAGGACCTAAACTTGCTAAATCTCTTGCCAACGCAATCAAAGCGCGGCATCAAATTTATACACGAAACTCTTTTTGGGATTATTATGCATTTCAACCCTACCGAAGAGCAGGCGATGTACCGTGAAACCATCGCAAGGTTTCTTGATGACCGGTATTCCGTTGCGCACAGACAGCAGTTTCTGGAGCAGCGCCGCGGATACGATCCGGAAAACTGGTCAGCGCTGGCGGATCTGGGCGTGTTGTCCTTGCCAATCCCTGATGGTTTGGGCGGTCTTGGCGGAACAGCAGCGGAAATCGCTATCATACAGGAAGAATTGGGTTACCGGCTGGCCGTTGAGCCATTTTCGGAAAACATTGTCATACCTGCGGTAGCCCTCCAGGAATTCGACGACGAGGGTCGGGCGCGAACCCTGGCTGCCGAGATGCAGGCAGGAACCAAAACCGTCGGCGTTGCGCTCTCAGAAGGTGCCAGGCGGTTCGACGCTGCCGCAATCGCGTGCCGAGCGAAGATCGATGGCGGAAACATTACACTATGGGGCACCAAGCACGTCGTTTCCTATCCAGAGGCAGACTTTCTCCTGGTTAGCGCCCTTCTGGCGAATGAGGACGCTGAGAATGGTTTGATACTATTGCTTGTGCCGGCAGGAACCGAAGGGATTTCAACCAGGACGTACAGGCTCATCGATGGGACCTTGGCGGCGGACTTTGAATTCGAAAACACCAGATTAACATCCGCAGCGATGGTCGCCAGTGGCGCAGGTGCTGTCCGCGCTATTGAAGGCATGCATGACCGGGGTGCCCGCGCAGCTGTCGCCGAAAGCCTGGGGATTTTGAGGCGGATGTTCGAACTGACGACCGAGTACACGAACAGTCGTGTTCAGTTTGGGCGTCCGCTCACCGGAAATCAGGTAGTCCGCCACCGTCTGGCCGAAATGCTCATGCATTACGAATTGGCACGAAGTGTAGTTGCCGGGCTGTGCATCTTTCCGGCGGGAACACATCACGCTGCCAAGCTCGTTTCCGCCGCCAAGGTAACGGTCGCAAAAGCCTTTGACTTCATTGGCAAGCAGTCAATCCAACTTCACGGGGGCATCGGATTGACGGACGAATATGAACTCTCACACCACTACAAGCGCGGACTCGCTTTGCAAGAGATGTACGGCAACAAGCGAGAGCACGCTCTGCGACTAGCCAAGCTTTCAACGTCCTGAGCCGCGGGGCGGCTCTGA
Source organism: Sphingopyxis bauzanensis (assembly GCF_002205675.1). Taxonomy (GTDB): domain Bacteria; phylum Pseudomonadota; class Alphaproteobacteria; order Sphingomonadales; family Sphingomonadaceae; genus Sphingopyxis; species Sphingopyxis bauzanensis. Next base: position 10,768 of record NZ_NISK01000007.1, on the reverse strand, counting down.
TGCGGGCAAGAAGATCAAGGGCAGGAAGCGCCGCGGCGTGGCTCTACCTCGCCTTGATCCAGCTCATCACCCGCAGACTCGCAAGCTCATAAAATCATCACCAATGATTCTGAATTCAGACTCTACGAAAACATCTCTTCGCGAACGAGATCGAGCGTGGATCTAGGATCAGCCAGTATTTCGCGACCGATCAGGCCCGCCCAGTAATTCTCGGCTCCGCCCGCCAGGCGCGAGGCATGGATTCGTCGAATAAGAAGATTGAGATCGTGTTCGCCGCTGATTCCAATTGCCCCGTGCAGGCCGTGAGCGATCCCGGCAACGACCGGTGCCGCACGCGAGGCGATCAATTTGGCGCTTGCAGCTGCCAGGGGACTTGGCCAACTGCTATGCCGGACTGCCGTCTCGCAGGCCATTCGCGCGGCGACTACATGTTCGCTAGCAAGCGCAAGATTCTGCTGAAGCACCTGTTGGCGCGCTATCGGTTTCCCAAATTGGGTACGCTGGAGGGAGTAGTCCACACACATTTCCAGAACTGCCTCGCTCGCGCCGACAATCAAGGCGGCATACAGCACTGCGGCAGCCGGGGCGGTCTTTGTCACGCGGCCTTCTTCCATCCCGATGGCTGGCTCTTTCCTCGAAAGCGGATCGCGGGAAGCGCCGACCGTTTCGACGCCATCCAGACGTTGTAGTTTCACTCCGCGCGAATCCTCCGTCAGAACAAAATTTGCGTGTTCCGCACCTGGGAGTATCAATGATGGAACGCCGAGCACGATTGGCCCGAGGCGATAATCGCTTCCCGCTTGCGCCAGCAAGGCGCGGGCCAAGATGGTCTCGCCGACCGGGAGCGGAACCGCTCTTCGTCCCAGCGCCAAGAAGAGAGGCAGGACAGTGGCAAAAGACAGATTCGCCCCGCCGCTCTCTTCGCACACTAGTGCATCAAGGAAACCCGAAGATTCCAGAGTAATCCAAATTTCTGGATCCAGCTCACCCCGTCCGATTTGCCGCAGGGTCGCGCTGCTGAACAGATCGGCAAGCATCCGGTCAAACGGTTCAAGAAGGCCGATTTCGTCCATTATCGCAACCCCATTCCGCGAGCGATGATGCCTCTGAGAATCTCCCGCGTTCCTCCTCTTAGAGAAAAGCTCGGACAGATCATCTCGATGTAAGCCAATGTCTTGTACAGATCCTGATCGACGTCTTCCTCGGGATGGGACGCTAGGTCATCGCCCACGATGCGGGGTATGTCTTGCTCGAACGCTGTGCCGAGATCCTTGACCATCGAGGCTTCGACGACAGGACTTTCGCCTAAAGCCAGCTGCGCAGTGCAAGCGAGCGACATAGCGCGTAAACTGCTGAATCGCGCGACCAGCGATCCCAAGGTGCGTGCGGTCGTTTCGTCGGATCGCCCAGAATTCCGCAAGTGCTGTCGCCAGCCGTCCAGCAACACCAGAGACGAGTAAATCCGTTCAGGACCGCTTCTTTCAAAGGCGAGCTCTGCGGCTACCTGTTGCCAGCCCTTTCCTTCTTCACCGATCAGCGCGGAAGTATCGAGTTCCACGTTATCGAAGAAAACCTCCGCGAAATGTTCGTCTCCAGCGAGATCCCTTATCGGCCTGATTTCCACGCCCGGTAAGCGCAGGTCCACTATCAATTGGGAAAGGCCCTTGTGCCGATCTTCCGGCGTGCCGGAAGTGCGGACCAGAGCGATCATGTAATCCGAATGTAAAGCGTTGGTGGTCCAGATTTTCTGGCCATTGAGGAGCCAGCCGTTGTCGATCGGTTCGGCCCTGGTCCTGACACTTGCCAGGTCGGAACCCGCGTTTGGTTCGCTCATACCGATGCAGAAAAATATTTCGCCGCGGCAAATCCCGGGAACATACTTGTGGCGTTGGGTCTCGGTGCCGAACTTTAGAAGCAGGGGCGCGCTCTGACGTTCAGCAATCCAGTGGGCCGAGACCGGCGCGCCCGCCGAAAGCAATTCTTCCACGACCACGAAGCGCGAGAATGGGCCTCGCCCCGCCCCGCCATACTCTTCTGGCAGCATCAGTCCGATAAGACCGGCCTGGCCTAAACGGCGGCTGAATTCGGCATCGAAACCCATCCATGATCGTGCGCGACGGTCCATAGGCATATTCGCCACCGCACTTGCCGCAAGATCGCGCGCGCGCGAGCGGAATTCCTCATCCGCTCCCGGAATGTCGGAAAGAGAAAAGGAACTGAACATGTATGAGGCACACTCCCCGAAAGCGTGTGGCACGCCTGGTTCACCGATCATTGCATCCGTACCGATTGGGGTTGCGGATATAGCAGCGGTTTGACTAAACACCCATTCCGGCCAAAAGTCCAACACGGAGTATAATTTGAAATGAGCTCATTCCTAAAGGTTTCTCGCGAAGGGCCGGTGGCTATTGCAACCCTCAACAGGCCTGAGCAACGCAACGCCATTTCCACGCGCGATGATAGCAGGGAAATTGAGGAATTTTGCCGCGAAATGACCGAAGATCATACTGTCAGAGCGATCGTCCTGACCGGCGCAGGATCCGCTTTTTGTGCCGGTGGAAATGTTAAGGATATGGCGGCCAGGCAGGGAATGTTTGCAGGCAATCCGTATGAACAGCGAAATCACTATCGGCTTGGCATTCAAAAGATTCCCTTTTCCCTGTACGAACTCGAAGTTCCCGTGGTTGCGGCGGTCAACGGACCGGCGATTGGCGCCGGACTTGATCTCGCCTGTATGTGTGACGTCCGAATAGCCTCGAAAACTGCAGCATTCGCAGAGAGTTTCGTCAAACTGGGAATTATCCCGGGAGATGGTGGTGCCTGGCTCCTGCCGCGCATAGTGGGAATGGCGCGCGCCAGCATCATGACATTGACCGGGGACGCGATTGATGCGGCAACCGCGCTTGAATTCGGACTGGTGACCGAGGTGGTGGAGCCCGAGACCTGTCTCGATCGAGCCCTGGATATCGCCGACCGAATCGCAGCGAACCCCGGCCATTCGACACGTTTGGCGAAACGGCTTCTGCGAGAAGGTCAGGACATGAAGTTAGGCCCCCTTTTGGAACTATCAGCTGCTTATCAGGCCTTGGCCCATCACACAGCCGATCACATTGAGGCCGTAGACGCCTTTATTGCAAAACGTCGGCCCGTGTGGGCTGACGAATTGTCGCAAATTCAGTTTAGAGCCCGTGATTGACTTAAATTTTGATACGCGTTATATTAATTAGGTAAGGCTAAGGCGGTGGCTATTGCCGGTCTGTCTTATGCTAGGATAGGATGGGTATGGCTCATCGCATTCCGGTTAAACCGGGAACGTAGCCGGATATTTCAAGGTGTGGTGCATCGGCATCCCGGCACCTTGGTATCACTGGAGAAATCGCGCAATTTAGCGGCAACGTCGGTTGACCACTATTGGTTCGAAGCGCTTTGTCACGTTTTCTGCGGGGGCATGGCTGAAACATGGAAGGTTAGGTAAACTTGGATATTGATCTAGCCCCAGAGGATCTCGAATTCCGTCGGGAAGTGTTATCCTTCCTTGAGGAGCATCTGTCGGCGGACGTCCGTCGCGCGAGTCGGTTATCCACCGGCGTATTCGTCGATCCCCCCTGGTCAAAAGAATGGCATCAGGCGCTATTCCGGAAGGGCTGGATTACCCATGCCTGGCCTCGGGAATACGGCGGATGTGGCTGGTCTCCCATGCAGCGATATATCTATGAGAGCGAGGCATCACTCTGTGGCGCTCCTGCCGTCGCGCCCATGGGAATCAATCTCGTCGGACCAGTCATCTGCGAGTTCGGTTCACCCTGGCAGAAGGAGTTCTATCTACCTCGCATTCGATCCGGCGAAGACTACTGGTGCCAGGGCTTTTCCGAGCCTGGCGCCGGCTCTGACCTTTCCAGCCTGAAGACGAAGGCCGTGCGGGATGGCGATCATTACATCGTCACCGGTGAAAAGATCTGGACGACCCATGCGCATTTCGCGAACATGATCTTCGTGCTCGCGCGCACGTCGCCGGAGGAACGGCAGCAGCAAGGGATCAGCTTTCTCCTCATCGACATGAAATCACCGGGTGTTTCGGTTCGACCGATCATTACTCTTGGCGGCGATCATGAAGTTAACCAGGTGTTCTTCGACGACGTTCGCGTGCCGGTCGAAAACCTCGTTGGTGAAGAAGGAAAAGGCTGGAACCAGGCCAAGTACCTGCTTGAATTCGAACGAGGCGGCGGCGCGCCATCCGTTCGATCGCGCGTGGCGCTTGAGCGATTCAAGAATGTCCTGCGGAACGAAGTCGGCGATTCCCATGGCAGTCGCCTGATTGACGAAAAAGATAGGCAATTTCGATTGGGCGAACTGGAGGCGCGAGTGATGGCGCTCGAAGCGCTAGACATGCGGCTAGTCGCAAAGCGACAGACCGGAGAACGTCTCGGCACGTCAGCTTCGCTCATCAAGACGCTCGCCTCTGAGCTTCTCCAAGAGATCGAAAAAGCTTCGGTGGAAGCCCTTGGGCCCCATGCGCTGCCTGATTTGGCATTCGATGGTCCAGCATTCGCAGTTTCCAATGAGGCTCCCGTGCCAGAACACGGTTGGGCAATAGTCGGTAGGCATCTGAACGGTTTGGCGGGCACTATTTTCGGCGGCGCCTCCGAAATCCAGCGCGAGGTCATATCCAAGGACCTGGTAAAATAACGTGGACTTGTAACGGTCGACTAAATAGCGTGACCGTCAAGAGGGGTTTTTGCATCTTTCTCCGATCGATGATGTCGCGATCGTAGCGGTGTATGCTTGGGTTTGCTGGCTCGGCCTCAGTTGCACCGGTTAAAATCGTTTGTCGAAGGCATGGTCGTATACGCCGTCGAATATGAAGTGAAGCGCCCCGAGACTGCCGGAGGCCCCAACTCCTGAGAGAAAGGGCCTGTTATGAGCAAGACAACGAACAAGTTTGCACCTGAGGTGCGCCAGCGTGCGGTGCGCATGATGCTGGACGGGTGAAGAAGGCGGAGGTGAACAGCGGCAAGCGCGCCGGAGTGCCAACCGATGCTGCGCGACAATCAAGGTGAGAACACGTATTGCCTCATTCATTCATGCTCCCGAAGTTACCTTCAGTTGCCTCAGGTAAATGCTCCCGTAGCATATTTGGGCTGGAGGGGCGATGGGCGGCGAAGCGCAGGCCTGCGATATTGCCGAAGCGTAGCCGCCCATCGCCCCTCCAGCGTCAGCTCGCCATGGAGACGCTTGGCGTCTGCGCCATTGGGCCGAACACCAGTTGATGCGCTTGCTCTGCGCGCCAGATCTTCAGGCGTCTTTGCACCGTCCGAAGCAGGGCGTCGGGATGTTCTCCGGGATGGACGGCCTGCAACTTGTCCAGCAGTTCACGCCCGGTCCGCCATGGCTCGGCCAGGAACCAGTCGTGCAGTTCGCCCGTCACGGATAGAAGGGGATCAGGCCGCCGCCGCTCTCTCTTCTGTTTCGACGCCGCCCGGGCAGTCGGCCGGATTTCACCATCTCGCCAAGCGAGGCGTAATCATGTCAGGAACTGATCCAGGGCGTCGTTGATCGGTAACCGTCCGATTGCTAACGCGATGCCGAGGTCTTGAGGCGGGCTGCGAGTTCGGGATCATCGACGAAGTCATCGAGGAACTGGTGCCAGGCCGTGGTTGTGAGGCGTGCTTCGCTGAGCATGTTCGTCAGTTCGTCGATGCCGTCGTCAGTGAGAGCTGTGATGGCCTCATCCGTGCCAGTGTGGACGGTGATGACGGAGCCGTAGGTCAAGTTGTCGCTGTTCGAGAGAATGGCATCCAGCAACTCGGGATCCTCGTCGAATAACCTGGCAACATAGTCGACGGTGCAGACGTGGGTGACGGTGGCCATCAGGCGGCCGCGGCTCGCGACGTGATCAGCGGCGCCCAGTTCCATGGGAGCAACTCTTCGATTCTGTTGATCTTGTGGTCGTGAATGCGCTCGAGCAGATCGGCGATGTAGGCTTGGGGATCGAGGCCGTTCATCTTGGCACTTTCGATGAGCGTCATGGCACGCGCGAGAGTCTCGGCACCGGACTCGGATCCGGCGAATAGCCAGTTTTTCTTGCCCAGGCATATGGGTCTGACAGCGCGTTCGGCGGCGTTGTTATCGATGGCGACGCGGCCATCGTCGAGGAACAGGCTGAACGCGTGCCAGCGCCCCAGGGCGTAGCGAAAGGCCGTGGCGAGATCCCCTTTGCCCGGGATCCGGGTGAGCTGCGTCTCGGCCCAGGCATGCAAAGCCTCGAGCTTGGGTTTGCTCAGTTCCTGGCGCACGGCACGGCGGATATCGGCGGGCTTGCCCATGATCTCGCGCTCGATGTCATAGAGCTGCCCGATACGCTCGAGCGCTTCGTGCGCGATCCCGGATTTTTGCGACGTCCAGATGTCGTGGAAATCGCGTCGCCAATGGGCAAAGCAGGCGGCTTCCCGGAAGCGCGGGTTCCCGTCAGCGCCGGGCTGGTAGAGCTTCGCATAGCCTTTGTAGGCATCGGCCTGGAGAATGCCGCTCGCGTTGCGAAGATGGTCTTGGACATGCTCCGCTTTCCAGTCGGGCGCATAGCGATAGACGACGCCGGGCGGCGCGGCGCCGGCCCAGGGATGCTGATCGCAGACATATGCCCAGATCCGACCTTGCTTGACGCCCTTGCCGATCCCCTTGGTGCGGCGTTCCGGAGCCAGCACGCGGATGGGTGTGTCGTCGGCGTGCAGAATGTCGCTGCCCAGGACCGACGCCTCGATCCGATCGATCACGGGCTGCAGGATCCGCATCGAGCGGCCACACCAGTCGGCAAGCGTGCTGCGCGGAATGTCGACGCCCATGCGCGCGAGGATCTCGTGCTGGCGGTACAGCGGCAAATGGTCGTCGAACTTGGAGACCAGCACATAGGCGAGGAGGCTCGCGCCGGCCATGCTGCCGGGGATCGGGCGGCTGGGGGCCGGCGCCTGGACCATCTTCTCGCAGCAGCGGCAGGACTTCTTCGGACGGGCGACTTCGATGACCTTGAGCTTTGCCGTGATCAACTCGAGGATCTCGCTCACGTCTTCGCCGACGAGGCGTAGGTTGCCCCCGCAATCCGGACAGGTGTTGCCGGGATCGAGTTCGCGGCGTTCGCGCGGCGTGTCCGCCGCAACGCGCGGGCGCCGGGACGGACGCGGCCTGGAGCTGGTGTCGGCACAAGCGGTCGCGGGCTCCTCGTCCGGATCGTCCTGGTCGCTCGTCACAAGGTCCTGCCGCGCGACAGAGACGAGCACATCTTCGAGCGCGAGCTCGAGTTGCTCGATCTCGCGTTGGATCTTCTCGGAGGATTTGCCGAAGGCCTGCTTCTTCAGCTTGGCGATCTGCAAACGGAGCGCTTGAACGATCAGGTCATGGGCGTGCAGCGTCGTCGTCAGCTTGGCGTTCTCGGCCTGCAGCTCGGCGATCATCGCTTTGAGAAGATGCGGGTCTTCGGGAAGATCAGATGCCGCGTTCAGCATGACCTTTGCTACCGAAAAACAGCCAGAAAGTCCAGAAAAACAGGCGCTTTCAGGTAGAAAACCCTACCCCGCGCGTGCCGGCGGCGCGCCCCAGTTCGGACGCCTCCAGTCGATCCCTTCCCACAGCATGGCGAGCTGGGCCGAGGTCAGTCGCGCCGTCCCGTCGGCCGCAGAGGGCCAAGGAAAACGGCCCCGCTCGAGGATCTTGTAATAGAGGCAAAATCCTTGGCCATCCCAGTAAAGCAGCTTCAGCCTGTCGCCGCGCCGCCCCCGAAAGGCGAATACGGCACCGCTGGTTGCTTGCTGCCGCAGCACGACCTGGGCGAGCATGGCGAGACCCGAAATCCCTTTGCGCATGTCCGTGACGCCGCAGGCGAGATAGACCCGAACGCCGGTTCCTGGTCCGATCATGCAGCTTCCACCGACCGGATGAGCCGGGTCAAGGCAGCGGCCGCGATGCCACTATCAAAGCGAAGGCGCCGGCCCTGCGCCAGGCACAGCTCGACAATGGAGGGTGAGCCCATGCGGCGTTCGAGTGCGGGCTCCGCCTCCAGCATGGGAGCGCCGATGCCTACCGGTAAAAAGGTCGGCCCAACCATCGCGGGCAACAGTCCACTCTTCTTGAACTGATGGCGCCAATTATAAATCTGGCTTCGCGACACATCGTAGCGCCGCGCAACGCGGGCCAACGGCTCGCCGTTCGCCCCCACAGCACCGAGAATCTCCAGCTTCTGCGCTTGCGTCCATCGACGACGCCGTTCCCGGCCCAATATCTCCATCGCCGTCCCTCACTCTCGTTCAGGACGTCCATATGGGCGTCCTTAAGGACGTCTCTTACGCTCTCAACCCACACCCCGGCAGGCGGCCACAACCGGTCGGTTACCTTCTTCCACACCCTCAAGGTCGAACTTGTCCATCAGTGCCGATGGGCGACGCAGGCCGAAGCGCGGCAGGCCCTGTTCGGATACATCGAATGCTATTACAACCGGCACCGCATGCACTCGGCCCTCGGGTATCTAACCCCCGAGCAAGCCGAGCAGAGCATGACCGGATAACCCAGTGTGTCCGCCGAAACGGGGGAAGATCAGTTCCGCGGTTCCGCTTCCGCGCTCCGGATGTGGTGGAAGTACTGGAACGGGTCTGTGCCGAGGTCGGCTATCCAGCCTCGATCCGGGTTGATCAGGGCAGCGAGTTTATATCCCGCGAGCTGGATCTGTGGGCCTACATGAAAGGAGTGACGCTCGACTTCTCGCGGCCTGGCAAGCCAACGGATAATGCGTTTATCGAGTCCTTCAACGGCAAGTTCCGGGCGGAATGCCTGAACCAGCATTGGTTCATGAGCCTGGATGACGCGGTCCGAAAATGCGAGGCTTGGCGTAGAGACTACAACGAAGTACGACCGCACAGCGCGATCGGCAACAAACCGCCGATATCGCTCATGTTGGCATCAGCGGCACATGGCCCGCCCTGATGCACGCACGCTGGAAGGCCGCCAGCCAAGTGGTCCAGCATCGGGGTGCAGGTCAGTAGCAGTGCACCTTGCGTCAGACTCTACCAAAAAGCGGTCACATTTCAGGGGAGCACGTCAGGTCAAGGACAACCTGAATCGGGAATCCGACCGCCCTGCACAATCTTGAGCTTGGCGTTCTCATCCTCGAGCGGGCGAAACCGCTTGGCTTCCGACACTTCCAAGCCGCCAAACTTCCACTTCCACTTGTAAAACGTCGCAGGGCTGCCCCCGTGGCAGCGGCATACCCCCACCATCGCCATGGCCGCCTCCTGCTCCTTCAAGATCCCGATAATTTGCTCTTCGCTGAACCCGCTGCGCTTCATGCGTCCGACTCCTTGCGGCTCGGGACTCTACCCATTTCAGGTCACATTCCAGGTGAGCACGTCAGACACCTTCTCCGACCTTTGCCGAAAGGAACAGTTCGAGGAATGCTTTGGTACCTTCAGCATGGTGCCGCAAGCTTTTCGATCGCATGAGTATGTTAAGGCCAATTAGCTGGGCGAGAGCCATTTCCGCTGTCAGACGTGCCTGGTCCTCGCTCTGACCAAGTTCAATATAGGCATCGGATATCAAGCTGATTCGGTCCTGATCAACGCGCCTAGTCATTTCCGCAGCAATGTCGGACACGCGTGCCCATTCACGCAGCGCCTGCTCGATAGGGCCGCCAGGAACGTCCGGGCTTCTGTTCAAAGCCAAGGTGAAGAAGTATCGCAACCGATCCAGGGGGTCGTTGAAATCGCGTTTTCCGACCAAGCCAATTGCCAAGGTAGCCGAATTATACCAATAATTGAGCATTTCCGATAGAAGAGAATCCCTGCTCTGAAAATGCCAATAAAAACTACCCTTGGTTACTTTTAGCTCCATCGCCAAGGATTCTACTTCAATAGAAGCGACACCTACATCACCTACCTTATCTAGTGTAGACTTCAGCCAGATTTCCTTTGAAAGCTTGGCCATTTTCCTAGATTTTCTGGCATCCTCAGACATGAACGCTCCTCAAATTGACCGGCAAGAACCCTTAGCCGGATATAGTGGATAGAATCTACCGCTTGGTGCCCTCTTTTGACAGCGGCGATAATTTTGTTTGGGCCGGCGGTCCATTTGAAGGGCACTGTCAGAGCAAATGCACCGGTTTGCGTAATCGGGTAGGGGATCCCCATGCCCAAACCCAAGAATCCCACCAGCCCGTTTCGCTATTTCAACTCGTCGCCGGAGATCATCCGGCTAGTTGTGATGATGTACGTTAGCTGGTTTGCGAGGTCTGGGCATGACGCATCCCCTACCCGCGCCCGCTCACTTTTCAATCAGGTGCATTTGCTTTGACAGCACCCTCTCGGCGATCTGGCGAAGCTGCTTCTTTGAACTGATGGGGTCGTCTTGTCTTATGACTTTTCCGCTGGTTTTAGGCATTAAGGGATGCCCGATCCGGGGTGGCCACCCCGGATCGGGCGGAAGGGGATGGATCGAATCCGTCTCGGTCGTGGAGGACCGTCGATTAGTGTGATCACCCCTTTCTTTTCCACCAGACCTGAACGGAAACCAGGTGAAGCGCCCCGGGTTTTCTGGAGGCTGTTTCGTTTGAGTCATGCGACCATATCGAGGGTCTCAACGGTTGCATAGTAATTGGCCTCAGCTTCGGCGGGCGGGATGTATCCGATGGGGCCGAAGAGGCGATGGTTGTTGAACCATTCGACCCAGTTCAAGGTCGCCATCTCGACCGCCGATGCGCTCGGCCATGACCGTTGGCGCCATATGACCTCGG
>NZ_NISK01000006.1 GCF_002205675.1 Sphingopyxis bauzanensis | reverse complement strand
GCGGCGAGCGGATCGCGGTTCACATGCGCGGCAGCGGCAATGGCCGGCATACGACCTTGCCCGAGCACATGCCGTCATCGCATCGCCGCTTTGCCGACTGGACGCTCGCGAAGATCCTGACCGAATCGGGACGGGTCGGACCTTGCGCGCAGCTTTTATGCGAAAAGATCCTCGAGGATCGCCCCCATCCCGAACAGGGCTTCCGCTCGTGCATGGGCATCCTCGGTCTAGAAAAGCACTTTGGCGCGCAGCGCCTCGAAGCTGCGGCGCTGCGCGCGCTCGAGATCGGCGCGCGCAATTACGGCTCGGTCAAGTCGATCCTCGAAAAGGGGCTCGATGGCCAACCGCTGCGGCCCCGGGACAGCGACCACCAGCCCATCGATCACGGCAACATCCGGGGTCCGGACTATTACAACTGAAGGAGAAGACATGCTTACCCATCCCACGCTCGATCAGCTTAATCACCTCGGTCTCTATGGCATGGCCAAGGCGTTCGGTGCCATGGCGACAAACGAAGATGCGCGAACGCTCAGCCATGCCGAATGGCTGGGCTTGATCCTCGACCATGAGCTGACCTGGCGTCAGGAAAAGCGGATGGCAGCGCGGCTACGCCACGCCAAACTGCGCCACCGCGCCGTACCCGAAGATATCGACTACCGGACACCGCGCGGGCTCGACCGGCGCTTTATGGAAACCCTTCTCAAGGGAGACTGGATCAAAGGTCACGACAATCTCGTCATCACCGGCCCGACCGGAACGGGCAAGAGCTGGTTGTCCTGTGCCATTGGGCACCAGGCCTGCCGCGACAATCTGTCGGTCCTCTACGTCCGGCTTGGCAAGCTGCTCGACGAGCTGAGCGTGGCGCGCGGCGATGGACGTATTGCGGTACGGCTGAAAAGCCTCGCGCGCATCGACCTGCTCATCCTCGACGACTGGGGCCTGGAGCCGCTCAACGCCAATGCCCGCCATCATCTGCTTGAGATACTTGAGGACCGGTACGGCAATCGATCCACCCTCGTCACCAGCCAGCTTCCCGTGACAAAATGGCACGAACTGATCGGCGACGCGACTTACGCCGACGCCATCCTGGATCGCCTCGTTCACAACGCCCACCGCGTCACTCTCGAAGGTGACTCGCTGCGACGCCCGCACCCACAGACTGCTTGACCAAAATACGAATACCGTGAAAGCAAATCACGTCGATGACGGCTCTGAGCCGTGCGCGGCATCAGATCGGAATCCCGCGCGGGATCAGATCGGAACGATGCGCGTGATCATGTCGGTATCCCTGCGCGGGATCGTCGGAATCCGCATCCAGGGTCGTGGGGCATTGCGTCGGGAACTCACCGCCTGCTTGCGCTCGGGGCGGGCTCTTCGCTTGCCGCGCGAGCGCGCCCGCAGTCGCGGAAAGGCGTTCCTCACTGAAGCCATCATGATCAGCGAGCGACCCGCGGATATCGAAGACAGGGCAGTCCCCGGACATTGGGAAGGCGATCTCATCCTCGGCCTCGGCAGTTCCGCGATTGGCACGCTCGTCGAACGCACCACGCGCTTCACCATGCTGCTGCATCTTCCGCGCATGGAGGGATATCGACCGGGAGAGACCGTCAAGAACGGGCCGCCCCTGGCCGGTCATGGTGCCGAAGCTGTTCGCAAGGCCATTACCGGGTCCATGGATAAACTTCCTGAGACCTTGCGCCAGTCGCTGACTTGGGATCAGGGCGCCGAGATGGCGCAGCACGCTCGCCTCCGCGTTGATAGCGGGCTGGAAATCTACTTCTGTGATCCCCAAAGTCCATGGCAGCGGGGCTCAAATGAGAATACCAACGGCTTGCTGCGGCAGTACTTCCCTAAGGGCACAGATCTGAGCCGGCATACCGCGGGCGAGCTCGATGCGGTTGCCCACGCCCTCAACACTCGGCCGCGCAAAACTCTCGGATGGAAGACACCTGCAGAAGCCCTCGACCAGTTTCTCGTCGGGCAGTATAAAGCCGGTGTTGCGACGACCGGTTGAATCCGCCCAATACCTGGCTATGAATTACACCCAGCGCCTGGCGGAAGCAAAGCTGGTGCCTTCTGTCGGCAGCGTCGGCGATTCCTATGACAACGCCTTGGCCGAAACCATCAATGGCCTCTACAAAGCCGAGGTCATATGGCGCCAACGGTCATGGCCGAGCGCATCGGCGGTCGAGATGGCGACCTTGAACTGGGTCGAATGGTTCAACAACCATCGCCTCTTCGGCCCCATCGGATACATCCCGCCCGCCGAGGCTGAGGCCAATTACTATGCAACCGTTGAGACCCTCGATATGGTCGCATGACTCAAACGAAACAGCCTCCAGAAAACCCGGGGCGCTTCAAAGCTTCTTCCACACCCTCAAGGTCGAACTTGTTCATCAGTGCCGATGGGCGACGCAAGCCGAAGCGCGGCAGGCCCTGTTCGGATACATCGAAGGCTACTACAACCGGCACCGCATGCACTCGGCGCTTGGGTACCTAACCCCCGAGCAAGCCGAGCAGAGCATGACCGGATAACCCAGCGTGTCCGCCGAACCGGGGGAAGATCAATCTGCCGTTCGCCCGCTCAGGCGGTCAGCTGCTGTCCATCTCGTCAGCAAGCTCTACGAGCAGACCAGCGTTATCATCACCACCAGCCTCGCGTTCGGGGAGTGGCCAACGGTGTTCGGCGATCCCAAGATGACCACCGCGCTCCTCGATCGCGTCACTCATCATTGCGATATCGTCGAGATCGACAATGACAGCTGGCGCTTCAAAAACCGCAGCTGATCACCCCCGCCGACCTCCGATTAAGAGATGCCTTGCGCTGCGCGCGCCTCCGGTCGCTCCGCCCTCCCTACGCCGCGCGCAGCGCAAGGGCGCGTGTCCGATCAACCTTGCGCCATCGTGAAAGGGGGTCCCGTTTGCACGCCGATTGACACCCTTCCGCCCGATCCGGGGTGGCCACCCCGGATCGGGCATCCCTTAATGCCTAAAACCAGCGGAAAAGTCATAAGACAAGACGACCCCATCAGTTCAAGGCGCGATAATCGAACGGTTGCAGGCGGCCAAGGGTCACTCAACAATAGTGGACCTGCTCCGACCTTTTCGCAACAGGGTCGCGCTTGCCACTCCTATCGCGATCAATGCGGCAGCCACAATTGGCGCGCCACTCTGTGCGCCAATTTTGCGGAATAATAATGCTGCCATCAAGGCACCGAGCGTCTGGCCGATCAACCGTGACAACGACAGCATTGCCGATGCAGCTCCCGAACGCGAGTGAGGCGCGGTTGCCAGCATGCTATGGTTGTTGGGAACCTGAAAAATTCCAAAACCGATACCGCAAACTGCCGCAGCCAAAACTATCAGAAAAGTTGAGACGCCCGGCTGCATTAATGAAAGCAAGATTGCTCCGCCTGCGAGTATAATTAGCCCCGCACCGCACAGCCAGGCTGATGAATAGCGATTAACCAGGCGACCGGATACGAACGCGGCGATCATGATACCAAGCGGCAAGGGGACCATGAGCAGGCCGATTGCGTCTGGTTCGAATTGAAACCGCTGCTGGAGAATGAAGGGAAATGACAATGTGATCAGTATCAACACGGCGTAGGCTGCTGCCGACATTATATAGGCTTTACGCAACGAACCGAGCTTCAGCAAATCCAGAGGCACCATCGAATCCGGGCGGGTGGAGGTGCGTTTTCCGAGGAGAAAAATGGCTGGGATCGCGATACAGACTTCAAGCAATGTCCAGCCTGAGACGGTATTCTGGGCAAAGTCGTTAAGAGCCAGGAAGATCGCGGCAAAACCCACGGCGGACAGTAGCGCCGAAGAGCGTTCAAAAGGCTGCCTAGCCGCGGCCGTCGAGGGAATTGCCCAAATTCCAATCACAAGTGAAAGCAGCCCAAACGGAAGGCCCACGGCAAAAACAGCATGCCAACTTGCTAATGACAAGACAAGTGCACCAACCGCCGGCCCTGCGGCCGAGGCGATCGAAACCGCTATGGTATTGTAGCCGATCCCACGAGGGATGAATTCGGGGGGGTAGATTGTCCGAACCAATGCCCCGCTGACCACCATTACTGCCGCCGCGCCAATTCCCTGGACGAAGCGCGATATAGCCAGAACGGGAAGGCTGGTGGCTAAGATACTGCCAGAGGCTGCAAGCATGAAAAGTAAGATTCCTGCCAGATAAACCTTCTTGTAGCCTAGAATTTGACTTGCCTTCGCCATTGGTAAAAGTGCGATCACGATGGCAATCTGGAAGGCATTTATGGCCCACACGGATCTTGCCGCGGTAACCCCCAGGCCGTTGGAAATGAATGGCAGGGCAACGCTGGCGATCGATACGTCCATTATGGTAAGAAATATGGCGCACCAAATTGAAAGTGCTGCCCAGAGACGCCGAGGTGCGGGAAGTCCAGTTATGGCTTGGGCTCCGTCCGGTCTACTTGGCGGTCGCCCTTGGGGCGTCCCATCTTTCGCAATCATGTCCGTGGTTCTTTTGGTTTTTCGTCCATCCTGTTGCATTCCCAACTCAATATGGCGGTCCCCGCTCCGTCAGCCGTAAAGTAGGAAGGAATCGGCACGGTCTGCTCCCTTTCCCGTCAGGATTTATGGCACACCTGAAGAAATAGACCTGCGGTTTTCGCACAAGGCACTCAGGGCGAAGGACAGGTGGTTTTCCTGTCCTTCGCCCTTTCAGGTGCCTGCCAGATGATCGGCTTCTCTCGGGTCTTTTGGAGCAGCGTTCTAACTGGGGTTAAGCCGATCAGAGAGCACCCGTTGCCGCATTACATCTTGAGAATGGCCTTAATAGCGTTACCCGACACTTCGGTGTCTTCGACTGCCTGATTAATCTGATCGAAATCGTAGAACGTGCAGAGCCGTTCGAACGGGAACAGACCGGCTTCGTGCATGGCAATCAATTCAGGGATGAAGACCTGCGGAGTGCTGGAACCTTCAACTACCCCTCGTAATTTACGGCCGAAAAGCATGTTGTTCATGTCTAGCGAGAATTCGGTGCCCAACTTTGCCCCGCCAACCACGGCAGTTTCACCCATGGTATGGGTACTGTCGACCGCGCTACGCAAAACTTGCGGAATTGCTGTGGTATCGATCGCATAGTCCACACCGCTACCGGTCAGGGCGATGATAGCTTCTTGGGCATTTGTAGTGTTGGCATCAATAATGTCGGTCGCACCAAGTTCACGGGCCAGTTCGAGACGCGTGAGGTTGCGATCAACCGCTATAATCCTGAGACAACCAGATGCCTTTGCGGCCATCAGCGCGCTGAGGCCAACCGAGCCGACGCCGAAGATCGCGATCGACGAACCGGGGGCAGGCTGGAGTGCATTGAGGACGGCACCCGCGCCGGTCTGAATTCCGCAGCCAAGCGGGCCGAGAAGCTCAATCGGTGCGGAATCCGCTACCTTGACGCAATTATTTTCCGTTGCGATCGAGTAGGTAGCGAACGAAGACTGTCCGAAGAAGCACGCATTCACCTCTTCTCCGTTGCGCCTGATCGGGGTCGATCCATCGAGCCTTCGGCCCATGAAATTGAGCGGGAAGAGGCTGGGGCAATAGGCCTGATGACCCTTCATGCATGAAGGGCAGGTTCCGCAATAGCTGAAAGACAGCACTACCTTGTCGCCAGGTTTCACTGTGGTGACGCTACGCCCGATATTTTCCACAATGCCCGAGCCTTCATGGCCGAGCACGGCGGGAAGAGGGGTGGGGTAATACTGGTCGCGGACGGTAAGATCGGTGTGGCACATCCCGGCCGCCACAATCTTGACGAGAACCTCGTCGTCGCGCGGTTCTTCGATATCGACGTTATCTAGGACAAATTGTCCGCCTTGGTTTTCAATGATCGCTGCATAAGCTTGCATGCTCAGTCTCCCTTTTCTGCGCTGTAAGGGGCGCGCCTAACAGAAAAAATACAGGTTTTTGTCTTGTGTTACCCTGGCGTCGAGAATCAGTTTGCGTCGGAACACCTTGAAGCCATCGCCGACCTGGCGCAGCTTATCCTCGCGCCCCAGCGTGTGTACGGTCATTTCGAGTTGGCGGCGATTGCGATAGATGGCCAGGTTCGAAAAGACGTCGAACTCGCCATCGCCTGCATGGAAAGCTTCGACGTTGCTGACAAAATACCGGATTTTCGAGGGCGGATCTTCCATCCATACGGTGCCGGAATAGAGCCGCTCTACGCGTTGCTTGAGTTCGCCGTAATCGTCATTATAAATTGCAGCATCGTCGGGTGTCGGGTCGGGGCGACGGTCGCGGATCAAGCGTTGTTCATAAATCGGCATCCAGTAATGGATGTCTTCGTCGACCATTTCCGTTAACCACTCCCGGTATTGCCCGTTCTGCAGCAGCCGGACTTCGGCACGATAATGCATTTCGATCGCGGATTGGACATCCAATCCCGCTAAGGTCTGTTTTACCGACATAAAATCTCCGGCATTCGGTACGATTGAAAAAAGTTTGCGATTACTCGGCTGCGTCGATTTTGTCGCTCCAGTAATCACGATTGGTGAAAATCGAATCCCAGGTGTCGTCGTTTGCTTTCACCGTTTTCCAATCGGGCGCATCCAGCATTTCCTTCCAGAATCGATAGAAGCCGCGATGGGATGTTTCGCCGATGAAGCTGGATCCAACAATCCCCGGAAAAATCGGGTGCGGACCTTCGAAGCCGACACCCATGCTGGAGTCGATCCGGCCGTCGCGAGTGATGGTTCCGCGGTTGACATGGGTGGCCGATGACATGTTCTCGCCATCGTCGCTTTCCAGCGTTCCGGCGGTGCCGAAACTGCGGCTGGCTTCGCGCTGGATGCTGTTTTTCGTTTCAGCGTCGGCGTCACGTGGGACCATCGTGTAGGTCCATACTTCAATTTCGTGCGGTCCACGCGGATGCCAGACCTTAAACGTATTGGTACCGTAAAGGAACGAGCAACTCGGGAAGATCGAGCAGTTCCAGTGACCAACATAAAGTTCCTCACGCTCCGGTCCGAACTTCCGACCTACTTCAGCGCGGGTGTCGGCAAGGTATTTTGCCCAACCATCGCGCTTGACGTGTATCGCCGCGGCGGCGTTGTTGATCACTCCGAAGCCGTGCCCATGCCGGGTCGTGAACTGGTAGCCGAGATCTTCGAAGGGAATGTCCGCCCGGTTCCCTGCCAGACCGGCAAGTTCGCCGCCGATTCCGAGCAGGGCGCCAGCGTGGGTCCAGCCGACATGGTAGCCATCGCCGACGAAATTCTCGGTCGGGACTTTCCAATTGCAGGCGAGAATGCTTTTCATCGGCGGACCCAGCAGCTCCAGCCCGCCCCCGGCACCCTCCCAGATGGTATCCAGATACCAGCGAAATTCGCCCAGATATTCTTCCAGGCCTGGAGCGTCAGCATCGCCGCAGCCGAAAATGAAGCCTTTGTACGTCTCCACCCGGACGTGCTTGGCACCGAGCTGTTCCTTATCGAGCTGCCCATGGTAGCACCGTGTTTCAAGCGGAACATCAACGAGGCTGCCATCCTGGCCGAACACCCAGCCGTGGTAGTTGCAGACGAACGCCTTGGCATTGCCGCTGTCGGCGTGACAAATCTGGTTGCCCCGGTGCGTACACGAATTGATGAATGCCCGAAATGAGCCATCTTGCTGATGCGACAGGATGACTTTGTCTTCGGCCATATAGGTGGTGATGAAATCGCCGGGCTTGGGAAGGAGCGACTCGTGGCCCAGAAACAGCCACGAGCGAGCAAAAATACGCTCCAGTTCAAGATCGTAGACATCCTTGTCCCAGAAAATCTCGCGCGACTGATTCGCCTCGACATTGTCGACAAGGGTTGGGATTCTAGGCATACTTCTCTCCGTACAGCTCTCTTGGCTTGAACCTGTCAAGTTCAGGCACTATAGGCAATGCGATGCACTATATGCAAAAAATTGGGCTTGCGCAAGCGCAGTTCAGCTTGGTTGAATCTTGGTTTTGAGCACACTTGTCCGTCGTTTCTCGGCTTGGCGAGAGGTGCGGGCGGCGGTCTGGAGCTCGCCGACCCTGTTGCTTTGCCTGGCATCCTTCTTCTGGGCCTTGAACCCGATCGTTGGCCGGGCAGCGCGCGACTTGATCTCCCCCCTGTCACTTGCATTCTGGAGATGGGTGGTTGCTTTCCTGTTCGTGCTTCCTTTCGCCTGGCGACATATCAAGAACGATAGGCAGACCCTGCGCGAGTCATGGCCGGGGCTTGTGCTGCTCGGTTTTTTTGGTGTCGGGCTGTTCAGTTATCTCGTCTATTCGGCGCTACAGTATACTACCGCAACCAACAGTCTGATGTTGCAAGCTATCATGCCGATCATGACGATGGTGATACCTGCGGTTGTGTTTGGGGAGCGGTTGCGTCCACTTCTTGCTCTCGGCGCCGGGCTATCGTTTGCGGGGGTCGTGTGGATCGTCACTAAAGGGCACCCGTTTGCCCTGCAACTGAGCGCCCTCAACCGCGGGGATTTGCTCGCCGTAACAGCTGTATTCCTTTATTCGGCCTACGCCACCTTCCTGCGCAAGGCGCCGGCCGTGCATCACCTCACCTTGCTCGCCATCCTTTTTGCGATCGGCGCAGCATCGCTGGCAATACCCTACTTCACCATGCTGGCCAGCAAGGGCCTGTCGTTGCCGCCGGCCGAAGTGGTGGCTGCCGTTCTGTATGTCGGGATATTTCCCTCGCTTGCCGCCTATGGCCTGTTCAACCGTTCTGTAGTGCTGATCGGCTCGGTTCGCGCAGGGGTTTACATGAACTTGCCGACGGTGTTCGGGGTCGGACTCGCCATACCGCTCCTTGGTGAATATCTATCTTCATATCATTTTGTGGGCGCGATCATGATCATCGCCGCGATCGCCATTTCACGTCGATAGCCCCGCGACCCTTCGAATACGTACTCAGGACGCTTGAAGCCATGACCAAAAAACAACACGATCAGTCCTATGTCGATGCGTTTCGTCACGCTGCGGAAAACCCTGAAGGCTTCTGGGCGAACGCCGCGCAGGCGATCGAATGGTTTTCCGAGCCCCGGCTGACCTATGACGAAGACAAGGGCTGGTTTTCCGATGGGATTCTCAACACCTGCCACAATTGCCTGGACAGGCATGTCTTGGCCGGTCGCGGCGACGCAGTTGCACTGACCTACGACAGCCCCGCTGCGGGAGCCTTTCGCAGCTTCACCTATTCACAACTGCTGGACGATACGGGACGGGTAGCGGCGATGCTTGCCAGCCTGGGTGTGTCGAAGGGGGACCGGGTCGTCATCTTCATGCCGATGGTGCCCGAGACGGCCTTCGCCATGCTGGCTTGCGCGCGTCTGGGCGCGATCCATTCGGTGGTTTTCGGCGGCTTCGCCGCACCGGAACTAGCCAAGCGGATTGATGATGCGAAACCCAAAGTGATCCTGACCGCCTCGTGCGGGATCGAAGGGGCGAGGGTCATTGCCTACAAACCTTTGGTCGATGAGGCGGTCGAACTTTCGTTGCTCGGTGTTGAACATGTCGTCCTTCTGCAGCGCGAGCGCTTGGCGGCCGACCTTGGTCACGAGCGGGATATTGACTGGCAGGAACTGCGCAACCGCACCGCAAGCGATGCAATGCCAGCCTGTGTGCCGCTCGCTTCGTGGGAACCGCTCTATATCCTGTACACCTCGGGAACTACCGGAATTCCCAAGGGTGTCGTGCGCGACAATGGAGGCCATGCTGTTGCGCTTTCGTGGTCCATGGAGAATATCTATGGCATTGGTGCGGATGACGCTTTCTGGGCGGCATCGGACGTTGGTTGGGTCGTTGGCCACAGTTACATCGTCTATGGGCCGTTGCTGGTGGGAGGAACCACGGTTCTATTCGAGGGGAAACCGGTTGGCACGCCCGATGCCGGCACTTTCTGGCGGACGATTACACGCAACAAGGTCAAGACCTTCTTCACCGCCCCCACTGCGATCCGGGCGATCCGCAAGGAAGATCCCCAAGCAAGATTCCTGAAAGAGATCGGCACGGGCGACTGCCGCGTCATCTTCCTCGCAGGTGAACGAGCGGACCCCGCAACCATTGACTGGCTTGAGCGGGAAAGCGGGCTGCCGGTGATTGATCACTGGTGGCAGACCGAGCTGGGCTGGCCTGCCATCGCCTCATGTTTCGCGATGGGCGATTTGCGGCGCAAACCAGGCAGCGCGGGGTTAGCAGTGCCCGGTTACAAATTTGCAATTCTGCGCGACGATGGCAACGCGGTAGACGAAGGCGAAAGCGGCAACGTTGTCATTCGAAGGCCCCTGCCGCCTGGTGCCTTCCGGACGCTGTGGAACAACGAGGCTGATTTTGCGAAAAACTTCGCCAGTTTCCCCGGCTATTACGAAACGGGCGACTCCGGCCATCGCGACAAGAGCGGCTATCTCTATATCATGGGCCGGACAGACGACATCATCAACGTCGCAGGCCACCGTCTCTCGACCGGGCAGATCGAAGAGATTATTGCTGGTCTTGCGGATGTCAACGAATGTGCGGTGGTCGGCGCGAAAGACCCTGTCAAGGGCATGGCACCGGTCGCGTTCATAACCGCACAGTCTGGGGCAGCGGATAAAGGCGCGATTGCCGGACTTGCAATCTCGGCTGTGCGCGCTGAACTGGGTGCCGTCGCGGCGTTAAAGACTGCCTATGTGGTTGATCAATTGCCGAAGACCCGATCGGGAAAGATCCTCCGCAATCTTCTGCGCAAAATCGTTGATCGCGAACCTTTCAGTGTGCCGCCAACGATCGATGACCCGGCCATACCCAAAGCTATCGCCGCGCAGTTAGATGAACATTGATCCTCAGCTAGACCAGTCTCGAAAGTCACTATCGACCATACGCACCGAAGACCTCCGCGCGACAATCCGGCTCAAGGAGTTTGTGCAAGCAGATGAATCCACTACGCTTCGCTGATCATCTTTTCAGACGAACCCGTGCACCGAATTTTGCTCGACACCGATCTACATTTGAGGGAAAGCGTCTGCGACTCGCTCATCATCACCATATTTGGCAAACTGGAAAATCATGGACCACGATATGAAGAAAATTGGTGAAAAATTTGAAAATGGGCTCAAAGAAGACAATGATAAAAGAAAATCCATTCAATCAGTTGAAATAGGGGTGCGAGTTTTACTGGCTTTAGTGGAGACCGGAGGAGGTGAAGGAGCCTTTCTCCGCGAAGTGGCAGACCATTCAGGGCTGTCCCGCAGCCAAGCCCACCGGTATTTGCTTTCCTTTGTGAATACCGGGGTGGCCGAACAGGACGAAAGGAGCGGACGGTATTATTTGGGGGGGCTCACCGTCCGTCTTGGCTTGGCGGCAATGGCACGCCTGGACACCGTGCGCATAGCCGCGGAGCATTTGGAAGATCTTTTGGCAGAAATGAAAACTACTGGCTTGCTTTCAGTGTGGGGCGATTACGGCCCAACTGTCATTCGCTGGATCGATGGTGGAATACCGCTGTTTACATCTCTGCACACGGGATCGGTCTTGCCATTGCAGACATCGTCGACCGGGATCCTCTTTCTGGCGCATTGCCCTCCTGAACAGACCAGGGAACGGGTCGAACGCGAGCGTGCTGAGGGTATTGTCGTCGATGACCTCGAACTTGCCGCACAAATTGAGGAGGCTGGGCGGGTGGGTTTCGCCAGGACTTACGGAACTGTCGTACCGGGACTATCGGCGACGTCGGTGCCAGTCCTGGATTCTCAAGATCGCTTGGTCGCGACAATGAGTGTTTTGGCTCGTGCAGAACAAAAGGCGTTTTTCAGCAAGGCCAAGATCGAACGGATAATTGATGTAGCGCGCAGTGCAAGCAGGGCCATCGGTTGGCAGGGTTAGGGCCGATACCAAAGCAATCACACTGTCAGGGTGAGAAGTAAAATTGTTGAGGGCGTCTGGTCCATTACGAAAGCGGCATTCAATCGCGGTGTGGCATGCTTGGGTTCGACGTGTCGGGCTTTGATCCCGATGGCCTGTTCCCGGCAATCCCCGTAACCAACGCCAGCAAGACTGCGCCCGAAAAGGTTATCGAAGATGCCCGGGCGCACAATCCGACGATTCGCCAGCTCGCCGCAAAGGCCGGCAGCTATGCGGGGCTTGCCTTTGTCGGCACGCCGGCGTCGATCGCCGACGAAATGGAAATTTGGCTGGAGGAGCGTGGGTCAGACGGGTTCGTCGTCATGTTCCCCTATCTTTCGGAAGGACTGAACGACTTTGTCGATATCGTCGTGCCCGAATTGCAGCGCAGGGGCATTTCCCGAAAGGAATACGAAGGTACGACATTGCGCCACCTTTTCGGACTTCCACAGCCCGAAAATCGCTTCTTCTAATTCCGCTTGTCCGCCAGCGGACGGGCAACGTAGGATGAAGGTTGATCACGGCAATGAGGAAGATGACAAGCAAGGACGCTGCTGACGAATTCTGGCAATTTTCGCTGGAAGTCTATGCAAGACCGCAAGTTGCTGACCCGTGCTTGGATCTGCAGGACGAGCATGGTTTCGACGTCAACATTTTATTATTATGTCTATGGCTGGCGCAAGGCGAGGGCAGGGCTCTCAGCCAATCTGAGATCGGCGACCTGCTGGGTGGTGTTGCTGCATTGAACGAAAACATGGTCTGGCCGGTGCGCGGTGCGCGGCGGTGGGCCAAGTCGTGGCTTCAGCAGGCACCGGACCTGCAAGCGGTAGCTGCGAGAGACAAGCTTTACACCAGCCTGAAGGCGAGCGAACTTCAGATGGAGCGCCAGATCCAGATCGAACTGGTCCGATGTCTTGCCTATGATGGCCAGCAACAGGGCCAACCACTGGACTTGTCCGCACAATCCGCCGCGCGATTGAGCCTGGAGGCTTATCGCGCGGCAATTGCGGCTCCGGAAGATACTGCCGCGCTGCTGACGCGGTTGGCCCTCAAGGCCCTTATTTAACCGGCATCGCCGGTGTCGTCACGGGCGGTTCTGCGCTCATGATGTGAGCGTAAATCTCATCGATCTCTGCGTCGCTCAGCTCAGTTGGGCGGAATGGCGGCATTTCGATAAGCCCCTGACGCACGATCGTGCGCAAATATTCCCGATCAAGGTCGTCTCTGCCGAACAGCGATGCCACCGGTCGTCCTGCTTGTTCAAGCAGCATGGTTCCAGGGTGACCCGGGCCGGGATCATGGCATCCCGCGCACATCAAAGCGTAATTTTCTGCGCCGTCGGGTTTTTCGACCGTCTGGTCGCTGTCGCAGGCGCTCAATATGACAAGCAGCGAAAGGGCGATCAGTTTTTTCATTATGCCTCTAACTCGATTGATTGCAGGGCAGATCAGGCGGACGCGAACAGCGCAGTTGGGTCAAGGGCCTTTTTGACCCTCGCGTGGAGTGTCGAAAGTCCGCCCGAAGCGAATGTCTGGTCGACCGTGGCGCGCAGGCCCGGTTCGGTGAATACTTGCCCGAATCCGGCCTCCGCCTGTGCCTCGATCAAGGCTTCGGCGCAGGCGCGAGCGCGCGCTGCGCTGCGCTGGTCCGACCCAGTGCTCGGGAGGAACTGGCGGTGGTTGGCTGAACGCCATATGGCGACAGCTTCACTGACCATATCGAAACCATGCTCTGCGCAGGTATCGCGTGAAAGCTCGTAGAGACGCATCGCGTCTTCACCATCGACCGGGCTGACCGGGTTGACCGTCAGCGCCTGGTTACCGCTCCACTGTGCGATTGCTGCCGGAGGGCTGGCCACAGCCCCTGTCATAGTCCCCATTCGCCATGACCAGAGCCGGGGATCGACGCCACGACCGTCTGCGATGACTTTCGCCCCGGGGACCGATCCGAAGGCGCCGTTGACCAGATCCCACAGGATCGGGACGTTGTCTGGCAGACCATAGAGCGAACCGTAGAGATTCCAGTAACCCAAACCCATCGCCTTACCAGCCGCTTTGACCGCGCTGGCCGCCATCGGGCCCTTGCCGCCGTAGTCGTTGCGCTTCTTGCCGAGCAAGGCGGCTTCGTGAAGCGCATTGCTTACGGCAACGCCATTTGCCACAACCATGTTCAGTTTGAGGGGGCCGAGCACATCGAGCAGCGGAGCCAGCCCGTCCTCGTTTTCCACGGTAACCATGAACGTCTTGAAAGCAGGCGGTTCCGGCATCAGCCACGTGCCGACCTTGGTTGGCACGGCGAAATCGGATTGTGAGAACAGTCCGTCGACCCACGGGCCGTACCCGAACTTGAACAATTGCCAGCAGGTGCTTTTGGGCATGGCGCCCATGCCGGTGCGGACCAGCCTGCCATCGGCGAGCATAACCTCAAGGCCGCATTGCATCAGACTATGATCTGAATAGGGTGTGTAGCCCGCGCTCCGTTCCACGAAGCTGGCGGCCACGCTCGCATCGGGTTTGCCGGGGAAATCCACCCAAAGCTTGATATTTTTGCTTTTGATATAAGCATCGAGCTCGCGGAAGGTGACGCCGGGTTCGACCAGGCAGTAAGCCAGTTCCTCGTTCACCTCGAGGACCTGGTTCATGCGCTGCAAATCGAGCACGATAACCTTGTCCAGCCCGGTTTTCTCAAGACCATGCGCGCCATTACAAACAGGCTGCAATACCCCGCCAGCGCCTTTCGCCGCACTTAGCGCAACTGCCAGCTGCGCTTCATTTGCGGGCAGGACAACACCGACCGGAATGGCGAGGGGTGTGGCGTAGCGGGCCAGCGCAGCGGGCGATTGGTCGACCGCTCCGGCGCCCAGAGCTGCTTCAATTGCTGTCAGTGCAGCCGCCTGGCGAGCCTGATCTATCATCCTTGTTTCCTCATTTGCCTATTGCTGAAGTATTTTGGGATAGCGATCGAGATTTCCCGCATCGACGGCGAAGTCTGCCGAGCGGACCCCGGCCCCGATGGTGCTGGCCGGTTCGCTGTCACGCCATGAAAAGCAGCAAGTCACGCAGCGATAGATCGTCCAGACAACGGTGTTGTCCTCGCGCCCCTGATAGTCTTCGATTGCGCCTGTACTTGAACAGCGCGGACAGAGCCTCTCGCTCATTTTGCAACTCCTTGCTGAAGTAACCGAATTGCCTTGCTCAACGCATCAATGTCCGGGCCGGTCGGTGGACTTACGAGATGCGCCTCGCCGATGGGATCGGGCCGCAGGTAGCTTGTCGCGTCAATGATCAGCCGGTGGCCCTTGCCTGGCACGACCGCAGACGGGTCGATCGGCACGGCAGGCATATTTGGGAGCACGATTATATCGTCGGCGCGGGTACGCGTCGACAGCGCCCACATCACCTGGTTGAGGTCGAAGGGGTCGACATCGGCATCGACCATGATCAGGTTCTTGAGATACATCACGCCGTGCGGCGTGCTCAGCGCACGCAGAGCAACGGTCTTGGCGAAGCCGGCCATCCGGTTTTTGACCGAGATGATCCCGGTCAAACCGTGTTGGTAGAGCGCGTTGACAGCCGTGACTTCGGGAAAGTCCTTGCGCAACTGGGCATATATAGGCGCGGAGGTGTGCAACCCGATCAGCGTGTCGTGTTCGGTCCAGCCACGGCCGATGTAGATATTCTCGAAGATCGGATCTCGGCGATGCGATACCGCCGTAACCTTGAAAATCGGTGCCTTGCGGACCCCGCTGTAAGAACCGGGGAATTCGCCGAAGGGACCTTCCAGCACACGCTCGCCCAGCTGCATTTCCGCTTCGATCACGATCTCGCTGTCGGCGAGAATATCGACACCATTGCCAGATTTGGTAAGTCTGATCGGCGCGCCCATCATCGCCGAGGCGTAGGCGTACTCGGATTCCTCGTAACCGATCGGCGTGGCGGCGAAGACCGCAAGTCCCGGGTGGTTGCCGAGCATGACCGCGATCTTCAGCGGCAGGCCGTTGCGTTCGGCCGCCATGATCTGCCGACCCATGTCGTGCGACGGAATGGTCATCAGGCTGAAGCTATCCGGGCCTTGTACTTGCAGCCGGTAGATGCCGACATTCTGCTTGCCGAAATTATCGGGATCTTCGGGATCGCGTGACGCGACCGAAGCCTTGCCCATGAAGAACCCGCCGTCGTATTCGTTGATGCGATAAACCGGGAGGATGTCGTAAAGATTGATTCCGCTTTCGACCCGGCACTCATGGACCGGAGCCTGGCCTTCGGGAACGTAACTGATCTGTGCCTCGGCATCGCCCCAGCGACCGGCGATCTCGAAGAACAGCTCGCGGATTGTCGTGCCCTTGGGCCGGCCCAGCAGCAACGCGATATTGTCCCATGAACCGTGGACGCCGACCACGGTACGCTTGCCGGGATAGCCGGCGATGTTGTCGAACAAGATCGCGGGCGCACCATTGGCATCGCGCGAAGCCGCGACCGCGACATTGCGCAGGTCGGGTTCCGGCAGCACCCGTTCGCTCCAGGTGATCGCCTGGCCTTCGCCTTCAAGAAGTTCAAGAAAGTCCCGCAACGAGGAAATGCCGCGCGCTTTATTGGCCAAGTCGTTCATATTCGGTTCCTAACGCGAGCGGGATTAGTGACCACTGGGATTGGCCGTGGCGGACTGGATCGTAACCCATTTCCACTCGGTCATGATCTCGAGGTCGGCTTCGGTGCCCTCGCGTCCGAAGCCGGAAGCCTTGGTCCCCCCGAACGGTACGTGCGGCTCGTCATGGAGGGTCGGGGCGTTGATATGGACCATCCCGCTTTCGGCCTCGTGAGCAAAGCGCAAGGCCTTGTCGAGATCACGGGTGAAGATCGAGGCGGATAGGCCGTACTCGGTATCGTTCGCCAGTTCGATCGCCTCTTCGAGCGTGTCGAACGGATAGAGCGAGGTGACCGGCCCGAAGGTTTCTTCGTAGTAGACAGTCATGTCGGCAGTAACGCCGCGCAGCACCGTCGCGGAGCAGTAGTTGCCAGTCCACTCCGCACCGGCCAGCACTTCGGCACCTTTTGCGCGGGCATCATCGACGTGGCTGCGCACCCGATCGCGTTGGCGTTCGGAGATGATGGGGCCAAGCATGGTGGTGGGTTCACGCAAGTCGCCCATCTTGGCTTTGGAAGCTGCGGCGGCGAAGGCCTTCGCAAAATCATCAAAAATGGAGCGTTCGACATAGATGCGCGACGCGCCCATGCAGACTTGGCCCTGGAACATGAAAATGCTGAAGAGTGCCGCTCCAACCGCTTTTTCCAGGTCGGCATCGGCGCAGACGATCAGCGGGCTCTTGCCGCCAAGCTCAAGCGTATATTTCTTGAGGTTCCTGGCTGCGATCCCGGCAATGTGCTTGCCGACGCGCGAGGAGCCAGTGAAAGTAATCGCAGCGACATTGGCATGACCGGTGAGCGCATCGCCGATTTCGGCACCATTGCCGTAGACGATGTTGAACAGGCCATCAGGAACGCCCGCCTCACGCCACAGATCTGCGAGCAAGTCAGCTAGGCGCGGTGCGGCTTCGGAGGGGAGCAGAACGAAGGCGTTGCCGGTTGCAAGCGCCATGGCGGACTGCTTGATCCCTTTGATCAGCGGAACATTGAACGGCGTTATGCCGGCAACGACACCCACCGGCTGGCGCAGGCTCATGCTGAAGCGGCCCGGTGTGTCCGAAGGAATGGTTTCGCCGCGGACCCGGCGCGGAACCCCGGCGGCAGCACGCAGGAACCCGATCGCGAACCGGGTCTCGAAGCCTGCTTTGGCAACCGGCGAGCCGACCTCATCGATCAGCACTTCCTGGAACTTGGCGACGTCGCGTTCCATGATCTCCGCCGCCTTGAACATCCAGCCCTCACGAACTGCGGCAGGTAGGTTGCGGTGCATGCAGAATGCTGCCACGCCAGCCTCAACCGCGCGGTTGACATCATCGGCTGTGCCTGCAGCGGCCCTTGCGTAGACACTGTCATCGACTGGATTGAGGTCGTCGAAATAGGCGCCACTGCCTGGCGCTACCCGGGCTCCGCCTATCCAGTGGTCTATATTCTTCATACTTCTTCGATCCTTGACTTAGGGGTCCAAGCTGCCGTTTCGCTCACGATGTTTCTCGCATCGCTTTGGGCCAGATGCCCTGCTTGCCCGGTGAAAGAATGCCGTTGGGGTCCATCACATCTTTGATGCGGTGGTGTAGGTCCCACAATGCGCCATCGTTGTGCTTATAGGTTTTGGCAATCTGGTCCATGAAGGCGAGGTGGGTGCGGTATTCGCCGAACCCAATTTCTGCCGCCTCATCGACCAACAGACCGAAGAGATCGTAGGCTCTAGTGCGCATCGCCTCGTCGGCCCGGTCATACATGATCATCAGGATGTGATGCATGTCACGCCAACCGACAAGGAACTCCCCTATATAGTCAAAACCGTATTCGTGGCAGCGCCGCTTTATCATGTTGTACTGTGCGAGCGCTTCCGCTCCGCTTGGCGCTGAGATCGGCGAGAAATTGACGTGCCCGCCACCACCTATCCAGTTCATAATGCTGAATTCGGTCATATTCGGCTCGCCGCGCATCAGCCGCACGCGGTAATCCCAGGCAGGGTCATTCTCCCGGTCGAGGTACAGCTTCGCGCCGGGGATGCTCATCAAGGCTTCCTCGACGATCTTCCAGTTGTTCTCGATAATAGGGGGTGGTCCGTAGAGCGCACCGTAGTAGTTCCACATCCCCAGCTTGAGGTCCGAGGCGATCCGCGTGCGGGCCGACTGCGGGAGCGGGCCCTTGCCATCGAAGTAATGGCGACGTGTGACCTTCGCAGATGCTTCCCACAGTAGATCGACTGCCACGGCGGCGTTCGGGATGATCTGGTTGACCTTCAGCGGCCGGGTGATCTCGAAGATCGCCTCGAGATCTTCCTCGCGTTCGTAGGTTATCATGAACGGCTTGTAGCCGGGAGGCTCTGGCATCAGCCAGATGCCCATCTTCGTGACCACACCAAAATTAGACTGGGTAAACATGCCGTCGAACTGCGGACCGGCGGCGTGCTTGGTCACCTGCCAGTGTTTCGATCCCGCGAGTGCTCCCTGGCCGGTCCGTACCACTTCGCCGTCGGCCAGCACCACTTCCATTCCGCACTGCATGATGAAATGGTCGCCATAAGGGGTGTAGCCTGCACCATGTTCTAGCGCATTGCCCATCACGCCGCCCCATGCTGGCGCTGCGGGATCGATCCAGAGCTTGCTGCCGATCGCGCGCAGATGCCGGTAAAGCTGCATGTACGAAACACCGGGCTCGACAAGAGCATACCCGTATTTCTCGTTGACTTCGATAATCCGGTTCATCCGCCGGAGGTCGAGCATGACGTAGCCGGACTTGCGGGGGGCGGGACCACCATAGGCGAAATTGCGCCCCGTACCGATTGTCCAGATGGGTATTTTATAGGCGTTGGCGATCTTGAGGGTCTTTTGAATCTGTTCGACGCCGTCAGGAGCAACGGCCGCTGAAGGCAGAAATTCACCATCGGCGAGGGGGGAATAAGCGTCCCTATAGCTCGACAGCGGCTGTTCATCGACGTACACGCGGTCTTTTCCGACGACTCCTGCAAACTCGTCGAGCGCATTGGAGAAATCGGCTGCGGCAACCCCTTGCGGACCAATGCTGCTCACGATTGATGCCCTTCAAATTCATAAACCCATGACACCAGCATACCAGGACTGCTGGCAAGTAACGCGCAGGCCCCGGAAGTGCAGGCGTTTGAGACTTGAGGTGATCTGTTTCCAATGGCGCTCTGCAACTGGTGAGCAATCGCCACCGGCCAGGCGTGTGTCGTGTTCCCAATCAGGCGTGCGCCTCCTTCGATCCGATGGCGCCATCTGCCATTGGTATAGTGATGCTGCCAGAAATGCCGCGAATGGGCGCCGCGTTCGCCCAGCAGCTGCCCTGCGATCATCGCGGCGGGGTCAGATGTCATCCCGATGATCGTCCCGGTGGTTGCTTCAAGTTCGTGCAGCAAGCCATTGAGCGATTGGTCGATGCGGATCACTTCACCTGCAAAGCCGCTGTCGATCAGAGCGGCAGCGAACTGGCGGCTTTCAGGCACGCCACTTTCCTCAACCAGGGTGACAGTGCGGCCCCTGCCCGGTTTCGACCGCGCAAGGGTCCCCAGCCCCACGGCAGCAGTGCCGAGCGCTCCGGCTCCCAAAACATCCCTTCGCGTTAGCTTCCAAGCCATCATGCCTGCCTTTCGATTTTCTTGAGCGGCAATGCCGGATCGGGGTTTTCGCCAGTCAATCCCTGCCAGCGATCCTCCAGGTTGTTATGAAGTCCGAATTGATCGAGCACCCGCATGCAGCTGTGATCGATGATGTCGTTGATGTCGTGTGGGCGATTGTAAAACGCCGGAACTGGGGGGAAAATCACCGCGCCCATTTCGGTGCACGCAGTCATGTTGCGGAGGTGCGCCAGATTGAGCGGCGTTTCGCGCGTCATCAGAACCAGCTTGCGCCGCTCCTTGAGCATGACGTCCCCCGCGCGTGTGATCAGATTATCGGATAGTCCATTGGCGACTGCAGCTAATGTCCGCATGGAGCATGGCGCGATCACCATGCCCTCGCATAGGAACGAACCACTCGCGATGCTTGCCCCTACATTGCGGCTGTTGTGCACGACGTTTGCAGCATCCTCGAATTGCCGCCGCCCATCGTCAAGTTCTTCGCGGATGTTGAGCAAGGCGGCCTGCGACATGACCAGATGGGTTTCCCAGCCACCTTGGTCTTTCAGCATTGTCAGCAGACGCAACCCGTAGATCGCACCGGTTGCTCCGGTTATGGCAACCACGATCCGTTTCACGAGCGAATAGCCACCACTACGGTTGGTTCTGAAATTTCAACGAATAGACAAGATGCACTTATCATCAATCTGTCACCCTTCCTCTTCGTCTGAGACAATAGGGGGCGGCAAGTGAAGCCGCCCCCTGATCGTAAGTTTCAATATTCATAACCGATCTTGAGGAACCATTCCCGTGGGCGGGAATATGTCGCCAATGCAACGCCGCCAACATCCCGATCGACATACCCGCCTTGGATGTACCGTTCGTCAGTCAGATTGGTGACGCCTGCGGTGATCGTGATTTGATCTCCGGGGATGGTGTACGAAGCGTTCGCGCCAAACACGCTGTAAGCGGGTTGGTACAGTTGCGGGCTGTTCACAGCATCCTTGAAAGTACCGCTCTGATGGTACCAATCACCACGGATTACCAGCTTGCCACTTTCATTGTCGAATGCAGTCGCGTTTGCTGCAATGGTTCCTGTCCACTCAGGCACGAAAGCGAACTTGGAGTCGACTGTAACAGGAAACGCGCTCGGATCCACCGTGCGATAGCTGGCATCCAGGTACCCTACGCCATAGTCAATCCTCAGCCAATCGGTCGGGGCAGCCTGTCCCTCGATTTCAAAGCCCTTGATCCGTCCTTCACCACCGTTGCGAACCTTGGGGGCAATCCCCTCGTTGACGACTATCTGAATATCGGAATAATCAGACTGGAACACCGCCAGATTCAGCCGCACGCGGCGATCGAACAACTCGGTCTTGAGGCCGATTTCGTAGGACTCGACGAATTCAGGTGTGAAGGCCGGGGTTACCAGTTCGCCCGGGAAGATACGCTGGCTGAAGCCACCGTTCTTGAAGCCCTTCGAATAAGAGGCATAGCCCATGACATCATCGCTGAACATGTAGTTTGCCGATACCGCCGGGGTCCATTCCTTGGCCTTGGCGGAAACCTCCACCGCCGGGAGAGTGTGGTTCCCGCCCGGATTGGTTGCCGAGGGAACGCAGGACGGGTCAGGGAACCCATTGGGCAGGAGCTGCGGCGCATCCTGCCCGGTGATGCAGCGAGCAAACTGAATGAACACACCATCGGGATAGTCCGGAAGTACGCCGGCCGTAAAATCGCGGGTAATGACCTGCGCCGAAGGATCGAAGCGCTTTGTTTCGTCAGTGTAGCGAATGCCAGGTGTTATCGACAGACGATCCGTAACTTCAAAAGTAGCCTGCAAGAAGGCGGCGTAGCTGTCGTTGTTGATCTTGCCGCCGCTGAAAAAATTGGCGAAGCCGAACCGCAATGGCTCGATATCCTCACCTTTTTCTTTCAGGTAAAAACCTCCTAAGGTAAATTTAACCCTGTCATCGAGTATGCTTCCGACCAGCTGAAGTTCCTGCGATGCCTGCCACAGGTCGATATTGTTGGTGAGCTGCAACACCTCGAAGGGGGTCGCGTCAAAGTCGAATTCGATGGTTGATTTCTGGTTGCGATACGCGCTGATCGACTTGAGGGTTACATTGCCCAAGTCATATTCCATCGTCAGGTTAGCCCCCCACAAATCGAAATCGGATTGGTTGGGCCCGCCGGCCCACGTAGTATCGATGTCACCGGTAACCCAGCGAGAGGAGACACAGTTGGGATTATCGACGGGTGCAAGTTCGCCGGGAGCACCGCACTGACCGGCCCCGCCGCCAAGCTTGTTGTATCCAAAATTTGAACTGGGGAAAGCGAAGGTCCCGTTTGGCGTGGTGACGATCTGCAACAGATCGGGCGAATCCCGGTTCTCGACAAGAGTGCTTGCTGCGGTCGCTTCGCGTCGGATGTTAATGTCGCCTGCCAGGGTCGCGGTGAAAACATCGCTGGGTTCCCATTTGAAGGCTACGCGTCCCGCGAAACTGTCCTTGTCGCCCTGCCGGTCACCGTCAACCAGCCGAAGCTGGTAGCCGTCGCGCGTTTCATAGGATGCGACCGCTCGCATAGCGAGCGTGTCGCTGACGGGGATATTAACGATGCCCTTGATGTCGGCCCGGTTGAACCGACCCGTGGCGGCTTCGAGCTTGAGTTCAAATTCGTCGGAAGGCTCCCGGCTGTTGACAATGATCGCGCCGCCAATGGTGTTTTTGCCGAAAAGCGTTCCCTGGGGGCCACGAAGGATCTGTACACTTCCGATATCGGCCATGTCGAGCAGTCCGCCAACCGATCGAGATACGTAAACGCCATCAACATAGATGCCCACGCCAGGGTCAACAGTGATATTGAAATCGGTCTGGCCAACGCCTCGGATAAAAGCTGTGAGCGAGGCGCTTGATCCGGAGATATTCCCAACCGGTTGGATATTCACGTTCGGCGCGTAGGAAGCAACCTGCGCGACGTTGGCGATCTGTCGGTTCTCAATCATGTCCCCACTCATCGCGGTAATTGCGATCGGGGTTTCCTGCGCATTTTCTTCGCGTTTGCGTGCGGTCACCACAATTTCATCGAGGCCGCCACTGCTCTGCGCAACAGATGCTTCGTCAGTTGCCGCATCCTGCCCCCAAACGGGGGCGGATGACACGACCAAAGCTAAACCGCTGCTAGCCAGGAGCAATGTTCTGTTAACTTTGCAATTATTTTTATTCATTTCTCTCTCCCTTTAAATAATTCTCTTTTTGTAAATACTAAGTGTCTGTGAGGAATTCATTCAGAAAATCTCAATGTCTTTTAACAGAGGTTATGCTGGCATGGGCTCTCATGCGGCCACACTTCGCTGCCAAATGTCGGGCAAAAGAATTCTTGAAATTGTTAAGGAAATATTGGTTCGTTGCACTCAACACCTTCTCTCCGAAAGCAGTTATTACGACGATACATATGTGTAGCTTTGCATCGCGCGCAGCCAGACGCCATGCTGTCGAGACCGACGATATTTCTGGCCCTACACCTCTGACGCTCCCAACCGTATTAATCTTTTGCAAATTTAATACTTTGCAGCTTAAGCAAGAAGATAACTCTCAAGAAAATCGAGGCGATCGTTGCCCCAGAATATTTGCTCATCTACAAACATCATCGGCGCGCCGAATACGCCCCGCTGGTAGGCTTGCGTACGCGCCTTGCGATATTCGCCATGGCCCGCGGGTGACGCGACGAATTCACACAGTGCATCGGCATCGAGGCCAACGTCTTCGGCACAGCCGCGCAACTCATTCTGATCGCGCGGATCGATCCCGAGCCCCCAGATTCGGCGGAAGGCGGCACTAACAAATGCTTCGGCCCGGCCTTGGCTGCGGGCGTAGAGCGCTGCACAGTTCCAATCCGCGCAGGCGAAGCTCGCGGGAAACGCCAAAGGCACCCCGTACTTGGCCGCCCAGCGCTCCAGATCGGCCATCAGGACCTTTATCTTGGGAGCAACTTCGCGGTTGGACGGACCATAGTTGCCAGCGGCAATCTTTGCCTCGGGAATGTCGATCGGCCAATATTCGATCTTGCAGCTAGTTCGGCGGGCTAAGTCCGGCAATTTCACCTGCGCCAAGTAGCTGAACGGACTGATGAAATCGAAATAGAAATCAATAGTTTTGGTCATGACATGGTTCCATAACCCACTAACTTTTCGTAGTTTTCCCAGAATCCCACAATTGAGCCCTCGGTGACCAGGTGATCTGCATTCTCCGCACGGCCTCCGCCCATGGCGATGTACGATTTTGCTTCCATTTCGCCGATGATGGCCCTCTGGACGATTTCGACAGCTTCACCATCTTCCATGGAGATCAACCCAGCCGGACCGATCAGGTTGGTTTGTTTTTGCCGGATAGCCTGCATTTCTGCATCATCATCAGCGTAGCCAAAATGAGTCCAGACGAGCTCGAAGGCATCAGGCCCCTTGGTTACGATCTGGCGCACCGCTAGGGTGTTCTGAATCTGCTGGAGCACCAGGTTCGGGAACACGGCTAGGATAACGAGGGTTATGCCGTCATCGAATTCCTGCCGGCCTTTAAGGAGCGACATGTCCTGCAGCTTGAACTCAGTGTCAAAGGTGCGGGAATCCCCATAGGCCTGCTTATCCGCGGCATCGTCGTTGCTAGCAGCGATCGAATAAAGCAGCGAATGACGCTTGCTTGCGTCCATCACGCTTTTGCCCGTCTGTGTCGAACGGTACAGTCCGAACGTGTTGTGGAACAGGTGGAGTAGGCTCGCGTGATATGGGTCGCGCGTGTTTTCGGCGTATAGCTTCCAGTTGCCGTGCACATGCTGGCGCTGGTCGCCCAGCACCTTGATAGGCTTGCACATGATGCGCTCGATGTGCTCGATCACGATCGGCCCCAAAAAGTCGCGAAGCGGCTCAACGGTTTCAGAGAAACTGGCGAAAACCAGGCCGCCAATGCTTTCCGCACGGAGCTTTCTCAGGCCGTGCTGCTTCATGTCGAAGTCACCGGGCATACCGCCCTGACCCCTGAGGCCACGGCGGAATGGGACTCCAATCAGATTGCCTTCCAAATCATAGGCCCACTGATGGTATATGCATTCCAGATTGGGGCGGTTGCCGCGCACTTCGCGGCAAACCAGTGCACCGCGGTGCGCGCAACGATTGACCACGGCATGCACTTTACCATCAATGGCACGGGTCACTATGACCGGGGTCTCACCGACGAAAGTCGACTTGAAGTCTCCTGGTTCGCCCACTTCAGCTTCCAGGGCAACGAAAGACCAGGTTTCCCCCTGGAAGATGTTCTCCTGCTCTCGCCGATAAAATTCCGGATCGGTGAATACGCGATAGGGCACACGGTACCCCGCGACCTTCGATGCATCAGAATTTTGACTAACCCTAAGCGCCGTTTCTGTCATAAGTAAAATCTCACAATTTTCTTAGATTGGGCGGACCATCATTGTATCTATGACATTCGTGTCAAATACAGCGACTTTCGATGTAAAGCGCGGTCTTTCTCCGCTGCAGTCTATTTCGTCGATGTATTTGCCGGAATTGTATATTTCCGTACGGCCGTCCGCTCGCGTCATGAATACGGTGTAATTTGTTTGTGCCGTGATTTTTAACTCGTGTTCTGACACGATGCGAGTAGGCCCAAGAATATGCCGATAGCTGTGCACCGGAAAGATATTTGCTTTGCGCAGCGATATGATGCGGTCGACCAGCATGCCTTTGCTATCACAGAATATCGCCGAGAGGCTCAGATTGCGCTCATGGTTCTCGCGCGCAATAATCTTGTAAATGCAATCGTCCGTGAACAGCTCTGGCCATTCCTCAAGTCGATCATCATCTATCCACTCGGCGTGGATGGCGTTGAGTTCGGTTGCGAGATGCTGCAAGCGAAGGCGCTCGAAGATGGCGAGATCCATCTCAGGCAACTCCGTCTGGTTGATCGATGCAAACCCACTCGTCGTCGATCGTGACGGGGTAGGTCTTGACCGGAACCTGACATGGAAAGGCCTTCGCCGCCCCAGTGGCGATATCGAACGATCCACCATGAAAAGGGCATTCGATGATGCCGCCATCTTGGTACCCATCAGTCAGCATTGCGTTTCCATGGGTGCACATGTTGTCGGTCACGAAGATGTCACCATCGACGTTGTAGACAGCCAGCGCCGGCAGTTGCTCCACAAACACGCCGACCGGTTCGCCATCCTTGACGTCAGCAACCGGGCAAAGACGCACCTTACTTGTCATCGCGCTTCGTAATCCTTTGATGTATTTGATATAACAGCGATTCTGGGGGCGGCTTACTGGAGAGGAATATCCATGCCGTACCCCTGGGCCTCATTGCCGTGACCGAAAATGTCGCGGGTGTAGAATTCCTGCTGGGCGGGCGCCTTGCGAGCACCCCAACCAAATTCCCACAACCAGCCAGAAGGGTTGGCGCAGTAGAAGGTGAGGGCCAAATCGTTGGCATGCTTGCCGAGCTGAAGCGCGACATCAATCTGCCGCTCGCGCACGATGTCATGAGCGAGCCCGAGGTCGTCCAGTTCGGTATATTCAAACATCAGATGGTTGATGCGCTTTTCCATCGGGCCGAGGCCGAAGGCGACCGAGTGCTGCCGTTCATTGCAATGCATGAAGTACGGCATGGCAACCATGCCGTTGGGCAGGTGCAACTGGTATTCAACCGATCCGCGCAGCCCCAACAGGCGGTAAAACGCGGCTGCGGCTTCGACATCGTCTTGGCGCAGGATGCAGTGACCGATCCCTTCCGACCCTGTGACGAACTTGCCGAACATGGCGCGTCCCGGATGGAAAGGCCTGTGGGCATCCACTTGCGGGCCGTAGAAGATTTCGGTGGGGTTTCCGCCGGGATCGGTCAGCTTGGCCAGGCCTAGTACGCGACGCTCGCGGGCCTCGGCATCGCTCGCCACAGTCACTGCCACCCCGGCGCTGGTCAGCTTTTCAACCATTGCCTCGAACTCGGTCGGATCACCAAGCCGCCAGCCCATGTAGGCCAGATCGTCAGTGTCGCCTTTGTGCAGTACAATGCGATGATGCCATAGATCCATGCGGAGATAGATCCGATCGCCCTCACCTTCGTCGACGACTTCCATTCCGGCAACCTCGGTTGCGTAGGCTCGCCACGCATCGAGATCTGTCACGGACATGCCCAGATATCCAAGTTCGGTGACCGATGACATTGACTGAATTCTCCCAAAATTGCCGCCTTTTGGCGCTGAGTCCCGCATGCTCGACGACGCTAAACATGCGGCCTCGGCTACCAGATTCGAAAATTTTCTAGCTGAATGTTTCGCAGGGTGCAATACGTTGCACAGAATAATTTTAGTGTTATGACTCGGCTGTCTGCGATTGGCTAGTCGATTCGCTGATAGGTTATTGGAGTGCCGGAAACAGTTCAGCGACCGGTATTTGCAATGGCAGCGGGACCAAGTGATCGCAAAAGCGACGCCGGGCCAAGAGGACGATGCGGGAGAGACAGGTAGTGAACGCGAAAAAACAACTGGTGGGGCGTATTGCCAACCTGCAGGTCCTGCGGGGGCGGCTGCAATCCTGGCTGGCCAAGGATGAAACGCGCGGCATCTTTCAGGTAGATCGCGCAGCTTTTACCGACCCCGAAATGTTTGAGCTTGAGGTAAAGTACGTTTTCGAACGCAACTGGGTGTTCGTTGCGCATGAAAGTCAGGTCGCTAAGCCCAACGATTTCATCACAACAAAAATCGGCAGGGTGCCTGTCCTTATTACGCGAGACAAGGCCGGGAGCCTTCGTGGCATGATCAATGCCTGTGCCCATCGGGGCGCGCGCGTCTGCCGTGAAAAGGCCGGAAATAAAAAGAATTTCATGTGCCCGTTTCATGGATGGACCTATTCATCGGCAGGCGATTTGCTGGACGTCACGGAAGAGGCGGCTGGTGGCTATGCGCCTGGATTCGACAAGGCTGATTTTGGTCTGCCGCAAATTGCGCGCCTTGAAAGCTATCGCGGTTTCATATTCGCGAGCCTTTCCGACGACGTCTTGCCGCTTGAAGATTATCTTGCAGGGTCGAAAACGTTCATCGACCTGCTTGTCGATCAATCCCAGACCGGAGAGCTTGAGGTAATCCCTGGCGCGACCCGATATCGTTATCGGGGCAACTGGAAGATGCAGGTTGAAAACGGTCTGGACGGATACCACGTCAGCACTGTTCACGCCAACTACTTCATGACCGTTCAGCGGCGTGTTCTGGGTGAATCGAAGAACGATACCAAGGCTATCGATTTTGCCAATTTCAATCGACAGGATGGGGGGTCGTTCTCTTTCAAGAATGGCCATACGGTCCTGTGGGCTGACTTTGCGAATTTTAGAGATCGTCCGAATTTTGAGTGGATCGACTGGCTGACCGCCAATTGTGGAGAGGAGAAGGCATTGTGGATGAACAAGCGGATCCGCAACCTCCAGCTTTTCCCAAATGTGTTCCTGATGGACCAGACCAGCAGCCAGATCAGAATCATTCATCCGATTTCGGTCGATGAAACGGAAGTCACGACCTATTGCATCGCGCCTGTTGGTGAGAGTGCTGAGGCCCGGGCCTTGCGGATTCGGCAGTATGAAGACTTCTTCAACGCCAGCGGCATGGCGACGCCCGATGACCTGACCGAGTTCAACAATTGCCAGATCTCTTTCGCTGCCGGCGAAGGCCGGATGAACGATATGTCGCGCGGCGCTCCCAGGTGGGAGAAAAACGCTGGACATTTCGGTGCAGGACTAGGTGTGGACGCCGTCCTCAGCAGTCCCGCCGTGGCCGACGAAGGCCTTTATGTCGCGATCCATGATGAATGGGTGAAGCGCATGAATTCGGCGATCGACCGCGAAAGCGCTGAACTGATGGCCTTTGGGGACAAGGAACCGATTTCGTGACTGACATGGATGCAAAATGGCTGTCAGTGTGCCGCTTTCTGGGTCGGGAAGCGCAAACGCTCGACGACAAGGACTGGGATTCCTGGTTGGCGCTCTACGACGACGATGCTGAATATTGGGTCCCGGCCTGGGATGATAGCGAACGCCTGACCGCCGATCCGAAGCGTGAAATCTCGCTGATCTATTATCATAACCGGGGCGGGCTGGAAGATCGCGTGTTCCGCATCCGGACCGGCCGGTCTTCATCCAGTACGCCTGCTCCGCGGACGCAGCATATGTTCACGCTGCTATCGGTCGATGACACCGCTGCTGGTTTGCAGGTGCGAACCTCATGGACCGTCACTTCGGTGCTTGAAGGAGATGTCACCGTTTACAGCGGATCCGGGCACTACGACCTTGCGCCAGCGGGCAATTCCTTTGTGATCAAGCGCAAGAAGACGATCGTAATCAACGACGTCGCCAACACCATGCTCGATGTTTACAGTATCTGACCGGGCGATGGGTTCGCTTGGCACACGGCCGGTCGTTGGAACGATGATCGGCGACCCTGCCGGGATCGGTCCGCAGGTTGCGGTCAAGGCGATCGCAAGCGGGCAGGTTCACGAAGTGTCGGTCCCGGTTCTGGTCGGGTCGTCTGCGGTCGTCGAACGGGCCATCGACATGACTGGGGTCAAAGCGCGAGTGCGTGCCATGAAGTCACTCGAGACGCCCAGTGACGATCCGGGCGTGATCGACGTGATCGATACCGGTGCCTTGCCTGCCGGGGTTCTGCCGCTGGGCGAAGACACCGAGGCGGCGGGGCACGCGACGGCGCAGTGGCTTGATGAGCTTGATGCGCTGGCGCGGGACAGATCCTTTGCGGCGACGATCATGGGACCGATCAGTACCGGTTCGCTAAAGATGGCCGGTAAGCTTGACAAGGTTATCAGCCCCACGCCCGGCGAGAGCTATCTCGTTTTGCTGACCGGCCCCTTGCGGGTCGCGCATCTGACCGATCATATGTCCTTGCGTCAGGTGATCGATGTCATTTCTGCTGATCTGGTGGCCAAGGCCATCGGTCAGGTGAATGATGCCATGCAGTCGTGGGGCATTGCCAAGCCGCGCATTGCGGTTGCCGGGCTCAATCCGCACGCGATGGGCGATGAGGAGCGGCTGGCCATTGCGCCGGGTGTCGAGCGGGCCAAGGCCATGGGGATTGCCGTCGAAGGACCGGTCGCGCCGGATTCAGTCTTTCGCCAGTGCATCGAGGGCCGCTACGACATGGTCCTCGCGATGTTCCACGATCAGGGCCATATTGCTGTCAAGACCTGGGGATTTTCGGGCAACTGCGTAATCTTGATGGGGCCGCCCTATCTACACATGTCGGTCGCCCATGGCACAGCCTACGACATCGTCGGTTCAGGCAAGGCGGACGCGGCGATGATGCTCAGTGCGATGCGCACTTGTGGGAAGCTCGCATCTGGGCAGGGATTTGAAGGAGAGATGGCATGAATTCTCACGTACGGGTTGAGGCCCAGCGATCAATCCCCACGGCGATCGACTACAAGGTCTATCACGATCCGGAGATCTTCGCTGCGGAACAGAGCAACGTCTTCAAGGGCCGTACCTGGTGCTATCTGGGGCTGGAGGCCGAAATTCCCAATGCTGGCGATTTTCGAACGAGCCACGTCGGTGAAACACCCGTGGTACTGGTGCGCGGTCAAGAGGACAAGGTTTTCGCCTGGGTCAACCGCTGCGCACACAAGGGGGCGACGGTGTGCCGCTCGCTGCGCGGTAATCAGGCCGATGGTGCTTTTGTCTGCGTCTATCACCAGTGGGCTTACGATTCCGAAGGGACACTGGTTGGCGTGCCGTTCCGGCGTGGCATGAAGGGCGTCGGCGGGTATGATAAGGATTTCAATCCGGCCAATCACTCGCTCGAAAAGTTGCGGGTTGAGAGCTACAAGGGCATGATTTTCGGTACGTTTTCGTCCGAGATGGAGGCGCTTGA
Organism: Sphingopyxis bauzanensis; assembly: GCF_002205675.1. Lineage (GTDB taxonomy): Bacteria > Pseudomonadota > Alphaproteobacteria > Sphingomonadales > Sphingomonadaceae > Sphingopyxis > Sphingopyxis bauzanensis. The sequence continues at coordinate 42,196 of NZ_NISK01000006.1, read as the reverse complement.
GGATTTCCTCGGCCCCGTAATGCGCAAATATATCGACCGGGTTTTCCATCGCCCGATCAAAGTGTTGGGCTACGCGCGGCAGTACATGTCCGGCAATTGGAAGCTCTATTCCGAAAACAGCCGGGACAGCTATCACGGCGCCTTGCTGCATCTGTTCTACCCGACCTTCGGCATTTACCGCCAAAGCCAGGACAGCTCGGGGGAACTTGCCGAGCAGGGCTTCCATAACGTCTTTACCGTGTCCAAGCCCAAGGGCGACATCGATTACACGTCGTTCGGCGACGAAGCCAATCGGGAGATGCAAGGGGCCACGAAATTGCAGGATGAAAGACTGTTGCAATTCCGGCCCGAAATTGACGACGATGTGGGGCTGCACATCCAGTCGCTGTTCCCCAACGTGGTGTTGCAGCAAATCCAGAACACGCTGGCGACCCGCCAGATCGTGACGCATGGCCCTGACAAGACAGAGCTGGTCTGGACCTACTTTGGATATGCCGACGATAATGAGGAAACTACGCGGCACCGCCTGCGCAACCTGAACCTCGTTGGGCCTTCCGGCCTGATATCGATGGAGGACGGCGAAGCGGTCGAGCTTTGCCAGCAAGGGACCATCGGGGCGGAAGGCAAGTATAATTTCATCGAAATGGGTGGCGACGATGTGCGCGAATATTACGCGCCGATGGGCATGGATGAGAACGCCGTGCGTGGATTCTGGAAAGGGTATCTGGAATTGATGGGTGATGCCTTGTCTTCTTCGACAGTGGAGAGGCCGGCATGACGATCGCCGATCCCGTTCTACAAGGTCTGGTCGATTCCCTGAACGCCGCTTACGGTCTATGCCTCGATGACGGACGCCTTGAAGAGTGGCCCGAGTTCTTTGTTGAAGATTGCCTCTATCAGGTGATTGCGCGCGAGAATGTCGACAATGGGCTGCCTGCCGCAGTGATGTATTGCGATAGCAAGGGGATGCTGGTTGATCGGGTGGTGGCCCTGCGCCATGCCAACGTATTCCCAGAACATTTCAGTCGTCATCTAATCTCTCGGGCAGTGGTGACCGGGAGCGACGGGAACACGGTGACGGCGGAGGCCAGCTATGCCGTACTGCAAACCCGCAACGACGGTGAAACGCGCATCTATAATGCCGGGAAGTATGTCGACCGTTTTCTGATTACGGACGGCACGGCAAAGTTGGTGAGCCGGACGTGCGTCTACGACACCCATCGGATCGCGACCCTGCTGGCAACGCCGATCTGAAGGCCAGGATTTCCAACGGCAAATTTAAGCCGATAAGACATAAGAGGAGAAACAGAATGCAGTTGTTCATCAGTCCGGGTGCCTGTTCGCTTGCGCCGCATATTGCCCTGCTCGAAGCCGGCGCGGATTTCGAGTCGGTCAAGGTCGATCTCGCAACCCGCAAAACCGAGGCAGGGGACGATTTTCTGTCCGTCAATCCATCCGGCAAGGTCCCGGCTTTGATCCTCGACAACGGCGATACCCTGACAGAGAACCCGGCCATCCTGCTCTATATCGCCGATCAGGGCTCCGCAGCTGGCCTGGCGCCAGCCGAGGGCAGCCTCGCGCGTTACCAGTTGTTGAGTCGCCTCAGTTTCCTCGGCTCAGAATTCCACAAGGCTTTTGTGCCCTTGTTTGCTCCCGGAACGTCCGATGAAGCCAAGGCAGCGGCCGCAGTGGCGGTCAAGAACCACCTTGCCGCGCTCGACAAGGAACTGACCGGGCGGGATCATTACGCCAGCGATTCGTTCAGCGTTGCCGACATCTACCTGTTCGTGATGCTTGGATGGCCCGGATATGTGGGCATCGATATGTCTGCATACCCCGCGCTCGGCGCTTATGCCGGCAAGATCGCGCAGCGTCCTGCTGTGGCCGCGGCGCTCAAAGCTGAGGGTTTGGCCTGAGTCTGCGCGGGATAATTCTCGCAGGCAGCTGACTGCAGAATATATTCCCCAATTGCAAACGCGTTCTGTTTAGTGCAATAACAAGCGAAATCGCTTGAAGCGCCCCACGCTAGGGCATCGCCGTCGGTATAACGGGCAATGCCCTGGGCCGGAGGCGGATAATACATGATTGGGAGAGCCATGGACGCCGCAACAAATGAAGTCGCACGCCCCGAGATCGGCAAGTCGCTGGTGGTCGGTGGCAGTGTTACGAACTACCATGATTTGGGAGAAGGGGATCCTGTCCTATTTGTCCATGGTTCGGGTCCGGGCGTCACGGCCTGGGCCAATTGGCGGCTAAACCTTCCCGAATTTGCGAAGAGCTTTCGCGTCATTGCGCCCGACATGTTCGGGTTCGGTTATTCCGATTCCAAGGGCCGCATTGAGAACAAGCAGATCTGGGTCGATCAGTTGGCGACCCTGCTTGACGGTCTTGGCCTCGACAAGGTGTCGATGGTCGGCAATTCGTTCGGCGGCGGCATTACCCTTGCGTTCATGATCGCTCATCCGGATCGAGTCGAGCGGGCGGTGCTGATGGGACCGGCCGGTCTTAACTTCCCGATCACGCCCGCGCTCCAGGAAGTTTGGGGCTACGAACCTTCCGTCGAGGCCATGCGCTCCTCGCTCAAATACCTGGCTTGGGATCATAGCAGGTTGACCGACGATCTGGTCAAGTCACGATATGAAGCAAGCATCCGTCCGGGTGCGCATGAACCTTACCATGCGACCTTTGGTGGCGCGGACCGTCAAGGCAATATCGCAATGCTGGCAAGCCGCGAAGAAGACATTGCTGCACTGCAGCACGAAATGTTGGTGCTGCATGGCCTGTTCGACCAGGTCATCCCGCTGGAGGCGAGCGTTCGCTTGGCCAGTCTTTTGCCTCGTGTCGACTTGAACGTTTTCGGCGAATGCGGGCACTGGGTTCAGATTGAGCGCATGGCCAGCTTTAACCGAATTGTGTCTGAGTTTTTCACCAACGGCCTCAAAGGCTGACGCATACAAGGAGAACTGAAATGGCTGTGACCGGTGTACTCCGCCCAGGATACGTGCAACTGCGGGTCCTCGATCTCGACGAGGCTATTGTTCATTACCGTGACCGGATTGGTCTCAATCTCGTCAGCTTCGAGGATGGGCGTGCCTTCTTTCAGGCGTTCGACGAATTCGACCGCCACAGCATTATCTTGCGCGAAGCCGATACCGCTGGGCTTGACCGGATGGCGTTCAAGGTCGCGAAAGACTCCGATCTTGATCATTTTGCCGAACGCCTGCTCGACGCGGGTGTGAACGTCGAGGTCATTCCCGCTGGCGAAGATCCGGGAGTCGGACGCAAAATCCGCTTTAACACGCCGACCGCGCATGTGTTTGACCTATACGCAGAAATGGAGCTGTCCGAAACCGGACCGGCGGTCCGCAATCCTGATGTCTGGATAGCCGAACCGCGCGGCATGCGGGCAACCCGCTTTGATCACTGCGCGCTCAACGGCGTGGACATCTCGGCGAGCGCCAAGATTTTTGTGGAAGTTCTGGACTTCTCGGTAACCGAGGAATTGGTCGACGAAAGTACCGGGGCACGTCTCGGCATCTTCTTGTCATGCAGCAACAAAGCCCATGATGTCGCCTTCCTGAGCTATCCAGAAGACGGTCGGATTCACCACACTTCGTTCAATCTCGAATCTTGGCACGATGTTGGAAATGCGGCCGACATTATAAGCCGCTACAATGTTTCGCTTGATATCGGGCCGACGCGCCACGGCATCACGCGGGGCCAAACGATCTATTTCTTCGACCCGTCCGGCAACCGCAATGAGACGTTTAGCGGAGGCTATTTCTACTACCCCGACAACCCGCGCCGTACGTGGCAGGCGGAAAACGCGGGCAAGGCGATTTTCTATTACGAGAAGGCGCTAACCGACCGCTTCATGACGGTAAACACTTGACCGTGGACTGCTTGGTGACAATCCGGACAATCGGACACGGCTTGGCCGCACAAGCGGTTTCGACCGCCGTCGCCAAGGGTGAGGAAGCCGGTTGCCCGGTCGTTGCCGCCGTCATTGGGGGAGGGGGTGAACTGGTGGCCTTACTGCGCGCGAGCGGCGCACCTTTTCCCTCGTCGCGGATCGCCCAAGACAAAGCCTACACTGCCGCCAGCTTCAGGGTTTCGACCCCTGAAGTGTACCAGATGGTTTCGGGCAATCCGGCGCTGAGCATCGGGATAACCGTTCAGCCGGGGATCGTGATGTTTGGAGGAGGGCTGCCGATCGTGATCGACGGCGAATTCGCCGGCGCAATTGGCGTCTCTGGTGGATCTGAAGAACTCGACATTGCCTGCGCCAATGCTGGCCTCTCCGCGATCGGCGCAGAGAAACAGTGAGCGGCTGGTGCCTCAATACATTGGAGCGATAGAAATCAAATGACTACCAATCCGCCTCGACCTGTAACCGACACCATACTCAATTTCATTGGGGGCTCCTTTCGCAAGGGCAGCCAGGGAAAGACCTTTGACAACGTCAATCCTGCAACCGGACAAACGATCGGCACGGTTCATGAGGCAAGCGAAGCCGATGTCGCCGATGCAGTCGCGGCGGCGAGCGCGGCGCTCAACGGACCGTGGGGAAAGATGACGACTGCCGAGAGGGTCAAGTTGATCGTCGCGGTAGCCGCCGAAATCGAGCGTCGTGCGGATGATTTTCTCGATGCCGAGGTGGCCGATACCGGCAAGCCCCGTCACGTCGCTTCGCACATCGACATTCCTCGCGGCGCGGCGAATTTCCGCATGTTCGCCGACGTTATCGCGACGATGCCAGGTGAATCCTTCACCACACCGACGCCCGATGGTGGGCAGGCGATCAATTATGCCGTGCGCAAGCCCAAGGGCGTGATCGCGGTGATCTGCCCGTGGAACTTCCCGTTGCTGCTAATGACCTGGAAGGTCGGACCGGCGCTAGCCTGCGGAAACACAGTGGTAGTCAAGCCTTCGGAGGAAACCCCCCGAACAGCAGCGCTTCTGGGCGAAGTCATGAACGCGGTCGGGATGCCCGAAGGCGTCTACAACGTCGTCCATGGTTTCGGCGGCGGCTCGGCAGGCGAGTTTCTGACCTCCAACAAGGATGTCGATGCGATCACTTTTACCGGCGAGACCGGAACCGGGCAGGCGATCATGCAAAAGGCTGCAGTCGGGGTCCGCGACGTTTCTTTCGAGCTCGGCGGCAAGAACGCGGCGATCGTCTTCGCCGACGCTGATCTCGACAAGGCGATAGAGGGCCTGTCACGCTCGGTCTTCCTCAACACCGGGCAGGTCTGTCTCGGCACAGAGAGGGTCTATGTTGAGCGGCCGCTGTTTGATGAGTTCGTCCGGCGGATGACGCTGGCGGCGCAGGCATTCAAGCCCGGTGCCATAGAGGATCCGGCCTACCTTGGGCCACTGAGCAGCGCAGAGCACCGCGATAAGGTGCTCGGCTATTACGCGAAAGCGGTCGAAGAAGGGGCGACGGTTGTCACCGGCGGCGGCGTTCCGAAAGTCGATGGCGATCAGGCGCGCGGCTTCTACGTGGAGCCGACGCTGTGGACCGGACTTGCGCACGACGCCACGGTGATGCGCGAGGAAATCTTCGGTCCGTGCTGCGGGGTAATCCCGTTCGACTCCGAAGACGAGGTTATCGCGCTGGCCAATAACACCGACTACGGATTGTGCGCGACCGTGTGGACCGAAAACCTTTCGCGCGCGCACCGGGTGGCAGCGGCGATGCAGGTCGGTGTGTGCTGGGTCAATTGCTGGTTCCTGCGCGATCTGCGCACGGCGTTTGGCGGGTCTGGCCATTCCGGGATCGGCCGGGAGGGCGGTGTCCACAGCCTCGAATTCTACACCGAAACCGCAAACATTTGCGTGAAGCTCTGAGATTATGACCATGGAAACCACGATAGACCCTCGGGTCATTCAACAAGCCGCCGAAATGCTGCGTGGAGCTGCGACAAGCGGAACACCCGTGGCGCCAGTTCGCGATCTCATTTCGGCGGGCGGGGTTGATGCTGCCTATGCCGTGCAGGAGGTCAATACCCGGCACTATGTCGACAGCGGACGAAGACTGGTAGGCCGCAAGATCGGCCTCACTTCGCTTGCGGTCCAGCGGCAGCTTGGCGTCGACCAGCCCGATTACGGCATGCTGTTTGCCGACATGGACGTGCCTGAAGGCATACCGGTTTCGCTTGATCAGGTGATTCAGCCCAAGGTCGAAGCCGAGATCGCGATTGTCATCGGTCGCGACCTGCCGCATCCCGATCTGACGACCGCAGAAATGATCCGCGCGGTTGAATATGTCGTGCCGGCGATCGAGATCGTCGACAGCCGGGTGGCCAACTGGGACATCCGCATCTGGGACACCGTGGCCGATAACGCCTCGAGCGGGCTGTTCGTGCTGGGCGCGGTTCCGCGCAAGCTCGATGGGCTCGATCTGCGTGAATGCGGAATGGTGATGGAGATCAAGGGCGAACCCATTTCGGTCGGCGCTGGTATCGCCTGCTTGGGCAGCCCGATCACCGCATCGTTGTGGCTGGCGCGGGTCATGGCGCGGGTCGGCCGGCCGCTACTCGAAGGCGATGTGATCCTGTCCGGTGCGCTCGGCCCGATGGCCGGGGTAAAACGCGGCGATGTCGTCGAGGCGAGAATCAACGGAGTTGGAACAGTTCGCGCAGAATTCGCCGCGGACGGCAACTGAAGATTTGATGAAAGGCAAGCGTATGCCCAAGATGAAATGTGCGATCATCGGCTCAGGCAATATTGGTACTGACCTGATGATCAAGATGCTCAAGGGTTCGGATGTGCTCGAACTCGCTGCGGTGGTCGGCATCGACCCAGCATCGGAAGGGCTGGCGATGGCCCGCGAGCGCGGTGTGACGACCACCCATGAAGGGATGGACGGGCTGCGCAAGCTGCCGGTTTATCCGGAGATCGGAATCGTCTTCGATGCAACCTCGGCTTACGCCCACAAAGTGCATGATGCCGCGCTGCAGCAGGACGGCAAGCTGGTCGTTGACCTGACGCCTGCTGCTTTAGGGCCGTTTTTCGTGCCCCCGGTAGGAAATGTGCTCGACAGCAGCGTCCGCAACGTGAACATGGTCACCTGCGGAGGCCAGGCAACCATCCCGATCGTTGCCGCCGTATCGCGCGTGAGTCCTGTCCATTACGCAGAAATTGTCGCATCGGTATCATCGCGTTCGGCAGGGCCGGGCACCCGCGCCAATATCGACGAATTTACCCGGACCACAGCAAAGGCGATCGAGGTCGTCGGCGGCGCGGGCCGCGGACGCGCGATTATCATCCTCAATCCGGCTGAACCGCCGATGATCATGCGCGATACGATCTTCACGTTGACCGATCAGGTTGACGAGGATCTTATCCGCCAGTCGGTGCAGGACATGGTGCAGACCGTCCAGTCATACGTCCCCGGCTATCGCCTCAAGCAGGAAGTGCAGTTCGAACGGTTCGGCTCGAACCGGCCCCTCGAAATCCCTGGTTATGGCGAGTTCGCCGGTCTCAAAACCAGTGTTTTCCTCGAGGTAGAGGGGGCGGGCGACTACCTGCCCAAATATTCCGGCAACCTCGACATTATGACCGCTGCGGCCAAGGCGGCCGGCGAGCGGCTTGCACTGCAGAACCTAGAAAAGGTGGCAGCATGACCTTCAACCCTGAAACCGGCAAGCTTTACATCCAGGACGTCACCCTGCGTGACGGGATGCACGCCATCCTCCACATGTACGGCACCGACAGCGTCCGCACGATCGCCAAGGCCCTGGACGATGCCGGTGTCGACGCCATCGAAGTCTCACACGGCGATGGTCTTAACGGCACGTCTTTCAATTATGGCTTTGGCTGCCACACTGACTGGGAGTGGATCGAGGCGGCAGCTGACGTGATCAAACGGGCGGTGTTGACCACACTGCTGGTGCCCGGCATCGGCACTGTCGAAGAGCTTCGCCGCGCTTACGCATTGGGTGTTCGCTCGGTACGAGTCGCAACCCATTGCACCGAAGCAGACGTTGCCAAGCAGCACATCGGTATCGCCCGCGATCTTGGTATGGATGTATCGGGCTTTCTGATGATGAGCCACATGATCGACGCCGAGGCGCTGGCCCAGCAGGCCTTGCTTATGGAAAGCTACGGCGCGCACTGTGTTTATGTGACCGACAGCGGCGGCGCGCTCGACATGGACGGTGTGCGCGATCGGCTGCGGGCTTACGACCGCGTTCTCAAGCCAGAAACCCAGCGCGGCATGCATGCCCACCACAATTTGTCGCTCGGTGTCGCGAATTCGATCGTTGCCGCTCAGGAAGGCGCAGTACGGATCGATGCCAGCCTTGCAGGTATGGGGGCAGGGGCGGGCAACGCCCCGCTCGAAGTGTTCGTTGCTGCGGCCGACCGAAAGGGCTGGAACCATGGATGCGACGTGATGGCACTAATGGACGCAGCGGAAGATCTGGTCCGTCCACTTCAGGATCGCCCGGTGCGGGTCGACCGCGAGACGCTGAGCCTGGGTTATGCCGGGGTCTATTCAAGCTTCCTTCGTCACGCGGAAAAGGCGGCCGAACAATACGGCCTCGACACCCGCGAAATTCTGATCGAACTGGGTAAACGGCGTATGGTTGGCGGGCAGGAAGACATGATTGTCGATGTTGCGCTCGATCTCGTTTCCGCGCGGGCAGCATAGGCGATGGCAATGGACAAGATTGAACGTTACGCGGAAACACTGGACAGCGCGGCGCTTCATGCGCGCGCAACACCCCAACTGACGCATACCGACCCCGACCTGAGCGTGGCAGATGCCTATTTGGTGCAGAAGCTGTCGGTCGATCGTCGCCTCAGCCGCGGTGAACGCCGAATCGGAGTCAAGATGGGTCTGACGAGCCGGGCCAAGATGCTGCAGGTCGGAGTCGACGAGGTGGCATGGGGCCGCCTGACCGACGCGATGCTGATCGAGGAAGGCGCGTCGATGTCTCGCGCACGTTTCGTTCACCCACGGGTTGAACCGGAAGTGGCCTTTCTTATGAAGGCGCCGCTTTCCGGAAAGGTCACAGCGATGGAGGCGCTGGCGGCGGTCGAAGCGATTGCTCCGGCAATGGAGATCATTGATAGCCGGTACGAGAACTTCAAGTTCGCTTTGTCTGATGTTATTGCTGACAACACCTCGTCCTCTGGCCTTGTGATCGGACAATGGAACGATCCGGCCAAGGATTTCTCGAACCTCGGGGTTATTCTCGAAATCGACGGCCATGTGATCGAGGTCGGTTCGACTGCAGCTATTCTCGGCCATCCCTTGCGGTCGTTGGTCGCAGCGGCGCGACTTGTCGCTGAAGGCGGAGAAGAATTCTCAGCAGGCGACATCGTCATGGCAGGTGGCATCACCGCCGCTCCCAATCTCGCGCCCGGTCAAACCGTCCGCACGACGATTCAGGGGCTTGGCTCGGTCATGTTTCAGGTGGAGGCGTAAATGCCAATCATCGAGGTCAACATGCTCGAGGGTAGATCGCCGGACGACAAAGAACGGCTTATCCAAGCCCTGACCGATGCTGCCATCACTTCGATTGGGGCGCCGCGTGAATCCGTTCGCATTATCTTGCGCGAAATGCCGCCCGGGCATTTCGCGGTCGGCGGACAGTCCTTTGCGCCGAAAGCGGCTGCAAAGGCCGCCGGGAAGGAATAGCATGACAACCGGGCTGCACAGGATCCGGATTGTCGGCGGCGGAGAGTTCAGCTGCGGTGAGGACGAGCGGATCTTGCTTGCCATGGAGCGATGCGGATCGAGCGATATCGGCGTTGGTTGCCGCGGCGGCGGGTGCGGAATTTGCAGGGTCAGGGTGGTCGGCGGAGATTACACGACCGGTAAGATGAGCGCGGCGAAGATTTCGGAGACCGAGCGCGCAGCGGGCTTCGCCCTAGCCTGCAGAGTGTTTCCGGTGAGCGACCTTTTGATCGAAGTTGGATGAAATCTTAGGAGAGATGCAATGGCTACACAGTTGAAAAGTGGTACCAACGAGTACGGAATTAAGAGCGAATACGGTCACTTTATCGGCGGCGAGTGGATTTCCAGTGATAGCGGAAAGACGATCGACCTGATTAACCCTGCCACCGGGGCGGTGTTGACCAAAATCCAGGCCGGCAATGCTAAGGATATTCAGCGTGCAGTGGCCGCGGCTAAGGCTGCCTTTCCGAAGTGGGCGGACAGTTCGCCAGCCGAACGTCAGGAAATTTTGATCGAGGTCGCGCGTCGGCTCAAGGCGCGCCATCAGCATTATGCCACGCTTGAGACCCTCAACAATGGCAAGCCAATCCGCGAATCGATGCATTTCGACATGCCCCAGGCCATCGGCCAGTTCGAGCTGTTTGCCGGCGCGGCCTATGGCCTTCACGGCCAGACGTTGGACTTTCCCGATGCTGTCGGCATCGTTCACCGCGAGCCGCTGGGCGTGTGCGCCCAGATTATTCCGTGGAACGTGCCGATGCTGATGATGGCCTGCAAAATCGCGCCCGCGCTCGCTTCGGGTAACACGGTTGTGCTTAAACCCGCCGAGACGGTCTGCCTTTCGGTGATCGAATTCTTCGTGGAAATGGCCGATCTTCTGCCCCCTGGGGTAGTCAACGTGGTCACCGGCTACGGTCCTGATGTCGGTGAGGCGCTCGTGACTCATGAGGACGTCCGTAAGGTCGCCTTCACCGGGTCGGTGGCGACGGCCCGCCGGGTCATGCAGTATGCATCCGCCAATATCATCCCGCAGACGCTCGAACTGGGCGGTAAGTCCGCGCACATCGTTTGTGGGGATGCTGATATCGATGCCGCGGTCGAAAGCGCCACGATGTCGACCGTGCTCAACAAAGGCGAAGTTTGCCTGGCTGGCTCGCGCCTGTTTCTGCACGAATCGATCCAGGACGAGTTTCTTGCGAAGTTCAAGGTAGCGCTCGAAGGCATTCGTCAGGGTGATCCGCTGGACTTTGCGACCCAACTCGGCGCGCAGGCGTCGAAGATGCAAATGGACAAGGTCGAGAGCTATCTCCAGTTGGCTACCGAAGAAGGCGCCACCGTTCTGACCGGCGGCAGCCGTAACGGCAATCTTGCCGATGGGCACTTCATCAGCCCGACGGTCTTTACCAACGTCAACAACTCGATGCGTATTGCGCGTGAAGAGATCTTCGGCCCGGTTACCAGCGTGATTAGCTGGAAGGACGAAGACGAAATGATGAAGGTGGCGAACGATACCAATTACGGCCTCGCCGGCGGTATCTGGACCCGCGATATCGCGCGCGCGCACCGCATGGCACGCAAGCTTGAAACAGGCACGGTGTGGATCAACCGCTACTACAATCTGAAGGCCAACATGCCACTCGGCGGCTACAAACAGAGCGGGTTCGGTCGTGAATTCAGCCATGAAGTGCTCAACCACTACACCCAGACCAAGTCGGTCGTGGTGAACTTGCAAGAAGGTCGCACGGGGATGTTCGATCAGTAATCCCAGACTGATGGATAACCGGAGATGGAGGAGAGAAAATTGTCTAACAGGCTTGATGGACAGGTGGCGCTACTTACCGGTGGCGCCACCGGTATAGGGGCGGCGGTGGTCGCGCGTTATATTGAGGAGGGCGCCAAGGTTGGCGTTTTGGTCAAGGACGATGAGCAGGTAGAACTCGTGCGTTCGCGGCATGGGGATAGCGTGTTGGCCGTGGCGGGAGACGTGCGTTCCTATGCAGACAATGCCCGCGCCGTGGCGGAAACCGTGGCGACTTTCAGCAAGCTCGATGTGTTTGTCGGAAACGTTGGGATCTGGGATTTCATGGTCCCGCTCGAACAGCAGGGTCCCGAGCAACTCGGCAAGGTCTTCGACGAGATCTTCGACGTAAACCTGAAGGGCTACTTTCTTGGCGCCCGCGCCGCGCTTCCAGAGCTAAGGAAAACCAAGGGAAGCATTATTTTCACCGCCTCGACCTCGAGCTACTACACCGGCGGCGGCGGAACTCTGTACGTCGCCTCCAAGCACGCGGTGCTTGGGCTGATCAAGCAACTGGCCTGGGAGCTGTCGCCTGACATCCGGGTCAACGGCGTTGCCCCGGGAGGGACACGGACTCCACTCAGCGGTACTCAGACGGGCGGCTTTGCTGAGACGAAGATGGAACAGATGCCCGGGCTTGACGATCTGATTTCCAGCATGACCCCGCTTGGAAGGATCGCCGAACCTGCCGACCATACTGGTCTCTATGCGCTTTTGGCTTCGCGGCGGGACTCTTCATACATGACTGGCACGGTGCTTCTCAGCGATGGCGGTATCGGAATCGGCAAACGTCCTGACGGGTGAGTACTTTGCATTTAGCCAAGGTCGTTAGAAGCAAGCGCATGACAGGAGGATAGAGGCCATGGCTGAGAAATTTCAATTTTCCGACTTGCTCGTCATTTCGGGTGTCATTGGAACTGCACGATGGAAGCCGACGCATCTTGGACGCACTGTTGCCCCTCCCCAACTGGTTGAATTCGGCGGAGATCTGACAAGAGATCGTGCGGAACGGATGATGGCTCACGCGGAAGCCGGTGGGCTCGCAATTTACGGGATTGGGCAACTCAGCTACCATCGCGCGCCGGTTGACAAGACGGTCGTCTATCCGATCGACGCCTATTACGCGCATGGTCAGTACACGTCGGTCATTGCGACCATGAACCGCGTAGCAGTTCTGCTCGACAACACCGATAAGGTGGATATCCAGGAAATGGTCAGCAAGATGATCCGAGTCGATAACTGACTGGGGCTCAGTATCCACCGTCCCTGGATAGACGGGCATTTTGACAGCGCTTGGCGTACTGGACATCCTGTTCGTGCCGGTTGGAGCGGGCGAGGAAACATTAGGCGGAGATCGCATCGCGAGACATTCCGGCTTTGAGTAATGCCAGTTCCCAACATAGTTTCGCCAGCCTCGTCGTGGAAGGGGCTCGAAGAGTTCTGGTCAATCAGCCTTGGGATCAATCGCTGTCCGCAAAACGGCAAACAAATACGGTCCGCGTTGGGTGATAATTTCAAATTAATATTACATCAAATCCAGCGAGAGCTGGCTAATAAAATCGAAGATACCCGACAAATCGGGCGACTCGAAACTACAACCTTGATCCGAAACTACTGAAAATCTGGCTCGATCTCTTCTGGAATCCCGGGCGCGGGACGGTCCGACACCATTCGGACTCCATCGATGATGATGGGACTGGCTACACCGGGGCGACCGTCACGTTCGACCGCCATGCCCCGTGCGATGACCTGCGGGTTGGCGAAGACTTGGTCCAACTCGTTGATCGGGCCTGCGGGAATCCCTGCCTGTTCGAGTTGTTTGAAAAGCTCTTCCCGGCCCCATTGCGCCGTGATCACTTCGATCGCTTCAATCAAGTCTACCCGATTGCGGATCCGTTGAGGATTGGTGATAAAGCGCTCGTCGCGGTCGAGTGCAATGTCCAGCACGCGGCAAAGGGCGGCGAACTGGCCGTCATTGCCGACCGCGATGATCAGATCGCCGTCGCGGGTCGGGAATGCCTGATAAGGTACCAGATTTGCATGGCCATTGCCGACCCGCCGCGGCACCACCCCCGAGGTCATCCAGTTCAGTGCCTGATTGCCCATGACACTGACTTGGGTATCGAGCAGCGCCATGTCGATATGGGCACCCATGCCGGTTTCTCGCCGCCGGTTCAATGCTGCCAGCACCGCAACAGCACTGTAGACCCCGGTAAACAGGTCAGCGGCGGCGATGCCTGCCTTTTGCGGTTCGCGCTGCGGCTCTCCAGTCATCGACATAAGCCCGCCCATGGCCTGCGCGATATAGTCGTATCCCGGTCGGTCGGCATAGGGCCCGGTTTGTCCGAAGCCGGTGATCGAACAGGTGATGAGTCGCGGATTGAGTTGAGACAAGGCCGCATGGTCAAGCCCGTATTTGGCCAGCCCACCCACCTTGTAATTCTCGATCATGATGTCAGCGTTTGCCGCAAGGCTACGAATGATATCCTGACCTGCTGGCGTCGCGATATCGACCGCGATGGACCGCTTTCCCCGGTTGGCCGAATGATAATAGGCGGCACCAAGGTTTTCCCCTGAATCCGACATTACGAACGGTGGGCCCCAGTGGCGGGTGTCGTCACCACTGCCGGGGCGCTCGATCTTGATAACCTCGGCACCGAGATCGGCCAGCAATTGCCCGCACCACGGTCCCGCGAGAATACGCGCGAGTTCGAGAACCCTTATGCCGCTCAGCGGCTTTGTGAATGCCTCTGTTGGCGTTGCGCCCCAGCCACACCCCTTCATTGCGCGCCTGCGACTGCCGAAGCAATGCGTTTGCGCCAGTCCCGCGCCATATCGCCCGCTGCTTTGGCCAAGGTGAAAGAATCTATCCCCACCGCGAGGAACCGGGCGCCACCGTCCAGATATTGCTGCACCAAACGTTCGTCGCGCGACAGAGTGCCGCAGGGGCTGCCGGTGGCGCGGATTCGGGCGAGAACTTCTCCGGTCACTTGGGCGAGAGCCGTTGCATTGGCGGGACCAAGCAGGCCGAGCGAGGCCGCAAGGTCAGCCGGTCCGACAAACAGGGCGTCAATGCCATCGACCGCTGCGATAGCTTCCATATTGTCGAGCGCCTCGGCGGTCTCGATTTGGGCGATGATGCACAGGCGCTCGTTGGCCTCAGCTACGTAAGCAGGGTAGCGGCCCCAGCGTGCGGCGCGCGCGCCGCCGATCCCGCGATCACCCGTCGGTGGATAGCGCGAGGCCTTAACGATAGCCACCGCCTGCTGTGCGGTGTCAACCATCGGGACCATGATTGTCTGGGCACCAAGATCGAGGATCTGGCGGATCGTTACAGGATCGTGACCGGGCACGCGCACGATGGCAGAGCAGGTGGGAATGGTATCGACCGCGCGTAGCTGGTTGGCAATCGCGGGCAGGGTCTGGGCAGCGTGCTCGCCATCGATAAGAACCCAGTCATAGCCGATACCAGAGCAGATTTCCGCGATGTCCGGATTGGCGAGCGCCAACCAGAAACCAAGTTGTGGCGGACCGTCGCCGAGACGATCTTTGAAGCGGTTTTGCGGTGTCTGCATCATCCCCTGCCTTAAACGAATCGAAAGCCGATGGCGCCCAACGGCCCAAAATCGGCGTTGAACACATCGCCCGCATAGGCTTCAACCGGGCGGGTGAACGATCCGCCCAGCACGATCTCGCTCGGCTCCAGAGTTTGACCCCAGGGCGAGAGACGGTTGGCCAGCCATGCCACGCCGATTGCCGGATTGTTGAGCACGCCTGCGGCAACGCCGGTTTCCTCGATCACACCGTTGCGGCTGAGCAGGGCACTGACCCAGCGCATGTCGATCTTGTCAGGCCGCATCGGCAATCCGCCGACGATGATCCCGGCATTGGCAGCATTATCGCTGATGGTGTCCTGCACTTTGCGGCGCGTGCCGGTTTTAGGATCGACGGGAAAGGTGCGGCTGTCGATGATCTCGACCGCTGGGATTACATATTCGGTCGCCCGTAGCACGTCGAACATGGTCGCACCGGGGCCTTCGATGCGCTTTCCCAGAACGAAAGCCAGCTCAACCTCGACCTTGGGGGTGATGAACCGGCCGATTGGCACGTCGCCCCCCTGCTCGAACACCATATCGTCGAGCAATGTTCCGTAATCAGGCTCGGTAATTCCGGCCGATTGCTGCATTGCCCGCGAGGTCAAGCCTATCTTGTGGCCGACGACCTTTCTCCCGGAAGCGAGCTTGAGATCGACCCATTTTTTGCTGATGCGATAGCCATCGGCGATCGACATTTCCGGTCGGCGCGCCGTGAACTGGCGAATCTGCTGACGTGTCCGTTCGGCCTGATCAAGTTCGGTCGCAAACGCCGCTACATCTGCCTCATCAAGACCCGCCGTAATCTCGCCGTCACTGACATTATTGCGGCCCATAAAATGCTCCTCATCCCTGTCAAAGACGGCGAACGCATTGCATAGATGTGAACGGTAGTCTATACCCTCGCCTGTTCATAATCAGCCGGGCGCGGCGAGAACACGCAGTTTTCAAGGGAGAAAAGCAGGATGACAGGCGATACCAGCGTTAGAGAAGAAAAAATCACGGGGCGAGGGCTCACCTCGCACACACTGCTGGCCGGTGACCCGAGCAAGCCGGCTGTTCTTCTGCTGCACGGGGCAGGACCGGGAGCTCACGCCGGCTCTAACTGGCTCCACCTCATGCCGGACTTGGCAGAAAACTTCTTCGTGATCGCGCCCGACCTGATCGGCTTCGGGCAGTCGGTCATTCCCGATCCCTGGCCTGACAACGTCATGGCGTGGATCGGCACGCGAGTCGAACAGTGCTTCGGTCTGCTCGACACTCTAGGAATCAAGAAAACCCACGTCGTCGGGAATTCGATGGGCGGCGCGCTCACCCTGCAGATGATGAGCGAAGAGCCCGACCGGCTCGACCGCGTGGTGCTGATGGGTTCGATCGGCGCTCCCGGCCCCCGGACTCCGGAGCTTATCCGCCTGCTGTCGTTCTATTCCGATCCGCGCCCGTCGCGTTACCGCCAGCTGATGCACAGTTTCGCCTATGACGCCGATAAGTTCGAAGGCATGGAGGAGATCGTCAACAACCGTTACAAGATTGCGACCGATCCCGAGATCATGAAGACTGCGGTCAAGATGATCGATTCGATGAAGCAAGGCATGGAAGGGCTGAACATGCCGCCTTCGCTCCTGTGCAAGATGCCGCACAAGGTGCTGATCTTCCACGGCCGGCAGGACCGCATCGTACCGCTTGATACCAGCCTCTATCTGATCGAGCATCTGAAACACGCCGAGTTATACGTGCTCGACCGGTCGGGCCATTGGTCGCAGCTTGAGCGTTGGGATGTCATGCGGCCGATGATGGAAATCCATTTCGGCGCGCGCAGCTTCTGACGCTCCTTGCGTTCCGATGGCCCGGGGGCCCTGGCGTGTGAACGACCAGCATGGATTAGACTACGGCCTCGGTGTTTTGGCAGTTTTCACTGGACCAGAATGGCACCCTTCGTCGGACGTTCAATAGCTGGCATGACCGTTTCTTGAATGCGGGCCGGAAGCGCTGGGGGAAGGGGCACTGGCGCCGAGCCGGGTGTGGCTCCGGGTCGGTGTCAAAATCCAGAATCAGATCGTCGAAGTGGCGTTGGAAGAGGTCGACACGAGCCCCGCGAACTGGCGATGCGCTTCACCTGCTTCGTCTCAGAATCCACGGTCTGAAGCAAATCATTCTGCCCAGGCCTTCTGCCTCAGATAAACGATACAATCTCGCTCTACAGCAATAACGAGTTCGACTTGGATTAAGTGTTTGGTCCCAGCATGTGATTGAGAGGCTTGACGTTAAAGATCTCTGGCTTTGATTTCCAGAGTTCCTCGATGGCTTCGTAGGGCGTTTTGAACCGGAGCGCCTTGAGCTGCTTGGCGAAGTTGTATGCGGTCAGCCAGTCGCGGACATGACGCCGCAGTTCCTGGACCGAATTGTAGTGGAAGGATTTTACGGTCGCTTCCTTGATCGTTCGGACCATGCGTTCGGCCTGGCCGTTGGTCGAGGGGTGATAGGGTTTGGTGAGCCGGTGTTCGATTCCGTTCTGCCCGCAGACGTGGCCGAAGATGTGACTGATCCAGCCGCGGCCATCGCCTTTGTAGCGGTCGGAGAACTGCACGCCATTGTCAGTCAGGATGGTGTGGATTTTATACGGCACGGTTTTGATCAGAACCCGCAGAAAGGCGGTGGCCGGGGACTGTCAGGATTTCCGTGTGCGGGCGGGCGGTTGAACATTACGCCGCCATGGCTTTGATGAAGCGTTCTCCGAACAGGACGGCGAACTGGGCCTTGGCCATGGACCACTCACGAGGGGGCATCTTCCACTCTTTCTCCGAGCGGTTCAAGATCAGATAGAGCAGCTTGGTTGCGGCATCATCGCTGGGGAAGTGTCCCCTGGCCCGGACCGCCCGCCTGAGCTTGGAGTTCAGCGCCTCGATGGCGTTGGTAACCGGTATGAGGATGGCGGTGCCTAAGTTCCTACCGCGACTCGCCGTCGCGGTATATGGTGCGACCATCCGGGACAGAGGCACCGGGAGCACGAAAGTGCGGGCAGGCCGAAGTACTCGATGAGCTGCGAGCTCGAGTTAGTTAGCTGGCCGCCTCTGCGACTCACCCGGTTGCGCTGCGAGCGCGGATCCGTAGTTGTCGTGTCGCCCGCCGCTCCCGTCATCTTGGCTGATAGGAGGCGCTTATGCGACGCGTAATTGGCATGGATATCCACCGGACCTTCGGGGAGGTGGTGATCTTCCCCCGGTTCGGCGGACACGCTGGGTTATCCGGTCATGCTCTGCTCGGCTTGCTCGGGGGTTAGGTACCCAAGGGCCGAGTGCATGCGGTGCCGGTTGTAGTAGCCTTCGATGTATCCGAGCAGGGCCTGCCGCGCTTCGGCTTGCGTCGCCCATCGGCACTGATGGACAAGTTCGACCTTGAGGGTGTGGAAGAAGCTTTCCATTGGGGCATTATCGTAACAATTGCCCGTGCGGCTCATCGAGGGCGTCGCACCGATCGCGGCCAAGTGGTCGACATAGGCGCCCGCTGCGTATTGCGATCCGCGATCCGAGTGACAGATGAGACCGCGGTCGGGTCTCTGCCGCTGGGCAGCCATCATCATGGCCGCCAGAGGCAACTCGGTCCGCATGTGATCGCGCATTGCCCATCCAACGATCTTGCGGGTTGCAAGGTCGAGCACCGCGGCCAGATACAACCACCCTTCGCCGGTCGCGATATAGGTGATGTCGGCGAGCCAGATGCGGTTCGGCGCGGTTGCCACGAAGTTCTGAGCCAGCAGATTCGGCGCGATCGGCAAATAGTGACGGCTGTCGGTGGTGCACGGCCGAAACCGGCGCCCCGCCAGTGCCCGAATACGGTGCCGACGCATCAGGCGCTCGACGCGGCCACGGCTGCATCGATGACCTTCCGCCCGCAGGGCGGCATGCATTCTGGGCGATCCGTATCGTCCTTGATGCCGCGCCTGGAGCCGGCGCACGTCGTGCAGCAATGCCAAGTTCGCCGTGGTCCGCGCGCTCGGCGCACGGACGCACCAGTCGTAATAGCCGCTCCGCGACACGCCGAGCATGCAGCACATGACGTTCACCGGCCAGGTGGACGCATGCTGCTCGATAAAGGCGAACTTCATCGCGGCATCTCCGCAAAGATACCGACCGCTTTTTTTAAGATGTCGCGCTCCATCCGCGCCCGATCCAACTCGCGCCGCAAACGAGCGATCTCGGACGCTTGATCCGCTGGCGACCCGATCGCCGATACTGGCGGCTTCGCCGCCGGGCTTACGGGCATGTCGTTGCTATCCTGCAACTTGCGCTGCCAACGACGCAGCATTGTTGGCATAATCCCGAGCTCAGCTGCCACTTCGGTCTGCATGCGACCACTGGTCTCCCACAGCGCTACCGCCTCGCGCTTGAACTCATCCGTAAACCGACGTTTTGTCGTACTCGTCATCTTACACCTCCTGGCTCCGCGGAGCCTATCATCGGTGTCCGTCAAATCGAGGGAAGATCAGTGGTGATTTGGGATGCGGGGATATTGAAGCATGCGGGCCGGGTCGACATGACCCGGACGGCGCTGGAAGGGTTCGGGAAAGGGCTGCGACCGACCGATGAAGTGGTCATCGAGGCCACCGGTAACTGCATGGCGGTATCGCGGGTTCTTTCTCCGTTCGTGGCGCGGGTGATCATCGCTAATCCGCTCCAGGTGAAAGCGATTGCCCAGGCTCATGTGAAGACCGACAAGATCGACGCCGGCACGCTGGCAAGTCTCCATGCGGCAGGCTATCTGCCCGAGATCTGGACACCGGATGTGGGAACGGAACGGCGGCGCAGACTGACCGCCCGGCGCTTTCAGGTGGTTCGGCACCGGACGCGGATCAAGAATGAGGTGCATGCGATCCTTCATTCGCATCTTATTCCTCGCTGCCCGCATGCAGATCTGTTCAGCGGTGTTGGGCGCGCCTGGCTCTTACGCCAGCCTATCCCAGAAGACGAGCTCATGGCTATCGAGCGCCATGTTCGCGAGCTGGACCGGTTGGGTGAAGATCTCGCGATCATCGACAGGGAGATAGCGACCGACGCGCTCGATGATCCTGCCGTTGCCCGTCTGCTGACGATAACGGGCATCAACCTGACGGTAGCAGCGGGAATCATTGCTGCGATTGGCGACATCGGCCGCTTTTCCAGCCCGCAAAAGCTGGTGAGCTATTTCGGGCTTAATCCACGGGTTCGTCAGTCCGGCCTGGGACCGGCGCACCATGGACGGATCAGCAAGGTCGGGCGAAGCCACGCGCGGGCCATGCTGGTTGAAGCGGCTTGGGCTGCCGCCAAGACGCCGGGGCCGCTGCACGCTTTCTTCGTCAGAATCCGAGCAAAGCGCGGCCATCAGATCGCGGCGGTCGCCCTCGCGCGCAAGCTGACGGTCCTGTGTTGGCACCTGCTCACCAATCAGGCCGACTATCGGTGGGCGAGACCCGCGCTCATCGCGAACAAGCGCAGGGCCATGGAACTCAAAGCCGGCAAACCGCAGGCGAAGGGGAACAAGCCTGGCCCGGCTTACGCCTACAACATCAAGGTTCTGCGCGATCAGGAAATGGAAGTCGCCCGCCGCGCCGAGCAGGCGTATGAACAGTTCGTCGCGCAGTGGGAGACCCGTCCAAAAGAAAAGGTGCGCGGACGCTCCAAGCCGGCAGGGCTGTGATAAGGCGGCCTGACGGACCTTGCAGCCGGAGTTCCGTTCTTCGCCACGGAGTCGCCCGCGCACGAGGGCCATAGCACAATTTTGCACGGAAAGGTCTTGTCCATCTCATCCGTCGTGTAAAGAATTTTGCGCACCGCCTCGGGGAAGGCGAAGAACGGGATCACCTCGGCCCAGACCCGCCGCCAGCTCTGGCCGATGGCTGGGTAGCGCTGACCCCATTCGCTGGCCTCGAAGGCGCTCAGCGCCGCTTCGGCAGCCTTGGCATCGACGGCGCGGTAGATCCCCTTCAGGGCGGTCACCAGCGGCTTGCGATCCTTCCACGAGACGAAGTCCATCGAGTTCCTGAGCAGGTGAACGATGCATGTCTGCACTACGGCCTCGGGGAACACGGCGGTGATGGCATCGGGGAAGCCCTTGAGGCCATCGACGACCGCCAGCATGATATCCTCGGTGCCGCGGTTCCTGAGCTCGTTCATCACGCGCAACCAGAACTTGGCCCCCTCATTCTGCTCGATCCACAGGCCGAGAACCTCCTTGTGACCATCGGCGCGGACGCCCAGCGCGATGTGGATCGCCTTGTTGCGGACCATGCCCTCGTCGCGGATCTTGACCCGGATCGCGTCGAAGAAGACCAGCGGATAGGCCGGATCGAGCGGGCGGGCCTGCCAGGCGGCGACCTCCTCCAGCACGGCATCGGTCACGGTCGAGATCAGGTCGGGCGAGACGTCGATGCCGTACAGATCGCGCAGATGCCCAGTGATCTCCCGGGTGCTCATGCCACGTGCGTACATCGACACGATCTTGTCGTCGAAGCCCGGAAAGCGGCGCTGGTACTTAGCAATCAGTTGCGGATCGAAGCTACCCGCACGGTCGCGGGGCACATCAATCTCGATCTTGCCGCTGTCGGTGATCACGGTTTGGCGGCCATAGCCGTTGCGGTTGTTGCCAGCTTCCGCCACGCCGCCCAGATGGTGATCCATCTCCGCGTTCAAGGCGCGCTCGGCCAGCGCCTTCTTCAGGCTGTCGAGCAAACCGCCTTGATCCAGCGCCGTCGCCGCATCCGTGCCTGCCAAAAGTTGATCGAGTAAATCAGACGGGATCGCCGGCTCTTTGCGTCGGGACATGATGGGACTCCTTCTTACCCATTATGCCCGCCCACACACGGAAATCCTGACAGTCCCGTCCCCCTACGTCCCGACGCAAAGAACCCGCTATACCTAATGAGCTTCTCGACCAACTGCTGACCGGCGCTTTATGGAAACCCTTCTCAAGGGTGACTGGATCAAAGGTCACGACAATCTCGTCATCACCGGCCCAACCGGAACGGGCAAGAGCTGGTTGTCCTGTGCCATTGGGCACCAGGCCTGCCGCGACAATCTGTCGGTCCTCTACGTCCGGCTTGGCAAGCTGCTCGACGAACTGAGCATGGCGCGCGGCGATGGACGTATTGCGGTACGGCTGAAAAGCCTCGCGCGCATCGACCTGCTCATCCTCGACGACTGGGGACTTGAGCCGCTCAACGCCAATGCCCGCCATCATCTGCTTGAGATATTTGAGGACCGGTACGGCAATCGATCCACCCTCGTCACCAGCCAGCTTCCCGTGACAAAATGGCACGAACTGATCGGCGACGCGACTTACGCCGACGCCATCCTGGATCGCCTCGTTCACATCGCCCACCGCGTCACTCTCGAGGGAGACTCGCTGCGACGCCCGCACCCACAGACTGCTTGACCAAAATACGAATAGTGTGAAAGGAAATCACGTCGATGACGGCTCTGAGCCGTGCGCGGCATCAGATCGGAACGATGCGCGTGATCATGTCGGTATCCCTGCGCGGGATCGTCGGAACCCGCAAGCCATGGGAGCATGGCAGACTGCGGGGCTTCTGCATCTTTTACTAAAATCAGGTGGCGTCAAACGGACAAAGAACAGGACCGCACCCGAGGTTCGCCAGCGGGCGGTGCGCATGGTGCTCGATCACGAAAGCCATCATACATCCCGCGGGGCGGCGGTAGGCGCGCGTAAGCGAACATTACCGCGCGCTGCTGTGGTCGAGGAAACGATCTGCAGAGATCGCATCGCGAGACACGCCTGCACTGAGTAACTCTTCTTCGGCGTGGTCAACCATCGCGGGCGGACCGCAGAGATAGGCTTCGCACTTCGCCAGATCCGGTATTCCCGCAATCTGCTGGGTGACCAGCCCTCGTGCACCTTCCCAGGGGCTATCCGGTGCTTCATCGGACAAGACCGGGATGAATTCAAACGGCCCATTCCAGGCGGCTTTGAGTTCGCCGATCTCACCAAGGCAATAAAGGTGCGCCTGGCTCCTGGCACCATACAACAGGACAACCGGCCGCGTCGCACCGTTCGCCAGAGCTTCCTGCAAGATGGCCATGATCGGCGCGAGACCGCTGCCACCCGCAATGCAGAGCATTGGCGCGGTGCTCGTATTGAGGCGGAACTCGCCATAGGGCGCTGCCACCTTCAACTGCGTTCCGATAGGCTCACTTCCGAACAGCCAGTCGGTGAAAGCGCCTCCCGAAACATGGCGGACATGGAACTGCAATTGCCGGGCCGGTCCGGCCTTGGGTGCGAATGCGAAGGAATAGCTGCGAGGACCGTCGATGCCGGGTACGCTCAGATCGGCGTACTGGCCGGGGGTAAAGCAAAGCGGCCGGTCAAGCTCGACAACGAGATTGATTATATCCGGGCAAAGCCTGCGGGCCGCGACGATCGTCGCGGAATAGCTTTCAACAGCTTGCTGGCTCAGCAAGGGAGCGTCGAGCGCAATAGTCAGGTCCGATCGCGGCAACGCTTGGCAAGCGAGCCTGTATCCGGCCGCCAGCTCGTCGCGTTCCAGTGCCAGTGCAGATGGACTGAGCTCCCGTATCTTGCCGTCCAGAAGCTTGAATTTGCAGGTTCCACACGAGCCGACTTTGCAATCGTGCGGCATGGCCAGGCCTTCGGCGAGCATTGCTTCGAGCAGGGTCTTGTCGCGGGCGACCAGCAACGTCCGGGTTTCGGATGCCAAAGTCACCTTGTTGGGCCCGGGCTTTTTCAGGAAGGAAAACATGAATGCGATCTACTACGCTAGATGTGGGGCGGTGGAGTGCAAGGAAAAAGGAGCGTCATCCCCGGGGGAACAACGCTCAAGTGACATGTCGATGATCGGAGAGATACATCTTCATGCGGGTGGACTGTGTCTCATACGGTAGAGAACCACTGCGGCCAGCCGGCACGCGCGTTGGCCGCCTGCGCCAGTTTGCGCTCGCCGGGCGATGCAAACCTCTGGTCCCAGTCTTTAAGGCGCGGCTGGGCGATGAACCGGTTCCAGACTGGCGGGACCAGTCCGCACAGGAAACACAGAAACAGCGACGGCATCTGGGGTGCTTTGGGCTCTGGTTGCAGTTCGTAGAAGGGGGTGTGCCCGTCGAGGTGGTGGTTGATGTGATTGGTTATCTCCACCCCGATCGGACGCACGATCATGCCGAGATGGTTCCAGGCGTGATGTTTGGCAATTGGCTCGCCCTCGATCCGTAGCAGGCCGTAATGCTGGAAGTAATTGAAGCCTTCTACCATCATCTTGGCGAAGAACATCGCGGCCACCGTCATCAGGCCAGCGACCGGGTTCGCGAGAACCGTCATCACGCCGATGATTGCGCCAATCAGAACCAGTTGTAGCCACATCGCATTGCGCCAGCTCCACTTCGAAAGGCCCAGACGTGAGAGGATCTCTGCCTGCTTTTCCCAGGTGTCCTTGTAGGAGCCCCAGGTCGCCGATAACACGAAGCTGTAAATTGTCTGTCCTCGCAAGGGCGTGTCGCTGTCCTTCGCCGTATCGAGATGGACATGATGAGTGACAATGTGCGCAATATCGCGATTGGGATCGCCATAGAAGGCGCTCAACCCCTTTGCGACAGCGCGCGGGAACCAGTGCCGACGATGCATCAGCTCGTGTGCGACGGGCAGGGTCGGAACCGCGGAAAGCCAGGCAAGGCTTGCGATCGATCCGGCGATCTGCCAACCCGAAGCTTGGCCCCCCAGTATCGGATTTGTGCCAGAATTAACCGAGTGGGCGAAAGCCATATAGAGCGCGATCAGCAGCGGCAGCTGCAGGTAGATCGCGAAATCGGCGGCGGACGAAATGCCACGTGCGCGCATTTTGCTGTCACTTGGTAGGGCAATGTCAAGCATCATCAGCACAGGGAAGGTGGCAATGCCGAGCCACACGAACGGGCCGCCAAGGACAAACCCTGCGATTCCCGTCAGAGTCATCAGGGGCACCAGATAATACCGCAATGCGTCCATTTATTCTCTCCGATCTAACCGTCCTGCAGATTTGTGTGAGCAGAACAGAAATTGGTTGCGGTCGCAGGCAGGGTCTCCGCGAACCAACGTTGGGTTCGCGGTACCGCCTGCCTAAAGGAAGATGTTCAGGTTTTTACTGAGCAGTACGTTATGCTTGAGTATGATCCGCCGTGTGACTAGCTGAAATGCAGATTCCGCTTCGCGCCAGATATCGACACGGTTGCCGATAAGTGAATCTTCCTCGCGCTCATTGCGATTGCGATAGGCATAGAAGTTGGAATAGACCCGGTATTCTCCGGATTTTTCAGTCAGCTCTACCTCAACATTGGTGATGATGTGCGTGTAACGCGTGGCCGGATCCTCTGACCATGCCGTGCCGGTTTCCAGCCGCGAAAGCC
Organism: Sphingopyxis bauzanensis; assembly: GCF_002205675.1. Lineage (GTDB taxonomy): Bacteria > Pseudomonadota > Alphaproteobacteria > Sphingomonadales > Sphingomonadaceae > Sphingopyxis > Sphingopyxis bauzanensis. Next base: position 16,735 of record NZ_NISK01000006.1, on the reverse strand, counting down.
GTTTTTTGATCTCGGTCAGATTGTCGTTGTAATAGGCCATCCTGGTCAGATCGGTGATCTGGTCGGTCTTGTCGCGGCGATAGCGCGTCTCGATGCCGGGCATATGATACAGCAGGTCGTCGGCCAGCATATCAACCCAATCGGCGTAGTTCTCATCGTCGAGCATGCGCGCTTCGCGGTAGACCGTCTGGGTCAAGGCGTGCGTCAGTTCGAGCGAGGCGCCCTGGCCCGTCTGCGGGCGTTCCAACGTGGCGTTCTGTGTCATAGTGATGATCCTTTTCAGAGCGCGAATAGGCCGGGGAGGTTGCGCGTCTCGCCAACGCCGGAAAGGCGTGATTCCGGCCGGTCTGGCATAGCCTCCAGCTTGTCGGCTTCCATCATGTCGAGCCAACGCTGGTAGAAGCCGCGCTGGTTGGCGTCATTGTACTGGCCGCGGTAGACGATGCCCGGCAGCGTATCGTGTTCGATTTCGCGCGATATGCCGCAACGGTAGTGCAGGCGTTCGTGGCGGGTGACCACACCTCGGTTGACGGTGGTGCAGTTACTCCAGTTCTCGCCATCGTCCATCTCGAACGTACCCCCGGGGCCGAAGGTCTGCATGACCCCCTTGGTAATTTCATTCTTGATGTCATCGGGCATCGACTTGTTGACGATCACCCAGGTCTTGAGCTCGAACTCCATCGGACCCTTGGGCTGCCACTGCCGGAAGGTCGAAATGCCAGGAAGGAATGACACGTTGGGGAAAATCGAGGCGGAGGCGACCGATCCGAAGATCTTCGAGCGCATCTCGCCCAGCCGCTGGGCCATCTTGGGACGGATTCTTTCATAGTATTCGAGAACCTTCGGTCGGCCCAGGAGGAAGAGATCGCCGACCCCTTCGGTACCGAACTCCCACCCGTGACCGTTGACGCTGGCATGATAAGAATTTTCCATGTCGATCGGCGGGAAGGGCTGGCCATTGTTCATTGAACGGCAGCCGGAATCGTGGGTCCAGCCGGCATGGTAAGCATCACCGATGAAGTTTTCGACGCCGAACTTCCAGTTGGCGTTCATCACCGACTTGATGCAGCCGCCGATCAATTCGGTTCCGCCCTCCTCGTTATCGAGCAGCATGTCGAGGTACCAGCGGAAGTCGCCCAGCCAGGCATCGAGACTGGGACCATCTTCGGCGAAGGTCGCAAAGACCAGCCCCTTGTAACCCGCAACCCGGGCAACCTGCTTTAGGCCGTTTTTACGGCGATCAATATCGTTATCGTCGTAGCAGTATTCCTCGTGCATGCCCTTCAGTTCACCGGCGGTATCGAAGGCCCAGCCGTGATAATTGCAGACAAACCGGCGGGTGTTGCCGGCATCAGCAAAGCACACCTTGTTGCCGCGATGAGGGCAAGAATTGAGGAAAACCTTGATCGAGCCATCCGGCTGGCGCGCGACGATGACGGCGTCTTCGCCCATATGGGTGGTCAGAAAATCGCCTGCCTTTGGCAACTGGCTTTCGTGGGCCACGAACAGCCAGGACCGCGCGAAGATACGGTACAGTTCTTCCTCGTAGATCTCGGCATCGCTGAAGATCCGGCGATCGAGCCAGCCTTCCTTGAGGTCCATGTAACGCGAAAACTCCGGCTCACGGCCGATCCCTTCGATTCGCATGTCATTCTTCTCCCTATAACTCTGTCTTAGAAAAAAACGTTGATGTTGCTGTCATGCAGCACGGCATGGTCGAGTGCGATGTCGCGCGCCGCGAGACACCAGCCTTGCTTCCCATGGCGCCAACGATCGGTGCGTCCGGCGGTAAACACGCGCGTCAGGCCGTCGATGCGGTTGCGGTGAATGACGATCACCGAGTGAACGATCGCCTCGTTTTCGGCATCCGCGGGCTCTACTTCGACGTTCGAAACGACGCGGCGCACGAAATTGGGCGGATCTTCGGCCCATACAAATCCGGAGCGCAGGCGATCGATCCTGAGTTTAAGACGGGCAAGGGTCTCGTTGAAAACAACCCCGACTCCTACTGCCGCAGGCGGCGACCGATCCGCCCGGAAGCGGCGCCTCTTCAGTTCCATGCGGTAGCCTACATCGTCGCATAACAGCTCCAGCCAATCCTCGAAGCGTTCGGCATCGAGCAGGCGCGCTTCGTGATAAAGGCGCTGCGTCAGAGTGTTTAGTACGTCAACCGGCACCGGGGCGGGGCTCAGTTCATGCATCGACTGTTTCCTGAGCGGACAGCGGGTTGATGTTGTAGGTGGGAACTTCGGCCCAGCTTTCAGCCTGCATGTGCTCTTGCCAGCGGCGGTAGAAATAACGCTGGTTGTGCTCGCTAACCAGACCGGCGGCGATGTCGCCGGGGAAACCTTCGCGCGGTCCCGAACGGCCGAGCGCCATGTTGGTGAAGACGTCCATCTGTGCCGTCCGCCAGCCACGGGACTGTTCGGTGCAGGCGGCAAGATTATCGCCATCGTCATTGTCGAACAGCCCGGCTAGGCCGAAGGTCAGGCACTGATTGTCAAGAATCGTCGCCTGTACCTCTTCGGGCATGTCGTTCTCGACCATTGCCCAGGTCCATTGCTCGATCTGTCCCGGACCCTTGGGGTGATAGACCCGAAACCAGTTAAGGCCCGGCAGGAACTGAAGGTTGGGAAAGATCGTGATGTTGATCTGCGAACCCCAGAGCTGTTCGCCGCGCACCTTGCCCAACCGCTCTATCACCTCGGGACGATTGGCCTCGAGATAGTCCAGCATGGGCTTCGGATCGGGGTAGAAGGCGTAGCCCGAAACCCCGTCGAGCGCGGTCAGGGCCATGTGGCCATTCATCCCGGCAACCGAAAGCCCGCCGTCCAGGTCGGCGCTCGAATTCCCGACGCTGAGACCGGAAAGGTCCAAGGACTGCACCGCCATCATCGCCCCCGCGTGCGCCCAGCCGAGATGATAACCATCGCCGCAGACGTTCTCCACCGGCAGCTTCCAGTTGCTGCCCAGCACCATCTTTTGGGTTTCGCCAACGAGCGACGTGCCACCGGGCATCGCGTCCAGCCAGACGTCGAGGAAGAACTTGGCATCGCCAAGATAGTCTTCGAGCGATGGCGCGTCCGGGTCGAAACAACCGAAGACGAGGCCATTGTATTCAGCAACATGGGTTACCGGAACCAGGCCCAGTTTGCTGCGATCGAGCTCGCCAAAATAGGCTTCATTTTCCAGCGGAACCCCGGCGAGCGAACCGTCCGGCGCGAACGACCAGCCATGATAGTTGCAGGTAAAGGCTTTGGCGTTGCCGCGATCGGCGCGGCAAATGCGGTTGCCGCGGTGGGTGCAGCTGTTGAGGAAGGCCTTGATCGACCCGTCCTTCTGGCGAATGACGATGACATCGTCCTCACCCATGAAAGTGCGGAAATAATCACCGGCCTTGGGTATCTGGCTGGTGTGGACGAGGAACAGCCAGCAGCGAGCGAAAATGCGTTCAAGCTCCTGCTTGTAGAGTTCCTCACTGGAATATATTGTCCGCGATTGTCGGCCCGTGGCCGTATCGACCAGTCCGGAAACATCCATGCCTAAGCTCTCCTCTCATTCGCCGCCGCAATATTCTTGCGGTCAGCCATGTCTTAATTTTCCCCTAGCTAAGCATAATTCGTGCCAAACTGAAAAAAAAACGAAATTCCTGAAAGGCACCTTCGAGCTTTGCCGGAGGCTGTGTTCAAAATTGACGTATCTGTCGATCATGAGGTGATTATGTGGCGTCTGGTGCACATATTTGTTATCAAGTTAGCGTGAAGCATCTCCCCGCCTACACCGACCTAACCAGCCGGCTCCGTTTTTCGCCCGAGCAGGGCCGCATCTGGCGTGACAGCGAGCGCTGCGTGTTGCTGAGCAATTCCGCCCTGGCCATGTTGCGCAACGAACTGGTTGTCCAGTTGGGCCTGGGCAGCGCGCGCCGGTTGTTCTGGCAGATGGGCTTTGCGGAAGGCGCACGTTGCGCGGTCGAGGCAAAGTATCTGCGGCCCGGCCGCGGTTTTCTTGAAGCCTTTGCGGTCGGCCCTCAAGCCCACGCGTTGACCGGGTTCGGCTGGACCGAGATCGAAACTTTGGACAGCGATACCGCGAGCGGCCATTTTGAAGGACGGTTTTTGGTCCACGATTCGATTGAAGCGGGAATCCATCTTGAGACCGAAGGCGTCAACGCCGATCCGGTGTGCTGGTTGCAGACCGGCTTTGCCAGCGGCTTTGCCAGCACTTTCGCGGGTCAACCCATAATCATGCGTGAAATCGAGTGCCAGGGAATGGGCCACCCGGCCTGCCTGCTTCATGGCAAGCCGGAAGACGAATGGCCTAACCTGGACGATGTCGAAACGGCGGTAGTTTCGTTCCAGTCAGCCGGCCCCAAAAGCCAGGACGACCAATTCGTCGCGGGAGTATCGGCAGGCTTCCACGCGGTACGCAACCTGATCGAGCGAACAGCAGGCACCGATGCCACTCTGCTGTTTCTGGGGGAGACGGGAGTCGGCAAGGAGGTGTTTGCGAAGATGGCGCACCGGCTCAGTCTTCGCCGCGATGCGCCCTTCGTCGCGCTCAATTGCGCCGCAATTCCCGAAGGCCTGATTGAGGCCGAACTGTTCGGTGTGGCCAAGGGTGCATTTACCGGAGCCGTGGCCGACCGGCCGGGGCGTTTCGAACTCGCGCATGGCGGCACGCTGTTTCTTGACGAGATTTCGATGCTCTCGCCGCTGGCACAAAGCAAAGTCCTGCGAGCCATCCAAGAAGGCGAATTCGAGCGTGTTGGCGACACCAAGACCATCCAGGTGAACGTCCGCCTGATCGCAGCGTCCAACATCGATCTCGAGGTCGCTATGGCCGAGGGGACTTTTCGTGCCGACTTGTACTTCCGCCTTTCAACGCTCCCCATCCGGGTTCCGCCATTGCGAGAGCGGCGTGAGGACATCCCTGGACTTATGGAGCACTTCCGCGCCAAGTATGCCATGCGCCACGGGCGTGCTGTTGGCGGCTTCACGGCGCGGTCGATTAACGCGCTGCTGATGCACGATTATCCCGGTAACGTGAGGGAATTGGAGCGGATGGTCGAGCGTGCCGTGCTGCTTGCCGATGAATCTGGCGCTATCGATTTACGACACCTTTTCATCGGGTCGGACAGAGTGCGCATCCCAAGCGGGCTGACGCTTGCCCGGGATGGTCGCGTCGTCGAAGCGGAGCCGAGGCATGAAGAACAGTCCTCGGTTTGTCAGCTGGTCAGCTTGCTTCGCCAGAACGGCGAAACGCTTTCGACGGTAGAAAATGCGATCGTGCGGGCTGCAGTCGAAGCCGCCGGTGGCAACGTTGCTCAAGCGGCCAGAGAATTGGGGCTGACGCGGCGGCAACTCGCTTTCAGGCTTGAGAAAATGCAACGTGACGGCTAGTGTTGCCGTTGACGTTTCTACAATATATTGCATCATGTACAACGACCCCGCCTTCTGCGTGCAAGGATTAGGAGGTGGGTGAGTCCGTGAAACTGGGAGATATCGAGTGCGTTCGGTAGCGATTGTAGGTGCCAATCTCGCAGGTGGCCGGGCGGCGGAAGCGCTGCGGCAGGCAGGATTCGAAGGCCGGATCACCCTTATCGGCGAAGAGCCCTGGAGACCCTACGAACGCCCGCCGCTGTCCAAGGAATTCCTATGGAATACAAGCGACGTCCTGGACAAATTTTTCCTGCAGGATGAGGGCTGGTACGCGGACAACCGGATCGACCTTCTGCTGAATACGCGCGCCGAAGCGCTCGATTTCAATGCGGGAGGAGTGCGCCTCTCCGGCGGCCAACTGGTCGCCGCCGACAAGGTGCTGCTGGCGACCGGCGGACACGCGCGCAAGCTCAATCTGGCCGGAGCCGATTGCGCCAATGTCCATTATCTGCGCACCCGTGACGACGCAGCCAGAATGGCCCTCGACCTTCGTCAAGGGGCGCGGGTCGTAATCGTCGGCATGGGTGTGATCGGTGCCGAAGTGGCCGCCAGCGCGATCAAGCTGGGCTGCGAGGTGACCGCGATCGAGCCGATGGCCGCGCCGATGGAGCGGGCGCTGGGCAAGCGTTTCGGCCAGTGGCTGGGTGAGGAGCACGGCAAGCGAGGGGTCAAAACCTATTTCAACCGGGGGGTAACGGGGCTCAAGTTTGCGGACGGGCGCGTCTCCGCCGTCGAGATCGACGATGGAACCCTCATCGCCTGCGACGCTGTCATTGTCGGCGTGGGTATCATTCCCGCAACGTCACTCGCGGTCGATGCCGGGTTGACGGTCAACAACGGGATTGTTGTCGATCGTCGTTGCCAGACCAGTAATCCGGTGGTGTTCGCCGCCGGTGACGTGGCCGAACAGGACGGCTTTTTCGGCGGTCGCTTCCGACAGGAAACATATCAGAACGCGGCCGACCAGGCACAGGCGGCGGCTTTGGCCATGCTTGGCCAGGAAGTCGATTACTGCAAGCCAATGTGGTACTGGAGCGATCAGTTCAATCTGAATATACAGTTCTGCGGACAAATCCCGGTGCAGGCCGAGGTTGTGGTTCGCGGCGACACCGAAAGCAACGCCTTTGTCGCGTTCTTCCTGTCCAGTGGAACCATCGACGGCGTCCTGACCGTCAACCGTCCTGCCGACATGGGGATTGGCAAGCGGCTGGTCGAACGACGGGTGAGCGCGAGCGCGGATCGGCTTGCTGATGCGGACGTGTCGTTGCGCGAGTTGCTTAAGCAGACGACTTGATGTCTGGGCGCGGCGGGAGAGCGGTCTTATCCGATCCCGCCGCCCGCGACGAAGAGTGTCTGCCCGGTGACGTAGGAAGCCTCCTGAGAGGCGAAAAAACAAATTGCAGCGGCCAGTTCATCGGGTTCGCCGAAGCGGGCCATCGGAGTGTCGCGCAAGGTCTGCTCCATCACTCCTGCAAAACCCGCCTTGACCACATCGCTCATCGGTGCGGGATCGCGCGGGGTGACCCGTGTGACGTTGACTCCGCCTGGCGCTACACAATTAATTCGGACACCGCTGGTTTCCAGTTCCAGCGACAAAGCGGCGGTCAAAGCAGCGACTCCGCCCTTGGCGGCGGCATAGGGAACCCTGTTCACGCCGCGCGTGGCCACTGAACCGATATTTACGATTGAACCGCGCCCGGCCGCGAGCATGTACGGCACCACCGCGTGGCAGCACCAAAGAGTTGGCCACAGCGAACGGTTGATTTCAGCCACAATCTCGTCGGGTTTATAATCCCAATAGGGCTTAGCCCAGATCGTGCCGCCGACATTGTGGACCGCCACGTCGATTTGGCCGAATTGATCGGTAACCGTCCGGTACAGTTCGGTCGCTCCCTCGCATTTCTCGAGGTCGAAGATGGCGGCGTGGACATCGCAGCCATTGTCCCGCAGGCGATCGACCGTAGCCTGCGTTGCGTCAGCCGCTCGGTCGGCAATGATCACGATCGCGCCTTCCTCGGCCATACGCCTGGCTGTGGCTAGCCCGATGCCTTGAGCTCCACCGGTCACAACCGCGATCTGGTTGTCGAACCTCTTGGCAAAAGTCATAATCTGGCTCCTCCTTTATCCCTCATTCCTGCCACGAAACGCAAGGCTGGATGGTTGCCTTGCCTATATTCATGATCTATGTCATGCAAGGAAATGCGTTGCGCAATGTCGAATGATCGGACGCTGCAGTGGCGATCACCGGACCGGATTTGAGGAGAGAAACGAAATGGCCCGTACACTTATTGACCCGAACGACGTCAAAGGCGCATGGGCGATAATTCCCACTCCGGCGAAGGATAACGCCTCCGATTGGCGCGCGACAAATACGGTGGATCTCGATGAGACCGCGCGCGTGGTGAACGGCCTGATTGATGCAGGAATCAACGGAATTTTGAGCATGGGGACGCTTGGTGAAGCGGCGACTATGACCCACGACGAAAAGCTCGATTTCATGAAGGCGCTGGTAGACGCAGCAGCCGGCCGGGTGCCGATTTTCGTTGGCACCACTTGCATCAACACCCGCGACACGGTCGCGTTGACCCGGCAAGCGCTGGAACTCGGCGCGGATGGCACGATGCTCGGAATTCCGATGTGGTGCGCGCCCAGCCTTGATGTTGCTGTCCAGTTCTACAAGGATGTCGCTGAGGCCGTTCCCGAAATGAACATTGCCATCTACGCCAATCCCGAAGCCTTCAAGTTCGATTTCCCGCGTGGATTCTGGGGCCAGGTGGCTGAGCTTCCGCAGGTCGTCACAGCAAAGTATATCGGCGTCGGCAACCTGTTGCCAGACCTTGCAGCGATTCGGGGCCGTATCAAACTGCTGCCGATCGACTTCGATTACTACGGCGCAGCCCGTATGGACGACTCGATCGACGCCTTTTGGTCGAGCGGTGCCGTGTGTCACCCGCTGGTGACCACGACATTGCGCGACCTTGTGTCGCAAGCGCGCGCGAGCGGTGATTGGAGCGCGGCGCGGGCTTTTATGGGCCGGCTCGGCCCAACGGCGGCGCCGCTGTTCCCTAACGGCAGCTTCAAGGAATTCTCGACCTACAACATAGCGCTTGAAAAAGCACGCATGAACGCAGGCGGCTGGATGAACGCCGGTCCGGTCCGCCCGCCCTACCATCTTTGTCCCGAACCCTACCTCGAGGGCGCGCGTCTTTCGGGCAGAATGTGGGCTGAACTTGGCAAGGCACTCGAAGCCGAGAAATAAAATAAGCGCGAAAAATGGGAGAAAGTGGATGACGGACATCAAGCTGTCGTGGCCGAAGAACTATAATGAAATTCCTAAGGAAGCCTTCGTTCGCGAAGATATCTATGCGGAAGAGGTCAAGCGCATTTTTCATGGCACCGAATGGCACCCGGTCGCCCATGAAAGCGAATTGCCCAACCCAGGGGATTTCAAGACCTACCGCTTAGCCGGCGTGCCGCTCCTTATTGGTCGGGACGTCGATGGCGTGGTGCGGGTTTTTTACAACGCCTGCTCGCACCGCGGCAATCAGCTCGAGACGGCGGTCATGGGCAACAAGACCGAATTCGAATGCCCGTACCACCGCTGGCTGTTCGATTCCAAGGGTGACCTGGTCGGGTGCCCCAACCCACGGGAATTTCTGCCCGGCTTCAACAAAGCCGACTATCCGCTGGCCCAGCCGCGGTTCGACATCTTTTTCGGCCTGATCTTCGTGACGATTTCGGCGGAAACCGAGGCGCTGCTCGATTATCTGGGCGACTCGCAGAATTGCTTGCGCGAGCTGCTTGCGGGAGACGGGCGGCTCAAGCTGCTGGGCTACCAGAAGGTCCGTTATGATACGAACTGGAAGTCGTATACCGATAACGATGGCTATCATGCTCCTTTGCTGCATCAGGCGTTCAAGATGCTCAACTGGCAAGGCGGCAAGGGTCGCCAATACACGGCAACGCACCGCGGCCACATCTGCTTCGAATCGGCGCTTTCGGTGGCAACCGGCCCATCCGTGCTCAAGGACAAGTCGTTGATCGAGTTCAAGGGCCAGGATCCGGCGGTCGGTTCCCGGATCGTCTCGCTATTTCCAACCTTTGTTTCGACCAAGCATCTTGATGTCATCAATTTGCGCTTCGCCACACCGATCGATGCGGAGACGGTTGAAGTCCACTATGCCTATTTCGCCCATCAGGATGACGACGAGGAAATGGTTCGCCATCGCCTGCGGCAAAGTTCCAACCTGCTCGGACCGTGCGGCTTGATCAGTATGGAGGATGCTTCGGTCTTTCACCGCATCCACATCGGAAACCACACCCCCGGTTCGGCTATTTTCCAGAAGGGCGTGCACGACCCTTTGAAGCTGGAATCCGAGTTTCTTCAGAATGATGAGAGCGGCAACTTGCCGCGCTGGGAATATTATCGTTCGGTCATGGGTTTCAAAAGGGCGGCGGCATGATGCAGGCAGATATATCGCTCGAAGCGGCGCTCAACGCCTTGCTGCTGGCCGATGCGCACGCACTCGACGGCAAAGACATGTCGGGTTGGTTAGGGAATTATGCGGAAGAGGAGGCTGCCTCATACTACTGTCGTTCGGCAGAGAATTCGGAGCACGGGTTCGCGCTCGGCTTCATGTACGACGATTGCCGCTCTAGGCTCGAGGATCGCGTTACCTTCGTGAACGACATCTGGGCCGGAACCTTTCAGGACTATCGCACCCGTCATTTCGTCCAGCTCACCAGCTTTGATCGTATCGATGCAACCACCCTGGGAATGCGATCCAACTTTTCGGTGTTCATGACGCCTAAGGACACCGGGATTACCCAGGTTCTGGCGGCGGGACAGTATCTCGATTCTGTGCGCCAAGGCAAGAACGGTGAACTCAAGCTGCTATCACGCCGGGCTGAACTCGACACCTCGGTATTGCCGCGATACCTCGTTTATCCGATCTAACGGAGCTACCAAAGGCTCCTCGCTTGTTTCCAGATCGGCTGCCCCTGCGTACAGGACGATCGGGCGTCCAATGGCCTGCCCGATTGCGAAGGCAATGCGGGATAAGAGTTGCATATTATCCAACAAACGGCTATCATTCGGGTGCTGGGTGCGCTTGGCGAGCGATGGCGTATCATGGACAGCTAAAATACGAATTGGCGGCCATGGATGGACCAGATTCTGGGAGAGATCATATGGTGGCGAGTGTTTTTCCAAAAAACCAGGAAGAGTATTTCGAGCAGTTGCGAAGGGCACCGTTACTAGCGCTGCCGACCGCCTTGCTTTTCGTTGCCTCGATGGGTGGCATCGGACTTGTCTGGTATCTCGCAATGACCGGGCAAATACCGATCTGGTACGGAACCATCGCCAACGGCCTGATCACCTATCTGCTTTTCAGCGTAATACATGATGCGGCCCATATGTCCCTTTCAAGGGTCAAATGGTTAAACGAGACGATTGGGGCGATCGGCCTTTTCTTTTTGTTTCCCTATGCGCCGATGGTACTTCTGCGTTGGGTGCACAACAAGCACCACAGCTATGCCAATGGCCCACTAGACCCTGATCTCTATGAACACGAGTCGCCATGGTGGCAGGTACCGTTTCGCTGGACCATGTTTGACGGTGCCTACATTTATTACTTCATCAAGCACGGTCAAAACGTTCGAAAGAAGCATGGCAGGGAACTTGTTGCTTTTTACGGAGCTTTGTTCGCGTTGTTCGGGGCAGCGATTTACTTCGGATTCGGATTCGAACTCTTTATGCTGTGGTTTCTTCCCTCGCGGATCACGCTGTTCCTGATTGCCGTCGTTTTCGTCATCCTGCCCCACTATCCGGCAATGGTCGCCCAAGATGAAGAGCCCTATATGGCGACGACGATGCGCTACGGATGGGAATGGCTGCTGACACCGTTGCTGGTCTATCAGAATTACCATCTCATCCATCACCTTTATCCAGAGATCCCCTTTTACAGGATGCATAAGGCCTATTTCATCAAGTTCGATGAAATAAACCGCCAGAACATCAGTCGGCAAACAGCCTTCGGGGTCAAACCGGAAAACATGGCGTCTCATTTAGCCTACCGACAGGAAAGAGACGCGGCATTGCAGCCTGCTGAATAATAGCTGGCTCGACCGGCTGCCCGTCAGATCACTGCTGTCTTCGCCGTTCTTGCCGCTGCGAACTGCCCCTCGGCGTGATCGGCCAAGCTCGGCGAATCGTGGACGGGCTCTACGCTGCGGGAGTTCCCGCCGTCCCACTGCGCCGATCCAAGGCACAAGCCAGGCGATTGCCAGCCCCGGCTGGTTAAGGTGCTGGCACAATCGACGGGGCGGAGCATCATCCCCACGAAGCTCGAGCGGATAAAGTCGGCCGACGAAGAGTATTTGGGAACCAAGCAAAGGGGCGTTAGGCAGGACGGCGCAATTTTGCTCAACATGCAGGCCAGCGAAAACAGCAAAGGCGAGGATGTCCATTATGAGTGCCAAAGAGATTGGGGGCGGCGTGCCATCTAATGTCACCCCGGCGGGTCGCCCCGAATTCGACGTCGGGTTTGCTTCAGACACATCGTCGTGGGCGCCCTATCAGAAGCTGGTGCTGCTGCTGTGCTCTTTGGTGATAGTGCTCGATGGTTTCGATGCACTGGCACTCGGGTTTGCTGCCCCGGCGATGCTGCCCGACCTTAACCTTACCAAGGAAGAACTTGCGCCGGTGCTGGCGATCGGCCTGATCGGCATGACCATCGGCGCCGCAATCGGCGGGATCCTCGGCGACAAGTTTGGACGCAAGATAGCCCTGTTGGTCAGCACGATCATCTTCGGATCAATGACGGGCGCCATCGCTTTTGCCAATGACTTGCCGACGCTGGGACTATTCCGCTTTATTGCGGGTATCGGTCTGGGCGGAGCGCTCCCAAATGTCACCGCACTGGTTGCAGAGTATACGCCCCAGCACCGTCGCAGTTTTGCGGTTACTCTTAGTTTGGTTTGCATGGCGGTCGGCGGAGTGTTCGGCGGGTTTGTTTCTGCCGAAGCGCTTCCGGCATTGGGCTGGCGAGGATTGTTCGCTGTGGCGGGCGCCTTACCGCTGGTGCTGGCATTGGCGCTGTTTCTGTTGCTACCGGAATCTCCGCGATTTCTGGTGACCCGGCCGGAGAAGTCGAACGAATTGCGCCAGATCTTCGAACGGATGCGGTTAGACGTGCCGTCGGACGCAGTGTTTGTCGATCGCACCGAATCGGGGGTCAACAAGCCCTCGGCGACAACCCTTCTCCGCCCTCCCTACTTGGGCGATACATTGCTCTTATGGCTGGCATTTTTTGGCTGCCTGCTGGCGGTGTTCATGTCGTTTAACTGGCTTCCGACGATGCTCGCCGATGCCGGCTTCGACCTTTCGACATCGAGCCGCGGCCTGCTGACGTTCAATGTGGGGGCGATTGTGGCTGCGGTGCTGGTATCCTGGATAATACTTTTCACCGGGTCGCGGTTGCCAATGCTGATTATGGCGCTTGGCGGTGCCGGGGGAGCCTTGGCGTTGAGCCGCATAGGGTTTGACCCGGCCGCGCCCAAGCTGCTGCTCTTGACGGCGCTGGCCCTGCTTGGTGGCTGTATCGTAGGCCTTCAAGTTATACTCTACGTGCTCGCGTCGCACGTCTATCCGACGTTGCTGCGCGCAACCGGGGTTGGCCTTTCGGCGGGAATCGGCAGGGTCGGTGCGGTATTGAGCAGCTTTATCGGTGCAGCGGCCCTGTCCGGCTTCGGCCCGGTGGGCTTCTATTATGTAGTGGCCGCCGCCATGGCCGTGACGGCGATCGCGTTGCTGCTGGTGAGGAGGCACATCCCGCCCAGCGCGAAATCCGAGGCAACCCCGGCCGCAGGGACCTGACGCTGATCGCTGCGGTTGGGGTTTGACCGTAGGTTGCGGGCGGGGCAGTTGACGGCTGACAAAAAGCTGATTGGGCATGATCGGCCCTGAAAGATGTCACGAACACCATCTTGCTAATAAGCGCTCTTTCATCCGAAGAAACTGGCCCGGCCAATGCCAAACATGCACTGCTGCCCAACCTTGGGCCACGTGGGTCGGGAGTTTGGTCGTGTCCCATTTGACGGTGTAGGTTCGCCGGCGTAGCCTTAGCGATCTCTGGCGAAGCCGGGTTGATCATGCTGCCATAGCGGGCAATGTGATGATGGCATCATCGCTTAATCCCGAGACGCTCTCAAGGGTCATGTAGCGGCAACGCTGAACTGATCGTCCCCCGTTTCGGCGGACACACTGGGTTATCCGGTCATGCTCTGCTCGGCTTGCTCGGGGGTTAGATACCCGAGGGCCGAGTGCATGCGGTGCCGTGCTGCGCGACAATCAAGGTGAGAACAGCGCGACAATCTAGATGAGAATGGCGGGGGTGTGTCTGTCGGGACGAGGGGCGAAGCCCCGAGGAGCGACAGACACACCCCCGCAAGCGTCTTTTCTTTTGGAAGGGCGCTTTTGGTGATCGTGACCTGCCAGGTGCCGCCTCCTTTGGAAGGGGAGATGCGGTGCCCGGGAGACATATCAACGATCATCAGGTGAGATTATATATGAAGATGAGACAGACAGTGTCGCCGCGCGGTCGCCGGCGCCCCGATCCGCTGGCGGATATCTTCGATAGCGAAGTTGTACCGCTGCTGGAGGCGGCGCCGGGACTCCGGGCTGTCGCGGTGTTCGAAGAAATGCAGCGTCGTCATCCTGAGCTTCCCGATGGGGTGCGGCGGACGATGGAGCGTCGGGTTCGAAGCTGGCGGGCGCTGCAAGGCCCGGATCGCGACGTGATCTTCCGCCAGGTGCACGAGCCGGGGCGGATGGGGCTGTCGGATTTTACCGACATGGCCGATCTGGGCGTACACATCGCCGGGGTCGGGCTCGATCACCGGCTGTACCACTTCCGGCTCGCCTGTTCTGGCTTCGAGCATGCCCATGTGATCCTGGGCGGCGAGAGTTATATCGCGTTGGCGGAGGGGCTGCAGAATGCCCTGTGGGCACTGGGCGGCGCGCCGCGCGAGCATCGCAGCGACAGTCTGTCGGCGGCGTTCCGCAATCTGGATGCATCGGCGCGCGAGGATCTGACGCATAGATATGACGCGCTTTGTCGTCATTACCGGATGGAGCCGACCCGCAATAACCGCGGTGTTGCGCATGAAAATGGCGCGATCGAGAGCGCGCACGGGCATCTGAAGGCGGCGGTGCGCGACGCGCTGTTGATGCGCGGATCGGCCGACTTCAACGATCTTGCGGAATATCGCTGCTTCGTCGACGAGATCGTCGCGCGCAAGAATGCGCGGTGCGCGAAGCGGATCGACGCCGAACGGGCGGTGCTTCAGTCGCTACCGAGCATGCGCACCAGCGATTATGAAGAGGTGCTTGTCATGGTGACCTCCTCGGGCGGGTTCACGCTGCGCAAGGTGTTTTACACCGTGCCGTCGCGGCTGATCGGCCATCGACTGCGAGTGCGACTTTACGACGATCGGCTTGAGCTGTTCCTCGGCGGCACACCGCTCTTTACGCTTCCGCGCGGCCGCGCCGAACGCAGCGGCAAACATGGCCATGTCGTCGATTATCGCCATGTCATCCATGCGCTTCGGCGCAAACCGATGGCGCTGCTGAATCTTGTCTATCGCCACCAGCTCTTCCCGCGCGAGGCCTACCGGCGCATGTTCGATCGGCTGCTGGAGCGGCTCGCCGAACGGGTCGCGTGCCGGACAATGGTCGAGCTTCTTAGCCTCGCGCATGAGCGGGCGTGCGAGGCTGAGCTCGCCGCTGTGTTGGAAGCCCTGCTAGCGACGCCGCAAGGCATGCCGGACATGGCAGCGCTTAGAGCGCGGTTCGCGCCCGACCCCGCGGCGTTGCCCGAGGTCATCGTCGAGCTCGTCCCGCTGAGCGCCTATGAAGCGCTACTGGCTCCTCGCGCGGAGGAAATGGCATGACCCAGGGCATTGATGTCACAAAGCTCACGCTGATGCTCAACGAGCTGCGACTGCCGACAATCAAACAGCTCTGGCCGACGTTCGCCGAGCGTTCCGACAAGGAGGGCTGGCCGGCGGCGCGGTTCCTCAGCGCGATCACCGAGCATGAGATCGCCGAACGCGGTCGCCGCCGCATGGAGCGGCATCTGGCGGAGGCGAAACTGCTGCCGGGAAAAACGCTCGATACGTTCGACTTCGACGCGGTTCCGATGATATCGAAGGCGCAGGTGATGGCGATCTGCGCCGGAGACAGCTGGCTCGAAAATGGCGCAAACCTGATCCTGTTCGGCCCGCCCGGCGGAGGAAAATCGCATCTGTCGTCGGGCATCGGGCTCGCGCTGATCGAAAAGGGTTGGCGGGTGCTGTTCGTCCGCACCTCCGACCTCGTCCAGAAACTGCAGGTCGCGCGCCGCGAGCTCGCGCTCGAGAACGCGATCAATCGGCTTGATCGCTTCGATCTTCTGATCCTCGACGAGCTTGCCTATGTCGCCAAGGATCAGGCTGAAACCTCGGTTCTGTTCGAGCTGATCAGCGCGCGATACGAGCGGCGTTCGCTGATGATTACCGCCAACCAGCCGTTCGGCGAATGGAACCGGGTCTTCCCCGATCCCGCGATGACGCTGGCCGCCGTCGACCGCCTCGTGCACCACGCCACCATCTTCGAGATGAATGTCGAAAGCTATCGGCGGCGCACGGCTATTGAGCGAAAACAGCAGGGGGCAGGTCGCCCTGCCAAGGTCGCCACAGCCAAAAATACCGGTGTGTCGCTCCCCGACAATCAACCTGAGACATAGGTCTTGCCAGCGGCAATCAAACACACCAAAACGACCTCGTCGCGATCAGCGCTTCTCATCCTGATCGTCGCTAACGTCTCATCCAGATCGTCGCGCTACAGTGCCGGTTGTAATAGCCTTCGATGTATCCGAACAGGGCCTGCCGCGCTTCGGCCTGCGTCGTCCATCGGCACTGATGGACAAGTTCGACCTTGAGGGTGTGGAAGAAGCTTTCCATTGGGGCATTATCGTAACAATTGCCCGTGCGGCTCATCGAGGGCGTCGCACCGATCACGGCCAAGTGATCGACATAGGCGCCCGCTGCGTATTGCGATCCGCGATCCGAGTGACAGATGAGACCGCGGTCGGGCCTCTGCCGCTGGGCAGCCATCATCATGGCCGCCAGTGGCAACTCGGTCCGCATGTGATCGCGCATTGCCCATCCAACGATCTTGCGGGTTGCAAGGTCGAGCACCGCGGCCAGATACAACCACCCTTCGCCGGTCGCGATATAGGTGATGTCGGCGAGCCAGA
>NZ_NISK01000005.1 GCF_002205675.1 Sphingopyxis bauzanensis | reverse complement strand
TCGGAATGCTGCGCATGATCAAATCGGAATCGTGCGCAGCTTCAAATCGGAATGCTGCGCGAGATCACGTCGGAATGCTGCGCACGATCAAATCGGAACACTGCGCGCGATGACCTCGGAATCCGCAATCGCGGCCTGTGCGGCGGGCAATCGCAGTTACCGACAGCCCCTGCCGGTGCAGCTCCAATATCATCATGGCTTCTCCAAGTCGGATCATCGGCGTCGCCTCCTGTCGGGAGACCTTCTCGCGCCAATTTTTGCGTTCCCCAAAGAGCCGGGGTTAACCCCGGCTCTTTGGGGAACCAGGACCAACAATCAGGGAATTTTCAAAGCCCACTTTTGCGGAGAATTACACGCCCACTGACAGGTGTTCCGGACTCGTGACCTGCTGGTGCGGCAACGTACCCAGCTGATCAATGCCATCCGAGGCCATCTGACCGAATATGGCTGGGTAGCGCCCAAAGGCCCGTCGCACGTCGCGATGCTCGGCGATCTGCTTGAGGACGAGATGGGCTCGTCGCTACCCGAGGCAGCCAGGGCGATGTTCCGCACGATGCTCGACCTGCTGGAGGAGCTGAACGAGAAGATCGGCGAACTCGACAAGGAGATTACGCGGCGGGCTCGTGAGGATGCCGTTGCCAGGCGGCTGATAACGATCCCTGGGGTGGACCGATTACGGCCACCGCATTGGCGGCTCTGGCACCGCCGGCAGAAACCTTCACCAAGGGACGGGACTTTGCGGCGTGGCTAGGGCTGGCTCCAAGGCAGATGTCGACGGGCGGCAAGCAGAAGCTGGGCTCGATATCCAAAATGGGCGAGCGCACACTGCGGCGATTGCTCATCATAGGTTGCAGTGCGGTGGTCCTGCAGGCCAGCAAGCGAGGCGCGCCTAAGGGCTCATGGCTAGAGCAGATGATGGCGAGGAAACCGCGCACGCTGGTCACGGTTGCCCTTGCCAACAAGACAGCGCGGATCATCTGGGCCGTGCTTGTGAAGGAAGAGGATTACAGAGCTCCGGTCGCAGCCGCGGCGTAAGCCAAGGCGGACCAGAGGTCGCCGGAAGGCGTAGTCGGTCGAAGGAGAGTATGGCACAACAGTCGGCGAGACGGGGCCGGAAGAACCAGGGCTAACCACCGTGCCGCGAGCACGCTGTGAGTGATGTGGTTCCGGTCCGCGAACTCCCATACGGGCCCGCAGCCTCCGATGCTGCATCAGAGGCCGGACAGATGGCAGCATCCGACTACGTGAACTACCTCCAAAAACTGCTTGCGTCTTTTGGGGCGTTCTCTAATCGCGCCTCCCTCGTCAAGCCTGCTTCTTCGTCGCTTTCCGGGTCATGGTTCTCTCCGCGGTCGGCAAATACCGCCGCAACATCTGGTCCGGTTGGAAAAGCGCGAGTGCTGCAAGGTCCACAACGGGCTTGCGTCACAGTGACGTGCCCATGGCCCCTAAAGCGCAGTCACCCGCACCTCGCCCGAGGCGACAAGTTCATCCGCCTGGGGGATGATCTGATAAACTATTGCGCGGCGGTCTCAGGCTCCCAGCGGAACGGCTCGCCCGATCGCCATATGCTGTGCAGGATCACCGATAGCTTGCGTGCGAGAGCTATACGCGCCTTGCCCGGCCCCGAGCGCTCGGCGATCGCCAGTGCCCAGTCCTTCAAAGGCAACGAGCGCTTGACCCTGTGCAAGATCACGACCGCTGCCTCATACATGAGCGTTCGCGCCAAGGCATCGCCGCAGCGGGAGATCCGCCCGCTTCGATCGATCTCTCCCGACTGGTAGCGTCTGGGCGTCAGACCGAGGTGAGCACCGACAGCTCGAGAACGCGAGAACCGTGCCGGGTCCTCGATGGTGCTGACGAATGCGAGCGCCGATAGTGCCCCAATGCCCGGAACGCTCATCAGCAGCCGGCAGGTCGGGTCAGCCTTGACGCGGCGCTGGATGGCGACGTCGAAACCGGCAATCTGCTCACGCAAATGTCTCCATGACACCAGCAGCGGTTGCACTATCGCAGCCACTTCGGGCGAATTTTCCATGGCATGCTCAACGCGTCGATCGAACCGCATACCTCGCTCACTCCCGGGCAAGATGCCGAAGGTCTTCAGAACACCTCGTATCATGTTGGCAAGCCGCGTTCGCATACCCACCAGCTGAGCTCTGGCTCCAAGAAGCGATCGCGCCTGATGAGCTTCAAGCGACTTGACGTGCACCGCCCGATACCAGCCCGTTCGCACTACCTGCGCTAGGCCTTCTGCATCGTTGTGGTCCGTCTTGTTCAATCGCATCTGCAGCGCTGACTTCACACGGCGCGCATCGAGACAATCGACTTGGAGGCCTGAAGCTCGCAAGCCATGCACCAGCCAGGGCGTCATTGCACCGGTCTCCACTCCAACCTTTGCATCAGATCCAGCGTGCTTGGAAACCAGCGTAGAGATCTGCTTGGGGTGCGTGGGGCAGTCGCCTCTCCAGATGCGCGTGCCTTCAGCATCAACCACGCATATTGCAGTAGTCTTCTGCGAAACGTCCAATCCTACAGAATGCGGCATCGAATCCTCCAGTGTTGCTTACCACCGGGCAAAGCGCCCAGATCGCAACACTATCGACAATCCGACTCGGCGCCGCGATTACCCGAGGTCCACAGATGGTTATCGGGTAAGCTAGTAGCTAGCCTCCCGGATACAACGCGACACATTCCGAGGCGGACGGGTCATCGCCATGAACGAGCGCTGTCGCCAGCGCTTTCGACAAGGCTAAGCGGCCCCGCGCGTTGAGATGGCCCTCATCGTGGAAATAGATGGATGAGTTGACCGCCGAACAATCGATGAGCCGGATCCTTGACCGGTAAGGCGCGATCGCCGCGCGAAAAGAGGGATCGGCAACGCGCGACGCCCGTTCGAGGATCGGCGACTGCGGCAGAATGACGATCGTCGTATCGTCGCTCACCCGCGACAAAGTGTTCAGCGTCGCAGCGAGGCTCTCCTTTTCCTTTCGTCCGCCATAGCGGGCCGGATCGTAATATTCGCGGTTGCGCGCGACCAGCGCGGCGCGCTGCGTCGCCAATATGTCGGTCTTTCCGGCGTAGAGATACGGCTGCGGAGAGTCGAGTTCGCCCGCGAAATAGGCCAAGCGCGACAAGGGAAGCGCCTCTCCGCCAGCGACCCTCCATGCCCAAATATGCTGCCGCAATACCCGGTTGATCTGCTTCCCCTGCGGTTTCAGTGGGAGGACCAGCCCCGCCGCAACGCGCGGCCCTTCGCGAGTCAAAAAGGGCGAATAGGACAGCGCGGCTAGATCGTCCCAGCCGAGCAGCGCCAGATAATCGTCCGTCACGATCTGGGGCGGGCCGTTCGAGAACATGTTCCAGCTGTTCATCGCCAATATGGTGCAGCGCGGACGAACCCCATGCGCGGCAAGCAGCCGCGCCTGCAGTTCGAACACCATATTATTGCCGCCCGTCGTCGCGGCATTCAGGAACATCAGCTTAGGATCGACCGACGACAGAATCAATGGGTCCAGAGCCTCGCGCGCCGCCGAATTGCCCAGGATGACGCAAGCGCCGCGCGCGTCGGTACGCAGCGCGACCATCGCTCCGCCGAAATGCGATCCGGGCGTCCAGCTGAAGCTGTGCCGATAGCTGTCGCGAAGCTCGGGCCAGAGCGCCGTACGCAGCAGTTGCGAGAATGCGGCGACAATCAGCAGCAATGCGATCAACATGGCCGATGCTTTCGCCGCCTCGCGCAAACCGGCCATGGCGTCAAAACCCTCCGTAAACGAAAGCGCCGGTATCCGACTGCGTCATGACCACCACAGCCGCGAGCATCGCAAGGCAGGCGAGCGAGCGAGCAAGAACGACAAGAATCCTCATCGATCATTCCCCACCATTTGAGTCATCGCGGTGAGGTGCAGCATCGCGATCACGGTGAAAGTCACATAAACCGGACCCAGCCAGCGTGCGGCGACGACGACGCGGGGATGCCGCTGACAGAAGGGTCGCCAGAACTGGTCCTGCACGACCTTCTCGATCGACAACAGGATGCCGAACAGTATTCCCCATACCAGAAAGTCTAGGGTAAACCGATGCCAGACACCAGCGAAAGTGAAGGCACATACCAGCCCCGCGGTCGCCGTCGCGACCGGAAACGCGCCCCCAGTCCGGCGCATCAACGCCAACTGAATCGGGAAATAGAGATTACGTTTCAGCCAGTCACCCAGCGAGATGTGCCATCGCGTCCAAAAATCGGTGAGGCTGGTCGCCAAGAACGGCCAACGAAAATTGCGGGGGGTCGGCACGCCGATCAAGCGGCCGATACCGAGAGCAACGGCCGAGTAACCCGCGAAGTCGAGGAAAATATAAACGAAGGTCACCGCGCTGCTCGCCAGCGTGCCCGTCGGCCAGTCGCCGTTCGCTCCCACGACCCAAAGGCGCAACAATTCGGCCAACACGAACTTCATGAACAGGCCGGCGACGATGGTTTCCACGCCGCGTGCGAACTCGCCTGTTGAAGGCGCCTTGGGCGCATCGCCACCCCCGAAGGCTACATGCGGCGCATAAGCATTGATCGGGCCGGCCGGCATCATGAAGAATGGCGCGAGAAAGCCCGACAGGGCCAGCGGGTCGATCAGGCGCATGCCGCCGCGGACGGCGTTCAGCATATCCAATGCACGAAGGGCAAAATAAGAATAGGCGATCAACTCCAATCCCCTCGCGGCGGCGAGAGTCGGACCGGCGAGGCTTCCCCCGATACCCAGCTCGAACAGCAGCTTGTGCAGCGCGAGCAACAGGATCAGCCCAGCGAGCGTCGTGGCAAATGCGATAGCGCCGACGCGTTCGGGCAGGCGCTCGACTGCCCAGGCCGCGAACCAGAGCAGCACCGACAGGACCGACACCGATGCCGCAACTCGCCATCCCAGGATAATGGCAAGGCCTGCCAGATTCAGCAGACCGTACCAGGTTCCGGTCCGCATCAATGGCAACCGGATCGCGACAAAGACAACGGCCGCCGCGAGCCAAAAATTGAGGTTGAGCTGGATCAGCAACGGCCGTGCTCAGCGTCGCAGGACAAAGGATCTGAACGGTAAATCCGCATCGTCGGCACGAACGAAGCCCCCGCGCAGATAGAAACGTATCGCGCGTTCATTGTCGCGATGAACATGCAGCCCGATCGGCATCGATAACGGCTGATCCGCTCCGATCGATGACAGAAGCGTTTCCGCCAGTCCCGTTCCTCTGTATACGGGGGTGACCGCGATCCGCGCCAGATAGAAGGCATCGGATGGGATTGGTGTTACATCTGCAGCCTGTGCGCCGGCCGCGACCAGAATGGCTTCGCTCTCCTCGACCTCGGCCCGCAGCAGATGGAACAGGCTGGCCTGCTGCCGCGCCCGCATCTCGTCCGCTGGATAGCCGACGATCAACGCGGCAACGCGCCCATTGACCATCATCGCCTGCCCTGCCCCGAGTTCAGTGGCCGGATCGCATGCCTCGTCGGCAAGAATAGCGCGAAGCCTGTCCTCCGGAATGGAAAGCCGGTTATAATAGGGCGCGAGCGCCTCATGCGCGAGGCTGGCCACAGCCAGCCGAGCGTCCGTTCCGATGGTCGCCGCCCCGACCAGGCCGTAGGTCATTGCAGCTTCTGCGCAATCATCGCCGCAAGATCGCCTAGATTGTCGAACGACGAAATCTCGGCCGTCCGAAACTTGATCCCGAACCCCTTTTCGACGGCGAGAATGAACCGGATGTGCGCAAGGCTATCCCATCCGGGAACGTCGGAAGCGGTCGTCTCGACCGTCACCGGCAGCGCTCCATCTTTGAACTGTGTCCGCAGCACCGCGGTCAGTTGATCCCAGATCGCCATGTCGTTCATGCTTTTTCCTGCTCACTGAAACCGCCGCGAGGAACGTGCGAAGAGAGAATGTCGCGCACGGTCGCGGGCCAATGATCGCGGTCGATCCCATGCTGCGCGACGAAGGCGAGCGCAAGCCGTTCATAGCCGACCCCGAAACATCCGGTGCACGCATGATCGCCATGATGATCACGAATAGCGAGCGTGCGTCCGAAGAAGTTGCGATGGCTGTTCTGCGACGCGATGGCGATGGAGTGGCCGGAATAGGGAAGCGGCGCGCGAACCTCATATTTCAACTCGAACGCCGCCTGATAGGCGGCCTGATCGCGATAGGTGCCGACGAAAAACGGGTCGTTCGCGGTCATGATGGCATAGCTCAGATCGAGGTCCGCCAGCACCTCCTCGAACGCTTCGCGCGCGCGGTTGATGCCAGCTTCGACGAAATCTTCGTCGCCGACGAAAATCAGCTCGCGCATCGTGAAGTTCCAGACGCGCTCGAGCGCGTTCATGTTGCGCGATTCATACCGGAAACAATGGCCGAACGCCGTCGCGACGAAGCCCGTCTCGTCGATACGTGTGCCCTCCAGCATGTGATAGAGATGATGACATATCGTCGGCGACAGCATCGCTTTTGGTGCCGCCATCACCGCGGGGTCAACCTTGATGATCGGGCCGCAACAATGCGCTTCGCGGGCGAAGCGGTCGATATCTTCGACATTCGCATTCAAATGGCTGACAAACGCCAGGCTGTGCGGAAAGTTTTTGAAATACTGGACTTTTTCGAGATACGAAGAGGAGATGAGCGCGGGAAAGCGATAAGGAGCGGCGCCTTGTTCCTTGGCAATGCCGGTCAATCGCACTTCGAGATAGTCCATAACGCCGGTCAGCAACGGACCGATCGCGAAAAACCCCTCCCCCTCTTGCACCACTTCGCGGCGTGCAAGAAGGTCGGGCATCGGATCGTCGGAAAAGCGCATCGCGCCGCGGCGTTCCGACAGGGTCCGGATATCCGGAATGAATGCGTCATCGCACATCGATGTCACAAGTGCCTGCGCCTTGGCTTCGAGCGCGTCGCGTTCGTCCGAGGAAAGCGCTTGGGAAGCAACCGCATCGATTGCCGTGCCGGCTGCATTGAGCAGCGCGCTGCTCAGCCGATTGTCCAGAAAAGCGAGTTTGGACTGCACGTCGCCGTGAAGCGGAGGCGGCACGGCTTCGGTCAGCGCGATATGAACCTTCTGCACCAGAACTAACCCCTTACACCCGCGCGACGATCTTGGCTCTGGCCGCCGACAAGGTGTCTTGATTCAAGAATCGACGCCGAACAGATCCCGGCTGTAAACCTTGTCGGCAACATCGGACAATTCGGGCGTGACGCGATTGGCGATGATGACGTCGGCTTCTTGATTGAAAGCATCCAAATCGTGGACGATGCGCGAATTGAACAGCGCAGATTCTTCGATGAGGGGCTCGTAGACGATGACCTCCACCCCTTTCGCCTTGAGGCGTTTCATCACGCCAAGAATGCTGCTTGCGCGAAAATTGTCCGATCCGGCCTTCATCGCCAGACGGTGGATACCGACAACGCGGGGATTACGCTTCAGCACCTCGGACGCGACAAAATCCTTGCGGGTCGTGTTCGATGACACGATCGCCTGGATCAGATTTTGCGGCACATCCTTGTAGTTCGCCAGCATCTGCTTGGTATCTTTAGGAAGGCAATAGCCACCATAACCGAAGGACGGATTGTTATAGAACATCCCGATCCGCGGATCTAGGCAGACACCCTCGATAATCTGCCGGGAAGCGGCCCCATGCGCGGCGGCATAGGTATCGAGTTCGTTGAAAAAAGCGACCCGCATCGCGAGGTAGGTATTCGCGAATAGCTTGATTGCTTCGGCTTCGATGTTTCCCGTCTGCAGGATCGATGCTTCGGGTTTGAGCGATGCGTCGAGCAGCAGCCGTGCGAAATCAATCGCGCGCGGATGCGTATTGCCGACGATGATCCGCGACGGGTGAAGATTGTCGAATAACGCACGGCCTTCGCGCAGAAATTCGGGCGAAAAGACCACGGCGTCGGTGCCGCGTTCGGCGCGGATCCGGTCGGTGAAGCCCACCGGCACCGTCGATTTGACGATGATCAGCGCATTCGGCGCCATCGCCAGCGCGTCACCGATGACCGCTTCCACCGTGCTGGTGTTAAAGTAGTTGGTTTCGGGATCATAGTCGGTCGGAGTCGCCACGAGGACGAAATCGGCGTCGCGATAGGCAGCCTCCCGGTCGACCGTCGCGACCAGGTCCAAATTGCGGTTCGCCAGATACTCCTCGATCTCCGCATCGCCGATCGGCGATACGCGGGCGTTAATCTGCGCGACCTTCCGTTTATTGACGTCCAGCGCCACCACATGATTGCGCTGGGCAAGCAGGACAGCGTTGGAAATTCCGACATAGCCAGTGCCCACGACCGCAATCTTCACGGATGTGTTGCGTTCGCTGCTATTCTGCCCGTTGGGGATCGACAATGCTTTTCCTAGCTTTGCTGGTATTTGCCCCACCCCTAGCAAGCCTCAGGTGGCGGCTCAACTTGATCGGCATCATTTACGCCGTTGCTTTATTTTCAGGACAGAAGACTATCGCCTCGCGCGGGTCAAAACCGCTGAGACGGTTGCGCAGACATGATCGATTTCTTCGCCGGTCAGCGTGGGATGAACAAGGAACATCAGGCTGGTTTCGCCGAGCAGGCGCGCGGTGGGCAAACGTTCCTCCGGGCGCCATCCGGTGCCGTCGAACGCCTTTTCGAGGTATATCTCGGAACAGGTCCCGTGCAGCAACGGCGCGCCCGCGGCGTTGACTTCGGTGACGATGCGGTCGCGGTCCCAACCGTCCGCCAGCGCGTCCGTGTTCACATAGGCATAAAGCCTGTAAAAGGCGTGCGTGAAGCGTTCCGGATCGGGCAACGGGCAGCGGACAATGTCTGCAAAGGGGGCCAGCGCCGCGGCGATCCGCGTCGCGTTCGCGGTTCGCTTCGCGGTCCAGTCGGGCATGTATCCAAGCTGGAGCGCGCCGATCGCTGCCTGCATCTCCAGCATGCGCCAGTTCGTCCCAAATCCCTCGTGGACCCAGCGAAAACCGGGTGCATGCGCGCGGTTGTAAACGGCGTCCCAGCTCTTGCCATGATCCTTGAACGACCACATTGCGCTCCACAGATCGGGATCGTCGGTCGTAACCATACCCCCCTCGCCGCCGGTGGTCATGACCTTGTCCTGGCAAAAAGACCAGGCGCCGACGTCGCCGAAACCGCCGACCATCTTGCCGTCGATCCGCGCGCCATGCGCCTGCGCGCAGTCTTCGATCACGTAAATGCCGCGCGACCGCGCGAGCGCCATGATGTCGGGCATATCGCAAGGCCATCCCCCGATATGCACCGGAATGATCGCCTTCGTCCGCTCGGTCAGCACCGCCTCGATCGTCGCCGCGCTCAGATTCCCGCTGTCGGGATCGACGTCGGCAAACACCGGCGTCGCGCCTGCGTTCACGACGGTGGAGACCGATGCCATGAAACTGCGCGGGGTCACGATAACCTCGTCGGCTGGCTTCACTCCCAGGCAATGCAAAGGCAAATCGAGAGCAACCGTCCCGTTCGTCAACGCAATCGCATGCGCGCTTTCGGCCCATCCCGCAAAGGCGCGTTCGAACTCGCGACCGCGCTGTCCGGTCCAGTAATTGACTTTGTTGGATGCCAGCGTTGCTGCCACGGCGTCAACTTCTTCGGGCGTAAAGGAGGGCCAAGGGCTCATGAGTATCTTCCGGGGGACTGAGGGCCCGGCCCTTCGCACGGACGGCCAAAGCTGTCAAACCGCCGCTTGCCGCCCTCCATCGCCTTGGAAATGGTCGTAGAACGCACACGCTTTTGCGTCCGGAAGCGGCCCCGTCATATCCCAAGTGAGTTTACTTTTCGCATCCGGAACCTAAAGGACGCCAGGCATGCCACGCTTCCTTCCCTGTTTTTTTTGCGGTTGCACGCATGGTGAAGGTATATGATTACCCGCTTGCTAGGCACGATGCGCCGGATCGCCACCGATAGATTTGCCGTCGGCTCCGCAATTATGGCCGGCGCCATTGTATTAGGGAACGCCCTCAGCTTTTTGGCGCTACCCTTTCTGGCCAGGCTTTATACGCCCGAAGCGTTCGGCATTTTCGGGTTCGTTATATCCTGGATCACCATCTTGGGCGTGCTGATGACGCTCCGGTTTGAATCGATCATTCCGATTACCAACTCCACCTCGGCCGCCGCGGCCCTCGCGCGGCGATCGATCAACCGTAGTGTGTTCTTTGCCCTTCTGCTGGTTCTGGCGCTCGCCATAGCGACCATGGCCGGTGCCATTCGGGGGAGCATTGGCCCGATCGAATTGCTGACCGGTATCGGGGGCGCTTTCGCCGCAAGCTATTTCGCGATCGGCAGATCGCTGCACCAGCGCCTCGACAGATATAGCGTGATCGCGTCGTCAACGATCGTTCGCTCGGTGGTTTTTGCGGGCGGCGCGTTGCTTCTTGCCCTGCTCCCTCACCGCCTGGGACTGTCAGGCGGCGCTGCGCTGCTGCTCGCCAGCATGTTGTCGTTCCTTGTCCCGGCGGCCATCTATCACCTGACGGTCGACGGGCTGTTCCGCACATCGCTGCTCCCCGGCCGTGCGCTTAAAGAGAGCAAATCCAATTTTTCGGACTCTGCGCTCAGCAAGGTGTCGCTCACGTTCGTCCTCTCGCAGACCAGTTTCCAGTTTCCCCTTTGGATCGCCATGTTTCTGTTCGGATCGGCAGCCACCGGATGGGTGACCATGAGTTACAGGCTCGCAATGTTTCCCTCGGACATATTGTGCGGTTCGGTCGCTTTGGTCCTGGCACGGCGGATTGCCGACAGTATTTCGCACCACCCGGACCGAATCGCCGCTGACCGACGGCATCTCGCGCTATTCCTGATCGCGAATTTCTTCCTGTTCGGATTGCTGGGCCTCCTGATCTGGATCGGAGCCGGGCCGCTCCTGGGACCCGAATGGGCTGAAGCGGCGCCGGTGATGGGCATGCTCGCCGCGCTCGGGCTGTCATTCACGATCCAGCCGTCGGTCATTCAGGTGTTCAGCCTGTTGAAGCGCGAACGAGAGATTCTTGCCATCACGATTGCGCATGTCGCTTTGATGTTGTTAGGCGCGGTGGCGATATGGCTCTTTGACGCAGACCTCATGTCTGCAGCCATTGGGTTGACGGTGCTGGAAATATTATTGTCGGTGGCCTTGACCTATTTTGCCCTGATAATGACGAAAGCCGTTTCGGATCAGACTGGAATCTCCGATCGATGACCAATGTCTCGCCGAAATATTCGACCGATGTGGCCGTGCAGGATGGGCGACCAAGCCAACCCGGACTTTTCGAGCTTCT
Organism: Sphingopyxis bauzanensis; assembly: GCF_002205675.1. Taxonomy (GTDB): domain Bacteria; phylum Pseudomonadota; class Alphaproteobacteria; order Sphingomonadales; family Sphingomonadaceae; genus Sphingopyxis; species Sphingopyxis bauzanensis. Next base: position 147,573 of record NZ_NISK01000005.1, on the reverse strand, counting down.
GGGCTTTCTGCTGGCAGCCTTCGCGGTAGTTGCGCTGTCGCCATCGACCGTCGACTATCTCTTCCTTTCTTTCACGACGATCAAGGCGCCCGTCGGCACTTACGGATTTGGCGTGTTCATTGCGCTCACCGCCGTGATCATCCTTAGCGGCCGGATCAATCGCAGAGGTCTGATCGCCCTTCTCTGGCTTCTTACGGTCAGCCTCGGGCTGGCGTTGACGAGCATCTGGTCCGAATCCACCGTCTATCTTCAGTATAAGCTGCCGCTTGTGCTCGGCATGCCCGCGATCCTGTTTGCCGCAGGGTTTTTCCTCGCCGCCAGCGGACGCACACGCCTGTTCGCCAACTGCATTTGCGTTCTCAGCTTCGGCATATTGCTGGGCATATGGATATTCGGTATCGATGTCATCGTCGGTTTCCAGACCGGCCTCGATGAAGAATTCGGCGGGCGGTATCAGTCCATCTCTCGCGTTCTGGCGGTTGGCGCCATCGTCCTGACGAGCATGGCGGTTACGCACCCCAACTATTATGCCAGGATCGCACTGTTTCTTGTCAGCGTATTGCTGGTTTTCCAAGTCCTGTATACGGGCGGGCGGGTCGGTCTTCTCGTCATCGCCCTTGCCGCCCCGCTGCTTTATTTTAGCACGTTCCGGCCCAGGATGCGCCTGTTCCTGATGGTTCTGTTTGGAGCGTTCGCCTTCCTCGTGCTGACCAAGGTCGATCTGTTGTCGCTGGTTAGCGCTGTCTGGCCCGGCGACGTGCCGCTGACGATTCAGCGCGTTCTGATCGATTACTCAATTCAGCAAGCCGATCAGTTCCAATTGCTGGATCGCGAAAATCTCTGGCGGCTGGCGATGGAGCTGTGGTCAGAAAACCCCGTATTTGGTGTGGGATTGGCAAGCTTCCCGGTCGATGCCGGTATCGGCGATATGCGCGGCGTCTACCCCCATAACATATTTTTGGAACTGGCCGCCGAAACGGGCCTGTTCGGCCTTGCGCTGTTTTTGTCCTTTGCGTTCACGGTCTTCATGGCGCGCGCGAAGGGCGCGATTGCTCCGATGGACCGGATGATTGCAACGGGCGTGCTCGCCAGCGGTGTTGCGATTTCCTCGGTGGTTTCCGACTTCAGCTTGCAACGCGAATTGTTCCTTGGCCTTGGTCTATATTACGGGCTAAAATTCCCCGACGCGCTGGTTCGGACCCGCGTCCGCAATAGGCCCGCAGGGCCAGTACCGATTTCCCGATCAAACGAGATTTTATGACTGAAGCTTATCAAATCTGTGCGCGCACCGTCATGGACACATCCGATCCTGCGATCAGTTTCGACGCGGAGGGTGTATCCAATCATTTCCATGAAGCGCGCGCCCGGCTGGAGAAGGAATATTTTCCCGGCGACGACGGCATGACCCGAATCGAAGCAATCGCCGAGCAGATCCGCGCCGAAGGGGCCGGGAAACCCTATGATTGCATCATGGGCGTCAGCGGCGGCGCCGACAGCAGCTATGTCGCGATCCGCGCGCATGAGCTGGGGCTGCGCCCGCTTGCCGTGCATCTCGACAATGGCTGGAACACCGACACGGCGGTTTCCAACATCGAGCTCCTACTGCGCGAACTCGACATCGATTTATATACCCATGTGATGGACTGGGAAGAGTTCAAGGATATCCAGCGTTCGCTGTTCCGCGCGTCAGTGCCCAATATCGAGGTCGCGACCGATCATGCGATCACGGCGTTGCTATATCATATGGCCGCAAAACATGGCGTCCGCTATCTGCTCAGCGGCTCGAATGTCGAAACGGAATCGATCCTCCCGCGCAGCTGGGGCCATGACAATCGTGACTGGCGTTCAATCAAGGCAATCAAGCGGCGCTTCGGCAATCTTGCGATTGGGATGAAAAGCTACCCCCATCTGACGCCGACAAAATTCCTCGAATATATCCTGCTCCGCAAGATCCGCTTCGTTCCGGTGCTGAACTATGGCGGCTACAGCAAGGCCAAAGCTGTCAAGGTGATGCAACAGAGTTTTGGCTATAACGCCTATGCCCGCAAACACGGCGAAAGCCGGTTCACGCGCTTCTTCCAGGAATATTACCTGCCCACAAAATTCGGGTTCGACAAACGCCGCGCCCATTTTTCTAGCATGATCGCATCCGGCACGCTGACCCGCGAAGCTGCGCTCGCAGAACTGGAACATGACATGTACGACCCGGTCGAGAAGATGATCGATATCGAATATTGCTCGCGCAAGCTGGGCTTCAGCGAAGCCGACTGGTCGGACATCATGCATGCCCGACCAGCGCATGCGACCGATTATCCGAACAACGGTTGGCTATATGACCACACCTCGAACCGCCTGACCGCCATCATCCGGAAATTCGCAAAGGGTGAGTTGCTCGGCCGCAAGGCCAAATAGCCTATCTGGGCATCGCCGGGTTTCCGACGACGACCGCGCCCGGCTCCACATCCTTTGTAACCACGGCGCCCATCCCGACGATTGCGCCGGCGCCGATAACGAGCGGCTTGTCGGCCGTGCCTTGCTTCAACACAGCGCCGGTTCCGACATAGGCATAGTCCTGGACATGCACATTGCCGTTGCAGCACACGCTCGGAGCAAAAGTGACGAAATCGCCGATCACGCAGTCATGCGCAACATAGCTGTATATATTGCACTGGAATTGGCGCCCGATCTTAGCCGAAGCGGTCACCATCGTGCGAGCGGCAAAAACCGCGCCTTCGCCGATTTCGACCTCGCCCCCTTCGATATAGTCTTCGGCGAACAACGAAAAAGGCTTTAACCCAATGCGGTCGCACTTGGCGGCCAGCATTGCGCGTAGTCGACCATCGCCCACCGCAACGATGTATTCATCGCCATCCCTCAAATCTTCGAGGCGCAAGACCGGGACGGCCGCCGAAAAATGCGGATCGTCGCCGGCAGGGCGATTGTCGTCTATGAAAGCCAGCTCCGCCAAATTACGACCAGCCCGCAAAAGTGCCGCGCGGGCAGGAGCCACCAGTTCGCGTCCGAATCCGCCCGAACCATAGATCGCAAGCATTCCAGTCTCCCATCCTTCGTCCGCGGTCGCGTCCGGACCGCTTTTGTCTCGTATCTTCAGGCCGTCGCCAGTTCGCATGCCTTCGCCACCGCCTGCTCGCGCTCATCCGCCCGCGGATAGTTGATCAGCACCGCCTGGAGGCGTCCGTAGAAAGAGAACATCGAGCCGGCCGCCGCCGCCGATGCACCATCTTCGATGATGATCCGCGCCAGATCGGCCACGGTATCGGCGCCGCCGAGCGCCACGACGGGCAATGTTGTCGCTTCGACGACCGACCGCACCATCTCGCGATCATAGCCGACGCGCATTCCGTCGCGATCAATAGACTGGATGACGATTTCGCCAGCGCCTTGATCGGCGGCACGGCGCGCCATTTCGACCGGTGAAACGCCAAGCGCACGAGTCCCGCCACGGCTGTAGACCTGATACCGGCCGTCCGCCTCGCGCTTGGCGTCGATCGACGCCACCAAGCTTTGGCTGCCGAACTGCTTCGCCGCCTCCTCGATCAGCGTGCCGCCTTCGACAAAGGCGGTGTTGATCGATATCTTCTCTATGCCGTGCTTGAACAGCGCTGCAGCCTGCGCAACGCTATTGATCCCGCCGCCAAACGCAAGCGGCATGAAGCATTCCTCGGCCAGATGGCGAATGACATGGGGCTGCGAAGCACCCTTTTTATGAACGCCAACGTCGATGACGATTAATTCGTCAGCCATCTTGCTGTTGAATATCTGTGCCGCGTTGACGATGTCGCCGATATAGCGCGCCGGCGCGAAGCGGTGCGTTTTGATGGCGCTGGTTCCATCGAGCAGCAGCACCGGAATGAATCGTAACCGCCGCATCACATCCTCGCGAAATTCGTCAGGAGTTCCACACCGAACATATGGCTCTTTTCGGGGTGGAACTGCATCCCCATGATGTTGTCGCGTGCGCATCCCGCGATGAACGGATAGCCGTAATTGCACCAGAAAAGCGGTTGGACGCCGTCGCTGCGCAGGGACACATGCAGGCTGTGCACAAAGTAGAAACGTTGCTTTTCGGCTTGCTCGCTGTGCGTCAGCGGATGGGCGCCGACGGCGTCGACCTCCGACCAGCCCATATGTGGAATGGGTAGTTCGGCAGAAAGACGCGAACGATCGAAATGCTTGACGTCCATATCGAGCAGGCCCAGCCCTTCGCAATCGCCCTCCTCGCTATGATGCGCCAGCAACTGCATGCCCAGGCAGATGCCCAGGATTCGCTTCTTTTCGACGAGTGCGATGTGGCGGATCGGCTCGATCCAGCCGCCATTCGCCAGATTGGCCATCCCCGCCTGAAAATGTCCGACACCGGGCAGGATGATCCGGTCGAAATCCGCCAGTTCGTCCGGCGACGAAATACAGGTCGCCAGCGCGCCTGAACGGCGCAGCATGTTGCGTACCGACCCCACGTTGCAGATCCCATAGTCGATTATTCCGATATGCCCGGCAGAATCGATGTCCGGACGTCCACTCTTCTCGCTGGATTCGTGCAATTGGGGGCTCCTCATAATTCACTTTGCCCGTGACGCGCCGGACACAACAGCTTGGATTGCCCTCATTCCAGCCCGTCCGCGCCTCTACAACCTATTGATTTAATCTCAAGGGGCTTTATGCGGACGGCGATCATCTGCCTGTCCAGGGTCTTTGGAAAATGCCTGCCGAATCTTTTGCTGCGGTCCGGTCACTGCAAGGACCTCCGATGCGGCGTCGATAGAAACGGGACAGGTCATCCTTAAAAGCAGAACGTCCCCCAAATTGCTCTTGGCCATGGCGCCAGCCGCGCTTCACGGCTGATCAGGAAGGAAATCAATGCTGGATTTTTGTATCGTTGGCTGCGGCCGGATTGCCAAGCGGCACAGCGAGTTGCTGGGCAACGGCGTGATCTCGGGTGCGAAGCTGGCGGCGGTATGCGATGTCGTACCCGAAAAGGCCGAAAAGATCGGCGAGCAATTCGGCGTTCCTTGGTACACCGACATGCACAAGATGATGCAGGAAATCAAACCTGCGGTCGTCACCATTTTGACCGAGAGCGGCAACCACGCCCGCGACACGATCGCGCTTTCAAAATATGGCGCGCATATCGTCGTTGAAAAGCCGATGGCGCTGACCTTGTCGGACGCCGACTCGATGATCGATGCCTGCGACAAGGCCGGCGTGCGCCTGTTCGTGGTCAAGCAGAACCGCTTTAACGTGCCCGTCGTCAAGCTGCGCGAAGCACTTGAAGCCGGACGCTTCGGCAAGCTCGTGATGGGAACGGTACGCGTGCGTTGGTGCCGCCCGCAAGCCTATTACGATCAGGACAGCTGGCGCGGCACATGGGCGCAGGACGGCGGCGTCCTGACCAACCAGGCCAGCCATCACGTCGACCTGCTCGAATGGATGATGGGCGACGTCGTGCGCGTTTCCGCCATGAGCGCCACCCGGTTGGTCGACATCGAAGCGGAAGATACCGCGGCCGTTACGTTGCAGTTCGCGAATGGCGCGCTGGGCATCATCGAAGCGACGGGCGGAACGCGTCCCAAGGATCTTGAAGGTTCGATTTCGATCCTGGGCGAAGGCGGAACCGTCGTGATCGGCGGCTTTGCCGTGAACAAGCTGGAAACTTGGAACTTCGTCGATGCGGAGCCCGACGACGACGCCGTCGTACAGAATTATTCGGTCAACCCGCCGAACGTCTACGGCTTTGGCCATCAGGCCTATTACGAACATGTCGTCGATGTGATCAGCAAGGGCGGCCCGCAACTCGTCGACGGCCTGACCGGTCGCCGCAGCCTCGAGCTGATTTCGGCGATCTATGAATCGATCGAAACCGGACGGACCGTCGACCTGCGCTTTAACCCCCGCAAGGCCAAGCTGGGCCGTAAGGATGGCTGAGCCGATCCTGCTGCAAAGCGGCATCAAAGATGTAAATTTCGGCGAAGGCGTGAAAGTCGTCGCGCCCGCCAATCTTTATGGTTGCGCGATCGGCGATCATTGCTTCGTCGGGCCATTCGTCGAGATCCAGAAGGATGTCACGATCGGCAAGCGCTGCAAGATCCAGTCGCACAGCTTCATTTGCGAACTGGTGACGATCGGCGACGATTGCGTGGTCGCGCACGGCGTGATGTTCATCAACGACCTGTTCGGCACGGGCGGTCCCGCGATGGGCAATCGCGACCTGTGGAAATCGACCCGGATCGGCAACAAGGTATCGATCGGTTCGAATGCGACGATCCTGCCCGTAACGATCTGCGACGATGTCGTGATCGGCGCCGGTTCGGTCGTAACCCGCGACATTGTCGAACCTGGAATTTATGCGGGTAACCCGGCCCGGAAAATGAGGACTCTATAAAGTGGTGAAATTTCTTGACCTCGCCAGCCAATATCATTCGATTAAGGACGATATCGACGCGGCGATCAGTCGCATCATCGCGACCTCGGCCTTTATCGGGGGCCCCGATCTGAAGGCATTCGAAAGCGAATTTGCGGCCTTCCAGCAGGCCGAGCATTGCATTGGCGTCGCCAATGGCACCGATGCGATCGAGATCGCGATCGAGGCGCTGGACCTGCCCGCCGGATCGGAAATACTGGTTCCCGCGAACAGCTTCATCGCCAGTTCGGAAGCCGTGACCCGCTCGGGCCACCGCGTCGTTTTTTGCGAGGCTGACGCGGTCAGCTACACGCTCGACCTGGACGATCTCGAACGCCGCATCACCCCGAAAACGAAGGCGATCATCGCCGTCCATCTTTATGGCCATCCATGCGACATGACCGGCCTGATGGATCTGGCCGAACGGCATGGGTTGAAGATCATCGAGGATTGCGCCCAAGCGCACGGCGCGGAGATCGACGGGCGCCGCATTGGTGCCATCGGTCATATCGGCGCGTTCAGCTTTTACCCTGGCAAGAATCTGGGCGCCTATGGCGACGGCGGCGCGATCCTGACCAACGACGCTGACCTTGCTCGCAAATCACGGATGATCGCGAACCACGGACGCATCAACAAATATGATCACCAGTTCGAAGGCCGGAACAGCCGCCTCGACGGCCTGCAGGCCGCGATCCTGCGCGCCAAGCTGCCACATCTCGATGGATGGATCGATCGCCGCAACAGCATCGCGCAGCGATATCTCGCAGGCCTGCAGGGGGTCGAATGGCTGAGCCAGCCGAACATCAAGCGGAACGTCCGCCATGCATTTCACCTGTTCGTGATCCGCACCGCGCATCGCGACGCGTTGCAGGGATGGCTGAAAGAGCAAGGCGTGGATTCGGGCGTTCATTACCCGATCGCGCTCCCCGACCTTGCGGCCTATGCCTATCTTCGCGACGCCGACACGCCGACGCTTGCTTCGGACCTTGCGCCGACGCTGCTCAGCCTGCCGATGGGCGAACATCTGAGCGAAGTCGATGTCGATCAGGTTATCTCCGCGGTTCGTTCGTTCCAGCCGTGATGCCGTGGAACCAATGCGCATAGTCTATCTGCACCAATATTTCGTCACACCGGACCAGCCGGGCGGTACCCGCTCGTATGAAATGGCGCGGCGACTGGTTGCCGCCGGGCACCGCGTCGACATGATCACCACCGATCAACAGGCGCAGGGCGATGGCCCCGCCTGGCGCGAAACCGACGAGGCCGGAATTCGGGTCCATTGGGCGAGGCAGCCCTACGACAATAACATGGGTTGGCTTGGCCGGATGAAGGCCTTTGTCGGATTTGCCGTCGCAGCGTCGCGACGCGCGGCGTCGATCCGCGATGCCGATATCATTTTCGCGACGAGCACGCCGCTTACAATTGCGATTCCGGCAATCTTCGCCTCGCGGCGTCTGAAAAAGCCTTATGTGTTCGAAGTTCGCGATGTCTGGCCCGCGGTTCCGATTGCGCTGGGCGCGCTGAAAAATCCGGTTCTGCAATGGTTGGCTCACCGGCTGGAGCATGTCGCCTATCATCGCGCCACGCGCGTCGTCGCCCTCGCGCCCGGCATGGCCGAAGAAGTCGCCCGCACCGGATATCCCCCTGAACGCATCGACGTGATACCCAATGGTTGCGATAATGATATTTTCGGTACCGTGTCGGCCGGCGGCGCCGACGCGTTTGCCGGATATACCGACTGGCTTGGCGATCATCCGCTGATCCTTTTCGCCGGCACCTTGGGCAAGGCAAACAATGTCGGCTATCTCGCGGATGTGGCGGCAGCGATGCTTGCGCGCGATCCCGACATTCGCTTTGTCATTATCGGGGCCGGTGCCGATCGCGATGCGATTGCCGCTCACGCCGCGAAGCTGGGTGTCCTCGACCGCAATCTGAAGCTTGTCCCGGCCGTCCCAAAGAGGGTGCTCGCCGGATGGATTCAGCGCGCGTCGATCTGCCTCGCAATGTTCTCCGGGCCGCGTATCCTTTGGAAGGACGCGGTGCAGAACAAGTTTTTCGATGCGTTGTCGGCCGGCAAGCCGGTCATCTCGAACCATGAAGGCTGGCAGTGCCAGATCGCGGTCGAGCATGATGTCGGCTGCGCAATGAGCAGCGAAAACCCCGACGAAGCCGCTGCCTGCCTTCAGAAATATGCTCGCGATACCCAGTGGCTGGAAGGCGCGGCCGTACATGCAAAAAGTCTGGCCAGCGATCGCTTCAGTCGTGACACCCTCGCCGTTCAGCTCGAGCGATGCCTGACGGCCGCCGCCAAAGAAGGCTAAACGCGTTCCCGGTTAATCGGGCAACGACGGCGTGCCGGTGAAGCGCGGCATTGTCGCTTCGCCGTCGGCCGAAATATCGGCCCGGCGCACAACCTTGAGCACGGTAAGCGCCAGGATTTTCATATCCAGCCACAGCGACTGATTGTCGACATACCAGCAATCGAGTGCGAACTTCTGTTCCCATTGCAACGCGTTGCGACCGTTGATCTGCGCCCATCCGGTCAGTCCCGGCCGGACATCATGCCGGCGGGCCTGTTCGGCGGAATAGAGCGGCAAATATTCCATGAGCAGCGGCCGCGGACCGACCAAGCTCATGTCGCCTCGCACGATATTCCAGAGCCCCGGCAGTTCGTCGAGGCTCGAACTGCGCAGAAACTTCCCGAATGAGGTCAGGCGTTCGGCATCGGGAAGCAACGCGCCGCTGGCATCGCGTGTGTCGGTCATGCTGCGAAACTTGAGCATCGCAAACGCGGCGCCGTTCCGGCCCGGACGAAGCTGCCGAAACAGCATTGGCGACCCCAGCTTCGTTCGAACGAGAATCGCGACGATGAGCAGCAGCGGCGACAGCAGAAGCAACGCGCCAACTGCAACACAAAAGTCGAACGACCGTTTCATTATTCGGCCGGCCGCGCTATCGCAGCGGCGGGGGTCGCACCGGCCAGAGCAAGGCGATCGACGACGATGCGCGCAGGGTCACGCCCGATGCCGCCCGTCATGTGCATTTCCAGCACCGCAAGCCGGCATCCCGCAGGCACGGCCAGACGCATCAGCGTCCCCGTTTTGGCGGCCAGCAGATTGACCGTCTGTACCGTCGTCTCGGTCTCTGACGTCAAGCACCGCAGCTTCCACTGCGCGCTCGATCCGCCATTGACGGTGCGTTCCGCGATCGACCAGTAAAGCGTCTGTGGCATCGCGTGATTGGGAAACTCGATCAGCTTCTGTCCCGCTACGCCAATCGTATCGGGGATGGCATAAAATTCCAGCGCGCCGCCATTTTTGCTCTCAAGCGGCGAACCTCCTTGGTCCGAATGGTCGGAAAAAGCCCATATCGCGGGATTATATCCGACCGAAAGGGTTTCCGGGGTGACGGCCACGGTGCGCAGCACTTCCGCTTTCGCCCCCGGCAGGCGGGGATAGAGGCGAATCGCTTGTGTATAGGCTTTTTCGCGAATCAGGCGTTCGAACAGCAGGGCGTAGTGACCGCGGAGAAACTCGCCATCGGGGACCTTCTTAGCGCCAAGCAGCAGTTCGGCGACATGCGCCGAGGACGGAGCCCGCGCAACGGCCGCGCCCATGAAACGCGCATACCAGGGATTGGCGGGATCGACATAGCGAACCAGTTCCTTACGCGCGTCCGGATAGGACAGGACCGCAACCAGCTGGTTGATGACAGCAGCCGTCTCGGACGGCTTGTAGGTCCGCAGAAAAATGTCGAAATGCTTGAGGCCTGCCGTCGTCTGCGATTTGCGAAGCGCGGAATTGGCGAGCCAGGTCTGCGTGAGGCCATCGCGGCGCGAGAGACGTCCGGCGGCGACCATCGCGCGGTCGGCGGCCTGCTTGTTCCCCGCCGCATTCAATCCCAGTCCGATCGAGCGCATGAGCGAGGACGACAAAGGCGCCAACACCAGCAGGGCGCGCCGCGTCTCGACATGTTTCATCGCGTTCGCCACGCTGGGCGCTTTGGCCATGATCGCCGCATCATGCTTGTCGATCATTTTCATTTCCGGGTACCCGAACGGAGCAGCCCAGCGAAAAGCCGAAAGCGGAATGCCGATATTCGACGCCGCCGCGGCGAACGACGCTAAACCCATCAGGGTCGCGATCGACGCCAGGCCGAGGCCTTTACCCGTAATATTGACAGACGGTAACTTGATCTGGCGACGCGAACGTCGCCGTTGGCGGCTCATCGTGTTCCCTCGTCAAGCGTATCATTGTCGCGCCCATAGCCATAGCCATAACCATAGCCATAGCCGTAGCCATGTTGCTCGCTACGATATTTGGTCAGGATGGCACCGAACAGGCGCGCCTTGCCTTGACGCAGTCGGGCAATCGACTGCTGAGCCGCCCGCACCGACGTCCGCTGTGCTTCGGTGACGTAAATGACGCCCTCTACAACCTGCGCGATCAGCGGCGCATCCGACAAACCCAACAATGGCGGCGAGTCCAGAACGACATGGTCGTAATGCTGGCTCAATTCGTTGATGAGCAGCTTCAACCGGTCGCTGCTCAGCAAATCGGCGGCGCTCGGCGGGATAGGTCCGGCGGCGAGGAAGCTCAAATTCTTTAGCTCCGTTTTCTGCACCCACGTCTGCCAATCGGTCTGTCCGGTCAGGAAATTGCTGACCCCGCCTTCATTGCGCAGCCCGAGGTAATTCCATACCGACGGCTTGCGCAAATCGACATCGACCAGAATAACCGAACGACCGACGCGGGCGATTGTTGCCGCAAGCACCAGGCTGGACGTCGACTTGCCTTCGGCTGGGGCCGATGACGTCAACGACAATGTTCGTGGCAAGCCATGGTCGGTCGTTAGTGCGAGGTTGGTTCGCACCGTCATATAGGCTTCGGAGAGTTCCGATTTGGGATCACTGATCAGCTCCACGCTCGTCAGGTCGCCGCTGTCGGGAATGACCCCCAGTATCGGCAGCTGAAGCGCGGCGCTCAGCTGGGCCGGTTCACGAATGCCTTCATCCAGGTTTTCCAGAACCACGACGGCAATGCCGGCCAGTCCCATGCCAGCCAACAAGGCGAGCGCGAGGTTGAGCATCAATCGGGGTGACGATGGATTAACGGGGGCAATTGCCGGATCGACAATGGAGATATTGTTTGTCGCGACGCCGGCAACGCCGATTTCCTTGTAGCGCTGTAGCAGGCTTTCATACAGCTGGCGGTTGGTATCCACCTCTCGCTGATAGATATTGTACTGGATCGACGCACGATCCTGACCGGACAGCAGAGACAGCATCGAATCCAGTCGCGAACGCAGCTGGCTTTCGCGATCAACAGCAGCCCGATAGGTGGAAGAGATCGCATCGCCGACCCGCCGCTCTTCGCCAGCGATGCTTGCATCGATGGCATTCAGCTGATCTTTCAGCGCGCGCGCGGCAGGATATTCCGGCTCGAACTGGACGAGCAGTTTCGCATATTCGCCTGCGACTTCGGCGCGACGGCTGCGCAAATTGTTCAATGCGGGATTCACGAGACCTTCGGCGCTGCTGCGATTGCGTGCCGAAGCGGACATCCGCGCTTCAGCGGCTACGCGATCCGCAACCGCCTTGGCCAGTTCGGCATTGATGCTTTCAACATCGGCGCGCGCCAGCGTCTGGGTGGTCCGCGTCTTGCCGTCGACCGATTGCGTGTCTGAAAGCCGCACGATTTTCTGGCTTGCGGCGTAGTCGACCAGCGCGCGTTCAGACTGCTGCAGGCGCTCGCGCAGTCCCTCGAGACGTGTTTCGAGGAATCGGCGTGCATCCGACGTCGACGCGAACCGGCGGTCCATGCTCTGCTGGACAAAGGACGTGGCCCAGTTGTTCGCGATACGCGCGGAAAGGCCGGGGCTCGGGCTCGAAAAATGAATATCGACCAGGGCCGAACCGCGGATTGGCGAAATGCTGACCCCATCCAGTAGGATGTCGGTCGCGCGTGCCTCGCGTTTCTTCAGCTGTTCGCTCGACAATTGACCGAACCCGGCATTCGTCGGCAAGGAATCCTCGTCCTGGTCGAGGCCGTAGATTTTGACGAAATCCGCATCGCGTGCAAGACGCAAATCCTTCGCCACGCGTTCGGCAAGCGATCGCGCCTTGAGCAGGTCATATTGAGTCGAATAGAATTCCAGATTCTGCCCCATGTCGCGGGCCTGAACCCCCTCGAAGCTGGTCACATTCGCCTGTTGCCGCGCGATCTCGATCCGCGTTGTCGCCGTATAAAGCGGCTGTGCGAGCAATGTCATCACCAACCCCGCCGCCAGGGCCGCAATCAGGATCGCGAGGATCAGCCAGAGGCGCCGGCGAGCAATATTCCAGTAATGGAAGATGATCGGGAGCGCCTTGCCCGTTCCTTCGGCTTCTTCGCCGTCGGCACCGACATTCCTTGGCAAAGGCTCTGCGACAGAATTCATCAAAATACTCACTTAACAGGAAAATAGATGGTGCCGCGAAGGGTCATCGATTGTCGAGAACCGCCACCAAAGGCGATATCAACAGGGGCGCGGCCGTCAGGAAGTCACGGAAGATGCGGCGTCCCGGCGAATCCCCGACTACGATCGTGTCAAAGGGATAGACTTTCGGATCGGCATAGACGCCGCGCCGGATGGCCCGCAGATTATAGAGGGCCGCCATCCGCTGATCGCCCACCGTCCGGAAGATGACGACGTCATCAAGCTTAGCGAATTCGTTCGCGCCCTTGGCGGCTGCGATTGCGCGCGTGAGCGTCATATCGGTAACCGCAGGATAATTCCCCGGCTGAGTTACCTGCCCGTCGACCGTCACGAACCGGCTGATCGACTCATCGAGATTCACTGATACTTGCGGATCACGAACATGACCGGCCTTCAACCGATCGGCTACTTGCGCAGCCGCTTCGGCCGGGGTCAGGCCTAGCGCGTGAATCTCGCCCGCCATCGGAACGGAGAACCGGCCCGAAGCGTCGACTTGAATTTCGCGGCGCATGAGGTCGGGAAAGCCGAAAACGTCCACGATGATACGATCGAACGGCCCGATCCGGTAGCCATCTGACGTCAGCAAAGCCAATCCCACTGGCGCGGGCAGTTCGCCCTGGCGAACGACAGCTACGGCTTCGGTGGTCTCGAGAGGAATGGATTTCCCGCACCCGGCCAACGACAAAGCAGCGACCGTCACGCCAATCGCTCTTGTCAGAAACGTCATGTCATTCCCTTTAAATGCTTAAAATCCGTCATCATGCCGGGACTTTTTGCCCATACGCGCGACGATAAACAGAGACTATCCACCCGACCGCAAGGGCCGCAAAAACGGCCAAAGAAGGCGTGCGCAGGGGATACTCACCAACACTGGCGATAGCAAGAAGGGTTAGTACAGAAACGCCTGTGCGAAGCAGGATCAAATCGTCGCGCGAGGACGACATCCGCTGATCCGGTCTCACCGCAAGACGAAGCGTGCTTAACAGGAGAATGGCTGCGATCAAAACTATCAGGATCGCGGGCAAGCCGCCCGTCACCCAGATTTCCATATAGTCGTTGTGCGCATGGTTGAAATAGTTCGGCGACAACAAGTTATACGGCTCGTAGACCTTATATATTTCGACGAAACTTCCCATGCCACTGCCGAAGGGAAACAGTTCGCCCGCGGCGTGCATCAGAGCGGAGAACGACGTCCACCGCAGGTCGCTAGACACATCTTCGGTGAACAGACGGTCGAAGGCCGGAGCGCGCAAACTTGCGAACACGAGCAATGCCACCATCACAGCCCCGATCGTCACAAAGGCCGAGAACGACAGCTTGCGGACGCTGGACATCTCGATGCCGCGGCCCACCGCAAGCGGCGCCCTATAAATCCAAAACGCCGCCGGAATCGCCAGCCCCGTCAACAGCAAACCATTGCGCGAGCCCGTCACGAGGATCAACGGGATCAGGAACACTGCCGCCACGATTGTCAGGGTTTTCTGGAATATGACGGTTTCCTGGCGCGCGCTGATCAACGAAAGGTGCGCGGCAAGCAACGGCAGCAGGCATGCCAGAAAAATCGCCTGATGGTTGCGATTGGCGAACAGGCCGACGGCCATGCCATTGTTGGTGATACGATAGAAATAGAGCGGACTGTTGGGAGAGCCGATAGCCTGCAGCAGGCCAAGCAGCCCACTTAGCATGCCGACAACTAGGACGGCGCGCAGCAGGCTTGCCTGCTGCGCCTTGTCGAGCGAGAAGCAGAGCAGCAGCATCGCGACCGGCAACATCAGCGACAGGAGCGCATTGAGCGTCGCGATCGGAGTCATCGAAAGCGCTTGCCAGGGAAGCGCCATCCCGGCCGCTCGGAACGTATCGGCAACAACCCCGCGCCCTGGAAGCTCGGACCAGATGGCTGGTGGGAGCGGGGTGAGATGCACTACCGGTAATAGCACGATGGCAACGACCAGCCCTGGCAACCAGCGCTCCTGCCAGAACAGAGATCCATATTTCCACAAGGCATAGACAAGAGCGGCCGCAGACAGGGGGCGAAGGAGCAGCAGCGACGTGATGTCTGGCCGCGCCCCCCCGCCGAAGAGGAACGCAGCGATGAGCAGCGCAATGGCCAAATACGCCCTTTTAGGAGGCGCTCCTTGCCGAGCCGCACCGGTAAGAAACGTCATAGATGGATAATCCCGGCGAAATGGAGGGCGCAACAATACTTACGAATCGATGATGGGCGCCATTGGCATTATCTCAATGGAAGGTCCAGAAGAAGCCACAGCGCGAGGAAACGGCAAGGCGCCGGTTAAGCCGCGCCAGTCGCCGTTTCGGAACCTACTTGCGCCATGGACCTGTACTCGGGCACGAGCTCTGCCATGATAGTCAGCACGGTCGCCGCATCGCCTGCCTCAAGCGCCGCCGCCAGCGCAGCAATCCGCTGTTCAAGGATCGACCATTCCAGCAAGGTCTCGTGCGACTGGATAATGCGCTGGTGACCGGTCGGCTTGGGGTCATCGCCTATAAGCAACTCTTCATACAGCTTTTCGCCGGGGCGAAGACCGATTTCGGATATCTCGATATCTCCATATGGGTTTTCGTTTGTCCGGACGGTCAGTCCACAAAGCTGAACCATAGCCACTGCCAGATCATAGATCAGAATCGGTTGCCCCATATCGAGCACGAAAACTTCGCCGCCTTTCGCCATGGCGCCCGCCTGAATCACCAGCTGCGATGCTTCCGGGATCGTCATGAAATAACGCGTCACCCTTCGATCGGTCAGCGTGATCGGCCCACCGCGGCTGATCTGCTCCTTGAACAAGGGCACAACCGACCCGCTCGACCCCAGAACGTTGCCGAACCGGACCATGGTGAAGATTGTTTTCGACCTGTCGTGCGCGCGCGCCTGAAGAATCAGTTCGCAAATACGCTTCGAAGAACCCATGACGTTCGTCGGCCGAACCGCCTTGTCGGTGCTGATCAGGATAAACTTCGCCACACCGGCCTTTTCGGCGGCGAGGCAACAATTCAGGGTCCCCATCACGTTGTTGCGAAGGCCGGCGATAGGATTCATCTCGACCAGCGGCACATGCTTGTAAGCGGCTGCATGAAACACGGTTTCGGGGCGATAGCGGGAGAATATCCGGTTCGCTGAGCCTTCATCCGCCACGTCGCACAATTGGGGGACAATCACTGTATCGAGCCCACTCGAACGGAGAAGCTGCGAGAGTTCGCCCTCGACCAGATAGAGCGCAAGTTCCGACTGCTCGACCAGCACGAGCTGCTGGGGCCGGCAACTCAGTATCTGACGGCACAATTCGCTTCCGATCGACCCGCCAGCTCCAGTCACCAGAACTCTCTTTCCGGCGATCGTGCGCCCGAGCAGCAGCGCATTCGGAGCAACCGGGTCCCGGCCAAGCAATTCGTCGACTTCGACTTCACGAAGGTCGCTGACCGAAATTTCACCGTCGATGATGCTGCCGACGCTGGGAAGCGCCCGGACATGCACATTCTGCCCCGATATGCCTTCGACGATTTCGCGCCGGCGGGCCCGGGAGGCGCTCGGAATCGCCAATAGCACCTCGTCGAGCTGCAAATCCTCGATTTGCGCGTCGAGGTCCTGCGCATGATATACCGGAATGCCGTCGAGCAATTGCCCGTGAAGCCTGCTGTCGTCGTCGAAAAAGGCGACGAGCCACATATGGGGTTCGTGCCGCATCGCGAGCGCCAGCTGTTGCCCTGCCCGCCCCGCGCCATAGACGGCAACCCGCCTGCGCTCGATGCTGCCTTTTACAATGCCCAGAATGTCATTGAGGCCAAAGCGGATGACCAATCGGCTGAGCGTCAGGAGCGCCAGAAAGATGATTGGATGCAAAAGCCCCATGGTGCGCGGGACGCCCGGAATTCCGACCGCCATCAGGATAAAGAACATGGGGATAGCGAAATAGGCGCATGCGACGCCAAGACCCGCCATAGTCCTGCCACCCGCGAAGCGGATAAGCGAGGAATAGATGCGCATCGCCCATGCTATCGGGAACCAGAATGCCAGCGCACACCCGATGATAATGGCGATCGACCGGTCCCATAATTGCCAGTTGCCGATGCGCAGTGACAACGCGATCCATGCCGCAATGATGCAGAGGACCGCGTCCATCGCCACAGCAAAGCCGCGCCTTTCACTGCGCGGCCGCTCGGCCAGCCAGGACAGGGCGCCTATCGCATAGGCCTTTATCTTTACCAGACGGCTGCCCACCTGGTTACTGGCCTTCAAATTCACCAAAACCGTCACTCGCACTCTGTTGCCGCGCAAATCCTGCCGACCTCAACAATATTTATGCCACTCAAACAGTGGGCGGTAGCGCGCGTGGCGCAGAAGCCGGGCAATGAATGCCCAAGTCAAACATCGACTTGCGCTAGTTTTTCGGCTGCGTTTTACCGACATCTCATATAAGGAACAAGCCACTATCCCACGACCCTCTTTTTGTACCGTCGCGCTTTTCGGTCAGGTCGTCAGATAACGTCGCTCGTCATTTTCGATCACAACGGCGGTCAATATTCCGCTGGCATAGGCCCCGGTGTCGATGCCCAGGCGGTTGGCGCGCTCATCCACCGTTTGGGTGATCGTATGGCCGTGGACGATGAACCGACCAAAATCGCTATCGGCCGAAAGGAACGGCTCCCTGATCCAACGCAGGTCCGACGGCTTCTGGCTGTCGATCGGGACGCCCGGCCGAAGCCCGGCATGAACGAACCCATAGTCGCCGAGCAAAACCATTTCTTCACCCGCCGCCAGGAAGTCGCGATGGACCGACGGAACCGCCCGCTCCAGCGTGACCAGCAACTCCTCATAGGTCATGCGCGAATAGGTTGCGTGATCGATCCCATAGCTCAGGATCGTTTCCTCGCCGCCGATCCGGCAAAACAATTTGAGCGCGGCGAGGTCGCCGCTCAGCGCTTTGATGAAGACTTCTTCATGATTGCCGATAAGCCAGTGAAAGACCGGCCAATTGCGGCGAAGCCGGATTGCCCTTTCGATCACCGTCGACGACGACGGCCCGCGGTCGATCAGGTCGCCCAGCAGGATCAATCCGCAATTCGGGTGCGGCCTGGCCGCCTTGTCGGCCTCAATCTTGTCCATCAGTTCGGCGAACAGGTCCTCGCGGCCATGGATATCACCGACGGCATATATCCGAAGGCCTTCGGGCAGACGCGGCACGGGCAACGAAACAGCGCTTCGGTTCTTCTTCGAAAACAGGGAGGAAAACATGACGCAACGAACCAGCAAAGGTGAGCAGCGGCGCTATATCGCACCGCCTCGAAATCGGCGCCTGTTTAACCGATCGCTGCCCGTGTCGCTAGCCCTTGCAGTCCGCCAGATTCTGGGCTTGTCTTTGATTATCCGCACCGCAGGTTCCGGCGTGGTTAATCGATCCTCAACCTCGATTCCTTACTGGCAGCGTCATCCCGGCGATTTTTAAAGGCTTATGACGAAATGGAAAATACTGGTCGCCCAAAGATCGCGATTGTGTTTGGAACGCGGCCGGAAGCGATCAAGATGTTCCCCGTCATCCACGCTCTTCGGGACGATGGTTCGGTGAACACACGCGTTTGCGCCACCGCCCAGCATCGCGAAATGCTGGACCAGGTTCTCCATATCGCCAACATCCAGCCGGATATAGATCTGGACGTCATGCAGGGCAACCAGACCCTCGACAGTCTGCTGGCTCGGCTCGTGACCGGCCTCGGCGAAGCTCTCGACGCGGAAAAGCCCGACCGCATATTGGTGCATGGCGACACGCTGACAACAATGGCGGCGACACTGGCCGCCTATTTTCGCAAGATTCCTGTCGGTCATGTCGAAGCAGGCCTGCGCAGCGGCAACATCTATCATCCCTGGCCCGAAGAGGTGAACCGCAAGGTGGCGGGCGCAGTCGCGGACCTTCATTTCGCGCCCACCGAAACCGCCGCGGCAGCTCTACGCGCCGAAAATGTGCCCGCCGACCGCATTCACGTGACTGGAAATACTGTGATCGATGCGCTGCTGGCAACCAAAGCGCGAATTGAACGAGAGCCGTCGCTTGCCGCTGGCCTCGACCCACTCGTCGGCCGCTTTGCCGGCAAACGGATCATCGCCGTCACTTCGCACCGCCGCGAGAATTTCGGCGAAGGGATGAAAGCGATTGCCGATGCGATCGCCGCTATCGCCGCGCGCGACGACGTCGCGGTGGTCTTTCCGGTCCATCCCAACCCGCACGTCCGCAGCGCGATGGAACCGACCCTGGGCGGTCTGTCCAACGTCGCGCTGGTCGACCCGCTCGATTATCCGCATTTCGTCCGCCTGCTGGCGATCTCGGACCTCGTTCTGACCGACAGCGGCGGTGTGCAGGAGGAAGCGCCTGCATTGGGCAAACCCGTCCTCGTCATGCGCGAGACGACCGAGCGCCCCGAAGGCATAGCGGCCGGGACCGCTAAGCTTGTCGGAACCGACAAAGCGCGCATTGTTTCCGAAATTTTCAGGCTTCTCGACGATAAGGACGCCTATTCGACCATGGCCCGCGCCCATAATCCCTTTGGTGACGGCACGGCGGCCAAACAGATTGCGGAGATTGTTGCGCGTGCCCATCGATAGCGAACAGACGGTCACAGTCCTTGGGCTGGGCTATATTGGCCTGCCGACCGCGGCGTTGATCGCGCGCTCGGGATGCAAGGTGACGGGCGTTGATGTCAGCCAGCATGTCGTCGATACCGTCAACAACGGCAAGGTGCATATCGAGGAAGTCGATCTCGACGGCCTGGTTCAGGGCGTCGTTTCGCGCGGCGCGCTGATGGCGTCGACCGACGTGGCGCCAGCCGACACCTTTGTCATTGCCGTACCGACCCCGCACGACGAAGAATATCGCCCCCACATCGGCCATGTTCTGTCGGCCGCGCGTGCAATCGCGCCGAAGCTGGAGGCCGGAAACCTCGTTATCCTCGAATCAACCTCGCCCGTCGGCACCACTGAAAAGGTCGCCGCGCTCCTTGCCGAGTTGCGCCCCGACCTCAAGGTCCCCGGCGCGTGCGCCGGCGCCGCCGACATTTTCGTCGCTTATTGCCCCGAACGGGTGCTGCCGGGCCGTATCTTGGTCGAGCTGGTCGATAACGACCGTTGTATCGGAGGCATTACCCCGCGCTGCGCGCGCCGCGCGATGACCTTTTACCGGCAGTTCGTGCGCGGCGCGTGCGTCACTACCTCGGCGCGCGCCGCCGAAATGGTGAAGCTGGTCGAGAACAGCTACCGCGACGTCAACATCGCCTTTGCCAATGAGCTGTCGATGATGGCCGAGCAGATGGGGGTCGATGTGTGGGAGGTGATCCGCCTCGCCAATCGCCACCCGCGCGTCAACATCCTCCAGCCCGGCCCCGGCGTCGGTGGCCATTGCATCGCAGTCGATCCGTGGTTTCTCGTCCATGGCGCGCCCGAGCACAGCCGCCTGATCCGCACCGCGCGCGAGGTCAACCTGGCCAAGACCGCGCATGTCATCGGTGCCGCCGAAATGCTGGTGTCGCAGCATCCGCAGGCGCGTGTGGCGTGTCTCGGCCTCGCGTTCAAACCCAATATCGACGATTTCCGCGAAAGCCCCGCGGTCGAGGTCGCAGCAGCACTGGCGCGTCGGTTCGGCCAGCAGGTCCAGATCGTCGAACCCTATGCACGCGGTCTGCCGATGGAGTTCGCAGGAACCGGCGCCGAGTTGATCGATCTCGACAGCGCCCTGGCCGCTTGTGACATTCTGATCGTGCTGGTCGACCACGAATTATTCAAATCAATCCCGCTCGAAGAACGGAGCGAAAAGATCGTCTATGACACACGCGGCCTGTGGCTCGACCAACCGCCCCCAGCGAACGGCAATCGCCTACACCAAGCGGCCTGACCCGGCTCGGCTTGACGGTCTGCTCACGCCCCCGCATGCTGCGGCCATGCTGCAACGTCTTGAAACGATCGTCGTCGAAAAGCCTTGGGGCCGCACCGATATCCCGCGCGATTTCGGTGATTTTAGCGCGCGTCGGATCGGCGAAATCTGGTTCGAGCATCCGGACGGCGACGCCGCGCCGATCATGGTCAAATTCCTGTTCACGTCCGAGCGGCTGTCGATTCAGGTTCACCCTGACGATTCCGCAGCTCAGGCGGCGGGTTTCGCCCGCGGCAAGGAAGAGTGCTGGCTGATCCTCGACGCTGACGCAGGCGCAGAACTTGGCGTTGGCTTGACCGCAGAAACCAGCCGCGAGGCGCTTCACGCGGCGGCGCTCGACGGATCGATCGTCGACATGATCGACTGGCGAGCGAGCAAGACTAATGATTTCGTCTATAACCGCGCCGGAACGATCCATGCCATTGGCGGCGGACTGACGGTGGTCGAGGTGCAACAGAATGTCGACTGCACATACCGGCTCTATGATTATGGGCGTCCGCGCGAACTGCATCTTGATGCCGGATTGAAAGTTGCGGCGCTGGGACCGGTGCACGACCCACGCGATACTGTTGTGGACCCTGCCGCGAACCGCATGCTGGTCAGCGGACCGCATTTCTTCCTCGCCCAACTCGCGGGGCCGGTCGATCCGGCCATCCTGGACCGCGCGGCCGGCGAACTCACTTTTGTTCCGCTGTCCGCCGGTTGCGCGGCGGCAGACGAGACGGTGGCCTTGGGCGAAGCCGTTTTGCTCGACGACGCATCGTTGATAGAGATCGCACCCGGCGGCCGCGCCGTTCTATGCTGGGCCGCCTGACCGGCGCATCGCCCTCCCCTTGCGGCTCCGCCCGCTATCTCCCATATCCCGCCGCATGACCAATTCTCACGCGCAAAGTGCCGCGCCCTGGCACGGAACCACCATCCTCTCCGCCCGCACCGCTGACAAGGTCGTCGTCATCGGCGATGGGCAGGTGTCGATGGGCCAGACGGTGATGAAGCCCAACGCGCGCAAGGTGCGCCGCCTCCACGACGGCAGCGTCATCGGCGGTTTTGCCGGCGCGACCGCTGATGCGTTTACGCTGTTCGAGCGGCTCGAAGCCAAGCTTGAGCGCCATAACGGCCAGCTGCTGCGCGCCGCGGTCGAACTTGCCAAGGATTGGCGCACCGACAAATATCTGCGCAACCTCGAGGCGATGATGATCGTCGCCGACAAGGAGGTGACATTGGTTATCACCGGCAACGGCGATGTGCTCGAACCCAAGGGCGGCATTGCCGCGATAGGGTCGGGCGGCAATTACGCCCTCGCCGCCGCCACCGCGCTAGCCGAATATGAAAAGGACGCCGAAGTGCTGGTTCGCAAGGCGATGCAGGTCGCCGCCGACATCTGCGTCTACACCAACGACCAGTTCACCCAAGAAACACTCGAAACGCAGGCGTAAGACAGATGAACAAAGACCTGACTCCCAAGGCGATCGTCGCTGCGCTCGACACGCATATCATCGGCCAGGATGCCGCCAAGCGCGCGGTCGCGGTGGCGCTGCGCAATCGCTGGCGCCGCCAGCAGCTGTCTGCCGATCTGCGCGACGAAGTGACGCCGAAGAACATCCTGATGATCGGCCCCACCGGCTGCGGCAAGACCGAGATTTCGCGCCGTCTGGCCAAGCTTGCCGACGCACCGTTCATCAAGGTCGAGGCGACCAAATTCACCGAGGTCGGCTATGTCGGCCGCGACGTCGAACAGATCGCCCGCGACCTGGTCGAGGAAGCGGTGCGGCTGGAAAAAGACCGCCGCCGCGAAGCGGTGCGCGCCGCCGCCGAAGAGGCCGCGATGGAACGGCTGCTCGATGCGCTGACCGGCAAGGGCGCGAGCGAGGCCACGCGCCAGAGCTTTCGCCAACGCATCCGCGAAGGCCATCTCGACGATAGCGAGGTCGAAATCGAGGTTGCCGACGCACCCAGCATGCCCTTCGAACTGCCCGGTCAGCCCGGGCAGATGAGCATGATCAACCTGTCCGACATGTTGGGCAAGGCGATGGGCGGCGCGCCGAAGAAGCGCCGCAAGCTCAAGGTCATCGAAGCCGCGACGCGGTTGATCGAGGAGGAGCAGGACAAGCGCCTCGATCAGGACGACGTCGCCCGCATCGCGCTCGCCGATGCCGAAGCCAATGGCATCGTCTTCCTTGATGAAATCGACAAGATCGCGGTCAGCGACGTGCGCGGCGGCTCGGTAAGCCGCGAAGGCGTCCAGCGCGACCTCCTGCCGCTGATCGAGGGCACCACCGTCGCAACCAAATATGGTCCGATGAAGACCGACCATATATTATTCATCGCATCGGGCGCCTTTCATGTCGCCAAACCCAGCGACCTGCTCCCCGAGCTTCAGGGCCGCCTGCCGATCCGCGTCGAGTTGAATGCCCTCACCGAAAGCGATTTCGTCCGCATTTTGAGTGAGACCAAGGCGGGACTGCCCGAACAATATTCGGCGCTGCTCGGCACCGAGGACGTCACCCTGTCGTTCACCGACGATGCGATCGCCCGCGTCGCCAAACTCGCCGCCGAGGTCAACGAACGCGTCGAAAATATCGGCGCGCGGCGGCTCCAGACGATCATGGAGAAACTGGTCGAAGAGGTCAGTTTCGGCGCCGAAGACATGTCAGGCACCACCCTCGCCATCGATGCCGCCTATGTCGAACGCCAGCTGTCGGAGATTGTCGGCGATACCGACCTCAGCAAATATGTGCTCTGAACGCATCTCGTTCCGACGAGCGTAATTCATACTCTTTTCAGCCGGTCGTTTGCCGAACTTCATTTGACTTTTTCGGCCCGTCAATGCGATGAACGGTGCGACGCGGTCGACACGGGTTGCAATCGACCGGCGCGGAGACAGTAATGACAGACGAGGATGTCGCCCCGGAACAGGGCGAGCTGGCGATCACGCGCACCGGCGACCGGCTTCGGCTGGCGCGGGAAGCTGCGGGATTGTCGCTTGCCGATGTGGCGACCCGCACTCGGATCACCCAGCGCCACCTGTCCGCGATCGAAAAGTCCGATTTTTCGGAACTTCCGGGCCGAACCTATGTCACCGGCTTCGCCCGCGCTTATGCCCGCGCGGTCGACCTTCCCGAAGCCGAAGTCGGCGCCGCGGTGCGCCGCGAGCTCGAAGAAGACGCGAATGGCGCGCGGCCGCTTTACGAAGCTTATGAGCCGACCGACCCGACCCGCCTGCCCACCGCGCGGATGACATGGACGCTGGTGATTATCGCCTTGCTGCTCGCCTCGGCCTATGGCGTTTGGCGCTTCCTGTCGGTCGAACCGGGCGAAGCGCTGATTGCCGCGCAGAACCGCGCCGCCGATGCCTCCGAAGCACCGCAAAGCGACGCCGCAGCGCCGCCGACAAGCAAGACCGGTTCTCCACAGTTGGCCATCGCCGCCGACGCGCCGGTGGTGCTGACCGGCCTTTCCGAGGTGTGGATCGGGTTCGATGATGCGACGGGCAAAACCGAAAACTGGCGCACGCTCGACCCGGGCGAAACCTATCAGGTGCCGCCGGCATATATCGACCAGTTCACGCTGCGCACCAGCATTCCGCAGGCGTTGAAAGTCACCGTTGGCGGCCGCGACGTTGGGGCGATCGGCCCCGCCGATACGCTGGTAAAGGGCGTTTCGCTCAAGCCTGCCGATCTGGTGGCGCGCGCTGAAGGAAACGGCGCGCCCAGCACTGCGGCGCCTGCGACAGCCCCGCTTCCGAAGGGCTGAACCGGCCATCTTTTGGGTCGGCACGAACGGCAGCGCACCGAATTGGGTTTGCGCTGCCGCACTTTGCGGCGTTATGAACGACAAAATGGTTAATTGGTGGGGGCCGAACGGCAAATGAAAATGCGTCAGATCACTTTCCTGGGAGCCGCGACGATTGCGCTTGCCGCGACGATGCCCGCGCCCGCGCAAGAGGCGGCCATCGGCAAGCGCGTCGAACGGCTGGAAAAGGAAATGCGGGCGGTCCAGCGCTCCGTATTCCCCGGCGGCAGCCCAACCTTTTTCGAGGGCGAGATTGCGCCCGACAACTCCCCTGGCGAACGCGCGCGTAGCAACGCCCCGGTAATCGACCTGACCGCGCGGGTCGACGCCTTGGAAAGCCAGCTCCAGACGTTGACCGGCCAGGCTGAGCAGAACGCCTTCCAGCTGCGCGAGCTCGAAAAGCAGTTCACCGCCTATAAAGCCCAAATGGATCAGCGTTTCGCCGATCCCGAGGCCACTGCAACGCCCGCCAACCTTGCCCCTGCTCCGGCGCCGACAACGACGTCGACGCTAGCCGCCACGCCGGCGAAGAAGCCCCCGGCCACGGCTGCCAAACCCGCCGCGACAACGCCCAACGCGGCACGGCTCGCGCTGGTCAAAACGGTTGAAATCCCCGCGACCGGCAATGAAACCAAGGACGCATATGATTATGGGTTTCGGCTATGGGAGGCCAAGCTCTACCCCGAAGCGCAGGCGCAACTGAAACAGGTCGTGACCAAATGGCCGAACAGCAGCCACGCCAGCTTTGCCCAGAATCTGCTGGGCCGCGCTTACCTCGACGAAGGCAAGCCCAGCCTGGCCGCCGTCGCATTCTATAATAATTACAAGGACCGCCCCAGCGGCGCCCGCGCGCCGCACAGCCTGATGTTCATGGGCGTCGCGCTCGACAAGCTGGGCCGCAAGGCCGATGCCTGCAAGGCGTTCCGCGAGCTCGAAGACGTCTATGGTGACAAGGCTCCGCAGGATGTCCGAACCGATGCAGCCGCCGCAAAAACAAAAGCAGGTTGCTGACCGCGACCGCGACCGCGCCGATCGGCTGGCGAGCGACCTTTGCGCGCTCGCCGGACCCGAATGGCACCAATTGCACTATGGCGTCGCCGTGTCGGGCGGTCCCGACAGCATGGCGCTGCTCTGGCTGATGGCGACGCTGCTGCCCGGACAGGTCTGGGCGGCCACTGTCGATCATGGCCTGCGCAAGGGGTCGGACCAGGAAGCGCGCATGGTTGCGAGCTTTTGCAATCGCGAACATATCCCGCATTCAACCCTGCGCCCCGCCGCGCCGATCAAAGGATCGCTGCAGGCGGCCGCGCGCGCCGAGCGCTATCATCTGCTCGACCAGTGGCGCGGCGCCAATGCGCTCGACCATATCCTCACCGCGCATCATGCCGACGATCAGCTGGAAACGATTGTCATGCGGCTGAACCGCAGCAGCGGCGTCGGCGGCATGTCGGCGATTCGCTCGCGTAATGGTGCCGTGATGCGGCCGTTGCTGCATTGGCGGCGCAGCGATCTGGTCGGTCTGGCGCTCGAAAATGACCTGCCCTTTGTCGATGACCCGTCGAACAGCGACGATCGTTTCGATCGCGCCCGGCTACGGCAGGCGCTGACATCGCAGACGATCCTCGATCCCGCCGCCGCCGCGCGCTCGGCGGGCTGGCTCGCCGAGGCCGACGAGGCGCTCGACTGGGCGGTCGAGCGCCTGATCGCCTCCTGGCCCGACGCCTCCGATATCGCGGTGATCCGCAACGAATCCTATCCGCCCGAGATGTTCCGCCGCATCGTCGCTCAACGCCTGCGCGCCAATGCCGCCCAGCTGGCGATCCGTGGTGGCTCGCTCGAAGGCGTGATCGCGGCCATGCACAAGGGCAAGCGCGCGATGGTCGGCGCCCTGCTGATCGACCCCGTTCGCGGCTTTGAAGGGGCTATATGGCGCATTTCTGATGCACCGCGCCGGAAACTGCCCAAAAAGGGCTGATTGGCTCATTGTCATTTAACCTGATTATCCTATCTTGTCGGGATAGGAGCGCACTCGCCGCGCCGATTAGGAAAGTACTCGCATGCAGGACGACAAGGAACCGCAGGGCAACCCCTGGATGAAGAGTGTGATGATCTGGAGCGGCATTTTGCTCGCCATGCTCCTCGTCGCCTCGTTGTTCGGAGGACCCGCGCAGCCTGCGGGCAGCGCGATGGCCTATTCCGAGTTCCGCCAGAAGGTCGAAGAAGGGGCCGTCAAGGACGTCGTCCTGTCCGAAGACAGGGTGACCGGCACGCTGTCGAACGGCGACCGCTTCACAGCGAATGTCATCCGCGATCCCGACCTTTTGAAAATGCTCAACGACAATAATGTCAAATATGACGGAATGGCGACCGAAACGCCGAATTTCTGGATGTATATGCTCATCCAGTCGCTGCCCTTCATCCTGATCCTCGGCATCGCCTTTTTCGTGTTCCGTCAGGTGCAGAAGAACAATGGCTCGGGCGCGATGGGCTTTGGCAAGTCACGCGCCAAGATGCTGACCGAAAAGCAGGGCAAGGTGACCTTTGACGACGTTGCCGGCATCGACGAAGCGCGCGAAGAGCTTGAGGAAATCGTCGAATTCCTGCGCGATCCGACCAAATTCTCGCGCCTCGGCGGCCAGATCCCCAAGGGCGCGCTGCTCGTCGGCTCGCCCGGCACCGGTAAAACCTTGCTCGCCCGCGCCATCGCGGGCGAAGCGGGCGTCCCCTTCTTCACCATTTCGGGTTCGGACTTCGTCGAAATGTTCGTCGGCGTCGGTGCCAGCCGTGTTCGCGACATGTTCGAACAGGCCAAGCGCAACGCGCCGTGCATCGTCTTCATCGACGAAATCGACGCCGTCGGCCGCCATCGCGGCGCCGGTCTCGGCAATGGCAATGACGAGCGCGAACAGACGCTGAACCAGCTGCTCGTCGAGATGGACGGCTTCGAGGCGAACGAAGGCATCATCATCGTCGCTGCGACCAACCGCCCCGACGTGCTCGACCCCGCCCTCCTCCGCCCGGGCCGCTTCGACCGCCAGGTTGTCGTCCCGCGCCCCGACATCGAGGGCCGCCAGAAGATCCTTGAGGTTCACACCCGCAAAAAGCCGCTGGCACCCGACGTCGACCTGCGCCGCGTCGCGCGCGGCACCCCGGGTTTTTCGGGCGCCGATCTGGCTAATCTTTGCAACGAAGCAGCGCTGCTCGCGGCGCGCAAGGGCAAGCGCCTGATCGCCAATGACGAGTTCGAAGAGGCCAAGGACAAGGTCATGATGGGCGCCGAGCGGCGTTCAATGGTGATGACCGAGGACGAGAAAAAATCGACCGCCTATCACGAGGCTGGGCACGCGCTCGTCTCGCTCCACGTCGATGGCTGCGATCCACTCCACAAGGTCACGATCATCCCGCGCGGCCGCGCGCTGGGCGTGACGTGGAACCTGCCCGAACGCGATCGTTATTCGATGAGCATGAAGCAGATGAAGGCGCGCCTCGCGCTGTGCTTCGGCGGCCGCATCGCGGAACAGTTGATTTACGGCAAGGACGAGCTCAACACCGGCGCATCGAACGACATCCAGCAGGCGACCGAAATGGCGCGCTCTATGGTCATGGAATATGGAATGTCGGACAAGCTCGGCTGGCTACGCTATCGCGACAATCAGGATGAGGTATTCCTCGGTCACAGCGTGTCGCGCGCGCAGAATATGTCGGAAGACACCGCGCGCATGATTGATGCTGAAGTGCGCCGCCTCGTCGAAGAAGGCGAGAATGTCGCGCGCAAGGTGCTCACCGATCACCTCGACGAACTTCATCTCCTTGCCGGCGCGCTGCTCGAATATGAAACGCTCTCGGGCGAAGAATCGAAGCGCGCCATCAGGGGCGAGGACATCGGCCGCGAGGACGATGCCGACAAGCGCGGCACCCCGGTGTCGGGCCACGCCGGTTCGCTGCCGCAGATCAAGCGCAAGCCGCGCGGTCCGTTTGGCGACCCGAAACCCCAAGGCGCGTAGGCTGATCGACCTGGCGCGCTCGATTCAGGGGGTATTCATTGGCTGACGGCAAGTTGCGGCGCATGACCCTGGGGAAACGCGCGCGCATCTTGCCTGTCTTGCTGACCGCGCCGCTGCTGTGCGCGATGGCGCCGGGCGACATGAGCGTTGCCGCGTTCCTGATGCGAGCCGACTCGCTCGCCCGCCTCGGCCCCCTGGCGCTCGCGACGCCGCAAGGCAATCAGTTGAAAGGCGAGGTGATCGCCGCGGGCAAACGCTACAAGGCGCGTATTGACGCCGATCGCCGCGCCGGGCGCAAAACCACCAGCTGCCCGCCCGAATCGGGAACGCTGACTCCCGAGCAGTGGCTGGGCCACCTACGCTCCTACCCCGCGCCGGTGCGCAAGCGCGTCAGCATCCACACGGCATTCGATGCGCTGATGAAGAAACGCTACCCCTGCCCTGCCTGATCCGCCATGGAGCGATCGACATAGGAGACGGTGATGATCCGTAAATCGTGGACGATAGTGACGCTGGCCACCGCCTTGGCGATGGGCGCTCTGCCCGCCGCGGCACAGGGCACCGGCGCGCTGACGAACAAGCTCGAACTGGAAAGATCGGGACCGGGCGTTGATGGCCGCGAGGGCGAGAAGACCTACACCACGCCCGATGTCGTCGTGCCCAGCGACCGCATTCGCCTGACCCTCACCTTCACCAACAATGGCGCCGCCCCGGCGGCGGGGGTCAATCTGACCAACCCGATTCCCGAGGCGTTGATCTTTGATGGCACAAATGACACCGCAGGTTTTGCCGTTTCCGTCGATGGCGGCAAGACCTATGGGGCGCTCGCTGCACTGACAGTCGCCGTCCCCGGCGCGGCAGAGCGGCCTGCCGCCGCGAGAGACGTCACGCATGTCCGCTGGCTGTGGAGTGATGCTGTCCCCGCGGGGCAAAGCCGCTCGGTCGCCTTCTTCGGCCGCGTCCGGTGACCCATCGGCCCCGCCGCCGGTGACGATTTACTGTGACGAATCGGGTGGGCTCAATGCCGGTGCGATGACGTTTGCCGCGGTCATGTTGTCGCCGCAGGTCGCCGCCGACATTCATGCGCGGTTTCGCAGCGTCACCGGCCTGCGCGGCGAACTCAAAGGCAGCCGGATCAGCCTCGTCGAGCGCGCCTACCTGCTAGAACTTTTCGATCGCGCCGGTGGCCGCGCCTGGGTTGCGATGGCGAGGCGCGACACGATCGGCGGGAAGCCTGGTGGCGCCGTTCCCAGCGACCTGTCGGTCTATGCCGCGCTGCTCAACCTCGCAGTCGGGCGGTGGCTGCCCGAAACCGGCGGCGTATGCACCGATGTCGTGATCGACGATGGCCGCTATGATCCAGTGATACTCGGCAAGGTTCGCGAAGAGATTCAGGCGGGCCTCGGCGCGTGGGGCCGTGCCTCTCTGGCGGAAAGCCACCGCAGCGACGGGGTACAGATCGCCGACGTCATTGCCAACAGCCTGTTCAACATTGCCGCCGGCTCACCCCGCGCGCACCGGATCCAGCGAATCATCGAACCGATGCTGGCATCGAAAGCGATCCGCGTGGCCGAACTCAAGGATTTCGGCTGACACAAAAAGGGCCGCAGTTTCCCGCAGCCCCTTCGTTCACATGTCGCAGCGCTTATTCGAAGTCGCTGCCCCCACCCGCGGGGCTGCGCGGCGGCGCGGCGGCGGTCAGGCGGAGGGCTTCGGCCGAGCGGCTGATCGAGCTGATTTCATCGGGCGTATCGTCATCGTCGATCACAACCTTCTGCAGCGTCGTGATCAGCGTTTCCTTCAGATCCTTCGGACGCACCGTCTGCTCGGCAATCTCGCGCAGCGCGACGACGGGGTTCTTGTCGCGGTCGCGGTCGATGGTCAGCTCTGAACCGCCTGAAATCTCGCGCGCGCGGTGCGCGGAGAGCAGGACCAGGTCGAAACGGTTGGGAATCTTGTCGACGCAATCCTCGACGGTAACGCGGGCCATGTTGTTTCCTTAGAATATCGGAGAGACCAGCCCTTTTTGAAGGCGTGGCGGCAAGCGCTGCGCGCTAGCAGGACGGCCCGCCGCTGTCAATCGAAGCGCTGCCCTTGCGGCGCTTGTATCGCCCCGCCTATGAGCGGGCGATGACTGATGCATCCAGCCCTGCCAGCGATCTCGATACGCTAACCGCTGACGTCGCCGGTCACCGGCTGGAGGTCATCGTCGACGGCGACCAGAGGCTCGAACGCATCCTCGCCCTGCTCGCTGGCGCCATCCGCAGCATCAACATCATCATGTATATCTTCGAGCACGACGCTGCCGGAACGCGCGTCCTCGATGCCATGACCGCGGCCGCGCGGCGCGGCGTACGGGTGCGTGCGGTGATCGACAGTTTCGGCTCATCGGGCATCGCGGACAGCATCTTTGTTCCGCTGCGTGAAGCGGGCGGCAGCGTGACGTTTTTCTCGCGGCGCTGGCGATCGAGCTATCTGATCCGCAACCACCAGAAATTGCTGTTGATCGACGACGAGGTGGCGGTGACCGGCGGGTTCAACATCGCGGCTCCCTATCTGGGCACACAGCTGGACAATTGCTGGTTTGATCTTGGCATCATCGTACGCGGGTCCTCGGTGGCGCGGATGGTCGCGTGGTTCGAGGAAATCCACGACTACACCGTGACCAACGACGGCAAGCTGCTGATGCTCCGCCGCCTGATCCGTGAATGGCCGGTGGAGGCGGGGCCGGTGACCTGGCTGGTCGGCGGCCCGACCCAGCGGCTGTCGCCATGGGCGCAAGCGGTGCGCACCGATTTGGTCGGCGCGCGCCAACTTGACATGGTGATGGCCTATTTCTCGCCGGGCCAAGGCATGCTGCGGCGCCTTAGCCGCGTCGCCCGGCATGGCCGAGCGCGCTTCATCATGGCGGCGAAATCTGACAATGCGGCAACGATCGGTGCCTCGCGGCTGCTCTATGGCTATCTGCTGCGCAAAGGGGCGCAGGTCTGGGAATATCGCCCCTGCAAGCTGCACATGAAGCTGATCGTGATCGACGATGTCGTCTATATCGGTACCGCTAATTTCGACATGCGCAGCCTGTTCGTGAATGTCGAGGTGATGCTGCGCGTCGCCGACGCCGGTTTTGCCGAGCAGATGCGGGGCTTCATCGCGGCGCAGCAGGCGGATTGCGACGACATCACCGCCGCCAAGCACAAGGCGCGAGCCGGATGGCTGACGCGGCTGCGCTGGACGCTCGCATGGTTTGTCGTTGGCGCCGCGGACTATACGGTGTCGCGGCGGCTCAATTTCGGTCTTGGAGACGCCGATCCCGATCTGGAAGTTTAGTCCTTCCAGCCCCAGAACAGGAAGCAGGGCGGCACATTGACCCACTCGAACGCATTGTCGATGCGGGCAAAATGCGGCGCGAGGAAATCGCGCGCGCGGGCGCGGAACTGATAGACAAGGAACGCGCCGCCGGGGCGCAGAACGCGGTGCGTTGCCGCCGCAATCGCCGGGCCGACGCCGGCGGGCAACGTCGAGAAAGGCAGACCCGACAGGACATAGTCAGCTTTTTCAAAGCCGTGCGCTGCGATGATCGCTTCAACTTCGGAAGCCGAGCCGTGAACCGCGATAAAGCGGCTGTCGCGGATATCCTTGCGCAGATAATCGATAAAATCTTCGTTGGTGTCGATCGCGATCAACGTCGCGTCACCCGCCATGCGTTCGAGCACCGGACGGCAAAAGGTGCCAACCCCTGGGCCATATTCGACGAACAGCTTGGTGTTCTTCCAATCGACGGGCTTCAGCATGTGGCGGATCAGCGTCGGCGACGATGGCACGATCGACCCGACCATGACCGGATGCTTGATAAAACCACGGACAAACATGCCCCACGGTCCGAAAAAGCGCTTGAGGCCCTCGCGGACCCGGCGGCCCAGCGGAGCTTTCTTTTCTTGGGCCTGCGCCCGCGGATTGGTCATATTGGCTTTCGCGTTGTTGCGGTTGCCGTTGGCGTGGCAAAAACAGCGCGTTGGCGCAAGGAAAGAGTCTGTCTTGACTCTGGACAGGGGAGCGCTCGCGTGTAGGGAAAGGCCCGATTGCGGACGCTGAACGGCTAAGGGGATTTTCGGCATGGCGACATTATCGCGCTCGATCCCCGCCGATCGCATGGCCGTCCTGTTCGCGGTCATGCTGGTCGCTGCCGCGGGCAATACCGCGATGCAGTCGATCCTGCCTGCCATCGGCGCCAAGCTCGACATTCCCGACGTGTGGGTCAGTCTGGCGTTCAGCTGGTCGGCGCTATTATGGGTGATGACCGCGCCTTATTGGGCGCGCCAGTCGGATAAACGCGGGCGCAAAGCCTTGATGGCGCTCGGCGTGATCGGCTTCATGCTGTCGATGGCGCTGTGCGGACTGGCGCTGTGGGCCGGGCTGGCCGGCTATCTCGCCGCGGGAACGACGTTCGTGATCTTCGCGCTGTTCCGCAGCCTGTACGGCGGGTTCGGATCGGCGGCGCCCCCGGCAGTCCAGGCCTATGTCGCGTCGCGCACCGACCCTGAGGAACGCACCCAGGCATTATCGCTCGTCTCGTCGTCGTTCGGGCTGGGGACTGTGATCGGCCCTGCGATCGCGCCGTTGTTCATCCTGCCCTTTGTCGGGCTTTCGGGACCGTTGCTGGTTTTCGCCCTGATCGGCTTAATCGTTCTGATCATGCTGCGCTGGCGGCTGCCCGACGATGTCCCGCGGTTCGCCGCGCGCGGCGCGATCGCGGCCTATCCGACCGCTGCCGGATCGACAGCGTCGGCGAGCGAGGACAGCGACGAAGACGTTGAGGATCGCGATGCCCCCGCCGCGACGCCGCTGCGCTGGACCGACAAACGCGTTCGGCCATGGATGCTCGCCGGGCTCTGCGGCGGTCAGGCGCAGGCGATGATGCTCGGCGTCATCGGCTTCCTGATCCTTGATCGGCTCGAGCTTCGCCCCCGCCCCGACGAAGGCGCCGCAATGACCGGCATCGTGCTGATGGCCGGCGCCTTCGCAACCTTGTTGTCGCAGTGGGGGCTGATCCCGCTGCTCAAACTGTCGGCGCGCACCGCGGTTCTGATCGGCGCAGCGCTCGGCGCCAGTGGGCTCATCATCACGGGAGTAGCGCAGGATCTCCACGGCATCGTGATCGGCTTCGCGCTCGCATCGCTCGGTTTCGGGCTGTTTCGCCCGGGCTTTACCGCGGGCGCGTCGCTATCGGTGCCGCGGCGCGATCAGGGCAGCGTCGCGGGCATGACCGCGTCAATCAATGGGTCCGCCTATATTGTGTCGCCTGCGATCGGCGTCCTGCTCTACAACTGGCACCCGATGGTCGCCTATGGGCTGATGGCGGGATTCTGCGGCTGGCTGGTGCTGTGGGGCTGGTCCGCTTTGCGGCTGGACCAGCCCACCGCTTAATCCTTCACGACGTCGTCGCCATGCTTCTGCTCGCGCACCGGCTTGAGCATGCCGGGCGCGAAAAAGCCGATCGGATTGACGCTCATCGCCTGCTGCTTGATCTCGCCCTGGATCTTTTCATAATCCTTTTCCATGGCTTCGGTGACCGAGGCGCGGGTGTCCTTCAGCGCCGCGTCGAAATCAGCCATCGTCACCGTATCGCTGTTGATCGACCGCTTGAGCGCCGCCAGACCGGCACGGCGGGTCAGATCTTCCAGATCGGCGCCGGTGAACCGGTCCGATTTTTCTGCCAAAACCGCCAGATCGACGTCGTCCGCCAGCGGCATCTTGCCGGTCTGGATTTCCAAAATCCGGCGGCGGCCTTCCCTGTCGGGCACCGACACGTAGATCAGTTCGTCGAGCCGTCCCGGGCGCAGCAGCGCCGGATCGATCAGGTTGGGGCGGTTGGTTGCGCCGATGACGACCACCGACTGCATCTCCTCGATCCCGTCCATCTCGGCCAGGATCGTGTTGACGACGCGCTCGGTCACCTGCGGCTCGCCCGACGTGCCGCTGCCGCGTGCTGGCACCAGGCTATCGAGTTCGTCGATAAAGATGATCGTCGGCGCCACGGCGCGCGCGCGGGCGAACAGCCGCGCAATCTGCTGCTCACTCTCGCCATACCATTTCGACAGCAGGTCCGAAGACTTGATCGAGATGAAATTGGCATCCGATTCGCGCGCGGCGGCTTTTGCGAGCAAGGTCTTGCCGGTGCCTGGCGGGCCATAGAGCAGGAAACCCTTGGCAGCACGGATCCCGAGCCGCCGGAACGCCTCGGGATGCTTCAGCGGCAGTTCGATGCCTTCGATTAGCTTCTCACGCGCCGCGTCGAGCCCACCGATATCGCTCCACCGGGTCGTCGGCGCCTGCACCATCACTTCGCGCATCGCCGATGGCTGCACGCGTTTCAGCGCATTGCTGAAATCATCGCGCGTCACGCGCAGTTCCTCCAGCACCTCGGGCGGGATCGTTCCTTCGGCGAGGTCGAGCTTGGGCATGATCCGCCGCACCGCCTCGATTGCTGCCTCGCGGGTCAGCGCCGCCATGTCGGCGCCGACAAAGCCAAAGGTCGTGCGTGCCAGTTCGGCCAGATCGACATCTTCTGCGAGCGGCATGCCGCGGGTATGGATGCCCAATATCTCGCGCCGCCCGCCTTCGTCGGGAACCCCGATGATTATTTCACGATCGAAACGGCCCGGACGCCGCAGCGCTTCGTCGATGGCGTCGGGACGATTGGTCGCAGCGATGATGACGAGATTGGTGCGCGGCTCGAGCCCGTCCATCAGCGTCAGCAGCTGCGCGACAAGGCGCTTTTCGGCCTCGCCCGTCACCTGCCCGCGCTTGGGCGCGATCGAATCGATCTCATCGATGAACAGGATCGACGGCGATGCCTTGGCGGCCTGCTCGAAAATGTCGCGTAGCCGCTTTTCGGATTCGCCATAGGCCGACCCCATGATTTCGGGGCCGTTGATCAGGAAAAACTGCGCTTCGCTCTCGTTCGCGACCGCGCGCGCCAGCCGCGTCTTGCCGGTTCCCGGCGGGCCATGCAGCAGCACCCCGCGCGGCGGATCGACGCCCAGGCGGCGGAACAATTCGGGGTAGCGCAGCGGCAGTTCGACCATCTCGCGTAGCTGATCGATCGTTTCGCCGAGCCCGCCGAGATCGTCATAGGTGACATCGGTGCGGCGCGCGTCCTGCGGCTCCTGATATTCGGGCAGCAATTCGATTTCGGTGTTCTCATCGATAAACACCACGCCCTTGGGCGCTGCCGATACGACGAGCAGGCGCACCTCGGCCAGCGCATAGGCAGGCGCGTTGAGCATCTGGCGCAGCTGCGGCGGCATGTCGCCCGATTCCAGCCGCTGTTGCCCCGCGGTCGCGACGGTATCGCCTGCGACGACAGGGCGCCCGAAAAAGCTGCGCTTCAGCGCGTTCGCCGATCCTTGCAGCCGCAGATTTTCCTGCGCCGGGGCGAACACGACGCGCGTTGCCGGGCGCGTCTCGACCCGGCTCAACATCACCATGTCGCCCGCGCCCGCGCCCGCATTGGCGCGCTGCAAACCGTCGAGACGGATCACCTCCAGCCCTTCATCCTCGGCATAGGGCAGCACCACGCGCGATGCCGTCTGCCGCTTGCCGCTGATCTGGATGATATCACCCTCGGTGACGCCCAGTTCGGCCATCGTGGAACGCGGAATGCGCGCAATCCCGCCGCCGCTTTCCTCGGCGCGCGAATTCGCGACCTGCAGTTTCACCTGTTTTTCTTTTACCGCTGCATCGGCCAAGGCGCGTCTCCTTCAAAAACTCGATATGCCGAAGATAGGGTTGTCGTTCCCGATTTGCGACCCCCGCCCGTTGCTTGGCCCCTCGCCGCCCTTTGCCGCACTGCACAAAATTGTGGCAAGTCGCGCGGGCTCATGTCATCATCGGTGCCGGATATGCCACGCCTTCCTCCCCTCAGCAGCATGGAGGCCTTTCTCGAGGTCGCCCGCTACGGCACCGTCAAGGCTGCCGCGATCGAACTCGGCCTGTCGATGCCCGCGCTGTCGCGGCGGATCCAGACGCTCGAACATGCCGTCGGCCGCCCGCTGTTCAACCGCCACCATCACGGGCTCAGCCTGACCGAGGCGGGCCGCGCGCTGCAAGGCCAGTTAGCGCCGATTCTCGACGAATTGCGGACCGTGATCGGCCAGGTCGGCAGCCCCGAGGCATCGTTACGCCTGCACCTCAACGTCCTGCCACTCTTCGCCCAGCAGCGGCTGTTCCCGCGCCTGCCCGAACTGCGCCGCGAGCATCCCGAACTGCATATCGACATCGACACCATGTCACACGCCGAAGCACGGCTGGGCGACGGCATCGACGCTGCGATCGCCCTAGCACGCTCGATCGACCCGGCGCTCTATGCCGCGCGGCTCGATCAGGACAAGGTGTTCCCGATCGCCGCTAGGACGCTGACCGATGGCGATCGGCCGTTTGTGGTGCCCGAACAATTGCAGCGCATGACCGTCCTCCTCCACCGCGAGATGCCTGAGACATTCAGCGAGTGGAAAAAGGCGATCGGCATGCCGTATCTGGAACCGGCGGGGATCGATTATTTCGATTCGGGACCGCTGATGCTCGAGGCCGCGGCGCAAGGCATCGGCGTCGCCTTCATGCACGGCCACCATTTCGACGACGCGCACGACCCGCGCCTGGTGCGTCTGTTCGATTTCGACGTCGACAGCCCGTACAGCTACTGGTTCGTTTGCCGCCCGCGCGCATTGCGCCAACCGGCGGTCAAGCTGTTCCACGACTGGCTGCTCGCGGCGAAGATTTAGCACCCTTTGCAGTTCAACCGCTGCGTCCGACCAAGTTATTCGGGCGCATTGCTGGCCTCAAGGCGATCGCGGCTCTTTTGATCTTCGCGCTCGCGCCGACGAAGATATTTGCGATCGGGGCGATTGTGCCGAATATAGGCGACGCCGGCGACCGCGGCCGCCACCATCAGGGCGATCAGGCCGTAGGCGACCCATAATCTCATCTCGATGTCATTGACTCCGTCAGGGGCAAATATCGCCCTGACCCGTTGTACGGCGTTCGCGCGTGAAGGTTCCCAAGCCGCCTGCCACAAAATGTCCAGCGTGGGGGAAATGGTGCTGCTGGGGAGGATTGAACTCCCGACCTCGTCATTACCAATGACGCGCTCTACCACTGAGCTACAGCAGCAACCGAAACGCCCGCAAACGCCTGTTCGCTGGGCAGGCGCGGCCTATGGCGGGGCGCCCCGCGCCTGTCAAGGCGCGAGACTTGACGATGGGGCAATTTCGCGGGCATGGCCGCTATTGTGAGCAAGCCGCCCTCCCCCGCCGACATCGAACGCGAACGCCGCCTGGCGGAGGCGCTGCGCGACAATCTGCGCAAGCGCAAGGCGCAGTCGCGCGATGCCAAGGCCGAAACCCCGGTTAAAGACTGACGGTCACCGTCACCTCATCGCCCTCGACGAGCCCCTCGGCGTTGCGCACCGCAGCCTTGACCGGCAGCAGCCACCCGCCGCTTTCCTTGTGCGGGAACACCGATGTCTGCCAGCTTGTCTCGCCGATCATGACATCGACCCGCGCCGATCCGAATCCCTTGCGCCCGTTCAGCCACTGTCCGCTGATCGCCGCGATGCGGATCGCGTCGGCTGCGTCGCCCGTGATCGTGACGAAAAACCACGCCGCGGGGGCAGTCGCGGACTGCCAGCGCCAGAGCGGGGTGGTGACGACAAAGCTTTCCACCTTTCGCTTAGTCCGTTCGTGTCGAGCGAAGTCGAGACACCCAGTCGGAGCGCACGACGCCAGGACACCTCGACGTCGCTTGATGCGAACCGCTGGGGACTATCATTTTTCGACCGATCGCACCGGCACCGGAATGTTGCAGATGTCAGCACCGCCAGCAGGCTTGATGAAAAACGGATCGCGGCGATTGGCGCGGGCGTCGGCATAGCGCGCAAAGCTGTCGCTTTCGGTCGACAGATATTCGAAGCGCGGTTGGTCGCTCACATCCAGTTCGGTAGCGATCCGGACCGACGTAATCGGCACCCGCTCCTTTTCATCCTCATAGAAGCCCAGCGCGCCGGTCCCGCGCGGTAAGCTCGACAGATGCTCGATCCCGCTGACCACGCGGCCAACAAGAGCGATATTCTGGTCCAGATGACGCGGAGCGTGGCCAATCACCGTATAGAGCTCAGCACCGCTGCCGGTGTCGGGCGAAAAGTTCCGGCCGACACCAACCATGCCATAGCAATGGACGGGCCACACCGCGTCGGCATTCCAAGCGACCGGCCAACCCGCCAGAACACCATGATGAGGAGCGTATGAGCCATTAGCAGACGGCAACCACGTCGTTGCGCCACGCTTACGCTCCGAGAGATACGCGCTCTCCGGTACCGTCACCAAACCTTCCGGCAACGCCTTCTTCTCGGTCGCGTCGCCCCACTGCACGACATAATTGTCCTGCACCCGGTTAATGCTCGTCCCGTCCCACCATTGCGCCGCGGCAAGCTTGCGAATATTGCCGATCCACCCCAGGCTGAACGGTGCGGGCATAAGCTGGATCACCACGCGGCGCGCCTTGCCCTTAGCGTCGGGCGCCAAGTCCATCACCAACAGGTCCGCCGCGGCAATCGCAATCCAGTCGCTCGCCGGCGCGGCAGCTGTGATCTCGCCGGGCGACGGGATCGGCGCAGGTTCCTGCGCGGTAGCCGGAAGGGTAAGCGAAGCGGCAGCGGCGGCCAGGAGCAGATGTTTCATGCCGCCTGTCTGCCATGCTCAACCGACTTGCGAAAGCCCCGTCCAGCGATTAGGGCGCGCGTTCCAAGCATGCGGAGCGGTGGCCGAGTGGTCGAAGGCGCTCGCCTGGAAAGTGAGTATAGGTCAAAAGCCTATCGTGGGTTCGAATCCCACCCGCTCCGCCAAGTTCTAATCCCACTCTCTCCCGAACCGTCCCCAAGACTCCAGCTTAGCTGCGGGTTTGAAGGGCGCTTCGTATCCCTGCGCGTCCGACGTCGTCCAGTCCGACATTTTGCCAATGTATGACTAAATCTTATCATTCAAGGGAGGCGGCCTACCGGTGGTGAAACCGTCTCGAAAAGCGGCGCGTCATGATGGAGGATTGGGCGAACTATTGCGGTGGGAGGAATCGGTGAGCCGTTACACCCGCGCGCGGCGCCACCTGCTCCGTAAGTACGAGCGCGCCGTCGATCGGATCGACGAGGGGTATCGCGCGATCTTTCTCGGCCACCGCGTCGCGGAGCTGAGCTATCGCGAACTTGTCGAGCGCCATGGCGTCAGCGTTGCCGAGGTCGAACAGGCGATGATCCGCAGTCTGCGCATCATCGCTCAGACGGTCGATGGAAAGAACCGCAGGTGGTGGCAGTTCTGGCGGCGATTACACCGCTTCGATCTTGCCAACCAGCCGCTGCGCCGACAGGGTGCCGCCAGCAATGAGAACCGACCTCGATCATCTCCCGGCCAACAAGCAGCGCGAACTTGAGCGCGTAAAGCAGATCATCTTCGAAGAATTTGCCGACAGCATCGCGCTCGCGACGATGAGTTGGAAGAAGAAGGGCCGGATCGACAAGCTCATTCTCTATGGCAGTTATTCGCGCGGCGGCTGGGTCGACGAACCGCATACCGCCAAGGGCTACCGCTCGGACTTCGACCTGCTGATTATCGTCAGCGACAAGCGGCTTACCGACAAGGTGGATTATTGGCTGAAGCTTGAGGACCGGCTCAACCGCGAGCTGGCGATCGACAAGACGCTCCATACGCCGGTCAACTTCATCGTCCACACGATTCAGGAAGTGAACGATGGGCTCGCGCACGGGCGCTATTTTTTCATGGACGTCGCCAAGGACGGCATCGCGCTTTACGAATTTGACGATAAGGAACTGCACAAGCCGAAACCCAAGACCCCCGAGCAGGCTCTGGCCATGGCGCAGGAATATTTTGACGAATGGATTCCGCTCGCTGCCAGTGCGCAGAAGGGGTTTCATTTCTTCATATCGCAAAACGAACTTCGAGATGCGGCCTTCATTCTACATCAGGCTACCGAGCGCCTTTACCACTGCGTACTCTTGGTCTGCACCTTCTATAGCCCGCACGTCCACAATCTCGGCTTTCTGCGCACCCAGGCCGAGCGGATCGACATGCGTCTTGTCGATGCATGGCCCCGCGAGATGAAGGCTGATCGTTCACGCTTCGAGAAGCTCAAAGAAGCCTATGTGAAAGCGCGCTACTCAAAACATTACCGGATCACCGAAGAGGAACTGCGCTGGCTCGGCGAGCGCGTCGAAGAACTCGGCCGCGCGGTCCACGCGATCTGCTCCGAGCGGATCGCCGAACTTGATGCCAACGCCTCGCGCACCTGAATTCCCGACCCTATATGAAACGGACGTCGCTACCGACGTTTCACACAGTGGAGAGAGTTTGTCGCATGTGGTGCACCGCTACCGGCCGACGGTAAACATCGGGTAAGCCTTCGCTGTCGCTGGCGCCACGATGGCCGTAAGACGGTTGCCGTCCAACTACCCTGATCGGAACGCTTCGTAGAAGTACAAATGATTTTAGGTCGTGTTGACAAAAGATTTCAGCCATAGTCGCATGGCGGCGAGGTTGAGGAAGCTCTCGAACGAGAGCAGGGTTTTGTCATAGCGTGTTGCAATGCGTCGTTGCTGTTTTAGCTTGCCGAACATGCGCTCGACGCGGTTGCGGTCCTTGTAGCGGCGATAGTCGGGATGCTCTGGCACCTTGCGGTTCGAGCGAGGCGGGATGATCGGCAGGATGCCCCGGACCAGCAGGCTTTCCCGGAAGCGATCACCATCATATCCCTTGTCCGCGAGCAGCGCCTTGGGTGTGGCGACGGGGATCGCCATCAGCGGTTCGGCAGCAGTGTAATCGGAAGCCTCGCCGCCGGTCAGGATGAAGCCGACAGGCAGTCCTTGATTGTCGCAGCGGGCGTGGATTTTGCTCGTAAAGCCGCCGCGTGATCGACCAAGAGCGTTCGCACAAGCCCCCCTTTTCCGCCCGCTGCCGAGACGTGGCCGCGAACGCTGGTGCTGTCGATCATGTGTTGCCAGTCGTCGGTTAGACCCAGATCGACCAGTGTTTGCAGCAGGGCATCCCAGACACCCTGTTCGGCCCAGCGCCGGAAGCGGACATAGACCGAGTTCCACTTGCCGTAGCGCTCGTGCATGTCGCGCCAGGGGCAGCCGACCCGCAGCACGTGAAGCATTCCATTGAGGAACCGCCGGTTATCGCCCGCCGGCCGCGCCCAACGACCGCGCTCAGGCGGCAGCAGCGGCCCAATCAGATCCCACTCCGCTTCCGACAAATCCCCGCGACCCATGACTGCTCCTCAAAAAGCAGTCTTGAATCAGAAGTCGACGCGATTGGGAATCCCTTTTGTCAACACGGCCTAGACAACAATGACGCAATCTGGCGTAGGGGCTTTATGGAATGAATGATGAATTCATGCGCGCAGAGGGACTTGCGTGCGACCGAACTTGAAGCATGAGTATTTAGAAAGATATATAAAATAAATAATTTATACTCTAAAATAGCTTCCGCTCCGCCATCGACCGTCCGGTCCGGCCACAGCCCTTAAGCGAAATGCAGCCGGCGATATTTGCCGCGGAAGTAGAGCAGCGGGTCGCGGTGCGGTTCGAACTGCGCGCGCACGACGCGGCCGACCATGATGAAATGATCGCCCGCCTCGTGCAGCGATTCGCGTTGGCATTCGAACGACACCAGCGAACTGCCGAGCAGCGGCACCCCAGTCTGTCCCGGCGCCCAGGGCAGGTTGGCGAACCGGTCCTCGCCGCGCGTCGCAAAGCGGTTCGACGCGGGTTGCTGGCCAATTTGCAGCACATTGACCCCAAAATGGCCCGCCTCGCGCAGGGCGGGAGCCGTCCCCGCCGAATTGGCGATGCACACCAGCAAGAGCGGCGGGTCGAGCGATACCGATGTGAAACTATTCGCGGTTAGCCCCACCGGCACTCCCGCCGCGTCAAGCGCGGTGACGATGGTGACGCCGGTGGCGAAACATCCCATCGCATCGCGCAGCGTGCGCGGATCGGAGCCCGCCTGAAACTCGGTCGCCTCGCGCGGCTGGCGGCGTTCGAGAAATTCGAGCAGCTGCCCCAGTAATGCCTCGGTCCGGTCGGCGTCCAGCGCCAGATCACTATCGTCGATGTCGGCCTGTTCGCCGATCGGCAGCGCGGCAGCAAACACATCGCACTCGGAAGTAATCGGCGCCGCCGCAAAGCCGCCGCGCACGACCAGCGTCGGCAGCGCTTGTCGCGCCGCAATGCCTTCGGCAACGGCGTCGGCATCGTCGGGCATATCGACCAGTACCAGGCCGCCCGCCAACAATATGCCGTCGGTCGCGAGCGCGCGCGTCGCGATCCAGCCACCGTGCCGCGCGGCGACCACCACCGGGCGCGACCCCATCTGCGCGAGGACGAGGCGCAAATCTTCGACATGGGCGGCGAGTTGGTCAACGCCG
The DNA here is from genome assembly GCF_002205675.1 of Sphingopyxis bauzanensis. Classification (GTDB taxonomy): domain Bacteria; phylum Pseudomonadota; class Alphaproteobacteria; order Sphingomonadales; family Sphingomonadaceae; genus Sphingopyxis; species Sphingopyxis bauzanensis. The sequence goes on along the minus strand of NZ_NISK01000005.1, from coordinate 104,464 downwards.
CCGGACGCGCGCAAGTCGAGACTGACCACCCGGCGCCCCGACAATGCCAGGCCATCGGCCACCGCGCGCCACGCGCTGCGCTGCTGCCCAATGTCGGGGATCAGCAACACCGCGGGGTCGTTGTCGTCGCCCAGCACGTCGGCGGACAGCGGGACGCCGCCGAAACCCTTGTATTCGATGACGCTCAAACATCCCCCCTGGCGCACCGGCGGGCGAGAACGCCGTGGGCAACGAACTGATCAAATTGCGAAGAATCGGATCATATCGAAAGCACGCGCGCCGCGCCAGCATATCGCCGCGGCCTACCGCCGCAACGACGCCAGCCGCTGATCAACGATCGCGTCGGCGTCGGCAATGATGCGGTCGATCAGTTGCTGACAGGTCGGAATATCGTGGATCAGCCCCTGCACCATCCCCGCCCAGAACACGCCCTTTGACAGATCGCCGGTTTCGAGCAACTCGCGCCCGGCCTTACCATTCACCAGTTCAGCCACATCGGCGAACGTCGCGTCGGGCTGGGCGAGGCGGCGCACGACCTCTTCGCTCACCGCGCTCTTGCCGACGCGGGCGGTGTTCTTGAGGCTGCGGAAGATCAGATAGGATCCGCGCTCGTCATTATCGACATAGGCCTGCTTCACATTGTCGTGGATCGGCGCCTCGACCGTCGCGCAGAAACGGGTGCCCATGTTGATGCCTTCGGCACCCAGCGCAAGCGCGGCGACAAGCCCGCGGCCGTCGCCGAACCCGCCCGACGCCAGCATCGGGATCTTCACCTTGTCGGCGGCGGCAGGGATCAGGATCAGCCCGGGAATATCGTCCTCGCCGGGATGGCCAGCACATTCGAAACCGTCGATCGAGATGATGTCGCAGCCGGCGCGTTCCGCCGACAAGGCGTGCCGCACCGCGGTGCATTTGTGCAGGATCGCGATGCCATGCGGCTTGAGCATCTCCCAGATCTCGCGCACCGCGGGGGTACCTGCGGTTTCTACGATCTTGACCCCGCCGTCGATGATCGCCTGTGCATAGGCCTTGTAATTGGGCGCATTGATCGTCGGGAAGACCGTCATGTTCACGCCGAACGGCTTGTCGGTCATCGCGCGGCAGCGCTCGATCTCGGCGCTGAGCGCCGCGGGGCTCGGCTGGGTCAGCGCGGTGATGATGCCGAGCCCGCCCGCGTTCGATACCGCGCTCGCCAGTTCGGCATAGCCGACGCTCTGCATCCCGCCCTGCACGATCGGATGTGCGATCCCCAGCATTTCGGTGATGCGTGTCTTGAAAGCCATCGTCAGTCCCTTCCCCAATGTCGGTCGCAACAAAATGACGCTACGTCGCCGCCGCGCCGGAATTGACTTGACGTTTACGTCAACGTCCGGTTCATTGGCAAGACAAGATAATGGGAGCGGGACAGATGCGGCCATGACGATCCTCTATGATGAAGGCCAACAGGCGATCGCGACCGAATCGCGGCGGGTGCTCGAAGCCCGAATCAGCAAGGACGCGTTGCTGCCGCTGCTCGAATCGGTCGGCGAATATCATCGCCCGTTCTGGGACACGGCAAAGGAACAGGGCTGGACCGCGCTCGCGCTTCCCGAAGCGCATGATGGTCTGGGCCTCGGTCTGATCGAACTCGGGCTGATCGCGCATCAGGCGGGCCGATCGCTCAGCGGCGCGCCGTTTCTGACGTCGGGTTTTGGCACAGCGAAGGCGATCGAGCTTTACGGGTCCGATGCGCAAAAGGCGCGCTGGTTGCCCAAGCTGGCTTCAGGTGAGAGCATCGGCGCCATTGCCTTTGCCGCTGGTCCCGACACGCTGCCGGCCCAGCCCGATGTCACCTTAACCGACGACCGACTGAGCGGCATCGCCCGCGGCGTCTCCGGCGGATTGGCGGCCAATGTCGCGATCGTGCTGGCCAATGGTCCCGGCATGCCGGTGCTGGCCCTCGTCGATCTGACCGGCGTCGAGCGCACCGCGGTGCCAAGCTTCGACAACAGCCGCTGCGTCGCCAATCTGGGCTTTGCCGGCGTAAGAGCCGAAACGCTGGCGGTCGGAACCGCAGCACGCGATGCGGCGCTCCACATTCTGGCCCTTCAGGCCGTCGTCACCGCGCACGAGCAGACCGGCGGCGCCGAGGTGCTGATGGAAATCGCGCGCGATTACGCGCTGACCCGCCGCGCCTTTGGCCAGCCGATCGGCGCCTTCCAGTCGGTGAAGCACCGCATTGCCGAGCTTTACGGGCTGGTCGAACTGGCGCGCGCCAATTGCATCCACGCCGCCTCGCGCGAGGGCGCAGCCGACTTCATCACCGCCGCCGCCGCGGCACGCCTGTCGGCGACCGAGGCCTATGACACCGCGGCGCGGGACTGTGTGCAGATCCATGGCGGCATCGGCGTGACCTGGGATCTCGGGCTCCACCTCCATATGCGGCGCGCGCGCAGCCTCGCGATCGAGCAGGGCAGCAGCCTGTTCTGGGAAGATGTGCTCGTCGACCGACTGGCAGGAGAAGCCGCATGAGCGATCTGGAAACCTATCGCGCCAAAGCCGCGGCGTGGCTTGCATCCATGGCGCCGACCTATGGGCGTGAGGCGCGCAAGGGTCTGGCCGAAGCCGACGATCTTGCGCTCGGCCGCCGTTATCAGAAGGCGAAGTTCGACGCGGGTTTTGCCGGGATCAACTGGCCGACCGAATATGGCGGTCAGGGGCTCGGGCATCTCGAAAAGGTCACCTTCGACGCCGAAGAGATGAAGCACGGCTTTCCCAATTTCTATTTCGGTATCTCGCTCGGCATGCCGGTGCCGGTGCTGATGCAGTTCGGCAGCGACCGGGATTTCGTCAAGGAACGGGTGCTGAAAGCGCTGCAAGGCGAGGAAATCTGGTGCCAGCTCTTTTCCGAACCCTCGGGTGGCTCGGATCTCGCGGGCCTGCGCACCAAGGCCGAGCCCGACGGCAACGGGTGGAAGATCAACGGCCAGAAAGTGTGGACCAGCTGGGCGCATTACAGCGACTATGGCGTCATCGTCGTGCGCACCGATCCGACCGTCCCCAAGCACAAAGGCCTCACCTATTTCTGGGTCGACATGAAGGCGCCGGGGGTCACCGTCCGCCCGATCAAGCTTGCGGGCGGTGACAGCCATGTCAACGAAGTCTTCTTCGACGATGTGAAGATTAGCGACGACCACCGCATGTCGCCCGTCGGCGGCGGCTTTGCGGTCGCCATCACGACCTTGATGATCGAACGCTATGTCGCGACGGATAGCGCGGGCTTCGGTCCGCACCTCGACCTGTTTGTCGATCTGGCCAAAGACACGCTGCTCAATGGCAAACCCGCGATCGAGGATGGCCGCATTCGCCACCAGATCGCGCGCAACCACGCGATGCGGTCGGGGCTCGATTCGATCAACGTCCGCGCGCGGCTGATGATGCAGGCCGGGATGATCCCGGGTGCCGAAGGATCACTCAACAAGCTGGTCGCGGTCCGCTCGCGCCAGAAGCTCTCTGAACTTGCGATCGATTTGCAGGGCAGCGACGGCTTCGCCTTTGACGAGCATGCCTCGCAAAAGGAGGATTGGGCGTCGAGCTGGATCAACGCCCCGACGGGTCGCATTGCCGGCGGGTCGGACGAGACTTTGCTCAACACGATCGCCGAAAAGGTGCTCGGCCTGCCGCAGGACCATCGCCCCGACAAGGGCATCCCCTTCAATCAGATTCCGGCCTGAGGAGGCGCAGCCAAATGAAGTTCGATTCCACCACCGCGGCGGTTGTCACAGGCGGCGCATCGGGTCTTGGCCGTGCCACCGCCGAAGCGCTGGCGGCCGCGGGCGTGAAGGTCGCGATTTTCGACATCAACGAAGCGCTGGGCGAAGAGGTCGCGGCATCGATCGGCGGCCTGTTCTGCAAGGTCGATATCACCGATGAACAGTCGGTCCTCGACGGCTATGCCAAGGCCCGCGCGGCGCACGGCCAGGAACGGATTTGCGTCCATTGCGCGATGACCTCACGGCGCGGCAAAACGCTCGCCTATGACAAGGAAAGCCGGACCTTCCGGCGCACCCCGACCGAAGATTATGCTTATGGCGTGGCGGGGATTTTGACCGCAAGCTATCGCATCGGGTCGATCGCCGCCGAGGGCATGGCAACGCTGCCCGAAATGGACGACGGCGAACGCGGCGCGATCATCTTCACCGCCTCGGTCGCGGCGCAGGACGCGCAGATCGGGCAGGTCATTTATGGCTCGGCAAAGGCAGGCGTGAACGGCCTCGTGCTGCCGATGGCGCGCGACCTGATGGACCTTGGCATCCGCGTCAACGCGATCATGCCCGGCGTGTTCGGCACGCCGCTGCTGGGCAATATGAACCCGAAGGTGAAGGAAAGCCTCGAAGCCTCGGTCCCCTTCCCCAAGCGGCTCGGCAAGGCGGAGGAATATGCCAGCCTCGCAATGGAAATGATCCGCAACACCTATTTCAACGGCCAAGCCGTCCGCCTCGACGGCGCGATCCGCATGGCCCCTCGTTAAAACACGCCCCGAAAGGAATATCTCATGGCCGAAGCCTATATTATCGACGCCGTCCGCACCCCGCGCGGGGTCGGCAAACCCGGCAAGGGCGCCTTGTCGCACCTCCACCCGCAGCATCTTGCCGCGACGGTGCTGAAGGCGATCAAGGACCGCAACAAGCTCGACACCGCAACCGTCGACGACATCATCTGGTCGACATCAAGCCAGAATGGCAAGCAGGGCGGCGATCTTGGCCGGATGGCGGCGCTATCGGCGGGTTATGACACCAAGGCGTCGGGGACGACGCTCGACCGCTTCTGCGGCGGCGGTATCACCTCGGTCAATCTCGCCGCGGCCAGCGTGATGAGCGGCATGGAAGATTGCGTCATCGCCGGCGGCACCGAGATGATGAGCTACACCACCGCTTTCGCCGCCGAACAGGCGAACGCCGGGCTGCCGCCGCGGCTGATGGGATCGGGGCATGAAGCGCTCGACGAACTCCACCCCCAGTCGCATCAGGGCGTATGCGGTGACGCGATCGCCACCATCGAGGGGATCAGCCGCGAGGCGCTCGACGCGCTCGCGCTGGTCAGCCAGCAGCGCGCCGACCAGGCGATCAAGGAAGGCCGTTTCACCAAATCGGTCGTCCCGGTTCTGAATACCGACGGCAGTGTCGCACTCGATCATGAGGAATTCCCCCGCCCCGAAACCACCGCCGAAGGACTGGCCTCGCTCAAGCCCGCCTTCACCGGTCTCGCCGACTTCGACCTTGGCGGCGGCTTCACCTTCCGCAAGCAGGTCAATCGCCGCTATCCCGATGTCGAGATCCAGCATTTCCACCATGCCGGGAACAGCTCGGGCGTCGTCGATGGCGCTGCGGCGATCCTGCTCGCGTCCAAAGAATATGCCGACAAGCATGGCCTGAAGCCGCGTGCGCGCGTCGTCGCTTATGCCAATATCGGCGACGATCCGACGCTGATGCTCAACGCCCCGGTCCCGGCGGCGAAAAAAGTGCTCGAAAAGGCCGGCCTCACCAAGGACGACATCGACGTCTGGGAAATCAACGAAGCCTTTGCCGTCGTCGCCGAAAAATTCATCCGCGATCTCGATCTCGACCGCGAAAAGGTCAACATTAACGGCGGCGCGATGGCGCTCGGCCATCCGATCGGCGCTACCGGATCGATCCTGATCGGCACCGCGCTCGACGAACTCGAACGCTCGGGCGGTCGCTACGGCCTCGTCACCATGTGCGCCGCGGGCGGCATGGCGCCCGCGATCATCATCGAACGGATCTGATCACGTCGGCTCAGAACGGGCCACGGATCGCCAGCGTCTTGGTCGGACTGTACAGATTCAAAAACATGGTCTTGCCGTCGGGGGCAAAACACACCCCTGCCGGCTCGGTCTGCGTCCGTATCCGGCCAAAGGCATAAACCTCGCCATAAGGAGTGACGCCGCGCAGATGGTTGTCGACGACATCGCCATATTGATCTTCGCAGACGATCAGATGCCCGTTGGGTGCGACCGTCAGATTGTCGCCGAAGCAATATTGCGCGGGATCGGACGATTCGAGGAACAATTGCAACCGCCCGGGATTCGATCGTTCCTGCGGCGTCCCCTCATCATGCGAGGGGCGATAGCGCATGATCTGGCCTTGTTTTGCGGGGCCGCCCGACGTGCAGGTAAAATAAAGCTCATCGTCGCCCCAATGGATGCCTTCGCCGCGCGCAAATCGGGCCGCGCCCTTGGTCGCGCCGCGCAGGCGCAGGTCGTCGGCGGGGCTTTCGGGGTCGTCGAGGTCGATCCAGGCGGCGAAATGCCAGCTTCCCGGCTGCATCACCGGCGTCGTCCAGTTGCGGCTGTCGCCGATGCTCTGGTCGAAAAAGGCCAGCGCCTGCAATCGCCCGCCGCGGTGGAGCGACCCCGGAACGTCAGGCAGGAAACGGTAGAACAGGCTGTCGTCGCGATCCTCGGTCATATAGACGATGCCGGTGCGCGGATCGACTGCCGCGGCCTCGCGCACAAAACGACCCATCGCTTTCAACGGCTCGGCCTTGACAAGCTTTCCGGCGCCGGCGGGTACATCGAAAATCCAGCCATGCGGCTGCCCGACGCCATCAGCAGGGCCAGCGACGCTTTCCTCGCACGACAGCCAGCTGTTCCAAGGCGTCACCCCGCCCGCGCAGTTGCGGATCGTACCGAGCAAGCTGAGATATTCCTGCTCAACCTTCAGTGTGCTGGCATCGAGCACCAGCGTCGTCGTGCCGCCCGGAATGGCCGCGCCGCCAACGCGGTCGAATGTGCCTTGCGGCACCGCCGCGCCAGCATTCAAAGGCCCGCTGGCGATATGCTGCGGTCCGAGCTCGTGATTGCGCACCAGCGCCAGCTTGCCGCTATCGAGGCGGAAACAGCCCATGCCGTCAGCGCGATCGGGGACGCGGCACCCGTCGTTCATCGCGTCGCCCAACTGCGAGACAATCTGGTAGGAAAACCCGGGCGGCAGGTCGATCAGCCCCGCGGGGTCGCTTTGCAGCGGACCATAACCGGGCGCGGTCGCCATCAGTCCACCCGCCGCGGCGCGGCTCTGCATGGCAAGGCCCGCAAAGGCAAAGGCGGTCATGGAAAACTGGCGGCGATTGAGCATTTTAGGAAACCTCTCCGTTCGGGATCAATGACGCGCTAGAATCGCATTGGGACACTTCAAAGACAACCGGGCCGCACTCGCCGCCTACAATCGAATATGAGCAAACAGGGAGCAAGATATGTCAGGACCGTTGCGCGGAATCAAAATCATCGAATTTGCGGGCATTGGTCCCGGTCCCTTTTGCGCGATGATGCTCGCCGATCATGGCGCCGAGGTGATCCGCATCGACCGCCCCGGCGGTTTCATGGACCCGCGCGATCCGCTCAGCCGCAACCGGACCTCGATCGTGCTCGATATGAAGAACCCGGAAGCGGTCGCGATCGCGCGTGATATTTGCAAAAGCGCCGACGGGATCATCGAGGGCTATCGCCCGGGCGTGATGGAACGGCTCGGGCTTGGCCCAGATGTGCTGCTCGCCGACAATCCGAAGCTTGTTTATGGCCGCATGACGGGCTGGGGCCAGTATGGACCTTATGCGCAGGCAGCAGGCCACGACATTAATTATATTTCGCTGTCGGGCGTCCTTCACGGCATCGGCCGCGCGGGCGAAAAGCCGGTGCCGCCGGTCAATTATGTCGGCGATTTTGGCGGCGGTGGGATGATGCTGGCGTTCGGCATGTCGAGTGCGCTCGTCCATGCGGCGCGTACCGGCGAGGGTCAGGTGATCGATTGCGCGATGACGGACGGATCGGCGCTGCTCGCCGGGATGAGCTGGGGGTTCCACGCGGCTGGTCGACTCAAGGACGAGGCCGGGGTCAACATGCTCGACGGCGGCGCGCATTTCTATGACAGCTATGTCTGCGCCGATGGCAAATTCATCTCGATCGGATCGATCGAACCGCAATTCTATGCGCTGCTGCGCGAGAAGACCGGACTGCAAAACGACCCTTCCTTCGATGCTCAAATGGATCCTTCGCAATGGGAATCGCTCAAGCAAAAACTGACCGCGATTTTTGCGACCAGGACCCGCGACGAATGGTGCGCGATCATGGAGATGACCGACGTCTGCTTCGCGCCGATCCTGTCGCTGAGCGAAGCGCCCCAGCACCCTCATAACGTAGCGCGTGAGACGTTTGTCGAAATCGGCGGCGCGGTCCAGCCCGCTCCCGCGCCGCGCTATTCCGCAACGGTCAACGACGCCCCGCGCCCCGCCCCGGCTGTCGGCGCCGATGGCGATGCGGTATTGGCGGGCCTCGGCTATGACGCAGCACGGATTAGGGCGCTGCGCGAAGGTGGCGCGGTGCGGTAATTGCCAACCTCCGTTCGTGCCGGGCGAAGACGGGACACCCTGACGTGGCGCATCGCCCAAAGGCATCTCGACTTGGCTCGCTGCGAACGGAATATATTGCAGGAGCTCAACGCGCGGTTAGTGCTTCCCACAGCCCCTTGCCGCCAAACTCCGCAACCTGCCGCCCGAGTAGCTGCGCCCAATACGCATCATTCCCATGCGCGCCGCGCCAGCGCATCAGAGGGATCGTGACCCGGCTGAGTTCATATTCGCGGGTAAAGCCGATCGCGCCATGCACCTGGTGCGCGATCGCGGTGACGACCCCGACCGCGCGGTTCGCACGCAGCTTCGTCGCAGCAATCTCGAATTCCGCTGCAGCGACATCAAGACCCACCGCATCCAGCCGCGCCGCCAGCGCCGCCGCTGCCGCTTCGACCGCGCGCACCTCGCACGCCATCACCGCCAGCGATTGCTGCACCGCCTGAAATTTCCCCAGCGGCCGCCCGAACTGTTGGCGCGTGTTCACATGCTCGATCGACAGCGCCAGCGCCTGACCCATCGCTCCCGCCATCAGGCTCACGGTCGCGGCGGGTTGCAGCGCATCATTCACGATCAGCTCGGCAACCGGCAGGTCGGGAACCACGACTCCGGCAATCTGCAGCACCGCATTCACGTCGCCCCAGTCACCGCCAAAGCCGCCCGCGTCTTCCGGCACCAGCAACAACGCAAAACCGGCTTCCTCAATGGGGCCCATCCCCGCCGGCGCCGCCTCGGCGAACACCGCCCGCGCGGTATCACACAGCATCTCGCGCGCCGCGCTCATCGCAGGCCCAGTCCGCGTGCGATGATCCCGCGGATCACCTCGCGCGTCCCGCCGCGCAGCGAAAAGCTGGGCGATGCGATCAGCAGGGCGCGGAGCAGGCGCGCCAGATCGTCCGGGTCGTCCCAGCCGCTTGTCACGATCGCTTGCACCCGGCGCGGCATGTCCTGCTCGAACGCATTGCCCAATTCCTTGACCACCGACGCCTCGACCATCGGATCCTCGCCCGCCGCCAGCTTCGCCGCGGTCGACATCGACAGTCGGCGCAGCGTCCACATTTCGGCCGCCAGTTCGCCAATCAGCGACGCGACCGCCGGATCGGGATCGGCGCCCGCTGCATCGATCAGCGCGGCAAGCAGCGCGTGGCTCGACAGATAGCGCTCCGGCCCGGATCGTTCGAGACCCAGCTCGGCGGTAACCTGTTGCCACCCCTGCCCGCGCGTCCCGACCAAGGCGCCGTGCGGCACCAGCACATCGTCGAAAAACACCTCGTTGAAATCATGATGACCCGCCATGTCGATGATCGGGCGGATCGTGATCCCGGGGGTGTCGAGATCGATTAGCAGCTGGCTCAATCCCGCGCCTCGCTCGCTGCCCTCTTCGGAGCGGACAAGTGCCAGCATGATGTGCGAAAAATGCGCGCCGGTGGTCCAGATTTTCTGGCCGTTGATGCGCCAGCCCGCGGCGGTTTCGCGCGCTGTCGTGCGCACCGCGGCTAGGTCGGAACCTGCACCGGGTTCGGACAGGCCGATGCACGCGTAAAGCTCGCCCTTGGCAATTCCCGGCAGATAGCGTTCGCGCTGCTCCTCGCTGCCATAGCGCAGGATCAGCGGACCCGTCTGGCGGTCAGCGATCCAGTGCGCACCAACCGGCGCACCCGCCGCCAGCAATTCCTCGATCACCACATAGCGTTCAAGCGGATGCCGGTCGCCGCCGCCGTACCGCGCCGGGAGTGTCATCCCGACATAGCCCGCAGCGCCCAGCGCACGGCTGAAATCGGCATCGAAGCTTGCCCAGCAATTGGCGCGCGCAACGATGTCGCCTTGCGGTTGATTCACCGCAAGCCATGCTCGCAATTCGTCGCGCCGTGCCGCGACATCGCCAGGTGGATCGAAAGGATAGAGTGCAAAGCCTTGCATGTCCCGGCAGCCATGCAATAGCCTTTGCCAACAGGAAAGGAATTTTGATCATGGGCGAATTTTTGAGTGTCGAGCGGCGGGGCAAGATCGCAATCCTGACCATGATCAAGCCCGAAAGCATGAACGCGATCGGCACCCATGACGATTGCCAGGACATCATCGACACGCTCCGCTCCCTTGGCGACGATCGCGGCGTCAGCGCAATCATCCTGACCGGCAGCGGCAAGGCCTTCAGCGCCGGCGGCAACCTCAAAGGCATGCAGGATCGCACTGGCATCGGCGTCCTCGACCAGCCCGACTCTACCCGCGCCAATTATCGCAAGGGCGTGCAGGCGGTGATCCGCGCGCTGATGGACTGCGAAGTGCCGATGATCGCTGCGGTCAACGGTCACGCCATTGGCCTGGGCTGCGACCTCGCTTGCACCTGCGACATCCGCATCGCCGCCGAAAGCGCCAAATTCGCGTGCAGTTTTATCAAGGTCGGGATCGTTCCCGGCGACGGCGGCGCCTGGTTGCTCCAGAAGGTGCTGGGCTATCCCCGCGCCGCCGAACTGTTCCTGACCGGCGACCGCTTTGACGCGCAGCAGGCAAAGGAATATGGTCTGGTCACGGACGTCGTCCCCGACGCGGAACTGCTCGACCGCGCGGTCGCGATTGCCGAACGGATCGTGTGCAATCCGCCGCGCGCGCTGCGCCTGACCAAAAGGCTGCTGCGCGAGGCGCAGCATAGCCGGATGAGCGACATCTTGGAGCTCAGCGCCGCCTATCAGGCGATTGTGCACGAAACGGCCGACAACCGGGAGGCGATCAATGCCTTCGTCGAAAAACGCCCGCCGGTGTTTACAGGAGAATGACCATGATTGCCGAGCGCGTCCTGCCCCTGACCGGTATCCACAATTTCCGCGATTATGGCGGCTATGCGGTCGAGGGCGGCGGGCGGCTGCGCAGCGGCATGTTGTGGCGTTCGGCGCATCATCAGGACGCTAACGACGACGATCTGGTGGCGATCGACAAGCTGGGGATCGAGACGATCATCGATCTGCGCGGTGACGACGAACGCGCCCTGCATCCCTGTCGGCGACCCGAAGGCTTTTCGGCGCGCGTTCTCTATGCCGAAGGCAATACCGCGGGTCTCGCCCCCCATTTGCAGGCGGCAGGAGGTACGATCGATAACGACACGGCGCGCTCGCGGATGATCGATGTCTATGCCGGGATGCCCTACCGTCCGGTGCTGGTGAACACGCTGCGCCTCTATCTTGCTGCGCTCGCCGAATATGACGCGCCCAGCCTGGTCCATTGCGTCGCGGGCAAGGACCGTACCGGCTTTGCGGTTGCGATCGTCCACCGGCTGCTTGGAGTGCATGAGGATGATCTGATGCACGATTATCTGCTCACCAACAGCGCGGGCAAGATCGAGGAGCGGATTGCGCAGGGCGGCGATGTCATCCGCGCCCGTTACAATTCCGAAATCCACGACGACGCGATCCGCACCTTGATGTCGGTGAACCCAATCTTCCTCGACGCCGCACTGGCAACGGTGCGCCGCGATCATGGCGATGTGGCAACCTATGCCGAGGCGGTGCTGAACTTCACCCCAGACATGCGCGATGCGATCGTGGAGAAGCTGGTGGTGTATTGAGCAACCAAATTTCCGTCGCCCTGGGCTTGTCGAAGGGCTGTCCTTCCCTTCACCGTTGCAGCGAAGAACTACGGTGCTTCAAAAAAGCTCGGTACGAACGGCTTCAGGTGGGCGTGACTACTCCCCCTTCACCAGCACTCCGCCCTTGACCACCGCATCGACGCTTTCCAGCTGGCGCACATCGGTAAGCGGATCGCCTTCGACCGCGACCAGATCGGCATAACGCCCCACCGCGATCGCCCCGACGTCCTTCTCGCGCCCCAGCGCCTCGGCGGCGTTCTTTGTCGCCGCCTGAATGGCTTGCAGCGGGGTCATTCCATATTCGACCATCACGCGGAACTGGCCGCCGACCTGGCTGTGCGGCATCACCCCGGCGTCAGACGCAAAAACCATCCGCACCCCGGCGCGGTGCGCCTTGCGGAAATTGTCGCGCTGAATCTGCGCGATCTCGCGATCCTTGCGCAGATTATCCTCGAGCACCCCGTTCTTGGCGCCTTCGGCCTGGGTATATTCGGTGTTGAAGATGTCCATCGCGAACCACACCGGCTGCTTGCGCGCCACCGCCATGCGGATGCCTTCGTCGTCGACGAGGCTGGCATGTTCGATCGTATCGATCCCGGCAGCAATCGCGGCGCGGATCCCTGCGCCGCCATGCGCGTGGGCGGCGACGCGCAGCCCCCACTGATGCGCCTCGTCGGCGATCGCGCGCAGCTCGGACTCGGGCACCTGCAACTGACCGGGTTCGGTGTTGCGCGAGAAGACGCCGCCGGTCGCGCACACCTTGATCACTTCGGCGCCATATTTGCGCTGGCGGCGGACCTGATAACGCAGCTCGTCGGGGGTATCGCCGATCCCCTCTTCCTTGGCATTCTCCTTTTCCATGCTGGGGGGCAGGAAGGTGCTGTCACAATGGCCGCCGGTCGCGCCCAGCGCATAGCCCGCAGGGACGATACGCGGTCCCACGGCATAGCCGGCGTCGATCGCCTGCTTCAGCCCGATATCGTTGCGATCGCCCGCACCGACGTTGCGCACGGTGGTGAACCCGGCATCGAGCATGTCGCGCGCATTTTTGACCGCGGTCATGCCCCAGAAACTGTCGGTGAATTCCAGCCCGCGATAGCCGCCGATGTCGGCGGGACCGTCGAGGTGGACGTGCATGTCGATCAGGCCGGGAACCAGCGTCTTGTCGCCGAGGTCAATATGTTTGACGTCGCTGCCCCATTTGATGACCCGCGCATCGGCGATATTGGTGATGCGGCCATCGGGGCCGACGAAGATCGCTGGATATTCGACCGTCTTGCCGGTCAGCACATCGACATAGCGTGCGGCGGTTATGACCGTCTGCCCGCTGGGTTCCTGCGCTACCGCTGATGCAGCGAAAAGCGCCGCCGAGCCCAAACCGATTCCCCGCAGAAAACTGCCAAACTTCACTCGCGATTGCATGTTTGACCCGCCCTGTTGTTGGTGCCGGCAAACTAGATGGCAAAGCGGGACTTAATAGGACAGCGGAAAATGAGAGCGGCGTGCAATTGTTCCTCGCCGTTGCGCAGCTATAACGAGGATCAGGCTTTGATCCTGTGCTGCGCCAGATAGTCGTAGTCGGGTCGACAGGCGTCGGCCACGCTTTGGGCCTCCGACGTCAGCTCGGGCTGCGGCTTGTCGGGTGCGCCAAAGCCCGTACTCGCCGCGACCGCGTCATACCAATGGCTCGCCCATATGCCGTCGGTTGGCCGCAATCCGGCCTCCCAAGACAGCATCGCCGGATCCCATTCAATCCCCAGCAGCGCGCATAATTTCTGCAGCATCGCCGCCGGATCGCCCAGCATGTCGGCGCTATCGATCACCGGCGGCGCATGGCCCAGCCGATCGGCTTCGCGGTCGAAAAATTCGACCTGCTTGTCGGTCCCCAGATGGTCGGGCCGCACCGCCACGCGCTTGGCCGCATAGCTCGCAATAACGCGCGCCGGATCGCGAATCAGGAAGGCGTGGCGGAGGCCCGGCAGGTCGTCGTGCGCGATCGGGCCGACCATATGGTGCGCCATATGTTTCTGATACCAGATCGGCGTGTCCGCCGGGTTCGGCCCGGTCATGCTGCGCGCGACGCTTTGCCAGTCGCAGTCCATGGAAGCCAGGACGTCGTCCGCCATCGGCTGCGGATCGCCGGTCGATTTCAGATAGGCGCCGTAGAAAGGCTCATCGGTGACATGGGTATCAGCGCGGCTGCCGAAGCTGCGCATCATCGCCCTCGAGAGATTGCGCGGTCCCGACCACATCGCGATACGGATGCAGTCGGTCACGGGCGGCCGCGCCCCGCAATATCCCGCTCGATCAATGCCTTGTACAAGCCCTGCAACCGCTCGACCATCGGCCCGCGCCCCTCGGTCAGTACCCGCCCGTCGATCGTGTGCGCCGGGACGACCCCGGCAAAGGTGCCGGTCACAAACGCTTCATCGGCGCCATGGACCTCGGTCAGTGAGAAATTCTTCTCGAACACTGGGATATCATTCTCGCGGCAGATGCGGATGACATTGCTGCGCGTGATCCCCGCTAGGCAATAATCCCCGCTCGACGTCCATACCTCGCCCTTGCGGACGATGAAGAAATGGGTCGAATTGCACGTCGCTACAAAGCCGTGGGGGTCGAGCATCAGCGCCTCGTCGGCGCCCGCCTGCGCCGCCTGAATGCACGCGGTGATGCAGTTGAGCTTCGAATGCGAGTTGAGCTTGGGATCCTGCACCGCCGGGTCGCCGCGGCGCACATGCACGGTGAACAGCGACAGGCCTTTCTCGACCGTCGACGGCAGCGGATCCTTATATTCGGCGATGATCACGATCGTCGCGGGCGAGATGACGACGCGCGGATCCTGATAGGGCGTCGACCGAATACCGCGCGTCACCATCAAGCGGATGTGGCAGGCGTCCATGCCATTGCCTTCGATCGTATCGTAGAGCCGCTGGGTGAGCGCCACACGGTCGATGCCGATGTCCATCGCGATCGCCTTGGCCCCCTCCCACAACCGGTCAAGATGCTGGTCGAGGAACGCCATGCGCCCCTTGTGGACGCGAATCCCCTCCCACACCCCGTCGCCGAGCATGAAACCGCTATCGAACACCGACACGCTGGCCTGTGCGCGCGGCACGAGCGTGCCGCTGACGTTGATCAGGATCGCGTCGTTACGCGGATCGCGGACGAAATCATGGGTGCCTTGCGCCATGACGCATTCGTAACCGATGGCGCGCGGCTGTCGAGAGCGAAGCGGCGGCTAGATCGCCTTGCGGCCAAAGCTGGCGGGGCGTGCGGGCACGTCTTCCAGCGGATCGACCGACACGTCGCCCGCCAGCCCTGCTTCGCGTTTGCGCATGTAATTGGCGAAGGCGGCATCGGGATCGAACGCCGGTTCAACGACGACCTCACCGGGTTTCAGCCTCGCTTCGAAGCCCACACCTGCCGCGTCATCGCTGCTAACGGTAGCGCGCAATTTTTTGATGATCAGCGGCAGCGCAAGCAACAGCCCGCCGACCAGGAAAAATATGATGACAGGGGAAATGTCCATACCGAAGCTCCCGCAATTGCGCGCGCCTCGATAGCAGCGACAGTTTACGATTCCCTTAGTGCGCCGCCGTTCCGCTCGCGGCGCGCGCCGACCCACCACGCGCCGAGCAGCGCAAAGGCCGCCCCGAGCAACGTCCCGCCGACAATGTCGCTCGCCCAATGCACGCCCAGCATGATGCGCGAAAAGGCGTTGAAGATGATCATGGTCGCCGCCAGCGCCCAGGCCGCCGTCCGCCAGCGCAGCGGTGCAAGCCAGGCAAGGAGGAGATAGACCACCGCCGCGCTCGTCGCATGGCCGCTGGGGTAGGCAGCGCTACCGACATGATCAAGATGCGGCACCAGATCGGGACGCGGGCGCCCGAAGGACATTTTCAGCACGCTCGAGGCAAAATTGGCGATCAACGACGCTCCGCCCAGCGCCGCCGCGCAGCGCGGCCCGCACCAGTGCCAGACCAGCGCGCAAAGCAGGATGACGATCCCCCACCGCGGCAGCCCGCCACCGATCCAGCTGACACCCTGCATAAACAGGATCCACCAGCTTGGCGCGGTGTCCACGGTCATCACCAGCGCGGCGCTGATCTGCTGGTCGAGGCCATCGACCAAGCCCGCCGCGACCACGGCGCTGACCATTGCGAACAGCAATAGCGTGGCGATCAGGGCGTTGCGGATGATGGCGGTGCGGGAGGGTGCAGCTTTCACGCCATCGTTTATGGCCAAAGGCGGTTCATAGCGCAATCAACGACGGTCAGCGGCGGCCGCCCACGCTCGATCGGCGTCGTATGTCGGCCGGCGCGGCAAAGCGACGGATTTGCGTCATGATCCGGAACGTTGAAAGGCGCGGGCAACGGAGGCAAGGCGCGGCAGCGCACCGGTCCATCGTCGCCCGCCCTGACGTTAATTGCTAGATATGTAGCGGCCGTCCAAACGCCGCCAGCACGCCCTCATGCATCGTCTCGCTCAATGTCGGATGCGGGAAGACGGTGCCGATGAAATCATCCTCGACCAGCTCGGCGGTCTTGCCGATCGTATAGCCCTGGATCAGCTCGGTGACCTCGGCGCCGATCATGTGCGCGCCGAGCAGTTCGCCGGTCTTGGCGTCGAACACGGTCTTGGTGAAGCCTTCGGATTCGCCGAGCGCTATCGCCTTGCCGTTGCCGATGAAGGGGAAGGTTCCGGCCTTGACCTCGTAACCGAGTTCCTTCGCCTTCGCCTCGGTCAGGCCGACACTGGCGATTTGCGGGCGGCAATAGGTGCAGCCGGGAATGTTGCGCGGGTCCATAGCGTGCGGGTGATTGCCCGCGATCGCCTCGACCGAAATGACCGATTCGTGCATCGCCTTGTGCGCCAGCCACGGCGGCGCGGTGACGTCGCCGATCGCCCAGATGCCGGGGACATTGGTGCGGCACATCGCGTCGGTGTCGATATGGCCCTTGGTCGTCGTCACGCCGAGCGCCTCCAGCCCGATATTCTCGGTGTTCGGGACGATCCCGATCGCGACGATCGCGTGGCTGAATTCGGCGCTCTCGGTCTTGCCGTCCTTGGTCTTGATCTTCGCGGTGACGCCGTTGGCGGTCGCCTTCAGTTCCTCGACCCCGGCGCCGGTGAAGATCGTCATGCCCTGTTTCTTGAGCTGCTTTTCCAGGAAGGCCGACACATCGGCATCCTCGACCGGGACAAGCCGATCGAGCATTTCGACGACGGTTACTTCGGCGCCCATGTCGCTGTAGAAGCTCGCAAATTCGATCCCGATCGCGCCCGATCCGATGACGAGCAATTTCTTGGGCATTTCGGGCGGGACGAGCGCGTGGCGATAAGTCCAGATGCGCTTGCCGTCGGCGGGCGCGAACGGCAGGTCGCGCGCGCGGGCGCCGGTGGCGACGATGATATTCTTGGCGGTGAGGGTTTCGATGCCCTTCTCACCTTTGACGTCCAGCTTGCCCGGCGCGGTCAGCTTGCCCTCGCCCATATGGACGGTGATCTTGTGCTTCTTCATCAGGAAGGCAACGCCCTGGCTTAGCTGCTTTGCAACGCCGCGGCTGCGCTTTACCACCGCGTCGATGTCGGCGCTGATCTGCTGCGCGATCAGGCCGTAATCGCCGGCGTGCTGCATATAATGATAGATTTCCGCCGAACGCAGCAGCGCCTTGGTCGGGATGCAGCCCCAGTTGAGGCAGATACCGCCAAGATTTTCGCGCTCGACGATCGCGGTTTTCAGGCCCAGTTGAGCCGCGCGGATCGCTGCCACATAGCCGCCGGGCCCCGAGCCGAGGACGATGAGGTCGTAGTTGGTGTCAGCCATGTTTACGCCACCAGTCCCAGCGGGCTTTCAACAAGCTCCTTGAAGGTCTTCATCAGCAGCGCGCCATCCGCCCCATCTATCGCGCGGTGGTCGAAGCTGCCGGTCGCCGACATCACGGTGGCGATCGCGAGCGCGTCGTCGACCACATAGGGGCGCTTCTCGCCCGCACCGATCGCCATGATCATCGCCTGCGGCGGGTTGATCACCGCGGTGAATTGCTTGATCCCCATCATGCCCATGTTCGAGATGCTGGCGGTGCCGCCCTGATATTCGCTGGGCTGGAGCTTGCCTTCCTTCGCGCGTCCCGCGAGCTCGGCCATTTCGGTCGAGATTTTCGACATCGACTTGCCGCCCGCGTCGGTGATGATCGGGGTGATCAGCCCGCCGGGGATGCTGACCGCGACCGAGATGTCGGCGCGGCTATACTGGCGCATCACGTCGCCGCCGAAGCTGACGTTGCACGCCGGCACGCGTTCGAGCGCGACCGCGAGCGCCTTGATCAGCATGTCGTTGACGCTGAGCTTGACCCCGCGGCTTTCAAGGCTGGCGTTGAGTTCGCCGCGCAGCTTGAGCAGCGCGTCGAGGCGGATATCGACGGTCAGGTAGATGTGCGGCGATTGCTGCATCGACTCGGTCAGGCGGCGCGCGATCGTCTTGCGCATGCCGCTGAGCTTGGTGTCCTCGTGCGGGATGCCGAAATCGGGGATCGGACCTGCGGCGGCGGGAGCCGTCGTTGCAGCGGGCGCTGCTGCGGCGGGTGCGGTTGCGCTGGGTGCGGCTGCGGGCGCAGCGGCACCTGCCGGGGCGCCGTCAAGGTCGTCCTTGACGATGCGCCCGCCAGGGCCGGTGCCGGTGATCGTCGACAGGTCGATGCCGCGTTCGGCGGCGAGACGCTTTGCGAGCGGGCTGGCCTTGATGCGATCACCTTTTTCCGTCGTGCCAGTGGAAGCCGCTGGCGTGCGTGCGCTGACGGAGGCAGCCCCAGCTTGAGCTGAAGCGACGTCTTTGGCTGGTGCGGGGACTTCCGCCTTCTCCTCCGGTGCAGCCGCGGCAGGTGCCGGTGCCGGAGCCGCCTTCGCGCTCGCATCTTCGCCCTCACCCGTAATTACCGCGATCACGGTGCCAACCTTCACCCCATCGGTGCCCTCGGCGACCAGGATCTGGCTGACCACCCCCTCGTCGATGGCTTCAAATTCCATCGTCGCCTTGTCGGTCTCGATCTCGGCCAGCAGGTCGCCCGATTTGACGGTGTCCCCCTCCTTGACCAGCCATTTGGCCAGCGTGCCTTCCTCCATCGTCGGCGAGAGGGCGGGCATTTTCAGTTCGATTGGCATGGTAAGACATGTTCCCTGTCAGTCTTGCAGGCGGTGCCTGCCGCTACGGCTTGTTCCTTGCCTTAAGCATTGTGGCGGTCAAGGTCCAGCGGGGCAAACTTGCCTTTCATACGAATGTGACGCACTCTCCACTCGCAAAAAGCATAATGGGGGTCGGGGCATGCGGACGTATCTGGTGGTGATCGACGACAGCCCCGAGGCGACGCTGGCGCTGCGCTTTGCGGCGCGGCGCGCGGCACGGACTGGCGGCGGAGTCGCAGTGCTGGCGATCGTGACGCCGCAGGACTTCGTCGCCTTTGGCGCCGTGCAGGCCACGATCGAAGCCGAAGCACGCGAACATGCGGAGGAGCTGGTCGCCGCCGCCGCCGACGCCGTCGTGCAGGAAGCCGGGGTGACGCCGCAAATCATGGTGAAATCTGGGAAACCCGCCGATGTCGTGCGCGAGGTGATCAACGCCAGCGACGAGATTGCGGCGCTGGTGCTGGCCACCGCGGCCAACGGCGCGCCGGGGCCGCTGGTCGCGCATTTCACCGGACAGGACGCCGGAACGCTGCCCTGCCCGGTGATGATCGTGCCGGGCGGCATCGACCTCGCCCGGCTCGATGCGCTGAGTTAGACGGTAACCGTGCGCGGCAAAACGGCCGCGCCCTTGGCCTCGTAGATCGCGAAAACCAGCACGCCGATCGCCTGGACGATGACGACCGCGATGCCAAGCCCGGTCATCTGGCCCGCAAAGATCGCCAGCACCGCGAAGCTGGCGAGCACCCAGCCGAGGTTGCCGACCGCGATCAAATTCGCCAGCCCCTTGCTTGGCACCTTCTGGCTGGCGACGAACAGCATCAGCAGCGCCGACGGCAGCCCGATCCAGCCTGCGACGGTCACCACGGCGGAGGGGAGGCCGAGCAGGGTGGCGACCGTCGCAGTCGCAAAGACGCAAAAGACGAACAATCCGGTGCAGGTGATGGCATCGATGATCAGCGTGTTCTTGAGATTGAAGAGGGACATTGGGGTTCTCCTTTCGATTGCCCGCTCCATCTGCCGCCGAAAATGCGACCAGTCGATTACGCGCGAGGTAATGGAAAAGCAGAAAGCCGGGGTATAGCTCTCGCGGCAAAGGAGACGATCATGCAACCCGCACCGCTCGGCACCCAACTTCGCGAATGGCGCAGCCGCCGCCGGATGAGCCAGATGGATCTGGCGCTCGATACTGACATGTCGACCCGGCATCTGAGCTTTATCGAAACCGGGCGATCCAAACCCAGCGCGCAAATGTTGCAGCGGATCGCGGACCGGCTCGAAGTCCCGCACCGCGCGCGCAACGCGCTGCTCCTCGCCGCGGGTTACGCCCCCGATTATCAGGAACGCCCGCTCGACAGTCCCGAAATGGCCGGGGTGCGCGCGATTGTGGAGCATGTGCTGAAGGGACATGAGCCCTATCCGGCGCTCGCGGTCGATCGCCACTGGAACATGATCGCCGCGAACGAGGCGATTGCGATCCTGATCGCGCAGGTGTCCCCTGCCCTGCTCGCGCCGCCGGTCAATGTGCTGCGCATCGCGCTGCATCCCGAAGGGCTGGCACCGCAGATCGTCAACTATGGCGAATGGCGCGCGCATATCCTGGAGCGGATGGACGTCCAGATTGCGGCGAGCGCCGATGCCGGGCTGATCGCGCTACGCGACGAGCTGGCGGGCTATGCGGTGCGAAGCGACGACCACCGCGCCGAGCATCGCGATAGCCATGCCAGCAGCATCGCGGTGCCGCTGATCCTGAACACCGATGCGGGGCGGATTTCGTTCGTGTCGACGGTGACGATTTTCGGGACGCCGGTCGATATCACGCTGTCGGAGCTGGCGATCGAGGCGTTTTTTCCGGCGGATGAGGCGAGCGCGGCGTTGTTGCAGAAGCTCGCGGGGCGGTAACAGGGTTCGTCATTGCGCGCGAAGCGGGCCGAAGGCGGCCGTAGGCCAACCAATCCAGCCCGGTTTACGCACATACTTGAACGCCGCGTCACTTCGCTCCTCGCCATGACGAGGTGTTTAGCGCCGCCGCCCCTTGTGCTTGATATTCGCCGGCCGCCCGCGCTTGCCGACGACATGTTTTCCCGCTTTGTCCTTCATTCCGTCACGCCGCGGCGGGCGGTTGCGATATCCGCCCTCGGGCGCATCGGGCAGTTCGAAGCGCAGCGCGCCGCTGATCGGATTGGCATCGATCAACCGCAGTTCGAGCCGCTCGCCGACGGTAAAGCTCACCCGGCCATGCTCGCTGTCGAGCGTCCGCGCCTTTTCATCATAGAAAAAACGCTCGTTGCCCAAGGTTGACACCGGGACCAGCCCGTCGCCGCCCAGCCCGTCAACTGTCGCAAAGAAGCCGAACGGCTGCACCCCCGTGATCCGCGCCTGGACGATTTCGCCCTTCTTGTTCGACAGGTAGGCGGCAACATAACGATCGACCGTTTCGCGTTCGGCCTCCATCGCGCGGCGTTCGAGCGCACTGATCGCCTCACCGATGCGCGACAGCCCCTTGGCGTCGGCATCGCCCAGCCCGGTGCGTTCGGGCAAACCCTTGGGCTTGCCCGGGACTTCGAGCTTGTAGCCATCCACCAGCGCGCGGTGGACGATCAGGTCGGCGTAGCGGCGGATCGGCGAGGTGAAATGCGCGTAACTGCCGAGTGCGAGCCCAAAATGGCCTGCATTGGCGGGGCCATAATAGGCCTGTGTCTGGCTGCGCAGGATCGCCTGCATGATCTCGGGCAAGCGGTCGTCTTCGGAAAAGCCATCAATCAGTCGATTGAACACCGCCGGCGTGATGACCTGCCCCAGCGCGAAACTCTGTTCAAAGGTTTCGAGATAATCCTTCAGGCTTACCAGCTTTTCGCGGCTCGGCGGTTCGTGGATGCGGTACATCACCGGCGATTTCTTCGCCTCGAGCGCCTTTGCCGCCGCGACGTTCGCCGCGATCATATAATCCTCGATCAGCCGCATCGAATCGAGCCGGTCGCGGACGCGGATTTCGGCGATCCCGCCCTGCTCGTCGAGAACGACCTGCCGTTCGGGCAGATCGAGGTCGAGGGGCGCGCGGGCAGCGCGTGCCTTGGCGAGCAGCACCCAGCAAGCCCACAGGTTTTGCAGCGCCGGGAGCACGTCGGCATCCCAATCCTCGCGCGGCGCACCGTCGTCATACGCCGCCTGCGCATGTTCATAGGCGATATTCGCGCGCAGCCGCACGAGCGCGCGGGTGAACCGCCACGACGTCACCTTGCCCTGCTTGTCGATAACCAGGTGGCACGCCAGCGCGGCGCGGTCCTGCCCGGCTTTCAGCGAGCAGACGCCCGCCGACAGCGTTTCGGGCAGCATCGGCACAACCTGGTCAGGAAAATAGACGCTGTTGCCGCGCCGCCGCGCCTCGCGGTCGAGCGCGCCATCGGGGCGTACATAGTAGCTGACATCGGCGATCGCGATGATCGCGCGAAAGCCGCCCTTGTTGGGGCCGTCGGTGTCAGGCTCAGCCCACACTGCATCGTCATGGTCGCGCGCATCGATCGGGTCGATCGCGATGATCGGCAGGTAGCGCAGATCCTCGCGCCCGTCGGGTGTCAGCGGCAGCTTCGCAGCGATCTCCGCCTCGGCGAGCGTTTCAGCGCCGAACACATGCGGGATTTCGTGCCGCGCAATCGCGATCATGCTCAGCGACTTCGGCGCAAACGGATCGCCCAGACGCTCGACGACCTTTGCCTTGATCGCCGGACCGCGCCCGGTCAGTTCGGCGCGCACCAGGTCGCCGATATTGGCGTCGCCCTTGTCGGCGACCGCAAAATCATGGCGCGCGCGCTTGTCGGCCGGGCGCAGCCACAGGATCGGTTTGCCGCCGGGTCCCATATCCTCGACCAGCACCCCGATCACCGTCTCGCCGCCCGCCTGCAATTTTTTCATCGGGTGCGCGATATGGCCGCCGCCGCGCTCCTCGGTGCGCGCGAGGATGCGGTCGCCCATGCCCAGCGCGCCCTTGCGCCCCTGTTCCATCACGCGAAGGCGCGGCGCCGGTCCAGCCCCTTCCCAATGTTCAGGAACTGCCCAGACCGTGCTGCCATCAATCGCCGCGACCCGCAGCACCGTCACCCGCGGCAACCCGCCATGCTTGTGAAAGGCGCGTCCGGGCGCCAGATCGACCAGCCCCTCGTCGGTCATGTCCTTGAGCAACGCCTTCAGCGCGATCTTTTCGGCCCCGTGTAATCCGAAATGCTTGGCGATCTCGCGCTTGCCGACCGCCTCGTTCGACGTGGTGATAAAATCGATGATCTGTTGGCTGCTGGGCAGCCCGGGCGAGAGGTTCGGACGCTTGTTCATTGCGCGTGACTATAGGCCCGCCCACGGACTTTACCAAGCGATCAACGGCGGTGAGCCGCACGGGTCAGCTATAGGCAATCCAGCGGCCCAATGCCCCAGCCGTCAGCCACAAGGCCAGCGACAGCGCCGCCATCGCGCGCGCAGCCCCCGGCACTGCGCCGCGCCAGTCGTCGAACTTCGTCCACCAGAGCAGGCGGAAGGCGGCCGCATTGGCCAGCGCCAGCGCAATCACGATCAGCTTGCGCGCAAAGGTCTGTGACCTGGCCAGCGCGTCGCCGTCCGCCGCGAACAATATCGTCCCGCTCGCGGCCATTACCAACAGCCCGCCAATCGCGATCGGCGTCAATGCGCGCGACAGTGCCCCGATCGGCAGCGTCCGCCACAGGCCGACGATGCGCAAATCGACAACACCGATCCCGCCAACCAGCATCACTAGCCCCAGCAGGTGGAGCGTGTTGGCCACCGGATAGACCAGCGACGATCCGCGCGCCCACGGCCCGATGCCGACGGCATCGAGCCAGGTCGCGGCGGCGGTCAGCAGCGGTTCCACGCCGCCTCGCTCAGCGCAGTTCGACCGTCTTGTCGCCGATCATCACGCGTTCGACCCGCATTTCGGCGGTGCCATCGCGCCGGATGTACCCGGTCAGGCGAACCCGCTTGCCGGGCTCGACTTCGGCGCGCGACAGCCCCCGCGCTTCCATCCGGCTGGTCGGCGCCAGGATTACATCCCACAGCTTGCCTTTCCAGCGCATCTTGGCGGCGCCGTGCGGGTTGCCCCACGACAGTTCTGCAAACGATCCATTCAATGTCACCGGCTTGCTCTCGTCATACGACGACCAGCCGTGGTGCGCGGCGACGGGAAGCGCGGTAGCGGCCAGGGCCACCGCCGCGATCAGCATGGGAAAACGCATTGCCAGTCTCCTTCTGCCCCTCGGCAGTCAGGGTAATGGTGCCTCGCGTACAGCGCAAGCCGCTCGTGCGCTCAGTAGGTTCGGCCGACCAGCACGCGCTCGATCGCGGGTTCGCCTGTGAAGAAGCATTTGCCGTCAGCGGGTGCGGCGTCGAGCGGGGTGTTGCGCATCGTCAGCTTGAACGCCTTCAACTGCTCGACGATCTTGTCGAGCGCCGCGCCGGTCGGGCGCGACCATTGCACTTCGGCCCAGCCGACGAACTTGTCGTCGCCCTTGAAATGCGCGGCAAGGTCGGTGACGTCGCGGCGGATATTGGCGTCGAGGCGCTGCTTTGCCTCGGCATGAAGGCTCGTCTGGATATCCTCCAGCGTCGCGACCGCTTGGCCAACAAAATCGCCCTTCGCGATAAACGCCGAATTGAGCTTGCCATCGTCCTTGTACAGCCGGTCGCGGCGGATCACCGCAACATTGCCGCCGGCGACGTCGCGCGGACCGATTTCGAGGATGACCGGCGCGCCCTTCTTGACCCAGCCCCAGCGCTTGGTCTGCGCCTTGTTCGCCCCCGCATCGAGATGGACGCGCAGCGGCTCGCGAAACGCATCGAGCGTCTTCAGTTCGGCCTGCAGCGCAGCACAATAGTCGAGGATCGCCTGATCCTCTTCATTGTCGCGCAGCATTGGTACGATGACGATCTGGTGCGGCGCGATGCGCGGGGGACAGCGCAGCCCGTCGTCGTCGCCATGCGTCATGATGACGCCGCCGATCATCCGCGTCGACGTGCCCCAGCTCGTCGTGTGGCAGAGGCTATGGCCGCCGTCCTTGTCCTGATACCGAATGCCCGCCGCCTCGGCAAAACCGGTGCCGAGGTAATGCGAGGTGCCGGCCTGCAGTGCCTTGCCGTCCTGCATCATCGCCTCGATCGAATAGGTCGCGACCGCGCCCGGAAAGCGCTCATTCTCGGGCTTTTCGCCTGCAACCACCGGCATCGCCAGCACGTCCTCGGCAAAGGCGCGGTACATTTCGAGCGCGCGCAGCGTCTCGGCCATTGCGTCGGCCTTGTCGGCGTGCGCGGTATGGCCCTCCTGCCACAGGAATTCGCTGGTGCGCAGGAACATGCGGGTGCGCATTTCCCAGCGCACGACATTCGCCCACTGGTTGACCTTCAGCGGCAGGTCGCGCCAGCTCTGCACCCAGCGGCTCATCGCGGCGCCAATCACGGTTTCAGAGGTCGGCCGGACAATCAGCGGCTCTTCCAGCTTCGCCTCGGGATCGGGAATCAGCTTGCCCTTGCCGTCCTGGATCAGGCGGTGGTGGGTGACGACTGCCATTTCCTTGGCAAAACCATCGACATGGTCGGCTTCCTTCTCAAAGAAGCTGAGCGGGATGAACAGCGGGAAATAGCAGTTCTGGACCCCGGCATCCTTGATCGCGGCGTCCATCACCGTCTGGATGCGTTCCCAGATGCCGTAACCCCACGGCTTGATCACCATACAGCCACGTACGCCCGATTCCTCGGCCAGGTCGGCTTCGGCAATGACATCCTGATACCAGGCCGCGAAGTCGGCCTGCCGGGTTACGCTGAGCGCATGTTTGACCATATAATCCGATTTCTGTCGCTGGGGGCGGAGGAGCGCCCGATCCGTTTATTTCTTGGCGAGTTCGGCCTTGAGCGCCGCCACTTCGGCTTTCAGAGCCGCGATTTCGGCATCCTTTGCCTTGGCGCCGCCGACGCCCGGGATCAGGGCGCCCGCCGCCTGCTGGAACATCTCCATATTCCGCCGCGTCAGCTCGGCAAGCGGGTTCGACCCAAGTACGCCGTCGAATGCGGCACGAACATCCTGCTGGTTCTTGCGGAACGCGGTCATCGACGCTTCCAGATATTGCGGCACCATCGACTGCATCTTGTCGCCGTACATGCCGATCAGATGGCGCAGGAAATTGACCGGCAGCAACGTCTCGCCGCGGGTTTCCTCATCCATGATGATCTGCGTCAGCACATTGTGCGTAATGTCATCGCCGCTTTTGGCATCAACAACGCGAAACTCGCGCCCGTCGCGCACCATCGTGCCGAGATCCTCGAGCGTGATGTAGCAACTGCGTTCGGTGTCATAGAGCCGCCGATTGGCGTATTTCTTGATCGTGACGACGCCATCGTCCGCTGTCGTCTTCGACTTCGCCATGCCTGTTGTGCTCCCATGACCCTTGCTACAATCTACTTCGTCGCGTCGGGCGTAATGACCAAGCCCGGTCAATAGCATCAATTTATGATGCATCGCAACATGGCGTCTCGGGCGCAGCCCGATTCGGCGGCGCGTTCCCCGATCATCGGGTTTGGCTCCTTGGACGGTTTGGCGCGACGCCCGACTTCCGTTGCTTGCGACATCCCGACTCACTCCCCGTTAAGCAAGATCGTTTCCTGCGAAACCGATTGGTCGACATAAACGAAGCTACGCATTGGTCACAACAAGCTGTTCATTGCACAGTTCGACCAAATGCGCCGTAAGACTGATCGCCCCCGCATTCGCGCAGGCTTGTTGCAAAAATGGCACAGCGGCCGATGGTATGCGCCCCAGTGTAAGATTTCTGCCATCAATCCCTTGTGCGGTTGTCATTTTCGCGCTTTCTAGTCACCAAGCCGTCCTGCTTTGTCGGACGGGCAACCGGGGAGTATATAATGACCAAGTCGCACCTACTTATGGGTGTCGCTGCGTTTGCAGTGACCGCGTCTGTAAGCCAGCCAGCCTTCGCTCAACAAGTCGAGGAATCGGTCGACGCAACGGCAGCGCCCGACGATGCGGATCGCGATACGATTGTTGTCACCGGCTCGCGTATTGCGCGCCCCAATCTTGAATCTAGCGTGCCGCTGACCAGCGTGCCCGTGGGCGACTTGACTGACCGCGGCGACATCCAGCTTGGCGATGCGCTGAACGAACTCCCAGCGCTGCGCGCGACATTTAGCCAGGCGAACTCGACCCGCTTCATCGGCACCGCTGGCATCAACTTGCTCGACCTTCGTGGCCTGGGCACCGAGCGGACGCTGGTTCTGGTCAATGGTCGGAGGCATGTGACGTCTTCACCGGGCTCGTATGACGTCGATACCAATACCATCCCAGTGGACCTGCTTGAGCGCGTTGACGTCATCACCGGCGGCAATTCGGCGATTTACGGCTCAGACGCGGTCGCTGGCGTCGTCAACTTCGTTACAAAGCGCGACTTTGATGGGATCAAGCTGCGCGGCCAGGGTGGCACATCGACCTATGGGGATCGCGGTTCCTATTTCATCTCGGGCATTGCCGGCAAAAACTTCATGGACGGACGGGCAAACATCGCCTTCGCTGGTGAATATGCACGTGCCAACGCCGTTTTCTTCTCGGATCGCGATTATCTGGGCGCGCAGACCGGCGTCGGCCCCGCGGGTTTTGAGGTCGTTGAGCCGACATTTCGTTTGGTCAATGGCGTCCCGGTTGCGGTTCCGAATCGCAACGACAATGGTATTCCCAATACGCGCTTCCTGCCGTCCGGTTTCACCTTCAACACCGTGTCGCTTGGCGGCATGGTCCTGACGACCTGCCCGGCACCCGTAGCAGGTAACGCAGCACGCGTCGCTGCAGTCTGCACGGGCGAGCTGTCGCCCACGTCGGGCGGCCGCTTCTCCTACAATTATGCTTTCCAACCGGACGGCACTCTGCTTCGTAACGGGCCTGAAAACGGACTGGTCGACAATCGCGGAGCAGGTGGTTCAGCACTGTTTGGCTTGGGCGCTTCGGGTCTTGAGGACGCAATGCTTCTGCCGGGCATCGAGCGAATGGCAGGCAATCTGCTGTTTCATGTCGAGATTTCGCCGGCTTTCGTTCCATTCGTCGAGGCAAAATATGTCCACATCAATGCGACGCAGCAGTCGACCCAGCCGACTTTCATCGCAAGCGCGCTGAACCCGATCTTTTCGATCAACAATCCGTTCTTGACGCCCCAGGCGCGCGCCACGCTGGTTAACATCCTCGCGCCAGGTGCTACGACGTTCCAAATGCAGCGCTTCAACAATGACCTCGGTACCCGGGCCGAGGATCACAAGCGTGAAACCTATCGCGTCGTCGCCGGTGTTCGCGGCGATATCGGCACCAGCTCCAATCTCAGCTATGAAGTCGCGCTCAACTTTGGGCGGTCCGAAACCTACTATGAAACCGGCGGCAACGTCGATGTCGCGAAGTTTAACCGGGCGACCAATGCCGTTCTCAGCGGAGGCCAAATCGTGTGCGCGGTGAATGCGGACGCGAATGCGGCGAATGACGATCCGTCCTGCGTCCCGCTGAACCCGTTCGGCTTTGGCGCTCCATCACAGGCAGCGAAGGATTATGTGCTCTACACGTCCTCGCGCGAACAGTGGGCAGAGCAGCTTAACGCCGTTGCGTTTATCACGGGCAACACCGGAACCTTCCTCAATCTGCCGGGCGGTCCGGTCGGTTTTGCGCTCGGCGGCGAATATCGAAAGGAGAAGGCATATTCGGCCTTCGATCCCTTCACCCGTTCTGGCGCAACCTTCCTCAATTCGAACGACATCTTTGATCCGCCCTCGATCGAGATCAAGGAAGCATTCGGCGAAGTACGCATTCCGCTGTTGAGCGATATGCCTTTCGCAAATGAACTGACATTGGAGGGTGCGGCTCGCTATTCCGACTATGGCGGTAACACCGGCGGCGTCTGGGCGTACAATGTCGGGGGCATCTGGTCGCCGGTGCCGGACATCCGCATTCGTGCTGGCTATGCTCGTTCTGTTCGTGCACCAAATCTGGGCAATCTGTTTGCTACGCGCGCCGAAACCTTTGCCAACGGGCTCGTCGATCCGTGCAGCCAGACGGTCATTAATCAAGACCCGAACCGTGCGCGCAACTGCGCGGCAGCGGGCATTCCGACAACTATGGTGGTCGATGGCAACACCATTCCGTGGGTTAATACGCCGGCGTCTGGCGTGTCGGGATTCAACCAAGGCAATCCCAGTCTTGTCCCCGAAGTCGGCAAGAGCCTGACGGTTGGCGCAGTGTTCCAGCCGAGCTTTGTACCCGGCTTCGCGCTTACGGTTGACTATTACCGAATCAAAATCAGCAACGTCATCCAAGGGCTGACCGGGCAGGCGATCATCAACCGCTGCTATGACGATCCCGTCGGGCTTGATAACCCCTTCTGTGATGCGGTCTTCCGCCGTACCGATGCCGATCCTTTGGTCAATTTCACCTTTGACGGACAGGGGAACCGCACTTTCACGGGTCAGCCGACCCTAAACTTCCCTGTCCTCGGCCCGGCGTTCCTTAACCAGCCGTTCAACTTTGCGGCACGGGAAGCGGAAGGCATCGACTTTGACGTCTCTTATCGTCGTCAGTTCGACAATGGCGTCACGATGAATCTGCGGGGTGTTGCGACCTACAACATGAAGCGTGAAGACTTCTCGTTCATCACCGCACCCGAGCGTTCGACGCGTATCCACGGAACGCTTGGTGACCCGATTTGGGCGGCGAACTTCAACGCGAATGTTGATTTCGGCTCGATCGATATCGGCTATTCAGCCCGCTACATCGGGAAGCAGTCCGTTGATGCTTGGGAAACCCAACACTCGCATCAGGGACGCGCACCGACGAACCCGGATGCATTCCCGTTCAAGAAGTATCCGGACCGCCTCTATCACGCGTTCCGCGTGGGCTTTGAGCCGATCGACAAGTATCGCTTCTACTTCGGCGTTGACAATGTGTTCAACACGCGCCCCCCGTTTGACACAACGGGGACCGGTGCCGGCAGCGGCATCTTCCCGGTTCAGGGTCGCTTCTTCTACGCAGGCTTTGAGGCTTCGCTCTAAGCCTAGACCACCGGAATAATCGGAGGCCGTCGAAAGGCGGCCTCCCGTTTTCCCAAAAATCAGAAATGTCGCTACGTGTTAGCGCTCGAACCGCTTCCCCAACCCCGTCAGCAGTTCATATTGTGACAGGCCACTCTGCGCCGAAACCGTCAGCAGCTCATAATCGAGGCTGAGCCAATCGCCCTCGCCTATCCCAACCGCTTCGCTGGCATCGAATGCCGTCAAATCCATCGACACGCGGCCGACAAGCGGCAGCGCCTGCCCCTGCCATGTTCCACCACCGCTGCCCGCGTGGCAGCGCCGATAGCCGTCGGCATAGCCCAAATTGACCACCGCGATGCGGCTGTCGCGCGAAGCGGTCCACGACGCGCCATAACCGACCGTCTCGCCCGCCGGCACCGCTCGCACTTGCAGCACGCGCGCTTCGGGAAAAGCGACCTGCTGGATATGACCCCGCGCCTCGCCGCGCGGCGTCCCGCCGTAAAGCGCAATGCCGGGCCGCGTCAGGTCGAACGCAAAGTCGGAGCCGAGGCAAATACCCGCGCTGTTCGCAAGGCTGTAGCGCCGCGCCGGGATTTGCTCGCGGATTGCGCGAAACGCCGCGAGTTGCCGCACATTCTGGTCGCTGTCCTCATCGGCCGACGCGAGATGGCTGTGCAGCGTTTCAATCGTCAGCCCATTGAGCGCGCCGCTCAGCGCCTCCTCGACGCGTAGCCCCAGCCGGTTCATGCCGGTATCGATCATCACGTCGCACGGCCGCCCCTCGCCCGCCTCGCGCCAGCGCCGCACCTGTTCGACGCTGTTGAGCACCGGGCGCGCTGGAAGCAGCCGCGCGGCGACCATGTCGCTCTCGCCTACCCCGTGCAGGACCGATAGCGACACGCCCGCGGGGAGCGGCATCAGCGCTACTGCCTCGGCCCATGTCGCAACAAAAAAGTCGCAGCATCCAGCGGCCGACAGATGCCGCATCACAGCGCTCGCGCCGAGACCATAGCCATCGGCCTTGAGCGCCGCACCGCACGCCGCCGCGCCGCTTTGCCGCGCCAGCCAGCGCCAGTTGGCAACGAGCGCTTCAGACGAAAGGCGCAGGCGGAGCGGTGACGGCACGGCGATCATGGCTGTGCCCCTATACGGGTTCGCGGACGCCGCCAATGGGGTCGATCAGGCCGCGGGCGGCGCGCCGGACGATGCCTTGTCCCACTGCCCCTCGACCGGATCCTTGAGCATGAACGCGGTGACGAGGAAAGCGAGCAGCACGACGAACCATGTGTACCACAGCCCCGAATAGGCATCGCCGGTCTTGGCGATGATGAAGCTCGCGATCAGCGGCAGGAAACCACCGAAATAGCCGGTACCGATATGATAGGGGATCGACAGCGACGAATAGCGGACGTGCGGCGGGAACATCTCCGACAACAGCGCCGCAACGGGGCCATAGGTGAAACCCGACAGCGCGCTGAGCCCGAGCAGCGCGAGGAAGATGACCGCAATGCTGCCCCAGCCGGGGAACTGTTTGGCAAAATCATAGCCGCTTGCTTCCAGCGCAGGCTGGAGCAACGCCGGATCCTCGCTCGCGACCTCGCGGTCGCCGATGCGGATCGTGACGCTGTCGAACCCGCTATCGGTCGCGGTGACGGTGTAAGGCACACCCAGCCTAGTGAGTTCGCCCAGCGTCTTGCCACACGCCGTTTCCTGCTGCTGCGCAAAGGGATCGAAATCGCACCGCGACCCGCTGACCATCACCGGCGCGCGCTCGGCGGCGGCCTGAAGCGACGGGTTGGCGACGCTGCCCATCCACCAGAATAGCGGGAACAGCAGCACCAGCGTTACGCCATAACCCCAGACGATCGGCTTTTTGCGCCCGACACGGTCGGACAAATGCCCGGCCCAGATGAAAAAGCCCATGCCCACCGCCGCGGCAACGCCGACGATAATTTCTGCGGCGGTATCCTCGACCTTCATCGGACCTTTCAGGAACGACAGGCCAGAGAACATCGCGGTGTACCAGATGACGGTCAGGCCCGCGGCGATGCCGAACAGGGCGATAAAGATCCGCCGCGGGTTACCCGGATAGGTGAAGCTTTCCTTCAGCGGGTTTTTCGCCAGCTCGCCCTGCGCCTTCATGGCCTGGAAAACCGGGCTTTCGGACAGCTTGAGCCGCATCCACAGCGAGATCGCGAGCAGGATCAGCGACAGCAGGAACGGGACGCGCCAGCCCCAGCTTTGCCACACGGCATCGGGCATCAGCGCCTTGCACCCCAGAACAACGATCAGGCTGAGCACAAAGCCGCCGACGACGCTCGCCTGGATGAAGCTGGTATAGAAGCCGCGCTTTCCGGGCGGCGAATGTTCGGCGACATACACTGCCGCGCCGCCATATTCGCCGCCGAGCGCCAGCCCCTGCAACACGCGCAGCAGGATGACGATGATCGGCGCCGCAATACCGATCGTCGCCGCCGACGGGATCATGCCGACCCCCGCGGTGGCAATGCCCATCAATGTGACGGTGACGAGGAAGGTATATTTGCGCCCCAGCCTGTCGCCGAGAAAACCGAACAACACCGCGCCGAGCGGGCGAAACCCGAAGCCGACGGCGAACCCCGCCCACACGAGCAGCGTTTCGAGTGTCGCATTATCGCTGGGGAAAAACGCCCTGCCGATGATCGCGGCGAGGGTGCCGTAAATGAAGAAATCATACCATTCGAACACCGTCCCCGCCGACGAGGCGGCGATGACCATGCGGATTTCTTTTTGCGTCGGTTCGTAAGCGGCGCCCGCAACACTGGCTTCGGTCATATAATTCTGGCTCCCCCACCCGTTCGGGCTTCTTTCCTTTCCGTTCGCATCGAGCGAAGTCGAGATGCCTCGCGCGCATGGACGACCCAGGCTGTCTCGACTTCACTCGACACGAATGGTTACGCTACGTCTAGTTGTGTCACGCCGCCGCGCAAGTCTTCTTGGCGTGGCAGCAATCCGGTGGCAGACTGCGCAAATGCAGTTCATCGACCTGTCGATCCCGATCACCAATGACGTCATCTCCGACCCGCCGGTGATGCGCCCCAACATCACCTATATGACCCATGAAAATACGTGGGAACAGATCGCGATGTTCTTCCCCGGACTGACGCGCGAAGACCTGCCCGATGGCGAAGGCTGGGCGGTCGAGATGCTCTCGCTCAGCACCCACAATGGCACGCATATGGATGCGCCCTGGCATTATCATTCGACCACCGACAGCGGCACGACCCCGGCGCCGAGCATCGATGAAGCGCCGCTCGACCTCTTCTTTCGTCCGGGGGTGAAACTCGACTTCTCCGACCGTCCGCATGGCCATGTCGTCAGCGGGGCCGAGGTCGAGGCCGAACTCGCGCGCCTCGGTCACGACCTGCAACCGCTCGACATCGTGCTCGTCCAGTCGGGCGCGATGTACGGCTCCGACAATTTCACCGATCAGGGCTGCGGCATGGGCGCCGATGCGACGCTGTATCTGACGGAGCGCGGCGTCCAGGTCGTCGGCACCGACGCGTGGAGCTGGGACGCGCCGTTCAGCCACACCGCACGGCGCTGGGCCGAAACGCGCGACCCGTCAATCATCTGGGAGGGGCATAAGGCGGGGCGGATCCGGCCCTATTACCAGATCGAAAAGCTCACCAACCTGTCGGCCATCCCGGCCACGGGTTTCACCTTCAGCTGCTTTCCGGTGAAGATCGAACGCGCCAGCGCGGGGTGGATTAGGGCGGTGGCGTTGGTCGAGGATTGAGGTTCAGGCGACTTTTACGCCACATTGAACGATTGAAATCGACTGGCGTCGGCATCCAGCTTCCCCTCCCTAAGAAGGAGGGAAATCTGTCGATTCCGCCCCAAAGCCGCCTTCAAATTCGATTACAAATTCACAGTCGCCAGCATCCATAACGTCCACGCGCCCAGCACCAACAGCGTGACCCATGTCGCCATCACCCCGATCTGGCGCGGCACCGGCGCCTTGCCGGGCTCACTCGGCGCGTGCAGCCCGGCGATATGCGCGACGCGGCCGATCAAGAACAGTGCCCCGATGACCATCAGTGCCATATGATTGGCGCGCGCGGTTTCCAGCAGGCCGAGCAAGATGACGACGATCGGCGCATGTTCGGCCAGATTGCCGTGGCTGCGGCTGGCAGCGATAAGCTTCGCATCGCCATGATCGCCGAACGCGGCCTTGAGACGCAGGCGCTGGCGTACCGTCAGCATCGCGGTGAACAGCAGCAACAGCGCGCACACGGCGCCGACAAAGGCGGTTACTGGCAAAGTCATGATCTATCTCCCCCCAATTTGGTCTGATCCCGCAGCCTAGCGGGTCATTCGGTGCTTGGCACCGTCATTCGTTGGCGCTGGCGCCGAGATTGGCTTCTAGGAATGCCAGGATGCGGGTTTCAACGGGAATGCGGCTGACGTTGGCGCCCAGGCTGACCGCACCCATCGGATAGAAATGGCCGAAGCCGGGCACCCACGCAGCTTCGGCGGCGATGCCTTTGGCCGTCAGCGCCGCAATGGCAATCCGGGTTCCCGACTGGATGCCCTCCAGATCATTCTGAGCGACGAAGAAGAGCGCAGGCGGCATCCCCGGCTGCACGGTCTCGAACAGGTTATACCCGCTGACACCCCCCGACAGGGCAAAAACCGCCTTGACCGGCGCGCCGATCCCATAAGCGGTGTTGAGCGCCGTGATCGCGCCCGCCGAAAAGCCGCCGAGTGCGATCCGGTCGGCATCGATCCCGAAATCGCGCGCGCGGCTGCGGACAAATCCGGTCGCCATCGCCAAATCGTCGGCGGCGCCAAGGATGCTGCGCCAATATTGCTCGCGCGAGCCGTCGTCGAGCGGCGGCAAGCCCATGCGCTGGCGCACGATTTCGATACGCGCGAGCGCGGCGGGCGACAAATTTACCGCCTTGGGCACCAGCTTCGCTTCGTCGATCGATTTCGCGAGGCCCGGATCTTCTTGCGTCAGCCGATATTCGATCGAGAAGCAGACATAACCGCTGCGCGCAAAGGTCCGGCAGTAATCGGCCATCGAACTGTCCTGCGCACCATCCTCGGTAAAGCGTTCCTCGCGCTTGCTGCCGCGATGAAAGGCGCCACCAAACGTCATGATGACGGCGGGACGGTTCGCAAGCGGCTTGCCGTCGGCGACCGGACGATAGACATCGAGCAACAAGTCGCGAGTCCGCGGCCGATCGCGCGACGCTTCGATACCCGCGCGGCCATAAACGAGATCGCGCGTCAGCCGCACGTCATAGTCGCCCGGCTCTGCGGCCGCGGCGACCGCCGATACGGGTGGAAGCATTGCGCAGGCCGCCGCAGCAAAAACGGCTTTCAGCATGATCATCGTCCCCTCCTCTGTTTCTTTGCGCCAGCCTAGCGGCGAAAGGAGCGGGAGCAAGCCGGGAGCAAGTTCAGAACAGGCGCGATCCGGTGGGGACCGGAACGTCGGGTGCAAACAGGATCACCGCGCCGGTCGCGTCGTAAAAACCCAGCGTCAGCACTTCGGACAGATACGTGCCCATCTGGCGCGGCGGAAAACAGACCACTGCGGCCAGGGAATACGATACCCCCGGGTCGATGCCGCACGGCGACCCGGTACAATCTCGACATTCAGCGCGTCAGCGCCAGCCCTGTCCGCGTCATTCCATCTCCAGAATGACCGCGTCGACGGCCAGGCTGTCGCCCTGCGCCGCGTTGACGCTCTTCACCGTCCCCGATTTTTCGGCGCGCAGGATATTCTCCATCTTCATCGCCTCGACCGTCGCCAGCGGCTGCCCCGCCTCGACTTTTTCGCCTTCGCCCACATGCAGTGCGACGAGCAGCCCCGGCATCGGGCAGATCAGGAATTTCGACAGGTCCGGCGGGATCTTCTCAATCATATGCCGGGTCAGCGGCGCCACATGCCACGGCAGCACACGCACGTCATGAATGCGCCCGCGCGTTGTCATGCGCCAGCCGGCGCGCGTCTTCGCGACCTTGACCGCCAGTTCGCTGCCGTCGATCTCGGCAATCACCAGCCGGTCGCCCGGAGTATATTCCAGCGCGATGTCGAGCTTGTCGCCGTCGACCTTGATATGCTTGTGGCCGAGCTTCACCTTATGCTCCACGCCGCCAACGGTGACCTGCCACTTGGCGGGCGGATCGAGCCGGTCGCCGAGCTGGCCGTCGGTGCGGCGCGCGCGGTCGGCCTCGGCGCACGCCATGAAGCCCGCAATCGCCGCGAGCGCGCGGACGATATGATCCTCGGTCGCGGCGCCGTGGAACCCGTCGGGATATTCCTCTGCGATAAAGCCCGTGGTCAGCTCGCCAGAGCGAAAGCGCGGGTGCTGCATGATCGCCGACACGAAATCGATATTATGGCCGAGTCCCTCGATCTCGAACCGGTCGAGCGCCGCGATCTGCTTGTCCGCAGCTTCGTCGCGCGTTGCGCCCCACGTCACCAGCTTGGCGATCATCGGGTCGTAAAAGATCGACACCTCGCCGCCTTCCTCGACCCCGGCATCGACGCGCACGCCATCCTCGCCTCTTTCGTTGCCCGCCCATGCCGGAACCGGCGTGCGATAGCGCACGAGCCGTCCGGTCGAGGGCAGGAAGCCGCGATAGGGATCCTCGGCATAGACACGGTTCTCGATCGCCCAGCCATCGATGCTGATGTCGTCCTGCGTCATCTCCAACTTCTCGCCCGCGGCGACGCGGATCATCTGCTCGACCAGGTCGATGCCGGTGATCGCCTCGGTCACCGGATGCTCGACCTGCAGCCGCGTGTTCATTTCGAGGAAGTAGAAGCTCTCGCCCGTCGGGTCGGCGCCGCTGACGATCAGCTCGACCGTCCCCGCGCTGTAGTAACCGACCGCCTTCGACAGCGCGACGCACTGTTCGCCCATCGCTTTGCGCATCTTCTCGGTCACGAACGGCGACGGCGCTTCCTCGACCACCTTTTGGTGGCGGCGCTGGATCGAGCATTCGCGCTCGTTCAGATACAGCACATTGCCATGCTGGTCGCCGAGGATCTGGATTTCGATATGACGCGGGTTGAGGATGAATTTCTCGATGAATACGCGGTCATCGCCAAAGCTGTTCAGCCCTTCGCGCTTGGTCGCCTCGAACCCTTCGCGGACGTCCTTTTCGTCATAGGCCAGCCGCATGCCCTTGCCGCCGCCGCCCGCCGACGCCTTCATCATCACCGGATAGCCGATCTCGTTCGAAATCCGCACCGCATGTTCGGTATCGTCGATCTCGCCGACAAAACCCGGGACGACGTTGACCCCCGCTTCTTTCGCCAGCTTCTTCGACTCGATCTTGTCGCCCATCGCGGCAATCGCGTTCACCGGCGGACCGATGAAGGCGATATTTTCCTTCGCCAGCGCCTCGGCAAAGCTGGTGCGTTCGGAAAGGAAGCCATAGCCCGGATGCACCGCCTCGGCGCCCGTCGCCTTGCAAGCGGCGATAATCCTGTCGGCGACCAGATAGGATTCGGACGCGGGCGACGGCCCGATATGCACCGCCTCGTCGGCCATCTGCACGAACGGCGCCCGCGCATCGGCGTCCGAATAGACGGCGACGGTCGCGATGCCCATGCGCCGCGCGGTCTTTATGACGCGGCAAGCGATTTCGCCGCGGTTGGCGATCAGGATTTTCTTGAACATCAATATTCCTCGACAAGTGCCTGGAGTTCGGCGGTCCGCGCCTTGGTCAGTCGGGCCATGCAGCCGCTGTGCAGCATCGGCGCCATGCTCCCCCCGCGCGCCGCAAAGCCTTCGTTCAGACAATGCTGGTCGCGGTAGGTCAGCCAGGCGCGCTGCGCGGCGAGCAAGGCGTCATAATGGGTGGGCTGGGTATCGTAACGGCGGTCGATCATCTTGTCGCGCTCACGCATCGTCGCGGCGGTCAGCTTCCACTGCGCGTTGAGCGCAACATCGGCGACTTCATAATCCTTGCCCGCGCAATAGTTCATCTCGACCTGATAGCGCTGGTTATCGCAGTCGATCGATGGATCGTCTGCGGTCGCGGCAAGCAGCAGGAGCGCCGAGAATATCACTCCGCCGCCTCCATCTGCGCGCTCTGCCGCATCGGCTCTTCGCTCTCCATCGGCCGCAGCCCCAGCTTGGCAAACAACGCCGCATCCTTGCTGTCGCCCGCATTCGCCGTCGTCAGCAGCTTGTCGCCGGTGAAGATGCTGTTCGCGCCCGCCATGAAGCAGAGCGCCTGCGTCGCCTCGGACATGCTCTCGCGCCCCGCGCTGAGCCGCACCATGCTCAGCGGCATGGTGATGCGCGCGACGGCGACGGTGCGGACGAACTCGATATCGTCGATCTTGGCGAGCGGGGTGTCGGCCAGCATGTCGCCGAGCACGGTCCCCTTCACCGGCACCAGCGCGTTGATCGGCACGCTGCCCGGATGTTCGGGCAGGGTCGCGAGCGCGTGGATGAAGCCGACGCGGTCGGTGCGCGTCTCGCCCATGCCGACGATGCCGCCCGAACAGACGTTGATCCCGGCGCTGCGCACTTCTTCCAGCGTGTCGAGCCGTTCCTGAAAGGTCCGAGTCGTGATGACATTGCCGTAATTTTCCGGCGAGGTGTCGATGTTGTGGTTGTAATAATCGAGCCCCGCAACCGCCAGCGTCTGCGCCTGTTCCTTGCTGAGCATCCCCAGCGTCATGCAGGTTTCCATGCCCATCGCGCGCACGCCCTCGACCATCTCAACGATCGCGGGCATGTCGCGGTCCTTGGGGTTGCGCCACGCGGCGCCCATACAGAAGCGCTGCGATCCCGAATCCTTCGCCTGCGCCGCGGCTTGCAGGACCGCGCGGACGTCCATCAGCTTGGTCGCCTTCAGCCCGCTATCGGCGCTCTTCGACTGCGAGCAATAGCCGCAATCCTCGACGCAGCCGCCGGTCTTGATGCTGAGCAGGGTGCAGAGCTGGATTTCGCCGCGCGCGTGGTGGCGGCGGTGAACGCTTTGCGCTTCCCACATCAGTTCGTCGAACGGCAGGTCGAACAGCTCCGAGATTTCGTCGCGGGTCCAGTCAGTGCGCGCTTCTTGTGTGTTCCCCGGCGCAAGCCGGGGTTCAGGGCGGTCCAGAACCGCCGGTGCCATGTCGCTCTGGGCCCCGGCTTGCGCCGGGGAACGGGTCGTATTCAGGTTCACGCAGCTTCTCCAATCGGCGGCATATTATGCCCCAGCAAGCGCAGCACGTCGGCTGCACACTCCACAACATTCGACCCCGGCCCATAAATCCCCTGCACTCCCGCATCGCGCAGGAAATCATAGTCCTGCGGCGGGATCACCCCGCCTGCGATCACCTTGATGTCGGTGCGCCCGGCCTCGCGCAGTTTGTGGATAAGTTCGGGGATAAGTGTCTTGTGTCCCGCCGCCAGGCTCGAAGCGCCGACAACGTCGACGCCGCTGTCGAGCGCCAGCACTACCGTCTCGTCAGGGGTCTGGAACAGCGGTCCCGACACGATGTCGAACCCCATGTCTCCGAACGCCGATGCGATGACATTAGCGCCGCGATCATGGCCGTCCTGCCCCATCTTGGCGACGAGCAGCTTGGGTTTGCGACCGAGCCGCCGGGTGACCGCCTCGACCCCGTCCACCACCTGCGCCCAGCGCGTATCGCCCTCATAGGGCGCTGCATAGACACCCTTCACCGGGGTCGGCTGCGTGCCGTAACGGTCGAAGCTTTCCTCCATCGCTGACGAAATCTCGCCGAGCGTCGCGCGTGCGCGCGCCGCTTCGACCGCGAGCGCCAGCAGATTATTCTCGATGCTCGACGGCTTTGCCGCGCCTTCGCGCAGCGCCGTCAGCGCCGCCTGGCACGCCGCCTCGTCGCGTTCGGCCTTGGTCTTCCTGATCCGCGCAATCTGGCCTTCGCGCACCTTGGCGTTATCGACCTCCAGCGTTTCGAGCAGATCCTCGTCTTGCCTGCGATATTTGTTCACCCCGACGATCACATCGTCACCGCGATCGACGCGTGCTTGCCGCGCCGCCGCCGCGGTTTCGATCATCGCCTTGGGCCAGCCCGCTGCGACCGCCTTGGCCATGCCGCCTTCGGCCTGGACGCGGTCGATGATTTCCTGCGCCTTGTCGACCAGCTCCTGCGTCAGCGCCTCGACATAATAGGATCCGCCGAGCGGATCGACGACCTTGGTCATCCCCGTCTCTTCCTGGATCACGATCTGCGTGTTGCGCGCGATGCGCGCCGAGAAATCGGTCGGCAGCGCGATCGCCTCGTCGAGCGCGTTGGTGTGCAGCGACTGAGTACCGCCGAGCATCGCCGCCATCGCCTCGATCGTCGTGCGCATCACATTGTTGTATGGATCCTGCTCGGTCAGCGAGACGCCCGACGTCTGGCAATGCGTGCGCAGCATCTTCGACCGCTCGTCCTGCGCGCCCAATGTCGTCATCGCGCGATGCCACAGCACCCGCGCCGCGCGCAGCTTGGCAATTTCCATGAAGAAATTCATGCCGATCGCAAAAAAGAAGCTCAACCGTCCGGCGAACTTGTCGATGTCGAGCCCCGACGCGACGCCATATTTCACATATTCCATGCCGTCGGCGATGGTGAAGGCCAGCTCCTGCACCTGCGTCGCGCCGGCTTCCTGCATATGATAGCCCGAAATCGAGATGCTGTTGAACTTGGGCATCTCGCGCGACGTGTAACCAAAGATGTCGCTGATGATCCGCATGCTCGGCTCGGGCGGGTAGATGTAGGTGTTGCGAACCATGAACTCCTTCAGAATGTCGTTCTGGATGGTCCCGTCGAGCAGCTTGCGATCGACCCCCTGCTCCTCGCCCGCGACGATGAAGAACGCCAGGATCGGAATCACCGCGCCGTTCATCGTCATCGACACCGACATCTGGTCGAGCGGGATGCCGTCGAACAGGATCTTCATATCCTCGACGCTGTCGATCGCGACCCCCGCCTTGCCGACATCGCCGGTGACGCGCACATGGTCGCTGTCATAGCCGCGGTGGGTGGCGAGGTCGAACGCGACGCTGAGACCCTTTTGGCCGGCGGCGAGGTTGCGGCGATAGAAAGCGTTCGATTCCTCGGCGGTCGAAAAGCCCGCATATTGCCGGATCGTCCAAGGCCGCCCCGCATACATCGACGCGCGCACGCCGCGGGTAAAGGGCGCGAAACCGGGCAGGCCGGGGTC
This sequence comes from Sphingopyxis bauzanensis, assembly GCF_002205675.1. GTDB lineage: Bacteria > Pseudomonadota > Alphaproteobacteria > Sphingomonadales > Sphingomonadaceae > Sphingopyxis > Sphingopyxis bauzanensis. Next base: position 63,043 of record NZ_NISK01000005.1, on the reverse strand, counting down.
GGCGGTGACATCCTCCGCGGTATAGAGCGGCTTGACGTCGATCCCTTCGGCGGTGTGCCAGGTCAGGTCCTTGCCTTTGACTTCCTTGGCGGCGGCGGCGACCCATTGGTCGAGGGTGGGTTTGTCGGTCATGATCTTTGCTTTCAAGCCTTCGCGCTGGAGCGAGCCAACACACGGTCGTGCCATGCGCGCAAATGGGCGAGGTCTTCGGGGAGCGGAATGCCGATGAACGCGGCAAAATCGACGGTTGTGAGCAGCAGGATATCCGCCATGCTAAACGCATCACCCGCGAGCCATGGCGACGATCCAAGCGCCGCATCGCACATCGCAAACCCGTCGAGCGCGCGCGCGCGATTGCTCTCGCCATATTCGGGAAACCGCTGGATCGGCAGTCGTGCCGTAAACGGGTGGGTGTGGACCCATATCTTGCCGATCGGCTCCATCACCATCAGCTCGATGCGGCGAATCCACATTTCGATCGCGCCGATTTCGGCAGGCGTGGTGCCGAACAGCGGCGTGCCCGGATGCAGCGCCTCAAGATAGCGGCAGATCGCGACGCTTTCAGTGAGCACTGTCCCATCGTCGAGCTTCAGCGCCGGGGTCTGGCCGCGCGGGTTGATCGCGAGATATGCTGGCACCTTATGCTCCCCCGCGACAATGGAGATCGTCTCGCTCGGGAGGTCGATGCCCTTTTCGGCAGCGAAAATGCGAACGCGGCGTGGGTTGGGAGCGGGATTGGGAGTGTCGTAAAAGATCATCGGTGATCGCCCTTCGGCGTCTCCATAATCTCAGTCAGCACCCCGCCCATATCCTTGGGGTGCAGAAAAAAGATCAACGTCCCATGCGCCCCGATGCGCGGCTCACCCAGCACCCGCTTGCCCAGCGCCTCGAACGCCGCCTTGGCTGCGTGAATGTCGGGCACTTCGTAACACATATGATGCTGCCCCCCCGCCGGGTTCTTCTCCAAAAACCCCGCGATCGAGGTGTTGCCGTGCATCGGCTCGACCAGCTCGATCTGCGTCCCGTTCAGCGCCCCGTCGGCGCCGGGCGTATCGACAAAACACACCTTCACCCCCTGCTCGGGCAGGTCGAAGGGCTCGTGAATTTTCGCCGCGCCCATCACGTCGCGGTAAAAGACGATGCTATCGGCGATCGACGGCGTTGCGACACCGATGTGGTTGAGGCGGCCTAATTTCATTGCTCGTTCTCCCGTGCGGCTATCGCCTCTTCTGCGTTGTCGGCAGCAACAAAAAACGCACCTCCAAAAGCCATGACCAGCAATCCCATCCACATTGCCATCCATATCTCGCGAAAAGTCACCCTCCCGCGCCACAGCCCATTGGCAAGGGCGGCAAGCAGAAAAATTCCCAAGCCAATGACAATCGCTGCGAAAATGCGCATCTCACCAGGCATGCTCGGCGTTGGCTCGATGTAAGTCTTCGTGAAAAAGGACATGGCATATGGATCAAAGTCGGCGGCCTTCCACCACGCCAAGACGACCAAGGCCGGCATGAACACAGCGGCGATGAGAGTACGCGACAGTGCGGCAATGGGGTGGGTCGGGTTAGACATGACCCACCCAAGCCCTCGGCGAGCACCGACGCTCACAGCGGAATATTATCATGCTTCTTCCAAGGATTCTCGAGGCTCTTGTTCCGTAGCTTGCGCAGCCCCAGCGCAATCCGCTTGCGCGTATTATGCGGGTGAATAACCTCATCGATATACCCCCGCGACGCCGCCACAAACGGGTTCGCAAAACGGTCCTCATATTCCTTCGTGCGCTGCGCGATCTTTTCGGGGTCGCCGATGTCGCTGCGGAAGATGATCTCGACCGCGCCTTTCGCGCCCATCACGGCGATTTCGGCGGTCGGCCACGCATAGTTCAAATCGCCGCGCAGATGCTTTGACGCCATCACGTCGTAAGCGCCGCCATAGGCCTTGCGCGTGATCACCGTGATCTTCGGCACCGTCGCCTCGGCATAAGCGAAGAGCAGCTTCGCGCCATGCTTGATGATGCCGTTGAACTCCTGCGCGGTGCCGGGCAGGAAGCCGGGGACGTCGACGAAAGTGATGATCGGGATTTCGAACGCATCGCAGAAACGCACGAAACGCGCCGCCTTCTTCGACGAATTGATGTCGAGCACCCCCGCAAGCACCAGCGGCTGGTTCGCCACAATGCCGATCGTGCGCCCCTCGATGCGCCCGAAACCGCAGATGATATTGCCGGCATGCGCCGGCTGCACCTCGAAGAAATCGCCCTCGTCGACCGTCTTTCGGATCAACTCGTGCATGTCATAGGGCTGGTTGGCATTGGGCGGAATCAGCATGTCGAGGCTGGGCTCGGCGCGGTCGAACGGATCGCTCGTCGGGCGCACCGGCACCCCGCTGCGGTTGTTTTCGGGCAGGTAATCGAAGAAATCGCGCGTCGCGAGCAGCGCCTCGATGTCATTCTCGAACGCGATGTCGGCCACCGAGCTCTTGGTCGTGTGCGTGATCGCGCCGCCGAGTTCTTCCTGTGTCACCACCTCGTTGGTCACCGTCTTGACCACATCCGGGCCGGTGACGAACATATAGCTGCTGTCTTTGACCATGAAGATGAAGTCGGTCATCGCCGGGCTGTAAACCGCCCCGCCCGCGCACGGCCCCATGATCAGGCTGATCTGGGGCACCACCCCCGACGCCAGTACATTGCGCTGGAACACCTCGGCATAGCCGCCGAGCGACGCGACGCCCTCCTGAATGCGTGCGCCGCCGCTGTCGTTGATCCCGATGATCGGCGCGCCGACCTTCATCGCATTGTCCATGACTTTCATCATCTTCTGCGCGTGCCGCTCGGACAGCGACCCGCCAAAGACGGTGAAATCCTGGCTGAAGACATAGACGAGGCGGCCGTTGATCGTCCCCGATCCGGTGACGATGCCATCGCCGGGAATGATCTGGTCCTGCATCCCGAAATCGGTGCAATTATGCTCGACATAGGTGTCGAGCTCTTCGAACGAGCCCGCGTCGAGCAGCACGTCGAGCCGCTCGCGTGCCGTCAGCTTGCCCTTGCTGTGCTGCGCGTCGATGCGCTTTTGCCCGCCGCCCAAGGCAGCGGCGGCGCGGCGGCGTTCCATTTCGGCGATATTGGCGGACATTCGGCTCTCCCAACGCACTTCAAACTTTCGTCTGCCCGCTTAAGGCTCGCCAAGCAAATGCGAACTTGCAAAGTTGCAAAGTGATATTTTGCAAACTAGGACTGAATTCGAACCGTTCGTGCTGTGCGTCGAAGCGCCACTCTTTTTTCTTTGACGCCGCCAGAAGAACAGCCCTTCGACAAGCTCAGGGCGAACGGAGTGAAAGGCACGGCATGAACCGCAACCGCATCTTCGCAGGCGCACGCCTTAAAACCCTCCGCCAAGACCGCGGTATCAAGCAGGCCGAGTTCGCCGCCGCCCTCGCCATCTCCACATCCTACCTCAGCCAAATCGAGCATGACGACCGCCCGCTTACCCCGGCCTTGCTCGACCGCCTGCAAAAGCTGTTCCCGCTCGAATGGGAGGAAGTCGCCGCCGACGCGGGCGACCGCCGCGCGGGCGCGCTGCGCGAAGCCGCCGCCGACCCGCTGTTCGCCGCATCCCCCCTGCCCCCCGAACAGCTTGAACGCGCCGCTCTCCAACAGCCACAGCTCGCCGACCAGTTCGTCGCGCTCCACGCCGCCTATCGCCGCGCGGGGCAGCGTCTCCAGATCATCGACGAAGCACTGACCGGCGGCACCGCCGAGGGTAGCCGCCTGCCGTGGGAAGAGGTGCGCGACTGGTTTCACGACGCGGGCAATTATGTCGACAGCATCGACCGCGCCGCCGAGGCGCTGGCGGGGCAGCTGCGCGGCAAAGACCCGTCCCCGTCCATCGAGACGATCGAGCGGCGGCTGCGCGATGCGCTTGGCATTTCGATCGTCTATACCCAGACGCAAAGCCTGCGCGATTTCGACGCGACGATGCGCCATCTGGTGATCGATCCGTCGCAGCCAGCGGAAAGCCGCCGCTTTCAGCTGGCGCATCAATTGGCCGCGCTGGCACTGGCGCGCGAGATTGCGGCGGTGGTCGAGGCCAGTCCGCTCCGCACTGCCGCAGCCCGCCAACTCCTCCACGTCGGCCTCGCCAACTATGCCGCGGGCGCGGTGCTGATGCCTTACGCCCCCTTCCGCGCCAGCGCGCGCGCGGTGCGCCACGACATCGACCGGCTGCGGATGGACTATGGGGTCAGTTTCGAACAGGCCTGCCACCGCCTCTCGACCCTCCAGCGCCCCGGCGCGCGCGGAATTCCGATGTTTTTCTGCCGCGTCGACATGGCGGGCAATATCACCAAGCGGCACAGCGCAACGCGGCTGCAGTTCGCGCGTTTCGGCGGCGCCTGCCCCTTGTGGATCGTCCATGAAGCCGCCGCGATCCCTGACCGCATATTGTTCCAGCTCGCCGAAACGCCCGACGGGCTGCGCTATGTGTCGATGGCCAAGGGACTGGTGAAACCGTCGGGCAGCTATGCGCGCAGCCCGCGCCGCTATGCCGTCGCGCTGGGGTGCGAGGCGCAATATGCCGGGGACTTCGTCTATGCCGACGGGGTCGACGTCACCGCCCCGCAAGCCGCGACGCGCATCGGCCTGTCATGCCGCATCTGCCCGCGCGACGATTGCGACCAGCGCGCCTTTCCGCCGAGCGATCGGCCGATTTTGGTGGACCCGGATCGGCGTGATGTGGTGCCGTATCGGATAGGGTAATCTTATCCCCTCCCGCGAGCGGGAGGGGGACTTCTACTTCAACAACACCAGCTCTTCCGCCATGCTCGGATGCAATGCCACCGTCGCGTCGAAATCGGCTTTGGTCAGCCCGGCCTTCACCGCAACCGCCGCCGCCTGAAGTATCTCCGGCGCATCGGGTCCAATCATGTGCAGCCCGACAACCTGATCGGTCGCCTCATTGACGATCATCTTGTACAGCGCGCGTTCGTTGCGACCCGCGAGGACATTCTTCATCGCGCGGAAATCGCTCGTGTAAACGCGGACGGTGCCGAGCTTGTTGCGCGCCTCGGCTTCGGTCATCCCGACCGCGCCGATGGGCGGGTGGCTGAACACCGCGCTCGGGACATTGGCGTAGTCGACGACCGTCGGCTTGCCGCCGAACACACTGTCGGCAAAGGCCTGCCCCTCGCGGATTGCGACCGGGGTCAGCTGGATGCGGTTGGTGACGTCGCCGACGGCATAGATGCTCGGCACCGACGACTGGTTGGTCTCGTCGACCTGGATCGCGCCATCCTTGTCGAGTTCGACCCCGGCATCTTCCAGCCCCAGCCCCTTGGTGTTCGGCACGCGGCCCGCGGCGACCAGGACGATGTCGGCGTCGATCGGATCGCAATTGCCCAGATGGACGGTCAGCGAACCGTCCTCCTTCTTCTCGATCGACTCGAACGGCGCGTTGAAGCGGAATTCGATGCCCTTGGTCATCGAGATTTGCAACAAGCGGTCGCGGATCTGCTCGTCATAACCACGCAGGATCGTGTCGCCGCGGTTGACGATCGTCACCTTGCTGCCGAATTCGTTGAAGATGCCGGCAAACTCATTGGCGATATAGCCGCCTCCCGCGATCACGACGCGCTTTGGCAGCTTGTCGAGATGGAACACTTCGTTCGAGGTGATCGCATGTTCGCTGCCCGGAAATTCAGGGACGAACGGCCAGCCGCCGGTCGCGATCAGAATGCGTTCGGCACTGATTTCCTGGCCGTCGGCCAGCCGCACCTTTTGCGGCCCGATGAGCGTCGCGCGCGTCTTGAACAGCGTGACCTTGTGATTTTCCAGGGTCTGACCGTATAGCCCTTCGAGCCGGGTGACCTCGGCGAGCACATTGTCGCGCAGCCGGTCCCAGTCGAACTTGCAGTCGGGGACATCCCACCCGAAATGACGCGCGTCCTTTAGATCTTCGGCAAAATGCGCGCCGTACACGAGCAGCTTCTTCGGCACGCAGCCGCGGATCACGCAGGTGCCGCCGACCCGATACTCCTCGGCCACCGCAACGCGTGCGCCGTGCGAGGCGGCGACGCGCGAGGCGCGGACCCCGCCCGATCCGGCACCGATGACAAACAGGTCGAAGTCGAAATTGCTCATGTGGGAGACCCCTGAAATGGAATTGGCTGGCATTCGCAGCCGGCGCCTATGTGGTTACGCGGCGCCGCGATGCCAATCGATTTTTGCCATCACAGACAGTGGCGCGGTCTCATTCACCTAGCGCCGCCGCCATCAGCGCCCGCGTCGCCGGGTCGAACTCCACGGTTCCCTCGGCCAGCCCCTTCGCCATCTCCTTGCCCAGCTCGACCCCGAACTGGTCGAACGGGTTGATCCCCAGCAGCACCGCATTGGCGAACACGCGATGTTCGTAAAAGGCGATCAGCGCGCCCAGCGCGTGCGGGGTTACCTGATCGAGCAGGATCGTCGTCGACGGGCGATCGCCCGGATAATTGCGCGCACCATCGTCGCTCTTGCGTCCGGTCATCAGCGCCGCCCCCTGCGCGATACAATTGGCGACCAGCGTCTCGTGATGCGCGTCGTCGAGCAGATGGTCGGGCTCTCGGGCAACGACAAATTCGACGGGGACAAGGTTCGTCCCCTGATGGAGCAGCTGGAACACCGCATGCTGTGCGTCGGTGCCGACGCCGCCCCAGGTGATCGGAGCACTGTGCCGGGTCAGCGGCTTGCCATCGAAGGTCACCGACTTGCCGTTGGATTCCATCTCCAGCTGTTGCAGGTAGCTGGACAGCAGCCGCAGCCGCTCGTCATAGGCGAACACCGCGCGCGTCTGGCACCCGAGCCGGTTGGCGTAAATCTGATCGGCAAAGGCGGCGAGCAGGCCGATATTGTCCGCACCGTTGGCAAGACGGAAATGCCGGTCCATCTCCGCCGCCCCCTCGAGCATATCCGCGAACGCATCCCAGCCCAGCGCGAGCGCGGCGGGGAAACCGATCGACGACCATAGGGAATAGCGCCCGCCGACGCTCTCGTTGAACGGCAGGATGCGCGTCTCGTCGATCCCCCATTCGATCGCGCGTTCAGGGCTGGCGGTCAGCGCGATGAAGCGGCCGAGCGGATCATCCACCCCCGCTTCATCGAGCCACTGCAACGCCGAATTGGCGTTCATCAACGTTTCGGTGGTGGTGAAGGTTTTCGACGCGACCGCGACCAGCGTATGTTCGGGGCTGAACTTGGCGAACACCTCATCGAGCGCCGCGCCATCGACGTTTGACACCACCGCGACGTCATAGCGGTTGCTATGGCGCCCCAGCGCATCGACCAGCAGGTCAGGGCCGAGCGCCGATCCGCCGATGCCGATGTGCAGCAGGTGGCGGATCTCGCCGAATGCGCCCGCCTCGATCGCATCGATCATCATCCGCATCCGCTGATGCAGCGCCTGCGCGCGGTGGACTGAGTCCGGAGCGCCGTCGCCGCGTTCGGCGCTATGTTCGGCGGCGCGGTTCTCGGTCGGATTGGCGATGCCGCCCGAAAACAGCGTCTTGCGCCGCCCGTCGAAATCCTGCGTTGAGGCAAGATTGGACAGGATCGCCATCGCCGCATCGTCGAGATGGGTTTTGGCGAAATCGAAGCGGATGTTCGCTACGCTACGCACCAGCGCCTGCAACCGTGCTTCCGGATCGGCGGCGACCAGGTCGGTCAGTTTCTGCGGCTGCCAGTCGGCGAGTGCCTGCCAGGCTTGGTCGGCGGTGGGCATGCGAAATTCCTCTAAAGTCCATTCGTGTCGAGCGAAGTCGAGACACCGGGAGGGCATGCGCCACCCATGGATGTCTCGACTTCGCTCGATACGAACGGGGATGAGATGTCCGTCCCACTCTAAGCATCCCGCTCCTGCGACACCAGCGTCATCCGCCGATATTTGCTTGACGTGGCAACCTATTCATCGCCAATGCCGCGGCATGACTGAAGCCAGCTTTACCGCCGATAACGCGCCCGCCAGCCAACCCGCCCCGTCCGCGCCGACCCCCGCGCCGGTGTCGGCAAAGGAAGAAGCGGTCGACACCATCCGCTTCCTCGCGCTGCTCGCGATCGCGGTGCTGATTTTCCGCAGCTTTTTCCTGTCGCCGTTCAACATCCCATCGGAATCGATGCAGCCGCGGCTGCTGATCGGCGACTATCTGCTCGTCAATAAAATGGCTTATGGCTATTCGAAATATAGCCTGCCGTTCAGCGTGCCGCTGATCCCGGGCCGTGTTTTCGCACGCACCCCCGAACGCGGCGACGTCGCAGTATTCAAGGCACCGCCAAGCGCGGACAATGATTATATCAAGCGCGTCATCGGCGTGCCAGGCGACAGTGTCCAGGTGAAGGACGGCATCGTCTGGCTCAATGGCAAGCCGCTGAAGCGCGAAACCATGCCCGATTTCGTCATCCCCGTAACCGCCAACATGGTCGAGGCGTCGCGCGCGATGGGCACCTTGCCCTGCTACTCGATGGAGTTCGAAGAAGTCGCCGCCGACGGCCTGCGCCAGTGCCGGTACAAGCAATATCGCGAAACGCTGCCGAGCGGAAAAAGCTATGCGATCCTCGACGTCGCCCCGATCGCCGAGGACAATACCCCGCTCGTCGTCGTTCCCGAAGGCCATTTGTTCATGATGGGCGATAACCGCGACCGCAGCGCCGACAGCCGTTTCCCGGCGATGGAAAATCAAGGGATAGGCCTCGTTCCTGAGGAAAATCTGGTTGGCAAGGCGCTGGTCGGGATGTTCTCGACCGACGGGTCAGCGAGCTGGATCAACCCGATCAGCTGGTTCACCGCAGCACGCTGGAGCCGCATCGGGGACGGTTTTTGACCGATAAGCTCGACACCGGGGCGCTCGCCGAAATCCTCGGCAGCACCCCGGACGATCTGGCGCTGTACGAACTGGCGCTGACCCATGGCAGCACCGGGCGCGCCGATTATCAGCGGCTGGAGTTTCTGGGTGACCGCGTCCTCGGCCTTGTCATCGCCTCCGAACTCTACACCCGCTATCCAACCGCCAGCGAAGGCGAGATGTCTTCGCGGCTGCATGTGCTGGCGTCGGGCGCGACCTGCGCCGCGATTGCGCAGCGGCTGAACCTTACCGACCTGATCCGCTTTGGTGCGCAGGCGCGTAACGACGGTGGCCGCTATAGTGACAATATCGCCGCCGACGCGATCGAGGCGCTGATCGGCGCCCTCTATCTCGACCAAGGCATCGACACCGCGCGCGCCTTCATCCTCGCGCATTGGGGCGACATGGTCGACGGGCAGGCGGAGGCGCCCAAGCACCCCAAGGCGGCGCTGCAGGAATGGGCCCTGGCGCGCAAACGCCGTCCGCCCGAATATGAAATCGTCGCGCGCGAAGGGCCGGACCATGCGCCGCGCTTCCGCGTCGCGGTCAGCGTCGGCAAGCTCGCCCGCGCCGAGGCCGAAGGCACCAGCAAACAGGCGGCCGAGAAGGCCGCAGCGGCGGCATTGCTCGCCGAACTCGAAGGAATGAAATCATGACCCACCGCTGCGGATTTGTCGCCGTCGTCGGCGCGCCCAACGCGGGCAAATCGACGATCGTCAACGCACTCGTCGGCCAGAAGGTCGCGATCGTCAGCCCCAAGGCGCAGACGACACGCACGCGGCTGATGGGAGTCGCGATGGACGGCGAAACCCAGATCGTGCTGATCGACACGCCGGGCATCTTCGCCCCCACCCGCCGCCTCGACCGCGCGATGGTGGCAGCGGCGTGGAACAGCCTCGACCAGGCCGAGGCGATCCTGGTCATGATCGACGCCGCTGCAAAACTCGGCGAGCGCGCTGAGCGCGTGCTGCAGGGGATCGAGGGGCGGCCCGAAAAGAAGTTCCTCGTGCTCAACAAGGTCGACCTGACCCGCAAGGACAAGCTGCTGACAATCGCGACGACGCTCAACGAGCGTGTCGCCTTTGACGAGACCTTCTTTGTCTCGGCGAGCACCGGCGATGGCGTCCCCGAACTCAAAGCAACGCTGGCAAAGCTGATGCCCGAGGGTCATTGGCATTTTCCTGAAGATGAAGTCAGCGACGCCCCGGAGCGGATGCTCGCCGCCGAAATCACCCGCGAACAACTCTTTCGCCAGCTCCATGAGGAACTGCCGTACCAGTCGACCGTCGAGACCGAGAAATTCACCACGCGCCCCGACGGCAGCGCCGAAATCCACCAGCAAATTCTGGTCGCGCGCGACAACCAGCGCGCGATCATCCTCGGCCACAAGGGCGAACGGATCAAGGAAATCGGCAGCAAGGCCCGCGCCGAGCTTGCCGAATTGCTGGGGCGTCCCGTCCACCTGTTCCTGCATGTGAAGGTCAAGGCGAACTGGGACGAGGACCGCAGCGTGTACCGCGACATGGGGCTTGATTGGGTGGAGTGAGGATCAAACCGTGGCACGTCCGGCATCCATTATAAACTTCGAGCGCAGTTTCTGGGCCTCCATGCTGCTCGGCGCCGGAAGTCTGGCGCTTCATTGGCCAAAGATCATCGGCTCGCTGAGGAGCGATCCGGCCATCGCACCGATGGTCGAATCGGCTGCAATCTTCGTCGGCACCGCACTGGGAATTGGCTTCGCAATATCGATCCTTCTCTGGTATTTCGTGGCCCGAAAGGCGAGCAATATCGCCAAATGGATCTATGTAGCGGTAATGGGATTTGGCGCCGTCTCGACGCTTGCGTCGCTCAACGATCCGACGTCGCCGACGGGGCTTGCGCTCGCGATTTCGCTTGTCAGCACTATGCTGACGGCGCTTTCGATCTTTTTCCTGTTCCGACCCGACGCCCGCGTCTGGTTCGGAAAAGACTCGGTCGATCCTCGAACCTTCGACTAGGCAGACTAAACCTGCCGACAATCATTCGGCGCCGGGTTGCCGTCGAAGCGCGACGTGATCCAGCCGATTGTTTCCTGCGCACTTTCGCGGGCGCTGTTGCCATGATCGCCGTTCATGTCGATCCAGCGGACACCCGTCCCGCGCCGGCATACTGCTTTCGCAAACTTGCGCGTGACCGAGGACGCGACGATCGTGTCGTTGCGGCTCTGCGCGATCAGCAGCGGCCCCGGCACCCGCGCCGCATCGACGCTGTTGGCGCGCGCGAAGCTGCCGAAGGGTTCGATCGTCGCGATGTCCTTGTTCTTCGTCGCGCGGACGATGGTCAGGATGCCCAGGATCGTGCCGAGCTTGGGCTTCTTGTCGAGGCTGACGCAATTATTCTGCGCCAGCCGGGTGATGATGCCCTGATTGGTGCGGTTGGCGACGCCGTCCATCGAAAAGCCGTATAGCGTGGACCAGCTGTGCAGCGCAAAAGACAACAACAGCGCGCGGGCATTCTTGTCGCTACCGTCGCGCAGATTGGCGGCGAGATCGGTCGGCGGCGCAGCGGCTGCGGTAGCGACAAGGTTCAGATCAGGGGCATAGGACCGCGCGGCCGTCGCGGTCCACAGCGCGGCATGGCCGCCCTGCGATTCGCCCCAAACGGCAAAGTCGCTGCCCGCCGCGGCGCCCGCAATTTCGCGCGCTGCACGCACGCCATCGAGAACCGAATGCGCGGTGTCGGGTCCGACGAGGAAGGGGTGCATCGTCGGACTGGCGAGGCCGATATAGTCAGGCGCGACAACAACATAACCGCGACTGACTGCGTCGATCGCCGCAGTCGCGGAAAAGAAGTTCGGGCTGAGCGAGGGTGCGCATTTTTCGGCGACGCCCCACGCGCCGTGGGTCCAGGCGATGACCCGGCGCGGGCGGGACGGAATCGCCTCCATCGGCGCCGCAACGATGCCGGTCACGGCCAGCGGGACGCCGCTCTCATTACTTGTCCAATATTGTACCCGCCACGCCTGCATCCCGGTCGGAGCGTCCTGGATCGGTGCGGCCGAAATCAATCGGCCTGGCTGCTGGGCTTCAGCGGGCATCGACACGGCCGCCGAAGCGGCAAGGACAACAGCGGCAATCTCATGGCGCATGGCACATTCTCCCCGATACGCGACGGTATCACGGCCCGCTGCCGACGGGAATGCCATCTTGCCAGATTGAATTTGACCGCCCGATCGCAAGCCACCACAAAAAAAAGGCCGGGCGGAAAATTCCGACCGGCCTTTTTGTTCGGCTTCGTATGAAGCTTATTTCTTGGCAGCGGCCTTTTTCGCAGGCGCCTTCTTGGCCGCAGGCTTTTCAACCTCCGCCTTGGCCGGGGCAGCCTTCTTTGTTGCAGCGGCAGGCTTGTCTTCCGTCTTGGCTTCAGCCTTCTTAGCCGGTGCCTTCTTCGCGGGGGCGGCCTCGGCGGCTTCTTCCTTCACGTCGGCCTTTTTGGCTGCGGGCTTTTTCGCCGCCGCCTTCTTGGCCGGCTTGTGGTCGTGATCATGGTCGTGGCCACAGCCCGGGCCATGGACATGGCCGCTGTCGTCATCGGCTTCGATCGCCGCTTCTAGTTCCTCGCGGGTGGTTTCGCGGTCGCTGATCTCGGCCTTTTCGAACAGGAAGTCGACGACCTTGTCTTCATACAACGGGGCGCGGAGCTGCGCCGCGGCGAGCGCGTCCTGCTGGACATAGTCCATGAAGCGGCCGCGATCTTCGGGGCGATACTGCTGCGCCGCCTGCATGATCAGACGCTGCATTTCCTGCTGGCTGACCTGCACGCCATGTGCCTGGCCGATTTCAGACAGCAGCAGGCCAAGGCGCACGCGGCGCACCGCGATCGCGTGATAGTCATCGCGGTCGGCTTCCAGCTCGGCCTTCGCGGCGGCGGGATCGTCTTCGTTTTCGACTTCCTGCTCCAGCTGCTGCCAGATCTGGGCGAATTCGGCCTCGACCATCGTAGGCGGGACGTCGAAATCATGCGCAGCGGCCAACTGATCGAGCAGCTTGCGCTTCATATAGGTGCGCGTCAGGCCGTTCAGTTCCTGCTCGACCTGATCCTTCATCAGCTCTTTCAGCTTGTCGAGGCTTTCGAGGCCGAGTGATTTGGCGAACTCGTCGTCGATCTTCGACGCCGCCGGAACCTTCACTTCCTTCACCGTCACGGCGAATTCGGCCTTGGCACCCTTCAGCTTCTCGACCGGATATTCGGCGGGGAAGGTCACCTTGACGGTCTTCGCGTCACCGACCTTGGCGCCGATCAGCTGGTCTTCGAAACCCGGGATCAGCTGACCCGAACCGATTTCGACCGCCATGTCTTCGCCGGTGCCGCCGTCGAAGGCGACGCCGTCGACGCTGCCGGCAAAATCGATGATGACCTGGTCGCCCGCGGCGGCCTTCTTGGTCTTCGGCGCCTCTTCGAAGCGCTTCATCTGCGCAGCGAATTCTTCGATCTTGGCCATCACCGCCTTGTCGTCGGTGGGAACGGTCAGGCGTTCGAGCTTCAGCCCGTCGATCGACGGGGTCTTGATGTCGGGCAGCACTTCGAGTGCGACGGTGACTTCGGCGTCCTTGCCGGTTTCATAACCATCGGCCAGCGTGACCGCGGGCTGCAACGCGGGGCGCAGCTTTTCCTTGGCCATCAGGTCGCGAACCCCGGCGTCGATCGCCTTGTTTAGCGCGTCGGCCGACAGCGCGGGCCCGTGCATCTTGCGGATCAGGTTCGGCGGCACCTTGCCGGGGCGGAAGCCGGGCATGCGCACGGTCGGCGCCATGCTCTTCACCTCGTCGTCGACGCGGGCGTCGATGTCCTTGGCGGTGATGGTCACGCGATATTCGCGCTTCAGGCCTTCGTTCAGCGTTTCGACGGTCTTCATTGCCTTGGTCTTATCCTTGCTCAAAATCTCGAATCGATGAACCCCGGCCACATGGCGGGGTTCCCCTATCCCGGCTCTATCCCCATCAGATCGTCGGAACTGGTGCGGGCGAAGGGACTCGAACCCCCACATCTTGCGATACTGGTACCTAAAACCAGCGCGTCTACCAATTCCGCCACGCCCGCAGAGGCTGTCGGCCGGGTGCACAAAGCCGTGCGCTGTGCCGCGCACGCCCGTGCGGGCCGCGCGGGGCTATAGCAGACGCGCCGCCGAGGGCAAGGGCACAAAGCCCGACTTTTCTGCGGGGGAACGCGCACCGCGCCCATTCGTTGATAAGGCAAGGAGAGCCCATATGACCTTTGCATCCAGCCTGCACGTTCGCGCCACCGACCCCTTCCCCAAACCCAAGCCTGACACCATCGAACCGATGTCGCCGCCCGAGCATCCGGTGCAGCCAACGCCGCAGGAAGACCCCGCGGGTCAGCCGATGGAGATACCCGGCAATCCGGGCGGCGGCGGCGATATGACCGAGCCCGGCCGCGGCCCCGACGAATTTCCGCCGCAGCAAATCTAATTCGCGTTCGCGCATTCGCGAGCTCAGCAAGGCAACCCAGGGCGGTGTAATCCGCTCTGGGTTGTTTTGCTGCATCAGCGACAGCGATCGGTTGCATAGAGAGACTTGACCTCCGCCCTCCCCGACCGCCACCATGTGCGCCGGGGAGAGACATATGAACTTATCGACCGGCATCGCCGCGCTGCTGTTGACCATCGCCGCGCCCGCCAGCGCGCAAGAGAGCGCGACACTCTATCGCGGCGGACCGATCGTCACGATGGACGGCGACACACCGCAGACCGTCGAGGCGGTCGTGACGCGCGATGGCCGCATCACCTTCGCCGGGTCCGAAAAGGAAGCCCGCGCCGCCGCGGGCCAGGATGTCGCCGTCCGCGACCTGAAGGGCGCGACGCTGCTCCCTGGCTTCATCGATGCCCACTCGCATTTCACCGTCGCGACGATGAGCGCGGGCGGCCTCGACCTGCGCGACACGGCGCACGGCGCGATCACCGACATTCCGGGCGTTCAGGCCGTTATTCGGAGCCATGTCGCGCGCAGCCCCGCCAAACCCGGCGGCTGGACCACCGTCTGGCAGTTCGATCAGGAGGTGCTGGCCGAGAAACGCTACATCACCCGCGCCGAACTCGACGCGGTCGCCCCCGATCGCCCGCTCGTCGTTCTTCACGTCTCGCTTCACGGCGCTGTCGCCAACAGCGCGGCGCTGAAGGCTGTTGGCATCGACGAGGCCACCCCCGTCCCGCCCGGCGGCATGATGCTGCGCGATGACATGGGCAAGCTGAACGGAGTCCTGCTCGAAAAGGCGATGTTCCTCCTCCTCGCCAAATTGCCGCAGCCGACCGCCGAGCAAAAACTCGCCGCGCTCGATGACGCGCAAAGCGCCTATTTCGCTGAGGGCTATACCCACGCGCAGGACGGTGCGACGCTGCCGCCCGACATCGCATTCCTGACCAGTGCCGCGGCGCGCGAACGCCTCAAGATCGACCTTGCTCTCCTCCCCTTCTCGACCGGCCTCGACGCGCTGCTCGCCAATCCCGACCTGAAATTCGGCGCCTATCAGGGGCATGTGAAATTGCAGGGGATCAAGTTCGTCCTCGACGGATCGGTACAGGGCCGCACCGGCTTCTTCACGCGCGATTACCAGCGCGGCAGCCCGGAGGGTCACCACCCCTGGCACGGCGAACCGATCCTATCCGAAGCCGACTTCATCGCGCAGGCGAAGAAGGTCCACGACCGCGGCTGGCAGCTGTTCGTCCACGCCAATGGCGACGCCGCGATCGACATGGCGGTGCGCGGCTTCGACGCCCTCGGTATCAACGCCACCGACAACCGCCGCCCGGTCGTCATCCACTCGCAGTTCCAGCGCCGCGACCAGCTGCCCGCCTACGCCCGCATCGGCGTCGGCCCTGCCTATTTCTCGAACCATGCATGGTATTGGGGCGACGTCCACCGCACCAACTTCCCCACCGAGGTCGTCGATTTCATCAGCCCCTTGCGCTCGGCGCGTGCCGCGGGGCTGACCCCGTCGAACCACAGCGACTATAGCGTCACTCCGCTCGACACCCGCTTCATGCTGTGGACGTCGATGGCGCGCGTTTCGCCGACCGGCATCGTCAGCGGACCGGATGAACGCATCGACGCCTATGCCGCGTTACAGGCCCTCACCACCGGCCCAGCGTGGCAAATTTTCGAGGAGGGCCGCAAAGGCCGAATCAAGGCGGGACTACTCGCCGACTTCGTCATTCTCGACCGCAACCCACTGACGACGCCCGTTGATGACATCAAGGGCATCAAAGTCCGCGAAACGATCAAGGAAGGCCGCAGCGTCTGGCGCGCGGCCAACTAGGCCCTCGCTACTCGGTACAGAAGGCCACGAGGCGGCTGATCGCCTGGTTGCCGGTCTCGGTTGCGGCCATGTCGACCGCTCGGCCTTTGGCAGTCATGCGTAGCCAGCCGTTGGTCGCAAAGGCGCGGATCAGCGGCGATCCACCGGCGATTTCCTGCGACCGGAAGAACCGCATTTCGTCGATTTCGGTCTTGCCGGTGACGCGCAGCTTCGCGCTGCCCGACGCAACTCGATCGCGCTGAGATCCGGCGCCTCGCCAGAAATCCCCGCAAAGATGCGATTGCCGCCCTGCTCGGAGCGAAAATTCAACGACTGTCGTCGGTGCCATCGACTTCATAGGCGAGGATCGCGTCGGACACGCCGACTTCGTTGACCCGCCTCGTCCAGTCCTAGCCGTCGTTCACCGCGAGCGCCGCGCTCGCAGTACCGCTCAGCGCGAGTATCAGCGCACTCCCAAACGCCACCGTCGTTCGTTTCATGATCAGTCCTGCATCGCATTTCATCGCCGATTTAGGCGCTTATGCGATCGAAGGCCCTGAATTGACTGTGAACTCGATTACAACGGAGGATCAGCCGAGCGCCTTCTTCAGCAGCTCGTTGACCACTTGCGGGTTTGCCTTGCCCTGCATCGCCTTCATCGTCTGGCCGACGAAGAAGCCGAACAGCGCTTCCTTGCCGCCCTTATACTGCTCGACCTTGTCGGCATTGGCGGCCAGGATCTTGGCAATTTCCGCCTCGATCGCGCCGGTGTCGCTCGTCTGCTTCAGCCCGTCGCGCTCGACGATTTCGGCAGCGCCGCCGCCGCTTTCGAGCATCTTTTCGAACACCTGCTTCGCAATCGTGCCCGAAATCGTGCCGTCGGCAACCAACCCTAGCAACTCGGCGGCCTGCTGCGGCGATACCGGCGAATCGGTCAGGTCGCGGCCCATGCGATTGAGCGCGCCGAACAGCTCGCTCGTCACCCAGTTCGCCGCCGCAACCGGCTTGGCGCCCGCATCGAGCAACGTGTCGAACCAGCGCGCCGCCTCAACCTCGGCGGTCAGAACATCGGCGTTATACGGCGATATCCCCAGCGCCAGATAGCGGTCGCGCTTGGCATCGGGCAGTTCGGGCAGGCTTTCGCGGCATTCGACCAGAAAATCGTCGTCCAGTTCGAGCGGCAGCAGGTCGGGATCGGGGAAGTAGCGATAATCATGCGCATCTTCCTTCGACCGCATCGAGCGCGTCTCATTGCGGTCGGGATCGTAGAGGCGCGTTTCCTGCACCACGGTGCCGCCGCTTTCGATCAGTTCGACCTGGCGCTTTGCCTCGCCTTCGATCACCGCCATGACGAAGCGCACTGAATTGACGTTCTTCGTCTCGGTGCGCGTGCCGAATTCGTCGCCGGGTCTCCGCACGCTGACATTGACGTCGGCGCGCATCGACCCTTCTTCCATATTGCCGTCGCACGAGCCGACATAGCGCAGGATAGCACGCAATTTGCGGACATAGGCTCCGGCCTCGGCGGGCGAGCGCATGTCGGGCTTCGACACGATCTCCATCAACGCGACGCCGCTGCGATTCAAATCGACATAAGACATCGTCGGATGCTGGTCGTGCATCAGCTTGCCGGCGTCCTGCTCGACATGGATCCGCTCGACCCCGATCACCTTGGGTTCGGGAATACCCGCCTTCTCGTCCGCCTCGACGGTGATCGCACCTTCGCCAACAAGCGGATGATAAAGCTGCGAAATCTGATAACCCTGCGGCAGGTCGGCATAGAAATAATTCTTGCGGTCGAACCGAGACCATCTGTTGATCTGCGCCTCGATCGCCATTCCCGTGCGCACCGCCTGGCGGATGCATTCGCGGTTCGGCACCGGCAGCATCCCCGGCATCGCGGCATCGACCAGCGACACCTGCGTGTTCGGCTCGGCCCCGAACGCCGTTGCGGCGCTCGAAAACAGCTTGGCGTTGGTGGTGATCTGGGCGTGGACCTCGAGGCCGATCACGACCTCCCACTCACCGGTTTCGCCCTTGATGCGATAATCGCTCATCTTACCACCACTTCTCGGCGCGAGCGTTGAAGCCCGCCCGCTCTTCAATAGCCAGCCCGGCGTTCAGCACGCTCTGCTCGTCGAATGCCTTGCCGATGATCTGCAGACCCAGTGGCAGCCCTTCGCGGTTCAGCGCCGCAGGGACCGACATCGCGGGCAGTCCCGCAAGGCTCGCGGGCACCGCGAACACGTCGTTGAGGTACATCGCCAGCGGATCGGCCATCTTCTCGCCCAGCCCGAACGCCGCCGACGGCGCGGTCGGTGCGAGGATTACATCGCATGAAGCAAAAGCCTGTTCGAAATCGCGCGCGATCAGCGTCCGTACCTTCTGCGCCTGCGTGTAATAGGCATCGTAAAAGCCCGCCGACAGCACATAGGTGCCGATCATGATGCGGCGCTTGACCTCGGGCCCAAAACCTTCGGCGCGCGTCGCGGCATACATGTCCTGCAACCCCGCGCCCCCCCCAGAGGAGTTCTTGGCGGGCAGGTCGCGCAAACCGTAGCGCACGCCGTCATAGCGCGCGAGGTTCGACGACGCTTCGGCGGGGGCAATGATATAATAGGCGGGCAGCGCATATTTGGTGTGCGGCAGACTGATCTCGACGACCGCGGCGCCCGCATCCTTCAGCATCGCGATCCCCGCATCCCACATCGCGTCGATGTCGGGGTCGATGCCCTCCAGCCGATATTCCTTGGGAATCCCGACCGTCTTGCCCTTGAGATCGCTCGACAAAGCCGCTTCCCAATCGGGTACCGGCAGATTCAGGCTCGTCGCATCCTTCGCATCGAAGCCCGCCATATTTTCGAGCATGATCGCGCAGTCGCGCACGTCGCGCGCCATCGGCCCCGCCTGGTCGAGCGAGCTCGCGAACGCCACGATGCCCCAGCGCGAGCAGCGGCCATAGGTGGGCTTGATCCCCGAAATGCCCGTGAACGCCGCAGGCTGACGGATCGAGCCGCCGGTATCGGTGCCGGTCGCTGCGGGACACAGCCGCGCCGCGATCGCGGTCGAAGAGCCGCCTGACGATCCGCCCGGCGCGAGCGCGGCATTGCCGCCATCCTTGCGCCGCCATGGCGAGATCACATTGCCGAAATAGCTCGTCTCGTTCGACGACCCCATTGCGAACTGGTCGAGGTTCAGCTTGCCCAGCATCCCCGCGCCCGCGTCCCACAATTTCTGGCTGACGGTCGATTCATAGCGGGGGATGAAACCCTCCAGCATATGGCTCGCCGCGGTCGTCTGCACGCCATCGGTGCAGAACAAATCCTTCATCCCGATCGGCACGCCCGACAGCGGCTTCAGCGTCCCCGCCGCGCGGTCGGCATCAGCCTGCTTCGCGGCTTCAAGAGCATGCTCGGGTGTCTCGACGATAAACGCATTGAGCGCCTTCGCCCCCGCGACATTGGCACTGAACGCCTCCGCCACTTCGACCGCGGAAAAATCGCCCGCGCGGTGCCCGTCGCGGATCTGCGCGACGGTCAGGTTGGTCAGTTCGGTCATTATTCGATCACCTTGGGCACGCCGAAAAAGCCGTGCATCGCCGCCGGCGCATTCGCCAGCACATCGTCGCGGCGGTTGCCACCGGTCAGCGGGTCGGCGTCGATGACATCGTCGCGCAGCCGCAGCGTGTTCGGAATCACCGCGGTCATCGGCTCGACCCCGGTCACATCGACCTCGCCGAGTTGTTCGACCCAGCCCAAAATACCGTTGAGTTCGCCTTCCATCGCGGCGGCTTCCGCATCGCTGATCGCGATGCGCGCCAGCGACGCTATTTTTCTGACCGTTGCCTGATCGATTGTCATTGGGGTCCTGCCTTTGCGGGGAAGCCGCGCCGCTAGCATTCCCGCGGGATCGCTTCAACCTTCTCTATCCTCCCGCTGAGGAAGTCATGGGGGCGTCGCAGACGGCACGCAGCGCCAGCGGGACCGCCGCCGCAGGCGGCGGTGGCGGGGCTATGGCGGTCATGGCCCTCCGTCTGAGTCTTTGCCGCTGCCACCTTCCCATCGCTGCGCGACAGGGACGATCAATACTCACTCAAACGCCCCCGATTCCGGCACGCCATCCACCACGATATGCCGCTGCTCGATCGTCTCGACCGTCACCGTCGCTTTCGACAGGTCCACGGAGCGCGTCGGGCGCGTATCGCGGCCGATATCGCCCTGCACCCAGCGCCCGTCCTTGTTCAGCGTCACGAAATCGAAATTCGTCGCCTCGCCCGGCGCATTCTGCCCCAGCACCCCGATCCGGTCATCGGCCAGCCACACCGCGACGCACGCCTTGGCGCGGCTGCACATATAGGTGCCGGCGATGCGCTCCAGCGCCTCGGGGGGCAGCGCACGCTCGGCGGGAATGACGCGGAGCCGCTCGGCAAGCGGCTTGAGCAAGACCGGCCCCTTCGGTCCGGTCAGATCCCAGCGATTCTTCGCCGCCAGCGCTGCTTTGGCCGCGTCGGCGCGCTCCTTCTGCGGTGACCTCGTCAGCTCCTTGAGCGCCGCGCGCCCGCTCGGCCCGAAATCATAGGCCATCGCCGCCCAGTCAAATTGTTCGACCTTCGTCGTCCCCGACGTGAGCCGCGCCATCTGGTCGCGCGTCGAAATCGCCCCGAAATCGAGGATCGGCAACGCCAGGAACAGCGCCAGCAACGCCACGCCGATCGCCAGCTTCTGCTGCAACGGGCGCAGCACATCGTCGAAATCGCGCCGCCCCTTCACGACCGACCACAGGCCGATCGCGCCATAGGCCAAGGCTATCAGCGTCGCGATCAACCCCCAGATGCGCTCGGGAGTCCAGCCATATTGGCCGATCCGCAGCTGCATCGAATAATAGGCGATCCCCGCGAGCGGCAGCACCGCCACCGCCAGCACCGGCGCCGCCCAGCGCAGCAACGGATTCGTCGCGCGGTCGTCGACGCCATTGCCGATCACGGCATTGGCGAGCAGTACCGCGAATGCCGCCGCCGCCAGCATCAGCGCCGCCGTCGAAAAGCCTGACGCCCACAGCTTCGCCAGCCCCGTCCCCGCCAGCGACAGCAGGAAGATCACCAGCGCCGCCGCGAGCACCGGCGCCAGCACCGCCAGCACAATCATCACCAGCCGCTGCAAGGTCGAAACCAGCTTGTCGCGCTCGCGCAGCAAGCCGACCGCGCCGCCAAATGACGCCCCCGCGAGCATCCAGCCGAACCATTCGTCGTTCAGCAGGTCGCGGATCAGGTCGATGCCGATCAGGTGGAACATTTCCGAAATCAGGAAGGTCAGCAGGAACGCGATGCCGACGAACGCCAAGCTCGCCGCGCCGATCACCGCATCGGTCCACGCATGGCTGTGCAGCCGATCATAGGGCATCGCCCACAACTTCCAGAAGCGCCAGTCGGGCGCGACATCGCGCCGCGTCTGGAACAAGGGCGTCGCGACCAGCACCGCGAGCATCCCCGACCAGAACGGCCATTCGATCGGGCTGCCCTGCAAATTATACGCCGCCGTCCGCCACGCGATCAGCCCCAGCACGATGCCCCAAAGCAGCGCGAAACCCAGTGCCCAGTGCCAGCGGCGCAACTCGACGCCGAGCACGAACACCACCGCCGCCACCGCCACCGCGGTCGCCAGCGCGCTGCGCCATTGCGCCAGCGCGTCCTCGTAGGGATGATCGACCAGCGCGTGGAACGCGAGCCCCGCCGCGGCACAAATCGCCGCCATGATCCACGGTCGCAGCGGCCATGGCGGATCGTTATCGTCAAGGCGTGCGGAAACTCGGGGCGAATCGGCGGCGGTGCCGGTTGCGGGCGCGTCTGTCATACCCCACATCTGGGCTTGTTTCGCTGGCCAGCGCAAGCCAAACAGCGCACCAGTCCGTCTCCCTTCTCTCCCCCATGGAGCCCCCATTGGCCCGCAAATTTCTATACGTCATTGCCGCGATCATCCTGCTGATCCTCGCTGCCGGGGTCGTGTACCAGCTTTTTCCCGGCTGGGTCGCGCGCACCGCCTTTGTGCCGAGCGCCGAGTTCAAGCGGCAGGTCGCGGTTGCGCCCAACGCCTATGACGATGTCAAAATGTGGTTCGCGCGTCCCGGCATCGATGGAGACCCGTCGGCCTGGCGCCCCGCCGCCGAAGGATCGACGCCCGACAGCGCCGAAGCGCAGTCGCGCGACCAGCTGATTCCGTCCGCGGATGCCGCCGAAACCACCGCTCCGGCGATGCCAAAGGGCGACGCCGCAGTCTTTTTCGTTCACCCGACCAGCTATTATAGTCGTTCGAGCTGGAACGCGCCGCTCGCCGACCGCGATTCGGATCACCGCGCCAATCTGTTCGTGCAGGGCATGGCGAGCGCTTTTGCCGACGCGGGTGACATCTGGGCGCCGCGCTACCGTCAGGCGACCCTCGGCGCCTTCCTCGCCGAGGACCGGGTGACCGCGGGCAAGGCAATTGACGCCGCTTATCGCGATGTCGAGGACGCCTTCGACGCCTTTGTCGCCGCCCAGCCCAAGAACAAACCGATCATCCTCGCCGGCCACAGCCAGGGCGCGCTTCATCTCACCACCCTGCTCAAGAACAAGATCGCAGGAAGCCCGCTCGCGAAGCGGATCGTCGCCGCCTATGTCATCGGCTGGCCGATCAGCCTCGACACCGACATGGCGGCGCTCGGTCTGCCCGCGTGCCAGACCGCCGATCAAAAGGGCTGCATCCTCGGCTGGGCGACCTTTGCCGACCCCGCTGACCCCGCAATGGTGACGAGCGCCTATGATGGCACGATCGGCTTCGACGGCCGCCCGCGCGCCGACACGCGGATGCTGTGCACCAACCCGCTCACCGGCACCCCCGATGCCGCAGCGGCGCCCGAGGCCAATCTCGGCACGCTCAAACCCACCGAGGGCTTCAAGAGCGGGTCGCTGATCGCGGGCAAGATCGGCGCCAAATGCGACGACACGCGGGGCCTGCTGATGATCGGCGATGCCGACGTCGCAAAGAATTACGTCGTCGCGGGGTATGTGCTGCCGGGCAACAATTACCATGTGTATGACATCACCCTGTTCTGGGCGAACGTCCGCGCCGATGCTTTGCGGCGCCTGGCGACTTTTGAGGGCAAGCCGTCGCCGGTGCCGCCGGCGGCAGAACCGGTGGCCCGAGCAGAACCCGCCACAGCGCAGGCGCCCAGATCCTAGCCTCGTCATCGCGAGGAGCGTAGCGATGCGGCAATCCAGAGCCTGCGTAATCCGCTCTGGATTGGTTGGCCTACGGCCGTCTTCGGCCCGCTCCGCTCGCAATGACGAGGTCGTTTAATCGCGCCCCGGTCAAGTATAATTTTGAACACAAATCTTCGATCTGCGATGAGGTCATCGCAGGTGATATAGTGAGAGAAGTTGTCAGAGCCTTCAGCTTCGGCCGCGCCGGTCATTCCGTTTGTCGGGTACAGGGTCGTTTACGCGGTCGAGTCATGCCCGCCGCAGGATAGGTCTTCGTGGGCCGGAATCTTCCAATGTTTTAGACGCACTGCGCCATTGAGATGATGGCGGTGCAGCCTCATTAACGGAATGATTCTGTCCGCGTCCCGACAGGGACGGATCGGCGCGCCCACAGCATGGGCGCAAACGATAGGGAAGTTCAGCTTATCGGATAATGGTCCTTGCTGTCATATTGCTCATGTCAGACCTCGGCAGCGATCGAACGGTCGAACAGTTCACCCGTACGAAGCATAGTATGCATGATGACAGCGAGCTTGCGCGCGACCGCGACGGCCGCGCGCTTGAAGCCGATCTTTTCCTTGAGTTTGAGGCCCCAGATCCGCAGCGCGCTGTCCGCCGTGGTGCGCGTGAGGATCACGACTGCCGCCTCGTACAGCAGCCCGCGCAGATGACTGTCGCCGCGCCGGGATATATGACCGTCATAATCGACTTCGCCCGACTGGTAACGCCTGGTCGTCAAGCCGACCCAAGCACCAACCGAACGCGACTTCCGAAAGTTTTTCGGGTCCTCGATTGCCGCAACGAACGAAGAGGCGGTCACCGTGCCGACCCCCGGAATCGACGAAAGCAATTGGCATTGCTCGCTCGCGCGAGCGGATGCAACGAGCTGCTTGCTCAACTCTGCAGCGCGGGCGCGCATGCCTCGCCAGGCCTCAAGAACCGGCAGGAGGATCTGTTCGAGCCCTGCGTTGCTCGCCAGCAGGCTGCGCACATGGCCCTCGAACACACGGCCAGCCCCCTTGGGAACAATCAGGCCGAACGTCTTCATCAGACCACGGATTTGGTTCAACATCTGGGTCGTCGCCTTCAGCAGCTGATTGCGCGCCGCAATCAGCGTGCGGGTCAGCATGCTGTCAAAGCTCTTCACGCGTACCTCGCGGTAAAAGCCAACCTCCGCAAGATGCGCCAGGCCGTCCGCATCATTCGCATCGGTCTTGTTTCGGGCCATATCGAGCGCCGCTTTGGCATGGCGGGCATCAATGCAGATAGCGGGCAATCCTTCCTGTCTCAGCGCATGATAGAACCAGACAGACAGAGGCCCCGTCTCGAACACGACACGCTCCACATTCGCAGCTCGCTTGCGGACAAGCTCTGCTATCAATTTGGGATCAGACGGGCATTTGCCGCGCCAGATCCGTTCGCCGTCTTCACGCACCGATACAAATGTGTCTTTCAAAGATACGTCGAGGCCGATAAACTGCTTCATGGTTGTCTCCCGTTTGTTGCTGGGCCCGGTGTCAATCGTGAGCCCGTTTTTCAACCTATCGGGGGGCAACCACCCTGCCTACGCATCGCAACCGCAACGGTGATCACCGCCCCGCGATTACCCTATGTTTTGGAATTAGAGGCAGTCCGATGATCACCACCGCCGCCCCCGACTTCGCCGCCCATTTCCCGACCGGCGGTCGCCTCGCGGGCCTCGACGTCGGCACCAAGACCATCGGCGTCGCGACCTGTGATATGAACTGGAGCTTCGCGACCCCCGACAAGACGATCATCCGCAAGAAATTCGCCGCCGACCTCGAAACGCTAAAATCCGTCCTCTCCGCCCACAACATTATCGGCCTTGTCGTCGGCCTCCCCCTCAGCATGGACGGCAGCGACAGCCCGCGCACCCAAAGCACCCGCGCCTTCGCGCGCAACCTCCTGCCGCTTGGCCTGCCCATCCTGCTCTGGGACGAACGCTGGTCGACTGCCGCGGTCGAGCGCGCGATGATCGCCGCCGACGTCAGCCGCGCCAAACGCGCCGAACGGATCGATAGCGCCGCCGCCGCCTTCATCCTGCAAGGCGCGATTGATGCGATGACGCGTTAATCGTGGACCGTGTCACCGGATATATCCTCTATTGGCTGATCGCCGCCAATGTCATCGCCTTCGCGCTGATGATAATCGACAAACATCGCGCCGAAGCGGGCGCGCGGCGGATCAGCGAGGCAGCCCTGCTGCATTGGGCTTTTTTTGGCGGCGCGATCGGCACCTTCGCAGCTTCACGCCTCGTTCGGCACAAGACGCGCAAACAGCCTTTCGCGATGCAGATGATGACGCTGCTTGTCCTCGAACTGATCCTGCTCGCGCTTTGGGTGCTCGGATTGTTGGGACCGCTGATCGCCGCGGCGCTTGCGTAATTGCCTCGTCCTGCCTAAACGCTCCCCTTTAATGACAACATCAACAACCCGACCCGCCAGCGACTATCCGCCCGGCGGCGATGCCTTTCGCCATCGCCACCTGATCGGAATCGCCCAGCTGACCCCGTGGGAGATCAGCTACGTCCTCGACGCCGCCGAGGAGTGGGTCGACCTCAACCGCAGCGGCGCCGCCAAGCATGACGACCGCCTCGCCGGCCTCACCATCATAAACGCCTTTTTTGAGAACTCGACGCGGACCCTGCTTTCTTTCGAAATCGCCGGAAAACGCCTCGGCGCCGACGTCGTCAACATGCACGCGGCGCAGTCGAGCGTGAAGAAGGGCGAGACGCTGATCGACACTGCGATGACGCTCAACGCGATGCGCGCCGATGCGATGGTGATCCGCCACGGCAGCTCGGGCGCGGTGCAGCTCATCGCCGACAAGGTCGACTGCCCCGTGCTCAACGCGGGCGACGGCCGCCACGAACATCCGACGCAGGCTTTGCTCGATGCGCTCACCATCCGCCGTCGCAAGGGCAAGGTCGAAGGCCTCACCGTCGCGATCTGCGGCGACGTCCTCCACAGCCGCGTCGCGCGCTCGAACATCCTCGCGCTCACCTTGCTCGGCAACGAGGTGCGCGTCGTCGCCCCGCCGACGCTCACCCCGCCGGCGATCGACCGCATGCATGTCACCACTTTCACCGACATGGACGAAGGGCTGAAGGATGCCGACGTCGTGATGATGCTCCGCCTCCAGAATGAACGCATGGACGGTGCTTACCTGCCCAGCGCGCGCGAATATCATGCGCTCTATGGCCTCACCCCCAAACGCCTCGAAAAAGCGCAACCCGACGCGATCGTCATGCATCCCGGCCCGATGAACCGCGGGGTCGAAATCGACAGCAGCGTCGCCGACCATCCCACCCGTTCAACGATCACCGAGCAGGTCGAAATGGGGGTCGCGGTTCGCATGGCGTGCCTCGACATATTGACGCGCCGCCAGCGGGGGGTCGCGGGATGGAATTGAAACCACTCCTTATCGCGAACGCGCAGCTGATCGATGGCGACAAGCCGCGTCCGGGCAGCCTGCTCGTCGCGGACGGCCGTATCGCCGCGCTCGACCCGACCGAGATCCCCGACGGTACCGAAACCGTCGATGCCAAAGGCCAATGGCTCGCCCCCGGCATCATCGACCTCGGCGTTTTCGCGACCGACAAGCCCGCCTTTCACTTCGGCGGCATCACCCGCGCCGCGCTGATGCCCGACGCGGGGCCGCTCGACCACCCGGGCCTCGTCGAGCGCGCGGCCAAGGGCGGCAAACCCGACCTGTGGGTCCATCCGCTCGCCGCTGCGACCAAAGGCCTCGCGGGCAAGGAACTCGCCGAAATCGGCCTGATGAAAAGCGCGGGCGCCCGCGCCGTCGCCACCGGCCGCAGCCGCATCGCCGACAGCGGCGTGATGCGGCGCGTCCTCGCCTACGCCGCTTCGCTCGGCCTCGTCACGATCATCCACGCCGAGGATGAAGGTCTTACCGCCGGCGCGGTCGCGACCGATGGTGAAATGGCGACCCGCCTCGGCCTTGCCTCGGCCCCCGCGATCGCCGAAGCGATCGCTATCGCGCGCGACCTCGCCCTCGTCGAGGAAACCGGCGCCCCCGTTCATTTCCGCCAGGTCACCACCGCCCGCGGCCTCGATCTGATACGCGCGGCGAAGGCGAAGGGGCTACCCGTCCTCTGCGGCATCACCCCCGCGCATCTGTTCCTCTCCGACACCGCGATCGGCGATTTTCGCACCTTCGCGCGCCTGTCGCCGCCGCTGCGCAGCGAGGACGATCGTCAGGCGTGCCTCGCCGCAGCTGCCGACGGGACGATCGACGTCCTGTCATCGGGCCACGACCCGCGCGGCCCCGAGGACAAGCGCCTGCCCTTCGCCGAGGCGCTCCCCGGCATGGCAGGCGCCGAAACGCTGCTGGCGCTCGGGCTCAATCTGGTACGCGACGGCCTTGTCACGCCCAGCCGCCTGTTTGACATGCTCGCCGCCACCCCCGCCTGCCTGCTCGGCCTCGACGCCGGGCGCCTAAAGGTGGGAATGGAGGCCGATCTTATCCTGATCGACGACGGCACCCCGTGGCAGGTCGATGCGAAGAAAATGGCCGCCTATGCGGGCAACACCCCGTTCGACGGCATGCCCGTGCAAGGCCGTGCGACAGCGATGTGGAAGGGTGGATTGCGTATACGCTGAGCTGTTCAAATGCATCACTTGCGAACGAACATGAAAAAAGGGGCGGGACCATGTGGCCCTGCCCCTTTTTCGATTCGGCCCGCCGCGCGGAGGCTTTGCGTTAGCGCGACGCCATCCGCATCGGGCTGGCTTTCGACGCCCACTGGATGCTCTCGCTACCGCCCATCGCGCGGATGAAGCAGGTCTGGCCATGCGCCTTCAGCTCGTTGCACAGGCTCGTCGCATCGGCGCGCGTTGCCAGACCGTTGACGGTCAGGCGGTAGAAGGTGCGGCCCTTGACCGTCGCGGCGTGGCTCGATGCCGGGAAATTCGCCAGCATGGCGCTGCGCTTTTTCAGCCCGCCCCATTTTTCCTTGGCGATGCCCAGGCTGTCATAGGCGCCCAGCTGCACCGCCCAACCGCTTGGCTTTTGCGCGTTGAAAGCGATTGCCTGCGGGATCAGCACGGTCGCCAGTTCGAGCGCCTGCTGCTGCGCCGGACGGATACGCCCCTCGCTCGCGTCGCGCGGAGCGGTGCGATAGGGAGCGGCGTCGGCCATGATGACTTCGCTCGCGGCCTTCGGCTGCGGCAGTTCGGTGACCGGCACGACCCCATCGGCGTTACGTTCGGGCATCGGCAGTTCAATGCTGCGGATCGCGCTGCTGGCGTCGGCCAGCACCGGCGGCGGCGGCGCATAGGCGGCGACCGGCGCCGGATCGGCGCTTGCGAGTTCGACCGGTGCTGGTGCGTCAACCGCAGCCATCTGCGTCTCGCCATAATTGCTCAGCGCCAGACGAACCGGCATTCCGCCGTCCACCTGTGCCTTGGTGCCGATCAGGCTCGCGACGCGTAGCTGCGAGTTCGGCGTTTCGGCCAGTTTCGACCATTCCATCATCCGCGCTTCCAGCTTGGCGGGCGACAGGTCCTGCGACGCCAGGATTTGCGCCTGCGCCCAGCGCCCCGACAAGGCAAAGGCGAGCGCCAGATTCTGCCGCGTCCGCGCGCTTGCGTCGGGCGCGCGCGCCGCGTCGGTCAGTACATAGATCGCGCCTTCGCTATCTCCGGCCAGCGCCAACGCCAGCCCGATGTCCGATGCCGGCACCGTGTCGCGGTGCGCCTGCAGCAGCGAAATCGCCTCGGCGCCCTTGCCCTGCGCAATCAGTGCCAGCGTCAGCGCGATAATCGTATTGCTGTCCGTCGCGCCCAATTCCATCGCTTCGCTCAGTGCCGAAGTGGCGGACGCAAAACGACCGTCGTTGAGATAGACCTGCCCCAGCAGCGCACGATAGCTCGCGTCGCGCGGGCTTCCGGCAACCGCCGCTTCGGCCAAGCCGACCGCCTTGCTGACTTTCCCGGCTTCGAGCGCGGCGCGCGCCTGATCCGCCGACTTGGCGGCGACTTGGGGCTTGCCCGCGGCGCGCGCCGGCGCATCGGCCATCGCGCCCATCCCGCTGCATCCGGTGGCGACGCTCAGGACAAAGCCCGAAACGGCGAGGTTCATCAGCATTTTGCGGTTCATCTTATGGTCCCCTTTGGACTGGTTCAGCGCGGCATCGTCTGGCGCGTCGGACGGGCCGCCGGCAGGCGGCTCGCCATCGCGTCGATTTCGGGCAGCGTCGTCAGATATTCGTCGAGCAAGTCGGTCAGGATCACCTGCGACGACCGGTTGGTCACGGCACTTGCAAGGCGCAGGCGCAGATGGCGTTCGGCATCGAGGCGAAGTGTGAACGCCGCTTTTTCGCGAGCGCGGAGTGCGCGCGGCGCCTTTTCCTTCTTTGGCTTCGCTTCGGGCCGCGCCTCGACCTTGCGCGCCACGGCGGCGACGCGGTCGATCAGCGATTCCTGCTGGCGAACGATTTCGGGAATGTCATGCGCTTCGGCTTCAAAAGCATCGGCGCCATAATCTTCCGCGGCATAATCTTCGGCAACCGCATCGGTCAGCTCGTGACCCACGCTGGCTTCGAGCGCTTGTTCAGCCTCGACATTATGCGCCGGCACCGAACCGGTCAGCAAAGGTTTCAGGTCGAGCATCCGCGCCGGTTCGCCTGACTGATCAGGATCGACGTCATAGCCCATGTCGTTCCAGCCAAGGTCGTCATAACCGACGGCGTTGGTGGGTGCGGGGCCACTGCCCAGCGGCTGACGGCGCATGGCGGGCCGTGCGCCGCCCTTGCGGGCCAAGAGGCCGGCGCTCAGCGATGCGAGAGGTTTGGGTTCGCCCATGGTTCCGATCCCTCCCGTCACTGGCCAGCGATGCGGCGGCCAAAGCCACCGCCCATCGGACGGACCGCGCCATAATTGCCCTGCGTCGGGATCGGCGCGGCAAAGATGGTGCGGCGGAAATTCTTTTCGAGCCGGTCGCTCATATAGGTCCACAGCTGGCGGATCTCTTCGGCCGAGCGGCCATTGGGATCGACTTCCATCACGGTGCGGCCATCGATCATCGACGCGGCATAATCGGTGCGGTGGTGCAAGGTAATCGGGGCGACGGTGCCGTGCTGCGACAATGCGACGGCGGCTTCGCTGGTAATCTTGGCCTTGGGCGTTGCGCCGTTGACGACGAACACCAGCGGCTTGCCGGCGCGTTCGCACAGATCGACGGTGGCACCGACGGCGCGCAGATCATGCGGGCTCGGCCGGGTCGGGACGACGATCAGTTCGGCGACCGAG
Organism: Sphingopyxis bauzanensis; assembly: GCF_002205675.1. Lineage (GTDB taxonomy): Bacteria > Pseudomonadota > Alphaproteobacteria > Sphingomonadales > Sphingomonadaceae > Sphingopyxis > Sphingopyxis bauzanensis. Next base: position 32,353 of record NZ_NISK01000005.1, on the reverse strand, counting down.
ATCACGCTCTGGATCGCCATGGTGATCGCCGGGGGCGTATCGATGACCGCGAGTTTGAAGCCCTGCTGGCGCAGAATTTCCAGGTCAGACGCGAGCCGCGCCACGGTGGTCTGGGCAAAAGCCGGCAGATCGGTCTCGCGCTCGTTCCACCAGTCGGCGAGCGAACCCTGCGGATCGATGTCGATCAGGACGACCGGACCTGCGCCCGCTAGCTGTGCCTGTACCGCGAGATGCCCCGACAAGGTCGTTTTTCCCGACCCGCCTTTTTGTGAAGCCAATGCCAAAACGCGCACAGCTGTCCCCCTGAAAAACCACGAATTGGCGGTGGAATGCCATGGGGGGCGCTAAAATTGAGTTAACGATGATGGAAAGAAGGTGAACGGCCCGCTCGCCATCATGGTAAACAAGGCCTCAAGCGACATTGTCCCAAAATGGATCAGATACGGCGCAGGATGCATGTTGCTAACGCGGTGTTAGCCATTTCACGCTAGGAAACGCGCGGGGACTGCGGCGATGCAGGTCATTGGAGAGTAAGATGCGCAAATTCCGCACCGCCATTTCGCTGGCACTGCCGCTGATCGCGGCAACGATGCTGACCGCGCCCGCCCACGCCGACGTCAAGGATGGCGTCGATGCCTGGCAGCGCGGCGACTATCAGGGCGCTGTCGCCGAATGGCGTCCCGCTGCGCTCGCGGGCGATGCCGATGCCCAGTTCAATCTGGGGCAAGCATACAAGCTTGGCCGCGGCGTTCCCACCGATCTGGCGCAAGCCGAAGCCTGGTATCGCCGCGCCGCCAAACAGGGGCATTTGCAGGCCGAGGATAATTTGGGCCTCGTCCTGTTCACCGCCAACCGCCGCGACGAAGCGATGCCGTTCATCCTCCGCTCGGCCGAACGCGGCGAACCGCGGGCGCAATATGTCCTTGGCACCGCGCACTTCAACGGCGACCTCGCCGCGCAGGACTGGCCGCGCGCCTATGCGCTGACCAAACGCGCCAGCGACGCCGGGCTTGGCATCGCATCGGAACGCCTTGCCCAGCTCGACAGCCTGATCCCGCTCGAACAGCGCCAGCGCGGTCTGGCTATGCTGCCCGAAATCGAAAAAAACGAGGCGCGCGCGCGCCTGTCCGCGGTGACCGCTGCGCCGCCGCCCGCGGCGAAACCCGCCGTCGCCTCACCAATCAAGACCGCCAGCCTGCCGGCTTCGGTGCCCGGCGCCGGCTATACGCCGCCACCGGTAATCGCCCCCGCGGCGCCCTCGACGCCCGCCGCGCAAGCTGCTGCACGCGCTGCCGCCGAAGCCGCCGCGGCTGCGGGCACCGCCAAGGGCAAGCCCGGCACGACCTACGCCCCGCCTCCCGCCAGCGGCACGCTGCCGCCCGCTGCGGCCAAAGCCAAACCGCCCATCAACAACGCGCCCATCGCTGTCCGCGAAACCCCGACGCCGCCGCGTTCTACCGGCGGTAAAAGTCCCTGGCGCGCCCAGCTCGGCGCTTTCGGGGTCGAGGCCAATGCGCGCAACCTCTGGCTGACGCTCGGCAAAAAATACCCAGCCGTCGCTGCGCGCCAGCCGACCTACGTCAAGACCGGGAAGGTCACCCGCCTCCAGACCGGGGGCTTTGCCAACAAGGGCGAAGCCAACAACTTCTGCGCCTCGCTCAGCAAGGGCGGACAGGCCTGTCTGGTCGTCGATAAATAGACGCATAAACCTCGCCGTGACGACGTCATGGGGAGGGGGACCGAAAGGTGGAGGGGCAGCAATGGTGCGTCTCCGCCCCTCCTTCACTCCTGCGGACGGCCACCTCACCATCGCTACGCGGCAGCGAGGATCAACAACCCGTTACTTTGCGGCCCCCGCCTTCTCCTCCGCCAACCGCTTCGCCAAAGCCTGGCGCGACCGATCGGCATAGGCGCGGCACGCCCCCGGCTTCGCATTGTACCGCCCCTCGCCCGCATTGTCGGGATGCGCCGAAATCAGGATGTCGCAGGCCAGCGCGTCCATCGTCCGGTAACTTTGCGCAAAGGCCGCAATGAACGGCGCCCCCGCAGCGCCGGTGAACCGATAATCGTCAGCCGACACGGGATTCAGGCTCGATGCAAACACGATCGCGTTGCACTCGTTGTCCTCGCACGCCGGCCAACTCCAGCTCATGCTGCCCATCGTATGCCCCGGAGTCGCATGGGCGGTGATCCCCAGCTTGCCCAGCTTGAGCACCTCACCATCCGCCATCACACGCGTGGCCGTGGTCACCGCGGGCCAGCTGCCGCCATAAGCGAGCTGCGGATCGTCGGCGGCGTGGCGTCCCGACTTCAACCCCTCAATCCCGCGCGCGCTCGCCACCACCGTCGCGCCGGTGTCGCGCGCCAGCGCCGCGAGCCCGCCGGCATGGTCGAAATGCGGCTCGGTGCTCAGAATAAATTTGATGTCTTTGGGGTCGAACCCCAGCTTCCGGACATTGGCCAGGATCGCGGGCGCCGCTTGCGGCAGCGCGCCATCAACCAGCACCAATCCGTCCCCGGTGTCGATCAACGCCACACTCATGCCGCCGAACCCGACCAGATAGCTGTTGCCATAAATTTTTTCAGGCGGCGCAGGCGCCAACCATTCGGCGGTCCGCGACGTTGTGATCGGCTGGGTGAGCGGATCGACCGCCAGCACTGGCGCCCCGCTCGTCGCGGCAAGCCACGCCAACAGACTGATTGCTTCGAACATTTTCGTCTCCCTTCGCGGCCAAACTGCCAAGCCGGACCGCGCCGGACAAAGCATCATTTCTCGACAAAGCCATGAGAATTTCTCATGAGTTTGGTCACCCGGCCTTGGTCCGGGATCCATAAGCCATCGCCGCCGCATGGACCCGGATCAAGGCCGGGGTGACGAGGCGACATAGGCCGAGAAAGCAAAGTGACCCAATGGACCGCGCCCAGCTCCCACTCAACGCCCTGCGCGCCTTCGACGCCGCCGCGCGCCACCTCAACTTCACCCGCGCCGCGATCGAACTCTGCGTCAGCCAGGGCGCGGTCAGCCATCAGGTCGCACAGCTCGAACGCCGCCTCGGCACCCGCCTTTTCCACCGCCTCCCGCGCGGCCTTGCGCTGACCGACGAGGGGCATGCACTCGTCCCCGTCGTCGCCGACGCCTTCGACCGCATCGCCGCGACGCTCGACCAGTATAGCGGCGGCCGCTTCCGCGAGGTGCTGAAGGTCGGGGTCGTCGGCACCTTCGCCACCGGCTGGCTGCTTCCGCGCCTCGACGCCTTTGCCCGCGCGCATCCGGGCATTGACCTGCGCATCTCGACCAACAACAACCGCGTCGACCTCGCCGGCGAGGCGCTCGATTTCGCGATCCGCTTCGGCGATGGCGCCTGGCACGGCACCCACGCCGAACCACTGCTTGCCGCGCCGATGACCCCGCTTTGCCCCCCCGCCATCGCCGCGCGGCTCAAGACCCCCGCCGACCTGATACCCGAACGCCTGCTGCGCTCATACCGCGCCGACGAATGGACGCGGTGGTTTGCCGCCGCTGGCGTCCCCGCCCCGTTGCTGCGCGGCCCGATGTTCGACAGCTCGGCCCTGATGGCCGCTGCGGCCGCCGCGGGGCTTGGCATCGCCCTCGCGCCGCCCGCCATGTTCGCCCGCGAACTTGCATCCGAAGTGCTGACCCAGCCTTTCAAGATCGGAATCGACGCCGGTCGCTATTGGCTCACCCGCCTGATGTCGCGCCCCGAAAGCGGCGCGATGTCGCATTTCAAGGGCTGGCTGATCGACGCACTCGCGCACGAAACAACGTCCTAAAGCCCGACGCCGCCTTCCCCCTTGCACTCGCCCGCCAAATGAGTCACACCTTTACGTGAACGTAAAGGTAAAGTGCCTGCGAGAGGATTCTTCCCCATGACCGATATCCCGAACTTCGACACGATCAAGCTGGACATCGCCGACAATGTCGCGACGATCACGCTCAACCGCCCTGACCGGCTCAATTCGATGCCGCCCGCGATGGCCGACGACATCCGCAGCGCGCTCGATTACCTGCCGCTGCTCGGCGCGCGCGCATTGCTGATCACCGGCGAAGGGCGCGGATTTTGCTCGGGGGCCGATCTGGGCGGCGATCGCACATCGTCGGCGGTTGGCGGCGGCGCCAACAGCCGCAAGGCGCTGCGCAACCACTACAACCCGATGCTGCTGGCGCTCGCGAACCTCGACATCCCGGTCGTCACCGCGGTCAACGGCCCCGCCGCCGGGGTCGGGTGCAGCTTTGCGCTGTCGGGTGATTTCGCGATCGCGGGCAAGAGCGCCTATTTCCTGCAAGCCTTTGTCAATATCGGGCTCGTCCCCGACGGCGGTTCGTCGTGGCTGCTGCCGCGCCTGATCGGCCTGCCGCGCGCAACGCAGATGATGATGCTGGGCGAGAAGATTTCGGGCGAGCAGGCCGCCGATTGGGGCATGGTCTATAAATGCGTCGACGATGCCGAGCTGATGGGCGAAGCGCGCGCGCTGGCGGCGCGGCTTGCCAACGGACCGACGGTGTCGCTGGGGACCATGCGCAAGGTGCTGCGCGATGGCCTGTCGCAAAGCTATGCCGACACGCTCGATGCCGAAGCCAAGGGGCAGTTTATCGCTGGCAACAGCGCCGATGCGGTTGAGGGCATCATGGCGTTTGTCGAGAAGCGGAAAGTCGAGTTTAAGGGGAAATAAGGAAGCTCGGCATCCCAGCGAAAGCTGGGACCGCTTGCGTTCGGAAAGGATGATAGCCATCCCAGCTTTCGCTGGGATGGCAGCTGCAAACTATTCCGCCTCTGCCTCGACCATTACCTTCTTGTAGATGCTCGTTTTCGGATACGAACAGATCCGCATCACCATCGGCTCGAAAAATTCCAGCGGCTCGCTATCGTAGTCGGGGTCGAACGCCGGCGCGTCATATTTTTCGCAGAATTCGGCGCACGCCGCATAGTGTGGACTGTCCTTGAACTGGTCGCGCATGTCGCGGTCGAGGCCGATGTAGTGGAAGAAATAATGGCCCTGGAAAATGCCATGATGCTGGACGATCCACAGATTCTCTTCTGACAGGAACGGCTTCAATATCGCCGCCGCGACGTCGGGGTGGTTGAACGCGCCCAGCGTGTCGCCGATGTCGTGGAGCAGCGCCATCACGACATACTCCTCGTCACGACCATCACGGTGCGCGCGCGTCGCAGTTTGCAGGCAATGCTCGAGCCGGTCGACCGGAAAGCCGCCATAATCGCCGCCGAGCAGCTTGAGATGGTCGAGGACGCGCTTGCCATTCTGCGGCGCGAATTCTTTCTGTTCGCGCGCGATGATGTCCCAATCTTCCTGCGTCCCGTCGATCATCGACCGGAAGGTCGCATGGTCATGCGTCATCTCGTTCATGGCAGCCTCTCCTATTTGCCCGCCAATCTACGACATTCGTTTCAGTTTGCAACGCTACACACGCAACCCGATCATTCCTCGGGCGCGTAGGTCACCCCATATTTCAGTGCTTCAGCGAGTGTCAGGCAGCGGCGGGTCGATTTATTTTCCTCGGTCGCCACCGCCTGCTGGCGATACATGACTTCGGTCAGCAATTTTCGCGAGATCCCCATGCGGATCAGGAAATCATTGTCTTCACTCGCCAGCAGCGCCGAATCCTGTTCGATGTCACCGATTAGTTCGCGCGTCGCGTCAGTTCCCATCGCGACGCTCATGTCGATCGCCGAACGGTCGCCGGTGCGCGTAAACATGTGGACCATGAAGTGACCGCCGGGCTCGATGACGCGCGGCGCGCCGCCCATGAACACGAAATTGCAGGCGCTGAAACAGGCCCAGCCCGCAGGGATCCGAGTCGTAACGCCGAGATTGGAGCGGATGATCCGCCCCGCCGCATTGCCCGCGCGAGCGTCGCCGCCTGGGGAGCGCAGCCAGATTTCGCCGACGTCGGGATTAGCCTTCAACGCGGCGGTCAGCCGGTCGGGCAATCCGGGGTCGATCCGCCCCTCGGCCAGCAGGACTTTCATCCCGCCACGCTTTTCCACCGTCAGCTTCATCGTCGGATGGCTCGACCAATTGGGGTTGAGCGGGCAGGTCGGGTTGACCGGATCGACCGCGGCGGCGGCGGTCAGGCTGCCGAACGCGACCAGCGAAATGCCGCAGCGTGCCGCTCTACGCCGCCAGGACATAACGCGATTCACCCGGTCCTTTGCACATGCGTTTTGTCACCCGCGTCTCTTCGCCTTCGACGATGATGAAGTCATTGACGTTCATGCACTTGCGCCCGCCGCCCTCTTCGTTAATCGATGCCACCGTCGATGATCCGCTGACTTCGGGACGGGTCGCGCTGGTCCAGTTGGCCGTCGCGCCAACCTCTTCACCGCGCGTTGCTTCCTCGGTCGCGACGGCCGCCTGCACTTGCTCACCCGGATCGAGTCGGCACGCGATCGCGTCGGTCAGCGTCCCGCTGACTTCGCTGATCGGCACATAGCTGTACACGCCGGCCTTGCTCGCCACATCTCCGACCGCATCGTTCAGCACATTGCCGAGGATGTTGCGGCCGATGCTGCTACCCTTTTTGCCCTTGGGGCAGCCGCCGTTGTCGTCGCTGCTCGGTTTTGGCGCGGGCGTTGTGGCTTTGCGAAGCAGGCTGCCGAACTGCGCCTGCGCGGGGGTCACCGCCAGCATGCACACCGCCAGCACCGCCGGAACGCCTAGAAAAATACGCATCATCCGCTCTACCCCAAATCATTGCCGTAACCGACAGCATCACGGTGCTTATAGGCTGCGTTCATGCCACCCGCTGTGATTTTCATCAACTCTTGGCGAAATGTCATCCAGACAGGTTGAATTAAGCCTGAATATGTCACAGTAAGCCCGCCATGCTCTCGCAAAAGACCCGCTATACGATCCGCGCGTTCCAGCATCTTGCCGATCATTGGGGCAAGGGGCAGGTCCAGCTGGCGGATATTGCAGAAGCGCAAAACATCCCGCCGAAATTCCTGACTGTGATCCTGTCGGAAATGGCGCGCGAGGGCTTGCTGATTTCGCAACGCGGGCGCGACGGCGGGTATCAGCTGGCCATATCGCCGATCGACATCAGCTATGGCGACCTTGTCCGCCTGACCCGCGGGTCGCTAGCGCTGGTCCCCTGCGCGGCGCGCAATGCGCACGAACATTGCAAGAATTGCCTTCCAGAAGCCGAATGCCGCCTGCGCAGCCTGATGCTGAAAGTCCGCGACGACACCGCCTCGATCCTCGACCGCATCACATTGGCCGACCCAATCGCGCTGGAACCGTTGTTTGACGAAGTTGCCGGGTAAAGCCTGCGATAACAAGCAACGGCTCGTAGCGAAGCAGGAAATTGTCCTTATTTGGACAATTTTATTGCATTTCTAACGATTTTTGTCCACATATGGACAATGTTGGAAACGCCGTTGGAACTGACCCGGCAAATCGGCCAGCGCATTCGTCAACGTCGTGCGGCGTTCGGCTGGACACAGACAGATGCTGCCAGCCGTGCTGGCGTCGCCTATCGAACTTGGCGCCGCCTCGAGGCCGAAGGGAAGGCTTCGTTGGAAGATATGGTCAAGGCGGCCGTCGCCCTGCGCGCCGAAGACGCACTATCACAGCTCTTTCCCCAACCCGAAGCGCGCAGTCTCGACGAGCTGCTTGCCCGCCAGAGGTCTGAAGCTTCCCGCAAGGGCCGCCGCCCATGATCCTCGAGGCGGGCGTGCCCCTTCGTGCGGGCCTTGCGACCGATCTCTACGCAGCGATTTGATCGCCCCGCGCCGGGACAGCGTTTCCACGTCGCCTCGTTTGCAGGCGTGCTGCACACCCATTGGAATACGCCAACGATCGGCTATCATCAGTTTTTCCAGGCGACGCGCGCCATCACGCGCCACCAGGGCGATGTCGAGCAAGCCTACCGCCGAATGGTCTTCAACATCTTGTCATCGAATCGCGATGACCATGCAGGTCAGCATGCTTATTTGATGGACAACGCAGGCCAGTGGCGACTCTCACCGGCCTACGACCTCACCTTTTCGCATGGTCCGCGTGGCGAACACTATCTCGATGTTGATGGTGAAGGTCGACGGCCCACGCGTGCGCATGCGACGACGCTCGCACAAAAGCACGGCATCGCCCTGCCCCTCGCCAACAAGATCATCGATGAAGTTAGAGCGAGTCTTTCGAGTTGGACGGACATCGCGGAAGAGACCGGCGTCACGGCTTCCGCCAAAGAGATCCGAACTCGCTTGACCGAGATCGACCTCGACTTTCGACCCTGAGCGGCGACCGACTGTGAGCCGGCGGATATGTCCGGCCGCGACCAAAAGACCACATGCAAGCCAGCGGTTTCGCCAGACAGCTCCGAAGGACGTCAAAAAACCTGGGTGAAATGTGGGGCCCGAATGAGGGGACGGCGCGTGGCGACAAGCTTTTATCTCACAGTTTCAAGGTTTTATAGGGAGAAAGGGCGGAACCGAGCGTGGGTGAGTTTCGTGGAAGCAGGTGCGATAATCGTCGCTGCTGGAAGAAGGCGGACTGCGGCGGGACCTGCCCATAATCCGCTCAGCATGTAAAAGGCCTGTGATCCCCAGATCCGGAAATCGACCCCCGACGCGGCGATGACCGCTTCGTCGACAGGCACGATCTCGCGGCATCCGCGGACCAACCGTTAGCACGACTTGCGGCGACGCCTTTCGCCGCCGGAGTCCGCCCCCCACCACCCGCGCTCCGCCGCCGCTGCCGAAGCGGCTGCGGTGCCGCCTTGCGTCGGCACCGGTTCAGCCTTATATGCGCTTAGACGTCTAAACACACAGGTGATCTATGGGTGAACTTGCTCGCTGGAGCCTCAAAGTATCGCGCGATACCGATATCGCCTTGCGTACGTTGCTTGCCACGCGCGGCGGGCGGAAGGGCGATCTGTCGCGCTTTGTCGAGGAGGCCGTCAATCGCGAGGTTCTGCGTGAGACGATCCGCGATATCCAGGCGCGCCATGCCGACACGCCGGGGACCGACATCGAACAGCTGATCGACGAAGAGCTCGCTGAGATGCGCGGTTCCTTCTGGACCGAACATCGCCGCTGATCCGTGCGCGCCATTCTCGATACCAATATTCTGCTGAGCGGACTCATTACGCCCTCGGGCGTCGCATCCGGCCTCGTCGAAGCATGGCTCGACCGCCGCTTCGAACTGATCAGTCATTCAATTCAACTCGATGAGTTGCGCGACGTAACACGACGACCGAAAATCCGGGCGCTCGTAAAATCGTCCGAAGTCGGTCGGCTGATCAATCAGATTTCCGCGCTCGCCGAGATGCCCCTCAAGCTGCCGCCGGTCGAGCGATCGCGGGATCCGCTGGACGATTTCCTGCTCGCGCTGTGCGAGGCGAGTCAAGCCGACGTGCTGGTCACCGGCGACAAGAATGACCTGCTATCCCTGGGGCGTCATGGCCGGACCAAGATCGTCACGGCGGCCGCCGTGGCAAAATCACTCGGTCTGCGCTGAGCCACCCGGCGCCCGCGCCGCCAACCCCGCGAGCTGTCGCGAGGCCTCGCCAACCCACATCGCGCGCGCCGCCACGAGCAGCCGCGCGCGACTTGACCCATTGGCCATCTCCCGACCATTCGTCGCGGCGCACCAGCCCGGACTCGATGTCGCGCAGCAACGCACTCCGTCAAGGGTTGGTGAGCCCCGAGGAGAGCGAAAAATCCGCGCCGCCGAAATTCCGCCAAGTGGCGGTATTGACGCGGCTACGCGCTGGAATGGGCGTTCCCATATAGCCCCGATCGGCAAATAATATGCGGGCTCCGGACATTTTTGCGGACTCAGCATAGAGGGCATGTTCTTCTTATGCCTGAGAAACAGGCATTTTTGCCTTCTTAGCAATTCGACTTTAAAGCGGACATCCCTGGCACAGGATCGCGGCGAAATAATCGATATCATGCAGCCGATGCGGATCGGCGAGGGATCACCGCGCTTGGGCGGCCGCGATTGCAACAAACACAAGCGGGCCTGCCAAACCTTACCGATCCTGTGCGACACGGCCGTCTTCGCACAGGGCTTGTTGTCCTGAATGACCGGCTCGGCGTCTACGGTGCGCAGGCCGAAGTTTAGAGGATCGGGATTTTATATACTCATCGCGCATTTAATGGATCATATTTAAACCACAGCTTGCGCTTGGTTTACTTTTGCACCATATAACGGGCTATGCGCGCAAAAAGAGCCTCGCTTCTAAACCAAGTGATGCACGATCTCCCCGAGGGGTTCGTGGTCGATGCCACATGGCTGAACGCAGTCGGTCTCTCGTCCTCATCGATCCGGGATTATGTCCAGCGCGGGTGGCTGGAGCGCGCGGGATCGCGGCTCTACCGAAAGCCCGATCGCACGGGCGACCCCGTCGTACGCTGGGAGCTTGCGCTGCTCTCGCTGCAATCGCTCCTGTCGGTCGCGGTCCATGTAGGCGGAATGACTGCGCTCGAGCTTGCGGGCTATTGGCAATATGCGCCGATGGGCCGGCGCCGGGTCTGGGCCTATAGCGATGCGCGCTATGTCCGCTCCTATCTCGCGCGGCTCGAACTCGATGCCGAGCTCGAACTGCGCAGCCGCAAGCTTTTCACCGATGACGAACTCGGTATCGAGACGCGCACGCTCGATCTTATAACCTCGACTATATCACCTACCGGCGCGAGCGGCGATGGCGTCCCCGTCGCGCATAAGCACCAGCTTCGCGTTTCTAGCCTCGAGCGCGCGATCCTCGAAGTGCTCGACGAGGTGCCGGGAACCTTCAGCTTCGCGCACGGCGCCGAACTATTCGACGGACTGACGACGCTGCGCCCGAGGCTCGCCACGCAGCTGCTCAACGCGTGCACGAGCATCAAGGCGAAGCGGCTCTTCCTCTATCTCGCCGACGAGCAAAAGCAGGGCTGGACGCGCAAGCTCGACCGGAGCGGTATCGATCTCGGATCGGGGAAACGCCAGATCGTGCCTGGTGGCGAATATAACCGCGCCTATCAAATAACTGTGCCCCGCGAGCGCGGTTCGGGCAGCGCCGGGCGAACGAGTCGATGAGCGCCGACATCTATGCAGCGCAGGTTGCGCTGCTCGTGCGTGCGATTCCCGAGATCGCAGCCGAGAAAGATTTTGCGCTCAAGGGCGGAACCGCGATCAACCTGTTCGTGCGCGAACTTCCGCGCCTCTCGGTCGATATCGATCTCGTCTATCTGCCCGTCGAGACGCGCGCAACCTCGCTGGACGCAATCCACGCCGCCTTCGCCCGGATCGCCGAGCGGCTTCGGGGGCGCCTTGGTGCCACGGTGAATGTGCAGGGGTCGAAGGATGGCACGCGCCTCGTCGTGCGGTCGGGCGGCGCGCAGATCAAAATCGAACTCAGCCCGGTGCTCCGCGGCACGGTGTTCGCGCCTGAACTTCGCGGCGTCAACGCAGCGGTCGAGGAGCGGTTCGGTTATGCCGAGATGCAACTCGTCGCGCTTCCCGATCTTTATGCGGGGAAAATCGCCGCGGCGCTCGACCGGCAGCACCCGCGCGATCTGTTCGACGTAAGCCATCTCTATGCCAATGAAGGCCTGACCGACGACATTTTCCAAGCCTTCCTCGTCTATCTGATCAGCCACGACCGCCCGCCACACGAGCTGCTCGACCCGAATCTCAAGGACATTGCCAGCCAATTTGACGGCGAATTCCTCGGCATGACAGTCGAGCCGATAGCGCTCGACGACCTCATCGCGGCGCGCGCCCGGCTCGTCGAGGATGTGCAGGCCCGCGCCCGGCAGGGCGACGCGCGCGCCTTTCTCGCGGGCTTCTTTTCCCTCGCGCCCGACTATACGCTCCTCGGCCTTCCCGCCGACGTCGGAGCACTGCCCGCTGTGCAGTGGAAAATCCGCAACCTCGAGATTTTCCGCGACAAGCAGCACGAGCGGTTCGCTGCGCAATTGGACGCGTTGACCAGGATAGTCGGCGCCTGAAGCCGGTTGGCGACGTCGGGGCCGGAACCGTTGAACATCGCGCAAGCGCCCGGCACAGCGCGCGACGCTTTTCACCCGCATGTTGATACCCGGTGCCGGCCATCTCGCGCGCCCGCAGTCGCTTCGGCGCTGCATCATCTTCGCCGATGCCTTCGCCTACCCCATGGCGCACCGGGCCAGCGGCGCCGCGCTTGGTGCGGCCTGTGGGATGCATCGCTGTTCGGACGGGCGGGCCTGTGGCGCGAGCCCGGCCCTGGCCTGGATTGTGCGGGCTAGCTCGCGCCGGCGACACCGACGCTGGCGCGCTTGAGTGATGTGATGCCGCCTATCCTGCGCCCGCAAGATTATGCGCCATGGCTCGATCGGACCGTGGGTCTTCTGTCGCTCGGGCCCGGCCCCGCAGATGAAGAACTCTATGTGGAGAGAAGTGCGGAAATCTGGTCGACTGGCAATTTGAGCGACGACGCCCAACCTCGCGGCTCCGCGGCGATCTTGACAATTGGCACGTTATCATCATATTCATGCCAATTGTCTCGACAGAGGTTCTTATGCAGCTGGTAGCTATCAAAGGCACGGTGCCGCCCCAGGCACGCGAATTTTCGACCGAGGAAGTGCAGGCGATGCAGCGCGCCGTAATCCGCCTGTTCGACCATTGGGGGGTGACCGATGCGCAAGCGACAGTCCTTCTTGGCGATATCGCCGTACGGACCTATCAACGCTGGAAACAGGGCGAATACGGACGCTGGAACGTTGATCTTGCTGCGCGCTTGTCGAACCTGATCGGTATCCACAAGGCGCTGCGACTTCTCTATACTGAGGCCGACCGCGGCTATCGCTGGATCAAGGCGCCGAACCGCGCCTTTGGCGAGCGAACGGCGCTCGAGGTGATGCTTGGTGGGCAGCTCACCGATCTCATGCGCGTTCGCCGCTATCTCGACAGTTACCGCAGCGCCTGGTGAGGCTCGGATGGCCGACGCGCCGCTGTCCCCCGTCGATTGGCCGTCGGCTGTTCGGCTGATCGAGAGCAAATATCCGCCGATCGACCTGTTCGAAGATCTCGCCGATCCCGCAGATTGGGAGCTGCTCGCGGCGGCTGAAACCAAGACCAATCCCCGAATCGCCGAGACGATCGGCAATCTCGATCTCGTGCCCGTGGCGCGCCGCGTCGCCGGCGCCGGGGCGAGCTATGTAATGGCGCCATTTACGCATTGCTCGCCCGATCGACCCGGCCGCTTCCACGACGGACATTTCGGTGCCTATTATGCTGCACGCGAGTTCGAAACCGCAGTGGCAGAGGTTTCCTTTCACCAAGCCCAGCGATTGGGAGACAGCCGCGACGAGCCTGGCTGGATTTCGGACATGCGCGAGCTTGTCGGCGCGGTCGGGACCGTGTTGCACGATATCAGGGGTATCGGCTTTGCAGCCCTGCTTGCACCCGACGATTATGCGTCCTCGCAGGCCTATGCGCGCGACCGGCGGAGCGACGGCGGCAACGGCATCGTCTATCCATCGGTCAGAAACCCCGGCGGCGAATGCGTGGCGGCGTTCTGGCCCGACGTGGTCGCCATCCCAGTGCAAGGGCGGCATTTTCGCTATCACTGGAATGGGACGCGGATCGACATGATCCACGAGCTTCGCCTCGACGGAAACGGTCCAGTTTATCGGCTTGAGGTGTGAGACGATTCGCAGCGTCTTAAACCGATCCTCAGCTTTTGCGGCGAGCTTCGGCTCGTCGGTCATTCGGGGATTGCGGCATGCTGGGACCGGACAATGCGATATGGGACGATGGCGAATAGATCAGCTGGGATGAGCTGAATTATCAAGATGAGCAGCGACAACTGCGTGCCCGCTTCCCGGATGCCGACCTGTCCCTCGCACCTATCTTCCAAGACCTTCTCGGCACCGCGCAGGACTATTTTCGTCGGACCGATCGTCATCTTCAGGTCTATGGTGACATCGGCGAACTATATGGGGCGATCGCTTACGGCATCAGGCTGCACTAAAATTACGCGCAAGGCTCCGATGACCGCCTTGGCAATGATTTCGTCGAACTGAAGACGAGTACCCCCTTCAAGCAAAATGAAGTGGTGCGACTCAGTGTGAGCCGGAACTTCAGCAGGGTGCTGCTTGTCAGGACTTCCCCGGACTTCGAGGTCAGCGGCACATTGGTCGACCGCAAATCGCTGCCCAAGGTCAAAGGCAGCCGATTCTTGCTTCGTTGGTCCCAGTTTGAGGGCGGACCACAGGCCCCCGAACAGGCCGACAAGCGCAAAAGCGCAAGCGAAAGGCCAGCCTAACCGCGAATTAAATGTTGGTAAGAATGAGGGGACAGCGATTAGCTGCCCCAAATAACCACCTATTTCAATAGGTTTGGCGTGAAAATGGTGGAGCCTAGCGGGATCGAACCGCTGACCTCCTGCATGCCATGCAGGCGCTCTCCCAGCTGAGCTAAGGCCCCACATCTTCATTCGATCGCCCTCGCCATCGTGGCGCCTGCGATCGGGTTGCCGCCTTTAACAGTGCGGGCGGCTGATGCAAGGGGCCAAATGCATCGGACGATGCCTTTTTGGCCCCTTGAAACAAAAATCAGGTTTCGACGTCGTCGTCATCCGCAGTCGCAACGCCCAGATCGTCGTCGCCGCCCAGGTCGACGTCATTGTCGGGCGAGTCATTATCCTCGTCGACATCGACGTCCAGATCCAGATCCTCGTCGACGACGACCTCTTCCTTGACGGTCTTGCCGGGCTTTTCGACCTCGAACGGGGTCGACTGCTTCGATTTCAGCACCGATTCCGGGATCCAGTTATAACCGCAATTGATGCAGTTGACCGGATCATCCTTGGTCAAATCATAGAATCGCGTGGCGCATTTCGGGCAGCTGCGTTTCGTGCCCCATTCAGCCTTGATCATATATGCCTCGTAACCTTCTGGAAACAGAATAGAATGTGTGGAGAGCGACGGCTGCCTGCGCGGCGTCCATCAAATCGGCGTGCGCCTTGCCAGATTGTAAGGGCGCTGTCAAAAGCCGCTCGCCATGACCGATCAAAACGCCCGCCCGCGCAGCTTTTCCGCCTCCGTTCCGCTCAAGGGCCGGATTGCGATTCCGGGTGATAAAAGCATCTCACACCGATCGCTGATGCTCTCGGCGCTTGCTGTCGGAGAAAGCCGCGTCTCGGGCCTGCTCGAAGGACATGACGTGCTCGCCACTGCGGCGGCGATGCGCGCTATGGGCGCCACCATCGAACGCCGCCCCGACGGCGAATGGCGCATCCATGGTGTCGGGGTCGGCGGGCTGCTCCAGCCGCAGGGGGCGCTCGACATGGGCAACAGTGGCACCTCGACCCGGCTGCTGATGGGGCTCGTTGCCAGCCATCCGATCACCGCCACCTTCATTGGCGACGCGAGCCTGTCGGGGCGCCCGATGGGCCGCGTCATCGATCCGCTGGCGCAGATGGGCGCCGACATCACCTCGTCGCCGGGTGGCCGCCTGCCGCTGATGGTCCGCGGCCTTGCCCCCGCCATCCCTCTTGCCTATCGCCTCCCGGTCGCGTCGGCGCAGGTGAAGAGCGCGGTGCTGCTTGCTGGTCTCAATACGCCGGGCATCACCGAAGTCATCGAACCCGTCCCCACCCGCGACCACAGCGAACGCATGCTGCGCGGGTTCGGTGCGGACCTGACCGTCGAAACCGATACCGACGGCACCCGCCACATTCGCATTGTCGGCGAGGCCGAACTGAAACCCCAGACGATTGTCGTCCCCGGCGATCCGTCGTCGGCGGCGTTCTTCATCGTCGCGGCGCTGCTCGTGCCCGGATCCGATGTCACCATCACCAATGTCGGGCTCAATCCGACGCGCGCCGGGCTGATCGACGTGCTGCGTCATATGGGCGGCGACATCGAATTGATCGATCCGCGCGAAGTCGGCGGAGAGCCCGTCGCCGACCTGCGCGTGCGCCACAGTGCGCTGACCGGCGTGGACGTCGATCCCGCGGTCGCGCCCAGCATGATCGATGAGTTCCCGATCCTGTTCGTCGCCGCGGCGCTGGCAAAGGGCCGCACGACGACTACCGGCCTCGACGAACTGCGCGTCAAGGAAAGCGACCGTATCGCCGTCATGGCGACCGGCCTGAAAGCCATTGGCGCGCGGGTGACCGAAACCGAGGACGGCCTGATCATCGACGGCACCGGGGGCGATCCGCTGACCGGCGGCGCGACGATCGCCGGTCACCTCGACCACCGAATCTGCATGAGTTTTGCGGTCGCCGGACTTGTGAGCGCGGCACCGGTGTCGATCGACGACATCGCCCCCGTTGCCACCAGCTTTCCCAATTTCGAGGCCCTGCTCGCAGGCCTGCAGCAATGATCATTGCCGTCGACGGGCCAACCGCATCAGGCAAGGGCACGATAGCCCGCGCCCTCGCCGAACATTTCAGGCTGCCGGTGCTCGACACCGGGCTGCTGTACCGGGCGGTCGGTTATCAGACGCAGCTGGATCATGGCGACGCCGACAATGCCGCCGACGCGCTGGCGGCCTGCGATTTCCCTGATAGTCTGCTCGACGACCCCGCATTGCGTTATGAGACCACCGGCGGTCTCGCCAGCCGGGTGTCGGTGCACCCGCAGGTGCGCGCCGCGCTGTTCCAGCGGCAGGTCGATTTCGCCAATCAGCCCGGCGGCGCCATTCTTGACGGCCGCGACATCGGAACGGTCATTGCACCGCATGCCGATGCCAAGCTGTTCGTTACTGCCAGCGCTGACGTGCGCGCCCACCGCCGCCATGCCGAGATGCTGGGGCGCGGCGTCGATGTGACTTTTGATGCGGTGCTTGCGGATGTTCACGCCCGCGATGCCCGCGACACGGGCCGCGCCGACGCGCCGCTGCTGCGTGCACCCGACGCGATGCTGCTCGACAATAGCGACATGCCCCGCGACGCTGCGATCGCCGCGGCGATCGCCTTTGTCGAAGCGCGCCGGAGCGGCCGCAGCTAAACCGGCTTTCTACCTTGCGTTTGTAGGGTTTGCGCCCTATAGGCGCCCGGTCCGACGGGCCTTTCAGCCGGTCGAGGCATGGACAACCGCCGCCCGCAACCGGGCGTCGGGCGTGACGAGGCAATCTCGTCGCGCCCTTTCTGCTTTGCCCCTGCCCCGTCCGCTCTGGTCCGAAGGATGTTCTGCATCGCATCCGGCGGGCAGGACAGATCGGCCATTAAGACCAGCGGAACCAACCGCTTGGCCGGAACAAATGAAGTAAGGAATATATCTCTATGGCCACTACGGCTTTTCCGACGCGCGACGATTTCGCCGCGATGCTCAATGAATCGCTTGGTGGTGCGGACGGCGGCTTTGAAGGCCGCGTCGTCAAGGGCACCGTCACCGCGATCGAAAACGACCTGGCAGTCATCGACATCGGTTTGAAGAGCGAAGGCCGCGTGCCGCTGCGCGAATTCGCGATGCCGGGCCAGAAGGCCGACATCAAAGTCGGTGACGAAGTCGAAGTCTATGTCGACCGCGTCGAAAACGCCAATGGCGAAACCATGCTGTCCCGCGACCGCGCCCGCCGCGAAGCCGCCTGGGACCGCCTGGAAGAAGAATTCAACAAGGAAGCGCGCGTCGAAGGCGTCATCTTTGGCCGCGTCAAGGGCGGCTTCACCGTCGACCTGGGCGGCGCCGTGGCGTTCCTTCCCGGTTCGCAGGTCGATATCCGCCCCGTGCGTGACGTCGGCCCGCTGATGGACCTGCCGCAGCCGTTCCAGATCCTCAAGATGGATCGCCGCCGCGGCAACATCGTCGTGTCGCGCCGCGCCATTCTCGAAGAAACGCGCGCTGAACAGCGTTCGGGCTTGATCCTGAACCTGGAAGAAGGCCAGATCATCGAAGGCGCGGTCAAGAACATCACCGATTATGGTGCGTTCGTCGACCTCGGCGGCATCGACGGCCTGCTGCATGTCACCGACATGAGCTACAAGCGCGTCAACCACCCGAGCGAAGTCA
This sequence comes from Sphingopyxis bauzanensis, assembly GCF_002205675.1. Classification (GTDB taxonomy): domain Bacteria; phylum Pseudomonadota; class Alphaproteobacteria; order Sphingomonadales; family Sphingomonadaceae; genus Sphingopyxis; species Sphingopyxis bauzanensis. Next base: position 14,390 of record NZ_NISK01000005.1, on the reverse strand, counting down.
TCAACATCGGTGACACCGTCAAGGTGCAGATCATCCGCATCAACCGCGACACTCAGCGTATCAGCCTGGGCATGAAGCAGCTCGAAAGCGATCCTTGGGAAGGCGTCGCCGCCAAATATCCCGTCGGTGCGAAGCTGTCGGGTGTGGTCACGAACATCACCGATTACGGTGCCTTCGTCGAACTCGAAGCCGGCATCGAAGGCCTGGTCCACGTCAGCGAAATGTCGTGGGTCAAGAAGAACGTCCACCCCGGCAAGATCGTTTCGACGAGCCAGGAAGTCGATGTCATCGTCCTCGAAGTCGACAGCGACAAGCGCCGCATTTCGCTGGGCCTCAAGCAGGCTCAGTCGAACCCTTGGGGCGCATTCGCCGACACCCACCCCGTCGGCTCGGTCGTCGAAGGCGAAGTCAAGAACGCGACCGAATTCGGTCTGTTCGTTGGCCTGCCCGGCGACGTCGACGGCATGGTTCACATGTCGGACATCGCCTGGGGCATCTCGGGCGAAGAAGCGCTGCACCTCCACCGCAAGGGCGAGGCCGTGCAGGTTGTCGTGCTCGACGTCGATGTCGAGAAGGAACGCATCAGCCTTGGCATCAAGCAGCTTGAAAAGGGTGCTCCGGCCGTTGGCGGCGGCGTTGCCGCTGCGGGTTCGGTGAAGAAGAACGACGTCGTCACCGTGACCGTCCTCGAAGTTCGCGACAACGGCCTCGAAGTCCAGGCTGGCGACGATGGCGCCACCGGCTTCATCAAGCGCGCCGACCTTGGCCGCGACCGCGACGAACAGCGCGCCGAGCGTTACCAGGTCGGTCAGAAGTTCGATGCGATGGTCATCGGCTTCGACCGTTCGAAAAAGCCGAACTTCTCGGTCAAGGCGATGCAGATCGCCGAAGAGAAGCAGGCCGTCGAACAATATGGTTCGTCGGACTCGGGCGCCTCGCTCGGCGACATCCTCGGCGAAGCGCTGAAGGCCGGCAAGAAGGATTAATTCTTCTCTCCGCCGTCCGGTGAAATTAAAGGCCCGCAGAGTGTCCCTCTGCGGGCCTTTTTCTTTCAGTGATATATTTTGACCAGACAGTGATTCGTGATACCTTCTGCGCGCGTTGGGAGGGGTCTCGCGCAAAGAAAGGACCGGCAACGACCGGACGCCCGCTTCGGCGGGAGATGCGTGACTTATAACTAGGGGAAGCAGATGATCCGGTCAGAACTGGTTCAGAAGATCGCAAGCGAAAACAGCGATTTGCGGGTCGACGAAGTCGAACGCATCGTCGATACGTTTTTCGATTCCATCGTCGAGCAGCTGGCGGCGGGGGGCCGCGTCGAGCTGCGCGGCTTTGGCGCGTTCTCGACCCGGGCGCGCGAATCACGCACCGGCCGCAATCCGCGCACGGGTGCGTCGGTCGATGTGAAGGCCAAGAATGTGCCTTATTTCAAACCCGGCAAGGAAATGCGCGAGCGGCTGAACGACTAAAATCGTCGGTCGCGGCGACGCCAGCCCCAGTCGCTGGCGTTAAGTTTCGCGTCCTTTTCGCTCTATGATTTCGATCGCCCGAAAATTGGCGCGCCGACTTCGTCGGCGCCGCGATCACGGCTGGCATCGTCCGCCAGCGCTGCTCCGGCAACGCTGGCGACTGTCAGTTCTTCAATCGATAGCCGGTCCGGAACACCCAGAAGATCACGCCCAGGCACAGCGCAAAGAACAGCGCAACCGCGGCCATGCTCACCTCGATGCCGACGTCGCCCTTGCCAAAGAAGGTCCAGCGGAAGCCGCTGATCAGATAGACCACGGGGTTGAACAGCGTCACCGTCCGCCAAGCCGCGGGCAGCATATCGAGCGAATAAAAGGCACCGCCGAGGAAGGTCAGCGGATAGATCACCAGCATCGGGATCACTTGCAACTGCTCGAAACTTTGCGCCCAGATGCCGATGATGAAACCGAACAGGCAGAAAGTGACCGCCATCAGCAGCATGAAGCCGACCATCAGCAGCGGATGCGCGACCTGAACATCGACAAAGAGATGCGCGGTAGCAAAGATGATTGCGCCGATGATCACCGACTTGGTCGCCGCCGCGCCGACATAAGCGATCACCGTTTCGAGCGGCGACAGCGGCGCCGACAACATCTCGTAAATCGTCCCGGTCCATTTGGGCATATAGATGCCGAACGAGGCGTTGCTGATGCTTTCAGTGAACATCGTCAGCATCATCAGCCCGGGGACGATGAAGGCACCATAAGGCACCCCGCCAACCTCACTCATCCGGCCGCCGATCGCCGATCCGAACACAACGAAGTAGAGCGCCGTGGTGATGACGGGCAGCGCCAGACTGGTCCAGACGGTGCGCCCGAAGCGCGCGAGTTCAAACGCATAGATCGCGCGCACGCCGCGCCAGTTCGCGGTCATGCGGCCTCTCCCTTGGTTTCATGGACCAGCCCGACGAAGATATCCTCGAGCGAGCTTTGTTTGGTGTGCAGATCCTTGAACGCGATCCCGATGTCGCTCATCCGCCGCAGCAGCGACGGCACGCCGGTCGCCTCGGCCTGACTGTCGAATTCATAGACGAGTTCATGCCCATCACCCGTCAGTGCCAACTTCCAGTCGGCCAGTTCGCCCGGCACGGTCACGAGCGGCTCGGCGAGGTTGAGCGTCAGCGTCTTGCGCCCCAATTTCTTGATCAGTGCGTGCTTTTCCTCGACCAGGATCAACCGCCCCTTGCTGATCACCCCAACGCGGTCGGCCATTTCCTCGGCCTCTTCGATATAATGGGTGGTCAGGATGATCGTCACGCCGCGCTCGCGCAATCCGTGGACCATTTGCCACATATCGCGGCGCAGCTCGACATCGACCCCCGCGGTCGGCTCGTCGAGGAACAGGATGTCGGGCTCATGGCTCAGTGCCTTGGCGATCATCACGCGGCGCTTCATGCCGCCCGACAGCTCCATGATCTTGGCATTGCGCTTGTCCCATAGCGACAGGTCGCGCAGCAATTGCTCGATGAAGCCGGGATCGCGCGGTTTTCCGAACAACCCGCGCGAGAAGCTGACCGTCGCCAGCACCGTTTCGAACGCATCGGTGTGCAGTTCCTGCGGCACCAGCCCGATCATCGTCCGCGCGGCGCGATAGTCACGCGCATGATCATGCCCGGCAACGGTCACCGTTCCCGCGCTGGCGGTGACGATACCGCAGACGATGCTGATCAGCGTCGTCTTGCCCGCTCCATTTGGCCCGAGCAGGGCGAAAATCTCGCCTTTGTTGATCGAAAGATCGACATCGCTGAGCGCGACGTGACCGCTTTTATAGGTTTTTCCGAGGCCGGAAATCTGAAGAACTGCTGTCATCCCTGCCGTCTAGCCGAGCACGACTACCGGGTGAAGCAGCAAACAGCGCTTGACGTGAATCAGCCCATCGGCTTGACCGGCTGCACCGTGCGGACGTGGCGAAATCGGTAGACGCAGCAGACTTAAAATCTGCCATCCTCTGGATATGCGGGTTCAAGTCCCGCCGTCCGCACCAGCATTTCTATTTTGAGCTCACGGCAAGCCGCATGCCCACTTTCGGATTTGCACGGCATGTCTATGATGGCGGCGATGTTGCCGTCAATCAACCGATCGCAGAACTGGACGCAGATCGCCGCCGCCGCTGGCCTCTTACTGCTTTCGCTGGGCAGCTGCGGCTTGTTCGGCGAACGTGGACCGGTGCGGATTGCCGCGATGGGGTCGATCAATCCCGCCGCCAACCCGCTAAACGGCGAGCTGTCCGCGACCAATGCCGCGCTGCTTGACGCCACCTCGCAAGGGCTGGTCAGCTATGATGGCGAGGGACAGATCGACACCGGCCTGGCCGACCGCTGGACTGTCACCGCTGATGGGCGGAGCTACATCTTTCGTCTGCGCGAAGCGAAATGGAGCAACGGTCGCAAGGTGACCGCAAAGGACGTCACGGCGATCCTGCGGACCTATCTGGCGCCCGCGAGCCGCCACATGCTCAAAAACGACTTTCCGGAGATCGAGACGATCCGGGCGATGACCGAGACGGTGATCGAAATCCGCCTGGCGGTGCCGCAGCCTGCGATCCTCGAGCTGCTGGCGCAGCCGTCGATGGCGATCGTCAACAAGGGCTTGGGCTGGGGACCGATGCGGGCGCGCAAGATCGGGCGCGCGATCTTGCTGTCGCCCGTTCCCGATCCGCTGGCCGAAGACCCGGAGGCCGCCGAAGCAGCGGCGAACGATCCTGCCGCATCGATCGAACTCGTCGGCACCTCCCCCGCCGGAGCGCTGGCGCGGTTCAAGAATGGCTATGCCGATGGCGTGGTTGGCGGCCGGTTTTCCACCCTCCCCTATTTCGCCGCGTCGAACATCGCGCGGTCGCGGCTGGTGGTCGATCCCGCTCCCGGTCTGTTCGGATTGAGCTTTATCCGCGCCGAAGGCTTTCTGGCGACCGACACCAATCGCGACGCCTTGGCCCGTGCGATCCGGCGCGAGCGACTGGTTGATGCCTTTGGTCTGGAGGAGTGGCAGGAACAGCTGACGCTCCGCCCCGACGTTCACACGCGCGATAGCGGACCGGCGCCGATGTTGCCCGCATGGGCGGGATATGACGATGCATCGCGGCAGACGCAGGCCAGACGCGTCGTCGACGCGTGGCGGGCAGCGGGGCGCGAGATCGATCCGATCCGCATCGCTGTGCCCGACTCGCCGGGTGGCCGTATCCTCTTCGCCTATGTGGCTGCCGATTTTGCCGCGATCGGCGTGCCAAGCCGCCGCGTCACCATGGCATCGACCGCCGACCTGCGGCTGATCGACGAGGTCGCACCCAATGACGATCCACTGTGGGCGCTGCGCCGCCTGTCGTGTCGGCGCGACACCCTGTGCAATCGCGACGCGCAAGTCCTGATCGAGCAAACGATGCGCAACATCGATATCGGCCAGCGCGCCGAGCAACTGGTGGAAGCCGAAGTTGTCCTGACGCGCTACACCCCCTTCATCCCGCTCGCGACGCCGCTCCGCTGGTCGGTCGCGGCGCAGCGGCTGACCGGTCTGCGCGCCAACGGTCGCGCGCAGCACCCATTGAATCATGTGATCGCCGCTCCCAACTAATTCCTTGGCGCCGTCGTGGCGCTTTATGAAAGCACCGCCATGGCCCCCTCGCCGCCCAATCCAGACGCCATTTTCGACGCGCTGATCGAGAACCGCACCGACCCCGCAGCGCTGCGCAAGCGCGTCGAGACGCTGGAAATTCTACTCGAACGCAGCTTCGTCATTCCCGGCATCAACCGCCCGGTCGGGCTCGACGCGATTGTCGGGCTGGTGCCGGTGGTCGGCGACGTCATCGCCGGTCTGATGGGCGCCTATCTGATCTGGGAAGCGCGCAACCTGGGCATGCCGAAGTGGAAGCTCTGGCGGATGGCGGGCAATCTGGGCATCGACACCGCGCTCGGCGCGATCCCGCTCGTCGGCGATGCGTTCGATCTGTTCTTCCGCTCGAACTCGCGCAATCTGAAGATCATCAAGCGCCACCTCGACAAGCATCACCCCGGTACGATCATCATCGATCAATAGACCTTCCTCGTCGCTGCGAGGAGTGAAGCGACGCGGCAATCCAGCGCCTGCGCCAGAGCCTACGTAGGCCGCACTGGATTGGTTGACCTTCGGCCCGCTCCGCTCGCAATGACGAAGCGCGGGGTAGAGCCTTCCCCTCCGGTGTCTGGTGATGCTAGCACAGCGTCACCACACCCCATGGGAGACATATTGATGATCCGCGCCAGTCTTGCCGCGCTTGCCCTCAGCTGTTCGTTCACCGCGGTCGCCGCCGCGCAGGAAGCCGATCCCTATCTCTGGCTCGAGGACATTGAGGGCGAAAAGGCTCTCGACTGGGTCAAACGGGAAAATACCGCCACCGACGCGCTGATCGTCGGCCGTCGCGGTTTCGAGGCCGACCGCCAGCGCGCCCGCGCCATCCTCGACGACGACCGCCAGATTGCGATGCCCGGCCAGGTGATGGGCGACATGATTACCAATTTGTGGCGCGACGCCGCCAATCCGCGCGGGCTGTGGCGGCAAAGCCCGCTCGACGCCTATCTGGCGGGCAAGCCGGTGTGGACGACGCTGATTGACGTCGACGCGCTGGGCAAGACGGAGGCGCAAAGCTGGGTGTGGCACGCCGCCGACTGCCTCGCCCCCGCCTACACCCGCTGCCTCGTCTCGCTCAGCCCTGGCGGCACCGATTCGGACATCGTGCGCGAATGGGATCGTACGACGAAAAGCTTCGTCACGGACGGCTTCATCCTTCCCCAGGCCAAGAGCAGCGTGACGTGGGAGGATGCCGACACCCTGCTCGTCGCGACCGATTATGGCGCGGGCAGCATGACCGCTTCGGGCTATCCGCGCATCGTCAAGCGCTGGAAACGGGGCACCCCGCTGGCGTCGGCCGAAACGGTGGCGGAGGGGGAAGCCGAAGACGTCGGCATGAACGTCTTTGCCTTCACCGACGGCGACAAGCGCTGGCCGATGATCAGCCGCGGCAAAACCTTCTACACCGCCGACATCAAGCTGCCGAACGTCGATGCCTCGCGCTATATTTCGACGATCGTCCCCGACACCGCCAGCGTCCGCGGCGTCATCGACGGCCAGCTGGTGATCTTTCTGAACCAGGATTGGGCAAACATCCCCGCAGGCTCGCTCGTCTCGCTGTCGCTCGCCGACATGTCCGCCGACCGCCAGGTGCCCATCATCACCGCGATGACCCCGACCAAGGCGCAGGCGATCGAGAGCGTCTCGGCCACCGACAACATCCTGTGGGTGAAGGCGCTCGACGATGTCGAGGGCAAGCTGTTCGCGCTGCGCCGCGACCCGGCCACCGGCAAATGGAGCCAGAAGGAGGTGCCACTGGCTGCCAACGCCACCGTCGGCATCGCCGGGACGATCGGCAAGCGCGACATCGTGCTCGCCACCGCCGAGACGATGCTGACGCCCCCGACCCTTTACGCGGTGTCCGAAGATAAGGCGCCGCAAGCGGTGCAGAGCCTGCCGGCGACCTTCGACGCCAAGGCGATGACAGTCGAGAAACGCTTTGCGATCTCGAAGGACGGCACAAGAATTCCCTATTTCCTCGCCCGCAAAAAGGGCGCCACCGGTCCCGTTCCCGCGCTCGTCCACGCCTATGGCGGCTTTCGCGCCGCGCAGACGCCCGGCTATCTCACCGGGCAGCCTTACCGCGCCGGGCCGCTCGGGCTCTACTGGGTCGAGGGCGGCAACGCCTATGTCCTCGCCAATATCCGCGGCGGCGGCGAATATGGTCCGGCTTGGCATCAGGCGGCGCTGCGCGAAAAGCGCCAGAACAGCTTCGACGATCTCCACGCGGTGGCCGAGGATCTGGTGGCCACCGGGGTGAGCGCCAAGGGGAAGATCGCCATCTCGGGCCGCTCGAACGGCGGCGTGCTCGTCGGCGCGGCGATGACGCAGCGCCCCGACCTCTATGGCGCGGTCATCTCGGGTTCGCCGATCAAGGATATGTGGCGGTACGACAAGATGCTCGCGGGCGCGTCATGGGTGGCCGAATATGGCGATCCCGACGTGCCAGAGGATTGGGCGTTCCTGTCGAAATATTCGCCCTATCAGGCGCTGCGCAAAGGCGTGAAATACCCGCCGATCTTTCTCTACCTGTCGACCAAGGACGACCGCGTCCACCCCGGCCACGCGCGCAAATATGCCGCGCGGCTCAAAGAACTCGGCAACAGCGTCTATTACCACGAATATATCGAGGGCGGCCATTCGGTCGGTGCCGATCACGCCGAAGACGCGGTCCGCGCCGCAATGCTCCACGCCTTCCTGCTGCGCGAACTGGTGGAGATGAAGTAGGGCCGCCCGGAGCGGTGGTGGGTCTCGAACCAAAAAACCGGACCAACTATGGTATAGCCTTCGCACGGCCGTTGAGGCACAACCATCGCAATGGCGCGATGCGGGGGACATATTTGGTCCGGGAGTTACGTCCCGTTCGCTGACAGTCCCGATCGCCCGCAGCGCATACGCCGCTGACATATGGCGGTCGGCGACGATCCAAATATCGTAAAGGCGGCGATTGCCGGCGACCGCGATGCCTTCGCCGCACTGCTTCGGCGCCATTATGACCGCATCCACGGCCTCGCCTGGCAGTTGACGGGGTCGCGCGCCGACGCCGACGATATCGCGCAGGACGTCTGTTGCATCCTAGCCGAAAGGCTTGGCGACTTTCGCGGTGACGCCAAGTTTACGACATGGCTCTGTAGCATCGTCTTCAACGCCTGCCGTGATTTCCGCCGGCGTCGCTCGGCTTTCACGCGCTTCGCAGGCAAGCTGAGCGTCATGGCGGGGCTGACGAATGGGCCGGACGGGCGCGATCTCTATGACGCGATCTGGATCGAAAGCGCGATTTCGCGGCTGAAGCCCGAGCTTCGTGACACGGCGATCCTCGTCGCGGGCCAACAGTTGACGCATGGCGAAGCCGCACAGGTCCTGGGAATCGCCGAAGCGACGGTGTCGTGGCGGATGCATGAGGTCCGGCGCAAGATTGCGCCCAAAGCCGGTACGGAGGACTAAACTTCAAATCTCTTCCGAATTTATTCGCGAGGCCGCAAAGGATTTCCGGCGCCCGCGCATCTCAGGAACATGCGGGCAATTTTGCACCGCTGTTGCCTGGGAGACTTTCTATGTCCCGTTTCCATCTGATGCTCACCGCAGGGCTGTCAATTTCACTCGTCACTGCCTGCTCCCCATCGCAAGACGTCGCGTCGTCCTCCGCGGCACCGTCCCCGAATATCGTCGTCACCGCCCAGCGAGCCGAAACCGACGAAGCGCGCGACATCGTCGTTACCGGGCGGGAGCGTCAGGAAAACCTTCAGGATACCCCGGTTGCGGTCGCCGCAATCTCATCCGAAAGACGTTCACCTGCACCGCCGCCGCCAACCACCGGCAAAGCAATCGCGACGGGAAGCTTCGTGCGCGCGGTCGCGCCGCGCGCTGATGCGACGACACCCTTTTATCAGGACGTGGGCCGTGACAAATTCACGGCGACCGAGCAGAATGCGTTCAAGGTCGCGCGCGACGAACCCGTGTCGACCTTTTCGATCGATGTCGACACCGCCTCCTATTCCTTCGTTCGCGCATCGCTCAGCCGCAACACGCTGCCCCAGCCTGCGGCGGTGCGCACCGAGGAACTGGTCAACTATTTCCCTTATGATTATGCCGCGCCGCAAAGCGCTGAGCGGCCATTCAGCACCAATGTCGCAGTGTTCCCCAGCCCCTGGACCCAGGGACGAAAGCTGGTGCGCGTCGGCATCAAAGGCTTTGCGATCGGGCGCGAAACGCGGCCGCGCGCGAACCTCGTCTTCCTGCTCGACACGTCAGGTTCGATGAACGATCCCGCCAAGCTGCCGTTGGTCAAACAGTCGCTCGCAATGCTGCTCGAACAGCTTGATGGCAACGACCGGGTCTCGATCGTCACCTATGCCGGCAGCGCGGGCACCGCGCTCGAGCCGACCCCGGCGAGCCAGAAGGGCAAGATCCTGGCGGTACTCGACCAACTTGGCGCTGGTGGCAGCACCGCGGGGGCCGAAGGCATTCGCCAGGCCTATGCGCTCGCCGAGCGCAATCTTGATCCGCGCGGCGTCAACCGCGTCATTCTGGCGACCGACGGCGATTTCAACGTCGGCATCACCGACCAGAACGAGCTGAAGGGTTATATCGAGCGCGAGCGCAGCAAGGGCATTTTCCTGTCGGTGCTCGGCTTCGGCATGGGCAATTACAACGACGCGCTGATGCAGACACTGGCCCAGAACGGCAATGGCGCGGCCGCCTATATCGACACGCTCGCTGAGGCGCGAAAAACGCTCGTCGACGAAGCGACCTCGACGCTTTTTCCGATCGCCAAGGATGTGAAGATCCAGGTCGAGTTCAACCCGGCGACCGTCGCCGAATATCGGCTCGTCGGATATGAGACGCGGATGCTGAAGCGTGAGGATTTCGACAATGACAAGGTCGATGCCGGCGATGTCGGTTCGGGCCAGACGGTGACTGCAATCTATGAGATCGTACCCGTCGGCGGGCCCCGCGCGATCGGCGGTCTGCGCTATGCCAAGCCGGCCGCGCAGAACGCCGATGCGGGCCGCGCGGGCGAATATGGCTTCGTCAAGATCCGCTACAAACTGCCGAAATCTGGGACGAGCCAGCTGATCTCGACGCCGATCAACCGCGGTGTGGAGTTCGCGCACTTTGAAGATGCGCCGCAGGATGCGCGCTTCGCCGTGGGGGTCGCATCCTTCGCCGAATTGCTCCGCGGCGGCAAATACAATGGCCCGATGACCCTTGACGATGTGCTCCGCATCGTCGGCAACGCGCGCGGGCGTGACGAGTTCGGTTACCGCATGGAGCTGGTCAATCTCGTCCGCGCAGCGAAGACCGCCGGAGCGATGGCGAGGCTCGACCGATAGCGCGGACGGACTCCGATACGGCGGCGCTTTTGCGCAAGCGTCGCCGTATCGACCACCAGGCAATTGTGCGTATAAGCAAGGTAATGTCGATCCTCCTTCCCCATAGTCCAGACGGCTGCGAAGGCCTGCCGACCGGCGGAGAACGTCGATGACCGGCGACAACGACATCCGGGCGATGTTGCCCGATCCGCCGCCAGCTGCGCCGAAACCGCGCGAGGCCGCGATCGCCGGGGCGCTCGCGCGCTTCGACGGCGCTCCCGTTCCGACGCCCAGGCCGCAGCGTACGGCGGCATCCTGGTGGAAAATGCTTCAGCGCCCACAGGCCGGGTTGCTGACCGCCGCAGCGCTGGTCGTCGCGATCGGCCTGCCCTTCGCCTGGACGGGTCCGCTTCCCGTCACACCGGCAGCCGACGAGCATCTTCTGCCGGAAACGAACGTCGAGGCGCCAGCCGCTAAGCGCGAAATCGCTGCGGCACCGGCCGTAGGTCCTGCGGCGACGCCGCCGGTCACCGCAGCCGCGGTCTCGCCGCCGCTCTCCCGTCTGGATTCCGCGCCGACGAGCAAGCGCATCGAGATCGCGCAGGCCGCACCTCTCGCACCGCCCCCGCCGCCGGCGAAGCGTGCCCAAGAGACCGCACCCATGTTGGTCCAAGGACGAGCAAGATCGGCAGCCGAGGTGCAGGATGCTCCGACCGCCATTTCGGTCGTGTCGGCTGACGAATATTCGCGCGACAATCGAGAAGTCGTTGTCACCGGCGCGCGCGTTTCGAAAAGCCGGGCGATCGGCCGCGGCGACTGGAATGCCTGCACGGTGAACGACCCGCGCCAAGCCTTGCCGCGTTGCCAGAGGCTCGCCGACAAGGCTCCCAAAGCGGTACGACGCCAGGCCGATGCCCATCTTTCCGATGGCCTCAAACAGGCCTGGGACGGCAATCTCGACAAGGCGATCGCGGCGTTCGGCGAGGCGATTGCCGCCGCGCCGAATCTTTCGGTCGCCTATCTTAACCGCGGCCTCGCGCATGATAGCCAAGGTAACAGCGAGGCCGCGCTCGCCGACCTTGACCGTGCGGTACAACTATCGCCAAAGTCGGCGCGCGCCTATTACAACCGCAGCGTGCTGCTGCGGAAATATGGCGACACCAAGCGCGCCAGCGCAGACGAACAACAGGCGATTAATCTGGACCCACGTTATCAGGCGATTCTGCCGTAGGCGGAGAAACGGCGCCGCGCTGCACTGAGGCGCCCAGTCACGCGACAATGGCCGTTTTCAGACAATCCGGTTCAAGGTCGCAACGAAGACTGTTCGGTCGGTCGTCAGTCCGCTCGGCAGGTTTGCGCTGCCGCGCCGGACGACGTGGCGCCTGACGGCAACACGCCCACATTCGGCCAGGTCTAGAAGTAACCAAATTCGGCGGATCAGAGCCCGAAATCCGAAGGACAAAAGCTGAACCGCTCGTTTGACGGAAATGCGCCTAATGCGGTCAGCTCCCCCAGCTCATATCGGAAATGCCAGGTTTGTGCATTTCGCGGCGCCCGATCGCGGAAGGCTAATGCATCGAGTATCGCAACATTTTCCCGGTGCTGGAGGTCGCGGACCGAAGCATAACGTACCGCCTGCGCATCGATTCCCCGCGCCCCGGCGGCGAACAATTGGCAGGCCGAATAATCATCGGGCGCTATCCATAGCGACGCAGCTTCGAGATAAGGCGGCGCACAGAGATCGAGCAGGCGATCCATCGCGATGGTCACACTGATCGCCGAATGCTCGACAGTCGTATTCGGCGGCTGAAATCCGGGCGATCGCGCGTAAAAGCGAAGCCGCCAATAGGCCGTCTCGGCAATCGCCGTGGCGATGGATTCCGCCGCATAGAAAATGCCTGGCTTCTCGCCGGCCCGGCGGAACCTCGAACTGCTCATGTGCCCATAGCGAAACGGGGTCGCGAGCAGATAGTGAATTTGGCGGGCCGCCGCAGGCAGGCTCGGCTTCACCTCGTCGACAAGTTGTTCGAGCAAAGCCTGATCGTGGGCACCGGCGACGAGACGGTTCGTTGAAATGCGATGCTGCGCCTCGACGATCCGCCAGAGCTTTCCGCGGTAGGCGCGAAAATGCTCGGAATTCGGCGTTCGCTCAGACGCGGGCGCGGTAGTCATCGACATAGTCGGCGACGTCGCTCAGGCCGCGGATCGTGCGGATCAGATCGATCGGCCTGCCGCCCAGATCGATATTCTCGGATTTCAGCCAAGAAATCGACGCGGCATCATCGCTTCCCATAAGGGCGTCGAGGCTGCGAAATAGCCGGACCAGATATTGCCCGAGTTCGAACGCCTTTTCGGCTCGTTGAAGTTGGTAGCTGCCCGAACGCAGACGCGACGCGGTGGCGGCAGAAATGCCCACGACAGCGCCCAATTGGTCGTTGGTCAATTTCCAGCACGCCGCGACGCGCGCGACAGCTTCCGTGAGAACCCGGCCCTGATCCGCTTGCAAGGCGAGCTGCGTTACCACGCCATTCTCCTGAATTAATTTCTATGCAATCATTCATAGGAATGAAAATGTATGTAAGCAAGGGTCGCGGCGTCATTTCAGCAGAAGTCAATCTTGAGCGGACTTTTTGGAACACTGCTCGTAGCGAAAATGTTCATCCAAACTTCTGGTAAACGGGGCCAAATGTGCGGGCGTTCAGAACTGGATATATGCGCGCAACTGGCCAAGTGGTGCCCTTTCTTCGGACCGAATTCGGCGCGGACCGCCATCGCACCGAGCGTGTAGAAGCCGAGCACGGTGTTCTGACCTTTGGCCGTCGCCATCCACGCGGTCACCATGCCGTCCTTGATCTGATCGGACAGTGAGGACTTCAGGAAGTTGTCCATGGGCGCGAAGCCAATCGGGTAGGGGGATTCCTCACGGAACCCCCCTCCCACACCACCGGGCATACGTTCTACGTACCACGGCGGTTTCCGGTAATGTTCAGCGCTGCGTGATGATGAGCGAGGCTGACAAGTCCTTGCCGGTTGAACCATGCGATGGTCATGGCTTCGGCGGCCTGGGGGCTGCCGGCCAGTCGCCACCATCCTTTGCCCGAAAGCGCCAGAACCCACGCGCGCCATTCCGGGACGCCGGCTTCCTGGAGGAAGTTGGCGATCGATATGGTTCGCTTGCATTGTTTCAGCCGGACGCAGCGCAGCTTTCGTCTGAGCCACGAGTCGATCTGCCTCAATGCGTGCTGGGCCTGGGCATGGCGGTAATATGTCACCCATCCCGTGGTGAAGGCGTTCACCTGCGCGATCATCGTCGTCAGGGCGATGCCCCGATTTCGACGCGTGATAGCGCGCAGGCGCTCCTTCATCCGGGCGAGGCTTTTCGGCGCAATGCCGAGACGCCCGCCCATGCCGAGACGGTGGCCGAGGAACTGGCGTTCCTCGACCGGTGCGACAGCGCTCTTCTCCCGGTTGACGCGAAGCCGGAGCTTGCCTTCGAGGAAGGCAGTCACCGACGCCATCACCCTTTGCCCCGCAGCTTTTGACCGAACGTAGATGTTGCAGTCGTCGGCATAGCGGCAGAAGCGATGACCCCGGCGTTCCAGTTCCTTGTCAAGATCGTCCAGCAGAAGATTGGCGAGCAGCGGCGAGAGCGGGCCGCCTTGCGGTGTCCCTTCCTGCCGTTCGATGCACACGCCGTTCACCAGCATCCCCGCTTGCAAGAAGCGCCGGATGATGGCGAGCAATCGCGTGTCGCCAATGCGCCGGGACAGACGGGCCAGCAGTATGTCGTGGTTTACCCGGTCGAAGAACTGCTCCAGGTCGAGATCCACGACAGTGCCATACCCGTCCGCCACATAGTCCCGGGCCTGACGCAGCGCGTCATGAGCGCTGCGTCCCGGGCGGAACCCGTAGCTCGATCCCGAAAAGCCCGGGTCGAGCGACGGTTCCAGGA
>NZ_NISK01000004.1 GCF_002205675.1 Sphingopyxis bauzanensis | reverse complement strand
ACACTAATCGACGGTCCTCCACGACCGAGACGGATTCGATCCATCCCCTTCCGCCCGATCCGGGGTGGCCACCCCGGATCGGGCATCCCTTAATGCCTAAAACCAGCGGAAAAGTCATAAGACAAGAACGGGGTCGTCCACGGCGTTGCCATCCCTCCGCTCGTCATCATCTGCCAGTTCAACGGTTACGGCTAATCTCCGATAGCCATCTGGCACCGGTAGCCTCGTCGCGGAACGGGGAAATGATGCCGCCCCATCGATCGGTCGAGAAGTAGTTATAGCCCCGGCAGCCATCTTTCAACTTGCAAGGCTTCTGGCGCCGATTGTGCAGGCAGAAGTCAGGGCCGACCTTTTCGATCAGCGCAGCGATGTCGATCGGCTGTTGGCGTCCGCACCGGGAGCAGCAAGCGAACGCCTTAACACCGAGCTCCAGCATCTTGCCGAGCGCCGGCGCCCATCCAATGTCTCGCCGCCCTCGGTTGCCCATCGGACGACGTTAACGATGTTCTTGTCTTGTTCGCAATGATTCGGTGAAGGGCGCCCCGCCGTCTGGGTCGCAACAAACGGCGGGGCGGCGAGACTAATCGCAGAATGTCATTAAAGTTGCGTGACAGCTAATTAGCGGAGGGCGCTTCCCGCAAACGCTCCTTCGATTGACTCCACTTTCGCCGCTGACCCTGACTAGGCCGTGTTGACAAAAGGGATTCCCAATCGCGTCGACTTCTGATTCAAGACTGCTTTTTGAGGAGCAGTCATGGGTCGCGGGGATTTGTCGGAAGCGGAGTGGGATCTGATTGGGCCGCTGCTGCCGCCTGAGCGCGGTCGTTGGGCGCGGCCGGCGGGCGATAACCGGCGGTTCCTCAATGGAATGCTTCACGTGCTGCGGGTCGGCTGCCCCTGGCGCGACATGCACGAGCGCTACGGCAAGTGGAACTCGGTCTATGTCCGCTTCCGGCGCTGGGCCGAACAGGGTGTCTGGGATGCCCTGCTGCAAACACTGGTCGATCTGGGTCTAACCGACGACTGGCAACACATGATCGACAGCACCAGCGTTCGCGGCCACGTCTCGGCAGCGGGCGGAAAAGGGGGGCTTGTGCGAACGCTCTTGGTCGATCACGCGGCGGCTTTACGAGCAAAATCCACGCCCGCTGCGACAATCAAGGACTGCCTGTCGGCTTCATCCTGACCGGCGGCGAGGCTTCCGATTACACTGCTGCCGAACCGCTGATGGCGATCCCCGTCGCCACACCCAAGGCGCTGCTCGCGGACAAGGGATATGATGGTGATCGCTTCCGGGAAAGCCTGCTGGTCCGGGGCATCCTGCCGATCATCCCGCCTCGCTCGAACCGCAAGGTGCCAGAGCATCCCGACTATCGCCGCTACAAGGACCGCAACCGCGTCGAGCGCATGTTCGGCAAGCTAAAACAGCAACGACGCATTGCAACACGCTATGACAAAACCCTGCTCTCGTTCGAGAGCTTCCTCAACCTCGCCGCCATGCGACTATGGCTGAAATCTTTTGTCAACACGACCTAGACATCGTTTCTCCAGAAGCATTCTCGCCTGATCAGGGAGAAGAGTACGGCGCGGGAACAAGTATCACTGCCGTCGCCGGCTCTATGCAAATTGAGGTCTGTTCGGTGCAAGAACACGACTATGCGGATGTCGACGCGCTCATGACACGCGCGCATGCCTCTGTCGCGCAAGTTCGCTCGGTACTATCCCAAGGCACGGCAACGCTTCCGCGCCGCCGGTTTCTCGTCCGAGCGAACGACAACGCTTGCGCCGTGGGTGCTTGGGATTCTCCCGCGCGCGGCGCAGGCTATCGTGAACTGTGGCTTTGGGGTGACGAAGGCAATCCAGCAACACTCATCGGAGTGGAGCATTTGCTCGGGCGGATTACGGGAGATTTGGGTTCTTCGGGACCATCCGCCTTCCGACTGACGGTTCCAGCAAATCAACCTACCGTTCGCCAAGCGGCGATCGGCAACGGCTTCTTCCAGGCCGAAAGCGATGGACCTCGTTCACGCGTGCTGACGAAGATGGCGTTGGGGCGGGCAGTCACGCCGGACAATTGGACCAGCATCTCCGATTCAATCCGTCAACGCTCGAAGATTTCATTTCTCAAGGAGTGTCCCCGTTTCACTGGTTTGGCTCAGCCGATCGCGATGCAAGATGACACTGGTAAATCGGCGGCACCTTCGCTCGCCGAGATTGAGCGGCTGTTGTCTCCCGCATTATTCGTGCTCCCTGACAGACCGGCTGTCGTACTCCCCATTACGCAGGCCTATGCGGAAGAGCTGTTTGAAGGTTCATCGCAACCCTTGCTGCTCGCCAAACGAGAAGCGCTCCTGCATTCGGTCCGCGGTTATATCGGTGGCCCAAATACCTTTTCCATCATCCGTGAGGGTGCCATCGCTGTGTTTTATGAGTCATCGACCGGAGGCGGCCGCAGCGCAGCCACCGCGATCGCGCGGATTAATCGCCGCTATTTGATGGACAAGGCGAGCGCCTCGCAATACGCCGCGACGAAGGGCGTACTGGATACGAGAGTTATCCAAGGCATGGGCGTCGGCCCACAGGTGTGTGTTAGTGAGTTCGAAGACCTGATGCTTTTTCGTAAGCCAGTTTCCCTCGCGGCCCTAAGAGGGATCGGGTGCGCCGATGGTGCTAACTTTGTGACAGCGCGCGCAATCTCAACCGATCATCTGCTGGCGATCGTAAAAGCTGGCGAGCCGAATGACTCACTCTGATGATATACTAATTTCCGTCCAGAGCAGGTTCATTGATGGCATGTTAGCGGGGACCAAACGGGTCGAATTGCGGCGTCGTGCACCACGCATCCACATTGGCACCCGTATCTGGCTCTATGACAAAGCACCGGTCGCAGCAATTCGTGCAGTGGCGAGGTTAGCAACTGTCGAAACTATGACACCCGACGCCCTTTGGCACAGGTATGAACAAACCCTGGGCCTCTCCTACGCCGAGTACAACGAGTATCTGGCAGGGTGTGAGCAGGCGACAGCTCTCTCGCTAGAAAATGTTTCGCCGATCCGTCCGGTTGGCTTGGACCGACTAAGGAAGCTGAGCCGGAATTTTCATCCTCCCCAATTCTATCTCCGAATAGATGCGCACGCGACGCTCCTCTCCGTTCTAGAACGACATCTAGATCCTGCCGGGTGCTTTGAACTCGAGTGCTGCCAAATCTAGACTGGCGGCCACGGGTAGAGTCTTTACTCATCCTCGGCCGAGATAACCGCCGACATTCCGAATTGAGGCTGTACGTGCCCCCGGTCAGGCTAGAGAGGACGGCTACGTCCTCATCTAGAACTTCGCGGACTGAAGCTTGTTTCCTCCCCGCGCCGCATCGGCGGCGTAAGGCGCTGCGGTGCCGCACTTTTATTCGGGTTCGTCCGGGAGGTCTGCGATCGTGAAGGTCATCGGGTTGTGCAGCCAGATATTGACGTGGGACTCGCGCCAGCCGCAGCAGCGCTCGGCGAGCTTGTACCGCGGCGGGAAGGTGGCTGCCTGGATCTTACGGTAGAGGGTGGTCGAGCAAGGGCTCGAAGTCGACCGCACCGAAGAGCATCTCGAAATTGCGCGGCGGAACGGCGAGAAACTACTCGCCAACCCGTCGATCGCCCTCGACGCCATCACACACAGTCAGGCCACTTTCACCAATCGCGACCTTGCGATGTTTGTGCATCGGCATAGTGCCGGAACCATCCAGTTCGATGCGGTGATGGGCGCGGTGAAAGCATCGCCCGACCTCATTGCGCTCGGCAAGGACGGGCGCGGCGAAGAGCGGTTCACGTCGCGTGCGATGATCGAGACCGAGCAGCGGCTCGAACGCGCGACCGCCACTCTTGATGCCCGCCGCAATCACGGTGTCGCCGATCGTCATTGCGAGCTTGAACTCGACGCCTAAGCTGGCGGACGCCGCGGTCACCGTCCGCGCAGAGGATCGCGCCGCGATTGGGGAAGCGCGCGAGGCGCTTGCGCGCATGCTCGGCCGCGCTGAGGGAATGATCAAGAAAGGCCGCTCGACCGAGGAGCAGGATTGGTGGACGACGTGGGCGGCCGTTGGAGGTGTTCTGCTCGGTGCGCTCCTTGCCCTGATCGGCGTTGCGGTTTGGAGCTAACACTTGGCGAAGTCGTCCGCGTTGTGGCGCGGCCAGTAAAAGTCAATTCGACATGTCCTGCTTGCGCCTCATCTAAGTTGTATGCCGGCCAAGGACTTTCCCTCGTAACCTGCCGTTCGTGAACTTTTGAGAATGGCGTCACCAACGTCCCTGCCATCAGACGTGGAGGTACGACACACTCTGCACCGCAGTCGTGGCATAACAGCACTTTTGCCATGACGTGCCGGTTGGTTACTCAACCAAGGCGCCATATTCCAATTCGTCAAGGCGTGAGGCAGCGCGACGGATGTAGCCCAACAAGTCTCGATCGCCGTCGCTGGCTTCCCACACTGCTAAGCTCGATCCCAACAGGTCGTGAAAAAGATCGAAGGATGTCCGATCAGTTTCCCCCATGCCGGTCAGCGCCGAGCAGACTTCTTTCGCTTGGCGCTCGGTCGAAATCGAAATGTTGCGGGTGTGTGTTATGTGATTGAACGCCGCGCCGCGATGTCCGCCTAGCCTAGAATACAGCGTACGCTTGCCATTGAGCAATTTGATAAGCTCGTCTCGCGTTTTTGGCTTCGCAATCTTGCTCGCCTGCAACGCCGCAACCGCGCCCTTCCGAGATTGCCCGGCCAAATGGAGATAATAAAAGATCGGTAAAATCCAGCCTGCCTCATGGCTGACCTGACTGAAATATGATAGCGGTTGCTCCACTGGATTTCGGTTTATGAAATTTCGCAAGATCGCATCGACGGTCACTTCCTCGCGCACGGTCCGCACTGGCGCGAGTATCTCGGCGGGAACGGTTTGTGCGTCGCCGATGACGCGGAGCGTAGGCGCCCCATCCACTTCATCAAACTCCCCTTCGCGGATGAATTTGATCCGTTCAAGCGATTGCGGGTCAATCAAGATGGGGCGCCCTCCATCTTCCAGTTGGCCATCGGCCAGGTTGGCGACCATCGCATCCTTGGGGCCAAGTTCGAGCAATCGCTGCACCATCGGCAAGATCGCCTCACGGCTGCGCTGATCGCGCTCATCAAGGATGGTGCGCAGATCAGCGTAACAAATGGCTTTGGTTTCGCCAGAGTAGCGAAAATAAATCGCGCCTTCGGCAACATCGCCCTCGGTCTTGCTGGCGATGACTGGCTTAGCGCTATGCGGTTCAACGTGAATCACGCCGACCGTCATGGCGTCGAGTTTAAGGCTGGCGACGCGGAAGCGCGGTGTGGGTTCCAACACGGAACGGATCGTCTGGCTGAATTTGTTCTGATCGGTATCGGTGAAACGGCCATCCGCCAGACCGCTAACGGCGAAGCCGAGCGGTTTGTCCTTCACCCCGAAAAACAGATAACCGCCGCGATTATTCGCGAATCCGGCGATAGTGCGCAGCGGCTTGCTAAAGTTGCGGAGGCTGAACCCTTCCTTGCATTCAAACTCGTCGGTTTCGCCTGCGGTGCAGCGCCATACGCCGTTTGCATCCTTGGCAAAGAAGGATCGCAGCATCTTTTCGTCCATCGCATCCAGCGGTGCGGCGTGCGTGGTTTCGACGACGATGCCAGGGGCAGAGAGTTCGGGAGACGCGAAGTTGGCGATGAAGGCTGACAAGGCTTCATCGCTGGCCTTCGGCACTTCGGGGCCATAATCACGGTGCTTGATCCCGCTGATGCGGCCCGAATTGACCGCACGATCCTGCCGGTTGAAATAGAATTGGATGGCCTTGTTCGCCATGCCGCGCGCCAACATGGCTTTGATAAGGCCAATCTCTTCATCGGTGATGCTGCGTCTAGGCATGGCTCAAACTGCCACCGCGCCATGCGCAATCACGTTGGCGTTAGCGGGGGGTTTTAACGTTTGGCGCGACAGACCAAGCGCGGCGTCTTCGTGAGCGAGGCTCTCCGTCCTTCCGCCCGGCGCTGCATGGGCAATCAGGACTGACTCGCGAAACGTCAGGATGTGGCGATTGCGGGCCTCGGCGGTGGCGGCGGTGGTGCGGGTCTGGGTGGCAGCAAAGGGGCTGATGATCCGGGCGGTGCCTGCGGTGACGGTGGTTTTGAGTGCGGGAGACAAACGATAGCCCTGCACTGCACGGGCGAGATCGATGATGACGGGTGCGGCTCCGCGTAGCAAAATCCGCAGCACGTCGCTTTCGATGGGGGTTTGGAAACCGCCGATTACCGGTGCGCTTTTCGGCCCCCGCGCATTGACCCAATCCTGCGCTTTTAAGATGAGGTCGCCGGGGCAAGCCTTAGAACAGAAAAATGCCATGGGCGCACGGGCCAACACCGACGCAGCATCGTTCGCGATGGGCGGCTCACTCGGCATCGTTCTCGTCTGCGCCCATGCGGTATTTGATGTCGTAGTTGATAATGAAATCGAGTTCTTCGTCGCTAAACCCATAATGTGGTGCCAATAAACAGTCGATATTGTCGATCAGCGGCTTGGATCGTTGAATTTTGAACGATTGCGTTTGGGTGGTTCCAGTCTGGCGCTGCTCTCGTGTAAGCATGAGGCTATTTCGGTCTAAGTCGTTCAGATACTCTTCTCCGGCCTTTATGAGTTCTGGGTCGTGCAATATAGCATCATTAACACAAAAAGCCTGAATATCGGCGGGATTTAAATCGCGTAAATTTGAAGCAATGGTATACCACCACCAAAATGTGGTGCTACTCAAGATGGCTGCGACGGCTCGTGGATCAAATCCATCACGAAGTGGCAAACGAGTTTCACGCGATGAGCTCCCGGCAACACCATTCACAAAAAAACGGGGCCGTTCAATTGTGAAAACCTTCCAGTAAAGGCCACCCGTGTTGCGATAATAAACTTGGCTTGCGCCGCTGCCCCATATCCGTTCAAGGGTGTGGGGCTGACCTATAACCTTAGCGAGCATTGCAGGTTCAATCCGGTGCTGGAACTTCGGAACCCAGAACGACAACCGTTTAATAGGCGCAGCTATATATTGCAGATTAAAAATGATCTGATCACGCGCGTCTGCCGTCCATTTGATGTAGCCAGTCGTGTGAACTTCTGGATTAGTGCTTGGGTTCGCGACGTATATCGTTAGAGCGCGATTGACCGTATCAAATAGCTTTGCAGGCCTCCAAGCAAAGTTTGAATACCACGTCTGACGCCCATTTTCGATAATCGCTTGGACGGCTTTCATTCTTGAAGTTGAAACCAGAGACATAGGGAGGATCATACTGGTGCTACCTGTCGGAGATAACAGCGACTCAGCACGCTCAATGAAAAGTGCATGCACCGCACGCGTATCAAGCGTCGCCAGCCCTTTCGGAAGGTAGTCGATCTCCCGTGTTTCTAAGTAGGGTGGATTGCCGACCACCACGTCGAATCCGCCGCCCGTGAGAATTCCAAAAAACTCGATCAGCCAATGAAAGGGTTTATGGCTAGCTTTCCACGTCTCGAATTTAGCAGCATTGGCTAAATCGTCACCCGCACCCACGCCATAATCTTGGGCAAGGTAACGGTCGAGCTTCGGTTTCAATACCGCTAGTCGTCCTTTCAAATCTACCTTCGCTGCGGGTGTATTTTCGCCCCCAAAACTCGTTTGCTGCAAGCGGAAATTGTCCAGAGCCGAAGCGTAATCCTCCATGTCTGCTTTTATCTTTGCAGCCCGACCATCGAAATCGAGACCGGCTGCATTCGTCGCGCGTTCCACATCGGCGAATGACGTGTAACCAATCAGTGTATTCCCCGACCTGATATTGAAATCAATATCGGGAAGTGGCTCGATCTGGTCGGCGCGCTCAAGCTGCGAAGCGAGTTTGAGGAACAGGCGGAGCTTACAAATCTCTACCGCCTCATCCATAATATCGACACCGTATAGGTTGTCGAGGATGATTGATTTATAGATGAAATAGGGCCGGTTGGGATGACGCTCGATCTGGTCCAGCACCGTTCGGAAATCGGAATAAAGCTGGCGCTGCCCGCCTCCGTCTGGCGCGGAGTCAACGAATTGCTCCATCCGTTCAAGGCAGGCGTCATAAAGGTCGTAAAGGATGCCGAGTGCGGCGAACAGGAACGCGCCTGACCCGCAGGCGGGATCAAGCACCTTGATTGCCGATATGCCTTTCCAAAAGGCACGGACAAGATCGGGGCTTTCGGCATATTGGATGGCATCGCGCGCGAACTGGCGAATATCGAGATTGTGGGTAATGAAATCCTCAATCGAGGCGATTTCGCCCGCCGCCGCCTTGGCCTTGATGGCTTCATAGCGTTCGCGCCGCGCGACGACTTCGCGCCAGATTTCAGTGGGCAGGCCGTGCGTTACGGGCGCGGCCTTGTTCCAATCACCGCGCTTCGCCACGTCGGCAATACCCGCCGCGATGTTTCCGGGCAGCGGTTCATCTGCCCCGTGCTTCACAGCCTTGTAGATATAGGCATCTGGATTTTCGGAGAGCATCCGCCACACCGCGCTCCCGGCCTCAAAAGCCACCTTGTCATGGGTGAGTGCATTCTCGAACAGCCAAGGAATGACGGTATTCTTAGTTATGTAATCGGTGATATCTTCCTTGGTGTAGTAAGCACCCATCTGCTTCTGGTTGATATATTTCTCGAATATATGGCCCAGAACGTCGGGGTTGATCTCTTTACCGTCACTACGACTGATTGGACGGGTATCAAGCGTCCAGTCATAGCGGTCAAAAAAGTTAAAAACCGCCTCGAACGCCTCGTCGGCGATTTCAATGTTGCTTCCCTCAGCTTCGAGAATATGCGGCTCGAATAGCCCTCCGTTGAGATAGGGTATGGTGCCAAGCAGCGCGTGGGTCGCCGCATCACGTCCACTCGCGGGCATTGCTAACCCGCCGTGGAACAATGTCAGCAGGAAAACTCGGTAGAAGTTGTGGAATTGACCAGTGCCCTGTTCGGCCCGGACTTGAGACAGCTTCTCTCTCAAATAGTTCTGATTGTTATCGAGAAATCCTTTGCGCTGAATAAAATAGACAAACATCAGGCGGTTGAGCATCAGTGAAGCATACCATTGCCGGTCTGTCGCTGCCTCCAATCCTCTTATGAATGAGAGGAATGCTGCGTGCTGCGTCTGAAACTCGCCGAAAAAGCGACGGGTGATTTGCTCGCGGGTAAACGCGTCTTTCAAGCTGTTGACCGTGCCCGACAGCGTTAGACTCTCTTCATTTTCAAGCGGGAACGTAATGTGTTCCAGCTTTTGAAGCGTTAGTTCGGGGCTTTGTTGCGTCCGCCAAATGTGATCTCGAACAGCGGCGGGCTTGCCGCTAATCCGCTCAACCCATTGCCAAATTTGTTGCGTTCTCTCCGCGTCGGTGAAGATGATGAGATGTTCGAACACGCTCTTCGTCAGCTCGCGCTCGATCTTCTTTCGCGTCTTGCCCTCGGGAATAGACGGGCAATGGAAGATGCGGACGCCGCGCTTATTTGCGACGGGCGAAAGCGTGAAGCGTTCGCCATCGACTTCGGTGGTCTCGGGCTGCCGCG
Organism: Sphingopyxis bauzanensis; assembly: GCF_002205675.1. Lineage (GTDB taxonomy): Bacteria > Pseudomonadota > Alphaproteobacteria > Sphingomonadales > Sphingomonadaceae > Sphingopyxis > Sphingopyxis bauzanensis. Next base: position 574,375 of record NZ_NISK01000004.1, on the reverse strand, counting down.
ATGCCGGACGGTCCCAGCCCAGCTCCTCGATAAACAGGGTAGCGAAATCAAACGCTTTCAGATGGGTAGTGGCTGTCGCCTTGTTGAGTGCCATGTTACCCCGTTAATCCCATCGAGCAGATAATCCGCATGTCATTCTGCGAGTCATCCTTGTCCTGCTTCATGCACAAGCGACCATCCTCACGGAAGGCGACGACCATTTCAGCGAGCTTGGTATCGCTGATCCCGGTTTTGAGTTGGCGATTGAGCGCATCAATTGTCGATTGAAACAGGGGAAACTCGTAAATGTCACCCATCGCCTTTTCCACATCGCGGACGAAGTGTTCGGTGACGAACAGACTGCGCTCGTTGCCCTGTTCGGCCACCCAGCGTTTCAGGCGGTCGTAGGTTTTGAAGCGCGCGCCCGACGGGCGGCCCAGCGCGCCGTGTGTGGTGCGCTCTTCCTGCATCAAATGCTCCACACCTTTCCGCACGACGTCGTGATGGAAATCGGTGCGCTCCAATGCGGATTCCTCGGGGCCGCATTCGGCTGCGCGGAGAATTGCCAGCGGGGATTGGGTGAGGATTTCGCCATCGCGCGCCATCCATGCCAACGCATCATTATCGTCCGGAGTGCGGAGATAGACCAATGCACCTTCTTTCGCGTCGGGTTGTTGCGGAACCGCCTTGGTGGCGAACACGACGTCGGGCATATCCTCGACCACTTTTTGGAGCTTGGGATCGTCCTTGATTGCGTTTTGCCAAATCTGGAAAGCGTAGGAGGCCAGATCGACCTCACCGTCATCATCGCCGTCCAGAATGCCAGACTTTTCGCTGTACAGATCCTGGATAGGATTCGCCTGATCGTCATCCTCGAAAAACGCTTCGTCAGACCCGACGACTTCCTGGTTTTCCTTGAGCCGCGCACGGACACGGGAACGCAAACGGATAATTCGTTCGACGCCTTCGGCCGGCAAGAACGAATAACAGTTAATCGTATCGGCCTGCTGTCCAATTCGATCCACGCGACCGGCGCGCTGGATCAGTCGAATGATGGCCCAAGGCAAGTCAAAGTTGACGATGGTGGCGCAATCCTGAAGATTCTGTCCTTCGGAGAGAACGTCGGTGGCGACAAGGACACGCAGTTCGCCCTCGGCCTTGGCTATACTCTCTTTCTTGTTGGATTTAGGGCTAAATCTCCATGCTAAGCGCGTAGGGCTTTCTGACTGGCCCGTGACCGCAGAGATGGCAGTGACGCCGGCCTTTTTGAGCGCATTCTCAAGATAGCGTGCGGTATCAGCGAACTGAGTGAAGATCAGCAATTTGTCATCTGGGTGATCGAGACGGACAAGATCAATCAAAGCGCGGAGCTTGGTATCACGGTCTTCTGCCCAGGTGCCGCAGTTATGTAGCACTTCACGCAGTGCATCAACGTCCGTCATAAGGTCGCTGTGGAGCGAGCGCCGAAAGAGGCCAGCCTTCAACCATTTGAAGCGGCGGGCTTTGGCATTGGAATAGACACCATAAATGTGCGCGGCCTGCGCCTGCAGCCGGTCCATTTCGATAGAAGCGATGGTCGTTTCTTCCTCACCCTCCGCAAACTCACCGTTCTCAAACAACGTACCGGCGGCTTCGGAGTCCGCGTCTTCATCCGTCAAATCGAGCAATTCGGCGTCCTGCGTTCCAATCGGGAGAGGCAGGTCATTTTCGAGCGCATAAAGATAAACGAGGTTGCGCATGACGTGGCGTTCAATCGACTGAATGAATGCGGGGCCGCCGCTCTCAAGCCGCTTGAAAAGGTTTGTCCGGCAAAATCCCATTAACCGGATACCGGCGCGGCCAAGACCGTCCATAATCCGGCCTTCATCTGCTGTCGGCGGATGAGCGGGGTCTGCGACCAGATAGTTGGCAAGGCCGTAGCGAGGCAACTTCAATCCATCGACGGCAGACACCACCGCATCTGAATAAGCTTTCGCATAAGGGTCGCCGGGATCACTATCGTCGATTGCAAACTTCACGGATTTAGGTTGACGCACCGGGAAGTATGATCGTGTGCCGTCGGCGAAAGTGATGAATTTCCGCCCATTGGCTTCATCGGTTTGAGCATAGTTTTGCAGAATGAACCCGCGTGTGCGTCGGATCATGTAAAGCCGCATCAGCTCGCGCCAATCGTCGGTCTGATCGCTCTTCTCAAATGCGGGAAGCGAACGCACTGCGCATTGATGCTTGCGGACAAATTCGGTTTCCCCGCCAATGGCGCGGATCATCGCCTCTGGACGGACGCCGATGTCTTGGTCGTCCTCAATAAAAAGCCTGAGCTGCGAAGAAAGGTCGATGAATGATTTGTTGTATGGTGTGGCGGAAAGCAAGACACAGCGACTGTCATTTGAGCGGACATAATCCTCAATGGCCTTGTAACGTTTGCCCTCGCGGTTGCGCAGGTTGTGGCTCTCGTCGATCAAGACAGTCCTATATCGCTTCAATTCCTTCAATTCGGATTCAACGCGCGATAACGAAACGATCTTGGCGTTGAGTTCATAGGTATCGACATAGTCGTGCCACATATCGAGGAGGTTCTTGGGGCAGATGATCAGGCTACGGCCATCAACCTCCTCAACAATTTTGAGAAGGGCTGACGCCATGATGGATTTGCCGAGACCGACGACATCGCCAATCACCACGCCACCACGCTTATTTAGGTGGTGAGCCGCCACTTTGACGGCGCTGGTCTGGAAATCGAACAGCTTGTCGCCAAAAATCCGGGGAATGCGAAACTCCGATTGGCCATGCCGCGCCTCTTGCGCGAGGTGGTAAGCCATCTTCAAATAGACATGGTACGGTTCAACTAGCTTTTCCCCCGCCCAGCTTTCTTCGATAATCGTCGCCAGCTCTTCCGAAATGTCAATGCACCAGCGGTCGTTCCAGCGATCTTCAAACCATGCCGCCAGCTTGTCGCAAGCATCGTGATCCATCACATCGACATTCAGCTCGCCTTGGAGCGAAAGGCCCGCAAAGGTCAGATTGCTGCTGCCGACAAATCCCACTTTCGGATTGATCGGGTCAGATCGGTGCAGCAAGTAGAGTTTAGCGTGAAGCTGATGCTTCAAGAATAGCTTCACGGTCACTTTCCCGCCGCGAATTTGCCGTGCCAGTCGCCGTAAACCGGCCTCGTCATCATTGTTCGGTGAACCGAGGGCAAGTTGGGCGCGAAACTCCTCGGCTAACTCTTTTTTCAGTTCCAAGGCACGGGCATTGTCGATGCCATCATCATGGAACGCAGTTGCCAGTTTTTCCCGCAATCCCTTTTCAGGAGACTTATGCATCCCAACAAGAAGGCGACAAGCATTGCCATCCTGATCGGACCAACCTTCGATATGCTGATCGATTTTGCGCCATCCGCGCAAATTGAAATAACCCACGCAGAAATCGGCCCTTTCAGAAACTGAAAGCACCTTGTTCAACTCAGGCAGGAGCGCGTTATCGATATTGTCAAAAATTCTCGGCAAATTGCCCTCCAACGGTCTTCTCTAGTATCTCGATTTCTGAGCATTGCCAGCAGCGACGGTACGGATTTCTTCAATCTTCTAACCGAACAAATCTCTGATCGGCAGCCGGTAAGCAGGCTCCGTTACACATGGCTTAAATCCAATTATGCCACGAGATACGGGCTAACCAATTTCCAATCTCTCACTCGGGAGTGAGTGTTGACCAAGGTGCCGCCGACAGCAAACATTCGATTGTGGAGAGGAAGCGTTCTACCTGCGACAAATCGACGGTTTGCGTCAGGTCACCATGGATGAATGCATTGCGAGCGTGAGCCATTTCGCGAAGAAAGGCCGCGTCGGTCGGCGTCAAGACCCCCTCGGCAGCAAGCCGTTCAATGATCCGTCCGGGCGACTGGGGCCTTGAAAACACTGACGGTCTACGCGCCCTGCTGACCGCCTCGAATGCCGACCATCCTAAAAGCAGCGCCGCTCGGGGTTCGATCTGCGCCACCTTTTTTGCGCTATCCAACGTCGGCGCAATTAGCTCGTTAGGCATAACTGAGAGGCTTGTTCGCTTTACACGACTAATCACCAGATGAAGCTTCCACTCTGGGTTCTGGGCGAGCGCCTCTTGAAGGCGGGCCACTTTAGCAGCAGCAATTGCTCCTTCTGATGCAATCTCCACGATAAGTTTTGGCTCTCGACCCAATGCGATTGCGTCGGGCCGGAATATTGAAAGGGCGGCGGGGAGCAGGTTTGGGGACGGCTCAATGACGACGTCGTACCCCTTCGCCGTCAGGTCTCGCGCTGTAGCCTCTAAGAGTTCGCGCTCGGTATCCCAAATTTCGGTCATGGCCGAAGCTCCTCGTGAGGGTCATTCGAGAGACGAACGTAAAGCGCTGGCTTTTGGCCCAAAATGCATTGAGCGAGCGTGAGGCTGGGATCACTGAAAGAAAAGACGCGCCCGCTCTCGAATTTTTGGATGACGATGCGCTCAATCTGCTGATCGTCGATGTAGACATGCTGGTTCATCGCATCGAGGGTCAACTTTAGCACGTTGTCGAGATCTCCTTCCATCTCATCCTCGGGATAATAAAATAGGGTTACCGCCAGGCGCTGCTCGGTCGCAAAATGCATTTCGGGTAGATTGGGAGCAAGCGAGGCGCGCACCAGTTCCTTCCAAGCCTGTTTGGCCGCAGCATTGCTGCGTTGGAAGGATACCGGCGCCGCTGGCACTATAAACTCGAATGGGAACTCAGGCTCCATCTTTGCGCTATTATCCTATCCCAATAAATCGCCCGAGTAGCGGATAACAACACCCCCATCGGTTGCGTCAGAAATGCTCGCAAGAACTCTGCGCCCACGCAAGGCGTTTGTCTCGCGCAGTCTCGGGGACAGCTATGCTCATGGTAAAACTGGCGTTATGCCATGAGCGTACTTCGGCGATGCTATCGTTTTCAAGGACGCGCGGCTTGTACCTTTTTTATCCCATTAGGAAATGCGCCAATGTCGTCACAGGGCCCGAGGAGATGGGCGCCAGCGTGCCGCGCGACCTGTTGTCAACGACGGCGGGATCGAATTTGCTGCCTTCGCGAAGCCGATCGATATAGTCCGACCACCACTGCATCATGCGCGTGCGCTCGTCCCAGTGCATCGCCCGGTCATAAGCGGCCCGCACCTTGTTCGTCTCGCGATGCGCTAGCGCCCGCTCGATCGCGTCGGGATACCACATCTTCGCTTCGTTGAGCCGCGTCGAGGCGAGCGCCCGGAACCCGTGCGAGGTCATCTGGTCGTCGGTGTAGCCCATGCGCCGGAGCGCATAGTTGAGGGTGTTCTCGCAGATCGGTCGCAGGAATGATTGCGAAGACGGAAAAAGGAACCGTCCTCGATTGCCGATCGCCTTGAGGCTCTCGACCAGCGCGATGACCTGATCGGACAGCGGCACGTCGTGCGGCAGTCCCATCTTCATGCGCTCACCCGGAATACGCCACACCCGCGCACCCATGTCGAACTCGCTCCAGTCGGCATAGCGTAGCTCGCCCGGCCGGACGAACGTATGCGCCGCTATCTGGAGCGCGATGCGCGTCTCAGCGCGCCCGCTGTAGGTCGAAATCGAACGCATCAGCTCGGCGACAAGGTGGGGCTCGACGATCGCCGAGCGACGCTTGACCTTCGGGATGGTGAAGGCGCCGCGCAGGACTTCCGTAGGATTGCGATCTGTACGAACGGTTGCCATTGCATAGCGGAAAACCCGGCCAGCGAACGACCGCAACCTCAGTGCCGTTTCGTGATGGCCACGCTTCTCGACACGGCGGATCGAATGGAGCAGCTCCTGCGGCGTGATCTCGCTGATCGGCCGGTGCTCTATGTCGCGGTCGAGCAGACCGCGGAACCAGATCGCTTTCTTGATGGTCGCCTCGCTTTTGCCTTCGCGCTCCATCTTGGCGATAAACTCGTGGGCAATCGCGCGGAACGTGTCCGATGCCGCCATCGCGGCTTCGAGCTTCGCCTTACGGCGCACGGCCGAGGGATCGATGCCGGCAGCGACCTTGCCGCGCGCTTCATCGCGCAGCGCCCGCGCTTCCTTCAGCGACACTTCGGGGAAGCTGCCGAAGCAGAGCTTCCGCTCGATGCCGTAGAAGCGATATTTGAAACGCCAGAGGATCGAGCCGGTCGGCTGGACCTGGACATAGAGGCCGAGACCGTCTGCAACCTTGTAGGATTTGTCGCGGGGGCGGAGCGCGAGTATCTCGATATTGGTGAGCATAAACACCTCATTTGAGTCCCATTTCAGGGCCCCCAAATGGCGGTGAGCTGCCATGAGCGGCCTTGAGCTGGTCCGGTACAAGTGAAGTGCCAGAACTAGCAGAAAACCGTGCTTTTTGCGAGGTTAAAGCGACCGGAAAACGGTCAAAAACTGGTGCCGCTTAGAGGACTCGAACCTCTGACCCAGCATTACGAATGACAGGGTGAACGGCCGCTCTGGGCATTTGGCGCGACGTACTCAGTTCCGGCCACGGCCTCCAGGTCGCATTGAAAAATTGGTTGGAATTAATGGCCCCTCCCCCGAATGACCGCGTCCAAGTCTAGAAGACTGTCGAACTTATAAAGCGCGGGTGCTGGCGTAGCTTGGAAAAGGTTCGACTAGAATCGGCGGTTATGGCCTACAAGTTATATGGACTGAATCATGGTTTCAGGCAGACGGGGAACACCGTGTAGGACCAAATGTCATAGACAAGTATTTGAAAAAACGTATCAAATACTTAGGGTCGGTTTCCTAAAATCACCCTATCCGGTTTGTTGCCCGTCGGTCAGCCTTCCAGTTCGACATCCCAATACAGCCAGTCGATCCAGCTCGTGTGCAGATAGCCCGGCGGGAAGGCGCGGCCATTGTCCTGTAGCTGCCAGCTCGTCGGACGCCACGGCTGGCGATAGATCGGCATGCGCGCCTGTTGCGGCGTCCGCCCGCCTTTTTTGAGGTTGCACGGCGCGCAGGCGGTGGTGACATTTTCCCAGGTCGTCCGCCCGCCCAGCCGGCGCGGCACGACATGGTCAAAGGTCAGGTCTTTGCCCGAGCCGCAATATTGGCACGAGAAACGGTCGCGCAGGAACAGGTTGAAGCGGGTGAACGCCGGATGCTGCGACGGTTTCACATATTGGCGCAGCGCGATGACGCTGGGGATCGGCATCGTCCGGGTCGGCGAATGAATCTCGCGCTCGTAATTTTCGACGATGGTAACGCGGTCGAGGAAAACCGCCTTGACCGCGGTCTGCCACGGCCACAGGCTGAGCGGATAATAGCTGAGCGGCGTGTAATCGGCATTCAGAACAAGCGCGGGACAGCTGTCGGGATGCCGGGCGAGATCGGGATGGAACATGGCGGTTGGACATTGCCCCCATTGCTGATCAGATGGCGCGCCACTGCCTTCCTCAAGTGACAAGCCTATTACATGCCGCATCAGAATCTGACGTCAAGGGGGCATCTGCCGCAAGATATGGAAGGATTCTGATGACGCCAGCACCGTATATGGAGTTTTTACCACGGCGATGCTGACCCGTTTTGCGCCCAGCCCGACCGGCGACCTCCACCTTGGTCACGGCTATAGCGCCGTGCTGGCGCACGACGCGGCGCGCGCGGCGGGCGGCCAATATCTGATCCGCTTCGACGATATCGATGGCAGCCGCTCGCGCGAGGAATATGTCGGCGCGTCGCTCGCCGATCTCGCGTGGCTCGGGCTCGGCTGGGATAGCGAGCCGGTGCGCCAGTCGGCGCGGCTCGGCGATTATGCCGCGGCGCTCGACATGCTGCGCGCCCGCAATCTCGTCTATCCCTGCTTCTGCACCCGCGCCGATATCGCCGCGAGCCTGAGCGCGCCGCACGGACCGTCGGGGGCGGTCTATCCCGGCACCTGCCGCACTCTTTCCAAGACCGAGCAGCAGCGGCGGATGGCGGCCGAGCCGCATTGCTGGCGCCTCGATATGGCCCGCGCGGTCACACATGTCGGCGCGCTGACCTGGGAGGAGCAAGGGGAAGGACCGCGCCCCGCCGATCCGCTGGCACATGGCGACATCGTCCTCGCGCGCAAGGATGCCCCCGCCAGCTATCATCTCGCCAGCACCCTCGACGACGCCGCGATGGGTGTCACGCACGTCACCCGCGGCGCCGACCTGATCGCCGCGACCGACGTCCACCGCCTGCTCCAGGCGCTGCTCGACCTGCCGACCCCGCTTTACCGCCATCACGCGCTGGTTTGTGGCTGCGATGGCAAGCGGCTGGCGAAACGCGACGCCGCGGCGTCACTCGCCGCGCTGCGCGGCACCGGCGTCGATGGCCGCGCGCTCGCCGCCGATCTGCTCGCCGGACGCCTTCCCACTGGTTATTCGCTGCAGATGCCCTAAATAGGGGCCATGAACATCTTGCTGATCATCGGCGTCGTCGTGGCGGCCGGCTTCGTCCTCTTCTCGCTCGCGCGGGGGCTCTTCTATTTTTCGCAAGGCCACCAGGCGGTGATCGACGGAAAAGTCGAAGAAAATCAGGTGATGCAGAACAAGATGATGATGTCGCGCGTCAAATGGCAGGCGATCACCATCATCCTGATCGTGCTGATCGGCTTGCTCGCCGCGGGCGGTTGATCCCGCCGCTGCGCAAGCCCCGATAAATGGTCAAACTGAACAAAATCTACACGCGAACCGGCGATGACGGCACCACCGGGCTGGTCGACGGCTCGCGGATCGCCAAATCGGCGCCGCTGATGGCGGCGATCGGCGATGTCGACGAAGCGAATAGCGCGATCGGGATCGCGGTCGCCGCGCTCCATCCGAACAGCGACGCCACCGCGATGCTGGTGCGGATTCAGAATGAGATGTTCGATCTTGGCGCCGATCTCGCCACCCCCGCCGACCCGGCGCATGGTTTCGGCCCGCACGATATGGCGCTGCGCATCGTCCCCAGCCAGATCGCGCGGCTGGAGGACGAGATCGATCGGATGAACGACGATCTGGAAGCGCTGCGCAGTTTCATCCTGCCTGGCGGCACCGACGCCGCCGCGCGGCTCCACCTCGCCCGCGCGGTGACGCGGCGGGCGGAACGGGCGGCGGTCGCGGCAGGTGCGGATCGCGACCTCAACCCGCTGGCACTCACCTATCTCAACCGCCTGTCCGACCATCTGTTCGTGCTCACCCGGCACCTCAATGCCGCGGCGGGCGGCGACGTGCTGTGGAAACCCGGCGCGACGCGCTAGCAGATCGAGGCCCCCGCGAAGGGCGCTCCAGGGTCACGTGCCTCGGAACGCGGCCACCGTCGTCCCTGCTCTTCGGTGCTGCGTAAACCGCGAGCGGCGCCGCCTTTGCCGAGGCGACAGCCATGTTCCCCAAATGTTCTAGACATTTCGCCACCGCGTAACCATATTCGATCTTCATGCGAAACCGAATCGCACCTCGGGGGATTGTCTCATCATGGCCAGCCAAACCGACATTTCATCCCATCCGCAAATAGCCATCCCGCCACTCCTTCTCGCGCAGCGTTTCGCCGCAACGCGCCAGCTGTCGCTCGATCTTGTCGCGCCGCTGTCTGACGCCGACGCCAGCGCACAGTCGATGCCCGACGCGTCGCCTGCCAAATGGCATCTGGCGCACACGACATGGTTCTTCGAAACCTTCATCCTGCGCGACCATCTGCCGGGCTATCGCCTGTTCGACGATCGCTACGCCTATCTGTTCAACAGCTATTATGAGGCTGAGGGACCGCGTCATGCGCGGCCGCAGCGCGGGCTGTTGACCCGCCCGTCCTTGGACGAAATCCGTCGCTGGCGCGCGCATGTCGATGCCGCGGTGCTCGGCGCGCTACCCGACCTGCCGCCGGCGGCCCACACGCTGACCGAACTTGGTATCCATCATGAGCAGCAGCATCAGGAATTGGTGCTCACCGACCTCAAACATCTCTTCGCGCAGAACCCGCTCGGCCCTGCCATGTGGGAGGAAATGGCAATCGCGCGTGAAGCTGCGCAGTTTTCCGCCATGAAATGGATCGAGGGCACGGCGGGCATTGCGGCGGCCGGCCACGGCGGCGACGGCTTTGCCTTCGACTGCGAAGGCCCGCGCCACGATACGCTGCTCACCCCGCACGCGCTCGCCAGCCGCCCGGTCAGCAATGGCGAATGGCAGCAATTTATCGCCGACGGCGGTTATCACACACCCTCGCTGTGGCTTAGCGACGGCTGGGCGTGGGTGCAGGCCGAGGGTATCGACGCACCCGCCTATTGGGACGGCGACCGTCAGTTCACCCTGTCGGGTTGGCAGGACATCGACCCCGCCGCTCCCGTCACCCACATCAGCTTTTTCGAAGCCGACGCTTTTGCCAGCTGGGCCGGCGCCCGCCTGCCGACCGAGTTCGAATGGGAAGCCGCCGCGGCGCGCCTCGATCCGGCATCGGGGCAGCAGCTCGGCAGCGCCGGGCCGGTGCAGCCTGCCGCCGCTGCCGATGACGCCGATCGGCAACAGATGTTCGGCAGTGTGTGGGAATGGACCGGCAGCGCCTATCGCCCTTATCCGGGCTTCCGCGCCGCGCCCGGCGCGGTCGGCGAATATAATGGCAAGTTCATGAGCGGCCAGTTCGTGCTGCGCGGCGGCAGCTGCGCGACCCCGCGCGGCCATCTGCGCGCGTCTTACCGCAATTTCTTCTACCCCCATCAGCGCTGGCAGTTCACCGGCGTGCGTTTAGCCAAGGATCTCTGACATGGGCGTTGTTCGCAATCTCAGGCAGGTCGACGCCGACGCCGCGGGGGTCGATATCGCGTTTCGCGCCGACGTCCACGCCGGGCTGGCGCAGGCGCAAAAGGCGATCCCGGCGCGCTGGTTCTACGACACAACGGGTTCCGCGCTGTTCGAGGATATCACCGCGCTCCCCGAATATTATCCGACGCGCAGCGAGACCGACCTGCTCACCCGCCACGCCGCCGACATTGCCGCGGCGGTCGGTCCGGGCCGCGCAGTCGTCGAGCTTGGCTCGGGCAGCTCGACCAAAACCCCGTTGCTGCTCGGCGCGATCGCGCCTGCCGCTTATGTGCCAGTCGATATCTCGGGCGATTTTCTGCGCGACAGCGCCGCGGCGCTGGCCGCGCGCTTCCCCGGTCTGCCCATCTATCCGGTCGAGGCCGATTTCACCCAGCGCGTCGCAATGCCGCGCGAGATTTGCCCGTTGCCCAAGCTCGGCTTTTTCCCCGGCTCGACGATCGGCAACATGGTCGCGCGCACCGCGGTGGATTTGCTGCGCAACTGGCGCGAGGCGCTTGGCGAAGAATCGCTGCTGCTGATCGGGATCGACCGGATCAAGGATATTGCAGTGCTCGAGCGCGCCTATGACGATCCGGCGGGGGTCACTGCCGCGTTCAACCTCAACCTGCTCGAGCGGATCAACCGCGAACTCGGCGGTGATATCCCGGTCGAGAATTTCACCCACCGCGCGATCTGGAATGATGTCCATGCGCGCATCGAAATGCACCTTGTCGCGGCGTGCGAGATGGATTTCACCGTCGATGGGCATGACTATCATATGGCGGCGGGCGAGACGATTCACAGCGAGAACAGTCATAAATATGGCGCACGCGACGCCAACCTGCTGCTCCGCGCCAGCGGCTGGACGCCGGTGGCGACGTGGGACGACACCGACCCCGCCTTTGCGCTGATCCTTGCCGAAGCAACCGCCTTCCGTTCCGCCCCTTGACGCATGAGACCGAGCCCGTAGGGCACGGGCAGGGTTTCCAGCGAAAGGGCAGTTTATGATCGTCGGCGTCATCGGGGCAGGGCAAATGGGCGCGGGCATCGCGCAGGTATCGGCGGGCGCTGGCCATGACGTGTTGCTGTCGGACATCGATCTCGCGCGCGCCGAAGCCGGCAAGGCGGGGATCGCCAAGTCGCTCGGCCGTCTCGTCGCCAAGGAAAAGATGGCGCAGGGCGATGCCGATGCGCTGCTCGCCCGCATCACCCCCGTCGCCGACCACAGCGCCTTCGCCCCCGCCGACCTCGTCATCGAGGCCGCGACCGAGCGCGAAGAGATCAAGCGCGCGATCTTTGCCAGCGTCGGCCCGCACCTGTCGTCCACCGCGATCCTCGCCAGCAACACCAGCTCGATTCCGATTACCCGTCTCGCCCAAGCCTCGCCCGATCCGGCGCGCTTCATCGGCGTGCATTTCTTCAACCCGGTGCCGGTGATGGGGCTGATCGAACTGATCCGCGGCCTCGCGACCAGCGACGCGACGCTGCAAGCCGTCGAAGCTTTCGGCCGCGGCCTTGGCAAGGAAATCGTCCACGCCAACGACGCGCCGGGCTTCATCGTCAATCGCGTCCTGATGCCGTTGATCAACGAAGCCGTGTTCGCGCTGGGTGAGGGCGTCGCGACGATGCAGGACATCGACGCCGGTTGCCGTCTGGGGCTCAATCATCCGATGGGTCCGATCACGCTCGCCGACTTCATCGGGCTCGACACCTGCCTCGAAATCATCCGCGTCCTGCACAGCGGCACCGGCGATCCCAAATTCCGTCCCGCCCCGCTGCTCGTCCAATATGTCGAGGCGGGCTGGGTCGGCAAAAAGGCGGGCCGCGGCTTTTATGACTGGACGGGAGCCGAACCGGTCCCGACGCGTTAGTCTATTGGCTGTCAGGGGGCAGCAGAGGAGGCGTCATATGCAAAACAGATTTATCGTCGGATTTTCGGCCACCGCAATGGCCGCGGCGCTCATTCTCTCGGTCCCGTCGCAGGCACAGTCCGGGTCGCCGGAAAATCCGACCATCAAGGACACCGCCAACAAGGTGACCGAACCATTTGACGGCAAGGAAGCGCCCGCCAAGCTGGTGGCGGTTCAGGGCGATCCCTATTCCCTGGCGGGCATGCGCAAATGCGCCGCGATCCAGAAGGAAATCGTCGAACTCGACGAGGTGCTCGGCCCCGACGTCAACGAAACCGAAGAACAAAGCACGGCAAAAAAGCGCGAGCGCACGGTGGGCCGCGTGGCTGGCAGCGTGGCCGGGTCGATCATTCCGTTTCGCAGTCTGATCGGCGAAATCACCGGTGCCAATGCCGAACGTCGCCGCTATGCCGAAGCGGTCTATGCCGGAACGGTTCGGCGCGGCTTCCTGAAAGGCGTCGGGCTCGAGCGCGGTTGCAAGGCGCCCGCGCGGCCCTGATAATCTGATAGCGGGGGGATTTCCATGGACGTCGAGAATATCCGTGCGTTCGTCATCGATGTGCCGCAATCGGCGCTCGATGACCTGCAAGACCGCCTGGCGCGGACGCGCTGGCCCGAGAAGGAAACGGTCGACGACTGGGATCAGGGCATCCCGCTCGCCTATGCGCAGGAACTCGCGGCCTATTGGCGCGAGGGTTATAATTGGCGCACCGTCGAAGCGCGGCTGAATGCGTTGCCCAATTATCTCGCGGCGATCGACGGACTCGACGTGCATTTCCTCCATATCCGTTCGGCTAATCCGGCGGCGCGCCCCCTGGTCCTGACCCACGGCTGGCCGGGGTCGGTGCTCGAATTTTTTGACGTCATCGAACCGCTGGCGGCCGACTATCACCTCGTGATCCCCTCGCTGCCGGGCTATGGTTTTTCGGGCAAACCGACCGCCGCGAAGTGGAGCGTCGAGCATATCGGCGCGGCGTGGGACGCGCTGATGGTTGCGCTCGGTTACGAGCGCTATTTCGCGCAAGGCGGTGACTGGGGCAGCGCGGTGACCTGTGCGATCGGGATGAACCACGCCGATCATTGCGCGGGCATCCACGTCAACATGGTCGTCGGTGCGCCACCGCCCGACCTGATGAGCGACCTCACCGATGCCGAGCAGCTCTATCTGGCGCGCTTCGGCTGGTATCAGGCGAAGGACAGCGGTTATTCGACCCAGCATGCCACCCGGCCGCAGACGATCGGATATGCCCTCACCGATTCACCCGTCGGACAGATGGCGTGGATCGCCGAAAAATTCCATGGCTGGACCGATTGCGGGCACCAGCCTGGCGGTCAGTCGATCGGCGGGCACCCCGAAAAGGCGTTATCGAAGGATGCCATGCTCGACACGATCAGCCTGTACTGGCTGACCGCGAGCGCCGCCTCGTCGGCACGGCTCTATTGGCACAGCTTCCGCAATTTCGCCGCAGGCGAGATTTTGGTGCCGACCGGGTGCAGCCTGTTTCCCAGCGAGATCATGCGGCTGTCGCGGCGCTGGGCCGAGCGGCGCTACAAGAATATCGTCCACTGGAACGAGCTGCCGCGCGGTGGCCATTTCGCGGCATGGGAGCAGCCCGAGCTGTTCGCCAGCGAGGTTCGCGCCGCGCTGGCGAAGATGGACCTTTGACCAGGCCCTAGCGCGGCACCACCACCTGGCGACAGGTTTCGGGCGACGAACGCAGCGCGGTGTTCCACATCGCCTCATCGCCCTTGGTATGCAGGCGCCAGCCCGCACGATTTTCATAGATCGCGCCGCTGGCCGCGGGCGTGGAACGCATCGTTTCAGCGCGGCCGCCATTGACGCTCACCAAGGCGCGGTCGCCCATGAAATCGACCTTCAGCCGCGTGCCGCGGTCGCATTCATAATAGGTGCTGACCCCCGGCCCGCCGACCGACATGCAGGCGGGCAGCGCCAGCGCGGCGCCGCCAAGGGCGACGAATTTTATCCTGTCCATCGCAACCTCCCTCAATAGCCCGAACGGACGCACAGCACGTCGGCCAGATAGACCCGGTTGCTGACCGTTTCTATATGCTCGCGCGCCGATCCGTTCCAGCCGATCGAGCGGCAATATTTGTCCGCCGTCTGCGCCGCGCAGTTCGCCGTCGCCGATCCATACTCGCAGGCAAGGACGCGGCGGTTGCCTTGCGCGGGCTGGGTGTGGAATTCGGCAAAATTGCCGCGCGCGACCTGGTCGTTGGCGGGCGGCGCGGGATCCCAGCCGCCGCCGCTGCCGACCGGACGGATCGACTGGATGGTCAGGCCGCGCAGGACGTTGTTGAGCATCGGCGTGTCGCGCTCGACCGTGCGGCAGGTGCCGCGAAAGCGCGTTTTCTGGCACAATTCCCAGCGGCCGCTGGCGACGCGCACCGAATTGACCGGCCATGCCAGACCCAGATTGGATTTCGCCTCGCCGATGAACACTGCGGGGCCGCGATAAGCGGCGTCGCGATAGATCGTCGCTTCGGGCGGCCTCGCCATGCGGTCTTCGGGAGGCTGTGCGCTGGAGGTGGCGAGCATAGCCGCCCCCATCGATACGGCAGCGGCGGCGAGGATCGACACACGATGGGCGATTTTCATGGCAAACTCCCTCTTGGTGAACGCGACCCGGGGTTCGTTATCGTCCAGCAGATTATGCCATTTCAGACCGGCTTGCAAATTCTCCCAAGCGCCGCGTCGGGCCGGTCAGGGGGCTTTGGTTGCTTGGGCCGGGGCCGGGGTTGCTTGGGCCGGGGCCGGGTCGGGGGTCGCTACGGGCGCCTCGGCGGGGGCCGCAACCGCCTCGACTGCGGGCGCAGCAGGCGGCGGCGCGACGGGCGGTGCGATCCCCAGCATCAATCCGGCCAGCGCCGCCGACATCAGGTTCGAGAGGCTGCCCGCGAGCAGCGCCTTCAGGCCCAGCTTGGCGATCATCGGACGCTGGTTGGGGGCAAGTCCGCCGGTCACCGCCATCTGGATCGCGATCGAGCTGAAATTGGCGAAACCGCACAGGGCAAAGGTGGCGATGGCGACCGCGGCCAGCGACATGTCGCCCTGCACCCTGCCGAGGTCAATGAAGGCGACGAATTCGTTGAGCACGATCTTGCTGCCGAACAGCCCGCCGACGACTGCGCTTTCGTCCCACGGCACCCCCATCAGCCACATCACCGGGCGGAACAAGGTGCCGATGATCGCCTGGAACGACAGGTCGGGATAGCCCAGCCAGCCACCGATCCCGCCGAGCAGGCCGTTGGCGAGCGCGACAAGCGCAACGAAAGCGAGCACCATAGCGCCGACCGCGACCGCGAGCTTGACGCCGGTCTGGGCGCCCTGCGCGGCGGCCATGATGATATTGGCGGGCTTTTCGTCGTCATGGCTCGCCTCGGGCATGATCACCGGTTCAATGCCCAGATCCTTGGGATCGTCGGGCATCATGATCTTGGCCATCAAGATGCCGCCTGGCGCCGACATGAAGCTGGCGGCGAGCAGATAGGGCAGCAATTGTTCGCCGATCATGCTGGCATAGGCGCCCAATATGGTGCCCGCGACCCCGGCCATGCCGACGGTCATGATCGTGAACAGCTGCGGCGGGGTCAGCCCGGCGAGATAGGGACGGATGACGAGCGGTGATTCCGACTGGCCGACAAAGATGTTCGCCGCCGCGCCCAGGCTTTCGACCTTGGTGATGCCGGTGATTTTCTGGATGCCGCCGCCAACCCATTTGATCACCAGCTGCATGATGCCGAGGTAGTAGAGGATCGAGATCAGCGAGGCGAAAAAGACGATGACCGGCAGCGCCGCAATCGCAAAGCTGTTGGCGCCGATTTCGGGCGAGGCGAGCGGGCCAAAGATGAAATCGGTCCCCGCCTTGGCATAGCCCAGCAGGTTCGACACCCCGTTCGACATCGCCTGAATGATATTGCGCCCCCACGGGGTGCCGATCACCAGCAAGGCAAAACCGGCCTGGAGCAGGAAAGCGGGAATGACGATGCGCAGGCGAATCCACCGGCGGTTGGAAGAGAATAAAACGGCGATCGCGAGCAGCGCGACGATGCCAACTAAACCAATCAGTCGTTCCATATTCTTGTGCGTCCCCCGCAAATTGTTGCGCCTTGTCTAGCGGGCTTTGGCGGGGGGGCAAGTGTTGCTGCCGCGCGCATCTTTCCACGCTGCGCAAAAGCGACTATCGGGCGGCATGACCGACACCACATCGACGGCGCTGCCGCGCACGCTCTCGCCCTCCCTGTTCCTTTTTACCATCATCTATGGCGGCATGGTCGTGCTCGCCGGGGTGCTGGGGAACAAGCAGGTCGCCCTGTTCGGGGGGCTGGCAGTCGAGGCCGGGATTTTTCCGTTCCTGATCCTTGTCGCGCTGTCGAGCGCCGTGTCCGAAGTGCAGGGCCAATCGACCGCGAACAAACTGGTGCTGTGGGGCTTTGTCCCGCTGGTGATGTCGATCATGCTGACATCGCTTGTCTATGCGCTCCCGGCAGCACCCGAGATGGATCCGGCGCGGCTGGCATCGTTCGAAATGATCCTGGGCCAGACCCCGCGGCTGATGGCGGCGGGGATCGTCGCCTATGGCACCTCGCAATTTTTGAACGTTACGATCTTTAGCAAGCTGCGCGGGCGCGAAGGCGCCGGGACCGGGACGACCTGGCTCGCCATCCGCGGCGCGATCGCCAGCGCGCTCAGCCAGATCGTCGACACCCTGCTGTTCGTCACCATCGCCTTTTACGGCGTCTTCCCGATCGCCAACCTGATGGGCGGACAGATGCTGGCGAAGGTCGCGCTGTCGATCCTGGTCATCCCCTTTGTGATCACCGGCCTCGTCGCGCTCGGCCGAAATCTCGACGCCAAGAACGACGGATGATGACGATGACCGACCCGTCGAAAATGCCCGACCTGCTCGCGAAGGCCGAAACGCTCGTTGAGGCGCTGCCTTATCTGCAGCGCTACGCCGGCGAGACGTTCGTGATCAAATATGGCGGCCACGCGATGGGCGATGCCGAGGCGCAGCGCGATTTCGCCGAGGATATCGTGCTGCTCAAAGCCGTCGGGATCAACCCGGTGGTCGTTCACGGTGGCGGGCCGCAAATTGGGGCGATGCTGAAAAAGCTCGGGATCGAATCCTCCTTTGTCGGGGGACTACGCGTCACCGACGCCGCGACTGCCGAGGTCGCCGAGATGGTGCTGGCGGGCAAGATCAACAAGGAAATCGTCGGCTGGCTCGCCGCGCTCGGCGGGCGTGCGGTCGGCATTTCGGGCAAGGATGCCAATCTGGTGCTTGCCGAAAAGGTGCGGCGGACCCAGCCCGACCCCAATTCGGGGATCGAGCGCCATGTTGACCTCGGCTTTGTCGGCGAGCCGGTGGCGGTCGATCCGACGATCCTGTTCAACCTCACCAAGGATAATTTCATCCCCATCGTCGCCCCGGTCGCGCTAGGCGCCGATGGGGCAACCTACAATATCAATGCCGACACGATGGCGGGCGCGATCGCCGGGGCGCTCGGCGCCAAGCGCTTTTTCCTGCTCACCGACGTCGCCGGGGTGCTCGACAAGGCGGGAGCGCTGCTCACCGACCTCGACCAGACGGCGATCGAGGCGCTGAAGGCCGACGGGACGATCACCGGCGGTATGATCCCCAAGGTCGAAACCTGCGTCGCCGCAGTCGATGCCGGGGTCGAGGCGGCGGTCATCCTCGACGGGCGCGTTCCGCACGCGATGCTGCTGGAAATTTTCACCGCAAGGGGTGCAGGCACGCTCATTCACCGCTAAGAGACGCGGCAACACCCTATTTCGGAGAAATCGCCTTGGTTCTCATGCTCCTCCAGATCGTCCACATCATCCTGACGGTCCTGTGGTGGTTCATCATCGCGCAGGCGGTGATGTCGTGGCTGATCGCGTTCAATGTGATCAACACGCACAATGATTTCGTCAATCAGCTGTGGACCGTGCTCGACCGGATTACCGAGCCATTGTACCGGCCGTTTCGCCGCATCATGCCCGATTTCGGCGGGCTCGACCTGACTCCGATGCTGGTGCTGATCATCATCATCATTCTCGACGGGCCGGTGCTCAATTATCTCGGGCGCCTCGCTTATGCGAACGGCATGGCGTGATGACGGTTGAGACCGCCGCGCAGGTGATCGACGGCAAGGCTTTTGCCGCCGGTCTGCGCGGTCGGATTGCCGACGCTGTCCCCGCCTTTGTCGCCGCAACCGGGCGCGCGCCCGGGCTTGCGGTCGTGCTGGTCGGCGACGATCCGGCGAGCGCGGTCTATGTCGGGTCGAAGGGCAAGGCCACCGTTGCCGCGGGTATGGCAAGTTTCGAGCATCGCTTGCCCGCCACCGCGACGCAGGACGAGGTCGAAGGATTGCTCGCGCGATTGAACGCCGACGATGCGGTCGATGGCATCCTGCTGCAATTGCCGCTTCCCGGTCACCTCGACGAACAGGCGGCGGTCGCGACGATCGACCCCGACAAGGATGTCGACGGGCTGACCCCGGTCAGCGCCGGGCGGCTGGCGCTCGGCATCCCCGGCATGGTGCCGTGCACCCCCTGCGGCTGCTTGCTGCTGCTGCAGGACCGGCTCGGCGACCTGTCGGGCAAGGACGCGATTGTGGTGGGGCGCTCGATCCTGGTCGGCAAGCCGATGGGACAATTGCTGCTCGCCGCCAACGCCACCGTGACGATGGCGCACAGCCGCACCAAGGATTTGCCCGCGCTGGTCCGCCGCGCCGATATCGTGGTGGCGGCGGTCGGGCGCGCCGAAATGGTCAAGGGCGACTGGATCAAGTCCGGCGCGATCGTCATCGACGTGGGGATCAACCGCCTGCCGCCTGCCGACGGCGCAGTGAAGGGGCGATTGGTCGGCGACGTCGACTATGCCGAGGTCGCGGCGGTCGCCGATGCGATCACCCCGGTTCCGGGCGGGGTCGGGCCGATGACGATCGCCTGCCTGCTCCGCAACACCCTCGTCGCCGCGCACCGCCGTGCGGGTCTGGCCGATCCGGAAGGCTTTTGATGCGCATCCTGTTCACCGCTTCGCTCGCCCTTTCGCTGCTCGCCGGTTGTGCCGGTAACCCCAACGACGTCCGCAATCGCCCGCTGGGGCCGAACCCCAGCGCCTTTGTCGCTGCCGAAATCGGCTTTTCCCGGCTGGCGCAAGAGAAAGGTCAGTGGACCGCGTTTCGCGAAACATCGCATCCCGACGCGGTGATGTTTGTGCCGCAGCGGGTAAAAGCGCGCGACTGGCTCAGGACGCAGAAAGACCCCGCCGAAGCGGTAAAGTGGGAACCACATGCGGTTTATGTCAGCTGTGACGGCAACAGCGGTGCGACGACCGGCGCGTGGCAGAAGGGGCCGGCGCACGGCTTTTTCACCACCGTCTGGATGCGCGATCCCAAGAGCGGCAAGACGAACTGGATCCTCGATC
Source organism: Sphingopyxis bauzanensis (assembly GCF_002205675.1). GTDB lineage: Bacteria > Pseudomonadota > Alphaproteobacteria > Sphingomonadales > Sphingomonadaceae > Sphingopyxis > Sphingopyxis bauzanensis. Next base: position 554,275 of record NZ_NISK01000004.1, on the reverse strand, counting down.
ATGGTGATGGCCTCGCCGCCCCACGCGAGGCGCCCGAATTTATCGAATCGAAGCAGGCAGTGTGCGGATCGCGCCCCGCCGTTCCAATCGAAGCGGCCGCCGAGGGTGACGATATGGCGGTCGGTCTGTCGCCCGACCAGACCTTGAGCTGGACTTCGACCGTTCGGCCTGATCAGTCGCGCCGTGTGACGATCCGGTTGTGGGACGGCAGCCAGATGGTGACCGCGATCGACGATCAGGTCGCGGCGCCGAAACAGCCATGATTGACCTGTTCATCTCGGCCTTCGTGACGCTGTTCGTGGTCATCGACCCCCCGGGTTGCGCGCCGATCTATGCCAGCCTGACCACCGGCGCCAGCGCGCAGCAGCGCCGGTCGATGGCGATCCGCGCGACGGTGATTGCGGGGTGCATCCTCGTCTTTTTCGCGATGTTCGGTGAAGCTTTGCTCAGCTTCCTGCACATCGACCTCGACAGTTTCCGCATCGCGGGCGGCATCATGCTGTTCATCATCGCGATCGATATGGTATTCGAAAAACGCACCGAGCGCCGCGAACAGCGCGCCGAAAAGGTGATGGCGACCCCCGAGATTGAGGATGTTTCGGTGTTCCCGATGGCGATGCCGATGCTGGCCGGACCGGGGTCGATCGCGTCGGTGATGCTGCTGGTCGCGCAGAATAACGGGCTCGACCGCGCGTTCGTGATCTTCGGCGCGCTGCTGCTGGTGCTGCTGATGACGCTCGGCGCGTTGCTCGCGGCAGGGCCGTTGATGCGCTTTATCGGCAACAAGGGCGAGGCTGTGATCACCCGCCTGCTGGGCGTGTTGCTCGCCGCGCTCGCCGCGCAGTTCGTCATCGACGGCCTCAAGGCGAGCTTCCCCAGCCTGACATAGATAAAGGGCGCCGCCTGCCGGCGACGCCCTTTCCTATTCCACGGGAATGGAATTTAGCGGGCGGAGTTGACGTCCGCCTGCGTCACCGGCGCGATGCGGATCTCGACGCGGCGGTTGCACTGATAATCGGCCTCACCGCGCTCGGGCGAGCATTTCAGCTGCGTTTCGCCATAACCCCTCGTGGCCATACGCGCGCGCTGGATGCCGCGGCCGCCGAGGTAATCGGCGACCGACGACGCACGGCGTTCGGACAAGCCCTGATTATAGCTGTCGCTGCCGGTCGAATCGGTGTGGCCGTACACGTCGATATAGGTGCTGGGATATTCGGCCAGCGTCGAGGCGACATTGTCGAGCGCGCTGCGGAACTGCGATTTCACCAGCGCGCTGTTGTAATCGAAGGTCACGTCGCCGGGCATGTTCAGCACAAGCTGGTCGCCCTGACGCTCGACGTCGATGCCGGTGCCGGCAGTGCGCTCGCGCAGCTTCTTTTCCTGCTCGTCCATGTAATAGCCGACGCCAGCGCCCGCGACCGCGCCGATGCCTGCGCCGACAATCTCCTCGGTGCGGCTGTTCTTGCCGCCGATCAGGTCGCCCAGCAGATAACCGCCGAGCGCGCCGCCGAGACCGCCGATCGCAGCATTCGAAATGCGCTTCTCGCCGGTATTGGGATCGGTCACACAGCCGGTCAGCGCCATAGCGCTGATCGTGGCAAGCGTTGCGAGTTTGATCGTTTTGATATTCATTGGTCGCTCCCTTTGTGGGCGGCCGCAAGGGTTGTGCGCGTACCGCCGTACCTGCCGATAACTTTTGGCTGGCGATCTAGTTCCCGAATCTGGCTGAATGCTCGCTGAGGCGCTTATTCAGCCGCCATTGTGCAATGCCGCGGCTTTGTCCTATAAGCGCCCTATGACCGACGCTGACAGGGGCCGGGCGCCGACGCGCCGCACGACCGCCCAATGACCCCTTTCCCATGGTCCGACGTGGCGATCATCGCTGTCCTGATCCTTTTGAATGGCGTCTTCGCGATGTCCGAACTCGCGATCGTGTCGGCGCGCGCGCCGCGCTTGCAGGCCGCCGAAAAGCGCGGCAGCCGCGGCGCCGCGGTCGCACGCCAATTGACCGCCGATCCAGGGCGCTTCCTGTCGACCGTACAGGTCGGGATCACGCTGATCAGCATTCTGGCCGGCGCCTATTCGGGGGCCAGCCTGGGCGGCCCAGTGGGCGAGCGGCTGCAACTGCTGTTCGGTTTCGACGATGAAACCGCGCTGACGGTCGGGTTTGCGGTCGTGATCGCGGTGACGACCTATTTCTCGCTGATCGTCGGCGAGCTGGTGCCCAAGCAATTTGCGTTGCGCGCGCCTGAACCGATCGCGATCTTCATCGCGCTGCCGATGCTGTGGCTGTCGAAAATCGGCGCGCCGCTGGTGTGGCTGCTCGACCGCAGTTCGGCGCTGGTGTTCCGCATCCTTGGCCTCAACCGCGAATCCGAAGACCGGGTGACCGCCGAAGAATTGCACCTGATCGTCGCCGAGGCGTCGAAATCGGGGCTGATCGAGGAAAGCGAACGCGCGATCATTTCGGGCGTGGTGCGCCTCGCCGACCGCCCAGTGCGCGAAGTGATGACGCCGCGCAAGGACGTCGACTGGATCGACGTATCGCTCGACGCGCAGGGGGTACGCGACAAGCTGGTCGAATCGCCACACAGCCGCTTGCCGGTGGCGCGCGGATCGGTCGACGACATTGTTGGCGTGGTGCAGGCGCGCGACATTGCCGCGGCGCTGTTCCGCGGCGAAGCGCTCGACCTTGCGCAGCTGATGCGATCGGCCAAGGTTATCCACGACCAGATCGATGCGATGGACGCGCTGGAAGCCTTGCGTGTCGCCGACGTGCCGATGCTGTTTGTCCACGACGAATATGGTCATTTTGAAGGCCTGGTCACCCCCGCCGACCTGCTGGCGGCGATCGCGGGCGAATTTGCATCCGATCAGGATATCGGCAGTGAGCCGTTCGTCGTCGAGCGCGACGACGGCAGTCTGCTGATCGCAGGATCGATGCCCGCCGATCAGATGGCCGAACGGTTGGGGATCGAGCTCGACGACGACCGCGACTATGCGACCGCGGCAGGTCATGTTTTGGCAGTTCTCAAGCACCTGCCGAAACTCGGCGAGAAATTCAACGACAAGGGCTGGCGTTTCGAGATCGTCGACATGGACGGGCGCAAGATCGACAAACTGCTGGTGACCGAGATCAGCCGACCAAAGGTTGATGCGGACGCGGGCTGAGGCTGGCGCTACTGTAGAGCAGCAGCTCTCGAGCGACTGGCTGGTGCCGATTTCGAGGTGGGGGGCGGACATAGCCGATCCTCGCCTCGCTGACAGTCGCAGCCGATCGTTAGCGACCGCTCAGAGTTCGCCGCTAAGCGCGCCATATTTCGCTTCGAAGCCCCCCTTGTCGCCGCGCGCCAGATAGCTTGCCTGATCGACGATATTGTCACGCGCGATGCGGCCCTGAAAGGCACCGAGCTGGGGGTCGATGGCGGCGACGTCGGCGTCGGTCCAATTGGCGATCTGCTGAAAGCTGGTGACGCCAAGGCCGCCCAGGAGCGCGACCATCTTTGGCCCAACGCCTTTCAGCAACTGCAGATTGTCGGCTTTGGCTTCGGTGACTTCGGGCGCCGGTGTCGGGGCAGGCTGCGGCGCGGGTGCCGGTTCAGCCGCTGCTGTCGGCGCAATCGGTTCGGCGGCAACAGGCTCCACTGGCGCGGGCGCTGTCGGCTCGGGCGGCGGCGCGGGTTCCGGGGCCGGTTCGGGCTCGGCAACCGGAACGGCGACGGGGGGCGGGGGCGGGGTTTTTGCTATCGGTGGCGGCGTCGGCGTGACAACAGGCGTCGGGGCCGGTTCGATCGGTTTGAAGCGCGCGGGTTCAGCAGCGACAATCTCGGGTTTGACGGGTTCGAGCGGCTTGGCGGGCTTGGCCGGTTCGATCGATGGCGGCGCGATCTCTTCGGGCTTGGCGCGTCCGAACAGCCACCAAAGCAGCACGACCGCGACCACCAGCCCGACAACCGCGATGATCCAATTTTCCTGAAGCCACGTCATGATTGTCTCCCTGATTTCCCGTCAGCCTATTCGGGCTCGCAGCCGATCTCAAGCTTGTCGGCTCACTCAGCTTCGCGCGCGACTTCCCTCCAGCCAATGTCACGGCGACAAAAGCCGGTCGGGAAATCGAGCTTGTCGACAGCGGCATAGGCGCGCATCTGCGCTTCGGTGACGGAGCGGCCGGTGGCGGTGACATTGAGCACCCGCCCGCCCGCGGCGACGATCTGGTCGCCGCCGCGCGCTGTGCCAGCATGGAAAACCCGCACGCCGCCACTTTCAGCATCGGCGATGCCATGGATCGCGCCGCCCTTTTCGGGAGTGGCTGGATAGCCGTTGGCGGCCATGACGACGGTGAGCGCATAGTCACTCGCGAAGGCCGGCGGGGTTGCCGACGCCAGCGCTCCGGTCGATGCCGCATAAAGCAGCGCGGCGAGGTCGCCTGCGTAGCGCATCATCAGCACCTGGCACTCGGGATCACCGAAGCGCGCATTATATTCGATCAGTTTCGGCCCCGCGCCGGTCAGCATCAGTCCGGCGAACAACACCCCGACATAGGGCGTGCCTTCGGCGGCGAGAGTCGCGACGGTCGGACGGATGATGCGGTCCATCACCTGCGCTTCGAGGTCGGGCGTCAGCACGGGCGCCGGGCTGTAGGCGCCCATGCCGCCGGTGTTCGGACCGACATCGCCGTCGCCGACGCGCTTATGATCTTGCGCGCTGCCGAATGCCATGACGTTGCTGCCGTCGGAGAGCGCAAAGAAGCTCGCTTCCTCACCCGACATAAATTCCTCGATCACCACCTCGGCGCCCGCGCTGCCGAACGCACCGTCGAACATGTCCGCTATTGCGGCGTCGGCATCCTCGCGCGTTTCGGCAATCACGACGCCCTTGCCCGCGGCAAGCCCGTCGGCCTTGATCACGACGGGGATGCTAAAGCCGCCCAGGACGGCAAGCGCTTCGTCGGCCGAGGTGCAGCGGACATAAGCGGCCGTCGGGATCCCGGCGCGCGCGCACAGATCCTTGGTAAATCCTTTCGATCCTTCGAGCCGCGCCGCCGCGGCGCCGGGGCCGAAGGTCGCGATGCCCAGCGCGCGCAGGCGGTCGGCGAGTCCGGCGACGAGCGGTGCCTCGGGGCCGACGACGACAAAATCGATGCCGCGTTCGGTGCAAAAGGCGATGAGGCCATCGAGATCGTCGGCGGCAGTCGCGACACATTCGGCATGCGCCTCGATCCCCGGATTGCCGGGTGCGGCATAGAGCTTGGCGCAGCTTGGCGATTGTGCCAACTGCCAGCTGAGCGCATGTTCGCGGCCCCCCGATCCGACCAGCAGGATATTCATGGCAGTCCCTTTTCCCGATCCGGCGTCCGAAACCGACCCCGCGGCGCGCCTGTTAGCCGAGGCGGCGCCGGGCGACAATGTCCCGCCGCTTTCGGTCAGCCAATTGTCGGCGGCGATCAAGCGGACGGTCGAGGACGGCTTTGCCCGCGTTCGCGTGCGCGGCGAGCTGTCGGGCGCGAAGCGCGCGGCGTCGGGGCATTTCTATGCCGCGCTGAAAGACGATAATGCGCTGATCGACATGGTGATGTGGAAGGGGCAGGCGTCACGGCTGGCTTTCCGGCCCGAGGACGGGATCGAGGTGATCGCGACCGGCAAGCTCACCACCTATCCGGGGCGCTCGAAGTACCAACTTGTCGTCGATACGCTCGAGGTGGCGGGCGCGGGCGCGTTGATGCTCCTGTTCGAAAAGCTCAAGGCGCGGCTTGGCGCCGAGGGGCTGTTCGACGGCGAGCGCAAGCAGGAACTGCCGCGCCTGCCGCGGATCATCGGGGTCGTGACCTCGCCGACGGGCGCGGTGATCCGTGATATTCTCCATCGCCTTGCCGATCGTTTTCCCACCCATGTCATCGTCTGGCCGGTGCTGGTGCAGGGCGACGGTGCCGCGGCGCAGGTCGCCAACGCCATTCGCGGTTTCGATGCGATCGAACCGGGTGGCGCGGTGCCACGGCCCGACCTGGTCATCGTCGCGCGCGGCGGCGGCTCGATCGAGGATTTGTGGGCGTTCAACGAGGAAGTGGTCGTACGCGCCATCGCCGAGTGCCGCATCCCGACGATCAGCGCGGTCGGCCATGAAACCGACACGACGTTGGCCGACTATTCTGCTGACCGCCGCGCTCCCACCCCGACCGCGGCTGCGGAAATGGCGGTGCCGGTGCGGGCCGAGCTGCAGGAATTGCTCGCGACGTGGAACGGCCGGATGATCGGCGCCGCGAACCGGCACCAGGCACTGGCAGCCGAGCGACTGATCGCGCTCGCGCGCCATTTGCCGAAGCGCGAGGCGCTCTATGCGCCGCAGCGCCAGCGGCTCGACGACAGCGGCGACCGGCTCGACCGCAGTCAGCGCCAGCGACTGGCGGTGGTTGCCGAGCGGCTGGCGACGCGCGGCGGGTCGCTGCGGCCATCGTTGCTGGCGCGGCGATGGGATCGCGACCGCGCGCGGCTCGAAGGACTGGGGCGGCTGCTCGATAGCCTCGACCCGCGCGCCTTGCTCTCGCGCGGCTATGCGATGGTGCGCGATGCGGGTGGAGCGATCGTCACCACCGCCGCCCGTGCGCACGACGCCGGGCACCTGCGATTGCAATTCGCCGATGGTGAGGTTCCGGTGGCTATTGCGGGCAGCGAGGTTCCGCCGCCTGCCCCGTCCACGCCACCTCCGGCGCGTAAGTCGCCACCGCCCAAAAGAGGGCAGGGAGAGCTGTTCTGAGGTCGCCGGGGCTGGTCCCGTCGCACACGGCTGCTATAGTGGCCGCAATTGCCGACCCTCAGATGGACACCGAATCATGTTGATCGCCAGCCGTAACCGCCTTGCCCGCCTGCAATATGGCCCCAATGGTTTTCGCGTGCTCGAACCCGGCGATCATGTGCTGTGCGCGGTGACGCACGTGGCAATCGGGCTCGACGAGCTGCGATACTGGTCGGTCGCGCGGCAGGAACCCTATGCCACCGCTGCGATTTCGGTGCAGGCCGCACTGGACGCCGCGCGCAGCGAATGACGGGTCGGCGATACCGGGGGCGATTGGCCGCCGCCCTGCCTCTGCTGACCCTTGTCGCAAGCTGCGTTTCACCGGGCGAAGCGCCGGTACGGCCCACCCCATCGGTAGCCACGCCCGAACTGGCTGCACCTGCACCGTCAGTGGCGCACGTGCCGCCCGCGCCATCGCTGCCGCGCGAGTTCGTTCTGCGCGGCACGGCTGAGCAGGGCGGCGTGATGATCGGGCAGGCGCCGGGCGGGACGCAGATGCTGGCGCTGGATGGGCAGGTGATCCCGCTGGACCGGGGCGGCGGCTTTCTGATCGCCTTCGATCGCGATTCCGCGCCGGTCGCGCGGCTGGTAGCTACGGTTACCGATGGGCCAAAACTTGTCCGCGACATCGCGGTTGCACCCGGTGTGTGGCGGATAGAGCGGATTAATGCGCCCTATCGTGGCAGCGCCGCCAACGACGCTGAATTCGCGCGCCGTCGCCCGGCCGAACTAGCGCAGATCGCGGCAGCGCGCGAGATGCCGGTCGAATCGGGCGGCTGGAAACAGCGTTTCCGCTGGCCGGTGACCGGGCGCTTGTCTGGGGTGTTCGGATCGCAGCGCGTCTATCAGGGCAAGCCCGGCAGCTATCACAGCGGCACCGACGTTGCGGTGCCCGCAGGAACCCCCTTCGTCGCACCCGCCGATGGCGTTGTCACGCTGGCGGCAGAAACCCCTTTTACGCTCGAAGGCCATTTGCTGATCGTCGATCATGGCATGGGTCTGAGCAGCGCTTTTCTCCATTGTCAGCAGCTCGACGTGAAGGTTGGTGACAGGGTGAAGCAGGGACAGCTGCTGGGCACGGTCGGACGCACCGGCCGTGCGACGGGGCCGCACATGCACTGGGGGCTTAAATGGCGTGACGCGCGCCTCGACCCGGCAAAACTGGCGGGGGCGATTGGCGGCTAAGGCGAATTTCGCTCGGCACCATCTGGTTTCCAGTGAAACAATATGTCGTCAACGCGGTGTTTAACCATATAGTATTTCAGCAAAAGTCACGGCTGTTGCAAATACGTCACAATGCGTCCTGAAACGGCGGATTGGTTGGCAAATTGCCTTTACTCGCCACCCGCGAAGGATCATTCCGCACGCTATCAGGGTGTTTGCGCGTCGTCCCAAGGGTCGTCGAAGCAGGGGCTCGGGTATCCAATCCACCAGTAGCAAGGGACTGCACTGTGAAGAAAACCCAATTTTCCAAGCTGAAGCTAGGCGCCGCGCCGCTCGTACTGAGCGTGGCCCTGGTTTCTGCTCCTGCCTATGCGCAGGACGCCGAAGATGGCGCGGCAACCGGCGGCGAAATCGTCGTGACCGGTACGCTGATCCGCAATCCGAACCTCGAGCAGTCGACGCCCGTCAACGTGACGACGTCCGACACGATCGAACTGAAGCAGTCGAACACCGCCGAAGAAGTTTTGCGCGAACTGCCTGGCGTCGTCGCCAACATCGGTTCGGCCGTCAATAACGGTAACGGCGGCGCTTCGTACGTCGATCTTCGCGGTCTTGGCTCGACCCGCAACATCGTCCTGTTGAACGGCAATCGCGTCGCTCCGTCGGACGTCAACGGCCGCGTCGACCTTAACAATATTCCGCTCGCGCTGATCGAGCGCGTCGATGCGCTGACCGGCGCTGCCGTGACCACCTATGGTGCCGACGCGATCACCGGCGTCGTCAACTTCGTCACCAAGCGCGATTTCGCAGGTCTCGAAGTCACCGCTTCGCAGCAGATCACCGAACAGGGTGACGGCAACGTGTTCCGCGTCGATGCCACGATCGGGGCAAACTTCGACGACGGCCGTGGCAACGCAGTCCTCAGCGTCGGCTACCAGCAGGCCGATGCCGTTTATCAGGGCGCGCGGCCGTTTTCGGACAATACGCTCGACAGCTATTCGAACACCTTCATTGGCTCGGGCACCTCGGTACCTTCGCGCTTCTCGGGCACCCGCCCGCTCGGCGCTGGCGGTGTTCCGAACACGACGCCCGAATCGATCTTCACCGGTACATTTGATGCCGACGGCAATCCGATTTACGTAGCCAACCCCGGCGGTGCGGCCAATGGCGGCGTGCGCCAGGTCAATGCAGCTGGGCAGGCCGTAGGCACTTTTGCAACCTACAACTTCAACCCGGCCAATATTTTCCAGACGCCATTTGAGCGCTTCAACATCTATGGCCAGGCCAATTATGAAGTGTCGGATGCGATTGAGGTCTATACCCGCGGCATGTTCTCGAAGAACACCGTCTCGACGATCATCGCACCGTCCGGATCGTTCGGTGGTTCGGTGCCTATCAACCTCAACAATCCGTTCCTGCCCGCTGCTCTGCGCAATCAGTTCTGCGCATTCGACGTCAACCCGCGTCCCGACGTTTACACGCCGCGCTTCACGCAGGCGCAGTGCGACGCGGCTGCAGCATCCACGGGCCCCGGTACCCCAGGCTATCAGGTGATCGGCGCTGGCGGTTTTGTTCCTTTCGACACCAATAACGATGGCGTGATCGGCGCTGACGAGGGATATAATCCAAACCCGGCCGTCACCCTCAACCGCCGTACGCCTGAAGTCGGGCCGCGTATCAGCGACTATCAGACGACCTTTTTCGATTACCGCGTCGGCGCGCGCGGCGGCATCACCGACACACTCGAATGGAGCGTCGAGGGTGCTTACGGCGAGTCGGAAAATATCCAGACGATCAAAGGCTACACGCTTCAGTCGCGTTTCCGTGATGCCGCGCTGTCGAATGACGGCGTCACCTGCATCAGCGGCAACGCGGGTTGCGTCCCCGTTAATCTGTTTGGCCCGGAGGGTTCCATCACTCCTGCCGCGGCCGATTATCTTCAGGAAAACAGCACGACGGTGAACCGCACGTCACTGGCGCAGGTTCGCGGGATTATTTCTGGCGATCTCGGCTTCGCGTCGCCAGGTGCCGTTCAGCCGATCGGCTTCGCAATCGGTGGCGAATATCGCAAATACTCGGCGCAGCAGTCTTCGGACCTTCTCGCCAAGACGCCAGGCGAACTTGGTGGCGCAGGCGGTGCCGCACCTGACATCGACGGCCAGTATGACGTTTATGAGGCCTATGCCGAAATCGTCGCACCGCTGATTGAGGACAAGCCCTTCTTCGAAAGCCTGACGCTCGAAGCCGGCGTGCGTTACTCGGATTACAGCATTCGAGGTGCTGGCGGCTACGATACTTGGACCTGGAAAGCCGGCGGTAGCTGGGAACCGGGCGCGGGCGTCAAGTTCCGCGGCAATTACAGCCGCGCGGTTCGCGCACCGAACATCGGTGAATTGTTCACACCGCAGACGGTCGGCCTGACCAACCTGGGTATCGATCCTTGCGCCGGCAGTGCGCCCAATTCGGATGCCAATCTGCGGGCTATCTGTATTGCTCAGGGTGCGCCGTCGGGAACGATTGGCTCGATTACCAATCCGACCGCGGCACAGGCAAATATCACCGTTGGTGGCAACCTCAACCTGCAGCCGGAGAAGGCAGATACCTGGACCTTGGGCGTGGTGTTCCAGCCTGACTTCCTGCCGCGTTTCAACATGTCGCTTGATTATTACAACATCAAGATCAACGACGTGCTGGGCACGCCGTTGCCGGGCGATATCATCAACGCCTGCTTTGGCAGCAACGGAGCGAATAGCGCGACGGATCCTGCCTGTACTTCGATCCGCCGTAACCCGCTGACCGGCGGCCTCGATGGTGACCCGGCGACCACCCCGGGCTTGTTCGGGCTGACCAATAACCTTGGCCGCTTGTACACTGACGGTTTTGATCTGTTGATGAACTACAACGCCGATCTTGGGTTTGGGAACCTTGCCTGGTCGTTTGTCGGCAACTGGACTCGCCACTCGAAGTACAACGCCAATGTCGCCGATCCCGCTTCGCTGAACCGCGAATGCGTTGGCTACTACAGCGTGAACTGCTCGTTTACCGGTTCAATTCAGCCTGAGTTCCAGTTCTCGAACCGCTTCACTCTCGGCCTCGACGCCGTTGACGTGTCGCTGCTCTGGCGCTGGCAGGACGCTGTAACGTTTGAGCCCGCGCAGCTGCAGGCCGATATCGACGCTGCACTGGGTGCGCCCGACGATTGTCCTGATCCGACGGGCGCCGACGCGGGTGGCTGTGTGGTCGATCCGGTATTCCGGAAGATCAAAGCTCAGCATTATTTTGATCTGACGACACGTTTTAACGTCAGCGAAAATCTGGTGTTCACCGCAACCGTCCAGAATCTGCTCGATAACAAGCCGCCGATTGTCGGTAACTCGATCGGTTCGACGACTTACAACAGTGGCAACACCTATCCGTCGTCCTACGACGCGCTGGGCCGCCGTTTTGCGGTGTCGGCAAAGCTGAAGTTCTAGTCCTTCAGTTCAACCGAAAAGAAAACGGGGGCGGGCAGCAATGTCCGCCCCTTTTTCTTTGCGTTCAAGGGCGAGAGTGGGTGGCGGTTTTTGGGTGGGGAGCGGGCATCGCTGGCGGCGGAGTTCTCTTTCCATTATGCGTGGCCATGATCTGGAACATCGTTGATCGAAGAACGCGGCTTTTTCGCTGGAGGGCTGTAAACGCGGTTATCGAAGCCGTTGAAAACGACGATAGTTGTTCCGATGCAGACCAAGCTCCGGAAGCCGGCGTATCGATCGCTCTAAATTAGGAGCAATCGGGGGGCCTGTCGGTCTGGCAAGCCGCAGCTTGGGCCAGCCAACAAAAACGGCCCGTCAGCCTTACCGGGGCAGCAGCGGCTGCGGCAAGGTAAGAGCGATCCCCGCCTGTCCGGCGACCACTTCGGCCCAGCCCACCACCTGCTCGATCTCTTCGCCATAGGCCGCTTCGGCGGCGATAAGATCTCGCTGGCGCTCGCCGGGCGCGAAATCCGCACCCGACTTGCTGTTCCGCCCGAGCGCGGGTTGCGCGGTAAGCCTTGCCGCGTCGACCGCGAGCCCCAGATGCGCCATCGCCGCGCTCGCCGCCGCGACCGGATCGACGGTCAGCGTTTCGCTGTCGAGTGTCGCGATGCGGTCGGGGGCCCAGGCGAGCAACGCCGCGAAGGCCTGTTGTTGCGCCAGCCAGCCGATCGCCGCGACCTGCAGGTCCGACTGGCGGAAATATTCGCGCGGTTCGAACCCCAATTGGACGAAACCGTCGGCAAGATAGCCTTCGAGCAGCTCGCGGCACCACAAGCGGCACCACATGCCTTTGCGCGCCACCGACAGCAGGAAGGCGCGCAGCGGCGCGTGAAGCAGGATGGCGCGGGCTTCGGGACGGAGGGTCAGCACGCCGCGCGCCAGCGGATTGAAGATATTCGACGGCTTGATCACTACCGCCTCGCTCGCCTCGAACCCACGCCCCAGCAGCGCGAGCGCGTCGTCCATCACCCGGGCATGGTCGCCCGGCACGGCGCCGCGCCGCCGCCAGCCGACCATGTCGTTGAGCAGCACGGGTTCGGACAGGCTCGTCGCGACGCCGCGCTGGTCGAGCAGCTGCGCGAGCATGGTCGAGGCGCAATAAGCCGAATGAAAGAGGAAATGCAGCGGCGGCCTGTCGTTGCCCACCGCGGCCCGGCAATCGGTGCGGCGGAGGATGACCGGCGCCTCGTCCTCGCCGAGGTGGAGGTCGGTGAGGAACGGAACAAGGGTGCGGCGGTCGCGCGCGACGCGGCGAAAATGGAAGGCGTCGTGCCCCGGATCGTAGCGGTGCGCGAGCCATTCGGCGTCGCGCACGATGGCCGAAACGGAAGGGGTCTCGCTCATCGATCGACCTTGCCCATTGCCCTTCGCAATGGCAAGCATCGGGCATGGCCACAACCTCTCCACCTGCATCGGCGGTCGAAGCCAATCGGCGCGGCATGGGGGCGCTGCAGGCGGGCGACCCCGCCGCCGCGATCGAGCATTTTTCTGCAGCGGTTGCTGCCGATCCTGCGTCGGGCGCCTTGCAGCGCAACCTTGCCTCGGCTTGGCGCGCGCTCGGCGATGCCGCGGGCGAGCTGGCCGCGCTCGACGCCGCGCTCGCGATCGATCGCCGCGACGTCATCGCCTGGATTCGCAAGGCTGAACGCCACGAAGCACTGGAGGAAAAGGGTGCCGCGCTCGCCGCGTGGAGCGCTGCGGTGGCGCTCGGGCAGCAACTCGATCCATTGCCGACGACGCTTGCGCCGTTGCTCGCGCACGGTCAGGCCTTCGTTGGCGGGGCCACCGACACGATGTTCGCCGTGGTCACCGACGCTCTTACACCGCTGCGCAGCACATTGTCCGAAACCGAGGTCCGCCGCGGCGACGCCTTCGTCGCGAGCGCGCTTGGGCGCCGGCAAATCTATCGCAACGAATGCGCCGGGGTCTGTTACCCCTTCCTGCCTGCCGACGAATTTTTCGACCGCCAACACTTCCCGTGGATGACGGCGATCGAAGCGCAGACCGACGCGATCCGCGCCGAACTGCTCGCGCTTCTGGACGATCCGGGCGAGGCGCTGCGCCCCTATGTGCGGATGGAAGCGGGCACCCCCGATACCATCTGGGCGCCGCTCGACGGCCAGCTCGACTGGGGCGCCTGCTTCCTGTGGGAATATGGCGAGCCGAACCAGCCGGTGCTCGACCGCTGCCCGGCAACCGCCGCAGCACTCGCGGCGATTCCGGGCGCGCGGATTCCGGGGCGGGCGCCAAGCGCCTTTTTCTCGATGCTGAAACCGCGCACGCGCATCCCGCCGCATACGGGGGTCACCAACACACGCGCCATCGTCCATCTGCCGCTAATCGTCCCGTCCGGCTGCGGCTTTCGCGTCGGCGGCGAGACGCGGCAATGGCAGGAGGGAAGCGCTTTCGCCTTCGACGACACGATCGAACATGAGGCGTGGAACGACAGCGATGCGTTGCGCGCGGTCCTGATCTTCGACGTCTGGAACCCGCATCTGAGCGCCGGTGAGCGCGAGCTGCTGACGCGTTATTTTGCCGCCGCCGATGCGTCGGACTTCGCTATCCCGCGGTGAACCGTCGCCGGTCGGCAACCATCGCCATTGCCCGATTTTCCGCTTGGCGAAGGCGGTCGGGAGGACATATGATGCAGCCATGTCGCCGCCCCGTGCCGGGTGGCATGGAGGAACCAATGACCAGAATATTCCCGGCGTTGATCGCCGCCGCCCTGATCGCCGCCCCCGCGGCGGCCGACGATGGCGCGGCCATCGATCGCGCGCCGCCGACCCAGCCGCCCTCGGCGATGACGCCGACAGAGATCAAGGCGTATAACGAGGGGCTGGCGCAGACCCACCCCTATTATATCAAATGCCGCAAGACGTTCGAGATCGGGTCGCTGGTGAAGAAGAACCGCGTCTGCCACACCAACCAGCAGTGGAAGGTGGTGACCGAAAAGGGCAACCAGAACGCCCGCGATACGGCCGAGGCGATGACGAGCAAGGCGGGCAATTCGAACTGAGCCGGGGAGGGGGCGATGCGCAAGACGGTGATGCTTTTGGTGTTGGCGGGGCTGGTCGTGACTCCCGCGCTGGCGCGCGACGATATGCCGCTCGCGCGTACGCCGTCGGAGATGACGGGGGACGAAATCGACGCGCATAACAGCGGCCTTGCAATGTCCGACCCCGGCTATATCCGGTGCCGTCGGATCGAGCAGATCGGCTCGCTCGTCAGGAAGTTGCGCGTGTGCAACACCAACCTCCAGTGGAAGCGGATTGCCGACAAGGGCAACCAGGACGCGCGCGATTCGATGGAGACGCTGGCGCGCGGCTGGAGCAATTCGCAGGAACCCCAGGAACAATTGATGCCGGCGAACCAGCCGCAATAACGAAAGACCTTTCCCGATGCTGCATATCCTGACCGTTCTCGCGCTCGCGGCCACTCCGGCGGCATCCGTCCCGGCCGACGATCGCACGCCGCCCGACAAGGCGCCCTCGTCGATGACGAACAGCGAGATCAAGACGTATAACGAGGGGCTGGCGATGACCCACCCCTACTACATAAAGTGCCGCAAGATCGAGGAAAGCGGCTCTTGGGTGAAAAAGGCGCGCGTGTGCCGCACCAACGAGCAGTGGAAGCAGGCGTGGGCCCAGGGCAATCAGAATGCGCGCGACACCGCCGAAGCGATGACGCGGGCCCCCGTCAATTCGAGCAACTGACCCGACTGGCTGAACCGCGCACCGGCTGATTTTTCAGTCAGCCGGTGCGGATGGTTATTCTGCGATCAGTACCAGGGCGCCGTCGCCTTCATCGACCTTGATCGTCGATCCGTCCTTCACTTCGCCCTTCAGAATGAGGTCGGCGAGCGGGTCCTGCAGATATTTCTGCACCGCGCGCTTGAGCGGGCGCGCGCCATAGACGGGGTCATAGCCGACGCGGCCAAGCCACGCGCGGGCGGCATCGGTCAGGTCGAGCGTGACCTTGCGGTCGGTGAGGAGTTTTTGAACCCGCGCGACCTGGATATCGACGATGCCGCCCATATGTTGCTGCGCGAGGCGGTTGAAGAGCACGATCTCGTCGAGCCGGTTGAGAAACTCAGGCCGAAAATGCGCGCGAACGACTTCCATCACCGCAGGTTCGGCCTGATCGATCGGCGCGTCGTCGGGCAGGGCGGCGATCGCCTGGCTACCGAGGTTCGAGGTCAGAATGATCAGGGTGTTGGTGAAATCGACGGTGCGGCCCTGCCCGTCGGTCAGGCGCCCGTCGTCGAGCACCTGCAGCAGCAGGTTGAAGACGTCGGGATGCGCCTTTTCGACCTCGTCGAACAACACGACCTGATAGGGGCGGCGGCGCACAGCTTCGGTGAGCGTGCCGCCTTCCTCATAGCCGACATAGCCCGGGGGCGCACCGACGAGCCGTGCGACGCTGTGCTTTTCCATGAATTCGGACATGTCGATGCGGACCATCGCATTGTCGTCGTCGAACAGGAACCGCGCGAGCGCCTTGGTCAGCTCGGTCTTACCAACCCCCGTGGGGCCGAGGAAGAGGAAGCTGCCGAGCGGGCGGTTGGGATCCTGCAAGCCCGCGCGCGAGCGACGCACCGCAGTTGAGACGGCATGGACGGCATGGTCCTGGCCGATCACCTGCTTCGCGATCGTGCTTTCCATCGCGAGCAATTTCTCGCGCTCGCCTGCCAGCATGCGATCGACAGGAATGCCGGTCCATTTGCTGACCACCGCTGCGATGTCGTCGGCGGTGACTTCCTCGCGCAGCATCGCATTGCCCGCCGCGGCCTCGGCGTCGGCGAGCTGCTTTTCGAGGCCGGGGATGGTGCCATAGGACAGCTCGCCCGCTTTCGCGAGATCGCCGGCGCGCTGCGCCTGTTCGAGCGCGCTGCGCGCAGCATCGAGCTCTTCCTTGATTTTCGCCTCGGCGTGGATCTTGTCCTTCTCGGCCTGCCATTTCTGGGTGACTTCGGCCGACTGTTGCTCAAGGTTGGCAAGCTCGGCGCGCAAGGTTGCCAGCCGGTCTTTCGACGCGGCGTCGGTTTCTTTGCTCAGCGCCGATTCCTCGATCTTCATCTGGATGATCCGGCGGTCGAGCGTCTCAATCTCTTCGGGCTTCGATTCGACCTCCATGCGAATGCGGCTCGCGGCCTCGTCCATCAGGTCGATCGCCTTGTCGGGGAGGAAGCGGTCGGAGATGTAGCGGTTCGACAGGGTTGCCGCGGCGACGATCGCGGCGTCGGTGATCCGCACCCCGTGGTGCAGTTCGTATTTTTCCTTGAGCCCACGCAGGATCGAGATCGAATCCTCGACCGTCGGCTCGCCGACGAACACTGGCTGGAAGCGCCGCTGGAGCGCGGGGTCTTTTTCGACATGCTTGCGATATTCGTCGAGCGTGGTTGCGCCGATGCAATGCAGCTCACCGCGCGCCAGAGCGGGCTTGAGCAGGTTCGACGCGTCCATCGCGCCCTCGCCCTTGCCGGCGCCAACGAGCGTGTGCATTTCGTCGATGAACAGGATGATCTCGCCCTCGGCGGCCTTCACATCGTCGAGCACGCCCTTCAGCCGCTCTTCGAACTCGCCGCGATATTTGGCCCCTGCAATCAGCGACCCCATGTCGAGCGAGAGCAGGCGGCGATCCTTCAGGCTGTCGGGGACGTCGCCATTGACGATGCGCAGCGCGAGTCCTTCGGCGATCGCGGTCTTGCCGACCCCGGGCTCGCCAATCAGCACCGGATTGTTCTTGGTGCGGCGCGCGAGGATCTGGATCGTGCGGCGGATTTCCTCGTCGCGGCCGATCACCGGGTCGAGCTTGCCCTCGCGCGCGACTTCGGTGAGGTCGCGAGCGAATTTCTTGAGCGCTTCATAGCGGTCTTCGCTGCTCGCAGTGTCCGCAGCGCGGCCGCCGCGCAGGTCGTTGATCGCGGCGTTGAGGGCGTCGGCCTTGAGCCCCGCGTCGGCAAAGGCTTTGCCGACGGGTGTCGCCGCCGACAGCACCATCGCGAGCAGCAGCCGCTCGACGGTGACATAACCGTCGCCCGCCTTGGTCGCGACCTGTTCGGCCTGGTCGAGCAGGCGCACCGCGTCATTGTCGAGGCCGGGGGTGGCCTGCGCACCTGAACCCGATACGGCGGGCACTTTGGCGAGCAGCGCGTCGATGCCAGCGACTGCGCGCGGCGCATCGCCGCCGCTCTTGGCGATCAGGCCCGCGGCCATGCCTTCGCTGTCTTCGAGCAGTGCCTTCGCAATATGCTCGGGCGAAATCCGCTGATGGTTCATGCGGATCGCGATCGTCTGCGCGGCTTGCAGGAAGCCCTTGGCGCGGTCGGTAAATTTTTCGAGGTTCATGGAGGATCAGCCCCTTTCTTGTCTGGCAAGATAGTGTTGCTATTTGGCAACACAAGGGGTTGTTACCCGTTCCCGTTCCCGTTCGCATTGACCGACATCAAGATGTCCGCGGACGCGCGCGCCTTCAGGGTGTCTCGATGTCGCTCGACCCGAACGGGATCGGAGATCGCTATTCCCCGCTGCGCGCCAGTTGATCGAGCAAGCGCACGCCGAAGCCCGTCATGCCTTTCGGCGTCAACGGGTTTGTCTTTTCGCTGCGATTGACTCCGGCGATGTCGAGATGCGCCCACGGCATTGCATCGTCGACGAAGAAGCCGATGAAATGCGCACCGGTACTGGCGCCCGGACCGTCACTGCCGCCATTGCGGATATCGGCGACGTCGGATTTCAGCCGATCGAAAAAATTCTTGTGGAGTGGCATGCGCCATAGTTCCTCGCCGCTTGCAGTACCTGCGGCCAGAAGCTTTGCCGCGAGCGCCTCGTCGCGCGAGAAGAGTCCGGCATATTGATCCGATAGCGCCCCGACGATCGCACCGGTCAGCGTCGCAATGTTGACGATCGCGCGCGGCTTATAGGCTTGCGCGACATATTCGTTGGCATCGGCGAGGACGAGGCGTCCCTCGGCGTCGGTGCTGACGATCTCTACCGTCTTGCCCGACATGGTGCGGATCACATCGGCGGGACGCATGGCGTTGCCGTCGGGCATGTTTTCGGCCAGCGCTGCAACGGCCACGACATGCACCGGCGCGCGCGACTTGGCCAGCGACAGCGCGGCGCCCATTACGGATGCGGCGCCCGACATATCGCCCTTCATATTGCCCATATTCGCCGACGGCTTGATCGAGATGCCGCCGGTATCAAAGGTGATGCCCTTGCCGACCAGCGCCAGCGGCGCGGCGGGAGCGCCGCTGCCGCGATAGCGCACCAGCATCATGCGCGATCCGCGCGGACTGCCCTGGCCGACGCCGACGATATTGCCCATGTTCAACCGCCGCATCGCGGCTTCGTCGAGAACCTCGATGCTGACGCCTGCAACACCGGTGAATGCCTTGCGTACTTCGGCGACGAAGCTTTCGGGATAGATGACGTTGGCGGGCTCGTTGGCAAGGTCGCGCGACAGGCGGACGCCGTCGGCCAGCGGTTTCCACCGCGACGTAAAGGCGGCTTCGGCCGCCGCAGGATCGGCGCCGACCAGGGTGACCGCACCGGTCGGCGGTGCCTTTTTGTCGACGGTCTTGTACCGGTCGAAGCGATACTGACCAAGCGCGAAGCCATAAGCGACGTCGGCGGCTGACGTGTCGCCGAACGCTCCCGCGATCACGACCGGCTGGGCTTCGCTTTTCAGTTCCTGCGCCGCTTTGCCGCCTGCTTCGGCGAGGGCGAGCGATGTCGGGGTGGCGCCAGTGCCGACGAGCAGGATGCGCGAATGCGCGCCGATCCCGCGCAGCGACAGCGTCGATCCGGCCTTGCCGTCAAATGTCGCTGCCGCAATCGCAGCGGCCACGGCCTGGCGCTCGGGGGCGCTGAACGCGACGCCATCGAGCAGCGGCAACGTCGCGTCGGTCATTACGATGACGAGCGCGCCGCTCGCTGGCGCGTTGGCCGCAAAGCCGATCGCGCGTTCGGCGCTGTTAGCGGCGGTCGCCGGAACGACGCCCGACCCGGTCACTGTCTGTGCAAAGGCGGGCGGAGCGAAGGTCAACGACAGGCACGCGGCAAGAAGCAGGCTTTTGTGATTCATGGAAATTTCCCCGTTCAATACGATGACAGGTTGCATAGCCTGCCGACGACAGTTCGCAAATTCTGCTCGACGAACGACAGTCGCTTGCCATCGGACGACATGGCGGTCAGACAGACGCGGATCGGGCGCATGAAGAGGACCAGAGATGCTGCGACGGATTTTGCTGGGAATTCTGCTGTTGCTGATCGTCACCGCCGCGTCGCTGGCGCTGTGGGAGCCGCTGATCGCCGAGGCGCCTGCTGCGCCAGCATATAAGCCGCAGGATGTTCGCATCGCGCGCGACAAGTTCGGGGTGCCGCATATCTTTGGCAAGACCGACGCCGACGTCGCCTATGGCGTCGCCTACGCCCACGCCGAGGATGATTTTGCGACCTTGCAGGAAGTGCTCGCGATGACGCGCGGGCGCGCCGGGGCGATGCTGGGTGAGGATGGCGCGAAGGTCGATTATGCTGCGGCGCTCCTCGATGTCCGCGCGACGACCGCGCGCGACTGGCCGCGCCTGCCCGCCGATGTGAAAGTGCTGTTCACCGCTTATGCGGCGGGACTCAACCGTTACGCCGACAAGCATCCCGGTGAAGTGCGACTGTCGGGGCTGTTCCCGGTGACCGGCGAAGATGTCGTCGCGGGCTTTGTGCTGCGCTCGCCCTTTTTCTTCGGGCTCGATTCGGTGCTCGGATCGCTGGTCGAGGGCAAGCCGCTGAACCGCGAGGGCGGTCCGGCGCTCGACGCGACGGGCAAGATCGTGCCGCGCGCTGACACGCCGGTGGGCAGCGACCCGGCGTCGAACGGATCGAACGCGATGGCAGTGGCGCCAGCGCGCTCGACCGATGGCGCGACCCGGTTGGTGTCGAACTCGCACCAGCCGTGGACCGGCGGCGTCGCCTGGTACGAGCTGGTGGTCCATAGCGAGGAAGGCTGGGATTTCGCGGGCGCGAATTTTCCCGGTTCGCCCTATCCTTTCCTGGGGCATAACAAATATCTCGGCTGGACCAACACGGTCAATCGCCCCGACCTGATCGATGTGTACGAGCTCGTGCTGAATGAGAACGGCGACCAATATCGCTACGACGGCGCGTGGCGGCCGCTGGAGGAAAAGCGCGTCTGGCTGAAGGTGAAATTCGGTCCGTTCGTGCTGCCGATCCCGCGCTCCATCTATCGCTCGGTCCATGGCCCGGTGGTCAAGAATGAGAAGGGTGCCTTTGCGATCCGTTACGCAGGCATCGACCAGTCGGCGATGGTCACCCAATATTACCGGCTGAACAAGGCAAAGGATTTCACCGAATGGCGCGCTGCGATGGCGGGTCAGGGCGTGCCCGCGACCAATTTCATCTACGCCGATGCCAGGGGCAATATCGGCCTGTTCTATAACGCGATGTTCCCCGATCGACCCGACGGGTTCAACTGGCGCGGCGTACTGCCGGGTGACACATCGGCGGCACTATGGACAAAAACGCTGCCGTTCGACCGCGCCCCTGCGCTGGTCAATCCGCGCTCGGGCTATGTGATGAACGCCAACAACACGCCATGGGTCGCAGCGGGACCGGGCGACGAACTTGACGCGGCGGCCTTCTCGCCGCTGCTCGGGGTCGAGGATGACATGACCAATCGCGCGACGCGGCTGATCGACCTGTTCGAAGCATCGGGCCAGATCGACGAGGCGCGATTAAAGGCGATCAAATATGACACCGCTTATGCAAAGACCGGTTACGCGAAGTCGTGGATGGATCGCTTGCTGGCGCTGAACGTCAAGAACGACCCGGCGCTGGTCGACGCGCAAAACCTGCTGCGCCGCTGGGACTGGAACCTCGACGGCAAGGGGAAGGGCGATGCGCTGGCACTGATGGTGCTGCGCCCCGCGAACGGCAGCCATTACCAGCGCCGGGCCGGTCCCGATCCCCGCACAGTGCTGGCCGAGACCGTGACGCATTTGCAGACACATTTTGGCGGGCTCGACCCCAAACTCGGTACCGTCCTGCGGTTGCGCCATGGGGAAGGCGCCTACCGGATCGACCTGCCGCTTGATGGCGGCAATGATACAGTGCGCGCGTCGACCCTGTGGGATGCCGAACCCGACGGCCGGTTGAAGGTACGCCACGGCGACAGCTTCATCATGTTCATGACCTGGGACAAACAGGGGCGGGTCCGCTCGGAATCGATCCAGCCCTTTGGTTCGGCGACGACGCGGCCCGAAAGCCCGCATTATAACGATCAGGCACCGCTGTTCGTGCGCCATCAGGTCAAACCCGTGCTGTTCGATCCAGCGGCGCTGAAAGCCAGCGGGGCGCGCTTCTATCGGCCTTGAAAGCTCCGAAAGCCTGTCCTAGACCGTTGATACAGTGCCGTCCGGCACCCGCTCGTAAGCAGGCCATATCGCGTCTGCCACAATTATCCCAGAGGATGCCCATGCCACGTTTCCATCGTTTCGCCCTTGCTCTGGCGGTGACTACCTCGCTCGTCGCCGCCGGCCCCGCGCTCGCCAAGGCCAAGGCCGCCGATCCGGCGCCGATCGCCGATCTGGTGAAGGCGGTCGACATTCCCTACGAGGCCTTCACCCTCAACAACGGCCTGCGCGTGATCGTGCACGAAGATCGCAAGGCGCCCGTCGTCGCGGTGTCGGTATGGTACCGCGTCGGGTCGAAGCATGAGCCCAAGGGCAAGACGGGCTTTGCTCATCTGTTCGAACATCTGATGTTCAACGGGTCGGAGAACGCCCCCGGCGATTTCTTTGAACCGCTGCAACAGGTCGGCGCGACCGACAGCAACGGCACGACCAGCGTCGACCGCACCAATTATTTCGAGACCGTGCCGACCGGCGCGCTCGACCGCGCGCTGTTCCTCGAAAGCGACCGCATGGGGCATCTGCTCGGCGCGGTGACGCAGGAAAAGCTCGATAACCAGCGCGGCGTCGTCCAGAACGAAAAGCGCCAGGGCGACAACAACCCCTATGGCCTGTTGCGCTACGAGATTTTCGAGAACCTGTTCCCCAAGGGTCATCCCTATCACCACAGCACCATCGGTTCGATGGCCGACCTCAATTCGGCGAGCCTTGACGATGTGAAGAAGTGGTTCACCGATAATTACGGCCCGAACAATGCGGTGCTGGTGCTGGCGGGCGACGTCGACGTCGCCACCGCCAAGGCCAAGGTGGAGGAGTGGTTCGGCGACATCCCGCGCGGTCCCGAAATCACTGCACCCCAGACGACCGTCCCGACCTTGCCCGCGCCGCTGGCGAAGGAGGTCAAGGATCTCATCCCGACCCCGCGCATCTATCGCATGTGGGCGATCCCCGGGCTGAACGATGCCGAAGCCGTGCCGCTCCAGATGGCGACCGCCGTGCTCGGCGGCCTGTCGTCGTCGCGGCTCGACAATGCGATGGTCCGCACCGACCCCGTCGCGGTAAGCGTTGCTGCCTTTGCCCAGCCGTTTGAAGATGCCGGCATCCTGATCATCCAGGCCGATGTGAAGCCCGGAACCGATGTGGCGGCGGTTGGCAAGAAGCTCGACGAAGAAATCGCCAAATTCCTTGCAACCGGCCCGACTGCCGACGAACTGCAGCGCGCCGCTGCGAGCTATCTGGGCGGCACCATCTCGGGGCTCGAATCGGTTGGTGGCTTTGGCGGCAAGGCGGTCACGCTGGCCGAGGGGGCGCTCTATTCGAACGATCCGGGCTATTACAAGGTCGAGCTCGACCGGATGGCCCAATCGACCCCTGAACAGGTCGCAGCGGTGGCGCGCAAATGGATGTCGCGCCCGGCCTTCTCGCTGACCTATACCCCCGGCGAACGCACCGAAGGCGGCGAGAACCGCGGCGGCGCGGTGACGGCGGGTAAGATCACCGAGGCCGTGGCGCCTGATCGGTACTGGAACGCGGCGCTTGGCGATGTCGGCCCCGATACCGGTGTCGGCGCGGCGACCTCGATTGCCGACCGCTCACAACTGCCCGCGGTCGCCGATCTCACTGCGCTCGACTTCCCGGCGATCGAACGCACCAAGCTCAAAAACGGCGTCGAGGTCATCTTCGCCCGCCGTACGACGGTGCCGACGGTCAACGTCGCGGTCAGCTTTGACGCGGGCTATGCTGCCGATCCGCACAGTGCGCTCGGTACCCAATCGCTGATGCTCAGCCTGATGGACGAAGGCACGACCAACCTCAATTCGATCGCCTTTGCTGAAGCGAAGGAACGGCTCGGCGCGCAGATCGATGCGACCGCCAACGCCGACGAAACGGTGTTCAGCCTGTTCGCCTTGAAGCCCAATCTGGGCGCGTCGCTGTCGCTGCTCGCCGACTATATCCGCAACCCGGCGTTCGATGCCAAGGAGCTGGAGCGGGTTCGCGCGCAGCAGCTCAACCGGCTGAAGGCCGAACTCAACAATCCGAACGCCATCGCATCGCGGCTGATGGCGCCGATGCTCTATGGCGCCGAGCATCCTTATGGCATTCCGCCGTCGGGGCTGGGCGACGCCAAGGCTGTCGAAGCGGCGACGCGTGATCAGTTGGCGGCGTTCCATGGTGCGTGGATCCGCCCCGACAATGCGCGGGTCTTCGTCGTCGGCGACACCACGCTGGCCGAGGTGAAGAAGCAGCTCGACGCGACGCTGGGCCAGTGGAAGGCGCCGAAAACGGCGAAACCGGTCAAGAATTTCGACATCGCAATCCCGGCGCCCAAGCCGCGTATCGTGCTCTTCGACCGCCCCAAATCGCCGCAGTCGGTGATCCTGGCGGGCAAGGTGCTCGACGCGAAGGGTGGTGACCAGCTGGAAGTGCTGCGTTCGGCGAACGATATTTTCGGCGGCAATTTCCTGTCGCGCTTCAACACCAATTTGCGCGAGACCAAAGGCTGGTCCTATGGCGTGCGCAGCCGCATTTCGGGTGAAACCGACCGGCTGAGCTGGGTCGCTGTCGCGCCGGTGCAGGCCGACCGGACCGGCGACTCGATCAAGGAACTGCAAAAAGACCTCAAGGGCTTCCTCGCCGACAAGGGGGTGACCAAGGAAGAGCTGGAGCGCACGATCAACGGCAGCGTGCGCGAATTGCCGGGCAGCTTCGAAACTTCGGCCGATGTGCTCGCCGGACTGCGGCAGATCGTCAAATTCGGTCGCCCCGACAATTATTACGAGACGCTGCCCGCCACTTATGAAGCGATGACCACGGCCGAAATCGACGCGGCGGCGCGCAAGGCGCTGAGCACCGACGATCTTGTCTATGTCGTCGTTGGCGATGCGGCGGTGGTCAAACCGCAGCTTGACGGATTGGGTTTGACGGTCGAAACAGCGACTCCGATTAACTAACATTGATTTCAGTAAGGAGAGCTTCGATGTCCGTAGACGGCAGCTATGATTGCGTAACGAAGTCGCCGATGGGCGACCAGAAGTCGGTGTTCACGGTCAAAAGCGATGGCGACAGCTTCACCGGATCGAATGCCGGTGCCATGGGAGCGCTCGACGTCCAGAACGGCAAGGTCGATGGCAACAAGCTGACCTGGACCATGGACATGAAGGTGCCGATGCCGATGACGCTCGAATGCGAAGCGACGATCGACGGTGACGCGCTGACCGGTACGATCAAGGCCGGGGCTTTCGGTTCGATGGCGATGACCGGTACCCGCCAAGGCTGAACCATGCGCTAGAAAAACGCGAGGGGGCCGTTCCGCGAGGAGCGGCCCTTTTGCGTTGCATAGCAATGCTCTTTGCCTTGGGGGGTGTTCAAAGCTCCGGCTTGGGACCATAGGCTGCTGCGATGCACAACCCGGCCCCACCCTCCAAGCGGACCCTGCCGGGCGAACGCGAAATGGTGGTCATGATGGCGATGGTGATGGCGCTGAACGCGCTCGCCATCGACGCGATGCTGCCCGCGCTGCCCGCGATTGGCAAAGGCCTTGGCGTCCTTGTCGCCAACGACCGGCAATATGTCATTTCGATCTATCTGCTCGGGATTGGCTTCGGCTCGCTGATCTACGGCCCGCTCGCTGACCGTTTCGGGCGCAAGGGCGTGCTCGTCCCGGCGCTGTTCGCCTATGTCGTCTTTTCGATCGGTTGCGGGCTGGCGACCAGCTTTCCAATGCTTCTCGCGCTGCGCTTTGGTCACGGGCTGGTCAGCGCCGCGCTCGGCGTGATTGTCGTCGCGGTGATCCGCGACCTGTTTTCGGGCGATGCGATGGCCAAGCGGCTTTCGCTGATCTTCCTCGTGTTCATGATCGTGCCGATCATCGCGCCGACGATCGGTGCCGGGGTGGAAGCGGTCGCCGGCTGGCGCGCGATCTTCATCGTCTTGGCGGTGATGGGCCTCCTCATGGTTGCGTGGCTCCGCCGTCTGCCCGAAACGCTCGAGCCCGCCGACGTCCGCCGGCTCGACTGGCGGACAATGGTCAGCGGCTGGGCTACGGTGACGCGGCATCGGCGCGCCGCGGGATATATGATCGCGTCGGGCATGATGCAGGGCGCGCTCTATGGCTATCTCAACAGCAGCGAGCAGATCATCGACGAGGTGTTTAACGCGCAAAGCTGGTTCCCGCTGATCTTCGCCTGCGTCGCGGTGGGGATCGCGATCGCCAATTTCTCGAACGCCGCGATCGTCGAGCGTTTCGGTGCGCGGCGGGTATCGCAGACCGCGGTCTTTGCCTTCATGGCGACATCAATGGCGCAGATTGCTGCGGCGCTGAGCGGCGCCGAGACTTTATGGATGTTCACTGCGCTGATGATGGTCAATGTCGGGCTGATCGGTTTTATCGGCAGCAATTTCGGATCGATCGCGATGGAAGATTTCGGCCATATGGCCGGGGTTGCTTCGTCGTACCAAAGCTTTGCCAAGACGCTGCTCGCGGCGGTTGTCGGCGCGACGATCGGTCAGCAATATGATGGATCGACCTTGCCGCTTGCCTATGCCTTTCTGATCAGCGCCGTCGTTGGTTTGGTCCTGGTGTTCTGGGCCGAGCGCGGCAAGCTGTTCACCCGGCCGGGAACGGCACCCAGAACGCCGTACTGACGAAAGAGCCGTCGCCCAGACGGGTCAATCCGAATCGAAAAGGGCCGCCGCGGCATCTGCCGCGGCGGCCCTTCTTACTGGTCGATCCGGCCAGATCAGTTGATCGGGCTATGCGGTTCCAATTCATCCTCATGGACTTCGACGATCCCGCGGCCCAGATGGCTGCGGCTGCGACTATAGAGGAAGTAGAAGATCAGGCCGATCACGGCCCAGACGGGGAGCACGATCATCGCTTCAAACGGAAGGTTGAGGAACAGGAACACGGTGCCCGCGATCGTCAGCGGACCGATCAACCACAACACCGGCGTCTTGAAAGCGCGCGGCGTATTTGGCGCGGTTTTGCGCAGGACCATGACGGCAATCGCGACCATCATGAACGCATAAAGCGTTCCCGCATTGGCGATGTCGGCCAGCTTGCCAACCGGCAGGAAGGCCGCCGCAAAGGCAACAGCGACGCCGGTGATCGCGGTGATCACATGCGGGGTTTTCCACTTCGGATGCACCTTGCTCCACGATTCGGGTAGCAGGCCGTCGCGGCTCATCACGAACGCCACGCGGGTCTGGCCGAACAGCAGGATCAGGATGACCGACGGCAGCGCAACGAATGCCGCGATGCCGAGCATGTTGCCAACCCCCGACCAGCCAATCTGGCGCAGCACATGCGCCAACGCCTCGTTCGAGCAGACCAGCGGCAGTTCGTTTGCGGCGAAGGTGGCGCACTGCCGCGCCAGTTCTTCCGAACCGGCGGGGAAGGGTATGCCGTTCGGCCCCATGATCGGCTGACCGCCAACGGTGCCGACTGCGCCCGCAGCAACGAGAATGTAGAAAACGGTACAGAAAAGCAGCGAACCGATCAGGCCGATCGGCACGTTGCGCTGCGGGTTCTTGGTTTCTTCAGCCGCGGTCGAAACCGCGTCGAAACCAACATAGGCGAAGAAGATCGTCGCCGCCGCGCCGACCGCGCCGAGTCCCGAACCAAAACCGCCGAAGACGCCAGCGGGCAGGAAGGGGTTGAAATTGTCGGTCGAGAAAGCCTCGCTCGGCAGCGTCAGGGCAATGAATGCGGTCAGCGCAGTGACCTTGATCGCGACCAGCACGGCATTGACGCGCGCGCTTTCGGTGGTGCCGATCATCAGCAGCCAGGTCATGAGCAATGCGATGAACACCGCAGGCAGGTTAATGATACCACCCTCGATGCCGCCCAGTGCCAGCGGCGCGCCCGCGAGGGCAGCGGGGAATTGAAAGCCGAAAAACTCCATCAACAGTCCGTTGAGATAGCCCGACCACCCGACCGATACGGCGGATGCGGCGACTGCATATTCGAGGACGAGCGCCCACCCGACCGTCCAGGCGAGTACCTCGCCCATCGTCGCATATGTATAGGTGTAGGCGGAGCCAGCGACAGGGATCATCGCGGCGATTTCGGCGTAGCAGAGCGCTGCGACGATGCAGATCAACCCGGCAATGGCGAAGGCGAGCATCAGCCCTGGCCCGGCCTTTTGCGCCCCGGCGGCGGTCAGGACGAAAATCCCGGTGCCGATGACGCAGCCGATGCCGAACAGCATCAATTGAAAGGCACCGAGGGTGCGGTGAAGCGATTTCTTCTCGGCAGTCGCCAAGATGGCGTCGAGCGATTTAACGCGGCCAAATATCATGAATGTTGATCCCCTTGTCGGCGGCTTTGCCGCCATTCTCCTGGCGCGCAGACTAGCCGCTTCGCGCGGCAGCGCAACTTAATTTCAGGGTTGTGACACGCGCTTTATCGCACTGTGAAACGCACCCGGTCGATCATCCGTCCGCCGGGGTCGACGAGCGCGAGCATATGGCTGCCCGGGCGGGGCAGGATCTGTTGTCCGGCGTCGGCGTCGCCGAGCGGTTTCTTGTCGAGGATCAGGCGATATCCGGCGACTGAGCCGCTTACGGTCACCGCCAGCCGCTGGCGATCGATCGGGATGTCGGGGTCGAGTGCATAGACGCTGCCGCTGACCGGGCTGGTGATGCGCGGACGGCGCGCGAATTGCGGCGCGGCCGCCATTTCGGTCTGAGCGGTGCCGCGGAGGAAATATTCGCGGCGCGGCGGTTCGCGGGTGCCGGGGAGCGCGATCTGGCGCGCTTCGACGCCGTCGGGCATCGTCGGCGCCATGCCCGGATTTCCGACATGGAGGGCGAGCATCACGTCGCGCCAGACGGGCGCCGCGCCCGAGGTGCCCGAAACGGCACGCATCGAATCGCCCTCCAGATTTCCGATCCAGACCGCGACGGTGAAGCGGTCGGACCAGCCGATGCACCAATTGTCGCGCATGCCTTTGGAGGTGCCGGTCTTGGCGGCGGCCCAGAAGGGGAGGCGCAGCGCGCTGTCGGCGCCGAAGGCGTCGGTGCGCGCGGCGGCGTCGGCGAGGATGTCGCCGACGATGAAGGCGGCGGCGGGGTTCACAATCTGGCGCGGCGAAAGTTGGCGAAGCTGCCGCGTAGCGTCGAATATGACCGGCGACCACTTTCCGAAATTTGCGAATGTTCTGAAAGCGTTTGCCTGTTCGACGAGTGAAACTTCGGCCGATCCGAGCGCCAGGGAGAAGCCGTAATATTCACCGTCCTCGACGAGGCCGTGATAGCCGAGCGCCCAGAGGCGGTCGCGGAACTGCTGGACGTCGTCGATAACGAGCGCACGGACCGCGGGGACGTTGAGCGACGATGCGAGCGCGTGGCGGACGCTGACCGGGCCTTTGAAGCTGCGGTCGTAGTTTTTCGGGACGTAGAGGCCTGAGGCGGTGTCGAGCTGGACCGGGCTGTCGTCGAGGATCGAGGCGGCGGTGAGCCAGCCATGTTCGATCACCTGCGCATAGAGATGCGGCTTGAGCGTTGACCCGGCCTGCCGCCGCGCATTGGCACCATCGACTTGCGATGCGGTCGATTTAAGGCCGACGCCGCCGACATAGGCGAGGACTTCGCCGGTCGCATTGTCGAGGACGACCACGGCGCCGTCGCGGACGCGGTCGGAACCGAGCCCGGCGAGCTGGCGCCGCAGCGCGACGATCGCGGCGGTCTGGATGCGGCGGTCGATCGTCGTGGTGACGCGCTTGCCGGGTTTGTCGAGCAGGCGGACGGCGAGATGCGGGGCGAGCGCGGGGTCGAGCTGCGCGGCGCGGTCGCCCGAGACGAGCGTCGCGGCGGCGGCGCGGATCGCGGTGCAGTCTCTGGTTCGGGCCACGCGGCAGGCGCGGCGGCCGAGCGCGTCGGCGCTCGCGGTGGGATTGGGGAGCAGGCCGGCGAACAGCGCAGCGTCGGTGCGGGTCATGTCGGCGGGGCGCTTGCCGAACAGCGCGCGGGCGCCCGCGCCGATGCCCTGCGCCTCGCCGCGCAGCGGGACGAGGTTGAAATAGGCCTCGAGCATTTGGTCGTGCGACCAGTCTGCGGCGAGCGCTTGTGCGGCGCGCATCTGGCTAAGCTTGGTGCGCCAGTCGCGCTTGCCGGGTTGGGCGAGGCTTGGGTCGAGGAACGCGGCGAGCTGCATCGCGAGGGTCGAGGCGCCGCGCGAGCGGTCGCCGGTCCAGCGCGCGCGGACGGCGCTGGCGACCGCGAGCCAGTCGACCCCGCCGTGCGACCAGAAGCGGCGGTCTTCGCTTTGTACCACGGCGGCGCGGACGGCGGGGCTGATGGCGTTCAGCGGTACCCACGCGAGGCGGCGGCGCTCGAAATTGACGCGCTCGCTGTCGAGGAGTTGGCCGTCGCGGTCGTAGAGCCACGCTTCGCTGGGCTGCCAGTCGGCGCGGACGGCGGCGTAATCGGGCATGGCAGGCGGCCTGGTGGCGAGGTGGGCGGTGGTGGTGAGGATGAGCAGGGCGAGGGCGAGCCAGGCGAGGATGTCGCGGATGCGGTGTCGGGCGTCCATGGATGGCGAAATCTAATCGATCCTCCCTGTGGCGAAGCCCTGGGGAGGGGGACCATCTGCAGGATGGTGAAGGGGCCGCGACGGCAGCGCAAATGCCCCGCCGTCAACGCTTCGCGCTGCCACCTCCCCATCGCTGCGCGACAGGGAGAATTTTCCGTAGCCGATCGTCACTGCCCCACGCTCGCCACCGTCAGCGTGCCATTCGGCCACTGGCCGCGGATCGCGGGCGAGTACATCGCCTCGACGCGCGTCGGCGGCAGCGAGAAGCGGCCCGAGCCGTTGAGGCGGACGACATATTCGACCGCATGGGTGCCCGCGGGCATCCAGCCGAAATAGCCGCGCCAGCTGTCCTTGCCGCGCTCGACATAGCTCGGCTGCGCGCCCGATCCGCCCGCCTGATCGGCAAGCATTTCGGACTGGCCGCCGAGGTTGCCGACGATCGTCGCGCCGGGGGCGATCGGATCGTTGATCACCACCCAGGTCCGGCCCGCGGCCGCAACGACCTCGATCCGTATCTTGATCACGTCGCCGCGCGTCAGGCGATCCTTGTTCGCCGCCTTGACGATGCTGACCGAGCGCTTGATCCGGTAACCGGCGTTGAGCGGTTCCTTCAAAGGCACCGCGGCCTTGACGCTGACGGTGGCCCAGGGCGCGCCGGTGCCGACGTGCTTCAGGCTCATCGTCGCGGCATTCAGCGCGACGCGCAGCGGCGAGGGCGTTTCGGCGGGAAGCGGCCAGCTTTGCGAAGCGCTGGCGCCCGCGAGGCTGATGTTGGTGATCCCAGTGATCGCGCTTGCCGGATAGAGTTCGGCGAAGCGGCGGACGGTGACCGCGCCCCAAGCGTTGGCGGGGGTGGTGTCCCAATGGCCCTTGCGCTGGCGCTGCGCGACGCCGACCATCAGCTTGCCCGCGTCGTCTTCCCAGCCCTTGCGGCCGAGCACGGCTTCCAATACCTTGATCGCCATTTCGTCGCCGCTGGTCATCATCCACCAGGGCGCCCGCGCGTCATCGACGAGGTCGAGGCGGGTGCCTTCGTAAACGAGCCGCTTGCGCAGCTCGGCTTCGGCCGCGGTGCGCAGCGCGGGGGCTCCGCGGACGCCCGGGGTGCGTTCGATCGCGACCAGCCAGTCGGAGAGCGTGCCGGTGGTCATGTCGATCGGCGCGATGTCGTTGGCGGCGACCAGCTGCGCGCTCGATGCATTATTGCGGGCGAGCGCCGCGAGTGCGGCGATGCGGACCGGGCGGATGTCGTAGGGGCCATACCCTTTGCGGGTGAGCCGTCCTTCGACAGCCGCTTGCAGCGCCGCCACCATCTTCGCCTTGGGCGCATCGGGGATCGCAAAGCCGTTCGCGGCGGTGATGCTGAGCACATAGGCGGTCAGCTCGATCGAGCCTTCGAGCCGCTCGTTCGGCCAGTAGCGGAGCAGGCCGCTGCTATCGAGATAGGTCGGCAGGGCCCCGGCCAGCGCCTGCCAGCGGCCGAGATCGCCGAGCGCGACGGCGCGCGACGTTTCCTGTTCGAAGCAGGTGTAGGGATAGGCGCTCATATAGTCGCGCACCCCGGCGAGCGGCGGCGCGAGCGTTCCCGCGAGCGCGACATCGACATAACCGCCGGGCAGCGCGCCCGCGGGGATGCCGATCGGCAGCGTCGTGCCGGGGCCGACGCGGAACAGGCTGGCGGCCCAGGTTTCGACCGGCACCGCGGGTTCGACCACCTGCGCATAGACCAGCCGGTCGCGCTGCTTGCCGCCCTTCGCCACCGCCTCGACCGTCCATTCGATGGGGCCGGTCTGTTCGGGCGCGGTCATCGACCAGCTGATCGGCACCGCGCCGCCCGCGGGGATGGTGACGGTGAGCGGCGGCGCGGTCGCAACGGCGGGCGACAGCGTCGGGGTCGCGGTGACCTCCATCGCCTGATCGGTGCCGTTGCGCAGCGTGAATCGTGCGTCATAGGTGTCGCCGGTGCGCACCAGTTCGGGCATCCCGGCAAAGATGCCGAGATCCTGCACGGTACGGACGCTGGTTTCGCCGGTGCCGAAAAATTGGGCGCCGTCGGTCGCGATCGCGACGAGGCGGAAGCCCGACAGATTGTCGCTGAGCGGCACGTTGACCGTCGCGCGGCCCTTGGCATCGAGCGGAACATTGCCCTTCCACAGCAGAACCGGACGGAAGTCTTCACGGGTCAGCCCCGACAGGTCACCGCCGCCACCGCCGCCGGGTTCGAGCGCCTTGCGGCCATAATGCCGTTTACCCACCACCTGCATCTGCGCGGTCGAGGTTAGCACGTCGAGGGTGCGTTCGCCCATCATCGCGTCGATCAGCTCCCAGCTTTCGTTGGGCGCGAGCTGGAGCAAGGCTTCGTCGACCGCGGCAAAAGCAACGTCGGCGTTTTTCGGCGCCTTGCCGCCGGGGGTCTTGACCTCGATACTGACCTTGGCGGTCTCGCGAACCGAATATTTTTCCTTGTCGGCCTTGACCTTGACGCCGAGTTGGTGGCCTTCCCAGCCGACCCTGATGCGCGCGATGCCCATGCGGTAGGCGGGTTTGGCGAGGTCGACGAGCGCAGTCGGCGGGGCGCCTTCGCTATTCTCGATCTTGAAACCGACCGCACGCTTCATCTTGCGGAACCAGCTTTCATCGCCGGTCACGCGGCCGCGCACCGCCATCACCGAGACATAGACGTCAGGGGCGTAGGTTGCGGGTAGCTTGACCTTGACGACGGGGTTGGTGCCCTTGAGCGGCACGACAAAGCTGGAGAGCACGCCTTCGCGTTCGACGGTGACCAGCGCGGTCGCTTCGCGGAACGGCATGCGGACCTGGAAGCTGGCGGTGTCGCCTGCGGCGTAGCGCGGCTTTTCGGCGATCACGTCCATACGGTCGCCATTGTCGCCGCCGAACCACCATTCATTGTCGCCCGCGAGCCAGACCGAGCGGACGGCGCGCGCTTCATTGCCATCGGCGTCGAGTGTGGTTGCGACCACCGTCACTTCGCCCGACACGCCGGGCGCCATTGCGCAGCGCGCGCGGCCGAGCTTGTCGGTCGTCGCGGTGCAGCTGGCGGCGAGCTTCGTCGTGCGCATCTGGTTGTCATAGGCGTAGAAGCCGCCGATCAGGCGGCGCCGCGCAGTGATGATCTCGCGGTTGTAGAGCGCGACCGAGACGCGCTGGCCCGAAATCGGCTTGCCGTCAATGTCGAGTGCGATGAAATTGAGCTTGAGGTCGTTGTCGCGCATCAGCCAGCCGTCGGTCTTGAGCCCGAGGCGGACGGCGGAGGGGTAAAGGGTGATGCGGCGGCTGGAGGTCAAAGTTTCGCCATTGGCGTCCTCATAATCCATTTCGGCCGCCATCACCGTCGGTTCGGTGATCGGCTGGTCGACCGCGACGCTGGTCGTGGCAGCGCCATTGGCGTCGAGCTTGAGCGGCACCGAGCGCGCGAGCGGCAGGTCGGCGGCGGGCTCGTCGCCGCTGTCGTCGAGCTGGATCAAGCCTTCCTTGACCGGCTGGCCGTCGAAATCCCAGTCACGGTAATCTTGCGGCGGCGACCAGCTGGAGCGGAAATTGGTGCGCAGTTCGACCGGGATATTGGGGGCGGGGCCCCCCGACAGATAGCCGACGAACAGCGACAGCGGCACCGCGGTCGGGCGCACCGGCGATGTCTTGGGCCCGGTGACGGTCGCCTTCATCGTCGGCAGGCGATATTCGTCGACCTTGACTGACTGGCCCGACCAGATCGTCTTGTCCTCGCCATCCTTGTCCTTGGTGACGAACACCAGTTCATAATCGCCCATCGGCGCCGAGGCGGGGACGTTCCACACGCTGTCGCCGCTGCCGCTCGTGGCGATCGCGAAGGGCATTTCGAATTCGGTGTCCGAGCCGCGGTGGACGAGGCGGAGTTTGCCCGCGAGCGGCTGCGGCGTCATGAAGCCGGTGCCGACCGGGCGGCGCAGGATATGCTTCATATGAACGGTCTCGCCCGCCTTGACGAGTGAGCGGTCGAAGACGGTGTGGAGAATATCCTCGCGTTCCGACCAGCCATAGGGGAGGTCGAAATCATAGGGGCGAATGCCGCTGCCCCAGTCGGTGAGGGTGAAGCTGAAATCGTCTCCCGAGCGCGCCGAGACCATCAGCGCATGGCCCTCGCTCTTGGTCGGATCGGGGGTTTCCTCGCAGCTTGAATAGGTTTCGGGCTGGGGCAGTCCGCCCGCAAAGGCGAGGCGGCCTGCCTTGTCGGCGGTGCCGCGCGCGAGCAGGCGGCCGGTGCAGCTGTCCGAGACGCGTATTTCGGCGCCCGCGACGGGGAGGCCGGTGTCGAGCGCGGTGACCCAGGCGAGCGAGCCTTCGCGGCCCCATTTGAAATGCACCGCCATGTTGGTGACGAGCGCGGCGGTCGCGACATAGCGTGTTGCCTTGCGCCCGAGCAGCGCGGCGCCGAGTTCGGGGCTGGCGATTTCGACGACGTGGAAGCCCTTTGCGGTGAGCGGGATGCCGACGACCTCGAATTCCTTGCCGCCGCCGGGCGGGGTCAGTTGCATGTCGCGTCGCTCGCCGCCCGCGGGGGCATCGGCAAACACCGATTTGGTGCCGGTGTAGTTGACCCGGATATCCTTGCCGGTGCGGTCCTTTTCCTCGCGATAATCGGTGTCGTCGGCGTCATCGACGCGTTTCAGCCAGCGCGCGATCGCCACGTCGTCGTCGCCGACCCGAAGCGCGGTGGCCGGCATCTTGAGGTTCTTGCTGACCATTGTCCCTTCGACCCCGCGCACGGTGACGGGCAGGACGCCGCCCTCGCCGGCCTCGAGGATGCCAAATTCGGCGGCGAATTTGACCAGCGGCGGGGCGCGGTCGATATGGAATTTCAACGGGAAGTTCGACTGGTTCTGTAGTTTGCGGCCGCTCTGGTCGGTGACATCGGCGGGCAGGATCAGCGTCGCGTCGACATTCTGCGGCAGCGGGCCGGTGAAGCGGACGCTGGTGAGGTACGCGTCATTCTTGTCGTCGTCGTCGACCTTTGGCGTCAGCTTCTTGCCGTCAGCGGTATTGAGCGTCGCCGCGAGCACGGTCTCGCGCGCGACCGGTGAGGCGAAGCTGAGCGTGACGTCCTGGACGGGGTTGCAGCCCGCTTGCGGATTGACGCGGCGGCACGACATT
Source organism: Sphingopyxis bauzanensis (assembly GCF_002205675.1). Classification (GTDB taxonomy): domain Bacteria; phylum Pseudomonadota; class Alphaproteobacteria; order Sphingomonadales; family Sphingomonadaceae; genus Sphingopyxis; species Sphingopyxis bauzanensis. Next base: position 518,700 of record NZ_NISK01000004.1, on the reverse strand, counting down.
TTGGCAGTGAAGGCGGGGCGGACGTCAAAATCGAAGCGCTGGTCGCGCCCGGCGGTGCGGCCGGGGACTCCGGCTTGCGAGATGCGGGCGTCCCAGACGAGCGCCATCTCGCGCCCCGGGGGCAGCGGGCGGCGGCATTTGACCGGGACGACGCGGTCGATCAGTGCCTCGCGGTCGGCGCCCGCGGCGGGGAAGCGCTGCGGCAATCCGGCGTCATAGGTGAAGGACTGGCGCGACCAGTTGTTGTCGCCGAGCCCGGTCAGGATTTCGGTCGCGGTGCCGCGCGGCAGGACGTCGAGCGGGATTTTCTCGCCGATGCCGTCGACCGCGCAATAACCGTAGCGCGCGACCGAGGCGCGCTCGGCGGCGACGTTGGTCGCGACGAGGAAAATCTGCTCTTCCTCAACATCGCCGTTCATCCCGCCCGCGAGGATCGCGCGCGCCGAGGGGCCGCCGGTGTCGAGCGCGAAGCGGTCGTTGCCCGCGACGGTGATGCCGCGCGCGGTTTTGAGGCCATTGCGGAGTTCGACATGGCAGCGCAGCCCGCCGGGGAGCGGTTTGTCGAATTCGAGCACCCAGGTGCGGGTATCGACCCAGCGGGATGACGCGGGGAGTTTGCAGTCGTTGGTCGCGGCGGCCGGGGCGCGGGGATCGCCGAGCGGTACCATGTCTTCGGAAAAGCGCAGCGTGAAGCGGGTGATCGTGCCATCGCCGGTCCCCGAACTGCCCGGGGTGGCGAGCGTCACCTGCGGCACCGTATCAGCGGTTGCGGTCGCCGCCATCGCGAGCGAAAGGGGGAGGATCAGCGCCAGTTTGGCCTTGCCGGCAAACCGTGCCGCGAGCCCCTGCCATCGCATATTCATCGCCCCGTCTCCCCGCTTGAACCCGCGCCGCTATCCTGCTGGAAACAGGGGCTGCTGTCCACCCGTCGCCGCGTACCGGGAACGCTTAGCCGCGTTTCAGGAAAAGGCTGTGCTCGCGGTCATAGACAACGGCCAAACATCAGCGCGCGAGCATCGGGCCGAGCTTTTGGCCGGCGAAGATATGGACGTGGAGGTGCGGGACTTCCTGGTGGCTGTCGAGCCCGGTGTTGGCGAGCAGGCGGTAGCCGGGGGCGACGAGCCCCGCGTCGCGCGCGACCTGACCGACCGCGCGGACAAAACCCGCGATTTCGGCGTCGCTCGCGCGCGCCGAAAAATCGTCCCAGCTGACATAGGCGCCCTTGGGGATCACAAGGATATGGAGCGGCGCCTGCGGGTTGATGTCGTGAAAGGCGAGCGCGAACTCGTCGTCATAGACGGTCTTCGACGGCAACTCGCCGCGCAGGATGCGCGCGAAGATATTGCTGTCGTCATAGGGCTGGGTGGCGTCGATCGGCATTGTGGCTCCTAGGACTGGCGGCTGGCTTTTTCGGTGTGGCCTGAGGTGCCGTGGCGGCGAGCCAGTTCGGCGGCGATGGCGTCCCACGCGATGCCACGTTCGGCGAGCAGGATCGAGAGGTGGAAGACGAGATCGCTCGCTTCGCCGATCAGCGCCGGGTCATCCTCGCTGACCGCGGCGATCACCGCCTCGACGGCCTCCTCACCTAGCTTCTGCGCGATCTTGCCGCGGCCCTTGGCGGCGAGGCTGGCGACGTAGGAGGCTTCGGCCTCGCCCGCGGCGAGCCGGTCGTGGATGACGGCCTCGAGCCGCCCCAGCGCTTCACCCATTGCCTTGCTCATCCGCGCGCTCCCTTTGCGAGCGTGACTAGCGGCGCGGGCGCACGGCGACAAGCTGTGGCGCGAAGGACGCAAATTGAGATTTTTATCCGCCGGTAACCATATCGAAACGGGGTTTGCCGTATCTTTTCCGCGCCGGGGGGCAGGTTCAACGCTAGTAAGTCGGAAAAAATATCATGAAATCAGGCACCCGCCCCCAGGTGTTTCTGGCCGCAACGGCCTCGGTTATCGCCTTGATGGCGGCGCCCGCCGCGGCGCAGAGCGGTGAAGACGACATTGTCGTCACCGGTTCGCGGATCGCGAAGAGCGAATTTACCAGCGCTGACCCGATCCAGATCATCGATCCCGACAGCGCCAAACTGCAGGGACAGGTCCAGCTGGCCGACATCCTGCAATCGACCCCCGCAGCGCAGGGATCGATCCAGATTACCTCGGCGATTTCCAACCGCTTCGTCGCCAATGGCGGCAATGACGTGCAGAGCGTGTCGCTGCGCGGGCTCGGCGCGGAACGGACGCTGGTGCTCATCAACGGCCGCCGCGCGGGGCCAGCGGGGATCCGCGGGTCGGTCGCGCCCTTCGACCTCAACGTGCTGCCCCTGTCGGTGGTGCGCCAGGTCGAGGTGCTGAAGACGGGAGCCTCGTCGATCTATGGCTCGGATGCGGTCGCGGGGGTGGTCAACATCCTGACCCGCAACGAACTCAACGGGTTCGAGGGCGGCGGTTTTTCGTCGATCACCGAACATGGCGGCGGCGAAAGCTATGGCGTCGATGCAAGTTTCGGCAAGACGTTCGACCGCGGGCATATCTTTGCGACGGTCGACTATTTCCGCCAGCAAAACCTCACCCGCCGCGACCGCGGTTTCCTGTTCTGCTCGGAAGAATATCTGAAGCGCGAGGCCGATGGCAGTCGCGCCGACATCGTCGATTTTCGGACCGGGCGGCCCGCGTGCAGCAGTACCGTGGGCAATGCGATCATATTCAGCGACTTTTCGGGGGTTGATCAGGACGGTTTTCCGACCTTTGGCCCCGGGCTGATCGCCCCGAACGGGCAGGCGGTCTTTGCCGGCCAATATGGCGCCGAATTTGCGGCGGTCGGCATCCCGATCAATGCCTATAATCCGATCGGCGTGTTCGGCCCCGATGATTTCTTTGGTGTCAATTTTGACGGCCCATCGGCCGGTGCGCTCAACCAGTTCGAGCCGGTCGAGCAGGATTCGGACGTCTTTTCGGGGGTGAGCCGGATCAGCGCCTTTGCCGACGCGGCCTATGACATCACCGACAGCATCACCCTGTATGGCGAGGGGCTGTTCAGCAATCGCAAGTCGCGGAACAATAGTTTTCAGGTGCTGACGCTCGAGCAGTTTACCGGCGCGTCGATGCTGCCCTTTTTCCTTTGCAACCCGGCAGCAAACAACTGCGACCCGTTCGACATGGGCGATCCGTTCAACGGCGAATTCGGCGGCAACCTCATCCTGCGCCCGCGCGTGCTGGTGAAGTCGCAAAGCCGCGCCGACATCGACTATTACCGCGGCGTGCTCGGGCTGCGCGGCACATTCGGCGGCGGCTGGAAGTGGGACGTCCACGGCCAGCACAGCCGGTCGGACGCCAGCTATACGCAGGATGTCATCTATCAGGATGCGCTCGCGTCGCAGACCTTGCGCACCCGCTCGTGCGTCGGCACCACGACCGCGATCCGCGGCGTGCCGTGCATCGACATCGACTTCACCGATCCGCGCGTGCTGCGCGGCGATTTCACGGCTGCCGAGCGCGCCTTCCTGACGGGGCGCGAAACCGGGCGCACCTTGTTCAAGCAAACCTCGGCCGAGGCGCTGCTGACCGGCAAGCTGTTCGCGCTGCCCGCGGGGCCGGTCGGGGTCGCGCTTGGCGCCAATATCCGCCGCGACGAAATCAACGACACCCCGGGCTCAGCGACGCTGGCGGGCAATGTCGCGAACTTCACGACTTCGGGAATCACCGCCGGCCGCACTGCGTCGAAGGAGCTGTTCGGCGAGGTCGAGGTGCCGTTGCTCGCGGATGTGCCGATGATCGAGCGGCTGACCTTGTCGGGCGCCGCGCGCTATACGCATGTCGACGCGACCCGGCGCGACGGAGTGCAGGATAGTTTCAGCGACGCGACGTGGAAGGTCGGCGCCGACTGGGCGGTGACCGACTGGCTGCGCTTTCGCGGCACCTGGGGCACCTCGTTCCGCGCCCCGGCGCTGTTCGAGCTGTTCCTCGAAAATCAGACCGGTTTCCTTGGCCAGCAGGCGATCGATCCGTGCATCCAGACCGCAGCGCGGCTCGCGGTGGGGGCGATCAGCCAGCGCGTCGCCGACAATTGCGCCGCTGACGGCATCGGACCGAATTTTGCGGGCGGGATCGGCCCGGCGACGATAGTGTCGGGTGGCGGGATTGGCCAGCTCAAGCCCGAAACCTCGACCGCAAAAACCGTGTCGGTGATCCTGACCCCCGATCTGTCGGGGGCGCTGTGGGGCGGGCTGCGGACCAGCCTCGCGGTCGATTATTTCGATATCAAGGTGAAGGACGAGATCACCTTGCTCGGCGCCGGAAACATATTGAGCGGCTGTTATGATTCGGACACCTTTCCCGACGAGCCGCTGTGCGCGCTGTTTACCCGCGCGGCGGCTGGCCCCGACGCACAGAGCGTCGCGGGGGTCACCGACCGCTATGTCAACATCAGCCGCCAGCGCAATCGCGGCGTCGATCTGTCGCTGGCGATCGAACAGGATCTCGGCAAATTCGGAGCGCTGGCGTTCCGCGCCCAGATGACCTGGCAGATCGAAGACAAGGTCGCGTTGTTCCCCGGCACGGTGATCGATGACAATGGCAAGATCGGCAATCCGAAATGGGTCGGCGATTTCAACCTCGGCTGGATGAAGGGCGGCTGGACCTTGTTCTACGGGCTGGACGTCACCGGCGGCGCGTCGAACATGGCCGATTTGCTGCGCGCGCAGGGCGGCGATCCGTGCCGCACGTCGAGCTTCCGCCCCGGCGGGCGCTTCTGCCCCGATGTCAGCGTACCCGCGACCTTCTATCATTCGCTGTCGCTGAGCCGCGATGTTGCCGAGCGGTTCCGGATTACTTTGGGGCTTGCGAACCTGTTCGATACGCCGCCGCCGCGGGTGTCGACGGTCGTGACGGCCACCCCGCCGGTGATCGGGCAGGCGCCGGCGTTCGGGACGCAATATGATTATCTGGGACGGCGGGTGTTTTTGAGCGTGCGGGGGAAGATGTAGGGGGCAGTCGTTGCCAATCCTCCCCATCGCAAGTCGATGGGGAGGATTGTTTTTGGTATCGGCCGGTTGACGTCAGACCAACGGGCTGGACAAGCCCGCGCCCCTCTGGTGAAGCGCCGACATGACCGAGGTCAAACTGCATCCCGATTGGCTCGCGCGCATCGGCGGCGAATTCGCGCAGCCCTATATGGCGGCGCTCAAGGCTTTCCTTGCTGCCGAGCGCGACAAGGGCAAGACCATCTATCCGCGCCCGCGCGACTGGTTTGCGGCGCTGGATGCGACACTGCCGCATGATGTCCGTGTCGTCATATTGGGGCAGGATCCCTATCATGGGCCGGGGCAGGCGCATGGGCTGTGCTTTTCGGTCCAGCCGGGGGTGCGGGTGCCGCCGAGCCTGGTCAATATCTACAAGGAAATGCAGAGCGATCTGGGCATTCCCCGCGCATCGCACGGGTACCTCAAGCATTGGGCAAGCCAAGGCGTGCTGCTGCTCAACAATTGCCTGACGGTCGAGGCGGGGATGGCGGCGTCGCATCAGAAGCGGGGTTGGGAGACCTTCACCGACGCGGTGGTCGCGGCGGCCGCCGCCGATCCGGCGCCGAAGGTGTTCATCCTGTGGGGCAGCCATGCACAAAAGAAGGCGGCCAATGTCGCGGGGCTGGGTGCGGGCAGTCCGCACCTGATTCTGCGCGCGCCGCATCCTTCGCCGCTGTCGGCGCACAACGGCTTTTTCGGGTCGCGGCCGTTCAGCCAGACGAACGAATTTCTGGCGGCGCAGGGGCGCGGGACGATCGACTGGGCGTTGCCGGAACATCCGGAAGCAGGCGCCGCATGAGTTTTTTGAGCGATCCGCTGACGCTCGCGGTGCTGGCGCTCGCGGTGATATTGCTCGGACTGGCCAAAGGCGGCCTCTCGGGGGTTGGCGCGCTCGCGACCCCGATCGTCGCGCTGGTGCTGCCGCCGACGCTCGCCGCGGCGCTGCTTTTGCCGATCCTGATCGTGCAGGATGTCGTCAGCGTGTGGTCGTTCCGCAAGACGTGGGACGGGTGGATCATCGGCTGGATGCTGCCCGGCGCCGCGGTCGGCATCGCCGCGGGTTATTTTTTCGCCGAGCAGGTCGATGAGGCGAAGCTGATGGCAGCGCTCGGCGCGATCACGCTGGCGTTCGGGTTGTACCGGCTGTGGGTTGAGCGCGGCGGGCGCGTCGTCGCAGCATCGACGTCGCCGGGATGGGTCGGCAGTCTGTTCGGGGTCGCGACGGGTTTCACCAGCCAGATCGCGCATGCGGGCGGCCCGCCGTTCCAGATGTGGGTGACGCCGCGCCGCCTGCCGCATCTGGTCTTCGTCGGCACCAGTTCGGTGCTGTTCGCTGCGATCAACTGGATCAAGGTGCCCGCCTATATCGCGCTCGGCGCCTTTCCGCACGAGGTGCTGGTCGCCGCGGCACTGCTGATGCCGCTCGCGATCGTTTCGACCTTGCTGACGGTGCGCTGGCTGAAACGGATCGACGGCGCGCGTTTCTATGTCCTGATTTATCTGCTCATGGTGTTGCTCGGCGCGAAGCTGATGTGGGACGGGCTGGCGGGATAAGGGGCGACTTGCGGCGCCAAAAGGCGTAGGCTGCGCCGCGACGGGCACAGGCGTCCGCCCCCTTTCAAGGTATTGACCATGGCCAAAGGCCAAAAGAAGACGAGCCGCGAAGTCCGCAAGCCCAAGGCCGAAAAGCCCAAGAAGCCGAACGCCAGCAATCCGTCGACCAAGGTCGGGGTGGTCGCCGGCCTCGATAATATGAAGAAGTAACCGCAACGCCGCTATGCCTACCCTGACGATATTGGTCGATGCCGACGCCTGTCCGGTGAAGGACGAAATTTATCGCGTCGCGTGGCGGCACGAAGTGCCGGTGAAGGTGGTGAGCAACAGCCGGTTGCGCGTTCCCGAGCATCCGCTGATCGAGCGGGTGGTGGTGTCGGATGGCTTCGACGCCGCCGACGACTGGATCGCCGAAGCGGCGGATGCGGCGGGCGTGGTGATCACCGCCGACATCTTGCTCGCCGACCGCGCGCTCAAGGCGGGAGCGATCGTGCTTGGCCCCAATGGCAAGCCCTTTACAATGGCGTCGATCGGCCCCGCGATCGCGACGCGCGCGATCATGGCCGATCTGCGCGCCGGGGGCGACCAGATCGGCGGCCCACCGCCGTTCACCAAGGCCGATCGCTCGCAATTTTTGCAGGCGCTCGACAGCGCCTTGGTACGGCTGAAGCGCGGGTAGCGTTTTTCTTTCATTTCATTTCAACGCGTTGTGAATTTTTTCGTGGCCAGTGACGGAGATCACGGCGGCGCTCGGCATCGCGCGCCATAACTCGGTGCATCGGGAGCGTCCCGAACGAAATTCAAAACGGAATGACAGCAATCGAAAGGAAGAGACGATGACCAGGAAGATGCTTCTCGCCCCCGCGTTCGCGCTGACCCTCGCGCTGACGGCGACCCCGGCAATGGCGCAGTCGGCGCAGCCCGCGCAGGGCAGCATGACGATCGCGACCAATCCGGTGCAGATCCTGATCGGCCTGCTGCTGCCCGCAGTGCAGAAGGTCCGCGAAGCCGCGGCGCGCTGAACCGACGGAATATTCATCTCCGGACCGGCGCACCACGCCGGACCGGCACCAACCCTTCCGCCGAAGCGACCCCGGCGGGAGGGTTGCTGTTTTATGCGGTTTGCGTCAGTTGCCGGCGCGGCGGTGCACGACGAAAGCGAGCAGCAGCACCGCGGTGACGACGCCGACGATCATGCCTGCGGTCGTGGTAATCATGCTGATCGATGCCGCAGGATCGGGCGCGATCCATGCTCCGCTGCGCGTCTGTTCGACCACCCACCAAGCGCCGATAATCACGGCAAGGTCGAGACCGATCATGCCGACCAGCGCACGCGTCGATTTTTTCATGGCTCCACCCCCTTGTCGCCTGGCGCGCCAGCCTATCACCATGCGCCGCCGACCAAAGTCAAAATCGCGCCGCGTCTTGACCGTGCCGCTCGCGCGCCGCATCTTCCCTCGATGCCGCGACTCTACACCAGCTTTGCCGAATTCTGGCCCTTTTACCTCCGCGAGCATAGCAAGGCGTCGACGCGGGCGCTGCACTATGTCGGGACCAGCCTGGTCGTGTTGATCGCGGTGGCCGCGGTGGTGAGCGGGCGGTGGGGGTGGCTGATCTTCCTGCCGTTGGCGGGCTATGCCTTTGCGTGGGCGGCGCATTTCGGGGTCGAAAAGAACCGGCCCGCGACCTTTACCTATCCGCTGTGGAGCCTGGCGGCCGATTTCAAAATGTGGGGGCTGTGGCTGACTGGGCGCCTCGGCTCCGAGCTCGACAAGGCGGGGGTGGCGCGTTGACGTCCCAACGTTTGATTTCTTCATTTCCAGCCAAGGAGACACCAGCATGACCGTCAACCGCGCATCCGCCCGCTACGAAGGTTTCGGCAAGGAGGGCAAAGGGTCGATCACGACCAAGTCGGGGGTGCTCGACAAGCAGCCCTATGGGTTCGGGACTCGGTTCGAGGGGCTGCCGGGAACCAACCCCGAGGAGCTGATCGCGGCGGCGCACGCGGCGTGCTTCACGATGGCGCTGTCGTTCGGGCTGGCGCGCGCGGGCTATGCGGGCGACACGCTGGAGACGAGCGCGGCGGTGACCCTGGATCAGATCGACGGCGGGTTTGAGATCAGCCAGTCGGCACTCACGCTGGTCGCCAAAGTGCCGGGGATCGGCGCCGACAAATTCGCCGCGATCGCCAAGGAAGCCGAAATGAACTGCCCGGTGTCGAAGCTGCTCGATTGCGAAATCACGCTGGAGCACAGCCTGGAAAGCTGAGCGTGGCGGTGGCGAGCGCGATTGGTGCTTGATCTCAACCGCGCTTGAGCTTTCATAAGTGTCGGCAGTTGATTCGTGAACGGAGTCCTTGCCGATGTTGCACTATCCCGCTGCTCCCTCTTACAGCGCCGACGATGGCGATCCCGCGCCGTCCGAGCGAGCTCCGCTGCTGACGCGCTATCTGGCGCGGATCGGGTACACCGGTCCGGTGGCGCCGACGCTGGAGGTGCTGGCGGCGTTGCAGGCGGCGCATATCGCTGCGATTCCGTTCGAAGCGATCGATGCGCTGACCGGCACCGGGATCGACATCGGCGCCGACGCGGTCGAGGCGAAGCTGATCGACCGGCGGCGCGGCGGTTATTGCTTCGAACAGAACGGCCTGTTCCTGCGCGTCTTGCAGGCGATCGGATTCGAGGCCGAAGCGATGCTGGGGCGGGTGCGCTGGATGCTGGCCGACGATGCCCCCGCGACCCCGCGCACGCACCAGGTGGTGCTGGTGACGCTCGATGGGCGGCCCTGGCTCGCCGATGTCGGGTTCGGTGCCGCGGTGCCGCCGCAGCCGCTGGCGATGGACAGCGAGGCACCGCAGCCGACGCGGCACGAAAGCTATCGCGTGCGGCGCGGCGGTTTCGGATGGGAAGTCGAGGCGCAGATCGGCGACGAGTGGAAGCCGCTGTACCGGCTCGACGATGCCGCGGCGCCGCCGGTCGATTGCGTCGTCGGCAATTGGTACACATCGACGCACCCGGAGTCGCATTTCCGCCACCAGCTGATCGCGGCGCGCACGACCGCCGAGGCGCGGTATGGGCTGCGCGACAACCGGTTGACGACGCGGCTGGCCGACGGACGGATCGACCGGCGCTATTTGACTGCCGACGAGATCGAGCGGACGTTGGCCGAGATTTTCCTGCTGCCCGTACAGCGCAGCTGGCGTTCCGCAATCGAGCGCGCGGCGACGGCGGAGATTGCGAATTAGCTAATCGCAGCCGGTGCCTTCCTGCCGCGCAGCCCAGCCGATGGCGCCGTCCAGCATTGTCAGGTGTGCGGGATCAGCCCATGCCTCGGCCCGATGGCCCAGCGCGGAATAAAAGATGCGCGCGCGGCCTTCGCAGCGCCACCAGATCAGCGCATGATCGCCGCCCATCTGCAGCTTGGGCTCCAGCCGTAGGCTCGCTTCGTCAAGCTTTGCCAGCACGCGCGCGTCGGCAGTCGGCGGGGCGTCCCAGCTGTAATATTCGTCGGTCCAGCGCCAGCGTTCGGGCAAATGCGCGGTCGCGGGGTGGGTGCGGTCGGTGACGACCAGGTCGCCGGCCTGAAACTGGTCGGCGCCGCCGGGATGGCCGGTGAAATTGCCGTTGCCGCGCATACGGACAAACCAGCTGGGGTGGCTGCCGTCGCCTGCGCTATGCAGCCCGACGAAGCCGCCGCCGTTTGCGAGCCACGCCCGAAAGGCGGCGCGCTGATCGGGGGTATAGATGTCGCCGCTGGCATTGGCGAATACGACCACGTCGAATTGGGCAAGTTGTCGCGGGTTAAAGACCGCGGCGTTTTCGGTGGCAAAGCTGCGCCACCCGCGCACTTTTACCAGCCTCTCGATCGCGGGTACCGCTTGGGCGATGCTGTCGTGGCGATAGCCGTTGGTCTTGCTGACGATCAGCACCGCAGGACGCGTCAGCGCGGGCAGTTTGGGCGCCACATTGTCGAGCGTCGGCGTCGGCCGCCGCGGATCGGGGGCGGCCTGCGCCGCCCCCAAAGTCAGCAGAAGCGCGGCGGCAAGTTTGGCGGCGGCGATCATGACAATCTCCCGATCATTCTCGGTCGATTGCTAATGACCGTCGGCACCGTACACAAGCCGCCGTGCGATTCGTTTAGCGGCAGCGCACGTCGTTGTTGTTACCACTGCGTTCGATTGCGCGTCCGGCAACGGCGCCGCCGATCGCGCCGAGGATGGTGCCCAGCGTTTCCGACCCGCCCGGCGCGATGACGTTGCCCGCCACGCCGCCAGCGATACCGCCGACAATCAGCCCGGTCGAACCATCGTTGCGGCGGCAGTAAAATTTGCCGTCGCGGCCGCGATAGACGCGGTCATTGTTCGACAGGCGACGTTCGCGGTAACGGCGGTCGGAGCGGTAATAATTGTCGGCATAATAGCCGCCGTGGCGCGGATCGGGACGGTTGTAGTCATAGTTGCCGTACTGGGTGTAGGTGTTGCGATCATAATAGCCATAGCCGCCGTCGTCATAACTGCCGGTCGAGGTGCAGCCGCCCGCGAGCGCGGTCACGGCAGCGAGGGGGATCATCATCATCTTTTTCATCGAAGTCTCTCCAATGGGGCCGCGTGCCAGGCACGCCGGGTCGTATGTTTACCCCTCTGGTAGATAGACACCCGGTGGCGCGCATGGTTCCGCGCAGGCGCGAGCGTTGCGGGCGTTGAAGGGCGCGACCAATTTCGCTTAATAGAAATTTACTACGCTCCGTTATAGCGGGTTGATGGACGTTCCCCGCAAAAACCCTGCCACGCGCCTGATCATGGGCGGCCTGCTGGTCGTCGGCGGATCGGTCGCGGCGTCGATGCTGTTCACCCATCTGAGCTTCGTGCAGTTTGGTGACTTGGAATATCGCGGCGCGATGTGGGCGGCGGCGATCGTGCCGCTGCTGGTCGCGCCGACCGCCTATGGCTGGGTCGCGCTGCTGAGCTGGCGGCTGCACCTGGCGAATGACGCGCTCGACACGCTGGCGCGGCGCGACGCGCTGACCGGGCTGGACAATCGCCGCGCCTTTGTAGAGGCGGCGCGCGCGCGGCTGGCGGCGGGCGAGCCGCTGCAATTGCTGGTCGCCGACATCGACCATTTCAAGCGGATCAACGACAGCATGGGGCATGCCGCGGGCGACGAGGCGCTGGTCCATGCCGCGGGGGTGCTGACACAGGCGGCGCCGCACGGCAGCATCGTGGCGCGGATCGGCGGCGAGGAATTTGCGCTGCTGGTCCCCGCCGCAACCGACCCCACGGCGCTGGTGGCCCGGATCGCCGCCGAACTGGCGCATATGCCGGCACCCTCCGCCGCGGGGCTGAAACGGATGACGTGCAGTTTCGGGGTCGCGGCGGCGCACCCTGGCGAACGGCTGGACAGCCTGCTGTCGCGCGCCGACGCCGCGCTTTACGCGGCAAAGGACGGTGGCCGCGACCGGATGGCGCTGGCAAGCTGAACCGCTCGCTGCCGCGGCGGCGGCGGCGAATTTGTCAAACTTGTCACTCTATCGACCCCGCAAAATCGGGCGGAAAGCTGCGTTCCTTCCGCTCATCAGTCATGTTCGCGCCCGCCGGAGCCGAGATAGAGTTCGCGGCCCGATTCCTCATAAACTTCGCTCATCTGCGCCATGCCTTTTTCGGCTTCCTCGACGGCGATGAAGCCTTCGGTGTCCTGATTTTGCAAGCGGGCGAACTCGCGCACTTCCTGGCTGATCTTCATCGAGCAGAACTTCGGGCCGCACATGCTGCAGAAATGCGCGGTCTTGGCTCCCTCCGCGGGCAAGGTCTGGTCGTGGTACTGCTCCGCCGTGTCGGGGTCGAGCGAAAGGTTGAACTGGTCGCGCCAGCGGAATTCGAAGCGCGCTTTCGATAACGCGTCGTCGCGGACCTGCGCGGCGGGGTGGCCTTTGGCGAGGTCGGCGGCGTGGGCGGCGAGCTTGTAGGTGACGACGCCGACCTTCACATCGTCGCGGTCGGGCAGGCCGAGATGCTCCTTGGGCGTGACGTAGCAAAGCATCGCGGTGCCGTACCAGCCGATCTGCGCGGCGCCGATGCCGCTGGTGATATGGTCATAGCCCGGCGCGATGTCGGTGGTGAGCGGCCCCAAGGTGTAGAAGGGCGCCTCGCCGCATGCTTCCAGCTGCTTTTCCATATTCTCCTTGATCTTGTGCATCGGGACGTGGCCCGGGCCCTCGATCATCACCTGGACATCCTGCGCCCAGGCGCGCTTGGTGAGTTCGCCCAGCGTGTAGAGCTCGGCGAACTGCGCCTCGTCGTTCGCGTCATAGATGCTGCCGGGGCGGAGGCCATCGCCGAGGGAGTAGGCGACGTCATAGGCCTTCATGATCTCGGTAATCTCGTCGAAGCGTTCGTAGAGGAAGCTTTCCTTGTGATGCGCGAGGCACCATTTTGCCATGATGCTGCCGCCGCGCGACACGATGCCGGTCATGCGCTTGGCCGCGAGGGGGACGTAGGGCAGGCGAACCCCGGCGTGGATGGTGAAATAGTCGACGCCCTGTTCGGCCTGTTCGATCAAAGTGTCGGCAAAGATTTCCCAGGTCAGGTCTTCGGCGACGCCGCCGACCTTTTCCAGCGCCTGATAGATGGGGACGGTGCCGATCGGGACGGGCGAATTACGGATGATCCATTCGCGGGTGTCGTGGATGTTGCGCCCGGTCGACAGGTCCATGACGGTGTCGGCGCCCCAGCGGATCGACCAGACCATCTTGTCGACCTCGGCCGCGACGTCGCTGGCGACCGCGCTGTTGCCGATATTGGCGTTGATCTTGACCAGGAAATTGCGGCCGATCGCCATCGGTTCCGATTCGGGGTGGTTGATATTGCTGGGGATGATCGCACGGCCGCGGGCGACCTCGTCGCGGACGAATTCGGGGGTGACATAGTCGGGAATGCTGGCGCCAAAGCTTTCGCCGTCGCGCTTGTACTCGGCGAGGCGCGCGCGGCCGAGATTCTCGCGCTCGGCGACATATTCCATCTCGGGCGTGATGATGCCGCGCCGGGCGTAATGCATCTGGCTGACGTTGTGCCCCGGCTTGGCGCGGAGCACCTGGCGGCGGACGTTGGGGAAGGCGGGGACGCCGCCTGAGCGATCCGGGCCGAGCTGGCCGTTATCCTCAGGCTTTACCTCGCGCTGGGTGACCTCTTCGACGTCGCCGCGGCCGCGGATCCACTGGCTGCGGATCTCGGGCAGGCCAGCATTGATGTCGATCGTCGCGTTGGCGTCGGTGTAGGGGCCGCTGGTGTCATAGACGCGGACGGGGGGCTCGCCGCTGTGCGGGTCGAGGTCGATCTCGCGCATCGCGACGCGGATGCCGCTCCCGGTCTGGGTTGCGACGTGGATCTTGCGGCTGCCGCGGATCGGACCGGTGGTGACGCCGATGGGCTGGGCTTGCGCCTTTTCGAGGCGGGATTCGATGTCGGCCATGTGCAGTCGCTCCGTTGGTTATCGGAGCGAAAGACGGTTTCCCGGTTGGGGAACGCCGACCCTCCCTCCGCCGGTATTATCCGGATCAGGTTCAACGGGTCGCGGTGTATTCCGCTCTCAACCTGCGTTTGCGCGGCAGGCTCCCCGGGGATGACAAAGGTGTAGCGGGCCGTAGCGTCGCTGTCGAGCGGCGCGGCACCATTTCGCTGCGGCAGCGAGGAAGTCGTGCACGAACTGGCCGGCGACGCGGCTGTCGTAGCTGCGCTGCTCCTAGAAGCGGCGCTTGCCGGCGCCATAACTGTGGCGGCGGGGTCTCGCGATAATCCATCGCTGCGGTTAGACGATGATTGTCGCGTCGGTTCAAGACAACATGCCGCGATGTTGGCAGGCGGGGGTTGCAGGAGGCGGGTATGAAAGCAATTTTGGCGATGGCCGCGGCCGCGGTACTGCTCGCGGCCAGTCCGGCGGCGACGGTCGATGATCTGGCGTGGCTGGCGGGGCGGTGGAGCCGCGAGGAGAGCGAGCGCTGGACCGAGGAAAGCTGGACGGCGCCGCGCGGCGGGGTGATGCTGGGGCATAGCCGGTCGGGGCGCGGCGACAGCTTGCGCGACTTCGAGTTTCTGCGGGTGCAGGCGGGTGCCGACGGCATCCCCGCCTATATCGCGCAGCCGGGTGGGGGCGCACCGGTGGCGTTCCGGCTGGTGCGGCGCGATGATACGAGCGCGACGTTCGAGAACGCTTCGCATGATTATCCGCAGCGCATCCAATATGCCCGCGATGGCGAGACGCTGACCGCGACGATTTCGCTGATCGACGGGTCGAAACAGATGCGCTGGGTTTACCGGCGCCGCTAGCCCGTCCGGCGCGCCAGATACACCCCCGCGACCATCAGCGCGATGCCGGCGAGGCGCTTCGCGTCGACCGGAAAAGGCATCGATCCGAACAGCGCGAAATGGTCGATTACGGCGGCGCTGACCAGCTGGCCGACGAGGACGAAAAAGATCGCGTTGCCGACCCCGAATTTGGGCGCGATGAAGGTCACCGCGATCACATAGAAAGCAACGAACAGCCCGCCGAAGTAGAAGTGAAACGGGATGTCGCTGGTGAAGCGGATCTGGCCGACCGACCCGGTGACGAGCGCGCCGGTGGTGGCGATCAGAAAGGCGAGGCCGAACAGGATCATCGACGCCGCCATCGGGCTGCCAAGCCGCCCGCCAAGCCCGCCGTTGAGCGCGGCGAGGATCGGGATGCCTATGCCGGTCAGCAGCATGATGATCGCAAAGGTCGGGGCGTTGTTCGCGGTCATTGCGGCGGCGCTTTTGCAGCCTGCGCGGCGCGAAATTCGGCGACCGGCAGCCCGCCGATGCCCCAATTGTCGAGATCGACCTCGTCGATGGTCACGACGGTTGTCGCGGGGTTCTTGCCCAAGATGCGCTGGAGCAATTCGGTGACGCCGCCGATCAGCTCGGCCTTTTGTTCGGGCGTCGCGCCTTCGCGGGTAATCTTGATGTTCACATAGGGCAATGGTGGGCTCCTTAGCTGGCGGTTTGCGCGGGCCAGCCCGGCATCGCGGGAAATCTCGGCAGCGCGGCGATTCGGTCTGTCCATTCGCCGATTGCCGGCCAGCGGGCAAGATCGATGTCGGCCTCGCCCGCCAGCGCCAGATAGGGGCTGGCGGCGAGGTCGGCGATGGTCAGCCGGTCGCCGACGAGCCAGCGGTGGTCGGACAGGTGAGCGTTGATCACCGGCAGGATGCGCGCGGTGACTGCCTGCGCCTGCGCCTCGGCGATAACCGCGCCGAACTGGCGCGCGAGGCGCAGCATAGCCGGGCCGTTCGCGATTTCGTTGGCGGCATGCGACAGCCAGAGCGCGATTTCGCTGCGTTCCTCGGGCCTATGGCCGTCCCAGTCGCCGGGGCGGTGGCGCGCCGCGAGATAGGTCAGGATCGCCTGGCTGTCGCGCAGCTTGCGGTCGGCTTCGACATAGACGGGGATCTGGCGCATCGGGGTGATCGCGGCGAAAGCGTCGGACTGGCGCGCGGCGGCGTCGGTCAGCTGCTCGTCCCACGGCAGGTCGAGGAAGGCGAGCGCCATGCGGACCTTGTGGGTATTACCCGACCGCGGGCTGCCATAAAGCTGGATCATCGTCATTCTCCGGAAAGCTGGGTACGAAGCGCGGCGTTTTCGGCGCGCAATTGGTTGAGTTCGGCAGCTATCGGCTGGATCGCGGCGGAAATTTCGGCCTCGGTAAAGCGCGGGGTGATGTGCTGCGAGCAATTCCACTCCCAGCCGATCACGTCGATCAGGAAGGCGCGTTCGGGGACGGCGCGATAACCCTCGGGCATCAGCGACGTCACGAGCGCGGGATCATCGGCGAGTTCGATGCTGTGCGCGTGGCCAACGAGCTTCAAACGGTCCTTGTTCGGATAATCCATCAGGAACAGCGAGACGCGGTCGTTACCGGCAAGGTTCGCTGTGCTGATATATTGTTTGTTGCCGCGATAGTCGGCGAAACCGATGCGGTTGCCCTCGATATGACGCAGGAAGCCCGCGGGGCCGCCGCGATGCTGCATATAGGGCCAGCCGTCGGCGTTGACGCTGGCCATGTAAAAGCTGTCGCGCAGTGCGATGTAGCCCAGTTCCTTGGCGGTGAGCGTGTCGGGGGTGCCATCGGCGCCCGCGTCCATCTTGAGATAGGCGGCGCGCGAGCCGTGACGTTCCTGCAGGACCTTGACCGCGTCGTTGAACAGGGTGTGACGGTAGTTGCGCGCCATGATGCCGATCCTTTGCAAAGGGAGCGAACGAAGGCCGAGAGGGGGGACATACCTCCGTTCGCCAGACCGCATTTAGATCGTTGTGCTGAATGTGATAACAAGCGAAGATTGAACAACTCTGTTCCTATAAGTGGAATAATCAATGGACCGGTTGCTGACCCTGGAAATGTTCGTCGCGGTGGCGAGCGAAGGTGGGTTCGCTGCGGCGGCGCGTAAGCTGGGCAGCTCGCCGCCCGCGGTGACGCGCGGGATCGCGGCGCTCGAGGCGCGGCTCGGGACGGTGCTGTTCCATCGTTCGACGCGCGCGGTGGCGCTGACCGATGCGGGGGCGGCGTTTCTCGAGCAGGCGCGGCGCATCCTGGCCGACCTCGCCGGGGCCGAGCGCGAGCTCCGCGGCGCAGCGGCGGAGCCGCGGGGGCAGCTGTATGTGACTGCCCCGGTGATGTTCGGGCGATTGCATGTGCTGCCCGTCGTCGGCGCGCTGATGGCCGAGCATCGCGAGCTGATGGTGCGGATGATGCTGATCGACCGCAATGTGCGGATCGTCGAAGAGGGTATCGACGTCGCGGTGCGGATCGGCGCGCTCGCCGATTCGGGGCTGAAGGCGGTGCGGATCGGCTGGGTGCGCCAGATGCTCGTCGCCAGCCCGGCCTATCTGGCGCGCCGCGGGGCGCCGCAGACGATCGCCGAGCTGGCGGGGCACGACCTGATCGGAACGATGGGGCCGCGCGCGGCGGGCGAGTGGCAGCTGGCGAGCGCCCGGTGGCGACTCGACCCGCGGCCGCGGCTGGTGCTCAACACGGTTGACGGGGCGCTGGCGGCAGCGGAGGCGGGGCTGGGGATCGCCAATCTGCTGAGCTACCAGCTCGCCGATGCGCTGGCGGCGGGGCGGTTGATCGCGTTGCTGTCAGGGGAAAAGCCGCCCGCGTTCCCGGTCCACCTGCTGTTCGAGTCGTCGCGCGCCGGGTTGCCCGCGGTGCGGTCGTTTGTCGAGGCGATGAAGGGGCGCGCGCGGGTGGCGGGGCTGGGATGATCCCGTCAGATCCAGCGCAGCAAGTAAACAATCCTCTCCGTGGCGAAGCCATGGGGAGGTGGCAGCGCGAAGCGCTGACGGAGGGGCGTTGGCGCCGACGTCGCGGCCCCTCCACCCCTCCCCATGGCTTCGCCACAGGGAGGATCAACGCTCGCAGCGCAACCGCTTAGAACTGATACGCCAGCCCGCCACCCAGCAGCCATTGGTTCGCGCTGCCGACGTCCTTGATGATCGGCGAATCGGCGTAGCGCGACCCCATGCGGGCATATTGGGCGCCGCCGATCAGCACGAAGCCCTTGCGCAGGTCGCCCGACAGCGCATAGGCGCCCGCCAGCCCGAGCGTATATTTGCCCGCGGTCGCCTTGCGCCCGGCGCCGGTATAGACGGGCAGGCCACTCGCGGCGCTGCCCAGCGCATCAATGTCGTAATAATAACGGCCGAAACCCTTGCCGTAAAAATTCACCGACGCCGATACGCCCAGATAGGCGCGTTTCGACAGCGGGGTGCCATAATCGATCGTCGGCGATGCGGCCCAGCTGCCGTGGCGTCCCGACACGTCTTTCAGCGCGACAAAGCGAAAGCCGATCTGGTCGTAATCGCTGGTGATGACCCCGGTGTGGGTGACCCCGGTGAAAAAGCCGACTTCGACCGCGAGCTTCTTTTCGCCGAGCGCCTCGACCTGCGGATCCTTGATGCCGCTGGTGCGGTCGCCGCGCAGGTTGATGATCGGGCCGAACTTATAGTCGGTCGTCTGGCCGCGGCGATGGCGGATCAGGTCGACCTGAAAATTGGTGCCGCGGGTCGAGAAGGAATAGCCGTCGTAGCGGCCGCGCACATAGAAAGCGGGCAGGAGGCGGCGCTCGTCGGAGCCGTTGTAGCTGGGGGTGCTGAGCACGCCGGCGGCGACCGAGATATAGTTGCGCGACCATTTGCGGTCGGGATCGTCATCGTCGTCGCGCGCCGCGGGGAGCAGGATGTCGTCGTCGATGTCGCTGACGTCCTGCATATATTGCGCGGGCTGTTCGGCGCCGGGGGCCAGCTCTTCAAAGCCGTTCGCGACCGGAGCAGCGGGGACCGCCGCCTCTTTGGCCGCCGCTGGTGCTGCAGCGAAGCCGATGAAGGCCAGCGCGGCGAGAAGCGAAAACGAACACTTCGGACGAACAGGGCGGAAAAGCGGGGTTAACGTGGGCATGTTCGTCCTATAATTTTGCCCCTCTTGCCGAGGTTTAAGCGATGGTCCGGGCATTGCAAAGGCTTCGCCTTGCCCAAAGATGGTTTTGGCCGCATCGTGCTTTTCATGCATCACCGCTGCCTTGCCGCTTCCCTATCGCGCCGCTTCGCCATTGGTTCCCGGCGAAGCGCTATCCTGTTTGTCCAACCCATGCTGTCACAGGCATGAACCGCACGCCGCGCCTGATCGGTTACGCGCTGATGGCGACCGCAGCGGCGCTCGCCTTGGCGCTGCGGCGCGGGGCGATCGACAGCATCGGGCCGTTTCCGGTCGCCGCGGCCGCGCTGCTGGTCGGGATGGTCGGGGTGATGCTGGTGTTCACCGACCTGATGGTGCGCGGGCTTTACGCGCAGGTGGACGCGGCAAAACGCGACGAGGAGGATGACTAGCTCCCCTCCCGCTTGCGGGAAGGGATAAGATTGGCTTTTCATTCGACAGTATCGCGGGTTACCATTATGACCGTGCGATGACCGATCGACCGTCAACGCCGCTGCTCGACACGGTGGATGTCCCCGCCGACCTCCGCAAGCTGAAGCCCGAAGACCTCCGCCAGTTCGCCGACGAGCTGCGCGCCGAGATGATTTCGGCGGTCGGGACGACCGGCGGGCATCTGGGCAGCGGGCTCGGGGTCGTCGAACTGACCACCGCGCTCCACTATGTGTTCGACACCCCGCGCGACAAGATCGTGTGGGACGTCGGGCACCAATGCTATCCGCACAAGATCATCACTGGGCGCCGCGACCGCATCCGCACCCTGCGTACCGGCGGCGGCCTGTCGGGCTTCACCAAGCGCAGTGAGAGCGAGTACGACCCGTTCGGTGCTGCGCACAGCTCCACCTCGATCAGCGCCGCACTGGGCTTTGCGATCGCCAACAAGCTGAAGGACCAGCCCGGCCGCGCGATCGCCGTGATCGGCGACGGCTCGATGTCGGCGGGCATGGCCTATGAGGCGATGAACAATGCGAAGCAGGCGGGCAATCGGCTGATCGTTATCCTGAACGACAATGACATGTCGATCGCGCCGCCGGTCGGCGGATTGTCGGCGTATCTCGCCAAGCTGGTGTCGTCGCGGCCGTTCATTGAGCTGCGCGAAATTGCTCGGCGCTTTGCGCGCAAATTGCCCGAGCCGCTGCACAAGGCGGCGAAAAAGACCGACGAGTTCGCGCGCGGCATGGCAATGGGCGGGACGCTGTTCGAGGAGCTCGGCTTTTATTATGTCGGGCCGATCGACGGGCATAACCTCGACCATCTGATCCCGATCCTGGAAAATGTCCGCGACAGCGACCATGGCCCGGTGCTGATCCATGCTGTGACGATGAAAGGCAAGGGCTATGCCCCCGCCGAGGCCGCCGCCGACAAATATCATGGCGTGCAGAAATTCGATGTCATCACGGGCGAACAGGCGAAAGCGCCGCCGGGACCGCCGGCGTATCAGAATGTGTTCGGCGAGACGCTGGCGAAGCTGGCCGACACCGACCCGCGCATCGTCGCGATCACCGCGGCGATGCCGTCGGGGACGGGCGTGGACAAGTTCGCCAAGGCGCATCCGACACGCAGCTTCGACGTCGGCATCGCCGAACAGCATGCGGTGACTTTTGCCGCGGGGCTGGCGGCGCAGGGGATGCGGCCGTTCTGCGCGATCTATTCGACCTTCCTCCAGCGAGCCTATGATCAGGTCGTGCATGACGTGGCGATACAGAACCTCCCGGTGCGCTTTGCAATCGACCGCGCCGGGCTGGTCGGCGCCGATGGATCGACGCATGCGGGGTCGTTCGACGTTACTTATTTGGCGACGCTGCCCAATATGGTGGTGATGGCGGCGGCCGACGAGGCCGAGCTGGTCCATATGACCTATACCGCCGCCGAATATGACGCGGGGCCGATCGCTTTCCGCTATCCGCGCGGCAATGGCACCGGGGTGGCGCTACCCGAGGTTCCGGTGAAGCTGGAGATCGGCAAGGGGCGCGTTGTGCGCAGCGGCAAGACCGTCGCGATCTTCTCGCTCGGCACACGGCTCGCCGAGGCGCTGAAAGCCGCCGAAACGCTGGAGGCGCGCGGTCTGTCGACGAGCGTCATCGATTTGCGCTTTGCCAAGCCGCTCGACGAGGAGTTGATCCGCAAGACGCTGGCCAGCCACGAAGTGTGTGTGACGGTCGAGGAAGGCAGCGTTGGCGGCCTCGGCGCGCATGTGCTGACCCTCGCGAGCGACGAGGGGCTGATCGATGCGGGGCTGAAGCTGCGCACTTTGCGCCTGCCCGATATGTTCCAGGATCAGGACAAGCCCGAACTGCAATATGACGCCGCGGGGTTGAACGCGCCGCAGATCGTCGATTGCGTTCTGAAAGCGTTGCGGCACAACAGCGCGGGTGTGGAAGAGGCCGGGGCGCGGGCTTAGCGATAGACTTCGCGGCGATGGGTGAGCGTGAGAACGAGAACCACCAGCTGCTCGTCGTAGATATGCACGACGATACGATAGTCTTCCAACCTATACCGCCAAAGCCGTTTGACTTCCAGTCAGCGCTTTGCCGCGCTGTCGCGGGTCATCGAGGGTGGTGAGTTCCTCCAGATAGCTCGTGATGCGATCGGCCTGTTCGCGAGCAATCTTGCGGAAGGCGCGGCGCGCGCCGTCGTCGAGCTCAATCGTCCAAGCCACCGGATACTGGCGCGCCGCGGGCCATGCGTCGCGGGCGATGGTCGAGGCGCTGGTGCTGTTTACCGCGGTGTCGCTGCTCTTCGTTAGCCAACAGGGACGATCGTCGCCTGCGCGATCGCGCAACGGCGCGGTTCTTCGCCCTCGCTTTCGGCCCAGACATCGGCGCGGACGATCGCCTGCCGCCTGCCCGCCTTAATCACCGTTCCGCGCGATCGCAAATGGCTGCCCATCGCGGGGGCGAGGAAGTTGATCGTATAACTTCCGGTGACGACATCGCCGATTACGCTGCTGGCGGCCCAGGCGCAGGCGTTGTCGGCCATCAGCCCGACAATCGCACCATGGGCATAGCCGTGATGTTGGGTCATGTCGGGGCGCAGCGCGAGTAGCAGTTCGGCCTCACCCTGGAAACAGCGCAGCGGTTCGACGCCGAGGAAGGCGGTGAAGCCCGACGCATCGACCGCGACGCTTTTCATAAAGGCGACGGCTTCGTCGTTGCTGGCGAAGGTCTGACCGCGCATGTGCTATCCTTTTAAGTCTGCATTGCAGACTAAATACTGCTTGCGCCGGGCAGCCGTCAAGTCTTAAATCCAGACCTGTGAAAGATTATACCGCCTCTCGCTCGCCCTGCGCCGTCGGCCGCGCGTCGCGCCTGCTCGGTGACCGCTGGGTCTTGCTGATCCTGCGCGAGGCGTTTCTGGGCTTTGACCGCTTCGAGGATTTTGTCGCGCGGCTCGACATATCGCGCGCGGCGTTGACCTCGCGGATCGGTTGGCTGGTCGATGCCGGGGTGATGGAGCGAGTGCCGCCCGATGCGAAGCGTGCGGCCTATCGGCTGACCGATGCGGGGCAGGCGCTGCGCCCGACATATGATGCGATCAAGGCGTGGGGCGACGAATGGCTGCCGCGCGCGCCCAAAGAAAACGGCCCGGGCGATGCCGGGCCGGGGATTTATTGACCTGGAAACGCTAGCTTAAGCGCCGGGAATGGCTGCCTGTGCGTCGCGGCCGTCGCCTTCGGGGGCGGCCAGGATATCGCGGACGACCAGACCCTTGTCGACGACCTGGGTGTCGGGGCTGCCGACCTGGCTGCGGATGCCGGGGTCGGCGCGGGCGCCGTCGGCGCTGCTGATCACCGCCGCTTCGTTGGGGCTGCGGGCCGAGGGGCCGCCGAACAGCGCGCGCAGCGTCTGCTCCGCGGTCGTTTCCCCGCCGGGACGTGCGGTGCCGGGGGCGGGCGGGGTCAGCGAAAAGTCTGGCGGCACGACGAGCGGCGCCTGACGCGACACCGCAAATTCATCGGGCCGGTCGCGGTTGAACAGATTGTTCGACCCGCAGGCCGACAGTGTGGTTGCGAAAATCGAGGCGGCCAGGATGGCGGTGGTCCGGTTCACTTGAATATTCTCCTATGCGCCCCGTTAATCGGCGCCCCCGTTTAGTCGGTGGACGGCTGACCGTCCGTGCTGGCTGCCTTTTCGCCGAAGAGCAGCGCGCGCGCAACCAGCAAAAGCACCCCGAGCGTGATGCAGGCATCGGCGACGTTAAAGATCATAAAGGGGCGGAAATCGCCAAAATGCAGGTCGGCAAAATCGACGACATAGCCATAGCGCACCCGGTCGACGATATTGCCGAGCGCGCCGCCCAGGATCAGCGCAAGCGCAATGACGTCGCCCCTTGCCTGTTCGCGCGTCATCCAGATGCCGACCGCCCCCGCGACCAGCGCGGTGACCGCCACCAGCGTCCAGCGCGTCGTATCGGTGCAGTTGGCGAACATCGAGAGCGAAATGCCGCAATTTTCGGCCCAGCGAAGGTCGAAGATGCCGACGATCTCGACCACCCGCTTCGCTTCCAGCGACAGCGGGGTGATGATGACCCATTTGGTGACCTGATCGAGCAGGAAGGCGAAGGCGGCAATCAACAGGCCGAAACGCAGGTGCGGCGAACGAGAGCTTGTCATGCGGGTTTCAATACTGTTTCGCAGCGATTGCACAAGTTGCCGTCCTCGGTAACTTCGGGGAGGTGACGCCAGCAGCGGCCGCATTTGTGGTCGGTGGTGGGGCTGACGGTTACGCTTTCGCCGCCGTAGGTAACGGCAGCGGTAATGGCGATTTCGGCCATGGCTTGTTCGCTTAGATTTGGTACCGCTGGCATCGAAACTTTCGCTTCGAGGCTCGAACGAACGATCTTTTCGCGGCGCAGCGGCTCGATGGCCGCCGTCACGACTTCACGATGCGCGCGGGCCTTGTCCCAACGGGCGGCGAGTTCACCGTCGATAAGCGCACCGACGTCAAGCTCCGGCCACTCGAGCAAGTGGACCGATGATGCGTCGGGATAGCGCGTGCCCCAAACCTCTTCGCTCGTGAACACCAAGACCGGCGCGGCATAGCGAACGAGAGCTTGGAAAATCGTGTCTAGGACCGTGCGATAGGCGGCGCGCTCCGCAGTTTGCACCCCGGTCGCGAGATTGATGTCGCAATAGAGTCGGTCCTTGCGGATATCAAAGTAGAAGGCCGATAGGTCTTCGTTGCAAAAATCGGCGAGCAGACGCGTATAGCTGTTGAAGTCGAAATCATCGACCGCCTCGCGCAGATGCTGGTCGAGATGCGCAAGTTGATTGAGCATATAGCGCTCCAGCTCGGGCATCTTCGACACGTCTTCGATACGCTCTTCATCGGTGAAGCCCTCGAGCGCGCCCAAGAGATAGCGGAAGGTGTTTCGCAGCTTGCGATACTGGTCGGCGACTCCGGTCAGGATTTCCTTGCCGATGCGGTGGTCTTCGGTGAAATCGACGCTCAATGCCCACAGGCGCAGGATGTCGGCGCCATAGTCGCGCATCAGGTCGATCGGGCTGATCGTGTTGCCGAGCGACTTCGACATTTTGAAGCCCTTGGAATCCATCGTGAAGCCGTGGGTCAGCACCGCCTTGTACGGCGCCTGTCCGCGCGTGCCGCAGCTTTCGAGCAGCGACGACTGGAACCAGCCGCGATGCTGGTCGCTGCCTTCGAGGTAAAGGTCGGCGCTGTGAGTGCCGCCGTCGTGGCGGACGAGCGCGGGCCAGCGGCCGCTTTCCAGGACGAAGGCGTGGGTGCAGCCCGAATCGAACCAGACGTCGAGAATGTCGACGATGCGTTCGTAGTCGGCGGCGTCATAGGCGTCGCCTAGATATTCCGGCGCGCGCGCGTCGCTCCATGCGTCGACGCCGCCTGCCTTTACCGCCGCGACGATGCGGTCGTTGACGATCGGGTCGTTAAGATATTGGCCGGTCTTGCGGTCGACGAACAGCGTGATCGGCACGCCCCACGCGCGCTGGCGGCTCAGCACCCAGTCAGGGCGGTCCTTGACCATGCTGCTGATGCGGTTGCGGCCCTTTTCGGGGACGAAGCGCGTCTCGTCGATCGCCTGCATCGCTGCCTGCCGCAGCGTCGGCGCGGCGCAGAGATCCTCTTCATGCGGGTTGATTGCGCCGCCCTCATTCTCCCAGCGCTTTTCGCGCGGGGTCTTGGGCTCGATGTGGGTCATCACCCGGTCCATCGGTACGAACCATTGCGGGGTGCAGCGATAGATGACCTTCGCCTTCGAGCGCCAGCTGTGCGGATAGCTGTGCTTGTAGTCGGCCGAGGCCGCAAGCAGGCCACCGGCTTCGCGCAGGTCGGTGCAGATCGGGCCGTCGGGGGCATTGAACTTGGGGTTGATGACAGATCCCTGACCGCCCAGCCAACCCCAGTCCTCGCGATATTTGCCGTCGCCCTCGACCGCGAACACGGGGTCGATGCCGTTCGCCTTGCAGAGGTCGAAATCATCCTCGCCATGGTCGGGCGACATATGGACGAGCCCGGTGCCGCTGTCGGTGGTGACGAAATCGCCGGGCAGGAAGGGGCGCGGGCGCGCGAAGAAGCCGCCGAGCGCGTGCATCGGATGGCGGGCGATGGTACCGGCGAGGTCGGCGCCTTTGATGGGGTCGCTGACCTTGGTTTGAAGGACGAAGCCACCGCGGCGCATGAACTCGCCGAGTAGAGGTTCGGCGACCAAGAATTCGCGGAATGATGCGCCTTCGTCCACTTCGCTCTGTGTTGCGGCCTCTACGAGAACATAGTCGACATCCGGCCCATAGGCCAAAGCCTGGTTGACCGGGATCGTCCACGGCGTTGTCGTCCAGATCACCGCTTTCGCGCCGACCAGCTCGGGGATGGGACTCTCGACGATCTCGAACGCGACATCGATCTGGGTCGAGACGATATCCTCATATTCGATCTCGGCCTCGGCGAGCGCGGTCTTTTCGACCGGCGACCACATCACCGGTTTGGCGCCGCGATAGAGCATGTCGTTGGCGGCGAATTTGAGCAGTTCGCGGACGATCGTCGCTTCGGCCTCATAATCCATCGTCAGATAGGGATGGTCCCAGTCGCCGCCGATACCGAGGCGCTTGAGCTGCTCGCGCTGGGTGTCGACCCAATGCTGGGCATAGGCGCGGCATTCGGCGCGGAATTCCTCGACCGGAACCTCGTCCTTGTTGAGCTTCTTCTTGCGATATTGCTCCTCGACCTTCCACTCGATCGGCAGGCCGTGGCAGTCCCAGCCGGGGACGTAAGGCGCATCCTTGCCCTTCAGCGTCTGGGTGCGGACGACCATGTCCTTGAGGATATGGTTGAGCGCATGGCCGATGTGCATGTCGCCATTGGCGTAGGGCGGGCCGTCGTGGAGGATGAACTGGTCGCGGCCGGCGCGGCTGGCGCGAATCTGGCCTTCGAGATTGCCCTCGAGCCATTTGGCGAGAATCAGCGGCTCCTTCTGCGGCAGGCCGGCCTTCATCGGGAAGTCGGTCTTGGGCAGGAAGACGGTATCGCGGTAATCGCCAGTATCTTTGGCGCGCGTTTCGGCGGCGGAGGGCGTATCGGTCATGGGGGCGGCGCTTAGCGTAACAAAAGGGGATTTTCACCTTTTAAGTGGTGCGTCCCGTTTGAGGTGATTTTGTGCCGCATGGGCCCCGGCTTCCGCCGGGGAGCAATTACGGTTCACGCCAAAACTGTTCCCCGGCGAAAGCCGGGGCCCATCACTCACCGTTGCCGCGGCCGCAACGCCGGGCCCACCGCGCGGATGTCTTCGACCCAGATATAGCCGTTGAAGCTGGCGGGGATTTTGGCGAGTTGCTGGGGGGTGGAGAGGCCTTCGTTCGATTTGCCGCTTTCGTAAGGGCCGAAGACGATGACGCGCGCGCCGACGCTGTCCATGCGGGCAACCAGGCGGTTGGGCCAGCCCGAGAACGCCCATTGATAGTTGATCGGGATCGCGATCACGCCGTTGCGGCAGCTTTCGGGGACGATGCCGGTCCAGCCGTAGGTCACATACTCCTTGGAGCAGGCCAGCGCCTCGCGCTTGAGGTCGAACGACCAGTTGTCGGGGAGCAATTCGCGCATCCGTTTGACAGGACGTTCGGCGCCGTAAAAGGCGTCGCCGAGTTTCTTGCTGTCGCGGCCCGAGACTTTGAGGATCGCGAACAGCTGGTCGGCCTCGCGCGGGTTTTTCGATTTGAAGTTGAACAGGATCGGGTGGACGGGCAGCGCCGCGAGTCCTTCCTCTACGGTCGGCAGCTTGCCCACGCCCTTGCCGCGCAGCGGGAAGGTTTTCCCGCCATCGGCGGTGTAGCCGTAACCGATGTCGAGCGCTTTCAGTTCGGCCAATGTCAGGTCGCGGGTCTCGCCCTCGCCGTCGGTGCGGCAATCGACGGTCCAGTCGTGGAATAACACCATCCGGCCGTCCTTCGTCGGCGCGACGTCGATCTCGACCATATTGGCGCCGAGCCCGACCGCCCAGCGCATCGACTCGGGGGTGTTTTCGAACACGTCATGTTCGGGCGGATAGGCGTGAACGGCGGTGCAGGTGTCGCGGCCGACTGCGGCGCGCTTGTCATAGAGGTGATAGACGCCGCGGTGGGCGATAAGTTTGGGTTTGCCTTCGGGTGCGGGGGCGAGCCAGCTGGCGTTGCTGAGGGTGAGCCAAGCGATGAGCGCGGCGAAGAGCCACAGCGCGATTTTGGTGCGGCGCTTCATCGGCTTTTTCTCAGGGCCTTCGAGCGCGTCGGCCCAGTCGGTGTTTGCCTCGGTCACGGTGTTTCGATCACCCCCAGAAAGTCGTGGTCAAAAACACGCGGAGACGCGGAGTCGCGGAGGAAGAAAGACGATCGGGTTCGCGCAGAGACGCAAAGTTCGCAGAGGAAGCGGGAGAAGGGCGGCAAAGCCGCCAATCTTTCTTCTCCGCGGCTCCGCATCTCCGCGTGAACCGATTTCCTCGGCGCCGCCGCGCGCATCATTCTAAACCCCGGCCAGCAGCGCCTTCGCGGCGTCGCAATCCTTGGCAATCTGCGCCATCAGCGCGTCCATGCTGTCATATTTCGCCTCGGGCCGGACGAAGGCGTGGAAGGCGACGTCGATTTCCTGGCCATAAAGATCCTCGGCAAAATCGAAAAAATGCGGTTCGAGCAATTCCTTTGGCGGGTCGAAGCTGGGGCGGATGCCGAGGTTCGCGGCGCCTTTGCGTTCGCGTCCGTCGGGCAGGCGGCCGGTCACCGCGTAGATGCCGTAACGCGGGCGGAGGTAGTTGCCCATGTCGATATTGGCGGTCGGAAAGCCGAGCAGGCGGCCGTTCTTGTCGCCATGCTCGACGCGGCCGCGCACGGTGAAGGGGCGGGTGAGCAGGCGTGCGGCGGTCTTGCAATCGCCCGCGTGCAGCGCCTCGCGGATGCGGCTCGATGAGATGACGGCATCGTCCTCGACCGGGGCGACCATTTCGGTGAAGAAGCCAAGGCGGCGGGCATGGTCGGCCAGCGTGACGACATCGCCGCCGCGGCCCTTTCCGAAGACGAAGTCGCTACCTGTGACGACCCCCGCGGCGCCGTAGCGTGTCAGCAGCAGGCCGGTGATGAAATCCTCCGCCGTCGTCCCCGCGAGCGCGGCGTCGAAGGGCAGGACGAGCATCGCGTCGGCGCCCGCCGCGGCGAACAATTCCTGGCGCTGGTCGAGCGTGGTGAGGCGGAAGGGCGGGACGTCGGGCTTGAAAAAGCGCACCGGATGCGGATCGAAGGTCGCGACGATCGCCGGGCGGCCTTCATCGCGGGCATGGCGGACGGCGCGGCCGACCACCGCCTGATGCCCGGCGTGGAAACCGTCGAAATTGCCGAGCGCGATGACCCCGCCGCGTAGCGGGTCGGGGATGCGGGCGTGGCCGTCGAGGCGGATCATCTCCGCCCCCTCTTCCGTTCGTGCTGAGCTTGTCGAAGCGCTGTTCTTCTTTCTTGCGAAGCCAATCGAAAGAACGGCCCTTCGACAAGCTCACGGCAAACGGGCTGGAAGACACGCTTCATGGCGCTGGCGGCGTCAGCGGGACCAGCCCCGCCTTGAGTACACGAACCGCATTGCCGCCCATCGCGGCACGGATTTCGTCGTCGCTGAAGCCCGCGTCGATCAGCGCCTGCGTCACTTGCGCTAGCTTCGACGTATCAAAGCGGACGGTGGTGGCGCCGTCATAATCGCTGCCGAGCGCGACATACTCGATGCCGACGAGGTCGCGCACATGCTTCATCGCCTTCGCGATGCTGGCGGGCGAGGTGTCGCAGATCGCGGCGTCCCAATAGCCGATGCCGACAAGGCCGCCGGTCGCCGCGACGCCGCGGATTTGTTCGTCGCTGAGGTTGCGGTTGACCTTGCACGTCGCCTGCACGCCGCCATGGCTGGAGACCACGGGGCGGCGCGCCAGTCTGAGGATGTCGGCGACGCACGCCTCGCTGCAATGCGCGAGGTCGACGATCATGCCCTTCGCCTCCATCGCCAAGACGACCTGCCGCCCGAACGGCGTTAGTCCGCCTTTCTTGAGGCCGTGCATCGATCCGGCGAGATCATTGTCGAAGAAATGGGCGAGCCCCGCCATGCGGAAGCCCGCGGCGTAGAGCTTGTCGAGATTGGCGATCTTGCCTTCGAGCGGGTGCAGGCCTTCGATGCTGAGCAGGGCGCCGGTGGTCAGCGGCTTGCCCTTGCGCGCCGTAAGCAGCGCGTCGAGATCGGCGGCGGTGGCGACCGCGCGCAGCTTGCCGTCTGATGCCGCGACCGCGCGGTGTAGCTTTTCGGCATGCCAGAGCGAGCGTTCGAGCAGCGAGTTCCACGTGCGGACCGGCTGGAGCTGCGCGATCACCAGACTGGTGATATTGTCGGTATCGCCGCTGTTGGCGTCGTAATTCTGCCCCTTGGGCGATTTGGTCGTGCTGGCAAGGATCTGCAGCGCGACATTGCCGTCCCGGAGTCGCGGCAGGTCCATATGGCCGCGTGTCGCGCGGTCGAGGATGTCGCGTTTCCAAAGCAAGGTGTCGCTGTGCAGGTCGACGATGGTCAGCGTCGCGTGCAGCGCCTTGGCGCGTCCGCTGACCGCGGGGAGCGGCTTGCCGTCGATCTGGTTGGTGCCGCGCTCGATGATGCCCGGGGCGAAAGCGAAAAAGGCGAGCGCGACGAGGGCGATAACAAGCAGGATAGCGATCAGCCAGCGGCGCATGCGTCTAAACCCTTGTCAGCGTGACGAAGCTGTACGCTGGGCGCCCGGCGTCATCGGCGGGATGATCCTCGCGCGCCGCCTCGCGCCACGCGGCGGGGTCGGGGTAATCGATCACCGCGTCGCCTTTGGGTTCGAGTCCGACTTCGGTCAGTTCGACGCGGTCTGCGAGGGGCAGGAACAGGCGATAGATTTCGGCGCCGCCGATCACCATCACATGCGGGGCGTTGGCGCGTTTCAGCGCCGCCTCGACGCTCGCGACGGGTTCGGCGCCCTCATCCTGCCAGTCGGCATCGCGGGTGAGGACGATATGGCGGCGCCCTTCGAGCACCGCGGGCAGGCTGTCGAAGGTCTTGCGCCCCATGATCATCGGGCGCCCCATCGTCAGCTGCTTGAATCGGCGGAGATCCGCGGGCAGATGCCAGGGCATCTTGCCGCCGGCGCCGATCACGCCATTGGCGGCGCGCGCGAGGATCAGGGTGATTTCGGGGTGGTTCATGCGGGGTTGGTTCCCACCCACGTCGCGTGGCCGAGCTTGCGGCCGGCGCGGACGTCGGTCTTGCCATAATGGTGAACGTGGCACGCGCCGTCGGCGAGCAGCGCAGGCACGGTGGTGATATCGGAGCCGATCAGGTTGCGCATGGTGACGGGGAGTGCAGTGGTCGCGGTGCTGCCGAGCGGAAGGCCCGCGACGGCGCGGATATGGTTTTCGAACTGGCTGGCCACCGCGCCTTCGATCGTCCAATGGCCGCTGTTGTGGACGCGGGGTGCCATCTCGTTGAAAATCGGGCCATCTTGGCAAGCGAAAAATTCGCCGGTGAGGACGCCGACATAGTCAAGATCGTCGGCGATCCGCGCCATCAGCGCGCGCGCTTCATCCTGCTGGTCGCGGATGATCTGCGGCGGGGGAAGCGCCGAGGTCGCGAGAATTCCGTCCTTGTGGACATTGACGCTGCTGTCCCAGAAGCGCGTCTCGCCGTCGATGCCGCGCACCAGCAGCACCGAAAATTCATGCGCGAAGGTGACGAAGCCTTCGAGGATCGCGGCGTGGCGGTCGATCGCCTCCCATGCCGCATCGGCGTCGGCGGGGGTGGCGAGGCGCGCCTGCCCCTTGCCATCATAGCCCATGCGCAACGTTTTCAGGATCGCGGGGGCGCCGATGGCGGCGAGCGCGGTGTCGAGCGCGGCGCGGTCGGGAACTGCGGCAAAGGGGGCGGGGCGGCCGCCGAGTCCAGTGACGAACTGCTTTTCGGTCAGCCGGTCCTGCGCGATTTCGAGCGCCTGCGCGCCGGGGCGCACCGCGACATGCCCCGACAGGAAGCGCACCGTATCGACGGGGACGTTTTCGAACTCGATCGTGACCCTGTCGCACGCCGCGGCAAAGGCGGCGAGTCGCGATTCGTCGTCCCACGCCGCCTGGACATGATGCGCCGCGACCTGCGCCGCGACACTCTCACGCTCGGGGGCGTAGCTGTGCACCTGATATCCGAGCTGCGCCGCGGCGACCGCGAGCATGCGGCCGAGCTGGCCGCCGCCCAGGATACCGATCGTCGAACCGGGTGCGAGCAACGCGATCAGCCCTCGCGCACGGGGTGGGGGGCGACGCTGTTGGTCTGTTCGGCGCGCCAGGTGTCCAGTTTTTGCGCCAGATCGGAGTCATTGTTGGCGAGCAGCGCGGCGGCGAACAGGCCCGCGTTGGTTGCCCCCGCCTTGCCGATGGCAAAGGTTGCGACGGGGACGCCGCCGGGCATCTGAACGATCGAATAGAGACTGTCGATGCCGCTGAGCGCCGCCGACTGGACGGGAACGCCGAGCACCGGCACCCGCGTCATCGCGGCGACCATGCCGGGCAGGTGCGCCGCGCCGCCAGCACCAGCGATGATTGCCTGTAGCCCCCGCTCCGCAGCGCTTTTGGCATAAGCGACCAGGCGGTCGGGGGTGCGGTGGGCCGAGACGATCTGCACCTCGTGTGCGATGCCGAATTGTTCGAGGATCTGGACCGCATGCGCCATCGTCGGCCAGTCGGACTGGCTGCCCATGATAACCCCGACCTGCGGCGCGCTGTCGCCCATCACCAAACCCTCCACAAAGCGGCTGCGGTTCACCAAGTGAATCGCCGCCGCACCTCCCCTAGCGACTGCACCGTGCGCGGGCAACGCCGCCCGTTGTGCGATACTGACTCGGGCGTTTACCGATTGGTATCAAGTCGCAGCTAGGGTTGCCGCGCAATATCCGTCGGCATTGGGCCGATGATTAAGGTTCGTGTGCGGGGACGTTGAATGGATAGCGTAGGGGGGGCACGGATCGCGGTCGACCAGTTCGGCTCCGTCGCCGTTGACTCCATCGAAGACCAGCTGCGGGAAATCCGCCGGGAACGCGACGCGCTGCGCCGCGAGAACCGCGTATTGAAGATCGCCGTCGCCGAGCTGGAGCGCGTGTCCGAACGCGACACGCTGACCCCATTGTTCAACCGCCGCTATTTCCTGACCGCCATCCATCACCGGATGGCGCGGTTCGAGCGCCACGCCGAACGCGCGGCGGTCGTCTTTGTCGACGTCAACCAGCTGAAATTGATCAACGACAGCTTTGGCCATGCCGCGGGCGACTTTGCGCTGATGGAGATTGCCAAGCGGCTGGCCGAATCGATCCGCGCGACCGACGTTGCTGCGCGTATCGGCGGTGACGAATTCGGGCTGATCCTTGATCAGTCGTGCGAAGATGGCGCCCGCGCGCAGATCGCGCGGCTTGGCGATGTGCTGACCGCGGCGCCAGCCGACTATGACGGGCATCAGATCGCGCTGTCCGCCTGTTTCGGGATTGCGATGCTCCAGTCGGGGATGACCGAATCGGACATTTTGGCCGCCGCCGACCGCGATATGTATCGCAACAAGCAAGGGCAGGGTTCGGCCCCCGGCCACCGCTAACCCACCATTAACCAAATGAGCGCATCGTCCCCAAAGGACAGGGGGTGAGTGATGCGTACCCAAGCCGACCCATATCATGACATTCAGGACCGGATCACCGGCCAGATCGGCGCACTCGCCGAAGCGCTGCCGCATTGCGCGCTGGCGCAGATCGTCCAGGGCATCGACGACATCCGCTGTCTGGCGCGCGACAACGGCTTTGCCGCGGTCGAAACGCTGGCGAGCCGGCTCGAATCGGCGGTCGCGGGCGGCGGCTATCGCGCCGCGATCCTGACCTATCTCGATGCGATGAGCGACGCTGCGAGCGTGCCGCGCGGACCGCTGCCCGCCGCCACGCACGAAGCCTGGCTGGCCTCGGTCGCCATGCGCTTGGGGCATTGACCGCCTCCGTCTGACGATCCAGACCAGTTTCCATGGATGCGATCATGCTTGCGCTGGTGGCGGTGCTGCTCGCCAATGCCGACGGGCGTAGCGGGATATTGCTGTCGCGGCTGCTGAGCGCGCGGCCGGACCGGCGAATGGTCGTCGGCATCGCCTTTGGCGCCTTCCTTATCAACGCCATCATTGCCGCCACAGCGGGGGCGATCGCGAACCGGATGATCGGGCAGGGGGTCGCAGCATTGCTCGTGGCGCTGGCGATGCTGTCGGCGGCCGGGGCGCTGTTGTGGCGCGGGCAGCCCTCGCTGTTCGATGACAAGGTGCTGACCGCGACCCCGACGATGCTGGCGGGACGGATGCTGGTCGCGCAGTTTGGCGACCGCAGCCATTTCCTGATCGGGGCGCTCGCGGCGACGAGCGGCGCCGGGCAATGGGCCGCTGCAGGCGCACTGGTCGGCTGGACGCTGGCGATGCTGCCGCTTCTGGCATTCGGTCCGGTGCTTGCCGATCGGCGCGCGGCGCATATGCTGCGCTGGGCCAGCGCGGCCATCTTGGCGATGTGGGGCATTGTCACCGCGATGGGGGCATTTGGCTTGGTCGCTTGAATCTTCCGAACTTGCGCAGAACCATCGTTTTTGTCGATGACAGCGACCGACAGCTTTCATGGGCAAAACTTGTCGCGACGCGCTATATGGTGGCGAAGCAGAAAGGATATTTCTCATGTCCCAGAAGAACCAGCCCGCCGTCGCCGATGCGCTCAACGCGCTGCTCGCCGACAGTTTCGCGCTCTATTTGAAGACCAAAAACTATCATTGGCACGTCCAGGGGCCGCGCTTTCGCGAGCTCCACCTGCTGTTCGACGAACAGGCGGCGCAGATTTTCGCGACCACCGATCTGATCGCCGAGCGGGTGCGCAAAAATGGCGCGCGGACGCTGCAATCGATCGGCGACATTGGCCGCCGGGCGTCGATCCGCGACGATGATGCGGCGGGCGCCGATGCCGAGGCGATGATCCGGGCGTTGGCCGACGACAACAAGACGTTGCTCGGACAGCTCAAAGAAGTGAAGGCGGCGGCCGAAGCCGACGGCGACATCGCGACGAGCGGGCTGGTCGATGGATGGGCTGACGAGACACAGCAGCGGATCTGGTTTCTGGAAGCGACGCTGGGGTATTGAGGCGGCCGAAATCGCTCACGGCGTGAGCGTGATATGGTGTGACGCGGATATACACGTCGCCCGACGACGGCACGGGCCCCGAGCCGCCCTTGTCGTTTTCCGGTTGTCCTGCCTGCTCAGCGCTGCTTCTTCGCCGTGGTTGCGTTGAAATCGGGGTCTTTTTTGGCCACCCAATCCACGAATTTGCGCACATTGGGGTTGGCGAGCAGGCCTTCGACATCCATCCCATGACGCTGCAGTTCCGAATTGGTGAAATTGGCGATCAGCGTTTGCTGGCAAATGGGGTGCATCGGCACGACGTCGCGCCCGCCCCGGCTCTTGGGTATGGGATGATGCCAGACAATCGTCTTGCCGGTGGGCCGGGCGCACAGCCAGCACGGCGGCACGGGGATCGCCGGAGCCTCGTCCTCGCGATGCCGGTCGCCATAGGGATCATGCTTCGAATGTTTGCGGGCCATGCTGCTACCTGAATTGCCGGAGATTGGGCGCGCGTCGATTGCCAAATAAAAAGGGCGGCCCGAAAGCCGCCCTTTTCCTTTTTGCTGTCCTGCCGATCAGTCCTGATGCGGCTGAATGTTCACCGCGGCGAACTTGCCGCGGTCGTCGACTTCGATGTCGAAGGCGACGCGGTCCCCTTCGTCGAGGCCGGTCATGCCGGCGCGCTGCACCGCGCTGATGTGGACAAAGGCATCGGCCTGTCCATCGTCTCGCGCGATAAAGCCGAAGCCCTTCGTCGTGTTGAAGAATTTGACCGTACCCGACGTGCGTTCGCCGGTCAGCTGACGCCGACCGCGCGCACCGCCGGGGGCCGCGCCGGGCGCGCCACGATCGTCGCGGCGCGGGCCGCTGTCTTCGATCGGCATCGGCTCGCCCTCGATCTTGATATCGATCGCCGACACTTTGCCGTTGCGTTCGACGAGGGTGAAACCGAGCGGCTGGCCCGAAGCGAGACCCTGCAGTCCTGCCTGTTCGACCGCGCTGATGTGAACGAACACATCTTCGCCGCCATCGTCGCGCGCGACAAAGCCGAAGCCCTTCGCCGCGTTGAAGAATTTCACGGTGCCATTGCCTTCGCCAACGACCTGCGCCGGCATGCCGCCGCCGCGTCCGCCGCCGAAGCCACCGCCGCGATCACCGCCGCCAAAGCCGCCACCACGATCACCGCCGCCGAAGCCGCCGCCGGGGCGGTCACCACCGCCGAAGCCGCCGCCGGGGCGGTCGCCGAAACCGCCACCGCGGTTACCGCCGCCATAGCTGTCGCCGCCATAAGGTGCAGGTTCGAAGCTGTCGAAATTGCCGAAATCATCGCGCTTGCCGCGCCCCCGCTGGCCGCGGCGATCCTTGTTGAAACTCATTGTCTAATAGTCGCTTTCGGTTCGTCCATACCCCATTCGATCGGCGCCTTGCGTCGGACGGGGACGCACTTCACCACGGGCACAGACTCGCCCCATGCCGCTAACGACGCAATATATAGCTTAAAGCGCTTTCATCTGCGAACGGAAAATTCAAAACGGCGATGCGGTCTGTCGCAGAGTTTTTGCCATGGCGGCGGCGTGCCGGCCGGGACCGCGAAAACCAGTCATTGAGCGGCAAGGCCGCTTCGCCTAAGGCGAGCGGATGACCGTATATTTCCACGAAGAAGATTTGCCCGCGGGCGCGCTGGGCCCTGGCGCCGTCGCCGTCGACACCGAAACCATGGGCCTGAACCCGCTGCGTGACCGGCTGTGCCTGGTGCAGATCAGCGACGGTTCGGGCGACGAGCATCTCGTCCGCTTTGCACCTGGCAGCCTCTATGACGCACCGGTGCTAAAGGCGATATTGTCCGATCCTAACAGGTTGAAATTGTTCCATTTTGCGCGGTTCGACATTGCGGCCTTGCAACAGGCGCTCGGCGTTGTGACCGCGCCCGTCTATTGCACCAAGATTGCCTCGAAGCTGATCCGCACTTACACCGACCGCCACGGCCTCAAGGAACTGGTGCGCGAATTGCTGGGGCAGGACGTGTCGAAACAGCAGCAGTCGAGCGACTGGGGCGCTGCCGAACTGAGCGACGCGCAGCGCGATTATGCTGCGAGCGACGTGCGCTTCCTGCACGCGATGAAAGACATTCTCGACATGCGGCTGGCGCGCGAGGGGCGCACCGAATTGGCGCAGGCCTGTTTCGATTTCCTGCCAACGCGCGCCGCGCTCGACCTGGCCGGGTGGCCCGAGGTCGATATTTTCGCGCACAGCTGAGGGGCGATTCGCAGCAGCATGTCCGAACGCGCCGATCTTGACCGCACGATGCGCCGCCTCTGGGCGGCGAGCGGGTCGAGTCACGACCGCGTCGTGCGCATCCTGCGCTTCGGCCTGCCGCTTGTGATCGGGGTGGTCGCCGCGGTGCTGGTCTTTTCGCCCTTTACCCAGCGTTCGGAAATCAGCTTCCTGCTCGCCAAGGACAAGGTCGATATGGCGACCGAGCGGATGAAGGTCACCCGCGCCGAATATCGCGGCCAGGATGCCAAGGGCCAGCCCTTCGCGCTGCTCGCGGGCAGCGCGGTGCAGAAAAGCTCGGCCGAACCGATCGTGCGGATGACAGACCTGTCGGGGGCGATCCGCCTGACCGACGGACCGGCGACGATCGTCGCCCGCGACAGCGCCTATAATATGGAGACCGAAAAGGTCGCGGTGCCGGGATTGGTGCAGGTCAAAGGCGCCAACGGTTACCGCATTGACGCCAGCAATGTGTCGATCGACCTCAAGACCCGTACCTTGACCGGGCAGGGCGGCGTCGACGGGACGTTGAACATCGGCAATTTTTCGGCCAACCAGCTGCGCGCCGATCTCGACCAACGGATCGTGCGCTTGCAGGGCAATGCGCGGCTGCGGATCAATCAGGGAGTGATCAAATGAACCGCCTTTGGACCATGAAAAGCATGGCGTTGGCCGGTGCAGGCTTTGCATTCACCAGCCTGGCTTTGTTGTCGACCGGTACCGGCGGCGACGCCGCGCAGGCACAAGCGCTCGCCAATCACAACAGCAATGCCCCGGTCGATTTTGCTGCGAACAGCATCGAAGTGCAGGATCGCGCCGACCGGGTCGTGATTTCGGGCAATGTCCGTGTGACGCAGGCAGGCATGACTTTGACCGCGGCGCGGATGACCGTCGCCTATAGCCGTCAGGGCGGCACCGACGTGAACCGGCTCGACGCGACCGGCGGCGTGGTGGTGACCAAGGGTGACGAGCGCGCGTCGGGCAATGTCGCGATCTATGACCTCGACCGCCGCCTGATCACGATGGTCGGCAATGTCGAGCTCCGCCAGCGCGGCAATAATCTGCGCGGCGGGCGGATGGTGATCGACCTCAACAGCGGTCGCGCGACCGTCGACGGGCGCGGCGCGGCGCGCGGTCCCGACGGCAATCCGATCGCAGGCGGCACCGGCGGGCGCGTCACCGGCACCTTCACGGTACCGGAAAGAAATCAGTAACCAGCGCTTTAAACCATTCTGCAACCATGCGCCTTCACCATGGGCGCAGGGACCAGAACCAGTGCGGTGCCGGGGGGTGACGCCGCGTTACGAAAGTACGCCCCATGCGCTTCTCCCCGCTTGTTCCACCGCGCCGCCCGCTGTTCGGGCGCCGTATTGAGCCGCCCGCGGCGATCATCCCGACCCCGACATCCGAAGAACGGCGCCTGATCGAGCGGATCGTGCGGCATGTGAACCCAGGTGAGCGGCGTTAGAAAAGAATATCTCACGCAAAGGCGCAAAGGCGCGAAGAAGAGAGAGATATTCTCGCACAAAGACACAAAGAGGTCGGCGCGCGCCACAGGCGCAGCCTGAGGCTAGCGCGAGGCGCAATTGGATGGGTACCTGCGGCGGCAGGCGGATGCCAGCCGACCCGGTGCAGCCCTTTTGTGTCTTTGTGCGCGTCTCCTTCTTCTTTCTTCTTTGCGGCTTTGCGCCATTGCGTGAGATCAAATCGGCGCCGCGCACGAAGGCATCACCCAGTCCGTCGTCATTAAGCCCGCTTGGCCTTCCGCCCCCGCGCCCCTACATGGGGCGCGCATGCCGCCTGATACCCTCACTTCCGCCGACGCGGCCAAAGAACCGCCCGTTCTCGATACGCTGAGGCGTTTCCTGCCCTATTTGTGGCCTGCGGGGCACAGGGGGCACAAGGTCCGCATCGCCGGGGCGGGGCTGATTGTGCTGGCGTCGAAGGGCGTCCAGCTGTCGATGGGTTTCCTTTATGGTGCCGCGATCGACGCGATGGTGCCGGGGATGGAAGAAGGCGTCGCGCTCGCCATTGGCCTTGTCCTCGCTTACGCTGGCGCGCGATTTTCCGGGGTGCTGTTCGATAATTTGCGCAACGTCGTGTTCGAACGCGTCGGGCAGGATGCGACGCGTGAGCTGGCGATCGCGACCTTCAGCCACCTGCACGCGCTGAGTCTGCGCTTCCACCTCGCGCGGCGGACGGGCGAAGTGACCAAGGTGATCGAGCGCGGGACCAAGAGCATCGACACAATGCTCTATTTTC
The DNA here is from genome assembly GCF_002205675.1 of Sphingopyxis bauzanensis. Classification (GTDB taxonomy): domain Bacteria; phylum Pseudomonadota; class Alphaproteobacteria; order Sphingomonadales; family Sphingomonadaceae; genus Sphingopyxis; species Sphingopyxis bauzanensis. The sequence continues at coordinate 479,461 of NZ_NISK01000004.1, read as the reverse complement.
TGTTGTTCAACATTGCGCCGACGATCATCGAATTGCTCGCGGTGCTGATCATCTTCTGGACCAAATTCAGCTTCGGTCTCGCCAGCGCGACCGCGCTGATGGTCGTCGTCTATATCATCTTTACCCGCAAGGTGACCGACTGGCGCAACGCGCTGCGCACGCAGATGAACGACCTCGACACGCTGACCATCGGGCGCAGCGTCGACAGCCTGCTCAATTACGAAACGGTCAAATATTTCGGCGCCGAAGACCGCGAGGCGGCGCGTTACCGCGACGTTGCCGATCGTTATGCGCGCGCCGCGGTGAAGAGCGAGAATAGCCTGGCTTGGCTGAACATCGGGCAGAGCCTGATCACCAACGCCGCGCTGGCGGGCGCCATGGCCTACACCGTGTGGGGCTGGTCGACGGGCGAATATAAGATCGGCGACGTGGTGCTGGTAAACACCTTGCTCGCGCAGCTGTTCCGCCCGCTCGACATGCTCGGCATGGTCTATCGCGTCATCCGCCAGGGGCTGATCGACATGGAGGCGATGTTCCGCCTGATCGACACTCCGCCGGAGATTTCTGACGCGCCGGGCGCGGAGCCACTGGTGGTCAACGGCGGCGCGGTGGCGTTCGACAATGTCGTGTTTGGTTACGAGCCCGACCGGTCGATCCTGAACGGCGTCAGCTTCGCGGTTGGCGCGGGCGAGACGCTGGCGATCGTCGGGCCGTCGGGGGCGGGCAAATCGACGATCGCGCGGCTGCTGTTCCGTTTCTACGACCCGCAGGGCGGGCGGATCACGATCGACGAGCAGGATATTGCCGCAGTGACGCAGGCCAGCCTGCGCGGCGCGATCGGCATCGTGCCGCAGGACACGGTGCTGTTCAACGACAGCATTGGCTACAACATCGCCTATGGCCGCGAGGGCGCGGGCGCCGACGAAGTGGCGGCCGCGGCGGAAGGTGCGGCAATCGACGGCTTCATCGCCATCCTTCCGCAGGGGTACGACACCGAGGTCGGCGAGCGCGGGCTCAAGCTGTCGGGCGGCGAGAAACAGCGCGTCGCCATTGCGCGGACGTTGCTCAAGAACCCGCCGGTGCTAATCCTCGACGAAGCGACGAGCGCGCTCGACAGCCGCACCGAGGCGGCGATCCAGGACACGCTCGAACGCATCGCCGAACGCCGCACGACCTTGGTGATCGCGCACCGCCTGTCGACGGTGACTGGGGCGGACCGGATCATCGTGCTCGATCATGGCCGGGTGGCGGAGACGGGGACGCACGACCAGCTGCTCGCGATGCGCGGGCTCTACGCCGATATGTGGGCGCGGCAGCAGGCGGAGAAGGAAGAGGGGACCGTTTAAGACCGGCCCAATGACGAGGCGCAAAATCATTTCGAATATTATCGAAATATCTGTTGACGCCTCATTCTAATTTCCATATTTCGACAATCATCGAATCACGGAGGTGGCGATGGAGTCGGAAACGGTTGTTCGCGCGCTGAGCGCGCTGGCGCAGGAGCATCGACTGGCGCTGTTTCGGCTGCTGGTGCAGGCGGGGCCGGATGGGCTGGCTGCGGGCGCGATTGCGGAGTCGCTGGGGGTGCCAGCGTCGTCGCTCAGCTTCCACCTCGCGCAACTGACCAACGCCGGCCTGATCGCGCAGCGGCGCGACGGGCGGTCGCTGATCTATACCGCCGACTATGGCGCGATGACCGCGCTGCTCGGCTTTCTGATGGAAAATTGTTGCGGCGGGGCGGTGTGCGTGCCTGCCGCGCCCGGTGACACCAAAGACAAGAATGAAAGGACTGCAGCATGAGCCGTTTTCACATGCACGTCGGGGTCAGCGACCTCGACAAATCGATCGCCTTTTACGCGGGGCTGTTCGGCACTCCGCCGAGCGTGACCAAGCCCGATTATGCCAAATGGATGCTCGACGATCCGCGCATCAATTTCGCGATTTCAGTGCGCGAGGGCGCGCATCGCGGGATCGAACATGTCGGCTTGCAGGTCGAGGATGAAGCCGAGCTCGCGGCGGTCTATGGGCGTCTGAAAGATGCCGGGGCGCCGGTGCTGGAGGAAGGCGCGACGACCTGCTGTTACGCCAAGTCCGAAAAGAGCTGGATCGCCGACCCCGACGGCGTCGTCTGGGAAGCCTTCCTGACCAATGGCGAATCGACGGTGTATGGCGATAGCCCTGATTTTGCGCCGCTGGCGTCGGACAATGCCGCCGAGGGCGCGTGCTGCGTTCCGACAATGCCGCAGGCCGCGCCCGTCAAGGTCGGCTGCTGCTGACATGACCGTGGGGGAGGGGCTGAACATATTGGTGCTGTGCACCGGCAATTCGGCGCGCAGCATTTTGGGCGAAGCGCTGATCGCCCGCAAGGGCGCCGACCGGGTCCGCGCGTTCAGCGCGGGCAGCCAGCCGAAAGGCGTGCCGCACCCCGGCGCTCTCCGCCTGCTGGAGCGCGAGGGCTATGACATTTCGGCTTTCCGCTCGAAAAGCTGGGACGAATTCGCGGCGCCCGATGCGCCGCGCATCGACATTGCGATCACCGTGTGCGGCAATGCGGCGGGCGAAACCTGCCCGCTGTTCATCGGCGCGCCGGTGCGCGCGCATTGGGGGCTACCCGATCCCGCCGATGTCGTAGGCGACGAGGCGGCGGTCGATGCGGCCTTTGCCGAAACATACCGCCTGCTCGATTTGCGGGTGCGCGCGATGTTGACGCTGCCGCTCGAAGCCATGACTCCGGCGGAGCGGCGCGATGCGTTGAACGCCATTGGCGCGATGGCGGGCGCGGCCTGACTGCCCCCGCCGATTTCCAACCAAGGACCGACCCCATGCAACGCAGCCGCCTCGGCTTTCTCGACCGCTTTCTGACGCTGTGGATTTTCCTTGCGATGGCGCTGGGCGTCGCGCTGGGCACGCTGTTTCCAGCGCTGCCGGCGGGGATCGATGCGATGAGCGTCGGTACGACCAACCTGCCGATCGCGATCGGCCTCATCCTGATGATGTACCCGCCGCTGGCGCGGGTGCGATACGCTGCGCTGCCGCAGGTGTTCGAGGATCGGCGGGTGCTTATGCTGTCGCTGGTCCAGAACTGGCTGATCGGGCCGGTGCTGATGTTCGTGCTCGCGGTGACCTTCCTGCGCGACGAGCCCGCTTACATGACCGGGGTCATCCTGATCGGGCTGGCGCGCTGCATCGCGATGGTGCTGGTTTGGAACCAGCTGGCGAAGGGCGACAATCAATATGTCGCGGCGCTGGTCGCGTTCAATTCGCTGTTCCAGATCCTGTTTTTCAGCGCCTATGCGTGGTTTTTCCTGACCTTCCTGCCGCCGCTGCTCGGGCTGGAGGGCCAGTTGATCGCGATCGATACCTGGATGATTGCCGAGGCGGTGCTGATCTATCTGGGCATCCCGTTCCTCGCCGGGTTCCTGACCCGTACCCTGCTGGTCCGGACCAAGGGCGAAGATTGGTACGAAAGGCGCTTCCTGCCGCGTATCGCGCCGATCACGCTGGTCGCGCTGCTGTTCACCATCGCGGCGATGTTCAGCCTGAAGGGCGGCGAAATCCTGACGCTGCCGTTCGACGCGCTGCGCATCGCGGTGCCGCTGACGATCTATTTTGTCCTGCAATTTGTGATCAGCTTTGCGATGGGTAAGTGGATTGACGCCGATTATCCGCGCACCACCGCGGTCGCCTTTACCGCGGCGGGCAATAATTTCGAGCTGGCGATTGCGGTCGCGATTGCGGCGTTCGGGCTGGCGTCACCGGTGGCCTTTGCCGCGGTAATCGGCCCGCTGGTCGAGGTGCCGGTACTGATCCTGCTCGTCAACCTGGCCTTCTGGTTCGGGCGGCGCTGGTTTCCGGAAAGCGTGCCGCGCGATAGCTGAGGCTTTTCACAACGAAACTGATTGGGTTGGGTTGACCCGCCGCGTGCCCGCCCCCTAGGCATGAACCATGCCGCATGACACCACACTGATCGGTACCATCGTGGCCGGGCTTGGAGTTGCGTTCCTGATGGGGGCGCTGGCGCACCGGCTGCGGATTTCGCCGATTGCGGGCTATTTGCTCGCCGGGGTGCTGGTCGGACCGTTCACGCCGGGGTTTGTTGCCGACACCGGGCTGGCGATGCAGCTCGCCGAGATTGGCGTCATCCTGCTGATGTTCGGGGTCGGCCTGCATTTTTCGATGAAAGACCTGCTGTCGGTGCGTAAGATCGCGGTGCCGGGGGCGATTGCGCAAATTGTGGTGGCGTGGGCGCTCGGGATCATGCTCGGGCTGTGGCTCGGCTGGACGATCGAGGGCAGTGCCGTGTTCGGGCTGGCGCTGTCGGTCGCGAGTACCGTCGTGCTGCTGCGCGCGCTGCAGGCGCGGGATATGGTCGAGACCGAAAAGGGGCGGATCGCGGTCGGCTGGCTGATCGTCGAGGATCTGGTGATGGTGCTCGCGCTCGTGCTGCTGCCCGCGATGTTCGGCAATCGCGGCGATGAGGGCGGCAGCGCCGGACTGCTCCAATCGGCGGCGATCGTCCTGCTCAAGGTCGTCGGCTTCGTCGCCTTCATGTTCGTGGTCGCGCGCCGCATCCTGCCGTGGGTGCTGCACTGGGCCGCGCATACCGGATCGCGCGAGCTGTTCCGGCTCGCGGTGCTGGCGATCGCGCTGGGGGTGGCATTCGGCGCCGCGGTGATTTTCGACGTATCGTTTGCGTTAGGCGCGTTTTTTGCGGGCATGATACTCGGCGAAACGCAGCTCAGCCGCCGCGCCGCCGAAGAGACGCTGCCGCTGCGCGATGCGTTCGCGGTGCTGTTCTTCGTGTCCGTCGGCATGTTGTTCGACCCCAATGTGCTGGTCGAGCAACCGGGACCAGTGCTGGCGACGGTGGCGATCATCGTCGTCGGCAAATCGCTTGCCGCCTTTGCGTTGGTCCGCGCCTTTGGTCACACGTCGCAGACGGCGCTGACGGTGTCGGTCAGCCTGGCGCAGATCGGCGAATTTTCGTTCATTTTGGCGGGGCTGGGGGTCGGCTTGGGTGTATTGCCCGAAACGGGGCGTGACCTGATCCTGGCCGGTGCCTTGCTGTCGATCCTGGTCAACCCGATCCTGTTTACGCTGGCGGTGCGGCGCATCCGTGCCGACGCGGGACCCGAACCGGTCGACACGGCAAGCGAGGAGGCTGCCGCGCTGTGCAACGCGGGCGTGGTGCTGATTGGCTATGGTCGCGTCGGCAGCCATATCGGCGGCCTGATCTGCGGGCGTGGCGAGGGGTTGACGGTGATCGAGGACCAAAAGGATATGGCGGCAGCCGCCCGCGCCGCGGGCGCGACGGTGATTGTCGGTGATGCGACCAAGGAAAGCATTTTGCGGCAGGCGGGACTCGACACCGCATCAACCTTGCTGATCGCGATTCCCGAGGGCGTCGAGGCGGGGGCGATCGTGCGGCGGGCGCGGGCGATCAATCCGAAGCTGGTGATCGTCGCGCGCGCACATTCGGACGAAGAAGTCGACGATCTGGTGCGACGCGGCGCTGACCATGTCGTGATGGCCGAGCGCGAGACGGCATCGCGGATGGCGGAGCGGGCGATGCTGGTGCGGGCTTAGCCTGGCGTTGCCCCCGTGAAGGCGGGGGGGCGCTGGAAAGCCGGTGCCAGGCCGACGGCGGTCCTCGCCTTCGCGGGGGCGAGGATGGGGCTTCCCTCCCCTTGCCATCTTCCCTATCGCCCCCTCACAATGTCCGCCGACGCCCTCCTCCCCCTCCTCAAATCCACCTTCGGTTTCGACCATTTCCGTGGCCGTCAAAGCGACGTCGTCGACCGCGTCATGGCGCGCGAGCGGACGCTGGCAGTGATGCCGACGGGCGCGGGCAAGTCGTTGACGTACCAGCTGCCCGCGGTCGCGCTCGATGGCTGCGTCGTTGTCGTGTCGCCGCTGATCGCGCTGATGCACGACCAGCTGCGCGGCGCCCGCGCGGCGGGGATTCGCGCAGCGAGCCTGACCAGCGTCGATGCCGATGGCGCCGAGACGCGGCAGCGGTACCGCGACGGCGAGCTCGACCTGCTCTATGTGGCGCCCGAGCGCGCGACGGGCGAGGGGTTTCGCGCGTTGCTCGAGGCCAAGACCCCGGCGCTGTTCGCGATCGATGAGGCGCATTGCGTCAGCGAATGGGGGCATGACTTCCGCCCCGATTACCGCCTGCTGCGCCCGTTGCTCGATGCCTTTCCGGTGGTACCGCGGCTCGCGCTGACCGCCACTGCCGACAAGCACACACGCGAAGATATCCTTTTCCAGCTCGGCATTCCCGACGACGGGCTGATCCTTGCGGGCTTCGACCGGCCGAACATCCGCTACGCGATTCGCCCGCGGGTGACCGCGGCGCGCCAGCTGGTCGAATTCATCGCTGCCAATCCGGGGCCGGGGATTGTCTATTGCCCGACGCGCAGCGGCACCGAGCGGCTGGCGGAGCAATTGGCGAAGGCGACGGGGCGGCGGGTCGCGGCCTATCATGCCGGACTCGATGCCGAGGTGCGGTCGCGCGTCCAGCATGATTTTGTCGCGTCGGAGGACGGCATCGTCACCGCGACGGTCGCGTTCGGGATGGGGATCGACAAGCCCGACGTGCGCTTTGTCGCGCACGCCGCGCTGCCCAAATCGATCGAAAGCTATTATCAGGAAACCGGGCGCGCCGGGCGCGACGGTGACCCCGCCGAGGCGATGATGTTGTGGGGCGCCGACGATTTCGCCAAGGCGCGGATGCGATTGTCCGAATTGCCCGAGGCGCGAGTGCCCGGCGAGCGGGTGCGGCTCAACGCGCTGGCGGCGCTGGTCGAAACGGTCGAGTGCCGCCGCGCGCAGTTGCTGCGCCATTTCGGCGAAAGTCCGCCGGGCCGCTGCGGCAATTGCGACAATTGCCTCGACCCCGCGGCGCAGGTCGACGCGACGGTGCTCGCGCAAAAATTGCTCTCGGCGGTCTATCGCACCGGCCAAAGCTATGGCGCGGGGCATATCGAGGCGGTGCTGACCGGGCGCAGCGACGAACGGATCGTGGGGCGTGGCCACGACAAATTGTCGGTGTTCGGGATTGTCGCCGGCGACGAGGCACGGCTGATCAAGCCGCTGGTGCGCACGCTGGTGGCGCGCGAGGCGCTCGAGACGACCGAGCATGGCGGGCTGATGCTTGGCCCCAGCGCGCGCGCGATGATGAAGGGCGAGGCGCCGGTGCTGATCGCCGAGCCGCCGGTCAAGCGCACCAAGCGCGAGGCGCGCGGCGGCGCTGGTGCCGGGGCCGCCAACCCGATCGGCGATCCGCTGTTCGACGCGCTGCGTAGCGTCCGGCGCGAGTTGGCGGCCGAAGCCAATGTGCCGCCCTATGTGATCTTTCACGACGCGGTGCTGCGCGCCATGGCGATCGAAAAGCCCGCGACGCTGGACGCGATGGGAACGATTCCGGGGGTTGGCGCCAAGAAGCTGGAGGCGTGGGGCGATGCGTTTCTGTCGGTAATCCGTCACTTCTGACCCTGCGGGCTGCCGCGCGGCTGGTCGATTTCGCAAATGGCTAGTCGAATTCGGAACGCGGCGCGACCGGCGCTGCCGTTGTCGCCACGTCGCCTTTCATCGGGCCGCTTCGCCTTTGCGGTGCCGATCAATGAAAGGATTATGACCATGAGCTCTCCCCTCATCCGCGCGCTTGTCGCGGCCTGTCTTGCCGCGCTGCCGATGACCGCACAGGCGTCCGACGCTCACACGAGCGTCCGCGTCGATGTGCGCGCGCTCGATCTCAGCGCGCCCTCCGACGTGACGACCGCGCAGCGCCGGATCGCGCGCGCCGCGAAGGCGGCGTGCCGCAACGATGTCGAACATCTGACGGTCAAGGCGCGCCGCGCGGCGCGTGAATGCCGCGACACGATGCGCGGGCTGGCGCTGCAAAAGCTGCGCGCCCGCCAGCAGCAGCAACTCGCTTCGCAATGAGCCCCGCTGCCCGATGGCGGACGCGTCGTCGACGGTGGCGCGCCAGCATCGGTTGCAGTAGCAAGATGTGATGACGGCGTTGCTGATCCTCGATCCGATGATTCGCGGCGGCGCCATCGCGCTGTTCCTGCTGTGGATCGCTATCCTGGCGCGCGATCATCATGATGTGCTGGCCGCGCGCGTCGCCATCGCGATGAACCTGTCGATCATTGCCTATCTGCTGGTGCCGATCTTCCGGATCGATGATGCCGCGCGGTTGCCCTATGCGATCTGCGATGCGCTGTCGGTGATGGTGCCCGCCTGGTTCTGGCTGTTCGTGCGGCTGTGGTTCGACGACCAGCAGCGGATTGGCTGGCGCAGCTGGTTGCTCGTTGCCGCCTTTGGAATGCTGCCGTTGATCCAGATTGCGTTGGTCGCTAGCCTGGACTGGTTCAGCGTCGAACTCTGGGTGCTGGTGCGCATCGGCATGTTCGCCTTTGCGGTGGCGGGCATGTGGATCGCATGGCGCGGGCGCGCCAATGATTTGATCGAGGCGCGGCGGGGGTTTCGCGTGGCGCTCGTCTGCGCGATTGGCGGCTTCATCCTGCTCGCGACCTTTATCGAGATGTTTCACAACCGCGACGCCAGTCCCGACCTCGGGCGATCATTGATCCTAATTGCGATCGTGATCGCCACCTTCATCGTATCGGTCGGACTGTATCGCTTTCGGCTGGCCGAACTGTTTGCTGCGCCGGGGCCGCAGCCCAAACGCGCCGAACCGGCCGCAGCACCGTCGCCGCTCGCGCAGCGGCTGCGCGCGGTAATGGCCGAGGAGCGTGCTTACCGGGCCGAAGGCTTTTCGATCGCGATGCTCGCGGCGCGGCTGGGCGAGCCCGAATACCGCGTCCGCCGCGCGATCAATGGCGAGATGGGGTTTCGCAATTTCACCGCCTTTCTGAACGGCTTTCGCCTCGACGAGATCCGTGCGGCGCTGGCGGATCCGGCGCAGCGCGAGGTGCCGATCCTGACCATCGCGCTCGACGCGGGCTTCGGCTCACTTGGCCCGTTCAACCGCGCCTTTCGCGATGCCGAAGGAATGACCCCGACCGATTATCGCGCCCGGGCCGCCGCGGCGCGACTGGGCGATTCCGAAATCGGCTAGCTGATTTCTACCATTGCGGAGCGGGGACGCGGCGGGCGTGCTCAACCGCAGCATCCGCCACCGACAGGATTACCCCGATGCTCGACGCCCTTCCTCCGCTTCACATCCTGCTGACCAAGGGGCCGTTTGTCTTTGCGTTCGACTTCGGGCGCTATCTGATTGCGGCCGCGGCCGTCGCGGCGATCGTGTGGGGGCTGCGCCGCACGACGCTTCGAACGCGCAAGATCCAGGCGCGCGAGGCGACGCTGGCCGACCAACGCCGCGAATTTGCGCAGTCGGTGCAGACGGTGGGAGTCTATACATTGGTGTCGGCGTTCATCATCTGGGGCGTCGACACCGGGGTGCTGCACCGGTTCGAGGGCAGCTATGGCTGGGCCGGCGATCTGGCGCTGCTCGCGGCGATTATCGTCGCGCACGACGCCTATTTCTATTGGGTTCACCGCGCGATGCACCATCCGCGCTTGTTCAAGACCTTTCACCGCGCGCATCATCGCTCGATCACCCCGACGCCATGGGCCGCGTACAGCTTCGCCGTTCCCGAAGCCTTTGTGATGATCGCCTTCGTGCCGATCTGGCTATTCTTCGTCGCGACTCCGGGGTGGGTGATGCTGACGTGGATATTGTTCCAGATCGTTCGCAACGCGATGGGGCATGCCGGGTTCGAGCTGCACCCGCGCTGGTGGCTGTCGACTCCGCTGACCCGCTGGATCAACACGACGACGCACCACGACCTGCACCACAGCGGCGGCTTCAACCGCAATTACGGCCTCTATTTCACCTGGTGGGACCGGATGATGGGGACCGAGCATCCGCATTATGTCGAGCGCTTTCACGCGGTCGTGGCGGAGTCGGCGATGCGTGATAGCGAGGCAGCGCCCGCGGCCGCATAGCTTTCACGCTTGTCAGTCAAACCGCGCGTCCTATACATCGCGGCCATGAGCGATTTTCGTACCCTGTCCGCCGACTATAGCGTCGCCCCGCAGATTTCCTTTGAGGATGTGGTCGAGGCGAAGGCCGCGGGCTTTGCGATGATCGTCAACAACCGCCCCGATGGCGAGGAGCCCGACGCGCCGCAGGGTGACGATATTGCCGGGGCTGCCGCTGCCGAAGGGCTGGCCTATGCCGCGATCCCGATCGGCCATGCAGGATTCAGCCATCCGCAGCTCGATGCGCTCGACGCGGTGCTGGCGGGGGCGACGGGGCCGGTGCTGGCCTATTGCCGCTCGGGGACACGCTCGACGCATCTGTGGGCGCTGACCCGCGCGCGCGCGGGCGACGATGTCGATGCGATTTGCGAGGCCGCGGCGAACGCGGGTTATGACTTGTCGGGACTGCGCCCGATGCTCGACGCGCTGGCGGGCGAGCGGTGACCCTCGCCGAACTGGCCCAGCTCGGCGGATCGGTAGCCGCGGTGCTGTTTATCGTGTGGCTGGTTAAGCGGATGGGGCTGGGCGCAGATCCACGGATCGAGGATGACGCGCATGCGATCCGGCTTGCCGAAGAGGCGGAGGCGGGCTTTCGCGGCATCGAGGTGGCGCGCGACCGTGCGGGCTTTGCCGCGATCGTCCGAAATGCCGCGGGGCGTCAGATCTTGGTGCGCGCGCATGGCAATCATTTCGCGGCACGGCCGATCGACGCCAGTGTGATGGGGCGGCTCGACAAGGATTTCCTGACCCTGACGATGCCCGAAAAGACGTTTGGCGCGGTGACGCTGCACCTGGGCAAGGAAGCCGGCCTGTGGGCGAGCCGGATGCGGGATCTGAATTGTGGATAAGCTGCCCGATCCCGTCACCTATGCAGTGCCCGCTTTCATCCTGCTGCTGATCGCCGAGATGATCATCTCGCTGCGCGCCGACAAAAGCCGGTACGAGACGCGCGATACGCTGACCTCGCTGATGCTCGGCACCGGCAGCCAGGTCGCGGGGGCGCTGGTCGGCGCCGGGGTGATCGCGGCGTCGGTGTGGGTGTATCAGTTCCACTTGTTCGACATCGGCATTGAATTTTCCAACTGGTGGTGGGCGTGGATCCTCTGCTTCTTCCTCGACGATCTGGCCTATTATGCCTTTCACCGCAGCGCGCACCGGGTCCGCTGGTTCTGGGCGAGTCATGTCATCCACCATTCGAGCCAGCATTATAATCTGTCGACGGCGCTGCGGCAGACATGGACGGGCTTTTTCAGCCTGACCTTCCTGTTCCGCCTGCCGCTGTTCCTTATCGGCTTTCCGCCCGCGATGGTGTTCTTCTGTGCGGGGCTGAACCTGATCTATCAATTCTGGATCCATACCGAGGCGATCAAGCGGCTGCCCAAATGGTTCGAGGCGGTGATGAACACCCCGTCACACCACCGCGTCCATCACGGGGTGAACCCGCGTTATCTCGATGCCAATTATGCCGGAGTGTTCATCATCTGGGACAAGATGTTCGGCAGTTTCGTTCCCGAACGCGACGACGAACCGGTGCGCTATGGGATCGTCAAGCAGCTCGGCAGCTTCAACATCTTGTGGGCGGCGGTGCATGAATGGGTCGGGATCGCGAAGGATGTGTGGGCGGCGCCGTGGAAGCACAAGCTGTCCTATATTTGGCGCGAACCGGGTTGGAGCCACGACGGCAGCCGCGCGACGAGTGCTATGATCAAGGACCGCTGGGCGGCCGGGCGAGCGAGTGAGGACGCGGCCGAGTGAGCCTGCGGTCGGCGCTAAGCCGCGCTGCGTGTTCCAAATATTGGGACGTAGTTGCTTTCGTCGCGGGCAGTATTCCGCCGGTCCTCCTTCTGGTTGCTTATTATGGCGGCAAGCCTTTGAGCGGGCTGTCGGGACCGGTCGTTCTGGCTGCCGCGCCACTTTAGCTACTGAGCGCCACTCTTGCTTGGCGGCGCGGTGACGGACGGCTGATCGCCGGGGGCTGCGCGATGCTGATGATCGCGCTCATTTTGATCCTGCCCGTCATTCTGGCGTCGGCGTTTCTCTTGGCCACATGCTTCACAGGCGATTGTGTCTGACACGCATACCCCTTGCCACGTCGCTTAATGACATTCATGTAAGTCCCGATTGACCACCGAACGGGTGGCGAGGGGAGCGGGACATGGATCAGTTCGACATCATCGTTATCGGCGGCGGCAGTGCGGGGAGCGCCGCGGCGGGAAGGCTCGCCGAGGATGGGAGGCGGACGGTGTGCCTGGTCGAGGCGGGCGGGACCAATGACATTGTCCGGGTCAAGACGCCGGGGTTCATGCCCTTCATCCCGAAATCGTCCAACTATCGTTATGACACGCTGCCGCAAAAGGGGCTGAACGGGCGCACGGGATACCAGCCGCGCGGACGCGGGCTGGGCGGGTCGAGCGCGATCAACGCGATGGTCTATATCCGCGGCCACCAATTCGATTACGACCAGTGGGCGGCGCTCGGTGCGACGGGGTGGAGCTATGCCGATGTGTTGCCGTACTTCAAACGCAGCGAAGGCAATGAGCGTGGCGGCGACGCATTTCATGGCGGCGACGGACCGCTCAATGTGATGGACCAGCGCTGGCCCAATGTAACGAGCCGGCGTTTCATCGAGAGCGCTGCGGCGCTGCAATTGCCGCGCACTGCCGATTTCAATAAGCCGAACAATGAGGGCTTCGGGCTGTATCAGGTGACGCAAAAGGCCGGCGAACGCTGGTCGGCGGCGCGCGCCTATGTTGAACCGCTGCGCGGGCGCGCCAACCTCGACATTCGCACGAAGGCATTGGTTGAAACAATTTTGGTCGAGGATGGGCGCGCCACCGGAGTCGTGATCCGCCGCGGTTCGCAGCGCGAAACATTGCGCGCGCGCGGCGGCGTGGTGCTGTCCGCGGGGGCGTTCGGGTCGCCGCAGATCCTTCAGCTATCGGGCATCGGTCCGGGGACGCATTTGCAGGACATGGGGATCGACGTTGCCCTCGACCGCGCCGCAGTCGGCGACAATCTGCAGGACCATATCGACTATGTGTCGAGCTGGGAAACGCGCTCGGGCGATCCGCTCGGCGACAGCCTTGCCGGCACCTGGCGAATGGTGAAGGCGATCTTCGAACATCGCACCAAGCAGACGGGGATCATGACGACCTGTTTCGCCGAGGCGGGGGGCTTCTGGAAATCACACCCCGACTTGCCCGCGCCCGACATCCAATATCATTTTGTCCCCGCGATGCTCGAGGATCATGGCCGGACCAAGGTCAAGGGCCACGGCTTTTCGTGCCACGCCTGCGTGCTGCGCCCCGAAAGCCGCGGCACCGTGCGGCTGGCGTCGGGGGACGCGGCGGCGGCACCCGCGATCGATCCGGGCTTTTTGACCGACGATCGCGACATCGCGACGTTAAGGGCTGGCGTGCGGATGATGCACCGCATCGTCGCGGCGCCGCCGCTCAGCGACTATGCGGGGAGCGACCGGCATCCGGTCGATCTCGATGACGATGCCGCGCTCGACGCGCTGATCCGTAGCCGCGCCGACACCGTCTATCATCCCGTCGGCACGTGCCGGATGGGCAGCGACGCCGATGCGGTGGTCGATCCGACGCTGAAACTGAACGGCGTCGACGGGATGTGGGTTGCGGACGCGAGCATCATGCCGCGGCTGGTGTCGGGCAACACCAATGCGCCGAGCATCATGATCGGCGAACGCGCGGCGGATTTTGTGAAGGCGGCGTTGGCCTAGGTTCGCCCTCCTCCGAAGGGAAGGGGCTTTAGACTGCGCAAGCCTCCGCCAGCAATTTCCCGCTCCGCGTCAGGTCATAGCGACTCGTCGGCGGCCGCATATCGATCACCTCGCGCCGCACCAACCCGCACTTGCCGAGCGCCGACAGCCCCTGCGACAACGCGCGCGGCGTGGCGGGGACGAGCAACCGTGAGAGCGCGTTGAAGCGGTCGTGCCCCGCGCCGATCCCTGCCACCAGCGGCAGGCTCCAGCGCGTCGCGGCGCCCGGGGGCAGGCCGATCGCGGTTTGCGCCGTAGCAATTTTCGCCGCGCGCGCGGCCGCGGCGGCGCCGGTTTCCGTGAGGATATATTCGGGGCGCAGCGGGTGGCCGTGGCCGGGGTTGCGCAGCACCCAGCCGATCGTCGCTGCGGCTTCCAGCGTGCGCGTCAGGCTGTCGCGCGGCAGCCCCAGCCGATGGATCAGCTCGACAAAGCGCGCGCCGCGATGCGCCGCCAGATCGGCGAGCAACGGCACCAGCCAGCGGTGGCTGCCGAGCTGGAGCAGGAGCGGATCGGGCTGGCTTGACGGCATTTGCAAGTAACTATACAAACCAGACTATTGATGCAAGGGCGTTGACAAAGAGGGGCTGCGAGATGGCATTGGAAATCGGATCCGAACTCACCTGTTCGATGGGGGTGACCGACATGACCGCGGCGATCGCCTGGTACGAGCGCGTGATGCACTGCAAACTGCTCTACCGCGTTGACGAGATCGGCTGGTGCGAACTCGCGACCCCGATGGCGGGGGTCAATATCGGCCTCAGCCAGGTCGAGAGCGTGGTGCCGGGCGGCGGCGCGACCAATGTGTTCGAGGTTGCCGACATCGACGCGGCCAAAGCCCATCTCGACGCCGAGGGGGTACGGCAGGATGGCGAAATCCAGCATATCCCCGGCATGGTGAAACTGATCACCTTTTACGATCCCGACGGCAACGCCTTCATGTTCTCGCGCTCGGAAATGGCCGCATGACGGCGCGGTGGGGGATCGCGGCGCTGCTGGCGATCGCGGCCCCCGCTGCGGCGGAAGATCCGGCGCTATCGCTCGCCGCCTGGCTGGGGACATGGACCGGCGAGGGGTTCGCGTTCGGCAAAGCGGCGACCGCGACGCTGGTGATCGTCGCAGCGCCCGATGGCAGCGCGACGACGCTTGCCTATCGGCTGGCGGTGCCGGGAACGCCGCCGATCAACTATGCGGCCGAGGCGATTTACCACGTCAATGGCAAGGGCCGGGTGCGCGGCAGCTGGACCGACAACAGCGGCCGGACGCGGCCGATTGGCGGGCGTGTCACCGGGTCGGAATGGCATAATCTTTGGGGCAGCGCCGATGTCGAAATCGGTCGATCGACCTATGTGCTGGAAGCGCCCAATCGGATGATCGTCACCGATTCGGTGCTAAAGGATGATGGTAGCTGGCGCGTCTTTGCGGCGCTGCGCTTTCAACGAAAGCCCTGAAATCAGGCGCTTTTTTGCGGAGCCTATATTGCGCACAAAAAAAGAGGGCCGGGACTTGCGTCCCGGCCCAGCCTTTCAGGCTCTCCCCTCCTGAAACTGTTGACGCAATGAATGCCATATTAATGTCATGTTGGGAAGGCCTAAATTTGCGGCAAGCCTGCCTAATTGTTGTGCAGTGCAGCGTGCAGCAAAAAGGGGCCGGTTCGTCGCCGAACCGACCCCTCCTTTTGCTCCTGTTGACGATCAGAAGGTCTTGCGCGCGGTAATGCCAAAGGTGCGCGGCTGGCCGACCGTATAGCCGAGCCGCGCCCGCCCGCCGCGTTCGCGATCGAACGACAGCAGCGCATTTTCGTCGAACAGGTTGTTGACGTAAGCGATCAGCGACAGGCCATTGTCGAAATCGACCCCGGCGCTGAGATTGACCAGCTGGTAGTCGGGCAATTGCAGGTCGACGGTCGTGGACGAACCCGCCGGAGCGCCGCCGAACGGCAGGCCATGGACGAATGTGCGCGGGTTGTTTTCCTGGTCGGCGGGCTGGGTAAAGCGGGTGCCGACATGCTGCACCGACGCTGCAACATACATGTTCGCGGTATCGCCGATCGGCCATTCATAACTGCCCGAAGCCGACAACTGGAATTTCGGCACCGACGGCAGTCGATTGCCTTCGCGGATACCGGTCGTGGCAGCCAGCACGCCAGGCAGCGTCGAATCGAATTCGGCCTCGATGAGGCTGCCCGACAGGTTGAGGTCGAGACCGTCGGTCGGCGATAAGCCGAGTTCGAATTCGACGCCCATCGAATGCGCCTTCGGCACGTTGAATACGACACGCGACGAACAGCTTCCGGCATCGAGCGTAACCTGCAGGTTCTTGATGTCGTTGTAGAAGCCCGCAGCATTGAATGTGAAACCGCGGCCCTGCGATTTTACGCCGAGTTCGTAGTTCCACAGCGTTTCGTCGTCATAGTCCTGGAAACCGCCGAACAATGCGGCATCGGCGGGCGAACAGAGCGGCAGGTTGAGCGGGTCGTTGACCCCGCCGAGGCGGAAGCCCTTCGATGCCTGCGCATTGACCGTCACCGCATCGCTGAGGTCGTAGGACAGCAAGAAGCGCGGGGTGAAACCGCTCGACTTGGTGCTGTCGGTGCGGTTGTCGCCATTGGCGAACAGCCCGCCCGAGACGAAGCTGCGCGTTTCTTTGAAGTCGTAATAGCGCCCGCCCGCGGTCGCGGTGAAGGCGTCGCTGAGGTCATAGCTGACCTCCCCGAACAGCGCGAACTGCTTGATGTCGTAGGGCAAGAAAGCGTTGTATGGCGAATTGGCGCCAAAGCCGTTGGCGACCGCCGCCGACGTTCCGGCGCCGAGCGTCGCATCGGTGACCGCGTCATAACCGGGGGTCGGCAGTGTCTGCGTATAGACGCGGTCGACCTTGGAATAAAAACCGCCGATCACCCACTGGAACGGGCTGTCATTGTCCGACGCCAGCCGCAGCTCCTGCGACCAGGTTTCGAGGTCGGTTGTGTCGACCAGGTTCGACGGCAGCAACACCCCGGCATCGGGATAGCCCAAGTCGACCGACACCGATCCGGTCAGCGCGCTGGCGTCGCGGCTGACCAAAATGTCGCGGTTGATATAGCTCGTCACCGACGTCAGCTTGGCACCGCCCAGTCCGACATTGAGGTTGAGGTCGGCGATCAGCGTTTCATCCTCGAACCCTTCGCGTAGCAGCAGATACTGCTCGCGCTCGTCATAGGTGACCTGCGGGCGCGTCGTCGTGAACTGGTTGCCGTAGAGGTTATAGATGTCCTGGCGGTTGAAGCCGTCGGCGGTGACCTTTTGATAGACGACGCGCGGGGTGATCGAGAAATTGTCGCTAGGTTCAAAGGTCAGCGCGAGGCGACCGCCATAGCGTTCGCCGCTGTTGACGTCGTCGCCGCCCGCCGGGCCGACGGCGTTGATGAAGCCGCCATAACGGGTGTAATAGCCGACCGCCCGGATCGCCGCGGTGTCGCCCATCGGGATGTTGACCGCACCCTTCAAATGGCCGCCAATGTCGTCGCCGTCGACGAGGTTGAGGTTGGCCTCGACGCTGCCCTCCATCACCCCGATCTTGGGCTGGTTGGTGATGTAGCGGATCGTCCCGCCGACCGAACCCGACCCGAACAGGGTGCCCTGTGGCCCGCGCAGCGTTTCGACCCGGTTGAGGTCGTACAGGTCGATGTCGGGGGTGAACAGCGAGAGCGAGATGACGCTTTCGTCGAGGTAGACCCCGACCTGTTCCTTGACCCCGGGCTGGTCGCGGACGACCTGCCCCGCGGAGACGCCGCGCACCGACACCTGGCTCTGCCCCGGCCCGAGGTTCTGGACCGACAGGCCGGCAACGTTGCGCGACAGATCTTCGAGCGTCACGGCGCCCGATTTCCGGATATCCTCGGCCGTCTGGGCGTTGATCGAAAAGGGAATGTCCTGAAGATTGGCGTCGCGTTTCGTCGCGGTGACGATGATGATGTTGCTGTCGTCTTCGGCGGCGCCGGCCTCCTGGGCGAGCGCGGGCGTGGCAACAGGAACCAGCGCGAGCGTGGAAAGCCCGGCCAGCAGCATAGTGCGAACATGCATGGTGATATCCTCTCTTGTAACGCGCGTGGCTATGTTGCCGCGTCGCGCCGCAAAAGCTGCCTCTTTTGTCACAAATCCGCAATGACGCATGAATCTTGCGCGACGAATCGCAGCGTTATGTTGCGCGACGGCCACAGTCCGGAAGCGCTCGGGCAAAGGGGCACCACCAAAAAAATGGCCGGGACAAATATGTCCCGGCCAGTGGTTCGCAGGAGGAACCTGGTGAGGATCCCGCCGCCGTCTTTTGAAAGGAGAGAGACGTGCGGCGACGGGTATCCTGTCTCGTGGATCAATAGTTGTAGGCGCGCTCTCCATGCTCGCCGAGGTCGAGGCCTTCGCGTTCGACCTCTGCCGAGACGCGGCCGCCGGTGACGGCTTTGGCGATGTAGAAGGCGATGGCCGAACCAACCGCCGACCAGAGGACGGCGACGCCGACCGACTTGATCTGGATCCACAGCTGGCTGCCAAGGACATAGTCCTCGCCGGCCGGACCGCCGAGCGCGGGCAGCATGGTGACCGCGGTCAGGATCGAACCGATCAGGCCGCCGACGCCATGGATGCCGAACACGTCGAGCGAGTCGTCAAAGCCGAGCTTGGCTTTCAGCTTCATCACGACCCAGCAGCAGACGACACCCGCGACGGCGCCGAGCAGGATCGCACCGAACGGACCCGAATTGCCCGCTGCCGGAGTGACCGCAACCAGACCGGCGATCGCCCCCGAACAGGCGCCGAGCAGCGACCCCTTATGACCGAGAGCGCGTTCGGTGAGCATCCAGAACAGGATACCGGCGGCGGTGGCGGTGAAGGTGTTGATCAGTGCGAGGCCGGCCGAGCCATTGGCTTCGAGCGCCGACCCGGCGTTGAAACCGAACCAGCCCACCCACAGCAGACCGGTACCGATCAGGGTCATGGTCAGCGAGTGCGGCGCCATGACGTCTTTCTGATAGCCGTTGCGCTTGCCGATGATCAGGCAGCCGACCAGCGCCGCAACGCCCGCGTTGATGTGGACGACGGTACCGCCGGCAAAGTCGAGCGCGCCCCAGCCGAAGATCAGGCCGGTGGCTTCGTCGGTGCCGCCCAGATACCAGACCATGTGCGCGATCGGGTAATAGACGATCGACAGCCAGACGATCGCAAAGACCATCACTGCCGAGAATTTCATGCGCTCGACAAGCCCGCCAAGGACCAGCGCGACGGTGATTGCCGAGAAGGTCATCTGGAAGGCGATGAAGACGAATTCGGGGATGACAACGCCGTCGGTAAAGGTTGCGACGGTCGAATCCGCCGTAACCCCGGCCAGGAAGAGTTTGCCCGCCGATACGAACTGGTTGGCGTCGCCGCCAAAGGCGAGGCTGTAACCGAACATCACCCACATGATCATCGCGAGTGCGGCGACCGCGATAATTTGTGTGAGGACTGACAGCATATTCTTGGTGCGGACGAGGCCGCCATAGAACAGCGCGAGGCCGGGGACGATCATCGCCATGACCAGCACGGTCGCGGTCATCATCCATGCGGTGTCGCCCTTGTCGGGCGTCGGCGCTGCGGCTTCGGCGACGGCGGGCGCCGCTTCCTGCGCCCAAGCGGGCAGTGCGGCGAACAGCGAAAGGCCCACGGCCCCGGCGCCCGCCGCAAATTTATTTGCGAACGTCATAATTTCCCCCTTCGTCATTACAGTGCCGCCTCGCCGGTCTCGCCGGTGCGGATGCGCACGGCCTGACCCACGTCGAGAACGAAAATCTTGCCATCGCCGATCGACCCGGTTCCAGCGCTTTGCTGGAGCGTTTCGACCACCCGCGGTGCGAGCGCGTCGTCGCAGACGAGCTCGATTTTTACCTTCGGCACCATGTTGGTCGCATATTCGGCGCCGCGATAGATTTCGGTCTGCCCCTTTTGCCGACCGAACCCCTTGACCTCGGTCACGGTCATGCCAGCGATACCCAAGCCCGTAAGCGCTTCGCGCACCTCGTCGAGCTTGAATGGTTTAATGATTGCCAGGATCAATTTCATGATGCCCCCTTTTGCCCAATAGCATCATGCTGCACTGCAACAGCCGTGCCAGATTGCGCGGGGGCCGGAAAAGTTAACATTTTGTGACGGTCTGAGGCGCACACGGCGAATATTCGGTCGTTTTCTGGGCAGAGGAGGCAGGGGGGCTGCCTAAATTTTGGGCAGGTTAACGCTCGCCGCCCCCGCGACGACGGGGGCCGCCAGAGGCTAAGCCTGCCCCGATGCAGAACGATGACAACGGCCCCCACCTTCGCGGCGGCGACGGTTCTTATCCCGCCGTTTTAAACCGTGCCCAGATCGGCAGGTGGTCCGACGCCCGCGCCGCCAGCGCGCTGCGGTGCACCCCGGCGTCAACGGCTTCAAGGTCGGGCGACGCGAAAATGCGGTCGAGTTTCGCAACTGGACGGCGGCTGTGAAAGCTGTGACCGGTATCGACCAGCCGGTGGCGCTCGCCGAAGTCGTGCAGGCAGCCGCCCTGGTTGCGCCATTCGTTGCAGTCGCCCATCAGGATCGTCGGCAGATCCTCGCCCTCGGCGACATGGTTCAGGATCGCTCGCGCCTGATGGCGGCGGCGCAGCCCCGAAATGTCGAGGTGCATGCCGACAACGCGCAGCCTTGTGTCACCGATGCGGATCGTCGCCGCGACCGCGCCGCGCGGCTCGAGCGTCGGCAGGTGCAGCGCATGGCTTTCCTCGACCTCGGCGCCCTTGCGGACCAGTAGCGCGTTGCCGTGCCAGCCGATGCTGTGCGGGCGATTGTCGAGGGTGACCGCGACATAGTCGCTATGTTCTTCCAGCATATGCGGCGGGATCGCACTGGCGCGGGTGCCGAATCGGCGGTCGGCCTCCTGCAAAGCGACGATGTCGGCGTCGAGTTCGCCGAGCACCGACAGCACTCGCCCGGGATCGCGGCGCCGGTCGAGCCCGATGCCCTTGCGCATATTGTAGCTGGCGACTTTGATCATGGGAGCGTTCGAATACAACCTATCTGCCGTTCGTGCTGAACTTGTCGAAGCACCGTTCTTGTCTAACCGATTAAGTGGAAAAACAGTCCATCAACACGCTCAGGACGAACGGATGCGGGGTTGGGTTGCAGCTAGCCCGCCTCAAATTCCGCCAGCAACGCCCGTGCTTCTTCCAGATCCTCGTCGAGCACCATGATCCGCACCGGGATCATCAACCCGACGCTTTCGGCGATGTTCATGCCGGCGTCGAAACACACCGCATGGACGCCGGCGCTTTCGATCCGCCCGCGCAGCAGTTCGGCTTCGGCGCCGTTCGGGATTCGCACCAGTTCGACCAGCGGCATCAGGCGGACTCGCCTTCGATGAAGCGGTCGGTCGGGCGCGTCGGCAGGCCGTCGATGCTCTTGGTGCGCCCCAAAGTCTTTTCGACCCACAGCGTGGGGTCGGCTTGGCGGTGATATTTTTGCAGCGTGTCGCGTTCGTGCTGCAGGTCCATCATCGGCACCCCCCAGCCGCAGCTGGTTTGGACGCTCTCAACGTCAATGACGAAAATCTGGCGGGTACCCGGCAGCAGGGTGAAATGTGCCGCGAGCGCGTCCCAGTCGGCGTCCTGGGGCAGCACCGGGCGCCCGCGGCCATAGATGCGCAGGATAAGCGCGCTGCGGTCGAAAGCGCAGAACATGATGGTGATGCGCCCATCGGCGGCGAGATGTGCGTGGGTCTCGTTGCCCGATCCGGCGAGGTCGAGATAGGCCACCTGGCTTTCGGACAGAACGCGAAAGCTGTCGGCATAGCCCTTGGGTGACAGGTTGATCCGCGCATCGGCGGCGGCGGTGGCGGTGAAATAGACCGGCTGCCTTTCGATAAAGGCGATGTGCTTTTCGGTCAGTGTGTCGGTGAAGTCGGCCATGGCTGCGCTCCGCGGATGGAATGCGCCCGCCCTATCACCAATTCTTCCCTTCCTCCACCGCCGCTTCTTCCTCGGCGCGCGTTACCCGGCCCAGCGCGGCGTTGCGGTGCGGAAAGCGACCGAAACGGTCGATGATGTCGAAATGCTGCTGCGCATAATCGTGGAACATCGGATCGGCGAGTTGGGTCATCAGCCGCAGCGATTCGCGCTGGTCGGCGATGTCTTCGCTATGCTCGAACGGCAGATAGGCGAACTGGCGCCGTTCGTCGGGCCATTGCTGTTCCCAACCCTTCTCGACGATGCCGCGCGCAATGGCGCGGGCAAGGCTGTCGGTGGCAAAGGCATCGGCATGGCCGCGAAAGCTGTTGCGCGGCACCTGATCGAACAGGATCGCCGCGGCGAGCGCGGTATCGGGATCGGTGAGGAAGGTTTCGGCGGGCTGCGCGCGCAGTGCTTCGTGCCAGCCCTCCGCAAGGTCGCGCACCTCGGCGTCGAAATCGGCGCCGCCACCGTACCAGTCGTTGATGCCATGCGCGTCGAACCAGAAGCTCAGTAACCGCTGCGGCCAGTTAATGGGCGGAGTGTGGTTTTGCGTCACGCGCGATCAAATCCTCAGCCAGAAACATTCGTCATCCCGGCGAAATCCGGGAACTCAACCCAACGCATGGGCGCGCCGGCGAGATCCCGGCCTGCGCCGGGATGACGGATGCGAGGATCCGGCTATTCGCCCTTAACGCGCCGATACGGCACAAATTTGCCGAGCGAGACAAAGCCGCTGTACATATGACTGCTGCGATCGTGCAGCTGCACCGCGTCGATGCTGCACAGCTGGCTGCCCGACAATTTGGTGACCAGGATGTCATCGTCGTCGAGCGACGACGCGCCGCCCTCGGGCCGGTTGACCCACAGGGTGCTGCCGACGCGATAGACGATGGCGGTCTTGTCGATCACCTGGCTGCTGCGCGCCATCGACAACGGGATGCAATTTTGCGGTTCGCCCGCGACGCGGCCCTCCAGCAGCTTGGCCAGCTGATCTTCGGGCGCAAGTTTTTCACGCGCGCTGGCGGTAGCGGGGATTGCGGCCAGCGCCGCAACGGCAAAAATCATTGGAATGTGCAGACGCATGGTTCGACTCCTGTCTTCAACATACCCTACCCGCCGCTCCTATGCGCGCGCCCGCGTGAACAGAGCCTGACCGGGCGCCGATCAGCACGCCCCGTCGGGCAGTGGGATACCGAGCGGGCCTTTGCACTTCTTCTTTTTCGCCGGTTCCGCCGGTTTGGTGCTGGCACCCGATCCGCCCATGCCGCCGAAATCGGCACCGATCAGCAGGCTGGTGTGCGAGCGGAAGCGGACTTTTGCAGTCCAGTCGATATTCCACACCGTATTGCCCGCGGGCTTGGGCGGATAAGAGAAATTGGCCTCGGGGCCGAAGGCGTTGAGGTTGCCGAACATCATCTCGCCCGACGCTTTTTTGACCTCGGCCGGGATCGCGCAACTCGTCTGCGCGGGCGGCATCACGACCTTTTTCGCCACAAGCCCCGCGACCGTCGACGGAGGTAGCCAGTCCCACAGCCCGCCGCCGAACTCGCGCGCGTTGCTGCTCGTCCACCACACCATGTCGCCGTTCCCGCCGCCGCGGTCCATGCCGCCGAACGCCCAGGCGACATAGCCGGTCGCCGGAACCAGCTGGTTCCAGCGGATCATCACCGAGCCGTCGCCCTGCATCGTCGTCGATGCGTTGAGCCCGGGCATATAATCCTGCGCGAGGGTGAAATTGATCTCCGGCCCGACATTGCCCGCAATCCGGTGCGTGCCGAGCAGCGAGGATCCCGACGAAGGCTGTTTCGACGATTTGCTGTTCGGCCAGTCGGCATAGGATTTGCTATTGGTCGTCATCACCTCGCGGATGCGCGGCACGGTGGTGGTGTAAAGGTTCGGCGGCATCTGCCCCGCAGCGAGTTTCGCGAAATCGATGATCACCGGCTGCCCCGGCCCGGCCTTCGCGCCGCAGCCCCAGAACAAGAGCAGGCGGCCCTTGGGACGCTCGAAATCCTTGGGCATTTCATTGCCGTCTTCGCGCTCGCGCGGCTTGCCGGGTTCGGGGCCGAGCAGCGGTACCGATTTGCCGAGCTTGGCCTGCGGCAGGAAGAAATGATCGGCCTTCACCGGCGGCGCGGTCGGCGCCTGCGTCGATCCCAGCCGCAGTTCCAGCGTGTGCGCGACCTTGCCCTCGGGTCCGCCGCCGAACATCATCCCCATCATGTTGCCGACCCCGCGCCCGCCCGCCGCCATCGCGGCAAAGCCGGACGCGGTCGCGACGTCCATTTCATAGCGTTCGACAGGACCGGTGGTTTTTTGCGCCGAACCCGGCACGGCGGCGAGCATCGCGGCGATGGCGGCGACGGAGATGAAACGCAGACTCGAACGCATGAATATCCTCCCTGTTGCCGGGGAAGACCCGGCGGACAATGCGGCCCGATTTCTTTTCTGTTTGGCAGACTATAGGCGCGGGAAAGCGGCTCGCCAAGTGAGGTAGGTCACAGGTTTTTCGTCATTGCGAGCGAAGCGAAGCAATCCAGGGTGGCGTAACCCGCTCTGGATTGCTTCGCTTCACTCGCAATGACGCGTGTATTAAGGCGCTACGCCGTCCCGCCCACCGTCAGCCCGCTCACCAGTAGGGTCGGCTGGCCGACGCCCGCGGGGACACTCTGGCCGCCCTTGCCGCAGATGCCGATGCCTTCGTCGATCGCCATGTCGTTGCCGATGCCCATGACCTTGGTCAGCACGCTCGGCCCGTCGCCGATCAGCGTCGCGCCCTTGATCGAATCGCCCAGCTTGCCATTCTCGATCTTGTACGCCTCGGTGCAGCTGAACACGAATTTTCCCGACACGATATCGACCTGTCCGCCGCCGAAGCTTTTCGCGAAAATGCCGTTCTTGACGCGCGACAACAGCTCGGCGGGATTGTCACTGCCACCCTTCATGAAGGTGTTGGTCATCCGCGGCATCGGCGCGTGCGCGAAGCTTTCGCGGCGCCCATTGCCGGTCGGTTCGACCCCCATCAGGCGGGCGTTGAGGCGGTCCTGCATATAGCCTTTGAGAATGCCATCCTCGATCAGCACCGTCTCGCCGGTCGGGGTGCCTTCGTCGTCGATGCTGAGCGAACCGCGACGGCCGCCGCCGACCGGGCTGTCCATCGCGCCGTCGTCAACCACGGTGACGCCGGGCGCGGCGACGCGTTGACCGATGCGGCCCGAAAAAGCGCTGGTGCCCTTGCGGTTGAAATCGCCCTCGAGCCCATGGCCGATCGCCTCATGCAGCAGCACCCCGGGCCAGCCGGGGCCAAGCAGCACGGTGAATTCGCCCGCCGGGGCATCGACCGCGCGCAGATTGACGAGCGCCTGCGCCAGCGCTTCGTCGATCGCGCGGTTCCACTGCGCGGCTTCGAAAAGATGGTCGTACATATACCGCCCGCCGAGGCCGAACACCCCGGTTTCGCGGCGGCCATTCTCCTCGACGACGATGCTGACATTGAGCCGGACGAGCGGGCGGATGTCGGTCGCGAGGAAACCGTCGGCGCGGACGATCTCGACCACCGACCAGCTGCCCGCAAGGCTCACGGACACCTGTGCGATGCGGGGGTCGCGCGCGCGCGCCGCGGCGTCGATTTCCTGGCACAGCGCGACCTTTTTCGCGAAGGGGATCAGGTCGAGCGGGTTTGCTTCGTCATACAGATGGCGGTTGGTGCGCGGCGGCGGCGCGGCGTGCGGCTGGCTGGCGGGATCGAGCAAGGCGAGCGTTTCGGCGGCGCGGCGGATCGCCCCGGCGCTGATGTCGCTGGCATGGGCAAAGCCCGTCATCTCGCCAGACACGGCGCGCAGGCCGAAACCGGCATCGGTCGAATAATCGGCGGTCTTGAGCCGCCCGTCGTCGAACCCGAAGCTCTCGGTCGCGCGATACTGCAGGTAAAGTTCGCCGTCGTCGGCTTTCGCCAGCGCTTCGCGCGCGAGTGCCTGCGCGAGGTCGGGATCGAGCGCGTCGGCGCGATAGAGGAAGCGGCGGGGGTCGGTGGGACTGGTCATCCGCCCGATATAGGCACGGCACGCCACACGCGCAAACCGCTGTCAGAGATAATTGACGGTGAGGGTAAAGGTGCCGCTGTAATCGCCCGCGGGCTGGTTCGCCGGGACGGAGAGAGTGCCGCCGATATAATAGGTCTGCAAGCCGCTGGGGAGCAGTGTTGCGTTGATCAGAGTGACGCCACCGCCACCCGTGCTTGCAGCGCGGGTTAGACTGGCGGTCATGTTGGGTGAGCCGCCCCCGGAGCGCGTCAGCGTCACCGACGTGCTGCCCGAAACGAAGATCAGAAAGATACCGCCCGTTCCCAGAAATTCGGCGCGGCGCGCACTGCTGCCGACCATAGTCACGCCGCCGCCCGACGTGCGCGCATTGGTCACCGGGTTGACCGTCACGGTGCCGCCGGTCGCACCGCTGATCAGCGATCCGAAATCGAGATCATCGGTCTTGATCAGCGTGTTGGGGCGAACAATCGCGGCATTGGCGGTCACATTGGTGTCGGCCGCATGAACCGGCGCGCATAGCATCGCGCTCGCCGTCGCGACGGCGATGGTCAGGGCGCGCAATGCATCCCGACAGTGTCCGGTCCCTCGAATCCCCACAGATTCTGCTCCTGTCTGGCAAATCTATGCCAGCGGGGCGTGAGTCGAAGATGCATGGGCGTGGTAAAGCGGCTGTTTACGTCTGACCGAAGTCAGGCCCGATCGGTGGCTCCGCCACCGCTTAACTTTTGTCGGCCACTCCGCCGATCAGAATGAAACGCCGGTCGCAATAGCCGCAATCGGCGAACCCCGCGTCGGGGTCGATTTCCAGCCACACGCGCGGGTGGCCGAGCGCGGCATCGGCAAGGCCGTCGCCGGTGCCGTCGCAGGCGATGCGGGTTTTGGGGGTGCGGATGGTTTCGGGCGAAGGCTGGGTCATCGACCGCGCCCATAGCAAGCGCGCGGGATGGGAGCAATCCGGGTCTGCGCCGCCCAGGGCAATCGGGTGAAAGAAGAGGCGACAAACGCGTGAATTGCTGAATCTATGCAAATCCTCAGATTTGGACGCGGGGATATTGTGATGGACAGTGGTGATCAGTCGAGCGGAGCGCTTGGCGAGGCGGTGGTTTTTCTGGATCATTTCCGTGAGTTGGTCGATGGTCGCCAACTGGCGAAGGTGATGTATCCGCTTGAGGAGATATTGCTTTTGGCGCTGCTGGGCGTTTTGGCGGGTGCGGAGACATTCGTCGACATCGCCCGCTTTGGAGAGAAAAAGCTGGATTTTCTGCAGCGATTTCGTCCCTTTGCTGCCGGCACGCCCTCGCACGATCACCTTGGTGACATCTTCGCGACGCTCGATGCCGAACAGTTCCAGCAGTGCTTTGTGAAGTGGGTCGCCTCGCTCACCGGGACCTGTGCCGAGGTCATTGCAATCGACGGCAAGACATCGCGTCGTTCGCACGACAAGGCGGGCGGCAAGGCAGCGATCCATATGGTCTCGGCATTTGCCGCTCGCCAACGGTTAGTGCTGGGCCAGGTCAAGATCGACGAGAAGTCGAACGAGATCACTGCTATCCCCCGATTACTGGCCATGATGGATATCGAGGGTGCCGTCGTGACAATCGACGCTATGGGCTGCCAACGCGTGATTGCTCAGACGATCCTCGACAAGAAGGCCGAGTATGTCCTGGCGCTCAAGGGGAACCAGGCGGCTCTGCACGAGGATGTCGCGCTGTTCGTAGCCGAGCAGAAAGAGCGCAACTTCCATGAGTGCAAGATCAGCCAAAACACGACGGTCGATGGCGACCATGGCCGCATCGAGACCAGGGCGACCACCGTCATCCACAATCTCGACTGGCTTCCCAAGGACCATGGATGGCCCGGCCTGAAGGCCGTCGTCATCGTCGACAGTATCCGCGAGACAGGCGACAAAGCCACCCACGAAACCCGCCTCTACCTAACCTCGGTGCAGCTGCCCGCCGAGCAGCTTGGTGCCATCGTGCGCCATCACTGGGCGATCGAAAACAGTCTCCATTGGGTTATGGATATGGTCTTTCGCGATGACGAATGCCGGGTGCGCACGGAGCATGCACCTGCAAACTTCACCACCATAAAGCACATGGCGCACAATCTACTGCGATCCGCTCCGGGAAAAGACTCGATGCGGCTCAGAAGAAAAGTCGCAGCTTGGGATGATGACTTCCTCGCCGCAATTATCTCACGATGACTTGTTCACCCGATTCCCCTGGCGCCGCCGGGTGAGCGGGT
This sequence comes from Sphingopyxis bauzanensis, assembly GCF_002205675.1. Classification (GTDB taxonomy): domain Bacteria; phylum Pseudomonadota; class Alphaproteobacteria; order Sphingomonadales; family Sphingomonadaceae; genus Sphingopyxis; species Sphingopyxis bauzanensis. The sequence goes on along the minus strand of NZ_NISK01000004.1, from coordinate 451,386 downwards.
GGGGTCATGCGGCACCGGCAAGCATTCACATGAATACAGGTGGTCATCCGGTGCCGCTTCTTCCCCCCACAGAAGCTCTAAAGATAGTTGAGTGTGATCGTGAACGTACCGCTGTAGTCGCCCGGCGCCTGGTTGGCGCCAACCTCGAGCGTCGCGCCGACCGGAAAATTATAGTTGCCGAGCGGCGCGGTAATCCGGAAGCGTGTCGGCGATGTCGACAGCAGCGCGGTCGGGGTGCTGCCGATTTCAAAGGTGCGGGCGCGCATTCGCACTCCCGGCCCGGTTAGCCAGATCGTGTTCGACCCTAGCGAGATATTGACCTGACGGTTGAAGCTGCCGAGCCCGGCAAAGCGCGCCGGTTCGCCGCCGTTGCCGACCAGCGTGACGCCGCCGGTGCGCGTGCGCGACCCATCGGGTTCCAGCGTCACCGTTCCCGCCGCGTTCGACGGGATGATGTCGCCAAAACTCAGGTCGTTGACCTTGAAGAAAGAGAGCGGGCGCAGCACGATGGCTTCGCTTTGCGCCTGCGCCGTTTGCTGGGCATGGGCCGGCGCTGCGATGGCCGGGGCCATCATCAGCGCGCAGGCGGTGATGCCGCGCAGCAGGGGCTGCGGGTTTTGGGTGTGTCTGGTCCTCACACCCCTGGTCCTAGCGGTGAATTTCCAACATAGCGTTAACGGGGTGCTGGGCAAAAGGCGGCGCGTTGATGGGGGCTTTTACACGCGCTGGCGCGCGTCTATGGCACGGGCCATGACAGAAGCCGCCATCCGTATCGACGCCGTCTCGAAAACCTATGCCGGCGGCAAGCAGGCGCTCGACAATGTCAGTTTCGACGTGCCGCGCGGCCAGATTTTCGGGCTGCTCGGGCCGAACGGCGCGGGCAAATCGACGCTGATCAATATCCTTGCGGGGCTGGTCAACAAGACCGCCGGGTCGGCGCGCATCTGGGGCTTCGACATCGACGCCGACCCGCGCAACGCCAAATATTCGATCGGCATCGTGCCGCAGGAAATTGTCTTCGACCCCTTTTTCACGCCCTATGAGACGCTCGAGAATCAGGCGGGGCTATATGGCGTGCCGCGGGCCAAGCGCATTTCGGACGACCTGCTCGCGGCGGTGCATCTGACCGACAAGCGCGACGCTTATGCGCGCACCCTGTCGGGGGGCATGAAGCGCCGCCTCTTGGTCGCCAAGGCGATGGTCCACTCGCCGCCGATCATTGTTCTCGACGAGCCAACCGCCGGGGTCGACATCGAACTGCGCCAGCAGCTCTGGTCCTATGTCCAGTCGCTCAACGACCGCGGCGTAACGGTTGTGCTGACGACGCATTATCTCGAAGAGGCCGAAGAGCTGTGCGACCGGATTGCGATCATCAACCATGGCAAGCTGATCGCGAACAAGCCGACGCGCGAGCTGGTCGACATGGCGCGCGAGAAGATCGTCGTCGTGACCTTGGACGAAGACATCACCGACCTGCCGACCCACCCCGCCTTCGACAAGATCGAGCGCGAGGGGACGCGCGGGCTTGCGATCAGTTACAACAAGGACCGCATGAACGCAGGCGAAGTGCTCGCCGCGGTGAATGCGATGGGCCACGGCATCGTCGATGTGTCGACGCGCGAGGCCGACCTGGAGGATGTGTTCCTGAATCTGACGCGCGCGGCGAATGGTTGAACCGAACGACCCGCAGGAAGGGATGGCGTTCAATGAACGGCATTTTGCCCGGGGTCTGTTCGATCGCTTCGACGCGGCGCGGGCCAGCCGAAATCGCGACGCGTTGCGGCTGATTTTGACCGAAATCGAAATCTTTGATGTTGAAGGGACGATCGACAGGCTTTTCGATCCGCCGCCATCGGTCGCCGGCGATCGGGCTCCGCCGCCCAAGCCCGGCTTTATTCATGACGACAATTCCCCTTGGCGGCGGCCATCGATCCCCCCTGTCACGGGGCGCCATGCTGTGCGACAGAGGCGCCATGAGTGAATATGATGTCATCATTGTCGGGTCCGGCGCCGCCGGGCTGACCGCAGCGATCGCGCTGGCCGACCATTGCAAAGTGTTGGTACTGGCCAAAGGCGAGCTGACCGGCGGATCGACCGCCTGGGCGCAGGGCGGAATTGCCGCGGTGCTCGACGCGGGCGACACCTTCGAAAATCATATCGACGACACGATGGTCGCGGGCGCCGGGCTCAACCGGCGCGAGACGGTCGAGTTTGTCGTCGAGAATGCGCCCGCCTCGATCGAGCGGCTGGTCGAAATGGGTGTCCCGTTCAACAAGGATGCCGAGGCGTTGCACCTGACGCGCGAGGGCGGGCATTCGCACCGCCGCATCGTCCATGTCGACGACGCGACCGGCTGGGCGGTGCAGGCGGCGCTGCTCAAGACCGCCGATGCGCATCCCAACATCACCCTGTTGCCGGGGCAGGCGTGCGTCGACCTGATCACCGGGCGGCACGAGGAGCGCTATTCAGGCTCGGGCCGCGTGTGGGGCGTCTATGCGCTCGACGAAAAAACCGGCACGGTTCACGCGCATGTCGGCCGCGCGACGATCCTGGCAAGCGGCGGGGCGGGGCGCGTCTATCAGTTTTCGACGGCCCCCAGAGGCGCGACCGGGGACGGCATCGCGATGGCGTGGCGCGCCGGCTGCCGCGTGTCGAACATGGAAATGATGCAGTTCCATCCGACCTGCCTGTTCAACCTCGATGTCAAGAATTTCCTGATCACTGAGGCGGTGCGCGGCGAGGGGGGCATATTGAGGCATCCCGAGACCGGGCACCGTTACATGCCCGATTATGACGCGCGCGCCGAACTCGCGCCGCGCGATGTCGTGGCGCGCGCCAACGACGACCAGATCAAGCGTTCGGGGCTCGATTATGTCCATCTCGACATCAGCCACCTCGCCCCCGATTTCGTCGCGGGGCATTTCCCGAACATCCATGAAAAGCTGCTGACGCTGGGCATCGACATGACCAATCAGCCGATCCCGGTGGTTCCGGCGCAGCATTATACCTGCGGCGGCATATTGATCGACCTTGCCGGGCGCACCGACCTGCCGGGGCTATATGCCGCGGGCGAATGCACCGAAAGCGGGCTGCACGGCGCGAACCGCCTCGCGTCGAACAGCCTGCTCGAATGTTTCGTGTTCGGCGAAGCGGCGGCAAAGGACATCATCGCGCGCTGGGACCAGCTCGAACCGCCCCCCGCGATCCGTCCATGGGACGAAAGCCGCGTCACCGACTCCGACGAAGAGGTGATCATCAAGCAGAACTGGACCGAGATCCGTCGCTTCATGTGGAATTATGTCGGCATCGTGCGCACGACCAAAAGGCTGGAGCGCGCCCAGCACCGGATCAACATGATGACGGGGGAGGTCGAAGATTATTACGGCCATTTCCGCGTCACCACCGACCTGATCGAACTGCGCAACCTGCTGCAATGCGCCGACCTGATCGTGAAAAGCGCCCTGCACCGCAAGGAAAGCCGCGGGCTGCACTACACGCTCGATTATCCCGAGATGTTGCCGCAGGCGGTGGATACGGTGCTGGTGCCCTAGCTGCCGACGCCCAGCAAACGCCCAACCAAGATCAATATAATCGCGCCGATCACCGATGCCAGACACCCCGCGCGGTGGAAGTCGCCGCGGCCGCGCGAGGTCGCCAGGCCTGCCAGCAGCGAACCGCCGATGCCGAGCAGGATCGTCGCGATCCACCCCATTTGCACTGCGCCGGGATAAAAGAAACGCGCGAGTGCGCCGATGATCAGGCCCGAGATGATCGCGCCGATAATGTTGATCATGTGCCAAATCCTTCATGCAAAAACCGCTCCGCCAGCGCCGCGTGCAGCGCCGCGCCGCGCGCCATCACCTTTTCGTCGAGCACCATGCGATTACTGTGCAGCCCGCAGCAGGCGCGCCAGTCGCTGCCCTCGGCGCTCGCGCCGAGCCAGAACATCGCGCCGGGGACTTTTTCGAGCACGTAGGAGAAATCCTCGGCACCCATCACCGGATGGTCCATCGTCAGCCAGGCCGCCTCACCGAAAGTCTCTTCGACGACCGACTGGCCGAACGCGACCGCGCGGCTGTCGCAGATGGTGACGGGGAAACCCTCGTCGATCTGGACCTCGGCGCTGCAGCCATGCGCCTCGGCGATCGCGGGCGCGAGGCGTTTCAGTTCGCGCGCTACCATTGTGCGCCGCTCCGGAGAGAGCGTGCGAATTGTGCCAAGCAGTTCGGCGGTTTCCGGAATGATATTGTTCGTCGTCCCCGCGCTGATCTTTGCGATGGTAACGACGGCGGGGTCGAAGACCGAGACGCGCCTCGTCACCATCGTCTGGATTGCGGTCACAATGGCGCAGGCGACCGGAATCGGATCGACCGCATCATGCGGCATCGACGCATGGCCGCCCGCCCCCTTGACGATAATCGACAGCACGTCGGACGAGGCGAGCAGCGGCCCCGCGCGCGACGCGAAAATCCCGTGCGGCGCATTGGGCATGATGTGCAGCGCGAACGCTGCATCGGGCAGCGGGTCGATGATCCCGTCGTCGAGCATGAAGCGCGCGCCATGATGCCCCTCCTCGCCCGGCTGGAACATAAACATCACCGTACCGGGCAAACGGTCGCGCGCCGCGCACAGCAGCTTCGCCGCGCCGACGAGCATCGCGACATGGGTGTCATGCCCGCACGCGTGCATTGCGCCGCTGGTTTCAGAGGTGAATTCGAGCCCGGTATCCTCGACGAGCGGCAGCGCGTCCATGTCGCCACGCAGCAGCACGGTGCGCCCGTTGGCCGGGCCGCGCAGGATAGCGATCAGGCCCGTCGTCGACGGCCCCTCACGAAATTCGAGCGGCAGGCCGGCCAGTGCGTCCTTGATCTTCGCCAGTGTCTTGGGATTTTGCAGGCCCAGTTCCGGCTCGCGGTGAATCGCGCGGCGCAGGTCGACAAGGTCGTCGAGCAGCGTTTCGGCCTCGGCGGGCCAGATACTGGTGGTGGTAAGCGTCATACGCGGCCTCTCGTTCGCGGGAGTGGCCTGCACCCTGCCGCCGATCCGCCGCGAAGTCGAGGGGGCCGCCGCCGTGCGTTAGGCCAGCGCCGCCGCCCGGCGCTGTTTCCGCCCCGCCATCATCCGCAGCACGATCACGGCAACGACCAGCGCGACCGGCAGTGCGTACCAGCCGCTCACCGGGATGCGCTTGCCGTTGGTGAAGATGAAACTGAGTGCGACGATCCACACGCCCCACCAGTGCAGCCGACCCCACGCTTTCAGGCCGAGCGCCTTGACCATGCGGTCGAACGAGGTCGCGGCGAGCAGCACGATGAACAGATAGGCGGTGCCGCCGGTGACGATCGATTTGGGGTCGGTCAGCACCCAGAAGACGCCGGGGTCGGTCTGCCACAGCGCGATGATCGCCAGCGCATGGACGAAGTGCGACATCGCAAAGCCCAGCCCAAGCTGGCGCCGGTTGCGGCGCAGCCAGCGGGTGAAGGGGGTGGGCCACAGTTTGAAGGCGGCGGACGCGGCGAAGGCGGCGAGGAACAGGACGAGCGAGGTGCGTGCGGTGGCGCGGATCACCATGCGATAACCGTCGGTGTCCCAGCCAAGGACGAAGAGGAAGCCGAGCGACATCGCCGCCAGCGTCAATGTCAGCGTCCAGAACAGCCCCCAGCCCTCGGTCCAGCCTGTTGTCGCGGTCATCACATCCTCCGTTTAAGCCTAGTGATGCTAGGTATAACTTGCATACCTAGCATTGCAAAGCTAAATCGACGAGCATGTCTGCCGAAATGCTCAAAGGGCACCTCGATGCCGTGCTGCTCGCCACCATCGGCGACGAGGCCTTGCACGGCTATGCGATCATTGAGGCAATCCGCGCGCGCAGCGGCGGCCATTTCGATTTGCCCGAAGGGACGATCTATCCGGCGCTGCACCGGCTCGAACTCGCGGGGCTGCTCGCCAGCCGCTGGGTCCAGCCCGACGGCGGACGCAAACGCCGCGTCTATACGCTGACCGACAGCGGCCGGCGGTCGCTGGTCGAGCGGCGCGCCGGCTGGCAAAGCTTTGCCAGCGGCATCGATCTGGTGCTGGGGTCGCGCGCATGAGCGGACCGATCGCCACCTATCTCGACGAACTCGACGATGTGCTGGCGTTCGATCCGCGCCTGTCGCGGCGGGTGCGCGACGAGATCGAATCGCATTTGTGCGACACCGCCGCGCAGGTGGGTGAAGCCGCTGCAGTGCGGCGCTTCGGGCGCCCCGCCGAAATCGCACGCGCTTATGCCGAGGCGGCGCTGCCCGACCGGCTGCGGCGCTCGTGCGTCGCCGCGGCGCTACTCGGTGGCGCGACCCTGTTGCTGATGCAGCTGCGGTCGGTCATCCTCGACATTCCGGGCGGCACCGATCCGCTGACCTGGTTCGATCGCGTCGGACTGGTCGCGGCGCTGGTGTGCATTGGCGCCGCGTGGCGAATGGCATCGCATGGTCAGATCGCGGCGGTGCGGCGCTGGCTGCATTTTGCCGCTGGCAGCCTGGCATTGTCGGTCGGTGCCAGCCTGCTGCGCGCTTACGCCGCCAGCGGCGATGCGGCCTTTGTCCTGATCGGTGGCAGTGCGCTGGTCGAACTGCTGCTGCTCGGCGGCTTGATGGCGCAGCTGGCCAGACTCGACCGCTATGCTCGCCGGCTGGCGGTTTAGCGCTTGCCCCCGAACAATTGCCGCCCCGCCAGGTCGAGCATGATCTCCTCGCTGCCCCCGCCGATCGCATTGACGCGCACCTCGCGGTAGATGCGTTCGACCTTGCTGCCGGTGATATAGGACGCGCCGCCCAGCACCTGCGCCGCCTCGCGCGCCACGGCCTCCAGCATCCGCGTCGCCTGCACCTTCAGCATCGCGAAGTCGGCGGGGCGGTCCTTGCCGTTTTTGACCTGCCAGGCGCACAGGTCGACCCACGCCTGCGTTGCCTCGATCTGGCGCTCCATGTCGGCGAGCTTGATGCGGATCGACTGGTGGCCGACGAGTGGCTTGCCAAAAGTCTCGCGGTTCTGCGCCCACTCCGCCGCCTCGGCCATCGCGACGCGGGCATAGGCGCAGCAGCCCATCGCCATGCCGAGTCGTGCGCTGTTGAAATTGCGCATGATACCGATGAAGCCGCCGTTTTCTGGCCCGATCAGGTTGGCGGTGGGGACGCGCACGTCGCTGAAGTGGATCGCTGCGGTATCGCTGCACCGCCAGCCCATCTTGTCGAGCCTTGTGCGTTCGACGCCGGGGCTGTCCATGTCGATCAGCAGCAACGAGATGCCCGCCGCGCCCGGCCCGCCGGTGCGCACCGCGCAGGTCAGCCAGTCGGCTCGCATGCCCGACGTGATGAACATCTTGCCGCCGTTGACCACATAGTGGTCGCCATTCCTGACCGCGGTCGTCTTGAGGTTCGCGACGTCGCTGCCGCCGCCCGCCTCGGTGATGCCGAGCGCTATGATCTTGTCGCCCGCGAGCACCGGCGGCGCGACGCGCTGTTTCAGCTCGTCGGAGCCGAGCGCGAGGATCGGCGGCAGCCCGATACCATGCGTCATCAGCGACGCACCCAGCCCGCCCGCGCCGACCGCGGCGAGTTCCTCGGTCAGCACCAGCCCGTGGAAATTGTCGAAGCCTTCACTGTGCCCGCCATATTGTTCGGGGTAGCGCAGCCCGAGGATCCCCGCCTCGGCGGCCTTTTTGTGCAACTCGCGTGGCAGTTCGCCGTCGGCCTCCCAGCGGTCGATATGCGGCGCGATCTCGCGGCTGACGAAACGGCGGACGCTCTGCGCCAGCGCCTCATGGGTTTCGTCATAATAGGGCGAACGGGCGCGCCAGTCGTCAAAGGCTGTCATGGCGAGGATGCTGCGCGTGGTTGACGTAAACGTCAAGCCGGGTTTCGGACGCCGCGAAGCCGAAAGAAAGTCTCACGCAAAACTGCGAAGGCGCGAAGAAGACACCCAGCCCCTTCGTGCTGAGCTTGTCCAAACCCCGCTCTTTTTTTGTGGCGCCCAAAAACAAGAGCAGCCCCCTTCGACTGTCTTGCAGGCGCTCCGGACAGGCTTCGACAAGCTCAGAGCAATTGGTTTGGCAAAGATCTTCGCGCCTTTGCGCCTTTGCGTGAAACAATATGGCGCGACCTCGCGGCCTCATGCTTGCGCTGCGCGAACAAGCGGTTAGGGTCGCGCGCCATGCACAAACCTTCCCTGCTCGCCGGCCTCGCCGCTCTCGCCCTCGTCGTCACCCCCGCTGCGGCGCAGAAATCGCCCGAGGCGGTCGCCGAAGCGGCGCTCCAGCGCGCGCCGGTGTTCGATGGCCATAATGACGTACCGTGGGAACTCCGCGGGCAAGTTGGCAATGTGATCAACGACTTCGACTTTCGCGACACCACCAAACCGAAGCCCGACGGAACGGTGATGCACACCGACATCCAGCGGCTACGCAAGGGCCGCGTCGGGGCGCAATTCTGGTCGGTCTATGTTCCGTCGAACACCAATGAGGCCCAATCGATCCAGCAGACGATCGAACAGATCGACGTCGCGAAGCGGCTGATCGCGCGTTACCCTGCCGACCTGTCGTTGGCGTATAACTCGGCCGAACTGCAAAGCCAGATGAAGGCGGGCAAGGTCGCCGGGATGCTGGGGATCGAGGGCGGCCAGTCGATCGGCTCGTCGCTCGCCGTGCTGCGCGAGATGTTCGGCATGGGGGTGCGCTATATGACGCTGACCCATGGCAAGAACGTCCCCTGGGCCGACAGCGCCACCGACGCGCCGAAGCACGACGGGCTCACCGATTTCGGACGCCAGGTTGTGCAGGAAATGAACCGCCTCGGCATGATCGTCGACCTCAGTCACGTCAGCGAAGCGACGATGAAGGATGCGCTGGAGGCGACCAAGGCGCCCGTGATGTTCAGCCATTCGGGGGTGCGCGCGGTCAACGACCATCCGCGCAATGTGCCCGATTCGGTGCTGCCCGCGGTCAAGGCTAACGGCGGCGTGATCATGGTGGTATTCTATGCCGCCTTCGTCGATCCCAATTTGCGCGAGCATGGGCTGAAGCGGACGGCGGAACGGGCGCGCCTCGATGCGCTGTATCTCGGCAATCCGGCGGGCGGCGCCGCAGCGCTGAAGGCGTGGGATGCCGCCAACCCGCCGCCGTCGACCCCGCTCGGGCTCGCCGCCGACCATATCGACCATATCAAAAAGACGATCGGCGTCGATCATATCGGGATCGGCGGCGATTATGATGGCATGGACGCGACCCCCGTCGGGCTTGAGGATGTCACCGGCTATCCGGCGCTGTTCACCGAACTGGCGCGCCGCGGCTATACGCAGGCCGAGCTGGAAAAGATTTCGAGCGGCAACATGCTGCGGGTGCTGAAGGCGGCGGAATTTTATTCGGCGAGTCAGAAGGGGCAGCCGCCGATCGAGACGCCGGTGGTGAAGTAGCCCCGGCTTCGCGGGGCGACGCTATTTGTCGCGCTCGCCAAACGGCCATTCCACCGCTCCGCTCGACCATAGCGCCCACCAGATGATCACGGGCTGCAACGCCAGCCGTGGCCCATGATACCACCAGCTCAGCGTCTCGCCGCCGATCGCGATATTGGCGAAGGCATGGTGGATATTCGCGGGCCACACGCACAGCGCATAGAGCGCCAGTCCCCAGCCCGCCACTTTGCGTGTCGCGGGGATCAGCAGCCCGATCGCGCCCAGCAATTCGGCAACACCCGTCGCCGCGACGACCAACTCGGGCTGCGTCACCCACGGCGGCGTGATCGCGAGAAAGGCCGCCGGGCGCACCAGGTGCAGATACCCCGCATAGCCATAGGCGAGCGCGAGCAGCCAGCGCAGCACAGTCTGGATGCCGTCCTTCAACGCCCGATGGCTTCGAGCATCGCCTCAACGCTAACGAACTTCTCACGCGGGTTGCCGTCGAGCGCGGCGGCGACCTCGGCCGCCTCGATCCGGCGCCAGTCGGCGAAAGTCACCGGCGCCACCCCACGGCTCGCCAGCAAAGCGTCGAGCCCCGGCCGCCCCGCCTTGCCCGCGCCGCGCCCGACGTCCTCCAACACCATCTCGGCGATCCTTGCGCCGTCGGGCTTGTTCGTGCCGATCGTCCCCGACGGGCCGCGCCGCGCCCAACCGACGCAATACAGTCCGGGCAGGATCCGCCCGTCGTCATTGGCGAACCGTCCGCGCCCATGCTCATAGGGAACGCCGGGGATTGGCGGCGTCTGATAGCCGATGCAGCTGATCACCAGCCCAGCGTCAATCGCATAGGTTTCGCCGGTGCCATGGCTGCGCAGCTCGGCATCGAGCGTCGTGCGTTCGACGATGATCCGCTGGGCATGTCCCTCGCCCTCGATCGCCACCGGCATCGCGAAAAAGTCGAAATCGATCGTCACCGGCTTGGCGACCGGGTTGGCGGCAAAACTGCGCAAATGCGTCACCGACTTGCGCATCCCGGGTTCGAGCAGCGCGTCGTCGCCCTCGGGGGGCAGGTCGGCAGGATCGACGCGCGGGCTGGCGCGTTCGAGATGGCCAAGCTCGCCGAGCTCCTTCGGGGTCATCGCGATCTGGTGCGGGCCGCGGCGACCGAGGATATGGATATGCCGCACTGCGCTGCCCGCAAGCTGCTCGCGCGCATGCGCGACGATGTCGCTGCCGGTGAATTCTTGCGCCGTCTTGGCCAGAATGCGTGCGACGTCGAGCGCGACATTGCCATTGCCGATCACCGCCACGCCGGCGGCGCCCAGCGGCGGATTCAGATCGGCGAAATCGGGATGGCCATTGTACCAGCCGACAAAGGCGGCGCTGCCGATCACCCCGGGCAGCTCGGCGCCGGGAATGTCCAGCGGCCGGTCGTTCGGTGCCCCGGTTGCCAGCACCACCGCGTCGTATAATTCGATCAGCTCGTCGATCGACACATCGGTGCCGACCGACACATGGCCGACAAAGCGGACGTTGTCGGCCAATGCAGTCCCCTCATAGCGCCGCGACACCGCTTTGATCGATTGATGATCGGGCGCGACCCCGGTGCGGATCAAGCCATAAGGGACGGGCAGGCGGTCGATGACATCGACCGCAATATCATCGGCTTTCTGCAGTGTTTCGGCGGTGTAATAGCCCGCGGGGCCGGACCCGACGATCGCGACGTGACGCATCAACCCACTCCTCCGGGTGTCCGCGCGGGCGCGCGGCCCCTTGTCTGTTATGCCGCGATGCTAGCGGCGAAATGCGGCAGGGCAAGCGACCTTGTGCGGACAGCACGGCGGCCTTGACAGCGCGGCCTCGCAATCATATTGCGCCCGCCTCACGATTGCCCTGTCGTCTAATGGTAAGACTGCGGTTTCTGATACCGCCTATCGAGGTTCGAATCCTCGCGGGGCATCCAAATTTACCAACTAAAGCGTTGATTTAGTTGAATAATATCAGCTTCTGGTGAAGCTCCTCCCCCATTTCCTCCCTCAGTTGGTTCCGCCAGTCATGGCGTAGAAAAGCGGCCATTCGGCAAGGATTTCCGGCATTCCGGCAGAATCTCGGTCGATCCTTCGTGATCTGGCGACGAGATCAAGCACGGTGCCGCCCCAGCCAGCCGGTGCTTCCAGAGCGTCCCAAGGACGCTCGGCACGTCTCTATCAACTCAATGAAAACAATGAGTTATTTTGAGACGGAATCGCGCTTTGGCTCAGGCGCTCCCCTTGTAGCTCGGCCCATTTTTGCCCAAATTGTTGGTAGCAATTTTGCTCCTACCAACAAATTTCAGCGCTCAGGATCCGAACCCGTTCACGTGGGGAAAGGGTACCAACATGCTTACCAACATCGCAATCAAGGCGCTCAAGACTGCGAGCAAGGGTCGTGTCCCACGAGGTGGTGTAACTGGGGGGGGTGAGGTGGCCACGGTGATTTTCGGATAGATTTGGGTTGCAAGACTCGAACCTGACGGAAGAAATCACGATGACCGATCCGATGATGTACATTACGATATTCCCGACCGGGAAGATCTAGACCAATTTGGTGCTTTCTCAGATTATTATTCCCCTGGCACTAGACATAGCTGTGCGGGCAACGGCTGTAAGCGAAGACTTGGCCGAGACCGGTTGCGATCCAAACATCCTTAGCGCGTTGGTGGCGATTGTTGAAGGTCGCGCGGCCCTAATTCGCAGTGCTCTTTAGCAGGCTGTTGAAAAAGTGTTAGCGCGAGGGCTCATCGCGATTCACTTTCCGGGAGCTGAGAGACCGTCGCGATCATCGGCGATGTCGAACAACGCGGCGCCGCGGCGGTGGCTGACGTCAGCGGCGTCTATTCACACGAATATGGACCGATCATGCTGCGCCAGCGTGGCATCGAAATATGGGGCTGCTACAACAGCGGCCTCGGCACGCTGCGCGGCACGCTGTTCGGCCGGATCATGCGGCTCGCCTGGTTCTCGAACGAGGAGGGCAGCATCGGTGCCGAAACGCTGGTCGCGGCGAACGACAAGCTCTACGGCTTTTGGTATCGGCCCGAGGACAAGATGGGTAGCCCGCGGAACGCCGACAAGCAAAGCGGCATCGATGGTACCGATCTGGGCAAGTGCCGCGCGGTGCTCTATCCGCCGGTCTGAACTTTAGAGGGCGCATCATGAATCCCGTTTTTCCCGTCGCAATGCCATCCGCCGAAATTGCCGGCAGCGATCAGCGTTTTCCGATCCGGCGTATATTCTGCGTCGGCAAGAATTACGCCGATCATGCGCGCGAAATGGGCGGCGACCCCGACCGCGAACCGCCCTTCTTTTTTTCCAAGCCCGCCGATGCAGTCATTACAGGGACGGCCGATATTGTAATGCCGCCGCGCACGACCAACCTGCATCACGAGATCGAGCTGGTCGTGGCGCTGGGCGGCGGCGGCACCAATATCGGCGAGGATGACGCGCTGGCGGCGGTGTTCGGTTATGCGGTTGGTAACGACCTGACCCGCCGCGACCTGCAAGCCGACGCCAAGGCCGGCGGGCGACCATGGGATATGGCCAAGGGTTTCGACCATAGTGCGATCCTGTCGCCGATCCTCCCGGTGGTCGACGTCGGCCATCCTTCGTCCGCGCGCATCTGGCTGTCGGTGAATGACGAGCTGCGCCAGGACGGCGACATCGCCGATATGATCTGGCCGGTGGCGGACATCATCGCCGAACTGTCGACCTATGTCGAACTGAAGGCGGGCGATGTGATCTATACCGGCACCCCGGCGGGCGTCGGCCGGATCGTCGCTGGCGACCGGGTTGCGGGCGGCATCGACGGCATTGGCACGATCGCCAATCGCTTCGTCTGATTCAGACTATATAACTTCTGGCTGTTGCTCGCGGCGGGGCTACCCGACGGCGCATTGCAGCTGCTGACCGGGCGCGACCTTGCGACCGGCCGGTGAACGCGCGGGATCGCTGGTACGCCCAACCTTGCTGGCGAATGTCGCCGATACTGCGCGCGTCGCCTGTCACGAAGCCTTTGGGCCGGTCGCCAGCCTGTTTCGTTTCACCGAACTCGACGCGGCCATCGACGCCGCCAACCGCGCCGATTATGCCATTCACGCAGCGTTCTTCACCGAATCGATCAGTCACGCGCGCCACGCGGCGCGGCGCTTGCGGGTCGCCGGGGTGATGATCAATGATTCGACCGACTACCGGCTCGACGCCATGCTGTTTGGTGGCGCCGGGCGGGGCAATATGGGGCGTGAAGGCGTGCGCTTTGCGATGCGCGAAATGTCCCAGACAAAGGTGATATGTTTCCATGACGCTTGATGCCGCCACGATAGAAATTCCCGCAACACCCGGCCGCGCCTGGTGCGAAGACATGGACCGCGCCGACGCGCTGGCGCCGATGCGCGACCAGTTCGACCTGCCCGACGGGATGATCTATCTCGACGGCAACTCGCTGGGTGCGATGCCAAAGGCGGCGAGCGCGCGGGCGCAGACGGTTGTGACGCACGAATGGGGCACCGATCTGATCAAGAGCTGGAACAGCGCCGGCTGGTTCGACCTGCCGGTGCGGCTGGGCGACAAGCTGGCGCCGCTGATCGGTGCCGATGCGGGCGAGGCGATCGTCTGCGATTCGACAAGTCAGAATTTGTTCAAGGTCTTGTCGGCGGCGGTGGCGATGCGGCCCGATCGCAGCGTGCTGATCCTTGAGGGCAGCAATTTTCCGACCAACAATTATATCGCCGAAGGCGTCGCCGCGGCGACCAGTGGGCGCGTGTCAGTGCGATTGTGCGAAAAGGACGAGATTGCGGACGCGATCGACGAAAACACCGTCGCGGTCGCGATCACCCATGTCCATTACAAGAGCGGGCATGTCCATGACATGGCGGCGATCACCGCCCGCGCTCACGCCGCGGGGGCGCTCGCGATCTGGGATCTGTGCCACAGCGCGGGGGCGATGCCGGTCGACCTGAATCGCTGCAATGCCGATTTTGCGGTCGGCTGCACCTATAAATATCTCAACGGCGGCCCCGGTTCGCCCGCCTTCTTATTTGCGGCCAAGCGGCATCAGGGGCAGGCGCTGCAGCCTGTGACGGGATGGTGGGGCCATGCCGCGCCCTTTGCCTTCGAGCCGGGTTACCGCCCGCAGCCGGGGCTGCGCCAGTTTCTGATCGGCACCCAGCCGATCCTGTCGATGGCGCTCGTCGAAACCGGGCTTGATATTCATTTGCAGGCCGACATGGCGGCGATCCGCACCAAGTCGATGGCGCTGACCGATCTGTTCATCCACCTGGTCGAGCAGCGTTGCGCCGGACACGGCTTTACGCTGGCTTCGCCGCGCGAAGCGGCCGAACGCGGCAGCCAGGTGTCGTTTGCGCACGCCGAGGGTTATCCGATCATGCGCGCGCTGATCGCCGCCGGGGTGATCGGCGATTTCCGCGCCCCTGACACGGTGCGCTTCGGCTTTACCCCGCTCTACGTTGGCTATGCTGATGTCTGGGATGCCGTCGACCGGCTGGTGACGATCATGGATCAGGGCGTCTGGAAACGACCCGAACATCAGGAACGCGACGCCGTCACATGACCGACAGGCAGGGGGAAATGGCGATGGACGAACAGGCCTATCTGGACCTTGAGGCGGCGCTTGAGCGCGGCTTGACCAAGGCGCCGATCATCACGATCGGCTTGGGCGGGGCGATCAGCACCGGCCTGTTCATTGGGTCGGGGTGTAGGACTGTACGGACTCGCGGGACATCTTTCATATTGCCGATAGGGAACCGGATGGATGGATCAGTATGCGGCGCGGTTTGCGGCCTATGACCGTGTCCGGACGCCTGAGACCTAGCGCCGCGTTCACGCCCACCACAACCTTAGCCTCGGCATCGCGAACAGCATCGTCGCGGTGCAAAATGGCGCGATCCGCGTCGATGCCAGCCTTGCCGGGATGGGGGCAGGGGCGGGCAACGCCCCGCTCGAAGTCTTCATCGCCGCCGCCGCCGACCATGGGCTCGACTCCCGCGCGATCCTCGTCGAGCTCGGCTGGCGCAAGATGGTGGGCGGGCAGGAAGACATGATCGTCGACGTCGCGCTCGACATGCTGGCGGCGGAACATCGAAAGAGTAAGCGAATATAGAATGTCGTCGCAGCAACATCTCGTCTCGTTGTTCGTCCATTCGTGAACAAACAACCGGATCGGCGATCAATTCATATTTGAGCAGGAGATTTGCTGGATCTCCAGAGGGGGGAGCGGGGGCCGCGGCCAGCGCCGCCGGTGATAAATCCGCCCCCTTGATCGAGCAATATCCGGCGCATCTCAAGAAAAGTTGCGCGCTGACAGACTTTGACAACCTCGTCGCCGTTGCGATGCGACGAACCGCGTCTTTTTGCGGGCCCGCGCAAATTTTCTCGTCGCCATGCATCTATACACCACCGCCGCGCCGTCTAGCTGATGATCGGCCCTTGCGCCGGTCCGGGCGGCGGCTTCGCGCGGCGGTTGATATGTGCTCCCCGGTGCAGTTCATCCCCGCCTTGCGGGAAGCCGTCGCCTGTGGTTTCACCATGCCGGTGCGGTATGACGGAGAGATATGTCGATGGATTTTTTGATTGCCGCCGCGGCCGCTGCCGCCACCGTGCCCGCCCCCGCGGCGACGCCGCCCGCCCCCACGACAGTATCGGTTCCGGTCGCGGAATCGATCAGCGCCGAAGATATCGCGGCCTATATCAGCCCGCGCGAAATCGCATCCTATATCCCGGCGCCGCCGCCGACGACCGAACTGGTTGCGATCAGCGACCAGTTGTTCAGCCTGCTGGAAAATTTAACGGTCGTCGCGCTGTTTGTCGTCGGCTTCTTCCTGCTCGCACGGCTGCTCCACGCGTGGATGCTCCATCGTTCGATCCGCCGCGCGCTCGAAGCCAAGTCGGATTCGGTCGGCCCGCTGATCGAAAAGCTCAACAAGCCATATGAGCATGTCGGCGGCAGCCGCGAGGCTGAGGCGCCGGGTGATGACCGCAATGCCCTTGTCTTGTTGGCGATCGGCCTCGCGATGGCGGGCTTCGGGCTGATCCAGGGCAATGAACAGATCATCCGCACCGCTGCGGGTGCGTCACTCTTCCCGATCTTTGTCGGCATCGCCTTGCTCGTCCGCCGCCGCCTCGCGCGCGCCGCGGCTGCCGAGGAGCGCGCCGCTGCGTGATGGTGGGAGCGCCGATGAAGATTGGGCTCTCAACCAGCGGGTTGCCGGGGGGGATCGTGCCGCTTTCCAGCTCCTCGTGCTGCGGCACGAAGGGCGGTTGCGGGCATTCCTTGCGCGCGCCGCGGGATGCGACGCCGACGATCTGGCGCAGGAAGCCTTCGTCCGCGCGTGGCAACGCGCCGACGATTATCGGGGGCAGGGGAGTTATGCGGCCTGGATCATGGGGATCGGCTGGCGGTTGTTTCTCGACCAGCGGCGCACCGCGCGGCGGCGCGAGGGACTGGCGGGCCGCGATGACGACGCGCCGACGTCGACCGATCCGCGCGGCGCAAGCGATGCGGCGATCGACGCCGACCGCTTGCTCGCCGTACTCTCGCCGCAGGAACGCGCTGCGCTCACTTTGTGCTTCGGCCATGGCTGGTCGCACGGTGAGGCGGCCGAGATCATGGGGGTGCCGCTCGGCACGCTCAAATCCCTGGTCTTGCGCGGGCGCGCCAAGGCGCAGAAGATGATCGGCGAAGGAGCGGACGCATGACGGCCTCGAATCAGACGGACATCGATGCGATGCTGACCGCGATGTTGGCACCGCCGACGCGTCCGGGCGACCGCGCCTTTACGCTTCAGGTCGAACGCGCGAACGACGCGCAGGCCGCCTACGCCCGCGCCCGCGCGCGCTTCTGGCGCAGTTTTGCGTTCGAAGCGCTGGCGGTCG
Organism: Sphingopyxis bauzanensis; assembly: GCF_002205675.1. Lineage (GTDB taxonomy): Bacteria > Pseudomonadota > Alphaproteobacteria > Sphingomonadales > Sphingomonadaceae > Sphingopyxis > Sphingopyxis bauzanensis. The sequence continues at coordinate 434,032 of NZ_NISK01000004.1, read as the reverse complement.
GCGCGCTGCTCGCGGCGCTATGGCTGCTGTCGTCGGCACCGCTGCTCGCGCCGCTGGCCGGATCAACGCATTGGGGCCTCGCGCCGCCGCTGCTGCTCATCCTGCTGCTGTGGTTCGGGGTGCAACGCTGGCGGAGCGCCTAGCTGGCGGGCGAATCCTCGCCGTCGATGCCCTGATATTTGAGCTGGAGATAGCGTTCGCGCGTTGCCAGTTTGTCGAGTTCGCCCGCGGCCAGGCTGCGCGCCGCGCTGCCAATCTCGGCCTCCAGCATCTTGAGCCCGCCGACCAGCGTCTCGTCGGGAGTCCGACCGGCATGGGCTTCGCCGCGCAGCCCCGTGGGGATGCGCTGGTAACCCGCGACGAGTTCGGGCAAATCCTCGCCGACCAGCTTGCGGATATTCGCCGCCGCGGGTTCGCTGGGGTCGAGGGTCTGGAGCTGCGGCGCGAGCAGGTCGAGCTGGACGCCGATGCCGTCGACCAGCGTGCGTGCGGGTGCGGGAAGCGCGGGACGCTGCGCTTCCAGCCAGATTTCGGTGCGCCCCGCGAGCTGCTTCAAATCGGTCTTGGGCAAATCGGCCTGACGTGGTTCGGGAAAGGGCGAGCGGCCGAACAGCACTGCGACGCCGATCAGCAGCACGAACAGCGCCAGCAGCCCGGTGAAGCCGAGCGGCTGAATCAGCGCGCCGAACAGCGCGGCGCCGAGCAACACGATACCCCCCGCGATCAGCACCCGGCCCAGCTTTTTGTACAGATGCTGGCGGCGCAGCGCGACGCTCTTGGTCCCGATCGGGCGGCGGCGCTCGCGCGATCGTTCGATCGCTGATGCCGCGGACATCCGGACCTTGTCGACCTCGCTCATCGTCATCCTTCGAGCGACGCGAGCGGGCTGTCGGCGCCACCGACGCTCGCCTGCGCCTGGCTCGCACCCTCGGCGCGCGCGATATAGCCTTTCGACTTGGCGACCTCGCCCTCCAGCGTGTTGACCGTCGTCTTCATGCTGTCGAGCGCTTTGAGCTTGAAGGTGTCGATCGCGTCCATCGTGTCATAGATATTCTGGAACGCACGCTGCAGCGTCTCCATCGGGATCGTGCTCGACGCCGCCTGTTCGTGGATGCGCGCAGTATTGTCCTTCAGCATCTTCGACGTGCCGTCGATGATGTTCGCGGTCGTCGTGTTGAGCGCGGTGATCTGTTCTAGCACCAGCTTCTGGTTGGTCATCGCCTGCGCGACGGTGATCGCGGTTTTCAGCGCGCCGACGGTGGTCGTGCTGGCGCGGTCGACCCCCTTTACCAGCTCGACATTGTTCTTTTTGACGAGGTCGAGCGCGAGATAGCCCTGCACCGTCACCGCCATTTGGGTGAGCAGATCCTGCGTCCGCTGGCGCGCATAGAAGAGCGCATTTTCGCGCAGCACCTTGGCTTTCGCCGGGTCGCTACTGTCGAGTTCTTCGGCTTTTGCTTCGAGTTTGGCATCGAGCGTCTGGGCGATATGGACCATCTGCTCCAGCTTGCCCATCGCCTCCCACAGCTTGCGGCGTTCGACGTCGATGGCGGCATTGTCCATCAACAGCTCGTCCTTGCCGTTTGCCAGCGCGTTGAGCACTCCCGAGATATGCGACTGGGCGCTGCGATATTTGGCGAAATAATTGGTGACGCTGCTGCCGAACAATTTGTCGAGGATGCCGCGTTTCGACATCAGCTTGCCGTTCGATGACGGGTCGAGCCGCTCGACGGTGTTGCGCAATTCGATCAGGTTCAGGCCGATGTCGCTGTCGCGGTCCATCGCCTTGATCGGGCGGTCGAGGAAGCGGTTCGACTGGTTAGCCGCCTCCAGCATTTCCTTGCGGCCCATGTTGGTGATCTGGTCGACCTTTTGCCCGAACGCGGGCGAGTTGACGTCCTGCGCGACCAGGTCGTCGATAAAGCCGTCAACGCGTTCTTCCAGCTTCGACTTCTGCTCGGTCGACAGCGGGACCAGCCCGGCGGCTTTTTCGGGCGACACCGCCGGCACCGGGTCGGGCGGGGTCAGCTTCAGTTCGTCAGTTGCGGTCGCAGTGGCCGTCACTTCGCTCATTCGTCTTCCTTCCAACCCCGTGCCGCCTGTCTATATGGCATGCAGCTCTGTGTTATTCAAGCACTACACCTGTCGGTTGCCGAACCAAAGCCGGTGCGATCCACGCCGACAGGATCAGCTGCGCCATATGATAGACGAGGATCGGGACCAGCACCATGCCCGCGGTGGCGGGCGGGAACAGCGTCGCGGCAAGCGGCGCCCCGACCGCGATGCTTTTCTGCGCGCCCGCGAACAGCAGGGTGATGCGGTCGGGCCGTGCGAGCTTCAGCAGCGCGCCAAAGGCCCACGCACCGCCGAACGACAGCGTCAGCAGGATCGCAACGGCGCCGAACACGATGCCGATCTCGCGCCCGTCAAGCTGGTCCCAGATCCCCGCGACCACCGCGGCGGAAAAAGCGACATAGACGGCGACGGCGATCGCGGTCCGGTCCATCGCGGTTGTCAGTCCCTTGTGCATCAGCACCCAGGGCCGCAGCCAGTTCTGCGCGAGCTGGCCGACGATGAAGGGTAAAAGCAGGATCGCGACGATCCGCAAGGCGGCGGCCCCGCTGATCTCGCCCGCGCTGCCCGCGAGGGCGGCGAACAGCAGCGGCGCGGCGATCACGCCCACCAGGTTGAGCAGCGCCGCGGCGACGACGCTGGCGGCGACATTGCCTCCTGCCATCGAACTCGCCGCGGTCGCCGACTGGACGGTCGAGGGGAGGATGCCAAGGAAGAGAAAACCGAGCGCGAGCGTCGCGGGCAGCAGCGCCACGGCCGCGAGCTGCGCGCCGAGCCCCAGTAACGCCATGACGCCAAAGCAGAACATCAACGCGCTGCCCTGCAATTTCCAGTTGCGGATGCCATGCAGGACTTCGCCCCGCGGCAAGCGGACACCGTTGAGAAAGAACAGCAGCACGATCGCCGCGGTCGATACCCCTTGCGCCACCGGCACCGCCGCGCCGCGCACCGGCAGAAAGCTGGCGAGCAGGATCGTCGCGAGCAGGATTGGGACGAAGCGGTCGGGGAAAATGCGGGCGAGCATAATGGGGAGCGATGGCGGGGTGAGGGTGGTTTGGCAAGATTATCGTCGCCCCGCGAAGGCGGGGGCCGCCATCGGTTTACGCAGCGGCGTAGGATAATTGCGGCAGCGGCCACCGCCTTCGCGGGGGCGACGAACTTGATTCCGTTCGCATCGAGCGCAGTCGAGATGCCCCTCGGTGGAGCTTACCCTCACGGTGTCTCCACCGCCTCGACGGGCTCGGGATAGACTTCGCTCGACACGAACGAGGGGGGAGCTAGATAGCAGGCATGCCCAACCTCCTCATCCTCGCCGCGCTTCCCGAAGAGGCCGACGCCTTGTTCCCCAACACCGGCACCCGCGACGCTGGTCCAATCCCGCTCCGCCACCTAACCACCCAAAACCATAATCTAACCATCGCTACCTGCGGTCTCGGCAAGGTCAACGCCGCGCTCGCTGCCGGCCTGTTCGGCGCCTCCGCCGACCTCATCCTGATGACCGGCACTTGCGGCGCGCTCGGCGCTGCACCCGGCGCCTACTGGATCGCCGAGGCGCTCCAGCATGACTATGGCGCGGTCCACCCCGGCACCTTCCGCCGCTACCGCGCGGGCGACTGGCCGATGGGCGAAGCGGCAGAGGCGCATTTCACCGCCATGCCCGACCCCGGCCTCGGCCTGCCGCATGCGCGCATCGCCAGCGGCGACAGCTTTATCGCCTGCCCGCAAGCTGCCGTCGACCTGCAATCGCTCGGCGCGACGCTCGTAGATATGGAGGTCGGCGCGGTGGCGCAGGCCGCGGCGCGGCTCGGCAAGCCATGGGCGGCGATCAAGGCGGTGACCGACGAGGCCAATGACGCCAGCGGCGGCGATTTTCAGGCAAACTTGCTACGCGCTGCGCGAAGTGCGGCGGTCGATATCGAACGGTTCTTGTTGATGCTGTGACGCCTGACCGACGGCGATTGAACCGCTAATAGTCGATGGTGATCCGGACCCGGTCGGGGCTGACCCCAGCGGCATGGGCAATCTGTTCGCGGCTGCGGTCGACAAGCTCCTGAAATTCCTCGGGCGCCGCATGATCGAGTAGATCAGAGGTCGGGACACGCAGAATGGCGGCGAGCTTCACGACCCGGCCGCGCGTCGGGCGCGCCCGACCCTTTTCCCAGCCGGACACCGACGGCGCGCTGACACCCATGCGTTTGGCAACCTCGGCCAGGCTGAGCCCGGCGCTGGTGCGAAGCCGCTGCAACCGGTCGCCAAAGGCTTCATCGCTCGCCGGATCCGCGTCAACTTCGTTCATGCCGGGCGGCGGCGCGATGGCCGGCATGGGTTCGGGCGTTGGGGCCACCGCGCTCTTCAGCTCGACCGCGCTCAGCGTCGCCGGTGAAACCGGACCTTCGAACTGGCAACCGAACAGCCGCCCGCTGGCCCAGATGACGACCGCCGTGATGTCGCCGGCATGCGGCAGTTCGATTTCGATCCTGTCGCACGCCGCCAGCTTGATGTCGCTTTCGAACAGCAGGCCCGTTCCGGAGATATTGTGGATCTGCACCTCGATACCGGTGCCATCATGCTGCACGCCCTTGGCAAGCAGGCTGAGCTTCCGGCGCGCGTCCTGACGCTGGTCGGTGCCCGGCGCCGCTGGCAGAAAATGTCCAAAAACAGCCATAGGCTGTTGTGGGAGTCCGCTGGTTAAAAGAAGGTTAGCGCGGGCCGCGAAAGATGACGCGGGCGAGGGGGTGGAGGCCGTCAGAAGTAATCCTCCCCCAACGGGGAGGATCGGCTCCGTCCACTACCTATGCCAAACGGTCCTCATTCACTCATAACTTAAATGCGTCGCCTTCCCCCGGAAGATCCAGTGCGACAGGATCGAATATCCCAAAATCACCGGCAGCACGAACAGCGCCCCGATCAGGATGATGCTCAGCGCCTCGGGGCTCGCCGCCGCCTGCCAGATGTCGAGCCGGTCGGCGATCAGATAGGGGTAAAAGCTGTACGCGATACCGACAAACCCCAGCGCGAAAAGGATGCCCGCGGTCGCCAGCGGCACCCATGACAGTTCGTCTTTCGCCCGCAAGGGGCGACGCAGGAAGATTGCGAGGCCGATAAACAAAGTCGCGGCGGCGATCGGAATCGGCAGCAGCGCGATGATCTCGGGCAGGCGGAACCAGCGGTCGAAGATGCGCTCCGACAAGAGCGGCGTCGCGATCGAGATGATCGCCATAGCCAGCGCGGTCGCCCACAGGCTGACCTCGGCCCAGCGCACCGCGCGTTTCTGCAAATCGCCCTCGACCTTGTAGATCAGCCAGCAGGCGCCGACGAAGACATAGCCCGCGACCAACCCGAGCGCCGCGAGCAGGCAGAACAGCACCGCCGCGAAGCTCTGGTCGAACCCCAGCACATAGGCGCCGAGCATATAGCCCTGGCAGAGCGCGGTCAGCAGCGACCCCGCGAAGAACGCATGGTCCCAGCGCTGTTTGTGCTCTGGCGCCGCCTTGGCGCGAAATTCGAAACTGACCCCGCGCAGGATCAGCGCGACCAGCATGAGCACGACGGGCAGGTATAGCTGGGTCAGGATCAGCCCGTGCGCGAGCGGAAAGGCGACGAGCAGCAGTCCGATGCCGAGCACCAGCCACGTTTCGTTCGCGTCCCAGAACGGCCCGATTGACGCGACCATCAGGTCGCGATTCTCGTCCTTCTCCAGCCGCGTCAGCATCCCGACGCCAAGGTCATAGCCATCGAGGATGACGTAGAGCAGGATCGACAGCCCCATCAGCCCGGCAAAAATGACTGGCAGCCACCAGGGATCGATGAAGGCGGTCATGCCGGTTCTTCCTGCGGGGCGGCGGGGCCGGGGGCGATGGTCGGTACCGGGAACATCGGCTTGTCGTTCGGCGCTGCCTTGCCGAGCCGCGCGAGGCGGTACAGCACCGCGATATAGGCGGTCAGCAGCACCGCATAGACGATCAGATACAGCGTCAGCGAACTCGCGACCATCGCACTGCCAACCGGGCCGACCGCATCGGCGGTCTTGAGCACGCCGGTCACCAGCCACGGCTGGCGGCCGATCTCGGTGACATACCAGCCCGCGAGCGTCGCAATCCAGCCGCTGAAGGTCATCGCGACCAGTCCATAAGCCAACCAGCGCGGCATCGCATCGACCCCGCGGCGGCGGATCGTCCATGCCGCGAACCACGCCAGCGCCAGCATCGCGACCCCGATCCCGACCATGATCCGGAAGCCCCAGAACAGCGGCGCGACCGGCGGGTGGTTGCCTTGGTAATCGTTGAGACCGGGGACGACGCCCGCCGCCTCATGCTTCAGGATCAGGCTGGCGCCCGAGGGAATGGCCACTTCCAGATGATTGGTGCGCGCGTCTTCATCGGGGATCGCGAACAGCACGAGCGGAACATTGCCGCGCGTTTCCCAATTCGCCTCCATCGCCGCAACCTTTTGCGGCTGATGCTCCAGGGTGTTGAGCCCGTGCATGTCGCCGACAAATATCTGCACCGGGATCAGTAGCGCGGCTGCATAGACCGCGGCCTTCAAGGTGCGCCGCACCCCTTCGCCGCCGCCATCCTTCAGCCAGCGCCATGCCGACATGCCCGCGATCAGGAAGGCGACAGTCAGCGCCGAAGCGATCAGCATATGGATCAGCCGGTACGGCATCGACGGGTTGAAGATGATTGCCCACCAGTCGGTGGCATGGACGACGCCGTCGCGGATTTCATAACCGACCGGGGTCTGCATCCAGCTGTTCAGGACAATGATCCAGAAGGCCGACAAGGTCGTGCCGCCTGCGACCAGCAGCGTCGCGGTCGTGTGGACCCAGTTCGGCACCCGGCTGAACCCGAACAACATGATGCCCAGGAACACCGCTTCCAGGAAAAAGGCGGTGAGCACTTCATAAGCGAGCAGCGGCCCCGCGATATTGCCGACCTTTTCCATATAGCCCGGCCAGTTGGTGCCGAACTGGAAGCTCATCGTGATGCCCGACACGACCCCCATCGCAAAGCTCAGCGCAAACACTTTCACCCACAGGCGATACGCGTCCATCCACGCCCCGTCCTTGGTGCGGTTATACGCGAGCTTGAAGCCGAGCAGCGCCCAGCCGAGCGCGATCGTGATCGTCGGGAACAGGATGTGGAAACTGATGTTCGCGGCAAACTGGATGCGCGCAAGGATCAGCGGATCAAGTGCGTCCATTGTCGTTCTCCGTCGCGGCCGGGGTCTTGCCGCGGCCGAGCATGCGGTCCTTGAACTCGAGTGCTTTTACTACCCGTTCGCCGAGACGCAAAAGCTGGAGCAGCCGCTCATTGTCGAGCCGCCGCATCTCGGCATACCAGTCGGTGAGCAGCTCGATCTGCTCGTGCATCGCGCCGATCCGTTCCTGCGCGAAGCGGTCCGACGCATCGGTCGCGGGTTCCATCAACAGGGTGCGCAGCTTCGTCAGCGTCGGGTCGATCTCGCGCTTCTTGCGCTCTTCGACCAAGGTACGAAAGATCGCCCACACATCGCGCGGCGTTTCATAATAATCGCGTCGGTCGCCCGGAACATGACGCAACTGCACAAGGTTCCAGCTCGCCAGCTCCTTCAGCCCCATCGACACGCTGCCGCGCGACAGGGAAAGCGCCTCGCTGATCTCCTCAGCGTGCCGCGGCGCGTCGGCCAGAAACAGCATTGCGTAAATCTGTCCGACCGTCCGGTTGATCCCCCAGCGGCTCCCCATCTCGCCGAAATGCAGGACAAAGGCCTGCGCAAGCGGGGAGAGCCGGAACGGCGGGGACGGCGAAGCCGCTGGAGAATCGGGGGCGAGGGACATATCCATGGCCGCGCCATACGCTCTAATTTCTGAAGTTTCAATAATTATTGAAACTTCAATAGGCAGAGGTCGACCCAGTGACAACTTTGCCAACTTCGGCAATCATGTTGCGCCGCAGCACCCATTCTGTTAGGGGCGCGGCGTTTCGCGGCGCTCCCGGCGCTGCCCCCTCCCATCAAGGCTCTCCGCATGTCTTTGCGCAATATTGCGATCATCGCCCACGTCGATCATGGAAAAACCACCCTCGTTGACCAGCTGTTCCGTCAGTCGGGCACCTTCCGAGACAACCAGCGCGTCGAAGAGCGCGCGATGGATTCCAATGACCTGGAAAAGGAACGCGGGATCACCATCCTGGCGAAATGTACCTCGGTCGAGTGGGGCGAGGGAGCCGATCTGACGCGGATCAACATCGTCGATACCCCGGGTCACGCCGATTTCGGCGGCGAGGTCGAGCGGATCCTGAGCATGGTCGACGGCGTCATCCTGCTCGTCGATGCCGCCGAAGGTCCGATGCCGCAGACCAAGTTCGTCACCGGCAAGGCGCTCGCGCTTGGCCTGAAGCCGATCGTCGTCGTCAACAAGATCGACCGCAGCGACGCGCGCGCCGCAGAGGTGCTCGACGAAGTGTTCGAACTGTTCCTGACGCTTGAAGCCAATGACGAACAGCTTGATTTCCCGATCCTTTATGCGTCGGGCCGCGGCGGTTACGCGTCGGAAGATCCCGAAGCGCGCGAAGGCACGCTGGAACCGCTGTTCAAGACCATCGTGTCGCACGTCCCGACCCCTGGCCTGCCCGAAGACGGTCCGTTCACCTTCCTCGCCACCCTGCTCGACCGCGACAATTTCATCGGCCGCATCCTGACCGGGCGCGTCCAGTCGGGGACGATCAAGGTCAACCAGCCGATCCACGCGATCGACATGGACGGCAAGGTCATCGAAACCGGCCGCGCGTCCAAGCTCCTGGCGTTCCGCGGGCTCGAGCGCGTTCCCGTCGAGGAAGCGCGCGCCGGCGACATCGTTGCGATCGCCGGCCTGGCGCTGGCGACCGTCGCCAACACCATCGCTGACACCAGCGTCACCGAGCCGATCGCCGCGCAGCCGATCGATCCGCCGACGCTGTCGATGCGCTTTGCCGTCAACGATTCGCCGATGGCGGGCCGCGAGGGTAGCAAGGTCACCAGCCGCATGATCCGCGACCGCCTGTTCCGCGAAAGCGAAACCAATGTCGCGATCCGCGTTACCGAAAGCGCCGACAAGGACAGTTTCGAAGTCGCCGGCCGCGGCGAGCTTCAGCTGGGCGTGCTCATCGAAACGATGCGCCGCGAAGGCTTCGAACTCGGCATCAGCCGCCCGCGCGTGCTGTATGGCGAGGACGAGAATGGCAAGCGCACCGAACCCTATGAAACCGTCGTCATCGACGTCGACGACGAACATAGCGGCACGGTGGTCGAGAAGATGCAGGTCCGCAAGGCCGACCTGACCGACATGCGCCCGTCGGGCGGCGGCAAGACGCGCATCACCTTCAGCGGCCCGTCGCGTGGCCTGATCGGCTATCACGGCGAATTCCTGTCCGACACGCGCGGCACCGGGATCATGAACCGCCTGTTCGAAAAATATGGCCCGTACAAAGGCAATATCGCGGGCCGCCAGAACGGCGTGCTGATCAGCAACGGCAATGGCGAAGCCGTCGCCTATGCGCTTGGCCCGCTCGAAGAGCGCGGCATCCTGTTCGTGTCGCCCGGCGAAGCGCTGTACGAGGGCATGATCATTGGTGAAAATGCCAAGCCCGACGACCTGGAAGTTAACCCCATGAAGTCGAAGCAGCTGACGAACTTCCGTTCGACCGGCAAGGACGACGCGATCCGCCTGACCCCGCCGCGCCGCATGACGCTGGAACAGGCGATCGCCTATATCGACGACGACGAAATGGTCGAAGTGACCCCGAAAAACATCCGCATCCGCAAGGCGCTGCTCGATCCGCACGAGCGCAAGAAGGCGTCGCGCAAGAAGGAAGCGGCCTAAAGATCAGGGGGGCGGTCAGCGGTGACCGTCCCCTTTTCTTTTCGAACAGCGTTCCCCCCGGCTGGGTTGGGCCGTAAAGGCGTCCCATGCTTCGCCTGACCGAACTCACGCTGCCGCTGCACCATGCGCCGGAAGAGCTGCCCGCCGCGATCTGCAAGCGGCTGCGGATCACCCCGCGCGAGCTGGTCCGGCATGTCATCGCGCGACGTGCGCATGATGCGCGTGACAAGACCAATATCCAGCTCGTCTATTCGGTCGACGTCAATGTGAAGGACGAGGGCGCGGTGCTGGCGCGCTTTCGCAAGGACCGCAATGTCCAGCAGACCCCGAACACCAGCTATAAATTGATTACCCAGGCGCCGAAGGGGATCAAGCGCCCCGTCGTCGTCGGCGCCGGGCCGTGCGGACTGTTCGTCGGGCTGATCCTCGCACAGATGGGGTTCCGGCCGATCATCCTCGACCGCGGCAAAGTGGTGCGCGAGCGGACCAAGGATACGTGGGATCTGTGGCGGCGCGGGGTGCTCCACCCCGAATCGAACGTCCAGTTCGGCGAGGGCGGCGCGGGCACCTTTTCCGACGGCAAGCTTTACAGCCGGATCAAAGATCCCCGCCACCTTGACCGCAAGGTGCTGACCGAATTCGTGAAGGCGGGCGCCCCGCCGGAAATCCTGACCGAAGCGCATCCGCATATCGGCACCTTCCGGTTGGTGACAATGGTCGAAAGCCTGCGCGAAACGATCGAGGGGCTGGGCGGCGAATATCGCTGGCAGCACAAGGTCGACGGGATCGATATAGCCACCGACGGCGCGGGCAAACGCCGCGTTCAGGGGCTGCACCTGACGGGTGGCGGCTATATCGAGGCCGACCGCGTCGTGCTGGCGGTGGGCCACAGCGCGCGCGATACCTTTGCAATGCTCCACGCCGCGGGGGTGCATGTCGAGGCAAAGCCCTTTTCGATCGGCGTCCGCATCGAGCATCCGCAATCGTGGATCGACACGTCGCGTTTTGGCGCCGATGCGGGCAACCCGATCCTTGGCGCCGCCGAATATCATATCTCGCATCACTGCAAGAATGGGCGCACCGTTTACAGTTTCTGCATGTGTCCCGGCGGCACTGTCGTTGCCGCGACGTCGGAGGAGGGGCGCGTCGCGACCAACGGCATGAGCCAATATTCGCGCAACGAACGCAACGCCAATTCGGGCTTCGTCGTCGCGATCGATCCCGAACGCGACTATCCCGGCGACCCGCTCGCGGGCCTCGCGTTTCAGCGGCACTGGGAATCGCTCGCCTATGTTGCGGGCGGATCGAACTATCGCGCCCCCGCGCAGCGCGTCGGCGATTTTCTGGCGGGACGTCCCTCGACCGCGCTGGGTAGCGTCACCCCGTCGTACCGCCCCGGCGTGACCCCGACCGACCTCGCGGCCTGCCTGCCCGATTTCGCGGTCGAGGCGATGCGTGAGGCGATCCCGATGTTCGGACGCCAGATCAAGGGATATGACCATCCCGACGTCGTGATGACCGGGGTCGAGACGCGCACCTCGTCCCCCGTGCGCTTCACCCGCGGCGAGGATTTTCAGAGCCTGAACACCGCCGGCCTGTTCCCAGCGGGCGAGGGCGCGGGTTACGCCGGGGGCATTTTGTCGGCGGCGGTCGACGGGATCAAGGTCGCCGAGGCGGTGGCGCGGAGCTTGATGCCGTGACGGTGATCCTGCTCAACAACCCTGCGGCGTGCTCAGCCAGTTCACCGATCGCGGCACGCTTGCTGGGGGCGGGGAGGCGCGCGCGACGCTGTCCGACTATATCGACGTCCCCGGCGCCTGTCCGGCGGGGCGGCTCGATCGTGACAGCGATGGCCTGCTGATCCTGACCGATGATGGCGCGCTGCAGGGGCGCATTTCGTCGCCAAAGCACACGACGCCCCAAACCTATCTGGCGCAGGTCGAGGGCGAACCCAACGTCGCGAGCCTCGACCGCCTGGGTGCCGGGGTCATGCTCAATGACGGCCCGACCCGCCCCGCAACCGTCCGCCGCATCGACCCGCCCAGACGTGGGACCGCGACCCGCCGGTGCGATACCGCCAGAGCGTGCCCGGCAAGCATGGATCGAGCCGTCGCGTTATCGCGCCAATATGGCCTAATCCGCCATCTCGGCGTGCAGACGGGGCCAATCAAGGCTAATGGGCGTTTACCGTCTTTTCACGCCCGGTGCCTATGGCAGCGATGAAGGGACCGAATTTTAGAGAGGCGACCCATGCCTATTGGTCCCGAGATGCGGCGGCTGCGCGCCGAACATGCCGCGCTCACCACGCTGTCACAGCTTTTGCTGGACCTGATCCGCACCCCCGAACGGCCGCGTCCGACCGAGCTTGAATCGGTGCGCGGGATGCTGCGCGATACGCTGCTGCGCCATTTGAAGTGCGAGGACTGGATCCTCTATCCGCGCTTGAAGGCGAGCGGCAATGCCGAGGTCGTCGCGATGGCGAGCGAGTTTGTGCGCGAGATGGGGCATATCGCGCAGGATTTTGCGGCTTACGACGCGAAATGGACCGCCGAACGGATCGCCGACGACTGGCCGGGCTTTTGTAGCGAAACCGAGGTTGTGCTCGACGTATTGGGATTGCGGATCGAGCGTGAAAATTGCGATCTTTATCCGGTCGCCGAGCAACTCGATCTGGCGTGACGCCGAAGCTTCTTTTTATCGTCATCGCTGCGTCACCCCTTCGCCGCAGCGCAGCAATATCGCCTCCCTAAAGCCCCCGCGACCACCGCGCCATTTCGGCGACGGGACAAGGGGGATTGACGATGACAAGCAAGTTCAGGAACCGGCTGCGGACCGGGGCCGCTTTGATGGTGGCATTTGCTGCGACGCCGGTGTTTGCTACCGAAACCGCGGTCGATGCAGCGGTCGACGGGGGCGATGTCGCAGAGATTGTCGTGCTCGGCCAGGGGCAGGCGCGGCAGGTGCAGGAAATTGGCGCCGCCGACATCGCGCTCGAAGTCGCGGGGATCAGCCCGCTTAAAGCCATCGACAAGCTGCCTGGGGTGAATTTCCAGTCGGCCGATCCGTTCGGCACCTATGAATGGTCGTCGCGCATCTCGATCCGCGGCTTTTCACAGCAGCAATTGGGCTTCACCCTCGACGGCGTGCCGCTCGGCGACATGAGCTATGGCAACCACAACGGGCTGCACATCAGCCGCGCGATCATCAGCGAAAATGTCGGCCGGGTCGAAGTTGCCCAGGGCGCGGGTTCGCTGTCGGCGGCCTCGACGAGCAATTTGGGCGGGACGATCGAATTTTCGGCGCGCGAACCCGCCGAGACGTTCGAGGTTGAAGCGTCGGGAACCTACGGCAGCGAAGACACCAAGCGCGCGTTCGTGCGGATCGACAGCGGTGAAATTGCCCCCGGCGGTCCGCGCCTCGCGCTGAGCTATGCGTGGCAGGATGGCGACAAGTGGAAAGGCGACGGGGTCCAGCGCCAGCATCAGTTCAACGGCCGTATCGTCCAGCCGGTCGGCGACGGCCAGTTCTTCGGCTTCGTCAACTATTCGGACCGCCGCGAGAATGACTATCAGGATCTGAGCCAGGCCATGATCGATCGGCTGGGTTATGACTGGGACAATTTCGCCAAGGATTGGGATCTGGCAGTGCGCGTTGCGCATATCGCGCACAATCGCGGCGACACCGGCGTTGCGCCGACCAACCCCGCGGCCGGTACGGTCTATCCGACCCCGATCCAAACCGTCGACGATGCCTATTATGACGCCGCCGGTCTGCGCAAGGACTGGCTGGCCGGGGTCGGGGTCGAGGCGCCGTTGAACGCGTTCTGGACTCTGAACGCGATGGGATATTACCACGGCAACGAGGGGCGCGGCATGTGGTTCACCCCCTATGTCGCAACCCCGGGCGGCGCACCGATGGCGCTGCGCACGACCGAATATGAAATCGAGCGGTACGGCATCGTCGCCAACAGCTTGTTCACGCTGGGCGCGAACCGCGTCGAAATCGGCATGTGGTACGAAGACAATGATTTCAATCAGGCGCGCCGCTTTTACGGTCTGGGCAACACCGCCGGCGCACCCGATCGCAGCAGCCTGAAATTCCCCACCGATCCGCTGCTCACCCAATGGGAATTCGATTTCAACACCCAGACGCTGCAATATCACGTGCAGGACACGCTCGATCTGGGGCAGGTCCAGATCAACGCGGGGTGGAAGGGACTGCGCGTCACCAACCTGGCGACGCCGATCGTGCGCGGCAGTCTGGCGGCGGGGCGGACCGAGGCGAAGGACTGGTTTTTGCCGCAGGCGGGACTCCTCTTTCGTCTGAGCGACGATAATGAGGCGTTCGCGAGCTACACCCAGAATATGCGCGCGTTCGAAAGTTCGGCGACCGGCGGGCCGTTCGCGACGACGCAGGCGGGTTTCGACGCGCTCGACCTGAAACCCGAAACCTCGACTACCTATGAACTCGGCTTCCGCACCAAATCGCCGCGCTTTCAGGGGGTGATCGCAGGCTATTATGTCGATTTCAAGGATCGCATCATCGCCTTTGCCAATGGCTCGGGCATCCAGGGCAATCCGGCGATCCTGCAGAATGTCGGCGACGTGCGTTCGTGGGGCGTCGAGGCGGCGGGGACGTTCCGTGTTACGACTGACCTGTCGCTGTTTGCCTCCTACGCGTACAACGACTCCGAATATCAGGACGATGTTGTCAACGCTGCGGGCACGATCATCGCGGCGACCGCGGGCAAGACCGTGGTCAATTCGCCGCGCCATCTGGCCAAGGGTGAAATCACCTGGGACACCGGCAGCTTCTTTGCGCGCGTCGGCGCCAACTACACCTCGAAGCGCTATTATTCGTTCGAAAATGACGCCGAGGTCGGCGGCTTTGTCATTGTCGACGCGAGCATCGGTTACCGGTTCAACGAGCGGATCTCGGTGCAAGCCAATGCGACCAATTTGTTCGACAGGGACTATGTATCGACGATCGGCACCAACGGTTTTGCCAACCGCGGCGACAGCCAGACCTTGCTGGCGGGGGCGCCGCAGCAGTTCTTTGTGACGGTGAAAGCCGGGTTCTAAAACATAGGGTAATCGCGGGGCGGTGATCACCGTTGCGGTTGCGATGCGTAGGCAGGGTGGTTGCCCCCCGATAGGTTGAAAAACGGGCTCACGATTGACACCGGGCCCAGCAACAAACGGGAGACAACCATGAAGCAGTTTATCGGCCTCGACGTATCTTTGAAAGACACATTTGTATCGGTGCGTGAAGACGGCGAACGGATCTGGCGCGGCAAATGCCCGTCTGATCCCAAATTGATAGCAGAGCTTGTCCGCAAGCGAGCTGCGAATGTGGAGCGTGTCGTGTTCGAGACGGGGCCTCTGTCTGTCTGGTTCTATCATGCGCTGAGACAGGAAGGATTGCCCGCTATCTGCATTGATGCCCGCCATGCCAAAGCGGCGCTCGATATGGCCCGAAACAAGACCGATGCGAATGATGCGGACGGCCTGGCGCATCTTGCGGAGGTTGGCTTTTACCGCGAGGTACGCGTGAAGAGCTTTGACAGCATGCTGACCCGCACGCTGATTGCGGCGCGCAATCAGCTGCTGAAGGCGACGACCCAGATGTTGAACCAAATCCGTGGTCTGATGAAGACGTTCGGCCTGATTGTTCCCAAGGGGGCTGGCCGTGTGTTCGAGGGCCATGTGCGCAGCCTGCTGGCGAGCAACGCAGGGCTCGAACAGATCCTCCTGCCGGTTCTTGAGGCCTGGCGAGGCATGCGCGCCCGCGCTGCAGAGTTGAGCAAGCAGCTCGTTGCATCCGCTCGCGCGAGCGAGCAATGCCAATTGCTTTCGTCGATTCCGGGGGTCGGCACGGTGACCGCCTCTTCGTTCGTTGCGGCAATCGAGGACCCGAAAAACTTTCGGAAGTCGCGTTCGGTTGGTGCTTGGGTCGGCTTGACGACCAGGCGTTACCAGTCGGGCGAAGTCGATTATGACGGTCATATATCCCGGCGCGGCGACAGTCATCTGCGCGGGCTGCTGTACGAGGCGGCAGTCGTGATCCTCACGCGCACCACGGCGGACAGCGCGCTGCGGATCTGGGGCCTCAAACTCAAGGAAAAGATCGGCTTCAAGCGCGCGGCCGTCGCGGTCGCGCGCAAGCTCGCTGTCATCATGCATACTATGCTTCGTACGGGTGAACTGTTCGACCGTTCGATCGCTGCCGAGGTCTGACATGAGCAATATGACAGCAAGGACCATTATCCGATAAGCTGAACTTCCCTATCGTTTGCGCCCATGCTGTGGGCGCGCCGATCCGTCCCTGTCGGGACGCGGACAGAATCATTCCGTTAATGAGGCTGCACCGCCATCATCTCAATGGCGCAGTGCGTCTAAAACATTGGAAGATTCCGGCCCACGAAGACCTATCCTGCGGCGGGCATGACTCGACCGCGTAAACGACCCTGTACCCGACAAACGGAATGACCGGCGCGGCCGAAGCTGAAGGCTCTGACAACTTCTCTCACTATATCACCTGCGATGACCTCATCGCAGATCGAAGATTTGTGTTCAAAATTATACTTGACCGGGGCGCGATTAAACGACCCCTAAGTCCAATCGCCTTTCCGTTGACGATGGTGGCGCGGTCCCGCTAGGGCCGCGCCATCATTTTATGGGAATATAGTTATGACCGATACCCCCCCCGACCATATGTCGACCAACCCGCGCTCGCCTCATTTCGACATGGAGGTGCTGCAGCGCGGCATCGGCATCCGCTTCAAGGGCAAGGAGCGCACCGACGTCGAGGAATATTCGATTTCCGAAGGCTGGATCCGCGTCGCGGCGGGCAAGTCAAAGGACCGCTTTGGCCAGCCGATGACGATCAAGCTGTCGGGCGAGGTCGAGGCGTGGTTCGAGGATACGGCCGCGGCCGGCGAGGGTGAAGCGCCCAAGGATGCGGGCGACGAAGCCTAGAAAGTCGCGCGCTAAATTTCCCGTTTGTGCTGAGCGTGTCGAAGCACCGTCCTTCTTTCTTCGACGCTGGAAAGAAAGAACGGCCCTTCGACAAGCTCGGGGCGAACGGATTTAGGGGGCGGCAGTCGCTACGCGGCTTCGCGCCGACGGCACCAATTCCTTACGACTCTAACGGGGATTGAATTGTCGGTTTACTGGCCGAGCGACGCGGCCACGACTTCGAGGCCGTTGCCGGGCTTCCAGTCGTTCTGCGCCCACACCGGCGCCTTGAAGCTCGGCGCCTTGTTCGGGGTGCCGCCGGCATAGATGAAACCTTGGACCGGGTTGGCGCGCAGCCCGAGGTCGCCGATCGGGGCGTACCACACGCGGACCATGCTCCAGTCGCCGGCATCGCTGACATCGACGACGCGGACATTGCGCTCGATCTGGCCGCGGCGGCCGTTGATCGGCGACCAGTTGGCGTGGTCGATACGGATTTCGCGGTCGCTGACGATTTTCTTGACCACTGCGACATGGCCCATCGGCATGCCGCGGGTACCGGCAAACGCCATCACCGCGCCCTCGCGCGGTTCGCCGCCGCGGGCATAGTCGCTGGCGGCCTGCGCCCACCAGGTCTTGGCATTGCCGCGAATGTCGACGCCCGATTCGGCGCGGGCAAAAGGCACGCATTGGAGATAGGCCTGCGCTGCGGCGGGGGCGCTGACGAGCAGACCGGTGAGCGTCAGTACGGACGCGATGGCGGCAGTCAGAAAGCGACGATAGAGCATGAAATGCGACCCCCAATGCTTGTGTTCAAGCGTTGCAGCGTCATTGCCATGGATTTTCCGCGCCACCACCCACCGCGCGACGAGTCGCGCCGACGCTGCGGTGAGCGGCGGAACCTTTTGTTAAGCCTGTCAATTCGTCGTGTGAGCGGTTCGACTGGTCGCGGTCAGGCGGCGGCGCTGGCCGACGAATCGGTCGCGCGAAACAGCGTCCGCACGTCGGTGGCAGGCATCGGGCGGCCATAATAATAGCCCTGGATGTTGCTGCATCCCATGTTGCGCAGCGTTTCGACCTCGAGCTCGGTTTCGGCACCTTCAGCCGTGGTCGACATGCCCAGGCTGTCGGCGAGTGCGACGACGGCGCGGATGATCGCGATCGATTCGATGCTGCCCTTGGCGGCGCCGACAACGAAGCTGCGGTCGACCTTGATCGTCGAAAATTGCGTCTTGCGCAGATAGCCGAGTGACGAATAGCCGGTGCCGAAATCGTCGAGCGACAGGCGGATGCCGAGCCCGATCAGCTGATCGAGCAATTGCGCCGCGCCGCCGCCGTCGCGCAGAAACACGCTTTCGGTAACTTCGATCTCCAGCCGTTGTGGCGGCAGCCCGCTTTGCGCCAGCGCCGAGACGACAACCGAGGCGAAATTGGGATCGGTCAGCTGGTCGGCCGACACGTTGATCGCGACCTTCAAATTCGATGGCCATTTCATCGCTTCGTGGCACGCGGTGCGCAGCACCCATTCGCCGATCGGCGAGATCAGCCGCGCATCCTCTGCCAAGGGAATGAACCGTCCCGGCGACACATTGCCGAGCTTTTGGTTCTGCCAGCGGATCAGCGCTTCGAAGCCGTTGAGCGTACCGTCGGCGGCGGTGACTACCGGCTGGTAATAGAGTTCGAATTCGCGGCGTTCGAGCGCGCCGCGCAATTCCTGTTCCATAACGCGGCGCTCTTCGGCTTGCGCGTGCAGCGAGGCGACATAGCCGGCGACGACGTTGCCGCCCTTGTCCTTGGACTTGTAGAGCGCAAGGTCGGCGTTGCGGGTCAGTGTTTCGACGGTCGCGCCGTCTTGCGGCCCGATCGCAAAACCGATGCTGGCGCCGACGAACAATTGGTGGTTGTCGACCACATAGGGGCGGCTGATCGTGGCGATCAGCCGTTTCGCCAGATCCTCTGCCGAATCGGCGGACGCGACGTTGTGCAGCACGACGGCAAATTCGTCGCCGCCGAGGCGCCCGCAGGTCATGCCGCGCTCCATCAGCCCTTTGAGCCGCGCGGCAACCTGCGCCAGCAGCTTGTCGCCGACGGGATGGCCAAGCGTATCATTGACCGCCTTGAAGCGGTCGAGGTCGATGATCAACAGCGCGCAGCGTGCCTTGGCATCGAGCGCGTGGGCCAGCGCGCGCGCCAGATCCTCGTTGAGGCTGAGGCGATTGGGCAGACCGGTGAGGTTGTCGAAGCGCGCCATTTTGGCGATCTGTTCGGCGGTCGCGCGCTGTTCGGTGACGTCCGAACCAACGCCGCGGAAGCCGAGGAACTTGCCCGCTTCGTCGAGGCGCGGCGACGCCGACAGCTCCCACCAGCGCGGCGCGCCACCGATCGTCACGGGGACGATCAGGTTCGAAAAGCTTTCGCGCCGCTTCATCCGTTCGGCCATTTCGTGCAGACTTTTCGGGAACAGCCCGGTGTCCCACGCATCGCCCGACAGCGCCTGCAGCAACGGGACGCCTTCGAGCGCGTCGGCCGGGGCGCCGAGCGCATAGGCCAGTCGCGGCGAGACATGGACCAGGCGGCGGCTGTTGTCGGTCTGCCAAAGCCAGTCGGCCGAGGTTTCTTCGAATTCACGCAGCAGCAGGCTTACCGTCTCGGTCTTTTCGTGCAGCGTTTCTTCGGCATGGCGGAACCGGATATGGCTTTGCGCAAAGCGGACGCAGAAATTGCAGAGCAAGAGGCCCGCAACCACCGCGACCGCCGCGAGTTGGGGCGCGTCGGCGCGCACCAGCGCAGCGGCTGCCGACAGGGTGACGGGGGCGATGAACAGGATGCATGCCATCGGAACGCTGTGAGCGACGATCGCCAGTGTGACCATCATCAACACCGCGATCGTCCACATCGACAGGACATGGTCGAGCGGCGGCGACAACCCGTGGAGCCAGAACGGCGTGCTCCAGAACAGCGCCGAATAGAGCGCGTGGCGATTGCACATCCGATACTCGGTGATTCCCGACAATTTGGGATCGCCCAGCGGTAGGCGGCGGAACTGGCTGTACGACCACAGGCTGAAGACCAGGCCGGCGCCGAGCCAGCCGCTGGCGATCGCGAGCGGGACGCTGAGAATCATCGTGAATGTGGCGACCAGCGCCATGCCGAGCCCCATGAACAAGCGCAGCGATCCCTGACCGCGTAACGGCGCAAGCTGCAATTGGCGGAGGTTGCCGGTGTCGGCATCGCGCGGCCCCAGCCCCAACAGGGTCCGCGCAGGAATCTCTGCGGCAACGATCTGGTCAGTCAACAGGCTTTTCACCGTGCCTGTTTAGCGGCGGGGTGTTACCCGAAGGTAACCAGCGCCTTCATTTGGCGTGTTATTTGTCCAGCAGCGGGACAAAATTTGCGGGCAAGGTCGCTGCCTCGTGTCAGGCGGCCATCGCAAAGGGTTGAATTTCCCCGGCAAGATATTGCGCGCGCGCTTTCGAGCGGCTGAGCTTGCCCGAACTGGTGCGCGGCAGGGTGCGCGGCGGGATCAGCTCGATCAGGCAATTCATGCCGGTAATCGCGCGGACGCGGTCGCGAATCGTTTCACGCAGGGCGATGCGTTCGGCCTCGTCGCTAGTGCGGCACTGGACGAGCACCGCGGGGGTTTCCTCGCCCCCCGGTGCAGTGATCGCGAACGCCGCAATGTCGCCCGATTTGAACCCTGGCAATTGCTCGACCGCCCATTCGATATCCTGCGGCCAGTGGTTCTTGCCATTGATGATGATCATGTCCTTGGCGCGGCCAACGATGTAAATGTAACCATCGGACAAATAACCCATATCGCCGGTGTCGAGCCAGCCGTCGACGAGGCAGGCGGCGGTTGATTCGGGGTCGCGATAATAGCCGGTCATCAGCGACGGACCGCTGCACCAAACCTTGCCGACGGTCTGGTCGGGCAGCGCATTGCCGAGTTCGTCGCGCACCTCGATCACCATGTCGCGCGCGGCGCGGCCGCAGTTGACGATGGCGCGGTATCGCGTCGGGCGGCCCGCATCATTGGCGGCGCCCGACAATTCGGTTTCCTCGACCAATTCGACAACGATCCCCTCACCCGGGGGCATGATGCTGACCGCGAGCGTCGCTTCAGCAAGGCCATAGCTCGGCAGGAAGGCGCTGGCGCTGAAACCCGCGTCGGCAAAGGCATCGACAAAGCTTTGCATCACATCGGGGCGGATCATGTCGGCGCCGTTGCCGGCGACGCGCCAGCGCGACAGGTCGAAACGGTCGGCGACATGCGTCTGGCTCGACACCCGGCGGGCGCAGATGTCGTAGCCAAAGGTCGGCGAATAGCTGAGCGTCGTTCCCTCGTTGCGGCTGATCAGGTCGAGCCAGGCGAGCGGGCGGCGCGCAAAATCTTCGGTCTTGAGATAATCGACCGACACCTGGTTCGCGACCGGCGAGAGCAGGCAGCCGACGAGGCCCATGTCGTGATACCAGGGCAGCCACGAGACGCAGCGATCGCTGTCCTGCACTTCCATGCCGTGTGAATGCGCGGCGAGGTTGTTGAGCAAAGCGGCGTGGGTGACCGCGACGCCGTGCGGGAAGCGCGTCGAACCGCTGCTGTACTGAAGATAGCAGGTTTCGTTCGACTGCTGCGCGGGCAGGTCGGTCACCGGCGCGGGTTTGGCGGCAAATTCGCTCCAGTCGACCGGCAGCACATTCTGCGCTTCGGCGGCTTCCACGGCCATGGCGGCGATTTCGGGCGGGAAGAACAGCATCGTCGGGTCGCAGCTGGTGAGCTGGACGACGAGCTGGCCGACATAGCTATCGCGGCCGCCAAAGCTGGTCGGCAGCGGCAGTGGGACGGGCCAGGCGCCGGCGTAGATGGTGCCAAAGAACAGCGCAGCGAATTCGGCGCCGGTTTCGGCGATCAGCGCGATGCGGTCGCCTGGTTTTACCCCCGCCGCGATCAGCCGATAGGCGGTCAGGAGGGCGTCGTCGCGCAGCTCGCGATACGGATAGGGGCGCACCAGCTTGCCGCGCGGATCGTGGAAATTGAGCCCGCGCGTCCCATTGGCGGCATAATCGAGCGCTTCGCCGACGGTGGCGAAGTCCGAAAAGCGGCGGGGCTGGGCGCAGAAGGTCGGCGTCGGCTGGAGCTCGTCCGCCGGAACGGCAATATTATCGGTCATAAGGGGTGCGACATCCCGCGAAACGGGCCGCGCGGCAACAAGCATGTCATCTTTGCGTGTCATGGTGCCTGGCGCGATCCCTGAGCAGTTGGAACAAATTCGCCCGTTTTCGGGCTATATTGCCCGATATGGCGGCGCTGATCGTTCTCAATCAGGCCCGACTGTGGCATAAACATGGCACATGCCCAAGCATCGCGCTCCACCCGACCGTACAAAAAGACCTTTGGGCGCGGCGCGGCTAGACGAGCTGGCGCTGGCTTATGTGGCGCGGTTCGCGACCAGCCGCGCCAAGCTGACGCGCTATCTGTCTCGAAAAATTCGCGAATCCGAGTGGACCGACGAGGTTGACGCGGTGGCGGCGTGCGAAGCGGTGGCCGACCGGATGGAGCGGTTGCAGTTCCTCGACGATCGCCAATATGCCGTGATGCGCGCGGGGGCGATGACGCGCCGGGGGCTCGGGGTGCGTCGGGTCAAGGCGCAGCTGTATGTCGACGGCATCGCCGCGGCGGACAGCGGCGAGGCGATCGAGACCGCTGAGGCGTCGGCCGAGGCATCGGCGGTCGGCTTCGCGCGGCGGCGGCGGTTCGGGCCGTTTGCGAGGCGTCCCGCCGACGATCCAAAACTGCGCGAGCGGCAGATTGCTGCGTTTCTGCGCGCCGGGCACAGCATGACGCTGGCGCGGCGGATCCTGGCGATTACGCCGGGGGACGAGGCGGCGCTGGCGGCGCTGGACGATGATGCGGGGCTGGACTAGGGCTGGCCCAAATTGCCGGAATGAGGATCTACCGATGCGTGCTATTTTGACCGCTCTTGCCCTGACGCTGGCCGTGCCGATGGCGGGGTGCAACCAGGACGCCAGCGAGGTGGAGAGCGTCGCGACGATCCCGGTGACGATCACCGCCAAGGACCAGACGCACCGGTTCAACGTCGAAGTCGCGCGGACCGATGCCGAGCAGGACAAGGGGCTAATGTTCCGCACCAGCCTGCCCGCCGATAGCGGCATGTTGTTTCCGTTCGACAAGCCGCGGATCGGCAGTTTCTGGATGAAGAACACGTTGATCCCGCTCGACATAATCTTCATTCGCGCCGACGGCAGCATCGACCGGATTGCGGAAAACACGATCCCCGAATCGCTTGAGCCGGTGGTCAGCGGGGGTGAGGTCAGCGCGGTGCTGGAACTTGCGGGTGGCACCGCAGCGCGGCTCGGGATTGACGAGACTGCCAAGGTGGCGTGGAAAGATGGGAAATAGCGCCGCGAAAGCGGGGCGATCGACCGTTTGACGCTTGCGAAGCGCGCACCCTTGGCTGTAAACGCCTCGCCATGAGTATCCTCGGCAAGATTTTCACCTGGTGGGACGGTGCGACCGTCGGCACGCTGCTGAACAGCTGGAAAACCGGCGAAAAGGTTGGCGAGGACGGCCTTGGCAACACGTATCATCGGGCGCGCAAGGGCAATCGCCGCTGGGTGATCTACAACGGATCGAACGATGCGAGCCGGGTCCCGCCCGAATGGCACGGCTGGTTGCACTGCACTTTCGACGAACTGCCGACCGATATGCTGCCCGCGCCGCGCACGTGGGAAAAAGAACCGACCGCCAACTTGACCGGCAGCACCGGCGCGTACCGCCCTGCCGGGGCGCTCGAGCGCGGCGGCCAGCGGGCTGCGGCGACCGGCGATTATGAGGCCTGGCGGCCCGGCGAATAATGTCGCGCCGAATTTCGACCGCGCTGTTCGCGCTGCTGGCCGCGACCGCGCTGACCGCCTGCGATCGGACGCCGTCCAAGGGCAATGGCAGCGCGACAGTGCCGACCGTCGCCAAATCCGAACGCGTCCCGCAGGAAGTCGGCGGCATCGAGGGCGCGACCCCGATGGCGGAGCGCGTCGCGATTGTCGGCCTGCTCAATAAGCGGAATGGGCTGGTCCGCGAACTCGAAATGAAGCCCGGCGAATCTTCGCGCGTCGGGCGCGCGATCGTCCGACTGCGTGCGTGCGAGCAAACCGCACCGTGGGAAGACCCGCCTGAAACGGGCGCGTTCGTGCAACTGACGGTTCAGGATCAACGCGACGACAAATGGCGCCGCGTCTTTTCGGGCTGGATTTTCCGCGAGCGGCCCGACCGCAACATCATCCAGCACCCGATTTATGATGTCTTCGTCAAAAGCTGTGCGATGACATATCCCGGCGGCGAGCCGGTGGCCCCCGCGGCGACGAAATCGGGTGCGGCGGCGGTGCCCAAAGCGTCGAGCACGCCCCAGTCGCCCGCGACAAACGGCGGCGAAGGCGGCGATACGCCCGCCGCGCCTGCTCCTGCGCCCGCCGCTGCACCGTCGCCGCCCGCCAACACCGAATAGAGCCGCGCCAGATAGTCGGCCTGGCGGATTTCGATCGCGCCGAGGCTGGCGAGGTGCGGGGTGATGAACTGGCAGTCGAGCAATTTCCACCCCCCCGCGCGCAAGCGCGCGACGAGGTGCGCGAGCGCAACCTTGGACGCATCGCGCGCCCGGCTGACCATCGATTCGCCGAAAAAGGCGCTGCCGAGCGAGACGCCGTAGAGGCCGCCGACCAGTTCGCCATCCTGCCAGCATTCCACGCTATGCGCGTGGCCGATCTGGAACAGCCGGTCGTAACTCGCCTTGATCACCGGATTGATCCACGTCGTGGGCCGGTCGCGCGCGGGCTCGGCACACAGCGCGACCATGTCGGCAAATGCGCGGTCGGTGGTGACGCGAAAACGATCGGCGACGATCGTCTTTTTCAGGCTATGCGACAGCCGGAAGCCATCCAATGGCAGGATCGCCCGCAGCCGCGGCTCAACCCAATGGACCGACGGGTCATCCGCCCCGTCGGCCATCGGGAAAATACCCTGCGCATAAGCACTGAGCAGCAGCGCAGGGTCGATGGTTTCAAAATGCTTCAGGACGCGGGCTTCACGAACTTCAGCGTCATCCGGTCC
The DNA here is from genome assembly GCF_002205675.1 of Sphingopyxis bauzanensis. Lineage (GTDB taxonomy): Bacteria > Pseudomonadota > Alphaproteobacteria > Sphingomonadales > Sphingomonadaceae > Sphingopyxis > Sphingopyxis bauzanensis. Next base: position 409,041 of record NZ_NISK01000004.1, on the reverse strand, counting down.
GATTCGCCGATTGCGACATATTTGGCGCGATCGGTTTCGCCTTCGCGCAGCGCCGGCGGCAGGGTCCAGACGCCCTTTTCATAATCCTTCGTATCCTGGGGATTGGCGTTGATCTCGCTGCGGCCCGCCAGCTTGAAGCCCGCGGCCTCGGCAAAGGCGATGATCGAGCTTTCCTTCATATAGCCAGATTTTTCTTCCTTCGCGGCATCGTCGCTTTCGTTCAGCCGGTGCTCGACGACGCCCAGCGTGCCGCCGGGCTTGAGCATCGCGAAAATCTGTTTGAAGGCATTGGCGGTGTTGTCGGCGCCGCCAAAGCGCCAGTTGTGGACGTTACGGAACGTCAGCACGACGTCGGCGCTGGCGTCGGGGACTTTGGGGTTGGTCCCGGCATTGGGGAATTCGGCGAGCTTGATGCCGCCATAAAGGTCGGCGTTTGCGCCTTGCCATTCCTTGATGCGGTTGAGACCGCGCTCCCAAGGCGCGGCGGCGTAGAGCGTGCCGCGACCTGCCTTTGCCAGCGGCGCGAGGACTTCGGTGTACCAGCCGCCGCCGGGCCACAGTTCGACCACCGTGTCACCAGGCTTGACGCCAAAGAAGGCGAGCGTTTCGGCGGGATGGCGATATTGGTCGCGCGCGATGTTGGCGGGGGTGCGGGTCGGTGCGGCTACGGCCGCGGCGATCGCTTCTTGCTCCTTATGCGCGGCATGACCGCCGCCATGATGGTCGGCAAAGGCCGCTGCGGGGACGGTGAGGGCAAGCGCAGTACTTGCAACAATCAATAACGGACGCATATGGGCAACCTCTCTCTTGGGGGGACGTCCCCCTGTTTGCGAAGGTGTGCGCCTCAATGCAAGGGTCGATGCTGATTGTCAGTGTTGCGGGCGCCGCGGTTGCCGTCGCCGCCGAGGTCGCCGACTATCGCCGCCGCAACCGGCGCGACGTCGACGCGGTCGGGTTCATGCCGTGGCGCGGGATCGCGCTGGTCGGAGTGGCGGTCGCGGTTTTGGCGGCAGCGCTGGCGTTGAAGCCTTGAGTTGACCATCGCCCCCGCGAAGGCGGGGCTGCCAGAGATGTTGCGCGAGGCCGACAGCGGCCCTCGCCTTCGCGGGCGCGACGAAAGGTTACAGACACGCCTCAAGATACGGCTGATCGAACCCGTATTGCCTCGCTTTTTCCAGCGTGTACGGGCGCAGACCCATGGCGCGATATTCGCCGACGATCTTGCCGTCCTTGTCCTCGTCGAGATATTCGAACTTGAACAATTCCTGGGTGACGATGACGTCGCCTTCCATACCGATCACCTCGGTGACGTTGGTGACGCGGCGCGACCCGTCGCGTAGGCGCTTGATCTGGATAACCATGTCGACCGAATCGGCGATCTGTTTCGAAATCGCTTCCTTCGGTATCTTTACGTCGCCCATCAGCACCATATTTTCCATACGGCCCAGGCACTCGCGCGGGCTGTTGCTGTGCAGCGTACACATCGATCCGTCGTGACCGGTGTTCATCGCGGCGAGCAGATCGAAACACTCGGCGCCGCGGACCTCACCCATGATGATGCGGTCGGGGCGCATACGCAGCGCGTTCTTGACGAGGTCGCCCATGTGGATCGCGCCATTGCCTTCGAGGTTCGCGGGGCGCGTTTCGAGCGGCAGCCAGTGCGGCTGTTGCAGGCGAAGTTCGGCGGCGTCTTCGATGGTCAGCACGCGCTCGCCGGGGTCGATCATTTTCGACAAGGCGTTGAGCATCGTCGTCTTACCCGAACCGGTACCGCCCGAGATGACGATGTTGAAGCGGCTGGCGCCCGCGATTTTCAGCGCGGTACACATCTTCTGGCTCATCGCGCCCCATTGGCACAGCATGTCGAGTGTGATCGGCTTGGCCGAGAATTTACGAATCGAGATCGCGGTGCCGCGCAAGGACAGCGGCGGGACGATCACATTGACGCGGCTGCCGTCCTTGAGGCGGGCGTCGGCGAGCGGGGTGGTCTGGTCGACGCGGCGGCCGACGAGGTTGCAGATGCGCTGCGCGATCTGGAAAAGATGCTGTTCGTCACGGAACTGGATCGGTGCGAGGACCAGCTGGCCCTTTTTTTCGATATAGGTTTGGTACGGGCCGTTGACCATGATGTCCGAAATGTCGGGGTCGGCGAGCAATTCTTCGAGCGGGCCGAAACCGAGCAGTTCGTCGACCAGCACCTTTTCGAGCGCAAATTGTTCGCGGCGGTTCAGCGTGATGCGCAGCTCGGCGAGCACTTCGAGGATGATCGGGCGGAATTCTTCGGTCAGCTCGTCCTTCGACAGCGTCGCCGCGGCTTCGGGATCGACGCGTTCGAGCAGGCGCGGCAGCACCTGTTCCTTGATCTTATGAACGCTGGCTTCGAACCCTTGCGCCTTTTCGGGCTCGGCCATATCGGCGGTCGAGCGCAGGTTCAGCCGCTCCATCGCCTCTTCTTCGGGCGACAGGTGCGACGGCATTTGCGGGATTTCGATCGCGGGCGGCGTGTCGATGGCTGGGAATTGCGCGCCGCCACCCATGCCCGATCCACCCTGCATCGGCTTGGCCACGCCAAAAGCGGGGCGGCCAGCGGTTCCGGGTCGGCGTCCGAATGCACTCATTCGCTTTGTCCTGTTTTCCAAATCCTGTCAAAGGCATCGCCGCCAATGGCTGACGCACCCCCATCCGACACGGTGAATAAAGTGGAAACTTTGACATTGTCCTAATGCGCGGGGTGATTGTGACGCGGACATAAAAAAGCCCGCATCCGATGGAGATGCGGGCTTTGCTTCTGCCGTGGACGGCGGAAAGGATCAGCTGGCGATATGCTCGGCGAGGACGGTCAGACCCGACTCGTTGACCTCGGCAAAGCCGCCTTCGACTTCGATCACCTCGGGCGCGGCGCCTTGCGTGGCATAGATGGTCAGCGGCGCGTTGCGCAGCGTTGCCATGAACGGTGCATGGCCTTCGAGCACCGAAAAATCGCCCTCGGCGCCGGGCACGGTGACCATATAAACCTCGATCGACCGCTCGAGGCGGGCCGGGGTGACGAGTTCGAACTTCAGAGCCATGATATGTCCTTAAACCCCTCCCGCGCGGGGAGGGGTGTAGGTTTGTTACGCGTCTTCGGCGAGCTTTGCGGCCTTGGCGACCGCTTCGTCGATGCCGCCGACCATGTAGAAGGCCGCTTCCGGCAGATGGTCATATTCGCCGTCGACCACCGCCTTGAACGACTTCACCGTGTCTTCGATCGCCACGAACTTGCCGGGGATGTTGGTGAAGACTTCGGCGACGTGGAACGGCTGGCTGAGGAAGCGCTGGATCTTGCGCGCGCGGGCGACAACCAGCTTATCTTCTTCCGAAAGCTCGTCCATGCCGAGAATGGCGATGATGTCCTGCAGCGACTTGTACTTCTGCAGCGTTTCCTGAACGCGGCGGGCGGTTTCATAATGCTCCTGCCCGACGATCGCGGCGGTCAGCACGCGGCTGGTCGAATCGAGCGGATCGACCGCCGGATAGATGCCAAGTTCCGAAATCGCGCGGTTCAGCGTCGTCGTCGCGTCCAAGTGAGCGAACGAGGTCGCAGGCGCCGGGTCGGTCAAGTCATCCGCGGGAACGTAAATGGCCTGCACCGAGGTGATCGAGCCCTTGTTGGTCGAGGTGATGCGTTCCTGCAGCGCGCCCATGTCGGTCGACAGGGTCGGCTGATAACCCACGGCCGAGGGAATACGGCCGAGCAGCGCCGACACTTCCGAACCCGCCTGGGTGAAGCGGAAGATGTTGTCGACGAAGAACAGCACGTCCTGGCCTTCGACGTCGCGGAAATATTCGGCGATCGTCAGGCCCGACAGCGCGACGCGGGCGCGGGCGCCCGGGGGTTCGTTCATCTGGCCGAATACCAGCGCCACCTTCGAACCCTCGGGGGTCGGGTTGCCATCGGCGTCCTTGGCGATAACGCCGGCATCGAGGAATTCGTGATAAAGGTCGTTGCCTTCGCGGGTGCGTTCACCGACGCCCGCGAACACCGACGTACCACCATGGCCCTTGGCGATGTTGTTGATCAGTTCCTGAATGAGAACGGTCTTGCCGACCCCGGCGCCGCCGAACAGGCCGATCTTGCCGCCCTTGGCGTAAGGCGCGATCAGGTCGATGACCTTGATGCCGGTGACGAGGATGCTCGATTCGGTAGACTGGTCGACGAACTCAGGCGCCTTGGCATGGATCGGCGAGCGGAGGTCGGTGACGACCGGACCGCGTTCGTCGATCGGCTCGCCGATGACGTTGAGGATGCGGCCGAGCGTCTGCGGGCCGACGGGTACCGAAATCTGCGCGCCGGTGTCGCGAACCGGCTGGCCACGGGTCAGGCCGTCGGTGGCGTCCATCGCGATGGTGCGAACGGTGTTTTCACCGAGGTGCTGTGCGACTTCGAGAACGAGGCGGTTGCCGTTGTTGTCAGTTTCCAGCGCGTTCAGAATCGCGGGCAGGGTGCCGGTGAACTGCACGTCGACGACGGCGCCGATGACCTGCGCGATGCGGCCGGTGGCGATGCCGATGCTGGCGGTTTTGGGCGCAGCAGCCTTCTTCGGCGCAGCAGCCTTGGGCGCGGCGGCCTTCTTGGCCGGAGCCTTCTTCTCGGGAGCGGGAGCGGTTGCCATGGTCTTCTTCCTTGGGTTGATCGATTAGAGCGCTTCGGCGCCCGCGATGATTTCAATCAGTTCAGTGGTAATCGCCGCCTGACGCGTGCGGTTGTAAATGATGGTCAGCTTGTTGATCAGGTCGCCCGCGTTGCGCGTCGCATTGTCCATCGCGGTCATCGACGCGCCCTGTTCGGACGCGGCGTTTTCCAGCAGACCCTTGAAGATCTGGATCGTGATATTGCGCGGCAACAGGTCGGCGAGGATCGCTTCCTCGTCGGGTTCATATTCGACCGCGGCGCCGCTCGATGCCGGAACATCGACGGGGGCGGGAACCGGGATCAGCTGCTGGCCGGTCGCTTCCTGCAGCAGCGCCGACCGGAACTTGGAATAGAAGAGATGCGCGACATCGAATGCGCCAGCTTCGTACATCTCCATCACCTTGGCGGCGATGTCCTGCGCCTGTGCAAAGCCGATGTCGCGGATGCCGGTCGTCTCGTACTGCTCGACGATTTGGCCCGCGAACAGGCGCGCGATGACCGGACGGCCCTTGCGGCCGACGAGGAAGAAAAGGACTTTCTTGCCCTGGGCTTGCAGGTCGAGCGCCTTGTCGCGCGCGGCGCGGACGATGTTCGAGTTGAACGCGCCCGCGAGGCCGCGGTCGCTGTTGAGCACGACGAGCAGATGCGTGTCGCTCTTGCCGGTGCCCGCGAGCAATTGCGGCGCCGAATCGGACCCGCCGACCTTCGACGCTAGGCTTGCAACGACGCCCTCAAGCCGTTCGGCATAGGGGCGCGCGGCTTCGGCGGCCGCCTGCGCGCGGCGCAGCTTGGCCGCGGCGACCATTTTCTTGGCCTTGGTGATCTTCTGGGTCGATTTGACCGAGCCGATCCGCCCTTTGAGTTCCTTCAGACTGGCCATGAAGCCCTATCCTTGTGTCCCGGCGAAAGCCGGGATCTCTGTGGGCCCCGGCTTGCGCCGGGGAACAGTTTTAAGCGAAAATCTTGCCGAACGCTTCGAGCGCCCCGACCAGACCCTTTTTGGCGTCGTCGCCCAGATCCTTGGTGTCGCGGATCGTCTTGAGCACATCGGCGTGGTCGCTGCGCAGATAGGCGAGCATCGCCTGTTCGTAGCGGTTGACGTCGGTGGTCGCGACATTGTCGAGGAAGCCGTTGGTGCCGGCAAAGATCGACGCGGTCTGCTCTTCGAACGGCATCGGCTGGAACTGCGCCTGCTTGAGCAGCTGGGTCAGGCGCGCGCCGCGGTTGAGCAGCTTCTGCGTCGACGCATCAAGATCCGAACCGAACTGGGCAAAGGCTTCCATTTCGCGATATTGCGCGAGCTCGAGCTTGATCGAGCCCGACACCTTTTTCATCGCCTTGGTCTGCGCGGCCGAGCCGACGCGGCTCACCGACAGGCCGACGTTGATCGCCGGGCGGATACCGGCATTGAACAGGCCGGTTTCGAGGAAGATCTGGCCGTCGGTGATCGAAATCACGTTGGTCGGGATATACGCCGAAACGTCGCCTGCCTGCGTTTCGATGATCGGCAGCGCGGTGAGCGAACCCGAACCATTGTCGCTGTTCATCTTTGCGGCACGCTCGAGCAGGCGGCTGTGCAGATAGAAAACGTCGCCCGGATAGGCTTCGCGGCCCGGCGGGCGGCGCAGCAGCAGCGACATCTGGCGATAGGCGACGGCTTGCTTCGACAGATCGTCATAGACGATGACGGCGTGCATGCCGTTATCGCGGAAAAATTCACCCATCGTGCAGCCGGTATAGGGCGCGAGGAACTGCAGCGGGGCGGGTTCCGACGCGGTCGCGGCGACGACGATCGAATATTCCATCGCGCCATTTTCTTCGAGCTGGCGGACGATCTGCGCGACGGTCGAGCGCTTCTGGCCGACGGCGACATAGATGCAATACAGCTTCTTCGACTCATCATCGCCCGCGTTGGCGGCCTTCTGGTTGATGAAGGTGTCGATCGCGACGGCGGTCTTGCCGGTCTGGCGATCGCCGATGATCAGTTCGCGCTGGCCGCGGCCGACGGGGACGAGGGCGTCGAGCGCCTTCAGGCCGGTCTGGACGGGTTCGTGAACCGAGGTGCGCGGGATGATCCCCGGTGCCTTCACTTCGACGCGCATGCGCTTGTCAGCCTTGATCGGGCCCTTGCCGTCGATCGGGTTGCCGAGGCCATCGACGACGCGGCCGAGCAGGCCTTTGCCGACGGGGACGTCGACGATCGTGCCGGTGCGCTTCACCTGGTCGCCTTCCTTGATCTCGGCGTCGCTGCCGAAGATCACGATGCCGACGTTGTCGGCTTCGAGGTTGAGGGCCATGCCCTGCACGCCATTGGCGAATTCGACCATTTCACCGGCCTGGACATTGTCGAGCCCGTGAACGCGGGCGATGCCGTCGCCGACCGACAGCACCTGACCAATTTCGCTGACCGTGGCGTCGGTGCCGAAATTGGCGATCTGGTCCTTGATGACCTTGCTGATTTCAGCGGCGCGGATTTCCATTGTTTAGCCTTTCATCGGGGCAATTGGGCGTACGGGCTTTCAGCCCTTCATCGCCTGGGCGAAACTATTGAGACGGGTACGGATGCTGCCGTCGATCAGCTGGCTGCCCAGCTGGACGACGAGGCCGCCGAGGATGGCGGGATCGACGGTCGTCGCGACGGAAACGTCGCGCCCGACACGGGATTTGAGGTTCGCGGTCAGCTCTTTGAGCTGCGCGGCGGAAAGCGGGTGCGCGCTGGTGACCTTGGCGGTCACTTCGCCGCGATGGTTCGCGACGATCGCGTCGAACGCGTCGATCATCTTGGGCAGGTCAGCCAGACGGCGATTCTCGGCGAGCACGCCGAGAAATTTGGCGGTCAGCGAATCGATCTGCATCGCTTTTGCAACGGCGCCGATGGCATTGGCGGCATCGGTGCGTCCGACAACCGGGCTGGCGATCAGCGCCGACAGGTCAGCCGATTCGGCGAGGCCTGCGCGCAGGTCGCTGAGGCTTTTGGCGACCGCGTCGATCGCGTTCGATTCGCGCGCTAGATCGAACAAAGCGACCGCATAGCGGCCCGCGAGGCCCGCCGTGATGTTGCCTTGAATGCCGCCGGAATTCTCCACGCGTGAAAGTCCTTTGCTACGATCCCGTGGGGGATGGGCCGCGCGGGTTTTAAGCGGATATTCGGAAATATCCCCCGCAGCGAAGTCGCGGCGCGCCTAGCAACGATTTTGTTGCAATGCAAGGCGGGGGTGGGGCGAATCAGAGTCCGTCCCCAAAGCCGTTTGCCCTGAGCTTGTCGAAGGGCCGCTCTTTCTCCAAAAGGCGCCCAAGAAGGACTGCGCTTCGACAAGCTCAGCGCGAACGGACGAGGGGTGAAGCCTGTGGGTGAAATGATTCGGATGACGATGGACGATGGCGCCGAAATCGCGGTCTATCATGCCCGGCCGACCGGCGAGCGCTGCGGCGGGCTCGTGCTGGTGCAGGAAATCTTCGGGGTCACCGATCATATCCGCGAGCTGTGCGACGAATATGCCGCCGACGGTTATGAGGTGCTGTCCCCCGCACTGTTCGACCGCGAACATCCCGGGTTCGAGAGCGATTATTCGGGGCCGCAGTTCCAGCGTGCGGTCCAGCTGGCGCGCGAGTTGCACCCGTTCGAGCAGAGCCTGAAGGATGCGCAGACGTGTGTCGACGCGCTGAAATCGAAAGGGCCAGTGTTTATCACCGGCTTTTGCTATGGCGGATCGGTCGCGTGGCGGATGGCGCAGATCAGCCCCGATGTCGCCGCGGCCAGCGCCTATTACGGCAGCCTGGTCCCGACGATGTTCAAGGACGAGGCGCCGCGCTGCGCCGCGATCGCCCATTTCGGCCGCTTCGACGGCGGCATCCCGATGGAGGGGGTCGAGGCGCTGATCGCGAAGGAGCATCCGACCGCGCAGATCTTCGTTTACGAGGCGGGCCACGGTTTCAACAGCGACCGGCGCAAGGATTATCACGAACCAAGCGCCGAACTGGCACGCGAGTGCACGCTGATGCTGTTCAAAGCGTGCGGCGGATGAGGCTTGTCTTCATCCACGGCCCCGCAGCGAGCGGCAAGCTGACGGTAGCGCGCGAGCTCGCTGCTCTCACCGGACTACCGCTATTCCACAATCACCTTGTCGTGGATGCGCTACTCGCGGTCTTTCCGTTCGGGAGCGATACCTTCATCCAATTGCGCGAGGCGATGTGGCTCGATGTCTTCCGCGCGGCAGCGACGGAGAAGCGCTCGCTGATCTTTACCTTCCATCCCGAAGCCAGTGTTGCTTCTGATTTTCCGCAGCACGTCGCAGCGCTGGTCGAGGCTGCGGGTGGGCGGGTCGATTTCGTGGGCTTGCGCTGCGCGCCCGAAGTCGTCGAATCGCGGATCGAAGCAGAGTCGCGGCAGGCGAGCGGCAAGTTGTCGTCGCTGACTTTGCTGCGCGACCTAGAGGCAAAGGGCGCCTTCACCTATCCGCCGATCGCTGCGGCAATCGAGATCGACACAGGGGTTGTCGCGCCCGCGGATGCGGCGGTCCACATCCGCGATGGCCTCGGCCTTCGATAACAAATGAAGAGCGCAATCAGACTGCTGGTTTTCGCGCTCATTCTCATGATTGCTGCGACGGCGCTGCTCTACACGCAGCAGCGGCGGCTGATCTTTCCGGCGCCGAGCCAATATCCGCAGGCGCCGCCGCCGGGTTTCCGGCTGGTCCACACGCAGACCGGCGACGGGTTGCGGCTTTCCGCATTCCACCGCCCCGCGCAGCCGGGCCAGCGCACCATCCTCTTCTTCCATGGCAATGGCGACAATCTGCTCGGCGCGATCGAGGCGACGCGCGGGCTTGCGGCGAACGGCAACGGGCTGATGCTCGTCGAATATCGCGGCTATGGCGGCAATCCCGGATCGCCGGGGGAGGCGGGGCTGTATCGTGACGGCGACGCCGCGATACGCTGGCTGTCGGCGCAGCGGATCGCGGCGCGCGACGTCATTATCGTCGGCAATTCGATCGGGTCGGGACCGGCGACCGAAATGGCGCTGCGCCACGATGTTGCGGCGCTGATGCTGGTGTCGGGCTTTTCCAGCCTGCCCGACGTTGTCGGGGAGGCGATGCCTTTCGTCCCGCGATGGCTGGTGCGCGACCGCTTTGACAATGTCGGCAAGCTGGCGCGGGTGAAGGTGCCTGTGTTCCTGATGCACGGCGACGGCGATACGCTGGTCAGGCCCGCCAATCTGGCGAGGCTGCGACGCGCGCGGCCCGATGCGACGGTGGCCTTGGTCGCGGGCGTTGGGCATGAGCTGGCCTACTCTGCGGCGGCGCAGGCAATCTTTGCCGACTGGGTCAACGCGTTGACCGACCGCCCGCTACGCTCGGGAGACTAACTTCCCACGCCGCCGCGCGCCGCGGGCTGGCAACGATAGACGAGCCGTTCGTTCGGGCTGGCAGGCAGCGCGCTGCGGATGGCGTCCTGTTGTGCGGCGAGGCCTGCGAGCGCGTCGGGGTCGGCGGTGCAGCTTTTGAGCGTTACCCCGGCGCGGATCTCGCGCGCCTTGGTCATCGCTTCGGCATCGAGCAGATAGCGGTCGACGCGATAATCGCGCCCGGTCGCATCGATCGACGCGACAGTGACGGTCGCTTCCTCATTGGGGACCAGAATGCGCTGCCAGCGGTCGTCGGCGCCCTTGGTATATTGGGTGCGGTCGTTAACGCAGCCCCCCGCGCCAATCGTCACCGGCACGTCGGTGGTTGCCGACACGGTGATCCGGCTGCGATCGGTGCGGATCGTGCAGAGAAAATTGCCCTCGGCCAGCCTGGGTTCGGTAGTAGCGGGCGGCGACGTGCTGTCCGCCGCAAGCTCGGCGCGTGCGTCGGGGCGGGTGACGAACAGCATCGCGGCGCCGAGCATCAGCACCGCCCCTGCGCCGCCTGCGATTTTCGCATTGCGCATATTCTGCTGGCTATAGAAAAGCAGCCCGGCACCCGCTGCCAGCGCGCCGATCACGAACATTACTCCGGCAAGCGCAATGCGGTTCTCGCGCGACGCCAGGGCTTCTTCCTCGGCGCGCGCCTGTTTCAGGTCACGGTCGAGTTTTGCGGCGGCATCCTTGGCGGCGTTGGCCTCGGCGCTCGCGCGCTGTTCAGCGTCCATCGCGGCGCGGTCGCGCGCATCGGCCTCGGCAAGCGACAGGCAGGGGGTGCCGACGCTGGTATATGGCTGGTTTGCGTCGGTCAGGAAGCGGGTGAGCTCGCGCCCCGCGATCGCAAAGGCAAAGGGCGAATCGCCATCGTCGGCGCGGGTGATCGCGGTGTTGATCCCGGTGATCCGCCCGCACGCATCGACGAGCGGGCCGCCCGAATTGCCGCGTGAGATCTTGGCGGTGTGGATCAGCATCGCGACCCCGTCGACGCTCTGCGTGTTCGACAGATTGCCCTCGCTGCGCGTCGGGGTGCGCGGGGTGATATAGTCGTTGGCGCTGCGCGCGGTCGCGAGATCGACATTGCCCGGATAGCCGAGCGCGACGATATCGGCGCCCGATTCGAGCGGGCCGGTGTAGATCGCGGCGGCAGGCAGGCGGGCCTCGGTGATTTCGATCAGCGCCAAGTCGCGCGCCGTGTCGATCGCGATCAGTTTCGCGGCATAGCTTTTCTGCCCCTCCGACGGGACGACGCCGAGCGCGACATTGTTTGGATATTTGACCGCCGATTCGACGACATGCGCGTTGGTGACGATGCGTGTCGGCGAAATTGCGATGCCACTGCCATGGCCGAAACCGACGACCTCGCCGTCGACCATCGCGACGGTGACGACGCGCACGACGCTGCGCGACGCAGCGCTGATGTCGTCGGCGGCGTGCGCGGGAACGGTGACGGTCAGAAGGGCGAGCAGCAACGCGAGGAGGCGGGTCATGGCGCGCACCCTAGCCCCGCCAACTTTGAACGCAAGCATCGGGACGCACCAGTGGGCGCGGTGGTGGCAAGACTGCGGCGACCGCAGAAGAAGGAAAGACCCGATGACCTATTCGATCCAGGGACTCAGCCCCGACGGCTTTGCCCCGCTGTTCGCGCTCGATGACGCCGAACTCGCCGCGATCAACGCGCGCCGCGTCACTGCAACCGCTAACAGCGGCTTTCCGTGCCGGATCAGCCTGCAGGATGCGCGTGCCGGAGAGGAGCTGATCCTGCTCCACCACACCAGCCACGATGTCGAAACGCCGTATCGCAGCGCCTATGCGATCTATGTGCGGCCGAGCGTCGACGCGGCAAGCTATCGCGATACCGTACCGCCGGTGTTCGAGGGTCGGCCCATCGCGCTGCGTGCGTTCGCTGCCGACGGCATGCTGCAAACCGCGCGGCTCGCGGGTCCGGGCGAGGCCGATGGCGCGATCCGCGACCTGTTCGCCGACGCTGGCATCGCCTATATCGACGCGCACAACGCCGCGCATGGCTGTTTCGCGGCGCGGATCGAGAGGGACGGGGTATGAGCGCCGCCGAGACCATGACCGACGATGCGCGCTGGGCGGCGGTGCTCCGCCGCGACCGCGCGCTCGACGGGCGGTTCGTCACCGGGGTGCTGACCACCGGTATCTATTGTCGGCCGAGCTGCGCGGCGCGCCACCCGCTGCGCGACAATGTCCGCTTCTTTGCCGATGGCGCCGCGGCGCGCGCGACCGGCCTGCGCCCGTGCAAGCGCTGCCTGCCCGACGATGTCGCGCGCGACGAAGGCGCGGTGCTCGCGGCGATCCACGCGATCAAGGCAAGCGAGGAGCCGCTCGCGCTCGCCGATCTGGCGGGGCGCACCGGCTATTCGCCGACGCATTTCCAGCGCGTCTTTACGCGCCATACCGGCCTGTCGCCCGCCGCTTATGCCCGCGCACTGCGCGAGGAACGCGCGCGGCAGGCGCTGAGCGAGGGCGGCCGGGTGACCGACGCGATTTACGACGCGGGCTTTTCGGGGCCATCGCGATTCTATGACAATATGGAGGGACGGATGGGGATGACCGCTTCGGCTTGGGTGAACGGCGGCAAGGGGGTGACGATCCACTGGGCGGTGGTGCCGACGAGCCTGGGCGATATGCTGGTCGCCGCGACCGACAAGGGGGTGTGCCGCCTGTCGTTCGCTGAAGGCCGCGAGGCGCTTGAAGAACGCTTCTCCGCCGCCGATCTGGTCGAGGGAGGCGACGAGTTTTCGGCGCTGCTGAAGCAGGTCGTCGCGGCGGTCGAAGCCCCTACCGACGGGTTCGACCATATCCCGATCGACGTCAAAGGGACGGCCTTTCAGGAAGCGGTGTGGCGCGAGCTGCGCAAGATCCCCGCGGGCGAGACGCGCAGCTATGCCGATATCGCCGCCGCGGTCGGCAAGCCGAAGGCGGTGCGCGCCGCGGGCAGCGCCAATGGCGCCAATAATGTCGCGGTACTGATCCCGTGCCACCGGGTGGTGCGCAGCGACGGGACGCTCGGCGGCTATGCCTATGGCCTGACGATCAAGGAAGAGTTGCTGAAAAGGGAGAGCTTTTGATGTCCGACAAAATTGCGGAGTTCCGCGCACTGCATGTCCCCGGCGACCCGTTGATCCTCGTCAACATCTGGGACGCGGGGAGTGCCAAGGCGGTCGCCGCGGCGGGCGCCAAAGCGATCGCGACGGGCAGCTTCGGCGTCGCGGGCGCGCAGGGCCGCGCCGATGGCGAGGATTTTCCGCTCGAAGATGTGTTCGAGAACCTCTCGCGCATCCTGGCGGTCACCGACCTGCCGGTCACCATCGACATGGAATCGGGCTATGGTGCCGACCCGGCGGCGGTCGGCGCGTCGGTCGGGCGCGCAAAGGATGCGGGTGCGGCGGGGATCAATATCGAAGACCGGCTGCCCGGCCAATCGGCCCTGCTGCCCGTTGCCGAAGCCATCGCGCGTTACCGCGCCGCGACCGATACCGGCATCTTCGTCAACGCCCGCTGTGATATCTTTCGCGGCGCCGATGGCGCGCAGCACGGCGAGGCGCTCGTCGCCGCAACGATTGAGCGCGCGCATGCCTACGCCGACGCGGGCGCAGGGTCGCTGTTCGTGCCCTTCTTGCTCGACCCCAAATGCATCGCCGCGATCTGCGACGCCTCTCCGCTGCCGGTGAACATCCTGCGCGGCAAGGGCGGGCCAACGCACCGTGAGCTGGCGAACCTCGGCGTCGCGCGGATCAGTCATGGGCATCAGCCGTGGGCCGCGGCGATGGCGTGGGTCACGGGGCAGGCCGAACAGGTGCTGGGCGGCGCCGAACCCGATTATTGATTGGCGTCGGCCTCTTCCGACGCGTCGTCGCCTTCGCTGGCGGCGGCATCGTCCGCTTTGCGCATTGACTCGATCTGGGCGAGGATATGTTCGCCCTGTCCACTGTCGTGCGGATCGAACGCCACGACTTTGGCGAGCCGCGCGGCACGATCGAAGTCGCCGTTGCGCGCGAGTGCGAAAGCATAGGCGATGCGCGCGCTGGCGCTTTCGGGACCGAGCGCGAAAGCGCGTTCGAGCCCGGTGACGGCAATTGCGGGCGGCGTGATGCCTTGCTGGAGAAAGCTGTTATAATAAGCGTAAAGCGGGACGGGATCGTCCGGATCAGTGCGGTTGGCGAGGATGATCGGCTGGCGCGCGGCTGTCCAGTCCGCGCTCGTGACCGTGTCGCGCTTGCCGAGGTCGTGGATCATCATTTCGCCCAATACTATATTGGCGCGAACATGCTTCGGCTCGATGGCCAGAACCTTGTCGGCCGAGAAGCGCGCCGCCGCGGCGTCGCGCTTCTCGTCGCCCAGATCCCATTCCGCGCGTGCCAGTTCGTACCAGACTTGGGCGTTGTCGGGATATTCGGCAGCGAGCCTTTTCAATCCGTCCCGCACCTCTGTCAAATGTTCGCCGCCGCGCGCGCTCCGTCGTTTGAGTTGCCATTGTACTAGCGCATCCTCGGCATGGGGAAGCGGCGTTATCGTGATCGATCCTGGGATAGGGATGGGGTTTACCGAGGTTAGATAGCTGAGCGGACGGCCAAGATAGCGCTGGAGGTCGCGGTCGAGCGCAGGCAGGTCGCCGAAAGCCGCGACCGCCGCCTCTTCGCCGTTTTCGCCACGATTGATGGCTTCGATATAGGCGGTGAGCTGTCCCGCGCGATCGGAATTATAATAGAGCATATGCGTCAGCAGCCACGCGCGGCCGTAATAAACGTCCATCTGGCCCGAGGACCGCATCTCGCGCGGTTGTTGCAGGAGCAGCTTCTCGACCGGAATGCGGGGCATGTTGATCAACCCGTGTGCCCGGAAATAGGCAGGACGGCCCACCTGCGACTGGCCTTTGCCCGTGAAGTCGGTCGTCGAGTAAAATTCGGCGAATCCCTCGATGAACCACGCCGGAAACGCCGCGCCGAAATAGCGTTTCATGAAATGATGGGTATATTCATGAAACAGCGTTTGCTGGGATGAGGACGCCCCTTTGAATTCGATCACCTCGCGATGTGACACCGCATAGCTGCCGTCGAGGTCGGCGCTGTAGAATCCGGCGATCGACGACCCGGCCTTGCCCGTCGCCAACCGCCCCGCATCGGCCGCGCGGGGGACCAGATAGATGGTCAGCCGGTTCGGTTCCTTGCCGCCCGGCACCGCGAGCCGCAAGCGCAGGGTGGCGTCGAAGCGCTGCAAATTTTCCGCGAAGCTGCGCAGCGACCGTTCGCTGCTTTCGCTGTAGATGATGAAATTATCGGTGTCGGCACGCAGCCATTTGGCGTGCGCCGGGCTAACCATCGCGGCCAGCGTAACCGCAATTGTAAACAGGCGAATTCTGTGCATGCCGCTGCTCCCCCGGTTGGCATCGTGCCTCCTTGCTGCCAGCGCTTCGGCTTACAGTAAAGGTCTGTCAGACCTATACAAAGCTATATGGATCAATATCGATCGCCAGCCGCGCCTTGCTGGGCCAGTCGATGCTGGCGACCCAGTCGCGGATTGTGCCTTGCAGGTCGAAACTGCGCGGCGCGTGGAGGAGCAGGCGGAAACGGTGGCGGCCGCGCAGCATCGCGAGCGGGGCGGGGGCGGGGCCATAGACCGCAAGCCCTTCTGCAACCGGGGCTTTCGCCCCAAGCCGCTGGGCGACGCCGCGGGCGACTTCGATGTCTTCGGAAGAGATGACGAGCGCGGCGAAGCGGCCATAGGGCGGGGCGCCCGCCTGTTTGCGCGCCGCGGCTTCGGCGGCGTAGAAACCGTCGCGGTCGTTGGCGACCAGCGCCGCCATGACGGGCGCATCGGGCACGCGCGTCTGGATCAGAACTTCGCCGGGCTTGACCCCGCGCCCGGCCCGCCCCGCGACCTGCGCGATCTGCTGAAAGGTGCGCTCGGACGCACGCAGATCGCCACCGTCGAGGCCGAGGTCGGCATCGACCACCCCGACGAGGGTGAGGTTGGGGAAATGATAGCCTTTGGTGACGAGCTGGGTGCCGATGATGATGTCGACCAGCCCGCCCTCGACATTGTCGACAAACTCGGCGGCTTTCGCGGGCGACCAGAGCGTGTCCGAGGTGACGATGGCGACGCGCGCCTCGGGAAAGCGCAGCGCGATCTCGTCGGCGACGCGCTCGACCCCTGGCCCGCAGGCGACCAGGCTGTCCTCGTCCTCGCACTCGGGGCACAGCCGCGGCGGCGGCATGACATGGCCGCAATGATGGCAGGCGAGGCGGTGGACGAGGCGGTGTTCGACCATCCACGCGGTGCAATTCGGGCACTGAATGCGGTGGCCGCAGGTGCGGCAGAGCGTCAGCGGCGCAAAGCCGCGGCGGTTGAGGAACAGCAGGCTCTGCTCGCCCTTGGCGAGGCGGTCGGCGAGTGCGTCGACGAGCGGCGGGGCGAGCCAGCGGCCGCGGTCGGGCGGGTCGCTGCGCATGTCGATTGCGGCGAGGTCGGGCAGGGTGGCGCCGCCGAAGCGCGCGGGCAGGACAATGTGGCGATAGCGCCCCGCCTCGACCATCGCGAGGCTTTCGAGCGCCGGGGTCGCGCTCGCCAGCACCACCGGCAGCCCCTCGAAATGCCCGCGCATCACGGCAACGTCCCGCGCGTGATAATGGACGCCGTCCTCCTGCTTGAAGCTCGTCTCATGCGCCTCGTCGACGACGATGACGCCGAGCCGGGCATAGGGGAGGAACAGCGCCGAGCGCGCGCCGACGATGATCTTCGCCTCACCCGCGGCAATCGCGTGCCAGGCGCGGCGGCGCTCCGTCGAGCGGAGGCCCGAGTGCCAGGCCACCGGTTCGCAGCCGAAGCGCGCGGCGAAGCGCGTCAGCATCGGTTCGGTCAGCGCGATTTCGGGCAGCAGGACAAGCGCCTGCTTGTCTGCGTCGATCGCGGCGGCGATCGCCTCCATATAGACTTCGGTCTTGCCCGACCCGGTGACCCCGTCGAGCAGCAGCGTCTCGAACTTCTCTGCGGCGACCGCATCGGTCAGCTGCGCGGCGGCGGCGGTCTGTTCGGCGGACAGGTCGGGCGGCGCGAACGCGGGATCAGGGTGGGGGTATGGCTGATCAGCCGATACCGTCACCGCTTCGAGCGCGCCGGTGGTCACGAGGCCGCGGATCACTGCGTCGCTGACCTCGGCGAGCGCGGCGAGTTCGCGCACCATGCCCTGCCGGACGCCGATCTTTTCGAGCGCGACGCTACGCTGCGGAGTCATGCGCGCGGGCAATTCGCCGGTGGCGCGATATTCGACAATCGGGCGCCTGGCGTCGGCAAAGGCGACCCCGGGCAGCACCATCCGCAGCACCGACCCCGGCGGGGCGAGATAATAGTCGCTGGTCCATTCGACGAGGCGGCGTAGCGCCGCGCCGATCGGCGGGACGGCGACGATTTCGTAAAGATTGCGCAGGCGATTGTCGCCGACTGCCTCGGGCGCGCCGAAACTCGCATCCTCCCACACCACCCCGCCCATCCGCCGCGGCCCCAGCGGCGCGATCACGACGCTGCCGAGCGGCGCGTCGCTGCCCTGCGGGACGCGATAATCGAGCGGGCCGAGGGCGGCGGTCAGGAGGAGGACGCGGGCGCGGGTCATGGACTGCGCAGGATATAGGGCGGCGGGTAAAATAGGAAAGCGCGCTAAACCTCGCCGAGCCGATACCCGATGCCGGGTTCGTTGCGGATCAAGGTCGGCGCCGACGGATCGGCTTCCAGCTTCAGCCGCAAAGCCCGGACGACGACGCGCAAATAATCGCTGTCGCCGACATGTGCCGGTCCCCACACGCGGCGCAGCAGGTCGGCATGGGTGACAAGGCGGCCGCCCGCGGCGATCAGCGCCTCCATCACCGCAAATTCGCGCGGGGTCAGCGTCACCCGCTCACCCCCCAGCCGCAAGTCATGCCGCGCCGGGTCGATTGCGAGCGCGCCGTGACGCAGCACGCCGTCGGCGGCGATCGCGCGCCCGGCGCGGCGCAGCGCCGCGCGCAGCCGCGCGAGCAGCTCGTCGCCTTCGAACGGCTTGGTGACATAATCGTCGGCGCCCAGGTCGAGCGCCGCGATCTTGTCGCTGGTCGCTTCGCGCGCGGTCAGCACGATCAGTGGCCCGGTCATCCGCTGGCGCAGCGCCGCGACCAGCTCGACACCATCCATGTCGGGCAGGCCGAGATCGATCACGGCGGCGTCGGGCGCGGCGCGATCGGCTTCGGCCAGCGCGGCCCGCGCGCTTGAGACCGCGACCGGGGTGAACCCACCGCGATCGAGGACTGCTGCGACCAGCCGCAGGATGGCAGCCTCGTCATCGACGATCAGGACGCGGGTCATGCGGTCACGACCTGCCGCTCGGGCAGGAAGAGCGTGAAGCGCGCGCCGCCTTCTGGCGCGCGGTGCGCTGCAACGCCCAGTGCCATTGCGTCGGCAAAACCCTTGACGATGGCGAGACCCAGCCCAGTGCCGCCGTCACGGTCGCTGCCCGCCCCGCGCGCGAACCGGTCGAAAATCCTCTGGTGCAGATCGTCGGCAATGCCGGGGCCATCGTCGTCGATGTGCAGCGAGATCCGGCCCTTGTCGGTGGTGGCCGAGATCGCGATCCGCGTTCTGGCATGGCGCGCGGCATTGCCGATCAGGTTGACGAGGATGTGGGTCAGCAGCACCGGATCGGCAGCAACCAGCGGCAGGTCGGCGGGCAGCGCCCGTTCGACCTGATGGGCAGCGAGGGCGCTCGCCAGCCGAGCGCACGCGGCGTCGATGCAATCGACCAGGTCGACCGCTTCGATCTGCGGGTCGAGCGCGCCGCCCTCGATTCGGGCCGCGCCGACCAGATCGTCCATCATCGCACTAAGCCGGTGAACCTGGGCGAGCGCGCAATCCTTTGCCGCCAGATCTCCATCCAGCGCCGCCACTTCCCCCGTCAACACGGTCAGCGGGGTACGAAAATCATGCGCCATTGCTGCGAGCAGCGTCCGGCGCAACGCATCGCGATCCTCCAGCCGCTCGCGGCTCTGGCGTTCGTCCGCCAGCGCCAGCCGGTCGCGCGCCTGCCCGATCAGTCGCGCCAGCGCTTGTAGCTGGGTCATTTCCTCCGGCCTTCGTGTCGTGCCCGACATCGGTCGGGCTACCGCGAGCATCCCGCTGCCGCCCGGATGCCCCGGCGCAAAGGGCAGAAAGCTCCAGTCGCTCGCCGGCATGGTGTCGCTGCCATGTCCTGCCGCTTCGGCCCCCTGCAGCGCCCAGCCCGCAGCCGAAAGGTCAAGGCTGGACAACGCCGGATCCTCGGAGGGCATGGCGTCGCGGTCGATCAGCCGCGCGGCGCCGTATCGCGCCGTGATCCACGCGAGCGCCCGCGTCAGCACGTCGGGGGTGTCGCCGGAGAGCAGGGCGGCGAATTCGGCCTGTTCGGCGTTCGCCGCGGCGCGGGCATTGGCCTCGGCCTCGCGGGCGCGCAGCTCGGCGGCCAACCGGCTCGTCACCAGCGCGACGGCCAGGAACACGGCGACCGAAACGACATGGTCGAACCCGTCGATGCGAAAAGTGAAACGCGGCGGCAGCAACAAAAAGTTGAAGGCGAGCGCGCCGCTGGCCGCCGCGACCAGCGCCGGACCGGTGCCGAAGCGGACCGACGCTGCGAGCACCGGCAGCAGGAACAGCAGCGCCGCCGAGGCAAGCCCCAGGTGCGCGAGCGCCATATGGGTGACTAGTGCGACCAGCGCGACCCCGATGAGGGCGATCATGTATCCGGCAAAGCTGACGCGCATGGCCCGCTATAGCTCGATTTGCGACCCAAGTTCCACCACGCGGTTCGCCGGGATACCGAAGAAGGCGGTCGGATCGGCGGCGTTGCGGTGGAGGAAGCGAAAGATCAAGAGCGGGATCAGCGGCATCCCCGGCCGGGTCGCGGCACGTATCGCGTTGCGCCCGACGAAGAAGGACGCGCCGCCCGTTCCCGCGAGCAACCCCGCGGCGCCGAGGTCGCTCGGCACGTCGATGCGGTCCATATAGCCATAGGTCAGCCTTGCCGCTACGAAACCGCCGGTCAGCGGGAGCTGCTCCAGGCGCTCGGTTGGCGGTACATGCGGATCGGATGCGGTGGTGACGGTCAACAGGATGTTCCGGGCGTGCAGCACCTTGTTGTGCTTGAGATTGTGGAGCAGCGCCGACGGTGCATGGTCATTGTCCTGCGTCAGATAGATGGCGGTACCTTCGACCGTCTGCGGCGGACGCTTCGCGAGCGAGGGGGCGAGGTCGGCCATGACGATCCCCTGCTCGCCGCTGCGCCGCTGGGCCACCGCGCGCCCGCGCCGCCATGTTGCGATCAGCGCGATAATCGCCACCCCGATCAGCAACGGTACCCAGCCGCCCTCGATCACCCGCAGGATATTGGCACCAAAGAAGATCAGGTCGATCGCAACGAAGGGCAGGAACAACAGCGAAGTCCACACCGGCTCCCATTTCCAGCCGCGCCACGCGACGATGAAGGCCAGCATCGTCGTCACCACCATCGTGCCGGTCACTGCGATACCATAAGCGGCGGCCATGCGGCTGCTGCTCTGGAAACCGAAGACGAGCAGCAGCACCCCGGCGAGCAGCAGCCAGTTGATTACGGGCATATAGATTTGCCCGCGCTGGTCGGCCGACGTCTGGCGGATCGTCATGCGTGGGAACAGCCCGAGCGCGATCCCCTGTTGCGCCAGCGAGAAGGCGCCGGTGATGACGGCCTGACTCGCGATGATCGTTGCCAGCGTGGCCAGGATGACGAGCGGTGCGCGCAAGGCATCGGGCGCCATGATGAAGAACCAGTCGGCGTTGACGAAAGGCTGTCCGGACGCCTCTGCTGTGGCCAACGTCTTGAGCGCCAGCGCTCCTTGGCCCAGATAATTCAGCGAGAGGGACGGCCAGACAAAGCCCAGCCAGCCAAGCTGGATCGGCTTTCGCCCGAAATGGCCCATGTCGGCGATCAGTGCCTCGGCTCCGGTTACCGTCAGGAACACCGCGCCGAGCACGAACAGCCCGGTGGTGCCATGGCCGGCCAGATATTGCGCGGCATAAAAGGGGTTGAAGGCGAGCAGGATCTGCGGCGCGCCGGCGATATGGTAAAGCCCTAGCGCGGCGAGTGTCACAAACCACAAGGCACAGACCGGGCCGAACAGCCCGGCGACGCGCGCGGTCCCGCGCGACTGGATCGCGAACAGCGCGACGAGGATGGCGAGTGCCAGTCCCAGAATGACCGGCAGCGTCATCAGCGGCCCGACCCCCGGCACGGTTTTTAGCCCCTCGACCGCCGACAACACCGACAGCGCGGGGGTGATGATCGCATCACCAAAGAACAGCGCGGCGCCGATAGCCCCCAAGATCAACACGATTGGCCAGCGCCCGTCGGTCGCGCGGTGCGCCAATGCCATCAGCGACAGCACGCCGCCCTCGCCATGATTGTCGGCCCGCGTCAGGAATAGTACATATTTCAGCGTCACGACGATGATCAGCGCCCACAGCGCCAGCGACAGCACGCCGATGATATCGCTCGCGCCGATGTCGCTGCCGTTCTGGGTCAGCGCCTCGCGAAACGCGTACAGCGGGCTGGTACCGATATCGCCATAGACGATCCCGAGCGCGCCGAGGGTCAGCGCAGCAAGGGTGGCGTTCTTTGCAGTGGTTGCGGTCATGCGGAAAATCCTGTCGCGAGAGAGGATCCGGCATGTGCGGCGGCGGCGCATTACGGCGCCATGTTGATCGGGGGTTAGCGCCGTTAAATCAGCATTAAAATCATGCCGTCAGGTTGCCGCGAGCGACGGTCGTGCGAACCGTTTTGCGGGATTTGGCCGCCGGAACCAGAAGGTCCACATCGTCAAGCTGCCGAGCAATGCCAGCGCCAATCCCGACGCGGTCAGCAAAAGGCGATACGGCAGGCCGCCGACTTTCCCGGCATGCAGCGGATAGGCCATGTTGAACGCCTGCGCCCCCGCAGGCATCGTCAGCGCGTCGCGCGCGCCGAGCAATTTGCCCGTTTCGGCATCGAACCACAGAGTGGAGCGTCCGTTGGGCAGCCATTCGCCGCGCTGTTTCATCCGCAGGCTGATCGGGTCGCCGGGCTGGCGTGGTTTGCTGAGGATGCGGAATTCGGCATCGGGAAAGCGCGCGCGGGCAGTGTTCAGCATTGCGGTCCAGTCAGGATCGGCGGCCAGCGGCCCACCCCTATATTTCGGCGGCTCGAGCGCCTTGGCCGTCTCCGCAACCGGGGCGAACGGCGCGACGACGATCGCAGCAAAGGGTCGGAAGATCATCATCGTCCCGGTGACGACCGACAGCAGCAGGAGCGGCGCGACAACGATGCCGAAGTCGCGGTGCTGCGTGACGATCGCCGGGCGGGTCATCCGTTTCGGCCACAGCCGCAGTTTGAAGGTCTTGCGGGTGCGCCACCACAGGATCACCCCCGAGATGACAAAGAACAGCCCGGCGAGGCCCGCGATCCCGATCACCCATTCGCCCGCATCGCCGGTGAACAGATGGTGGTGGAAATCGAACAGCCAGATTTCGGGGCGCTCCCACTGGCTCGCCCAGCGCGCCACGACCTCGCCCGACTGGCTGGCGTAAAGCCCGGCGCCCTCGTCGAACCGCATCTGGTGCAGCCCGAGACGCTGGCTGGCATAGATGATTCCCTGCGGATCGCCGGGCATCGCCATCAGCTTTTCGGTCGTCGCCGCAACGGTCGCGAGATCGGTGACCTGCGCGTCGCGCGCATGTGGCAGGCCGATCCACTCTTCCTTATGAACGAGGATCGCGCCCGACAGGCCGAGCAGCGCAAGCACGAGGCCAATCAGACCCCCGGCCCAGCGGTGCAGCGTGTCGAGCAGTTTCATCACTTTGCCAGTACTATTGTAGCATCATAAACCGCCCGTTCCCCCGCGAAGGCGGGGGTCCATTTCCGGTCGGCACCATGTCGTGCCGACCGGTGACGGGTTCCCGCCTTCACGGGAACACGCGCCTCTATTGATGGCTGGCTTAGCGGCATCATCAGAAGCGAGAATCCCAGCCGAGCGTAAACGTCCGTCCGCGGCCGGCGAAATTAAAGAAATTATCGGTCGGGCGCTGGGTGTCGCTCGCGTAGCTGACATACTGTTTGTCGAACAGATTCTGCACCGCCAGGCTGATGCCACCGATGCCGGTCTGGTAGCGGACGATCGCGTCGGTCAGATTATAACCGCCGAAGTCGTTGCGCGGGTCGCGGTTCGGGCCTTCGAAGCTGCGCGACAGATAAAACTGCGTCTGGACGCGCGACGATAGCGGCCCGTTAACATAGGATGCGGCAAGGTTCAGGCGATCAGGCGAGATGTTGGCGCCGTCGAGGTCGGTTTCAACCACACCATCACCATCGTCGTCAAAGCGCCCGACGATATGGGCGTAGCCCGCCGACAGCGTCAGCCCGTCGATCGGCATCTTGACCGCCAGGTTGATTTCCAGCCCCTCGATCTCGACGCGCTGGCGCACGACGTCGAAAATGCCGTCGGGGCGGGCGATGAGCAATTGTCCCTTGGTGCTCGACGACCAGAAATAGCTGGCGCTGGCATCGAGCGGACCGCGCTTGACCTCGAACCCCAGTTCGCGATTGTTGGAAATGATCGGTGAGATGTCGAGGAAATTGTCGATATCGACCCCGGGGGTGCGCACTGCGCGCGTGATGCGGCCGACGTCGGGGACGGTGTAGCCTTCGGCATAACTGGCGTAGGCGCGGATCCCCTTGATCGGCTCGACGATGACGCCGCCGTTAAGCAGGATATCGTCAAAGGTCGGGCTGCCGCCCGCGACAAAAGTGCTGCCCGACGAGGCGAGCGTCGTATAATCGTCGATAGTGATCTTCACATTTTCGTAGCGCGCGCCGCCGGCAAGACGGACGAGGCCATCGAACAATTTCAGGTTCGCCTGCCCGAACGGCGCGAGGCTGCGGAAATCGGTCGGCGGCACCCAGGCGCGATCAGTCGCGATCAGCCGTTGTTCGGTCGTGTCCCACAGCGCATCGAAGCCGGCGATCAGCGTCAGCGCCTCGAACCCCGGCATTTCGCGTTCGTAGCTAAGCTTGCCGCCGATCTTGCGGCTGCGATTTTGCGACTGGTCGAACAGCGTGCCGACGGGCGCGATCGAGGCGTCCTGAAAGGTCGCGATCGGGTTGGGTTCGCCGCCAAAGGTATCGCGGCTGCGGTTCCAGAAAATCTGGCTGACCAGATTGCCGCCGCCCAAATCGGGGTCGGTCAGCGACAGCGCAATGCTTTCGGTGCGGCCTGTCGCGGGGATGCCCGGCGGGGTGCCGCGGCGCTGGCTGGTCGGCAGCCCGGTCGCACGGCTGCCCGAGACGACCTCGTAATTGCCGTCGCCTTCCAGTTCGAAGCGGCTGGCGATCAGGTCGAGCCGCATCGTGTCGGTCACTTCATAGCCGAAGCGCCCGAACAGCGAGAGCGTTTTTGAATCCATGGTCTCGCCCTGCGTCAGGTTGATCCCGACCGGGCGTCCCTCACCATCGCGAAAAATGCCGCGCAGTTCGTAGGTTGCGCCGACCGAGGCGTCGAAGCGCCCCGCCTTATACTGGACCAGCCCCGCGAGCTTGCCGCCCATACCCGCCTTGGAGAAATCATTGTCGGCGGTACCCTGCAGCAACGTCCGCCCGCTGATGCCTTCCTGGGTCGGTGCGCCAACCGTGACCTGGTTGACGATGCCGCCGGTGCCGCCGATCCCCTGCAGTGCGTTCGACCCGAAGATCAGCTCGACGCGGTCGACGAAAAAGCCGTCGATGGTGAAGCCGTCGCGGCTGCCGTCGCGCAGCGGGGTCGATTGCGCGATGCCGTTGATCGCATAAAGCGGCGAACGCCCGCGCAGCGTCTCGCCCGCGCCCGAAAGCTTCTGGCGCGTCGGCGAAAAGCTGGGGGAAAGCGTCGCCACCGCGTCGGTGACCGATCCGGAAATCGCGAGCTGCTGGTCGAGCGCATCCTTGTCGATGATGTCGATCGTCAGCGGCAATGCGCTCGGCGGCAAGATGGTGCGCGCCGCAGTGACGATGATCGTGCTCTCGCCGGTGGTGGCGTAATCGGCGCCTTCCTGCGCAAAGGCGGGGGCGGACAGCGCGGTGGAAGCCAGCGTAGCGACGAGCAATTTGCGAATCATTCTTAACTCCTGTTCGGAGCGCCGCTAATGCGAGCGATTTGCATATGCAAGAGCTTTCGTGCCAAAGCTGGGCGCTAGCCGTATCGGTTGACGAAGCTTATCCACTTCGCTCGACACGAACGGAAATTGAGGGCGACGCTTTTACTTCCAGCCAGACTTCTCGGCGGAGAGGGTGACGTCGCACCCCAAACCGCGCTATCACCGCTCGCATGCGGGAAAAGGAACTGCGCTTCGCCCTGATTTGCTACGGCGGAATCAGCCTCGCCGTCTATATGCACGGCATCACCAAGGAAGTGTGGCGCCTCGCCGCGGCGTCGCGGGCCTTTCATGACGGCGCCCCCCAACAAGGCTCGGGCGCGGTCTATGGCGAACTGCTGACCGCTATCGCCGCGCGCAGCAATGTCCGGCTGCGCGTCCTTGCCGACATCGTCGCGGGGGCGAGCGCGGGCGGGATCAACGGCATTTTTCTCGCGCGCGCGCTCGCGAACGGGCAGTCGCTCGACCCGCTCACCGACCTGTGGCTGGACAGCGCCGACGTCGACAAGCTGATCGACCCCGACGCGCGGCCGCTGTCGGCGGCGACCAAATTCTGGGCGGTGCCGATCGCTGGCTGGATGATGAAAAAGCGCGGCAATGTCATCGACCGCACCGTCGGGCATGGCGCGCAGGACGAGGTGCGCGCGAAGCTGTCGCGCTTCGTGCGCGCGCGCTGGTTTGAGCCACCGTTCGGCGGCGAGACCTTTGCGAACCTGCTGCTCGATGCCTTCGACGCGATGGAGCAGGGCCCGCGCGGGCCGGTGCTGGTGCCCGATGGCCAGCCGGTCGACCTGTTCGTGTCGGTCACCGATTTTGCCGGGCACAGCGTGCCGTTGGCGCTCAACAGCCCGGCGCGGGTAACGGAGGACGAACATCGGCTGATGCTGCACTTTCGCGAGGACAGCCGCACCGGCGCGCGGCTTGATGATGTGCCTGGACTGACCGCCGCGGCGCGCGCGACCGCCAGCTTTCCAGGTGCCTTTCCGCCCTTCACGCTGCGCGAGCTCGACAGGGTGCTGGCCAAGCGGGAGATTGACTGGCCGGGCCGCGATACCTTCATCCGCACCCAGCTACCCGCGACGGCCGAGGGCGATCCTGCCGACCGGGTGCTGATCGACGGCTCGGTGCTCGCTAATGCGCCCTTCCGTCCCGCCATCGCGGCGCTGAAACAGCGCCCGGCGCGGCGCGAGATCGATCGGCGTTTCGTCTATATCGACCCCAAGCCCGATTATCGCTCGATCAGCTTCGGCAAGCCCGCAGCGACCGAAGAGGCACGGCTGCCGGGTTTCCTGCCGACGATCCTCGGCGCGCTCTCCGAAATCCCTCGCGAACAGCCGATCCGCGAGAATGTCGAAGCGATCGAAGGCATGTCGCGCCGCATCCGCCGCATGCAGCATATCGTCGACGCGATGAAGGTCGAGGTCGAGGAACAGGTCGCGGCGCTGTTCGGCAGCACCTTCTTTCTCGATACGCCGACGGTGGCACGGCTCGAAAAATGGCGGGCGAAAGCGCAGGATCAGGCTGCGGCGCGCGCGGGCTTTGCCTATGCGCCTTATGGCCATCTCAAGCTGTCGGCGGTTATCGAGGAACTGGCCTCCCTGATCGACCGGCTGCTCCCGCCCGAGGGCGCGGTGCATCAGGCGAACCGGCGGCTGGCCTTATGGGACGAGGCGCGGGCGCGCGGGCTCGACCGGATCTCGGGCAAGAAGGGCGCGGGGGCAAGCGGCGATGCCATCGCCTTTTTCCGCACCCATGACCTCGGTTTCCGCATCCGCCGCCTGCGCTTCCTGGCGCGCGAACTCGATACCTCGGTCGAGGCGACGCGCGATGGCCGCGATCCGGTGTGCGAGGATATGCGCGAGGCGATCTTTACTGCGCTCGGGCTCTATCTCGATCGGCAGGGCGATGCGTGGCTCGCGGGTCTCGACCTGCCCGCCGACGCGGGGCCAGGCGACTGGATCGACGCGGTCGCGGCGCGGCGCGACCTGACCGCGATCGACGGCCAAGCCGATACGCTGATCGCCGCCGCGCTGGCGGCGATGCCGAAGGATGATCGGCGGACGCTGCTGCTCGCCTATCTTGGCTACCCCTTTTACGATATCGCGACCTTGCCTTTGCTGCAGGGCGAGGGGTTCGACGAATATGACCCGATCAAGATCGACCGCATCTCGCCATCCGATGCGACCGCGATCCGTACCGGCGGCGCCGCGGCGATGCTCAAGGGCATCGAGTTCAACAGCTTCGGGGCTTTCTTCAGCCGTGCCTACCGCGAGAATGACTATCTGTGGGGCCGCCTGCACGGCGCCGACCGGCTGATCGACATCGTCGCGAGCAGTGTAGGCGGCGACAAGGGGTTGTCGGCGGAAGAGTTGAAGGCAATCAAGCGCCGTGCGTTTCACGCGATACTAGATGAGGAGGAGGGGCGGCTGCCGAAGGTTGCGGGGTTGATCGCGGAGTTGAGGGGAGAGATTGGGTAGCGTATCCCGTCATTGCGAGCGGAGCGAAGCAAACCAGAGCGGTTTACGCCTACTCTGGATTGCCGCGTCGCTTCGCTCCTCGCAGCGTTAAGGGAGCGACGAGCTACCTAATCCCGTAAATCGTCCCACATATCCTTGATTCGCCCGAAAAAGCCCTGGCTCGCCGGGCATTCGTCGCCGGTCTCGGTCTCGCGAAATTCGGCGAGCAATTCCTTTTGGCGGGCGCTGAGCTTCGTGGGGGTTTCCACATCGACCTGCACGACCAGATCGCCATGGCCGCGGCCATTGAGCACCGGCATCCCGGCGCCGCGCTGGCGCAATTGCTTGCCCGACTGGATGCCCGCGGGAATGTTGATGTCGTGCTTGGCACCGTCGAGGCCGGGAATGCTGATCTCGCCCCCCAAGGCCGCCGTGGTGAAGCTGATCGGCGCGCGGGTGAAGAGCGTGGTGCCTTCGCGCTCGAACACCTTGTGCCGCGCCATGTGCAGGAAAATATAAAGGTCGCCCGGCGCCGCGCCGCGCGCGCCGCTCTCCCCTTCGCCTGACAGGCGGATGCGGGTGCCTTCGTCGACCCCTGCGGGGATGTTGACGGTCAGCGTCTTGCGCCGGTCGACGCGGCCTTCGCCATGGCATGAGTTGCAAGGGTCGGCGATGACCTCGCCCGCGCCCTGACAGGTCGGGCAGGTGCGCTCGACCATGAAGAAACCCTGTTGCGCGCGGACCTTGCCGTGACCGGCGCAGGTCGCGCAGCGGCTGGTCTGGGTGCCGGGCTTGGCGCCTGATCCGTCGCACGCGTCGCAGCGCGCCGCGACATCGACCTGGATCTCGCGGGTGATCCCGGTGAAGGCATCCTCCAGCCGGATTTCCATGTCGTAGCGCAGGTCAGCGCCGCGCGCGGGACCGCGTTGCTGCCGCCCGCCGCCGAACGCCGAGCCGAAGATCGATTCGAAAATATCGCCAATGTCGCCGAAATCGCCCCCGGCCCCCGGCCCGCCGCCGCGCACGCCATCCTTGCCGAACCGGTCATAGGCGGCGCGCTTTTGAGGATCACGCAGGCAGTCATAGGCTTCGCTGATCGCCTTGAATCGGGCTTCGCTGTCTTTGCACCCTGGATTCTTGTCGGGGTGAAATTTCATGGCCAGCTTGCGGTAGCTGGTCTTCAGCGTTGCTTCGTCGGCGGTGCGATCGCATTCGAGCAGTTCGTAATAGTCGATGTCGAGACTCATGGTCGGCTCATGCCCCTGAGGGTGCAGCCCTTCGAGACGGGCCTTGGACTTCGCTCAGTCCCTCCTCAGGGCGAACGGATAAAGATACACCGTTCGCCCTGAGGAGCCATTGAGCTTGTCGAAATGGCGTCTCGAAGGGCATGCCCTAACGCTTATTTCTTGTCGTCTTCGACTTCGGAGAATTCGGCATCGACGACATCTTCGTCGGTCTTTGCCTCGCCAGCATCGTCGGCGCCGGGGGACGCGGCGGCCTGCTGTTCCTTCTCGTAAATCGCCTGGCCCAGCTTCATCGCGACCTGCGCAAGTGCCTGGCTCTTTTCGGTCATCGCGGCGCTGTCGCCGCCTTCGACCGCGGTCTTGGCTTCGGCCACCGCCGCTTCGATTTCGGCCTTCAGCGCAGCGTCAACCTTGTCGCCATGCTCGACGAGCTGGCGTTCGGTCGAGTGGATCAGGCTTTCGGCGTTGTTCTTCGCTTCGGCAGCTTCGCGGCGCACCTTGTCCTCTTCGGCGAACTGCTCGGCGTCCTTGACCATCTGGTCGATGTCCGCGTCACTGAGGCCGCCGCTGGCCTGGATCTTGATCTGCTGTTCCTTGCCGGTGCCCTTGTCCTTGGCGTGAACCGACACGATGCCATTGGCGTCGATGTCGAAGGTCACTTCGATCTGCGGCACGCCGCGCGGGGCGGGGGGAATGCCGACCAGGTCGAACTGGCCGAGCATCTTGTTGTCCTGCGCCATTTCGCGCTCGCCTTGGAACACGCGGATCGTCACCGCCGACTGGTTGTCGTCAGCGGTCGAATAGACCTGCGACTTTTTAGTCGGGATCGTCGTGTTGCGGTCGATCATCTTGGTCATGATGCCGCCCAGCGTCTCGATACCCAACGACAGCGGGGTCACGTCGAGCAGCAGCACGTCCTTGACGTCGCCCTGCAGCACGCCGGCCTGGATCGCGGCGCCGATTGCGACGACTTCATCGGGGTTCACGCCGGTGTGTGGTTCCTTGCCAAAGAAGTCCTTCACGACTTCGCGCACCCGCGGCATGCGGGTCATGCCGCCGACGAGCACCACTTCGTCGATCGCGCTCGCCGAAATGCCGGCGTCCTTGATCGCCTTCTTGCAGGGTTCCAGCGTGCGCTTGACCAGCTCTTCGACCAGCTTTTCGAGGTCGGCGCGCGTGATCGTCTTGACCAGATGCTTCGGCCCGTTGGCGTCGGCGGTGATGAAGGGCAGGTTGACCTCGGTCGTTGCCGCCGACGACAGCTCGATCTTCGCCTTTTCGGCGGCTTCCTTCAGGCGCTGGAGCGCGAGCTTGTCGCCGCGCAGGTCAATGCCTTCGTCTTTCTTGAAGGTATCGGCGAGGAATTCGACGACCTTGCTGTCGAAATCTTCGCCGCCCAGGAAGGTGTCGCCGTTGGTCGACTTCACTTCGAACACGCCATCACCCACCTCGAGGATCGAGATGTCGAAGGTGCCGCCGCCGAGGTCATAGACCGCGATCGTTTTGTTCTCGGTCTTGTCGAGGCCGTAGGCGAGCGCTGCCGCGGTCGGCTCGTTGATGATGCGCAGGACTTCAAGGCCGGCGATCTTGCCGGCATCCTTGGTCGCCTGCCGCTGCGCGTCGTTGAAGTAGGCGGGAACAGTGATCACCGCCTGCGTCACGGTTTCGCCCAGATAGCTCTCGGCGGTTTCCTTCATCTTCTGCAGGATGAAGGCGGAAATCTGCGAAGGCGAATAATCCTCGCCGCCTGCCTTGACCCACGCGTCGCCGTTGGTGCCCTTGACGATCGTGTAAGGGACGAGCTCGGTGTCCTTCTTGGTGATCGGATCGTCGAAGCGGCGGCCGATCAGGCGCTTCACTGCGAACACGGTGTTTTCGGGGTTGGTGACCGCCTGGCGCTTGGCCGGCTGGCCGATCAGGCGTTCGCCATCCTTGGCAAAGGCCACGATCGACGGCGTCGTCCGCGTGCCTTCGACATTTTCGATAACCTTGGGCTTGCCGCCTTCCATCACCGCGACACAGCTGTTGGTGGTGCCGAGGTCGATCCCGATCACTTTTGCCATTTGTTACTCGTCCTTGTTGCTTCTGCGGCGCCCTGAAAAGGCACGCCTGACATGGGGTTCTGGGCGCGATATAGGTGCGCTAATCCTTGGCACAAGGGCTTTGAAGGCTTATCGGGGATGCGAAATCATGCACCGTCACGGAGTCCTCCCGAAATGAAACCTTTTGCCATTGCCGCCCTCGCCGCTACCGCGCTCACTATGACGGCGTGCGGGGAAAAGCTGGGCGCGGCCAAGCCGCTCAATGTCGTCAGCGGCCATATCGTGATGGGTGCCACCCCTGATCGCCCCGCCGTCGGCTATTTCCGGGTTCAGGGCGGGCCGCAGCCGGTCGAACTGGTCGCGGTGACCGCCGACCTCGCGCAGCGGGTCGAAATGCACGAAAGCGTGCGCGAAAACGGCATGATGACGATGAAGCCACTGGCACGCGCCGCTGTCCCGGCCAAGGGCGAGCTGGTGTTCAAGCAGGGCGGCAAGCATCTAATGATCTGGGGCATCAACGGCGCTGCGGTACGTGCAGGCAAGCTGCCGATGGCGTTTGTGTTCACCAACAACAACAATGAACGCATCCTGTTCGACATGGTGATCAAGCCGGCCGATGGCGCGGCGGGTGGCGAAGCGGCGATGGACCATGACGCAATGGGGCATGGCGAAGACAAGGCGGCGCCGGACGCAGCCAAGAAGTAAGCGCGGGTGCCGCGCACCTCGCGCCCCCTGACCAGCGGCGAAATAGCGCTCGCCCGGACCGTGTTCGGCGACGCGATTGCTTATGACCTCGTCCGCATCTGCCATCACAAATGGATATTCTTCCAGCCGCGCGGCGTTGTGATGGCGCCGATGGGCAGCCTGCATTTCAACCCGCATGGCGAGCTCTATTGCGACGATTTCAGCGCCGCGTCGCAGCGGCTGCAAGGGCTGTTCGTCCACGAAATGACGCATGTCTGGCAGGCGCAAACGCGTGGGCGCTGGTATCTGGTGCTGATGCGCCACCCGTTCGCGACGTACAGCTACAGCCTCAAGCCCGGCTGGCTGCTCGAACGATACGGACTGGAGCAACAGGCCGAGATCGTCCGCCACTACTGGCTGCTGACACAGGGCATGGTCGTCGGCGGCGGTCCGGGGGTCGAGGCGTATCGCGCAATATTGCCCGAGGAATGGGGCACAGCATGAGCGATTTTGAATTCGTCTTCGTGCTTTACAGCCTGCTGCTCGGCCTCTCGATGGTCGAGCTGCTCGGCGGATTGGGCCGCGCGCTCGAGGTGCGCTTTGCGGCGCAGGCGGAGCGCGAGACGTTTTCGATCGGCTGGCTGACACCGCTGCTCGCGATCTTTGTGATGCTCGACCTCCTGTCCTTCTGGAGCGCGGCGTGGGTCGCGCGCACCAGCATCGCGGTGTCGACCACCACGCTGATGGCGGTCGCCGCCTTTGCCAGCGTGTATTTCCTCGCGGCGCGCTTGGTCTTTCCCTCGCATCCCGAAGGGTTTGGCAATCTCGACGTCCATTATTTCCGCGTCCGGCGGATCGTGCTGGGGTTGTTGCTCGTGCTGCTGGTGGCGCAGCTGGGCTACTATCTGTCGCTCCCCGATCTGGCGGCAAGTCTGGCGCGCCCGATCGCGTGGATCATGACCCTCGTTCTCGTGGCGCTGATGGCGGCCGCGATGGTCGTGAAGGATCGCCGCTGGAGTATCGCGATCCTGTCGCTGCTGGTCGCGCGCTATGTTGTGATCTATCTCATCTGAACGAAGGAGACGCCCATGCCTGAAGTCCTCGACCGCTTTCGTTCCTCGACCTGGGGCTGGCTGCGCGGAACGCTGCTCGGGTGGCTGACCTTGCTCCTGTGCCTCGTCGGCATCGGCTTCCTGATCATACTCGTCCAGTGGATCCGCTTTCTCGACGTCACCTATGAATTGACCGAGGACCGGCTGATCCTGCGCAAGGGCATTTTCGTCAAAAGCATCGACGAAATCGAGCTGTACCGCGTCAAGGACGTGCGGATGGATTTCACCATGATCAGCCAATGGGCTGGGATCGGTACGGTCGGCATCGATTCGAGCGACGAGACGACGCGCAAGGGCGCGCTGGTCATGCCCTATATCGAGCGCGCCGCCGAGCGCCGCGAGGAGATGCGGCGGCTGGTAGATGCGGCGCGGCAAAAACGCCGGGTGCGCGAACTCGATGTTTCGAGCGATTTGCTCTGACCGGGCAATTGGCGGCGCGGGCAATTACGGGCTAGCCAGCGGGGCGGCGTTCGTCCTATGTTCCGCTGATGGATGGAATGTCGCTTCTCATCGCCCTTGTCGCCCTCGCCATCGGCAGTCTGATCGGCTGGCTTTTCGCCGGTCGCCAATCGGGCGCGCTCAAGGCTGAACGCGACGGGTTGTCCGAGCGGTTCAAGGTTGCGGTCACCGACCTGACCGCCGAGGCCGAGGCACGCAAGGCAGCCGACATCCAGCTCGCCTCGCTGCTCAGCGAACAGCGCGCGCGCGACGCCGCGCATGACGCCCAGATCGCGCAACTGAAGGATGCACAGGCGGCGCTCACGACGCAGTTCCGCGAAGTCGGGCAGGTGATGCTCGACGGCGCGCAAAAGGCGTTCCTCGAACGTGCCGAGGCACGCTTCAAGGAAAGCGAAGCGACCGCCGGACAGAATCTGAAGGCGCTGCTGTCGCCCGTCCACGAGCGGCTCCAGAAATATGAGGAAGCGGTCGGCAAGGTCGAGGCCGAGCGGCGCGACGCTTTTGGCCTGCTCCACGGCCAGATCGCGGCGATGCGCGAAGGCACCGAACGCGTGTCGAGCGAGGCGGCGAAGCTGGTCAACGCGCTGCGCAACGCGCCCAAGGCGCGCGGGCGCTGGGGCGAGCAGCAGCTCAAGAACGTCCTCGAAAGCTGCGGCCTGTCCGAACATGCCGATTTCCAGACCGAGGTCAGCGTGACCGATGGCGACGGCGGCCGACTGCGCCCCGATGTCGTCGTCAAGGTGCCGGGCGGGCAGAGCTTGGTGATTGACGCCAAAGTATCGCTCAACGCCTATCAGGATGCGTTCGGCGCGGTCGAGGAGCGCGAGAAAGCGCTGCATCTCGTCGCCCACGCGACGGCAATGAAGGCGCATGTCAACACGCTGGGCGCCAAGGCCTATTGGAACCAGTTCGACGACACCCCCGATTTTGTCGTGATGTTTGTGCCGGGCGAACATTTCCTCGCCGCGGCGCTCGATCAGGATCCGACGCTGTGGGACTATGCGTTCGAGCGCAAGGTGCTGCTCGCGACCCCGACCAACCTTATCGCAATAGCGCGAACCGTCGCGGCGGTGTGGCGGCAGGAAAAGCTCGCCAATCAGGCGCGCGAGATCGCCGCTCTCGGCAAGGAGCTGTACGCGCGCATGTCGGTGATGGGGTCGCACATCGCCAAGGTCGGGCGCAATCTCGACCAGGCGACCGGCGCGTACAACGCCTTTGTCGGCAGCTTCGAATCGCAGGTGCTGACGCAGGCGAAGCGATTCGAGGCGCTCGATATCGAGACGGGCGACAAGGAAATTGCCGTGCTGCCGGTCGTCGAACAGGCGGCGCGCCCGCTCGCGAAGCTGGCGGC
This sequence comes from Sphingopyxis bauzanensis, assembly GCF_002205675.1. Lineage (GTDB taxonomy): Bacteria > Pseudomonadota > Alphaproteobacteria > Sphingomonadales > Sphingomonadaceae > Sphingopyxis > Sphingopyxis bauzanensis. Next base: position 374,401 of record NZ_NISK01000004.1, on the reverse strand, counting down.
GGCGCCGGCGGCGGTCAACGACGCGGGTGAGTAACCGAACCCACGAACAGAATAAATGGACGGGCTTTAGATCACCCGCTTCAAGACCGCCGTCCGCCCTTCGCTCCCGGTCAAGATCAGCGACCCGTCATCGGTAAAAGTCAGGCTGACCGGCGCCGCCATCAATAGGAAGAACGTCGCTTCCTGCGTCATGCCCGGACCGGGACAGGCCATCTCGGTTGCCATCAGCGGCCCCGCGGTCAGATTGCCGTCCGCGGCCGCATAACCCCCCGAAAAGCGGTTGCACCCCGCGCTACCGCTCAGCCGCGCGCCGTCAAACTGGAGAGACGTCGGCCGATCCTTCGCCACCGCGACCCCGCCGATCGACACAAAGATCCAGCTCGTTCCGGCGAGCGTGTTGGGGGGCAGGATCTTGCCGCCGCAGCCTTGCAGCGTCTTGCCGCCGGCAACGACGCGCACCGTATCGGCAAAGCGGCGATCGCTCATCCCGTCGCTGCACGGCGCGGTCTTGATCACCACCGATAGCCGGTCGGTAACATAGGTGCGGCCGTTCAGCGACGGTTTGGCGCCAGGGTTCGGCACCATGATCTTGGTCGAGCCATAGTCGCCGTCATAGTTGAGCCGCGCCGGGGTGATCTCGAGCGTCCAGCCCGGCTCGGTGCCGAGCGCCAGATAGGCGGCGGCGGGAGCTCCGCCGGGGCTCTGCGGCGGCGATTGGGTCGCGGGCGCGCAGGCGGCGAGCGCGGGAAGGGTGAGCAGGGGCAACATGCGGATCATCACAAGCTCCTTTACTCCGTTCGTGTCGAGCGAAGTCGAGACACCCGTCGGCATCGTGCAAGGTCGAAAGGCAACTCGACGTCGCTCGATGCGAACAGGAAGAGAGGGTTTTGATAATAGCATGATGTTGGCGGGCGGCTGAACAGAAATGCCGTCCACGGTTCAGCGTCGTCGCTGGTTCAGCACCTCATACGCCATCACCGCAGTCGCGACCGCAGCGTTCAGGCTGTCGGCCTTGCCCAGCATGGGCATCTTCACGCGCACGTCGGCGGCGGCAGCATAGGCGGGCGGCATTCCTTGCGATTCATTGCCGGTGAGGATGAAGGTCGGCGCCGTATAGCGCACCGCCTGATAATCCTGCGTGTCATCGCCGAGCCACGTCGCGACGAGCTGCCCTGGCTCCTGCCGCAGCCAGGGCAGGAACTCGTCCCAGCGCGCCTGCACCAGCGCTTGCGTAAAGATTGCCCCCATGCTCGCGCGCACCGCCTCGACCGCATAGGGATCGGTGCTCTCGTCGAGCAGGATCAGCCCGCCCGCGCCGACCGCATCGCCGGTGCGCAGCATCGTACCGAGATTGCCGGGGTCGCGCAGGCGCTCGGCAACGAGCCAGATCGGTGCGGTGCTGCGGTCGAGATCGGCGAGAGTGGTTTTGGGTTCGGCGTAGATGCCGACAACGGTCTGGGCATTGTCCTTGCCCGACAATTTGGAGAGGATCGCGGGGGTCGTGTCGATCGCTTCGCCGCCCGCGGACAGCGTGTCGGCAACCAGCGCCGCGGCGAGCGGATGTGCGTCGCCTTCCGGCCCGAGAAACAGCCACAACGGCAGAACCCCCGCCTCGCGCGCCTCGGTCGCGATGCGCAGCCCTTCGGCCAGGAACAGTCCCTCGGCGCGGCGATGGCGTTTCTCGCGCAACAAGCGCATCCGCTTGATCAGCGGGTTGGAGAGACTTTCGATTTGGGAGCGGCGACCGGTCATCCGGTCAATCCTCGCCGAAGCTGTCCTTGACCAGCCCGACCAGCTTGAGCAGCGCGGCATCGGCGCCGTCGCCGCTGGTGTGGATCGTTATCGTATCGCCTTTCGCGGCGCCCAGCATCATCAGGCCCATGATCGATGTGCCGTTGACGCGCGATCCGCCCTTTTCGACCTCGACCGCCACCGTTTCGGGCAGGCGGCTGACAAAGGTGACGAATTTGGCGCTGGCGCGCGCGTGGAGGCCGCGCTGGTTGGTGATCTCGACGGTCTCCGAAACCGCGGTCACGAACCAACCCCCAGCATTTCGGAGGCAACCGAAATATATTTCTGCCCGGCTTCCTTCGCCGCGATCACCGCGGCGCGCAGTTCCATCGACTTGCGCGCGCTTTCCAGCCGGATCAGCATCGGCAGATTGACCCCGGCGATCACTTCGGTGCGCCCCGATTCGAGCAGGCTGATGGCCAGGTTCGACGGGGTGCCGCCGAACAGGTCGGTCAGCATGACGACGCCGCGGCCTTCATCGACCTGGCGAATCGAGTCAGCAATTTCCTTGCGGCGCATTTCCATATTGTCGTTGGGGCCGATGCAGACGGTCGCGATCGCGCGCTGCGGCCCGACGACATGCTCCATCGCACGCACCATCTCCTCGGCCAGACGGCCGTGGGTGACAAGGACCATTCCCAGCAACGGCAAGGCTTTATCGGTGGGCATGAACTGCGAGACCCTTATGTTTTTCCAGTCGCTGCGGAAGGCGCAGGCGGGGGCTTGCCCTCAAGCCCATCTTGCGGGGCAGAGTCAAGGTTGCGGTGGGTGAGCACTGGCTCATATCCGGACGCGCGCAGCTTTTGGGCCACACGCGCGGCGACATGGACCGAGCGGTGGCGGCCGCCGGTGCAACCGAACGCTATCGTCACATAGCTTTTGCCCTCGACGCGGTAGCGCGGCAGCAACGTCAGGATCAGCTTTTCGATCTGGGCGACGCTGTTTTCATAGGCCGGATCGGCCATCACATAGGCGGCGACGTCGGCATCGAGCCCGGTGCCGGGTTTCAATTTCGCGTCCCAATGCGGGTTGCGCAGATAACGCATGTCGAACACCAGGTCGGCATTGCGCGGCAGTCCGCGCGCGAAACCAAAGCTCAGGATGTTGAGCACCGGCTCATCATGATTGCTATCGCCAAAGCGCTGGCGGACTTCTTGTTGCAAGTCGTTGCTGCTGTAGTTGGTCGTGTCGATGACATGCTCGGCCCAGCGGCGCAGCGGCTCCATCATCTCGCGCTCGCGCGCGATGCCGTCGGCAGCGGGGCGATCCTCGGCCATCGGATGGCGGCGGCGCGTTTCGGAAAAGCGGCGTTCGAGCTCTGCCCCCGCGCAGTCGAGGAACAGCGTCTGGACGTCGCGCCCGCCGATCTCGCGCAGCGCCTTGATCCGCTGCACCAGCAATGCGGGACGAAACCCCCGGCTCCGGCTGTCGATCCCGACAGCCAGCGGACGCCCAGCCTCGCTGCGCTTCACCGGCGCGTCGATCAGCGTTTCGAGCAGCGCGAGCGGCAGATTGTCGACGACTTCCCAGCCCAAATCCTCAAGCACCTTGAGCACGGTCGATTTGCCCGCACCCGACAGGCCGGTGACCAAGAGCAGCCGCGGATCGGCTGCGTCCTTCATGCCCCGTTCGCCAGCCGGTCGAGCGCCAGCATGACCTTGATCGGCGCCGAACCCTCGAAGGCCGACAGCGTGACCGACGGCAAGTCGTGCCCGGCAATCCTTTCGGCCGCGCGTTCGGGGGGCATGCGTTCATACCGATCGGCAAGGCGCACCGCGATTGCCAACGGCACCGGCGCGACCCATGCCTTCTCGACGATCCCCAGCCCGCGCACTTCCAGCTTGCCCGCCAGCTCGGCGGGCGGGCGGCACCACAAACGGTCGCGTTCGAACCAGATGTCGCAGCGATCGTCGGCGACCAGCCGCGCACCGCGATCGATCAGCCGCAGCGCCAGGTCGGACTTGCCCTGTCCCGACACGCCAAGCAACAAAATGCCGCGGCTGCCCGCGGCGACGCAGCTCGCGTGGATATTGACGATATCGGGTCTGGTCCGGCTGGGCAGCATCGGCGCAGGCTTACCGGCGACGGGGCGGTGCTGCAAGGCGATAGGCTGCGCGGCCTCAACTGTCGGTCGTACCATTCTCGTGTGCGGGCAGCGTGATCAGCAGGCTCGCCCCGGATCGGCCGTCGTCGCGGTCCTTGGCGCTGATCGTGCCGTTATGGCCCTCGATGATTGTGCGGGCGATTGCGAGACCCAGTCCGCTGTGGCGACCAAAGGCCTCGCCCGGGGGACGTTCGCTGTGAAAGCGGCGGAAAATCGCCTCGCGCTGGGCAGGTTCGATCCCCGGGCCGTCGTCGTCGACCCGAACATGCACCTCGTCGCCCAGCCGCGTTGCGGCGATACAGACCAGCCCCGCTGCTGGCGAGAAGCTGATCGCATTGTCGATCACATTGTCGATGGCGCGTTCCAGCCGGTGACCGTCGCCCATCACCAATGTCGTGCCTTTGCGCGGGCGGGCAAAGGCGAGGCGCGGGTGCGGCATGTCGGCGTCGATGCGCGCCTGGCGCGCGGCGAGCATCGATTCGATCATCATCCCGACGTCGATCGGTTCGAACAGGGTGCGCGACAATTGGGCATCGACGCGGCTCGCCTCGCTAATGTCGTTGACCAACCGGTCGAGTCGCCGCACATCCTCGTCGGCGATCGCCAGCAATTGTGCGCGCTGCTCGTGATTGCCGACGCGCCCCAATCCCTCGATTGCCGACCGCACCGACGCTATCGGGTTCTTGAGTTCGTGGGTGACGTCGGCGGCGAAATGTTCGCCTGCGTCGATCCGCTGCCGCAATGCCTGCGTCATGTCCGACAGCGCGCGCGCCAACGTGCCGATCTCGTCGCGGCGGCTTGGCAGGCGCGGGACAACGACCTCGCGCGCCCGGCCCAGACGCACGCGCACCGCTGCGCGGGCCAGACGGCGCAGCGGCTGGACGATCGTGCGGGCGAGGAACAGCGACAGCAGGATCGAGGTGATAAGGACCATCGCGACGACCACGGCCAGGCGGAATCGTTCAGCGCGCACGGTACGCGTGATGTCGCGGGCGTTGAGCGTCATCAACATGACCTGTTGCGTGTCCAGATCGAGCAAGGCCGCGGCGCTCAGCAGCGGGGTCCGTTCGGGTGCGTAGCGGAAGCGTGCCGCTACCTTGCCACGTTGTTGCGCCTCAATGACTTCAGGCCATGCCGCAGCGCGGTCGATCGCGGGTTCGCGAAAGTCGGGATAGGACGGCGCGCCGACGATCCAGTCGATGCCGCGGTCCATCGCGCGCGCAGCGTCGCGCTGCCACGCCTGCAAATTGGGATCGCGGAGCGTATAGGTCGCGGGGCCGGTCGCAAAGCTGTCCGAAAGCAGCCGACCGTCGGCAGCATAGAAACGCAGGCGCGATTCGGTCGCCGCCGTGAATTCGGCGATCAGCCGGTCGCGCTGGTCGGGGCGTGCGGCCTCGAGCGCGCTATCGAGGAGCGCGAGCTGGTCCGTCATCACCTCGATGCGCGTATCGACGAGGCGGCTGCGATAGGTGTCGAGATAATAAAAGCCGCCCGCGAGCAGCGCGACCGCGAGGATATTGACCGCGAGGATGCGCGTCGTAAGCGACCATCGCGCCGACCAGACGAGCGGCGATTCCTCCTGCTCGGCGATGCTCGCGTCGGGTTTGAGGGTGTCAACTGTCGTCGGCAAAACGATACCCCGCACCATAGAGGGTCGCGATCGCGTCGAATTCGGGATCGACCTCGCGAAACTTGCGGCGCAGGCGTTTGATGTGGCTGTCGATCGTGCGGTCGTCGATATAGACATCGTCCTGATAGGCGGCGTCCATCAACTGGTTGCGGCTGCGCACGATGCCGGGGCGTGCGGCGAGCGTTTCGAGGATCAGGAATTCGGTGACGGTCAAGGTCACACCCTTGCCGTCCCACGCGACCTTGTGCCGCGCTGGGTCCATGCTCAGCCGCCCGCGGGTGATCGGCTCGGCCACCGGCTCGTCGTCAGCTGCGGGCGCATTCTGGTTCAGCTCGACGCGGCGCAGGATCGCCCGGATGCGCGCGATCACTAAGCGCTGGGAAAAGGGTTTGGCGATATAGTCGTCGGCGCCCATCGCCAGCCCCAGCGCCTCGTCGATCTCGTCGTCCTTGCTGGTCAGGAAGATAACGGGAAGCTGGCTTTTTTCGCGCAGGCGGCGGAGCAGTTCGAGCCCGTCCATGCGCGGCATCTTGATGTCGAACACGGCGAGGTCGGGGGGATTGTCGAGCAGCGGCTTCAGCGCCGCCTCGCCATCCGAATAGACGCGCGTTACAAACCCCTCGGCCTGGAGCGCGATGGAGAGCGATTGCAGGATGTTGCGGTCGTCGTCGACCAGCGCGATTGTTGCCGTCATGCTCTTTCCGTTGGGCGGGGCCGGGTGCAGAGCTAGCCTATCCCGCCGCGACCGACAACCGTCACAGAACGGCACGGGCGCGCGCGGGAATCTTTTGACCTCGTCCGGCATCCTCGCTAACGCGACCCTTAATTTACGGAATCGGCGTCACGTCGGCACCCATGGTAATGCGGGCCTGCCCTTATGCGCGGCATCCTCTGCATACCTATGCAATCGGGGCCGACGGACATGGGAAAGGCTTGAACGATGACACAGGTGGCGATCGGCAATCAGACCGTCGAAACGCAGGCGGAGGTCGCCGAAAACTGGGGTACCTCGGCGCTGATCGAGGATGCCATTCGGCACGGCGAAGGCCTGCTCGCCAAGGATGGCCCGTTGGTCGTCGAAACCGGCAAGCACACCGGCCGGTCGGCGAAAGACAAGTTCATCGTCCAGGACGACGAGACGGCAGGCACCATCTGGTGGGGCAAGACCAACGTCCCGATGACCCCCGATCATTTCGCCGCGCTCAAAGCCGATTTCTTCGCGCACATGGCGGCGCGCCCGCGACTGTTCCGCCAGCAGCTGTTCGGCGGTTCGCAGCCCGAGCACCGCGTCGCGGTGCAGGTCGTCACCGAATTCGCCTGGCACAGCCAGTTCATCCGCACCTTGCTCGTCCGCCCGAGTGCCGCGGAGCTGGCGGCGTTCGCGGCCGAATATACGATCATCGACCTGCCGAGCTTCCGCGCCGATCCGGCGAAGCACGGCACGCGCACCGAAACCGTGGTTGCGGTGAACTTCACCGAAAAGCTCGTGCTGATCGGCGGCACCGCTTATGCCGGCGAAATGAAGAAGTCGGTGTTCGGCATCCTCAACTATCTGCTCCCTGTAAAAGGCGTGATGCCGATGCATTGCTCGGCGAATATGGGTCCGAACGGCGACACCGCGGTATTCTTCGGCTTGTCGGGTACCGGCAAGACGACGCTGTCGGCCGATGCGTCGCGCACGCTGATCGGTGATGACGAGCATGGCTGGTCGGACACCGCGGTCTTCAACTTCGAAGGCGGCTGTTATGCCAAGATGATCCGCCTGTCGCCCGAGGCCGAGCCCGAGATTTTCGCGACGACGAAGCGTTTCGGCACTGTGTTGGAAAATGTCGTGATCGACCCGGTCACGCGCGAGCTCGATTTCGACGATGCCAGCCTCGCCGAGAACAGCCGCGGTTCGTACCCGATCGACTTCATTCCGAACACGTCGGAACAGAATATGGGTCCGGTGCCGCAGAATATCATCATGCTGACCGCCGATGCCTATGGCGTGCTACCCCCGATCGCGAAGCTGACTCCCGATCAGGCGATGTATCACTTCCTGTCGGGCTACACCGCGCGCGTGGCCGGGACCGAAATCGGCGTGACCGAGCCCGAGGCGACCTTCTCGACCTGCTTCGGTGCGCCGTTCATGCCGCGTCATCCGTCGGTGTACGGCAATCTGCTGAAGGAACGCATCGCCAAGGGCGGCGTCCAGTGCTGGCTGGTCAACACCGGCTGGACCGGCGGCATGGCGACGATGGACGGCATCAAGCGGATGCCGATCAAGGCGACCCGTGCGCTGCTCAACGCCGCGATCGAGGGCAGCCTCAACGACGCCGAATTCCGCAAGGATCCGAACTTTGGCTTCATGGTTCCGGTCGCGGTGCCGGGGGTCGACAGCGCGCTGCTCGACCCGCGTGAGGCGTGGGCCGACAAGGCCGCCTATGATCGCACCGCGCAGGTGCTGGTCGGCCAATTCATCGACAATTTCGCGCAATTTGCGGACCATGTCGACGAAGGCGTCCGCCAGGCGGCACCGCAGGCCGCGGTCGCCGCGTAACTTGCCCGGAAAACTTCCGGGTGCTCAATCACCCGGAAGGACCGGACCAAATGACCACCGACTATTCACCGCGCCTGTTCGAGCGCGACACCGACATCCGCGCGCTGGGCGAAAGCCTGCTCGCCTGTACCCTGCCGCGCGAAGCGTGGACGCACGAGGCGCATCTGGGCGCGTGCCTGTGGCTGCTCAGCGAGCGGACCGACATCGATGTCGATGCCCAGATCGGCACCATCATCGGCCGCTTCAACGAGAGCGTCGGCGGGGTCAACGACGACACGCAGGGTTATCATGACAGCATCACGCGCGCGTATGTCGCGGGGGTGCGATTGTTCCTGTCGGAGACGGAGGAGACCGAACTGGCGGCGCGCGTCAACGCAATGTTGCGGTCCGATGTCGGAAGGCGGGACTGGCCGCTGCGCTTCTACAGCCGCGATCTGCTGTTTTCGATCGCGGCGCGGCGGCGGTTCGTTGACCCCGACCTCGCGCCGCTCCCCGCCTAAAGCTTCATTCCCGGCGTCCAGCCGCTTGCCGCGAGGAAAGCGGCTGGATCGCGCATTTCGATGATCGCCTTGAGCGCCGCCGCCTTGTCGGGCGCGCGGCTGTAATAGCTTTTGACGATCCGGTAGCCGACCCAATAGCCTAGGTCTCCCGGCCAATCCGGGGTGCCGAGCTGGTTGTAAACCCAGCGCGAATCATTCGCCTTGCCGTCCTTTTCCGCCGAAAAATCGCGTTCGACCGCGGCCTCGCGCCCCGCAGCCCAGCGGTGCAGATGGGTGTAAGCGACCCAACCGCCGATCTGTTCGGCAACAAATTCGGCGGCGCCCTCGACGAGCGAGGCGTGGAGCACGCTGTCGCTATCGCTTTCGACCTGCGCGAGCGGTTGCTGGGCATGGACATATTCGTGCGCGATGACATGGACGAACCGGTCTTCGTCATCGGCTTCGAAGAATTTCGCCGCGCATAGCGCTTCAAGCGAGACGTACAACCCCTTGCCATCCGCCGCCGCGACAGGCGTGCCGCGGCTCATTGCGATGGTGATCGGCGGAAAAATCGCCGGCGGATAGAGTTCCGCCAGCCGATCGGTCGCGGCGGTCAGTCGGCCCCGGACATTGCCGAGCGTTTTGGCGCAACCCCGCGCGTCGCGATAAAGATCGGGCTTCTCGCGCAGGGCCTTTGCCACGCGTTCGGGCGTGATCCGGCGCATCGCCATGAACTCGATCAGCCCCGGTGACGCATCGGCGAGGTAGCGCGTCGCCAGCACATCGGGCTGCGCGGCGATCGCTGGGTCGTCGTACAAGGCATAGAAGCGATCGACGTCCGACGTCACGATCGCGACGCGTGCGCTTCCCGGGGCCGGGGCGTCCGCGGCATGGCCGCCGCTGCTCGCTAGCAGCGCCGCACCTAGTGTCGACAAGGCGATCCGCCACCGCATCAGCCCTTATTCTCCGCCACATAGGCGGCAACATTCTGCGCCAGCACGTCGAGCGGCACATTGCCGCCCTCGACGACGACATTGTTGAAATCGCGCAGGTCATATTTCGTCCCCAGCGCCGCCTGCGCCAGCCCGCGCTGGCGGACGATCTCGCTGTGGCCGACCTTGTATCCACATGCTTGCCCGGCCCAGCTGCAATAACGATCGACCTCGCTCGCGACCTCGAGCGGGTTCGAGCCGTTTTCCTTGACGAAAAACTCGACTCCCTGCTCGCGCGTCCAGCGTTTCGCATGCAGGCCGGTGTCGACGACAAGGCGGCAGGCGCGGAAGGCGAGTGACTGGAGGTAACCGAGCCGCCCGACCTCGAAATCATCGAAGAGGCCGAGCTCGTCGGCAAGCTGCTCGGCATACAGCGCCCACCCTTCAGAATAGGCATTGAACGCCAGCATCGTGCGGATCAGCGGCATCTGGTTGGCATATTCGCCCTGCCACACATGCCCCGGGATCGCCTCGTGAAAGGTCAGGTCGGGCAGCGAATATTTGCTGTGCAGGTCGGTGGTGTGCAGGTTTATCCAGAATTTGCCGGGAATGCTGCCGTCGATCGACCCGGCGCCGCCATAGGCCGCAGGCGCGCCCGGTTCCTCGGCCAGCGGCAGTCGTTTCACCTCGACATTGCCGCGGACCAGGGTGCGAAAGGCGCGCGGCATTTCAGCGCGGATCTTGCCGAGCCAGGTCTGGATATAGGCCATGATCTCCGCGCGGCCCGTGTCATTGTTCGGAAACTGGAAGCGCGGATCCTTGGCCAGCGCGTTCATCCGGTCGCCGACCGACCCCTGCGTATAGCCAAGCCGCTTCAGGATCGGGTCCATCTGTCCCTGCAACTCGGCCAGTTCCGCGCGCCCCATGCGGTGGATTTCGTCAGGGGTCATCCGCGTTGTGGTGCTGGCGCGCAGGCCCCACGCATACCATTCGTCGCCGCCGGGCCGCGCCCACATCCCTGCGTCCATCGTGGCGCGGGGGCGCTGTGTCTTCAGTTCGGCGATCTGGCGTGCGAGCGCCGCGCTGACCGGACCGCGGGCAATGGCGCCCGCACGGGCGCCCCAGTCGCCCGCCAGCCCCGCGTCGCGCGCTTTCGTCGCCAGCGCGTCGGCCAGACTGCCGCCGCCGCGGGCGTCGGCCAGCGTTGCCTCGATCTGCGGCAGCGCCTTGTCGATCAGGAAGGCGGGGGCGATCATTCCCTGTGCGCCCCCCGCCTTGAGCCGCTCGGTTTCGCCATCGAGGACGCCGGCAAATGCCCCAAGTCGCGCCAGATAGGCCTCAGCATCGGCGCTCGTTTTCACCGGCTGGTCGCTGGTCAGCAGGCGGGGCACGTCGAGATAGGCGCCGACATTCTGGATCACGACATAGGGCGTGTTGCGCCAGCCGCCGACCGCGACATCGCCATAGGGCAGGGCGAAGCCGTCGAGCGCGACGCCATAGGCGCTCTCGACAACCGCCAGGCTGGTGCGCGTCTTGTGATCGATGCGGTCGACGCCGCCCGCTTCCGTAAAGGTGCGGACGCGTGCGACGTCGGCCTTCAGCGTGTTTGCGACGGCTTGTTGTCCGGCGGCCGAGCGGTCGGACAGCTTGCCGCGCTCGGCGGCGCGTGCGCCGGTATCGATGCCGAGCGAGGTCGCGCCCTCGGGCGACAGCGCGAGCAGATTGTCGGCGATCGACGCTAGCAGCGCCTCGGCAGCGGCCTGCGGCGTAGCAGTGGCTGACGACAGGGCTGCGATCCCTGCTGGCCCGCGGCTGCACGCGGTCAGCGCAAGGCTCGCCGCGCCGGTACCGAGCGTGGCCATCGTTTGGCGGCGGGTGAACGGGGTGGACAGGTTCTGATGCACGCGGCGGCTCCCTTGCGACTTTGTTTCTTCTGAAACCTGTCTAAGCGGCGCGGCGTTACGGTCAATGGGAACCATATCCGCCCTGCGGCGAGGCCGTGGGGAGGGGGACATCCGAAGGATGGTGGAGGGGCAGCGACGACGCTTCATGGCCCCTCCGTCAGCCCTGAGGGCTGCCACCTCCTCATGGCTTCGCTACAGGGAGGATCGACGATGTCAGTCGGTCAGGTCGGCGGGCACCTTGCCGCCGTTCGCGGCGAGTTCGCGCATCACCGCCTTGTGCAGCCAGATGTTCATCTCGGCGCTGCCGTCGAGCTCGCCAGTATAGCCGAGTTCGGTCGCCAGCTCCTTGCGGTTGGCAAGGCTCGAATCGATACCGAGCAGTTTCATAAGGTCGACGATCGAGGTGCGCCAGTTGAGGTCTTTGCCCGCCGCTTCGGCGGTCAGGATCGCGTCGACATCGACTTCGGCAGGCGGAGCCGTGGCGGCGGCCGCCATCGCGCTGGTCGCGGCGTCGAGCGCGCTGCCGACCGGGTTCGGCGCTGCCGGTGCGGGCTCTGCCGCGACCGCCTTCTTGCCGAAAATCGCGTCTTTGATGCTACTGAAAATGCCCATGATTTTACTCCCACTACGGCGCGGCCCAACCCGGAAAGGGTGAGTCGGTTGTTCGCAGGCTAGGACTATGCATCTGAAAATGACAGCCAAATGAACGACTCGTCCTCCGCGCCCGCACTGTTATAGTCACGCGGGTGGGCGTAGTCCGATCTGCGCCGGAGTGGGAGATTAGCGACATGAACCTGACCGACATTTTGGCGCAGGCCGGCGGCATCGAATCGATGGCAAAAGACCTGGGCATTCCACCCGCCATGGCCAAGCAGGGCGCCGAGGCGCTGCTGCCCGCGATCCTGGGCGGGTTCAAGAAACAGGCGCAATCGGGCGGGATCGAAGGGCTGGGCGGGCTGCTCGGCCAGCTTGGCGGTGGCGGTCTGCTCGATTCGGTGCTGGGATCGCAGCCGACCCCGGTGGCACCCGGCAACGAGGTGCTCGGCCAGATTTTCGGATCGAAGGACGTCAGCCGCACCGTCGCCGGACAGGCGGCGACCCAGTCAGGGCTCGATTCGGGGTTGCTCAAAAAAATGCTGCCGATCCTCGCGATGATGGTCGCGGGCTATATGGCCAAGCAGAGCGGCCAGGCGCAGGGCGGCGGCGGTCTGGGTGACCTGATCGGCGGCGTGCTCGGTGGTTCGGGCGGCAGTGGCGGCCTCGGCGGGATGCTCGGTAATGTGCTGGGCGGCGCAGTCGGCGGCGGCGCAGCACCGGCGGCGGCCGGCGGCGGGCTGGGCGGCCTTGCCAACATGCTCGACCTGAACGGCGACGGCAATCCGCTCGACGACATCATGGGCATGGCGAGCAAGCTGGGACGCTGAGGCGCTCAGCTCAGCAGCCCCTCGGTATCCGAGGGGCTGCGGCTGCGCCTGTTCACGCCGCCTGCAATCGCCAGTCGTCGCGCATTTCGGCGGGCCATCGCGGTTTGCCTAGCGTGGCGACCGGGTCGTCGGCGTCATCCTTGTCATTTCCCGGCGCAGCGATGGAGCGCGCATATTCGATCGTCGGGGCAGGCGTGCCGCGCCCCCGGCTGGCGCGAACGATTTCGCGTCCGGTCGGCCGAAAGCCGAGCTTGCGGAGCACCGATCCTGAGGCCGGGTTGTCGACGAAATGCGACGCCATCAGATTGCGGATGCCCATGGTGCGCGCCAGATCGATCATGTGCCGACCGGCCTCGGTCGCATAGCCGAGCCCCCAGAACGGCCGCGCGACCCAATAGCCGAGCTCGACCAAGCCATCCTCCATATGGTCCATGCCAATGCAGCCGATGATGCGCGGGCTGCTGGCGGTGCGCTGGACCATCAGAAAGCGGCTGGGGTTGGCGCTCGACCACCCCGCCAGGAACGTCCGGGCATCGTCCTCGCTATAGGGCCAGGGCGCGCTGGCGAGGTTGCGGACGATCATCTCGTCGCCGATCGCACGGGCCAGCGCCGGGGCATCTTCCTGCCAGCCGGGCCGCAGCAACAATCTTTCGGTACGCGCAAACATCTTATCACTCCCAATTGTCGTCGCCATGGCGCCAGATGGTGACGCTTTGACGACATTCGATATGGAGGGAGATGGATGGCCCGATTTTCACGCCTGCCCGCCAAGTCGCGGACAATGGGCGAGAAAAAAGGGAGTCCGGGGATGACCCGTCTCCCTCTTTTCGAACTTTTTTTCCGCCTCAAGCGGAAAGGACCGTTCCGGGTCATCCCTTGCTGGGCGACCCGTGCAGATCGCTCTTTATTCGGCTGCTTCCGCCATGACGTCGACCGACACAAATTTGCGGCCAAGCTTACCGTCGTGGAATCGCACATGGCCTTCGGCGGTTGCGAACAGCGTGTGGTCCTTGCCCATGCCGACGTTGGCGCCCGGGTACACCTTGGTGCCGCGCTGGCGCACGATAATGTTACCGCCGATCACTTCCTGACCGCCGAACTTCTTCACGCCAAGGCGGCGGCCGGCTGAGTCGCGACCGTTGCGCGATGAACCGCCTGCTTTCTTATGTGCCATGACTGATGCTCCTTAATTCGTTTCAGGGGCCGAGCCGCGTTGCCGCGCTCAGGCGTCCTTCTTGGGGGCTGCCTTCTTGGCAGCGGGCTTCTTGGCGGGGGCGGCCTTCTCGGCAGCTTCGGCCTTGGGCGCAGCAGCCTTCTTCGGTGCGGCTTCCTTGGCGGGTGCGGCCTTGGCCGGTGCTTCCTTGGCGGGCGCAGCAGCCTTGGCTTCGGTCGCCGGAGCGGCTTCGGCCTTCGGTGCAGCTTCCTTCTTCGGCGTCGCCTTCTTGGCTTCGCCGACGGCCAGAATGCGCAGCAGCGTCAGCGACTGACGATGACCATTGCGACGGCGATAATTGTGCCGACGGCGCTTCTTGAACACGATGACCTTTTCGCCGCGCGTCTGCGCGATGATTTCGGCCGAAACCACGAGCCCATCGGCGCTCTTCACCTCGCCGCCGTCACCGGCCAGCAGGATGTCGCCCAGCGACACGGTGTCGCCAGCTTCGCCGTCGATCTTTTCAACGGCGATCTTGTCTCCGGCGGCGACGCGATACTGCTTGCCGCCCGTGCGCACGATTGCGAACATGGTCTTCCATCCAATCAAAAAACTAAATCACCCGCGCACCAGTCACCCACCAAGGCAGGCGATTTTTCCGGCATGCGGGAAAGTCAGCGCCACTAGCGAGCCAGCGCTTCGCTGTCAACCGCCAAATCCCGTGCTTTTCGAGCGAAAAGCGGGTCAGAAGCCGAATGACACGGCGCACCGCCGATTCGGTACTTGCTGCCTTGCGCCCGCACCCATATCAGAGGCGGCGATGAAGCGCACCCTTCTTACTCTGTCATTGGCCGTTGCCGCCTCCTTGTCGCTGTCGGCCTGCGCCGCGGCGCAGAATACAGGCGCGCCGTCGCTCGCCAAACGGCCGGTCGAGGGGCGATTCGACGTGGCGCCGCCCGCGGTGGTTGTTGCCCCGCCGGGGCCGCTCCCTGCCGACCTTGGCGGACGCCTCGCGCGCTGGGAAGCGGACGCTGCGGGTGCGCAGCAGGCCTTTGCCGCCGAGCGCAACGCGACTGCGTTGCTTGTGTCTGCTGCCGCAGGCGCCCCGGTCGCCAGCGAGCGCTGGGTCGTCGCGCAGCAGGCGATCTCGCGCCTCACCGCCACCCGCGCGCCGCTCACCGCCGCGCTCGCCGATATCGACCGGCTCTATCTTGACCGCAGCGTCGAGAATGCGATCGACGGCCTGCCCGAAATCTACGCGCTGCGCGACCGGCTCGCGGATACCGTATCGACGCAGGATGGCGTGCTGGAGGCGCTGAACGATCAGTTGCCGGGGCAGTAATCACGTCGCCCCCGCGAAGGCGGGGGCCGTTTGCAGCCTAGAACCGCCGCGTCGTAATATGCCGATTGCGGCCCCCGCCTTCGCGGGGGCGACGATGACTATTGCTGATTCAGCCCATGTTTCTTCAACGCGTGGCGGATCTGGTCGTAGCTCAGCCCCAGTGCCTCGGCCGCGACCTTCTGGTTGAAACGGCAGCGGGCCATCGTGTCGGACAATATCTGCCGCTCATAGGAGTCGACCGCCGCGCGCAGGTCGCTTACCGGGCCGGTGGGCATCGCGGTCGATTTGGCCGAAGGCTCGGCGGGCGCGGCCGATGCGGCGCCATCGGCCACCTTCGCCGCCAATTTGCGCACCGCCGGCTGCCAGGGGCTGGCGAACGGATCAAAGCTGAGGGCATCCACGGGCTTTTCCGAGTCGGCCCAGCGATAGATCGCGCGCTCGATGACGTTGCGCAGTTCGCGGACATTGCCCGGCCAGTCATGGCCTTCCATCGCGGCGAGCGCGCGCGGGCCGAAGCCCGGCCATTCTTCCCAGCCGAGGACGGTCGCCATCCGCTGCCCGAAATAGGTGGCGAGCACTTCGATATCGCCCTCGCGCGCGCGCAACGGGGGCAGGGTGATGACCTCGAACGAAAGGCGGTCGAGCAAGTCGGCGCGGAAGCGGTTTTCGTCGACCAGCGCGGGCAGATGTTCGTTGGTGGCCGCGACGATGCGGACATCGACGCGGATCGGGCGCGACGATCCGACGCGGGTGACCTCGCCATATTCGACCGCGCGCAGCAACCGTTCCTGCGCGCCCATCGACATCGTTGCCAGCTCGTCGAGGAACAAGGTGCCACCGTCGGCCTCCTCGAAGCGCCCCGCTCGGGTGCGCGTCGCGCCAGTGAAGGCGCCCGCCTCGTGCCCGAACAATTCCGACTCGATCAGCGTCTCGGGCATCGCGGCACAGTTCAGGATGACATAGGGGCGGTCCCAGCGCGTCGACAGGCGGTGGAGGCGTTCGGCGATCAGTTCCTTGCCGGTGCCGCGCTCGCCGATCACCAGCACCGGCCGGTCAAGCGATGCGGCGAGGCTCGCGCGTTCGACCGCGTCCTGAAACGCCGCTGACTGGCCGATAAATTGGGTCTCGCGCTCCATTCCCAATCATTGGCAAATTTTCCCGCTCGATGGCAAGTCAATTCGAGCGCGGAAGCGCTTTGCGCGTGAAGTTGCGCGGATTTGCGTGGCTTGGCGCAACTGGCACGGTGTCTGCATTGTTGGATACGAACCGGGCAAAATTGTTCCGGTGCAGCGAAAGACCACAGGAAGGTTAGACCATGAAGTCGATGATTGCCCAAGCCGCCACTTTCGTGCTGAGCACGGCCGGAGCGCTGGCCATTCTCGTCGGAGCGATCGACCAGCCGCAGGTTGCGGCCAGTGCCACCGGCGTCCACGCCGGCCCGCTGGTTGCCGCTGTCATGTCCCCGGCGGTCAGCGCTTTGGCCTGACCGGCACTGGTGCCGGGGCACTCTCCCCCTTGCCCCGCCCCGGCACCAGCCTTTTATAAAAGACCAAGGTCTCCAGATTTCGACAGGAGTTTTTCAAATGGGTATTTTTTCACGCACCCGCGACATCATCGCCGCCAACGTCACCGACCTGCTCGACCGAGCCGAAGATCCCGAAAAGATGATCCGTCAGATCATCTTCGAGATGAACGAAACGCTCGTCGAAGTCCGCGCTTCCGCCGCCCGCACGATCGCGGACCAAAAGGAAATGCGCCGCCACATCGCCAAGCTGGAAAGCCTTCAGGACAGCTGGAAGGAAAAGGCCGAACTCGCGCTGTCGAAGGACCGCGAAGACCTTGCCACCGCCGCGCTGGTCGAAAAGCAGAAAGCCGGCGACATGGCCGAGCGTCTGAAGGCTGAAATCGCCGTCCTTGACGACGCGCTCAAGGGCTATGAAGACGACATCGCTAAGCTGCAGAAAAAACTCAGCGAAGCGCGCGCCCGCCAGTCGAACGTCTCGACCCGCCTCGAAAGCGCCGAGAACAAGTTTAAGCTGCGCGAAATGACCAACGGCGACCGCGTCGAAGATGCCTTCTCGCGCTTCGACATCCTCGAACGCCGCGTCGACGAAGCCGAAGGCCGCGCCGATGCACTGAGCCTGGGCTACAAAAAGTCGCTCGACGAAGAGATCGCCGAACTCCAGGCCGCCGACAAGGTCGCCGACGAGCTTGCCGCGCTCAAGGCCGCGCACGCCAGCAAGCAATAAGGAGCCAGACCGATGGAAGAAATCATCATCGTCCCGATCGTTATCGGAACGCTCTTCCTCGGTCTGCCCTGGCTGATCCTCCACTACATCACCAAGTGGAAGCAGGCCAAGACGCTGACCGGAGAAGACGAGCAGCTGCTCGACGAACTGTACGACACCGCGCGCCGGCTGGAAGGCCGCCTGCACACCGTCGAACGCATCATCAGCGCCGACCATCCCGACTTCCGCCCTGCGGTGCGTAGCGATGAAGAACTGGCGCAACTCGAAAATACCAGCCGGAGGAACTGAGATGTCTGCCAGCCGCACGAAATTCTACCTCGACAAGCAGAACGCCAAATGGAGCGGCGTATGTGCCGGGATTGCCGATTACAGCGGCGTCGACGTCCTCTGGGTCCGCGTTGGCGCGGTGCTGCTGACGCTGATGGGAGGCTTCCCCTGGACGCTGATCGCGTACTGGATGGTCGCGTGGATGGGCACGCCGAAACCCTTCGCGCTCTATGGCTCGAACGAAGAAGCGAAATTCTGGCAGGGGGTGCGCAGCAATCCGACCGCATCGACCCGCGATATCAAGTCGCGCTTTCGCGACATCGATCGCCGCCTTGCCGACATCGAACTCTACTACACCAGCCACAACCGTCGGCTCGCCGACGAGATTGAAAGCCTGCGCTGAGCGGCGGCTGACACGCAACAGGGAGAAGACAGATGAATTTCGGTGGTACCGGTTTCGTCCTCGCCATTATCGCATTGTCGATCGGCGGCTGGATGTTCACCACCTGGATCCGCGCCAAGCACGGCTATCCGGTTGAAAATGAATGGGGTGGTACGGTTCATCGAACCGACCCCGACGCTGATCGAAAAATCGCGCTGCTGACCGACGACAATGCCAAGCTGGCAGGCCAGGTCAGCCGTCTCGAAGAACGAATTTCGGTTCTCGAACGCATCGCGACCGAAACCAACGGTCAGGCGGCGCAGCTCGCCGACCAGATCGACCGCCTGCGCTGAGGGGAATAATCATGAATTTCGACACCATCAACGCCCTCGCTCCCGTCGCCGCCATCATCGGCATCATGGCGGTCGGTGGCTGGGTCTTCACCACTTGGCTCCGTGTCAAAAACGGCTATCCGCTCGACGGTGCCTGGGGTCAGGCGGTCTATCCCAAAAGCAGCGATGAGGCGATGGAACGCGTCAAGCTGATCAGCCAGGAAAATGCCCAGCTGCGCGCCGAACTCGGTTCGGTGAAAGATCGCCTCGCGGTGGTCGAACGCATCGTCACCGACGAGGGCAGTCGGCTCAGCCACGAGATCGAGGCGCTGCGGCGCCCGGCGAACTGAGGAGACCTGTCATGGGCGATACCATCTGGATTCTGATCCCACTGGCCCCCTTCCTGCTCGCCGGTTTCATCTTCTGGTCGAAGCATCAGCAAAAGATGATCGAGAAACAGTCCGAAATGACCGCCGAGAAGGCCGCCCAATATGCGGCAGCGACCGAACGACTGGAGCAGCGGGTGCGCGTTCTGGAACGGATCGTTACCGACAAGGGAATTGACGTCGCCAACGAGATCGAAAAACTGCGCGACACTCCGCTGAACTGAATTGAAGCAACGATAAGAAAATACGGAAGGATCCCCCCATGAACCCGTTTGAAATGGTTATCGGCATCGTCCTGATCGTCACCATCGGCAGCGTCGTCCGCGCCAAATATGGTGTCCGCCGCGACAACAAGGGCAACGAGTTTTTCGCTGCCCCCGCCGACAATGCCGAGACCAAGGCGCTGCAATCCGAAATCCGCGCGCTCAAGGACCGCATCCAGGTGCTCGAACGCATCGCTACCGACCACAACCGTGCCGTGACGCTCGATGAGGAAATCGAACGGCTGCGCGACCGGTCGCCCTCCTGACGACCGTGACGAAGAAGGAGCCGCATCATGGCCACCATTACGTCTGACCTTGCCTCCAACCTGATGGTCAGTGCCGTCGCGCTGACCGCCCTGACCATCATGAGTCTGGCCGCACTGCGCGGCTGGCGCGACTGGATCCAGCTCAAGCGTGAAGAACTCGCTGCAGGGCATGTCGCCGTCACCCACGACGCCACCGTCCCCCACGCTGGGTCGCGGATCGAGATTGCCGATCTGAAAGAACGACTGCGCAAGCTTGAGGCGATCGCTGCTGGGGTGGATCTATAAGATTCCGTCGCCATCGTGAAGGCGGGGGCGACGAAAGGAGGGAGGCTCCACCCCCTTCCAACCATTGGCAAAATCTGCCACTGCGCCGCCATGCGCAGCCTGACCGACATCCACGACGAATATGACTTCCTCGACGGCGACGATCGTTATCGCCTGCTGATCGAGTTGGGGCGCGAGCTGGAGTCGATGCCCGACGCGCTCAAGACTGACGCGACGCTGGTCCGCGGTTGCAGCGCCAGCGTCTGGGTCTATCCGGTGCCGCAGGCCGATGGCTGCCTGCACTTCCTCGCTGACAGCAACGCCGCGATCACCAAGGGCATCGTCGCACTGGTGCTGGCCGCAGTGCAGGACAGGCCCGCCTCCGAGGTCGCCGCGATGAACGTTGCAGCCGCGCTGGCACCGTTTGAGCTGACGCGCCAGCTGTCATCGAACCGCACCCAGGGCGTTCCCAACATGATCGCGTTGGTCCAGGACACCGCAAGGCGCATCGCCGCGGGCTGACCCGCGGGCGGGCATTCTACGGCGCACCATATTTCGAACGCCCACGAATAAGGGCGCAGGAGTTACCTCCCGCGCCCTGTTTTCGTTTTTGATCGTGCGCCTTAGAAGCCGACGGTCAGCGTACCGCTGATCGTGCGCGGCGCACCGATCTGGGCGTTCGGTGCCGACGTACCTTGCGACAACGACGAGTTAAAGTTGCCGACATAGAGCGCGTCGAACAGGTTGTAGACGTTGACCTGGAAGAAGGTCTTGTCGTTCAGCCCGAGGAACTCGAGGCTCATCCGAGCGTCCAAGTTGACCAGCCAGTAGGCATTTGTCTTGGCCGGATAGACTTGCGAACCGCCAAAGACCAAGGGCAGATTGGTGTCATAGAGATACCGGCCGCCCGTGCGCTTGGCCGTCACACCCAGTTCAACAGGACCGAGCGTACCGCGCGCTGAACCGCCGAAGGTGTAGGCGGGAGCACCGCCTTCACGCTTGCCGGCAGTGGGCAGGAACGCGTTGGCGCCCGACTGCACGTCATTCTTGATTTCCGATTCCAGATAGGAGCCGAAGACATAGAGCGCGAGCTCGGGGATCGGCTGATAGGCGATGCTGCCGTCGATGCCATATTTGTCGACCCGGCCGAGGTTGCGATACAGAGTGCGCTGCGTTTCTTCATCGAAAGCCGAAGCAAGACGGTCCTGATAGCGAGTATACCAGGTCGAAACCTGCGCCTGAACCTTGCTGGAACGATAGCGAATGCCGAGGTCGAAGTTGTTGGTCGTTTCGGGGCTCGGGCGCGCCGAGGGGGTATTGGCCGGGAAGAAGAACGCGTTGTACAGTGCGTCCGTACCCGGAACCTGCAAACCCTTCGAATAGTTACCGAACACCGAGATCTGGTTGCTGATCTTGTACAGCAGGCCGACGTTCGGCAGAATTTCGTCATATTTCAGCACGCGCTGCTGCGGACCCTGAACGGTGGGATTTGCAGCTTGATAGGTGGCATTGCGCGGATCATCCTTGCCGAAGCAGTCAACGAAGCCCGTGTCGCTGGTGGTGAAGCAATAATTGTTCAGGTCGCGCTTGAAGAAAGGCGCGCGAATGCCGAGCGTCGTGACGAGGCTGCCGTCCAGGAATTCGCCGCGATATTCGCCCGATACCTGCGACAGAATTGCGTAGGAGAGACGATCACGTTTTTGCAGAACGGCTCCGGTGACATCGGTCTGCGGGTCGTTGACTGGGAACACGTCGAAAGGCTCGCCGTTAAACTGGAGCAGGCCGACTTCACCGGTCTGCCGGTGGCGGGCGCGGTCATAGGTGAAGCCGACGCGCACGGTATGGTTGTCGGCGATATCCCAGCGCAGGTTGGCGATCACGCCATAACGATGCGTCTGCGTCTGGCTGGGGGCCAACATCGAGACTTCGTCCAGCAGATCGCCGTCGCCATTGAGGTCCATACCGAAATAGGGACGGCCGCCGATATAGCCCGAAAGTCCATTCTGAAGCCGTTCGCGAACGTTAACCGTGCCGCCGCCATTCGCTTTGACATATTGATAGCTTGGATCAACCGTCAGGACGACTCCTTCGGTCAGCGTGAACTTCGACGCGCCGCGGATGTTGCCCGTGTTCGACGGGTTGTAGCGGCGGTCGAACTCGGTGCCGCAGCCGTTGGTCAGCTGTGCACCGGGACCCGATGCGGTGCTGACCGTGCAAGGGAAGTTGATCAGGTACTCGCGTTCATCATTGTCGAGCGGGAAGCGATTGCCCGGACCCGAACCGACGACACGGTTGGCATCGAGACGCAGCGGCACCGAACCGAAGAAATTGTTGCGGTTTTCGTTGTAATGACCGGCGACTGAAATGAAGTCGCCATTGTCGCCGAGGGGTTGCCACACGCGGCCGTTGAATTGCTTCTTACGAACGCGGCCATAATTGTTGAACGGATTGTTGTTGGATGCCGTCGAGGCCGCGAAAAAGGCGCGGGTGCCAAAAGGCGTGAATTCGCCGGTATTCACCATGCCGAAGATACGGAAAAATTCGAACTCGCCAGCCGAACCCGACAGGTTGACGCCGAATTCTTCGGTTGGGACCATAGTACGATAGTTGACGGTCGAACCCGTCGCTGCGGCGGTCGGGCTGTCGACGTCGGTGGTGCCAAGGTTGACGTTGACCTGTTCGATCAGTTCGGGGTCGAGCTGCTGGTTCGAATAGATGGCATAGTTACCCGAGTCATTCAGCGGCACGCCGTCGAAGGTTAGGCTGATGCGGTCCGCCGAAAAGCCGCGGATAGTGAGCTGGCCACCCGACGAACCATAGGCGTCGTTGTTCGTGAAGCTCACACCCGGCACCAGATTGATCGTGTCGAGGATCGTCTGGCCAGGGTTCTGGCGAGCGATCACTTCCTGACCAAGAACCGACTTCGCTTTCGAGGTGTCGGGCGACTGGATGCCGGCCACGTCGGTGGCGCGCGCGCCGGTTACGACGATTTCATCGTCAAAATCGACCGACCCGGTCGACTGGGCAAAGGCAGGCGCGGAAAGCAGCGCGACCGGGATCAGCGCGCAGCTGGCGGCAAGCGTGTGACGGAAGTTCATGTCAGGATGTCCCCTTGGTGTGATGTCGTTCGGCAGGCGCGCAAAAATGGGGCGCGCAAGTCCTGCGAGCGCCCCTGAAGCCCGCGTGTGGCACGATTGTGACAGCAAATGTGACAGTGCAAGCGGCGCGCGCAAAAAGTGGGACGCAAAGATCAGAAAAGCGCGGATTTCCGTAACGCTGCGCTATTTATCCACGGGCTGAGTTGCGTTTTTCTCGGCAACTGTTGCTGCAATGCAACATTAAAGAGTCGCGCGCGCCGCGCGCGACTCGGGGTCAGGCTGCGTCGCCTGCCACTTCCTTTGCCTTGTCGGCATAGACGCGGACTGGATCCTTGCGGCCCTCGACGACATCCTTGTCGACGACGATCTCGACCACATCGGTCAGATCGGGCAGGTCGAACATCGTGTCGAGCAGGATCGCCTCGACGATCGAGCGCAGCCCGCGGGCGCCGGTCTTGCGTTCGATGGCTTTCTTGGCGACCGCGACCAGCGCATCGTCGGTAAAGGTCAGCACGACCTCTTCCAGATCGAACAGCTTGCGATACTGCTTCACCAGCGCGTTCTTGGGCTCGCCCAAAATCTTGACCAGCGCATCGATGTCGAGATCCTCGAGCGTCGCGATGACGGGCAGACGGCCGACGAATTCGGGGATCAGGCCGAATTTAAGCAGATCCTCGGGCTCGATGCTTTTCAGCACTTCGCCCATGCGGCGTTCGTCCGGTCCCGCAACATGCGCGCCGAAACCGATCGACTTGCCCTGCAAGCGGTCGCCGATGATCTTTTCGAGGCCCGAAAACGCGCCGCCCGCGATGAACAGGATGTTCGTCGTGTCGACCTGCAGGAATTCCTGCTGCGGATGCTTGCGGCCGCCCTGCGGCGGAACGCTCGCAGTCGTGCCTTCCATCAGCTTGAGCAGCGCCTGCTGCACGCCTTCGCCCGACACGTCGCGAGTGATCGACGGATTTTCGGCCTTGCGGCTGATCTTGTCGATCTCGTCGATGTAAACGATGCCACGCTGCGCCTTCTCGACATTATAGTCGGACGACTGGAGCAGCTTGAGGATGATGTTCTCGACGTCCTCGCCGACGTAACCGGCCTCGGTCAGCGTTGTCGCGTCAGCCATGGTGAAGGGCACGTCGAGGAAGCGTGCGAGCGTCTGCGCCAGCAACGTCTTGCCGCTGCCCGTCGGGCCGACCAGCAGGATGTTCGACTTCGCCAGTTCGACCTCGTCACCGCGGCCGCTGTTTGCAAGGCGCTTGTAATGATTGTGGACCGCGACCGACAGCACCCGCTTGGCCTTGTTCTGGCCGATCACATAGGCGTCGAGATGCTGGCAGATCTCCAGTGGCGTCGGCACCGCGCCATCCTTGCGCGCGGCAACCCCGCCCTTGATCTCTTCGCGGATGATGTCGTTGCACAGTTCGACGCATTCGTCGCAGATGAACACGGTCGGGCCGGCAATCAGCTTGCGGACTTCGTGCTGCGACTTGCCGCAGAAGGAGCAATAGAGGGTGCTCTTGCTGTCTGAGCCGCTCAATTTCGTCATATTACTTCCTTTGGCAGGCGCCGAAATGGCGGTGCCGTTCTTATCCTAGCCCGCAGACACCCAATTACAATATGGCAATTGGGTGACATCGCGGCAATGTCCCGCCTAGCATCAAGACGCCAAGCGGGCGTCAACAAATGCGGTTACCAATCCCGTCTTTCGTCATGCCGGATTTGACCCGGCATCCATCGTCGCTTTGTGACAACGGACCCCGGATCAAGTCTGGGGTGACGATCTTTGGGATCGGCAGCGCAATCAGGGCGTCGGCCCTTCGCCGAGATCCTTCGCGGCATCGCCTTCGACCGCGCCGGGGCGGCGGTCATAGACATGATCGACCAGCCCGAATGCCTTCGCTTCGTCGGCCTCAAGGAAGGTGTCGCGGTCCATGGCCTTTTCAATGTCTTTCAGCGACTTGCCGGTATATTTGACATAGAGGTCGTTCATCCGCTTGCGGATGCGCAGGATTTCGCGCGCCTGGATTTCAATGTCCGACGCCATGCCGCGCGCGCCGCCCGACGGCTGGTGGACCATGACCCGCGCGTTGGTCAGCGCAACGCGCATTCCGGGCTCGCCCGCGGCAAGCAGGAAGCTGCCCATCGAAGCGGCCTGGCCGATGCACACGGTGCCGACGCGGGGACGGATGTACTGCATGGTATCGTGGATCGCCATGCCCGCCGTCACGACGCCGCCCGGCGAGTTGATGTACATGTAAATGTCCTTCTTCGGATTCTCCGATTCGAGGAACAGCAGCTGGGCCGTGATCAGCGACGCCATATTATCCTCGACCTCACCGGTGACAAAGATGATCCGTTCGCGCAGCAGGCGTGAGAAAATGTCAAAGCTGCGTTCGCCGCGGCTCGTCTGTTCGACGACGACGGGGACAAGAGCGGCGAGCGGGTCGATCATTGGGAATGCGTCCTTATGCTGTTGGAGCGCCGCGCCGAGAACCGGCGGGCTGGCCCCTCGGTCACCTACATCGTCGCCAAGCGAGAGGGATTCAAGGGGGCAAAAGAAAGGGGCGGGAAAGTCCCGCCCCACTAATTTGTCAGATTTGGGATCAGTCGCCGGTGCCAGGCTCGGGCGAAAACAGCGTCTCGAACTTACCTTCGACGCCCTTATATTCGTCGGCGTCGGCGGGGCTTTCCTTCTTCACCGTAATGTTCGGCCATTCGGCGCTGAACTTGGTGTTCACTTCCAGCCATTTTTCGAGGCCGCTTTCGGTGTCGGGCAGGATCGCTTCGGCGGGGCATTCCGGCTCGCACACGCCGCAGTCGATGCATTCGTTCGGGTTGATGACGAGCATATTCTCGCCCTCATAGAAACAGTCGACGGGGCACACCTCGACACAGTCCATATATTTGCACCGTACACAGGCATCGGTGACGACATAGGTCATGGTTTCTGGCTCCCTCAGGTGACGACAACCGGGCCGTCAATCTCTCACTTGGCTCGCCTCTATGCCGCCGGACGGCGGTGCGTCAACGGCTAGCGAGCAGTTGCGAATCACTCTCATTGGATAGGGCCCGGCGCTCGATTTGGATGCACAGCTTTTCCATCGCCGCTGATAGCCGAAATGCCGATGACGGGCGAACCGGGATCGAGATTCCGATAGCAGGCCCGCGCTTCGCTCGCCGATCCACGGCGGACGGGCAGCGCCAGCAGCCGCACCACCTCGATCCGCTCGCCGACGGGCAGCACCAGTGTCTGCCCGACGTGGACCGCGCACGAGGGCCGCGAAACGCGCCGCCCGTCGAGCCGGATATGCCCCGCCGCGACCACCGCCTGCGCCAGGCTGCGGGAGCGCGCAAAGCGCAGGAACCACAGCAGCTTGTCGAGCCGGATGCTGCCCGCGGCGCCGGGGCTCGCCATCAGTCTTTGCGGCTTTCGGCGAGCAGCGCGGCAAGACCAGCAAACGGGCTGTTCGGCGACGGGCTGCGCCGCGCCGAGCGATCCGCGCGCGGGGGATCGGCGCGGGGTTTGTCGGCCCGCGGCTTACCCGGCGCGCCGCGTTTGCCCTTGGCCTGATGGACCGGCGTCCGCCGGACGTCGCCGTTCGCCACAGCGCGCGGCGGGCTGTCGGCGCTCTTGCGCGGCGGTTTACGGCGCGGGCGCTTGTCGGGCTTGCGCAGCCCCAACCAGCGCCAGCGTTGCAGCGCGGGCTCGCCAACGCTGCGGAACCCGAAGCTGCCGAGCAGCCCGCGCCGTGTTTCTTCGTCGAGCCCGAGCGAGGTAGCGAGCGCGGGGTCGATCACAAAGCCGGGCGGTGCCGCAATGTCGGCTTCCGCGCCGATCGGATGGTCGTGATGATGATCGTCGCTGCCTGCGATCGGCGCGGTTGGCGGCGCCGACGCCTGCATCCGGGCGGAATGCGCCTGCCGAGCAAGCTTTTCGGCCATGTCGATGCGCAGCCAGCCGGTGGCGCAGCGACGGAATCCGGCGATTGTCAGTCCGGTGTGGCTGCCCGTTTTTTGCAGCACCGCGCCGTGCGGCGGCAGCGCCGGAACCGGCACGCCCTGCTGCGCCGCGATCAGCGCCGCGCGCCAGCGCACCGCCTCGGGCTTCAGCAACGTCGGATGGAAGACGTCGAGCGAGCCAATGGTGAAGCCCAGTTTGCGCAGCTGCGGTCGCTCGTCGACGGCGAGCGCGTTCAGCTGATCCTCGACCGCAGCGCGGCCGATCATGCCGCTGTTGTCGGTCAGCGCCGCGAGCAGCGCGCGGACGCGCGGCGGGGTGAATAGGTCGCCCGCCGCCTCGCCCATCGCGGCGAGCGGGCCGGCGTGACGCGCCAGTTGCGAGGCGATGAAGCGGTGCAGCCGCTCGGTAATCGCCTGCACCTGGACGGGTTCGAGCCGCCGCAGCGACGGGTCGACCTGGATCATCGGCTGGACCAGCGTCGGCCCCTTGGCGAGCGTCGCAATAGGATGGCCGTGCCAGGCGAGTCGGGGCGCCGCGCCCGGTTCGGCAATCAGCGACAAGGCACTGTCGTCGCCCTCTGCCAGCGCGGTGGCGCGGCGCGCCAGCTCGGCGCGCAGATGTTTTTCAGCGGCGGCGAGCAGCATCCGGTGGTCGCTCGCCTTGGCGACCGGATCGACCTTGAACTGAAAACCCTTGAGCGTGCCGATCGCTTCGCCATCGACCGCGACCGTCCCGTCGGGTCCGACCGCCACCGGCAGCGCGGCGTGCCGCTGCCCGGCGTCACGCAGCAGCAGCGCGAGCCGCCGGTCGACGAAGCGCTGCGCCAGCGCCACGTGCAGCGCGTCGGACAGGCGCGATTCGAGCACCTGCGTCGCTTCGGTCCACCCCGCCGCGCCCGCGATCCAGTCGCCGCGCTGCGCGATGAAGCACAGGGTCCGCACAGCGGCGATGCGGCTCGCGAGCTGATCGATATCGCCCTCGACGTCGTTAAGCTTCGCCAGCCGCCGCGAAAACCAGTCGGGGTCGATCATTCCGTCGCCGCTGGTGCGCCATTGCCACAGTTTGAAAATCGTCCGGCTGTGATGCTCGGCGCCCAATTGCTCGAAATCGGGCAGCCCGCAAATGTCCCACAGGCGCTGGACCGCGTCGAAATCGCCGCCGAGCGCGCGCACCTCCATGTCCCCTGCCAGATGCTTGAGCACTGCGATGTCGACCGCTTCCGGGGCGGGGCGCAGCACCGGCTGCGTCGGCGGCTGCGCCAGGTCGGACAGCAGCTGGTCGAGCGAGCCGAAACCGGGGGTCGGATTGCGCCAGAACATGCTGGGCAGCGGCGGGAAATGATGCCCCTCGATCGCCGCGACTTCCTCGGGGGTGAAACCACCCTGCGGCAAGCCAACGGTGCCGAAGCTGCCGTCCTGCTGATGCCGCCCGGCGCGCCCGGCGATCTGCGCCATTTCGGAAATCGTCAGACGGCGGAGTCGTCGCCCGTCGAATTTCTGCAAACTGGCAAAGGCGACATGCTGGACGTCGAGGTTCAGCCCCATGCCGATCGCGTCGGTGGCGACAAGGTAGTCGACCTCGCCCGCCTCGAACATCGCGACCTGCGAATTGCGCGTCTTGGGGCTCAGCGCCCCCATCACCACCGCGGCGCCGCCCGAAAAACGGCGCAGCATTTCGGCGATTGCGTAAACCTCCTCGGCCGAGAAAGCGACGATCGCCGAGCGTTTGGGCAGGCGCGACAGTTTGGATGACCCGGCGTAGCTCAGGGTCGAGAAGCGCGGCCGGGTGACAATCTCGGCTTCGGGTACCAGCGCTTTCACCAGCCCGCGGATGCTCGCCGATCCCAGGATCATCGTCTCGTCGCGGCCCCGCGCGCGCAGCAGGCGGTCGGTGAAGACATGGCCGCGCTCGGGGTCCGCGCCCAGCTGGGCTTCGTCGATCCCGACAAAGGCGACGTCGCGCTCGATCGGCAGCGCTTCCATCGTGCCGAGCAGGTAGCGCGCGTCGGGCGGGATGATCCGTTCCTCGCCGGTGACCAGCGCGACCTGCGGCGCCCCCTTGATCGCGACGACGCGGTCGTAAACTTCGCGCGCCAGCAAGCGGAGCGGAAAGCCGATCATGCCGCTCGAATGGGCGGTCAAACGCTCGACCGCCAAATGGGTTTTGCCGGTGTTGGTGGGGCCAAGGACAGCCTTGACCGGCTGGGAAGAGGATGACGTCATTATCTTGGGCACCAAGCTGGCATGGCGGCGAGCGCTGCGCAACTGTCGATCGTCGAACGGTGGAGCAGCGGCTCATTTTTCCGTACGGCTTGCACAATATCCCACCCTCACCACGGCTTGCCGCAGCCGATGGCAGCAAAACCGCCATTAAATTGACTTTAACGAACTTTCTTTACAGACAGGTGGTCGAATATCATTCGGCGGCCGGGTTTTGGGAGGTCCGTCGAGCGGGGGTGGCAGTTTGTTTCAGCGTCATGAACCCATCGCGGGGATGTCCGGCAATGCGGCTGCGCTTGCGATGTCGCAGGCGATCCCGCTGCGGCGCGCCGATGCCGATTTGCACTTGCTTGGCTGGCGTGACCGGCTGGCGCAGCTCGATCTGGTTTCCGACCTTGGCGGCAATATCGGCTCGGTCGAATGGTGGCGCGGGCTGGCGACATTAACCTTGCTCTGCGGCACCGCCATAGCTTCTTTCCCCGGAATTCAGCCGCTTAGTGTCGGCGGCGCCACGGCGCTCGACACCGCCGATTTCAACGAAGCGCGCGCGCAGATGATCGTTCCGCTCGCGCTCGGCGGCGACACCGGGCGGCATATGGCGGCGACCGACGCAGTGCGTCCGCTGACCCAGACCCCCGAGCGCCCGCAGATCGAACTCACCGCGACGTTGGGCCGCGGCGACAGCTTTGCGCGCCTGCTTGAACGCTCGGGCGTCGGCAGCGGCGAGGCGCAAGCGCTGGCGAATCAGGTATCGAGCGCAGTGCCGCTCGCCGACATCGCACCCGGAACGCGAATTGACCTTATTCTCGGACGCCGCGCCGCGCGCACGATGCCCCGCCCCGTCGACGCGCTGGCGATGCGCGCGCGCTTTGATCTGCGCATCGAAATGGAGCGCGAGGGCGACCGGCTGGTAATGCGGCGCATCCCGATCGCGGTCGACAATACACCGCTGCGCATCCGCGGCCGCGTTGGCGACAGTCTTTACCGCTCGGCGCGTGCCGCCGGGGCCCCCGCAACCGCGATCCAATCTTATCTGCGGGTGATCGGCCGCCAGATTTCGGTCGGCAGCGACATTCGCGCCAATGACGAGTTCGACATCATCGTCGACTACCGCCGCGCCGAGACCGGCGAGAGCGAAACCGGCAAGCTGCTCTTCGCGGGGCTGGTCCGCGGCGGCAAACCCAGGCTGTCGATGCTCGAATGGAATGTCGATGGCCGCACCCAATGGTTCGAAGCATCCGGCGTCGGCGAACAGCGCGGCGGCATGGCGCGGCCGACCAATGGCCGCATCACCTCGACCTTCGGGATGCGGCGGCACCCGATCCTCGGCTATCGCCGCATGCACAGCGGTATCGATTTCGGCGGCGGTTATGGCGCGCCGATCTATGCGGTGACCGATGGTGTCGTGTCGATCGCCGGGCGCCACGGCGGTTACGGCAATTTCGTCAAGCTCAACCACGGCAATGGCCTCGGCACCGGCTATGGTCATATGAGCCGCATCGCGGTCCGCCCCGGCCAGCGCGTCAATCGCGGCCAGGTGATCGGCTATATCGGCTCGACCGGCCTCTCGACCGGGCCGCACCTCCATTACGAACTCTATCGCAACGGCCGCGCGGTGAACCCGTCGTCGGTGACTTTCGTCACCCGCGCGCTGCTCGAGGGCAAGCCGCTCGCCGACTTCCGCGCGCGCATCCGGACGCTGACTGCGGTCGCGCCCGGCGCGGCACTGACCCCGATTGCCGCGAAACAGGTCGAGGGGCCCAAGCTCGGCAGCCTCGCCGATGTGGCATCGAAACGCGCCGAGGGCGGGATATAACTCCCTCGAGCGAGCATCCCCTAAATCCGGTCGTGTCGAGCGTAGTTGGGCTTGCTTGAATCCGCCAATATCCATTTGCCCCGCGCTCGCGCCCCGCTATGCACGCCGCATGACCCAAGCTGCCTTTCCCGACCTCCGCCTCCGCCGTACCCGCCGCACCGGCTGGAGCCGCGCCATGGTGCGCGAAACGACGCTGTCGCCTTCGAACCTTATTTGGCCGCTGTTCGTGTGCGACGGTGCGGGCGCCGAAGAACCAATTTCGAGCCTGCCCGGCGTGTCGCGCTGGTCGGTCGACCGCATCGTCGATCGCGCCCGCGATGCCGTGGCGGCGGGCATCCCCTGCCTTGCGCTCTTTCCTTATACGCAAGCCGACCGCCGGACCGAGGATGGCAGCGAGGCGCTCAATCCCGACAATCTCATGTGCCGCGCCACCGCCGCGATCAAGCAGGCGCTCGGTGACGATATCGGAGTGCTCACCGATGTCGCGCTCGATCCTTATACCAGCCACGGGCAGGACGGGCTGATCGATGCGACCGGCTATGTCCTCAACGACGAAACGGTCGATGTGCTCGTCGGACAGGCGCTCAATCAGGCGCGCGCGGGCGCCGACATCATCGCGCCCAGCGACATGATGGACGGCCGCATCGGTGCGATCCGCGAAGCGCTGGAGGTCGAAGGCTTTTGCCACGTCCAGATCATGAGCTATGCCGCCAAATATGCGTCGGCCTTTTACGGCCCCTTCCGCGATGCGGTCGGCTCGCGCGGGCTGCTCAAGGGCGACAAGAAGACCTATCAGATGGACCCCGCCAACGCCGAAGAAGCGCTGCGCGAAGTCGCGCAGGATCTGGCCGAGGGTGCCGACAGCGTGATGGTCAAGCCGGGACTGCCCTATCTCGACATCGTCCGCGCGGTTAAGGATCATTTTGCGGTGCCGGTCTATGCGTATCAGGTGTCGGGGGAATATGCGATGATTGAAGCTGCCGTGGCAGCGGGCGCGGGCGACCGCGACGCGCTGGTGCTCGAAACCCTGCTGGCGTTCCGCCGCGCCGGGGCATCGGGGGTTTTGACCTATCATGCGCTGCACGCGGCGCGGCTGCTGAACGAATAATCGGATAAGGGGTGGGCGTTTTATGACTGCGTTGCCGCGGCGCTGGCTGTTTGTGCTGACCATCCTGGTCGGCAGTTTCCTGCTTTTTCAAGTCCAGCCGATGGTGGCGCGGATGGTGCTGCCGAAACTCGGCGGCGCCCCAGCGGTGTGGAACAGCGCGATGCTGGTCTATCAGGCACTGCTGCTTGCGGGCTATGCCTATGCCCATTGGCTCGGCCGGTTCACGGTGCAGCGGCAGGCGATGATCCACATCGCGCTGTTTCTGGCCGCCGCTTTATGGCTCCCGATCGGCATCGCGCAAATCGCGGCGCCTGGCCCTGGCCAAGAGGCGCTGTGGGTGCCGTTGCTGCTGCTCGCGTCGATCGGCCCTGTATTCTTTGTGGTCTCGGCGCAGGCGCCGCTGATGCAGCGCTGGTTCGCGGCCGACACGCGCGCGGGCGATCCCTATTATCTCTACGCCGCATCCAACCTTGGCAGTTTTGCCGGGTTGATCAGCTACCCCGCGCTGGTGGAACCGAACTTACCGCTGGCGGCGCAAAGCTGGGGCTGGACTGCGGGCTATGCGCTGCTCGTGCTGCTGGTGGCGGCGAGCGCCGCGGCGCGCTGGCATGGCCGCGCGGTTGATACGGCGGGCGAAGCCGCTGTCGCCGACGAACCGCGCCCGTCCTGGCGGCGCCAGCTTCACTGGCTGCTCATCGCGGCGGTGCCGTCGGGGCTGATGCTGTCGACGACGACGCACCTCACCACCGATATCGTCGCGATGCCACTGCTCTGGGTGCTGCCGCTCGGCCTCTATCTGCTCAGCTTCGTGATCGCCTTTTCGACGATGAGCCGGTTGACCGAGGCTTTTGTTTTCATCGCGCCGACAGTGTTGCTGATGGTCGGTGCGCTGGCGCTGCTCAGTTCGGGCGGCGGGTCATTGATGGTCGCGCTCGCCAGTCTCGCGATGCTGTTTGTCGTCGCGACCGCGCTCCACGGCTATCTGTACCATCTTCGCCCCGCGCCGCAGCATTTGACGCTGTTCTACCTCATCATGTCCGCGGGCGGGGTGCTCGGCGGACTGTTCGCGGCGTTGCTCGCACCGCTGGTGTTCGACTGGGTTTACGAACATCCATTGCTCACCCTCGGGGCGGCGATGCTGCTGCCGCTTCCCACGCTGCTGCCGTGGGACAAATGGCTGAAACTGCCGAGGACAACCGCGCGGCTGGTTGTCGGGCTGCTCGTGGTAATCGCCGCCTTTGCCAGCTGGCGCATGGTCAGCGGATGGTCGGGTCGGCTCGATGGCGATGTGGCGATATGGGGTTTCGCCATCCTTGTGATCGGGTTGCTGGTGATCGGCTGGCGCTGGGCCTATGTCGCCGTACTCGCACTGCTGATGATCGGGGTGGGAGGCTGGAATACCGTGCAGAACAGCTTTACCGGCGACCGCGTGCGCAGCTATTTCGGCGTCTATACCGTCACCGATTATCCGGCCCAGGGACAGCGGCGGCTGGCGCACGGCACCACGCTCCACGGCCTGCAACGCACCGATCCCGCGCACCGGCGCGAGGCGACAACCTATTATGGCCCGAAATCGGGCGTCGGGTTGGCGCTCGACAAGGCGGAAGTGCTGGCCGGACCGAATGCGGCGGTCGGCATCGTCGGGCTGGGGGCGGGGACGCTCGCCTGTTACCGGAAACCCGGCCAGCAATGGACGATCTTCGAAATCGATCCCGTGATGGTCGACATCGCCCGCGATCCCGCCAAATTCACCTTCCTGTCCGATTGCGCTGCCGACGCCCCGATCGTGATCGGTGATGCCCGGCTCAAGCTCGCCGAGCAGCCGCCGGGGCGTTTCGACGTCCTTGTCATCGACGCCTTCTCGTCCGACGCGATCCCGCTCCATCTGCTGACCGAGGAAGCGATCGGCATTTACGCCCGCGCGCTGAAACCCGATGGCATTTTGCTGATCCATATCTCGAACCGCTTCTTCGGGCTCGAACCGGTGCTGGCTGAAGAGGCCAGGGCGCGCGGCTGGACGGCGGCGATCCGGCTCGATCCGGGGCCGCCCGAAGAAGGCATCGACGACCTCACCCCATCGAACTGGGTTGCGCTGACCGCGACGCCGCAGCGGATGGCGCAATTGACTGGCGGCCTGCGTCCGCGCGAAAAGTCCGGCGAAGATAATGCCTGGGTCGCGCTTCGATCGACCGCGGGCTTCGAACGCTGGACAGACGATTATGCCTCCACCCTGCCCGTGCTCATGTGGGGCAGCCTGATCGGAAAGCGTGCAGAATGACTCATAGCGACGTCAGCATAATCACGGTCAACGGCAAGACGCCGACGATCCACCCCAGCGCCTTCATCGCGCCGGGGTGCCGGATCATCGGCGATGTAACGATTGGCCCCGACGTCAGCATCTGGTATAATTGCGTGCTGCGCGCCGATGTCAGCCATATCATCGTCGGCGCCCGCTCGAACATCCAGGACGGCAGTATCGTGCACTGCGATGGCCCGATGCCGCACCGTCCCGAGGGCTTTCCGACGATCATCGGCGAAGATGTGCTCATCGGCCATATGGCGATGGTGCATGGCTGCACATTGGCCGACCGTGCATTCGTCGGGTTGAAAGCAACCGTGATGAACGGCTGCCGCATCGGCAGCGACGCGATGCTCGCCGCGGGCGCGTTGCTGACCGAGAACAAGGAAATCCCCGACCGCGAATTATGGGCGGGCGCCCCCGCACGGCGGGTGCGCGACATCGACGATGCACAGGCGGCGGGGATGCAGATGGGCGTCGCGCACTATGTGATGAACGGACGACTGCACAAGACGGCGGTGGAGGGTTAATTACCAAGCCGACCTACGACACGAACGGCAAATGAAAAGGGCGCCCCGGTTTCCCGGCGCGCCCCTTTTCTAAACGTCGCTGGCTAACTTAGCTGAAGTTCACCATGGCATAGAGCATCGGAATCGACAGCAAGGTGTTGGTGCGCGAAAAGATCATCGCGGTCTTGGCTGCCTTGGCCTTGGTCGCATCGTCGGCCTCGACGATGCCGAGCGCCTTCTTCTGGTTCGGCCAAATCACGAACCATACATTGAACGCCATGATCAGCCCGAGCCACATGCCGACACCGATCAGCTTGTACGGATCCTGCAGTCCCAGCGCAGGCGCCAGATATTGCGCATGGCCCGCGATCGCGACGCCTAGCACAACGGTCGCCAGCGCCGCCCAGCGGAACCAGAACAGCGCGGCGGGGGCGATATGCTTGCCGACCGCGGGTTTCAGTTCGGCCGGGATTTTCGGCATCGTCGGAATCTGGACGAAGTTGAAATAATAAAGCAGGCCGATCCACAGCACGCCAAAGAAGGTGTGCAGCCAGCGCATCACCGCATTGGCGGCGGCCATGCCGTCCTCGAAATTCTGGCCGTTCAAACCCAGCATCAGGACGATCGAAAGCACCAGCCCTACGCCCAGCACCGCGTGCAGATTGCCGAAAAATTTATCCATATTCATTCCCCCTCGTTATCCGGCAGGGCCGCGACCCCGAACCGATGGCGCCCGCTATGCCAGCGTTGGGGGTCGGACTCAACTTTTGTCGGTCGCCGGTTCGTCGGGGATGGCGAGCCCGTTCTTCAGCATCACCGGCACCTGGGTCAGCGTGAACAGGAACGACAGCGCGGTGATCCCCCACACCTTGACCGTCAGCCACAGGTCAAAACTCATCTGCTTCGCCTGGATCATCTCGTACATCACATGATTGACGACGCCGAGCGCGGCAAAGAACAGACCCCAATTGCGCGACAGCAGCAACCAGCCGCGGTCGGTCAAACCCTCCAGCGCCGATTGCAGCAGATATTTGAGCATCGGTTTCTTGAACCACCAACCGCCCAGCAACAGCACGGCAAAGGCGCCATAGATGATCGTCGGTTTCATCACGATAAAGCGTTCATCGTGAAACCAGATCGTCAGCGCGCCAAAGCCGATGACGAGGATGCTCGACATCCACAGCATCGGCGAAATCTTGCCCAGCTTCCACTTCGACACCACCATCGCGATGACGATCGCGACCATGAAGGCGACCGTCCCCTTGATCGCCGCGGCGGTCGCGGCAAAGGCGCCTTCGCCGTCCGACGAGAATTTATAGGCGAGGAAAAAGACGAGCAGCGGCCCGAAGTCGATCACGAAATTCAGCCAGCCATGCTTGGCGGGCGGCGCTACGGGGATCGCCTCGGGGCCGCTTGGGGGAATGTCGACGGGGGCGGCGGTCATCGGATGTTTCCTGCAATAATGGCGGCGATCTCGTTCGCATCGAACGGACGAAGGTCGTCGATGGTTTCACCGATGCCGATCGCGTGGATGGGAAGGCCATGCTGCTCGGCCGCCGAAACGAGCACCCCGCCGCGCGCGGTGCCGTCGAGCTTGGTCATCACCAGCCCCGTGACCCCCGCGACCTCGCGGAACACGTCGATCTGCGCCAGCGCATTCTGCCCCGTCGTCGCGTCGAGCACCAGCACGACATCGTGCGGCGCGGCGGGATTGAGCCGCCCGAGCACGCGCTTGATCTTGGCGAGCTCGTCCATCAACTCGCGCTTGTTCTGAAGCCGCCCGGCGGTATCAACGATCAGGACGTCGATGCCGGTTGCGGTCGCCTTTTTTACCGCGTCGAACACGATCCCGGCGCTGTCCCCGCCCTCCGGCCCGGTCATGATGGGCACGCCCAGCCGTTCGGCCCACACTTTCAGCTGGCCGATCGCCGCGGCGCGAAACGTGTCGCCCGCGACCAGCATGACGCCATAATCCTGTTCCTGGAACAGGTGCGCCAGCTTGGCGATGGTGGTGGTCTTGCCCGACCCGTTGACCCCGATCACCAGGATGACCTGCGGACGCGGAAAGGCGTCGATGTCGAGCGGTTCGGCCACCGGGCGCAGCACCGCGGCGATTTCTTCGGCGACGATCTTGCGCAACTCCTCGACCCCGCCCGCCACCGCATCGCGCCGCGCGGTGAGGCGCTCGCGGATACGGGCCGCCATGGCGGGGCCAAGGTCGGCGGTGATCAGCGCTTCCTCGATGCGGTCGAGATCATCCTCGTCGAGCCGCGCCTTGCCGGTCAGCCCGGCAAGATTCTCGCCCAGCCGCTCCGACGTGCGTTTGAAGCCGCCAAGCAGCCGGTCGCTCCAGCTTTGCCCGCTCATGCTGCAATCTCCGTGGCGGTCAGCCGGTCGCCCTCGCGCGCCCCGATTTGAACCGGAACGATCATACCCGCGGCAGCAGGCGCACTCAGCGTCAGCGCGGCAAAATTCGCGGCATGACCGCTCAGCCCGTCGCGTTCGACCAGCATGCTCGCCGTCGTTCCCGCTTGGGCGTCAAGCCAGGCGTGGCGCCGCCGCATATTGGATGCCCGCAGTATGGCCGCCCGGTCGCGCGCCACCGCCCGGCCGACCTGCGGCATGCGCGCGGCCGCGGTTCCGGCGCGCGCGCTGTACGGAAAGATATGGCCAAAGACGATGTCGCAATCGTCGATCAGGGCCAGCGAATTGGCGAACATGGCATCATCCTCGGTCGGAAATCCGGCGATCAGGTCGGCGCCAATCGCAATTTCGGGCCTTGCGGCTTTCAGCCGCCCGACGAGCGCCACGGCGTCGGCGCGGCGGTGCCGGCGCTTCATGCGGGTCAGCACCATATCGTCGCCCGCCTGCAGCGACAGGTGGACGTGCGGCATCAGGCGCAGTTCCTGCGTCAGCAGCGCGAACAGGCGGTCGTTGATGCGATTCGGGTCGAGTGACGACAGTCGCAGGCGCTCGATCGGCAGGGCGAGCAACGCTTCGACCAGCGCCGCCAGCGTTGTACCGCTGTCGTCGCCATAGCTCGCCAGATCAACCCCGGTCAGGATGATTTCACGCTGGCCGCGGTCGATCGCGATGCGCGCGGCATCAGCCACCGCGTGAACCGTCGCCGACCGCGCGGTCCCGCGCGCCATGACGGTCGCGCAAAAGGTGCAGCTGTGCGAGCAGCCCGTCTGGACGCCAAGAAAGGCGCGGGCGTGGGCGGCGCCGGAGAGCGCGGGCGTGTAAGGCAAGCTGCGCCCCTGCGAAGGCAGGGGCCGATCGCCTACGCTCTCGTCTACCCGTCGCCCTTCGTTTGCTGACGCGATGGCAGGAGATGGACCCCCGCCTTCGCGGGGGAACGGGGGAGAAGTGGGAAGATAGCTCTCAACCAATCCCTTGGCATCGTTGCGCACAACCCGCGCGTCCATGTCCGCAAAGCGCCCAGCCTCCAGCTCCGCCGCACACCCCGTCACGACCACATCCGCGCCGGGGCGCTCACGCAAGGCCCGCCGCACCGCCTGCCGCGCCTGCCGCACCGCTTCGTCGGTCACCGCGCAGCTGTTAAAGATAATCGTATCGCGCGCTCCAGCTTCACGCGCCGCGCCGAGGATCGCCTCGCCCTCGGCAATGTTCAACCGGCAACCAAAATTGACGACTTCAACGCCGTCGATGACCGCAGCGCTCATCCGAACTGCGCCCAGTCGGTTTCGCCCTCATACACCCGCGTCGCCGCGCCGCTCATCACGATTGGCTCGCCCGGCGCCCAGCGGATGACCAGGTCGCCGCCGGGCAACGCCACGGTGACCGGCGATTCGACCAGTCCGGCGCGGATCGCGGCGACCGCGGTGGCGCAGGCGCCGGTCCCGCAAGCTTGCGTCAGCCCAACGCCGCGCTCCCACACGCGCAGTTGCAACTGGTTGTCACCGTCGAGGCTGGCGACATTGACGTTGACACGCTCGGGGAACAGCGGGTCGGTCTCGATCCGCGGACCCAGCTCGTCGAGCGCGACGGCGTCGGCCTCGGGGACAAAAAACACAATGTGCGGATTGCCGACATTGACCGCGGCGCCATGCTCCAGCTCGTCCCAAGCCACGGGCATGTCGCGCGTATCCATTGGCATCGCGAGCGGAATCAGCTCCCAGTCGAACATCGGTTCGCCCAGTACGACCTCGGCGCCGCCGTCCGCCGGGGTGACACGGAGCATGCCGCCCAGCGTTTCGATCACCGCGGGCTGGCCGATCAGCGTTGCGACACAGCGCGTCGCATTGCCGCACGCTTCGACCTCGCCGCCGTCGGCGTTGAAGATGCGCATCCGCACATCGGCCTTGGTCGATGGTTCGAGCAGGATCAGCTGGTCGCACCCGATGCCATGACGCCGGTCGGCGATCGCATGCGCGCGCGCCGGGGTCATCTCGACCGCGCTGGTGCGCGCGTCGATGACGACAAAATCATTGCCGAGGCCATGCATCTTGGTGAAGCGGTCCGCCATATCCCGCGCATGTAAGGGGGCAGGGCAGGGAAG
Source organism: Sphingopyxis bauzanensis (assembly GCF_002205675.1). Classification (GTDB taxonomy): domain Bacteria; phylum Pseudomonadota; class Alphaproteobacteria; order Sphingomonadales; family Sphingomonadaceae; genus Sphingopyxis; species Sphingopyxis bauzanensis. Next base: position 335,159 of record NZ_NISK01000004.1, on the reverse strand, counting down.
TCTAGCGAGGCCGTTTCCGTCGCCCCCGCGCAGGCGGGGGCCGCTAGAGGGTTACGTAGCCACGTAGGGTAAGGCCGACAGCGGCCCTCGCCTGCGCGGGGGGCGGCGGTGCGAGCTAAGCCGTCTTGCGCAGCGGTTCTGCGCCCCCCGTGTCCGACCCCGTGTCGGGGCTCGTCGGCGGCAGCATCGACGTGCGGAGCAGCCCCCGGTCGGCGAGCAGGCGTTCGGTGTCGGCGGCGGACGCGGCGCGGCCGAAATACCAGCCCTGGCCCTTGGCGCAACCGAGCCGGGTCAGTTCGATCGCGGTTGCTTCGTCCTCGACGCCCTCGGCGGTGATCGGCATCGCCAGGCTTTCGCCCAGCCGCACGATCGCGACGACGATCGCCTGCGCATCGGGGCTGCCGCGCATCGCGGCGACAAAGCTGCGGTCGATCTTGATCCGGTCGAACGGCAGCGCGCGCAAGTGCGACAGCGAGCTATAGCCGGTGCCGAAATCGTCGAGGCTCAGCGATACGCCCTGATTCTTCAGGCTGGTGACGATCGAGCGGACGAGCGGCAGATTCTCGAACAGCGAACTTTCGGTAATCTCGACCTCAAGCTGGCTCGCCGGAAAACCGACCTCGACCAGCAGCTTGGTCAGCTTCTGGCTGAACCACGGGTCTTTCAACTGCTGCGGCGAAATATTGACGGCAAGCAGGATCGACGGATCCCAGCTTTTGGCGATCTCCATCGCATGCCGGATAACCTGCAGCGACAATTCGCCAATCAGGCCGCTTTCCTCCGCGACCGGGATGAAACGCTCGGGCGGAATCATGCCATATTCAAGCGATTCCCAACGCATCAGCATCTCAAAACCGACCAGACGGCCACTGGCGATGTCGACCTGAGGTTCGAAATGCGGCACGAATTCACCGCGCGGCATGCCCTCGCGGATGCCGGTTTCGATCTGGTTGCGGACCTGCACCGCCATTTCCATGCCGGGTTCGAACCAGCAGAAGCGGTTCCGCCCTTCGTCCTTGCAATTGTACATTGCGATGTCAGCCTGGCGCACCATGGTCTCCATCGTCACGCTGGCATCGTCGGCGAGCGCGATGCCGAGCGAGGCGCCAATGCGAATTTGCTGTGCATCGTGGGTCACCGAAGTTTCGAGCGCGGCGACCAGTTCGGCGGCAAGCGCGTCGATCGTTGCGCGGGCTGATGGTTCGAACGCCAGCATCGCGACGAACTCGTCGCCACCCAGCCGCGCCTTGGTCGCATTGGGCGGCAGGATCGCCGACATGCGCTCGGCGGCCACCTGCAGCACGCGGTCGCCGGCGGCATGGCCGTGGATGTCGTTGACCGTCTTGAAATGGTCGAGGTCGAGCAGGAACAGCGCGACGTGGCGCTTGTCGGCAATCGCCTTTGCGATCTGCTGCTGACCGGTGGCGAGCAGCGACCGGCGATTGAGAAAGCCGGTCAGTGGATCGGTATCGGCCAGATAGCGCGCCCGCTGTTCGGCTTCGGTGCGCTCGCGGATCTCGCGGTTCAGGTCTTCGTAACGGCGCCAGCCGAACAGGATCAGCGCGACATTGAGCACCATCGCCGCGGCCAGCGCGCGATCGGGTCCGCCGCCGATCCCGATCATCGTATTGACGACCGCCTGCATGACCGTGCTGCCGGTGCCGACGAACAGCAGGATCGCGGCGACCACGATGCCGCCGGCGACGACGTCGCGCTTGGCTCCGGTGCTGCGGTCCGACTGTTTGAGCGTTTCGATCATTTGGCTTTTCCCCACCATCGACGCCCTCATGCACGCCAAGCGGTGAAATTTGGGTTAAGTCGGCGCCGGTTTCGCTCGCTTGCCTTTACCGGGGGATCGGTGTAATGGCGCCCCGTTCGGCCGCATCTTGCGAACGAACATATCGATATCCGCGACGGAAGTTGTGTCCACGGATAACCGCTGGTTGGCGAGGTTTCGCTCACCGGCGTGTTTTGCGTTGCGGGCGTCGAAACAAAGGATTTGTGGCGGTGTTCGATAGTCTGAGCAATCGGCTGGGCGATGTTTTCGGAAAGCTCCGCGGTCGCGGCGCGCTGACCGAGGCCGACGTGCGCGCCGCGATGCGCGAAGTACGAATCGCGCTGCTCGAGGCCGACGTCGCGCTGCCCGTTGTGCGCAGCTTCGTCGATCAGGTCACCGACCTCGCAATCGGCCAGAACGTCCTGCGCTCGGTCACCCCGGGGCAGCAGGTCGTCAAGATCGTCAGCGACGCGCTGACCGAAATGCTCGGCTCCGAAACCGCCGAGCTCGACCTCAACGTCGCGCCCCCGGCGGTCATCATGATGGTCGGCCTGCAGGGCTCGGGCAAAACCACGACCACCGCCAAGATCGCGAAGCGGCTCAAGGAAAAAGAGCGCAAAAAGGTGCTGATGGCGTCCCTCGACGTCAATCGTCCCGCCGCGCAGGAACAGCTCGCCGTCCTCGGCACCCAGATCGACGTCGCGACTTTGCCGATCATCGCGGGCCAGGGCCCGGTCGAGATCGCCCAGCGCGCGATGCAGGCCGCTAAGCTGCAGGGTTTCGACGTTCTGATGCTCGACACCGCGGGCCGTCTTCACGTCGACCAGCAGCTGATGGACGAGATGCAGGCGGTGTCGCGCGCCTCGACGCCGACCGAAACCCTGCTCGTCGTCGACAGCCTGACCGGGCAGGACGCGGTGCAGGTCGCGCAGCGGTTCAGCGATCAGGTGCCGCTCACCGGCGTCGTGCTCACCCGCATGGACGGCGACGCGCGCGGGGGCGCGGCGCTGTCGATGCGCGCTGTAACCGGTAAACCGATCAAATTTGCGGGTACGGGCGAGAAGCTCGACGGGCTCGAACTCTTCCAGCCTTCGCGCATCGCCGGCCGCATCCTGGGCATGGGCGACGTCGTCAGCCTCGTCGAGCGCGCCGCCGAAACGATCCAGGCCGACGAGGCCGAGGCGATGGCGGCGAAGATGGCCAAGGGCCAGTTCGACCTCAACGACCTCAGAACCCAGCTCAACCAGATGCGCCGCATGGGCGGCCTCGGCGCGCTCGCGGGCATGATCCCGGGGATCAAAAAGGCGCAAGTCGCGATGGCGCAGGGCGCCGCCGACGACAAAATGCTCATCCATTTCGATGCGATCATGGGGTCGATGACCCCCAAGGAACGCGCGAAGCCCGAAATCCTGACCGCGAAGCGCAAGATCCGCATCGCCAACGGCTCGGGCACCACGGTGCAACAGGTCAACAAGGTGCTGAAGATGCACCAGGAAATGGCCGGCGCGATGAAAAAGATCCGCAAGATGGGCGGGCTGAAAGGCCTCGGCGCACTGTTCGGCAAGGGCGGCGGCATTCCCGGCATGGGCGGCATGCCTGGCCTTGGCGGCGGCGGATCCATTCCGCCAGAACTTGCGAATTTTATGAATAAAAAGAAGTAATTACACCCAAATTTAGGTTTACAGACAAAAGGAAAATATCATGGCTACTGCTATTCGCCTTGCACGCGGCGGTTCGAAAAAACGTCCTTATTACAAGATCGTTGTTGCTGACTCGCGCAGCCCGCGCGACGGCCGCTTCATCGAACGCATCGGCAGCTACAACCCGCTGCTTGCCAAGGACAATCCCGAGCGTATCAAGCTCGACACCGATCGCGCGAAGCATTGGCTGAGCGTCGGCGCCCAGCCCAGTGACCGCGTCGCCCGATTCCTCGACGCCGCTGGTGTCCAGGAACGCGCCGCGCGCAACAACCCGAACAAGGCTGTCCCCGGCGAAAAGGCCAAGGAACGCGCCGAAGAAAAGGCGCAGAAGCTGGCTGACGCCGAAGAAGCCGCCGCTGCAGCTGCCGCCGCTCCGGCACCCGAACCGGAAGCGGTTGAGGAAGCTGCTCCGGCTGAAGAGGCTGCTGCCGAAGCGCCCGCCGCTGAAGAAGCTGCTCCCGAAGCTGCTGAATCGGATGCGACCGGTTCGGTGAAGAGCGAAGACACTGCCGAAGCCGTTGCCGAAGCCGTGGCTGACGACGTTCCCGCCGACGCGACCGCCGAAGACGCGACCGCGATCGCCGAAGAAGTTTCGGAAGGCGGCCCGGTTGCCGAAGAAGCTGCTACCGAAGAAGCGCCCGCTGAAGAAGCTGGCGAAGAAGCAGCCAAGGCCTAAGCCTTGGCCAACGCTGACCGCCCCGTCACCCTTGCCGCCATCGCCGGCGCGCACGGGGTGCGGGGCGAGGTCCGCCTCAAGCTATTCGGTGAAGGCGCGGAAACCCTCCGCGCCTTTTCCGTTTTTGCGGCGGGCGACCGCAAGCTGACCCTGAAGTCGATCCGCCCCGCCAATCAGGGCGCGGTCGCCACCTTTGCCGAAATCACGGACCGCAGCGGCGCCGAGGCGCTGCGCGGTACAGTGCTGACCGTGCCGCGCTCGGCGCTGCCACCGCTGGGCGAGGGCGAATATTACCATCACGACCTGCTCGGGCTGCCGTGCGTGTCGACCGATGGCAGCGCGATCGGCGAAGTCGTCGCGATCGACAATTTCGGCGCCGGCGACATCCTCGAAATCGCCAGACCTGACGGCAAGCGCTTCATGGTGCCGATGAATGTGCGCGCGGTGCCGATATGGACCGACGACGGCGTGACGATCGACGCCGCGTTCGTCGAATAAACCAACCGGCATCTTATCGCCCGTTGTCGCTGCTTTGGCGCGCTGATAGCATCCTCGCATCCTAGGGGAGGCAGAATATGCGTTGGACATTGGGCTTGGCTTTGACATTGTTGCTGGCGCCGCTTCCGGCGCAGGCTGAGGATCCTGCGCCCAAAACGCTCGACCAGATCGCCCCCGAAATCGACGCGCTGTTCGCGAAATATCAGGCCGACGCGCATATCCCCGGCATGGTTTATGGCGTCGTCAAGGACGGCAAGCTCGCCTATGTGAAAGGCGTCGGCCTCCAGGATCTGACCGAAAAGCGCGCGGTCACGGCCGACAGCCGGTTTCGCATCGCGTCGATGACCAAGGCGTTCACCGCGCTGGCGATTCTCAAGCTGCGCGACGACGGCAAGCTGCGCCTCGACGACCTCGCCGAACAGCATGCCCCTGAAATGGAGCGCTGGGTCTATCCGACCAAGGACAGCCCGCGCATCCGCGTCCGCGACCTGCTCCACCACCTCGGCGGACTCGTCACCGACGACCCATGGGGCGACCGGCAACAGATTTTGTCGCAGCAGGACTTCACAAAAATGATCGCCGCCGGGGTGCCGTTCAGCCGCGCGCCGCAGTCTGCGTTCGAATATTCCAACTATGGCTATGCGCTGCTCGGGCGGATTATCGCCAATGCTTCGGGCATGGCTTATGCGGACTATGTCCGGCAGGCGATCCTGACCCCGCTCGGCATGACGAGCAGCGGCTTCGATGTGACCAAAACCCCGAAGGCCCATTACGCCCGCGGCTATCGCTGGGAAAATGATGCCTGGGCGCCCGAGCCCGAGATGATCGACGGCGCGTTCAACGCGATGGGCGGGATGCAGGTCAGCGCGAATGACTATGCCAAATGGGTCGCCTTCCTGCTCTCGGCCTGGCCGGCGCGCGACGACACCGACACGGGTCCGGTCAAGCGTGCGACGGTACGCGAAATGGTGCAGGGGCTTAATTTCATGGCGGTGGCGAACCGCATCGGTGCGAGCGGCGCCGCTGCGTGCAAGCAGGCGGCGGCCTATGCGATGGGCTGGCGCGTCGCGCAGGATTGCGACCTCGGGCTGACGCTGGCGCATGGCGGCGGCTATCCCGGCTATGGCAGCCATGTGATGCTGATGCCTGATCATGGCGTCGGCGTATTTGCATTGTCGAACCGCACCTATGCCGGGCCGTCAGCGCCCGCGTGGGACAGTGCCGTGGCGATGGACAAGGCGGGGTTGCTGACCGGCCGCGCGGAGCGGCTGACGCCCGCTGTGACAGATGCTTTTGCCGCGATCCGCGCTGCTTACGACACCGGGACGCTCGTCCCCCTCGACGGCAAGCTGGCGATGAATTTCCTGCTGGACCGATCGGCGGAAAGTTGGGCGGCCGAACTGGCAAAGCTGAAAGCCGAAGTCGGCGATTGCCCAATCGCCGAACCGCTGGCGCCGACCGGCGCGCTGTCGGCGGCGTTTCGCCTCAATTGCGCGAAGGGCAAACTCGACGGGTTGTTGTTGTTGGCGCCGACGACTCCGGCGACCATTCAGGCGCTGCGCCTCCGCGTTGCGGTACCCTGATGTCCGCCCTCAAGCCGCCTCGATAAACACCACCCGATTGCGCCCGCTTTCCTTGGCGGCGTACAGGTTGATGTCGGCCGACTTCATCGCGGCGCCGAAACTCGTGTCGCGGCCGATATGGACCAGTCCCATGCTCGCGGTCACCGGACGTTCCAGCAGCGGCACCATCTGTTTGACATAGGCGCTGATCCGCTGGCGCAGCCGTTCGGCCTCGATCGCGACGGCGGCTGGCGCGCCGCGGAACAGTAACGCAAATTCCTCGCCGCCAACCCGCGCCGCCAGCGCCGATCCCGATCCCAGCGCCACCCCGGCGGCAAAGATCACCCGGTCGCCGACGTCATGGCCATGATGATCGTTGATCGCCTTGAAATGGTCGAGGTCGACCAGCGCAATCGCGACCGGCGGTTCGTCGTTGTAGCTTTCTTCGATTGCCCGCCGATTGGGCAGCCCGGTCAGCGGATCGGTGTGCGCGATGATCCGCATCGCCTCGGCCTGCGCGCGCGCCTCCTGCCGCTCGCGGCGCAAGCGCATCAGGCGATCGAGGATGCCGAACGCGGTGAGCATCACTTCCAGCCCGAGCGCCGGGAACAGTAAGAACAGAAAACTGTCGAACGGCTGCCCCAACACGATGTCGTAGAACAGGCTGACACCATAAACCCCGCCAATGCCGCTCCACGCTGCCGCCTGATAGCGTGCGGTGCGGCTGCCGCGCTTCAGCGCGATCACGACCGCCGCCGCGCACAGCGCCAGCATCGCGACCAGCACGGCACTGCGCAGCATCATATAGGTGTCCGCGTCGGGCATGACCGTCGCCGGGGTCGTCAGCAGGATCAGGGCGGGCGGCCAGCCGAGCCAGCGATAAAGCCGCGGGCCGACCATCCCCGGCTCGAGATAGGATCGCAGAAATACGCCCGATACGACCAGGCTCAGGTCAAAGAAGATGGTGATCCACACTTGGCGCGCAAAACTGTCGGGCGCCAGCCACGGCCCCATCGCCAGCGGCGACAGCGCGACCGTGAGCGCAAAATAGGACAGCGCGCGCACGCTCTGCCAGATCAGGAAGCGTTCGCGCAGCAGGCGATAGAATACCGCATTATAGGCAAGCGAGAACAGCAGCAGGCCCAGGAAGATGCCGGTGAGCACTCCGTCCCAGGTCATGCTGGTCGCATCGGCGAACGAAGATTGCGCACGCGCTGGCGCAGCGGCGGCCAACAGCCCCGCGCCCAACGCCAAAATTCGCGCACCTTCCGCCATGCGACCCCCGTCATGTTTAACGGCGGACGCTAGGCGCGCAGCGGCTGATTTTTGGTTAACGGTGCGTTGGGGAAATGGGCTTGATGCCAAACCATAGCCGCGAGCTGGTCGAAGGGCGCCCAGGGGGCGGGGACTCCCTTCGACCAGCTTGCGGCTATGGCTTGTCCGTTTTCATTATTAACTGGCCTTGTGGTACAGGGTCATGTTGCATCGCGCTGGGTCACCGGCAAAGGCATCGTTTCCGCAACGGGGGCAGGTCGCGCAATCCGGACACCGATACGCCGGAACCGGGCGACCAGCCACAACAGGCCATAGTGCAAATCATCGCTGAAACGGGGATGGCCCTCGGCCCAGGTCCGCATCCAAAGTTCGTCTTTCATCACACATCTCCTGCTGATCCGATGCTTGCCAGATGCGCCTTTGCCGTGCGCTCCGCCAACAAAAGCTTTGCGTCATATCATAAGTTAAGCTTATAGACTGGCGATGCCGAAGCTGCCGCCCCTCGCTGCGATCCGGACCTTCGAAGCCGCGGGAAGACTGGAAAACTTCTCGCGCGCCGCCGAGGAGCTTGGGCTGACGCAGGCGGCGGTCAGTTATCAGGTGCGCCAATTGGAAGATCGGCTTGGCCGCGCCTTGTTCGTGCGCGCCAAGGGGCGGGTGCGGCTGTCCGAAACCGGCAAGCGGCTGCTTCCTGCAATCTCCGGCGCCTTTGGCGCGATGGGCGACGCGTTTGCCGCGCTGGGCAATGACGAGGCCGATGTGCTGACGATCAGCGCGATGACGACCTTTGGCGGCACTTGGCTCAGCGCGCGGATCGGCGGGTTCCAGCTGGCCTATCCCGACCTTGCAGTGCGCATGCTGATGAACAATGATTTGGTCGATTTCAACGCCACCAATGTCGATGTCGCAATTCGGGTGGGCCTTGGCGGATGGTCCGGCCTGCGGGCCAATTTTCTCTACCGCAGCCATGTGACCCCGATCTGCGCGCCTGGCTTTCTGAACGTCAATCACATCGCGTCGCCCGCCGATTTGCTGAACGTCGACCGACTGGCGCCCAACGACCCTTGGTGGGCGGGCTGGTTCGCCGCCGCGGGCGTCGCTACCGTGCCGCCGCCTCAGCGCAGTGGCATCGAACTCGACAGCCAGTTGCAGGAGGCGAGCGCGGTGCAGAGCGGTTACGGTATCGCGATGATGACGCCGCTGCTGTGGCGCGTCGAACTCGACGCCGGGCGACTGGTCCAGCCGTTCGACACGCTCTTTCTGCCCGGCACCGCGCATTATCTCGTCCACCGCGAAAACCGCGTCGGCGTCCGCAAGATCGAACGCTTCCGCGAATGGCTGCGCGTCGAACTCGCGAAGGATCGTCATCTGTTGCCCGAGGCGCTATGGCATCCGCTGCCATGACCTTCACTGTCGTTCCCCTTACGCTTTATCCCGATATCTTCCCCGGCCCGCTGGGACACAGCATGGCGGGGCGCGCGCTCGAGAGCAGGACGTGGGCGTGCGCACCGGTGCAGATCCGCGATTTTTCGACCGACAAGCACCGCACCGTCGACGACACGCCCGCGGGCGGCGGAGCGGGGATGGTGCTCAAGGCCGATGTGCTGGCGGCGGCGCTCGACCATGCGGTCGCGGCGCATCCGGGCCTCCCGATCCTCGCCATGACTCCCCGCGGCACGCCGATCACCCAGCGCCGCGTGCGCGACCTCGCGGTCGGGCCGGGGGCGATCATCCTCTGCGGCCGGTTCGAGGGTTTCGACGAGCGCATCTTCGACGCGCGGCCGATCGAACAGGTGTCGATGGGCGACATCATCCTATCGGGCGGCGAGATGGGGGCGCTGTTGCTGCTCGACGCTTGCATTCGGCTGCTTCCCGGCGTAATGGGCGCGGCTTCTAGCGGGGACGATGAGTCGTTTGAAAACGGCTTGCTCGAATATCCGCACTATACCCGGCCCGTCGAATGGGAAGGGCGCACGATCCCCGAAGTGCTGCGATCGGGGGATCATGCGAAGATCGCGGCCTGGCGGAAACAACAGGCGGAAGATCACACACGGTTACGCAGGCCGGACCTTTGGGAGCGTCATATCGATGCTCGGGCCCGACCTGCCTCTGGCGCGCGGCGAAAAGAAAAGGACTAGAGGCATGAACCTCATCCAGACGATCGAAGCCGAAGAAATTGCCAAAGCGGCAAAAACCATTCCGACCTTCCGCCCCGGCGACACGCTGAAAGTCGGCGTGAAAGTGGTCGAAGGCGAACGCACTCGCGTCCAGAATTTCGAAGGCGTGTGCATCGCGCGCTCGAACAAGGGCATGGGCTCCAACTTCACCGTGCGCAAAATGTCGTTCGGCGAAGGTGTCGAGCGCGTGTTCCCGCTGTACTCGCCCAACCTCGACAGCATTACTGTCATCCGCAAGGGTGCCGTGCGTCGTGCGAAGCTTTATTATCTTCGTGGCCGCACTGGTAAATCGGCGCGTATTGCGGAGCGCCGCGACTACCGGCCGGAAGCCAGCGAGGGCTAAGGGAGACTTTCCCAACCCCAAGCGAAAACAGCTTTCCAAAACGACCGGTTCCGCCAAAGCGCAGAACCGGTCGTTTTTCGTTTCAGCACATCATCTTCAGAACGGGATTTCATCATGGGTTATCGGATCGTTGTCGCCGGCGCGACGGGCAATGTCGGGCGCGAAGTGCTCGCCATCCTTACCGAGCGCGAATTCCCGATCGACGAACTGGCGGTCGTCGCCTCGTCGCGCAGTCAGGGGACCGACGTCGAAATCGGTGACACTGGCCGTACGCTGAAATGCCAGAATATCGACAATTTCGACTGGGCCGGCTGGGACATGGCGATCTTTGCGATCGGCAGCGAAGCGACGAAGGTCCACGCACCCAAGGCCGCGGCGGCAGGCTGCGTCGTGATCGACAATAGCTCGCTGTACCGCATGGACCCCGACGTGCCGCTGATCGTGCCCGAGGTGAACCCCGACGCGATCGACGGCTATACCAAGCGCAACATCATCGCCAACCCCAACTGCTCGACCGCACAGATGGTCGTCGCGCTGAAGCCGCTCCACGACGCCGCCACGATCACCCGCGTCGTCGTCTCGACCTATCAGTCGGTCAGCGGCGCCGGCAAGGCGGGCATGGATGAACTGTGGAACCAGACGCGCCAGATCTTCGTCGGCGACGAAAAGGACATCCAGAAGTTCACCAAGCAGATCGCCTTCAACGTCATCCCGCACATCGACAGCTTCCTCGACGACGGGTCGACCAAGGAAGAGTGGAAGATGGTCGTCGAGACCAAGAAGATTCTCGATCCCAAGATCAAGGTCACCGCGACCTGCGTCCGCGTCCCCGTCTTTGTCGGCCATTCGGAAGCAATCAACATCGAGATGGAGCGCGAACTGTCGGCCGAGGACGCCCAGCGCATCCTGCGCGAAGCCCCCGGCGTCGTCCTCCACGACAAGCGTGAGGACGGCGGCTACATCACCCCCGTCGAATGCGTCGGCGACTTCGCGACCTTCGTATCGCGCGTTCGCGAGGATCCGACGGTCGAGAACGGCCTCAACCTGTGGTGCGTCTCGGACAACCTCCGCAAGGGCGCGGCGCTCAACGCGGTGCAGATCGCGGAATTGCTGGGGCGGCGGCATCTGAAAAAGGGCTAATCCCCCTTCCGAATTCCGTTCGTGTCGAGCGAAGTCGAGACACCCATCGTCGGTGCGCGCCCTCGCGGCATCTCGACTTCGCTCGATGCGAACGACTAAGGGAGGCAGATGAATTCTGCCCCCTGCATATTCACCCACGCGCTCTGCCGCGCCCCCGCCCCCTCGGCGATCCACGGCATCCGTGCCGACGGCGGCCCCGATCCCGTCTTCGCGGGTCTCGCCGCCGAGCATGCCGCCTATGTCGCGACCCTGCGCGACCTCGGCCTGACCGTCGACGTCCTCCCGCCGCTCGATGACTTCCCCGACGCGCTCTTCACCGAAGACGTCGCGCTGACTTTTCCGGAGGGCGCGATCCTGCTCCGCCCCGGTGCCCCCACTCGCGCGGGCGAGGTCGCGCATATCCGCGCCGCGCTCGGCTTCCATCATGCACAGCTGCTCGAAATGACCGGCCCCGGCTACGCCGACGGCGGCGACGTGCTGCGCCTCGCCGACCGGGTGATCATCGGCCTGTCCGACCGCACCGACCGCTCGGGCGCGACCGAACTGGCAAAGCTGCTCGAAACGCTCGACTACCGCGCCGAAATCGCCGAAACACCGCCCGGCGTCCTCCACTTCAAGACGGGCTGCGGCCTGATCGACGCAAACACGATCCTCGCGGTCCCCGAAATGGCGAGCTGCCCGCAATTCGCTGGGCTCGAAGTCGTGCTCACCCCGCTTGGCGAAAACCCCGCCGCCAATATCCTGCGCGTCTGCAGCACCGTTCTCGTCGGCGCCCGCTGGCGCGCAACGCGCGCGATGCTCACAGCGCGCGGCATCGATTGCCGTCCGCTCCCGACCGACCAGATTGCGCGCATCGATGCCGGGCTCAGCTGCATGTCGCTGCGCTGGTGACCGCCTATAAACTCCTGCTCAGCTCTCAAATTCCCTTTGCACCGAGCGAAATCGACATGCGTCCCGTTCGTGCTAGTCTTCACGGAGTCTCGACTTCGCTCGACACGAACGGATAGGGGGACGGGATGACCGAAGCCGCTTCCACGACCCAGCGCGCCCAGCGCCGCCTGCTCGGCGTCCTCCTTATCCTGCTGCTGCTCGTGCAAATCGAGCAACCCTATCCCGAAATCGCGCTACTCCAGCATATTCCGACAATGCTGCTGCTCGTCGCCGCCCCTGCGCTGCTCCGCAGCTGGCCGCTATCCACCCCCGCAGTTGCTTGCATCGTCGCCTTCATGGCGCTCCATACCCTCGGCGGCCGCTATGCCTACAGCAGTGTCCCTTACGACGCCTGGTCGCGGGCATTGACCGGCACCAGCCTGTCCGACGCCTTCGGCTGGACCCGCAACCATTATGACCGCCTCGTCCATTTCGCCTTTGGCGCGCTGTCGGTGATCCCGGTGGCGGAGATCGCGCGGCGGTGGGGCGGGCTCGGCAAGCGCGGCGCCGCGTTAACCGTGCTGGGTTGGGTCTTGTCCACTTCCTGCCTTTACGAAATCTTCGAATGGCTGCTGACCATCGTCGCCGCAGGCGAGACTGCCGACCGCTACAATGGCCAGCAGGGCGACATCTGGGACGCGCAAAAGGATATGGCGCTGGCAGTGCTGGGTGCGATATTGGTGCTGCTGGTCCGGCGGAGGAGATAGGCGATGCGTAGTATGATGACCCTCGCGATGGTGGCGCTGCTCGCCGCCTGCAAACCGGCGCCTGAAAAGACCCCCGCCGCGAGCGAGATCACCGCGCCCCCGGTCCCCGAAGCGAAAGCCGACGGCCCCGCCGCCGCAACCACCGCGGTCAGCCTTGATGGCGAGGGGCTGCGCTTTATCGACAAGACCAGCGGCAAGGCCAGCCTGCTCGCATTCGGCGTCCCGCGCGCGCAGGCCGAGGCGGCGCTGGCGAATGTTGCGGGCAAGGAAGACGATCGCAGCACCAATGACGAATGCGGCGCCGGCCCGATGCAATTCACCCGCTATGACGCGATGACGCTGAATTTTCAGGACGACAAATTCGCCGGTTGGTTCCTCGGCAACGAACCCGGCGCAGCCGCCTATTCGACGGCGAGCGGCATCGCCATCGGCACGACGCGCGCCAAGGCGGGCGAGTCGGTGTCGATCATCGCCGTCGAGGACAGCACGCTGGGCGAGGAATTCAGCATCGGCACCGGCGAGAATGTCGTCGGCGGCATATTCGCCTCGCCGGGCGACGCGGCAAAGATCGATGCACTGTTCGCGGGCGTGAATTGTTTCTTTCGGTGACGAGCGGACGCGGGCCTCTCTTCTCCCCTCCATACTAGGGAGGGGCTTGGGGTAGGTAGCCCCCGAAGGTGGAGCTCTGCCTCGGCTCGCTATCGCTCGCACCCACCCCTCACCCCAACCCCTCCCTCTCAGGGGCCCCTTTGGAGAGGGTTGGGTGAGGGTGTTTGCAGTTAGTTTTTTTAGACGATGGGTGATCCCCTCACCCAACTTCGGCTAAATTGCTGCGGAACCAAGCCTTCGTATCCCTCTCCCGACGGGAGAATGGCAAGATCGCTCCCCGGCTTCAATCAGCTCTAACTACCGCCGCCGGAGCCCATAATCGATCCGGATCCGAACCCACGCCCCCACCATCGGCTTCCCGCCCAGCCGCGGCGGCCGGACCCGGAATTGCCAGGCCGCGGCGAGCACCGCGCGCATGATCCGCGATCCGGTCGGATATTCGTCCAGCCCGACGCAATCCTCGACGCGGAAATCGGGCGCGGTTCGGCAGGCGATCAGGCCCCAGCCGGGGCCGTCGGCGGTCGATAAATAGCCGCGCAATTCGTCGTTGCTCGGCTCGCGGTACCAGGCGGCGGCATAGAGCGGCTCGCCATTCGGCGCCGTCCCCACCCGTTCGGTGTCGCGAGAGGATGAGGACGTCCCCCCTGTATTGGGCGGTCCGTAGACCTGCCCGCCCGGCGGGCGGGCCCCGATCCGGGGGACCGTCGTCGGCGGCAGTGGGGGCTGGGGCGGTGCGGGCGGTTGCGGTGCAGTGAGCGGCTCGGCGGCTTTTGGCGGCACCGGTTCGTTGGGCGTTGGTGGCTCAGGCAGAGGCTCGGTCTCGGCTCGCTGGCTCTCGCGCGGGCTCGCTTCGGCGGCCTCTTCGGCCGCCTGCGGCGCGGCGATGCTGACCACACTGACCCACTCCTCCTTGACCACCGGCGGCTCTTCCACGCCAAAGGTCAGCAGCATCAACAGCAGCAGCGCCGGGATCAGGACAGACAAGCCGATGGCAAGCGAACGCCGCCCCGCCCCGATGCTGAGCTGTTCGACATAGGGCGTGGCTGGGAGAGGGCTCAGCGGAAGCGATCTTTGGTGGCGGCACCCGGCAGCGGGCACCCGAAGGCACGGTTCGCGGGGATAGGGGGAGGCCGGGTCTTTGACAAGGGCGGGGGCATAGAAGGGCAGGGCAATCGGGTGAAAGAAGAGGCGACAAACGCGTGAATTGCTGAATCTATGCAAATCCTCAGATTTGGACGCGGGGATATTGTGATGGACAGTGGTGATCAGTCGAGCGGAGCGCTTGGCGAGGCGGTGGTTTTTCTGGATCATTTCCGTGAGTTGGTCGATGGTCGCCAACTGGCGAAGGTGATGTATCCGCTTGAGGAGATATTGCTTTTGGCGCTGCTGGGCGTTTTGGCGGGTGCGGAGACATTCGTCGACATCGCCCGCTTTGGAGAGAAAAAGCTGGATTTTCTGCAGCGATTTCGTCCCTTTGCTGCCGGCACGCCCTCGCACGATCACCTTGGTGACATCTTCGCGACGCTCGATGCCGAACAGTTCCAGCAGTGCTTTGTGAAGTGGGTCGCCTCGCTCACCGGGACCTGTGCCGAGGTCATTGCAATCGACGGCAAGACATCGCGTCGTTCGCACGACAAGGCGGGCGGCAAGGCAGCGATCCATATGGTCTCGGCATTTGCCGCTCGCCAACGGTTAGTGCTGGGCCAGGTCAAGATCGACGAGAAGTCGAACGAGATCACTGCTATCCCCCGATTACTGGCCATGATGGATATCGAGGGTGCCGTCGTGACAATCGACGCTATGGGCTGCCAACGCGTGATTGCTCAGACGATCCTCGACAAGAAGGCCGAGTATGTCCTGGCGCTCAAGGGGAACCAGGCGGCTCTGCACGAGGATGTCGCGCTGTTCGTAGCCGAGCAGAAAGAGCGCAACTTCCATGAGTGCAAGATCAGCCAAAACACGACGGTCGATGGCGACCATGGCCGCATCGAGACCAGGGCGACCACCGTCATCCACAATCTCGACTGGCTTCCCAAGGACCATGGATGGCCCGGCCTGAAGGCCGTCGTCATCGTCGACAGTATCCGCGAGACAGGCGACAAAGCCACCCACGAAACCCGCCTCTACCTAACCTCGGTGCAGCTGCCCGCCGAGCAGCTTGGTGCCATCGTGCGCCATCACTGGGCGATCGAAAACAGTCTCCATTGGGTTATGGATATGGTCTTTCGCGATGACGAATGCCGGGTGCGCACGGAGCATGCACCTGCAAACTTCACCACCATAAAGCACATGGCGCACAATCTACTGCGATCCGCTCCGGGAAAAGACTCGATGCGGCTCAGAAGAAAAGTCGCAGCTTGGGATGATGACTTCCTCGCCGCAATTATCTCACGATGACTTGTTCACCCGATTCCCCTGCATAGAAGGGTAGCGACCGATTGCGGACATGGCCGATCCTCCCCTCCCCGTTCCGGGGAGGATCGGCTACGCTGGCTTCCCACCCCAAAGCAGCCTCAACCTAATGCCCCAAATCCGCCACCGACGCCACCGGCCCACCCGGCCTCGGCGGCCGCAGCAACAGCACCAGTGGCACCGCCGCCAGCGTCATCCACATCATCGCCCAGAAGTTGTCGATATAGGCGACCATCGCCGCCTGCCGGTTGATCTCGGCATTGACCATCGCCAGCGCTGTTTCGCCCGCGATGCCGAACCGGTCGGCGGTCGACGGGTCGAGTATGCTGACCGAACTGTTGGTGACATGCGCCGACAGGTCGGCGTGGCTCGTCTGGATATTCGACCCCAGCAGGGTGGTGACGATCGAGATGCCGATCGACGCGCCCAGGCTGCGGAACAGGTTGAGCAGGCTCGATCCGTCGGTGCGATATTGCGGCGCGATCGTCGCGAACGCCATCGTGTTGAGCGGGATGAAGATCAGCCCCATGCCCAGCCCCTGCACCAGCCCGCTGACGATCACCGGTTCCATGCCCATCGCCAGCGACCAGTGGCTCATCTGCCACAACGAAAATGCGGCGATCGCGAGGCCGGTACCGACCAGCCAGCGCGGATCGACCTTGCCGAGCAGGCGCCCGGCAACCGCCATGCTCATCAAAATGCCGATGCCGCGCACCGCCAGCGCCAGCCCGGTGTCGATCACCGGCCAGCCGAACAGATTCTGCAACATCGGCGGCAACAGCGCCATCGACGCGAACATCACCACCCCGACGACGACCATGAATCCCATCGCGGTGACCAGATTGCGGTCGGCCAGCATCGCGCGACTGAACAGCGGCGCGTGCGCGGTAAACATATGCACCACGAACATCCACAAGCACGCGACCGCGACGCCGCATTCGATCCAGATTTCGACGCTGTCGAACCAGTCGGCATGCGCGCCGCGGTCGAGCATCAATTGCAGCGCCGCCAGCCCGAGCGCGAGCATCGAAAAGCCGAACAGGTCGAACCGGCGGCTCGTCTTTTTCGTCGCCGGCAGCAGCGCCCACATCAGCGCCAGCGTCAGCAGTCCGAACGGCAGGTTGACATAAAAGACCCAGCGCCAGCTCGCCTGCTCGGTCAGCCAGCCGCCCAGAACGGGGCCGACGATCGGCCCGATCATGATTCCCATGCCCCAGATCGACATCGCGCGCGCATGGCGCTCGGGTGGGTTGATGTCGAGCATTACCGCCTGCGACAGCGGCCCGATAAAGGCCGCAAAAACGCCCTGCAAAAAGCGAAACGCGACCATCTGGTCCAGCGACTGTGCCGCGCCGCAGGCCATCGACGCGACGATGAAGCCGAAAATCGCGATCAGGAACAGCTCGCGCCGCCCGATCCGATCGGCCAGCCAGCCCGTGATCGGCATCGCGACCGCGCTCGCCAAAATATAGCTGGTGAGCACCCACGTCACCGTCTCGCTCGTCGCGCCCAGCGCCGATTGCATATGAGGGATCGCGACATTGGCGATCGTCGTGTCGAGGATCTGCATGACCGACGCCCCCATGACCGCGACGGTCAACAGCGCGCGGTGGCGGACACGTTCGTGAAGCGGGATGCTGTCGTCGGCGGGCAGCGCGGTCGCGGCGGGGCGGTGTAGGAGAGAGCGCGAGGCCATGGCCGACTCAACCCCTGAAGGGGAGGGATGCGGTTGCGTAAAGCTGCACGGGCACCCTACTTCCCCGCCACCGCACCACTGCTGGTAAACACCCGAACATCCGCCGACAGCCCCGCGATCATCTCGCGCGCTGGCTTCTCGTCGAACGCGATCCGCACCGGCACCCGCTGCGTTACCTTGACCCAGTTGCCGGTCGCATTCTGCGCCGGCAGCACTGAAAACTCGCTGCCCGTCCCGGCGCCGATCGTCAGCACATGCCCGCGCACGTTCAGCCCCGGATAGGCGTCGAAGCTCACCTCGGCGCGCTGGCCGACGCGCATGTTGGCGAGGTCGGTTTCCTTGAAATTCGCCTCAACCCACGGGTGCGCGGTGTCGACCAGCGTCACCGCGGGCAGCCCCGCGACCATCATCTGGCCGACCTGCAACCGGTCCGATTGCGCGACGCGCCCGGCACTTGGCGCGCGGACGGTGGTGCGGGCGAGGTTCACTTGCGCTTGCGACCGCTGAACCCGCGCCGCCTCGACCTGCGGGTTGACCCCGCTCGCCGGACCCGTGGCCAGCTTGGTACGCGCTTCGACCGCGGCGGCCTCGGCCTGCCGCACCCGCTCGCGCGCCTGCGCGACCGCGTGGCGCGACGCGTCATAGGCGGCCCGGGTGGTGAAACCTTTTTCCATCAGCGCGGCCTGCCGTTCGAAATTGACCTGAGCGAACGCGACATCCTCGCGCGCCGCGGCAATGTCGACGCTCGACGTATTTGCGCTCGCCGACAGATTGCCGACCTCGACCTGCGCCGCGTCGATCGCCGCGGTCGCCTGCGCGACGTTCAGCGCATAGGGTTCGCCGTCGATGCGGAACAGCAATTGCCCCGCGGCGACCTGCTGGCCGTCGCGCACGGCCACTTCGGTGATCCGGCCGCCCACTTCGGCGGCGACCGACACCTTGTCCATCTGGACATAGGCATTGTCGGTCGACACCGACCCGCCGCTGGTCAGCCAATAATATCCGCCGACTGCGATCAGGATCGCGGGCAGCCCGAACATTAGCAGGCGGGTGCGCCACTTCGGCGCGTCCTTTTGCTCGGTCGCGGTCGCCGGACTGAAGGGCGGCAGCGGATCGGCCTTGGGCGCGGCTATTGAATTGTCGGCCGCGGGGCGGGTGGGGGACAGCTGGTCCATCAGGCGGCCTCTTCTTTTTCTTTCTGGCAGATGCGGCGCGACAGATTAGCGCGCACGCGCTCGACCAGGTCGTTCAGCTGCTCGCGCTCGGCGGCGCTCAGCCCTTCGGTCGCTTCGGCGGTCAGCGCATCGATCGTGCCGCGCATCCCGTTGAGCAGCTCAGCCGCGCGCGGCGCCAGATACAGCTGCCAGGCGCGGCGGTCGGTCGGGTCGGCGCGGCGCTCGACCAGATCGGCCTCGACCAGCCGGTCGATCATCCGCGACAGCGTGATCGGCTCGACCTCGATCAGCTCAGCCATCGGCCCCTGCCGAATCCCCTCGTTGCGCCGGAGATAGGTGATCAGCCGCCATTGCAGCGCGGTGATCCCCGTGTCGCGGGTGCGCGCGTTGAACGCGCGGCGGAACAGCCGCGCGCTGTCGTTAAGCAGGAATCCGATCGTTTCACTCATGGCATTCGATATAATAGCAATAGCTACTACCTGCAAGGGATCGACCTGATGGCAACTTTGCCAACTTCCGCAAATCCATCCAGCTTGGTGAAAACTCCCCCGACAAAGCTTGCAAAGCGGCGCCATTTCCGCAGGATGACGTCATGACATTGACCGCAGACCTCTTCTGGTCGTTCCGCTCGCCCTACAGCTATCTCGCCATCGCCCGCTACCGCGCGCTCGCGGCGAGCCACGACCTGTCGATCAACCTCCGCCCTGTCTATCCGCTCGCGATCCGCCAGCCCGATTTTTTCGACCGCAACCACCCCAATTGGCTCAGCTACACGATGCGCGACATGATCCGCGTCGCGCAATTCCACGGCATCCCGTTTGGCCCGCCGCGCCCCGATCCGATCGTGCAGGATATCATGACGCGCGAGATCGCTGCCGAGCAGCCCTATATCTATCGCCTCACCCGACTCGGACAGGCGGCATCGCGGCGCGGGAAGAGCCTGGCGTTCGCACATGAAGCGGCACAACTGATCTGGGGCGGCGCGCGCGACTGGCATCTCGGCGACCATCTGGCGGGCGCGGCGCAGCGCGCCGGACTCGATCTCGCCGAGCTGGACGCCGAAGCCGTGAAGGATGCCCAGACGCTCGACAATGAAATCGCCGCTAACCAAATCGCGTTGGAGATGGCCGGGCATTGGGGGGTGCCGACTTTGGTTTTCGAGGGCGAACCTTTCTTCGGGCAGGACCGGATCGAGATGGCGAAGTGGCGGATGGAGCAAAAGGGGCTGCGCCCGCGCTGAACATCCTTGCCCAATCGGCCGCCGCGCGGGCATAGCGTGAATATGACGAGCGAACCCCAATATTTCGAGGCGCGCGACGGCGTGCGGCTGGCGTGGCGCGAAACCGGCGAGGGCAGGCCGCTTGTGCTGCTCCACGGCCTGTTTTCTAGTGGTGAAGTCAACTGGATCAAGTTCGGTACCGCGGTGCGCATCGCCGCTGAGGGCTATCGCATTATCATGCCCGACCTGCGCGTCCACGGGTCGAGCGAAGCGCCGCACGAGGCAGAATTTTATCCGCCCGACGTGTTGGTGCGCGACCTCGAGGATCTGGTCGCGCATCTCGGCCTGGCTGACTACGACCTCGGCGGTTTTTCGCTCGGCGCGCGGACGAGCGTGCGCGCGGTCGTCGCCGGGATGGCCCCGCGCCGGTTGATCCTGGGCGGCATGGGGCTGGCTGGCCTCGCCGGCTGGCAGCGACGCGGGGCGTTCTTCCGGCGCGCGATTGCCGAATATGAATCCGCTAAACGCGGCGACGACACTTGGCTGTCGATCCAGTTCATGAAGACGATGAAGGTCGACCGCATTGCCGCGGGGCATTTGCTGAACAGCTTCACTGACACCCCGCCTGAGGCGCTTGCGGCGCTGACGATGCCCGTGCTCGTCGTGTGCGGCGCAGACGATCACGACAATGGTTCGGCGCCCGAGCTGGTCGCCGCGCTTGCCGATGCCGAGCTCGCGACGATTCCCGGCACCCATATGTCAAGCGTGACCCAGCCCGAGCTGGGTGAGGCGATCGCGGCGTTCCTGATCGCTTGACCCTGCCGCTACCGCGCGCCAAGCTATCTTCATTGCGCCAAAGTGCGCCATGAGAACAATCCAGAGGACGCACCCCATGAAAGTCATGATCTCTAGCCTGTCGCTTGCCCTTTCGCTCGCCGTCGCCGGCCCCGCCGTCGCGGCGGAGCAGAAGCCCGCAGCCTCCACCGCAAAAGCAGCGAAGCCCACCGCCGCCGACGCCGAAGCCTTTATCGCGGCCGCCGAAAAAGACCTGTTCGACTATACGGTCGAGGCGAGCCAGGTGAACTGGGTCAACAGCACCTATCTGACCGAAGACACCGACGCGATGGCGGCGCGGATCAACGCCGTTGGCACCGAAAAATCGGTCAAATATGCGCTCGAAGCCGCGAAGTATAAGGATGTTCCGGGGCTGAGCGCCGACGCCATGCGCAAGCTCGACATCTTGCGCACCGGCCTCGTCCTGCCCGCGCCGACCAAGCCCGGTGCCGCGACCGAACTCAATCAGATCGCGACCGACCTGCAGTCGCAATATGGCAAGGGCCGCGGCACGCTGAATGGCAAGGAAATCTCAGGCTCCGACATCGAGGAGCAGATGGGCAATATCGAGCGGACGCCCACCGAACTCGCTGAAATGTGGACCAGCTGGCACGACAATGTCGGTGCGCCGATGAAGGACGACTATGCGCGAATGGTCGGGATCGCCAACGAGGGCGCCAAGGAGCTCGGTTTTGCGAACACCGGCGCGATGTGGCGTTCGGGGTACGACATGTCGCCCGAAGATTTCGCCAAGACGACCGAGCGTTTGTGGCAGGAAGTGAAGCCGCTCTATATGGCGCTGCACACTTACACGCGCTGGAAACTGAACGAGAAATATGGCGATGCGGTGCAGCCGAAGACCGGGCCGATCCGCGCCGACCTGCTCGGCAATATGTGGGCGCAGGAATGGGGCAATATCTACCCGCTCGTCGCGCCCGCGGGGTCGGGCGACCTGGGCTATGACGTCGGCGAGCTGCTGACCGCGCAGGGCAAGTCACCGCTCGATATGGTCAAGATCGGCGAAAATTTCTATTCGTCGCTCGGCATGGCGCCGCTGCCCGACACCTTCTGGAAGCGGAGCATGTTCACCAAGCCCGCCGACCGCGAAGTCGTGTGCCACGCGTCGGCATGGGACGTGGACAACAAGGACGACATCCGCATCAAGATGTGCATCAAGGTCAACGCCGACGACTTCACGACGATCCACCACGAGCTGGGCCACAATTATTATCAGCGCGCCTATAACAAGCAGCCGTTCCTCTATCTGAACGGCGCCAACGATGGTTTCCACGAAGCAATCGGCGATTTCGTCGCGCTGTCGATCACCCCACAATATCTGGTCGATATTGGCCTGCTCGACACGGCGAAGGTGCCGAGCGCGGACAAGGACACCGGGCTGCTTTTGCGGCAGGCGATGGACAAGGTTGCCTTTCTGCCCTTCGGCCTGCTCGTTGACCGCTGGCGTTGGGGTGTCTTCGATGGCACGATCAAGCCTGCCGATTACAACAAAGCGTGGACCCAGCTACGTACTCAATACCAGGGTATCGTGCCGCCGGGTGATCGACCGGCGAACGCCTTTGACGCGGGCGCGAAGTTTCATATCCCCGGCAACACCCCCTACACACGCTATTTCCTCGCTCGCATCCTGCAGTTCCAGTTTTATGAGGCAGCGTGCAAGCAGGCGGGCTGGACCGGGCCGCTCCACCGCTGTTCCTTCTATGGCAACAAGGAGGTCGGCGCGAAGCTGAACGCGATGCTCGAAATGGGCGCGTCGAAACCCTGGCCCGAAGCGCTGGAGGCCTTTACCGGCAGTCGCGAAATGTCGGGCAAGGCGATGGCGGAATATTTCGCGCCGCTGAAGACGTGGCTGGACGAGCAGAACAAGGGCAAACCGCAGGGTTGGTGAGGCGCGGCGCCCTGATGCTGTTGGCGTGCGGGGCGGCGGCGGTTTCGTCCGCCGCTGCCCCACCACCACCGCCGGTCTATCCAGATGATTTGCCGCGGATGCTCGACGGTTACGACTTGGGCGTCGTCTATTCGCGATACAGCTTCTGGATCGAAGGGCAGAAGGGTACGGTGATCGATGCGATCATGGCTGAGCCGACCGAGGTGGCCGGTTATCGGCCGCAGTTCGCGGCGCCCATCAGCTTCAGGACATTTTCCGATTATGGGCATGTCCAGTCGGGCGATATCCGAAGCTATTGCCGGACGGTGAGTGCGACGCAGGTGGACCGCAGCGACTGCCGGTTCGTTTTCAGGTCTGTCACGATTCCCGCTGCCGCAATCAACCGCACCGGTCCTGTCGGATCCTTCATGCGGGAAACTTTCGATCCGGCCGCCGTGGTTGCGAACATGAAAGCGAACGGCGTCGCCCCCGATGCCGATATGTGGCGGATCGAGGGTCACCGGATATTTGCAACCCTGCCGTCGCCGACCAAGCTGCTGCGCGACAATGCAAAGGTCGACACGATTGATTCGCACCAGTGTCCAGCGATGCGACGTGCGCTTGGTGCCATCGAGGGGCAGGCGCTGCCGCAGCGGATCGATATTCCGCTCATCGGCGAAGACGGGTGGGTGCCACCGCCCCGGCCCCATGCCGCCCAACGCGAAGACAAGCTGAACTTTGTCGCGGACGGAGGTGCCATGACCTTGACCGGTTGGCGCTTGCTCCAACCGCTGCTCGGACCGGTTTATGCGGCTGCCGATGCCTGCATGAGCGGGCGCTTGATGTCCGGATAGACTATTTCGTTTCGGCCGACTGTTTGAACCGCGCCAGCCGCGCGCTTGCTGCGGCCGCGTGCGGGCCGATCCAGCGGTCGTGGATGTCCTGAATCGGCATCGCGTTGAGGTGGTTCCAGCGTTCCCGGCCGCGACGTTCGGCGATGATCAGCCCGGCGTCCTCCAGCACCTTCAGATGTTGCATCACGGTGCAGCGGTCGATGTTGGCGAAGTTGCCGCACAGCGTGCCTGTGGTCAGCGGCTGATCCTTCAGATTATCGAGAATCTGACGGCGGATGTGCGACGCCAGTGCTTTGAAAATCTTGTCATATTCGGCGTGGATTGACATGTTATAAATATATAACATAATGACAGGCGAATCAAGCGGAGAGGGTCAATGGAGCTTAAGTTTCGAGTGGCGGCGCGGATCGCGAAGCCGGTCCACCGTGTATTCGAGGCGGTTGTCGACCCCGCGCAGCTGTCGGAATATTTCACGACTGGGGGCGCGCAGGGGCGACTGCAGGCGGGGGCTACGGTGACGTGGGACTTCCACGACTTCCCCGGTATCTTCCCGGTATATGTGATCGAGGTTGTCCAGGATGAGAAGATCGTCCTCGAATGGCAGGCGAGCGAAGGCGAGGCGCCGAACGTCGCGGACGGCGAGCTGGCGGAAGCCGATTACCGCACCCGGGTAACGATGAGCTTCACCGCGCTCGACGATGGTCGGACGCTGGTCGAAATCGCCGAGGAGGGCTGGCGCGAAAATCAGGGGGCGCTGGGTGCCAGCTATGGCAATTGCCAGGGCTGGTCGCAGATGCTGTGCGCACTGAAAGTATGGATCGAGCATGGCATCCACTTGCGCAACGACATGTATCGCTGAACGGGCGTGTCGGCGACGAGATACCCGGTACATCTTTGCGGTGGCATTCGGCCATCGGGGCGGCAATGAAACGCGTTCCGATGCAACGAAAGGCAACCGTGTGAAGCGCGTATTCCTGGCCGTCTCTGGCCTGCTTCTGGGCGCCGGGACGGCGCAAGCAGCGACGTGCGAAGATAGTTTTGTCAAAAAAGGCAATCCCCTCACCGGGTTGCGCTTTGTCGCGACGACCACCGTGCCGAACATGAGCAAGAAAAGCGCAATCGGGCAGCTCAACGGCATCATCGCTTCCAAAGGCTATGCGATCCTGGCCGTCGAGCCCGATGGCGGCGCAATGCTGGTCGAACCGCCGCCGACCGGAAAGTCGCGACCCTTTCCGATCGAGATTGCCGCCGACGGTGCAGGGACGGTGCGCATGGAGGCCAAGCTGCGCGCCGGGATGGGCATTCCCGATGCCGCGGCCAAGGCCGAAATGTGCGGCATCCTGACCCAGCTGAAAGGCGGAAAAGCGGGCGACGCGCTCGCGGCGAAGGGGCTGGGCGCGACCAGCGCTCCCGGCGCCCCGGTTCGCATGAGCGTGCTGCGGTTCTCGCAGGACATCACCGGGCAGGCCGACAAGAATAATGCCGCGGTTCAGAAGCGTTATGAGGGGCGGCAATTCACCCTTTACGGGCCGGTGTCCTATGTCGGACTGGTCGGCGACAGCTACCGCGTCGAATGGAAACTGCTCGCCAATGTGCTGACCGACATCATCCCTGGTCGTGCGTCGGCGGGCCTTTCGGTCAACTGCGTCCTGGCCAAGGGGCAGGGGGCGTATGCATTGCAGTTGAAGCCCAACAAGCATGTTGAGCTGACCGGGACGTTCGATCAGCTGGATTACGGCCTGTCGTCGGTGTGGCTCAAGGATTGCCGACCGGTGAAATAGGGCGCTGGGGCGCGAACATTAGCTGCACCGAAACAAATTCGGCGCCCCCGTGGAGGCGGGGGCCACGAGCGGCTCCTTCCCGCGTCGCCGCGTAAGCCGACAGCGGCCCCCGCTTCGCGGGGGCGGCGAATCGATTAGCGGAACGGGGGCTCGTTGAACGCGCGTAATTTGCGGCTATGCAGCTTGGCGCCCTCGTCGCGCATCGTCTCGCACGCGCGTATGCCGATCTGGAGGTGCGCGGCGATCGCTTCTTCGTAGAAGCGGTTTGCCTGTCCGGGCAGCTTGAGTTCGCCGTGCAGCGGTTTGTCGCTGACGCAGAGGAGCGTCCCATAGGGGACGCGGAAGCGGTAACCCTGCGCGGCGATCGTCGCCGATTCCATGTCGATGCCGATCGCGCGCGATTGCGAGAAGCGCAGCGCGCTGTCGGTGTAGCGCAGTTCCCAGTTGCGGTCGTCGGTGGTGACGACGGTGCCGGTCCGCATGCGTTTTTTAAGGTCGGCGCCGGTCGCGCCGGAGACCGACTCTGCGGCGCTCGCCAAAGCCTGTTGGACCTCGGCGATCGGCGGGATCGGGATGGCCACCGGCAGCACCGCGTCGAGGATATGGTCGTCGCGCAGATAGGCGTGGGCGAGGACATAGTCGCCGATCCGCTGGCTGGGGCGCAGCCCACCGCAGTGACCGATCATCAGCCACGCCTCGGGCCGCAGCACCGCAAGATGGTCGCAGATCGTCTTGGCGTTTGACGGGCCGACGCCGATGTTGACGAGCGTGATGCCGCCGCCGTCGGGGGCGATCAGGTGGTAGGCGGGCATCTGGTGCCGTCGCCAGGCGCTGTCGGCAACAAGCGCGCTGGCGTTGACGCCGGGCTGGTCGACGTAAAGCCCCGCCGCGCCCGCGAGCGCGATGTAGCGCCCTTGCCCGACCTGCGCCCCCGCCCAGGCGACGAATTCGTCGACATAGCGGTGGTAGTTGGTGAACAAGATGTAGCGCTGGAAATGTTCGGGCGCGGTGCCGGTGTAGTGGCGGAGGCGCGCGAGCGAAAAGTCGGTGCGCAGCGCGTCGAACAGTGCGAGCGGCTGCGACGCGGTTGGATCGGCGCCGAACAAGCCGTCAGCGAGCTCGTCGCCGATGTCGGCAAGCTCGGTGGTCGGGAAGTGGCGCGCGAGTTCGAGCGGGGTGACCCCGCCCATGTCCGACCCATCGCTGGCGTCAAGCACATAGGGGAAGGGGATCTGCTGCCCGGTGCGCGTGACCTCCAGCGTGATGTCATAATGACGCGCGAGCAGACCGAGCTGGTCGCGCAAATAATCGGCGAACAGGTCGGGGCGCGTCACGGTGGTGACAAATACGCCCGCGCGCTCGAACTGGCCAAAGGCGAGGTTATGCCCCTTCTGCCCTTCGCGCTGTTCGCCGGTGGTGGTCAGGCGGATCGCCGGATAGTCGAACAGCCCGGTGGCTGCGGCATCGGCTGGCGGCAAGGTGCGATCGCGGACATAGGCGGCGATGGCGGATTTGAGGTTGGAGACCGAGGCGCGGAACCTGTCTTGCAGTTCGGCGATGACCTCTTCGACGAGAGCAGTGGGGTCAGCGATGTCGGATGGGTGCGATGCGTCTGATGTCATCGCGACGCTGTTGCACGAAATTGTGACAAAAGGGAAGGGGTGGGCATAAATCTCCCCTCCCTCTCAGGGAGGGGCTGGGGGTGGGTGGCCCCGTCAGGCGCCGGGCCCGTGCTCGCTTCGCTCGCACCCACCCCTAACCTCTCCCTGGAAGGGAGGGGGATTATCGACTTACAGCTGCTCGAGCATATGGTCCGCGCTCGATACCTTGAATTCGCCGGGCGCCTCGACGTTGAGCTGTTCGACGACGCCGTCGTTGACGATCATCGAGAAACGCTGGCCACGCTTGCCCATGCCAAATGCCTTGCCGTCCATGGTCAGCCCTACCGCTTCGGCGAAATCACCGTTGCCGTCGGCGAGCATGGTGACGGCGTCGCCAGCATTGCCGCTCTTGCCCCACGCGCCCATCACGAACGCGTCGTTGACCGCGGTGCAGACGATTTCGTCGACGCCCTTCGCCTTCAGCTCGTCGGCCTTTTCAACGAAGCCCGGCAGATGCTTGGCCGAGCAGGTAGGGGTGAAGGCGCCGGGGACCGAAAACAGCGCAACCTTGCGGCCCTTGAAATAATCGGCGGTGCTGACCTGCTCGGGACCGTTTTCGGTGACCTTTACAAAGGTGGCGTCGGGCAGCTTGTCGCCGGGCTGGATCGTCATGGTCGGCATCCTTTTCGTTGAGGGGATTTCTAGTCAGCGAGACATTGGGTCGGGCGGGGCGGGAGTCAAGGTTGGTAAGAGGGGTGGGGGTAGGATTTTGGGAGGAAAGAGCCGCTTGCGGCCCACGCCTTAGCGGGGGCGACGTTAGGGGACGAATGACAGCTCCCCACCCCAAAGGCGTGTCCCGCTCGCCAAAGGTGCTGGACCGCCCCGTCCCGCCGCTGCATGATGGCGCGATGGAGACAGACCCCATTTGGTTCACCGGCCAGTTGCTGCTCGCGCTGCCCGGGATCGGCGATCCCCGCTTCGAGCATTCGGTGATCGCGATGATCAGCCATGACGAGGAAGGCGCGATGGGGATCGGGATTTCCGACCCGATGGCCGGGATGACCGTGGGCGCGGTGCTCGATCAGCTCGACATCGCGCACGACGATCCGCTCGAACAGCCGGTTTTCGTGGGCGGACCGGTCGAGCCCTCGCGCGGGTTCGTGCTGCACAGCATGGATTGGGGCGGGCAGGAGGCGGTGCAGGTCAGCGATCGCTGGATGGTATCGAGCTCGCACGACATTTTGCGCGCGATCGGCGAAGGGCGCGGGCCGTCACGCTGGCTGGTGGCGCTGGGCTATGCAGGATGGTCGGCGGGGCAGCTCGAGGGCGAGATGGTGCGCCACGGGTGGCACGTCACGCCGGGCAGCGACGCCTTGTTGTTCGACACGCCGCCCGCCAAACGCTGGCAGGCTGCGTTTGCCGAAGCGGGAGTGGACGCCCGCTTGCTGACAACCGAGGGTGGCGAGGCTTAGCGCGCCAGCGCCAGCTGCGGACGCCCCGCCGCGAGGTTCGCACGCGCGGTGCGGGCGGCCCAGCGCGAATCGACATAACGCCCATCGGCGAGTTCGAGGTCGTAGCGGATCGGGCTGGCGAGGGCCGCGTCATAGGCGGCGGCGGCGTCACTGGTGCGACCCAGACGAGCATAAGCGGTGCCGAGGTTGATCAGCCGCGACGGGTCACGGGCGTCGAGATCGGTATCGCCGGTCAGCTTGGCGACCGCGGCGTGATTTTCACCAGCGCGCAGCTCGGCATAGGCGACGGGCAGCGCCGTCGACTCGGCTTGCGGTCCGGTCACGACGATGATCGATTGCGCAGCAGCCGGGGTCGCAAAAGCCAATGCGATCAGCGGCAGCAATATTTTTTTCATCTCTCTATCTCCCAGAAAACTTTAGCCGATTTTCTGCTCCATCAGCTGGAAAGTCAATGTTTTCGGTATATTGTAACACTCGTGTCACAATAGCTAATTATGCTCTTCGCATGGCGCATTATAAGTCAAGACTTTCAGAATCTTGGCTTGGCCGACTCGGTGTCACAATTTTGCGGCCCCGACTGTCACAATTACGCCCGTTGAAAATAAATTTTCGCCCCGGTGCATTTTGCGCCTGCAATTCGCGCGTTCGCGGCCCCCGGCGGAGCGCCCGGCAATTGCGATATAAAGAAAAGTTTATATTTGATCCGAAGAGCGCTTTGAGCTAGGGCGCGCAACATAATTACCTGACTTTTCGTGGCCGCTCGCCTGCGGCCGATACTCGCCTACAGGAGATTTAGCCGTGGCCACTCTCGCCGCCGATACCCGTGATTATGTCGTTGCTGACATTGCGCTTGCCGACTTCGGTCGCAAGGAAATCAACATCGCCGAAACCGAAATGCCCGGCCTGATGGCGCTGCGCGCAGAGTTTGGCGCGTCGCAGCCGCTGAAGGGTGCGAAGATTGTCGGTTCGCTGCACATGACGATCCAGACCGCGGTGCTGATCGAGACGCTGACCGCATTGGGCGCCGAGGTCCGCTGGGCGACGTGCAACATCTTTTCGACGCAGGACCATGCCGCAGCCGCGATCGCCGCGACGGGTGTGCCGGTGTTCGCGGTGAAGGGTGAAAGCCTCGCCGATTACTGGGACTATGTCGGCCGCATCTTCGACTGGGGCATCGAAGCGGGGGAAACCTGCAACCTGATCCTTGACGACGGCGGCGACGCGACGATGTTCGCGCTGTGGGGCGCGAAGCTCGAAGCCGGACAGGAGATGCCCGCGCCCGAGAATGAAGAAGAGATCGAGATGCAGCGCGCGCTGAAGGCGTTTGTTGCCGCGAACCCCGGCTACCTGACCAAGACGGTCAAGGCGATCAAGGGCGTGTCGGAGGAAACGACGACCGGCGTCCACCGCCTCTACCACATCGCCAAGAAGGGCGAGCTGCCCTTCCCCGCGATCAACGTCAACGACAGCGTCACCAAGTCGAAGTTCGACAACCTCTATGGCTGTAAAGAGTCGCTCGTCGACGCGATCCGCCGCGGCACCGACGTGATGCTCGCGGGCAAGGTTGCCACGGTTGCGGGCTTCGGCGACGTCGGCAAGGGCAGCGCCCAGTCGCTCCGCAACGGCGGCGCGCGCGTCCTCGTCACCGAAATCGACCCGATCTGTGCCTTGCAGGCGGCGATGGAAGGCTTCGAGGTCGTGACGATGGACGAAGCCGTCAAGCGTTCGGACATCTTTGTCACGGCGACCGGCAATGCCGATGTGATCACCGCCGAACATATGGCGGCGATGAAGAATATGGCGATCGTCTGCAACATCGGCCATTTCGACAGCGAGATCCAGATCGCGGCGCTCGCGAATTACAAGTGGACCGAAGTGAAGCCGCAGGTCGACCTGGTCGAATTCCCCGACGGCAAGCAGATCATCATCCTGTCGAAGGGCCGCCTCGTGAACCTCGGCAACGCGACGGGTCACCCGAGCTTTGTGATGTCGGCGAGCTTCACCAACCAGACGCTGGCGCAGATCGAGCTGTGGACGCGCGCCGAGCAGTACGGCAACGACGTGTACGTCCTGCCCAAGCACCTCGATGAAAAGGTTGCAGCGCTGCACCTGGACAAGCTGGGCGTGAAGTTGAGCCAGCTGAGCCAGAAGCAGGCCGATTATATCGGCGTGCCGGTGGCGGGGCCGTTCAAGCCTGACCATTATCGGTATTGATCATCTGCATGGCTTGCGGCGGCGGCAGTGTCGTCGCCGCAACACTTGCGCAGAAAGAGACGGGGCGAGTGACTTTTTAATAGAAACTTGGGCTTTGAGTCCTATTCTGGCCGGAAGGGTGGGTTTAAACTCCTAGACAACCGGGGAATATTACGATGATCAAAGTCTCGAAAGCCGCTTTCAGCGTCTGTGTATCCACGCTCGCGTTAACCATATCGGCCACGGCAGCCCAAGCGCAGGAAAGTGGCGCAGCGGACGGCAGCGTCGCGCCGCAAGAGGTCGCCGCAGCAGATGATGGCAGCGCGATCATCGTGACCGGATCTCGAATCTCGCGCGCCAATTTCGATACCGTCGAACCCTCGGTCGTCATCAGCGGCGACCAGATTGAATCGCGGGGCTTTGAGACGCTCGGGCAAGCACTCAATGAACTGCCGGCCTTTGGTGTTCCGGGAAGCAGCCCGGTTGGTGCGCAGTCGAGCTTCGGCCCCGGGCAAAGTTTCGTCAACTTTTTGGGTCTTGGGTCGGAACGCACCCTGACATTGGTCAACGGGCGCCGCTTCGTCGGTTCGAACACCGCATCGATTTTTGGCCCGACGGGTCAGGGTGGCAACCAGGTCGACCTGAACGTCATTCCGACCAAGCTTATCGATCGCGTCGAAACGATCGTCATCGGCGGTGCGCCGATCTATGGTTCGGACGCGATCGCGGGTACGGTAAACGTCGTTCTGAAGCGCGACTATGAAGGCCTCGAGATTGACGGCCAATATGGCATTTCCAGCCGCGGCGACGCGGCCAACTATCGTTTCCGCGGCCTCGCCGGCAAAAACTTCCTCGATGGCCGAGCAAACATCACGATCTCGGGCGAATATAACAAGGGCGAGGGGCTGCTACAGACCGCCCGCCCACGCCTTTACGATGGCGGTTTTTATGGTCGGCCCAACGATCCGGATTCGCCGTTCGACAATGTCATCTTTCGTGATCGCCGTATTCCGACGATTTCCGAATTCGGTATCCCGACCATATTCGATTTCATCCCGGTCAGTCAGGGGCAGGCGAATAATCTTGGCTTCCCGCAAGGCGGTTTTGTTGATGCCCAGGGCAATGCTCTGCGCTTCGATGCGACGGGCAATCTGATTCCGATCGATTTTGGGACGTCGTTTGGCCCGCTTGATGAAAATGGCGATCCGACCTCATTCAGCATCGATGCGTCGGGCGGCAACGGCTTCAGCCTTGTGCCGCTGTCCAACCTGCTGACGGAAACCGAACGCTATAGCGGCAACTTGCTGCTGAGCTTTGACCTCACCGACAAAATTCGTTTGTTCGGCGAGGGCTGGTACAGCCGTAGCCGCGGCGTCAATCTTCGCGATCAGCCGGAGTACAATAGCTATTTGTTCGGCTATGCCGGCGACCCCGCAGGCGCGATTGTGATGAGCACTGACAATCCGTTCCTGACACCGCAGGCGCGAGCGATCATTCAGGCGCAGGCGATCGACGACACCTTCCTGTTGCAGCGTGCCAATACCGATGTGATATCGGGGCGCGCGACCGGTAATGTGGAAATTCAGCGTTATGTGTTGGGCCTCGATGGCAAGTTCGACGGGCTCGGTGGCCGCGAATGGTCCTTCGAAATCGTCGGAAACTATGGTCGATCAAAGACGACCGGCAAGGTGCCCGCGATCGCTACGCAGAATTTCTTCAACGCCGTGGACGCGGTCGACGAAGGCTTGTTCAATGGCGGGGCGGCGAATGGCAATATCATCTGCCGTCCAGGTGCGGTGAATTCGCCGGCGGAAACGATTAGCTCGACCTGTGCCCCGCTCAACCTCTTCGGGATGCAGACCTCGCAGGCGGCGCGTGATTATGTCACTGCGATCACGCGGCCGGTGTCGGTCAACAAGCAAAAGATCTTCACGGCTTCGCTGGCGGGGCCGCTGTTTGCGTTGCCCGGTGGCGATCTCTCATTTGCGATCGGTTACGAGCATCGCGCCGAATCGCAGGATTTCGATCCCGGTGCATTCCTTGCTGGTGGCGACGATCCCGATCCGCTGACCGATGCTGACGGTGATGGCGATCCGACAAACGATCGCGTTGCCTTTGGGCAGTCGGTGGTCATCCAGCCGCTCAACGGCAAGTATAACACCGACGAGATATTCGGCGAACTCCGGGCTGGGCTGGTGAGTCCGTCCAACAATGTGCCGCTGATCTACTCGCTCGAGTTGCAGGCGGCCGCGCGTTATGTCGATCATTCGACGGCAGGCGGTGATCTGACCTGGACGCTCGGCGGCAGTTGGCAGCCGATCCGCGATATCACGCTCCGCGGCAATTATACCCGAGCGATCCGTGCGCCGTTCATCACCGAGGCGTTCAACCCGTCGAGCAGCTTCTTTGGGTTTGCCGAAGATCCCTGCGACCAGTTCAATCAGGATGAAGGACCGGCTCCCGCCACGCGCGCTGCCAATTGCGCGGCGGACGGAATTCCAGCCAATTTTGATGCGACCTCGGATGATGCCAGCATCCTTCAGGCCGTCGTGGGCAATCCGAACCTGCGGAACGAAAAGTCGAACGCTTTCACAATCGGTGCGGTGCTGCGGCCCAGCTTCATTCCGAGGTTCTCGCTGTCGGTCGACTATGTCGACATCAAGGTGAAGGACGTCATCACCCAGTTGGCGTCGGACGATATCGTCGAGAATTGTTATGATTCAGCCGATTTCCCCAATTCGCCGTTCTGCGAGCTGTTTACGCGCGATGCCACCAATCAGCTCGATTTCATCTCCACCGGTTATTTCAACGCCGCAGAGTTGCGGTACAAGGGCATCCTGGCCGCGCTCGATTTCCGCACAGCAACGCCTTTCCTTGGGGCGGATTCGAATATCGGGTT
Organism: Sphingopyxis bauzanensis; assembly: GCF_002205675.1. GTDB lineage: Bacteria > Pseudomonadota > Alphaproteobacteria > Sphingomonadales > Sphingomonadaceae > Sphingopyxis > Sphingopyxis bauzanensis. Next base: position 301,744 of record NZ_NISK01000004.1, on the reverse strand, counting down.
GAATGCCAGCTATCAGTATCTCGATACGCTGACGTCGCGCGCCGATGCCAATTCTGCGATTGAGACCGACAATGGCGAGGTGGGATATTCGCGGCATCAGGCGGTTGGGACGATTGATTATAACAACAAGGGCTTCAGCACCTTCCTGCAGGTCAATTACACCGGACCGGCAAAGTTCGATGCCGATGCCACGCCAACGGCTCGAAATCCGAATGGGGTCGGCAGCTTCGTCTATTTCAACACGGGTATGACCTACCGCATCGACAAGAGCTTCAGCGTCCGCTTTGTGGTCGATAACCTGTTCGACCGTAAGCCGCCGTTCCCCTCGCCGACCGGCGGCGGAACGCTCACCTATTTCCCGGGTGTGCTGGGCCGCTACTTCCGCGTCGGGGCCAGCGTCGGCTTCTGATCGCCGACAAATCGAATAGCATGGGGTCGCGTCGGCAACGGCGCGACCTCTTTTTTTGGCTAAATTTCGTCGCCGATGCTGACGGCGCCAATCATCTCGACCGTTGCAGGTCCAATAGTCATCGGGTTGCGCACCCCGGGAAGGATCGCGACGTCAAACATTTCGGTGAATTTCCCGCCCAGCAGGATGGAATGAACCGTCTGCCCGGTGCGCGTATCGACGATCAGGATGCCACATTGAGCTTCCAGATGACGCTCCTCCAACCCCGCCTGAATCGCAAGATCTTTGAACTTGTCTTCGCGTGCCATGGATACAGTAACGATGGCAAAATTATTGTGAAATGCGAGACCGCGGAGGAAGCCGGGACAAAAGGCGATATCTTCGCGGTTCCCGCTGCCAATATCGACGCGGACAATCTGGCCGCGTCCCGAATCGAGCAGCCAAAGCGCGCCGTCATGCACGCGCGGGCTGTGGGGCATTGTCAGGCCGCTGACGACCACCTCATCGCTGACAATGTCGATCACCGCCCCGCCACCCTGGCGATCGGCGCGCCAGCCATCTTTTTCATCCGATATGCCAGCGACAGTCACAAAGCGGGGTACGCCGCAATCCATCGCCAGACCGTTGAGATGGCAGCGATCCTCGGGCGCCAGCGCTGAAATAAAGCGGGGCCGCCAAACGGGTCGAAAGCTGTGAACCTCGTCGATCGTCGCCAGGCAGGAATATCGTGAATTGATGAAGATGATCCGATCATCGGCGTCGAAGGCAAGCTCGTGCGTATCGACGTAGCCCACGGTGTGCGCGGTGCGGGGTACCAAGGCCATGTCAAAGGCATTGTTGGCATAATGGCCGGGGCGCAGCATGTTTTCCAAGCGCCATATCTGAAACATTGACCCAACCAGCAAACGTCCGCGGTCGTAAAAGAGGCCAGTCGCGCGGGCATATTGCTGCTGGTTAAAGGACAGGCGCATGTCCGGACCGACTCCGGCGACGATCAATTGGCCTGTCTGATAAGAGGTAAAGGCAAGCGAGATACCTTGCGCCAGCAACCAATCGGCCAAACCGGCCGATATCGAAATTGGCGCGTCGCCGGGGTCGTGGCCTGCGGGGTCGTCTAAGGCGGCAGCCAAGGCCAAAAGCTTCTTGTCCTGCACGCGACCTCCTCAAGGCGATGGAGCTGTCCGGTCACACATCCATTCCAAGTGTCGAACTACTTCAGGGCCGCAGCCGCTGCAAAGGATTATGGACCCAAGCCATGCCTACCGTCGCGGCGGGGCCACCGATCGGCGCCCCCCGACGCCTAGCGATTGAAACCCTCGGGGACAGTCGATAGGGCGGGCTGATGGCCCACCGCCCCTCCCTTCATTCCCCGCACGGCGCGGCGTTCGCCTGATGACGCTGTCGTCAGGCGCGCTCTTTGCTCTGGGTCTGTTCTCTGCGCTTTGGCTGCTCGCCGGATTGTGGGCGGTCGGGCGCGGCATAGCGATGCAGCGGCGTGCGGCGTTTGTTGCGGGGCAGGCCGAACGGCTTGGCAGTCTTGTCGAGGCGTCGCCGCAACTGCCGGTGATCGTCCGCGCCGACTGGCGGATCGAGGCGAGCGAGAAATTGGGGCGCTGGCTGGGCCTGGAGCAAGGGCCGCGCAATTTCGACGAGCTGCGCGGGCTGGGCAGCGGGCTCGATCTCGACGGCCATGACGCGCTGCGTCAGGCGATCCTCGGCGCGCAGCGCGGCGCCAAACCCTTTACGCTGAGCCTGAAACCGCAGGGGAGCCAGCGCACGATCATCCTGCACGGCGCCCCGGCGCCGCAGGCGGTCGGCGGGCCGGGCAGCGTGCTGCTGTGGCTGAGCGATGCGACCGACGGCCAGCACGCACTGGCGCAGGCGCGCAGCGAGCGCGACGAGGCGATGGCGGCGTTCGAGGCGCTGTCGGGGCTGATCGAAGCCGCGCCCTTCCCGATGTGGTTCCGCGACACCGACCTCAATCTCGCGCTCGTCAACAGCGCCTATGTTCGCGCGGTCGAGGCGAAGAGTGCGGTGGCGGTAATCGATGGCGGCATTGAGCTGTGCGAAACCGTCGCCGGGGTCAGCGCCGCCGAAGCCGCCGACGAAGCGCGCATTGCGGGTTCGGCGCAAATCCGCACGATCCCGGTGACGATCGAGGGTGAGCGCCGGATCATGCGCGTCGTCGATGTGCCGCTGGCGCCGACCGGCGGGCGGGTGATCGGCATCGCGGGCTATGCGATCGACATTCAGGAACTGGAGAGCGAACGCGGCGCGCACCGCCGCTTTGTCGACACGCAGCGCGAACTGCTCGACCGATTGTCGGCGGCGGTGGCGCAATTTGGACCTGATCAGGGGCTGGCCTTTGCCAATCTGCCGTTCCGCCGCCTGTTTGCGCTCGAGGCCGAGGATGTAAGCGAGGCGCGCGCTTTCGCGCGGCTGCTCGATGCCTGGCGTGAGGGCGGGCGGACGCCCGAGGTGCGCGACTATCCCGAATGGCGGCAAGTGCATGTCGACTGGTTCGCGCAGGCGGGGGCGAGCGAAGAGGATTGGCTGCTGCGCGACGGCACTCACCTGCATGTGGTGGCGCAGCCGACCCCCGATGGCGGACTGCTGCTTATCGCCGAGGACAAGACCGAACAGGTGCAATTGGCGGGCGCGCGCGATACCCTGCTGCGTGTCCGCACCGCGACCTTTGACAATCTGTTTGAGGCGATCGCGGTGTTCGCCCCCGACGGGCGGCTGCATCTGTGGAACCAGCGCTTCCGCCGCCTGTGGGGGATCGAAGAGGGGACGCTGGCGGCGCATCCGCGCGTCGATGCGCTGATGGGTGGGCTGGCCGACCGGTTGGTGAAACCGAACCAGATCAGCATCGTCCAGGAAGTTATCCGCGCCGCGACCCTGGAACGGCAACAGCGCGGCGGCGAAATCGGCTTTGCCGATGGGCGTTATTTCGATTTCGCGTCGATCCCGCTGCCCGACGGCAATGCGCTGCTCATCATGCTCGACATCACCCCGAGCCGGAAGATGGAAGGCGCGCTGCGCGAACGCAACGAGGCGCTGGAGGCTGCGGACAAGGTCAAGACCGCGTTCCTGTCGCGGATGAGCTACGAACTGCGCACGCCGCTGACCTCGATCGGCGGGTTCGGCGAGATGTTGCAGGCGGGCTATGCCGGCAAGCTGAGCGAGCAACAGCAGGGCTATGTCGACGCGATCATGGATTCGGTCGCGGTGCTGGGGCGCCAGATCGACAATGTTCTCGACCTGGCGCAGGGCGAAGCGGGGTCACTGGTGGTCGAGCGGGCGCCGGTCGATGTGCGCAAGCTGCTCGACGGCGCGCTGACAGACGCCAGAGCGATTGCCGCGGCCGAGAAGGTCGAGCTGGTCGGCAATATTTCCCCCGATCTGGGCCGCATCGACGGCGATGCGCCGCGGCTGTCGCGGCTGGTCGCGGGGCTGCTCGACAATGCGGTCCGCTACACTGCGCCGACCCGCAAATCGGGCGGCCGCGTGCTGCTGCATGCGACGGGTGACGCGCACGGGATCGACATCATCGTGTCGGACAATGGCCCGGGAATGCCCGAGGCGGTCGCCGCGGTGACCAAGGGGCAACAGGCGGGGACCGCGTCGGGCGGCATCGGCCTCGCGCTCGCACGCCAGCTCGTCGCCGCACATGGCGGGTCGATGGAGGTGCTGAGCGAGGCTGGGCAAGGGACGCTGGTGCGGATCAGTTTGCCGCGGCGCGTATGACGACGCTGGTCGCCATCTTTTTTGCTTGTTTCCCTGCGAAGGCAGGGATCCATCTTCCGACACCTCAACATGGCACTGACCGGAGATACTCCCCTGCCTCCGCAGGGGCGCGGCGATTTATATGAATTTCACTTGTTCCTACAATCTCACCGCGGCCGACCGCATTGGCGCGGCGATTGGCGCGGCGTTGATGCCGGGTGATGTCGTCCTGCTGTCGGGGGATCTTGGCGCGGGCAAGACGACGCTGGCGCGCGCGATGCTGAAGGCGCGCGGACTGGTCGGCGAGGCGCCGAGCCCGACCTTTGCAATCGTCCAGCCCTATGCGCCGCCCGAGGTCGACCTGCCGATCGCGCATGTCGATCTGTACCGGATCGAGGAGGAAGACGAGCTCATCGAGCTCGGCCTCGACGATTATCTGTACGACGGTGTGCTGCTGATCGAGTGGCCCGAACGGCTGGGATCGCAGGGTTGGCCCGACGCGCTGTCGATCACGATTTCGGAGAGCGGCGACGCGCGCGTCTTGACAGCCGACGTGCCGACGTCTTGGGGGAGCCGATGGCCGCTCCGATGATTCCGCCCGCCCATGCCCCGGCGTTCCTTGCCGCGCATGGCTGGGGCGATGCCCAGATTTTGCCGCTTGCCGGCGATGCGTCGTTCCGGCGCTATTTCCGCGTCGTCGACGGCGCGCGGCAGGCGGTGCTGATGGACGCGCCGCCGCCGCACGAGGATCCGCGCCCATTCATCGCGGTGGCCGAATATCTGTGCGAGCAGGAGCTGACCGCGCCGACGATCTTTGCCCGCGACCTGGCGCAAGGGCTGCTGCTGATCGAGGATTTCGGCAATGTCCGCCTGCGCGAAACCGCCGATGCGGCGCTGCACCGCGAGGTGGATTTATATGCCGGGGTGACCGACCTGCTCGTCCACCTCCACACGCGCCCGCCGATGCCCGGACTGCCGGTGCTGGGGCTGGAGCAGTGGCTCGACGAGGTGATGCTGTTCAGCGACTGGTATTGCCCAACGCAGGGCATCGACGTTGACCGTGATGCCTTTCGCGGCGCCTGGGAAGCGGTGCTGACCGCGGTGGAGCATGACGGCCTGCCGCGCGTCACCGTGCTGCGCGATTATCATGCCGAAAATATCATGCTGGTGCCGGGCAAGGCGGGGGTGGCCCATTATGGCCTGCTCGATTTCCAGGATGCGCTGATCGGGCACCCGGCCTATGACCTCGCCTCGGTGCTCGAGGATGCGCGGCGCGATGTCACCCCGGCGGTCGAGGCGGCGATGTTGGCGCGTTATCAGGGCGCGACGGGGCACGACATCGAAAATGCCTATTGGGCGCTCGCGGCGCAGCGCAACACGCGCATCCTGGGGGTGTTCGTGCGATTGTGGAAACGCGATGGCAAGCCGGGGTATCGCCAGTTCCAGCCGCGGATGTGGGGGCTGCTCGAACGCGATCTGGCGCATCCGGGGCTCGCGCCGGTGCGCGCATGGTTCGACGCAAATATCCCCGCCGATAAACGCGCGGCAGCGTGGTGATGGACGCCAGGATCGACAGCGCGATGGTGATGGCGGCGGGGCTGGGCAAGCGCATGCGCCCGCTCACCGCCACACGGCCCAAGCCGCTGGTGCGCGTTGCTGGCAAGCCGCTGATCGACCATAGCCTCGACCGCATCGAAGCGGCGGGGATCGGGCATGTCGTCGTCAACGTCCATTATCTGGCCGACGCCCTCGAAGCGCATCTCGCGGCGCAAAAGCGGTCATTCACGATCGGCATTTCGGACGAGCGCGACCTGTTACTCGAAACCGGCGGCGGGATGGTCAAGGCTTTGCCGCAGCTCAGCGGCGATCCCATCCTGATCGTCAACAGCGACAACATCTGGACCGACGGGCCGCAGGACAGCATCCGGCACCTGGCGCGGCACTGGGACGGGGCGCGGATGGACGCACTGTTGCTGCTGATCCGGCAAGCGAGCGCGACCGGCCATGGCGGACGCGGCGATTTCCATATGGACCCGTCGGGATTGTTGTCGCGGCGCAAGCCCGGTCGCATCGCGCCGTTCGTCTATACCGGCGTCCAGCTGATCTCGCCGCGCCTGCTTGACGATGCGCCCGCGGGACCGTTCTCGACCAACATCCTGTGGGACCGCGCGATTGCGGCGGGGCGGTTGTTTGGTCTGTCGCATATGGGGCAGTGGTTCGATGTCGGATCGCCCGCGAGTATTGCGCCGACCGAAGCGGCGCTGGGTGAGGTTTAAACGCTTGATCCTCCCTGTCGCGCAGCGATGGGGAGGGGGACCCCCGCCGCAGGCGGTGGTGGAGGGGCAGCAACCTCGCGTCATGGCCCCTCGGTCAGCGCTTCGCGCTGCCACCTCCCCATGGCTACGCCACAGGGAGGAGCGGCTTGCGTATCTTTGGCAAGCCTTGAATAACCAGTCGGCATGACCGCGCATCCCACCGTCTTTTCGATCCCCGTCCAACGGGCGTTTGCTGACGCGCTCGCCGCTGGCCTGATCGACCGCTTTGCCGATGGCGCACTTGGGCTCGCCGAAGGGCTGATCCTGCTGCCGAGCAACCGCGCGCGCAGCGCGGTGCAGGCGGCGTTTGTGCGCGCCAGCGGGGCGGGGTTGCTGATGCCGCGGCTCGCGGTGATCGGCGACGCCGACCTTGATGAAAGCGTCGCGCTGGCGCTCGATGCGATCGACGCTGCCGACCCGATCCCGCCCGCGATCGACGCATTGCGGCGGCGGCTGATGCTGGCGGCGCTGATCGAGCGGCACAATCCGGCGGGCGAGGAAGCGATCACCGGCGCCGCGGCGTTCCAGCTGGCCGAAGGGCTGGGGCGGGTGATTGACCAGCTGCATTATGAGGAGATTGCCCCCGCGCGGCTCGGCGACATCGAAGCCGCGCTCGGTGATCTTGCCGGGCATTGGCAGGCATCTTGGCAGCGCCTGCGCCTGCTTATCGACCATTGGCCCGCGATGCTGGCCGCGACGGGGCATATCGACCGCGCCGACCGGCGCAACCGCCTGCTCGCGCGCGTCAGCGATGGATGGCGCGCCGCACCGCCAGCGCGCTTTGTTGTCGCGGCGGGGGTGAGCACCGCGGCCCCCGCGATCGCGCGGCTTCTGCGCACCGTCGCCCACCTGCCACAAGGGATGGTGGTGCTGCCGGGGCTCGACTTGAGCATGGCCGCGGAGGAATGGGACGCGCTGGGTCCGGTCAAGCCCGATCCCGATAAACCGGGCGAGCGCCCGCTCGAAACGCATCCGCAATATCATCTGAAACTGCTGCTTGGCCGCATGGGCATCGCGCGTGCAGAGGTCGGCGCATGGGCCGCGGCGTCGCCGTTCGACGGCCCCGATGCGCGTGGGCCCTTTCTGTCGCTGCTGTTCGCGCCCGCCGCCTATACCGCGCGTTGGCAGGCGGCGGACGATGTTGCGCCCAGCCTGATCGGGGTCAGCGCCGCAACCTTCGCCGATGACGGGCAGGAGGCGCAGGGCATCGCGCTGATGATGCGGCGAATGCTGGACGAGCCGGGACGCACCGCCGCGCTGGTGACCCCCGATCGTTTGCTCGCCGAACGTGTCGCCGCGGCGCTCGCGCGCTGGGACATTGCGGTCGATGACAGCGCCGGGCAGCCGCTGGGGCAGACCCCGCCGGGCGCGCTGCTGTTGCTGCTCGCCGACTTTGCCGCGGCGATCGATCCGGTGCGGCTGATCGCGTTGCTCGGGCATCCGCTGGTGCGGGCGGGCGAGGGTCGGCTGGACTGGCTCGATCAAGTGCGGCGGCTCGATCTGGTGCTGCGCGGGCCGGGGCTGGTACCGGGCTGGGCGGGGGTGTCGGCGCGGATTGACGAGATTGCGACCGACAGCGATCGGCGCGGACATGGCGCGGCGGTGGCGATTGGAGATTGGTGGGCTGAGGTGGCGGCGGGGCTGAGCACCGCGCTCGCGCCCTTCGCCGCGGGTGTGTCGGCGCCGCCGTCGATGCTGCTCGGTGCGTTGCAAGACGCGCTCGGCTGGCTGACCGGCGAGGGCGCATGGACCGGGCATGCGGGCCGCGCGATGTCCGACCTGTTCGACCGCTGGGCGATGGCGAAGGGTGACGGCCCGGCGCTGGTCGCGCCCGCCGATTTCCCCACCATGCTCGCCGACCTGATGAGCGGCGAGAGCATCCGGCCACCCTATGGCGGGCATCCGAGGCTGTTCATCTGGGGCTTGCTGGAGGCGCGTTTGCAGCGCGCCGACCTGATGATTTTGGGCGGTCTCGACGAAGGGCGCTGGCCGCCGCAGCAAAGCCCCGACCCCTGGCTGGCTCCCGGCATCCGGCGGATGCTCGGCCTCGCGGCGCCCGAGCGCCAGCAGGGGATGGCGGCGCATGATTTTGCCGGCGCCTTTGCCGCGCGCGAGGTAGTGGTAACGCGCGCGATGCGCAGCGGCGGCGACCCGGCGGTGGCATCGCGCTTCTGGCTGCGGCTGGCGGCGCTGGCGGGCGAATTGCCCGCAGCGACGCTCGACGGCCAGCCGGTGACCGCGCTCGCGGCAACGCTCGATGTCCCGCCGGGGAGGAGCGAGCCCGCCGACAAGCCGCGTCCCGCCCCGCCACAGGCGGCACGTCCCAACCAGATTAGCGTCACCGGGGTCGACCAACTGGCGCGCGATCCCTTTGCCTTTTACGCGGCGAAGATCCTGCGGCTGAGCGAACTCGAGCCGCTAAGCAGCGGTCCCGACGCCAAATGGTTCGGGACGCGGGTGCATAAATTCCTGCAGGACTGGCAGGCGGCGGGGCTGACCGAGGCGGCCTTTGCAGCGGAACTCGCCGCTTTGCGCGCCGATCCGGCGCTCGATTCATTGGGTCGTGCCTTCTGGTTGCCGCGGGTCGAGCCGTCGCTGCGCTGGGCGGCAGAGCGGGTGTGGGCGGCGCGCGACGAACGCTGGCCGGTCGCCAATGAAGTGAGCGGCAAGCTGCTGACAGGCGGCATCATGCTGCGCGGCACCGCCGATCGCGTCGATCAGGCCGCCGACGGGACGCTGGCAATCGTCGATTACAAGACCGGCGCGGCGCCGTCGGCCAAATCGGCGGGCGAGGGGCTGAACAGCCAGCTCGGTTTGCTGGGGCTGATCGCCGAGGAAGCGGGGCTGGGCGATCTGGCGCCCGAGCCGGTCGGGGCGTTCGAATATTGGGAATTGAAGCGCGACCGCAAAAAGGGCGTCGATGGCGCGGTCAAGCCGATCAAAGGGCAAAAGCCGAAGCCATCGACCGCAGCAGCGGTGATCGAACGCGCGCGCGAAGCACTGGCGGAGCTGAGCGCGCGCTTCCTGCTCGGGCAGGAGCCATTCGCCCCCGGCGACAGCGCCAAACGCTACGCCGATTTCGACCAGCTGATGCGCCGCGACGAATGGTTCGGGCGCGGCGACCCCGATCCGGGCATGACTGATGGGGGTTCGGCATGATCGATCCCGACAAGCTGCTCAAGACGCTCGACGGCGGGCAACGCGCCGCGGCGCAGCCGCACGATCATGTCTGGCTGGGTGCGTCGGCGGGGACGGGCAAGACGCAGGTGCTGTCGGCGCGCGTGCTCCGCCTGATGCTGACGGGTGTGTCGCCCGAGGCGATCCTGTGCATCACCTTTACCAAGGCGGGCGCCGCCGAAATGGCGCATCGTATTCACGAGCGGCTGGCGATGTGGGTGCGGATGGCCGACGGTGACCTGCGGCTCGACCTTGCCGCGCTGGGCGCCGACTGGGGCGAGCCGGGCACCCTAGACCGCGCGCGGTCGCTGTTTGCCACGGTGATCGACAGCGCCGGCGGCGCGGTGCGGGTGCAGACGATCCACAGTTTCTGCCAGACTTTGCTCGCGAGCTTTCCGCTTGAAGCGAAGATCTTGCCGGGATTCCGCGCGCTGGAGGACAGCGAGGCGAGCGCGTTGCAGCGCGAGGTGCTGGGCCAGTTGCTGGCGCGCGGCGATGCCGACGGCGATGCGATGCGGACGATCGCGGCGATGCTGTCGCAGCGCCTGGGGCAGGATGCGGCGAGCGCTTTCCTGACGCGCTGCGCGAGTAGTTTCACCGCCGCGAATGCGCCGCGCCTTGCGCCTAAAGGCCATGATCTGCGAACCGAACTGGGCCTGCCGCAGGGCGACCCGCTGACCTGGCAGGCGACGGCGCTGGCCGGTGGTGCGGTTGCCGATGCCGACATCACGGCGGTCGCCGCCAGCGGGCGCGGCTGGGGGACCAAGACCGGCGACGGCCGCGCCGACATCATGGACGACTGGTTTCGCGCCGACGCGCATGGCCGCGCGGCGATGCTTGCGGCGGTGCGAGGCTGTTTTCTGACCGGCACCGGCGATATGCGCACCGATTACACCAAGGACAAGGGCGGCATGCGCAGCTGCCTCGCCGCCGCCGAACGCATCGTCGCCGCGGCCGATGACCTGCTCGCGACCGCCACCGCGATGGCGGTCGCAGACGATCTTGCGGCGGCGTGGGATCTGGGCAGCCGCTTCGCCGAGGCGTATGCGCTGGCCAAGCGCGAGCGCGGGCTAGCCGATTTCGACGATCTGATCAGCATCGCGGGGCATCTGCTGGCGCAGGGCGATTTTGGCTACTGGGTGCGCTTCAAGCTCGACCAGCGCATCGACCATATATTGGTCGACGAGGCGCAGGATACGAACACGCGGCAGTGGGCGATCGTCGCCTCGCTGGCGGGCGAATTTTTCGCCGGGGTGGGTGCCAAGGACGACCGGGTCCGCACGATGTTCACTGTCGGAGACCGAAAACAGGCGATCTTCGGCTTTCAGGGTACCGAGCCCGCGGCGTTCGAAGCCGCGCGGCTGAGTTTTGCCAAACGGGCAGCGGAGGGCGACAGGCCGTTCGAGGATGTCGATCTCGACACCAATTACCGCTCGAGCCCCGCGGTGCTCGACGTCGTTGATGCGTGGATCGCGGCGGGCGCGCCCGAACTGATGGGGCTGGAGAGCGACGAGCCGCCGCACATCCCCGCCGAGTTCAACCGCGATCGCGCCGGGCGCGTCGAACTGTGGCAGCCGTTGCCGGTCGGCAAGGCGCTTGAGGCTGACGCGGACGATGAAAGCGGTGCCGAAGGTGACGACGGTGATGAGGGAGCCGGACCGCGCGACACCTCCGCCGCGGCAAGCGACCCCGCCAGCCTGCGGCTGTCGCGCGCGATCGCCGACGAGGTGCAGGACTGGATCGCGCACGGCAAGGACGGGCGCAGCGTCGCGCCGGGTGACATCTTGATCCTCGTCCGCCGCCGCCGCGATCTGGCGGCGCGGATCGTCGCGCGGTTGCAGTCGCTGCACGTCCCGGTCGCGGGGGTCGACCGCTTTTCGCTGACCCAGTCGCTCGCGGTGCAGGATCTGCTCGCGGCGATGCGCTTTGCGGTGCAACCGCTCGACGATCTCAATCTCGCCAGCTTGCTGGTGTCGCCGCTGTTTGGCTGGACGCAGGAGAATCTGTTCGCCTTTGCCAATGGGCGCCAGAAACGCGCGCTGTGGGAGCAATTGCGCGCGCGAGCGGAAGAGGCGAAGCCCGAGACGATGGCAGCGCTGCGCGCCCTGCTCGGCATGGGCGATTTCACAACGCCGTTCCGGTTTCTGGAGCGTATCTTGTCTGGCCCGCTTGATGGGCGGCGCAAGCTGTATCACCGGCTGGGGCGCGAGGCGCGCGACCCGATCGACGAACTGCTCGCGCAGGCGCTGGCGTTCGAGCGGCAGGAAGCACCGTCGCTGCTCGGCTTCCTCTCACACATCGCCGCGAGTACGGCGGAGATCAAGCGCCAGAGCGAAGCGCGCAGCGATGTCGTGCGGGTGATGACGGTGCATGGGTCGAAAGGCTTGCAGGCGCCGATCGTGATCCTGGCGGACGCGACCGACGATCCCAGGCCGGGGCGGGTTAGCTTTGGCCTGTCCATGGGCAATTGGGAGAAGTTGCCGGTGTTTGCGCTCGGCAAGGACGAGCGGCATGGCGCGATCGCGAATGCGCACGACGCCAAGGAACGCGCCGAGCGCGAGGAGCATTGGCGATTGCTCTACGTGGCGATGACGCGCGCCGAGGAACTGCTCATCGTCACCGGGACGCGGAAGGCGGACGAGCTTCCCGAGGGCAACTGGCACAGCGCGGTCGATGCGGTGATGGCCGATATGGGCGCCGAATGGCAGGACGCCGGGCCGCGCTGGGGGCAGAAGCGCGTCCATGCGGTGACCGGCAAGGCACGCGCGGCGAAGGACAAGGCGCGGCCCGTCGCTCCGCCGGTGGTCGTGCCCGCGTGGGCGCGGCAGGCTGCGCCCGAAGAAGCGCGCCCACCGCGTCCGCTCGCGCCCTCGGCGCTGGGCGAAGATGACGTCGCGGCGGCGCCGCAGGGCGCTGCGCGGGCGGCGGCGGTGAACCGTGGGCTGCTGCTCCATGCGCTGTTCGAGCGGCTGCCGCCGGTGGCGCCGGAGCTTCGGCGCGCGGCGGCGCTGCGCTGGCTGGGGGTCCAGGCAGCCGATTTCGAAGCGGCGGCGCGCGGTGCGATGGTCGACGAGGTCCTCAGCGTGCTCAACGATACCGCACATGCGGCACTGTTCGGGCCGGGGTCGCTTGCCGAGGTACCGCTTTCGGCAGTGGTCGACGGGACGGTCGTCGCGGGAATCGTCGACCGGCTACTGGTCACCGCCGACGCGGTGACGGTGATCGATTACAAGACGGGGCGGCATGTGCCGGAGAGTGCCGCCGCCGTGCAGCCCGCCTATCTGCGCCAGATGGCGGCATATCGCGGCGCTCTGGCGGCGATTTTTCCTGGGAGGCGGATCGATGCGGCGCTGCTCTATACCGCCGGGCCGCGGCTGATCGGGCTGGGCGATGCGCTGCTCGATGCGCACAAGCCGGGCTTGGCGGCAACCAAGGCGAATTTGGGCGGTTGAGGTCTTGAGCCGGAGGCTATGACGTCTTAGCTTGAGGACAACCGAATTTCAGGAGTTTGTAACATGGGTACCAAGGCCATCACCGACGACAGCTTTCAGGCTGACGTCCTCGACAGCGACACCCCCGTGCTTGTCGATTTCTGGGCTGAATGGTGCGGCCCGTGCAAGATGATCGGCCCGTCGCTCGAAGAAATCGCCAATGAGCTGGGTGAAAAGGTCGTGATCGCGAAGCTGAACATCGATGATCACCCGAACGCCCCCGCCAAATATGGCGTGCGCGGTATCCCGACGATGATCCTGTTCAAGAACGGCGAGGTCGCCGACACCAAGGTCGGCGCGGCACCGAAGAGTGCTCTCAAGGGCTGGCTCGAAGGCGCGCTTTAAAGAACCCATTCCCCGGCGAAAGCCGGGGACCATTCCAGCGCCATGGGCCCCGGCTTTCGTCGGGGAACAACAAGCTAGCTCCTAGCTTCGATAATCGGCGTTGATGCTGATGTAGCCGTGCGTAAGATCACACGTCCAGACGGTCGCGCGGCCTTCACCGAGGCCGAGGTCCGCGCCGACCCGGATTTCCGGACCCTTTAGATGCGCCGCGACCGGCGCTTCGTCGTAACCGTCGACGGGCAGGCCATCCTTGGCCACCCAATGATCGCCGAAGCGGATCGCGAGCCGGTCGCGGTCCGCGGGTTCGCCCGCTTTGCCCACCGCCATCACGACGCGGCCCCAGTTGGCGTCTTCGCCCGCGATCGCTGTTTTCACCAGCGGCGAATTGGCGATCGCCAGCGCGACGCGCTTCGCGCTGTCGTCGCTGACCGCGCCTGACACCTGTATCTCGATGAATTTCGACGCGCCTTCGCCATCGCGCACGACCTGCTGCGCGAGGTCGAGCGCAACCTGGCGGATTGCGGCGTAAAGGGCATCGGCGCCGGGATCGTCGCGGGTGGTCAGCGAGGCGTTGCCCGCCTGTCCGGTCGCAAAGAGCAGTACGGTGTCGCTGGTCGAGGTGTCGCTATCGACGGTGATGCTGTTGAACGTGCCGCCAGTCGCCTCGCTCAGCATATTTTGGAGCAGCGCGGGGGCGACCGCGGCGTCGGTGAAGATATAGCCGAGCATTGTCGCCATGTCGGGGGCGATCATGCCAGAGCCTTTGACGATGCCTGCAACATGGACGGTGCGGTCGCCCACAATTGCGCTGGCGGCCGAGCCTTTGGCGAAGGTGTCGGTTGTGCAGATCGTTTCGGCGACGGCTTCCCATGAACAGGGCTGTGCGGTCAGCGCCGCGGAGACCCCGGCGCGTGCCTTGTCTTTGGGAAGGGGAACCCCGATGACGCCGGTCGAGCTGACGAACACTTCGCTGGCATCGCAGCCGAGATGCTCCGCGACCTGCGCCATGATTTGCTCGACCGCTTCGCGCCCGCGATAGCCGGTGAAGGCGTTGCTGTTGCCCGCGTTGACGATCAGCGCGCGACCCGCGCCGCCCTTGACCTGCTCGCGGCCGAGCTCGACTTCGGAGGAGCAGCAGACATTGCGGGTGAAGACGCCCGCGACCGTCGTCCCAAGCGCCAGCTCGACATAGGTGAGGTCGCAGCGATCCCAATTCTTGTACTGCGCGCGCGCGACGCGGCGCGTCACCCCGGCGATGTCCGGGAGGGTGGGGAAGGCGGCGGGAGCGAGAGGGGAGCGGGTGGTCATGGGGGTGCGCATAATCGCTATCGGCTCAAAGCAAAACCCCCCCGCAAGCGAGAGGGGCCTTTGATCCTCCCCGTCGCGAAGCGATGGGGAGGTGTCAGCGCGGAGCGCTGACGGAGCGGCAATGGCGCAACGTCGCTGCTCCTCCACCACCGCTTCGCGGCGGTCCCCCTCCCCATGGCTTCGCCACAGGGAGGGTTTGGATATCAGCCCGGAATGCCGCTGATCGACTTCACTTCCATGAAATCCTTCAACCCGAACACGCCGCCTTCGCGGCCGTTGCCCGATGCCTTGTAGCCGCCGAATGCCGCGCCCGGTCCTGGCCCCCAGGCGTTGACCGCGACCATTCCGGCGCGCAGCTTCGGTGCCAGCCCGGCGGCTTGCGCCGGATCGCCCGAGATTACCGCCGACAGGCCATATTCGGTGTCGTTGGCAATATCGACCGCCTCGTCGAGGTCGCCATAGGCCATGATCGTCGCGACCGGACCGAAAATTTCTTCGTTGGCGATCCGCATGTCGCGTGTGACGCCCGAGAACACCGTCGGCTTGATGTAATAGCCGCGATTGACGTTGCTCGGTAAGCCGGTGCCGCCGGTTTCCAGCGTCGCGCCTTCGTCGATCGCCGACTGGATCAGACCCTGGATCTTGTCGAACTGCGCCTTGTTGACGACGGGGCCGATATGGCCGCCTTCGCTCATCGGGTCGCCGACCGCCGTTCCGTCGAACATCGCCTTGATGACGCCGACCGCTTCGGCCTGACGCTCTTTCTGGACCAGAATGCGCGTCGGGGCGATGCAGCTCTGCCCGGTGTTGACCAGCACGCCCTGCACCGTCGGCGGCAGCACCGCGGCGAAATCGGCGTCGGGCAGGACGATGTTCGGCGACTTGCCGCCGAGTTCCTGATGGACGCGTTTGACGGTGTCGGCGGCGGCCTTGGCAACAAGAATTCCGGCGCGGGTCGAGCCGGTGAAGCTGACCATTTCGATGCCGGGGTGCGCGCTGATCGCGTTGCCGACGGTCGGGCCATCTCCCTGAACGAGGTTGAACACGCCCGGCGGGACGCCCGCGGCGTCGAGGATTTCGGCAAAGATCGTCGCGTTGCCGGGGCATTCTTCGGAGGGCTTGAGAACCATCGTGTTACCCGCGGCGAGCGCCGGAGCGACCTTCAGCGCGATCTGGTTGAGGGGCCAGTTCCACGGCGTGATCATGCCGACGACGCCGATCGGTTCGTAAGCGATGACGCCCGCGGCATATTTTTCGGTGAAGTTGAAGTCTTTCAGCGCGGCGATCGTGCCAAGAAAACCGCCGATGCCCGCTCCGACCTGTGCGGTGCCCGCGAAGCTGACCGGGGCACCCATTTCGCTTGCCATTGACTTGGCAAGATCGGGCGCGCGCCTCTTATATTCCTCGACGATGCGATTGAGCAGGTCGAGGCGCTCTTCGCGCGTCGTCTGCGACCAGCTTTTCAGCGCCTCGCGTGCTGCGGCGACGGCATCGTCAACGTCGGCGGCGGTGCCGAGAACGATCGTCGAGGCGGCTTCTTCGGTCGCCGGGTTAATGACGTCGTGCGGCTTGCCGCCCTTGCTGTCGACCCACTGGCCGCCGATATAATTCTGCTTGAGGTGCGTTGCGGTGTCGCTCATTTTTTCTCTCCCAATCGGCGTGTCTGAATACGTCTCGGATTGCTACCTAATCACTGTGGCGGATGAATCAAGCAACGCCAACTGACAAAGGTGACGGCTCAGCGTTTTTCAGCACTCAGCCGTGACATCAATATGGCAGCGCGCGTCGCTTGCCGCGCGATGCTGGGCAGGTCGACGGTCTCTTCGGGGCCATGATCGCCGGTGCTGTAAGCGCCAAGACCCGCGAGTGAATCGACGAAGGGGGCGACAAAGCTGATGTCGGCGGCCCCACGCTTCAGCGGGTCGAGCGCTGCCATTTCGGGCAGGTCAAGGTCGCGGTTTACCGCGTTCAGCCGGACGAGAAGCGCGCGGTTGCCATCGGTCGGCGCCATCGCGGGATAGCCGCCGGGGTCGAAGTCAAGGGTCGCTGAAGTTCCGGGTGCATGGTCGGCGATGATCGCCGCCATCTTGTCCTTCACCCGCGTTGCCTGTTCGCCCGACAGCGTGCGAAGG
Organism: Sphingopyxis bauzanensis; assembly: GCF_002205675.1. Taxonomy (GTDB): domain Bacteria; phylum Pseudomonadota; class Alphaproteobacteria; order Sphingomonadales; family Sphingomonadaceae; genus Sphingopyxis; species Sphingopyxis bauzanensis. The sequence goes on along the minus strand of NZ_NISK01000004.1, from coordinate 284,838 downwards.
TCGCCACGCGCGACGGCAGTGGCGGCGATTATATTGGTCTTGCCGGTGGCATTGGCGCGGATTTTGCCCTCATCGAGTATCGCCTGCTCGCCGCCTGCGACCAGTCCGACGTTGAAGGTCAGATTGGGTTCGGGCAGCTCGGTGCGGAAACGGTGGATGATCCGCGCCAGTTCATAGATCGCGCCGTCGCCGGTATTAGCGCTGAAAATGCCCGAGCTGTGCCCGGCCTTGCCGGTGGCGGTGACAGTCCAGCTTTCGGACGAGCGGCGTGCGATCGAACTCATGTCGGCGCCCGCATCGCGGATCAGCCCTTCGAAACATAGCGCGACATCGCTGCGCTTGCCCGCGGCGATCAGGTCGGCGCGTGCGATCTCGATCGGGTCTCCCGCATCCTCCTCGTCGCCGGTCATGTGAAATTCGATATTGGCGTCCTTCAGCGTCCCCGTCGCGTGCATCGCGCGCAGCGCCGCGAGCGCGACGACCATCCCGCCCTTATCGTCACCCGCCCCCGGTCCCTTGGCGACGTCGCCCCTGCGCTCGAAGCGCTGGAACGGCGAATCGGGTTCGAAGACCGTGTCGAGATGCGCGATGAGGAGCAGGCGCTTGCCGTCCCGCTTGCCCTTGTGCGTCGCAATCAGGTGCCCGGCGCGGCCGGTCTCGCGCATCGGTTTCCAGGTCACCGTGAAGCCCAGCGGTTCGAGCTCGGCGCGCATCATCGCCCCGACCTTTTCGACGCCCTCGAGGTTGAGCGAGCCGCTGTTCTGGTTGACCAGCTTTTCAAGCAGCGCGATCGAGCGCGGTTGCTCGGCCTCGATCATTTTTGCCATCGCGCTTTCGGCCATGCTAAGCTCTGCCTGAGCCGCAGGTGCGAGTGCGAGTTGAAGCGCGATCAGGGCGGCAAATGTCAGCGATTTCATGGAGGACTCCTCTGGACGTCCCCATTGTGCCGCTTGCACGGACTGCGGGCAAGCGATCAGCCGGGGCGGACCATGAAAATGCTGCCGCCGATGCTGACGATGAACAGATTGCCCGCGCTGTCTTCGCCGAACGAGGCGATCGAACTGAGCGTCCCGGCGTCGGGGGAGAAATCCTCGTTGCGCCGCGCGAAGCGCGACGACGGGAGCGTCTGTCCGGCGATCATGCTGGAAAAAGGCACCGACCAGATATTACCAGAGATAAAGTCGCCAAAAACATACTGACCCTGTAGCGATGTCACCGGGCCGCGATAGACATAGCCGCCGGTGACGGTCCGGCCCTGCCTTGGGCCGCTGCCATGGCCATATTCGAGCACGGGATTGGTCAGCCCCGCGGGGGCGGTGCCGGTATAGGGCTGGGTGCCCTCGAGGAAGCGCCAGCCGAAGTTCAGCCCCGGCTGAGAGGTTGTCACCATGTCGACTTCTTCGACCGCGCTTTGGCCGACGTCGCCGATCAGCAGCGTTGAGCCCGAAAAGGAAGCGCGGAACGGGTTACGGAGGCCAAAGGCAAAGACATAGGGGTCGCCGCCGCTCGTGATAAATGGATTACCGGGTGCAGGAGCAAAGCTGCTGCCGCCTGCGCCGACGGCAAAGCGCAGGATCTTGCCAAGCTGCACATTGCGGTTCTGTGCATTGTTGTTGGGATCGCCGCCGCCGCCGCCGTCGCCGACTGCGACATAGACATGACCGTCGGGACCAAAGCCGATCCAGCCGCCATTATGATTGTCGAACCCGGGGTGCGGGATGTCGAGCACGGTATCGTAACTGGTCGAGCTGTTCGGCTGCCCCAGCGTATAGCGCCGCACCTGGATATTGCCGTTGGTCGCGGTGGCGACCGCGAACACGCGCTGCGACGTCGCATGGTCGGGATAGGCGGCGAGGCCGAGCAGGCCGCGCTCGCCGCTGGTCGAAATGTCGGAGATGTCGAGCACGAGCGTACGGCTGCCATTGGCGGGATCGAAGCGATAGACGTTGCCGCCCTTTTCGACGACGTAGACGCTGCTGCTGCCGGGTATCGGGGCGACATAGAGCGGCTGGCTGAAGCCGGTGCCGACGCGCGCTACCGATATGCCCTCGCGGCTGTTGGTGACCGTGATGTTGACCGCCTGCGTCACGCTCGCCTGACCGTCGCTGACGCGCAGCACAACCGCATAGACATTGTCGCCGTCGGCGTCCCCGGGCAGATCGAAATCGGGCGCCGCGCCAAAGCTGAGTGCGCCAGCACCTGTGATCGCAAAACGCGCCGCGTCGGGGCCGCCGTCGATCGTGAAGGTCAGGGTGTTGCCATCGGGATCGGTCGCGGTCGCCTGATAGGCGGCGGTGCTGTTTTCGGCGACGCTCACGGTTTGCAGCGAGGTGAAGCTGGGCGGGGTATTGGCCGCGGGCGGGGTGCCGCCGCCGCTACTGCCACCGCCACCGCATGACGCGAGCAACAGGGACGTGAGGAGGAGGGAGACGCGCTTCCGCATGGCCAAACTGCCTTTCGCGATCAAAGCCACCCCGCTCGCAACCTGCCACGGGTCGATTGCGGCGGCAACCCCGGCGGTTTACCATAGAGTCCTTGCGCCGGGCGGCGTCAGTCGGGCTCTTTGGCCTCGTCGAAATCGTTGAGCTTGCCCAGTGCCTCTTGCGCGATTTTTCGCAGGACCACACGATTGACTGTCAAGCCTTTCGCACCGTCGCCGGCCAGGTCGTCGATGGCAAAATCGACGCGGGTGCGATCGGGCGCCAGCTCTTCGAAGGTGAATTTGAGCCCCGTTATAAGCGCGCCGTCATCGACGTTGTAGATCAGATGCGCTTCGCGGGGGATTTCCATCGCGACCGCTATCTTGATCTTATAGGCGTCGGGCCGCTCATCGGGGACCATCTTCTCGAAACCCGGATCGCGCTTTTCGGCGACCAACTCATAGAGGCGCGTCGATCCGCCGTTGGTCACCAGCGGCATCCCGGTAAAGGCGCTGCCATCGCCAAACATTTTCGCAAACACCTCTTCGCGTGGCGCCGCGACCGTGCGAGTCTGGTTTGCCAGCTCGGCTATTTTGCCGCAGCTCGCGGTCAGCAGCATGAAGGCAACCAAGACTGTGGAGCGTAGCATCGGGATCCCCCTGAAAAGCGGAGTCAGTATAGCGATGGCGATTTACCAAAGCGTCAATGGCTGCCGCTTTCGCATGTAAAGAGTGTTTGACAGGCCAGGCGCCTCGCTGTAAAGAGCTCTTGACAGGCAAGGGAGTGGCTGTGGAAAATCGGGTCCGCGAATATCGCGAAGCGGCGGGGTGGAGCCAGGGCGAATTGGCCCGGCGCCTGGGGGTATCGCGCCAGACGATCAACGCGGTCGAAACCGACAAATACGATCCCAGCCTGCCGCTCGCGCTCCGCATGGCGGGGCTGTTCGCCCTCGAAGTGCGCGAGCTGTTTATCGATCATTGGACGGCGAAGGAGTAGCGGGATGACGACGCAGGCAAGCAAGGCCGCCGGATGGCGCAAGATGGCGATGCAGGCGGCAATCGGCGCGGCGGCGGGCGCCGGAGGCATGTTCGCGGGGTTGCAGCTGGTCGAGGGGCAGGGCGGTTTCGACTGGACGGGATCGTCGATCATCCTGTTCGGCATCGGGCTGGTTTATGCACTGATGGGGGTGTTCGTCGGGATCGGAACGGTAGCGCCGCGTCTGTTCGGCCAGCGGCTGCTCAACGTCGCCGATGCCGAAGAAATCGTCGAGGAGCGCGCGAACATGGCTGGCAGCGCTGTCGGCTGCCTGATTCTGGGCGCAGCGGTCATGTTGCTGGCGCATGCGGCGGCGGCTGACGCCGCGGGCGTTGCGGCGCTGGTCACCCCAGCGCTCGCTTTCTGCATTCTGCTGACGGTTCTGGTCGGCTTTACGGCGATATCGGTGTGGATGTGGCGGGGTTTTGACGAGCTGTGGCGCCAGTTGATGGTCGAAATATCCGCGATCACCGGCAATCTTCTTCTGTTGATCGCGATCATCTGGGGCGGCGCCGCCGCGGTGGGGCTGGCCGCCGGGCCGCACCCGCTCGATCTGGTGTCGGTCGCATTCGGATCGCTCCTGTTCGCCTGTTTTGCAGGCGCGGGATGGCGCGGGATGATGGCGCCGCGCTAGCGCTTTCGTTGGACGAAGGAACAAAAAAGGCGCCCGGTTCCCCCGAACCTGGCGCCTTCCTTGGCGTCGCTGACCCTTGCGGATCAGGCGCTGTAGTACATGTCGAATTCGACCGGGCTCGGGGTCTGTTCGACGCGATATACTTCGTCCCACTTCAGCTCGACATAGGCTTCGATCTGATCCTTGGTGAACACGTCGCCCTTGAGCAGGAAGTCATGGTCGGCAAGCAGCGCGTCGAGCGCCTCGCGCAAGCTGCCGCAGACGGTCGGGACTTCGGCAAGTTCTTCGGGCGGCAGGTCATAGAGGTTCTTGTCCATCGGATCGCCCGGGTGGATCTTGTTCTGGATGCCGTCGAGGCCCGCCATCAGCAGCGCCGAGTAGCAGAGGTACGGATTGGCCATCGCGTCGGGGAAACGGAATTCGACGCGCTTCGCCTTGGCGCCCGCACCATAAGGGATACGGCACGAGGCCGAGCGGTTGCGGCTCGAATAGGCGAGCAGAACCGGCGCTTCGAAACCGGGGACGAGACGCTTGTAGCTGTTCGTGGTCGGGTTGGTGAAGGCGTTGAGCGCCTTCGCATGCTTGACGACGCCGCCGATGAAATAGAGGCACATGTCGCTAAGGCCCGCATAGCCGTTACCCGCGAACAGCGGCTTGCCCTTTTCCCAGATCGAGATGTGGGTGTGCATGCCGCTGCCGTTATCGTCTTTGATCGGCTTGGGCATGAAGGTCGCGGTCTTGCCATAAGCATGTGCGACCTGATGCACGACATATTTGTAGATCTGCATGCGGTCGGCGGTCTGCGTCAGCGTGCCGAAGGTCAGGCCAAGCTCATGCTGCGCGGCGGCGACTTCGTGGTGGTGCTTGTCGCAGGGCAGGCCCATTTCGAGCATCGTCGACACCATCTCGGCGCGGATGTCGACGGCGCTGTCGACCGGCGCGACGGGGAAATAGCCGCCCTTGGCGCGCGGGCGGTGGGCGAGGTTGCCGCCTTCATAGCTGCGGCCGGTGTTGGTCGGCAGTTCGATGTCGTCGATCTCGAACCCCGACTTGTTGTAGCCGGTCTCGAATCGAACATCGTCGAACATGAAGAATTCGGCTTCGGGGCCGACATAAACGGTGTCGCCGACGCCGGTCGAGGCAACATAGGCCTCGGCGCGCTTGGCCGTCGTGCGCGGATCGCGGGCATAGCCTTCGCCGGTCGACGGCTCGACAATGTCGCAAAAGATGACAAGCATCGGGGTCGCCGAGAAGGGATCGTCATAGACCGCGTCGAGGTCGGGCATCAGGATCATGTCGGACTCGTTGATCGCCTTCCAGCCCTCGATCGACGAGCCGTCGAACATCAGGCCGTCTTCGAGCGCGTCTTCGTCGATTACACCGGCGCACATCGTCAGATGCTGCCACTTGCCCTTGGGATCGGTGAAGCGCAGGTCGACCCACTCGATGTCGTTTTCCTTGATCCGGGCGATGATATCCTTGGGCTTCGTAGCCATGGTCTGAACTTCCTTCTTGCGATGATGACCGGCTCGGCCGGTTTCGTTGAACAGGGTGGGGAGCGGATGTCTTAAAGGGCGTCCTCGTTGCGCTCGCCGGTGCGGATGCGCAGCGCGGTTTCGACCGGGATGACGAAAATTTTGCCGTCGCCGATGCGACCGGTCTGCGCGGCGGCGGCGATCGCCTCGACGACGCGTTCGGCCATGCTGTCCTCGACGATGACTTCCAGCTTCACCTTGGGCAGGAAATCGACGACATATTCGGCACCGCGATACAGTTCGGTATGGCCTTTTTGCCGGCCAAAGCCCTTGGCTTCGGTGACGGTAATGCCGCTGACGCCGACTTCGTGCAGCGCTTCCTTGACCTCGTCGAGCTTGAACGGCTTGATGATCGCCTCAATCTTCTTCACGCTTTTCGTCCCCCTTGGGCATTTCCTATCGCTCGCAGCCAGAGCCGGATCAGGCCTGCCTGTCCGGTTCGCACCCGTGAGTCGCTGCGAGGCCCCGTCATCTTGCACCAATCAAGAGCCGTGCCAATTGGCGAATCGCAAGCTTTCGGTAAGATTTGTGACACGATGTTGCGCGGTTGCTTAAGGGGTGAGCAACGGGTGCGATGCAGTGCCTAAAAAAGTGGCAGGTTCGTACCATATCCTTCCTTGTCGCGCAGCGATGGGGAGCGGGACTGTCGCCGCAGGCGCTGGCGGAGGGGCCGCGACGTCACGCCATGGCCCACTCCGCCAGCGGCTACGCCGCTGCCACCTCCCCATGACGTCCTCACAGGGAGGATCGGGATATTACCGGCCCATCGGCGCCGCGCTGTGGGCGAGATTCGCCTTGGTCCAGTTCGACCGTTCGATGACATAGGCGCGGATCGCTTCGGCGTCCTGCGGCGTGAGCACTTTCGCGAAGCTGACCATGCCGCGATCCTTCAGCGCGCCCTCGATCACCACGCCCTTCCATGCCATGGCATTGGCCAGCGTGCCCGAGACGCGGAGGTCGGGGGTGAAGCCGTTGCCGATCGCGCTGTCGCCGTGGCAGACCATGCAATAGCGCCCGAACTGCGCCTTGCCCGCCATGACTTGCGTCGCGCTGGCGGTCATCGGCGGCGGGTCCCACGCCAGCGTTGTCGTTGTGGGCGGCGCAGGCAGTTTGCCGGTGCCGCCAATCGTGAGCACCACCAGCCGCGGGATGTTCGGGATCTTGCGCGTGGCACCGCCTGCAACCCCGGCGACGAGCGGGAAAGCGCCGCCTTTGCTCGTCATGAAGGCGACGTACTGGATGCCGTCGACGCGAAAGGTCGAGGGCGCGCTGACGATGCCCGACTGCATGTCGAGGTCGAGCAATTGCTTGCCGGTGTCGGCGGTGTAGGCGCGGAAGCGGCCGAGGCTGGTACCCTGGAACACCAGATTGCCCGCGGTCGTCATCGTGCCGCCATTCCACGCCGCGGGATGATCGACCGCCCAGGCGACCTTACCGGTGCGCGGGTCGAAGGCGACGAGGCGCCCGGTGGTCGCGGCGACCGCGGCGCGGAAGGCCGCCTTGTCGTCGGGGAGCAGCGTGCCGGTGAGCGAGGTCCCCACGTTGAAGCCGAGCACCTTGCGCTTGTCGAGCTCATTCATGTCGGCGAGATAGCCCTGCGGGATCTGCTGCGCCGGAATATAGACCAGCCCGGTCGCTGGATTATAGCTCATCGGGTGCCAGTTATGCGCGCCGAGCGCCCCGGGGATCGCGATGAAGGGCTTGCCGGTCTTGTAGAAACGCGCCTCAGGATTTTCGATCGGGCGCCCGGTGGCGAGGTCGTAGCCCGTGGCCCAGTTGATCCCGTCGACGAAGGGCTTGGCGTCGATCAGCTTGCCGTTGGTGCGGTCGATGGTGAAGAAAAAGCCATTCTTCGGCGCATGGTACAGCACCTTGGTCGGGGTGCCGTTCACGGCCTGCTCGGCGAGGATGATCGGCTGGGTCGCGGTGTAATCCCACGTCTCGCCCGGCGTTTCCTGATAGTGCCATTTATAGGCGCCGGTCGAGGCGTCGAGCGCGACGATCGACGAGAGGAACCAGTTGTCGCCTTCGCCGTTCGAGCGCGTGCCGTGGTTCCACGGATTGCCGTTGCCGACACCCAGATAGACCTGATCGAGATCCTTGTCGTACACGATGGCGTCCCACACGGTGCCGCCGCCGCCGGAGGTCTGCCACTCGCCCGTGTCGGACCAGGTGGCGTTGGCCTTGGTCGCAAAGATTTCGTCCGACGCGGCGCCGTCCTTCGCTTTGGTCGGGTTCGGCGCGGTGTAGAAGCGCCAGCGTTCCTTGCCGGTATCGGCTTCGTAAGCGGTGACATAACCGCGCACCCCGAATTCGGCGCCGCCGTTGCCGATCAGCACCATGTCCTTCACAACGCGCGGCGCGCCGGTGATCGTGTAGGGCTTTGCGGGGTCGACGGTGAGCGTCGACCACACCTCCGTGCCGGTCTTGCGGTCGAGTGCGATCAGGCGGCCGTCGATCGTCCCGACGAAAACCTTTTCGCCCCACAGCGCAACGCCGCGGTTGACGACGTCGCAGCAGGCATTGACCGCGCTCTCACCGGGGACTTTGGGGTCAAATTTCCACAGCGGCTTGCCGGTCGCGGCATCCCAGGCGCTGACCTTTGACCAGGCGTGGGTGACATACATCACGCCGTCGACGACGACGGGGGTGGCTTCCTGCCCGCGTGCGTCTTCTAGGTCGGCGGTCCAGGCAATGCCGAGTTCGCCCACATTCTTTTCGCTGATGTCGGTGAGCGGACTGAAGCGTTGTTCGTCGTAATTGAAACCGATCGCGCCCCAGTCGTCGCCATTGCCACCGGTCTTGAGCAGGGTCTCGCTGGCCTTTTCGGCATCGTCGAGCGATCCGCCGGTGATGCTCTCATTCTTCGATGCGTTGCACGCCGCCAATGCCAGCGCCGCGCAGCTCAGCAGCGCGGCCTTCAAGACCCGTTTCGCCATTCATGCTCTCCCGTTCGACGCCTATGCTTGACGTTAACGTCAAGTCTGCGCGCGATAGGGCGCGCGTGCAAGGGAGAATGTGGGCTCCCTCTTATCGTCACCCCGGACTTGATCCAAGGTGCACCAAGGCCAGCGCGGCATCGGAAGTCGTGGTTCCGGGATCAAGTCCGGGATGACGAAGTGTAAACCGCTGTTTCGATCAGGCCCAAGGTGGCGCGTTCAAGCCCTTCGGACTCGCGGTGAAAATCTCGCAGCCGGTTTCGGTGATCCCGATGCTGTGCTCGAATTGCGCCGATAGCGAACGGTCGCGGGTCACCGCGGTCCAGCCGTCGGGCAGCATCTTCACCGCAAATTTTCCGGTGTTGATCATCGGCTCGATCGTGAAAAACATGCCGGGGCGTAGCTCGGGTCCGGTGCCGGGGCGCCCGGCGTGGACGACTTCGGGGGCGTCGTGGAACATCTGTCCCAGTCCGTGGCCGCAGAAATCGCGGACGACCGAATAGCGATGGCGTTCGGCGTGGGTCTGGATCGCGTGCGCGACGTCGCCCATGCGGTTGCCGGGTTTTGCCTGCTCGATACCGAGCATCAGGCATTCATAGGTAACCTCGACGAGGCGCTTCGCCTTGATCGGCACATCACCGACCAGATACATGCGGCTGGTGTCGCCGTGCCAGCCGTCGATGATCGTCGTCACGTCGATATTGACGATGTCGCCCTCGCGCACCGGCTTGTCGTCGGGGATGCCGTGGCACACGACATGATTGATGCTGGTGCAGCAGCTGTGCGTGAAGCCGCGATAGCCGAGCGTCGCGGGGATTCCGCCGCCGTCGAGCATCATCGTGCGGACAAGATCGTCGATCGCCGCGGTGGTCACGCCGGGCTGGACGAAGGGGACCAGCGCGTCGAGGATTTCGGCCGACAGACGGCCTGCTTTGCGCATGCCGGCAAAGCCCGCCTCGTCGTGCAGCTTGATGGTGCCGTCGCGGACGGGGGTGGGGGCGCCAGCGTCGGCGGTGGTTACGGAGACATAGTCGTACATCAGACCAATATACTCACTGGAGGCCGAAAAAGCGAGGGGCGGTTAAAATCCCTCCCGCTTGCGGGAGGAGTTTGGGGAGGGGCTGTAGCCTTGCCAAGCCCTGCCCGCTGCGACCAGCGGGCAAGCCCGCAAGTCTCGCTGCCCCTCCCGCGCAGGCGGGAGGGGAGCACGTTCTATTCCGCCGCCTTCTTCGCCTTGTCGGCCTTGGGTGGCTTCGCCTTGCCCTTGCCCGCTTTCGGCGGTGCCGAGACGATTTCGAACGCCAGCGGATTGCCGACCTTGGCGTCGTCGCCGGTCTTCATCTTCACCTTGACCTCGCCGCCATGGACCAGCTTGCCGAACAGCAGTTCCTCAGCGAGCGGCTGCTTGATCTTTTCCTGGATCAAGCGGCCCATCGGGCGGGCGCCGTACAGCTTGTCATAGCCCTTGCCGGTCAGCCACTCGCGCGCCGCATCGTCGAGCTGGATGTGGACGTTGCGGTCGGCAAGCTGCAATTCGAGTTCAAGGATGAACTTGTCAACGACGCGCGCGACAACCTCGGGCGGCAGATAGCCGAAGGGGACGATTGCATCGAGGCGGTTGCGGAATTCGGGGGTGAACATGCGCTTCACCGCCTCTTCCTGCACATCCTCGCGCGTCGACTGGCCGAAACCGATCGACTCGCGCGCCATGTCACTGGCGCCCGCGTTGGTCGTCATGATCAGGATGACGTTGCGGAAATCGACCGTCTTGCCGTGGTGGTCGGTCAGGCGGCCATTGTCCATCACCTGCAGCAGGATGTTGAACAGGTCGGGGTGCGCCTTTTCGATTTCGTCGAGCAGCAGCACGCAATGCGGGTTCTGGTCGATCGCATCGGTGAGCAGCCCGCCCTGATCATAACCAACATAGCCCGGGGGCGCGCCGATCAGGCGGCTGACCGAGTGGCGCTCCATATATTCGGACATGTCGAAGCGCTGGAGCGGGATGCCCATGATCGACGCGAGCTGTTTGGCGACCTCGGTCTTGCCGACGCCGGTCGGGCCGCTGAACAGATAGTTGCCGATCGGCTTTTCGGGATCGCGCAGCCCGGCACGGCTCAGCTTGATTGCGGAAGACAACACTTCGATCGCGGTGTTCTGGCCGAACACGACGCGCTTGAGGTCGGTCTCCAGGCTGGCGAGGGTCGCCTTGTCGTCGCTCGACACCGATTTGGGCGGGATGCGCGCCATCGTTGCGATCACGGCCTCGATTTCCTTGGCGGTGATCGTCTTCTTACGCTTCGAGGGGGCGACGAGCATCTGCATCGCGCCGACCTCGTCGATCACGTCGATCGCCTTGTCGGGCAATTTGCGGTCGTTGATGTAGCGCGCTGACAGCTCGACCGCGGCATTGATCGCATCGGGGGTGTAACGCACCTGATGATGCGCCTCGAACGCGCTGCGCAGACCCGCGAGGATCTTCTTCGTGTCCTCCAGCGTCGGTTCGACCACGTCGATCTTCTGGAACCGGCGCAGCAGTGCGCGGTCCTTTTCGAAATGGTTGCGGAACTCCTTGTACGTCGTCGAGCCGATGCAGCGGATGACCCCGCCTGACAAGGCGGGCTTGAGCAGGTTCGACGCATCCATGGCGCCGCCTGAAGTGGCACCCGCGCCGATGACGGTGTGGATTTCGTCGATGAACAGGATCGCGTGCGGCAGCCCTTCGAGTTCGGTCACGACCTGTTTCAGCCGTTCCTCGAAATCGCCGCGATAACGCGTGCCCGCCAGCAGTGCGCCCATGTCGAGCGAATAGATGACCGCGGGCAGCAGCACCTCGGGCACGTCGCCCTCGATAATCTTGCGCGCGAGGCCTTCGGCGATTGCGGTCTTGCCGACGCCGGGATCACCGACATAGAGCGGATTGTTCTTTGACCGGCGGCAGAGGATCTGGATTGTGCGATCGACCTCGGCACCGCGGCCGATCAGCGGGTCGACCTTACCGATCTTGGCTTTCTCGTTGAGGTTGACGGTGAACTGGTCGAGCGCAGTTTCTTTCTTGTTCTTGCCGCCGCTGTCCTTGTCCTTCGTCTCTTCCTTTTCCTCGGGCTCGGCCTGCGGCGAGGGTTTGCCGCCCTTGCCGACGCCGTGGCTGAGGTAGGAGACCGCGTCGAGGCGGGTCAGATCCTGCTGCTGGAGGAAATAGACCGCATAGGATTCGCGTTCGGAGAAGAGTGCGACGAGAACGTTGGCGCCGGTCACCTCATCCTTGCCCGACGACTGGACGTGCAGGATCGCGCGCTGGACGACGCGCTGGAAGCCGCTGGTCGGCGACGGATCGCTGTGCCCTTCGACCTTCAGGCTGTCGAGTTCGGTATCGAGATAGTGAACGACCGCCGATTGCAGGTCGTCGACCGCAACACCGCAGGCGCGCATGACTTCGGCCGCATGGTCGTCGTCGATCAGCGCGAAGAGCAGATGCTCCAAAGTCGCATATTCGTGGTGACGCTCCGATGCGGCTTTCAGCGCATTGTGCAGAGTCTTTTCGAGGCTCTCCGAAAAGGACGGCATGGACTTTTCTCCTTGCGAGGCCCGCCGGGGGAGAGAGGCGGCCCCTAGGAACACAAGGTGGCGATGCCGCCGCCGCCCTGCAAGGGAAAAGCGGATGGCGTTTGTGAAATTACGATGACGGGGTTGCAGTATGGTTAAGGGAAAGTTGATATTTTCGTTCGCGCTCGCGCAGCTTTCATCCGAAGTTGTCAAACTTATCGATACAACGACCCCGCATGGGGGCGGGGATGCGCGTCGGCGGAAGATCGGTGATCTATGACTGTGGCAGCCTTTGCGGGTGTAATTTTGTAGGAAAGCGCTTTTTTGATTTCGGCTTCCGGGTGGATGAAGGTCATCACCAATAGTCGTCGCCGTCGCGAAGGCGGGGCCGTCATCAGCCTCTTTCTGCGTCGTAGCGTAGACCGCAGCGGCCCCTGCCTGCGCGGCGGCTAGTTTTGGTCGTTAGCCGCCGTCCCCTTCACCCGCTTTATCCACCATATCCATGAAGTCGCGCGCGGTGTTGCGCTCGCCTTCATCCTTGAACGCGACATCGAGAGCGGGCGCCACGCCGAGCATGTACATCAGCGTCCATAAAGCGAAGCGGCGGCCGGGGTTGGCCTCTAAGCCGAAGTCGACGCGCATGCGTTCGGTGCCTGAAGCGTGCGCCTCGGGGTGGATCGCCGACAGGTCGGCGGTGCCAAAATAGCGGCGGAGTTGGTCGTCGAAATCCATGGAGGTTCTTTTGGCTTGATTTGCTCGATTGGCAAGTTGTCCCGTCGAACACATCCCCAGACCCGTTCGTGCTGAGCTTGTCGAAGCACCGTTCTTCTTCCTGCGACGCCGAGAGAAAGAGCGGCCCTTCGACAAGCTCAGGGCAAACGACTTATGGGTTTGCAATATGCCTGAGGAAAAATCGGCTCGCCCGAACCCGGCTCGGTTGTCATTCATACGGTCGCCCGATAGGGCGGCGCCTGTGAAGACCAGCATCGACATCGGGACCGACGCCGCGGGGCAGAGCGTGCGCATCGACGTGCAGGAGCTGCTGGCGACACGGCTGCTTGTCCAGGGCAATTCAGGGTCGGGCAAGTCGCATCTGCTGCGCCGCATCCTAGAGGAAAGCGCCGTGCTGGTTCAGCAGATCGTGATCGATCCCGAGGGCGATTTCGTGACGCTGGCCGATGCGTACAGCCATGTCGTGATCAACGGCGGCGATTATAATGAGCGCGAGATTGCGGCGATGGGGGCGCGCATTCGCGAACATCGCGCGTCGATCGTGCTCAGCCTCGAATCGCTCGACATCGAGGCGCAGATGACCTGCGCCGCGGCGTTCCTGAACGCGCTGTTCGATGCGCCGCGCGAGCATTGGTTTCCGGCGCTGGTGGTGGTTGACGAGGCGCAGATGTTTGCGCCGAGCGTCGCGGGCGACGTGTCCGACACCGTCCGCCGCGCCAGCCTGTCGGCGATGACGAACCTGATGTGCCGCGGGCGCAAGCGCGGGCTGGCGGGGGCGATCGCGACGCAGCGACTGGCGAAACTGGCGAAGAATGTCGCGGCCGAGGCGAGCAATTTCCTGATGGGGCGCACGTTCCTGGACATCGACATGGCGCGCGCCGCCGACCTGCTCGGCATGGAGCGGCGGCAGGCCGAGGCGATCCGCGATCTGGAGCGCGGGCATTTCCTGGGGCTCGGTCCGGCGATTTCGCGCCGCCCACTCAGCATCCGTATCGGCGCGACGCAGACCGCGACGCGGATGGGGACGCACAGCCTGATGCCGCTGCCGGTGGCGGGCGGCGCCGACATGCGATCGATGCTGTTCACCGAGATGGAAGCACCGGTGGCGCCGCGGATGTTCGCGCCCGAGCCCGAGCCGGTCGCGGCGAGCGAGGTGCTCGATCGCATTGCAGCGGTCGAGGGACTGCACGAAGACCGCGACGCCCCGGTGGTGCTCGACATCGTCGCCGCGGTCCAAGAGGCCGAGCAGAGCGACGCGGTGGTGGTCGCGATGCTCGCAGAGATGCTGGCCGACCCCGACAGCGCGTTTCAGCCCGAAGCCTTTTTGTATCAGGATTTTTCGGTGCGCTGCCGGATGGCGAAGCTGAAGAAGGTGCCGCTCGATCTCGCGGCGTTTCGGCGCCGCTTTGCGCTGGCCAAGGGCGGGGTGTTCGACCCGGCGGAGCCACGCTGGGCGGAGGCATTGCGCGTCGCCGAGCGGCTGCCCGACGATATGCTCGCGCCGTTTTTACAGATTGCGCGTGCGGCGATCGACGGCGAACCCTGTCCCGACGACGATGTGCTGGGGCGTGCTTATGGCAGTCACTCGCCGGGGCGCATCCGGCGGCTGGTGGAATATATGGAAAAGCAGGGCGCGATCGTGGTGCGATCCGATTTCGGGGGGCGGCGGTCGATCGGTATTCCCGAGTTGGGGCTGAGTACCGAGGCGGAATAGGCGATCCTCTCGTCGCCGCGGCTGTCATTTAAACCGTTCGTGCTGAGTTTATCGAAGCACCGTCCTTCTTCCCGACGCGGAAGGGAAAGAACGGCCCTTCGACAAGCTCAGGTCGAACGGATGAGCGGAACGGGCGTCAAGTGCGCCGCCTTACCCCTTTTTGAACAGCGCGTCCGCGATCGCCTTGTGGCTCGTCGCGGCGGCGCGGTGCGCCTTGATACGTTCGATTTCGGTCTCGAGCGTCGCGATACGGTCATCGAGTTCGCTCACCGACAGCGGGTCGAGCGGTTGCCGGGTCAGCGCCGCGAGAACATCGTCGCGGCGGCGGGGAAGGTCGTCATCGTCCATGGCGGTTCCTCCTGAACAGCCTCGCGACTGTTGACCCGGTGCGCCACGCTGTCAATAAGGTGGCCGTAGGGCGAAGTAAAATGTGGGGAAAATCAACGTGACCAGCCTGCCAGCGAGCATGACCGCGATCGCCATCAGTGCACCCGGCGGACCCGAAGTCCTGGTGCCGCAGCAGCGCCCGGTTCCGCAGCCGGGGCCGGGCGAGGTGCTGATCCGCGTCGCCGCCGCGGGGGTCAACCGCCCCGATGTGCTGCAACGTATGGGTTTTTATCCGCCGCCGCCGGGGGCATCCGACCTGCCGGGGCTAGAGATCGCGGGGACGATTGTCGCGGTCGGCCCGGGCGGCGATCACGAATTGCTGGGGCAGGCGATGTGTGCGCTGGTCGCGGGCGGTGGCTACGCCGAATATTGCACCGCGCCGGTGGGCAGCTGCCTGCCGGTGCCGAAGGGCTTTTCGATGGTCGAGGCGGCGGCGCTGCCCGAAACGGTGTTCACCGTGTGGCACAATCTGTTCGAACGCGCGTGGATCGCTGAGGGAGAGACGGTGCTGGTCCACGGCGGCACTAGCGGCATCGGCACCACCGCGATCGGTTTGTGCAAGCTGTTCGACATCAAGATCATCGTGACGTGCGGCAGTGCCGCTAAATGTGCTGCTGCTACGGCGCTCGGCGCCGATCTGGCGGTCGATTATTCGAGCGAGGATTATGTCGGAGCGGTCAAGGCGTTCACGGGCGGCGAGGGCGTTGATGCGGTGCTCGACATGGTCGGAGGCGATTATGTGCGCCGCAACCTGGACTGTCTTGCCGAAGATGGCCGCCACGTCACCATCGCGTTCCAGCGCGGCGCGAAGGTCGAGATCGACATCAGCCAGCTGATGCGGCGGCGGCTGACGATGACCGGATCGACGCTGCGGGCGCGCAGCACCGACTTTAAGGCGGCGCTGGCGGACGAAATCCACCGCACCTTGTGGCCGCGGCTGGCCGAGGGCGGGTGGAAGCCGGCGATGGACCAGATTTTCCCGCTCGCCGACGCCAGCGCCGCGCACGCGCGCATGCAGGCGGGCGAGCATGTCGGGAAGATTGTGCTGGCGGTCAGGTGATCGGCGGAACGAAAGAGGGGCCTGGCGGTTTGCTAAGCAAGCTGACCATAAGGATATTCCCTCAAATGAATTTGCCGAACCCCATGCGGGCGTTGTTCGTTCCTGTTGCCGCCATCGCATTTTCTCTGGCCGCTTGTTCATCGCCGTCGGACAATGAGGCATCGACGGCGACGTCCGACAAAAGCAGCGGTGCGGCCGCCAATGGCGGACTGCCCCAAATCCAGCCGGCCGACGAGCCGACGCGCGGTGGTGACGGGACGCCCATCGAGCTGGCGGCGCTTGGCGAAGCCGATTTGGTCGGCGCGCGGCTGAAGGGCGAGCTGGGGTGCAGCTTTGCCGCCGATGCGGCGACGCCGCCGATCCTGTTCGCCAAGGGCAATGTCGCGACGCAAGACCCGGCGCGCGGAATCGTCAAGGTTGGCGATACGATCGCACCGATTGCGGTGACCGGCGGCTATGATGCGATGGTCGATGGCGCCAATTTTTTCTCCGAAGGCCTGCAGCTTCGCGTGGCGCTGACCGGTGCGGCGCAAGGTGGCGGCGAATCGCCGCCGCGTCCCGCAACGCTGACGCTGAATCGGGCCGACGGCGCGCGGCGTGTCATCGCCGGGCTGTGGCAGTGCGGTCCGTAACGCTGGCCGCGTGATACCCAGCCGGATCCCCCGGCAATGAACCCCTGAGATTCCGCCTCTTGCCCTTGTGCGCAGCAGGGTTTACAGCCGCGTCCAATGTCTGGCCGCCCCGCGAGGGGCGGCCCTTATTATTTCCGCTTGGAGAAATCGCCATGGCCACCGCCGACGCCACCCCGCTGATGCCGCATGCGACCGCCGCTTGGCTGGTCGACAACACCGGCCTGACCTTTATCCAGATCGCCGAATATTGCGGCATCCACATCCTGGAAGTGCAGGCGATCGCCGACGAGACCGCCGCGACCAAATATACCGGCCGCGATCCCGTCCGCGCGCACGAACTGTCGATGGAAGAAATCGAAAAGGGTCAGAACGACCCGAACTACAAGCTCAAGATGAGCAAGCAGGCGCAGGACACGATCCGCCGCACCCGCGGTCCGCGCTACACCCCGGTCAGCAAGCGCCAGGACAAGCCCGATGGCATCGCGTGGATCCTGAAGAACCACCCCGAGGTTTCGGACGGCGCGATCGGCAAGCTGATCGGCACCACCCGCAACACGATCGGCGCGATCCGCGACCGCAGCCATTGGAATAGCGCCAATATCGTCGCCAAGGATCCGGTGACGCTGGGCCTGTGCTCGCAGCGCGAACTCGACGCGCTGGTCGCCAAGGCGGCGAAAAAGGCAGGGATTGAAGCGCCGACCGACAACCGCTTCGAAGGCGACCGCGAAGCGTTGCTCGAAGAGCTGCGCGCCGAACGTACCGCCGCGAACGAAGCGCGTGCGGCCGAAGAGGCGGCTGAAACCGCAAGCGACGCGGCGGCAGACTGACGCGTGGTATCGGGGCAGGATGACGACAATATACCGGCAGCCAGCGGCTCGCCGGACGCCTCGCTGACCCAGGACGACAGTTTTACCGCGACCAGCCATGCCGGCCTGACCTACCCGTGGGGCGACGCCGCGCCGGGGGCGGGCGAGACGATCCGCATTGCGGGTGGGATCAGCTGGGCGCGCATCCCGATGCCGGGGTCGCTGGGGCATATCAACAGCTGGCTGCTCGACGACGCGGACGATGGCGTCGCGATTGTCGATACCGGCATATGCCTCACTATGTGTTCCGACGCGTGGAAGGCGCTCTATGCCGGGGCGCTGAACGGCAAGCGCATCACGCGGGTCATCGGCACCCACCTCCACCCGGACCATATCGGGCTGGCCGGCTGGATCGCCAAAAAGCAGGGCGTGAAGCTGTGGATGACGCGCGGCGAGATGCTGACGGCGCGGGCGATCGTGGCCGATTCATCCGAAACCGCCCCCGACGAGGTGCTGGCGCAATCGCGCGCCGCAGGCTGGGACGAGGGGGCGATCGAGGCGCAGCGGTCGCGCGGCTGGAATATGTTCCAGCGGATGATCTTCACCCTGCCGCGCAGCTATGTGCGGATCGAGGATGGCGACCGGCTCGGTTTTGGTGTGCATCAATGGCGCGTCGTGGTGGGGTCGGGGCATAGCCCCGAACATGCGTGCCTGTGGAACGAGCGCGAGGGCGTGCTGGTGTCGGGCGATCAGGTGCTGCCGCGGATCAGTTCGAACGTGTCGGTCAACATCACCGAACCCGACGCCGATCCGCTGGGCGAATGGCTGGCGTCGATCGACAAATTGCTCGCGACGGTTCCCGCCGACGTCACCGTCTGCCCCGCGCATGGCGAGCCGTTCAAGGGGCTCCACGTCCGGCTGATGGCGCTGCGCGACGAGCATCGCATGCGGCTCTATAATCTGGCCGAGGCCGCGGCGAAGGCGCCGATGCGCGCGGTCGACAGTTTTCCGCTGCTGTTCAACCGACCGATCGGCGAGCATAATCAGGGGCTGGCGACCGGCGAAGCGCTGGCGCATCTGAAGCGGCTGGAGGTCGAGGGCCGGGTGCAGCGCGAGAACCGCGACGGCGTCTGGTGGTTCCACGGGGCGGCGTGAAGCCCGCCTTGCCAATGTCGGCTTTGGGGTCGTGGGTTCAACTGGTCATCGCAACACTTTAGTCTTTCAGGAAAGATGGAGTGCAAGCCATGGCCGAAGCTGGCCGAAAGTGGCTCCCCTCAATCCCGCCGTTGCATGATCCAGCTGAACGCCATCGCGTTGAACATCGTGTAGAGCCCATAGAGCATCAGCGCGGTGAACCAGCCGCGCGTCGCGATCGCCATCGCGCCGACCAGCAGCAGGAATTCGAAGATGTATGTGATGTGCGGCCCCGCCTTGTCGGCGAGCGGTTTAACCATCTGCTGGATCAGCGGGTCGTCGCTTTCCATGAAGGCGCGGTGCATCGCGAAATTGCCGACGCCGGCGCAAAAAATGGCGATGAGGGCTATAACCATAGGTTTGCAAATGGGGGAGGCAGGGTGGAAATGCCAGCCTCTTTCGGGCTATAGCGAGGCATCGGACGCGCCAGGGCGGCGCCAATGATCGAACGAACCCGGCTTCTGCCTCCCCAGAGAAGGACTCTTCGATGGCATCTTTCCCCCGCTCGGCGGCCATCGGCCTGCTAGCCCTCGTAATTCAGCCTGCGCACGCCGCGCAGGAACCGGCGAACCCGCCGCAGCCCAACCCCGCGCTCGCCGATCCGGTGCTGGCCAATCCGGTTCCCACCTTCCAGGTGCCGCTCGATCCGCCGTTGCCAGACGCGGTGCGCGCAATGATCGACGCCGCTTTTGCAAGCGGTCAGAACGACGATGTCGAAGCCGTCGCCAAGTTCGCGCGAATGACCCACCCGCGCAATGTCGGGGAAATCGACGCGATGCTGGCCTTTTATCGCAGCGGGCATCCGCCGATCGTGCCGGCCGACCCGGTGCGCAACATGCTCGCCGCCGCGATCGCCAGCGGCAAGGATGCCGACGTCGAGGCGGTGGCCAAGCTGGCGATGGATACCCACCCCCATGACGCGGCGGAAATCGAGGCGCGGCTGGTCGCCTATCGCGCCGAACGCCAGCGGCTGAGGGACGAAGCGGCGGCGGCGGCGCGCGCGAAGCTGGCGGCGGCCAAAATCTGGGAGAACTGGAAGGGTGAAGGCCAGATCGGCGCGTCGCAGAGCAGCGGCAACACAAAATCGGCGGGGCTGAGCGCGGGGCTGGCCTTGTCGCGCCAGGGGATCGACTGGACGCATAAATTGCGGGCGCAGGCCGATTATCAACGCACCAACGGGCGGACGTCGGTCGAACGCTATCTGGTCGAGCTTGAGCCGCAGTACCGGATCAGCGACCGCGCCTTTGGCTTTGGCTTCGGACGGTGGGAGCATGACCGGATACTGGGGTATGACACGCGCTGGAACGTGTCGGGTGGGCTAGGCTACAAGGTGATCGACGGCAAGACGATGTCGCTGAGCCTGAAGGGCGGCCCGGCGTGGCGCCAGACCGATTTCATCAGCGGCGCGCGCGACAGCGAACTGACCGCGCTGGGCGGGCTCGATTTTGGATGGCAATTGTCGCCGACCCTGCGGCTGACGCAGGTCGCCTCGACGATCATCGGTGAAGCGAACAGCTCGACCAACTCCCTGACCGCTCTCAACGCCAAGCTTAGCGGAGCGCTATCGGCGCGCATCGCCTATTCGGCGCAGATCGACACCACCCCGCCGCCGGGCATCGAAAGCGTCGATACGCAGACACGGTTTACATTGGTGTATGGGTTTTAGTCAAAGGCGTCAGCGCCGCCGATGTCCTGCCCGTCGACGAGCAAGCCACTCCCCGGGACATGGTTGAACTCGATCCGAATGCCGTCGGGGTCTTCGAACAGCACCGAATAATAGCCTGGCGCCCAGGGCTCCTCCTGCGGCGGGTGGACGATTTGGATGTCGGTGCGCTTCGCCAGAAAGGCATGGACGGCATCGACTGCGGCGCGGTCGCGCATCCGGAAGCAGGCGTGGTGCAGTCCCGGCGCGCCCTGGTCGAAGCGTTTGCCGACATTCTCTGCGCTCGGGGTACGGATCCCGATCGCCGTGCGCCCACCGACGCCATAGAGCATCGCGTCGCTGTCGAGCACGAGCTTGAGGCCCAGGTAGCCGATCATGTCGCGCCAGAAGGCGGTCGAGCTGGCAAAATTCCCCGCGGTCAGGATGACATGCGCGACCCCGTTGAGGCCGCCCGTCATTTGATCGCCGCCAGCGTGTAGAGAAATTCGGCAAAGCCCATCGTCGCGTCGACCAGCCCTGCGACTTTGGGATTGGTCGAATCGACCAGATAATATTCGTCGGGTGCGTGCGCGCCCGACCCGTGGCCGATGCCGAAATGCGCCGCGGGGATCGACACCGGCGGCGCGGTGAAGGTCGCGCCCGGCCAGCTGCCCGCCATGCGCGGGTTGAGGCTGGTCGCGATGCCGAGCTGTTCGTAGGTCGCGAGTTCGGAGCGGACGAGGCGGCTGTCCTCGGCGACCTCGGTCGGGTCGTAGCCGCCCGAAACATTCACCCCGACGTCCTTGAAGCCATGTTTGTCGAGATGCGCGCGCAATTTCTGTTCGGCCTCGGCGCGGGTCTGGTCGGGGACGAGACGGAGGTCGAGCTTGGCGACCGCGCGACCGGGCAGGATCGTCTTTCCGCCGGGGCCGGTGTAGCCGGCGACCAGCCCCTCGATATTCACCGTCGGTTCCTGCGCCAGCCGGATCAGGGCGTCGTCATAGGCCAGGTTGTCGATCCAGTGGGTGACGCCGAGCGCGGCCTTTTGCTGCGCCTCGTCGCCAGCCTTCGCCGCTTCGCGGATCAGCGTCTTCTCTCGCTCGGTCAGCGGGCGGACATTTTCGAACCAGCCCTCGATCGCGGGCTTATTGCCGTCGGGGGTGACCAAAGTCTGGAGCGCCTGGACCAGCCGCCAGGCGGGCGAATCGACCATCGCCTTCAGGCTGGAGTGGACGTCGCCCTTGGGCCCGCGGCCCCATTTTTCGCCGCTCGCGACGAGTTCGAGTTCGATGATGCCTTTCGAGCCGAGGTTGACGGTGACGTTGCCGGTCCTGCCCTGCGAGGCGAAGGGGATGAAGATGCCTTCGCACTTCCTGAGCGCGGCGAGCACATTCGGCTTGGTCGCGATCTGGCGGAAATGCGGCGAGCCGATCTCCTCTTCGCCCTCACAGACGAGGACGATGTTGACCGGCAATTTCGCTTTGGCGGCGCGGATCGCGTGGAGCGCGGCGAGGAAGGCGGCTTCCGGTCCCTTCTGGTTTACCGCACCGCGGCCCATGATTGCCTGGCCGAAGCCGGGGCGTTCGACCATCCGCCCTTCGAGCGGCGGCGACGACCATTCGGCCGGGTCGAACTGTTTGACATCGTACATGAAATAGATGCCGAGGGTGCGCGGCGCGCCGACGTCGATCGTCCCGAACACGCCGGGATGGCCGTCGGTGGGGACAATCTCGACATTGCTGAACCCTGCGTCGCGCGCGAGATCGGCCATATAGGCCGCGCCCTCGGCCATATTGCGGTTTTCGGCGGCGATCGAGGGGAGCGCGATCCAGTCGCGGATGCGTTTGATCGATGCGTCCTTGCCCGCCTCGGCGGCTTTGCGGATCGCGGCGGACTGGCTGCTCGCGGCGAGGACGGGGAGGGGGCTCATCACCGCCGCGCCCGCGCCGAGCATGGCAGCGCCGCGCAGCAGACGGCGCCGTTCGAGCATCATCTGAAAAGCCTGATCATCGTTGCGCATCATAAACCCCTTTTGGTTGTTGCGGACTTTCCCAATATCCTTGCATCAATTCGCGCGACCAATCGGGTTGTCGCACCTGCCCTCGCGGAAGAAACTCCACCATCACGGGCTTGATGTCGAGTACCGGGGTGCCGTCAATCGCATCGAGTCCCTCAACCTCGACATTCAGACCATTGACTGCGACGATCCGGCAGGTGGTAAGGCCAATGCGGTTGGGGCGGTTCTTGCCACGCTGCGCGAAAATGCCGACGAGTGGCCAGTCGGCGCGATTGCGCGGGTGACGAGCCCCGGTCTCGATCTTCGCGTCAGGTACCTTGTCGAAGAGGAAGATCACCTCGGCATGGCTGAAATCGGCGAGGCCTGCGAGCGCGTCGCCGGAGAATTTTGCGGCGTCGAGCATGATTGTCGCGCGGCTTGCGCCCCAGTCGTCGTCGATCGCGTCGACGCGGCCACCACGGACATGGCCGATCGGGGTGAGGGTAAAGGTCATTGATGTCCCCTGCTGCGTTGACGCTGATGGCGCAGCGCGCCTAGCCTTGCAAGGAAGGAGAGGGGCCATGGACTTTCGAGGCAAGAGCGTCGTCATAACTGGCGGCGCGACGGGGATTGGTTTTGCGCTCGCGAAACGGATCGGCGCCACTGGCGCGCGGATCATCCTGTTCGAACCGCGCGAGAAGAAGCTGGCCGAAGCGGTCGGTGCGCTGGGCGCGCTCGGGATCGATGCAAGCTCGTTCGCAGGCAACGTCACCGACGGGGCGGCCGTCGAAGCTCTTGCCGATTTCGCCTGGCGTCAACATGGCCGCGCCGACGTCATCATCGCCAACGCGGGAGTGGGCGGTGTCCGCACCGAGATACTCGACACCGACGATGACGCGGCGCGCGCGCTGATGGAGGTGAATGTCTGGGGCGTGTGGAATTGCATCCGAACCTTCGGGCGGCGCTTTCGCGACGACGGACGGCCGTCGGCGATCTATGCGACGGCGTCGGAGAATGGCCTGTTTAACGCTGTGCGCCGGAATGGCGGCATCTATGTCGCGAGCAAACACGCGGTGGTCGGCCTGATGGACACGCTACGTAACGAGGCTCCGGCAACTATCGAGGTGGGTGTTATCATCCCCGGCTGGGTGAAGTCCGACATGACGCGCCATGCCGACGCCGCGATGGACGCCGATACCTTTGCGAACCGCATCGTGCCGCAAATGGAGGCGGGGCAATTCTACCTCGTCAGCCACCCCTACAATGTCGTGCGGATGGAAGAGCGCTGGGCCGAGGCATATGCGGCCTTTGCCAGCTATGCGCCGCGCGAGCCCGGCGACGAGGCGATGGACGTCGCGCTGTTCGTCGAACGGATGCGTGCCGAACGCTGACGTCGGCTACGCCTTCTCGAGCAACCCCTCGTCCCTGATCCGCTTTTGCCACAGCATCGGCGCGGTGACGTGGACGTTTTGGCCTTCGCTGTCGACCGCGACGGTTACCGGGAAATCCTGCACCTCGAACTCGTAGATTGCTTCCATGCCGAGATCGGCAAAACCGACGACCTCGCTGCCCTTGATCGCCCGCGACACGAGGTACGCGGCGCCGCCGACCGCCATCAGATAGGCGCTCTTGTGCCTGGAGATCGATTGCGTCGCGGCGGGGCCGCGTTCGGCCTTGCCGACGCAAGCGAGCAGGCCCTGGTCCAGCATCATGTCCATGAACTTGTCCATGCGCGTGGCGGTGGTCGGGCCGGCGGGGCCGACGATTTCCTCGCCGACCGGATCGACCGGGCCGACATAATAGATGACGCGGTCGCGAAAGCTGACGGGCAGCTCCTCGCCCTTGGCGAGCATCTCGGCGATGCGCTTGTGCGCGGCGTCGCGGCCGGTGAGCATCTTGCCGTTCAGGAGGAGTCGGTCGCCCTGTTTCCAGCTCGCGACGACGTCCGGGGTCAGAGTGTCCAGGTCGACGCGGATCGCGGCCTGATCGGGTTTCCAGTCGATCTGCGGGTAATCGGAGAGCACCGGCGGTTCGAGGAAGGCCGGGCCGCTGCCGTCGAGCGTCACATGCGCGTGGCGGGTCGCGGCGCAGTTCGGGATCATCGCGACGGGCTTCGACGCGGCGTGGGTCGGCCAGTCGGCGATCTTGACGTCGAGCACGGTAGCGAGGCCGCCCAATCCCTGCGCGCCGATACCGAGCGCGTTGACTTTTTCATAAAGCTCGATGCGCAGCTCTTCGGTCGGGTTCGACGGCCCGCGCGCGAGCAGTTCGGTCATGTCGATCGGGTCCATCAGCGATTGCTTGGCGAGCAGCATCGCCTTTTCGGCGGTGCCGCCGATGCCGATGCCCAGCATCCCGGGCGGGCACCAGCCGGCGCCCATCTGCGGCACCATGTCGAGCACCCATTCGACGATGCTGTCGGACGGGTTCATCATCTTGAACTTCGACTTATTCTCGCTGCCGCCGCCTTTCGCGGCCACGTCGATCACGACCTTGTTGCCGGGGACCATCTCAACATTGAGAACCGAGGGAGTGTTGTCCTTGGTGTTGACGCGGCTGAACGCGGGGTCGGCGAGGATCGAGGCGCGGAGCTTGTTTTCGGGGTGGAGATAGGCGCGGCGCACGCCTTCATCGACGACCTGTTGCAGGCTGCGCGGGCTGTCGAGGCGGCAATCCATGCCCCATTTGATAAAAACGGTGACGATACCGGTGTCCTGACAGATCGGGCGATGCCCCTCGGCGCACATGCGGCTGTTCGACAGGATCTGCGCCATCGCGTCCTTGGCGGCGGGCGAGACCTCGCGCTCATAGGCAGCGGCGAGCGCGCGGATATAGTCCATTGGGTGGAAATAGCTGATGTACTGGAGCGCGTCGGCGATGGTTTCGACCAAATCGTCCTCGCGAATGATGACGCTATTCATGGGTGCAGCCTTTCGCCCTGTTTGCGGGATTCGGGGTTTCCCTAGACCCGCATCGCCGGAGTGGGAAGGGGGTCAGGCGTGGCCTTAATCGACGAGCGGGCGTTTCTGGACCAGCGCGCGCCAGCTTCCCGTTGCGGCCAGCGCGAGCAGCAACAGCCAGCCGCCTGCCGCGGAGGGGATCAGCGCCCAAGCGAAGGCGGCGGGGGTGATCAGCGCCATAACGGTCGGGATCGCAGCGAGGATCGCGATCGTACCGAACAGCGCCCACCAGCGGCCCAGCTGCGTCGCCGCGGCGCCGATGACGACATTGGTTACGGCAAGGAGCAGGAATTTCGCCGCGACCGGATAGGGCAGGCTGGCCATCGCGGGCGAATAGTCGCCCGCGGTAAAGGCGGCCTGGATGTCGAAGAGCAGCCGATTTTCATAAGCATCGCACAGCGCCGCGGCGACTGGGAGCGCCGCCGCGGCGAGCAGCGGGCGCAGGCGAAGCTCGCGCCACAGGGCGAGACAGCCGCTGGCGAGGAAACCCGCGTAGAGCAGCATATAGAGATAATCCTGCTCGTTACCGGCGCGCATCGCCGCGAGGCGGGTGCCCTGCTGCGGGTCGGTAAAAAAGCCGAAGACCGCTTCAAGATCGGTTTGACTGCCTGCGAATTCGAAGGCGAGGACGGGCGGCCCATAGCCGGGGGCGACGTCATACCCGGTTTGTGGGAAGACCTGCCCGAGATAGAGGCCGAACAGCACCACGGCGATGCCAAAGAGCAAGGTGGCGACCCACCAGCGCGTCGGTGCCGGCGGGCGCTCGCGCTGCGCTTCAATCCAATGCTGAAGCCCCCCGACCATTTTCTAGCGGTCCGGTGGAGCGCGCTCACTCACCTTATTGGCACTCGGAGCATTTGCCGCGCACTTCGATCACCGGCCGCTCGGCAGCAAAGCCGGTGGCGTTGGCGGCGGCGCGGACACCGGTCGACAATTTGTCGTCATCGACATGCACCGCGCTGCCGCAGCTGTCACAGATCAGGAAGATGCAGTCGTGGAGGCAGCCGGGGTGGCTGTTGGCAACAAAGGCGTTCGCGCTTTCGACGCGGCGCACCAGGTTGTTGGCGACGAACAGGTCGAGGATGCGATAGACGCTGTTCGGCGCGACGCGCTTGCCGCGCGCTTTCGACACCATATCGGCGATTTCATAGGCGCTGGCGGGCTTGCCGATGGCGGCAACGGCGTCGAAAATCTGCGCGCGCATGTCGGTCCACGCTTCGCCCGCGCCCTCGAGCGCGGTCTGCGCTGCCTTGGCGAGCGAGGCGCCGCTGGCCTCGACGTGCGGATGATCATGCTTGCCCATTGGCTGTTCCTCGCGCGCGGGAAATCCCGCGCCAACTATCATCGCAATGTAGGCTGTTTACCGGATGTCCGCAAGTTGCGGACCCGTCCATTCCGGCGCCGGCATCACATCAGTGGCGTCTTCAGTGTCTGGCGCGGCTTCAGTGTCTGGCGCGGCGGTTGAGGTCGTGGCCGAGTGCGACGACGGCGACGCCGATCATGGTCGCCAGCACTTCGCTGCCATCATGTGGCTGCGACAGTGCGCCCGCCATCATGCCGAGCCCGAAGCTGCCCACCGCGAACGGCATCATATAGCCGTGGCTGAGCACGCCCGAGACGAGGGTGATCAGTGCAAAGCCGATTGCAATGATCAGGCCGATTTCGTGGAACAGATGATTATCGAATGCGACCCCGACCGAAGCGATTGAGGCAAACAGCACCGTGCTGGCGAGGCAATGGACGAGGCACAGCCCCGACAGGCCCATCGCCAGCTGGTCGCCCGACAGCGATGTAAGTGGCCGCGAATCGCGCGCAGCCCGAAACATCGCGGCCCACCGCCCCAAGAAAGGGATGGCGCGCGTTGATACATGGGCAGGGCTGGCGACTTGGGTCACCCGATTCTCCGTTGGGGCAATTGCGGTTGTAGATATGGCATAACATGACAGAGGTTACAACATTACATTGCCCGCGATGGTCGCTTTACGGCGATGTCCCGGGCGAGCCGCGCGGCAAAAAGCTGGCGATTGGGGACCAGATCTGCCAGCGAATAGCCGTCGAGGCGGTTCAGGAAGTCACCGAGCGCCAGCGACAGCGCGCCTTGCAAACCACAAGCCCCTGCCACTGCGCAGCTGTTGGTTTTAGGGTCGAAGCATTCGACGAAGACGTCGAAAGCCTCGATCGAGCGCACGACCGATCCGATGTTAATCTCTGCGGCGGGTCGCGCGAGCGTCAGTCCGCCGCCGCGCCCGCGGCGCGCGACGACATAGCCAAGCTCCGCCAGCTTGCCCGCCACCTTCATCAGATGATGCCGCGAAATTCCGTAGGCATTGGCGATCTCGTCGACCGAGATCTGACCGCCCCGGGTGGCCAACATCATCAAGGTGCGAAGGGCGTAGTCGGTTTGGAGGTTGAGCCGCATTAAAACGGCATATGAAATATTGCTTTAAAAGGCAAAGCGCTTTAAACGGTATTATAAATACCACTAATAGGGCCAATGCGCGATGATTTCCAATCCCCACGCCGCCGCGGCGCGCCAATCGAAGCGCGAGGCGGCTGAGGCGTTGAAAATCGACCCACTCTTCATCCGGCAGATGGTCGAAGAATTTTACGCCGCGATCCGCGGCGACGACCGGCTCGGCCCGATTTTTGCCGCGCGCATCGCCAACTGGGATGAACATCTGGACCGCATGACCGCCTTCTGGTCGTCGGTGCTGCACGAAAGCGGCGGCTTTCGCGGCAATCCGATGGCCAAGCACATCGCGATCCCGGGCATCGAGCGCGATGATTTCCTCCATTGGTTGGCGCTGTTTGGCGCGACGCTCGACCGGCTCGAACGCGACCCCGCCGCGACCCGGCTGATAATCGAGCGCGCGCGAATGATTGCCGACAGCCTGTTGACCGGCATCCGCATCCACCGCGACGGACGCACCGATCTTGGCGCCATGAGAGGATTGGACGAGGCTGGATGAAATGAATCTGTATGCCGCGATCGAAGCGCCGGGGCATGGCGATAGCGACACGGCCGAGCGCCGATCGCTATCGATCCCGGCCCATCCGGCGCATAACGCATTGCAGGTTCCGGCGTCGATCTGGCGCGTGATGTCTGGCTGGTACGGCATTTTTCTGGGCGGGCTGCTCTGTGCCACCGGACGCGATGGCGAGGCGCTGTTCATGATCGCGATCAGCGTGGCCTACATCATCCTATATTTCGGATTGAGCGGGGTGCTGATCGGGCTCGATGGCCATGGCGCGCGTGATGGCCGGATTGGTACAGGCGGCGATCTCGACACCTAGACCGGGCCGATGTCGCCCGGCGCGGTGGCGGCGCTAATCCTGACCAATCCGATCTGTCTAGCCTTCTTTGGCGTTGCAGTCGCCGTGATCCGGGGGCTGGTCGGATGAGAGGCGCGCGCCTGCCAGATGATTGCGCAGCCTATCGGCGGCTCGGCCCCTTTACCACGGCGACGCTGCCGCCGGGACTGCTCCGCGCGCACGCGCTGAAGCCAGGGTGCTGCGGTTTGGCGACGATCGCGGCGGGTCATATCGGCATTGTCTGGGAGGATGCGCCCGACAGGTCGATCCGGCTTGGCGCGGGCGACAATATCGTGATCGCACCCGAACGGCGTCACCACATCGCCGTCGATGGCGAATTCACGCTGGAGATTGGCCTGAACCGGCAATCGGAATCGGCGGTGGTGGAGTCCGCCGCTGCTAAGGCGTAGCAGAGGCACCGTCTTCCTCCGCCCGCAAAGCCTTGCGATCCAGCTTGCCGATCATGGTCTTGGGCAGGTTCAGCCGCACTTCGACCGCATTGACCCGTTCATGCTTGCCGAGCTGGGGGTTGAGCCACGCGGCGAGCGCTTCGCCGGAAATCTCGAAGCCTTCCTCCAGCGTCACAAAGGCCTTCGGCGCCTCGCCGCGATAGGCATCGGGGATGCCGAGCACGATCGCTTCCTTCACCGCAGGATGCTCGTAGAGGTGCGCCTCGATGACGCTCGGATAGACTTTGAAACCGCCGACCGCGATCATGTCCTTCAACCGGTCGACGATGCGGATATAGCCGCCGTCCTCGACCACCGCGACGTCGCCGGTGCGCAGCCAGCCGTCAGTGGTAAAGCTGTCGAGATCGGCGTCGGGGCGGTTCCAATAGCCCTGCATGATTTGCGGCCCCTTAACCGCCAGCTCGCCGGGGTCACCCGCCGGGGCGGCCTTCGTCGGGTCTTCCTTGTCGAGCAGGCGGATGTGGGTCGCGGGAAGCGGCTGGCCGATCGTGCCGGGGCGGACGGGGCCGTCATAGGGGTTGGTCGCGACGACCCCCGAGCTTTCGGTGAGGCCATAGCCTTCGACAAGCGAGGCGCCGGTCGCCGCAGTGAATTTTTCGCGCAGTTCGGCCGGCATCGGCGCGCCGCCCGAAATGCAGATGCGCAGCGAAGAGAAATCAGTCTTGGCCAGATCGGGATGGTCGAGCAGCGCCTGATACATCGTCGGCACGCCGGGCAGTGCGGTCGTCTTGGTGCGGGTGATCGCTGCAAGTGCCTGCTTCGCATCGAAGCGCGGCAGCATTGTGATCGTGCCGCCGTTCAGCACGGTGCGGTTGAGGACGCAGGTGTTGGCGAAAACGTGGAAGAAAGGCAGCACGCCGAGGATGCGGTCGTCGGCGTCATGGTCGGGATCGATCGCATTCACCTGCCGCGCGTTTGCGGTCAGGTTCTGGTGGGTGAGCTTCGCGCCCTTGGGGGTGCCGGTGGTGCCGCCGGTGTACTGGATCAGCGCGACGTCTTTTTCGGGATCGATCGCGACGGCTTCCGGGCGTCCGTCGTTGGCGATCAGCGCCGAGAAGCGGATGACGCGCGAGTCGTCAGGGATCGGTGCGATTTCGGCATGTTTGAACAGCCGGTAGAGGAGCGCCTTGTGGCAAGCCAGCCCGCCCGCCACCGAGCCGACCACGAGCCGCCGGAGGCTCGACCCATCGAGTACCTTGAGCGCGGTGGGCAGCAGCGCCGCGGCGCTGACGGTGAACAGCGTGTCGGTACCCGAATCCTCGACCTGATCTTCCAGTTCGTGCGCGGTGTAGAGCGGCGAGAAATTGACCACCGTCGCGCCGATCACGAGCGCGCCATAATAGGCCGCGACATAATGCGGGACGTTGGGGAGGAACAGGCCAACGCGGCTGCCCTTGCCCAGCCCGAGCTGCTGGAGCCCGCGCGCCACCCGCGCCGCGCCGCGGGTGACTTCGGCATAGGAAAAGCGGCGGCCCATGAAATCGAGCATCGCCGCATCGCCGCGTTGTGCAGCGCTATCGGCGAGCATATCGGGGAGCGACAGCGGCGCGAAACACTGATCCCAGGCCGTTGGGTGCTGATAATCGGTCGACCAGGAAAATTCGCTGTCCATCGCGGTGGCTTGATCCTTTTGTGCAGGTGCGGGTTCCTGACACTAGGGTCAGTAAGCCGACATCGCAACCGGGCCGCGCTTGCGGCGTGCGGCCGCCGCCGCTAGGCAGGGCCATCTTTCTCGCCAGGGGTTTTATCATGTTGCAACTGTCGTCGCGCGTCGCCGTCCCGCTTGCCCTTCTTGCCTGCGTCGTTGCAGCGCCGGCTGCGGCAAAGGATAAAGATGCACCGGTCCGGCCGGCACAAATTCAGGAGCTATATGCGTGTCGGGACATCGCCGATCCCGCCGCGCGCCTCGCCTGTTTCGACCGCGAGGTCGGCGAGTTGTCGGCGGCCGATACAGCGCGCGAGATCACTTTTACCGACAGGGAGACCGCCAAAAAGGCGCGGCGCGGCCTGTTCGGTTTTTCCTTTCCCAAGCTTGGCGGCATATTTGGCGGTGACGAGGACGAGGTCAAAGAAATTGAAACCACGATCCGCTCCGCCAGCGTCGATCGATCAGGCAAATATACGCTGGTGATGGAAGATGACGCGGTCTGGGTCCAGATCGATACGACCAGACTGCCGCGCCAGCCCAAACCGGGTCAGAAGGTCAAGATCAAGGTCGCAACGATGGGCAGCTATTTTGCCACGATCGACGGCGGTCGCACGATCCGCATGAAGCGCGACCGCTGATCTCGGCGCGCCGCGGCGCACGCGAGCCGTCGAGTATGACAGCCAAAGCTGCGATACCGGGGGCGGCGGTGGGGTCGCCGCCGTTTGTGCTGCTTGACGATGCACGCATAAATGATGCCGCGGCGGCGCGGCTGTTCGTCGATCCGGTGGACACGCTGGTCGCACGGTCGGCGGCCGAAGTTCCGGACTTGCTGACGGCGGTCGAAGCAGCGACGGCGCGCGGGCTCCAGGCGGCGGGCTATCTGACCTATGAAGCGGGGCGGGGCATGCCCTCGGCATGGCGAGGGCCGATCGAAGAAGCAGCCGACCGCGAGCGTGGAGCGCCTGCCGGTTGGTTCGGCTTGTTCGAGACCGTCGAGCGGATTGACGCCGATGCGGTTGCGGACCTGCTGCCCGATCCGGCAAGCGCGTGGGTCGGTCCGGTGGCCCCGCGGATCACGCGCGCTGATTATATCGCTGCGGTCGAGGCGGTGCTCGCCTATATCGCGGCGGGCGACATCTATCAGGCGAATTTGACCTTTCGTGCCGAGGTGCCGGTGCTGGGCAATCCGCTGGCAATCCACGCGCGGCTGCGGCAAACCGCGCGCGCGGGCTATGGCGGGTTGATCTGGACCGGCGAACAGGCGATTGTGTCGCATTCGCCCGAGTTGTTCTTTGCGCTGCGCGATGGTCAGGTGATGGCACGGCCGATGAAGGGCACCGCGGCGCGGCTGGCTGATACTGAAGCTGACGCGGCGGCGGCGCGCGCGCTTGCCGACGATCCCAAACAGCGCGCCGAAAATCTGATGATCGTCGACCTGATCCGCAACGACCTTTCGCGCGTTGCGGTGCCGGGGTCGGTCGCAGTGCCCGACCTCTTTCGTGTCGAGAGCTTTCCGACGATCCACCAGCTCGTTTCCGACGTCAGCGCGCGGCTGCCCGATGGCGTCGGCGCGGTCGACGTGCTGCGCGCCGCCTTTCCCTGCGGCTCGATCACCGGGGCTCCCAAGGTGCGGGCGATGGAAATCATCGACGAAATGGAAGCCGATGCGCGGGGGATTTACACCGGATCGATCGGTTTCATCGAACCCGGGGGCGACGCGGCGTTCAATGTTGCGATCCGCACGCTGGTGCTTCCGCGCGCCAACGGCTTGCAACGCGGCGCAAATCGCGCCACGCTGGGATTGGGTTCGGGAATTGTCGCCGACAGCCAACCGGCTGACGAATGGCGCGAATGTCTGGCGAAGGGGGAGTTTGTGGGGGCAGCGGGGGCGCGTTTCGACCTGATCGAAACCATGTTCTTTGATCCCGTCGAGGGAGTCCAGCGGCTGGAGGGGCATCTGGCGCGGATGAAGGCGAGCGCCGAAACGCTCGGATTTGCGTTCGACCGGCACGGCGCGCGAAACAGTTTGCAATCGGCGACCTTCCGCTTGCGCCACGCGGCGCGGGTGCGGATGCGGCTCGCGCCGTCGGGCGCGCTCGCGGTCGAGGTCTCGCCAATGCCGCGGCTGGCTGAACTGCCGGTGCCCGTCGCGGTCCGCCCTGCGCCGATGACGGCGGACGATTTTCGCCTGGCGCACAAGACCAGCCAGCGCGCCGGCTATGACGCGGCGCGTCTGGACAGCGGCGCGGCCGAGGTGGTGTTCGTCGACGAGCCGGGCTTTGTTACCGAGGGCAGCTGGAGCAACATCTTTGTCGAACGCGACGGCCAGTTGCTGACCCCGCCGCTGGCGCTAGGGCTGCTGCCCGGGGTGCTGCGCGCCGAGCTGATCGACAAGGGCCGCGCGGTCGAATCGCATCTGCGGCTCGCCGATCTGGCGGACGGTTTCTTTATCGGCAATTCGCTGCGCGGGCTGATCCCTGCACGGTTGCTCGACGCTACGGCAACGGGATAGCCTGACCTGCACGCTGCATAGGTAAATTATCTCCACAGCCGCTTGCGAAGATCGAGCGGAGGCTTTAGGCGCGGCCCCGCGCAATTTCCTGTCAGATCGCCGCCTGTCCGCGCAAGCCACGGAAAGTAGTCCCATGTCGCTGAAGCCGCATATCTCCGCCGCCCTCAACCGCATCCAGCCGTCGGCGACGCTCGCGATGACCGCGCGCGTTTCGGCGCTGAAAGCCGCGGGCGTCGATGTGATTGGGCTCAGCGCTGGCGAGCCCGATTTCGACACCCCCGATTTCGTCAAGGAAGCGGCAATCGAGGCGATCCGTAATGGCCAGACCAAATATACTTTGGTCGACGGCACGGTGGCGTTGAAAGAAGCGATCCGCGGCAAGTTTCGCCGCGACAACGGGCTCGATTTCGGGCTCGACCAGATCACGGTCAATGTCGGCGGCAAGCACACCTTGTTCAACGCGCTCGTCGCGACGGTGGACAAGGGCGACGAGGTCATCATCCCGGCGCCCTATTGGGTGAGCTATCCCGACATCGTCGCCTTCGCGGGCGGCACCCCGGTGGTCATCGAGGGCAGTGCGGCGCAGAATTACAAGATTACCCCCGTACAGCTTGATGCGGCGATCACGCCGAAAACGCGCTGGGTGATGCTCAATTCGCCGTCGAACCCCTCGGGCGCCGCCTATTCGGGCGAAGAGCTCGATGCGCTGGGCGAAGTCATCCGCCGTCACCCGCATGTGATGGTGATGACCGACGATATGTACGAGCATGTCTGGTACGCCGATTTCGAATTTTCGACCTTCGCGCAGCGCTGCCCCGACCTGATCGATCGCATCCTGACAGTGAACGGCTGTTCGAAAGCCTATGCAATGACGGGATGGCGGATCGGCTATGCGGGTGGTCCGGCTTGGCTGATCAAGGCGATGGGCAAGCTCCAGTCGCAATCGACGTCGAACCCCTGTTCGATCGCTCAGGCCGCCGCCGCCGCCGCGCTCGGCGGACCGCAGCAATTCCTCGACGATCGCAACGCGGCATTCAAAAAGCGCCGCGACAAGGTCGTCGCCATGCTCAACGATGCGCCGGGGCTGAACTGCCCGACCCCCGATGGTGCCTTTTATGTCTATCCCGATGCCAGCGGCTGCATGGGCAAGACCACTCCCGACGGCCTGCTGATCGACACTGATGAAAAGCTGATCGACTATTTCCTCGACAGCGCGAAGGTCGCGGCAGTGCATGGCGCGGCCTTTGGGCTGTCGCCCGCGTTCCGCGTTTCTTATGCAACATCGGAGGCGGTGCTGAAAGAAGCGTGCGTGCGTATCCAGCAGGCGTGCGCGGCGCTACGTTAAAGCGTCACTCGCCCCGCGCATAGGAATTCTGTACCGACCGGTCTTGTAATGCCGGCGGTGGAACCTATCTGGACCTGAACGGCGGTTAAGCGCCCGGTTCACCGGATAGTAAGCCATCCTGTTTAGGGTGACGGTCATCACTGCACGGTTGGTCGGGGCGCGCCATATCGTCGGTGTAACCAAAGCGGTTTTGGCCGCGAACCATAACAGATGAAAAAAGAGGCTCCCCATGCTCAACCTTTTCCGCTCCGACTGGTTTTTGTCGATGCTCGCCGGTTTCGCGATTGGCGCGACCTATATCGTGCTCAACCAGCCCGCGCTGCCGATCCCCGCGTGACACAAGTCCGCGGCGCACCGTTCAGCCGTATCATCGCGACAATCGTCGCGGGGGCGATCGTGGCGCAATGCACCCCGGCGCAGGCCGAAAGTGTCGTCAAGCTGCCCGCCGCCGCCGTTGATCCGGCGGTCAAGGCGAAGCGCGCGACAGCGGTGCTTGCCGGCGGCTGTTTCTGGGGTGTCGAGGGCGTCTTTGCCAATGTGAAGGGCGTGATCTCGGTCGAATCGGGCTATCATGGCGGGAGCGCCGCGACCGCCAAATATGAGCTGACACACGACGGCAAGTCGGGCCATGCGGAGGCGGTGCGGATCGTTTATGATCCGACGCAGGTCAGCTATGGCACCTTGCTCCGTGTCCTGTTTTCGGTAGTCGCCGATCCAACCTTGAAGAATCGTCAGGGGCCGGACGTCGGGTCGCAATATCGCGCTGCGATCGTCCCGCTCGACGCAACCCAGCGCCAGGTCGCGACGAGCTATCTGGCGCAGATCGGCAAGGGCAAATATTTCGCGCGGCCGATCGTCGTCCCGGTCGAAAGCTACAAGCGCTTTTACCGCGCCGAGGCCAATCACCAGGATTTCATGCGCCGCAATCCGTCGAACGGCTATATCGTCCGCTGGGACGCGCCGAAGCTCGCGGCGTTCAAGCGGCTGTTCCCGGCGATGGTGCGCGCGACCCCGGCACCCTGACGGTTTCACCCTTCCCCCACTCGTCGCGCCTGAGGAATCATTCGTCGCAAACTGCTGGTCCCCCCAGCCCACGTGCGAGAGCAGATGGCTCGGGGATTTTGTACAAGTCGAAGGTTGCGGGGTTTTCATGAAGTTTGCGTTATCGGGCCGGCCGCTCCTCGCCATCACGATGAGCGCCGCCGTGCTCGCGGGTTGCGTCAGCAGCGCCGCGGTCGTCCCGACGCCGCGCACGCAGACCGCGACGCCGCGCCCCGCCGTTCTGCCGCGACCCGCGGGATCGGTGACCGTCCCGATCGGCCAGCCGGTACGATCGACGATGCCGCGCCCCGCCGGCCCGCTCGATCCCGGCTTTCGCCGCCCCCCAGCCGGGCTCAGCGAGCGCATCCATTTCCTGTGGCGCGCCTTTCCGGGCAAAACCGGCATCGCTGTGCAGCGCATCGACGGCGAATGGGCGCTTGCCGAGCGCGGCGGCGACCTTTTCCCGCAGCAGAGCGTGTCGAAATTTTGGGTCGCGCTGACCGCGCTCGATGCGGTCGATCAGGGTCGGCTGCGGCTCGACCAACAAGTGCGGATCGGTCCCGAAGATCTGACCTTGTTTTACCAGCCGCTCGCCGCGCGCGTCCGTGCGCAGGGGTCGGTGACCATGACCGTGCGCAGCCTGATCGAAACCGCGATCACGCAAAGCGACAATACCGCTAACGACAGCCTGCTGCGCACCATCGGCGGGCCGGGTGCAGTGCGCGCCTATCTGTCCAAGAAAGATCTGGGCGCGATCCGTTTCGGCCCCGGCGAACGCTTGCTGCAAAGCGGCATCGCCGGAATGTCGTGGCAGCAAAGCTATTCGGTCGGCCGCAATTTCGAGGCTGCGCGGTCGGCGCTGTCCCCCGCGACCCGCCGCGCCGCGATGGACAATTATCTCGCCAATCCGATCGATGGCGCAAGCCCGACGGCGATCGCCAGCGCGCTTGCGCGGCTGGCGCGCGGGACGTTGCTCTCACCCGAATCGACCGAATACCTGCTCGATGTGATGAGCCGGACCAAAAGCGGGCCGAGGCGGCTCAAGGCCGGTCTGCCGCCCGGCTGGAAATTCCTGCACAAGACCGGGACGGGGCAGAATCTGGGCGGGATGACCGCGGGTTATAACGACATCGGCATCGCCACCGCGCCCGACGGCACCCGCTATGCGATCGTCGTGATGTTGGGGACTACCACCTCGCCAATCCCCGCGCGGATGGCGTTGATGCAGGCGGTGTCGAGCGCGGTTGCCGAATTTCATGGAAGATAATCTCTGATGCGGATCGCTGTTCTGTCGTTGCCGCTACTCGCGCTGGTAGCCTGTGCGACCCCCGAAGCGCGGCTGCGCACCGGTCTGGTCAATGCAGGCCTGTCCCAATCGATCGCATCGTGCATGGCCGAACGGATGGTCGACCGGCTGTCGCTGGTCCAGCTGCGCCGCCTCGGCTCGCTGTCGAGCCTGAAGGACAAGCGGATGAGCGATTTGTCGCTCAACCAGTTCCTCCACAAGGTCCGCGCGCTCAAAGACCCCGAGATATTGACGGTGACGACCAGCTCGGCGGCGCTCTGCGCTTTTCGCTAGTCAAGAATATCTGGGGCGCTGCGGGGTAGCCTTGCCCGCCAACTTGTGCTTAGGCGGCGGCAATTCTCCCCGCCCCAAGACTCGAAAGGCCCGGCAGACCTCATGAACATCCACGAATATCAGGCGAAAGAACTGCTCGCGAAATATGGCGTCGCGGTGCCCAAGGGCATTGCCGCGATGAGCGTCGAAGAAGCCGTCGCCGCGGCAAAGCAGCTCCCCGGGCCGCTTTACGTCGTGAAATCGCAGATCCATGCAGGTGGTCGCGGCAAGGGCAAGTTCAAGGAGCTCGGTCCCGATGCGAAGGGGGGCGTCAGGCTCGCCAAGACCATCGAAGAGGTCGAAGCGCACGCGAAAGACATGCTCGGCAACACGCTGGTGACGATTCAGACGGGCGAAGCGGGCAAGCAGGTCAATCGGCTTTACATTACCGATGGCGCCGACATTAAGCAGGAATTCTACCTTGCCCTGCTCGTCGATCGCGGTTCGAGCCGCGTGGCGGTCGTCGCGTCGACCGAGGGCGGCATGGACATCGAAACCGTCGCGCACGACACGCCGGAAAAGATTCACACGATCACCATCGACCCCGCCACCGGGCTCCAGCCGCACCATGGCCGCAGCGTCGCCGCGGCGCTTGGCTTGTCGGGCGATCTGGCGAAACAGGCCGCCAAGGTTCTGGCCGGTTTGTACGCCGCATTCCTGGGAACCGATGCCGAACAGATCGAAATCAACCCGCTCGCCGTGTGCGAGGGCAAGGACGGCGACGAGCTGCTTGTGCTCGACGCCAAGGTCGCGTTCGATGGCAATGCGATGTTCCGCCACAAGGATCTGGCCGAGCTGCGCGACCTGACCGAAGAAGACCCGGCCGAGGTCGAGGCGTCGGAATATGACCTGGCGTATATCAAGCTCGACGGCAACATCGGCTGCATGGTCAATGGCGCGGGCCTTGCGATGGCGACGATGGACATCATCAAACTGAACGGCGAATTCCCTGCCAACTTCCTCGACGTCGGCGGCGGCGCGAGCAAGGAAAAGGTCACTGCGGCGTTCAAGATCATTCTGAAAGACCCCGCGGTGAAGGGCATCCTCGTCAACATCTTTGGCGGGATCATGAAGTGCGACATCATCGCCGACGGCATCGTCGCGGCGGCGAAGGAAGTGAATCTGTCGGTGCCGCTGGTTGTTCGCCTCGAAGGCACAAATGTGCAGCAGGGCAAGGACATCCTGGCCAATTCGGGGCTGCCGATCGTCGCGGCAAACGATCTGGGTGATGCGGCGAAGAAGATTGTCGCCGAAGTCCGCGCGGCTTGATGTATCTCCCTCTCCCCTTGGGGAAAGGGCTGCGAAGACTTGCGGACAGGCAGCAAGCTGCCAAGTCTCCCTGTCCTCTCCCCCCAGGAGAGAAGAGCCAGGTTGACGTTTACGTAAAGCGCAATTATGGCGCAGTGCACAATTTGCTGAGAGGAGCCAAGAGCCCATGAAAATCCTCGTCCCCGTGAAGCGGGTGCTCGATTATAATGTGAAGCCGCGGGTCAAATCCGACGGCACCGGCGTCGATCTGGCGAACGTCAAAATGTCGATGAACCCGTTCGACGAGATCGGTATCGAAGAAGCGATCCGCCTGAAGGAAAAGGGCGTCGCGACCGAGGTTGTGGCGATCAGCGTCGGCCCGCAAAAGGCACAGGAAACGCTGCGTACCGCGCTTGCTATGGGCGCCGACCGCGCGATCCTGGTCCAGACCGACGACGACGTCGAACCGCTCGCGCTCGCCAAGATTTTCAAAGCCATTGCCGACGCCGAAGCGCCGGGCCTTGTCATCCTTGGCAAGCAGGCGATCGACGGCGACAACAACCAGACCGGCCAGATGCTCGCTGCGCTCACCGGCTGGGCGCAGGGCACCTTTGCCAGCGCGGTCAACGTTGATGGTGACCATGTGTCGGTCACCCGCGAAGTCGACGGCGGTCTCGAGACGGTGAAGCTGAAGCTTCCCGCGATCGTCACCACCGACCTCCGCCTCAACGAGCCGCGCTATGCGTCGCTGCCCAACATCATGAAGGCGAAGTCGAAGCCGCTCGATACCAAGACCCCCGCCGATTACGGCGTCGATACGACGCCGCGGGTCAAGACGGTCAAGGTTTCGGAGCCGCCGGTCCGCTCGGCGGGCGTCAAGGTCGCCGATGTCGATGAACTGGTTGGCAAGCTCAAGGCTATGGGAGTGCATTCATGAAAACGCTCGTTTGGGTCGAACATGACGGCAAGGCCGTCAAGGACGCCACGCTCGCAGTAGTCACCGCCGCGTCGAAACTCGGCGAAGTCCATCTTCTCGTCGCTGGTAGCGGCGTCGATGCGGTCGCCAAGGAAGCCGCGCAGATTGCCGGTGTGGGCAAGGTGCATGTCGCCGACAACGCCGCCTTCGATCATAATCTGCCCGAAAATGTCGCGCCGCTCGTCGCCGAGCTGATGGCGTCGCACGACGCGTTCCTCGCGCCCGCGACGACGACCGGCAAGAATATCGCGCCGCGCGTCGCGGCGCTGCTCGACGTGATGCAGATTAGCGAGATCCTGTCGGTCGAGGGTCCGAAGACCTTCACCCGCCCGATCTACGCCGGTAATGCGATCGCGACCGTCGAAAGCTCGGACGCGAAGCTGGTCCTCACCGTTCGCGGCACCGCGTTCGACAAGGCGGCGACCAGCGGTGGTTCGGGTACGGTCGAAGCCGTGGGCGCGGGCAGCGATGCCGGAATCTCGAGCTTCGTCGGCGCCGAAATCGCCAAGTCGGAGCGACCCGAGCTGACCTCGGCGAAGATCATCGTGTCGGGCGGCCGCGCGCTGGGCTCATCTGAGAAGTATCAGGAAGTGATCGTCCCGCTCGCTGACAAGCTGAACGCCGCGCTCGGTGCCAGCCGCGCTGCGGTCGATGCCGGCTATGTCCCCAACGACTATCAGGTCGGTCAGACCGGCAAGATCGTTGCGCCGCAGGTCTATTTTGCGATCGGGATCTCGGGCGCGATCCAGCATCTTGCGGGCATGAAGGATTCGAAGACGATCGTCGCGATCAACAAGGACGAAGACGCGCCGATCTTCCAGGTCGCCGACTTCGGCCTCGTCGCCGACCTGTTCAATGCCGTCCCCGAACTGACCGGCAAGATCTAAAACGGTCCTGTCGGTGGCCGGCAACCATCCTGGAGTCCCCGGCCTCGGCGACGCCCCGTTCAATGCCGGGGGTCGCCGGTCGGCGCGTCCGGGGATAGGCCTCGAAGTCGACGACGACGAGGATGATGGCGCCGCGGAAGACGTCCATGGCCGCGCGCTGGTCCTCGCCAGCGTCGCGCGCGATGCGCGGCTCAACCAGAAATTCCTGCTGCTGATTACCCTGTCGTCGGCGATCGCGACACTGGGCCTGCTGCAAGGCTCGGCGGCGGTGGTGATCGGCGCGATGCTCGTGTCGCCGCTGCTCGGTCCGATCATGGGGGTTGGCTTCGGGTTAGCGACGCTCGAAAGCAATTTGATCAAACGGTCGCTGGTGACGATGGCGGCCGGGATGGCGGTCGCGATCATCGTTGCGATGCTGATCATCTGGGTGTCGCCGATCCAGGATGTCACACCCGAATTGCGCGCGCGCACCCAGCCGACGCTGCTCGACCTGGGGGTCGCGGTCGTCGGCGGGATCGCCGGGGTCTATGCGATCATGCGCAAGCTGTCGGGGGTGATGGTGGGCGTTGCGATTGCAACCGCATTGGTGCCGCCGTTGTCGACAATCGGT
Source organism: Sphingopyxis bauzanensis (assembly GCF_002205675.1). Taxonomy (GTDB): domain Bacteria; phylum Pseudomonadota; class Alphaproteobacteria; order Sphingomonadales; family Sphingomonadaceae; genus Sphingopyxis; species Sphingopyxis bauzanensis. Next base: position 243,942 of record NZ_NISK01000004.1, on the reverse strand, counting down.
TTTGGTCTGGCAACGGGCCGCTTCGACTTCGCATTGGGTGCGGCGCTGCTGTTCCTCACCAATACGCTGGCAATTGCGTTTGCGGCGACCGGCATCGCACGGCTCAACCGTTTCGGGCCGTCGCTGACGCCGCAGCACACGGCGATGCAGGTGATCGGGATCATCGTCACCCTGGGCATCCTGTCGATCCCGCTCGCGCTGTCGCTGAATAACATCGCGCGCGAGCTGCGCGCGCGCACGACGGTGCAGGCGAAACTCGATAGCCTGCTGGGTGAGGGCGATCGCATCGATACGCTGACCGTGCGCGTCGAAAATGACGACATCGCCGTGGACGGCGTCGTGCTTGTCGATCAATATGCTTCGCAGCTCAATCAACGGCTGGCGCGCAATGTCCGCAGTGAACTCGACCGCAATGTGCGCGTCAATATCGTCCAGCTGCGCCAGCAGACCAACGCTGCGGTGCAGTTTGAGGAGCGGTTGAACCAGCGTATCGCAACGCTGGAGCAGCGCGAAGCCGACAGCGGCACGATCTTGGCCAGCTTGACCGTCGGCGAGCTGGTACGCCGCGACCGCGTGTTGATCGACGCGCAGGCGCGCCGCGTCGTCGTCCAGCGCGACCGCGAGGCCGAGGGCGACCAGGTTGCGGCGGCGGTCGACCGGATTATGGCATCGGTGCAGGCGGACCACCCGCAATGGCTGATTCAGAACGGCGCGCTGACCGCGGCGGAGGCATCGGAGCCGGAAACGGAAGCCGCAGACGCGCCTTAGTCACCGTGGCGTGGGGCGCGCCGATATTGTCATTCTTTTGACATCATGATGCCCTTGAGCAGGTGCAAGGAGTCGATCATGCCCCAAGCCGACAAACGCACCTTGCTGGCCGAAGGCCTGGCGGCCGGTGATGATGACGCAGCGCTGCACGCGCGGCTGGTGACGGCGGGGATATCGGCGGCGGCGGCGAAATATGAAATTGACCGGTTGGCCAAGGACCCGATGGCGGCCCAACTGCGTCGTCAGGCGGCGCGCATGGCCAAGCAGCGCTGGCTGTTTGCCAATCTGAAGCGGTTGGCCCTGGAAGCAGACGAGGGTTTTTCCCTTAACACGCTCGGCGCGCCCGATCCCGATCATTTCTATCGCCATTATTATGAAGCGAACCGACCGGCCAAAATGGCCGGGATCGTCGATCATTGGCCGGCGCTGACCCGCTGGTCGCTCGATCATTTTGCCTCCGTTGCGGGCGATGCCGTCGTCGAAGCGCAGGTCGAGCGTAACCGCGATCCCGATTATGAAATGGCCAAGGACGATCACCGCCGCCTCGTTCATTTCGGCGAATTGCTCGACTGGCTGCGCAAGGACGAGGCGAGCAACGACATTTACCTGACCGCCTACAACAGCGGCACCAACGCCGCGGCGCTCGCCCCGCTGTGGGACGATATGGCGCCGATCGCGCTGCTCGACGACAGCCGGCCTCGCGACGGTTTTTTCTGGCTGGGGCCGCGCGGCACACTGACCCCGTGGCATCACGACCTGACAAACAATCTGCTGGTCCAGGTGATCGGCCGCAAGCGGGTAAGCCTGGCGCCGCCCTGGGCCTCTGCCCGGATGCGCAACAGTCGCCATTGCTTCTCCGATTGGGGCAATGCGGCACTACCTGCGGGACCCGGCGATGACGACACGCCGCCGACGCTCGAAACGATTATCGGCCCCGGCGAAGCGATCTTCCTGCCAGTCGGCTGGTGGCACCAGGTCGAAGCGCTCGACCTGTCGGCGAGCATGAGCTTTACCAGTTTTCGGCGATCGAACGCGCATGTGGAGGATTATGGATCTTATGGGTCATTGTAACGTTTGCTTGCATGGTCATGCGTCGCAGGTAACATTCGGCCAATGAAAACAACGGTGCGCAACGCGGTGATGGCAGCCCTTGGGATAGCCTGTGCATCGTCGGGCACCGTCGTAGCCAAAGAGCCGATCCGGCTGGCGCCGAGTTCCAAATGGAACGTCCATTATGGTAACGACAATTGCAGCATGGGCCGCAGTTTTGGCGAAGGCGATCACAAGGTCGTGCTGGTCGCCAATCGTTATCAGCCGGGCGATCCATTGCGGTTGAGCTTTACGGGCAAGCCCGCCTACACCAGCCGCAGCGACGGGTCCGTTCAGATCCGGTTCGGCCCGGCCGAGGCGGCGCAGGAGGTCGAGTTTTTTCCCGCGGCGACGGCCGACAAGACGCCGGCGCTGATCATTCGCGACGCGGTGCGCATTGCGGCGCGCTCACCAGAAGAGGTGGCGGCTTATGAGGCCGCGCTCAAGGCGGGCAACTATTCTTTCAAATTTTCCAACATCACCCCCGAACAGGAAGCCGCGGCAGCCTATGTCGAGGTGACCAAAGGTCTCCGCCAACCCTTTATCCTGGAAACCGGACCGTTGAGCGGGCCGCTGGCGGCGATGCGAAAATGCACCGACGAACTGCTCTATCATTGGGGGATCGATGTCGCAAAACACGCCAATCTGACGCGAGCGGCGACGCCGAAATCCGATCCGCGCCAATGGGTCAAACCGCGCGATTATCCGCCTGCCATGATCATGGACGGCAAGCGTGCGATCGTTCATTTCCGGTTGAACGTTGGAACCGACGGCCAACCCACCGCATGTCATATCCAGCAATCGACACGGCCCAAAGCGTTCGACGATGCCGTCTGCAAAGCGATTATGCGCAATGCCGAGTTCGAATCGGCGCTGGATGCGGATGGAACGCCCGTTGCCTCCTATTGGCTGAACACCGTAACATTCATCTTATAATCCGCCGTAGAAGCTTAGCTTTCTTAGCAATGAAGAAATTGGCGGGTTGCACTACCCGTTTTTCACCCGCATCGGTCTTTGAATGACCGAACTTGCTGCGCCATTGTCCACGTTCATGGCCAAAGCCGTCGGCCCCGGCGACCTGTCGGGCCTCACCCGCCTGTCGGGCGGTGCAAATATGGAAAGCTGGGCGTTCGATTGGGCGGGCGGCGCTTATGTGCTGCGCCGCGCGCCGTCGGCGGATTATATGGTGGGGCGACCCTATGGCCATGCTGACGAGGCGGCGCTGGTGATCGCGGCGCATGGCGCGGGGGTGAGAGCGCCCGAGGTTGTTGGAGTACTCGCGGATAACGACGGCATAGGTACCGGCTATGTGATGCGGCGGGTGATTGCCGAAGTGAATCCGGCGAAGATATTGGCCGATCCGCCGCCGTCGATGCTGGCCGATCTCGGGCGCGAGCTGGCGCGTATTCATGCCATTCCGGCCGCGACGATTCCTGCCGCGATCCCGTTGATGGATACCGCTGCGGCGCTGGCCGAGCTCAAGACGCGGTTTCTGGACTACGGCGGCGATCGGCCGGTCATCGCGCTGGCGATCAAATGGTGTGAAGAGCATCTGCCGACGCCTGCCGAGCCGGTGCTGGTGCATGGCGATTACCGCATGGGCAATATCATGGTCGATGCGGACGGGCTGGCCGTCGTGCTCGACTGGGAGCTTGCGCATCGCGGCGATGCGCATGAGGATCTGGCGTTCGGGTGCATGACGGTGTGGCGGTTCGGGCGGATCGATCACCCCGCGTTCGGCGTCGGCAGCCTCGACGATTATTTCGCGGCCTATGAAGCAGCTGGCGGTGCGAAGGTCGACCGCGAGCGCTTTCATTTTTGGCTCGTCTATCGCACTCTGTGGTGGGCGCTCGGCTGTTTGCAGATGGGGCAGGCGTGGCGAAGCGGCGCCGATCCGACGGTCGAACGCGTCGTCGTGGGGCGGCGGACGGCCGAGCAGGAGCTTGACCTGCTGTTGCTGCTTGAGGCCGAAGCGCCAGCGGCCGAGCGCGATCGCGCGCTGCCGTCGCCGTCTTCTGTTGCTCCGGCGCCAATCGGCGAGCCGACCAACGGCGAGATAGTGCAGGCGGTGCGCGACTGGCTGGCGGATGCGATCAAGCCCGACGCCGAGGGTCATGCGAAGTTTCAGGTTGCGGTGGCGATGAACGCGCTGGGGATCGTGAAGCGCGATCTCGACGCCGGTGTGCGCGCCGAGCACCGAGCTTTGGCTGATGCCCTGCTAAGCGGCGCGACCACCCTCGCTCAGCCCGGCCTGATCGCGAAACTGCGGCGCGCGGTGCTCGACAAATGCGCGGTCGACAGCCCCAAATATGCTGCGCTCGCCCGCGCCCGAGAAACGTGGGGCGGTCAAGAATAACAGGGAGAGAGACATGGATTTTGCGATGCCCGCCGACTTGCAAGCGTATCTGCATGAACTCGATGCGTTTATCGAGGCCGAGATCAAGCCGCTCGAGGACGCCGACGACAATATCCGCTTCTTCGACCATCGCCGCGAACATGCGCGCACCGACTGGGACAATCAGGGGTTGCCGCGGCACGAGTGGGAGCAATTGCTGCGCGAAGCCACGCGCAAGGCCGATGCCGCGGGGCACTGGCGTTTCTCGGCGCCGAAGAAATATGGCGGGCAGGACGGGTCGAACCTATGGATGGCGGTGATCCGCGAGCATTTCGCCGCCAAGGGGCTGGGGCTGCACAACGACCTGCAGAATGAGCATAGCATCGTCGGCAATTTCCCCTTCGTCGAGATGTTCGAACAATTCGCCACGAGCGAGGAGCAGAAGCAGGAGTTCATCCTCGGCGGATTCGAGGGCAAGCGGCGCACCGCGTTCGGCCTGACCGAACCCGACCATGGATCGGACGCGACGCATATGGAAACGCGCGGGGTGCGCAAAACGCGCGACGGCGTCGACGGCTGGCGGATCGACGGGCGCAAGATGTGGATCACTGGCATGCACGTCGCGACCCACTGCGCGACCTTTTGCCGCACCGATGGCCAGGACGGCGATGCGAAGGGGATCACCTGCCTGCTCGTGCCGACGGGGACGCCGGGGATGACGGTCGACGAATATATGTGGACCTTCAACATGCCGACCGACCATCCGCGGATGACCTTCGACAATGTGTGGGTACCCGACAGCGCGCGGCTCGGTCCGGTTGGCGGCGGGCTGTCGATCGCGCAGAGTTTCGTCCACCAGAACCGCATCCGGCAGGCGGCGTCGTCGCTGGGCGCCGCGGTCTTCTGTATCGAGGAAAGCGTCAAATATGCCCGCCAGCGCAAGCCGTTCGGCGAGGCGCTAGCGCGCAATCAGGCGATCCAGTTCCCGCTCGTCGAGCTGGCGACGCAGGCGGAGATGCTGCGGCTGCTGATCCGCAAGACCGCGTGGGACATGGACAACACGCCGCACAAGGAGATCGAGCACACGCTGTCCGACAAGGTGAGCATGTGCAACTATTGGGCGAACCGGCTGTGCTGCGAAGCCGCCGACCGCGCGATGCAGGTGCATGGGGGCATCGGTTATTCGCGCCACAAGCCGTTCGAGCATATCTATCGCCACCACCGGCGGTACCGGATCACCGAGGGGGCGGAGGAGATCCAGATGCGCAAGGTGGGCGCGTATCTGTTCGGGTATCTGGGGCCAAGGCGGGGGACGCTAGGGTAAGCTTCCCCTCCCTTGCAGGGAGGGGAGGGCTACCGCTTTCTTACAAACTCCGCCCGCAGCACCAGCCCCTTGATCCCCTCGTGACGACAGTCGATTTCCTGATCGTCGCCGGTCAGGCGGATCGACTTGATCACCGTGCCGACCTTCAATGTCTGCCCCGCGCCTTTGACGGTCAGATCCTTGACCAGCACCACGCTGTCGCCGTCCGTGAGCAGATTGCCGACCGCGTCGCGCACCTCGGGTCCGGCGGCATCGGCGGCATCGCGCGCAGCGATGTCGCCCGCCGCCATCCATTCGCCGCTCGCCTCGTCATAGACATAATCATCGTCGGCCATGCTGGTCCTAACTCGGTTTGCGGAAGCGCAAAGTGAACTGGTCCGTCTTGCTGCGGATTGCGGGATCGAAGACGTTCGTCGTGCGCGGATCGTCGGCGAGACGGTAGAGATCGCTTTCGGCTTCAAGTTTGAATCCGGCCTTGGTCAGCGCCGCGACCACCGCCGCCTTGTCGATGCGGTGCAGGCTGTCGGCCTGCGTCGTGCCGGTGCCGTCGGCGGCGCTATGATCGACGATCACCAGCGTCCCGCCGGGTTTCAGCGCCGCGAACAGCGCCGCACTCGCCTTGTCGCCGGTGCCTTCGGGAAAGGGTTTCAGATAGAGGTCGTGGAAATTCTGCACTGTGATGATCGTGTCGAGCGGTGTGGCAAAGGCGGGTGCGGCGAACGGACTGGCGACGGCATCGACATTGGCATAGGCGGCGTCGACCGCGGCCTGATCATCGCCATATTGTTTGCGAAAGGTGATGAACTCGGCGGGCTGGAAGGCGTGGACCTTGCCCGTCGGGCCGACCGCCGCGGCGAGCAGGCGCGTGACATAACCACCGCCCATCACAAAATCGCCGACCTGTTCACCCGGCGCGATCTGCGCGAACGCCAGCAGCTCGGCGGGCTTGCGCGCCGCATCGCGTTCGCGGTCGGCGGCGGGGCGCGCCGGATCGGCGAGCGCTGCGGCATAGTCCGTCGGCGCGGCAACTTTGGCGGCTAGTGGGGTCGCCGACAGGGCGAGCAGCAGGGCGAGGGTAAGCGGACGGATCATGGCATCGACTCCCGTGGTGTATCGCATCGGTATAACAGCATCGCAGCGGCTTCGCCCGTTTATTTGCATATCGCAATTTTGATGATAGGTTTCTCCGTGAAACTAAAAAGATCGGGAGAGTCGGGATGTTTGATCTGGTGATACGCGGCGGCACTGTCGTCGATGGTTCGGGCGGCACCCCCTTTGTCGCGGATGTCGCGGTCGATGGCGATCGCATCGTCGCGGTGGGCGAAAATCTCGGCGCCGGGCGCGACGAAATCGACGCGAGCGGCAAGATCGTCACCCCCGGCTTCGTCGACGTCCACACGCACTATGATGGCCAGGCGACATGGGACGCCGAAATGGCACCATCGAGTTGGCACGGTGTCACGACCGTCGTCATGGGCAATTGCGGCGTCGGCTTCGCGCCCGCCAAGCCCGACCGCCACGAATGGCTGATCAGCTTAATGGAAGGCGTTGAAGACATCCCCGGCACTGCGCTCGCCGAGGGTATGGCGTGGGACTGGGAGACTTTCCCCGAATATATGGACGCGCTGGAGAAACTGCCGCGCACCGTCGACGTCGCGTGCCACGTCCCGCACGGCGCAGTGCGCGCCTATGTGCTCGGCGACCGCGAGAAACCCGGCGCGATCCCGACCGAAGCCGACATCGCCGAAATGTCGCGCATCGTCGAGGAGGGCATCCGCGCCGGTGCGCTCGGTTTTTCGACCAGCCGGACCGTGCTCCACAAATCGATCGACGGCGAACTCGTCCCCGGCACCACCGCGACCGCCGAGGAACTGATAGCGATTGGCCGCGCGATGGGGCGCGTCGGTTATGGTGTGTTCGAAATGGCGAGCGACCTGAAGCGCGAGTGGAACGAATTTCAGTGGATGGGCGATCTCAGCCGCGAAACCGGGCTGCCGGTGACCTTCGCCGCGCTCCAGTCGATCGCCAAGGAACTGCCGCTAGAGGAGCAAATCGAGGAAATGCGCCGCCAGAATGCGACCGGTGCCAACATCGTCGCGCAGATCGCGCTGCGCGGCAACGGCATCATCATGGCGTGGCAGGGGACGGTCCACCCGTTCCGCTTCAAGCCGGCATGGAACGAAATCATCGACCTGCCGTGGGAGCAGCAGCTCGCAAAGCTGCGCGATCCGGCGTTCAAGGCGCGCATGATCGCTGAGAAGAATGTCTGGCCCGAAAGCGACATCATCGACTTCCTGAAAATCGTCGCGCTCGGCTGGCCGGTGCAGTTCGAAATGGACCCCGACTTCAATTACGAGCCGAAGATGGACGAAAGCATCATGGCGCGCGCCACCGCGGCGGGCGTTTCGCCCGACGAATATGCCTATAACCTGCTGATGAAGGACGAGGGCAAGGGCTTCATCTATTTCCCGATCCTCAATTACCGCGACGGCAACCTCAATTTCCTCGAGGATTTGCAGCATGCCGACGACACGGTGAATAGCCTGTCCGATGGCGGCGCGCATTGCGGGACGATATGTGACGCGGCCTCGCCGACCTTCATGCTCCAGCATTGGGTGCGCGACCGCGCGGGCAAGCGGATTGCACTCGAACATGCGGTCAAGCGCCAGTGCCGCGACACCGCCTTGCTCTACGGGCTTGAGGACCGCGGTGTGCTCGCGCCCGGCTATCTCGCCGATCTCAATGTCATCGACATGGACGCGATCAAGCTTGGCAAGCCGTGGCTGGCGTTCGACCTGCCCGCGGGCGGCAAGCGCCTGCTGCAAAAGGCCGACGGCTATGTCGCCACGATCAAGTCGGGCGAAGTGACCTTCCGCGACGGCGCAATGCAAGGACCAACCCCTGGCGGGGTGATCCGCGGACCGCAGCGCGTCGAAATGGCGATGGCGGCGGAATAGGTTGGCTGAACCAAAGCTTCATTCCCGCTTCGTCATGCTGGACTTGTTTCAGCATCCATGACCCGAACTATCGGCCTGTGCTGCGCCGGTTTCGAGGGCAGGCCATGGACCCTGAATCATCTTCAGGGTGACGAGATTTGGGCGGAGGGTCCGCCGCACGCAACTCACTGAAGGAAAATGCCATGAAAGCAATGCGACTGCGCGCCCCCGCCTCGCTCGACAATCTGACGCTGACCGATCTGGCCGACCCCGGTGATCCCGGGCCGGGCGAGATCCGCGTCCGGCTGAGCGCGTCGTCGCTCAATTTTCACGACTATGCCGTCGTCGTCGGGATGATCCCCGCCGCCGACGGACGCATCCCGATGTCCGATGGCGCCGGGACGGTCGAGGCGGTGGGCGAGAGGGTCACGCAGTTCAAACCGGGCGACACGGTGGTGTCGATCTTCTTCCCCGACTGGATCGACGGCGCCCCGCCCGCGACCGCGTTTCGTGGCGTTCCGGGCGATGGCATCGACGGTTATGCGCGCGAAGTGGTGGTAACCCCGCAGCATTGGTTCACGCGCACCCCGCGGGGGTATAGCGCCGCCGCGGCTGCGACTTTGACCTGCGCGGGGCTGACCGCATGGCGCGCGCTGTTCGTCGATGGCTCAACCCAGCCGGGATCGACGGTGCTGGTGCAGGGCAGCGGCGGGGTGTCGGTGTTCGCGCTGCAATTCGCCAAGGCTGCGGGCGCGCAGGTGATCGCGACCAGCTCGTCCGACGCCAAACTCGAGCGGCTGAAAGCACTCGGCGCCGACGAACTGATCAACTACAAGGAGGTGCCCGCGTGGGGTGCCAAGGCGCTTGAGCTCACGGGCGGGGCCGGGGTCGATACCGTCGTCGAAATCGGCGGCGCGGGAACGCTCGACCAGTCGATGATGGCCACCCGCGTCGGCGGCCATGTTGCGCTGATCGGCGTCCTCGCGGGCTTCGCCGGACCGGTCCAGACCGGTCTGCTGATGGCGAAGAACCTGCGCGTGCAGGGTCTGACCGTGGGCAGCCGCCGGCAACAGCTCGACATGATCGCCGGGATCGAGGCGAACGGCATCCGCCCGATCATCAGCGACCATTTCCCGCTCGACTGCCTCGCCGATGCGTTTCGGCATCAGGCCGCGAACGGGCATTTCGGGAAGATTGTCGTCGATATCTGACCCTCGTCCTTGCGAGCACAGCGACGCAATCCAGAGCCTGCGTAAACCGTCCTGGATTGCTTCTCCCGGCTTTCGCCGGGATCGCAACGACAACTACTTGGCGAGTCTCTAAACCCCGCTGCCATGCCCCGCGTCGCCGTGACGGATGCTGTCGCGCTTGACGCCATATTCGGCGCCCCAGCGGTCGGTCATCTGGGCGCGGATGGCCCATAGTTCGGGGAAGAAGCGATGCCGTGCGCCGGCATCGAGCAGGTCGACGGCGCGCCCGCTGATCGCTTTCGATCCCATGCCGATCGAGCGATGGACGAGGTAGATGTGGTGGGCGCGGAATTTCTGGAACAGCTCGTCGAATTCGATCAGCGCCTCGGCGACCATATAGGCTTCGTCGTGGGTATAGCCGGTGTCGTAGATATCGGTGAGGGCGCGGCCCTGTGGCTCGAGATATTTGGCGCGATAGGTGTCCCATAGCCCGGCGGGCAGCGTCAGTAGCAACTGGAACCCCGGGCTTTCCTGCCCCGATCCGTTGCCCAGTTGGAGCCGGATCGCCTGATAGTCATAGGGGCTCATCGTCTCGATCAGCGCCAGCTGGTCGGTCATCATGCGCAGCAGCATATGGACTCGCCCGAACAGGGTGATGGCGCGCATTATCTGGCCGCCGCGCAGATGCTCGTCAACTTCCGCGAGCGTGAAGGCAGCGAGCTTCATCCACAATTCCTCGACCTGATGGACGATCTGGAATTGCAGCTCGTCGGGGGTGACAAGGTCGGCGAGCGGCTTCTGGCAGGCGAGCAGGCGATCGACCGCGAGGTAAACGCCATAGTCCTTGAGGACCGGGGCTTCGAGACGGCTGTGGATATCGGATTTGTCGAGCATGGTTTTGCTCCTTGTCGGGTTTGACGCGGCAAGCCCCTCTCCTTCAGGGGAGGGGCAGTGAGACTTGGTCCGGCTTTTGCCAGGCTTTGGTCGAGCGGGGTGGGAGCCAGCGGCCTTGCGCAATCTCGCCAGCCCCGACCCCAACCCCTCCCCTGAAGGGGAGGGGCCTTTTTTTGCTCAACCCCGCGGGTACACTCCCGCGGGCGGACGCCGCGGCGATCCTGACTGGCCGAGCCACAAGAGCGTCGCGGCCATGGTCACCGTGCGAGCAGGTCCGATGGCAGCGTCGGTTCGCTGACCAGCTTCGCCATCCGCCGCCACATCTCGTCGCGGCTGGGCTTTCCGCGTTCGACATGCGCACGGACCATCGTTTCGCCGAGGCCGTAGTTGATGACATAGCTGCGATATTGATCGGTGAAGCTGACCGATTGTTCGGCGCGCTTTCCCGACACCAGCAGATATTTCTGGGTCAGCGCCACTGCGGTCGGCCGGTCAATCACGCCGTCGAGATATTGCTGCGCGATCGTCAGTCGTGCGCCGCCCAGCGCATCGATCGCTTTGAGCAGCTGCCAGTAGCGATCGTCCGACGGCACCGCGATTTCGGCGAGCGGCATCAGCACGTCGCGTTCGGTCTCGGCCTTGCTGGCTTCAGGGAAAGCGAGGTCGATGCCGTAATTGGCGGTTCCTTCGGCGATCAGGCTTTGCGGGCTGTAGAGCGGATAAACGCTGAATTCGGTCCAGCCACGCTCTTTGACCAGCTTTTCCTCAAGCTTCATGTTGAGCAGATGGTGGCCCGGATAGCCTTCGTGGCAGCCAAGATCGAGCGCGCGCGACAGACGGATCGGCAGGTCGGTGTTGACCTGGATCAGACTGTGATACGCGCCCTGATAATAATTATAGCCGCTCCAGCTTTTGCCGGTGACGAACTCGAGCCGGAAGCTCTCGCCGTCGGGCATCGGGATATGCGCGAGGCTGCGACCGCGGCAGCGCGCGATCGCGACGTCGAACACCTTTTGCAACCGATCCTTGGGGATGGTGAAGGCGTCGAGATAGGCCTCGACGCGCGTCGCCAGCGGGCCGTCGCCGGGGACGAGCGCCTCGACCGCGGCGAGGTGCCGGTCGTAGCTGGCGAAGGGTTTGAGCTGCGGGCGGACGCCGAACAGGCGTTCGGCCTCGTCGGCGAAGGTGAAGCGGGTGCCCTCCATCATCATCAGCCGCGTTTCGGCAGCGCGCAGCTGGGCGCTGAGGAAGGCGGCGCGGCGGCGGTCGAGCGGGTCGGACAGGCGGCGCGCGGTCGCGTTGAGCCGGGCGGTCAGGTCGCGCGTCGCGGCGAGCAAGGTGGGCTTGTCGCGCGGGGCCGCCTCGGCTGCAGTCTTGAGTTCGGACGGGCCATAATAGGCGTCGATATAGCCGTCTTCATGGGTGCCGATTTCGAGTGTCAGCCGGAGGTACGTCGCGGCAATGTCGTTCAGCGCCTGCGCCGAGGCCGGGGCGCGGCGCACGTCAATGGCGGCGACGTCGGCCGTGCCGCGCACAGTTTGGTTCGCCGCGCAGCCCGACAATATGGAGGCGGCCGCCAGCACCAAGATTATCGACCGGAGCATCATGCGGTAACCGGATCGTCGTCTTCGGAGGTGTCCTCGACATCGCCGTCAGCGGCGATTTCGGCGGCGGATTCGCGTTCGACAGCATCATGCTGGTGATGGAGCGGGGCGAAGCGTAGCACGGCAAAGCCGACCAGCGCCGCGGCGAGCGATCCCATCAGGACGCCGATCTTGGCCTCTTCGATCAGCAGCGCATTGCCGGGGAAGGCGAGGCCGCCGATGAATAGGCTCATCGTGAAGCCGATCCCGCACAGCATCGCAATACCATAGATCTGGAGCCAGGTCGCGCCGCGCAGTTTGCCGGCGATGCCGAATTTGACCGCGAGCCAGACGCTGCCGAAAATCCCGATCTGTTTGCCGAAGAAGAGGCCGGCCGCGATACCCAGCGGCAGTGGCGCGAAAATCTGTTCGATCGTCAGCGCGCCAATATCGACCCCGGCGTTGGCGAAGCCAAACAGCGGCACGATGGCAAAGGCGACCCAGGGATGGAGACCGTGTTCGAGCCGGTGAAGCGGCGAGGTCTGGCTGTCGGGGGTTCCAGGGGTGCGCTCGAACGGGATCGCCATCGCAGCCAGCACCCCGGCGATCGTGGCGTGGACGCCCGAGAGCAGCATCGCGTACCACAGGAACAGGAACATCAGCACGTAGAGCGGCAGGCTTTTCACCCCTTGCCGGTTCATGACGAACATCGCGCCCAGGATCGCGGCAGCGGCGGCGAGGGCCATCATGTTGATCTCGGCCGTATAGAAGAGCGCGATGATCGCGACCGCGCCCATGTCATCGACAATGGCAACGGTGACGAGGAAGAGTTTGAGCGACGTCGGCGCGCGCTTGCCGAGGAGCGCCAGCACGCCCATCGCAAAGGCAATGTCGGTCGCGGCCGGGATCGCCCAGCCTTGCGCCAGTCCCGGCGTCGACCCGGCGAATATTAGGTAAAGTGCAGCGGGTACCGCCATCCCTGCTGCCGCCGCGATAAAGGGCAAGCGCCGCCGGTCCCAACTCGCCAGCCGTCCGTCGACAAACTCACGCTTGATTTCAAGCCCGACGAGCAGGAAAAATACCGCCATCAACCCGTCGTTGATCCATAGATGAACCGTCATCGGGCCGAGCTTGTCGGTGAGCACAGGTCCGGTCACCGCATGGATTAGATGGTGATAATCATCGCCCAACGCCGAATTGGCGATAATCATCGCCATTATGGCGGCGAAAATCAGCAGCATTCCTCCGGCGCTTTCGCTCTCTAGAAAGTCGCGCAGCGCGGAACGGGGCGGATTTCTGCCGGTCATGGGTCGGTGATTCCTCTTGTTGCCCAGGGATGGCCGGTGTCCTAGCTCTATGCGCTCAGCTTTACAAATCCGCCTTGCGTCCTAGCAATATCGGGGGGGCTGGCGCGATATCACGGTGGCACGAGGCTGGTGGGTGGCGCTATCGACCGCATGGCTGGGGCGGGACTACGGCTGGGCTGTGGCTTTGGCGATACGGGCCGCGCGCGCCTATCGTCGCGCGACGATCGCGGTGCGGCGTCCCGCGCAGCGCGAGCTGGCCCTTGGTCTCGCATTCGCCCCGCTGGCGCATTGGCCGGTCGACGTCGCTGTCGAGCAGCGGGTTGCCGTGGGGAGAGCGGGGCGCATGGCGCTTGCCGCGATGGTCAGCGGCGGGGTCGGCGACGTTGCGCTGCCGCACGGGTTCCGGCTCGAAGCCTATGGGTAGGCCGGTATCGTCGGGGCGCGGCGGCACGACAGGTTTGCCGATGGGGCGATTGTGATCGACCACAGGGTCGGTGCTGACGATAGTTCGCCGCTGCGGGTCGGCGCGCTGGCGGCAGGCGCTGTGCAGCCGGGTGCGGCGCGCGTCAATGTCGGACCGCGGTTGTCTTTGCGCCTGCCCGATGTCAGCGAAGGCAGCCGGATCGTGCTCGATCGGCGCCAGCGCATCGCGGGCGACGCGCGTCCCGCCAGCGGGCTTGCGCAGACGCTCGCGAGCGACTTTCAAACCGCGGCAAAAATAGCGGTTCAGCCGATTCCCCGCCCCGGAAAAATGGTCTAGGGTCAAGGGACTCGGCGCAGTTTTACGCCGCAGACGCATGTTTTGAGGCCCATGGACCTTTACCTTCCTGTCGCCAATCTGTCGGTCAATGCACTGGTCATCGTCTTGTTGGGCGGCGGCGTCGGCTTTTTGTCGGGCATGTTCGGGGTCGGCGGCGGGTTCCTGACCACGCCGCTGCTGATCTTTTACGGCATTCCGCCGACCGTTGCGGCGGCATCGGCGGCGACGCAGGTCACCGGCGCGAGCGTATCGGGGGTGATGGCGCATCTTGAACGCGACGGGGTTGATCTGCGCATGGGGGCGGTGCTCGTCGCGGGCGGCCTGCTCGGGTCGTTGATTGGCGCCGGATTGTTCGAACTGCTCACCGCCTGGGGCCAGATCGATACGGTGATTTCGATCCTTTACGTGGCGCTGCTCGGCACCGTCGGCACGTTCATGGGCCGCGAGGCGTGGGGCAGCTTTCGCGCCGCGCAGGCCGGATTGCCCGCCCCGGCGCGCAAACGGCGCCACCATCCGATGGTCGCCAACCTGCCGCTGCGCTGGCGCTTCTATCGTTCGGGTCTGTACATCTCGCCGCTCGCGCCGCTGCTGCTCGGGATGATCGGCGGGGTGCTGACGATGCTGCTCGGGGTCGGCGGCGGGTTCATCATGGTCCCCGCGATGCTTTACCTGCTTGGCATGGGGACGCAGGTCGTTGTCGGCACGTCGCTGTTCCAGATCCTGTTCGTGACGATCGCGACAACGATGGTGCATGCGCTGACGACGGGGGCGGTCGACATCGTGCTCGCGGCGCTGCTGCTCCTGGGTAGCGTGGTGGGAGCGCAGTTCGGGGCGCGCTTTGCGCAAAAGGCGCGGCCAGAATATCTGCGGCTGGCGCTGGCGGTGATCGTGCTGTTGGTGGCGCTACAAATGGCGGTCGGGTTGTTCATCCGCCCCGATGAAATTTACTCGGTGCAATGACCGGTTGGCGCGCCTCGGTTCTGATGCTCGTCGCGCTGATCTTCGCGCCGGTCACGGTGCAGGCGGCCGATCCGCGGCTGGTTCCCGATGTGTCGAGCCGCGCGATCGACATCCAATACAGCTTTACCGGCGAGGAATTGCTGTTGTTCGGCGCGATCCTCTATCCCGGCCAGCGGCTGCCCGACGACCGTGCGGACATCGTCGTGGTGCTGAAAGGGCCGGTGCGCCCGATCGTGCTGCGCGAAAAGCGCCGCGTTGCCGGGATCTGGGTCAACGCCAGCAGCATCCGTTTGCGCACCTCGCCGGGATTCTATGCGATCGGATCGTCGCGCCCGATTGACAAGCTGGTCGACGAACGCACCGCAGCGATCTTCGAACTTGGGCTCGCCAATCTGTCGATGTCGCCGACCGAGTTTTCCGAAGCGAGCAAGCTCGAACGCTTCGAAGCCGGGCTGACCGACCTCTATCGCCGCCTTGGCCTGTTCTATGAAAATCCGGCGGCGGTCGAGATTACCGAGGGGGTGCTTTATCGCGCGCGCATCCCGGTACCCGCGCGCGTTCCGGTCGGTACCTATCGCGCCGAAACCTTTTTGATCAGCCGCGGCCGCGTGCTCGCGGTCGCGTCGCGCGACGTCCAGATCCGCAAGGCAGGGTTTGAGCGTTTTGTCGCGCTGGCGGCGGAGCGTCACGGCTTTCTCTATGGCCTGACCGCGGTGATCCTATCGTTGCTGCTCGGCTATGCCGCATCGGCGATTTTCCGCCGTCGTTGACCCAAGTTCCGGGGCGGACGCCTTTAGCCAATATTTACCCTGACCTGCGATACCGAAGTACGGGACAATTTTAGGCGGGGCATTTTGATGGATATGCAGGGTGGCGGATTTCCCGCCGGTGATTCGACCGCGGCGCAGCATGTTCGGCTCGCCGGTGGCGGCGTGGCCGCTTCGGTGGCGCCGGTGATCAATCATCATCGTGACGATCTGATGATCGGCGAAGTGATCGATATTTCGGGTTCGGCCTCGCGCATCCTGCTTGATGCGGTGACGATCGGCAAATTGTCGGCGTCGACCGATGCCGCCGTCGCCATGGCCGGGCAGGTCGGGGCGCAGGTCAAGGTTCGCGTCGGCAATATCTGGCTGATCGCCAGCATCCGCGACCAGCAATTGCACGAGCGCGGCGAAGGGCTGATCGTTGCGACGATCGACTTCCTGGGCGAAGGCGAAGAAGAAAAAATCACCGGCCGGATTTCGAATTTCCGCCGCGGCGTCACCCGTTATCCAATCCCGGGCAGCCAGGTGTTCGCGGCGACCAGCGCCGACCTCAAACAGATTTATGCTGCTGACGAGCGCGCGCATGTCGAAATCGGCACCGTCTATCCCACTAAGGATATCCGCGGCTCGCTCTATGTCGATGCGATGCTCGGCAAGCATTTTGCGCTGCTGGGGTCGACCGGTACCGGTAAATCGACCAGCGCGGCGCTGATCCTGCACAAGATCTGCGAACTGGCGCCGCAGGGTCATATCGTGATGATCGATCCGCACGGCGAATATTCTGCGGCGTTCAAGGGCATCGGCGCGCTGTTCGACGTCGACAACCTCGCTATGCCCTATTGGCTGATGAACTTCGAGGAACATTGCGAAGTGTTCGTCACCGCTGAAGGCCGCGACCGCCAGTCCGACTGCGACGTGCTGTCGCGCTGTCTGTTGCAGGCGCGGACGAAGAACCGGCTCGCCGAAGGCATGACCAAGATCACGGTCGATTCGCCGATCCCCTATCTGCTGTCCGACCTGCTGAACATCCTGACCAACGAGATGGGCAAGCTCGACAAGGCGACGTCGAGCGCGCCGTTCATGCGCATCAAGGGCAAGATCGAGGAAATGCGCGCCGATCCGCGCTATAATTTCATGTTCTCGGGCATGCTGGTCGCCGACACGATGGCGACCTTTCTCGGCAAGATTTTCCGTCTGCCTTCCGACGGGCGCCCGATTTCTATCATCGACGTGTCGGGGGTGCCGTCGGACATCACCGGGGTTGTCGTCGCGGTCCTGTCGCGACTGACGTTCGACTATGCGATCTGGTCGCGCGGCGAGCCGCAGCGCCCGATCCTGCTCGTCTGCGAAGAAGCTCACCGCTACATCCCGTCGAAAGACACGGGGCAGGGCCAGGCGGTGCGCAAGATCCTGGAACGGATCGCCAAGGAAGGCCGCAAATATGGCGTGTCGCTGGGGCTGATCACCCAGCGCCCCTCCGATCTGGCCGAAGGCGTGCTGTCGCAGTGCGGCACGATCATTTCGATGCGTCTGAACAATGAGCGCGACCAGCATTTCGTGAAAGCCGCGATGCCCGAAGGCGCGCGCGGTTTCATCGATTCGATCCCGGCGCTGCGTAACCGCGAATGTATCGTCTGCGGCGAAGGCGTGTCTATCCCGATCCGCGTCTATCTCGATACGCTGGAGGAAGATAAGCGGCCCGCGTCGAGCGATCCGCTGTTCTCGAAGCTGTGGCGCGAAACCGGCGGCGAGGCGGAGATTCTGGAGCGCGTGGTTAAGCGCTGGCGTAGCCAGGGGCGGTGAGATTTCTCCCCTCCCTGCAAGGGACGGGAGAAAAACGGGGCTATTTGGTCGCGGGCGGTTCCCACAGCTCGATCGGATTGCCTTCGGGGTCGTGGACGCGCGCGAACCGGCCGGTCGCGGGGTCGTTCCATTCTTCCTTGATGATCACATCGTCGCCCGCCGCATAAAATGGGGCGAGCACGGCTTCAAGATCGTCGACGCGCAGGTTGATCATATATTGGCGGTCGGCGGCGAAATAGTCGGTGTCGGCCTTGAACGGCGCGAACACCACCGGACCCGCGGCGACATTCCATGTCCATTCGTCGATCGGGCCGGTGTCGTCGGCGTTGCACCCGGCTCCGATGCCCAGCCGTTCCTTGTACCAGGCGTTGAGCGCGTCGGGATCGCGCGCCCGAAAAAATAGCCCGCCGATGCCTTTGACATGTCCCATATCCGCCTCCTTGCCGCGTGGCAGGCAGGCTAGCCCGATTGGCTCAGCGTTTCCACTCTCCGCTGCCGCGGAATTCTTCGCGGATCTGACCCGACTGGTTTAGCCGGGGGTCGGTGTAGGTCGGCGCCGGAATCGGGGCGGCTACGGGCGATGATATGACAGGAGCGGTCGGTGCCATGGTGCTAGGTAGCGGCGCGGCGGCGACATCGGGGAGCGGGGCGCCGACGCCGCCGAGCATCGGGGCCGGACCCGCACCGGGCGGCAGGCCCTGACCTTTCAGGATCGCGAGTTGCTGCGCCAGCGGCAGATAGGGCCCGGGGACTGGCTCGCGGCCGAGGTACGGGGCGCGGAACGCGTCGGGCATGCCCCAGCGACCGCGCCAGCGGTGGAAGATATGCGCGCCGACGATATTGGTCATCACCAGGCTCTTGCCCCAGCGCGGCCAAATCGCCTGGGTGTGATAATGGGTCGCGAGGCCGACCTTGGGGAACACGAATCCGCCGAGAGCTGCCGAAGCGACACGGCTGGCGCGCAGCCAGTTGGGCTTGCTCGGCGCCCGCGCCATCGCGCCGTCGCAGCTGAAGGTGAACTGGCAGACCCCGGCGCGCTGCGACCCCTGAAACACAACGCCGCACACGGTGTTGGGGAAACTCGGGTGGCGGACGCGGTTGATGACCGTCTGCGCGACGCCGCGCATGCCGTCGTCAGTCTCCGACGCTGCCTCGTAGTAGATGGCCGACGTCAGGCAATAATGCGCGCGTTCGCGGTCGAGCGCGGTGACGCCGCGAAAGACATAGGGTTTGGCGGGCGGCCCGACAAAGGCTTCGTCGCGCAGCAAGGCCGGGTCGGCGGGAGGCAGCGCCGCAGCGTCGCCAAAGCCGATGCTGGCCGGATCGGGCAGCGTCGGGTCGATCTTGAGCGCTTCCTCATAATCCTCGGCATTCATGATCGCCCAGCGCGCGGGGTCATAGGCGCGAAAATCGAGCGGTACCGAGACGCTGTAGGGGCCGAACACGGCGGGCGGGCGAAGCTGCCCGCTCGACAGCAGAAACGCCAGACACGCGACGGCCATCACCGCAACGATCGCCGCCCAAAAGGCACGCCCCGGCCCCGCCGGTTTTTCCGGCGCCGGGTCGCGCCAGGTCGAGCGGGCGGTCAGGTTGAGTTCGGGCTTCATCAATCGCCAAATTCCCATCGCCGCGCCCGCGCCGATTCGCGCGATCGGGGTGCCAATCTGCCTTATACGGCAAACGCCAATAAAATGTTGCAGTGCGCGCGCGCTGTGCCGCGGCGCCACGGGCAGGGCGGTGGGGACTGACCCGGAAAGGCCAACGAGCGGCCGTTAGCGACCTGTTGACGCCGTTCGGGTAAAGCCTTGCCATGACCGACGTGGGAATTCCAACCTACCGCCGCAGCGCGCGCACCGATTGGCGCATGTGGTTGCTGCTGGCTTTTGGGCTGGTGTTTCTGTGGGCCGGATCGGTCATCGATCCGGCCGACAATTGCAGCGATGACGGCCGCGAATGTGCGCCGTGGCTGGTGCCGCTGGCGCAGGGGTTCGGAGCGCTGGTCGCGCTGGGCGCGGGGCTCAACATGCTTGCCAATCCGAACCGCGGCAGCTTCATCGATCCGGCTACGGGCGAGCTGGTGTGGTGGCAAGGGCGCATCGGACGCAGCGGCGGCGACGAAGGGCGCATCCATCCCTCACAAATAGCCAAAGTGCGCATCGTGCGGCAGGAGGATAGCGATGACGAAGTGCATCTTTACGATCGCGCTGGCGCGCGGCTGTTCTGGCTCGATCAGGAAGTGATTCCGTGGCCCTATGAGCGCTGGGCCGGACGGCTGAAGGCGCGCTGGCCGCATATCGTCGTCGAAAGGGTCGACTAACCGATCTTGGGCGTCTCGGAATGCGGGGGGCCGGCGAAATATTGGCGCATGCCGCGCTTGGCGCGATAGGCATCGATGCGCTGGGCGTAATGGCCGGGCAGGTCGAAACGCGCATGGCGGGCGCTGGCGCCGCGGCCGCGCGGCTGGCCCGATGCCATCAAGGCCATCTGGTGATGGTAGAAAAGCTCGTTCATATCCATCGGGCAGTCCCTTGGCGCTGGAGCGAGCTGGATGCCGAATGATCGGCGAATGGTCCGGCCCGGCGCCCCAGGGACGCCAGGCCGGAGTTCATTCATGCAGGCTGAAGATTGACAGCCGAGGTCTTGCCGCGCTGGTCGGTTTCCAGCTCGTAAGAAACGCGCTGTTCCTTGTTCAGCGTCGACATGCCGGCGCGCTCGACGGCAGTGATGTGGACGAAGCTGTCGCCCGAACCATCTTCATTGGCAATGAAACCATAGCCTTTGTCGCTGTTGAAGAATTTTACGGTGCCGATAGGCATAAGATGTTTCCTTTCACGAAAACAGATAATCAACCGGCAAAAGCGCCGGAGGAGCTGGTAGCGCGTGAAGGGAAGTCTCAGCCGTAGGCATCAAATTTCCGTCGCAGGCGACGTTAGCAATGGTAGATTGCAACAAATTGGCAAAAAGTCAAGCTTTTGCGCAATTCGTCCGACGGCGGGTGCGTCGGCTGTCGGGGCGAGAGCGACTTTAGGTGAAGCGCGGGAACCTCGATGCGAACGCGCTGTGCTGGCTCGACGAGGTAAGGATTCCGTGACCCAATGAGCGCCGGACTATTGCTGGTCGTTGCCGACGGGCGATTGTGGTGCGCGCACGACGGGCGTCTGGCGGGGACGGTGGATCTTGTCCGCGTCCTTTTCTCCGCAATCATTTTCGAGTTGCCCGTCGGCCGGTTCGGCCATGATATGGGCCCGGGTGGCTTCAAGTGCATCGGCAGGAATGGCCTTGCCGACGTCCTCTCCGGCCGTGCAGCGAAAGGTATAGACCACGCGCGCGCATCTGCGGCCCGACCCGCGCCGCGTTTTGAACCATTGAACGTCGCGGCGAACGGCGTAACGAAATCCCGTGCACAGCGACCCGGCCGCGGATTGCATACGCGCGAACTCCCAGCTCGAAACGCGCATCTGGGCCGGCGTGAAATAGCCGATGCTGGCAACATAGCCATATTGATCGGCCATCGCATGCCAATCGGCGGCCAGATTGTAGGGCGGAGCAGGGAGCGACGTGCAGGATGTGGCGAGCGACGCCGTGGCGCAGGTGCAGACGAGCGAGATAAGCCTATTCTGGCGCATGCTGGTTTCTAGGAGCAAATGGGTTAACAAGGGGATGTGCGCCCACATCGTCCGTCGATCGGCATTCCCCCTTGCCGACTCACCCGGTGCGGCCTATATGCGGCCTACTTCTTGACATGGTTAGCCAGTTGGGACGTCGGGGCCGCGGGCCGCGGCGGCTATACCCACTTGCTTGCCGGTCATCCGATTTGAAAGACTGACTTGGCCGATCTTGACGTCCTCAATGCGATCATCGCGCCCGAAGCCGAGGCGATGGGCCTGTTGCTCGTGCGCGTCGCCTTTTTTGGTGGTGAGAGTGATCCGACCTTGCAGGTGATGGCCGAGCGCCCCGAAACGCGCCAGCTGACGATCGACGATTGCGCCGACCTGTCGCGCCGCATTTCGGTGCAGCTCGACGCGCTGGAGGAAGCGGGCAAGGATCCGATCGAGCAGGCGTATCGGCTGGAAGTATCGTCGCCGGGGATCGACCGGCCGCTGACCCGCCGCAGCGACTTCGCCGACTGGGCGGGGCATGAGGCGAAGGTCGCGCTGAAGGAAAAACTCAACGGCCGCCAGCGCTTTAACGGCCTCTTGGTCGGGATCGACGGCGATGTCGTCACGATTTTAGACAAGGAAGAGGCCCTGCATAAGCTGCCGTTCGACGCGATCGATACGGCGAAGCTGGTGCTCACCGACAAACTCATTGCTGCAACCGTCCCGCTTTCAGCCGAAGGCGCCGACGAACTGGAAGAAGAAGGACAGGACTGATGGCCACTGCCATTTCTGCCAACCGCGCCGAACTGCTGGCGATTGCCAACAGCGTCGCCAGCGAGAAGATGATCGACAAGACGATCGTCATCGAGGCGATCGAAGAAGCGATCCAGCGTGCGGCGCGCGCCCGTTATGGCGCCGAGAACGACATTCGCGCCAAGCTGGACGTCCAGACCGGCGACCTGCGCCTGTGGCGCGTCGTCGAGGTGGTCGAGACGGTTGAGGATTATTTCAAGCAGGTCGACCTGGCCGCGGGTCAGAAATTGCAGAAGGACGCTCAGCTGGGCGACTTCATCGTCGATCCGCTGCCCGCCGTGGATCTGGGCCGCATCGACGCGCAGTCGGCGAAACAGGTGATTTTCCAGAAAGTCCGCGAAGCCGACCGGGCGCGGCAGTTTGAAGAATTCAAGGACCGCTCGGGCGAACTGATCACCGGTGTCGTCAAATCGGTCGAATTCGGCCATATCGTCGTCAACCTCGGCCGCGCCGAGGGGGTCATCCGCCGCGACCAGCAGATCCCGCGCGAACTGATGCGCGTCGGCGACCGCGTCCGGGCGCTGATCCTGTCGGTGCGCAGCGAAACGCGCGGGCCGCAGATTTTCCTGTCGCGCGCCCACCCCGACTTCATGAAAAAGCTGTTCGCGCAGGAAGTCCCCGAGATTTACGACGGCATCATCGAGATCAAGGCCGCTGCCCGTGACCCGGGTTCGCGCGCCAAGATTGGTGTCATCAGCTATGACGGCAGCATCGACCCGGTCGGCGCCTGCGTCGGCATGAAGGGCAGCCGCGTCCAGGCGGTTGTGCAGGAAATGCAGGGCGAAAAGATCGACATCATCCCCTGGTCCGAAGACACCGCGACCTTTGTCGTCAACGCGCTCCAGCCGGCAACGGTCCAGCGCGTCGTCATCGACGAAGATGACAGCCGCATCGAAGTCGTCGTTCCCGACGACCAGCTGTCGCTCGCCATCGGTCGCCGCGGCCAGAATGTCCGTCTAGCAAGCCAGCTCACCGGCAGCCAGATCGACATCATGACCGAGGCTGACGCGAGCGAAAAGCGCCAGCGCGAATTTGTCGAGCGCTCGACGATGTTCCAGGAAGAGCTGGACGTCGACGAAACGCTGGCGCAGCTGCTGGTCGCCGAGGGCTTCACCGAACTTGAAGAAGTCGCTTATGTCGGCATCGAGGAACTCGCCGGGATCGAAGGGTTCGACGAGGAACTGGCGCAGGAACTGCAGAGCCGCGCGCTCGAGGGGCTGGAGCGCCGCGAAGAAGCATCGCGCGCCGAACGCCGCGAACTGGGCGTCGAAGACGATCTGGCTGCGATACCGCACTTGACCGAAGCGATGCTGGTCGTGCTGGGCAAGGCGGGGATCAAGACGCTCGACGATCTTGCCGACCTCGCCACTGACGAGCTGATCGCCAAGAAGCGCACCGATAACCGCCGCGGCCCGCCGCGCAGCGAGCGCGCCGAGGACAGGGGCGGCGTGCTGGGCGAATATGGCCTGAGCGAAGAGCAGGGCAACGAGATCATCATGGCGGCACGCGCCCACTGGTTCGACGACGAAGAGTCGAGCGAACCGGTGGAAACCGCACCGCAAGCCGGGGAGGCCGCTGATGCGGACCCCGCACAATGATCAGCTGAGCGAACCAGACCGCGCTGGTCGGCGCGGCCAGCATGTGCCTGAACGGCGCTGCGTCATCACCGGCGAGGTTTCGCCGGCCGAAAGGCTTGTGCGCCTGGCGCTCAGCCCTGACGGAGGTATTGCGCCCGACGTGCTCGGCAAAGCGCCGGGGCGCGGAGCGTGGATCGGCGTCGACCGCGCGACGCTCGAAGCGGCCCAAACGAAGGGCAAGCTGAAGAGCGGACTCGCGCGGGCGTTGCAGGACGGCAATTTTACCATCCCCGACGATCTGGGCGCGCGCATCGAAGCGCAGCTGGCGCGGGCGACGCTCGACCGGCTGGGGCTGGAATCGCGGTCGGGCACCTTGCTGAGCGGCAATGAAAAGATCGAAACCGCGGCGCGCAAGGGACAGGTTCGCTTGCTCCTCCACGCCAGCGATGCCGGCGAGGATGGCCGCAAGAAACTGGCGCAGGCCTGGCGCGTCGGCGAAGATGCGGAAGGCTCGGGGCGCGAGGGACTGGTCTTGCCGGTGGACCGCAGCACCCTATCTATGGCATTGGGCCGCGAGAATGCGGTGCATCTGGCGTTGACCGACGCCCGCGCTGCGGCGCGGGTGCTGGCGCATTTGAGCCGCTGGCAGTTTTTTACAGGATGGAGTAGGGACGCGGCCAACCGCGATTCCGACCCGCATGCCCCGCCGCTTGCTGGCGAGGACAAAATTGGGGCGGCGCCGACAGGCTCCGCCGCTTCGGACGCGTTTTGAAGGAATGATGAGTTTCGATGAGTGACGAACAGGACAAACCGACCCTGACCCGCAAGCCCCTGGGGCTGAAGCGGACGGTCGAGGCCGGACAGGTGCAGCAGCAATTCAGCCATGGTCGCCGCAATACTGTGGTGGTCGAGGTGAAGCGTCGCCGCGTGCTCGGTCGTCCCGGCGATCCTGCGCCCGAACCGGTGGTGGAAGAGGTCGAGGCCGCTCCGGCGCCCGCGCCCGTTGCTGCTCCTCCGCCCGCGCCGAAACCCGCAGCGCCGCGCGTGAGTGAGAATGACAGCCTGATGTCGCGCCAGGAGCGCCAGGCGCAATTGCTGCGCGAGGCCGAAGAGGCGCGCATGTCGTCGCTCGAGGACAATCGCCGCCGCGAAGAGGCTGCACGCGCCCGCGCTGCCGAAGAAGAAAAGCAGCGTGCCGAACAGGCGGCCGCCAAGCCCGCCAAGCCCGCCGAGCCGACGCCCGCACCGGCGCCTGCCGCCGCTGCCGAGCCGGTTGCCGAGGCTCCCGCAGCCGAGGCGCCGCAGCCCGCAGCCGCCCCGCGCGCGCCAACCAGCGCCGCTCCGGCGCCGCGCCGCTTTACCCCGGTCGAGGCACCCAAGCGCCCCGAGCCGAAGC
This sequence comes from Sphingopyxis bauzanensis, assembly GCF_002205675.1. Lineage (GTDB taxonomy): Bacteria > Pseudomonadota > Alphaproteobacteria > Sphingomonadales > Sphingomonadaceae > Sphingopyxis > Sphingopyxis bauzanensis. The sequence goes on along the minus strand of NZ_NISK01000004.1, from coordinate 218,841 downwards.
GTCCCGAGCCCAAGCCGAGCCGCGGTGGCGATACGCGTCGCCAGTCGGGCAAGCTGACCGTCACGCGGGCGCTCAACGAAGATGAAGGCGCCCGCGCCCGCAGCCTGGCGGCGCTGAAGCGCGCTCGCGAAAAGGAAAAGCGTTCGCACACCGCATCGTCGGGACCGCGCGAAAAGCAGGTCCGCGAAGTCGTGGTGCCCGAAAGCATCACGGTTGCCGAACTCGCGAACCGCATGGCCGAAAAGACCGGCGACCTGGTCAAGGCGCTGTTCAGGATGGGCAGCCCGTCGGCGAGCACGGATACGATCGATCAGGACATCGCCGAACTGCTGGTCACCGAATTCGGGCATGAGATCATCCGCGTCAGCGAAGGCGATGTCGATATTCGTCACGACGAAGATATCGACGACGCCGAACATCTGAAGCCGCGCGCGCCGGTGGTCACGATCATGGGCCATGTCGATCACGGCAAGACCAGCCTGCTCGACGCGCTGCGCGGCGCCAATGTCGTTGCGGGCGAGGCCGGCGGCATCACCCAGCATATCGGCGCCTATCAGGTGAAGACCCCCGACGGGTCGCTGGTCACCTTCCTCGATACGCCGGGCCACGAAGCCTTTACCGAGATGCGTCAGCGCGGTGCCAATGTCACCGACATCGTCATCCTGGTGGTGGCGGCCGACGACGGGCTGAAACCGCAGTCGATCGAGGCGATCGCGCATGCGAAGGCGGCGGGCGTGCCGATCATCGTTGCGATCAACAAGATCGACAAGGAAGGCGCCAATGCCCAGCGCGTCCGCGAACGCCTGCTCGAACATGAGTTGGTGGTCGAGGAAATGGGCGGCGACGTGCAGAATGTCGAAGTGTCGGCGCTGAAGAAGACCGGGCTCGACAAGCTGCTCGACGCGATCGCGGTGCAAGCCGAAATCATGGAGCTGAAAGCCAACCCCGACCGCGCCGCCGAAGGCACGGTGGTCGAGGCAAAGCTGGACAAGGGCCGCGGCCCGGTGGCGACGATCCTCGTTCGCCGCGGGACGCTCAAGGTTGGCGACATCTTTGTCTGCGGCGCCGAAAGCGGCCGCGTTCGCGCGCTGATCGACGATCAGGGCAAGCAGATCAAGTCGGCGACCCCGTCGATGCCGGTCGAAGTCCTCGGTCTGGGCGGTGTCCCGATGGCGGGCGATACGCTCACCGTCGTCGAAAATGAAGCGCGCGCCCGCGAAGTCGCGACCTATCGTCAGGAACAGGCGACGCGCAAGCGCACCGTGCAGGCGCCGGTCAGCCTGGAAGGGATGTTCGAGGCGCTGGCCGACAAGACCAACGTCATCCAGTTCCCGGTGATCATCAAGGGCGATGTGCAGGGTTCGGTCGAAGCGATCGTGAACGCCCTGAACAAGCTGTCGACCGACGAGATCCGCGTCCGCGTGCTCCAGTCGGGCGCCGGGGCAATCACCGAAAGCGATGTGACGCTGGCGGCGGCAACCAAGGCGCCGATCATCGGCTTTAACGTCCGTCCGAATCCGAAGGCGCGCGACATCGCGAAGCGCGAAAATGTGCGCTTCATGTACCATGACGTGATCTATCACCTAACCGACGAAATCCGGAAGGAAATGGCGGGCGAGCTGGGTCCGGAGCGGATCGAAACCGTTGTCGGGCGTGCCGAGGTCAAGGACGTATTCCCGGCCGGCAAGCGCGACAAGGCCGCGGGTCTGCTCGTGCTCGAAGGCATCATCCGCAAGGGGCTGCATGCACGCCTTACGCGCGACGATGTCATCGTGTCGGCAACGACCATCGCGTCGCTGCGCCGCTTCAAGGACGACGTCGCTGAAGTGCGCGCCGGGTTGGAATGCGGTGTCGTGTTGTCGGATACCAACGACATCAAGGCAGGCGACAATCTGGAAGTCTTCGAAGTCGAAATGCGCGAACGGACGCTGTAACAGGCGTTCGCCGAGCGCGGATCAGGAGGCGTCGGCATGGCTCGCTATGTGGCCTTATTCGGCAGCATCAATGTCGGCGGCAACCGATTGACGATGGCCGATCTGCGCGCGGCGTTCGCGGCCGAGGGGTTCGCCGATGTCGAGACGGTGGTGGCCAGCGGCAATGTCATTTTCTCGCACCCCGCGCGGCCGACGCGCGGGCTGGAGGAAAAGCTGACGTTGATGGTCGATGACCGGTTTGACATGCAGTGCGCGGCGCTGGTGCGCGATCGTGACGAGCTTGCCGCGGCGATCGTCGACAATCCGTTTGCGGGAACCAATGAGGATAAATTTGTCCATACTATGTTCCTCGACGGGCAGCCAACGCAGGCGCAGTTTGATGCGCTGGCGGCCGACAAATGGATCAAGCCGAACGAGCGCCTCGCGCTCGGCGACCGTGCACTCTATATCGATTATGGGGACGGCGTGGGCGAAAGCAAATTGACTGCACGCCTGATCGAGCGGCGGCTGGAGCATAAGGGTACGGCGCGCAACTTGCGCTCGATCGCGCGGATTGTCGCGAAGCTGGATGAATTGGAGATGGGTGCGGCATGAAAGCGGCAGACACCAAGGGCCCCACGGTCCGCGCGCTGCGCGTTGGCGAACAGGTGCGCCATATCCTGTCCGAAATCCTCGCGCGCGGCGACGTGCATGACGATCAGCTGACCAAGCACCCGGTGAGCGTCACCGAGGTTCGCATGTCGTCGGATCTGCGCCATGCGACGGTGTTCGTAAAGTCGCTGCTCGGCAAGGAAGAAGAAGCGGTGCTGAAGGCGCTGCGCACCAACACTGCCTGGCTGCAAAAGAGCGTCGCCGAACGGATGGCGATGAAATATGCCGCGAAGCTGAAATTCCTGTCGGATGAGAGCTTTGACGAGGCGAGCCATATCGAAAAACTGCTGCGGGATCCCAAGGTCGCGCGCGACCTGGCGGGCGGCGAGAGCGAGTGAGCGCGCAGTTCAAGATTTGGTGAGATAGCCATATAGGTTATATCTTTTGATACCTTGACGCTGATATGGCACAAGTTCCACATCATGAAGAATTGCGAGTCGGGCCGGTGGCCTTCCGTTTGGCGGAAGGCTGTTCCGGCCCAACTGGCGTTTGGGGAGGTCGGTCCATGGCGCAGATCGGCAAGGCGGCGACCCGGGATGCGCGCAGCGTGCGTCCGGGGGCCGCGCAGATGACCCTGTATCTGGAATCGATGGCGGAGTCTTCGAACGTCGCCGCATCGGCGCGCGCGGCGGAGGTGACGGGCAATGCGATGTATCGGGAACGGCGGCGCAGGGCCGGATTCTCGGCGGGCCGGCGCGAGGCGCTGTGCGAAGGGATCGCGCGGCTGACCATGTCGACCTGCCGATCGCGGGGCAGGAGGCGTGGCGGATCACCTTGTCACCGCCGGTCCCCGGTTTTGCGCCTTGGGAACGCACGAGCCCGGATTTGCATATCGCGGCCGCTGCTCTGGCGGCGCTGCCGCCCGATACGATGATAGCGATTCGCCAGGTCGGCGACTTTGGACTGTCGCTGTCCTTGTCGTTGTCCATGCCACGGTCGAAGACGGGCTGCTGAACGATCCGCCCGCGGAACCGGAAGCGGGGCAATGCTGGCTCGTTGGCGAGGCCCCGACGAGCGATTGGTCCGGGCAGGGGAATGTAATCGCGATCTGGACGGCCGGCGACTGGCGATTTGTCGCGCCACAAGTCGGGATGGTGGTCGTGCGGCTGGCCGTTGGGGCGAGGCTCCGATTCGACGACGGCGAATGGGTTGCACCGGTAACCATCGTCGCCCCATCTGGCAGCTCGACAATCGATGCCGAAGCGCGTAGCGCGCTAGGTGCGTTGATCCAGCACCTAGTGGCGCAGGGTCTTCTGATTTCAGGCTGAATTTCCTCTCGTTGGTTTTAAAAGTGCGACTTTTTGGCAACAGATTAGCGATTTGTTCACTTGCACGGAACCAAAGCGGCGAGTAGGACGTCTGCCGAGACGTATATCTCAATTTGAAAGGGGAATTACTATGAGGAAGCTTGCCTTAGCTGTGGCGTTAGCCTCCACTGCCCTGGCGTCGCCCGCTCTGGCCCGCGATGGCTCGTGGTACGTTGGCGTCGGCGGCGGTGTGATGATCGTCGAAGATCTGGATCTCGACATCGGGACCTTTAACAATGCCGCATCGTTGGACCATCGCACCGGTTATGATTTCGAAGGTACGGTTGGTTATGATTTCGGCGGTTTCCGCGCAGAAGTCGAAGTCGGCTATCGCGAAGCCGACATCAAGTCGGGTCGCTTCGGCGTTCCGGGCATTCCGCAGTCTGCGTCAGGAGCCGGTGCGCTCTACACGGGCGGCACGGCGCTTAACGGCGATACTAATGCGCTGAGCTTCATGGTCAACGGCATGCTCGACTTCGGCGACGACGACGGCCTGCAGGGCTTTGTCGGCGGTGGTGCCGGTGTCGCCCGCGTGTCGGTCGAACCCGTCTTCGCTGGTGCGTTCCTCGACGATTCGGACACGGGCTTTGCCTGGCAGGCGATTGCCGGCGTTCGCGCGCCGCTCAGCAGCAACTGGGATGCCGGTCTGAAGTATCGTTTCTTCAACGTCGACAATATCGATCTGGTTGATCAGGTCGGCCGTGACGTTTCGACGCGCTTCCGCTCGCACTCGATCCTGGGTACGCTGACGTACAACTTCGGTGGTGCACCGGAGCCGGTTGTGGCGCCGCCGCCCCCGCCGCCCCCGCCGCCCCCGCCGCCCCCGCCGCCTCCCCCGCCGCCGCCGGTGGTGTGTGAGCCCGGACCGTACATCGTGTACTTCGACTGGGATCAGTCGAACATCACGCCGGAAGCGGCTTCGACGCTCGACAACGCGATCAGCGCCTACAACCGTGGTTGCACGGGTACGCAGGTCATGCTGGCCGGTCACGCCGACCGTTCGGGTGCGGCCACGTACAACGTCGGCCTGTCGAACCGTCGTAACGACGCAGTTCGCAGCTATCTGACCGCTCGCGGTATCTCGGATAGCTCGATCGGCGCTGAAGGTTTCGGCGAAAGCCGTCCGGCCGTTGCTACCGCCGATGGCGTCCGCAACGACCAGAACCGTCGCGTGGAAATCACTTACGGTCCGAACTCGGGCATGTAAGACCGGTTTCCGCTCCCGATCGGGACTGGAAGAAACAAGTGAGGGCGGTACCGCAAGGTGCCGCCCTTTCTTTTCGGGACGTGTCGATCCCGGCCTTGCTCGCGCAAGACGCAGACGATTCTAAACGCGCGAGTTTTGCTTGCCAGATCAGAAGAATGTTATATTATCACATAACGATTGTGCGGTCGCCTGATCGAGGCAGGGCGCAAGGTCGCAACATGCGCCGCTGTTTGCCGGTCAGGAAAGACAGCATCGGCTGCGCCCTATGGGGAGAAAGACTATGCGCCGACGCCGCAGCATTTTTCGCACCGATCCCAATGCCAGTCCGCTGATCAATACGACGCCGCTGATCGATGTCATGCTGGTGATGCTGGTAATGTTTATCATCACCATTCCGCCGCCGACGCATAGTGTCGATGTGACTTTGGCGGGCGTTGACGCTGGCCCCGCCGAGGTGCGCGAGGAGAACCGCATCACCATCGACACTGCAGACGTGATCCGCTGGAATGGTCAGGCGATCGACCTCGCACAGCTTGGCGAACTGGTGAAGGTGGCATCAGGGCAGCGCGATCCGGCGACGCTGATGTTCGAGCCAGAAGCCCGGGCGCGGTACCTACGCGTCGATCAGGCCATCGGTGAAATCCGGCGCAACGGGGGCTCAGCCATCGCTTTTCCAGGTATCGAGCGATATGCCGTGACCATCTGATCGCTAGCTGCTCCCAGCCCCGTTCAGACAGACGGCGTGGTACCGGGGCGGAGATACGCCATCATATAGCCAACATAGTCGACTTTGCCGAGCGGGATGCCCATGTGGCGCAGGATCGAATAGGCCGCGACAAGGTGGAAGTAAAATTGCGGCTGCGCCCAGTCGCGGACATAGGTGCGCGCGGTCATGTCGAAGGCCATGCCGTTGGGCAGATCGAAGCTGACAGCCCGGTCCGGGTCGGCGTCTAGGGTGGCCGCGTCGACGGTGTCGAGCCATGTCAGTGTTGCAGCAATCTGTGCCTGAAGGCCTGCGAAGTCGGTCGCGTCGTCGGTCAGCGTGGGCGCGCCGATTGCGCCGAGACGCGTCGGCGGCTGGATGGCCTGGAGGCAGCTGAAGCGAACCTGCGAGGCGAGGGGAAACATGTCGGGCGCGAGCCGCGCGACGATCAGCTGCATTTCGCCGACGCCGTTCTCCGCGCCCCTTGCGAGCGCCTTGTCGAGCTGCGCGGACAGCGCGCCCAAGCCGTTCTTATAGGCCGGAACGGTCATATCATAGAGCATCGTCATATCCTTTGAGGGCGGGCGATCAGGCGGGAGCGAGATTGTCCTGGAACTGCAGGCGGGCGAGGCGGGCATAGAGTCCATCGGCGGCGACGAGCACGTCGTGTTTGCCCTCCTCGACGATACGGCCGTTATCCATGACGATGATGCGGTCGGCGGCACGCACGGTCGCGAGCCGATGCGCGATGACGATCGTCGTGCGGTCGTGCATCAAGGTTTCGAGCGCGTCCTGCACCAGCTTTTCGGATTCGGCGTCGAGCGCCGAGGTTGCTTCGTCGAGCAGCAATAGCGGCGAACGGCGGAGCAGCGCGCGGGCGATGGCGACGCGCTGGCGCTGGCCGCCCGACAGGCGGGCACCGCCTTCGCCCATGAAGGTGTCGAGACCGTCGGGCAGCTTGCGGAGGAATTCCTCGGCATTGGCGGCACGCGCGGCGTCCCACAGTTGCTCGTCGCTGGCGTCCCAGTTTCCATACCGCAGATTGTCGCGCGCCGAGGCGGCGAAGATCACCGTTTCCTGAGGCACCATGGCGATGCGGGTGCGGATGTCGGCGGGGTCGGCTTCAACGAGCGGGACGCCGTCGAGCAGGATCTGCCCCGCCTGTGGATCGTAAAAACGCTCGGCAAGCTGGAACAGCGTCGATTTGCCGGCGCCCGAGGGGCCGACGATTGCAACGGTTTCGCGCGGCTGAATCGCGAGGCTGAAATTGTGAAGGGCCGGGGCGTCGGGGCGCGTCGGATAATGGAACTCGACGTTCGCGAATTCGAGCGTACCGCGTGGCGGTTCGGGGAACGCGCGCGGCTGCGCGGGCGGGGCGATGCTCGCTTCCGCATTGAGCAGTTCGCTGAGCCGCTCGGCGGCGCCTGCGGCGCGTAGCAGGTCGCCATAGACTTCGGTCAGCGCGCCGAACGCGCCCGCGACGAGCCCGCCGGTGAGGACGAAGGCAGCAATGGTGCCGCCGGTGATCGTTCCCGCGGCAACCCCCTCGGCCCCATACCAGAGCAGAGTGGTGATCGCGCCGAATAGCAGCCCGATGACGATCGCGGTCATGATCGCGCGCAGGCGGATGCGGCGTTTGGCGGTCGCAAAGGTCGCTTCAACCGCGCTCGAGAAGCGCGCTGCTTCACGGTCTTCCTGGCCGAATGCCTGGACGATCTTCATGGCGCCCAATTGCTCCGACGTCGTCGCGCCGATGTCGGCGACGCGATCCTGGCTCGTCCGCGAGACATTTTGCAGGCGGCGACCGAGCAGGACGATCGGCATGATGATCACCGGGATACCGAGCAGGATGCCGCCGGTGAGCTTGGGCGACAGGGTGAAGAGGTAGGCAATGCCGCCGATTCCCATGACCATGTTGCGCAGCGCTACCGATACCGTCGTGCCGACGACCTGTTCGATGATCGTCGTGTCCGACGTCATTCGCGAGGCGATCTCGGACGGGCGGTTTTCCTCGAAAAAACCCGGTGCGAGGCGGAGCAGGTTGCGCTGTACCGCCTGGCGGATGTCAGCGACGGTGCGCTCGCCCAGCCAGCTGACGAAATAGAAGCGCAGCGCGGTGGCCAGCGCCAGCGTCAGCACAATGCCGTAGAACAAGCGGAAATGCGGCGCGACATCGCCGCCACCGGCGACAAAGCCGCTGTCGATCATTTCCTTAAACTGCCACGGGATTGCCAAGGTCGCGAGCGCTGCGACGCCGAGCGCGACCGCGGCGATGACCAGCTGCAGCGGGTAGCGGCTGGCATAATGCCAGATCATCCGCAGGCTGCCGAGCTTGCGGCGGGGTTCGGTGGGAGCTTTCGCAGCGGAAAGGTCGGGGGTGCTGGCCATCGCAGCGGCCCTAGCAGTGGTGGCGCCCGCGCTCAACGGCGCAGAATTGCGCTCTGCTTCATGGATTATGAAGCCGGACTGCATAGTTGGACGCATAATTTCGGACAAAGATGAGGGCGATCTGCGTTTATGACGCATTGCACAATAGATTGGATGCCCTAGACTGGCGCTAACGAACAGACGCCCAAAGAGCGTCGGGGCTTGCCAAGGAACGTATCGATCATGCTGTATCACGCCTTTGAAATGCAAAAGAGCTGGCTGGCGGGCGCGAGCGCGCTGGCGACCGCGGGGGCGCAGGTGATGCAGCACCCGGCAAACCCGCTGGGCTATTTTGGCGGCAGTCCGCAATTTGCATCGGCGCTGGAAGTATTCGCGCATGCCGCGGCGCCGCGCGGCAAGCCCGCGTTCGACCTTTACGAGACCGCCGTCGGTGGCCAAGTGGTGCCGGTGACCGAGGTCGTTGAGGCGCGCAAACCGTTCGGGCAGCTCAAGCATTTCAAGCATAAGGGTACGAAAGACGCGCCCAAGCTGCTCATCGTCGCACCGATGTCGGGCCATTATGCGACCTTGCTGCGCGGCACGGTCGAGCGAATGCTGCCCGGGCATGATGTGTGGATCACCGACTGGCGCGATGCGCGCAACGTGCCGCTTGAGGCGGGCAAGTTCGACCTCGACGATTATATCGATTATCTGATCGGCTGGATGGAGCATATCGGCCCCGACGCGCATATGCTGGCGGTGTGCCAGCCGTCCGTTCCGGCGCTTGCCGCTGCGGCGATCATGGCCGCCGACAAGAATAAATGCCGTCCCAAAACGCTGACGATGATGGGCGGCCCGATCGATACGCGCAAGGCGCCGACCGCGGTCAACCAGCATGCGATGACGCGCCCGCATGCGTGGTTCCAGGAAAATGTCATCGCGACGGTCCCGGCCTATTATCCGGGCGCCGGTCGGCGTGTCTATCCGGGGTTTTTGCAACTCGCGGGCTTCATGTCGATGAACCTTGGCAATCACATGATGAGTCACTGGTCGATGTTCAAACATCTGGTCGACGGCGACGGCGAAGAGGCCGACAAGACGAAGGAATTCTACGACGAATATCGCTCGGTATGCGATATGACCGCCGAATTCTATCTGCAGACCGTCGATGTCGTGTTCCAGCGCCACGCGCTGCCCAAAGGCGAGATGCTGCATCGCGGCAAGCCGGTGGACCTGAATGCGATCGAGGATATTGCCCTGCTTGCGATCGAAGGCGAGCGTGACGATATTTCGGGGATCGGCCAGACGAAAGCGGCGCTGACGCTGGCGAAGAACCTGCCGGCCGAACAGAAGAAATATCTGATGGCGAAGACAGTCGGTCACTACGGGATCTTCAACGGCCGCAAATGGCGCGAGGATATTGCGCCGGTGGTCGAAAAATGGATACGGAGCAACGGCGGATAACGTCCGCCGCCATCGGCATGGGCCTTTATCGCGGCCGATTCGAGCAGGAATGATCCAAGTGACCAACCGCATCGGGGCCACCTTGGCTGCTGCAATGCGCGCGGCGAGCGACCAATGGCTGTCGATCGGCGTCGGCGCGGACGCGTGGATGTTCGTGACGCTGGCCAGCGCGGCTCAAGGCCAGCGTTTTGCAACCTATCACGGCCGCGAACCAGCATCGAAAGCCCCTATATCCTGATGGGCCATCCGCAGCCGGTCAATGAGACGGGTCTCGCGTTCGGATACAATGGTGCGCCGAGCAGCTTGGAGCAGGCGGTGAATTATGCATTTATCCAGCTTGGGGCCGGCGCGGTGCGGGCCACCGTCGATGATTTGTTGCGCTTGATGCGGCGCGCAGCGCCGGAAAGATCGTTTCGCGCCGGTCGCTCGAAGACATGATGCGGATACCTGCGGACCGGCCGGAGAGCGGGGTCAAGGCGATGAGCATGGCGTCTTCGTTGGCGAAGTGTCTGGAGTCAAGATGCACGGCCATACCGGCGGGACCAACGGGTATATCAGCGATTTCAAACGCTATGCCGACGACGACGCCATGCTCATCGCCTTGACCGACCGCGGTTTTGTCAAGACGCGATGGCTTCGCGAGGCGGTGGCAAAAATGCTCTACGAGGCGCGCTGACCGACCGTGGCGATTGCGACGTTGCCCCGGCCCTAGTGCCAAGGAGAAGTGCGCACGCTCCAATAGGCGACATAGAGCAGCCCCGCCCATAACAGCAGGATGAACGCCATACCGGCGCGGCTCGACGGGCGTTCGCTTGCGGCCTCGGCCGCGGCGTGGAGTTCGGTCCAGAGCGGCGCAGGGATCAGGCGGCGCACGAGGATCAGCCCGAGCGGGACGATGATCAGGTCATCGAGCCAGCCCAGCACCGGAATGAAATCGGGGATCAGGTCGATCGGCGACAAAGCATAGGCGGCGACTGCGATCGCAAGGATGCGCGCAAGGATCGGCACGCGTGGGTCGCGGGCAGCGAGCCACGCGGCGTGCGCCTCGACCGCGAGGCGGCGGCCAAGGTCGCCGATGCGTTCGGAAAGGGATTTGCCGGTCATGCTTTGCACCCTTACTATCCCCGCATGGCTATCCAACTGAAAAGCGCGCGGGTCGAGCGTTGGGCGGTGGCGGGATCATTTGTGATCGCGCGCGGCGCGAAGACTTATGTCGATGTCGTGGCGGCAGAAGTTGAGAGCGAGGGCGCGATCGGGCGCGGCGAAGGCACGCCGGTCTATTATCTGGGCGAGGATGCAGCGAGGTGCCGCGATCAGATATTGCTGGCGGCGCCGCATATCGCCGACCTGGATGCCGCCGCCGCGCGGGCGTTGGTGCAGGAATTAATGGCGCCGGGCGCCGCGCGCAACGCGCTCGACTGCGCGCTATGGGATCTGGAGGCGAAGCAGCGCGGGCTGCGGCTTTGGCAGCTGGCGGGCTGCGATGGCGCGCCGACGGCGCGGGTCACCGCCTTTACCATTTCGCTTGGATCGCCGGGGGCGATGGCAGAGCAGGCCGCGACCGCCGAGGCCGACGGCTATCGCCTGCTCAAGATCAAGCTGACCGGCGAGGATGATCGGCTGCGCGTTGCCGCGGTGCGCACAGGCGCGCCCGAAGCGCGGCTAATCGTCGATGCCAATGAAAGCTGGGGGCAGCTCGACATATTGGCTGAGGCCGAAGCACTTGCCGATTTCGGGGTCGAGATGATCGAGCAGCCGGTCGCGGTCGGCACTGACGCGTTGCTCGATCCGATTTATGCACCGATCCCGTTCGTTGCCGACGAAAGCTGCCAGACCGCCGCCGACGTCGCGCGGATCGGCGCCTTCTACGATGGGGTGAACATCAAGCTCGACAAGGCGGGCGGGCTGACCGAGGCGTTGCGTATCGCCGATGCTGCCGACGCCGCCGGGCTGTCGATCATGGTCGGATGCATGTTGTCGACCAGCCTAGCGATCGCACCGGCGTTCGTACTGGCGCAGCGGGCGCGATGGGTCGACCTCGACGGCCCCGCACTGCTGGCGCGGGACCGTGAGGGTGGGTTCGAGTTTCGCGAGGGACGGATTGGGCCGCCGGTCCTTTGACAAATCCTCCCTGTCGCGCAGCGATGGGAAGGGGGACCGCTCATCGCAGATGAGCGGTGGCGGGGCGGCAGCGTTTCGCCATAGCCTCCGCCAGCCCTTCGGGCTGCCACCTCCCCATGCCTGCGGCACGGGGAGGAACTGGAGTTACAGCGCCACCTCGGCGTGCTTGCCGAGATCGCCTTCGTTCATCTTCATGCCGGTCATCAGTTTGAAAACGCCCTTTATCCCTGGATCGGCGGTCCAGATTTCGGCATCAGCCAGATCGAAGCGCAGCAGAACAAGTTTGGGATCATCCTTGCCGCCGTCATACCACGCCGCGACGCCGTTGCTCCACAGCCTGTCGAGCACGGCGCGGTCGTTTTCGACCACCAGCGTTCCTGCGATGCAGGCGAACAGCTCGTGGCCCTTGGACGCGAACTGCGCCATCGCTGGACCGCCATTTGCAAGGCGGTTGTCGGTCGAGGTAAAGAACCAGAAAGCGCTGTTGGCATCCTTGTCGAGTTGCGCGTTCATCGGGATGTGATGCTCGCGGCTGCCGGTGGTGCCGACCATCACATAGGGGCTGTCGGCGAGGGCTTTCCAGAACTGCTTTTTGATATCGTCGCTCATCGGGGGGGGGCTCCTTTTCTCTTGATGAGTCACCAACGCGGCAGCCGCTCCATTGTTGCCCGGCTTAGCGTCGCTGCGGCTCGACATAGCTGACGACCTCATATTCGATGCCGTCGGGATCGAAGAAATAGAAGCGGCGGCCGGGGTCATAATCGTCGTGGTTGAAGGGGGTGAGGCCAGCCGCTTTTACGCGCCCTTCAATGGCGTCAAGATCGTCGACCTGCACCCCGACATGGTTCAGCGGCTCGCCCTTGGGATAGCGGATGCCTGCATGCTGTCCGTCCGGCCCGGTGTAGAGCGCGACATAGGCGGCATCGCTGCCAAGGTGGATCGTGCGGCCGCCGTCGCGCGCCGGGCCGCGCCAACGCTCGTGCCAGCCAAAGATGGCAGCGAGAAGTGTGGCGGTGCGATCGGGATCGCTGACTGTCAGATTGATATGCTCGATAAAGGGATACGTCACGGATTGGCTCCTGATTCGGGTTGACGCAGCGATTTATGAAAGCTGAAGTAAGGTTTAGGTCAAGCGACGATCATACGGATGGTGATCGAGCAGGGGAGGGCGCGTTGAAGCAACGGACGGATTTTATCGCCATCGGCGAACTCGCGGCGCGCACCGGCGTCGCAGTGTCGGCGATCCGCTTCTATGAAGCGAAGGGGCTGCTCGATGCGCTGCGCACCGGCGGCGGCCAGCGCCGCTTCCTGCGCGCCGACATCCGCCGCGTGTCGTTCATCCTGATCGCGCAACAGATGGGATTAAGCCTGGAGGAAATCGCCGCCGAACTGGCGCGCCTGCCCGCCGGACGGACCCCGAATGCCGCTGACTGGACGCGGATCAGCACCGGGCTGCGCGCGCGCATCGACGCGCAGATCGCGGCGCTGACCCGGACGCGCGGCTTGCTCGACCAGTGTATCGGCTGCGGTTGCCTGAGCCTGAAAAAATGCGGGCTGTACAACGCGCAGGACAAGGCCGCGCAGCGCGGCGCGGGGCCGCGTTACGTGCTGGGCGACCGGGCAGGAGATATTGCGGAGGTTGGGTAAGGCGCGCGAGTGTGTTTCGGCTTTGGGGTCGTTAGCGGGCGCTCCAGCCAACGAGGAAAACTATGCGCCGGAAAAACCGCCGGTGGACTCGCGACGCCGCCGCGCGTCAGTCGGACGGGCGCGGGGCGGCGGCACGGGTCCAGCCTTTGCGATATTTGGCGAACCAGGCGAGGATCGCGGCGGCCTTGGCGGCTGATTGCGACGGGCGCGCGGCGATGCCGCCGTGACTGGCGCCGGGGATGGTGACGAGCGCGGTGGGGACGCCGCGCAGGCGGAGCGCGGTGTAATATTGTTCGGATTCGCTGACCGGGGTGCGATAATCCTCGGCGCCGACGACGACCAGGGTCGGGGTTTCGACATTCCCGACAAGCGACAGCGGCGACAGAGACCAGTAAAGTTCTGGCTTTTCCCACGGCATCGCGCCGAGCCAGTAGGGGCCGAAAAAGGCGGGGCCGTCGGCGGTGAGTGCCTGCGTGGTCCAGTTGATCACCGGTTTCTGGGTGACCGCGGCCTTGAAGCGGCTGGTCTTGCCCACGATCCAGCTGGTGAGCACGCCGCCACCCGAGCCGCCGGTGACGAACAGCGCGTCGGGATCGGCGACGCCGAGTGCGATGGCGCGGTCGACGATGCTGATCAGGTCGAAATAATCATTGCCCGGATAGGCCTTGTCAATTTCCTGCGCGAACGCCTCGCCATAGCTGGTCGAGCCACGCGGGTTGGCCGAGAGGACGGCGTAGCCGCCCGCGGCATAAAGCTGGTTGTCAGTTGAAAAATGCGGACCATAGGCGGTGAAGGGGCCGCCGTGGATTTCGAGGATCAGCGGCACGCGTTGACCCTCGACATAGCCGGGGGGTAGGGTCAGCCAGCCTTCGATCTCTTTGCCGTCATGGCTGGAGGGGGTGGTGATCTTGCGAACTTCGCCGAACGCTTTGACTTCACGAAGCGAGCGGTTGAGATCGGTGAGGATGCGCGCCGATCCGCCCCGCGCGAGCTGAACCTCGGCTGGGCGGGTGGCGGTGCCGCCAGTGAAGGCAATCGCGTCGCCGTCGGACACGGTGAAGCTGCCGCCGGTATAGGGGCGGTCCATGCCACCGCCCGACAGCCCCTTGGCGACGTCGCGGACCGATCCGTCGAGGCCGATGCGCGCGATTTTGGTTTCGCCATGATCGTCATATTGCGCGTAGAGCGCGCGGCCGCCGTCACCCCATAGGATCGCGTCGACGCTGTAATCCCAATTTTCGGTGAGGTTGCGGCGGCCTGAGCCGTCGCGGTTCATCACGTAGAGGTGGGTGTTTTCATAGGCGCGCCCGGCGTCGTCGAACCCGAGATACGCGATCTTGCTGCCGTCGGGCGAGACGAGCGGGTTCGCGTCGGGACCGTTGCGGTCGGTGAGCGCGGTGATGCGGCCGCTGGCGACGTCGAGCGCGTGGACCTCGCTTTCGAGCGGGTCGGTTTCCCAGTCGGGCTTGCGATTGGCGGCGAAATACAGCGTGCGGCCGTCGCGCGACCAGCTGAGCGGGCCATTGTCGTGATAGGGGCCAAAGGTTAGCTGGCGCGGGGCGCCGCCGGTGGCGGGGACGAGGAAGATTTTTTCGAAGCCCGGTTCGACATAGCCCTGTCCGTCGGCGCGATAGGTGAGGAGGTCGCGGACTTCGAGCGGTTCGGCCCAGGTCGCGCCCTTCGGCTTGTTGGCGGGCGCCTCGCCGAGCTTGAGCCCCTCATCCTTGACCAGCATCGTGTAGGCGATCGAACGGCCGTCGGGCGCCCAGGCGAGCGATGAGGGCGCGGTCGGCAGGCCGGTCAGCCGCACCGCCTCGCCGCCCTGCATCCAGCGCACCCACAGCTGGGCGCTGCCGCCGTCGGTCGAGGCATAGGCAAGGCGCTTGCCGTCGGGCGACCAGCGCGGGGCAAAGGCGCCGCCTTGCCGTCCCGCCAGCGGGGTTTCTTCGCCGGTCGCAGTGTCGATCAGCCATATCGAGCTGACCGCTCGGTCGGTCATGATGTCGTTCTGGCGCCTGACATAGGCGATGTGGCGGCCGTCGGGGCTGATCTGCGGATCGGCGGCGATAGCGAGATCGAACAGGTCGGCGCCCGTCAGCCGGCGTTCGGGCGCTGTGCGCGCGCTGCCGACCGCCGATCCGGGTGTTGCGGCGGGGGTGGGGGTGGCGGTTTCTTGCGTCGCTGGCGCGGGGGACGGCATATCCTGCGCAAAAGTCAGATGCGAAGAAAGTGCGAGCAGGCTCGCACCGAGAATTACCAGTTTGCGCATGAAAACCGTCCCTTTTTTTGCCAGACGGTGCAGGTCTGTCGCTTTCGGGACGGCGCGTCAACTACGTCCGGTTGCGTGCGGCGGACTGCGCACGACCGCTATCCCGCAGCGATCTCGGCGGCCGGATAATCCTCTGCCGCCGATGGGCAGTCGCCTTGTTTCATCGCGGGCGACTGGCCGGGATGTGCCAGGTCGCGAACCACAGTTCGGGATCGTCGACGACGGCTTCGAAAATGCACACCTCGCCCTTCATCCCTTCTGGGGCAATGACCACCGCCCGGTTATAGCGGTCTTCGGCGCGGCGGGCGCCGCGCCAGGTGAGGATGCGCCCGCCCGTGACGCGGACGATCGGCACGCCGAGGACATTGTCGGCAAAGACGACCTGCGCGCGAGCGTCAGAGCCGGCGATCGCTGCGGCGATCGCGGCCTTAACTGCGGGATGATCGAGGAAGCGGTGGCCACCCACGACTTCGAACGGATATTTGCCGATGTACGGCGTCAGGTCGACCGGGCGGCGATAAGCTTCCTTGACGTTGACCGGGATGGATGGGCTGATTTTGGGTTCACTGGCGACGGCTCTGGCTGGTTCGGCGTTCGGGGTTTCAGCCTCGGCGCACGCTGACAGGGGGAGCCGCGCGACGAGCGTGGCGGCGACCAATTTCATATCTTCCCCTGTTCCTTGAAGGTCATAGCCGCGCCCAGCGACGCCGTCGGCGATGTGAACCCGCTATCGCACCGATGCCATTGCCGCGGTGACCGGGATCAAAAAATTGCGTCAGCCGCCGCCTGCGGCCTGTCGAACCGATATTGGGGTGAAGGTGCGGACGCGGTTGCGGCCGGTACGCTTGGCCTCGTAGAGCGCCTGATCGGCCTCGTGCATCAGCGCCGACAGATTGGCGCCGGGGGTGCCGATGGTCAGTCCGATGCTGGTCGTTGGCACGAGGGTGGACGGGATGCGGTCGGCGGCGGCGGGGGCGAGGCCGATGCGCACCGCTTCGGCAAATTGGCGCGCCGTCTCAATCCCCGCGCTTGAGATGAGAAGCGCAAATTCCTCGCCGCCGATGCGGCCGGCGATCATTTCGGCGGGGCCGATGGCGCGAACATGCGCGCCGAACGCCGCAATGATCGCGTCGCCGACCGCGTGGCCATAGCTGTCGTTGATCTGTTTGAAGCGGTCGAGGTCGGCGATCATCAGCGCCACCGGGCGATCGTCGTCGAGATAGCGGCGGAGCGCCGATCCGGCCTTTGCCTCGAACCCGCGGCGGTTAAGCAGGCCCGAGAGTTTATCGTCATCGACTTGGCGGCGCAGCTCGCTGATCTGGTCGATTGCGACCGCGACCATCAGGCTGATCGCCGCCGTGATTGACACCATCGCCTGGGTAAACTGCACCGTTGTCCAATAGACGGACTGCTGGAAACCGTCATAGCTGTCGAAGCCGCCGCCGAGCGACATCAGCACAATCGGCCGCGCGATCAGATTGAGCGCGGAGAGCGCCGCGACCCAGAACAGCACCCGGTCGATAACATAGCGTTTCTTGATCGGCCATAGCGCGCGGACGACCATCGCCGCGATGATCCCGGCGCCAATGCTGATCGACAGGATACGGCCGCCGATGCTGAGCGAGCCGAGCAGGAACCACAGGAAGAATGCCATCGAAACCGCGCTGGTCACCGCCATCGCGCGCCAGGGGACCGGCAATCCGTAACGCCGGATGATCGCCGCCGCGAACAGCGCGCCGGTGGCGAGGAAGCCGATATTGGCGGGGATGCGGTGAAGCTCGTAGGGCAGCGCGGGGCCGACGTCGAGGATCAGGAAGGCGATCGCCGAGGCCGTATAGGCGCCCGCGGCATAAGCGACATAGCGGTCGCGGCGGTTCAACCACAGCAGGAAAAAGGCGACCGCGAACAACAGGCCGATGCCCGGATTTAGCAACTGGATGAAAAACTGACCCGACAAAATGCTCGCCTCTCGGCCCCCGAAGGTAGCAGCGCTATGGATAACGAATTGTTACTTTTCTGTGCGTTAGGTCACAGTAGATTTAAAAGGCACGAACCGTCAGGCGGTTCCGCGTACGACCAGATGCACCGGGATCCGCGTGCCACTGCGGGTGCGTTCGTCATCCTCGAGCGCCATCGCGACGAGCGCCTCTCCGGCGGCGTCGAGATCGGGTTCGAGAGTGGTGAGCGCGGGGTCGGCAAGGGTGCCGGCACGGATGCCGTCGAAGCCGATCAGCGCGACGTCCTGCGGCACGCGGCGCCCGGCGTCCTTGAGCCCTTGCAACACGCCGAGCGCGAGCATGTCGCTGGCGGCGAAGATCGCATCGGTGTCGGGGTGATCGGCGAGCAGCGCATGGGCCGCGGCAACGCCCTGCGCGTGGCGGTCGACGGCGGCGGGAGGCTCGGCGATGATCGGCGTCAGCCCGTGCGCGGCCAGTGTCGCGGTGAAGCCGTCGCGGCGCTCGTCGAACTGGCGCTGCGGCGATTGCTGCGGCCCGACAAAGGTGATGCGGCGGCGGCCGAGTTTGACGAGATGTTCGGCGGCAAGCTGGCCGCCCTCGTCATTTTCGCTGCGCATCCAGTGGAAGGGGCTGCCTGGGCTGCCCCAGCAGACGAAGTCGAGGCCCGACGATTGCGCCGCGGCGAAATAGTCCCATGCGGCGTGGTTGCTGGTGGTGCCGATGACGATCATCGCGTCCGCTAGCCCCGACGCGACAAAATCGGCGCGGAAATTTGCTTCGCTTTCTTGGAACGAGACGAGCAGGTTGAAGCCGCGCGCGGAGGTCGCGGCGGCGATGCTGCCGAGCAGCGCGAAATAGAAAGGGTTGATCGCGCTGCGGTCTTCGCCGGGGCGGCAGATAGTGACGAGGGCGATCGTCTCGCTGCTCTTGAGGCGCAGTGACGAGGCGTGGCGGTCGACGACATAGCCAAGCTCGCGCGCTGCCGCCGAGACGCGGGCGCGGGTTTCGGCGTTGACCCCGGGGGAGTTGCGCAGCGCGCGCGAGACGGTCGATTGCGACACCCCGGCGCGCTCGGCGACGTCGAACGATGTCGGGCGCAGCATCTTTGCGGTCATGACGGCCTCTCTCCCCTCGGCGCGTTCTCTCGCCGGGGGGGCGGGGGTTGTCAATCGGATGCTACGGAAGGCTGCGTTGCGGGTCAGTGTTTCGACGGTCGGGCCAGCGGATGGTGATGCAAAGGCGGTGGTCGGCGGCGCTGCGGTCCCAGCTGCCTTTCAACTGGCGCTCGATCAGGGTGCGGATGAATTGGGTGCCAAAGCTTTCGCTGTCGATCTGCGGGGTGGCGGGCAGATTGCTTTCGGTCCAGTTCAGTTCGATGTCGCCCTCGTCGCGGCGCCAGCTGACCGCCAGGTCGCCGTGTCCTGAGAGAACGCCATATTTGATGCTGTTGGTGACGAATTCGTGGATCGCGAGCGACAGCGCCTGCGCGCCTTCGTCGTCGAGGCGGACGTTGGGACCGGTCACCGCGGCCATCTGTTCGGGCGAGCGTCCGGCGAGTTCAAGTTCGCGGCGGACGATCTTGCCAAGTTCGACGCTGTCGACCGCGCCGGTGACCAGCATCTGCTTGGCGTCGGACAGCGCGCGCATGCGGCCGTCGAATTTGGTCTCGAATTCGTCGAGGCTGGCTGATTCGCGCAGGGTGATGCGCGCGAGCGCGCCGATGCGCGCAAAGGCGTTTTTCATTCGGTGCGCCATTTCGCCGATCATCAGCTCGCGGTCCTCGGCATGGCGCGCCTTTTCGGCGGCGAGCGCCTGAAAGGCGTCGATGCGCCGCCGCTGGACGCGGTGAAGCTGGGTCGCGAGCAGCGCGACGGCGATCCCGAAAATCATGATGGCGAGCGGCCGCCCGAGCCGTTCGAGCAGGCGGCCATAGGATATGCGCATCGTCCATTGCCGGTCGGCGACGCGTAGCACCTGTTCCTGTGCGTCCCAGCCCATCTTTCCCTTGCGAAAGACGAGCGGCGCCGCCGGGCCTTCGCCGGCGTAGATTTCGATGCCGTCGATCGTGTCGAGCTGCGTTCCGAGCACGGCTTTGATCATGTCCGCCGAACGGAAAGGCGCATAGACGAAGGCTTCGACTGCGCGGGTTCCGGGCGCGGTGGCAAGCGTATCGGGAGTCGCGCCGAATGCGGTGCGGGCGTAAACGGGCAGGTAGATCAGAAAGCCCGGCTGTTTTGTTGCCACGCCCTTTTCCTGGGCGAGCTGGACGATGCCGCTCGCCGCGGGCTGACCCGTCTGCCAGGCGCGGCGCATCGCGGCGCGGCGGGTCGGCTCGCTGTACATATCGAAACCGAGCGCGGCATTGCGGCGCGGGGTGTAAGGTTCGACGAGGACGATGGGAAAGCCGATCGGCTGGTCGGTTGCGGGCCACACCTTGATGTCGCGGCCGTAATTTTCGCGCAGCTTGGCCTCGACTGCGGCGGGGGTATCGGCGCGCATTGCGGCGGCGATACCGACCCCCTCCATCCCGGGCGCCTGCACCTGCGGCTGGAGCGCGGCGAGATAGGCGCGAATGCCCGGGCCGCTGGCGGCGGCGTCCGATTGATAGAGCGCGCGTACACCCTTGAGCACCGCGACATGATCGTGCAGGCGCATGTTGACCTGCGCCGCGACGCGCCCGGCGCGGTCGGCCTCTTCCGATTGATTATACAGGAAACTTGCAGTGGCGGCGGCGAGCGTTGCCAAGAGGATGACCAGCCCGACAAACCGGACCAGCAGCGCCAACAGCCGATCTGCCCAAGAATTAGGGCGCATTCATACTTCCTGCCTGCTGGCTGCCGCAGCAGCACCCCCCTCGCGCTCCGGATGTTCCACGCGGCGCGGGCGTTGGCAAGAATATTTCGCGGGGCGGCGATATTGCGGCGAATGGGTTGCGGAGCGCAACCTTTCGCTTATGCTGCGAGCGCAAGAATAGGAGCGTGGCGGGATGATTATTTACGGGTCTTTGGTGTCGCCGTTCGTGCGCAAATTGCTGGCGTATCTGGGCGAAAAGGGGATTGATTTCGAACTGAAGGGTGTCGGGATCGGCGATCCTGATCCAGGATTCCGCGCGGCGTCGCCGCTGGGCAAGATGCCGGCGATGGAGGACGACGGCTTCACCCTCGCCGATTCGAGCGCGATCATCCATTATCTGGAGGCCAAATATCCCGACCCGCCGCTGATCCCGACCGACGCGCAAGACCGCGGGCGGGTGATCTGGTGGGACGAGTTTGGTGACACGGTGCTGGCGGCTTGCGGCGGCAAGATGTTCTTCAACCGCATCGTCGCGCCGAAATTCCTCGGGCGCGAGGGCGATCTGGCGGCGGCAGCGCTGGCGGAGAGCGAGGAACTGCCCAAGCTACTGGCGTATCTGGAAAGCGCGGTCCCAGCGTCGGGGTATCTGGTCGGCGACCGGCTGACGCTGGCCGACCTGGCGGTCGCGTCGCCGCTGATGAACCTGCGCCATTGCGGATGCGGCGTCGATGCAGCCGCCTATCCCAAGGCCGCGGCGTGGAGCGAGGCGATCCTGTCGCGCCCGAGCATTGCGCCGTGGATTGCGAAGGAAGAGCGGATGATTGCCAAGGTAATGGCGAGCTGACGCCATGCGGACGCGGCAGAGCGTCTGCGCGCGCAAGGCGCGCTATGCGTCGGCCGCTGTGGCACTCGATGCGGCAAAGGTCGCCGGGCTGGCGCTACGGCCCTATCGCTGCGACCGCTGCTGGCAATTTCATCTGACCAGCCGGACAAAGGGCAAATGGATGCCTATAACCAGCCTATACTCTTGAAACGCCAGAAGATGAGCGCCGAGCCGCCGAAGATCAGGGTCAGCGCGAAGGGATAACCGAGCGCCCAGTCGAGTTCGGGCATGAAGTCGAAATTCATGCCGTAAATACCTGCGATGGCGGTCGGCACCGCGAGGATCGCGGCCCAGGCGGCGAGCTGACGGGTGATGACGCCCTGGCGTTGCTGTTCGAGCATGCCGTTGGTTTCGATCACCGATGCGGCGACATCGCGCAGGCCGGTGAGGCGGAATTCGGCGCGCTGGACATGGTCCCACACGTCGCGGAAAAAGGGGCGTACTGCGGGGTCGATGCACGGCAGGTCATCCTCTCCGGCGAGGCGCCCGGCGACGTCCTTCATCAATCCGGCGAGCCGCTGGAAGCGGATGACTTCGTGGCGCTGGGCATAAAGCTGGCGGATGGAGGCGGCGTCGAGCGGGGTGTCCATGACGCTGTCCTCGACCAGCAGCATGCGGTCCTCGATCGCGTCGATCAGCGGGAAATAGCCGTCGACGATGAAATCGAGGATCGCATAGAGGACGTAGTCGGGGCCGTGCGCGAGCTTGGCCGGCAAGGTTTCGAGCCGCGCGCGCACCTCACTGTGGGTGCGCGCCGAGCCGTGGCGGACGGTGACGATGAAATGGCGCCCGACAAAGATCGCGGTCTCGCCCGACTGGATCGTCCCCGCCCCCAGATTGCCCGTGCTGGCGATGATGAACAGCTGGTCGCCATAGACTTCGACTTTGGGCAGCTGTTTCGCCTTGGTCGCATCCTCGACAGCGAGTGGATGGAGGCCGAAGCGTTTGGCGATCCCTTCGAGTTCGCCGGGGGTTGGCTCGTAGAGCCCGAGCCAGAAGAAATCTCCCTCGGCGCAATCGTCAGGTAGCTCCTCATTGGGACCGATATCGCGGACGAGCCTGCCATCATGATAAACGCGGGCGGCCATAATCGGCATTGGCGGAAACTCCTTCTGGCTGGGCACAGGGGCCAGCGCCGCTATAATCGGGGCAGCGGGGAAGGGAAATCAATGTCGCGGGTTTGGGCATCGGCGCCAGTCGCGAGGCTGCGCCTGCCCGACTGTGTTATCCCAACAAAACCCTCTTGCCAAACCCGCGCTACAAATGTAGCACGCTACAAATGTAGCGCATGAGGTGAGTCGCATGTTGTCCAGTTTGCCGCCGCGGGAACGCGAGATTGTCGATATTCTCTATGAGCGCGGCGCGTCGACGGTGACCGAGATCGGCGAGGCGCTGTCCGACGAATTGTCGGGGTCGGCAATCCGCGCGATGCTCAAACGGCTGGAGGCGAAGGGTTTCGTCGTGCGCGAAGCGTCGGAGAACGGCTTTGTCTATGCGCCGAGTGTGTCGGACAAGACCGCGCGGAAATCGGCGTTGAGCCAGGTGGTGCGGGTGTTTTTCAACGGATCGGCGACGAGCGCCGCCGCGGCGTTGCTCGGCATGCAGGATGAGATGAGCGCGGACGAACTCGACGAGCTGGAAAAGCTGATCGGGCAGGCGCGCGAAGGGAGAGCGAAATGATGATCACCACGGCCTTGCTGATCGGGCTCGCTTGGAAATCGGCGCTGATCGCCGGACTGACGCTGGGATTGCTGCGGTTGGCGCGGACGCGTTCGGCGGGCGAGCGATCGCTGGTCGCCCATGTCGGCCTGCTCGCGCTGCTCGTGCTGCCGGTTGCTTCGCTGGTGCTGCCGCAGTGGCAGCCGCTGCCCGCAAGCTGGGTTGCCGAGGAGGCGCCGAAGGCCGCCGCCATCACCGATACAGGGGGATCGGCGGTCGATCCGAACGTTGCCGCGGCTTCAGTCCCTGCCGTGGCCGACACCGCCGGATCGCCGCCGATCAGCCTGTCGGAGGGGGCCGACCTTGCCCCCTTTCTCTATCTTGTCCCGCTCGCGCTGCTGTTTGGAGTGATGCTGCTCGCGGTGCTGCGGTTGTTCGCGATGCGCGGGCGTGCCGAGGTGCTGGTCGAAGGATCGTGGTTGTCGGCGCTGGCCGAGGCGCAGCGGCGGATGGGGTTCAAACATGGCACCGCATTGCTGGTCAGCGACGAATTGCGCTCACCGATCAGCTGGGGTCTGCTGCGCTCGACGATCGTGCTGAGCCCGAAAGCGGTGCAGGCGGTTGG
This sequence comes from Sphingopyxis bauzanensis, assembly GCF_002205675.1. Lineage (GTDB taxonomy): Bacteria > Pseudomonadota > Alphaproteobacteria > Sphingomonadales > Sphingomonadaceae > Sphingopyxis > Sphingopyxis bauzanensis. Next base: position 195,253 of record NZ_NISK01000004.1, on the reverse strand, counting down.
TGAGGCCGAGGCGATTATTGCGCATGAACTGGCGCATATTGCGCGGCTCGACTGGGCGAAGCTGCTCGCGTCGCGCGTCGCTTGCGCGGTCTTCTGGTTCAATCCCCTGGTATGGATGCTCGCGCGCGAGAGCCATCAATTGCGCGAGGAAGCCGCCGACGATGCAGTGCTGATGGCCGATATCGACGGTCCCGATTATGCGACATTGCTTGTGGGTGCGGCGCGGCATGACAATAAGGCGGCGCTGATGGCGGCGCACGGCGTCGCGCCGTCGAAGAATAGCCTGAAGCGCCGGATCACCCGTGTCCTCGATGCCAGCCTGAAGCGCGGGCCGGCGAGCGCGAGCTGGGTGTTGATGAGCCTGGTCGTGCTGGCGGGGGTGACCGCGCCGCTCGCAGCCTTCTCGGCCACCGCGGCGGAAGAGAAGATGACCGCGAAAGCGGCGCCGGCCGCCGCCATTGCCGCGCAAAAGTCGGCGATCGCGTCAGCCCGGTCGGCGACGGCAACCAAAGCGCAAGGGCAAGCGGCGGATGACGTCGCCGCCACATCGACGACCCGGCAGCTGAGCGCCGAGCAGTTGATCAGCCTGCGCGCGGTCGGGGTGACCGCCGAATATGCCGCCGAGATGCGCGCCGAGGGTGCGTCAATGGATGCGGACAAGCTGATGTCAGCGCGGGCGAGCGGGGTCGATCCGGCCTATATCCGGTCGATGCGGCAAATCTTCCCGGGGGTCGATATCGACGAATTGATCGGCGCGTCGGCACTGCACATCGAGCCCAACTTTGCCCGCGACATGAAATCGCACTTCCCCGACATCGGCATCGACGACGTTGTCGCATTGCGCGCGATGGGGGTCGACTGCGACTTCGTCACTGACATGCAAAAGGCGGGCGTGAAGATGCGCAGTGCCGATGACGCGATCGAACTGCGCGCCACCGGGATGTTCCGTCCGGCCGCAAAGCCGAAACCCGCGGCCGCGAGGTCGCAGCATGGCGCGGCGGTCCGCATCGGCCCCGGTGGGGTGATGGAAGCGCGCAGCGGCGATGGCCGCGTCGCGCGAATCGAGTTTACCGAACCACCGGAACCGCCGGTGCCGCCGACGAACTGACGTTCGGACGCTCGTCCAAGCCTGAATATCGTTGATCGAACCATAGTTTCGAAACGCCGCTGCGGGGGCGAGCGATGACGCTCGTCCGGCGCCGGCACCAGGAGTGACTTCATGAAAACCCCCATGATCGCCGCGGCCGCCGCGCTGCTGACCGTTATTGCCTGCGCCGCGCCGAGCAATGCTGCCGACCCGTTGGTGATGACCGATATCGAATGGAAGGCGACCCCGGGCAAAAACCAGCCGCATTTTCGGGTGAGCCACAAGAGATCGAGCAGCGCTCTGTCGCTCGATAGCGCCCGCGCCGCGCTGGCGCCGGCCCGCACCGCGCTACGGGGCGATGCCGGGCCGGTGGCGTTCACCGTGGTACATGAGACGGGAACGCTCGCCTGCACCGGAACGCTGATGCGTGCGCTCGAAGGGACGGGCCGCTGCCGCTTCACGTCCGACCCCGCGTTCGAGGCGGCGCTGGCGGCGCGCGGGCTGGCGCCCGAGCGGCGCAGCGACGTGCTGGCGATGCTGCTGGTCGATGCGACGGTCGCGTTGGCCGACGGGCTGACCGATGCGGGGGTGAAGCCCGATGACGCCGACGATCTGATTTCGGCGGCAGCGCTGGAGGTGACGCCGGCCTATGTCCGCGAGTTGCAATCCGAAGCGCTGGTGCTGACCGACGTCGAGGACGTGATCGCGTGCAAGGCGCTCGGCGTCGACGGCGCCTATGTGCGCGGGCTGGCGGCAGCGGGGTATCGCAAGCTGAGCGCCGATGATGTCGTCGGAATGAAAGCACTGGGGGTCACCGGCGAGTACGCCGTGGCGATGAACCGCGCGACGCAGGGAAGCGAATGATGCGGCTGATCAGCCTTTTCGCGCTTTCCGCCGCGATCGCGCTACCGGCGCTGGCGCAGGAATCGCCGGCCACCGGTGAAGCGCCGCTGCCAGCTGCGACTGAGGGTGCGGCAAGCGGCAACAGCGCCGGGCGGCAAGTCTTTACTCCCGCCGATTTTGCCCGCTATGCGCCGACAAACGCCTATGACATGCTCAATCAAGTCCCCGGCTTTTCGATCCGCGACAATGAAAATCTGCGCGGGTTGGGGCAGGCGACGGGCAATGTGTTGTTCAACGGCGAACGCCCGTCGAACAAGGGCGACACGATGTATACCCAATTGTCGCGCATCCCCGCGGGCAATGTCGAGCGGATCGAGATCGTCGACGGCGCGACGCTGGACATTCCGGGATTGTCGGGGCAGGTCGCCAATATTGTCTATCGTGCCGCCGCCGTTTCGGGGCAGTTTTCGTGGAAACCCGAATTTCGCGCCCATTATACCGACCCGCTGCTGACCCGCGGCGATGTGTCGGTTCGCGGGCGGTCGGGCAAAATCGAATATGAGGCAGCGCTGAGCAACGACGATTCGGCGCGCAGCGGCGCGGGCGGGCCGACGCTGATCAGCGATGGCGCGGGCAATATCATCGAGCGCCGTGAGGATAGCTGGAACACCCATTATGACACCCCGAAACTGTCGGGCCGGATCACTTGGGATCCCGCGGGCGATAGCGTCGCCAATCTGGGCGGGCATTATCAGCGCAAATATGACCGCTATTATGAGGATGGCGTCCGGGTCTCGCCCGGCCAGCCCGACCGGGCGCGGACCTTTTACGAAGATGCCGACAGCTGGAACTACGAGATCAGCGGCGATTACCAGTTCCGCGCTGGACCAGGCAAGCTGAAGCTGATCGGGCTGCGGCGGTTCAGCCACGAGCCCTACAAGCAGGAAACGGTCACGACGCCAGTAGGCGGCATCGCGACGGGTGACCGCTTCGCGCAGACCGGCGATCTGGGTGAAACGATCGGGCGCGGCGAATATCAGTGGAAGATGCTTGGCGGCGACTGGCAGCTGTCGGGTGAGGCGGCGTTCAACACCTTAGACAATGTCGCGTCGATCGCTGTGCTCGACCCGAGCGGCGTGTTCGTCGACCAGCCATTCGCGGGCGGCACTGGCGGGGTCAGCGAGGATCGCTACGAAGGGCTGCTGAGCTTTGGCCGCAAGCTGACCGACAAGCTGAATTTCCAGATCATCGCCGGCGCCGAACATTCGACGATTACCCAGACCGGGATGAACGGGCTGACGCGGAGCTTTTTCCGGCCGAAGGGGTCACTCTCGCTGGCCTGGACCCCGTCGGCCAATTTCGATGTTTCCTTCAAATTGCGTCGCCGGGTGCTGCAACTGTCCTTCTATGATTTTTTGGCGCGCGCTTTCCTGAACGACGGCAACCAGAATGAGAGCAACAACGACCTGCGCCCGCAGCAGGACTGGAGCTATGAGGCCGAGATCAACAGGAAGTTCGGTGCGTGGGGGTCGACCAAGCTGATCCTGATCTATCGCGACGTCGAGGACCGCGTCGATGTCGTGCCGGTCGGCGCCAATGGCGAAGCGGTTGGCAACATCGCAAAGGCGAAAGCGGGGGCGATCGACTGGACTGCGACGATCAACCTCGATCCCGCGGGGATCAAGGGGATGAAGGTCGAAACGCGCGCGTTGCTCCAGAAATCGTCGCTGCGCGATCCGTTTACCGGCGAGAAGCGGCAGTGGAGCGGCTTCACCGACACGGTGATCGAGGCGAGTGTGCGCCACGATATTGCAGGCAGCGAATGGGCGTGGGGCCTTGGCGGCAACTATGCCCACTACCAGCCCGGTTATCGCCGCAGCCAGGTCGACAAGCTCTGGGAAGGGCCGGTGTTCGCCAATGTCTATGCCGAGCACAAGAATGTGAAGGGCCTGACGGTCCGCGCCACCATTCGCAACATCGCCAATGCGCGATCGAAGCGTGACCGCGTCGTTTACACCGGACTACGCGGCGAAAGTCCGATTGCCTTTGTCGAAGCGCGCAATCGGATGATCGGGCCGATTTTCTCGCTTTCGGTGCGTGGAACGTTTTGATCTGCGCAACTCTGCTCCACGGCGAAAGCCGGAGTCCAGGACGCAAAGGCACGGCGTCGGTCATGTGACGCCCTGGCCTCTGGCTTTCGCCGGGGAACGGGATCGGGCATAGCGGCACTATGAAGCCCCGCCGGACCAAAATCTATTTCGATGGCGGATGCCGCCCCAACCCCGGCGCGATGGAGATTGCCGTGGTGATCGGTGGGGTCGCGACCATCGACCACGAGGCGGGGACGGGCAGCAGCATGGATGCCGAATGGCTGGCGCTGATCGCGGCGCTGCGGCTGGCGCAGGCGCGTGGGATCACCGATTTTGTCCTGCTCGGCGACGCGGCGGCGGTGGTGGCGCAGGCCAATGGTGAAATGGCGGCGCGCGGTCGTGCAAGCGCGCATTTGGAAAGCTTTCGGGTGCTGGTAGGCGCCAGTCCAGCGCCGCGCGTGCGGCATATCAAGCGTACCCAGAATCTGGCGGGAATTGCGCTGGCACGCCGCTGACGGCAACGAGGTTGTTCGTCGGGTTGCAAGTCTGTACTAGTCCTTGCAGAGAGTGGCGCAGCTATCTCCATGCAATATAACGAAAGACCGGTGCGTTGAAACCGACCCATCCCTTGCCCGTCCACCACAGCTGGCCGCTGTACGAGCGCGAACGCTATTTCGAGCTGGGGCAGCTGCACGGGGCCGGCACGCTCGATGCCGTGGCCGACATGACCGACCTAGTCGCGCATGGCCGATCGGTGCGTGCGCAGGCGGGCTGGTGGGAATGCGACCTCGAAAACAACAACCGGCTGAGCTGGTCGAGCGAAGTCTATGATATTTTCAGCTTGCCGCGCGGGGCCGCAGTGACGCGTGAGGAAACCGTCGCGCTGTACGAAGATGGGTCGCGCGCGGCGATGGAAAAGTTGCGCGCCTATGCGATCAAACACCGCCGCGGATTTACGCTCGATGTCGAAATCCGACCTCCCAGCGAGGCGCCGCGCTGGATGCGCCTGATTGCCGAGCCGCTGTGCGTAGATGACAAGATCGTCAAATTACAGGGCCTGAAATTTGTTGTTCCGGAACGCGAGTAACGAAGCGCGCGCTGTCGATGAATGGCGGCTCCAGACGGCGAACCGTTCGTTAGCGGCGGTAAATGACGCCTCTGGCTCGACCGGGCCTGATAAACCAACGGTCTGCGCCACCGCCGTTGACGCGATTTAACCATCGTCACAAGCCGAAATCCAAGGGTGTTGCGGGCGTCGATCACGCGCGTCCCCGATTCTCCATCAGCATGACTAGGGGCGTTCGGCGCATATGAAATTCTTTAATCGGTTCGGTTCGGCCGCGCACGACATGGCCATCGATCTGGGTACCGTCAACACCGTCGTCTATGTCCGCGATAAGGGCATCGTCCTGAACGAACCCTCGGTCGTCGCGCTGGAAACGCGCGACGGGGTACGGCGCGTTAAGGTCGTCGGCAACGAGGCCAAGCTGATGATGGGCAAGACGCCGAGCAACATCCAGGCAATCCGTCCGCTGCGCGACGGGGTGATCGCCGACATCGACGTCGCCGAACAGATGATCAAGCATTTTATCGACAAGGCGCTCGGCGGGCCGAGCCGCCTGCGCCAGCGCAGCAACGTCGTGATTTGTGTGCCGTCGGGATCGACGATGGTCGAACGCCGCGCGATCCGCGACGCCGCGTCGAACGCTGGCGCAGTTTCGGTACAACTGATCGAGGAATCGCTCGCCGCCGCGATCGGCGCCGGGTTACAGGTCACCGCGCCGATGGGCGCCATGGTGGTCGACATCGGCGGCGGCACGACCGAGGTCGCGATCCTGTCGCTCGGCGGCATCGCCTACAGCAATTCGGTGCGGGTTGGCGGCGACAAGATGGACGAGATGATTTCGTCCTACATTCGCCGCAAACATAATCTGATGATCGGCGAAATGACCGCCGAACGCGTCAAGCTGGCGATTGGCTGCGCAGTGGCGCCCGAGGGCGACGGCATGATCATCGGCGTCAAGGGGCGCGACCTGGTCAACGGCCGCCCGTCGGAGGTCCAGGTGTCGGAGGCCGAGATCGCCGAGGCGCTGGCCGAGCCGGTCGGACAGATCGTTGCGTCGGTACGCGCCGCGCTGGAACAGACGCCGCCCGAATTGTCTGCGGACATTATTGACGAGGGGATCACGCTGACCGGCGGCGGCGCGCTCCTGCGCCGCATGGACGTCGCGATCGCCGAGGCGACGGGATTGTCCGTGCGGGTGGCGGAAAATGCGCTGATTTGCGTCGCGATGGGCGCCGGGTTGGCGTTTGAGGACCGGACCTATCATGGGGTGCTGATCGCGGCGTGAGTTTCAGTTGAGCGGGTGACCGGTAATAGTGGGTGCGGTCACCCCCTATCGTCGCCCCTGCGACGGTTAGCGCTGCGTGTAAGCGTCGATCGTCGCGAGCTGCTTTGCCTTAGCGGCATCGTCCAAAAAAGAGCCGGTGAAGCTGTTCCGGGCAAGGGTGAGCAGCTCGGCTTTCGACAGGTCGAGCGCGTCGGCGACAGCCTGGTAGTTGGCGTTGACATACCCTCCGAAATAGCTGGGATCGTCGCTGTTCACCGTGGCGTGAAGCCTTGCGCTCAGCATGATTTTCAGCGGATGCGCCGCCATGTCGTCGACGACGCACAGCTTCAGGTTCGACAGCGGACAGACGGTGAGCGTCATGCCCGCAGCGGCGAGGCGCGCGACGAGGGCAGGGTCTTCGAGGCTGCGGTTGCCATGGTCGATGCGGTCGACTTTGAGCAGATCGAGCGCTTCATAGACATAGGCCGGCGGGCCTTCCTCGCCGGCGTGCGCGACGATTTTCAGGTCGAGGCTGCGGGCGCGGGCAAAGACGCGCTCGAACTTGGACGGCGGGTGGCCGACTTCGGAGCTGTCGAGGCCGACGCCGTCGATGCGGCCCAGATACGGCAGGGCTTCGTCGAGCGTTGCGTCGGCTTCGGCTTCGCTGAGGTGGCGGAGGAAACACATGATGAGTTTCGAGGTGATGCCATAGCGCGCTAGCGCATCATCAAGTGCGCGGCTGATGCCGAGGACCACGGTCGCGAACGCGATGCCGCGTTCGGTATGCCCTTGGGGATCGAAGAAGATTTCGACGTGGCGCACCGCGTCGGCGTGCGCGCGGGCGAGATAGGCGGTGGTGAGGTCGAAGAAATCCTGCTCGGTGTGGAGGACGCCCATCCCCTGATAATAAATGTCGAGGAAATCCTGGAGGTTCGAGAAGGCGTAGGCGGCGCGGACCTCTTCGACATTGGCGAATGGGATTGCGACATTGTTGCGCTGCGCCAGCTCGAACATCAGTTCGGGTTCGAGCGAGCCTTCGATATGCAGGTGCAGCTCGGCCTTGGGTAGCGCGGCGATGAAGGTAGCGCGGTCGTCGGCCGAGGCGAAACCATCATGCATCGCCGGTGCCTTCTTCGCGCAGGATGATCACCGCCTCGGGCTTGTGCTCGCGGATCTCGTCGATCGTCAGCCCGTCGATTTCGTGCGGGAAAATTAGCCACTGGTCGGTTTCATGGACGAAGAAATCGGGGCGCAGGTCGGTGACGTTGCGCCCGGGCTTGAACCAGACAGTCGCGATGCGGATGTCGCGCGGCATATTGTGGCGGCAGCGCGCCTTCAATTCGGCGATGAAGGCGCGGATGCTGCGGCCGCTGTCGAACACATCATCGATGATCAGCAGCCGATCGTCGGGATCGAGCGTGTCGATCAGATAACCGAGCGCAAACACCTTTACCTCGGGATCCTGTCGGTCAATGCCGTGATAGGACGAAGTGCGGATCGCGATGTGATCGCAATGCTGGCCATGATAATCGAGCAATTCCTGCACCGCGATACCGACCGGCGCCCCACCGCGCCAGATGCCGACGAGGTGGGTCGGTTTGAAACCGCTGTCGATCACCTGCATGCCCAGCCGCAGCGAATCGGCAAGAAGGTCGTTGGCGCTGATGAAGATTTTGTCCGCGGGCATGCGGAAGGGGTAATCGGGTGCGGGGGGGATCGCAAGTTGATGGGTGGATGGGGCGTTGCGGTAGGAAGCTGCCGAAGCCGATCCTCCTTGTGGCGAAACGATGGAGAGCGGGACCGTCGCCGCAGGCGATGGTGGAGGGGCGGCGACGTTGCGCCATGGCCCCTCCGTCAGCGGCTAGGCCGCTGCCACCTCCCCATGGCTTCGCCAAAGGGAGGATAAACGGCTAGAACCGGTCGCCGCCAGAAGTCGGTAAGGGGCCACTCGCGCCGCCCCCACCGTCCTTTCGCAATGGCTCGATCAGCCCTTTAGCCGAGCCGCATATTCACCGCGCAGGCGCACAAAATTGTCCCAGTGCGGCGTGGGTGAGGTACCGCGCAGCGTTGCCTCCAGCACATCGACATGCGAATGCCAGCCGGCGCTGACGTTCAGCAGCACCGTGGCATCGGCGACGCGGCGGTGGGTGATGGTCAGCAACACATGGGCACCCTGCTCGCGCAGCGTGAAGGTCACGCCGCCGGTGCTGCCCCAGCTGATCGCCAGCCGGTGCGGGGCGTCGAATTCGAGGACTTCGCACGTCATGCGATGCTCTTCGTCCATGCCGTCGGGGCGAGTGCCGGGCGGGTCGGTCAGTTCGTCGTTGCGCCAGACCAGGTCGACCGGGGCGCCGACCCGTTGCTCCATCGCGCCCGCAGCGAGCCACTGGCGGCGCAGATCGCTGTTGACAAGATACGACCAGATGCGGTCGATCGGCCCGGGCAGCAGGCGTTCGAGCGTTAGGGTCGCGTCCTCGCTGACCACGCCATATTTGTCGGCCGTCGTCATGAAATTCATCGTCATTCTCCTTCTTTTCTGGGGAGGGTTGGCTTGGGGGGCGGCGGTGCGGCGTCGTCGGCGCGCAGCAGCTGTTCGAGGGTATCGAGGCGGTCGGTCCAGAAGCGGCGATAGACGCCGAGCCACTCGTCGGCGGACATCAGCGGAGCGGGGTCGAGGCTACAGACATGCGTGCGACCGCGGATGTCGCGACGGATCAGTCCCGCAGCTTCAAGCACCTTGATATGTTTCGAGGCCGCCGCCAGCGACATCGCGAAGGGCTGGGCGAGCTCGCCCACCGTGCGTTCTCCGGCGGCAAGGTCGCCGAGCATGGTGCGCCGCGTGGCGTCGCCAAGGGCGTGGAAGATAGTGTCGAGTGCGTGCGAATCATGTTCAACCATGTGGTTTAATATGATCCATCGGCGAATATTGTCAACCTTATGGTTGAATTATTTTCTCGGGCGTCGCGTTGCAACGACCCGCAAGGTTGGCATCGAACGTGTGGAACTGGTTCGCTTTGGTGGCACCTGGCAATGGCGTGCCGAAAATTCCGGCTTTCTTGGGCGTAAGGAGCGGGTCATAAGCAGAGCCATGCTGACCCTGATCCTCTCGCTCGCCCTGGCAGCCCAGGCCGCTCCGGCCTCGCCGCCCACTACCCCCTCGCCACCGCGGCCGCGACCGACCTTTGCGCCACCACCACCACCCCCGCCGCTGCCGGTGCCACCCGATGCCGCGACGACCGACCCGCGCCCGCATGTCGCGCTGGTTACTGACCTGGGCACGATCGTGGTGCGGCTGGAAAACGAGCGGGCGCCGGTGACGGCGGCCAATTTCCTGCGTTATGTCGATGCCAAGCAGATGGACGGGTTCAAATTTTATCGCTCGACCAAAAGCTGGGGGCCCGGCAATCAGCTGATCCAGGCGGGCAATCGCGGCGATGCGCGCAGGAATTTTCCGCCGATCGCGCACGAGCCGACGAAGGCGAGCGGGCTGACCAATTGCAAGGGCGCATTGTCGATGGCGCGGCTGAACCCCGGCGATGCGACGACCGATTTTTTCCTGCTGCTCTCCGATATCAAGGGGTTCGACAGCGATTCGCCGGGCGGTGACGGTGCAGGCTTTGCGGTGTTTGGCGAATTGGTTGCGGGCACCGCGGTAGCTGAGGCGATCTTCAATGCGCCCGTCTCGCCGACCGCGGGGCAGGGCGTGATGGTCGGCCAGATGCTCGAGCCGCAGGTGACGATCAAGACCGCGCGCCGCGTTCCCGCGCCCGCGGATGCGCCCAAGGGGTGTGTGGTGAAGGCGCCGTAAATCTGCGCTGAGCCGTCCATCATTTATTTTGCGTTCATCCCCGCTGTGGCTATACCGCGCGCATGACTCAGCGTTTTCCCTCGCGCGCCATGACGCGCCTGCTCGCCGCCGCCCTGATTATCACGCCGCTCGCGGCTTGCGCCGGCGGTGGCGGGTCAAAGCCCGATACGCGCTATGTCGCGCGCGACGTCAACACACTGTACCGCGCGGCGCAGGACCGGCTCGATCGCCAGCAATATGGCATTGCGGCGGCGCTGTTCGACGAGGTCGAGCGCCAGCATCCCTATTCGCCCTGGGCGCGCCGCGCGCAGCTGATGAGCTCGTTCAGTTACTATATGGACCGCGAATATACCCCGGCGATCGAAGCCGCGCAGCGGTTCCTGGCGATCCATCCGGGCAACAAGGATGCGCCCTATGCTTATTATCTGATCGGTCTCAGCTATTATGAGCAGATCAGCGACGTCACTCGCGACCAGAAAATCACCCAGCAGGCGTCCAACGCGCTCGGTGAAGTGATCCGCCGCTATCCCGACAGCCGCTATGCGTCGGACGCGCGGCTAAAGGTCGATCTGGTGCAGGACCATCTGGCGGGCAAGGAAATGGAAATCGGCCGCTTCTATCAGCGCAGCTCGAACTGGCTGGCGGCATCGATCCGTTTCCGCGAGGTGGTCGACAAATATCAAACGACGAGCCATGCGCCCGAAGCGCTTTACCGCCTGACGGAATCCTATCTCGCGCTGGGCATTCCCGTCGAAGCGAAGAAGTCGGCCGCGGTGCTGGGTGCCAACTATCCGGGTAACGAATGGTATGACCGCGCCTACAAGCTGATGCAGAAGCACGCGCCGAGCGTCTGATCGCGCCGGGAATAGATTCTGCCTTTGTTCTGCGGTAAGGACGGCTCGTGCTAACCGCTTTATCCATCGCCAATATCGTTCTGATCGAACGGCTCGACCTTGATTTCGCGGCCGGATTGGGTGTGCTCACCGGCGAGACAGGAGCGGGCAAGTCGATCCTGCTCGACGCGCTGGGGCTCGCGCTGGGTGCGCGCGCCGACAGCGCATTGGTGCGGCAGGGTAGCGGGCAGGCGCAGGTGACCGCGAGTTTTGACGCGCCGGTGGCGGGTACACCGCTCGCCGCGCTGCTCGCCGGCAACGAGATCGCGCTGGAGCCGGGCGAGCCGCTGCTGGTGCGCCGCACGCTCAAGGCCGACGGCGGCAGCCGCGCGTTCCTGAATGACCAGCCCTGTTCGGCGGCGCTGCTGCGCGAGGTTGGTGGGCATCTGGTCGAGATCCATGGTCAGCACGACGATCGCGGGTTGCTCGCGCCGGCGGGGCATCGCGCTTTGCTCGACGCCTTTGCGCGCGCCGACACGGGCGCAGTGGCAGCGGCGCATATGGCGTGGCGCGGCGCCGAAACAAAGCTGGCGGCGGCGCGCAGCGCGCTCGATGAGGCGACGCGCGACCGCGAATGGCTGGAACATTGCGTCGCCGAACTGCAGGCGCTCAGCCCGCAGCCTGGCGAGGATACCGAGCTGTCCGAAGCGCGCGCGGCGATGCAGAAGGGCGAAAAGATCGCGGGCGATTTGGGCACGATCCTGGAGGCGTTCGAGGGCAGCGACAGCGGTCCGGCGCTGTTGCGCGGCGCGGCGCGGCGGCTCGACCGGGTCGCGGGCGATCACCCGCTGCTTGCCGAAGCGCTCGCCGGGCTCGATCGGGCGATTATCGAGGCCGACGAGGCCGAGACGCGGCTGCGCGAAGCCGCGCGGGCGATGGAATATGACCCCGAACGGCTTGACGCGACCGAGACGCGCCTGTTCGAACTGCGGGCGATGGCGCGCAAGCACAATGTCCAGCCCGACGAGCTCACGAAGCTCAGCGGCACGCTCGCGGCCCGGCTCGATGCGATCGAGGGCGGCAGCGCCGGGCTCGCGAAGCTGGAGGCCGCAGTGGCGGAAACCGCCGCCGCCTACACCCATACTGCGAGCGCGCTGTCGGACCTGCGCACCAAGGCCGCGGCGCGGCTCGATGCCGCGGTGGCGGGCGAACTGGTGCCGCTGAAGCTCGACGCGGCGCGGTTCCAGACGCTTGTCGAGCGCTTGCCCGCCGAACGCTGGGGGCCGGATGGCATCGACCGCGTCGAATATCTGATTTCGACCAACCCCGGCGCGCCCTTTGCGCCGCTGGCGAAGATCGCGTCGGGGGGCGAATTGTCGCGCTTCATCCTCGCGCTCAAGGTCGCGCTCGCCGAAGAGGGTGGAGCAGACACGATCATCTTTGACGAAATCGACCGCGGCGTGGGCGGCGCGGTCGCGTCGGCGATCGGCGAGCGGCTGGCAAGGCTGGCGGGCGCGGGCAAGCAATTGCTGGCGGTGACGCACAGCCCCCAGGTCGCGGCTAAGGGCGTAGGGCATTTCGTCATCGCCAAGTCGAGCGAGGGCGTGGTGACGCGCACGAGCGTTCACGTGCTTGACGAAGCGGGCCGCCGCGAGGAAATCGCGCGGATGCTGTCGGGCGCCGAGGTGACCGCCGAAGCGCGGGCGCAGGCGGAAAGGCTGCTGGAGACGATATGACCGACGACCGGAGACAGGATTACCGCGAACAGGGTTATCTTGCGTTGCCGGGGTTTGTCCCGGCCGATGTGACGCACGCCTTCCTCGCGACGCTGAAATCCGACCTGATTCGCGGCGGGGTGTCGTTCGACGCGCTGAAACGAGGCTCTGCGTTGCTCAAGACCGAGGCGGTCGAGGTGTATGGCCAGCAATATCCGCCGATGGCGACGTTCCTGTGGGGGATGACTCCCGCGATCAGCACGCTGGTCGGCCATGACCTGCGCCCGACCTATTGCTATTTCCGTATGTACCGCGCGGGCGATATCTGCCGTGTCCATTCGGATCGCCACGCGTGCGAACATAGCTTGTCGCTGCTGCTTGCGGCGAGCGACGATAAGGCCTGGCCGCTCGAGGTCGGGTCGCAGCATATCGAAACACCGCGCGAACGTGCCGATGCCGATTTTGGCGACGAAGCCTATGGGTCGGTGCCCATGCTGGCCGGCGATGCGGTGCTGTATCAGGGCGTTCACCGCCTGCACGGGCGGATGATGCCCAATCCCAACCGCTGGTCGGCGCATCTGTTCCTGCACTGGGTCGATCCCGCCGGACCTTATGCGGCGCAGGCGTTCGAGGGGATGCAGATCCCCGCGACCGAGGCGCTGGCGATGGAAGGGCGCTGAGCCCATGACCGCGCACCCGCTCGACCGGCCAGTGTGGAGCATGCTCACCGGACGGCAGGCGCATCTGGCGGAGGGGGATGCGCGCGCGCTGCGGCTCGACCGCGGTTATGGCGTGTTTGGGGTCGCCGCCGATACTGGCGCCGAGGCGCAGGCCGCGCTCGCGGCGCTGATTCCCCAAGGTAAGGACTTGTGGATCGTCGAGGGCGAGCGCTGGCCGGTGCCCGCCGGGGTGCGCGAGGTGAAGCGTGCGGTGCTGACGCAGATGGTCGCCGAAGGGGCGCCGCCGACGGCGCGCGACGGCGAACCCGCGATCATCGGTCTGGGCGAGGCGGATGCGCCGGAGATGGCGGCGCTGGCCGACCACGCCAAGCCCGGGCCATGGGGGCCTAAAACGCATCGCTATGGGCCGTTCTTCGGGATTTGCGACGATGATGGCCGCCTGCTCGCGATGGCAGGGCAGCGGATGCTGATGCCCGGCATGGCCGAAGTGAGCGGGGTCTCGACCTGGGCCGATTGCCGCGGCCGCGGCTATGCCCGGTCGCTGATCGGCCATGTGATGCGCGACATGGTGGCGCGCGGCGAACAGCCGTTTTTACACAGCTATGCCGACAACGCCGGGGCGATCGCGCTGTATGAATCGCTGGGCTTTCGTATCCGGCGTGCGGTGCATGTGCTGGTCATTGCGGAATGATGGATCGGCGTGCGCATCTGGCCGGGTTGCTGGCGATGGCGGCGATGGTGCTGCCTGCGCGGCAATCGCAAGCAATGGAGGATGTTATGGCGGACAAGATCGTTCCCCAATATGGCGTGATCGGGCAGATGAACGCCAAGCCGGGTCAGCGTGCCGCGCTTGCCGCGATCTTGCAGGAAGGCACGGCGGACATGCCCGGAAACCTGGGTTATCTGGTCGGCAACGATATGGCGAATGCGGACGCCTTGTGGATCGTCGAATTCTGGACGGACAAGGATGCGCACGCGGCGTCGCTTGCCTTGCCGCAGGTACGAGCGGCGATCACCAAGGCGCGCCCGATCATCGCCGGCTTTGGCACTCGCGCCGAGTTTAAACCCCTGTTCGACGAGAGCGAATGACCGACATTTCAGACTTGACCGAGGCCGATGCTGCCAACGAACTGATGCGGCTGGCGAAGGCCATCGCGTATCACAACCGGCTGTATCATGCCGATGACAGTCCAGAGATTTCGGACGCGGATTATGACGCGCTGGTGCGCCGCAACAATGCGCTGGAAGACGCTTTCCCGCACCTGATCCGCGCCGACAGCCCGAACAAGCTGGTGGGCGCCGCAGTCGAGGCGTCGCCGCTCGCCAAGGTCACCCACGCCCAGCGGATGATGAGCCTCGACAATGCGTTCGGCGACGAGGATGTCGCCGAATTTGTCGCGCGGGTGCGGCGGTTCCTGAACCTGTCCGAAGACGCCGCGGTTGCGCTGACCGCGGAGGACAAGATTGACGGGCTGTCCTGCTCGCTGCGCTATGAGCAGGGCGTGCTGGTGCAGGCGGCGACGCGCGGGGACGGGAATGTTGGCGAGGATGTGACGCCGAATGTCCGCACCATATCGGATGTACCGGAAAAGCTGGCCGGAAACGTGCCGGACGTGTTCGAAATCCGCGGCGAAATCTATATGGCCAAAGCGGATTTTGCTGCACTCAATGCTGCGCAGCAAAAAGCCGAGGCGAAGGTCTTTGCCAACCCGCGCAACGCTGCCGCCGGATCGCTGCGGCAGAAGGATGCGAGCGTCACCGCGGCGCGACCGCTGCGCTTTCTGGCGCATGGCTGGGGCGAGGTCAGCGAGGTGCCTGCGGCAACGCAACATGGCATGATGCGGTTGATCGAAAGCTGGGGGGTGCCGGTGTCGTCGCTGCTCGGTCGTTTCGACAGCGTGGCCGACGTGTTGGCGCATTATCGCGATATCGAGGCGCGGCGCGCCGAGCTGCCTTACGACATCGACGGCGTGGTCTATAAGGTCGATCGGCTCGACTGGCAGACGCGGCTGGGGTTCGTGGCGAAGGCGCCGCGCTGGGCCATCGCGCATAAGTTTCCCGCCGAACGCGCGCAGACGACGTTGGAGGCGATCGACATCCAGGTCGGGCGCACCGGCAAGCTAACCCCAGTCGGGCGGTTGACTCCGGTGACGGTTGGCGGGGTGGTGGTGTCGAACGTCACGTTGCACAACCGCGACGAGATTGGGCGGCTGGGCGTGCGCCCGGGCGATCGGGTGGTCGTGCAGCGCGCGGGCGATGTGATCCCGCAGTTGGTTGCGAATCTGACCCGCGATGAGGCACGCGACGCCTATGTCTTTCCCGATCATTGCCCGGTGTGCGGCAGCGAAGCGGTCGCCGAAGAGGGCGAGGTCGATGTGCGCTGCACCGGCGGGCTGATCTGCGCGGCGCAAAAGTTCGAGCGATTGCGTCATTTCGTCAGCCGCGGGGCGCTCGATATCGAGGGACTGGGCGAGAAAAGCATCGCCGAATTTCTGGAGCTCGGCTGGCTCGACAAGGGGCCGGCGGATATTTTCCGGCTGCATCGGCACCGCGACGAACTGCTGGCGCGCGAGGGGTGGAAGGAAAAGTCGGTCGACAATCTTTTCGCCGCGATCGAGGCGAAACGCGCGCCCGACGCGGCGCGACTGCTGTTCGGGCTGGGCATCCGTCACATCGGTGCGGTGACCGCGCGCGATCTGTTGAAAGGTGTGGGTGACATCACGCTGCTTCCCGCCAGGGCAACCGAGATCAACGCTTATGTCGAGGCAAACCCGCGCGGCGAGGGCGAATCCGACGGCAAATATGTGACGCGCAAGATGGAGGCGGTCAAGACGATCCTCGACGTCCGCGCCGACGGTATCGGCCCTGCGGTCGCCGAGGCGCTCGGCGATTTCTTCCACGAACCGCACAACCGCGCGCTGTGGGACGATTTATTCTCCGAGGTGTCGCCTCCGCCCTTTGTCGTCGAAACGCGCGCGAGCGAAGTGTCGGGGATGACGGTGGTGTTCACCGGCAAGCTGGAGACTATGAGCCGCGACGAGGCGAAGGCGCAGGCGGAGGCATTGGGCGCCAAGGCGGCGGGATCGGTGAGCGCGAAGACCGACCTGGTCGTCGCGGGGCCGGGGGCGGGGTCGAAGCTGAAGCAGGCGGCGGCGCTGGGAATACGGGTGATTGACGAGGCCGCGTGGGCGGCAATTGTCGTGGCGGCAGGGTAGGATGATCCTCCCCACTTGTGGGGAGGTGGCAAGCCGCAGGCTTGACGGTGGGGGTTTGCTTCATCAAGCCTCGCTTTCAGGACGAAAGCCCCCTCCACCATGCTTCGCATGGGCCCCTCCCCGCAAGCGGGGAGGATTTGGGCGGGGCAAATGGGGTGGGGACCATATGGCGAAACGCGACTATCTGAACCATCTGATGCGCGATCTGGAATCGCATACCGAGGTGCGGCGGTTCGGTAGCGGGTGGTTGTCAGGTTTTTTCGCCTTGCTGTTCGCGATCGTCGGGTTCGGGATGGTGATCGCGTTGCGCTTTCCCGACTGGTTTGCGACGCCCGAACTCGCAATCATCAAGGATTGGGGCGGGTTTCGCGGGGTGGTGCATCTGGTGCTGCTCGCGAGTTACGGGCTTGCGCTGCTCAGCCTGTTGCTCCGCCCCCGCAAGGTGCTGGGCGCGACTGCGCTTATCATCGCACTGGCCGCGACGCTGATCGGCGGCGCCAATGTCCAGCCCGCTGAGACGCGCAGCTGGGGGATTTTCTTCGGGCTCGACTTTTTTGTCGTCAATCTGCTGATCACCGGTTTCATGTTCGCGCCGCTCGAACGGCTGTTCCCGCATCGCCGCGCGCAGCGCCTGTTCCGCACCGAATGGCGCGAGGATCTATTCTATTACCTCGTCAGCACGATGTTTGTGCAGGTGCTGGGCTTCCTGGCGCTCGCGCCGTCGACGATCATCAATGAGAATACGTCGAACTGGCAGGCATTTCGCGCCGGGATCGCGTCGCTGCCCTGGCTCGTCCAGTTCGCGATCGTGCTCGTCGCGTCGGATCTCGCCCAATATTGGTATCACCGGTTGTTCCACAAAGTGCCGTTCCTGTGGGGGTTCCACGCGATCCACCACAGCGCGAAGTCGATGGACTGGCTGGCGGGATCGCGGATGCATTTTGTCGAGATCATCCTGCTGCGCTCGATCACCTCACTGCCGCTGTTCACTCTGGGTTTCAGCCCGTCGGTGATGCAGGCCTATATCGGCTTTGTGTACGTGTGGTCATCATTGCTCCACGCGAATGTCGGGGGAAATTTCAACCAGCTGGGCCACTGGATCGCGACGCCGCGTTTTCACCATTGGCACCATGGGCTGGAACGCGAGGCGTTTGATGTCAATTTTGCGATCCATTTCCCATGGCTCGACAAGATATTCGGGACGTTCCATCTGCCGAAGGACCGCTGGCCCGAGAATTACGGGATTCCCGAGGATGTGCCGAAACACTACTGGGGGCAGTTCCTGTATCCGTGGAAACGCACCGGCAAGAAGATCGACGAGACGCCGACAGAGTAAACACCGTCATTGCGAGGAGCCGAAGGCGACGCGGCAATCCAGAGTGTGCGTAAAACGCTCCCGATTGCGTCACTTCGCTCGCAATGACGAGTGGGTGGAACGATGTCAGCTTGTCAGTTGGCGTAGTGCGCCATAAAGCCCGCGGCGTGAGCCTGCTCGCCGCCTTTCGCCGTCCCGGCATTATGCTGCTGTTGCCGCTGCTCCTCGCCCTCGGCGCGCGGGTGCTGGTCGCGCCGGGGTGGATGATCGAGAGCGATGCGGGCGGGTCGATCACCGTGCGCATCTGTTCGGACCCGACCGATCCCGGCAAGACGGTAACCGTCCCGCTGGAAAAAGCGGGCATCCACGACGCGGGCGAGACGCAGCAGCATTGCCCGTGGGGCGCGCTCGCCAATGCGCCGATCGTCCCCGCTGAACCCGTGTTGCTTGCCGCACCGATGGTTGCGGTGGCGACCCCGGTTGCGGTGCTGTCGCTGGGCTATGCGCCGGGTATTGCGTCACCACTGCCGCCCAGTACCGGACCGCCCGCTTTCGCCTGAACCAGATTAAACGGCCGCCCGCGCAGATGCGCGGCGCGGCGCTTTGCTGACTTCACGCGAAAGATTGAACCATGATACCTCACGCCTATCGGGCGGCGCCCTTGCTGGCGCTCGCCTTCTCGCTCGTCCCTGTCGCGGCGCACGCCGCCGAGGCCGAAGCCGATCCGACGATCATCGTCACCGCGCCCGAACTGACCAACGACGCCGAAGCGCGCGTCGCCAAGACCGCGGGCGGTGCCGATGTCGTCAGCCATCAGGATTATGCCGACAAGTCGATCGTCAGCTTGCGCGATACGCTCGCCTTTTCGCCCGGCGTCTATCTCCAGCCGCGCTATGGGCAGGAGGTCCGCATCTCGATCCGCGGATCGGGGCTGTCGCGCGGGTTCCACATGCGCGGGCTGACGCTGCTCCAGGACGGGGTGCCGATCAACCTGGCCGACGACAATGGCGATTTCCAGGAACTCGAGCCGATCTTTTTCGACCATCTCGAAGTGTATCGTGGCGCGAATGCACTGCGCTTCGGGTCGGGGACTTTGGGTGGCGCGGTCAATGGCGTGACGCCGACCGGGCGGACGGCCGAAGGCTTTTACCTGCGCGGCGATGTCGGCAGTTTCGACAGCTATCGCGGGCTGGTGTCGGCGGGCGTTGCCAGTGAGCGCGTCGATGCGTGGGCGGCGGTCAGCGCCGACACGTCGAGCGGCAACCGCGATCATGTGAACCGGCGCAGCTTTCGCTTTCACGGCAATGTCGGGCTGAAGCTGAGCGACGTCGTTTCGACGCGATTCCATGCCAGCTATAATGACCTCAGGCAAGAAATCCCCGGGGCGCTGACCTTCGATCAAGCGCTGACCACGCCGCGCGTCGCCAGCGCGGCAGCCGTCGCGGGCGATCAGGCGCGCGACATCGTGTCGCTGCGGCTCCAGAACCGCACCACGTTCGACTGGGGCGCGTTCAAGCTTGATGTGGGCGGCTTCGTCAATGCGAAGTCGCTCTATCACCCGATCTTTCAGGTGATCGATCAGGACTCGCTCGATCTTGGCGGCTTTTTCCGCGCCGACTATGCCGCGGGGCCGCTCGAGGCCACGCTCGGCGGCGAGCTGCGTCGCGGCAGCACCGACGCGCGGCAATATGTCAATGTCGCGGGGCGGCGCGGCGCGCTCGTGTTCGATGTCGACCAGACCGCGCGCACCGCCAATATCTATGGCGAGGTGCGCGTGCGACCGGTCGAGCAGCTGACCTTGATCGCGGGCGGCGTCTCTGCCGACGGCTTCCGCAAGCGGCGGGTCAATGTCTCGACGTCGCGCGACGGCCGGATCGAATTCGACTCCTTTTCACCCAAGGCCGGCGTGCTGTTCGAGCCGAACGAAAATGTGCAATTCGTCGCCAATTATAGCCGCTCGGCCGAGTTTCCCGGTTTTGGTGAAGTGTTCCAGACCATCGGCACTCCGCCGATCAGCCAGGTCGTCTTGGCCATCCGCCCCCAGCGCGCGTGGACGGCCGAGGTCGGAACGCGCGGCAAGACCGGGATCGTCAGCTGGGATCTCGCGCTCTACCGCTCGACGCTGAAGGGCGAATTGCTGCAATTCACCACCAATGTCAGCATTCCGGCAGCGACCTTCAACGCCGACCGCACGCTGCATCAGGGGATTGAGGCAGCGCTGGAAATCGCGCCGACCGACTGGCTGCGGCTACGGCAGGTCTTTACTTACAGCGACTTCCGCTTTCGCGGCGACGCTAGCTACGGCGACAACCGCCTGCCGGTGGTGCCAAAGCATGTCTATCGGGTCGAGGTGCGGATCGGGAGCGACGCGCTGCATATCGCGCCGAATGTCGAGTGGGTGCCCAACGGTCCCTACGCCGATTACCGCAATCTGGTGCAAACGCCGGGCTATGCTTTGCTGGGCGTGACCGGCGGGGCGCGGATTGCCGAAGGGATCGACGCCTTTGTCGACGTCCGTAACGTCACGGGCAAGAAGGCGATCGGCGACATCAGCGCCGTGATCGCCGCCATGCCGTCATCGGCAATTTTTTATCCGGTTGAGCGCCGCGCGGTATCCGCGGGCATTCGCTCGCGCTTCTAAGCGAAAGGACAGGGGATGACCGACATCAACCGGATTCCGCTCTATCGCACGATCTGGCGCTGGCATTTCTATGCCGGGCTGTTCGTCATCCCCTTCATCCTCATGCTGTCGGTGACGGGGGGGGCGTATCTGTTCAAGCCGCAGCTCGACCGGTGGCAGGAAAGCGCGTGGCGCGACCTGCCGACCGCCGAGCGGGTCGATGCCGACGCGCAGGTGAAGGCAGCACTGACCGCCTTTCCCGGCGCGAGATTTCATTATTACCGCGTGCCGGAGGCGCCCGGCGATGCGGCGATCGTTCACGTCGGTCTGCCGAGTGGCGGGATGCGCGACGTCGCGGTGTCGCCGCGGGGTGAGGTGATCGGCAGCGCCAATCCTGACGACCGCATTTCGGCGTGGCTGGCGAAGATCCACGGCAGCCTGTTGATCGGCAAAGCGGGCGGGATTATCGTTGAGCTAGCAGCGAGCTGGGCGATCGTGATGATCCTGACCGGGCTGTATCTGTGGTGGCCGCGCGGGCGCGGGATCACCGGGGTGATTTGGCCGCGGCTGGGGCTGGGCGGACGGATTGCGCTGCGCGATTTGCATGCGGTGACCGGATTCTGGGTGTCGGGGCTGGCGCTGGTGCTGCTGCTCACCGCGCTGCCGTGGACTGATGTCTGGGCGCAGGGCTTTCGCGCCGTGCGCGCCGAGATGGGGTGGGTACAGGGCGCGCAGGACTGGAAAAGCGGTGCGGCGGATCATCATGCGGCGCATGATCATAGTGCGATGGCCAAGGCGATGCCCGGGCCGGTCGCGGTCGGCGATGCGCCGCGCGTCCTGCTCGACCGCATCGTGCTGCGCGCGCGGAACGAGAATTTGCCCGCGCCGGTAATCATCCAGCCGCCGGGGGCGCCGAACATGTTCGGGCCGCCCAGTGGCGACACCTGGACGCTGACCACCCAGACGCAGAACCGGCCGCTGGTGCGCAAGGTGAGTTATGACGTCGTCACCGGGATCGAGGTGTCGCGCAGCGGCTTTGCCGACAAACATGTGATCGACCGCGTCGTCGGGATCGGCGTCGCTTGGCATGAGGGGGCCTTGTTCGGGATCGTCAGCCAGCTGATCGGGGTGCTCACCGCGTTGATGCTGATGATTCTCGCCGTCTCCGGATTTCTGATGTGGCGCCGCCGCAAGCCCGACGATGCGCTGGGCGCCCCGCCGCTGCCGCGCGATCCGGCGAAGCTTAAAGGGGTTGCGGCGATCATCTTGGCGCTGGCTGCGCTGCTGCCGTTGCTCGCGGCCTCGCTGATCTTGCTATGGATCGTCGATCGGCTCATCATCCCGCGCCTGCCGCGCGCCGCGCGTTGGTTGGGAATGGCGCGCGCGTAAGTGGTTTCTTTTGAAACCAGTTCATGTTAGGTCGCAGCTTATGAAAGACGGCTTTACCCATGTCCACGCAACGCCGCCGCCGGGTGCCGCGGCCGACTGGACGATTTCGCAAAATTGGGACGCGTTTACCGCCGCCGAACATGCGATGTGGGACAAGCTGTTCGCGCGCCAGTCGGCGATGCTGCCCGGACGCGCGTCGGACGCGTTCCTGCGCGGGATCGACGTGCTGAAGCTCGAAAAGCCGGGGATTCCGGACTATCGCGAGCTCAACGCGCGGCTGATGGCGGCGACGGGGTGGCAGGTGGTGGCAGTGCCGGGACTGGTTCCCGACGATGTGTTTTTTGACCATCTGGCGAACCGGCGCTTTCCCGCGGGAAATTTCATCCGCACGCCCGAGCAGCTCGACTATTTACAGGAACCCGACGTGTTCCACGACGTGTTCGGCCATGTCCCGATGCTCGCCGATCCGGTCTTCGCCGATTATATGGTCGCTTATGGCGAAGGCGGACTGCGCAGCCTGAAGTTCGACGCGCTGAAACAGCTGGCGCGGCTTTACTGGTACACAGTCGAATTCGGGCTGATTCGCGAGGCGGGCGGCCTGCGCATCTATGGCGCTGGGATCGTATCCTCCTATGCAGAAAGTGTGTTCGCGCTGGACAGCGACAGCCCGAACCGGATCGGGTTCGACCTCGCGCGGGTGATGCGGACCGATTACCGGATCGACGATTTTCAGCAAAATTACTTCGTCATCGACAGTCTGGACCAGCTGCTCGACACGACGGTGAACACCGATTTTGCGCCGCTTTACGCCGCCAATGACGCGCTGCCGCCGATTGCGATTGCGGATATCTTGCCGGATGACGAAGTCGTCACGCGTGGCACGCAGGATTACGCGACGGCGAAAGCCTGACGAACCATCTCCTCCCGCAAGGGGGAGCGGAATGCTACCAGCTCCCGAAACTCGCATCCGCCGGGTCGGCGCGGTGGAAAGCGCGTTCCTTGCGGCGCCAGCCATAGCGGCGGCGTTTGACCAGCAGCAGGCATGGCCATTCGGAGCTGCCGCCGCGCGCGGCGAGGCGGAAACCTTGCGTCCGGTAGGCCGCGAGTACCGGTTCCATCTGGCGCGCTATCAGTCCGGCGAGAATCGCATGGCCGCCGGGCGCGGTGGCGACCGCAATGTCAGGGGCGAGGGTGATCAGCGGTCCGGCGAGGATATTGGCGATGACGAGATCATAGGGCGCGCGATGGCGGATCGCTGGATGGTCGGTCCCCGGCGCAACCGCGAGCGTCAGCGCGCCGCTGCCGCGGCCGAGCGGCATACGGTTGATCGCGGCGTTATCGCGGGTGACGAAGATGCTGGCGGGATCGATGTCCGATGCGATCGTTCGCGCGCTGGGCCATAAGGCCATTGCCGCAAAGGCGAGTAGCCCGGTGCCGGTGCCGATGTCGGCGATATTGCGCGGGGTCGTGCCTTTGCGCTTCACTCGGTCGAGCATCTCGAGGCAGCCGGCGGTGGTGTCGTGGCCGCCGGTGCCAAACGCCTGACTCGCGTCGATCAGGAACGGGGTCGTACCCGGAGGGATGCGGTCGGCATAGCTGCTGGTGTGGACGAAAAAGCGGCCCGCCTGCACCGGTTCGAGCCCTTGCTGGCTCAACGTGACCCAATCCTGCTCGACCAGCTCGTCGACGGTTGGCTGCTTGCCCTTGGCGCTTGGCACCAGCGCGTGGATCATGGTCAGCAGCGCGGGTGCGGGCTTGTCGTCGACATAGGCGTCGAGCTGCCACAGCCCGGCATCCTGGTCGATTTCGCGCGTCACCACCACCGGTGGTTCAGCGAGCGCGTCGAGCGCCGATCCGTTCGACACGGCTTCTGCCTCGGCGCGGGTGCAGGGGAGCGAGACGATCCAGCTCATCGATCAGCGCACATAGCTGGCGCCATTGACGTCGAGAACCGCGCCGGTCATCGACGGCGGCGCATCGAGCGCGCACCAGCGCGCCATCTCGGCGACCTCGGTGGGCATCGCGACGCGGCCGAGCGGAATGTCGGCGAGCAGCTTGTCGCCGCCGCGGCTGGCGAGATAGTCGTCGGCCATGCCGGTCATTGTGAAGCCGGGGCAGATAGCAAAGGCGAGGATGTTATCTGCGGCATAGGCGCGCGCGATCGTTTTGGTCATCGCGACCATGCCCGCTTTGGAAGCAGCATAATGCCAGTGCGCGGGGCTGTCGCCGCGGTGCGCGGCGCGGCTGGCGATGTTGACGATGCGGCCTGGGGCTATGCGATCCTGCCAGTGCAGGACGGCGCGGCGGCAGAGGTCGGCGCTGGCGGTCAGATTGATCTGCTGCGTGCGGTTCCAGTTCGTGAGCCAATCGGCGTCCGCGCCATCGAGCGGGTTGGCCTCGAATACCCCGGCGTTGTTGATCAGCACGTCGATGCAACCGTCGAGTTGGTCGAGGCTGTGCTGCCACAGGCGGACCGGGGTCGTCGGGTCAGCGAGGTCGCCGTCGGCGCTGGACAAGGCGACAATTCTTGTGGCGTCCGAGGTCAGCGCGGCGGCGATCGCGGCGCCGATGCCGCGGCTGGCGCCGGTGATCAGGATGTTCTTTGACATACGACGGCTCTAGCGAGACTGAGGCGTCAGTCCAACCGCCAAACCTTCCCAAATAGCGGGAGAAGATTCCTCATTCCGTTCGTGTTGAGCAAAGTCGAGACATCCATCTCGGTAACGCAGTCCTTACAGGTGTCTCGACTTCGCGCGACACGAACGGGTCAGGGGCATGTTTACGCCACCCGGCGGCTAAACTCGCTCGCGGCCTGTTCCAGCTGCTGCAAACGCCCGCCCATCTTGCCGAATTCCTGGCTGAGTACGCTGATTTCGCTCGCGACCATGCCCGAATCGTTGCGGATGCTGGCGATTGTCGACGACATCGAATCGGCGGCGAGCGCGGTTTCGTCTACGGCGGCGGTGATCGAGGTTACCGTCTGTGCCTGCGCATCCATCGCGTCGCGAATGCGCTGCGCCGATTGCTGGACCTCGACGATCGTCGCCTGGATCGACTGGTTGGCCGAAACCGACCCGCGCGTCGCTTGCTGGATCGCGGTGATCTTGCCCGCAATGTCGTCGGTCGCGCGGGCGGTTTCGTTGGCGAGGCTTTTGACTTCCTGCGCGACGACAGCAAAGCCGCGGCCCGACTCGCCCGCGCGGGCGGCCTCGATCGTGGCGTTCAGCGCGAGCAGGTTGGTCTGGCCCGCGATCTCGCGGATCAGGCCCAGGATCGATTCGATCGATTCGGCGTGGTGCGACAGCGTCTCCGACATCGCGACCGCTTCGCCTGCTTGTTCGGAGGCGCGGGTGGCGACGCTCGCCGATGCCTCGACCTCGCTGCGTGCATCCTCGATCGCGCGGATCAGTCCGGCGGCGGTCGAGGCGGCTTCGCGCATCGCCATCGCCGATTGTTCGGATGCGGCGGCGACTTCGCTCGTCTTGGCGATCATGCCTTTCGCCGCCTGGTCGGCGGAGGCGGCCTGTTTGGCGAGCTGTTCGCGCACCCCGTCGGTGTCCTGCACCAGCGAGGCGATCGAGCGGTCGAAATCGCCCGCAAGCGACTGGCGTTCGCTGGAGATCACTGCGCGGTCGAGCTTTTCAGCATAACGCTGCATGATGTCGAATTCGAGCAAGGCCAGCCGGTTGACCGCGCTGGTCAGCCGCGTCAGGCGCGCCGCATCGTCGATGCAGGCGGCAACAACATATTCGATGGTCAGGCGCTGGCTTTCGGCAATGCACGACATGACCGAGGCAAGCGGCAATTTGACCCGCCGCGCCATATGCGCGTTCTGGCACGCGATCGTTGCGACTTCCTGTCCGGCGGCGTCGGCATATTTGACTTCGGAGTGGCGCGCGCTGCCGCGCACATAGGATTCGAGCAGTTCGCCTTCGACTGCGCGTTCGACACTGGGCAGCGCATTGAACGCGTCCCAATAGGCACGGGCGACGGCTTCTTCGCGTCCGGCGATGATCGTGTAGATCTCGGCGGCATTGGCGGCAAGCTGGCCGTCGAGGTCGTAATAGGGAAAGCGGTCGGCCATCGAAATCGGATCGATTTGCTGCTTATGAATCGGATTTTCCTTCACCATGATCCTGCTTCCCTGATCAATCCCGACGCACGAGTCTGGCGCCCGCCTGTCGTCCGCAAAACATATGACCCGGCTATGCGATGCTTTTGGTAAATTGCGCGTTAACCAGCGCCGCGTTTTTCGCGGCTATTACGCCTCGCCCGCAGGAACCGGATAGCCCTCGAACGCCTTGATCGTGCGCAATGCAAAGGCGCTGTGCATTGCCGCGACCCCGGGCAGGCGCGAAAGGCAGTGGCGGTGCAGCCGGTCGAAATCGGCGACGTTTCGCGCCGCGACGCGCAGGCGGTAATCGGACGCGCCCGACAAAAGCTGGCATTCGAGGATCTCGTCGAAGCTTTTGACCGCGCTTTCGAACGCGGTCAGCGCCTCTTCGCTCTGCGACGTCAGGCTGATGTCGACGAACACATCAAGCCCGAGCCCGATGCGCTCGGGCGCAAGGCGCGCGGTATAGCCGGTGATGATCCCCGCCGCCTCCAATGCGCGGATGCGGCGATGGCACGCCGACGCCGACAATCCGACCGCTTCGCCCAGTTCGGCGGCGGGGCGCGGACCACCGCGTTGCAGCAAGTCGAGGAGCTTGCGGTCGATTCGATCAATCATTGTGCGTCCTTGGCAAGTTTAGCGCAAAATTTGTGCGCGTTTGTCGCGAAACCAGCGACGATATGCAAGCACCTCGCGCACTGTTTCTGCTATCAGGCGCAGCATGAACGACGCGCCGCCGGGACAGCGCGACCGGCGGCGAACCAATGGAGAGCGACCATGATCATCGGCACCCCCAAGGAAATCAAGAATCACGAATATCGTGTCGGGTTGACCCCCGAAAGCGCGCGGGAACTCAGCGCACATGGCCACCGCGTGCTCGTGCAGTCCGGCGCCGGCGAGGGCATCGGCGCACACGACCGCTATTATGTCGAGGCGGGCGCCGAGATCGTTAAGACGGCCGAAGAGATTTTCGCGACCTGCGACATGGTGGTAAAGGTCAAGGAACCGCAGTCCGGCGAGCGCGCAATGCTCCGCGAGGGGCAGATCCTCTATACCTATCTCCACCTTGCGCCCGATCCCGACCAGACGCGCGACCTGATGAAATCGGGCGCGGTGTGCATCGCCTATGAAACCGTCACCAGTCCGCACGGCGGCCTGCCGCTGTTGAAGCCGATGAGCCAGGTTGCGGGGCGCATGTCGATCCAGGCCGGCGCGACCGCGCTCGAAAAGGCGCATGGCGGTCGCGGCGTGCTGCTCGGCGGCGTTCCCGGCGTCGCGCCGGGCAAGGTGTGCGTGATCGGCGGCGGCGTCGTCGGCTTCAACGCGGCGCAGATGGCGGCGGGCCTCGGCGCCGACGTCACCATCCTCGACCGCGACCCCGAAGTGCTCGAACGCGTCGGGACCTTCTTTGAATCGCGTGCCAAGACGCGCTTTTCGAACCGTGCCAATCTGGCCGAGTGCGTCGCGGAGGCCGATCTGGTCATTGGCGCGGTGCTGATCCCCGGCGCCGAAGCGCCCAAGCTCGTCACGCGCGAGATGCTCGGCACGATGCAGGCGGGCTCGGTGCTCGTCGACGTCGCGATCGATCAGGGCGGCTGTTTCGAAACCAGCCATGCGACGACCCACGCCGACCCGACCTATGTCGTCGACGGTATCGTTCACTATGCGGTCGCCAACATGCCCGGCGCGGTCGCGCGCACCAGCACCTATGCACTCAACAATGTCACTTTGCCGCACGCGCTGCGCATTGCCGATCTGGGCTGGAAGGAAGCTTTGCGACGGGACGTGCATCTTGCGCAGGGTTTGAACGTATGGAATGGCAAGGTGACGTTCGAAGCCGTAGCGGAAGCGATCGGAACCGATTATGTGTCTGTTGAGCAGGCACTCGCCTGAATACAAGGACATAAGCGATAATGACCGACCAATATCCCCCACCGCCGCCACAGGACGACGAACCCGAAGAAAATGAAGTGCTGCGCGCGGCGCGCGAGCAGCGTCAGCAGAAAGAAGCCGCCGACGCGGCCGAGGCTGCGGATCGCGAAGCGGCTAAGGGTGGCAAGCGCGGCTGGAAAACTGCGGCCGCGGCGGGGCTGGGTATCGGTTCGGCGGCGGTGATTGCGGCGCTGCTTTACGCGAACCGCGACAAGATTAAGTGATGGATCAACCCGTTCGGCTGCCCTGAACGGAATGGCAATGCGTGATCCCGGCGAAAGCCGGGATAAAGGTAAAGAAGAACGGTCGAGAGTCGCCCTTATTTTGCGACAGAATGGCTGCCTTGGGTTGGGAAGCGCCCATTTCCAACTTCGTCATGCTGAACTTGTTTCAGCATCCATGGCCCGACCCCTCGTTCCACGCCGCGCCGACGGAAATGGCAGGCCATGGGCCCTGAAACAAGTTCAGGGTGACGGGATAAGCAATGCCCGACCTTCGTCCTTGCCGAGCGAAGTCGAGAACCCATCGATAACGAAGCAAGCCGAATTGCATCCCAATGTCGATAGCGGTCAGCACGCCAACATAAAGCGGCGCTGCCCCCCCGATTTCTTCCCGCTCACGCCCGCTAAGCAATTGCATATCGCGGCCATGGCGCTAAACCGGCGCCCATCGACCGAATAGAGTCAGAAACGGGGCTGATATGGCTGGCAACGAACCGAATGCGCGCCCGCGCGCGCCGCACTTGCAAGTGTATAAATGGGGGCCCGCGATGGCGGTCTCGATCCTTCACCGCGCCAGCGGCGACGGGCTGGCGATTGTCGGCGCGGGCCTGTTCCTGTGGTGGCTCGGGGCGATTGCGGCAGGACCCGAGGCTTATGCGGCGTTTGTCGCGTGCATCTGGCATGATCCCAACCCCGAAATCAGCCTGTTTCACCAGATCACCAATATCCTCGGCAAGGTCGTGCTGATAGGGCTGACTTGGGCGTTTTTCCAGCATCTGTTTTCGGGACTGCGTCACCTCGTGCTCGACACGGGCGCGGGTTATGAACTCAAGACCAACAAGCTGTGGTCGACCGTCGTGATCGCGGCGGGTGTGTTCGCGACCGCCGCGACCTGGCTTTATATCTTGGCGGGGGCACTCTGATGGGCGACGGCTCGCATCTCGGCAAGGTCCGCGGCCTCGGCTCGTCGGGGCATGGTTCGCACCACTGGCTCCAGCAGCGGCTGACCGCGCTCGGCAATATCCTGCTTGTCGGTTTCCTCTTCGTCTCGCTGATCCGGCTGCCGCTTGGCGATCATGGCGCGGTGCTGCGCTGGGCGACGAACCCGATGGTCGCGCTGGCGCTGATCCTGATGGTGGTCAGCGTCTTCTGGCATCTGCGGCTGGGTTTGCAGGTGCTGATCGAAGATTATGTGCATGGGCCGATGCGCCTTCTCGCGCTCGTGCTGCTCAATTTCTACGCCATCGGCGGCGCCGCCTACGGGATCTTCACGATTGCCCGCATCGCGCTGGCACCCGTCGTGGCCGGCCCGGGGGGCATGTGACATGACCGAAGCTTACAAGATCATCGACCATATCTATGACACCGTCGTCGTCGGCGCCGGTGGTTCGGGCCTGCGCGCCACGATGGGCTCTGCCGAAGCGGGGCTGAAGACCGCGTGCATCACCAAAGTGTTCCCGACCCGCAGCCACACCGTCGCGGCGCAGGGCGGCATCGCCGCGTCGCTTGGCAACAATTCGCCCGACCATTGGCAATGGCATATGTACGACACCGTCAAGGGTTCCGACTGGCTCGGAGACCAGGACGCGATCGAATATATGGTCCGCGAAGCACCGCAGGCGGTGTACGAGCTTGAACACGCCGGGGTGCCCTTCTCGCGCAATGCCGACGGCACGATCTATCAGCGTCCGTTCGGTGGCCATATGCAGAATATGGGCGAAGGCCCGCCGGTCCAGCGCACCGCGGCCGCCGCCGACCGTACCGGCCACGCGATGCTCCATGCGCTCTATCAGCAGTCGCTGAAATATGACGCCGACTTCTTCGTCGAATATTTTGCGCTCGACCTGATCATGGAAAATGGCGAGTGCCGCGGCGTGATCGCGCTGTGCATGGACGACGGCAGCATCCACCGTTTCCGCTCGCAAGCCGTCGTGCTCGCGACCGGCGGCTATGGCCGCAGCTATTTCACCGCGACCTCGGCGCACACCTGCACCGGCGACGGCGGCGGCATGGTGCTGCGCGCCGGGCTGCCATTGCAGGACATGGAGTTTGTTCAGTTCCACCCGACCGGCATTTACGGCGCCGGCGTGCTGATCACCGAAGGTGCGCGCGGCGAGGGCGGGTATCTGACCAATTCCGAGGGCGAGCGGTTCATGGAACGCTATGCCCCGTCGGCCAAGGATCTGGCGTCGCGCGACGTCGTGTCGCGCTCGATGGCGCTCGAAATTCGCGAAGGCCGCGGTGTCGGCCCGCACAAGGACCATATTTTCCTGCATCTCGACCATATCGATCCGGCGGTGCTCGCCGAGCGCCTGCCCGGCATTACCGAAAGCGGCAAGGTGTTCGCAGGCGTCGACCTGACCCGCCAGCCGCTGCCGGTCGTGCCGACGGTCCATTATAATATGGGCGGCATTCCGTGTAACTATCATGGCGAAGTCGTGACGCTCGGCAAGGATGGCCCCGACACCGTCGTCCCCGGCCTGTTCGCGGTCGGCGAAGCCGCGTGTGTGTCGGTGCATGGCGCGAACCGTCTCGGCTCGAACAGCCTGATCGATCTCGTGGTGTTCGGCCGCGCGACCGGCCACCGCCTGCGCGACATCATCAAGCCGGGTGCGGCGCAGCAGCCGCTGCCGACCGACAGCGCCGATCTGGCACTCGGCCGTCTCGACCATTTCCGCCACGCCAAGGGCGGGTCGCCGACCGCGGATATCCGCACCGAAATGCAGCGCGCCATGTCGGCGCACGCCGCGGTGTTCCGCACCGACGAACTGATGGCCGAGGGCAAGGAAAAGCTGACCAAGACCTATCAGCGGATGAACGACGTCGGGGTTACGGATCGCAGCCTGATCTGGAACACCGACCTCGTCGAAACGCTCGAGCTCGACAATCTGATCAGCCAGGCGACCGTGACGATGCATTCGGCGTATAACCGCAAGGAAAGCCGCGGCGCCCACGCGCACGAGGATTTCCCGAACCGCGACGATGCGAACTGGATGAAGCACACTGTCGCATGGTTCGACGGCTGGGGCGGAAAGGGTGGCGGCGTCCGCCTCGATTACCGGCCGGTTCACGAATATACGCTGTCCGACGATGTCGAATATATCAAGCCGAAAGCGCGGGTTTATTGATTGGCAGGAGCGTAACGCTTCTGCCGCTCAAGAAATCCCATGCTAGCGGTGATGACCGTGCAATTGTACGGGCGTCGTTTCGGTTAGTTCGGCGTGCGGATCGAACTTCGTCCGCTGGTGGACGAAACGGTCTAGAACCAGCTTTCGATCGGGTTGATGTCCGAGAAGGGCTGATCGACATCTTGCCCCATGATCCACAGTTTCTGGCACGCGATGGCGAAAAAGATCAATGCGACGGTCCAGACGATGAAGGTCTTGCGCGCGATCCAGCGGCGCTCGGCCTCGGCGGCCGCAGCGCGGGCTTTATAGTCGATACCAAGCTCGCCCTCGAACTCGGCAACCAGCTGCGCGCGGCGGGTGCGCGAAATATTCGCGAGACTCGCGTTACTTTCATCAGCCTTTGCGCGACGAGTCGCCATTGTTGCACCCTGACCCAGATAGTCCTGCCGCCGGACATAAGGCACAGCCCCTGCGAAAGCGTTAACTTGAGGCAAATCAATCGGGCGCGATCGCGATGAGTTTGATCCGACCCGTCGCGCCCCGCAGAAGGGTGAGGTCGCGGCGCGGGCGGCC
Organism: Sphingopyxis bauzanensis; assembly: GCF_002205675.1. Classification (GTDB taxonomy): domain Bacteria; phylum Pseudomonadota; class Alphaproteobacteria; order Sphingomonadales; family Sphingomonadaceae; genus Sphingopyxis; species Sphingopyxis bauzanensis. Next base: position 163,360 of record NZ_NISK01000004.1, on the reverse strand, counting down.
CAAAGCGGCGGCGAGCAAAGCGAGCACGGCACCGTTCGCCGCGCTGTCGGCGGGCGGGGCGGTGACGCGCAGACGGACGCTTTGACCGTCGATCTGCACATCGTCGCGCGCCGCGCCGGGCGTGACCCGCACCTCCAGCCTGCCGGTCGGCGCCGCGAGATCGCTCAGCGCCGCCGTCAGGACGGGATCGGGCCGATATTTCAGATCGTGACGACCAGCTTGCCGACCGCGCTGCGATCGCCAAGCTTGGCGATCGCCTTGCCGCCATCGGCGAGGGCGTAGGTGCCGGTGACGCGCGGCTTGATCTTGCCCTGTTCCCACAGCTGAAACAGGCGCGCGACATGCGCACGGTTGCGCTCCGGCTCGCGAGCGACAAAGGCGCCCCAGAACACGCCCGCGACGTCGCAGCTTTTGAGCAAGGTCAGGTTGAGCGGCAGGCGCGGGATGCCCGCGGGGAAGCCGACGACGAGGTAGCGGCCTTCCCATGCGATCGAACGCAGCGCGGGCTCGGCATAATCGCCGCCAACGGCGTCATAGATGACATTCGCGCCGCCCGGTCCGACCGCTTCCTTAAAGGTGTTCGCGAGTGCCTTGGACTGATCCTTGTCGAACGGCTGGCGGCCATAGATCACCACCTCGTCCGCGCCCGCCTGCCGCGCGATTTCGGCCTTTTCTTCGCTCGAGACCCCGGCGACGACGCGCGCGCCGAACGCTTTGCCCAGTTCGACCGCGGCAATACCGACGCCGCCCGAGGCGCCGAGGACGAGCAAAGTCTCGCCTTCCTGAATGTGACCGCGATCGACCAGCGCGTGGATGCTGGTGCCATAGGTCATCAGTAGTGACGCGCCCTCGGCGAAGTCATGGCCTTCGGGCAGGTGATAGACGTTGTGGACGCCGACCGCTACGGCTTCGGACATGCCGCCATTGCCGCACCCGGCGATGACGCGGTTGCCGACCTTGAACCCGGTCACGCCTTCGCCGACTTCGGCGACGAGGCCCGCGACTTCGCCGCCGGGGGCAAAGGGGCGCGCGGGCTTGAACTGATATTTGTCCTCGATAATCAGCGTGTCGGGGAAATTGACCGCGCACGCCTTGACGTCGATGACGATCTGGCCAGCGCCCGCGGTCGGCCGTGGCAATTCACCGAGAACCAGCGTTTCGGGGCCGCCGGTGGCGGTCGACAAGAGAGCCTTCATCATCTTCTCCTTATGCCAGCGTCGGCGTTAGCCAAGGCTGGGTTTTTGCTATCATTTGTTCATGCGCGGCGATCGCCGCATCGCTTTTTTCGGTGAGTGAAATCTCGTCGAGCCCGTTCAGCAGACACATTTTGCGGAACGGGTCGATGTCGAAAGTAAAGCGGTCCTGAAACGGCGTCGTCACCGTCTGGGTGTCGAGATCGACATGAATCGGATCGGTCGCCGCGACTTCCATCAACCGGTCGATGGCCGATTGGGGAAGCACGACGGGGAGGATGCCGTTCTTGACCGCGTTGCCCGAGAAGATGTCGGAATAGCTGGGCGCGATCACGACGCGGATACCGAGGTCACCAAGCGCCCACGCGGCATGCTCGCGGCTCGACCCGCAGCCGAAATTGTCGCCCGCGATCAGGATCGGTGCTTGCCTGTACTCGGGCTGGTCGAACAGATTGTTGGGGTCGGCACGCAGCGTTTCGAACGCACCCTTGCCCAGCCCTTCGCGACTGATCGTCTTCAGCCATTTCGCCGGGATGATGACGTCGGTGTCGACATTCTTCAACCCGAACGGGATGGCGCGGCCTTCGACTTTTTCGATCGGTGCCATGCTATTCGGCGGCCTTCGGAAAAGCAGGCAGCTTGCCGACGTCGCGCGGTTCATGCTGGATGATCACCGTCGCCTTCAGATTTTTGGCCAGCGCCTTGAAGCGGCCGAAAGACGCGAGCGTGTCGGCGCGATTGGTGTTAAAGGTCGGCACGCCTTCGCTGTCGTAATTTTCCTGAAAATGCGCCTGATCGCCGGTCAGCAGCACCGTCCCCATTCCCGCCAGCCGCACCAGCAGCGTATGATGGCCCGGGGTATGCCCCGGCATGTCGAACATCACCACGCTGCCATCGCCGAAAACATCCTTGTCGCGAGCGACCGGCTCGACCTGGCCGCCGCCGCTGATCCAATGCGCGAAAGGTGTCGGATCGACAAACGCAGGTGGAGGGCTCTGGGTCAGCAAGTCCCAGTCACTCTTGCCGATAAAAAGCTTCGCGGTTGGGAAATCGGGCAGCTGGGCGATATGGTCGAAATGGAAGTGGCTGATCCCGACGATGTCGATGTCCTCGGGCTTGAGGTCAAGCTCGGCGAGCTGCTCGACGAGGGTGCGGGTCACTGACGCCGACATGTCGCCGTCTGAACTGAAGTCCGCGCCTTTCAGCGCAGACGGCAATCCCAGATCCCACAGCATCAGCTGGTCGCCGTGGCGGATGAGGTAGCAACCGACCGTCAGATCTCGGCTCTGCCCCGGGTAGGCCTCGGTGTCCGAAAAGGCGTTGAGCCGGTTCACCCGCACCGTGCCGCAATCGAGGCGGGTCAGGCTGACCTTGGCCGCCGCAGGCTTGTCCTGCGCGATCGCGGGGGCGGCGAGTGCCAATGCCGCTGATGCGATAGCTTTCCAGATCATGCTCTTGGCTCCCTCCGTCACGCGCTCAATCGATCAATTCCCGCACGTCGGTGAGCCGCCCGGTCACCGCCGCCGCCGCCGCCATCGCGGGGGAGACGAGGTGGGTGCGGCTGCCCGGCCCTTGACGCCCGACGAAATTGCGGTTGCTGGTGCTGGCGCAGCGTTCGCCCGCGGGTACCTTGTCGGGGTTCATGCCGAGGCACGCTGAGCAGCCCGGCTCGCGCCACTCCAGGCCCGCGTCGGTGAAGATGCGGTCGAGCCCCTCGGCCTCGGCCTGTGCCTTCACCAGCCCCGATCCGGGGACTACGATTGCCCATTTGACGTTGGCCGCCTTGTGGCGACCTTTCAGCACGGCGGCGGCGGCGCGCAGATCTTCGATCCGGCTGTTGGTACAGCTGCCGATGAAGATATTCTCGATCCGTACGTCTTGCATCCGCGTACCGGGCTCCAACCCCATGTAGGCGAGCGACTTGGCGGCGGCGGCCTGTTTCGACGGGTCGGCAAAGCTGTCCGGCGCGGGTACGGTGCCGGTGATCGGCACGACATCCTCGGGGCTGGTGCCCCAGGTGACGCTGGGCGCGATGTCGGCGGCGTCGATGACGACGGTCTTGTCATAGGTCGCGCCCGGATCGGTCGCGAGGCTGGTCCAGTAAGCGACCGCGGCGTCCCAGTCGGCGCCCTTCGGCGCATAGGGACGCCCCTTGAGATAGGCGATGGTCGTTGCATCGGGCGCGATTAGCCCGGCGCGCGCGCCGCCCTCGATTGCCATGTTGCTGACCGTCAGGCGGCCCTCGACGCTCAGCGCACGGATTGTGCTGCCGGTATATTCGATGACATGGCCGGTGCCGCCGGCGGCGCCGATGGTGCCGGTGATGTGGAGAATGATGTCTTTCGCGGTGACGCCGGGACCGACTTCGCCCTCGACGCGCACTTCCATCGTTTTCGCAGGCTGGAGCAGCAAGGTCTGCGTGGCGAGCACATGCTCGACCTCGCTGGTGCCGATCCCGAATGCCAGCGCGCCGATGCCGCCGTGGCACGCGGTGTGGCTGTCGCCGCAGACGATCGTCGTGCCGGGCAGCGAAAAGCCCTGTTCGGGGCCGACGACATGGACGATGCCCTGCTCGGCGGCGGTGGCGTCGATGTAGCGGATGCCGAAATCGGGGGCATTGGTTTCGAGCGCGGCGAGCTGCGCCGCGCTTTCCATGTCGGCAATCGGCAGCCGGTTGCCCGCCGCATCCTTGCGCGCCGTCGTCGGCAGGTTGTGATCGGGTACCGCCAGCGTCAGGTCGGGGCGGCGCACCGTGCGCCCGCTCGCGCGCAGCCCGGCAAACGCCTGCGGGCTGGTGACTTCATGGACGAGGTGGCGGTCGATGAAGATCAGGCAGGTACCGTCGGGGCGCTGTTCGACAACATGCGCGTCCCAGATTTTTTCATACAGGGTGCGGGGGCGAGTCATGCCGCTGCCTTAGATCAGCGGCACAACTTTGCAAGCTGGTGGCGATAAGAAACGCAATTTTCGGTCGTGACGGTTGCCGTTGATCCTTGGTCGCGATTTTGCCGTCACCCCGGCGAAGGGAGTGGCGTGACTGATTGGCCGCGCCTATATTCACTCCATGTCGCTGCCCGCCATCTTCGCGCTCATTCTCGCCACTGTCTTCGCGATGGAGTTCGTCGCCTGGGCGAGCCACAAATATATCATGCATGGTTTCGGCTGGGCATGGCACCGTGACCATCATGAACCGCACGACAAGATGCTGGAAAAGAATGATCTGTTCGGGCTGTTCGGCGCGGCGCTCAGCATTTCGATGTTTGTGGTGGGCAGCCAGATGATCATGGGATCGTCGGCGTGGGAGCCGGGGACGTGGATCGGGCTGGGGGTGCTGTTTTACGGGATCATCTATACCGTCGTCCACGACGGACTGGTGCATCAACGCTATTTCCGCTGGGTGCCGCGGAGCGGCTATGCCAAGCGGCTGGTGCAGGCGCACAAGCTGCACCATGCGACGATCGGCAAGGAAGGCGGGGTCAGTTTCGGCTTCGTCTTTGCGCGCGATCCGGCGAAGCTGAAGGCGGAGTTGAAAGTCCAGCGCGAGGCCGGGATTGCGGTGGTGCGTGAAGCTTTGAACGATTAAGTTTCGTCATTGCGAGGAGCGAAGCGACGCGGCAATCCAGAGCCTGCGTCAACCGGCCTGGATTGCTTCGCTGCGCTCGCAAAAAAGACGAAGATAGTGGAGCTACCCCGTCCGGTAATCCGCCGTAATCGCTCCGCAGGCGCGCAGTTCTTCCTCATGTCCGACCTCGCGCCAGCTTTCGGCGAGCGCCTGCCGCTCCCAATCGAGCATCGCGGGGTGCGCGAGGATGTGGTCGACCCACGCCTGCCCGGCGCCGACGTCGAGGCCATAGGCGCGGATGCGAAACGCGACCGGGGCGAAGAAGGCGTCGACCGCGGTAAAATCCGGCCCGGTTAGCCAAGGGCCGCCGAATTTCGCCAGCCCCTCCTCGAACAATTCGCGGATCCGCGCGATGTTGGCTTTGAGCGCGTCGGACATCGGCTTCGGGGTGACGCGCACCCCGACATTCATCGTGCAATCGTTGCGCAGCGCCGCAAAGCCGCTGTGCATTTCGCACGCCGCGCACTGCGCCCAGGCGCGCGCGTCCGGCTCGAGACCGGCCACACGCCCTCGTGCCGGTCGGCGAGATACAGCGTGATGCCGAGCGAATCATAGATGGTGCGCTCCTCGTGGAGCAGCGCCGGAACCTGTCCGGTCGGCGAGAAGCTGCGGAAATCGTCGTAATTGGCGGGCTTGGTGAACGGCTCGATGCGGTCGCGAAACGCGATACCGAGCGCGGTCATCAGCACCCATGGACGCAGCGACCAGCTCGAATAATTGCGGTTGGCAGTGATCAACTCGTACATGCTTCGCGCTCCTGTGCGACGATGGGGGAGGTGTAGGCGGGGTCGTGCGCGAAAGGCAGCGCGCTGCCCTCGCGCAGCGCCGCCAGTACGCTGGCGAAGTCGCTGCGGGCGCGCCAGCCGAAGCGGTGCGCGGCGTGCGACGGGTCGTAAACGCGGTCGATCGTCTCGGGAAGAACCCAGCCCGCCGCTGCATAGAGCTCGGCGGCATCGGGGTGGGCGCGTGCGATGACCGCGCGGGCGTCGCGGGCAAGCTCCTCGGCATCGTCGCGCGCGAACGGCGGCGGCGCGGAGAGGATGAAGGTGTCGCAGCCGATCGTCGGCGCCGCCTCCAGCGCCGCGAGATGGGCGGACGCAGCATCCTCGACGGTCAGACGGCGGTGGAGCATCTCGTTCGCCTTGAGGTTCGGCCCGCTCGGTACCGCATGAGTGTCGTCATCTTCGGGAAAGAAGCGTCCGGTGCGCAGGATCGCCACGTTGATGCCATGCTCGCGGTGGACGAGGCGGCACGCCTGCTCGGCAGCGAGCTTGGTGATGCCATAGATGTTGCGCGGCTCCAGCGGACCGAAATCCTCGTCCATCCACCAGGCGCCGGTGTCGCCTGCGCCGGCCCGGACCTCGGCGCGCACCATCAGCGAGGTGGTCGAGGTGAACAGGAACCGATCGTTGCCCGCCGCAACCGCCGCCTCGATCAGGTTCAGCGTGCCGCTGACGTTGACGTCGATGAAGGCCTGGCGCGGATAGCGGATGATGTCGGGTTTGTGCAGCGCGCCGCTGTGGATGATCACTTCGATGCCATGCTCGGCCATTGTCCGATCGATTAGCGCGCGGTCGGCAACGGTGCCGATCACCTGCGTCCAGGCGCCGGGCACGACATCAAGGCCGGTGACCGTATGACCATATTGTCTGAGCAAGGGAACGAGATAGCGGCCAAGCCAGCCGGACGATCCGGTAAGCAGCACGCGCATCAATGATTCTCCTCTCGCTCTCGGACGCGCGCTTTAACCAAGCAGCGGTCCCCGCAGCAAGCGTCCCGCGCGTTACCCTTTCGCCGCGCCCGCAACCGGGGTGGGCGCCGCCGCCACGCCTGGCGCGGGCGGCAGCTCGCTGAGGTCGAGCCAGCCGGCATCGGCGCGCTTGTGGTAGCTGTCGATCGCGGCAAACGGGATGCGGAAGGGGAAGCCCCAGTCGCTGTTCCACATCGCGACGACGCCCGTCCGCGTTGCGGGTTCGAAAATCATGGTCGCGCGATATCCCGAAACCGCGCCCGAATGGCCTTCGAGCCGGTGGCCGCCATAGGTGAAGCTGCGCCAACCGAGGCCATAGGATGCATCGCCCATCGCCTGACGCAAGGCGCCGCCATAGAGTTTCGCAGTGCCGACGCGGGGGCGGTGGGCGAGCTGCAACACCGATTGCGGCAGCACATCGGGGCGCGTCCCCATCATCGCCTGCATCCATTTGGCGAAATCGACGATGTCGCTTTCGACGCCCGCCGCCGCAGGAACACGCCAATAGGCCTCCTTGACGGGAAGGATATGGTTACCCCGGTGCGGTTTCGCCCAGTCATTCGAGCCGGTCAGCCGCTCCATCCCGAAACCGGCGCTGACCATGCCGAGCGGAAGGAAAAAGCGATCTTCGACCGCGTTGGAAAAGGGTTTGTCGGCCGCCGCCGTCAAGATTTCGGTCGCCGCGTCGAAAGCGATGTTCTGATAGGTGTGGCAGGTGCCGGGGTCGCATTGCAGCGGTGCGGCGGCGAGTCCGGTCCGGATCAGCTCGGGGTTCTGCCCTTCCTCCAGTTTCTCGTCATAAGCATTTTTGGTGAGGCCGGTGCGCTGCGCGAGGAGGTCATCGAGGGTCACCTGCGCTTCTGCGCCGCGCGGCAGGCGCAGCGATGTGGACCAGTCGGCGACTGGACGGTCCAGATCGAGCGTGCCGTCCTTGGCGAGCGCCGCCGCCATCACACCGGTCGTTGTTTTAGAGACCGACGCCCAGCGGAACATGGTCTGCGCAGTGACCGGCGTACCGGTCGACACGTCGGTGACGCCATAAGCGCGCACGAAGCGCAATTCGCCGTCCTCGACCACCGCCACCGCCAGCCCGGCCATTTCGGGCCGCTGCGCGAGGTCGGCGAGTTGCCGGTCGAGCGCACGATAGTCGATCCGGCCGCGCCATTGCGCGGGGGTGTCGGGCAGGTTTTCCGGCGCCATGATCGGGATGGGAACGCTGGCAAGCGGCTGGTTGCCGCCAAAGGCATGAATGCCGAACCAGCCCGAAACCCCCAGCGCGGCTATCGCGACAAGGAGAAGGACAACGCGCGGCATCGAAGCGGGATTAGACTGCGACCTCATAGTTGACGCCGTCTTAGCCGCGCCTGCCGCCGCCGTCACCCCCGGAAGCGTTAGGGGACCAGGTGGCGCCAGGCTTTGACGGTGCCGATGGCGTAAACCGCGCCAAAAATCAGGACGATCAGCGATGACCAGATTGCGAAGCTGTCCGTATATTGGCGGCTGGCAAAGTTCACCGGCACGAAGGCCAGCGCGCGGATAAGATAGATAGCGGTGATCGTCACCAATCCGATGCGCAGCAGGGGCAGGCGGGGAAGGGCGCCCGCGCCCGAAAAGGCGAAAGCGGCCCAGATCAGCAGGACCGCAGCGACGCACAGGGTGATGATCGTCGGTTGCCAATCGCCCCGCGCCGCCGCCCGCGCCATGCCTTCGCCTGCGCCAAAGAAGCGATACCATTCGGGGCCGCCAAAAATGCACGCGATATGGAGCAAGGCCGCCGCGGCCGACAACGCGCCGCCGATCATCAGCCAGGTCGAACCGGGGTTGGCGGCGACGCTAGTCATCGATTCAGGCGATATAATGCGCGGTAGTTTTTTCGGCGACCTCTTCTGCGGTTACCCCGGGGGCCAGTTCGATCAGTTTGAACGGGCTGGCGTGATCGTCGCGCCGGAACACCGCCAAGTCGGTGATAATCATGTCGACGACATTCTTGCCGGTCAGCGGCAGAGTGCATTCGGGGATGAATTTCGGGCTGCCGTCCTTGGCGTTGTGCTCCATCACGACGATGATCTTCTTGACCCCGGCGACGAGGTCCATCGCGCCGCCCATGCCCTTGATCATCTTGCCCGGGATCATCCAGTTGGCGATGTCACCATTTTCGGCGATCTCCATCGCGCCCAGGACGGTCAGGTCGATATGGCCGCCGCGGATCATCGCGAAACTGTCCGACGAGCTGAAATAGGCCGAATTGGGTACTTCGCTAATCGTCTGCTTGCCCGCATTGATCAGGTCGGCGTCCTCTTCGCCCTCAAGCGGGAAGGGGCCGATGCCCAGCATGCCGTTTTCCGACTGGAGCGTCACCGTCATCCCGGCGGGGATGTGGTTCGCGACCAAGGTCGGAATGCCGATCCCGAGATTGACGTAATAGCCGTCCTGCAGTTCCTTTGCGGCGCGCGCCGCCATGTCATCGCGGGTCCAGGGCATTATTTCGGCTCCCAATTTTTGTCGGAGGGGAAGGTGTCGTCCCAGCCCAGCTTTTCCCATGGGCCATAGACGGGGTTGGGGAACAGGAACCAGCCCTTGTCCCACAGCGCCGCAGCGGTGGGGCCGGTGGCGAGCGCGGTGCGGGTTGCGGCGGGCAGATCCCTGACGTTGAACTGCTGGCTGAAATCGCCGAGCTGGTCGCCGGCGAGGATGATGACGCAATATTTCGCCGCGATCGCGGCGCGGCGCATGTCCTTGCTCGATCCACCGACATCATCGCCCATCAGGAACAAGGTCTCGCCATGTTTGAAGTCGCCCAGCCCGGCCGCGCGCAGCGTATCCTCGCTGCCCTTCGCATTGGCGGCGGTGCGGTTGGTGTTGGCAATAACCGCGATGCCCGCGGCGCGCAGTTTGCCGACCATCTCGACCGTGCCGGGCATGGCGACCGCCTTGCCTGCACCGGTCTTTTCCCACTGGTCCCAGATTTTCGGATCGAAGGCGGTGCTCTTTTCGGCGAACCAGCGCATTGGGCCAAGGTTCCAGATCAGCGTCTCGTCCGCGTCAAACACTGCGGCGAAGGGCTTGTTGCCGCAAGGTTCGAAGCGCGGCACGTCCATCGTCGCACCGGCGGCGAGGATGACGCCGTCGGTCGGACGCTGCTTGATCCGCCACACCCCATAATCGGCGATCCGCGCGTTGGTCGCGCGAACCGCAATCGCAGCTTCGGCTGATCCGTAGAGATATTGCAACGCGACTGGCGGCTTGGCGGCTTCCGTGGGGCTCGCAGCGGACGGCGGCGTTGGGGTCGTTGCGACCTCAGGAGGAGTGGCTGCGCAGCCTGCAAGGAGTAGCGAAGCGGCGAGCGGAAGCGCGCGCATCACGCCGCCTCGCGCGGACGCGTCGTGCGGAATTCGATTTTCTTGTCATAGGGCGCGCCGATGATCATGCGCTTCACATAGATGCCGGGTAGGTGGATCGTGTCGGGGTCAAGGCTGCCGACTGGGACGATTTCTTCGACCTCGGCAACGCAGATTTTCGCCGCGGTCGCCATCGGCGCGTTGAAGTTGCGCGCGGTCTTGCGGAAGATGAGGTTGCCGCTCTCGTCGGCTTTCCAGCCCTTGATGATCGCGAGGTCGGCAAAGATGCCGCGCTCCAGGATATAGTCCTGCCCGTCGAAGCTCTTCACTTCCTTGCCCTCAGCGACCGCAGTCCCGACCCCGGTTTTGGTGTAAAAGCCGGGGATGCCCGCGCCGCCGGCGCGGCAGCGTTCGGCGAGCGTACCCTGCGGGCAGAATTCGACCTCGAGCTCGCCCGCCAGATATTGGCGCTCGAATTCCTTGTTTTCCCCGACATAGGAGCTGATCATCTTCTTGACCTGCTGCGTGCGCAGCAGCTTGCCGAGCCCTTCGCCGTCGATCCCAGCGTTGTTGCTGGCGATTGTCAGGTCTTTGGTCCCCGCATTGCGGATCGCATCGATAAGCCGTTCGGGGATGCCGCACAGGCCAAAGCCCCCCGCGCAAATCTGCATGCCGTCAAAGAGCAAGCCTTCCAGCGCGGCGGCGGCGGTGGAATATTGCTTCTTCCTCATGGGACGGCTCTCCTAACAGTGTTGGCGCGCGGACCTTGGCGCATTTAATTCATCAATTCTAATTGTTCTAATTTGTGTTTATACATAAGCAATGTCGATCAATCGCGTCGCGCTTTATCACCTCGAAACCTTGCTTTGGATCGATCGGCTCGGCACGTTCTCGGCCGCCGCCGAGCGGCTGAACACCACCCAGCCAACGGTGTCGGCGCGGATGCGCGAGCTGGAGCAGCGTCTGGGGACAGCGCTGTTCCGGCGCGACGGCCGCACGATGTCGCTCACCGCGGCAGGGCGCAAGCTGGTGCGCGATTGCGATCCGCTGCTGCGCGACATGCAGTATGCGCTGCTCGGCAGCGGCGGTTATGGCGAAGCGAGCGGGGTAGTACGGATCGGGGCGGGGGAGATCGCGGCGGCAAGCTGCCTGCCCGCCTTCGTCGCGGGCCTGAAGGCCGACATGCCCCAGGTCGGGCTCGAGATCGAAATCGACTTAACCGCCAACCTGATCCAGCAGCTGCTCACCGGGCGCACCGACATCGCCTTTGCCGCGGGACCAATCGCGCATCCGGCGCTCAAGACCAGTCCGATCGGTGAGGTGGAGTTGGTGTGGCTGGCCAGCCCCGCGGCCGCGGCGGCGTTTGCGGGCGGCGACATCCGCTTGCCCGTCTGGTCGCTTGCCAGCCATTCGCCGATCCACGGCCGGATGCGCGAAGCGATTGAAGCGTCGCGCATCGCGCAAAAGTCGCTCAACCTGTGCAACAATGCGCGCACGATGATCGACATTGCGAAGGCGGGCGGGGGGATCGGCATTTTCCCGCAGCCGATGGTGCGCGGCGAGGTGGCGAGCGGCGCGCTCCTCGAAATCGGGGGGATGCCAGCACTCGCGCCCGTCGAGTTTCAGGTCGCGATGCGCGTCGCGGACACCGAGCCTGTGCTGACGCAGATTTTTGCGCGTGCTGCGAAACTTAACCTTGGCGAGGCGGGTGTCTGAACTGAGCGGTGGGTATTGATCGACCGCTAATGGGAAAGGGCAGCTCGCTACCCCAAACCATCATTCACCGGTCGGCCGAAACCTCGGTCATCAGGGCAATGCCAACCCCAGCGCCGCCGACAGGTCGGCCAGCGCCTGCTCGCCGCTGGTCACCTTGATCGCATGCATGCCCAGCTGCGCGGCGGGTTTGCAGTTGATGCCGAGGTCGTCGAGATAGATGCAGGCGGCGGGTTCAACCCCGAGCGCGTCGCACATCATTTCGTAAATCCGCTGGTCGGGCTTGCGGACACCGACCTTGCTCGATTCGATGACATGGTCGAAGCGTGCCATGATCGCAGCGACTTCTTCGGCCTTGGCAAAGCTGCGCGCCATGCCTGCCCCCTGGCCCGACGGGACATTGTTGGTGATGCAGCCGATCGTGAAGCTCTTGGCTTTCAGCGTGTCGAGCGCCGCGACCATCACCGGGCGCACCGCACCGGCGAGCACCGCAAGCACCGCTTCGCCCTCCAGTTCATGTCCCAGCGCGCGCGCTTCTGCCGCGAACAGCGCGTCGAACGCCGCGGCATCGATCTCGGCCCGCTCGAACTTCGCCCAAGCGTTGCTGTCGGGATCGGCAGCGTTGACGCGGCGGACGAAGTCGCGCGGTAACCCGCGCTCGTCCTCGAGCCGGTTAAAAGCCTCGAACGGCGACGAGGTGATGACGCCGCCGAAATCGAAAATCACGGTGCTGTAGATCATGGAAGAAGGGGCAACCTTATTTGGGGGCGTGGATGGAGACGCGGGTGCCCGACCAGCTGGCATCGTCGATGGTGAGGTCGAGCCGATCGGGCGAACGCACCGTGTCGAGCAGGAAAACATGGGGGCCACGGGCGGCGAGGATGGCATCCATTGCCTTTTCAAGTGGAATGGTGACCGTCGGGATTCGTGCATAGGCGGATTTGATTTCGACCTTGTTCGCGCTGACGCGCGTGACTGTGATCGTGACATTGTCGCGCGATGAGCCGCGCGCGTCGGAAATGACGGCACCCTTGTAGGTGCCGGCGACGCGATCGGCGAGGTCGGCCTTGCGCGCCGTGGTGGCCTTGGACGTTTCGGCATGAGTGGTGGCAATCGGAAGCGACAAGGCGAGTGCCGTGGCGACGATCACGGTACGGGGCATGGATCTATCCTTTCCGGCGCGGACAGACGGGATGCTCGCTCACGTCCCTCATGGGACGACGACGATCCCCGTTCTGGGGTCGGCCTGTCCCGAAAGCATTTCCCGATAGGCGGCGAGCGCCGCGTCGCCGCCGCAGCGCTTATCGACCGATGCCAGCCGCGGGGCAATATCCATGAAGGCCAGCCATGCTTCGGCGATCTTTTGCCCAAACACCGCGCCGCCCCAGTCGGCGATGCGTTTCTGGCTGCGGCCGGGGGCAAAGAATCCCTGGCGTTCGGGGCCGGGCAGGCCCTCGACATCGGCCTGCGCGTCCCAATGCGATTTGCCGACGATGATCGATGCGAGCAGCTGGCTGCCGAAATGGCTGTGGACGACGCGCGTGACCGCGCCATTGCCGGCCATGTCGACCAGCGCGGCGGGGGTGGAGGCATTGAGTGTCATGATCTGATCGTAACTGATCACCCGGTCATAAATTCCCTGCGCGGCGAGCGCCTCGACATTGGCGGCGCTGGTCAGTCCGATCGTTTCGGGGCGGTCGGCGCGCTGTTTGAGCGCAAAGCCCAGCCCGATCGCGGTCTTGCTCGACGCGCTGGCGATCAAAATCTGCTGGACGCCATAATCGCCCTCATCCTCGAACTGGTCGGCGATCAGCCACCCGGTGAGAAACAGCGGGCGGAAGACCGGCCAATAATCATGGTCGGCGGCGCGATAGTCGGGCAGCGCATCGATCCGCTGATATTGGTTATAGATCGGCGGCAGGGTGGTGCGGCGCGGGGTGATGTCGGTGAAGCCGCCCGGCCCGGCCTTGCCGACGGTCAGCACGGCATCGCTCGCCATCGGGTAATAGCCGTAGAAACGGTCGCCGACCGCCAGGCCCTCGGCGGCGCTTTCGGTCACCGTGGCGAAACCCCAGACGGGCAGGCGTCCGGGCGCACCCGGCTCCGAAAAGAAATCCCAATAGCCCTGATCATTGCCGAACAACCCGGCGGGCTTGCCGAACACGGCATAGGTGATGTTGTTCGCGGTCATCGCATAGCTGTCGATATGGACGCGCACCTGTCCCGCTGCGAGAGGCGTGTCGGGATCGGCGACCAATTGGTCTTGCGTGATATCGTCGCGATCGATGTCGATCGCCCAGCGCGTTGAACTCATTTACGGACCCCTCCGATTGTCTTGCCCGCCCACGCGGGATAGCCGATAGTCATACAGATGGGAACGGCGCTGACAATCGCGGTCAAACGCATTCATGAACCGGTCGGTCCCGGCGGCGGGACGTGCTTCCTCGTCGACCGACTGTGGCAGCGCGGGGTTTTGAAGGAAAAAGCGGCGCTGGCAGCTTGGCTGAAGCCGCTGACGCCGAGCGACGTCTTGCGCAAACTCTATCATGGCGAAACGGCGGAATCGGACGCCGCGTGGGATGCGTTTCGGTGCGCCTATGTCGCCGAACTTGATGCGGGCGGCGAAGAGGTGCGGGCGGCCTGTTCGTGCTTGATGCTGCCGCTGCGGCGGGGCCGGTGACCTTGCTGTACGCCTCAAAAAGCGCGGAGCGAAACAACGCCGTCGCGCTGCGTGAATGGTTGCTCCAGCGTTAGTTGACCGTCGTCCCGAACAGCGATCCGATCGCTATCGTCACCGCCATGGCCACAGCGCCCCAGAACCCGACGCGCATGACGGCGCGCGCGATCGGCGCGTTCCCCGCCCACGCGCCAAGCGCGCCCAGGATGGCGAGGAAGATCAGCGACGCAGCTGAGACGATCCATGGCAGCGATGGGCCGGCGACCAGCAGCACGATCGCCAGCGGCAGGGCGGCCCCGACGGTAAAGCTCGCCGCCGACGCGGCCGCCGCCTGAATCGGGCGCGCCGCCAGTTCGCTGGTTAGGCCCAGTTCGTCGCGCAAATGGCTGTCGAGCGCGTTGTAGGCGGTGAGCTGCGCCGCGACCTGTTTGGCAAGCGGACGGTCGAGCCCGCGCTGCTGATAGATTTGCGTCAGTTCTTCTAGCTCCAGTTCGGGAACGGTGGCGAGCTCGCGCTTCTCCTTGGCAATATCGGCCTTTTCGGCGTCGCCCTGCGAGCTGACCGAGACATATTCGCCCGCCGCCATCGACATCGCCCCGGCGACCAGTCCTGCGGTGCCGGTGACGAGAATCGTCGATGCGGACGCCCCCGCCGCGGCGACCCCGGCGATCAGGCTGGCGGTCGACACAATCCCATCGTTGGCGCCCAAGATAGCGGCGCGCAGCCAGCCGATGCGGCTTGCGGCATGGGTTTCGCGGTGCATGGGATGGCACTCCTACCAGAAACGGACGACGCCAAGCTGGTCGAACAGCTTTTCACTTGAGACGAACGCATATTGCTCTATCTGCGATTGAGCGATCAATATGCGGTCGAACGGGTCGCGATGATCGAACGGCAGCAGCCCCGCCAGACTGGCATGAGCAACCGAAATGGGCAGCTGGTCAAAGCCAAAACCCGCGATGACGGTCTCAAAGCGCGCGGCCAGTTCGTCGGCGCCTTTCAGCTTGCCGATGCGAAATTTGATCGCGACCTCAATGGCCGAAACGGCGCTTATCCAGATATGATTATCCGAGTCTTCGATGGCGGACCTCACCGCGTCTGGCAATTTCTGCGGTTCATTGGCAGCCCAGATCAGCGCATGGGTGTCGAGCAATAGGTTCATTGCGCCTCTGAGCTACCCTCGCCGTTCCACAGCGCCAGATCCTCTTCGGGCAGGGGATCCCAAAAGCCAGCGTCGAGATCGATCTTGCCTTTCAAGGTGCCCAAGATGCGTTTCGTCTGTGGCGGCGTGTTCACCGGCATCAGCTTCACCACCGGTTCCTTACCGCGCGCGATAGTCACCTCTTCGCCCGCCAGGACGCGGGCGATCAGGCGCGACAAATTCGTCTTCGCTTCGTGGATGGTCACGACTGTCATGTTGGCTAAACTTAGCTAAGCCGCTTAGCTAAGTCAATGCTATGGTGATGGACGGCCAGGGCAATCGGGTGAAAGAAGAGGCGACAAACGCGTGAATTGCTGAATCTATGCAAATCCTCAGATTTGGACGCGGGGATATTGTGATGGACAGTGGTGATCAGTCGAGCGGAGCGCTTGGCGAGGCGGTGGTTTTTCTGGATCATTTCCGTGAGTTGGTCGATGGTCGCCAACTGGCGAAGGTGATGTATCCGCTTGAGGAGATATTGCTTTTGGCGCTGCTGGGCGTTTTGGCGGGTGCGGAGACATTCGTCGACATCGCCCGCTTTGGAGAGAAAAAGCTGGATTTTCTGCAGCGATTTCGTCCCTTTGCTGCCGGCACGCCCTCGCACGATCACCTTGGTGACATCTTCGCGACGCTCGATGCCGAACAGTTCCAGCAGTGCTTTGTGAAGTGGGTCGCCTCGCTCACCGGGACCTGTGCCGAGGTCATTGCAATCGACGGCAAGACATCGCGTCGTTCGCACGACAAGGCGGGCGGCAAGGCAGCGATCCATATGGTCTCGGCATTTGCCGCTCGCCAACGGTTAGTGCTGGGCCAGGTCAAGATCGACGAGAAGTCGAACGAGATCACTGCTATCCCCCGATTACTGGCCATGATGGATATCGAGGGTGCCGTCGTGACAATCGACGCTATGGGCTGCCAACGCGTGATTGCTCAGACGATCCTCGACAAGAAGGCCGAGTATGTCCTGGCGCTCAAGGGGAACCAGGCGGCTCTGCACGAGGATGTCGCGCTGTTCGTAGCCGAGCAGAAAGAGCGCAACTTCCATGAGTGCAAGATCAGCCAAAACACGACGGTCGATGGCGACCATGGCCGCATCGAGACCAGGGCGACCACCGTCATCCACAATCTCGACTGGCTTCCCAAGGACCATGGATGGCCCGGCCTGAAGGCCGTCGTCATCGTCGACAGTATCCGCGAGACAGGCGACAAAGCCACCCACGAAACCCGCCTCTACCTAACCTCGGTGCAGCTGCCCGCCGAGCAGCTTGGTGCCATCGTGCGCCATCACTGGGCGATCGAAAACAGTCTCCATTGGGTTATGGATATGGTCTTTCGCGATGACGAATGCCGGGTGCGCACGGAGCATGCACCTGCAAACTTCACCACCATAAAGCACATGGCGCACAATCTACTGCGATCCGCTCCGGGAAAAGACTCGATGCGGCTCAGAAGAAAAGTCGCAGCTTGGGATGATGACTTCCTCGCCGCAATTATCTCACGATGACTTGTTCACCCGATTCCCCTGGATGGACGGCCCAAAGCAATCAGCGGGCGTGCTCCGACTTCAGTCCTGCTGCCGCGATCCCGGCGGCGGCGCAAGCAGCATCGTCGGCGGGCGCTTCGCCCGACGCGCCGACCCCACCGATGCGGGTGCGACCGTCCGCAGAAAAGACGGGAATTCCGCCCGCGACGGTGACGACATAGGCTGCGCCGGCGAAACCCGGTGTGCCTTTGGCTGCCTCTTCCATGCCGCTCGTCGGAAATCCCCACGCTGCGACGGCGCGCGCCTTTTGCAGTGCAAATTCCATCATGCCGTGGGTGTTGCCGTCCATCCGCCATGTCGCGACGATATGGCCGCCGCTATCGACGACGGCGATCGCGTGGCTTTGTCCTTTGGCGCGTGCGTGCGCGGCGCAGCCTTTGACGATCGCGTCCGCCATATTGGCGTTGAGCATCTGCGCGCTTGCGGGCGTCACCGCGAGCAGTGCCGCGGTCCACAATATCTTCATCCTCGCCTCCCTTTCGAAGCGCGGGGTCAGTACTGCAGTTGCAGCCCCGGTCTGGCCCAGCGCGTCTTTACCAGCCGACCCGTGCCCGACAGGGTGATGTAGGCATCCTGCCGGTCGGGGCCGCCGAACGCGATGTTGGTGGTAAAGATATCGTCGGTCGCGACAAATTCGACGAGCTGTCCATCGGGACCGACGACCGAAATCCCGCATTCGCCGATCGTCGCGACGCAAATATTGCCCGATGCCTCGACCGCCAAACTGTCGAAGAATTTATAGCCCGCGGGGCGATAGAGCGGGATGCCGGGGCCGCCTGGGCCAGCGTCGGGCGCGACCTTGCCGGGGGCGGTGATGTTGAACTTCATCAGGCGGCAGGTGTAGGTTTCGGCGGCGTAGAGCGCGTCGCCGTCGGGCGACAGGCCGACGCCATTGGGGTTGTTCGAGGGGAAGATGACTTCCTCGATATAAGTGCCATCGGCCTTGGCGTAGAAGATGCCGACGATGTCGTGGCAGCGTTGGGCATAATCGACCTTGCCATGGTCGGTGAACCAGAAGCCGCCATGGCCGTCGAACACGATGTCGTTGGGACCGCGCAGCACGACGCCATGATCGCCCGATTGATAGAGGATTTCGACCGCGCCGGTGTCGATGTCGATGCGCTCGATCCGGCCGCCCGAATAATCGTCGGCGATGCCGTGCGGCGCGAGGTAGCCATCCGCTTCGACATAGTTGAAGCCGCCGTTGTTGCAGCAATAGAGCTTGCCATCGGAGCCGATCGCAAGGCCGTTGGGGCCGCCGCCGGGGGTCGCGATGACCTGCTTCTTGCCGCCGGGCCAGCAGCGGGTGATGCGCCCCGCCTCAATCTCGACGACGATGACGCTACCGTCGTCCATCACGACCGGGGCTTCGGGAAAGCGCAATCCATCGGCGATCAATTCGAACTCGGCCATCCTCGACTCCCTTGCTTGTCCACATTGGCTGTGCTTTGCGGCCATCATGCCTGTTCGTTCGCTGTTCGCCACAACTTTCTACGAAGCCGATATTGGCACGCCTGATCTGCTCGCAGAGCTGGAGGACAGCAGCCGGATGTTTGCCGAGGAAGATGGCGCGGGACGCGCGTGGAGCCGCGGCCATGGCTACAAGGGCTATACCAGCTATGCGAGCCTGAACGACCTGCCCGAGCGTGATCCGGCGATTCACGACCTCAAACGCTTGCTCGACAAGGAGGTCAAGGCGTTTGCCAAGGCGGCGCATTTCGACCTCGCCAAGCCGCTGAAGCTCGACAGTATGTGGGTCAATGTCCTGAAACCCGGCGGCACCCACAGCGGCCACATCCATCCGCACAGCATCGTGTCGGGCACATTCTATGTTGCGGTTCCCCCGGGATCGGGCGCGCTCAAGCTGGAAGACCCGCGGCTCGCCATGCTGATGGCGGCGCCGGGACGCAGCGACGATGCGCCCGAACATTTGCTGCCCTTCGTCTATGCCGAGCCCGCGGCGGGGCGGGTGTTTCTGTGGGAAAGCTGGCTGCGCCACGAAGTGATGCCGCACAGCGGTAAGGGCGAACGGATCAGCATCAGCTTTAACTATCGCTGAGCGCGACTATATCGCCATCGTCATTGCGAGGAGCGAAGCGACGCGGCAATCCAGAGCCTGCGTCAACCGCCCTGGATTGCTTCGCTTCGCTCGCAATGACGAGGCTCTAGAATGAAGGCTCCACCATGACCGCGACCTACGACGCCGACCTCCAGCTTTTTATCAACGGCGCTTGGCGGAGCGGTGAGGGGCGCGAAGCGCGGCCGGTCTATAACCCCGCGACCGCAGGCGCGATCGCCGAACTGCCGGTCGCGACGGCCGCCGATCTCGACGAGGCGCTGGCGGCGGCGGCGCGCGGCTGGCCCGCTTGGCGCGCCAAGACCCCTGACGAGCGCGCAGCGCTGATGCGCAAGGCCGCCGGGCTCATCCGCGAACGCGCCGACCTTATCGCGACGCTGCTGACGCTCGAACAGGGCAAGCCGATCGCCGAGTCTCGCGGTGAAGTATTGTCGGCGTCGTCGCTACTCGAATATTTCGCGGAGGAAGGAAAGCGCGTGGAGGGCCGTATTGCGCCGCGTCCTGCTGGCCAGCGCGCGATGGTACTGCGCCAGCCGGTTGGTCCGGTCGCGGCGTTCAGCCCGTGGAACTTCCCGGTCAATTTGATGGTCAAGAAAATCGCCCCCGCGCTCGCCGCGGGCTGCGTCGTGATCGCGAAAGCGCCCGAGGAAACACCGGGCTGCACCAGCGCGATCATGCGCTGCCTGGCCGATGCGGGCATTCCCGGCGACGTCGTTCAGCTCGTTTACGGCAATCCCGACATGATCAGCCGTCATCTGCTCGGCAGCGAGGTGATCCGCAAAGTCAGCTTCACGGGATCGACCGCGGTCGGCAAACATCTGATGAAACTCGCCGCCGATCGGGTGCAGCGGATCACGATGGAGCTTGGCGGCCATGCGCCGGTGCTGATCTTTGATGATTGCGATCTGGAGAGCACGCTCGACCGCGTCGTGATGCAGAAGTTCCGCAATGCAGGGCAGGTCTGCGTCTCGCCGACGCGCTTCTACGTTCAAGAGGGGATCTACGACGCCTTCGTGGCGGGGTTTGCCGAGCGGACGAAGAAGGTGAAGATCGGTAGCGGGTTCGACGCCGACACCCAGATGGGACCACTCGCCA
Organism: Sphingopyxis bauzanensis; assembly: GCF_002205675.1. Classification (GTDB taxonomy): domain Bacteria; phylum Pseudomonadota; class Alphaproteobacteria; order Sphingomonadales; family Sphingomonadaceae; genus Sphingopyxis; species Sphingopyxis bauzanensis. Next base: position 143,151 of record NZ_NISK01000004.1, on the reverse strand, counting down.
ATGCGCGCCGCGCGCCGGCGCTCGAGGCGATGATCGCCGACGCGACCGCCAAGGGGGCGCGCGTGATCGCGGGCGGCGCGGCGACGGGGGACGGCTATTTCTTCCAGCCGACCGCGCTTGCCGACGTGCCGCTCGATGCCGATGCGATGAACAACGAACCCTTTGGCCCGATGGCGCTGATCCGGCCCTTCGGGACTGAGGATGAGGCTTTGGCGCAGGCGAACCGACTGCCGTATGGCCTCGCCGCTTTTGCGTTCACCGAGAACGGCCGCCGCATCAACCGCATCGCCGACGGCATCGAAAGCGGGATGGTCGGGATCAACAGCTTTGTAATTTCGGCGAACGACATGCCGTTCGGCGGGATCAAGGAATCGGGCTTTGGCAGCGAGAGCGGGCCGGAGGGGCTGGATGGGTATCTGGTGACCAAGGCGGTGCATATTTATTGAAGGTGACGATCCTCCCCATCGCTTCGCGACAGGGAGGATTGTTTCTCAATCCCGCTCCAGCGCCACGAAATCCCTGCCCATCGGCGCAAGATGCGCGCCGCCGTCGACAAAGATCGTCTGCCCGGTCACCGCTTCGGCGCGCGCCAGATAGACGACCGCATCGGCAATCTGTCCGGGCGTCGGCAGTGCTCCGAGCAGCATCCGCCCCGCCAGCCGCTCGACCTGCGCCTCTGAATAGTCGTCGGTCGCCAGCGTCAGCCCCGGCGCTACGGCATTGACGCGCGCGCGGCTGCCGAACGCCACCGCCAATGTCGCGGTCGCCTGCCACAGCGCCGATTTCGACAGGCTGTAGGCGAGCTGGTCGGGTACCGGCTGCATGACGCGCTGGTCGACGATGTTGACGATCGCCGGACGTGTGCCCTCGCTGGCGGCGACAAGCGCTTTCGTCAGCATCACCGGCGCATGATGGTTTACCTGCATCATTTCCGCGAGCGCGACCGCCGACAGTTCGGCCCATTCGCCCTCGGCGAACAGCGCGGCGTTGTTGACGAGCAGATCGGGCGCGCGGCCGAATTTTGCGATCACCGCGGGGATCAGCGCATCGACCGCAGTGGGATCGGACATGTCGGCGGCGAAGCGATGGCTGAGTGTTCCGGTCTCGGCTAGCGCGTCGGCGAGCACCGGATCGGCATCGCCCGGGCTGCGCTTGTGGATCGCCAGCGCATATCCTTCGCGCGCCAGCCGCGCCGAAATCGCGGCGCCGACGCGGTGGAGGCCACCCGTGACCAGCGCCAGCTTTTGCGTCACTTGCGCGCCCGCCGCATCGTGATGCCAATCTCTTCGCCGTCCTCGGCGATCGCCAGCTTGACGATCTTCACCTCGACCTCTTCGACCTTGTCGTCCTGCAGGAACAAAGTGTCGATGATGTGGTCGGCGACGCTTTCGATCAGCACGAAATGGACATCCTTGGGGATGCCTTCGGTTGCCGCAAATTTCAGGTGCATGTAATTTTTGGAGGCGCTGAGCGGGGTCGTCGGATCATAATGACCGGCCATGCTCAGCCGCGCCCGCACGCCGATGCGCAGCGGCTGCGGCAGGTGGGTTTCTTCGGAGTAAATGCCGGTCAGCACCTGGGCGATCAGCCCGTCCACCTCCAGCCACAATGTATCGGTCACAAGAAATCCTGTTCCTGCCGCGGCGACATTCACCTTTGCAATGTCGGCCTCGGACCCTAAAGCGCCGCCGCATTAGCGAAAGGGCGCGCGTTGGTCGAGTTACTTCCATTGTCGGACATCGAACCGCAGGCGGTGGATGATCTCCTCGACGCCGCTTTCGGGGCCGACCGCTTTGGACGAACCGCGTATCGCATCCGCGAAGGCGTGGATGCGATCCCCCAACTCAGTTTCGCCCTGATCGACGATGGCGCGTTGATCGGCACCATCCAGTGCTGGCCGGTCGCGCATCGCGCGGTCGATGGTGCGGCGACGCCGCTGGTGATGGTCGGTCCGGTCGCGGTGCGTCCCGACCTCCAGCGTGGCGGTCACGGTCGGGTGTTGATGGCGCATATGTTGGATGCGGCGGAAAGCGCGGCCGACGGCGCGCTGATGATGATTGGCGATCCCGAATATTATGGGCGATTCTTCGGCTTTGACGCTGACGCGACGGGAGCGTGGGATTTGCCAGGGCCGTTCGAGCAGCGGCGTTTGCTGGCGCGCGCGCTGAATCGGCATGACCTGCCGACCGGCGCGGGGATGATCGGGCCGCGTTAGGCCCCCTGCCCCTGCGAAGGCAGGGGCCCATCACCTGAGTTTTCGCCCTGGCCAACCGCTCGATGGGGGACGCATAGGGCCGATGACGGGCCCCTGCCTTCGCAGGGGCACGGCCTAGTGGTTAGACCTACGCTGCGACTTGCACGATCCGTTGGCCCCCCTATGTCGGTTGCCATGGTCACCCCGGCGCCTTCACTCCCCAAAGACTTCTCGCAGCTCTCGCTCACCGAAGCTGCCGAACTGCTCGCGGCGCGCAAGCTGCCGCCGGTTGACCAATGGCACCCGGAGCGCAGCGGCGACAGTTTTATGGAAATCCGCGCCGACGGCAGCTGGTATCATGAGGGCGGGCGGATCAACCGGCCCGCGATGGTGAAGCTGTTCTCGACGATCCTGCGCCGTGAAGCCGATGGCAGCCATGTCCTCGTCACGCCCGCCGAACGGCTCCGCATCGCGGTCGAGGACACGCCGTTTCGCGCCGTCGAAATGAAGAGCGAGGGCGAAGGCGCGGCGCGCCAGCTCGTCTTCCGGCTCGACTCCGACGACCTTGTTATGGCCGGACCCGATCATCTGCTAACCTTCGGAAGCAATCCCGACAGCCCCGACCCGCGGCTGCATGTCCGCGGCGCCATCGGCAACGGGCTCGACGCGCGGATCGATCGCGCGCTTTATTACGAGATCGTCGAGATGGCGCTCGCCGACCAAAGCGATCCGCCCGCGATCTGGTCGAATGGCGCGCAATTTCCACTGGTCGATCGCTGATGCTGTCGGCGAAGCTGCGCGCTGCGCTCGACAATCTGCTGCCCGATGCGGGGGAGGATGAGGCATATCTGGGTACGCCCACCTTGCGCGATGCCGCGGTACTGGTCGCCTTTACCGATCGCCCCGACCCCGGCGTCATTCTGACCCAACGCCCGCAATGGCTGCGCAGCCACGCGGGGCAGGTCGCCTTTCCGGGTGGTAAGATCGACCCCGACGACCGCGATGCGATAGACGCGGCGCTGCGCGAGGCCGAGGAGGAGATCGGGCTCAACCCCCGCGACGTGATGGTGGCGGGGGTGACCGAACCCTATCGGTCTGGCAGCGGTTACATCATCACCCCGGTGCTGGGCGTCATCCCGCCCGACCTGCCGCTCGACCCCAATCCCGACGAGGTCGAGGACTGGTTCGAAGTGCCGCTCGACATATTGTTCGATCCCGCCAATTATGCGCGTCAGCAGGCGCATTGGCAGGGTCAGGACCGGCATTATTACGACATGGACTGGCAAGGACGCAGGATCTGGGGCGTGACGGCGGGGATCATCATCAATCTGGCGCGGCGGATGCCGGCGGGCTGGCACCGGTGAGCGTGCTGCCCGATGCCGAATGGCGGGTGAGGCCGGGGCTGCGCCGCATCGTCGCGGCGCTCGGCAGCGACGGCGGGGCGGTGAAGATCGTCGGCGGCGCGGTGCGCGACACGCTGCTGGCGCTGCCGGTGACCGACATCGACCTGGCGACGCCATTGTTGCCGGACGAGGTGACGCGGCGGCTGGAGACGGCGGATATAAAGGTGATTCCGACTGGCATTGCGCATGGCACCGTCACTGCGGTCGCGAGCGGCGATCATCACGAGATCACGACGCTGCGCCACGATGTCGAAACCGACGGCCGCCGCGCGATGGTCGCTTTCGCCAGCGAGTGGTACGACGATGCGGCGCGGCGCGATTTCACGATCAACGCGCTCTATGCCGATCCCGAAACCGGGGCAGTCGATGACTATTTCGGCGGCATTGCCGATCTGCACAGCGGCTGCGTGCGCTTTATCGGCGATGCCGCAACGCGGATCGCCGAGGATCATCTGCGCATCCTGCGTTACTATCGCTTTGCGGCGCGCTTCGGGCGCGGCGATCTTGATGCGGTCAGCCACGCCGCGGTGGTGACTGCGCGCCAGTCGCTCAAAAGCCTGTCGCGCGAACGCATCGCCGACGAGCTGATGAAGATTTTGACGTTGTCTGATCCGCGTGCGATTGTTGGCCAGATGGCGGTCGACGGCATTTTTGCGGTGCTGCTGCCCGAACTCGATCCGGATTTTGCCGTCACGTTCGACTGCCTGCTCGCCAACGAAGCCGCCGCCAGGGCCGATGTGGCGGCGCACCGCCGTCTTGCGGCGCTACTCCCCGCCGATCGCGCGATCGCCGAGCACGTGGCGAGCCGCCTGCGGCTATCGACGCGGCAGCGCAAATATCTGGGCGCCGTGGCCGAGCATCGCGGCGACGTCGCGCGGCCGATCCGGCAGCTTGCGCATACGATCGGGGTCGAGGCGGCGCGCGACGTGCATCTGATCGCGGGGGACGCTGCCGCGGTGCGCGATCTGACGGGATGGGCGGTGCCGCAGCTGCCAGTCAAAGGCGGCGACATCGTCGCGCGCGGGATTGCGGTCGGGCCAGAGGTTGCGCGCATCCTGAAGGATATCGAGGCGGCGTGGGTGGCCGAGGATTTTCCCGATGCGGCGCGCGTCGTGGAACTCGTCAATCAGAAGATCGGGCGCACCAGCGACTGACGCCAGAAATCGAGCGCCGCGGCGCCTTCCAGCGGCCGCGCAAACAAATAACCCTGCCCGAAATCGCAGCCGAGCGCCGACAGCAGTCGTGCCTGATCGGTGGTTTCGACCCCCTCGGCGGTGGTCTTCATCCCCAGCACTTCGGCGAGGCTCTGGATCGTGCGGACGATTGCCACTTTGTCGCGGTCGTCGACCATATGCTCGACAAAGCTGCGGTCGATCTTGAGCACGTCGAGCGGTAGACGCTGGAGATAGGCCAAGTTCGAATAGCCGGTGCCGAAATCGTCCATCGCAACGCGCGCGTCGAGCGCCTTCAGCTCGCTGAGCACCGACAGCGCGAGATCGGGGTCGCCGATGATTGCGCTTTCGGTGAGTTCGATCATCAGCCGCTCGCCGCCGATCTTGTGCTTTTCGAGCGCGCCCCGCACCACCGCAGCGACATCGTCGCGCAGCAACTGGATCGCCGAGACATTGACCGAGACATAGCAATCGACCGTCTCGCCACCATTTTGTTTGTCCCAGTCGGCGAGCACCGCCGCCGCCTTGCCGATCGCCCATTGGCCGAGCGGGACGATCAGCCCCGAATCCTCGGCGATCGGGATGAATTCGCTGGGCGAAATCGCATGCCCGTCCTGTTTGTCCCAGCGCGCAAGCGCTTCGAAGCCGGCAACCTTGCCGGTCGCAAGCTCGATCAGTGGCTGAAAAGCCAGATGGAGCCGGTCTTCCTCGATCGCATTGCGCAATTCGGTTTCGAGCCCGAAGCGATTGTCCGACAGCATTGCCGATTCGGGTTCGTAAATTTCGATGCGATCGGTCTGTTTGGCGCGTTTCAGCGCGATCTGGGCGTGGCGGATCTGGTCGGCGACGTCGATTTCGGTCGCGGGCTGGATCGCGCAGCCGAGCGCGCAATCGACGCTGACCTTCAGATCGCCGATCCGGAAAGGATGATCGAAACAGCCGCGGATACGACGCGCCATTTCGCGCACATCGGCGCGGCCACCCGCAACGCGGGTCGAAATGGCGAATTCATCGCCGCCGGTGCGGGCCAAAATGTCCCCGCTGCGCAAGGATGATTTCAGCCGTCGCGCGACGGTTATAATCAGCTCGTCGCCCGCCATCGGGCCGATATGTTCGTTGATGCGGCTGAAGCGCGCGAGGTCGAGCAGGAGGACGGCATGGTCGGTGCCGATGCCGTCGGTGACGCCGCGCTGTTCGACCATTTCTTCGAACCCGGCGCGATTTGGCAGGCCGGTCAGGCTGTCAGACACCAGTTCGCGGCGCAGGTTGCGCTCGGTCATCATTTCCTGGGTGCGGTCGATCAGCGTCAGCAGGAACAGGCTTTCGTCGCCCGATTCGGTGGGCAGCGGCCCGATCGATCCGCGCAGGTCGCGCGCCGCGACGCCATCGCCCAGCTGGCAGCTGAATTCCTGCGTGTCATCGGGGGATTGCGCCGCGCGTTCGACGGCGCGCAAGAGCTGGATCGGGGCGTCGGCCCCAGCGGGCGACAGACTCAGCCGGTCGAATGCAGCATTGCTGGCGTGCAGGCGAAAATTGCCGCGCGCGAGCGGGCGGATCAGCGCCGCTGGCACCGGGAGCGCGTCGATCCAGCCGACAAACAACAAGGGCCGGTCTTCACCGGTTCGATCAAGTGGCATAACAGCGGGTTTTGTGCGACCTTTCCCCATTGGCATATGCTTATGGGGCGGGGGGTAAAGAAGCTATTTACGGCAAAGGGAAAATGCGGTCAGCCGAAGCGATTGTTCCGCGGAAAGCCGGTCGGCGGCATCCGCCCCGCCGCGCCGCGCGCGACGCGCCACGGCACCAGATCGGTTTCGGTCCGCATCCGCCCCGTATCGCCGCCCATCGCCCAGCTTAGCCCGTCGGCAAAGGCAAAGCTGACTGCATCGGACAGGCCACCGTCGCGATAGCGTTGCAGCATGACCCCCTGACCCCTCGCCATCACCGGCACTTCGCTGATCGGGAAAACCACGAGCTTGCGATTTTCGCCGACAACCGCGAGGCTGTCGTCACTGGCGACGATCGGGCGCACGACCGCGAGCTGCGCGCCGGTCTTGAGGTTGACGACGTTGCGCCCCTTGCGCGTCTCTGCGACCACCTCCGCCATTTGCGCGATGAAACCATGGCCGCTTGTCGAGGCGAGCAGCAGGCGACCGTCGGCGCTCGCCGGGATCATCGCGACGATCTTAGCCTCCGGGTCGATGTCGACCATCAGCCGCAGCGGCTCGCCAAACCCGCGCCCGCCGGGCAGCTTGTCGGCGCCGATGGTGAAGAAACGCCCGTCGCTCGCCGCGATCAGAAGTTTGTCGGTGGTTTGCGCGTGCGCGGCGAACAGAAGCTCGTCGCCTTCCTTGAACTTGAACTCCGCCCATTGATTGGCCGCGACATGGCCGCGCTGGGCGCGGATCCAGCCGCGTTTCGAAAGGATGACCGTCACCGGCTCCTTCTCGATCATCGCGTCGAGCGGAATGTCGCGCGCCGGGGCAGCTTCGGCGATCGTCGTGCGGCGCGCACCGAGCAGCGTGTCGAGCCCGTAAACGGTGCGCAGCTTTTCCAGATCCTTGCGCAGCCGGGTGCGCTGGCGTTGCGGGCTTTCGACCAGTTTGACCAGCTCTTCGCGCTCGGCGGTGAGGTCCGCCTGCTCGCGCTTGAGCTCCATTTCCTCGAGCTTGCGGAGGCTCCGCAGCCGCATGTTGAGGATCGCCTCTGCCTGCCGGTCGGTCAGGATGAATTCTTCGATCATCACCGGCTTGGGCTCATCTTCGGTGCGGATGATCTCGATGATCCGGTCTAGGTTGAGGAAGGCGATGATATAGCCCGCAACCAGCTCCAGCCGGTCGTCGATCTTCGCGATCCGATGCTGCGCGCGGCGGACCAGCACGACGATCTGGTGCTGGAGCCATTCGGTGAGCAGCTGGTGCAGCCCCATCACCTTCGGCGTCCGCGTCGCGTCGAGGACGTTGAGATTGAGCGCGAAGCGGCTTTCGAGGTCGGTTAGCCGGTACAGGCTTTCCTTCAGAACATCGGGGTCGACGTTGCGGCTCTTGGGTTCGATGACGATGCGCAGATCCTCGGCGCTCTCGTCACGAACATCCTCCAGGATCGGCAATTTCTTGTCGGCGATCAGCTGCGCGATCTGTTCGATCAGCTTGCCCTTGGCGACCCCATAGGGAATCTCGCTGATCACCAGCTGCCAGGTGCCGCCAGGCAGTTTCTCGATCCCGCTGTCCTCCCAAGCGCCGTCGGCCTTGCCGGTCGAAAAGCGCGCGCGGACGCGGAAGCCGCCGCGACCGGTGGCATAGGCGTGGGCGATCGTCTCGGCGCTGTCGACGACGATGCCGCCGGTCGGAAAATCGGGGCCTTTGACATGCTCGAGCAGTTCGGACAGCTCGGCCTGCGGGTTTTCGATCAGCAGCAGCGCGGCGCCGATTACCTCGGCAGCATTGTGCGGCGGGATATTCGTCGCCATGCCGACCGCGATCCCGCTGGCGCCATTGGCGAGCAGGTTGGGGAACAGCCCCGGCATGATTTCGGGCTCTTCATCCTCGCCATTATAGGTCGGCTTGAAATCGACGGTGCCCTCGTCGAGCCCCTGCATCAGGTCGACCGCGACGCGCGTCAGCCGCGCTTCGGTGTAACGATAGGCAGCGGCATTATCGCCGTCGATATTGCCGAAATTGCCTTGGCCGTCGACGAGCGGATATCGGAGCGAGAAATCCTGCGCGAGGCGGACCATCGCATCATAGACCGCGACATCGCCGTGCGGGTGGAATTTACCGATCACGTCGCCGACGACGCGCGCGGATTTCTTGTAGCCCTGCGATGGATCGAGCCGCATCGCGCGCATCGCCCACAGCAGGCGGCGGTGGACGGGCTTCAACCCGTCGCGCAGATCGGGCAGCGAACGCGCGGTGATCGTCGATAGCGCATAGACCAGATAGCGCTCGGACAGCGCGCTGCCGAACGGCGTGTCGGTCATGCCGGGGACGGGTTCTGGATTGTCGGGATCGTCGGTGGTGGTCGCCATGGTCGCGGCGCGATAGCAAGGCTGGCGCGCCAAGGCAAAGGCTTGCGTTCGCGCCCGGCAACACTAGCTTGTTCGATCAATCGCAAGAGGGACGACAACTTGAACGAAACCACTGGCGCCGTTCGCAAAAACATCTGGTCCCGCGCGAAAGACATGGCGCAAAAGTCGCCACCCGAACGCAATCGCTACGTCGATTTCCTGCGCGCGCTGTCGATTTTGGCGGTCGTCGTCGGGCATTGGCTCGTCGCTGCGCCCTATATGAAGGACGGTGCGGTCGAGGGTGGGCATCTGCTCGGTATCTTGCCGTGGACGCAGTGGCTGACCTTGGGGTTTCAGGTGATGCCGCTGTTCTTCCTTGTCGGCGGTTTTTCGAACGGCTTGTCGTGGGCCGCGGCGCGGCGCAAGGGTGGCAGCTATGCCAGCTGGTACGGCGGGCGATTGCAGCGGCTGATCAACCCGGTGCTGCCGCTGTTCCTGATCTGGACGTTGGTCGCGATGTTCGGGACTCTGCTAGGGATCGAACGCGGCGTGGTCGCAATGGCGGCGCAGCTCGCGCTGATCCCGGTGTGGTTCCTCGCGGTTTATCTGATGGTCGCGGCGGTCGTGCCGCTGACGTGGATGGCGTGGCAGCGGCTCGGCTTCGCGTCTTTCTGGATGCTCGTCGCGGGGGCGGTGCTGATTGACGTCGCGGTGCTGCGCTTCGACGTGCCGTATGTGAATTTCCTCAACTTCGCTTTCGTGTGGCTGGCGATCCACCAGCTGGGTTTTGCGTGGAGCGAGGGACGGCTGGCGCCGAATAATGCGCTATGGTGGGGCGTCGGCGGACTGGCCGCGCTCGGCCTGCTCGTCGGTGTTGGCCCCTATCCGGTCGCGATGATCGGGGTGCCGGGGGCGGGGCTCAGCAATTCGATGCCGCCGACGCTCGCGCTGCTCGCGCTCGGCATCGCGCAAAGCGGCTTCGCGCTGGCGCTCGAACCCGCGGGGCGGCGGATGCTCGACAAGATTCGCATCTGGACCGCTGTGGTGCTCGTCAACGGCATGATCATGACGATCTATCTTTGGCACCTCACCGCGTTCGTCCTCGTCATGATCGCGGCCTGGCTGCTTGGCGGTATTGGGCTCAACGTTCCGCCGGGCAGTGCCGCGTGGTGGCTCGCGCGGCCGATCTGGTTTGCGCTCTATATCGCGGCGCTGTTTCCGCTGATCATGGCATTTGCCCGCTACGAGCGTGCGAGCGGCAGCGACAAGGCGGTTGCGCACTGGCGTCTAATCGCCGGGCTCCTACTCATCTGCGCCGGGCTCGGCGCGACCGCGGCGATCAGCATTGCGAGCCCCGAAGGCGTCACCGGAGTGAGGCTATGGCTGGTTGCGCTGCCGTTCGTCGGGGCGGCGGTTGCGCAGTTTGGACCGGTGCATCGGCTGGCGCGGTCGGGGTGAGGGTTGGTTTTTTAGCGTCCGCGATGACGATGAGGAGAAAATCCTCCCTGTCGCGCAGCGAAGCGAGGGGTGGAGGGGCAGCGACGTTTGCGCCTATTGACCCTCCGTCAGCGCTTCGCGCTGCCACCTCCCCATGGCTGCGCCATAGGGAGGATAAAAGGTGGTAAGCCGTCGTGCGCTGCACTTTTAAGATCCGGCCTGTCAGTTCCGCGGCCGCTAATCCGCATAAGCCTTCACCAGATCGAACATATAGTCGCGCCCGACATACACCGACTTGACCTCCATCCGCTCGTTCAGGCCGTGCGCGCCGTTGCCGTCGGGGTCGCCCCACATGCCCGGGATGCCATAGGTCGGGATGCCGACCGCGCCCAGGAAGGTCGCGTCGGTATAGCCGTTCGCCATCGACGGGATGACCTTCAGCCCCGGCCAATATTTGGCGACCAGCATTTCCATCGGGCCGGTGATCTTGGGATCGAGCGGGGGGGCGGGCGGGGCGGGGCGTTTGGGGGGCAGCTGGGTGATGGTGACGCCGGGGTCGCCGATCACCGTCGCCAGTTCGTCCCTGATCGATTCGATCCTGTGGCCCGGAAAGATGCGGCAGTTGATGTTGGCACCGGCGCGCTGCGGCAGCGCGTTGGCGGCGTGACCGCCATCGAGCAAGGTCGCGACGCAGGTGGTGCGTAAATTGCTGTGCAGGAACGGATCCTTGTTGACGATCGCTTCGGCATCCTTGTCGGCGTTGTTCTTGGCCAGCGCGACCATCGCGTTACCGATCGCATCGCCGCGCACCGCGCCTGCCTCGGCAAAATAGCGCCGCGTCGTGGCGGTCATTTCGAGCGGAAAGCGATAATCCTCGATCTTCGTTACCGCGCGCGCCAGTTGATAGATCGCGTTGTCAGGCACCGGCGCCGAGCTGTGACCGCCGGAGTTGCGGGTCTCGAGGCGGAAATTGGCGAAGGTCTTTTCGCCGACCTGCACCGACTGGCCGATTACCTTGCCCTTGCCGTCGCTGTCACCGCCGCCGCCTTCATTGAGCGCAAATTCGGCGTCGATCAGGTCGCGTTTGTTCGCCGCCAGCCATTCGATACCGTTGAACGCGCCATTGGTTTCCTCGCCGCATGTCAGCGCCATCTTGACGGTGCGTTTGGGCTTATAGCCCTGCTGCTGGAACCGGATCAGCGTGTCGACCCACACCGCCGCCTGCGATTTGATGTCGGCGGTGCCGCGGCCGTAAAAATAGCCATTTTCCTCGACCATCACGAACGGGTCGCGCTCCCAATCCTCGCGCTTCGCCTCGACGACGTCGATATGCGCGATCAGCAGGATCGGTTTCGCGGTTTTCGAGGTGCCGGGATAGACGGCGACAAGCCCGCCTTCCTTGGGCTTTTCGGGGATCGCGAACAGGTTCAGCTGGCTGTCAGGGATACCCGCCGCCCGCAATCGCGTCGCCATGCGTTCGGCGGCCAGCGTGCAGCTCCCCGACGACAGCGTCGTGTTGGTTTCGACCAGTTCCTTGTAAATCTCGCGAAACGCCAGCTGGTCGGGGCGCGGCGCCGGATCGGCGGCGAGCGCGGGCGTGGTGACCGCCAGTGTGGACAGCAGCAAAGACGCCAGCATTTTCATCGAATTTCCTTCCCCGCATCGTCTTGCGAAGGGAGCAGAAAGCGCTGCGGGCCGCAACCCGTCATCGCGCCCCCTTGCGAAGCCCCGCGCTTTCGCGCAAGCCGTGCGCCGGGTAGAGGAGAGCGCGTGACGACGATTAGCGATGTTCCACCAGGGCCGGTGGCACGGATGGTGCGGCGATTGCTGCTGGAGATGTACCGGGCGCGCGGCTGGCAGGCTTTGGGACAGGTGCCCGAACCGCGGCGTTTCATCCTGATCGCGGCGCCGCACACCAGCAACTGGGACTTCGTCAATTTCCTTGGGCTCACCGCCGACCTGGGGTTGCGCGCGCATTTCATGGGCAAATTGTCGCTGTTCCGCTGGCCGCTCGGCGGCTTCATGAAACAGATGGGCGGCGTGCCGGTCGATCGCCGCGGCGGCGGCAATGTGGTCGAGCAGATGGTCGCCGAGTTCGCGCGCCGCGCCGAATTCATGCTGACCGTCGCACCCGAGGGGACGCGCGGCAAAACCACGAAATGGCGCACCGGATTTTATCAGATCGCGCTGGCGGCCAAGGTGCCGATGGTCGTCGGCTTTATGGATTACGGGACCAAGACGGGCGGGCTCGGCCCGCTGATCTGGCCCAGCGGCGATTTTCGCGCGGATATGATGAAGGTGCTCGAGGTGTATCGCACCTGCATCCCCAAAATCCCCGAGCGCGCGGTGCGTTCGATCGACGATATCGTCGGCGACGACGGCCCGGACGAGATGGAGATGCGCGCATGACCGACCCGCTGATGCTGCTGGCGCTCAATTTCGCCGGATTGCTGGGGGTGATCCTGATCCTGTGGGCGATTTCGGTGGCGATCCGCGACGTGTCGTTCATCGACGCCTTCTGGGCGTTTGGCATGGTGCTGCTCGCATGGGGCGCGGCATGGCAGGCAGGATCGGACGCGTTGCACGCCAAGCTGCTGCTCGGGCTGACCAGCCTGTGGGGGCTGCGGCTCGCGATCCATCTGGGGCTGCGCTGGGTCAAGCATGGCGAAGATCCGCGCTACGCTAAAATCCTGTTGCGGACGATGGAAACGAAGAAATGGAGTTGGGGCAAGACGGCGCTGCTCACCGTGTTCCTGACGCAGGCGCCCTTGCTGTTCATCACCTGCTTGCCGGCGCAGATCGGCATCTGGGCCAGCGGTCGCGCGGCGGCGGACGGCGTCGGTATCCTCGCGATCATCGGCGTGATCGCGGCTCTGATCGGGATTGCGTTCGAGACGATCGGCGATGCGCAGCTCGACGCGTTTCGCAAAAATCCGGCGAACAAGGGGCAGGTGCTCGACACCGGACTGTGGCACTACACCCGCCATCCCAATTATTTCGGCGACGCGCTGACCTGGTGGGGATTGTGGCTGATCGCCGCCGATATCGGGCCGTGGGTCGCGTTGGCCAGCGTGATCGGGCCGGTCTTCCTGACCTTCACCCTCACCAAATGGTCGGGTAAGGCGCTGCTCGAAAAGGGGCTGCACAAGACGCGGCCCGACTATGCCGCCTATGTCAAGCGTACGTCCGGATTCATCCCATGGCCGCCAAAGACCAAGGCATAGGCGGCGCGGCGCTGGCCGCCGACGCCAGCGCGCTCGGCGACGCCCCGCGCATCCGCGCGATCTTGACCGAAGCCGCGCGCGAAGGGCGCGCGGTCAGCTATTCCGAACTGCTCGGCGACCTGGGATTCCGCTTCACCCGGCCCAAGATGCGCGCCGTGTGCAAGACCTTGGCCGAGGTCGATCGGCTTTGCGCGCTCGACGGCGAACCCGACCTCGCGGTGCTGGTGGTGCGCGAAAGCGACCGGTTGCCGGGGCAGGGCTGGTGGGTCGGCGGGACGGCGCTGCTGCTCGGCTATGACGGCCCGTGGGAGGGCCACGCGGCGGCGCGGTTTATTCGCGAGCAGCAGCACGCGGTGTTTGATTATTGGTCGGGCGGTAGGGTCGGCCCGTCAGCTTCCTACTAACCGCTGCGCGGCGAGCCAGCTCGACAATAGCGCAAAATATTCAGGCGAATCGGGCTGTTCGGTGCCGTCGTTCTTCGGGTCTAGCGAGGTTTTGAGGTCGGCCGACATTTCCATTGCATGGTCAGCTCCGGCGATCACATGGACCTGCACTTTTGGCATGCGCGATGCCACGATGTTCAGCCGCTGCGCCGAATCGGCGACCGGCACGACGGCGTCGTCGGCGCCGTAGAGGACGAGCGTCGGCACCGTCACGGCTTCCAAATTCTTTAGCGGATCATTCTCGATTTCCTTGCGCCAGCCGGAGACTTCGCGGTCACGGAAGGTTTCGCCCATATAGAGATATTTGAACCAGGGCTTGGTCTTGATCCCATCCAGCTTCTCTTGGGCATCGGCGCGGCTGACTGTGCCGCGCATATAATTGTCGACCGCCTTGCGCGCCGCAACCATCTGATCGATGTCGGCCTGCGAATAGCCATTGGCTTTCAAATGGTTCGTTGAGGAAAAGATCATCTGGACGTCGGCGGTGACGACCGGCGCCGACACCGCGATGACAAACGCGATGTCGCGGCTTCGCGACGCAGCGAGCGGCGAGATCCAGCCGCCCTGGCTCAGACCCCAAGTACCGATGCGCCGGGGATCGATGCGCGGATCGTTTTTGAGATGCAGGACGGCGGCGATCGCATCGTCGGCAAGGATCGTGAAATTGCCCCCGGCATTTTGCGTTCCCGACTCGCCCGATCCGCGCCGGTCATAAACAAACACAGCAATGCCGAGCGCGGGGAGGATCGTTTTGAGATGATCGTAGAGCGAGGCGGTACGCAGCGGCGACGATGCGCTGTGCGTCACGACGATCGCCGTGACCGGCCTACGGCTGGCGGGCATGTAGAGCGTTCCCGCAAGCTGGGCATCGCCGCTGGTGAATTTGCGATCCTCGACCACGACCTGCGTGGTTGCAGGCGCGCTCCACGGCAGGGTGACGGCCTTGTCCGCTGCCGCTGCGGGTTGGAGCGACTCAAGGCTCGCGACGAGCGCTAACAAGCGAGCGGACGTGCGCATCTACTTCTTCAACCCAATTTCGCGCAGCCGCTCCTGCAGATACTCGTCCGCCGTAATCGACATCGGATACAGGTTCGGATGCGCGTCACCGATGCAGCTCTCCAGCGTCTCAATCGGATAGTCCGAGCGGAAGTGCAGGAAAAAGGGCATCGAATAGCGCGCCACGCTCGCGCGTCCGGCGTCGGGGTTGCGGACGCGGTGTGTGGTTGAGGGGAGTTTGTTGTTGGTCAGCCGTTGCAGCATGTCGCCGACATTTACCGCCATCGCACCCCGCGGCGGGCTGACCGGGAGCCAGCTGCCGTCCTTGTCGAGGATTTCGAGCCCGGCTTCTTCAGCGCCCAAGAGCAGCGTAATCGTGTTGATATCCTCATGCGCCTCGGCGCGGATGCCTTTTGCGGGCGCTTCGACCGGCGGATAGTGGAGCAGGCGCATCACGCTGTTGCCGTCGAGCACCGTGTCGTCGAAGAAATCGGGTGCGAGGCCAAGGTAGCGCGCGATGCCCGACAGCAATTGGCGGCCGACGCGGTCGAATTCGGCGAAGAGTTTGTCGTAAACGGCGCGGAAGCCCTCGATCTCGGCGGGCCAGACATTGTTCGGCTGCTGCGCGGCGAGGCGGTGCCCCGCGGGCAGGTCGCGGCCGACGTGCCAGAATTCCTTGAGGTCGACTTCCTTGGCGCCCTTGGCGATCTCGGTCCCGAACGGGGTGTAACCGCGCGCCCCCCCGCCGCCGGGGATGTGATAGGCGCGCTTGACCTCCTCGGGCAGCGCAAAGAAATCCTTTGCCTTCGCCCAGGCGTCGTCGATCAGCGCTGGGTCGATGCCATGATCGGTGATCATCGCGAAGCCGAAGCGTTCGAAGGACGCGCCAAAGTCCTTGGCGAACTGGTCGGCGGGCAGCGACATCGAAATGGTCGGAACAGCGGCGGTCATATCATCATCCAATTTGGGGCGGGGCGTACGCCGCCGCGACTCTGTTTCCGCATGTAGGGGTGTCGGCGGGGCAGGGAAAGAGGCTCGCTCTTTTCAAACCGCCGATGCTTGCTAAGAGAGCCACATGGCAAAATCATATTGGCTGATGAAATCCGAACCAGACGCCTATCCGTGGGAGCAGCTCGTGCGCGAAGGCACCGGCATCTGGGACGGGGTGCGAAATCATACCGCGAAGCTCAATCTGAAAGCGATGCAGGTCGGTGACGAGGCGTTGTTTTATCACAGCAATATCGGCAAGGAATGCGTGGGGATCATGCGTGTGACCGAAACCTCATTTCCCGATCCGACCGCCGACGAAGGGTCGCCGTGGGTCGTGGTGCGCGTCGAACCGGTCCGCGCGCTCAACCATCCGGTGACGCTGGCGGCGATCAAGGACGATCCCAAACTCGCCGACATGGAATTGATCCGTCAGTCGCGGCTGTCGGTCGGGCGGGTGACGCCCGAGGAGTGGAAGCATATCTTGAAGAAGTCGGAGACGGCGGAGCGCTGATCCTCCCTGTCGCGCAGCGATGGGGTGGTGGCAGCGCGAAGCGCTGACGGAGGGCCATGACGCTAGGGAGCCGCCCCTCCAACACCGCCTGCGGCGGCGGTCCCCCTCCGCACGGCTACGGCACAGGGAGGATTTTTCAGCTCTGGCGCAGCTTCACCTGCAAATGTTTCGCCACCGACGGGTGCAGCGGGTCGACGAACTCGCACCCATAGCTGTTGCCGTCGGCGCGGCGGACGACCGCCTCGAGCGGCTGCAACCCCGGCAGGTTGACCCAGATATGCTTGCCGATCTTCGGGCGGAAAAAGGTCACCATGCGAAATCCGGTCGATGACAGGTCGAACAATTCGACATCAAAGGGGTTCAGCCCCGGTTCGCGATAGCGCGCGCGCCCCTTCACCGGAGCGCGCTCGGCGCGGCGGCCGGTGACGGCGGGTCGTTTGGTTTCGATGACGAAATTGCCCAACACTGCTTTGGTCCCAGTTCTTATATGGTCATTCCCACGCTTTTAACGTGCCGGTGGTTACCTCGAAGTGAAGAGACATGGTGAATTTCGCCTACATCGGCGGGGTGTCGCTGACCGTCATCAACTGGTCGGGAAAGGGGGCGGCGAGCGCCACCGCGTCGCGCCATTCGCCGCTGAGCCAGGCGGCATGCTGGTCGGGGTGCAGGATCACCGGCATTGCGTGCGGCTGATAGCGACCGACCGGCCGGTTGGGGTCGGTGGCAAGCATCGCAAAACAGGACCAATCCTCGTCCTGGCGGTGAATCCCGGCAAAAGCGAAGATTGGGAGTGACGGCACCGAAAACCAGTGCTGGCGCCGCGCACCCTCCGGCCCCGACCAAATGGAAAAGGCGGTGGCGGGGATCAGGCAGCGCAATTCGGCGTGGCGCAGCGTCCCGATCCAGAACGGGCTTTGCAGGTTGCGGACGTGGGTCACGGGGCGATCGCCGCGCGGCGGTGGCGGCACGCCCCAAAGTTTCGGGCGCAGAAACCGGCGCGCGCCGCCGCGACCGTCGCTGACCACCACCGGTGCGGGGCGGCCGGGGGCGACATAATCTCCGGACCATGGATCGGCGCCCGCGTCGGCGCCAAAGGCCGTGGCGATTGCGGCTGCGGGGGCGTCGAGACGGTAAAGGCTGGTCATCGCACCGCGATCGCGATACGCCAAGCGTCTGTCAATTGGCGGTTCGTGTGGCTATTTGTCCCACGGCGATTTTTGTCCATTTTCAGAGCGTTGGTCGTCGCGCGCGGCGTCGACGGCGCGGTCGGCGGCGACCATCACCCCGGCGCCCATCATGCTGCAGCCGACAAAGCCCATGATGCTGAGGCAGCCGAGCCCCATCAAAACCGATTTCACGATTTCGCCCATATATCGCTCCGCTCGCTTGTCGCGGATGGCCCTAGCGCCCGAATGTAAATATGCCGTTTACTCTGCGCCGCGCACTCGTCCGCGCCCGGCTTTGACGTTGCTGCGAGCCTTCTTGCTGTCGACGCGGCGCGCCTTTGCGGCCTTGCTCGGCTTGGTCTTGATGCGGCGTTCGGGGCGAACCAGCGCAGCATCGATCAGCGCCGACAGGCGCTCGCGCGCATCGGCGCGGTTGCCTTCCTGGGTTCGGTACCGCCGTGCCAGAATGATCAGTTCGCCATCGGTGGTCATTCGGCTGCCCGCGAGCGTTTTCAATCGGTTGAACGCATCGGGGGTAAGCCCCAACGCATAGACGTTGACGCGCAGCTGGCACGCGGTCGCGACCTTGTTCACATTCTGCCCGCCCGGCCCGGTGCCGGCGAGAAACTTCTCCGAAATCGCGCTTTCCGGAATGTCAGCCACCGGTCGGGGCGGCTCCCTCCGGCGCGGTAAAGCCCAGCGCGATGAAGCTGTCGGGAAAGGGCGCTTCGGCGAATACTGACGGCTTGACGTCACGTTTTACCACTAGCCGTTCGGCGTGGAGCAAGGTGCGGGTCTTGGTGCCGCCGCGCCCGTAAACCGGATCACCGACAAGTGCGAAGCCGAGCCCTTCGAGCGCATGGACGCGGATCTGGTGCGTGCGGCCGGTTTCGGGGCGAAAGCGCAGCAAACTCCGCTCGCCCACGACCGCCAGCCTTTCCCAATGCGAAATCGACGGCTTGCCTTTCGGGTCGCCGACCATGCGCCAGCCCTCCTCGGCGGTCGATACCTTGCTCAGCGGCAGGTTGATCGTGCCGCTGTCGGCCTCCGGCACACCATCGACGATCGCCAGATACTGTTTTTCGACCTCGCGGTCCTCGAACGCGCGGGTGAAGCGACCATGCGCCTTGGGATTGCGCGCCAACAGCAGGCAGCCCGACGTGTCGCGGTCGAGCCGGTGGACCGCGAGCGGCCAGCGCTTGAAACCAAATTTGAGCAGGTCGAGATGATTCTCAAGGCTGATGCTGCCGTCGCGCGGGGCGTCGACGGGCAGGCCAGCGGGCTTGTCGATAACAAGGGCCTCGCCATCGAGGAACAGGACACGGTCTGAAAGGAGCATGGCGCGCTATAGGCGGGCTGGCGTTCAGTCGAAAGCGTAAACGTCCATCGCAAGCAGACCATAGGTCGTGCTGTGGTGCAACCGCTCGGCGCGGAGCGGCGTCCCACCCGCGCCCATCGCGACGTAAAGCGGGAGGATATGGTCGGGAGTCGGGTGGTTGTCGGCGCCGTGCGGGGCGCGTTCGACGCTATGCAGGACGTCGTCGACCGCGCCCGCTGCCATGCGATCGGCGATCCAGTCGGTGAAGCCGGTAACCCATGGCGCTGCGGGCGCGTCGATCGGCAGGCGCGCCGAGAATAGCGCGCGGAGATTGTGCGTGATGCTGCCCGACCCGATGATCAGCACGCCATCGTCGCGAAGCGGGGTCAGCGCCTGACCGAGCGTGAAATGCCATTCGGGCGAGGCGTTCGACGCGATCGACAGCTGGACGACCGGAATGTCAGCATTGGGGTAGATCAGCGACAGCGGTACCCACGCGCCATGGTCGAGCCCGCGGTCGGGGTCGGCGGTGACGGTCAGCCCGCGCTCCGCGAGCAGTCCGACAATGCGCTGCGCCAGCGCCGGATCGCCCGGCGCGGGGTAGCGCATTGCGAACAGTTCGTCGGGAAAGCCGCCGAAGTCATGAATCGTCGGCGGGGCCGGCGAGGCGGTGACCGTCGCCTTGCCGCCCTGATACGCCGCATCATGATGCGCCGACACGACCAGGATCGCGCGCGGGCGCGGCAAGACAATACCCAGCCTGGCGAGGAAATCCCGCGCCGGGCTGGGCTCGAGCGCCATCATCGGTGAGCCATGTGAAAGGAACAAGCTCGGCAGATGGCGCGTCGACATCTCAGGCGGCCTGCTTCAGCTCTTCGATGGCAGCAGTCGCGCGGCTCACTGCATCACCGTCCATCATCTGCTGGCCTGCCTCGATGACGGTCACATCTGTGATCCCGACGAAGCCGAGCACATGGCGCAGATAACCGGTCGCGAAATCATAGTCGCTGCCGACCGGCACACCGCCCGATGCCACGACCAGATACGCCTTTTTGTCCGTCAGCAGCCCTTCGGGACCGGTTTCGGTGTAGCGGAAGGTGCGGCGGGCGCGGGCGATCTGGTCGATCCATGCCTTGAGCGCAGCCGGGATAGCGAAGTTATAGACCGGGACGCCGATGACGACTGTGTCAGCGGCTTCGAGTTCGGCGATCAGCTCGTCCGATTGGGCGAGCACGGCGCGCTGGTCGTCGCTGCGGTCGGCGTCGTCGGTGAAATTAGCGCCGACCCAGCGTTCGGTCAGCAGCGCGGGCGGGGTGAGTGCCAGATCGCGGCGGGTGACGGCGCTGCCATAGCCCTGTTCGACGAGGCGGGTGACGAGCTGGTCGGCGAGCTGGCGGGTGGTCGAACCGCTGTGGCGGGCCGAGGCATCGATGCGTAGAATATGGGACATATGATGACTCCTATGATTTGCGTTGGACTTGAAGGGGGAGAGGAGGTGCCGCGAGCCGGGGGGAAACTCGCGGCACCAGGGTGGACCGCCGCCTCACGGGAGGGGACGAGGCGGCGGCCCAAGGGGTGTCGTCAGAGGCTATCGACAAGCACCAACTCGGCGTCGTCGATGGCCTCGACGGTGATCGTCCCGACATCGCGCAATGCGATGCCGTCGCGGGGGTCGGCATCGGTTCCGTTGACCCGGATGCGACCCTTGGCAGCGACCAGATAGGCGTGGCGCCCGGCGTCGAGGTCGTAGGAGACGCTCTCACCGGCATTCACCGTGGCCGCCGCGACACGGGCGTTGGCGCGGATCGGCAGGGCTTCATCGCCTTCAATTCCGCTGGCCAGCGTCACGAACTGACCCGAGCGATCATTTTTGGGGAACTGCCGCGCCCCCCAGCCGGGGTTGCCGCCATCCCGATCGGGCATGATCCAGATCTGGAACAGCGTCGTTTCCTCATCCTCGAGGTTGAACTCGCTGTGCGTCACGCCGGTGCCCGCGCTCATCACCTGGACGTCGCCCGCCGCGGTGCGGCCGGTGTTGCCCATGCTGTCACGGTGGGTGATCGCGCCGGTGCGAACATAGGTGATGATTTCCATGTCGCGGTGCGGGTGCGGAGGGAAACCCGACTGCGCCGCAATGGCGTCGTCGTTCCAGACGCGCAGCGCGCCCCAGCCCATCCGGCCTTCGTCATAATAGTTGGCGAAGGAAAAGTGATGGCGGGCGTCGAGCCAGCCGTGGTCGGCGTGGCCCAGCGTGTCGAATTTGCGAATGTCGATCATGGCCTTGTCCTTTCTGTCGCGCCGCCCTTGGCGGGGTGCCCGGCGGCGCTGCGGTGTTGAGGACAAGATAAGGATTTGGATCGTTTCGAAAATAGCGTAGATAGAAATCTATCGTTTCCATTTTTAAGATGATCTATACCATTTACTCCGTTCGCAGCACGAACGGAGTGAGAAAAGGAGGATTTGATGTCGCTACCCGATTACGAAGGGTGGGCCTGTTTCGTCGCCGTCGCCGACAGCGGCAGCTTTACCGCCGCTGCCGCGTCGCTCGGCATGTCAAAGGCCAGCGTGTCAAAGGCGGTGACCCGCCTCGAAACAACGCTCGGCATCGCGCTGCTCCATCGCAGTTCGCGCACGGTCACCGTGTCGACCGCGGGCGCGGGATTGCTCGGCGAGGCGCAGGCCATGGTAGCGGCGGCGACCGCAGCGACCGAGGCGGCGCGCGGCGACCGCGTCGATCTCGCTGGGCCGATCCGCCTCGCCGCGCCGATGAGCTTCGGGATCAAGGTGCTCGGAGCGCCGCTTGCCGCGTTCCTCGCGATGCACCCGGCGGTCGAGATCGAAGTGATGCTGAGCGATGCGCGCCACGACCTGATTGCCGAGGGCATCGACCTGAGCCTGCGCATCGCCAGCATGGAGGATTCGAGCCTGCTCGCGCGGACGATCGCGCCGGTCGCCGCGTCGGTGATCGCCAGCCCCGCCTATCTGGAACAACGCGGCACCCCGCGCCATCCGCTCGATCTCGGATCGCATCGCTTGATCGGTTACGGCCATCGCGAGCGTACAATGCCGCTGCATTTCCATCGCGATGGCGAGGAGGCGACGGTGATCGCGACCGGGCCGCTGTTCACCAACAATGGCGACATAATGATCCCGCTGCTGATCGCGGACGGCGGCATCGCGGTGCTGCCCGACTTCATCGCCGAGGAGGCGCTGGCGTCTGGCGCGCTCGTCCGTATCCTTACCGACTGGTCGATCCCGCAGGCCTATCTGCATCTGCTATCGCCGCCCTCACGGCTGCGTCCGGCGCGGGTACGGGCGCTGTCGGACCATCTGGTCGAGACGCTGAAGCGGTCGTGCATCGGCCGCGACTCGCCGGATTCCGCGGGTTAAATCAAAATTAACCTTTTCCCTTCATTAGTTTCGTGGTTAATGTTCCGGCAGTCCGCAAGAGGGGTCGGTCGGTGGCATCGCACGATAGCCAGGTGATCGAAAAGGCAGGGCTGTCGTGGGAAACAATCAAGGGGTGCCCAATGCGCGTATTGCTGATCGAGGACGAGCCGACGACCGCCAAGGCGATCGACACGATGCTCACGACCGAAGGCTTCAACGTCTATACCACCGACCTCGGTGAAGAAGGCTTGGATCTGGGCAAGCTCTATGATTACGACATCATCCTGCTCGACCTGAACCTGCCCGACATGCACGGCTATGACGTGCTGAAAAAGCTCCGCACCGCGAAGGTGCAGACGCCGGTGCTGATCCTGTCGGGCATTTCCGAAATGGATTCGAAGGTGCGCTCGTTCGGCTTTGGTGCCGACGATTATGTCACCAAGCCGTTCCACCGCGACGAACTGGTCGCCCGCATCCATGCGGTCGTCCGCCGGTCGAAGGGCCACAGCCAGAGCGTCATCAAGACGGGCAAGCTGGCGGTCAATCTGGACACCAAGACGGTCGAGGTCGACACGACCCGCGTGCATCTGACCGGCAAGGAATATCAAATGCTCGAGCTGCTTTCGCTGCGCAAGGGCACGACGCTGACCAAGGAAATGTTCCTCAATCACCTTTATGGCGGCATGGACGAACCCGAACTCAAAATCATCGACGTCTTTATCTGCAAGCTGCGCAAGAAATTGGCGCTGGCGTGCGAGGGCGAAAATTACATCGAGACGGTCTGGGGCCGCGGTTATGTCCTGCGTGATATCGACGATGAGGGTAATGAGGTGCGCCGCGTCGCCTGACGGTTTGCATTTCGCCAAGAGTTAACCGAGGGAACCCGGCGCGGAGCAATCCGCGCCGGTTTTCTTTTGTCTTATGACTGCGTGTTGCTCGTCCACACGCTGCGGCCAGCGTGCGCCGGCTGGGCGGCGCCAAGGACGAGTCCCGGGCGGCGGTGCCGCGCGACGGGCGGCGGCACGATCTCGAAACCCGACGCGGTCGCATGCGTGGCCATCGCCGAGCCGCCATGTACGGCACGCAGCAATGCGGTATCGACGGGCCGGTCCGTTTCGATGCCAAAACGATTGCCTGCGACCCAGCGTACCGTCCCCAGCATCGGTTCATGGCCGGGCAACAATATCGTGATTCTTTCGCCGATTTGTAAAGCGTCCGGCGACTGTCCGCCGATGCCGGTTTCAGACACATTGCGGACGGTGACGTCGAACTGGCCTAGGCGCGGACAGGCAAGCGCCGCTTTTACAAGGCGCGACTGACGCGGTTGGCGCTTTTCGTCTGGAGGTGGTGAGGCTGGGGGAGCCTCGAAATTCGACATGGTGCGACCCATTGTTGTCGCCCGACCCCCACGTCGACCGATGATTATGGTCCCTTTGCCGCTGTAAAGACGGAAGGTAAATTATCGTATAGCGTGTTCGGTAATATTTGCGGGTCAGGACGCAGGCGGCAGCCCGCCAAAGGTGACGATGCTTTCGCTGCCATCGGCCGCCAGCGCCGACACCCCAAAAAAATGATCGTCGATGACCACGCCGGGCAGCAGCAGTTCGGGCGCGGTGTCGCCCGCGACCTGCTTGCTATCGGTCCAGCCGAGCGTGTCGCTTCGGCGCCAATGGATGCGATAGGCCGCGGCATCCTTCACCGGCGACCACTTCACCGTCGTGTTCGAGCTGACCGCTCCGTCGATGCTGACGCTGGCGGGTGCGGGCGGGGCGGCGGCCAGGTCGCTGGCCAGCACGACGTTGAGCGCGGTGACGCGCGCCAGATAGGCAAAATCCATCTCGTCGACGGTGTCGCCGTATTTGCGGCCATTGTCGGTGCGCAGATCCTGATGCTGATGGTCATAATCTTCGATCCCGACTGTAAAACGGATCGCCGGATAGCCGAGTTCGAGCGACGGCAGATGATCGCCGCCGCGGCGGAAACGGTCGGGGCGGCGCACTGCCAGCACTTCCAATCCGATCGCCGGGCTCTGTTCTCCCGCCCTGATCGCCGCTTTGGCCAGCGCGCGCGACGGCCCGTCATCCTCGCCGCCGATCCCGCGCCGTGCTAGTTGCGCCGCGAGATCCTCCGACGCGCGGATCCCCTCGCTGAACACCCGCACCCGGTTATCGACGATGGCGCCGTCGGTCCCCTTAATGCCGCCGACGATGTCGTTATTCAGCATCGCCGCGACGGGCCAGTTCTTTTCCTTTGCATGACGCGCGAGCAGCCGCCCGCCCCACAGACCCTGCTCCTCGCCCGACAGCAGTGCATAGACGATCGTCGCGCGATGCTTCTGCCTGGAGAGCAGCCGCGCCGCTTCGATCACCAGCGCGGTGCCCGACGCATCGTCGTTGGCGCCGGGGGCATCGGCGGTGAAATTCATTACATCGCTGACGCGGCTGTCGATATGCCCCGCGATGATGATGACATGCGCCGGATCGCCGCTGCCTTTCTGGATCGCCAGCACATTTTCGACGATCACGCCTTCCGGCGCGCGCGGCCCGTCGAAGCGATCGGCGATACGTTCGACGGTCAGGCAGCCGCCGCAAGCCTTGGAAATGCGCCCGAACTCGGCGGCACCCCAATTGCGCGCTGCCCCGATGCCGCGTTTCGGATCGGTCGACGACGACAAAGTGTGGCGGGTGCCGAACGACACCAGTTTTTCGACGTCGGCTTTCAATCGCGCGGGGTCGGCGGCGGGGGTGGCATCCTTCGCATGCGCCGCCATGGGCGCGACGAGGAGCAGGGCTGCGAGCAGGCTGTGTTTGATCATACCCGCTTCATGCGGGGTTATGCGGGCAAAGAAAAGCCCCTCCCCGTTTGGGGGAGGGGCTGGATAATTAGCGCAGGCCAGAGAATTTCACGTTCTGCACCCGGCCATAACGGATGTCGCAGCTGAACTTGCCGCGGTCGAAATATCCACCACGGCCCCAGCGGCCGCCGTAGCCGTCGCGGACGACGACGCGGCCCTTCACCTTGTAGCCGTCGCGCTTGCGATCGATGCTCGTCACCTGGGTAACGTCAGTGTTGCCATAGCGGCGGCTGCCGCGTTCGACCGCGGTTACGCACTGGTTCACGGCGCTGCGGCTGTTGCCATAGCGGTTGTAATCATAGCCATAGCCATAGCGTGCGTCGTTATAGCGACCACGATAACGGTCGTCGTAACGGCCATAGCGGTCGTTGTTGCCGCTCGACAAAATGGCGGCGAGGCCGCCCAGCACGACGGCGCCGGCGATCACTTCGCCCGCGCTGATTCCGTCGCGGTCATACCGGTCGCGGGCTGCGGCGGGCGCGGCGCTCATCAACATCGCGCCAGCGGTGGCCGCACCAATCGCGGCCTTGGTCAGGTTGGTCTTCATAGCCATGGTTCGGTCTCCTTCAGGCGCAGGCGGCAGCGTTGCGGCCTGTTGGAGTTGTTCTACCGATTCGGGGGTGACGCGGTGCTGAACCCGTCGCTTATCTGGCGTTCAGCCTCGGTTTTGCTGGTGTTCAGCTTCAAAGCCAAGGGCCGCGCCCCCCCAAAGGTGACGCGAGCCCGCGTAAGCTGTTGATCCAGAGGGGAGGTTCAGCCGAAATTGACATCGACGACGCGGCCATTGCGATAGCTGCACCCGAAACTGCGCACTTCGCCGCCCAGCCGCGACGCGGTGCCGGTGACATACCAGCCGCCGTTATTGGCTTCGGTGCCGTCGATGCGGTCGACGCGCGCGTCGTCACCCATTTCGGCCTCGACCGCCCAGCTGCACGCATCGGCGGCGCGGGTCTGGGCGTCACTGTTGCCATAGGGGCGCGTATCGCCCTGCTCCACGGGCGGCACATAGTCACGGTCGCGCTGGTCATAGCGCTGATCGTCGCGATACGGCGGGTCGTAACGATAGTCGGGCGCGCGCTCGCGCCGGTCTTTGCTCGCGGCGCCGGCGATCGCGGCGATGGTGCCGATGATCAGCAGGCCGCCGAGCACGTCGCCGGTGCTGACGCGGTCGTGATGGCGATAGCCCCAGCCGCCATGACGTGACCGCGCTTCGGCGGGGACGACGCTGATCCCGACCGAGGTTACGACGACCGCGACTGCGGCGGCAAGGCTGGCGAATGTACGCATCGAGGGATACTCCCCAGGGGCGGGCAAAGGATGGTCCGGCCCGCGATGCTTTTGCGCTACGCGGTCAATGCTTTCGCGCGGCTGAACCGATGTTCTAGTACGATGGGGCGAGCGCAAAAATGGGAAGGGCCCGTCATCGCTTGGATGACGGGCCTTCGAACCTCAGGTGACCAGACCTGTCGGGTAATCAGCAGACGCAGCGCGGCTTGGGCCGGGGCTTCCACTTTTTCTTCGCCACATAGCGTTTCCGCACTGGCACATTCTCATAATAGGTCTTGGTCGTCGTCTCGATCGTTTCAGTGACGACCGGCGCGCCGTTGGTGATGATTGTCGTGACCACCACGCCCGGGGTGTAATAGCCGTAGCCATAGCCGCCATGATGGTATGTCGTGCTGCTGTGATGCGGACCGCGACTTGACCACCAGGCCTCGCATTTCTTCTTGTCCGACGCATCGCCGATCGCGGCACCGGCGAGCGCGCCAAGGCCGCCGCCAATCAGCGTCCCCGCGGTGCGGTCCCCGCGCCCGGCGATGCGGTTGCCGACGACGCCCCCCACGACTCCGCCGACAACCGCGCCGCCTGCTGTGCCCCCCCGGCCACAGCGGCGTTCCATTTCTGCGTCGTGCCGCGGGTCGTACCCGCCGCCGTAATAGTGATGCGGCGGCGGATAGCCGGCACCATGGCCTTCGACCGTGCCTTCATAGCTGCCGTCGTAACGGCGACCGTCGGGCGTTTCATAGGAGCCGTTCCAGGTTCCGGTCCAGCGGCCCTCGGCGTCGTAACCCGACACGCGCCGATATTCGACTTCGCTGGGGATCCGATCGGCGTGGCCGGTATAGACGCGCACGTCTGCATCGGCGGGCGCGCCATAATCGAGCGCCGGGCGCGGGTCATGATTATAGAGCACGCCGCTCACCAGGTCGGTCGCAGCGCGCGCGTCGATCATCGGCGCTTCGGCATGGGCACGCCCCGCCAGCAACAACGACCCCGCTGCCACTCCCAACAAAACGAACGTGCGCATGGCTAACTCCCTGTTCCCTCGGCCCGAACCGATTGGTTAACAGCTTGTTAGCAAAATCAGCGGCTTTTCGCGAATCCGTTAACCGTGAGCTTCGCGTCCCGATTTGGGTCAGAAGAGGCATTTAGACGACGGCGGTCGAGAATAGCCGTCGCCCCCGCGAAGGGCGTTTCGAGGTCACGTGCCTCCGAACGCGGACGCTGTCGGTTTGCGGGACGGTTCAGCGACAGACCCCTTACGGCCCGCCTTTGCGGGGGTGACGCGTTACGCCAGCGCCTCCGCAATTCGCGCCATTAGCGCCTCGGCACCCGCCTGATCTGCGGCCGAGAACCGCCCCGGCACCGGACTGTCAAGGTCGAGCACGCCGACCAGCCGGTCGCCCGCGATCACCGGTACCACCAGTTCGCTGCGGCTGTCGGCGTCGCACGCGATGTGGCCGGGGAAGGCGTGGACATCGTCGACGCGTTGGGTAGCGCCCAGCCGCGCCGCGGCACCGCACACCCCCTTGTCGAGCGGAATGCGGATGCACGCCGCCTTGCCCTGAAATGGGCCGAGCACCAGTTCCTGCCCGTCGAAGCGATAAAAGCCCGCCCAGTTGAGGTCCGGGATCGCCTGCCAGATCAGCGCCGCAACATTCGCCATGTTGGCGATACCGTCGGGCTCGCCCGCGACCAGCGCCGCGGCGGCGTCGCCCGCCTCGGCCCAGAGTTCAGCGGGCTCGGTCGCGGTAAAGGTGAGCGCAGTCGACATTATTCGACGTTCAGCCCGGTCCATTTCGCTGCAAACGCATATTTGTCGGCGGCTTCGGCGATGATCTTGTCGGTCGGTTTGCCCGATCCGTGCCCGGCGCGCGTTTCGACGCGGATCAGATGCGGCTTGTCACCGGCCTTCGCATACTGCAACTGCGCAGTATATTTGAAGCTATGCCCCGGTACGACGCGGTCGTCGGTATCGGCGGTGGTCACCAACACCGCAGGATAAGACACGCCCGACTGGATGTTATGATAGGGCGAATAAGCGAGTAGATTCTTGAAATCCGACTCTTTCGACGGATAGCCATAATCGTCGACCCAGTAACGCCCCGCGGTGAAGCGGTCGAAACGCAGCATGTCCATCACCCCTACCGCGGGCAGTCCGGCCGCGAACAGGTCGGGACGCTGGTTGACCACCGCGCCGACGAGCAGGCCGCCGTTCGATCCACCCTCGACCGCGACCTGGCCCTTGCCGGCCACACCCTCGGCGATCAGAAATTCGGCCGCCGCGATAAAGTCGTCGAAGACATTCTGTTTCTTGTCGAGCCGCCCGGCATCATGCCACGCCTTGCCATATTCGCCGCCGCCGCGCAGGTTGGCGATCGCCAGCACCCCGCCCTTGTCGACCCATGCCAGCCGCGTTGGGGAAAAGCCGGGAGTCATCGACACATTGAAGCCGCCATAGCCATAGAGCAGCGTCGGCGATCCCTTGCTGCGGTCGAGCCCCTTTTTCATTACGAGGAACATCGGCACCTCAGTGCCGTCCCTCGATTTGTAAAAGCGCTGCTCGACGCTGAAATCGTCGGGTTTGAAAGTCAGTTCCGGCTCGGCAAAAATCTCGCTCTTTCCGGTCGCTGTGTCGAGCCGATAGATGGTCGTCGGCCGCGCATAGCTGGAAAAGGCATAGAAGGTTTCCGGATCACTCGACTTGCCGCCAAACCCCGATGCTGATCCGATGTCGGACAGGTTGATGTTTGCCACCTTCTTGCCGTCGAGGGTGATCATCTCCGCCTGCGATTTCGCGTCGCCAAGATAAGACAGGATAATGCGGTCGCCGACGCGTGACGCGCCGACGAGCGTGACTTCACTTTCGGCGACCAGCTCGGTCAGCTTGCCGGGACTGCGGATGTCCATCGACACCAGCCGTTCGCGCGGCGCACCCTTGTTGGTGATGAAAGTGAACAGCGGCCCCTGGTTGGTGACATATTTCCAGTTATTCGCGAAATCGTTGATCAGCGTGACCGGCTTACCGACGCCGTTGGCGGCAACCGGATAAAGCGTCACGCCTAGCCGCGCGTCGGTTCCCTCGGACCCGAAAACCAGCAGATATTTGCCGTCGTCGCTCACCACCGCCGAATTGTTCAGCCTGGGCATTTCGGGCGTCGCGTGGATCAACACGTCGGCGCTCTGCGGGGTGCCGAGTTTGTGAAAATAGACGCTATGATTCTCGTTGAGCGACTGGAAAGCCTCACCCGCTTCGGGTTCGGGGAAGCGCGAATAATAAAAGCCGCCGCCGTCCTTTGCCCAGTCAAGCGCCGAAAATTTCACCCAGCGTACTTCGTCTGACAGATCCTGCCCGGTCGCGACGTCCTTGACCCGGACGATGCGCCAGTCGGTGCCGCCGTCCTGCACCGAATAGAGCAGATATTTGCCATCTTCCGACGGCCGCCATTCGGCAAGCGCGGTGGCGCCATCCGTGGCCCACAAATTGGGGTCGATCAGCACCCGGCCTTCGCCCTTCATCCCGTCGCGGACATAGAGCACCGACTGCGGCTGCAACCCATCGTTCCGGGTATAAAAGTACCGTGAACCTGCCTTGGTCGGCAGGCCAAAGCGTTCGAAATTATAAAGCTCGGTCATCCGCTTCTTGAATGTATCGCGGCCGGGCAGGGTGGCGAGATAGGCGTCGGTCACCTGGTTCTGCGCCGCCACCCATTCGGCGACCTTTGGATTGACGCGAACATCATCTTCCAGCCAGCGATAGGGGTCGTCGACATTGACGCCGAATTGCGGATCGACCGTATCGCCGCGCGCGGTGTCGGGATAATCGAGTGTCGGCGCGGGCGCCGCTGCCTCTGCATGCGCTGCGGTGGGCGTCATGGCAAGGGCGACGAGCGCCAGCGGCGCGGACAGGGCATTGCGGGACATGGCAAGGCGATCCTCATGGTTCCGGGGTAATTATCGTGCGCCAATATGTAAGGATGCAAAAGCCGCGGGCAAGCGGAATTCGGACCTATTTTAGTGGTGGTGTGGGCTGGGCGCCGAACGATTAGCGTTTAGAACTCGATCAAGATCCGGACCTTGTCCGGCGTGGTGCCGACGACGCGGGCGATATCGGCTCGACTGGTAGCCAGCAGGACAGGTGTGAATTCGCTGTCGAGTTCAGCAGTTGATACGCCGAGCATCTTACCCAGCGCCGCTACTCTGCCGTGGCGGGGGCGTGCTCGACCCTTTTCTCAGCCCGATATCGCAGGCGTGCTACGAGTACATCGACGGACGTGGCGGCAAGCGCCTGCCGCTAAAGAAAAGGGCGGCCATCCTGTCGGAGGCCGCCCTTGATCTTGTCTAATTAGAGCGAGGCTCAGGCTTCCGCCATATCCTCTTCATACTGCTCGACCGGACCCGAATCCTGGCCCTTGGCAGCGACGTCGCGATCGACGAGTTCGATGATCGCCATCGGGGCGGCGTCCGAAGCGCGAATACCGGCCTTGATGACGCGTGCGTAACCGCCATTGCGGTCCTTGTAGCGTTCGGCCAGGACGTCGAACAGCTTGACCAACTGGGTGTCGTCCATCAGGCGGCTCATCGCTAGACGGCGATTGGCCAGACCGCCGCGCTTCGCCAGCGTGATCAACTTTTCGATATAAGGCCGCAGTTCCTTCGCCTTGGCGACGGTGGTCGTGATCTGCTCATGCTTGATGAGCGCGGCCGACATGTTGCGGAACAGGGCCGTGCGGTGCGCGCTGGTGCGCTGCAGCTTCCGGCCACCCGATTTATGACGCATGGTTTCTTCCTTCGTTTGTCAAAGGGGCCGTGTGAGGTACCCCAAGCCAGGTCGATTGCGGGCCGACCCATTCCCGTTGTGACAGCGCCCCGGCGAACCGGGGCGCTTATCTCGATTAACCCAGCAGCTCTTGCTCGAGCTTCTTGGCCATCTCTTCGATGTTTTCCGGCGGCCAGCCGGGGATGTCCATGCCCAGGCGCAGACCCATCGAAGACAGCACTTCCTTGATTTCGTTCAAGGATTTGCGGCCGAAGTTCGGGGTGCGGAGCATTTCGGCTTCGGTCTTCTGAACCAGATCACCGATGTAGATGATGTTGTCGTTCTTCAGGCAGTTGGCGCTACGGACCGACAGTTCCAGCTCGTCGACCTTCTTGAGCAGGAAGCGATTAAGCTGGTTGACGTCGGACTCGTCGGCGGTGGTCGGCGAAGCTGCCATGCCGATCATGCCGCTGTCGTTCATCGCTTCTTCGAAGTGGACGAAGACCTGGAGCTGGTCCTGGAGGATGCGAGCAGCGTAAGCCACGGCGTCTTCCGGGGTGATCGTGCCGTCGGTTTCGACGGTCAGGTTCAGCTTGTCATAGTCCAGTTCCTGACCGATGCGGGCATTGTCGACCTTGTAGGCGACCTGGCGCACCGGCGAGTAGAGCGAATCGACCGGGATCAGGCCGATCGGCGCGTCGATCGGACGGTTGGCGGTCGCGGGGACATATCCTTTGCCGGTGTCGGCAACGAGTTCCATGTTCAGCGTCGCACCGTCATCGAGGTGGCAGATGACGTGGTTGGGGTTCATCACCTTGATATCGCCCGACACCATGATGTCGCCGGCCTTGACGGTCGCGGGACCGGTGGCCGAAAGCTGGAGCCGCTTCGGGCCTTCGCCTTCCATCTTGAGCGCGATCTGCTTCACGTTGAGGACGATGTCGGTGACATCTTCGCGCACGCCGGCCAGGCTCGAGAATTCGTGGAGAACGTTCTCGATCTTGATCGACGTGATCGCCGCACCCTGGAGCGACGAGAGCAACACGCGGCGCAGCGCGTTGCCGAGCGTCAGGCCAAAGCCGCGCTCGAGCGGTTCGGCGACGAAGGTCGCCTTGCGCTTGCCGTCGCTGCCAGCCTTGATTTCCAGGTTGCTGGGCTTCTTCAATTCCTGCCAGTTCCGGATATTGACAGTCATGGTCTTCCCTTTGCTTTTGGCGGGACGAATTGGGGGTCGACCAATCTGTCCGGCGTTAGGAGTTTAGCGGATGCAGCCCCGGAAATGGGGCGCATCCGAAGCAGGCATCAGACGCGGCGGCGCTTGGCCGGGCGGACACCATTGTGCGGGATCGGGGTCACATCGCGGATCGAGGTGATGTGGAAACCAACCGCCTGCAGCGCACGGAGCGCCGATTCACGACCGGCACCCGGGCCTTTGACTTCGACTTCGAGGGTACGGACGCCATGTTCGGCGGCCTTCTTGCCGGCGTCTTCGGCGCAGACCTGCGCTGCATAGGGAGTCGACTTGCGGCTGCCCTTGAAGCCCATCATGCCGGCGCTCGACCAGGCAATCGCGTTGCCCTGCGCGTCGGTGATGGTGATCATCGTGTTGTTGAAGGTCGCGTTGACGTGGGCGACGCCCGACGAGATGTTTTTGCGTTCGCGCCGACGAAGGCGCTGCGGTTCACGAGCCATGATGTAATCCTAACCTAATCCTGAATGGCCGGTGGCGGGCGATGGCCGCTGCCCCGGCAGGGGAAATAAGGAAGCGCGCCCGGATGGACGCGCTCGAACCTTATTTCTTCTTACCGGCGATCGCCTTGGCCTTGCCCTTGCGGGTACGCGCATTGGTGTGCGTGCGCTGGCCGCGGACCGGCAGGCCCTTACGATGACGCAAACCGCGATAGCAGGCGAGGTCCATCAGGCGCTTGATGTTCATCGCCGTGGTGCGGCGAAGATCACCCTCGACGGTCAGGTCGGCGTCGATCGTTTCACGGATCTGCAGCACTTCGGCGTCCGACAGGTCTTGAACGCGGCGCGACTGGTCGATCCCCAGCTTGGTGGCGATGTCGACGGCGGTCTTTCGGCCGATACCGTGGATGTAGGTGAGCGCGATGATCACGCGCTTGTTGGTGGGCAGATTGACGCCCGCAATACGTGCCATAAGTAACTTTCTCCTGCTCCACAGGGCCGTAGGCAATCGACCCCATCTCAAAGCGTCTGATTTCCAACGCAAAAAACGGACCACGAATGCACGCTACGCGCTTCGCCGTCCGGTCATGATGTCGGAATGGAGGCGCAACTAAGGTGAGTCGGGCCGATTGTCAAGCGGAGTGCGCTGGTTTGCCGCGGCGCTTTTGCCATCAGGATGGCGATGTAAGGGCGACCGCGCGATCGTGCAAGCGATCGACCACCGCGGCATGAATATCCGGGGCGCAGGCGATCACCCCGAACGCCTGTGCGCGCGGCGTGTTGAACTTCAACGGCGCGCCAAAGGCGTCGGTGACGCTTGCGCCCGCTTCGGTCGCGATCAGCGCCGCGGCGGCGACGTCCCACTCGAACCCCCAACGCAATGTCGCGACCAGATCGGCGCGGTCGTCGGCGACGAGCGCTATGCGCAGCGCGATGCTGTTCGGCTTGGTGACGATCACCAGATCGCTGTCGACCTTGGGCAGGGCGTCGGCGGGGACGCGCGATCCGGCGAATGTAATGCGCTGGCTGGCGTGCAGCGTCTCGCCGTTGAGCTGCGCGCCTTGCCCTTTTTGTGCGACCCACAATTCATCGAGCGCCGGGGCATAAAGGATGCCGAACTCGGGGGCGCCATCAATCACCAGCGCGACCGACACGCACCACCCGGGGCGGCCGCGAATGAAATCGCGGGTGCCGTCGATAGGGTCGACGCACCAGATCGCGCGGCACGCCAGCCGGTCGGCGTTATCGGCGGTTTCTTCGGACAGCCAGCCCGCTTCGGGCACCATCGCGCCGAGCACCGCCTTCAGCCGCGCATCGACCGCGAGGTCGACGTCGCTGACCGGATTGTTGTGCGACTTGTTCCAGACATTGACCGCCTGCCCCTCGCCGCGCCAGCGCGCCATCGCCATATCGCCGACTTCGCGGGTCGCGGCGATCGCGGCTTCGAGGTTGCGGCCGGGCATTAGCGGCTGATCCTTAGCTCGACGCGACGGTCATGCCGTCGATGCGCAGCGTCGGTGCATTGGTACCGTGGCGGAATTCCAGGTCGTTGGCGGGGACCAGCGCCGCGAACATATCGATCAGGTTGCCTGCGATGGTAAATTCGGCAATCGGCCCGGCGATTTCGCCATCCTTTATCAGGAAGCCCGAGGCACCGCGGCTGTAATCGCCCGTGACTGGATTGACGCCGTGGCCGATCAACTCCGTGATGTAGACACCGTCGGCGATGCCCTCCATCAGCGCGGCGGGCGTTACGCTGCCCGCGGCAAGGTGGAGATTGCTGGCGCCGACTCCCGAGGCACCGCCGCCCCGGCTCGCGTGGCCGGTCGGGGTCAGGCCAAGCTGCTTCGCCGATGCGGTGTCGAGCAGCCAGCCGGTGATCTTGCCGTCCTCGACCAGGTTGCGCGCCGCGGTCGGCAAGCCCTCGCCGTCGAAGGCGCGACTGCGCAGCCCGCGCATACGATGGGGTTCGTCGCGAATGACGATGCTGCGGTCGAAAAGCAGCTGATCCTCTTTGCCGAGCAGGAAGCTGGTGCCGCGCGCGATCGCCGGGCCGGCGATCGCGCCGAGCAGATGACCGACGATGCCGCCGCTAACGCGCGGATCGAACAGCACCGGCGCCTTGCCGTTCGGCGCCTTGCCGGGGTTGAGCCGTGCAACGGCGCGCGTTCCCGCCCGGGTGCCGATGTCGCCGACGCTTTCGAGGTCGGAGAGGTGGTGCGCGCTGTGCCAGCCATAGTCGCGCTGCATGTTGGCGCCTTCGCCCGCGATGACGCTCGCCGACAGGCTGTGGCCGCTCAACCCGTAACCACCGGCAAAGCCGTGGCTGGTCACGAGCGCGAAACGGGTGCGGCTATGGCTCGCGCTGCCGCCTTCGCTGTTGGTCACCCCGGCGACCGCGCGCGCTGCTTCCTCGACCGCCTGCGCGGCTGCGCGCAGCGCAGCGGGGTCGGCTTCACTGCCGTCGTCGAGATCGAGGTCGGGAACCGGGCATTTGAACAACAATTCTTCAGGCGCCAGACCGGCATAAGGATCTTCGGGCGCCTCACGCGCCATGGCGACACAGCGTTCGACCAGCTTGGTCAGCTCGCCCGCATCCATGTCGGCGGTCGACACGCTGGCGCTGCGTTGGCCGACAAAAACGCGCAGGCTGATATCCTGCCCCTCGGAGCGCTCTACATCCTCCAGCGCGCCAAGGCGCATCGAGACCGACGTGGCGGCGTTGCAATAATAAAGCGCGTCGGCGGCATCGGCGCCGGCTTTGGCAGCGGCGCCGCACAGCAATTGCGCGCGATCGAGGGCCTGGGAGACAGTGAGCATTGCCGCGCCCTATACGGCGGGCGGCAGGGCGTCAAACTTGGCTGATGGTGGTTACTTGACGATCGCCGCAATCGCGTCGGTGGCGGCCATCGCGCCGCTAACCCACAAAAAGGGCAACGTCAGCGCGGCGATCCACAGGCGGCGGACGTCGCGGCGAAAGCGCGCATGCAATCCCCAGCTGGCGAGCGCCTGACGGCTCAGGTGATACCAGCGCCGCTCGGTAGAGCGCGCAACGGGAACGGCGAGGGCCAGCAGGACAATTAGCGCGACGACAACGAGCGTCGACGAGGCGCCCGCAGCGATTGCACTCGAAACCAGCCAGATCTGCAATGCGGCAAAGGCGACCAGCGCGGTTGCGGCGTGCCAGGTCATGCGGCGGCCAAGACTCCGCGCTGCCGGCACACTAGGTGACGTGCGCCGCCACAGGCGCGGTCCGAATGTTGATGCCATTTTTCAGCCCCCTTAGGCTGGCGATTCCCAGAACGCCACGATTTCAGCCCGATATTCCCAAGTCAAGACAGGTTGGCACCGATTCGTTAACAATTCCGTTCGTTTCACCCCGGATTCGCAACCAAATCGCGCCAGATCGCCAAAAATGTTGCGATTTTGCTGCGATAGACCGTGCAGGGTCGATGATTCGCTGTCGAAATCCGGCTGACGGTCGTCGAAGCCGCGGCTTCGTTGGTCGAAGCCTTGCATCCGCCAGCGACGTTGATAGCGTCTAGTCCCAGTGGATCTGCTTTTTGCAACGCGGGGAAAATCATCATGCGCTATCTGGCCTTTCTTGCTGCCCTGACCCTGCCGCTCGCTTCTGCTGCGGCTGCGAAAGCCGACAAGCCCGCCGTCGAACCTAAACCCGCGGCGCTGATCGCTGACGGGGTGCCGGAAGTGCCGGTCGAGCTGGCGGCGGCAACGCGGCCCTATATGGAGAACCGCGGTGCCGGTTTTGTCGGCTGGAACCCGATCGACAAATCGATGCTGATCGCGACCCGCTTCGGCAACACCGCGCAGCTGCACCGCGTCGCGATCCCGATGGGCGCGCGCAAGCAGATCACGTTCGAAGCCGAGCCGGTGGGGTCGGGTAGCTGGGCACCAAAGACGGCCGAGGTGATGCTGGTCCAGAAGGACATCGGCGGCAATGAATTCTATCAAATCTATGCCATGAAGGACGGGCGGCTCGACCTGCTCACCGATGGCAAGAGTCGCAACGGGCTCAACGCGTGGAGCCAGGACGGCGAGCTCGTCGCCTTTACCTCGACGCTGCGTAACGGCCGCGACAGCGACATCTATGTGATGGACCCGCGCGATCCCAAGACGCGCCGCATGGTCGCGCAAGTCGAGGGCGGCGGCTGGGGCTTGCTCGATTTCACGCCTGACAAGAGTTGGGCGCTGGTCGGCAAATATACGTCGGTGCAGAAAGCCGATCTGTTCCGCCTCGACCTGGCCAGCGGCGCGATGACGCCGATCGGCGACCATAGTAAGACGGTGGCGCTCGGCGGGGCGAGCTTTGCCCCCGACGGCACGATCTGGATGACCAGCGACGAGGGCAGCGATTTCCAGCGGCTCGGCACGCTCGACCCCGCTACGGGCAAATTCACGCCGAAGGGACCGGCCGAAAAATGGGACGTCGATACCTTCGACATCGCCGATGACGGCAGCTTTATCGCTTATGTGGTCAACGAGGCGGGCATGGCGAAACTGCGGCTGTTCGATCCAAAGACCGGAACGGTGCGGACGGTCGATAAGCTGCCCGCCGGGATCATCGGCGGGCTGGAGATCGCGCCATGGGGCGAGATCGGCATCACCTTCACCTCGGCACGCAGCGCCGCCGATGCGTTCAGCGTCGATCCGAACACGCTGGCGGTAACGCGCTGGACCGAAAGCGAGACGGGCGGGCTCGACGTCACCAAGAATGTCGAACCCGAGTTGGTGAAGGTCAAAAGCTTTGACGGGCTTGAGGTGTCGGGCTTCCTCTATCGCCCCGACGCGGCGAAATTCCCCGGCAAGCGGCCCTTGATCATGAGCGTCCATGGCGGTCCCGAGGCGCAGTCGCGGCCCGGCTTCATGGGCCGCAGCAACTATATGCTGAACGAAATGGGGATCGCGCTCTTCTATCCCAACGTCCGCGGCTCGACGGGCTATGGCAAGACCTTTGTCAGTCTCGACAACGGGCCATTCAAGCGAGAGGACAGCGTCAAGGATATGGGCGCGTTTCTCGATGCGCTGGCCAAGGACAAGGCGCTCGACGCAGCGCGCTTCGGGCTGACCGGCGGCAGCTATGGCGGCTATATGTGCTATGCCGCCGCGACCCATTATGGCGACAAGCTGCGTGCTAATCTGTGCGTCGTCGCGATTTCGAACTTCGTGACCTTCCTGGAAAACACCCAGGATTATCGCCGCGACCTGCGCCGCGTCGAATATGGCGACGAGCGCGATCCGGCGCAGCGCAAGAAGCTGATAGAAATCTCGCCGCTGACGCGCGTTTCCGATATCAAGAAACCGCTGTTCGTCGTCACCGGCGCCAACGACCCGCGCGTTCCCGCGTCAGAGGCCGATCAGATCGTCGCCGCGATCCGCAAGAATGGCGGCACAGCGTGGCACCTTGTCGGGACCAACGAAGGACATGGCTTCGCGAAGAAAGAAAATGCCGACTATAATTTCTGGACGTCGCTGCTGTTCTGGAAACAATATTTGCTGAATTGAGCTGATCTGAACGCCCCGTCTTTGCGAGGAGCGAAGAGACGCGGCAATTCAGGGTGGGCGTACACCGCCCTTGATTGCTTTGCTTCGCTCGCAATGACGATATAAAGCGTCAGCCTTGCGGCGGAACCGGCAGCGGTTCGGCGTCGGCTTCATCGGGTGCGGTCGGCATCGGTGCCTCACCGCTCGCCTGCCGCTCCAGCTCCGCGGCAGCAGCCTGCCGTTCAGCCAACGCGCGTTCTTCGGCCAACACCGCGGCTTCAACCTCGTCCGATGCCGAATCAATGCCCGCAAGCCGTTTGGCGCGTTCATCGGCGATCATCGCCTGCCAGTCCGTCTTGTCGGCGGCCTGGCGCTCAGCCTTGGCGCCTGCGACCAGCGCCTGCGTGCAGCCAGTAAAGCCGCCCAGCCCGGTCGGCGAACAGCTGTCGGTTCCGAAACGACCGATGCGCTCCACCGCGACGACCTTGTTCGCCCATGCTTCGTTGCGTACGTCGAGCGGATTGCCGCGCAGCATTTCGGGGACGCGATAGCGCTCGCCCTCAGGAAGCTTGGCGCAGACCAGAATTTCGTCGTCGGCACCCTTCGGACATTGATCGTCGCCATAAACGACGACCTGGTTGACCTTTTCGCCCCCGACCACGGTCTGCTGCGCCGCGGCGGGTACTGAGAGGGCGCTACCGGCGAGGATCAGCGCGAACAGGGGCAGGCGGGTCATCGGATATTCCTTTGGCTTCTTTGGTGCGGCTTGGCACCGCGACCCTGCATCGGTCATGAACGGATGCGTGGGCCTGATCTCTATCAGATACGCTTCGACAGCGCGATAGCTGCACGGCAACCGGCGCGGATCGCGAGGCTTAGCACCGGGTAACCCGGCGCGCTCTCGGCGCCCGCGGCGAGCGCCGTGTGCTTATGCTCCAGTTCTTCGGCGCGGAAATCGGCGACCGCGGCGCTGAGTTCGGGGTCGCTGTCGCCGAGTTCGTCGAGCTGGTCCCGGTAATGGCGATCGATTTCTGTCTCGACCGCGGCGGTGCACGCCATTGCGGCGCGGGGTCCCATCGCGGCGGTTACCGCACCCAGCGCAAAGCCTGCGACTTTCCAGAACGGCTGGAGCGCGGTCGGGCGCACGCCGCGTTTGGCGACCATGTCGTCAAAAAATTTGCGGTGGCGCTCTTCCTGTTCGGCCATATGCGCAATCTCGCGCGCCATCGGATGGCGGTCGCCCATCACCGCGAGCTGCCCCGCATAGATACGCGTCGCGCCATATTCGCCGGCCTGATCGACCCGGATCATCGCTGCGTTTTTATCGGCTTGGCTCATGCCGCCGATGTGGGCCGAAGGCGCAGCAAGGTCAAGACGAGCGCCGCGGCGCCGAGCGAAAAGATCGCGTTGAAGCCCGCGAGCGAAATGCCGAACAGCGTCCATTGCGCGGTGTCGCAGCGGATTAGCGGCGCGTTCATGATCGCGTCGAGTGATACGGGTCCGCCGCTGCCGGTCGCGCAGGTGGTCAGACCTTCCCAAAAGCCATATTCGACCCCGGCGTGGTAGATGCCGATTACGCCCGAGACCGCGATGGCGAGCGCGGCGAGCATCGTCAGCGCGCGCATGGCCTTGTCATTGCCGCGCAGCAACAGCGCAAGCAGCGCGAGTATGATCGCCGCCTGGTGCGGCCAGCGCTGCCAGTAACACATTTCGCAGGGGTGCAGGCCAAATCCAAATTGTGACACCAGCGCGCCGCCATAGAGCAGCAGCGGCGCAGCGAGCGCGGCGATCGGCGCGCCAAGGCGCGATTTCAGCATGCCGGCGAACCCTTAGTTACGGCGCGCAGGCTTGGCGCCGGGCTTGGTCGCCTGCGCTGCCATGCGCGGCGCGGTCGGGCTGATCCGCCCGATCGTCTGCAACGCATAGTGGAGCTGGAAGTCCTCGATACCCTTGGCCTTGAGCTCCGCCGCGGTCGCGGTGAAGCGCGGATCGACCTTCTCGTCCTTCTCGATCAGCCCGTCGTCGACCTTCTTCTCATTGATCAGGTGACGGCGCAGGTCGCTTTCCCGGAATTTCGGCCGCGATGCATAATCGGGGTCCGAAATCTGCGGGACGCGGATGTCGGGTTCGATGCCGCCCTCCTGCACGCTACGCCCCGACGGGGTGTAGTAACGCGCGGTGGTCAGCCGCAGCGCGGTCGTGTCGCTGAGCGGCAGCACGGTCTGCACCGATCCCTTGCCAAAGCTGCGCTCGCCCATCACCACGGCGCGATGCTGGTCCTGCAAGGCGCCCGCGACGATTTCCGAGGCAGATGCCGATCCCGAGTCGATCAAGACGACCACCGGTGCGCCACCCGCCAAATCGCCGGGCTCGGCGAAAAAGCGTTCGATGTCGCCCTTGCGGCGGCCGCGCTGTGACACGATTTCGCCGCGTTCGAGGAACAGGTCGCTGATCCCCACCGCTTCGTCGAGCAGTCCGCCGGGGTTCGAGCGCAGGTCGACGATCCAGCCGCGCGGCTTTTTGCCGAGCGACTTTTCGACTGCCATCATCGCGGCGCGCATGTCGGTGGTCGCGTCGGCGGAGAAGCTGGTGACGGTCAGCACCCC
Source organism: Sphingopyxis bauzanensis (assembly GCF_002205675.1). Classification (GTDB taxonomy): domain Bacteria; phylum Pseudomonadota; class Alphaproteobacteria; order Sphingomonadales; family Sphingomonadaceae; genus Sphingopyxis; species Sphingopyxis bauzanensis. Next base: position 102,210 of record NZ_NISK01000004.1, on the reverse strand, counting down.
GACATCGCCGCTGACTTCCCACTTGACGGGCTTCAGGTCGATGACTTCGCGGGTCAGCGACATTTCGATCGGCTTGTCCTGGCCTTCGCGGACGATGGTGACGTCGATCTTGGTGCCCGGACGCCCGCGCATCTGTTCGACCGCCTCGTCGAGCGTCAGGCCAAAGATCAGTTCCTTGTTAATGTGGGTGATATAGTCGCCCGACTTGATCCCGGCCTTGTCGGCGGGGGTATCGGCGGTCGGTGCGATGACCTTCACAACGCCGTCTTCCATCGTCACCGACAGGCCCAGACCGCCATATTCGCCGTCGGTCTGGGTGCGCAGGTTCGAAAAGCCGCGCGCGTCGAGATAGCCCGAATGCGGGTCGAGGCTGGCGAGCATGCCGTTGATCGCACCTTCGATCAGTTTCGAATCGTCGACCGGTTCGACATAGTTCGATTTCACTTCGAGATAGACGTCCATGAAACGGGAAATTTCTTCCTGCGTCTTGCTGTCCACGCTCGCCATCGCGCCGGTCGCGAGCGGCACCAGCGCCAGCGTCGAGAGCGCGGCGGCGCCCTGCCATAACGCAAAGCGGCGCTTCGAAGACACGGGCGTTTTGGTCGAGTCGGTCATGTGCGTCTTTCACTCAGGCGGGAATTCCCGCCTTATATACCTCGGCCCACCATCCTCCTACGCATTTGCGCAGGCGTCAAGCGGTGCATCCCGATAGGGGACAGCGCCCGAATGGGGGATTAACGGGTGCGATCACCCGATCATCGCGACGATATCGACCGGGCGCCCACCGCGGCGCAGTTCAACAGTGATGCGGCTGTCGTCGGACCCGGCGCGTCCGATCGGCGCGCCGGCGTCGAGCGTGTCGCCGACCGCGACCGACAGCCCAATCATGCCGGTCAGCAGCGAGACCCAGCCGCCGCCATGATCGATGATGACGATCTTGCCATAACCGCGATAATCCTCGGCAAAGCTGACGCGGCCGGGCGCAGGGGCTACGACCTGTCCGCCGGGACGCGCCGCGATTGTCACGCCGCGCGAACGGACCCCGCTGTCGTTGACCTCGCCCAGCCCGGCGACGATGCGCCCGACGACGGGCAGGCGATAGGCGCCTGCCGTAAGCTCGGCCGCAGCGGGGGCAGGCGGGGCAGCACTGGAAATGGTATTTGCGGGGTTGCGCGGGCGCGGCAGCGGACCGGTGAGCTGCGCCAGTTCGGCGCGCACCGCGCCGTCGGCCTCGATCGCGTCCATCAGTTCGACAATGTCGCGCGCTTTCTCACCCAGCCCGAGCGCGCGGTCGGCCTCGAGCTGCGCGCTGCTCATCAGCTCGCGCGAGCGCATCCGGCCTTCATTCTCCAGCCGTGTCAGCGTGTTGCGGCGCTCCGCGAGCTGGCCCTTGCTGGCCGAAAGCGCGCGCAGCGCGACCGCCTGCTGACGCCGCGTCGCTTGCAGCAGCGTCAATTCCTGGCGTACTCCGGCGGTGCGGCGTTCGATCACCGGCATCGCGGCGTCGATCACCGCGCGGGCGTGGACCATGTCGGTCAGCGACCCCGGCTGCGCGAGGACGCTGACCGGCGGCTGGCGACTGAGCTGCTGGAGCGAGGCGGCGAGTTCGAGCAATGGCTGTTGCTGCTGCGCGAACCGCGCGCGCTGCGCCGCCAGACGGCGGCTGACCAGCGTGACGCGCGCTTCGCCCGCGCTGATGTCGGCCTCGGCCGACTGGATACGCGCGGCAAGCGCGGCGCTGCGGATTTTCAGCCGGTCGGCCTCGCTACTCGCGGCGGTGGCCTGCGCCTCCAGCCGCGTGCTGCGCGCCATCGCTTCGGCCGACTGCTGCTTGGCGCCGAGCAATTGCGCGCGTTCGCGTGCGGCGATCGCTTGCGGATCAAAGACGTCGCTTTGCGCCACTGCGAGCGCGCCGCCGGATAAGACGGCAACAGCGACGAGCGCAGTCAGAGCACGCCTCATTGACGCCCCTCGCGATGATAAGGGTGGTTCGCGACGATGCTGGTAGCGCGCCACAATTGTTCGGCGAGCATCGCGCGTGCCATCAAATGCGGCCATGTTGCGCGGCCAAAGGCGACGACCTTGTCGGCGCCCTCGCGTTCCTCGGGTGTGAAGCCGTCGGCGGCGCCCAGACAAAAGCGCGCCTCGCGTACCCCGCCATCGCGCCAACCTTCCAGCAATTTTGCAAATTCAACCGATGACATCTGCTCGCCGCCCTCGTCGAGCAAGATGGTGCGGCTGTTGTCGGCGGCGGCAGGCATACGACCGCCCGTATCCGGAAGCTCGGAAACCTTCTGCGCCCAGGTCACGCGCTTCATATAGCGCTCGACCAGCTCGGCCTCGGGCCCGCGCCCGATGCGCCCGCGCGCGATGATGTGCAGCAACATGACGCCCGCCTACCCTTGGCAGGGCCAGGACGTCAATTTGCCAGCGTGACCGGCGGAGCGTCGCCGAACGACCACATGCGTTCGAGGTTGTAGAAACTACGCACCTCGGGACGGAACAGATGGACGATCACGTCGCCCGCATCGAGCAGCACCCAATCGGCATTGGGCAGGCCTTCGACGCGAACCTGGCGGCCCGCTTCCTGCTTGATCCGCTGCGCCAGTTTCTCGGCAATCGCCGAGACATGGCGCGTCGACCGGCCGCTCGCGATCACCATATGATCGGCGATGCTGCTTTTGCCGGCAAGCGGGATGGAAATGGTTTCCTGGGCCTGGTCCTCATCCAGCTGGTGGAGGATCAGAGCGTGGAGCGCGTCCACATTATCGTTGGCGGATGCGGCGCTGGGCGCGGCACCCTGGGTGGCGGAGATCAAATGCGTCCTTTCCTAATCGGGTCCGCAAGGCGTGAACGGGTCAGCGGGTCGCGCAAAGCGCGGCCTTCATAGCGTTCGAACCAGCGGGGGTTGGCCTGCCGTATCGCAGTTGCGGATCGCACATCGGGCGAAAATCGCAGGAACACGAGGGCGGGCGGTCTCCAGTCCGTCCAATGCAATTTCTGGTCAGCGGGCCGGACGAAGCGCCGAAGCCAACCCATCGCACGTCTTGCGTGGGCTCGGTCATTATAGCCCGGACGCGCGACAACCGCAATCGGCATGAGTCGCGCAATCCCCCGCCAGTCGCGCCATTGGGGCAATTGGACCAGATTGTCGGCCCCCATGATCCAGATAAACTGCCGATCGGGGTAGCGGCGGACAAGCAATTTGAGCGTGTCGATCGTGTAGCGCGTGCCCAGCTCGGCCTCGATTCCCGTCGCGCGAATCGGCGACCGCCGCGCCATGTGCCGCGCCGAGGCGAGCCGCGCAGGGAGCGAGGCCATACCCGCGTTGGGTTTCAGCGGATTGCCGGGCGACACCAGCCACCACAGTTCATCCAGTCCCAGCGCATCGATCGCATTCAAACTGATCGCGCGATGCCCGCCGTGGGCGGGATTGAAACTGCCGCCGAGGAGGCCGGTGGGGATCACAGTAGGGTTTGCCAGTCGCTACGCAAATTGACCACTCGAAGGACGAGCAGCCTTTCTGTATTCACATCATACAGCAGGGCAAACGGAAGCTGGCCCAAACGCCATTTTCGCAGCCCCTTTGCATCGACCAGCGATCCGCCGCGTGGTGCAAGCGCGAGAAAGTCGCTCGCGCGCTCGGCTTCGGACAACAACGCATCTGCCAGATCGAAATCGACCAGATAGAGGCCGTCGGCATTGTTCAGCAGGTCTACTGTCGCTGCCTGCGACCATTGGACATTGATCACGCTGCCGCTTTATCGCGCTTTGAACGGAGTTCGATGCGCTTCGCGGCGATCAGCTTTTTCATCTCTTCATGCGAGATCAGCGGCTCTTCGCGCGCGGAACGCTCGCCTTCCTCAATGATTGCAAGCATCTCTGCTTCGCGTTCGACAAACTGTCGAACGGCCTGCGCAACGAGCCATGAACGCGAGCGATCATAGCGTTCGGCCAGTCTGTCGAGCGTTTCCAAGGTTGCGGCGTCTAGCCGCGTCGTGATCGGCGTCGTAGAATCCATGCATCATTGTATCACTTGTATACAAATGATTCAAGATCGCGTCTGGCCGCTCCCTCGCACGAGCCATTTATAGGTGGTGAGTCCCTCCAGCGCGACCGGCCCTCGCGCGTGCAGCCTCCCGGTGGCGATGCCGATTTCGGCGCCGAGGCCGAATTCGCCGCCGTCGGCGAATTGGGTCGAGGCATTGTGCATGACGATTGCGCTGTCGGCCTCGGACAGGAATCGTTCTGCGGCGGAAGTATCCTCCGTGACAATCGCATCGGTGTGCCGGCTCGAATGCGCGTCGATATGGGCCAGCGCGCCTACCAGACCTTCGACCATGGCGATGGAGACGATTGCATCGAGATATTCTGTGTCCCAGTCGCCGATCGACGCGGCTTCGACATGTGGGCTCAACGCCGTGACGGCCTTGTCGCCGCGCACTTCGCAACCCGCCGCGACCAGCGCGTCGATGATCGCGAGCGGCGCGGGATAGGCGCGGTCGATCAGGATTGTCTCGGTCGCGCCGCAGATACCGGTGCGGCGCATCTTGGCGTTGACCGCCAGCGCGACCGCCTTGGCCGGATCGGCGGCGCCATCGATATAGAGATGGTTGATGCCATCAAGATGCGCGAGTACGGGCACGCGCGCCTCGTCCTGCACCCGCGCGACAAGGCCTTTGCCGCCGCGCGGGATGATGATGTCGATCAGCCCCTGCGCGCGCAGCATGGCGCCGACCGCGGCGCGGTCCTGCGTCGGCACGAGTTGCGCCGCATCGGCGGGCAGCCCGGCCTCCACTAGCCCCGCCGCGAACGCGGCATGGAGCGCGCGGTTCGAATGCACCGCCTCGCTGCCGCCGCGCAGGATCACCGCATTGCCCGACATCAGCCCCAGCGCCGCAGCGTCGGCGGTCACGTTGGGGCGGCTTTCATAAATGATGCCGACGACGCCCAGCGGCACGCGCACCCGGCTCAGCACCAGCCCGTTCGGCCGCGTCACGCGGTCTATCTCGTCGCCCGAAGGATCGGGCAGCGCCGCAACCGCGTCGATAGCATCGGCAATTCCGGCGAGCCGCGTTTCGTCGAGCCGCAACCGGTCGAGCATCGCGCCCGACAGCCCGTTCGTCCGTCCTGCCGCCATGTCCTCGGCATTGGCGGCCAGGATGTCGGCGGCGCTGGCGCGGATCGCTGCCGCAGCGGCGATCAGTCCGGCGGCCTTGTCCGCGGTTGCTGCCAGCGCCAGCTGTTTCGCCGCAACGCGCGCGCGCGCGCCCATGTCGGCAATCAGGGCGGCAGCGTCGCCGGGCATCGGCGGGGTGGTCAGGGCTTCAGCGTTCATGGTGCTGCCACTATCACGTTTTGCGTGACGCCCGAAAGTCCCGTTGCGCCCTTTCTCGCGCGCCTTTAGGCAGGGCGTCATGAGCGGGGATATCGAAGGCATCGGGGCGGCGGTCACCGCAGGTTTGGCGGCGCGCGCGGTTGAGCCGCAGCACGGCAGCCCGCGCGAGTCGGCGAGTGCCCGGCGCTGTTTGAATTGCGGCACCAGCTTGACCGGGTCGCACTGTCACCATTGCGGCCAGCGCGCCGATATCCACCGCAGTTTCGGTGCGATCGGTCATGATCTGGTCCACGCGATCTTTCATTTCGAGGGCAAGATCTGGAACACGCTGCCTCTCCTCGCCTGGCGGCCCGGCGACCTGACACGCCGCTATATCCACGGCGAACGCGCGCGCTTCATATCGCCGCTCGCTCTGTTCCTGTTCGCCGTTTTTCTCACCTACGCTGTGCTCGCGATGGTCGGCAGTGGCAGCGGGGTGGGCGAAGGAATCGCCAAGGCTGCGGACGAGCAGACGCGGGCCGCGGCGATCAAAGACAGCATGCAGGACGAGGTCGACCGGATCGACGCGGAACTTGCAAAGCCCGATCTGGTGGCGGCGGCGCGCGAGGAGCTTCGCAGCGAGCGCGAGATTCTGCAAAAGAGTGCGGACGTTCTGGGCATAGCGCGCAGCCGCAGTGCGAGTGAACGCGCTGCCGATCGCGCGGCCGGGCCGCCGGTGCTGGAGGATCCAGCCGACCAGCTGATGACAGGCGCCGACTTCATCTCGCGCAACAAGGTCGATACCGGCGTTGCCTTTATCGATCAGGGGCTGCGCAAGGCGTTGGCGAACCCCGCGCTTGTATTCTACAAGTTGCAGGCGAACGCCTATAAATTCGCCTGGGCGATGATCCCGCTGTCGCTGCCCTTCATGTGGTTGCTCTTTCCGTTCAGCCGCCGCTTTCACACTTATGATCATTTTGTCTTTGTGACCTATTCGATCAGCTTCATGCTGCTCTTGTTTGTTGCGGCACGCTTGCTAAATCTCTCGATCTTCGGCGAGCTTGCCGCTGCTTTCGCGCTGATTTACGTCCCCTTTCACATGTATCGCCAGTTGCGCGGCGCCTATCGTTCGTCGCGTTTCGGTGCGTTTGTGCGCGCCAATTTGCTGCTGTTTTTTAGCCTGTTTGCCGTGATGATGTTCATGTTCCTCCTGCTCGCCGTAGGGTTGATGGGTTAATCCAAATCTGGGCAGCGCCGAATCGTAACAAAGGCCGGGCAAAGAACCCGCCGGTCGAGGAGGAGAATTGCAGTGCATCATCATTGGGGCGAAATGGATCGGCGTCAGCTGATCGCACTGGGCACCGCAGGGCTGGCGGCGCTGTCGCTGCCCGGCGCGGCCATCGCGATGATGGCGCAGGGCTTTACCCACGGCGTGGCAAGCGGTGAGCCCGGTTCGAATTCGGTGCTGCTGTGGACGCGTTTCGCCGCGGCGAACGACACAATGTTGACCGCAGAAGTTGCTGAAACGGCGGATTTCGCCCGCGTCGTCGGCGGGGGCAGCGTCACGGCCGCTGGCGAACGCGACCACACCGCGAAACTGGTGGTCAGCGGCCTCGAACCCGGCCGCTGGTATTATTACCGCTTTGTCGCGCCCGATGGCACCCAGTCGATCACCGGCCGTACCCGCACCCTTCCCGAAGGACCGACCAGTGCTTTCACACTCGCGCTCTTTTCCTGTTCGAATCTGCCGTTCGGCTGGTTCAACGCCTATGCCCACGCCGCGGCGCGGCAGGACATCGATCTGGTCGTCCATTCGGGCGACTATCTTTATGAATATCCGATCGGCGACTATCCCTCGCTCCAGCAGGCGGTACCGGGTCGCGATATCCAGCCAGCGCACGAAATGGTGGCACTTGCCGATTATCGCCTACGCTACGCCGCCTATCGCAGCGACCCCGATTTGGCGCGCCTACACGCATTGTTCCCGATGATCGCGCAGTGGGACGATCATGAGATGACCAACGACGCCTGGAAAGGCGGCGCGGAGAACCATAATGACGGCGAGGGCGAATGGCCTGAGCGGGTAGCCGCAGCCGAACGGGCCTATAATGAATGGATGCCCGTCGCCGATACGCGCTGGCGCTATTATCAGGTCGGCGACCTCGCAACGATTTTCCTGCCCGAAACGCGCGTAACGGGCCGTGACAAACAGTTTGAGATTGCCGAGATCGTCGCGGGCGGCGGCGACACAGCTGCGCAACTCAAGCAATTCGCCGAAACCACTTATCGCGACCCGGCGAGGCAGATGCTTGGCGCGAGCCAGGAAAAATGGCTGTTCGACGGTTTCGCCGCTTCGACGAAATCCGGAACCCGCTGGCAGGTGTGCGCGCAGCAGGTGGTGATGGGCAGCCTGTACACCCCGCCCGAAGCGCGCGACTGGTTCGGTGCCAATATGGCCGACAATGTCCGTCGCCGGATTGATGCGGCGCAGCTGGCGGCCAAGGCGGGCATTCCGTTCAACCTCGATGCGTGGGACGGTTACCCGGCGGCGCGCTCGCGCCTGCTCGCCGCCGCGCAGCGCGCCGATGCCGATCTGGTCACGCTGACCGGCGACACGCACAACGCGTGGGCCTTCGATCTGTCCGAAGGCGGACGCCCGGCGGGGATCGAGATCGCCGGTCAAAGCGTCACTTCGCCCGGCTATGAAGCCTATACGCGTGGTATCACCGATACCCAGCGCGTATCGGCGCTGCGCGGATCGTCGTCCCAGCTCAAATGGGCGAACACGCAGGATCGCGGCTATGTGATCGTCCAGCTGACCCGCGATCACGTCGGCGCGAATTGGCACAATCTCGAATCGATTCGCACCCATACGCCGTTGCTGAAAGGCACGCATAGCATGACGGCAACGCGTGGGCGGCGCAGGTTCGACACCGCTTAGCTATAGGGCGGCGTGTCCTCGAACTCAGCGAACCAAGGATAGTCGTTCGCCACGCTGACGGTGAAATTGGCGGGGCGCTTTTCCAAGAAGCTCGACACCCCCTCGGCAGCATCGGCGCTGCGTCCGCGCGCAAAGATCGCGCGGCTGTCCCAGCGGTGCGCGCTCATCGGGTGCGGCGCGCCTAGCATGCGCCACAGCATGTGGCGGGTCAGCGCGACCGACACCGGCGCGCTATGATCGGTCAGCTCGCGCGCTTTGGCGATCGCGGCGTCGACCAGTCCGCCGGGCTTGTGGACCGATTGCACCAGCCCCTTGTCATGCGCTTCGGCGGCATCGATTAGGCGGCCCGAGAAACACCAGTCGACCGCGTTCTGGATTCCGACCAGCCGCGGCAGGAACCAGCTCGAGGCCGCTTCGGGGACGATGCCGCGCCGCGCAAAGACAAAGCCATAGCGCGCGGTCTCGCTCGCCAGACGTGCATCCATCGACAGCGTCATCGTCGCGCCAATGCCGACCGCGGCGCCGTTGATAGCACCCAGAACGGGCTTCTTGCAGTCGAAGATACGCATCGACACCCGCCCACCCGAATCGCGGATCAGCGGATGCGACCAGTCGATCGTCCCATCCTCGCCGACCGGGCTTGCCGCCATGCCATCGGGCAGGTTCGCCTGCTTGTCAGTGCGCTTGTCATAATCAAAGGTCGCTGCGCCCTGACCCAGATCGGCCCCGGCGCAATAGGCGCGTTCGCCCGATCCCGTAAAAATTACCGCGCGGACGCCATCGTCGGCGTCGCATTCGTCGAGCGCGGCGACGATCTCGAGCATCATTTCGGTGGTAAAGGCGTTCATCCGGTCGGGCCGGTGCAGCGTCAGCAGCGCGATGCCTTCATGCTTGTCGAGGCGAATCTGGTCGAAGCTCATATTCTCTCTCCTTGTTATCCGTATCGTTGCAAGCGGTGCGGGCGAGTGCAAGACCTTTACGTAAACGTAAGGGTAAATCCTCCCTGTGGCGAAGCCATATGGGGGAGCACCGCCGCAGGCGGTGGTGGAGGGGCGGCGACGGTAGCGCCAAAGCCCCTCGGACAGCGCTTCGCACGCCACCTCCCCATCGCTACGCGACAGGGAGGATCATCGCGGCGACGTGACTGATGACGCGCGTCCGCTTTGCCGCTATAGGCGCCCCAATGCCCCGGCGGCGCGCCTCCCCGTGAGTCGTTTTGCCGGGGCCATTCATTTGGTTCCGGCAGAAAGTTTGCACATCATGTCCCGTCGCCGCCAGATTTACGAAGGCAAAGCGAAGATCCTTTACGAAGGCCCCGAACCGGGGACGCTGATCCAGTATTTCAAGGACGACGCGACCGCGTTCAACGCCCAGAAAAAGGGTACGATCAGTGGCAAGGGCGTGCTCAACAACCGGATTTCCGAGCATGTCTTCACGTTGCTCGGCAACATCGGCGTTCCGCATCATTTCATCCGCCGCCTCAACATGCGCGAACAGCTGATCCGGCAGGTGGAGATCGTGCCGATCGAAGTGATCGTGCGCAACGTCGCCGCGGGTACGCTGTCGAAGCGTCTTGGCATCGAGGAAGGCACGCAGCTTCCCCGCACGCTGATCGAATATTGCTACAAGGACGACGCGCTCGGCGATCCGCTGGTGGCCGAGGAGCATATCGCCTGCTTCAACTGGTGCAGCCAGGAAGAGCTGCATGATATTCAGGACATGGCGATCCGCATCAACGACTTCATGTCGGGCATGTTTGCCGCGGTCAGCATCCGCCTGGTCGATTTCAAGCTCGAGTTCGGTCGCCTCTATGACGGCGATTTCAGCCGTATCATCCTGGCCGACGAAATCAGCCCCGACGGCTGCCGCCTGTGGGACATGACGACGAACGAAAAGCTCGACAAGGACCGCTTCCGCCGCGACCTCGGCGGCGAAGTCGAAGCCTATCAGGAAGTCGCGCGCCGCCTGGGACTGCTGCCTGAGGGCGGCGAGAATGCGGTGCTCGACCTTGAGAGCCACCGGAAAAAAAAGGGCAGCTGACGCCGCGCTGTCGGAGGCGATTGTTTCCCCGATGTCGTTCGTCGAACGCTGTAAGCCGATTTGCGCGACCCCGGCTTGACCGCTCGCAGGAGGGCAGCCACACGGGTGGCATGACCAAAAGCTTTGTCCGGCGCGCCTCGACCGCCCTGTCGCCCCTCGTCCTGCTGATCGCCACCGCCGCACCGGCGTATGCCCGCGACACGCCGGCCACGAGCGCCGCGGTAACGGCCGCGACCAATCCACAGTCCGACGCGGCGCGGGCTTGGAACTTCGCCGCGAGCGATGTGCCGGTCGATCCGAACATTGTGTTCGGCGTGCTGCCCAACGGGATGAAATATGCGCTGCTGGCAAACAGCACGCCCAAAGACAGCGTCGTCCTGCGGATGCGCTTCGACGTCGGCAGTTTTGCCGAGGCCGACGACCAGCGCGGCCTCGCCCATTTCCTCGAACATATGGCGTTCAACGGCTCGACTAATGTGCCGGAGGGCGAGATGATCAAGCTGCTCGAACGCAAGGGGCTGGCGTTCGGCGCTGATACCAATGCCTCGACCGGCTTTGACGAGACAATCTACAAGCTCGACCTGCCCAATGCCTCCGACGATCTGATCGACACCGGGCTGATGCTGATGCGCGAAACGGGCAGCGAGCTGACGATCGACCCCGCCGCGGTCGATCGTGAGCGCGGCATCATCCTGTCCGAACGCCGCGCGCGCGACACCTATCAGCTGCGCAATCTTGTCGACCAGCTCGATTTCCAGATGCAGGGGATGACGGTCGCCAGCCGCATTCCGGTCGGCACCGAGGAGGTCATCAAGACCGCACCCGCGGCACGGCTGCGCGACCTGTACGATCGCTATTACCGCCCCGAACGCGCCACGCTGGTGATGGTCGGTGACCTCGATCCGGCAGCGGTCGAGGCGAAGATCAAGGCGCGCTTTGGCGACTGGAAGGGGCGCGGCGCCGCCGGCGCCGACCCCGACATTGGCACAGTCGATTATCAGCGTGCGGCGGCGGCCGATGATTTCATCGACCCCGCGATCCAGGATTCGGTGACGATCGCCGCGTTCAAACCGTGGACCCTCGAGCCCGACACCAAAGCAAAGCGCGCCCGCACGCTGGCCGAAAATATTGGCGAAGCAATCGTCAGCCGCCGTCTGGGTAAGCTTGCACTTGATGAGGATTCGCCGATCCTCGCTGGCTATTTCAGCGAAGCAGCGGGCTGGAAGGTCTTCGATCAGGTAACCGTCGGCGCGGTCGCCAAGGAAGGCGCGTGGAAAGAGGCGCTGGCGCTGATCGAACAGGAACAGCGCCGCGCCATGCAACATGGTTTCACCCAGGCCGAAGTCGACGAGCAACTGGCGACCCGCCGCACTGCGTTCCGAAACGCTGTTGCCGGGGTGACGACGCGGCGCAGCGACGCGCTCGCCGACGCGCTGGTCACGGCGGCGAAGGGCGATATTGTCTTTGTCCGTCCCGAAACCTCGCAGGCGTTGTTCGAAGCGGCCGCACCGTCGCTCAGCGCCGCCGCCGTCACCGCGGCGTTCCGCAAACGCATGCAGGGCTTCAGCGCCCCGCTCGCGCGGGTATCGGCGAAAAAGCCGATCGAGGGCGGCACTGATGCAATCCTCGCCGCGTTGCGCAGCTCGACCCAGGTTGCCGTGGCGGCGCCGACCGAAGCCGCCAATGCCGCCTTCGCCTATGACAATTTCGGTACCCCGGGCAACATCGTCAGCGACGACCGGGTCGAGGATCTGAGTATTCGGCGGGTTCGCTTTGCCAATAATGTGATGCTCAACATCAAGAAGACCGATTTTCAGAAGGACCGCGTCATGCTGTCACTGCGCGTCGACGGCGGCAATTTGCTCGCGACGCGCGACGATCCGACCCGGGTGTCGCTGGCGGGTTCGCTCATGCTGGGCGGGCTCGAAGCGCACAGCCTCGATGAACTTCGTTCGATCCTCGCGGGCAAAACGGTCAGCCCAAGTTTCGGCAACGCCACCGATGCGTTCGGCGGCAGCGCGCTGACCTCGCCCGAAGATTTCGGGCTGCAGGCGAAGCTGATGGCGGCGTATCTGACCCACCCCGGCTATCGCCCCGAGGGGCTTGCGCTGATCCGCCGCGTGCTACCACAGCAATATGCCGCGAATGATGCGACCCCGGCGGCGGTGATCGGTCGCGATGCGGGGGGCATATTGGCCAACGACGACCCACGGTCGCAAACCCCGCCGCTCGAAAAACTGATGGCGCTCGACTGGACGCAACTGAGGCCAATGGTTGCCGACAGCTTTGCCCATGGCGCGATCGAGATCGGTGTCGTCGGCGACATCGACGAGCAGGCGGCGATCGATGCCATCGCCGTGTCCTTTGGCGCGCTGCCTGTGCGCCGCGCTGCCTTCGACCCGCGCACCGACGCGCGGGTGCGCGAATTTGCGGCCGACCGCAGCGAGCGGACGCTGGTCCACAAGGGACCGGCCGAACAGGCAGAACTGCGCGTCTATTGGCCTGCGCGTGACGACAGCGACCTGGCCGAAGCGATGCGGCTCAACCTGCTCGCGCGGGTGATGCAGCTCAAGCTGACCGAGGAATTGCGCGAGCGGCTCGGCGAAAGCTACAGTCCTGGCGCCGCGGCCAGCCTGTCGGATGAGTTTCCGGGATACGGCCATCTCTTCGCCGCGAGCAACGTGGATTTCAAAGATCTCGCAACGACGCGCGCCGCGATCTTTGCCATCGCCAAAGAGCTTCGCGATGCGCCCGTCGATGCCGATCTGCTCGACCGCGCGCGCAAGCCGCTGGTCGAAGCGATGACCAAGTCGCGGCGTGAAAATGCCTATTGGCTGAACTATGTCGCTGAGGCGACGAGCCACAGCGAGCGCCTCGACCGCAGCCGCAGGGGGATCGGCGAAATCGAGGCCGCGACGCCGACAGAGTTGCAGACGCTGGCGAAGCGCTATCTGGTCGACGGCAAGGCGCTGGTGATCCGAGCGGTGAGCGACAAGGCGGGGAAGTAGTGAGGGGCGTCCGCTGACGACCCAGTTGCAGCCGTTCTGCTTGGCTTAACGGAGCGGCGCATGCAGAGTGTTGCAATGGTCAGAAGAGAATTGCTTATCCTGTTCGGCCTTGTCTTGGTGGGCGCGGCGACCTCATATTTACTACAGAGCACACGTCCGCTCGGTCGTTACGTGGGCGATACCGCTTCTGCAGTTCAGATCCTTACGGGCAAGAGATCTCCCGAGGTTCTCACAGGCACTGCCGATCTGACGTTGGTAGTATTCACGGATTATCAGTGCCCAGCCTGCCGGAAAGCTGACCCAGCAATGCGGGCCGCCATAGCTAAGGATGGAAATGTACGGCTCGTTTACAAAGATTGGTCGATCTTAGGCAAACGCTCCGAACGAGCCGCTGAAGTCGCATTGGCAGCCCAGTATCAAGGTATTTACTCTCACGTTCACCACTCTTTGATGAGGTCGCGTAGTCTCGACAATTCCGCCCTGCGTCAGACGATACAAGAAGCAGGAGGTAGTTGGCGCCAGCTGGAGACTGATTTGGCTCAATACAGACCCGCAATAGCCAACCAACTGGCCAAGAACCATCAGGAGGCTTTCTCTCTTGGCCTCCAGGGCACCCCAGGATACCTCATCGGCCCCTTCCTCATCCAAGGAGCGCTTACCGAAGGTGAGTTCCTTCGAGCCTTCGCCCAGGCACGCGCCAAACTCTAGCAGATAGCTGGGTTACGCACCGCAAAGCTGCCGAACGCTAATCCCGCCCTGGCGCACGCGCTCGAATGAAATTCTCCAGCGCGACGAAGATCAACTCGCGCGCATCGCTACCCAGCATTTCCGCGGTGAGCACATCAAACTGGACCCGGTCGCTGTGCGCCGCGGCGCTCACCATGCCTGCCAGCAGCGCTTCGTCGAAACTGGCGCGCGGGCAGCAGGGCGGGGCGACCGCAAAGGGATCGGGCCAGCTGTGGCCGATCGCCTCGACCACCAGCCGATAGCGCCGCGCCGCCAGGATGTTGCCCCAGCGTTGCTCCAGCTCGGGCATCGGGTCGCGGTCGTTGCGGCGGCAGACGATGCAATAGCGCAGCGCCAGCACGGCTTGCGCGGATTCGACCGACAGGTCGCGGATCAATGGTTGCTGGGTCAGTTGCCGGATAACGGTGCTGCTGTGCATGGCTCTATCGTCTCCCGGCCGTTGCAGTCTTCTGTTCCCGCTTTTGAAAAAAATGCCGGTCGCTGCATGGGGCAGCGACCGGCAGGAGGGGACTGCCTGATCTTGCTATTGAGAATTAATCGCAAGCGCAAGCAGAAAAAGAGGCGCCCGAAAGCGCCTCTGAAATCCGTGGTTTTTTCGTCGCCCCGCGCAGGCGGCGGTCGCTAGAAGCTTCGACCCGCAACGTTGCATAACCCGACCGCGGCCCCCGCCTGCGCAGGGCGACGATGACCCTCAATCGTCCCCAGCGGGTTTCGACTGCAACTGGATATAATTCTCAATCCCCATCCTTTCGATCATCTCGAACTGCTTTTCCAGCTCGTCGACATGATGTTCTTCGCTTTCGAGGATCGACCCGAACAGGTCGCGGCTGACATAATCGCGCACGCTCTCGCTATGCGCCATCGCGTCCTTGAGCAGCGGAATCGCCTCTTCCTCCAGCGCCAGGTCGGCCTTGAGGATCTCTTCGACCGACTCCCCGACGCGCAGGCGGCCCAGCATCTGGAAATTCGGCAGGCCGCCCAGGAACAGGATACGGTCCGCCAACTGGTCGGCGTGTTTCATTTCGTCGATCGACTCTTCGCGCTCGAACTTGGCGAGCCGCGCGACGCCCCAATTGTCGAGCATGCGATAGTGCAGCCAGTACTGGTTGATCGCGGTCAACTCGTTCTTGAGCGCCTCGTTCAGAAAATCGATGACCTTTTCGTCGCCCTTCATGCTGTCGTCCTGTCATTTTGTCTTGGAATGGGATGGGCGCATTATACGCCGCCCGGCCCCATCACGCCAAGGTCAAAAATGGCGGAAAACCAAGAAAAATCAGGCGGTCGCGGCGACGTCGCTGATGATATTGCGAGCGAAAGGCAGGCACTGCCCGCACTTGGGTTTGCGACCCAATTGCGCATAGGCCGCCTTGGCGCAGCGCAACTGGCCGGTCCGCGCGACATCGCGCAGCTGGCTTTCCCTTATTGCGTTGCAGACACAGACGACCATGTGCGAATCCTTCTCAACAAGTATGTTGTAGGGATAGTGCGAGCGATTCGCAACAGTTAAGATGCGACTGTTTCGCAATCCGAACAGCGGC
Organism: Sphingopyxis bauzanensis; assembly: GCF_002205675.1. GTDB lineage: Bacteria > Pseudomonadota > Alphaproteobacteria > Sphingomonadales > Sphingomonadaceae > Sphingopyxis > Sphingopyxis bauzanensis. The sequence goes on along the minus strand of NZ_NISK01000004.1, from coordinate 86,619 downwards.
AATTTTCGCCGTTCCGGCCTCCCGCCGCCCCTTGCCCCCGATGTGATTCGCGGGCATAGGCGCGCCCATCCTCCCGCACCCCGCTTACAAAGGTCGACGCCCATGAAAGTGAATGTCTATGTGACACTCAAGCCTGGGGTTCTCGACCCGCAGGGCAAGGCGATCCACCATGCGCTCGAAGGGTTGGGCTTTGGCGGCGTCGCCGATGTGCGCGCGGGACGCTTTATCGAACTCGACGTCGTCGACGGGACAAGTGATGCGGACCTCGAGGCGATGTGCGCCAAGCTGCTCGCCAACACGGTGATCGAAAACTACCGCATCGAACGCCCGTAGCAGGAGCCATTGCCATGAAGACCGCCGTCATCGTCTTTCCCGGCTCCAATTGTGATCGCGACATGGCGGTCGCGCTCGAGCAGGTCACCGGCCGTACCCCTGCGATGGTGTGGCACCGCGACACCGACCTGCCCGACGGCACAGATTTCATCGCGCTGCCCGGGGGTTTCTCTTATGGCGATTATCTGCGCTCGGGCGCGATGGCCGCACGCTCACCGATCCTGCGCGCGGTCGCCGATGCCGCGGGCCGCGGCGTCCCGGTGCTCGGGGTGTGCAACGGTTTCCAGGTGCTCACCGAGGCCCAGCTGCTTCCCGGCGCCTTGATGCGCAATGCCGGCCTCAACTTCGTGTGCCGCACCGTGCCGCTGAAGGTCGAGAACAGCCAGTCGTTGTTCACCGCCAGCTATAGTGCGGGCGAGACGATCAACATCCCAGTCGCGCATCATGACGGCAATTATTTCGCCGACACGGCGACGCTCGACCGGGTCGAGGGCGAGGGCCGCGTTGCCTTCCGCTACGCCGACAGCGTCAACGGCTCGGCGCGCGCCATCGCGGGAGTGCTCAACGACGCCGGCAATGTGCTGGGCATGATGCCGCACCCCGAACGCGCGATCGATCGCGCGCATGGCGGCACCGACGGGCTACGCCTGTTCGAAGCGGCGCTCGGCGCCCTCGCCTGACATCTCGCTCATAACCGCGTCATTTGCTTGCGGTTGCAGCCAGCGCCCAATGAGCAACAGCACCGTCGGCCAGAACATCGTGTTCCAGATGTCGTGCCAATGCGCCGCGTCGGGCTGGATTGTCGCGTCACCCATTTCGCGCGTCATGTCGAGCCATTCGCCCCCGACGGCCATGGCCAGAACTGTCAGCCATGCGACCACCCAGCCACCACGCCACCGCCAGAACAGGCGAATGAGCAGAAATAGCGCCAGTCCGAAATAGATGTGCAGCGCGTCTTTATCGAGTCCGCTCAACTCGACCAACGAGGCCTTCCGTTCGCCGAACAGCGAGGCGATTTCGATGAGTGTCATGGATCAAACCTTGGCAGCGAATGGCGTAAAATCGGTGCCTTCGTCGAACACATCGACACCTTCGCGGCATTTCAACGCCCCCACTACGACATAAGTTGCCGGGGTCAGTGCCGCCTCCCAAGCGACCTTCAGCGCCCAGTTCGTCGTCATCACCAGCACCACCTGTTCGGTTTCCCAGATGCCGAGGAAGGCGATGGGGTAAAAGATCAGGCTGTCGATCCCTTGCCCGATGATCGTCGATCCGATCGTGCGCATCCACAGGAATCGCCCGCCGGTTGCGACCTTCATCCGCGCCAGGACATAGCTGTTGACGAACTCCCCCGCCCAGAAGGCGGCGATCGAGGCAAGCACGATCCGCCACGCGCTGCCGAACACGCTGTCATAGGTCGCCTGACACACCGCGCCGCTGCCGCTGGCCTCGCCCGATTTCAGCGACAGGCTTTCGGAGCCGCTGCACCACCAATCCTGCGCCGGCGGCATCGCCAGCACGACCCAGCTCATCACCGCCATGAAGATCAGTGCGCCAAACCCGGCCCAGATCACCCTCCGCGCGCGCGCATAGCCATAGACTTCGGTCAGCACGTCACCGATCACATAGCTGACCGGGAAAAACAGGATGCCCGCGCCAAAGGTCAGCGTTCCGACCGTCGATAGCTTCGACGCGCCGATGATGTTCGACAGCAGCAGCACGGCGACGAAGGCGGCCATGACGAGGTCATAGTAACGAAAATGCCGGACCGCCGACGCGCTGACAGGCTGCGGTTTTGCGATCGGGGCAGAAGATTCGGTCATCGGCACGCTGCTTAACGTGCTTTGCACCCCACGCAAACCACGCTATTCGCGCGAGCCAAGCGCCCGTAGCTCAGCTGGATAGAGCACCCGCCTTCTAAGCGGGTGGTCGCAGGTTCGAATCCTGCCGGGCGCGCCAACATCTAGCCGGTTGGCGTGCGGGCGCCACTGTGGTTTAATTCGCCGATGAGCGCCGACGCACCCCGCTACCGAATCTACACCAGCCCCGCGGGCGGCTGGGGAGCTGCTGCTGCCACGGCGAAGGTATTGATGGAACAGAGCGTGGTGACCAAGGGATCGCGCGCGTTGCTGGCGATGAACCAGCCCGGCGGGTTCAAATGCCCGAGCTGCGCCTTCCCCGACGCGACCTGTACCAAAAAGCTCGAATTCTGCGAAAATGGCGCGAAGGCGCTGGCGCATGAAGCGACGAAGTTTCGCGTCACGCGCGAATTTTTCGCCGAGCACAGCGTGTCCGAATTGATGGGGCAATCCGACTATTGGCTCGAAATGCAGGGGCGGCTGACCGAGCCAATGCGCTATGACCCCGCCTCCGACCATTATGTGCCGGTCAGCTGGGACGATGCCTTTGCGCTGATCGGCCGTCATCTGCACGCGCTGGACAGCCCGCACCACGCCGAATTCTACACGTCGGGCCGCACCGCGAACGAGACGGCATTCCTCTATTCGATCTTCGTGCGCGAGTATGGCACGAACAATTTCCCCGATTGTTCGAACATGTGCCACGAACCAACGAGCCGCGGCCTGCCGCCGTCGATCGGCATCGGCAAGGGAACCGTCGTCCTCGATGATTTCGAGCATGCCGAAGCGATTTTTCTGATCGGCCACAATGCCGGGACCAATGCGCCGCGAATGATGACCCCTCTGGTCGAGGCACGCAAGCGCGGGGCGCCGATCGTCGCGGTCAACCCGATGCCCGAACGCGCGCTGGTCCGCTTCACCGAACCGCAGGACATCGTCCAGATGGCGACCTTCGGATCGACCGAGGTGACCAGCGAGTTTGTCCATATCAAGATCGGCGGCGACTTGGCGCTAATCAAGGGCATGATGAAGGTCATGTTCGAACGCGACGCGGCGGGCGAGGCGGTGTTCGACCAAGGCTTTATTTCCGAACACACCGAGGGCTTTGCCGCGCTTCGGGCCGACATCGCCGCGCAGGACTGGCCCGCGATCGTCGCGGCGTCGGGGCTGGACGAGGCCCAGATCCGCCGCTGCGCCGACATCTACATCCGCTCGAACGCGACGATCATCTGCTACGGCATGGGTGTCACCCAGCATCAGCAGGGATCGCAGTTGGTCCAGCAGATCGCCAATCTGCTGCTCCTCAAGGGCAATTTCGGCAAGCCCGGAGCGGGGATTTCGCCGATTCGTGGGCATTCGAACGTGCAGGGGGATCGCACCGTCGGGATCGATGAAAGGCCGAGCCAAGCCTATCTCGACAAAGTGCGCGAGGTGTTCGGCTTCGAACCGCCGCGCGACCACGGCCATCACACCGTTGAATCGATCGAGGCGATGCTGAACGGCAGCGCGAAGGTTTTCATCGGGCTCGGCGGCAATTTTGTCCGCGCGGTCCCCGATACCGATCGGTCCTATGATGCGATGCGCCAGCTTGACCTGACCGTCGGCATTGCGACCAAGCTCAACCGCGGCCACCTCGTCCACGGCAAGGACGCGCTGATTCTGCCCGTCATCGCGCGCTCCGAACGGATCGAAACCGCGGCAGGCGAGCAATTCGTCACCATCGAGGATTCGATGTCGAACGTCACCGCCTCGCGCGGCGTCCTCGACCCGCCAAGCGAGCATCTGCTGACCGAGACCGAAATCGTCTGCCGCATGGCGTTGGCGACCTTGCCCAACAGCAAGATCGATTGGGCCAGCTACATCGACGATTACAGCCTGATCCGCGACAAGATCGCCGCGGTCTATCCCTCGATTTACGAGGGATTTTCCGAACGGATCAAGGCGCCGCTCGGCTTCCACCTCGACATCCCGCCGCGCCGCCGCGCGTGGGCGACCCCGAACGGCAAGGCCAATTTCTTGGTCCTGCCTGGCCTCGCGGTCAACGCGCCGGTCGATGACCCGAGCATGCTGCGGCTCGCCACGGTGCGCTCGCACGACCAGTTCAACACCACGATCTACAGCTACAACGACCGCTATCGCGGCGTGTACAACGACCGCATGGTGCTGTTCATGAACGCCGACGACATCGCCGATCGCGGGCTGGAGACGGGCGCCAAGGTCGCGCTCGAAACGATCATCGACGACGGCGTCGTCCGCCGCGTCGAGGGGCTGACGATCATCGACTATCCGATGTCGCGCGGCTCGGTCGCGGGCTATTATCCCGAACTCAACCCGCTGCTGCCGCTTGGCCACTACGACAAGACCAGCGGCTGTCCGGCGGCCAAGGCGATCCCAGTGCGCGTCGCGCCGATGGCGGCTTAGCCCGGATCGCCCGCCAGCCGCGCCAGATCTTCCGCGCTGTTGATATTGGTCAGCGCAAAATCCACCGCGACGCCGCGCGCGCCGACCCGCCGGGCAAACGCGCGCACGGCGTGATCGTCTTCGCCGGTCAACATCGCCTGCAATGTGTCCAGTGCCGCGACCGACCACAGCCCGACCACCGGCTGGGAGTTGAGGAACGCCGATGCCGGTTCCAGCCGCGCGCGAAGATCGGCGGGCAGGCGCACACAATCGACGGGCGCCGTCAGCACTTGCCCAAAGCCGTTCGCGGCGGCGTGGCGCAGCGCGCCCGCGACGGCGCCGAGCGGTCCCATGTCGGGCCGCGGCCAGTCGGCGATCCCCCCCTCGCGGCCGACAATCACCACCGCGTCGCAATGCGGGCGCAGCGCCGCCAGCGCATGATTGAGCAGCGTCTGCCCGTCCAGCATCGCGACCGCCTTGTCCGACCCGAAGCGGCGCGACTGTCCGCCCGCGAGCATCGCGCCCAGCGTCTTCACGCGATCATCCCCTGCGCATCGTTGATGACCAGCGCGGAGTCGGCGCGCGCCAGTGCGACCAGCGTTAGTCCCGCTTGCACCGCGCGCTCCGCGGCGAGGCTCGTCGGCGCTGAAATGGTGACCAGCATCGGGCATCCGGCGCGCACCGTCTTTTCGACCAGCTCATAACTGCACCGCGCCGACAGCAGGATGAACCCGGTCGCCGGGTCGGTCCCCGCGCGCGCCAGCGCTCCGATCAGCTTGTCGAGCGCATTGTGCCGCCCGACATCCTCGCGCGCATACAGGATTTTGCCTGTCGGCGTGCAAAAGGCAGCGGCATGGACCGCGCCGGTGGCTTGGCCCAGCGGCTGATGATCGCGCAGCGCGGCCAGCGCCGCGGCAATCGCGGCGCGGTCGGTCGTTATCTGCGCGGTCAGCGGGGGGAGGGGGCGCAAGACCTGCTCGATATTCTCGATCCCGCACAGCCCGCAGCTGCTCTCGCTCACCCGCTGGCGCGCGCGCTCCAGCGCCATCGCCTTGCGTTCGGCCGGTACCCAGAGGCGCAGCGCCCAGCCGCCCTCCACCGCGTGAAGGTCGATGCGCTCGATCTGATCAGCCGCCTCGACCAGCCCTTCGCTCAGCGCGAACCCCAGCGCATAATCCTCCAGATCGGCCGGGGTCGCCATCATCACTGCATAACCGATGCCGCCAACTTCGATCGACACCGGCGCCTCGATAGGCAAACTGCGGACCAGCGCGGCGTCGCCAGGTTCGGCAAGGCCCAATTGTTGGACGGACAGGTCAATCATCGCGTCGTTCATGCCGGCACCCTAGCGCATCGCTGCCCGCTTGTCCCCGCCGGGACGATTGCCATTTCCCACGTGCGGCTTATCAATCACCGCCATGCAAACCGAAATTCTTGCCGTCCTTTGTGGACAGGTGCGCCCGTTCCGCGGCGATGACGAACCCAGCGCGATCGGCAAGCTGCCAGTGGTGCATGCGGTCGCGGTCGGGCCGCTGGGATTGGCCGGCGACGAGCAGGCCGATCGCACCGTCCACGGCGGCATCGACAAGGCAGTCCATCATTATCCCGCAGATCACTATGATTGGTGGCGGGGGCTTCTGGGGAACCCACCGCTGCTCGATAACCCCGGCGCGTTCGGCGAGAATATCTCGACAATCGGCCTCGACGAAACCAACGTCTGCCTCGGCGACCGCTTCCGCCTCGGCTCTGCGCTGGTTGAGGTCAGCCAGGCGCGCCAGCCCTGCTGGAAACTCGACCATCATTTCGGCACCAAGGGCGTGATGGCGCAGGTGGTGCAAACACGGCGGACCGGCTGGTATTACCGCGTTCTCGAGCCGGGGCAGGTGCGCGCGCACGACCTGCTCGAACTGGTGGAACGTCCTTATCCCGACTGGTCGCTGGCGTCTTTGTTCGGCCTGCTGGTCGGCGGCGAAGCAAAGGATCGCCCCGCCGACCTCCGCGCGCTGCGCGATGTCCCGGTGCTCGCCGAAACATGGAAAATCCGCCGCGCCAAGCTCGTCGAACAATATGGCGCCGATTAGGCGGCGCTGGCCGCCAGCGCATAGCGTTTCGGTGGCACTCCGACATAGCGGGAAAAGGCGGTGCTGAACGCGCTAGCCGACCCGTAGCCGACACGGTCGGCGATCTCGGCCAGTCCGCCCGCTTTGCGGCGCAGCAAATCTTTGGCGATGGTCATACGCCAGCCGTGCAGATATTCCATCGGCGGCACCCCGACGGTGCGCGAAAAACGATCGAAAAACGCCGAACGCGACAGCGCCGCTTCTTTGGCCAGTTCGGCAACGGTCCAGGGATGGGCCGGCGCGCCATGGATCAGCCGGATCGCCGCCGCCAGCCGCGGATCGCCGAGGCCGCGGAGCATTCCTGGCCGCGCGTCGCCACCCTCGATCGAGCGGAGCGCCTCGACGATCAGCACCTCGACGAGCCGTGACAGGATCAGATCGCACCCTGGCCGCGCATCGCCCGCTTCTTCGCGCACCAGCCGGACGATCGTCGGCAGTCTTTCGTCACCGCGCAAATGGATAAGCGCGGGAAGCTGCGCCACCAGCAGCGCCGCGTCGGGCGACTCGAAGACGAAATAGCCGCCGAGCATCCGGACCTCGGCGTCGCCCTCCTGCCGGCCGTGGCGCACCTCTTGTGCAACGCCGGCCGTGTCGTGCGGATCGATGAAGACGGGCTCGGCGGGTTCGAAGCCCGACATGGAGAAACCGGGGGTCGCGGGCAGGAAAACGAAATCGCCCGCTTCCAGCGTCACCGCCGCCGCGCCATCGACCGCCAGTTGGCAACGCCCCTCGATCACCGTGCAGAACCCCGGATGGCCGAAATCACCATAGCGCGCCGCCCACGCCCCCGCACCGCTGATCCCTTTGGCAAAGACAGTGCGCGGGCGAAGCAGCGCGATGAGATCTGACAGCGGATCGAGCATATCTGGACGATCTGTAATAAAATTAGGATTTATGATTATATATCGTCCGACATTCTATGGCTAGACGCTTTCCACCCACTTCAAAAAAGGAAAGCGTCCTTGAAAACCATCCTCATCACCGGCTGCTCGTCGGGCTACGGTTTTGAAACCGCGCGGCATTTTTACGCGCAGGGCTGGGCCGTCGTCGCGACGATGCGCAAACCGCGCCCGGACCTGTTCCCCGCCTCCGACCGGCTGCGCGTCGTCGCGCTCGACGTCACCGACGCCGACAGCATCGCGCTGGCGCTCGAACTGGCGGGGCCGATCGACGTGCTCGTCAACAATGCTGGCATCGGCCTGTTCGGCGCGCTCGAGCATTCACCGATGCAGAGGATCCGCGACGTCTATGCCACCAACACGCTCGGCACGATCGCCATGGCGCAGGCGGTGATCCCGCAGTTTCGCGAACGCGGCGCGGGCCTCATCGTCAACGTCACCTCGACGGCGACGCTCGCCTCCTTCCCACTCGCCGCCGCCTATACCGGCAGCAAGGCCGCGATCCAGGGCTTCACTGGCAGCCTTGCCCACGAACTCGCGCCGCTCGGCATCGCGGTGAAGCTGATCGAGCCCGGCTATGGCCCGACGACCGCCTTTGCGCAAAACGCCGACGTCGAACTCGCCGACGTGTTGCCAGAACCCTATTGGTCCTATGCCGAGCCGATCCTCATGGCGATGGCCAAACCCGCATTATTCACGACCGAAGCCGATGTCGCGCGGGCGGTCTGGCAAGCGGTGCATGACAATACCGGGCGGGCGCATTTCCCCGCGGGCGCCGACGCCGAAGCGATTATGCGGCAGGCATGACGACCTTCGCGTCGAGCCACGCCGCGAGCTTCGCGACATCGTCCTCGCTGAAATGCAGCCCCAGCTTGCTGCGCCGCCACAATATGTCGTCGGTCGTCTGCGCCCATTCATGATCGATCAGCCACGCTGCCTCGGCCACGCTCAGCCCGTGCGCAATCTCGCCGCCCAGCGCGTCCCAGTCGTCGGCATCGCCCAGCCAGCGCCGCGCGTCGGTACCATAGGCCTTGACGATCCGATCGACCGTCGCGGCGGTCAGGAAAGGATGCGCAAGCTTGATCTCGGCCTTCAGCGCCGCCGCGCCGCTGGTCGGAAAATCACCCCCCGGCAGCGCCGCTTTGCCGGTCCAGCGCTTCCCCGCCATCGCTGGCACATGGCCCGCCAGTTCATCGACCGCGGCCTCGGCAACATGGCGATAGCTGGTGATCTTGCCGCCATAGATGGTGAGCAGTGGCGCGCCCTCTTCCATGTCAAGGTCGATCCGGTAACCGCGCGTCGCCGCTTCGGGTCGCCCCGATCCGTCCTCGATCAGTGGCCGCACCCCCGAATAGGTCCACACGACATCGGCGGGGGTGATCGGTTCGCGGAAATATAGGCTGGCGCCTTCGCACAGATAGGCGATTTCGTCCGCGCTCGCCCGCGCCGCGCTGGCGGGGCCGTCATGATCGACGTCGGTGGTGCCGATCAGCGTGAAGTCGCGCTCATAGGGAATGGCGAAAAAGATCCGCCCGTCGGGGAGCTGGAAGAAATAGGCATAGTCATGCTGGAACAACCGCCGCACCACGATATGCGATCCGCGCACCAGCCGCATCTTGTGTTCTGGTTCGGCATCGGCGCGCTTGAGCAGGTCGAGCACCGCTGGCCCGGCGGCATTGACAATCGCGCGCCCGGTGAAACGATAGCGATGCCCATTGTCGCAGCTTGCCTCGACCACCCACAGCCCGTCTTCGCAGCGCAGTGTGTCGGCGGGGGTGCGGGTGCGCACCTTCGCGCCATGCGCGGCGGCATCTCGCGCGTTGAGCAGCACCAGCCGTGCATCGTCGACCCAACCATCCGAATATTCAAAGCCATGCGTATATTGCGGCTGCAACGGTTCTCCCGCGACATGACGGCGCAGGTCGATCGAGCGCGTCGCGGGCAGTTTCTTGCGCCCGCCAATATGGTCATAGAGGAACAGCCCGAGCCGCAACAGCCAGCGCGGGCGCAGCCCCGGCCGGTGCGGCAAGACGAAGCGCAGCGGCCAGATGATATGCGGCGCGATGCCCCACAAAGTCTCGCGCTCCTTCAGCGCCTCGCGCACCAGGCCGAATTCATAATGCTCGAGGTAGCGCAGCCCGCCATGGATCAGCTTGGTCGAGGCCGACGACGTCCCCTGCGCCAAGTCGCCCGCTTCGAGCAGCAACACCCGCGCCCCGCGCCCCGCGGCGTCGCGCGCGACCCCGGCGCCATTGACGCCGCCTCCGATTACAATGACGTCATAGGGCTGGGCGCTGCCGGGCATGACGACCTCCCTAAGGCAGGTGCGTCGGGGCGGTCAATGCAGGTGACCATCGGCAATGGTGGAGCGCAGCGCGGTCGGTTGCGAAGGTCGTCACAGGTTTGGGCAAGGGGAAGAGAACATGCAGCGTTGGTCGAGACGATGGCATAAGTGCGCAACGGATATGGTCGGACTGTTAGCCGCAGTCGTCACCCCGCCCGCTGCGGCGCAGCTGGCGATGCTCGGTGCCGCGACGCTGGAGGAATATATCGACCGGGGGCAGTTTGCCGCTGGCGCCGTTTGCGAGTGAACTCGGCGCGCCGATGGTGACGATCTCCGTCGTCAACGCCGACAATAACCAGCATGGCGAGAATGAGAATGTCGACCCGGCGTTCCTGGCCAAAGGCACAACCAACATCCGCGCAATCATGGAGGATGATTTTTCGGATCGGTGAGCCCGGGTTACATGCCGGTCCGATTTGGAGCGGCCTACGTATGCGCGTTGCATTCGCGCCGCGGCTCCGCCATTTCCCTTCATGGATATCCAAGGGGATTGGCGTGAGCGTGAAAGTCGAGACATTGGTGCTGTTCGGCGCGACGGGCGACCTCGCGCAGCGGATGCTCTTTCCCTCGCTCTACAATTTGCATCTTGACGGGCTGCTCGCCGACGCGCTGACGATCCTCGGATCGGGGCGCTCGAAGATGGACCGTGCCGCCTTTCACGCGCAGGTCCGCGCAGCGCTGACCGAGCATCTGCCCGCCGACCGTATCGAAGATGCCGGTGTCGCGGCCTTTCTGGACCGCATCGACTATTGCGCGATCGATGCGGGGGCGGGGACGGGCTACGACGAATTGGCGACGCTGCTCGGCGACCGGATGCAGCGCCCGATCGGTGTCTATCTATCGACTCCGCCGTCGATGTTCGGACCGATCGCACAGGGGCTGAAAGCAGCGGGCATCGCCTGCGCCGAATGCCGGATCGCGATGGAAAAGCCGATCGGCCACGATCTCGCCTCGTCACGCGACGTGAACGCGCAGGTCGGCGATGCCTTTGCCGAGGACCATGTGTTCCGCATCGACCATTATCTTGGCAAGGAAACCGTCCAGAACCTGCTCGCGCTGCGCTTTGCCAATATGTTGTTCGAGCCGCTATGGAACGCACAGGCGATCGACCATGTCCAGATCACCGTCGCCGAAACGGTCGGGTTGGAGGGCCGCGTCTCCTATTACGACGGGGTCGGCGCGCTGAAGGACATGGTGCAGAACCATATGCTCCAGCTGCTCGCAATCATCGCGATGGAGCCGCCCGCCAGCGTCAGCGCCACCGCGGTGCGCGACGAAAAGGTCAAGCTGCTCCGCTCGCTGCGCAAGATGAGCGCCGAGGATGTGAAGGCGCATAGCGTCAAAGGGCAGTATAGCAGCGGTGCGGTCAATGGCGGCGCGGTCGCCGGTTATGCCGACGAGCTTGGCCAGCCGTCGAACACCGAAACCTTTGTCGCGATCAAGGCGTTCATTGACAATTGGCGCTGGAAGGGCGTGCCCTTTTACCTGCGCACGGGCAAACGCATGCCCGAACGCAAGTCGGAGGTGCTGATCCAGTTCAAGCCCGTGCCGCACAATATCTTCGCGCGCGTCGGCGCAGGCAAGCTCGACGCCAATATGATGATTATCAACCTGCAACCCGAGGAGAATATCCGGGTCAAGGTGATGGCGAAACAGCCCGGGCTCGACCGCGACGGCGTGAAGCTGAAAGAAGTGACGATGGACGTCTCGCTCTCGCACAGCTTTGCCGGCGAGCGGCGGCGGATCGCATACGAACGCCTGCTGCTCGATTTCATCGAGGGCGACCAGACGTTGTTCGTGCGCCGCGATGAAGTGGAAGCGCAGTGGCAATGGATCGATTCGATCCGCGACGCCTGGGCCGCGGTCGACATGGCGCCGCAGACCTACACGGCAGGCAGCTGGGGTCCGTCGAGCGCGATCGCACTGATCGAACGCGATGGGGCAAGCTGGCATGATTGAGCAGACAAACCCCCTCTCCCCTTACGGGAGAGGGTTGCGCAAACTTGGCATCTTGCTGCCTAATCGAAACTGGGTGAGGGGTTGCGGTCCGCACGACCGCACGAGCCTCTGGCTCGCGACCCCTCATCCAACTCCGCCTAAGCGCTTCGCGCCAAGGCTTCGTATCTTTCTCCCGCAAGGAGAGAAGGGATTAGGTTTGATCGCATGACCATCCTCCACCCAACCATCGCCGCGGTCACCGACCGCATCGTCGCCCGCAGCGCCCAGCGCCGCGCCGCCTATCTCGACCTCATAGAGCGCCAGCGCGAAGCCGGCACCAACCGCGGCAACCTATCCTGCGGCAACCTCGCGCACGGCTTTGCCGCCGCGGGTGACGACAAACCCGCGATCCGCACCGGCGGCGCGATGAATATCGGCATCGTCACCAGCTACAACGATATGCTCTCGGCGCATCAGCCCTATGGCCGCTACCCCGAACAGATCAAACTCTTCGCCCGCGAAGTCGGTGCCACCGCGCAGGTCGCGGGCGGGGTTCCCGCGATGTGCGACGGGGTGACGCAGGGGCAGGCGGGCATGGACCTATCGCTGTTCAGCCGCGACAATATCGCGCAGGGCACCGTGATCGCGCTCAGCCATGCGATGTTCGAGAGCGCCTTGCTGCTCGGCATCTGCGACAAGATCGTCCCCGGCCTGCTGATCGGCGCGTTGCGCTTTGGCCATCTGCCGCAAATCCTGATCCCCGCCGGGCCGATGCCCTCAGGCCTCGCCAACAAGGAAAAGCAGCGCGTCCGCCAGCTTTATGCCGAGGGCAAGGCGACGCGCGACGAACTGCTCGACGCCGAAGCGGCCTCCTATCATGGCGCGGGCACCTGCACCTTCTATGGCACGGCAAATTCGAACCAGATGATGATGGAACTGATGGGGCTGCACATCCCCGGCAGCGCGTTCACCAACCCCGGCACCAAGTTACGCCAGGAACTGACCCGCGCCGCGACGCACCGTGTGGCCGAAATCGGCTGGGACGGCGACGACTACCGCCCGCTGGCGCGCTGCGTCGATGAAAAAGCGATCGTTAACGCCGCGATCGGCCTGCTCGCGACCGGCGGCTCGACCAACCACGCGATCCATCTCCCAGCCATCGCCCGCGCCGCGGGGATCATCATCGACTGGCAGGACTTCGACGAGCTGAGCCACGCCGTGCCGCTGCTCGCGCGCGTCTATCCGAACGGCGCGGGCGACGTGAATAATTTCCACGCCGCGGGCGGCATAGGCTATGTCGTGCGCGAATTGCTGGCGGCCGGACTGCTGCACGGAGATGTGCTCACCGTCGGCGGCACCATGACCGATTATGCGAGCGAGCCGGTGCTCGTCGAGGACGCGCTCCACTGGCAGGCCGCCCCCCCGACAAGCCGCGACGACACGATGCTGCGCCCCGTTACCGCGCCCTTCTCACCCGACGGCGGCATGCGCCTGCTCGCGGGCAATTTGGGCCGCGCGATCATCAAGACCAGCGCGGTCGCCGAAGATCGCTGGACGATTGAGGCGCCGTGCCGCATTTTCGACAATCAGGACGCGGTGCTCGCGGCATTCAAGGCAGGCGAACTCGAACAGGACATCATCGTCGTCGTCCGCTTCCAGGGTCCGCGCGCCAACGGCATGCCCGAACTGCACAAGCTCACCCCCGCACTCGGCGTGCTGCAGGACCGCGGTTTCCGCGTCGCGCTGCTCACCGACGGCCGCATGTCGGGCGCCAGCGGCAAGGTGCCCGCGGCGATCCACCTGTCGCCCGAAGCCTTGCCCGGCGCCGACGGCGTCAGCGGTCCGCTGGCCCTCCTCAACGACGGCGACATGGTCCGCGTCTGTGCGAAGCAAGGCGAGGTGCTCGCGCTCGTCGATCCCGCGGTTTGGGCCGCGCGCTCGCCCGCCGTCGCCCCGCCGCCTGCGCTCGGCGTAGGTCGTGAGCTATTCGCCCTGTTCCGCCACCACGCCGACGAAGCCGAGAAGGGCGGGTCGGCCGTTCTTGCTGCTATGGAGTCCGTCATTTGAGCCAGTCCATCGACCAGATCATGCGCCTCGCTCCCGTCATCCCGGTGATCGTCATCGACCGGGTCGAGGATGCGGTGCCAATGGCCGAGGCGCTCGTCGCGGGCGGGCTAACCGTACTTGAAGTCACGCTGCGCACCCCCGCGGCGCTCGACGCGATCACCGCGATGAAGTCGGTCAAGGGCGCGGTCGTCGGCGCGGGGACCGTGCTCGACCCCGCGATGCTGGCGGGCGCGATCCATGCGGGCGCCGAGTTCATCGTCTCGCCCGGCCTGACCGACAATCTCGGCAAAGCGGCGGTCGCGAGCGGCATTCCCTTTCTGCCCGGCACCGCCAACGCCGGCGACATCATGCGCGGCATGGACCTCGGCCTCGATCGCTTCAAATTTTTCCCCGCGGCGACCAGCGGCGGCATCCCGGCGCTGAAGGCGCTCGCCGGTCCCTTCGGGCAGGCGCGTTTCTGCCCCACTGGCGGCATCAGCCTCGCAACCGCACCCGACTGGCTCACGCTCGAAGCGGTGCTGTGTGTCGGCGGCAGCTGGGTCGTGCCGTCAGGGCGGCTCGACCCGGCGCGGATCGAGACACTGGCAAGGGAAGCGGCCGCACTTTCGTGCCATTGATTAACCCCATCTTACCTGTCATCGTGCAGGGATAAGGCGGCAAACAAGCCGTTGGTGGGGAGATGCGCGTGCCAAGGCCGCAGCCACATTTGGAAGAAGTCCTCGCGTCCAAACCCGGATCGCATATCGCCGCGCTGTTCGATTTCGACGGCACCATCATCTCGGGCTACTCCGCCACCGCGATGCTGCGCGAGAAATTCCAGCGCCGCGAAATGTCGATGGAAGAAATTGCCGAGACCGCGCAGGTCATCGCGCAGCACAGCCTCGGTACCATCGGCTTTTCCGGCCTGATGTCGGGCGCCGCGAAATTCATGAAGGGCGTCGACGAACAAAGCTTCATCGAATTCGGCGAAGAGCTCTACAAAAAGCATATCGCCCGCAAGATTTACCCCGAAACCCGCGCGATCATCGAGGCGCATCAGGCGAAGGGGCACCGCGTCGCGATCATCTCGTCGGCGACGATCTATCAGATCGAACCGACCGCGCGCGACCTCGGCATCTCCGACATCAAATGCTCGGCCTATGAGATTGAGGATGGCGTTTTTACCGGCGACATCATCCGCCCGCTCTGCTTCGGTGAGGGCAAGGTGCTCGCCGCTGAGGAACTGGCCGCCGAATATGGCCTCGACCTCGACAAGAGCTTTTTCTACTCGGACAGCGACGACGATATCGAACTGCTCGAACGCGTCGGCAAACCGCGCCCGCTCAACCCGAATTTGAAACTCAAAGCGATCGCCGAGGAAAATGGCTGGCCGGTTCAACGCTTTGGCAGCCGCGGCACCCCGAGCTGGGTCGATTACACCCGCACCATCTACGCCACCGGCTCGCTCGTCGGCGCCTTTGCCGCGGGCTTGCCGATCTGGGCGCTCACCCGCTCGCAGCGCGAGGCGGCGAATTTCTCGATCGGGCTGTTCGGCGATTTCGCGACCGCGATCACCGGGGTCGAATTGGAGGTCGAGGACGAGAAGCATCTATGGTCCTCGCGCCCCTGCGTCTTCATCTTCAACCACCAGAGCAAGGCTGATGTGATGATCCTCGCCAAGCTCATCCGCCGCGACATGGGCGGGGTGGGTAAGAAAGAGATCAAGAATATTCCCATCCTCGGCAAGCTGATGGAATGGGGCGGCACCGTCTTCGTCGACCGCGCCGACGGCAAGAGCGCGATCAAGGCAATGGAGCCGCTGGTCGATGCGATCAAGATCGAGGGCAAGTCGATCTGCATCTCGCCCGAAGGCACGCGAAGCCTGACCCCGAAGCTCGAGCCGTTCAAAAAGGGCGCCTTCCATCTGGCGATGCAGGCAGGGGTGCCGATCGTCCCGATCGTGATCCATAATGCGACCGATGTCGCGCCGAAGAACGAGTTCGTGATGCGCCCTGCGACGGTGCGCGTCACCGTTCTGCCTCCGGTCGATACGTCGAAGTGGACCCCGCGAACGATCAACAGCCACGTCCGCGACGTCCGCAACATGTTCCTGCGCACCCTCGGCCAGCCCGAGGAAAGCGTCGCGGAGTCGGTGGCGAAGGAACCTGCGCCGGAGGTTGCTTCTCCCGAGGTTAACACCGAAAAGGCTAAGCCCAAGAAGTCGGCGGCGAAGAAGCCCGCAGCGAAGAACAAGGTGCCCGCGACAAAGATGGCCACCAAGAAGTCCTCCCCGCGAAAGGGAAGGGCGGCCTAGCGCATGTCCCACATCGTCATTGCGAGCGTAGCGAAGCAATCCAAGACGGGCTACGTCACGCTGAATTGCCGCGTCGCTACGCTCCTCGCAATGACGGAGGGATTTTAGCGACATGGCCGACGGCACGCCCCGCACCCCCATCATAACGGAGGACGCGGCCGACCGGCTCTATATCATCGACGCGCGCAACGGGGTCGAACGCCAGCTCTTGCTCGATTGGGTCCATGCGACCGCTGGCGACAACGATCCCCAATGGGCCAGCCTCGCGATCGAGGATGACGACCACGCCCTGCCGCTCGAATCCCTCCGCGCCCGGCTCGATGGGCAACCGTCGCGGCAGGTGGTGCCGCTGCGCGTCGCGTGGCGCATCCCGGGGTTCGAGCGCGACCGCGCACTCAAATTCCGCCACATATTGTTCGGCGACCCGCGCCATCCCGGCTCGTTGCGCGCTCGACTGATCCTGCTCCGCGACCGCCGCCGCGCGCAGATTCTGGTCGGCGAGGCGGCGACGCTCGCCGCCTTGCGCGACCGGTTCGCGGCGCAAACCGGCGGCGGCGATGCGGCTGGCCCCGATGGTGCCGAGTTCGCCGGCTTCGTCGCGCGGCAGGCCGGGCTTGCGCTCGATGTCGCCGAACGCGGCATCCGCGGGACCCGCTACAAGGTGCCGCGCTTCGTCGCCGACGGCCTGCGCACCAGCCCCAAATTCCGTGCGGCGCTCGCCGAATTGTCCGAGGCAACGGGGCGCCCGGTCGCCGAACTGTTTCGCGAAGCCCGCCCGCTAATGAAAGAGGTCATTGCGCGGCCCAGCGCGCTGTTCCTCGACCTCCGCGCCCGCCTCGACCGCATGATGTTCGGTGGCTACGCGCCCGAGATGGAGGTCGACGCCGCCGAACTCGCCCGGCTGCGCGCCATCCTGCGCGAACATCCGACCGCGATCCTCTTCACCCACAAAACCTATATCGACGGCGCCACCCCCAGCCGCCTTACCTATGAGAACGACATGCCGATGCTGCACAGCTTCGGCGGCGCCAATCTCGACTTCGCGGTGATGGGCGAATTTTTCCGCCGCTCGGGGATGATCTTCATCCGCCGCAGCTTTCAGGATCAGCCGGTCTATAAACTCGTGCTGCGCCATTATATCGCCTGGCTGCTTGCCAAGCGCTTCCCGCTGAGCTGGGCGTTTGAGGGCACCCGCTCGCGGCTCGGCAAGCTGATGCCGCCCAAATATGGCCTGATGAAATATGTCCTCGACGCCGCCCACGCGACGGGCACGCGCGGCGTCCATTTCGTCCCCTTCGTCACCAGTTTCGACCTGATCCGCGACGTCGAAGAATATGCCGCCGAACAGACCGGGCGCAGCAAAAAGCCCGAGAGCCTGTCGTGGTTCATCGGCTATATGAAGAGCCTGAAGGAACCCTCGGGGCGCATCCGGCTCGACATCGGCAACCCGGTGGTGATCGACACCGCGCCGGGCGCCGACGACAAGCGTGCGCTGGAAAAGATCGCCTTTGCCGTCGCTGTCGAGGCGAACCGCGTCACCCCGCTCACCGTCACCTCGGTAATGTGCCTGATCCTGATCGGCATGGCGCCGCGCGGCGCGACCTCGGCCGAACTGCTCGGGGCGATCGGCGCGGTGACCGATTGGGCGCGGGCGCGCGGCATCCGGATCAGCAGCGAACTGGGTAGCGGTGACGACGCGGCGCTTTCGGCCACCGTCGACACGCTCGTCACCAGCGGACTGCTCACCCGTTACGAAGCGGGCAGCGAAAATGTCTATTCGATCGACCCCGCCAAACATCCGATGGCGAGCTATTATCGCAACATCATCGCGCATCATTTCCTCGACCGCGCCATGATAGAACTGGCGCTGTTCGAACTGCGCGACGCCGACAGCGGCGATGCGACCGCAGCGTTCTGGGACAAGATCGATCGCCTCCGCGACCTGTTCAAATTCGAATTCTTCTATCCGCCGCGCGACGAGCATATGGCCGCATTGCGCGCCGAGCTCGACCGCATCGATCCGGTGTGGGACCGCCGCCTCGCCAGCGGCGACCGCGGCATCGCGCAGCTGCTGCGCCGTTGCCAGCCCGTCGTCGGCCATGCGATCCTGCTGCCCTTTGCCGAGGCCTATTCGGTCGTCGCCGGCCTGCTCGCTCGCGCAAAGCCGGGTGACGCGGTCGATGAAAAGGCCTTGCTCGACGCCGCGCTGACCGAGGGCAAACAGGCCTATCTGCTCCGCCGGATCAGCAGCGAGGCCGCGATCGGCAAATTGCTGTTCTCCAACGGCTTGTCGCTGATGCGCCACATGGGGTTCGCCGAGGAAGCGACCCCTGACTTCCTTACCTCGCGCCGCGCGCTGCTGGCGGAACTGCGCGGGCTGGCGAACGTGATGGAAACCATGCGGCTGTCGACCGTCGCGCTGGCGGATCGGTTGCCGGGGGTGGGAGATCAGCAATGACTTGCTCTCTTGCGTCATTGCGAGGAGCCGAAGGCGACGCGGCAATCCAGCGTCGCATATATCGTCCTGGATTGCTTCGCTTCGTTCGCAATGACGAGGTCTGTAAAGGAATCTAACATGCTCAAACAGCTCAGCGCGCAGGACGCCCAGTTCCTTTACACCCAGACCGCGAACAACCTGACCCACATCATGGGCGTCTATATCTACGACCCCTCGACCGCGCCGGGCGGCTTCGTGCGCTTCAAGGACATCATCCGCCACGTCGAAAGCCGCGTCCACACCTCGCCCTTGTTCAAGCGCCGCCTCCACCGCCTGCCGTTCGACATGGACCATCCCTATTGGGTCGAGGACGAGCATTTCGATGTCGAGGCGCATATGAGCCATGCGCGGCTTCCCGAACCCGGCGACTGGCGGCAATTCTGCATCGCGGTGGCGCGCTATTTCTCCAAACCGATGGATATGAACCGCCCGTTGTGGGACATCTATATCATCGAAGGGCTCGACCGCATCCCGGGCATTCCGAAGGGCAGTTTCGCGATGCTCCACCGCGTCCACCACGCCGCGGTCGATGGCGCGTCGGGCGCGCACGCCTTCATCGCGATGAGCGATATCGATGCCAACGGCACCCCCGCCATCGCCGAACCGCCGCCGGTCGAGGATCTGGGCGATCCGCCGTCGAGCGCCGAAACGCTGTCCCGCGCCTGGTCGGCGTCGCTGCAATCGCCGGTCAAGTTCATGAACGCGCTGATGAAAATGTCGCCCGCGATCATCTCGTCGGCGCGCAAGGCGATGGCCGAGGGCGGGATGACCGCGGGGGTACCCGAGACACGCTTCAACGTCCCGGTCGGCCCGCACAAGATGTTCGACGGCACCTCGGTCGCGCTGTCCGACGTTGCCTTGGTTCGCAAGAAGGTGCCGGGCGCGACGGTCAACGACGTCGTGCTGACGACGGTCGGCGGTGCGCTGCGCAAATATCTGGCGAAGCACAAGGAATTGCCCAAGGACAGCCTGGTCGCGGTCGCCCCGATCAACCTGCGCGGCAAGGACAAGGGAGCGGGCAAGGCCTCGACGCCCGGCAATCAGGTCTCGGCAATGAGCGTCCCCGTGCGCAGCGACATCGTCGATCCGCTCACGCGCCTCGCCGCGATCCGCGACTATACGGTCGAGGCGAAGGAAGCCAAAGCAGGCGTCAGCGCGCGGATCATGACCGACCTGTCGCAGCATATTCCGGGCGCGACGATGGCCGCGGTGGCGCGGCTCGTCACCAGCGAACGCTTTGCAGTGCGCGGCACCAACCTGTTCATCTCGAACGTCCCCGGCGCGCAGGTGCCGCTGTACCTTGCGGGCGCACAGCTCGTCATGCAGCACGGCATGGCGCCGCTCGCGAACAATATGGGGCTGTTCGTCGCCACCCCCAGCTACAACGGCCGCATCGCCTTTTCGATCATCTGCGAGCGTGCAATCATGCCCGACATCGCCTTTTTCCGCGAATGTATCGAGGAAAGTTTCGCCGATTTGATGGCGGCGGTGCCGAAAGGCGAAAAGCCCAAAGCCGCTACGGCAACGCCGAAACCGGCGGCCAAAGCAACGTCAAAACCGAAGGTGACAGCAAAAGCCGTCCCGAAACCTGCCGCCACACCGCGGGCGAAACCGGTTGCCAAAGGCAACGCAACCCGCAAGACTCCGAAAAAATAACCATGTCTTGCAGGAATATTGAATGCTTTTCACCCCGACGCTCAGCGCCGACCGCGATCTCGTGACCGCGCCCGACTACATCGCCTGGGCCAAGGCCGCGCGCGAGCATGACAAGAAATCGGGGCTGCAAACGTGGCGCGACGCCGACGAAAGCAAGCATTTCGATTACAAGGCGATCCGCGCCCGGCTTGAACGGCTGCGCAAGCTGTCGGCGGCGGGTGACGTCAAGGGGTTGCTCTTCGTCCTCAACGAAGGCATCCACGGCAATATCGACGGCATGGGCCACGAACGCCTCTATCAAAAGGCGCGCTTCGGCACGAAGGCGCTGATCGAGAATTATGTCGCCGAGGTTGTCGCCTCGCTCGACAAGATCGCCGCCGCGCGCAGCATTCCGCGCGAAGAAAAGCGCGACTTCTTCCGCCGCGCCCAGCATTGCTACGGCCGCTCGGCGCTGCTGCTCTCGGGATCGGGCAGCTTCCTCTTCTTCCACATCGGCGTGGTCAAGGCGCTCTGGTCCGAAGGCGTGTTGCCCGCGATCATGTCGGGCGCCAGCGGCGGATCGATCGTCGCCGCGGTCGTCTGCACCCGCAAGGACAGCGAGATCGGCGCGTTGCTTGAAAGCGAGCGCCTCGCCAATCCCGCGCGCGACCCCAAACAGAAGCGCCTCGCATCCGACGAAGTGCGCGACCGCCTCGCCGATCTGATCCCCGACCTGACCTTTCAGGAAGCGTTCGAGATCAGCGGCCGCCACCTCAACGTCTCAGTCGCCCCCGCCGAAAAGCATCAGAACGGCCGCCTGCTCAACGCGATCACCGCGCCGAATGTGCTGATCCGCGAAGCCGTGCTCGCATCGTGCGCGGTGCCCGGCGTCTTCCCGCCGGTGATGCTGATGGCGCGCGACGATGCGGGCAACCGCATCCCGTACCAGCCCGACCGGCGCTGGGTTGATGGATCGGTGACGCACGACATCCCGACCAAGCGGCTCGAACGCCTGTACGGAGTCAACCACCACATCGTCAGCCAGGCGAACCCGATCGCGCTGCCCTTCGCGACCGACACGCGCAAGCAGATGGCGCCAATCGAGGCGATTCAGCACGCGTCGATGGCGACCTTCAAGGCATGGCTCAACGCCAATATGATCATCTTCCAGAAACCGCTCGAATGGGTGCCGCCCTTGAACAGCCTCGCCAATATGGCGCGCTCGGTGATCAACCAGGAATATACCGGCGACATCAACATCATCCGCCCGCCCAAATTCTGGTCGCCCGCGAAGATCCTGAGCGATCTCGGGCAGGAGGATATCGACGAGCTGATCGATACCGGCGAGCGCACCGCCTGGCCCAAGGTCGAAATGGTCCGCACCCAGACCGCGATCAGCCGTGCGCTCGAAGGCATATTGGCCAGGATCGACCGCGCCGGCGACGACGGCCCCGGCCACCGCAGCACCGCGGCGCTGAAGAAGGCGGTTCGCTAATATGGCGGTGGGTACGATCCAGCTGCCCGCCGAATCCGCGGGCGCCGGGGCAACACTCCACGTCACCCATTGGCTGCCCGAAGGCCTGCCCAAGGCCGTGGTGCTGCTCGCGCACGGCTATGCCGAACATGCCGGGCGCTACGGCCATGTCGCCAAGCGGCTGATCGACGCCGGTTACGCGGTTTATGCGATCGACCATTGGGGGCATGGGCTGTCAGACGGCGAGGGCGGGTTCGTGCCGCGCTTTTCGGCCTTTACTGACGGCATGGCCGAACTGCTGACCCTGGTAGAGGTCAATCATGGCACCACCCCGCGCCTGCTGCTCGGCCACAGCATGGGCGGATTGATTTCGACTTTGTTTCTGATCGAGCGCCAGCAGGCGTTCGCCGCCGCCGCGCTCTCCGGCCCCGCGATCGTCCCCGCTGCGCCGCCGTCACGCTTCACCGTCTGGATCAGCCACTTCCTGTCGCGCTTCTTCCCGCGCCTCGGCGTGCTGTCGCTCGACGCCAATGGCGTCAGCCGCGATCCCGCGGTGGTCGCGGCCTATCTCGCCGACCCGCTCGTTTACACCGGCAAGATCGGCGCGCGGCTGGGCAAAGAGTTCATGGACGCCATGGCCGCGGCGCAGGCGGGCGCCCCCCGCATCACGCTACCGATCCTGTTCCAGCATGGTTCGGATGACAGCCTCGCGTCGGTGGCGGGTTCGCAATATCTGTTCGACCATGTCGCCTCAGCCGACAAGACGCTCAAAATCTATCCCGGCCTGTTCCACGAAATCTACAATGAGCCGGAACGCGATGCGGTGCTGGACGATTTGATCGGCTGGTTCGACGCACACGTGTCGAAAGCAGAATAACCCCGCCCCTGAAGGGGAGGGGCCAAAGGACCAGACCATGAAAATCCTCCTCATCCTCCTCTTCGCTCCGCTCATCGCGCTGGCGCTGATGTATTTCATCTTCCCTGGCCGCCTCGTCGCGCTCGGTCGCGCGTTGCTGCGCCAGCGTGGGCGGATGGTACAGAAAAGCGTCACCGTCGATGGCCGCAACTGGCCGTATCTGGAGGGCGGCGACCCCGCGAAACCCTTGCTGCTGCTCGTCCATGGCTTTGCCGGCGACAAGGATAATTGGTCGATGATCGCGCCGTACCTGACGCGCGACTATCATTTCATCGCTCCCGACCTGCCGGGCTTCGGCGAGAATGAGCGCAACCCCGACCTCGCCTATGACCTTGGCGCGCAGACCGCGCGGCTCAAGCAATTCGCCGATACCCTCGGTCTTGACCGCCCGCATGTCGGTGGCAACAGCATGGGCGGCTGGATCGCGCTGCGTTACGCGATCGACTATCCGGGCGCGCTCGCCAGCCTAATCCTGCTCAACAACGCCGGAGTCAACGGCGCCAACGAAAGCGATCTGCAGAAACAGGCGGCGAACGAGGATTATAACCCGCTCGTCCTTGCGGGGCTGGAGGACGCTGACCGGCTGGTCGGCATGGTTGTCCACAAACCGCCCTATATCCCGGCGCGCCTCAAACCCGTGCTCTACGCCGACGCGCTCAAATATCGCGACCAGCTCGACAGCATTTTCTGGGTCATCGCGAACGAAGGCCGCGACCATCCGCTCAATGACCGGCTGGGCGAGGTCAAGGCGCCGACGCTGATCATCTGGGGACGCCACGACCGCCTGCTTGACGTCAGCTGTGTGCCGGTGCTCGAAGCGGGCATCGCGGGCAGCCAGAGCCATATTTTCGAACATGTCGGCCATGTCCCGATGATCGAGGATCCCAAGGCGACCGCTGCGGTGATGAAGGGTTTTATTGCCAAACACTAATCCTCCCTGTGCGAAGCCATGGGGAGGGGGACCGCTTGCGAAGCAAGTGGTGGAGGGGCCGCGACCTCGCCCCAAAGCCCCTCCGTCAGCGCTTCGCGCTGCCACCTCCCCATCGCTGCGCGACAGGGAGGATGAGCACCTTGCCAACCCGCCATTCCCCCGCCACTCTGCCCAAAAAACAGGGGAGAGAGATATGCGCCTGAAGGTCGGCCTGCTCGGTGGGGGCAGCTGGGGGACGACGGTCGCGGCGGTGGTGTCGCGCAATGCGCCGATCACCCTGTGGGCGCGCGATGCCGAGACGGTCGAGGGCATCAACCGCGACAACGAGAACCGCAATTATCTGCCCGGCATCAAGCTGCCGACGACGCTGCGTGCGACCGGCGACATGGCCGAAGTCGTTGCCGGTGCCGACGTCCTGATCATGGGCGTCCCCTCGCACAGCTTTCGCAGCGTACTCGAGGAGGCACGCCAGCACCTCCGCCCCTGGGTACCCGTCATCAGTCTGACCAAAGGCCTCGAACTTTCCTCGGGCAAACGCATGACCGAACTGATCGAGGAGGTGCTCCCCGGCCACCCCGTCGGCGTCCTCACCGGCCCCAATCTCGCGCGCGAAATCATGACCGGGCAGGCGGCGGCCAGCGTGCTGTCGATGGAGGATGAGATCGTCGTCCGCGCGCTCCAGCCGGTGTTCCATTCGGGGCTGTTCCGCGTCTATACCAACACCGACCTGCTCGGCTGCGAACTCGGCGGGGTGCTCAAGAATATCATCGCGATCGCCGTCGGCATGGGCGACGGGCTGGGGGCAGGGGACAACACCCGCTCGGCGCTGATGACGCGCGGCCTCGCCGAAATCACCCGGCTCGGCGTCGCGATGGGCGGCCGCCCCGAAACCTTTTCGGGCCTCACCGGCATGGGCGACCTGATCGCGACCTGCACCAGCCCCTTGAGCCGCAATCGCCACGTCGGGGTCGAACTCGGCAAGGGCCGCCCAATCGACGAGATCATCGCGGGCATGAACATGGTGGCCGAGGGGGTAAAGAGCGCGCCGACCGTCATCGCGCTCGCCGAACGCTATGATCTCGCCATGCCGATCGCGCGCGACGTCTTCGACGTGACACAGGGCAAACGCAGCGCGCAGGACGTGTTTCGCGGCCTGCTCCGCTCGGCGGTCGGCGACGAAGCGCATCCGGGCTGATCAATCCTCCCTGTCGCGCGACGACAGGGAGGATCAGGTTGCCAGCCACCGCGCGCAAACGTCCCGGACCCGCGCATCGCGATCCCGCATCCCCCGCTCCAGCACCGCGGCCGGCCAGCGCCCTTCCTCACCGCCGCCAGCGCGGCAATGGCGCCCGCGCGGACGCGGGGGACGGGGTGCGTCTGCGCGACATGGTCGGCGATGTCGTGCGCCTCGGCGCTCAGGTGGACGGCGCAGCGGAGGAGCAGTTCGCCGCTGGTCAGCGTCGGGCGGCGGGCGATGGCGGGGGCCTTGTCCGCGGGCTCGCCCGCTTCCCGGCCCAGGGCGACGACTATACTGGCGCGCCAGGGGACATGCTCGCCCTCGTCCATGATGTTCAGGCTGACCGACAGGTTTTCGGGGGCCAGCCGCCGGGGATCGAGGCTAGGCGGCGGGACGCGGTGTGTCAGTTAACTTACCGCGATGTCGCTGGTCGTACGCGGCTTGCCCCGGCGGCGGCGCGGCATAGGATGGCGGGGATCGAATCGGGAGATTTCTATGCGCCGCACGCTTACCACCGCGCTGGTCGCCGCCCTCGCCCAGCTGCCGTCCGCGCCCGCCGCCGCCGAAACGCTGCTGATCGGCAACAAGGGCGAGGATACGTTGAGTTTGGTCGCGCTGGCGTCGGGCGAGGAGCTGGCGCGATTGCCGACGGGCAAGATGCCGCACGAGATCGCGGTGTCGCCCGACGGCCAGCAGGCGGCGGTGGTCGCTTATGGCGGGACGACGATAGACGTGTTCGATGTCGCGGCGCGGACGAAGGTCAAGACGATCGACCTCAGCCCGAACCAGCGGCCGCACGGGCTGTTGTGGCTGGCCGACGGGAGGCTGGTCGCGACGACCGAGGGCAGCCAGTCGGTCGCGGTGGTCGCCCCCGATGGCACGGTGACGTCGATCGCGACGGGGCAGCAGGGATCGCACATGGTCGTCGTCGCACCTGACAACCGCACTGCCTATGTCGCCAATATCGGGTCGGGGACGGTCAGCGTGCTGGACCTGAACGCGGGGACGAAGCTGGGCGATCTTGCGGTCGGCGGGCGGCCCGAAGGGCTGGCGCTAGCGAAGGGCGGGCGCGAGCTTTGGGTCGGCGACCTGGCGGCGGCGCGTGTGTCGGTGTGGGATGTGGCGACGGGCGGTAAGGTGGCCGAGCAGCCGGTCGATCCGGTCGCGATCCGCGTGCTGGCGAGCCCCGACGGCAGACTGATCGCGACGAGCAATATCGGCGCGGGAACGATCAGCCTGTTCGACGCCGAAACCCGCACACCGGTGCGGAAGATCCAGGTGTCGGAGGGCGGCGCGGCGCGGCAGGTGACCTTGCTGTTCAGCCCCGATTCGAAGCGGCTCTATGCGGCGGAAACAGGGGTGGACAAGGTCGCGGAGATCGAGGTTGCGAGCGGCACTGTGCTGCGCCGGATCGCTGCGGGGAAGCAGGGGGATGGGTTGGCGATTGCGCCTTAGGGGGCGAGAGTGCGGGGGTGTGGAGCCGACGAAGCCGAGCCTCCCTGTCGCGGAGCGAAGGGGAGGGGGCCGCTCGCGAAGTGAGGGGTGGAAGGGCAGAAACGCAGGCACCAAAGCCCGTCCGTCAGCGCTTCGCGCTGCCACCTCCCCATGGCTACACCATAGGGAGGAACATCCACTTCCGGTCGCTAGCAGTCGTCCGGCATTTCCAGCCACAGCGACAAACCTGCCGGAGCCTCCTGCGGCGTCGCATCCGCGACATGCCGCACGGCATCGGCGCGAGCGCGGGCGATGATTGCGGGCGCAACGTCGGCGGGGTGGAATATATGGTCGGCCTCGCCCAGCAGGCGCGCGGCGCGGAGGGTTAGGTCGTCGGGGTCGGGGCTGGTCAGGCGGATTGTTTCGAGGCGCGGCGGTTGGCTGGCGACTTCGCTCGCCAGCCAGGCATCGACCTTGTCCGCCGCTGCGCCATCGAGCGGGTCGAGCGCTCCGCCCGGAGCCAGCGCAGTGTCGATGGCGCGGCGGCGGTCGGCGGGGGTGGGCCAGCGCGCCTTCATCGCGTCGCGCGTGGTGTAGAGCGCCGACGCCAGCGCGCCGAGGCGGGCAGGGAGCAGCGCCTCGATGCGTTGGCGGACGGCTTTCGCCAGCCCCGCCGACGCGCCGCCGGTGCCGATGGCGATAGTGACGGGGGCTCGGTCGACGATCGCGGGGGTGGTGAAATCGCAGAGGTCAGGGCGGTCGACGACGTTGACGAGCAGGCCGCGGGCGCGGAGGCCGGTGGCGGCGGTGCGCGCTTCTGCCTCATCGTCGAGCGCGACGAAGGCGATGGTAGCGCCTTGTTCCCATGCCTGGACGATCCGTCCGCCTGCGCGCCCGATCAGGCGGGCCTTGGCCTCGGCAGCCTCCCCTTCCCCGACCAGCACGACGGTGCGGCCGGTGAGGTTCAGGAAGATGGGGAGTTGGTGCATGGGAAGATCCTAGCAGAAATGCGGCTAAAATCCTCCCCGCTTGCGGGGAGGGTCTAGTCGATCCAGTCCGGCACGCGTTCGGCAGCCATGATCGTGCTGGCGGCGATGCGGTCGGCGACTTTGATGTAGCGATCGCCGTCGACGAGCACCTCGGGCACCAGGCTGCGGCTGTTGTAGGTCGAGGCCATCGTCGCACCATAGGCGCCCGCGGTGCGGAACACTGCGAGGTCGCCGGCCTCGACCTTGTCGGTGACGCGGTCGCGCGCGAAGGTGTCGCCGGTTTCACACACTGGGCCGACAATCGACGCGGTCATCTTTTCGCCGCTCGGCTGGACCGCAACGAAGTCGTGGTAAGCGTCGTACAGCGCCGGGCGTGCGAGGTCGTTCATCGCGGCATCGACGATGACGAACGGGTTGGTCGCGCCGGGCTTGACCCACAACACTTCGGTCAGCAGCACCCCGGTGTTACCCGCGATGACGCGGCCGGGTTCGAACATCAGCGTGACGTCCCAATCCTTCGTTACGCGCGCGACCATGGCGCCATAGTCGGCCATGCTGGGCGGATTGTCGCCGGGCTTGTACGACACGCCAAGACCGCCGCCGAGATCGACATGGGTGATGTTGTGCCCCCCAGCGCGGAGATCAGCGACGAGGCGGCCGACGCGGGTGAACGCAGATTCGAGCGGGTCGAGGCTGGTCAGCTGGCTGCCGATATGCACTGCAATGCCGCGCATCTGGAGCCCGGGGAGCGCGGCGAGACGGTCGAACATCGCCGGCGCGACGTCGATGCCGACGCCGAACTTGTTGTCGGCCTTGCCGGTCGAAATCTTGGCGTGGGTGCCCGCGTCGACGTCGGGATTGACGCGCAGCACCGCGCGCGCGGTCATTTCCTTCGCCAGCGCGATTTCGGCGAGCGCGATGCCTTCGGGTTCATGTTCGATGTTGAACTGACCGATGCCGCGGTCAAGCCCCTGCGCCAGCTCGGCGCGGGTCTTGCCGACGCCCGAGAAGACGATGTCCTCGGGCGCCATGCCCGCCGCGAGCGCGCGTTCGAGCTCGCCGCCCGACACGACGTCGGCGCCATAGCCCTGCCGCGCCAGCACACGCAGCACGCCGAGGTTGGGGTTGCTCTTGATCGCAAAGGCAAGGTGCTTGCGCGGCACGTCCTTCAACCCGTCACGAAATTCCTGCGCGTGGCGTTCGAGCATCGCGCGCGAATAGACATAGACGGGGGTGCCGACTTCTTCGGCGATACGGGGCAGCGGAATGTCTTCGGCGTGAAGGACGCCGTCACGAAGTGCAAATTGATCCATTATTTTAGTCCTGAAGCTCAGCCCGGAGGCGGCAAGTCGAAATCATCGGGTTCGCGTTGTTCGGACCGTTTGAGAAGGTCGTCGCTGCGCGCGGGCCGGGCCTGCGCGTCGGGCGTCGTAAGCTCCTCTGTAGTCGGGGCGCGGGGCGCGCCGACGGGAACGACCGCGGCGGGCTGACCTGCCACCGGCTTCAGATCTTCCTTGCTACCACACGCGCCAAGCAGCGCGGTAGCAACGAGCGTTGTTATGATGAGGCGCTTGGTCGCCATCAATTCGTTCCTTCCAGCGCGGCGCGGGCCGCAGCGATCGCCTGCCTTACCCGTTCGGGGGCAGTGCCGCCATAGCTGGTGCGACTGGCGACCGATGCCTCGACGGTCAGCGCCGCGAGCACCTCGGATGTTACCGCGGGGTGGATTGCGGTGGCATCGGCGGCAGGCAATGCCGACAGCTCGACGCCCAATTCCTCGGCGCGCTTTACGCAGGCGCCGACGACATGGTGTGCCTCGCGGAACGGCAGCCCGTTTTCGCGCACCAGCCAGTCGGCGAGGTCGGTCGCGGTCGAATAGCCCGACGCGGCGAGCGCGCGCATGCGGTCGGTGCGGAAGGCCAGCGTTTCGACCATGCCGGTCATCGCGGCGAGCGACAGCGCCAGCGCGTCGAAGGCGCCGAACACGGTTTCCTTGTCGTCCTGCAGATCCTTCGAATAGGTCAGCGGAAGACCTTTGACGATCACCGCGAGCCGTTGAAAGGCGCCGAGCAACAGCCCCGCACGCCCCCGCACCAGTTCGGCGGCGTCGGGGTTGCGCTTTTGCGGCATGATCGAGCTGCCGGTCGACCAGGCGTCGGGCAGGCTGATGAAACCGAAGGGCTGGCTGGCCCAGATGACGATTTCTTCGGCGAGGCGCGACAGGTGGATCGCAGCGATCGAGGCGGAGGCACAAAATTCGAGCGCGAAATCGCGGTCGGACACGGCGTCGATGCTGTTCGCCATCGGGCGGTCGAAACCCAAAGCGGCGGCAGTCGCGGCGCGGTCGATCGGAAAGCCGGTCCCCGCGAGCGCGGCGGCGCCGAGCGGCGATTCGTTGAGGCGGCGGCGCGCATCGGCAAAGCGACTGCGGTCGCGGCCGAGCATTTCGACATAGGCGAGCAGATGATGGCCGAGCGTCACCGGCTGCGCGACTTGCAGGTGTGTGAAGCCGGGCATGATGCTGTCCGCATGTTCGTCGGCGCGCGCGAGCAGCGCGGCCTGCATCGCGGCGAGCCCGACGTCGATGCGCTCGCACGCGGTGCGCGTCCACAGGCGGAAGTCGGTTGCGACCTGGTCGTTGCGCGAGCGCGCGGTGTGGAGGCGTCCCGCGGCTTCGCCGACGATCTCTTTCAGCCGCGATTCGACGGTCATGTGGATGTCTTCGAGCGCGAGGTCGACGGGGACGCCGTTCGCGGCGAATTCTTCGGCGATCTGGGCGAGGCCGCGATCGATCTGGACCGCATCGTCGGCGCCGATGATTCCGGCGGCGCCGAGCATCGCGGCATGCGCGCGGCTGGCGGCGATATC
Organism: Sphingopyxis bauzanensis; assembly: GCF_002205675.1. Classification (GTDB taxonomy): domain Bacteria; phylum Pseudomonadota; class Alphaproteobacteria; order Sphingomonadales; family Sphingomonadaceae; genus Sphingopyxis; species Sphingopyxis bauzanensis. Next base: position 56,385 of record NZ_NISK01000004.1, on the reverse strand, counting down.
TTCTTCCCACAGGCGCTTGTCGATCGGGATCGAGGCATTAATCTCTTGCATGATCGCGGCGGGACCGCCACCGAAACGGCCACCCCACATGCTGCTCTTGTCCGGAGTATCCGTCATTCGCCGCGTCCCAAACCCGTATCTAGCGATCCTCGCCGTCCTGCTGGCCGGATCAATCGCGGGCTGCGATAGGGAAAAGGCGGGCGGCGGGCAACCCGCAGACGGCCAAGCAAATATTTCGGCGGGCCAAGCGGAGGGCGTCGGCCAGTTCGAATATATGATCGACCGCAGCCACAATGGCGAAGCGGCGCCGACCGCGGCCTTCACCGGCCCCGACGACGCGGCGGTGACGCTGGCGGCATTTCGCGGGCGTCCGCTGCTGGTCAATCTGTGGGCGACCTGGTGCGCGCCGTGTGTCGCGGAGATGCCGACGCTCGATGCATTGGCGGCCAAGAGCGGCGAGGCGATGACGGTGATCGCAGTGGCGCAGGATTTGCAGGGCGCCGAGGTGGTCGATCCGTGGTTTCAAAAGGCGGGGTTGAAGGCATTGCAACCCTATCTCGATCCCGAAAACGGCTTGCTCGATGCCGCGAACAGCGCGTTGCCGACAAGCATCTTTTACGACGCCGAGGGGCGCGAGCTGTGGCGTGTCATCGGCGCGATCGACTGGCAGGGTAAGGAAGCGCAGGCGTTGCTGGCGGAGGCGAACTGATCCTCACTGTCGCGTAGCGATGGGGAGGTGGAAGCGCGAAGCGCTGACGGACGGGCCTTGGCGCACCCATCCGCGCGCACGCCATCGCCGCGCTGGGCGACCTTGGCGATCTCGGCCCATGACCGGCCGCTAACCCCTTGTTTCCGGGGGCGATGCGGCGACAAGTTTGACAACTTCCGCGCGCGCCCCTGCCGACCGGTCCGCTCCCTGCTGACAGCGCGCATTTCCCCTGCTAACGCGCCCGCATGACCACGCCCATGTCCCACATCCGTAACTTCTCCATCATCGCGCATATCGATCATGGCAAATCGACGCTCGCCGACCGGTTGATCCAGTTCACCGGCGGGCTGACCGCGCGCGAAATGTCGGCGCAGGTGCTCGACAATATGGACATCGAAAAAGAGCGCGGGATCACCATCAAGGCGCAGACGGTGCGCCTGAAATATAAAGCGCATGATGGCGAGACCTATGAGCTCAACCTGATGGACACCCCGGGCCATGTCGACTTCGCCTATGAAGTGTCGCGGTCCTTGGCGGCGTGCGAGGGCGCGTTGCTGGTCGTCGACGCGGCGCAGGGTGTCGAGGCGCAGACGCTGGCCAACGTCTATCAGTCGATCGAGCACGACCATGAAATCGTCCCGGTGATCAACAAGATCGACCTGCCCGCCGCCGACGTCGACAAGGTGAAAGCCGAGATCGAGGATATCATCGGGCTACCTGCCGACAACGCCGTGCTCGCCTCGGCGAAATCGGGGATCGGGATCGAGGAAGCGCTCGAGGCGATCGTCACGCGCATCCCGCCGCCCAAGGGCGACGCCAATGCGCCGCTGACCGCGATGCTCGTCGACAGCTGGTATGACCCCTATCTCGGCGTCGTCATCCTGATCCGCGTCATCGACGGGGTGTTGAAAAAAGGCCAGCAGATCAAGTTCATGCAGGCGGGTACCACCCACCTGATCGACCGCGTCGGCTGTTTCACGCCCAAGATCGAGCAGCTTGCCGAGCTTGGCCCCGGCGAAATTGGCTTCATCACTGCGCAGATCAAGGACGTCGCTCAGGCGCGCGTCGGCGACACCGTGACCGACGCCAAGCGCCCCGCGGCGGCTGCGCTGCCGGGATTCAAGGAAGTCCAGCCGGTCGTGTTCTGTGGCATGTTCCCGACCGACGCGAACGACTTCGAGAAACTGCGCGAGAGCATCCAGAAGCTGCGCCTCAACGACGCGTCGTTCAGCTTCGAGATGGAGAGCAGCGCGGCGCTCGGCTTCGGCTTCCGCTGCGGCTTCCTCGGCCTGCTCCACCTCGAGATCATCCAGGAGCGGCTGACCCGCGAATATGACCTCGACCTGATCACTACCGCGCCGTCGGTGGTGTACAAGTTGAAGCTCGGCCACACGAAGAATGAGGCGGCAAAGGAAATCGAGCTCCACAACCCTGCCGACATGCCCGACCCGAACCGCATCGACGAGATCGAGGAGCCGTGGATCGAGGCGGTGATTTATGTCCCCGACGAATATCTCGGTTCGATCCTGAAGCTGTGCCAGGACCGCCGGGGGGTGCAGAAGAACCTGACCTATGTCGGCGGCCGCGCGCAGATCACCTATGAACTGCCGCTCAACGAAGTCGTGTTCGATTTCTACGACCGGCTGAAAAGCATCAGCCGCGGTTATGCGTCGTTCGACTATCACCAGATCGGTCACCGCCCCGGCGACCTCGTCAAGATGAGCATCCTCGTCAACAACGAGCCGGTCGACGCGCTGTCGATGATCGTCCATCGCGGCACCGCCGAAACCCGCGGCCGCGGCATGTGCGAGCGGCTCAAAGACCTGATCCCGCGCCACATGTTCAAGATCCCGATCCAGGCCGCGATCGGCGGCAAGGTAATCGCCCGCGAAACCATCGCCGCGCTGCGCAAGGATGTGACCGCCAAATGTTATGGCGGCGACGCGACCCGCAAGAAAAAGCTTCTCGAAAAGCAGAAAGAGGGCAAAAAACGGATGCGCGAATATGGTAATGTGAACATCCCGCAGGAAGCATTCATCGCTGCGCTGCGGATGGGCGACGACACCTGATCGGGCTTGGCAAAAGTGCGGTTGTCGGGTTGGCGCTGCTCCTGGCCGCCTGCGCCGCGGCAACTACCGGACCGGTGAATGGAGAACGGGCGGTGAACGACAAGCCGATCATGAGCTGGCCCGATCTGCTGACCCGCGCCAAACCCATCGCCGATGCGACCGTCCGCTATGGCGAGGACGCGTTGCAGATCGTCGATGTGTGGGTGCCAAAGGGGAGGGGACCGTACCCCGCAGTAATCATGATCCACGGCGGCTGCTGGCAGACCGCCGTCGCCGAGCGCGACATCATGAACTGGATCGCGGACGACCTGCGCGCGCACGGAGTCGGCGTGTGGAACATCGAATATCGCGGCGCCGACCGCGGCGGCGGGTTGCCGGGAACCTATGAAGATGTCGCCCGCGCCGCCGACCTGTTCGTTACCGAGGGCTCAAAGCACGGCTTCGACACCAGCGGTATCCGGATCGCGATCGGCCATAGCGCGGGCGGACATCTGGCGTTTTGGCTGGCGCGGCGCCCCGCGCTGGCCGCGGACGATGCGCTGCGAGGAGCTGATCCGATCCACGTTGATCTCGCGATCAGCCAGGGCGGCTTGCCCGACCTGCGCGCGGGCGCAGCAAGTGTCGGCCATGCCTGCGGCGCCGACGCCCCCGCCGCAATGGCGCGCGGCGACTATGCCCGCACCTCGCCCCCCGAAATGCCGCTCGGCACCTCCCGCGAGGTCCAGTTCAACAACGACCGCGACCATGTGACTCCGCCTGCAACCGGTGCCGCCTACAGTGCCGCGATGGCCAAACGCGGCGTGACGGTGCCGATGGAGGTGACCCGAGGTGAGGGCCATGTCGAACTGATCGCGCCCGACAGCGCCAGCTGGGCGAAGCAGCGCGGCGCGATCCTGACAGCGCTGGGGCGATCGGTCGCCGCGCCTGCATCTCGATAACGATCCGCACCGGACGGGATTTGCCAGCCGGGCGTACGGTGCTTATCATATCCCGATTGGGAGGCTGCGATGACCGCGACGGACGGAAAGGCGCCACGGCGAGCAAAGGCGATCGCGGACATCGCAGTGCATAGCGCGCTGAACGACGGCACGATCATATGCCTGCGCACGATCACGCCCGACGACGAGCAGTTGCTTCGCGAAGGGATCGCGCAATTGTCCGCAGAGTCGCGCTATCTGCGCTTTTTCTCGCCGGTGGCAGTATTGCCCGACGCGGTGATCGAGCGGCTGGTCGATGTCGACGGCCACGACCATATCGCGTGGGGCGCCATCTGCACCGAGTGCGAAGGGCAACCGGCGATCGGCGCGGTCCATGCGGTGCGTTATGACGACGGCGGCCGCGCGGGCGAGTTTTCGGTCGCAGTGGTCGATGAATTTCAGGGGCAAGGGCTGGCGCGGATGATGACTGCGGCGTTGCTCGTCCACTGTCTGTCGGAGGGGTTGGCGGTGCTTGACGTACACATATTGTCGGAAAATGCCGCCGCGAAACGACTGATCAAATCGCTTAATGCCGAATGGACCGGAGAGTCGGCCGGGGTGGCCGAATATCGGCTCGACGTGGCGGCAGGGCTGGCAGCTCTCCGCGCCGATACCGAAGCGCCCGGGGTGCAGGATGTCCTGCGCGCACTCGACGGCGATGCAGCAGGTTCAGCCTAGTCCCTCCCGCCGCCGGGGGTCGCTACCGGCGCCGGTAGGCCGTGGTGCAAGAACGCCAAAACGCTCCGTCCACACCGCCCCATAGCGGCGATAGGATTACAAAGTGGTGACGGGCGTCACATGTGGCACGAAACGCTGAAAAAACTGGAGCACACGACAAAGGGCGCCGGAACCAGGTTCCAGCGCCCTTCACCCTGCCTGTTTAGGGACGGCAGTATTATTTTTGCGTGTCGCCGACGCCGGTTTCCGACGGAGCGATCTCGCCATTATCGTCCATGGCGTTAGCCTTCTCTTCGCCCATTTCTTCGACGACGTCAGCCTTGTTTTCCATGGCTTCCTTGGCCGGACCTTCGGGCATGGCGTCGGCCTGCTCGTCGATCGCGTCAGCCTGAGCTTCGGCCTGATCTTCGACCTTGTCGGCGGCGGGGCTCTGGCAAGCGCCGAGCGCGAGGGCCGAAGTGGCGGCGAGGGTAATGAACATCTTACGCATATTGAGTGACTCCCAAAGTTGACTCCGGGGCTTAACGCGGGGTGAACAATAGGGTTGCAACGAAAACGTCAAATTGCGGAAATGGGTTGGAATTTTGGGTGTTCGCGCGCTGACTGCGCTTATTGCGCGCAAAAAAAAGAGGACGCCGAAGCGCCCTCTTTCGTTTGATCTTCGCGCAATCGCGGTCAGAAGCGCTGTTGGCGCTCGTAAAGGTCACGATAGTGCTGGATACGCGTAACGCGCAGCCCGGGCATGCCGCTGCGATCAATCGAACGCTGCCAGCTGGCAAATTCCTCGAGCGTCAGGCTGTAGCGTTCGCACGCTTCGTCCACGCTGAGCAAGCCGCCATTGACCGCCGCGACAACCTCTGCCTTGCGGCGCACGACCCAGCGCGTTGTCGACGGTGGCGGCAACGAATCGATCGTCAGGGGTTCGCCGAGCGGACCGATGACCTGAGCGGGCCGGATTTTCTGATTCTCGATCATATTCATTCCATGGTTTCTACGTCGGGGGGGGGGTGGTCCGACGCAATTGTCTCTAAATCAGAGGGACTCAACATCGGCTGAAATCCTCTGGTAAACAGGCTGTTCATAGTTTTCGGCAAGGCGTTCACACCGTCCGACAGATCGAAGAAGCGAACGATATGCGGCGCATCTTGCTCCGTCGGACGGCGCGATCCTCCAAGCATTTGCCGTAGCGCGTTAAGGGTTGCGGCGTGCGCCTGGCGAGTCGCGTCCGCTTGCAACAGGCGGACGGTCGGCTGCGCCGCCTGCCGCGCGCTGGACACGGCCAGAATGATGTCAAAGCCGGGCTTCGACAGCCTGGCCGCACCGGCAAGGCGCGGAAATTCGGACGGGGCGATGTTCATGAGGCTGGTCTAGCGCCGACCGCCTAAGGTCACGTAAATGCCTATTTCATGCCTTGTTAGCGAAGCTTAACCCGCGTCAATATCTTGACAGTGATGGCGGAAAAGCTGGCATTTTTGGCGTCTCGTCCCTAGATGGCGCGCATCATGGCGACGATTATTTCTCCTGCCGGGCTTGCCCAGGCCGACTTCCAGCTGGCGATGCCGATGAAAGATCGGCGAATCGTGGTCGCGATGTCGGGCGGAGTCGACTCGAGCGTCGTCGCCGCGCTCGCCGCGCGATCGGGCGCCGAAGTCATTGGCGTGACACTGCAACTTTACGACCATGGCGCGAAGGCAAAGCGCGTTGGCGCCTGCTGCGCGGGGCAAGACATCAAGGACGCGCGCGCGGTCGCCGACCGGCTGGGGTTTGCGCATCATGTCTATGACCATGAAAGCCGGTTTCGCGACACGGTGATCGACCAGTTCGCCGACGAATATCTGAACGGGAGGACGCCGATCCCGTGCGTGCGCTGCAACATGGGGGTGAAGTTTACCGACCTGTTTGCGCTGGCCAAAGAGCTTGGAGCCGACTGCCTTGCGACCGGCCACTATGTCCGTCGCATGATGGGACCGAACGGTGCCGAACTCCACCGCGCGGTCGATCCGGCGCGCGATCAGAGCTATTTCCTGTTTGCGACCACGCAAGATCAGCTCGACTTCCTGCGTTTCCCGCTAGGCGGCATGGAGAAGAGCGTCGTGCGCGAGATCGCGCGCGAACTGGGGCTAGGTGTTGCTACGAAGCCCGACAGCCAGGACATCTGCTTCGTCCCGGACGGCGATTACGCGACACTGGTGCGCAAACTGCGTCCCGAGGCCGACGATCAGGGTGAGATTGTCCATGTCGACGGGACCGTGCTTGGCGCGCACAAGGGATTGATCCATTATACCGTCGGCCAGCGGCGCGGGATCGAGATCGGCGGTCAGGCCGAACCGCTGTATGTCGTGCGCCTCGACGCACCGGCAAAACAGGTGATCGTCGGGCCGCGGCGCGCGCTGGCAGTGGCGGGCGCACGGCTGGGCGAAGCGAACTGGCTGGCCTCGGTCGAGAGCCGCGAGGTGCTCGCTAAGGTGCGCAGCATGGCGCGGCCGGTGTCAGCGCGCGTTTCGGACGACCGGCTGATCTTTAACAATGCCGAATATGGCGTCGCGCCGGGGCAGGCGGCGGTGCTTTACGATGCGGTGGATGAAAGCCGTGTGCTGGGTGGCGGCTGGATCGAAGAGACATTTGCTGCCGGCGCCGGATAAGCCGATGCAACCATTGACATTCCCGCCTGTTGGTTCAGCTTGGACGACAACAACGGGGAGGCAATGATGACCAACTGGATATGGCGCGGCGCGGTGCTTCTGTGGGCCGCTTTTTTTGCGATCGTTGGTTTGCGGGGAGTCATTGATCCGGCGAGCTATTCCGAGACCTTCAATTTCTCCATCACCGGGGTCGCGATCAACACGCTGCGGGCTGATCTGTCAGCCTTTTTCATCGTTGCGTCGGGTGCCGCGGTGTTGGGGGCGCTGGTTCCCGGCTGGGTGCGCGCGTTGCTTGTGCCCGCAGCGCTGTTCGGAACGGCGCTCGTTGGCCGTCTGATCGGCGCGGCGATGGGCGATCCGACCAATTGGGGCATTATACAAGGCATGATTGTCGAGGCTTTGACGGTAGTGCTGATGCTGGCCAGTTGGTGGGCCTTGTCGCGCCCGGGGGAAACGGTGAGCGCCGCGAACAACCCGGGTAATCCCGACGATATACCAAGCTGAAGTGCACCGGCCGCGCCTCAAACGGGGCAGTTATTGTATTTTTCGCTTTTCTGTGAGCACATGTGTGCCGGGTCGCTTCTTTTTCCTTTAATGGTGGAGGGGAGCGCATGGCAGCGGACGACGACAAGCGGGCACGGTCGGACAGACGGTCCACGGATCGGCGTGTCACTGATGATCCCGGTTACAAGGGTCCGGAGCGTCGCAAGGACGACCGGCGCACGGGCAAGGATCGCCGGTTACCCGACGGGGCGTGACGGGCAGGAGACTTTCGTTGACCGAACCGAACATTCCGCGCTTAAGCGTCGACATCGTGTCTGACGTCATGTGCCCCTGGTGCATCATCGGCTGGCTGAAATTTCAGGCCGTACTGGCGCATTTTGAAGGTCGATTGAATTTCCGCGTCCAGTGGCACCCGTTCGAGCTCAATCCCGATATGCCGCCGGAAGGCGAAGATGCCGCAGAGCATGTAATGCGTAAATATGGTATCACCGCCGAACAGAGCCGCGCGAATAGTGGTAAGATGGCGGGCGTCGCCGCAAACCTCGGCTTTGTGTTTAACCGCGGCCCCGATTTCCGGATGCGCAACAGTTTCGACGCACACCGCCTGCTGACGTGGGCGGGTGCGCTGGAAGAGCCCGAGCAGGCGGCAGCGATCGGCGTGCAGACCGCGCTGAAGCTGGCGCTATTTGCAGCGCATTTCACCGACAATCGCGATGTCAGTGATCATGTCGTGCTAGCAGACGTCGCAGCCTCGGTCGGCCTAGACCGCGCCCGCGCCGAGGCGATCCTGGCATCGGGCGAGTTCGGCGAGATGGTCCGCACCGAGGAGACCTATTGGGCGGACCGGAATATCACCGGCGTCCCGGCCTTCATCCTGGACGGCCGGATGCTGATCCCCGGTGCGCAGGATCCCGAGGTGTTTATACGCATCATCGAGAACAAGGTGCTCGCCGCGGCGGCCTGATTGGCGAGGCCAGCGCGCGCCTAATGGTCCGTGGGTTCGTCCGGGGCCGACGGCAAGTCTTCACGCAGCAGCGCGTTCGGACCGGTGAGTTGGCGGGCGATGTCAGCGGCCAGCAGCTGCGCCACGGGATTGTCGAGTTCGGCAGCATATTTGTCGCGTCGGGCGGTCAGATAGGCAGTGCGTTCGCCGGGCGGCAGCGCTGCGGCTTCGCCATAGAGGCGGACGACTTGTAGCCACGGTGCGTTGTCGGTCAGCACATCTTCGGCCCAGCGGCTGAACGGCCCGCCGGCGGCGCGCCAGTGATCGCCCTCCCATTTCAGGAAGAACAGGACGCGCGAGCCGCGTGGGAAGCCGAGACGATAGCATGCGCCCGCCAGGCTTTGCGGATGCGCGTCCTTCAGCTCGTAGGGATTGCTGAGCAGCGCTTCGTCGCGGCTGGCGATCCATCCCGGCATCGCGAACGGGCCGGATGGCAAATCGCCCTTTATCGCCGCAACGGGTTGCACTGCGATTCGCTGTTCGGGAATTGCATCGGGCGCAGCATCGCCGTCCGCAACGGTTGCGAGCAGGATCAGGTCGGCGCTTTCCACTAGCTCCACATTCGTCGGCACGCGGTAGCCGGGCACGACTGAACAGGCGATGGCGGGAAGCGGCGCGGCGACCAGTGCCGCTGCGGCGAACAAGAGCAGGATACGCATCGGGGTAAGGTAGAGCGCGGCGGGGTGGTTGGGAAGCAACCGATGCATTAGGGCGGCTCGTCGGTGGGACTGGATCGAATGCCGCCACCGGGCGTATAAGTCCCGTACTTCGCGGGTTGCCCCGCAAAGCAGCAAGGAGAATGACGATGGCTGAGCATGACCATAGCGCGATCAAGGAACATATGAAGATCATTGGGGCTGACGGCGTCCATGTCGGTACGGTCGATCATCTCGAGGGCGAGCGCATCAAGATGGCGAAGAGCGACAGCGTCGACGGCAAGCACCGCTATCTGCCCGCCGGCCTCGTCGCGACCGTCGAAGGCGACACGATCCGTCTTTCGGCGACCGGCGCGACCGCGGTCGACCTGTTCGAAGAGGCGGAATAGCCCGCAAGATCATCCGGCATCGGTAGCGCGATAGCGCGCACCGGGACCGAAACTGGCCCGCTCTCGGCGTCCGTCGGAGCGGGCCATTTTCGTGTAGCGCTTTGGCAGCGACGGGGCCGTTTGCGATTTTTCAAGACGCGAGGCATATTGGTCGCGCGATGAGTTTGGAGCGAGGGGATAGAGCGCTGCGCAGGCGGTTCGCGCGGTTGGCGGTGTCGGTGCTGCTTTTCGCAGTCGGCTATGCCATCGCAAACCGGTTCCAGCTGACCCATGACGTCGCCTATCGACTGGCGGCAGGTGATCCCCGGAGCGCGATTATCGCGCTGAGCTTCCTAGCGTTGCAAGCGAGCGCATTTCTCGTGGCGCTGCTGTTGTTCTCGCGCCGCTGGGTCGTATTACTGCTGCTACTCGCGGCGCTCTCGATCCTGATCAATATCGGTTACACCCAGATCATTCCCGAGCTGCTAAGCGGCGGGACGCTGGCGTGGATGCTCGCTGAGGTACGCCAGTTTGGCAATGCGGCAGGCGAGTTCGGCGGTGAGTTTCTGTTTGTCGGTGCACAGGTGGCGGCGTCGCTGGCCCTGTTTGTCGGTGCGCGCCGGGTGGCGCGAAGCGTGGTCGCGATTCCGTGGAGCCGGGGAATTGCCGCTGTCAGCCTTGCGATGCTGGTCGCGCCTAGCCTGATCTATCGCCATGCCGAAGTCTGGCCCGAGGGGACGGAGCGGAGCCTCTATGGCCTCGGCTGGGATCTTGTCAGCGCGCCGCCGCCGCCGCCGCGCGCCGCGCCGCCGCTGACCCCATATTCACGGGCCGAAGTACCGCGGCATATTGTCTGGGTGATCGACGAGAGTGTGGCGGAGGCGCCCTTTCGTCGTCTGATTGCGCCGACGTTGGCGAACGTGCCGCACAGCGACTTTGGGATTGCGGCGGCGATGGGGCATTGCAGCGCACCGGCGCAGGTGGCGCTCCGATCCGGGGTCGATGTCCTAAATGTTAGAAAAGACACTGATTTAAGGCGAACGCCGTCAATCTGGGGCTATGCGAAGCGCGCCGGCTATCGCACCATGCTGATCGACGGACAGACCGCCGGCGCGCCGCAGAACCTGTTGCTGGCACCCGAACGTGCCATGATCGACGAATATCGCCCGATGGTCGGTGGCATCGACACCGACCTGAAGATTGCCGACGCGCTGAACGCCCAGATGAAAGGCGGCGGCGAAAGCTTTACCTATGCCGTCCTGCGCGGCGTCCACTTCCAGTATCGCGACCATTATCCGAAAGGTGCGATCCCCGCCGACAGCCCGGTCTCGCTGCAATATGGCACCGCGCTGCGCTGGTCGAAAGCGCGGTTTTTCAATCGCTTGCTGTCAGGCATCGACCGCGAAGCGGTTGCAATCGTCTATACATCCGACCATGGCCAGAACCTGACCCCCGGCGCGCTGCCGCATTGCAGCCGCGAAGGGGTGGCCGACGAATTTCGCGTTCCGCTGCTGGCGTTCCTTCCCGAACGACAGGCGGCGCGCTATACCGCCAGCCCCCGCTCCGGCCATTCGGTCAGCCAGATCTTTCCGGCAACTTTGGGGTGGATGGGCTATGATACGGCGGCGGCCAAGGCGCGGTACGACCACGACCTGACCCGCCCGACCGCGCGCTACGTGTGGTTCGGCCGCACCGTGATCCCGTCTGCCGAGGGCGGTACGGTGTCGGTCACCGCGAGCTCCGATTTTCCGGGCACCGACCGCGAATAGGCCCGACAAGCGCGCGGGGATTTTGTGCAAGTTCAAAGACTCCCCCCGCGAATTGCGCTACAAGCATGCTGCAATCGGGCCGGCACCGGACGGCGTCCCCGATCGGGTCGTTCGGGCTGTGCGACAGGCCAAAAGCGCCGCGCCATCCCCCATGTGGCAATGCATTAGGGGAAAGCGAATGAAGAGTTTTTCGATGAATTCTGTCGCGGCGCTGGTGGCGGCGTCGATGCTGGCGACACCGGTGCTGGCGAAGCAGGTGCCGGGATTGCAGGACCTGGTCGGCGCGCGCGGCGCCGGCGGCGAGACGCAGCTGGAGATGCGCGGCTACACGCATATCGAAACCCACCATGATGGTGACCGCAAGCATAGTTATTGGTGGAACCGCGACAACAAGCAATGCGTGCATATCGTCACGTGGGACGGCCGGTACCAGTCGGTCGAGACCGCGTCGAAGTCCGATTGCAACCAGGGTGGTAGCGAGGACAATGCCGGGGCCGCGGTTGCGGCGGTTGCGGGGATCGCGCTGATTGCGGCGCTGGCAAGCAAGAAGCATCACAAGGACAAGGAATATGACCAGCAGGGGGCCAGCGATTTCGACCGCGGATACCGCGACGGCCTGTATCACGCGCCCTATCACAATTATGGCCGGTCCGACGCCTATTCGAGCGGTTATCAGGCGGGGGTGAACGAGCGCAGTTCGAACCTGGGCCATCATTATGGCGGCGGCGGTTATGCCGAGGTCGGGCAATTTATGGACCTGAACGGCGCGCGCGCGTCGAGCGCCGACAGCGCGATGCGTGACCGCGGGTTCAGCAATGTCGACAGCTTCAAATCGGGCAACACCGCGTACAGCGTGTGGAACCGCCGCGCGAGCCGCCAGTGCGTGCAGATGACGGTCGCCGACGGGCGCTTTTACGACATCCGCGACATCGGCACCCACCCGCGCTGCCGATAAGGGGCAGCGCCATAGCGACTGGCGCCGCGCCGCCGCTGTGCCTATAGGCTCGGCGATGGCGCAGTGGGACCACAGGATAGTCGTGATCGGGCGGTTGCAGGCGAAGCCACTGGCGGCCGGGCAATTGCTGTGCGCGCTGACGCTGACCGGGCTGCTGGCGCGGCAGGCACGCGGCAGCAGCGCGCTGGAAATCGTCGGCAGCATATTGTTCGGCAACCTGCTGGTGACCGCGCTGATCGTGGCGGCGGCGCTGGGACTGACGCATTTTCACCGGCTGTGGCGCCAGCGCGACGCCTATATTTTTCACGACGGTTCGCGGTTGTACCGCGGCAGCGCGGATAGCTGGCCGCTGAGCCTGATCCGCGATGTCGTGGTTTCGCGCAACGAAATCGGCATCGAATCGCTGCGGCTGGTCGTCGACGACGACAGCGAAGTGACGCGCGAGCTGGTCAAGCTGGCGCTGCTCGCCGACCCGCCCGAGGCGGTGCGCGACGGGGTGATGTTCGCGGTCGCGGGAGTGCGCGGGTTTCCGAGCGGGTCGGCGCTGTATTAGCCGGTGCGCGGCGGAATCTGTGGCGCCAAAGTTCAGGAAAGCTCAGCCCAACGCGCCCGAATTACGGCCACCGGTTGCCGACGGGACGTCGTGGCGACGGAAGGTTTCAAACTTGCCACCGCATCGACCCCGGAAACAAGGAGTTGGCGGCTAGGCACGGGCCAAGATCGCCAAGGTTACCCAGCGCGGCGGGGGCATGAAACATCGCAAAGGTCGCACGCGGGCGCGATGCTGGCGCGCAGGGGAACAGCAGGTTATGACGAGTAAAAGAGCCAGACCGCGAGCGCGGCATGGTAGAGAATAGTAGGAAAGGGGTTCTGGGGTGGCGCGTGCGAAATAGGATTCCACGCGGCAGGCGCCGTTCCGGCTCGTCGGTGATGCAGCGAGGCCGATGGCGGGTCCCGGCGGCAGCGCCGGAACCCGCCGGACCATCAGTTCGCGGTCACGGGCGCCGGGGCGGGACTTTTCGCCGGATCCGCGACGGGCGCGGGTAAAGGCGCGGCGGCGGGGGTTGCGGCCACCGGCGCGGTTTCGACGGCGACCGCCATCGGCGCGGGCGCCGCGGTCGGGGTGCCTGCCGGCACCGCAAAGGCCAGCGCTTCCTTGGTGCGGACGCTGAGTTCGCGGCCCGCCGGAATCCGGCCCGATTTGCCGGTGATGAACGCCGCGAATACCCCCGCGAGGATGACGCCGCCAATGGTCGCGACGGTATTGCCTTCGCCCTCCTGACGGAAGGTGCCGGTCAGCGGCACGCGGTTATTGCCGATTTCGACATAGCGCAGCTCGATGTCCATCTTGCCCGACTTGCCGAACGCGCCTTTGCCGGTGCGCCAGGTGATCTCGCCGGTCGCGCGCGTGCCCTTTGGAATCACGATGAAGCCGTCCTGGACGACATTGTGGACGACCGACATGTGAAAGGTGTCGCCTTCCTGGTTGCGCTTGGTTGACAGTTCCTCATTCATGCTCAGCAGTATTTCGGTGTTGGCGGGCAGCATGCGCGCCGGATTCGCGGTCGGCGCCGCGACGGGGACAGCGACCAGCACCGGCGCGGCATCGACCGATGCGGGCACAGCGGGCGCGTCCTGCGCCGCGACCGGAGCGAAGGCAGGCGTGACGAGCGCGAGCGCAACGGCGCCCGCGAGCAATTTCGATTTCATGATTATACCCCCAAATCGGCACGCCCCCTGCGCGCCGTTCACGGTGAAGAACAGGAAATGCGCGAGCCGTCAATGTCGTTAATAATCAGCGCCCTGCGGGGATGGTTCGGATGGGGGGGGATGGTCGTTTGGCCACGCTTTGGTCGTCACCCGCGGAGGAGACTCGCGGCTCGTCCGCCTTGATCCGGGGTCGATGCCGCCGCTGCCGGAATGGAAGCCGGATCAAGTCCGGCATGACGAAGGAGGGGGAGTTGCGCGGTCGCGGCCGTCGCCCGCCTGGCGGCGGCAACCCCAGTTCCTCGGCAAAAAAGCGCCATTCGGGGTTAACCGCCTCGATCAACTCGATCTTTCACTTGCGCTGCCAGTTCTTGATCTGTTTCTCGCGCGTGATCGCGGCGTGCATCGTCCCGGCGAGTTCGAACCAGACGAGCGTTTTGACCGGCGGCGAGGCCTCCGATTACACCACTGCCGAACCGCTGATGGCGATCCCCGTCGCCACACTCAAGGCGCTGCTCGCGGACAAGGGCTATGATGGTGATCGCTTCCGGGAAAGTCTCCTGGTCCGGGGCATCCCGCCTCGCTCGAACCGCAAGGTGCCAGAGCATCCCGACTATCCCCGCTACAAGGTCCGCAACCGCGTCGAGCGCATGTTCAGCAAGCTAAAACAGCAACGACGCATTGCAACCCGCTATGGACAAAACCCTGCTCTCGTTCGAGAGCTTCCTCAACCTCGCCGCCACGCGACTATTGCTGAAATCTTTTGTCAACACGACCTAAATCAAACCGAAAATCCGCCCGCATTGCGCCGGTTTGAGCTCGCCGCCAGCACCTTCTTGCCCTGCGGCGTCAGCGCCCACTTCGCGCCCTGCTTCACCACCAGTCCCAGCGTGACGAGTTCGTCGCGGATCGGGTCGGTGGGGAGTTGCGGGCGGCGGTTCGACAGGCCCTCGAGTGTCGAGCGCTGCGGCTGGCTGAGGATGATGAGTTTTTGTTTTTCGGTCATTTGGTTGGCCTTGATTTGATTGGTTTGCGGCGGGGGTGGTGTTGCTACCCTCCCGCTACGACCAAGGAGCAAGCCCCTAAGTCTCGCTGCCCCTCCCGCTTGCGGGAGGGGCAGCGAGGTTTACTCTGCGGCGATCCCTGCCTTGGCGAACATGTCTTCGCCGTCGGTTTCGGCGGTGATCACCGGGGCGGTATCGTCGTTCGCCTTGGCTTTCTTGCGGTTGTCGAAGCTGGACCAGACATTGTTCCATTCGCCGCGGGTGGCGCCCTTGCTGTATTCGGTGGCGCGCGTTTCGAAGAAGTTGGCGTGTTCGACGCCGTTGAGCAGCGGGGCGAGCCAAGGGAGCGGGTGTTCCTCGATCATGTAGATCGGCGCGAAGCCGAGCTGCCCCAGCCGCCAGTCGGCGATGTAGCGGATGTAGCGCTTGATTTCCTTCGGCGTCATGCCGGGGACCGGCCCCTGTTCGAACGCCAGGTCGATGAACGCATCCTCAAGCCGCACCGTTTTCTGGCAGGTGTCGATGATGTCTTCCTTCACCGCCTTGGTCAGGCAGTCGCGTTCCTTGGTAAAGGTGTGGAACAGCTTGATGATGCCTTCGCAATGCAGGCTTTCGTCTCGGATCGACCAGCTGACGATCTGGCCCATGCCCTTCATCTTGTTGAAGCGCGGGAAGTTCATCAGCATCGCGAAGCTGGCGAAGAGCTGAAGCCCTTCGGTAAAGCCGCCGAACATCGCGAGGGTGCGTGCAATATCCTCGTCATTGTCGACGCCGAACTGCTGCATATAATCATGCTTGGCGCGCATCTCGTCATATTCGAGGAACATGCCGTACTCGCTTTCGGGCATGCCGATGGTGTCGAGCAGGTGGCTGTACGCCGCAATATGCACGGTTTCCATGTTACTGAACGCGGTCAGCATCATCTTGATTTCTGTCGGCTTGAACACGCGGCCATATTTGTCGTGGTAGCAATCCTGCACCTCGATATCGGCTTGGGTGAAGAAGCGGAAAATCTGGGTGAGCAGATTGCGTTCGTGGTCGCTGATCTTCTGCGCCCAGTCGCGGCAATCCTCGCCCAGCGGCACTTCCTCGGGAACCCAATGGATCTGCTGCTGGCGCTTCCAGAAATCGAACGCCCAGGGGTATTCGAAGGGCTTGTAGGTGTTGCGGGATTCTAACAAGGGCATGGCGGGCTATCCTCGGTTCTTGTCTCTTGTTTCGTGTGCCCCGGCGAAGGCCGGGGTCCAGTCTGGCTTGGCGTAAGGCCGCTCCGGGCCCCGGCTTTCGCCGGGGATCAAAGAGGGCGCGTACTTATTGGCAGGCCAGACACTCGTCGTAGTCGGTGGTCTGCAATTCATAGACCGGAGCTTTTGCGGTGTTGTCGGCCTCGACCCCGCCCGCGAAGCCGGCGCGCTGCACCGACTTGGACCGCAGATAATAGAGCGATTTGATGCCGAGTTCCCACGCGCGGTAATGAAGCATGAGCAGATCCCATTTCTCGACGTCGGCGGGAATGAACAGGTTCAGCGACTGCGCCTGATCGATGTACGGGGTGCGGTCGGCCGACAGTTCGAGCAGCCAGCGCTGGTCGATCTCGAAGCTGGTCTTGAAGCAGTCCTTTTCGTCCTGCGTCAAGAAGTCGAGGTGCTGGACGCTGCCGCCGCGTTCGAGGATCGAGTTCCAGATATTGTCGCTGTTCTTCGCCTTGTCGACGAGCAGCGCCTCGAGGTGCGGGTTGCGGATCGAGAAGCTGCCCGAGAGCGTCTTGTGCGTGTAGATGTTCGCCGGAATCGGCTCGATGCAGGCGCTGGTGCCGCCGCAGATGATCGAGATCGACGCGGTCGGCGCGATCGCCATCTTGCAGCTGAAGCGCTCCATCACCCCCTGATCGGCGGCGTCGGGGCAGGGGCCGCGTTCCTTGGCGAGGAGCATCGACGCCTGATCGACTTGGGCGCGGATATGCTTGAAGACGCGCAGGTTCGACGATTTCGCCATCGCGCCCTCGAACGGCAGGCCGCGCGCCTGGAGGAAGCTGTGGAAGCCCATGACGCCGAGGCCGACCGAGCGTTCGCGGCTGGCGCTGTACTTGGCGCGCGTCATTTCGGGCGGGGCGCGGTCGATATAATCCTGCAAAACGTTGTCGAGCATGCGCATCACGTCTTCGATAAAGCCCTTGTCACCGTTCCACTCGTCCCAGGTTTCGAGGTTGAGCGACGAGAGGCAGCAGACCGCGGTGCGATCGTTACCGAGATGGTCGCGGCCGGTGGGCAGGGTGATTTCGCTGCACAGGTTCGAGGTGGTGACCTTGAGGCCGAGATCGCGGTGATGCTTGGGCATCATGCGGTTCACCTGGTCGATAAAGATGATGTAGGGCTCGCCGGTCGCGAGGCGGGTTTCGACGAGCTTCTGGAACAGCGAGCGCGCATCGACGCTGCCGCGGACGCTCTGGTCCTTGGGGCTACGCAGGTCGAATTCGGTGCCGTCGCGCACCGCTTCCATGAACTCGTCAGTGATCAGCACGCCGTGGTGCAGGTTGAGCGCCTTGCGGTTGAAGTCGCCCGACGGTTTGCGGATTTCGAGGAACTCCTCGATCTCGGGGTGCGAGATGTCGAGATAGCAGGCGGCCGAACCGCGGCGCAGGCTGCCCTGGCTGATCGCGAGCGTGAGCGAGTCCATGACGCGGACGAAGGGGATGATGCCGCTGGTCTTGCCGTTGAGGCCAACGGGCTCGCCAATGCCGCGCACGCTGCCCCAATAGGTGCCGATGCCGCCGCCGCGTGATGCGAGCCAGACATTCTCGTTCCACGTCTCGACGATGCCTTCGAGGCTGTCGGGGACCGAGTTGAGGTAACAGCTGATCGGCAGGCCGCGGCCGGTGCCGCCGTTCGACAGCACGGGGGTCGCGGGCATGAACCACAGGCGGCTGATATAATCATAGAGGCGCTGCGCATGCTCCTGGTCATCGGCATAGGCCGACGCGACGCGGGCGAAGAGATCCTGATAGGATTCGCCAGGAAGCAGGTAGCGATCCTCGAGCGTTTCCTTGCCGAAGTCGGTGAGCAGCGCGTCGCGGCTCTTGTCGGTGATGATATCGAATCGGCGCGCGTGGACCTTCGCCTCGCTGCTGTCGTTAAGCTTAGCGGTCGGGGCCGCTTCGGGGGCCGATTCGTTCGCTACTGGCACTTCGTTCTTCGTCAATTCCACCGTCGCCACGTCGCTCGTCTCCACCCGTTCTGTCTCGCGAAAATCCATCTTGTTCGTCCCCGATTGCCCATGCGCCGCAGCGCATATGTTCCTGTCTTGTTCGACTCGGGACGAAGCCCCAGCCTAGCATCTATTCGATCCGTGGGGGCACATATTTTTGGCCGCACGAAGCAGTTTTCCGAGCCCATGTGATATGGGCGACGGAAATCTGCCAATTTTGGCCAAGCACTAATTCTTGGGGTGCCCCCTCGGCCGACCCACCATCTATAGTGCCACGTCGGCGCGACGATGCAAGACAGTAAATGACGGTTTAGGGACTCGGTTCGTCGATATTTTGATTCGTCTCGTCGCGTGCAAGGCGCGATCAGGCGGGGTCGCGCCCGCGTTTCCGAGGGATTGCCCGGATCTCTGTGCAACAGCGATGTGAACGGAATTTTTTCTCGGAAGCCAGACGGCTGTAGTGGCGCCTTGGGCCGATGGTCCCACTGCCGCAGCGAGCATCAAGCGGTCGCGCGGGCCGCGGACAAAAAGAAAGGGCCCCGGCAATGCCGGAGCCCTCTCTCTGAATTTACATCCAGGTTAGGCCGATGCACCACCGTTACCGGTGCCGCCGCCACCCAGAAATTTCCAAAACCAACCCATGTGAAATCTCCTGTCGGCACTGCCCACGAAGAACAGTTAACGGAGCGTTTACCATCTTTTGTAAGGTAAATCGAGTCTTAACCATATAATTGCCGCCAATCTGGCAGTTATGCGGTTCGGTTTTGCGATGGGGCGGAGAGGGTCGCAGCGAGTTCGGAAAATAATTGTGGTTTGCCAAGATGATAGCCTTGGCCAACGTCGCAACCGAGCTGGCCCAAAAGGGCCATGGTTTCGGCATCTTCAATGCCTTCGGCGACCGCAACCGCGCCCAGGCGATGGGCTAGGTCGATGGTCGATTTCACCACTTCGCGGTTCCGCTGCGAATCGCGCATGGTCATCACGAATCGCTTGTCGATCTTGATTTCGTCGGCCTCGATTTCTGTCAGATATTCAAGGTTTGACTGGCCGGTGCCATAATCGTCGATCGACAGGCGGATGCCGGTGCGGCGGAGCTGGGCGAGCGTCAGGCGCGCCTGGCGGCTGTTTTCGATCTGGGCGGTTTCGGTGATCTCGATTGTCAGGATCTCCGGCGGCAAATGATGCGCCGAGAGCATCACGCGGATCGTGCCGACCAGGTCGCTATGATCAAGCAGCGTCGCGGACAGATTGACCGACATGTTGATGCGGTGGCCGCGCTCGTGCAACTGCGCCGCCGACCGGATCGCCTGGTCCATCACGAACAAAGTCAGGCGATAGATGTCCTGGCTCTTTTCGGCCTGGACGATGAACTCGTCGGGCGGGATCGGACCGCGCGTCGGATGCGTCCAGCGCGCCAGCGCCTCGACCCCGACCAGCCGGCCCGTCGAAAGCGCATATTGCGGCTGGAACGCGACCCAGATATCGCCGCCGGTAAGCGCGTCCTCAAGCTGCGAGTGGAAAGAGAGCTGCCAACCGGCGTCGTCCTTTTGGCGCGGCACATATTTGGTCCACAGCGCGCGGGTGCGGATCGCTCGTTCGGCGGCGACGAGCGCGGCAGCCAGACGCTGGGCGTTCGAGCCTTCAAACTCGTCGTTGACCCCGAAAGCGATCGCGACATCGACCCGCAATTCGCCAATCGTCAGCGGCGCGTTGAACAGCGCGGCAAGCCCGGCAAGCTGTCCCTCGATCTGGCTGTGCTGATAATAAGGAACCAGCCAGGCAAAAGTGCCATCTAGGTCGTGATGAAGCGCCGTACCTTGTGACGCGAGCAACAGGCGGCGCGTGACCTGCTCGATCAGTTTGCCAATCCCGTCACCTGGGATGAAAGCAGCGAGATCCTCGAAATTGACGACCTTAGCGGCGACGACCGTCGTGCTGCCAAACGGCGCCTGCGATCGCAGCGCTTCGAAATTGGGGAGACCCGATACCGGGTTTTCGCGCTGGGCTGAACGATGACGATTCGTGCGCGATACGTTCGCACCTATTGTCGCCACCAGAAACAGGCCGGCCCCGATCGAACTGCTGACCAAAATGGTCGTCAGGAGGATCTTGCCTATTATCATGATTCCGACGGTTGCCAGTGCAGCAGCGTTGAACCAACGCGCCCGCCGGAAAGCCATGCCAACGAGCAGCGCAATTACTGCGAAAAGCAGGCCCGGCAGCCATCCAATGTCGATGGGCATGCCACGTTTCAGCGTCTCGGCGCCAACCACATGGATGTAGGCTCCTGGTACACGATCACTGCCCGGAAGATAATGATTGTCTTGAAAAGTGGCTGCCGTCGGTGCGAAGACCACGTCTTTGCCTTCAAGTTCGCGGCGGCCAGCATCACCAGACAGAACGTCCGCAGCACTGACATATGGGATCGTGTCGGTCCTGTACGAATAGTCGAGAGCATAAACTCCGCCCTTGTCGGAGGACCGGTGGGCCAGAAGCGAGGAAAAGCTAGGCACCGGTTTTCCGTCGACTTCCAACGTAATTGGAATGCGCCACACCTGCCAGAATTCATACTGCCATCCGATGCACGCAATCAACGCTTGAGTCCCGAAAGCGGGGCCCGGTAGGTTGGTAAGTTCGGCTTTGCCTCCCTGGGCATTTTTTGCCGAGGCAGCCAGCACGACCCGATTTTGCCACCGCTTCACGGCATTGGCCAGCAGCGCCAAGTCCGGATCATTCTGGCGTCGTTCGTAAGTGAAGTCGATAAACAGGCGCTTAGCACCAGCGTTTTTTATTGCATCGACAACATCGGCGTGCCGCCGCATCGAAAAGTCGTTTTTGCCATATTTGGCGAGCGTCTTTTCGTCGAGCGCAACCACGACGATATCGCCCGAAACCGCCCGCCACGCGAGGCGCCCGATCGCCGCTTCGATGATGCGATCGGCAGGTTCGGCGATCGACGAAAGTCCCGCTGCTACGCTTAGTAGCAGCGACAGCGCGAGCGTGCGCCAGCTGATGATCAGATTTTTGACCGGAATGGGCACCCACGTCTCCAGCAATTGCCGGTTGTGCCTAGTCCCAGATCGTTATCATCGCGTTAATCATGAACAAATTCTTGCCGTTGGCGACGCGAGGAAAAGCGGCTTGAATCTGCCAGTTTCAGGCCAATCTCGGCAGCGGCGCGAGCGCCGCGTCGCCCGCCAGCGCCGAGGGAGCAAGGCCTGTCGCTGCGGGGACAATCTGCCCAAGGTAAAAGCGTGTCGAGGCGATTTTGGCCTCGAGAAACGCGCGGTCGCCGCTGCCTTCGTCGAGTGCCGCCTTTGCCGCCTGATGTTGCAGCGCCATCAGCCAGCCGCAGGTCGCAGTGGCTAGCATCGTGAGATATGGATAGCTGCCCGCGAGACGATCGCCGGTGATTGCGCCGACCATCCAGTCAGTCACTGCGCGGCAGGCATCGGCGAGCTGCTGGAGCTCGGGGAAATCCGCGGCGCCGTGCGCGATATCATCGATCAGCCCGCGGACAAGATCGCCGCCCGCCATGCCAAGCTTACGGCCGACCAGATCGGCGGCCTGAATGCCGTTGGTACCTTCATAGATCGGGGCGATGCGCGCGTCGCGATAGTGCTGCGCGGCGCCGGTTTCCTCGATAAAGCCCATGCCGCCATGGACCTGGATGCCGAGGCTGGCGACTTCGCAGCCGATGTCGGTCGCGTGCGCCTTGACCAGTGGGATCAGGATTTCGGCGCGCATCGCGGCGGCTTCGTCGCCGAGCTTGCCGAAATCGGTCTGCGCCGCGGCGTAATAGGTCAGCGCGCGCGCCGCCTCGGTCTGGGCGCGCATCCGCCACAGCATGCGGCGGACGTCGGGGTGCTGGTCGATCGTCACCGGGGAGCGGTCGATGCCGCCCACGAGCGCCGACTGGACGCGCTCGGCGGCGAAGCGCTGCGCCTGCTGCGTGGCGCGTTCGGCGATCTGGACGCCCTGACAGCCGACGAGCAGGCGCGCGGCGTTCATCATCACGAACATCGCGCGCATGCCGCCCATTTCGGCGCCGACGATTTCGCCTAGGCAATCCTCGTCCTCGCCATAGATCATCACCGCGGTCGGCGAGCCATGGATGCCCAGCTTGTGCTCGATCGACGCGCAGCGCACGCCGTTCGAATGCGCGGGTTTGCCATCGGCATCGAGGCGGTATTTGGGGACGAGGAAGAGCGAGATGCCGCGCGTCCCCTCGGGCGCGCCTGGGGTGCGCGCGAGGACAAGGTGGACGATATTGTCGGTGAGGTCGTGCTCGCCAAAGGTGATGAAGATTTTCTGGCCCTTGATCCGGTAGAGCCCGGCATGTTCGCCTTCGGTGACCTTCTCGGCGGTCGAACGCAGCGCGCCGACATCGCTGCCCGCGGCGGGCTCGGTCAGGTTCATTGTGCCGTTCCATGCGCCCGAGACGAGGTTCGGGAGCCAAGTCTGGCGCTGCTCTTCGGTGCCATAGGCCATCAACGCGTGGATCGCGCCGGGGGTCAGGATGTTGCAGAGGGTAAAGCCCATGTCGGCGGTGCCGAGCGCCTCGATGATCACGGTTGCCAGCGTGAAGGGCAGGCCTTGGCCGCCATATGCTTCGGGTGCGTCGATGCTTCCCCAGCCTGCGTCGACGAATGCCTGATAGGCTTCCTTAAAACCGGGGGGCATCGTGACTTTGCCGTCCTCCCATTTAGGGTTCTGAACGTCGCCGACGCGGTTGAGCGGAGCGTAAACCTCGGCGGCGAACTCGCCGATGCCGTTGACGATCGCCTCGACCATGTCGGGGGTCGCGGCGGCGAATTTGTCGTGCGCAGCCATCGCGTCGATGCGCGCGATATGATCGAGAACGAAGAGTTGTTCGGTGGTCGGTGGCGTATAGGTCATCGTGAGGGTTCCGACTTTGCTGGTGAATCTCGTTGCGCGGGCGCTATAGCGCGGCATGGCCGATGCCTCAAAGCCCAGTCTTGTTCGTGCGTTCGATAGCGCAGCTATTGCGCACGCTGCCGAATTGGTGGCGGCGGGCGAACCGGTCGCGGTGCCGACCGAGACCGTCTACGGCCTGGCTGCCGATGCGCGCAATGCGGAGGCGGTGGCGCGCATCTATGCGGCGAAGGGGCGGCCCGATTTCAACCCGCTAATTGTGCATGTGCGGGATCTGGCGGCAGCCAAGCGGCTAGGGGTCTTCGGTGCGGTTGAATGCGCGCTGGCGGCACGGTTCTGGCCGGGGCCGCTGACTTTGGTGGTGCCGAGGACGACCGACTGTCCGGTCGCAAGCGTCGCGACTGCGGGGCTCGACACGATCGCACTGCGGGTGCCGGGTCATCGCGCGATGCAGGCGCTGCTCGCGGAAACCGGCGCACCGTTGGCGGCGCCGAGCGCCAACGCGAGCGGGGGGGTGAGCCCGACGAAAGCTGAACATGTGTTGGCGACGCTGCACGGCCGGATCGCGCTGGTGATCGACGATGGTCCCTGCATGGCGGGGGTGGAATCGACGATCGGGCGGGTGAAGGATGACGCCGTTGAGGTGCTGCGTCCGGGGCCGGTGACAGCGGAGATGCTGGCCGCGGCAAGCGGGTTACCGGTGATCGGGGTGACGGGATCAGAGATCGTCGCGCCAGGGATGCTTGAGAGCCATTATGCGCCGGGCAAGCCGGTGCGGCTGGGCGCGGTGGATTTTGCGGACGACGAGTTCGGGATCGGGTTTGGTTCGGCGACGGGCGATTACCAGTTGAGCGCAAAAGGCGATCTGACCGAGGCGGCGGCGCGCCTGTTCGATGCGCTGCACGCGGGGGCAGCGGGCGCGAAGGCGAAGATTGCGGTGGCGAGGATTCCCGGCGAGGGGTTGGGCGCGGCGATCAATGATCGGCTTTCGCGCGCCGCGGTGTGATTTTTTGACTCACACAAAGACACAAAGAGGGCGGGGCAGGTACGCCGATGTCGTTCGTCGGTTGCGCGTAGCTCTTTCATGAAATCGCCTGCGGCGACGAGCCCACGCGCGGGGTGTCGACGGCCGTCTTTGTGTCTTCGTGTGAGACTAATCTAAGCCGCTGCCGGTTCGATCGGATCGAGCTGCGGGGTTTTGCGCGCCACGATCAGACAGCCGACGACGATCAGTACCGCCCCGACGATCGTCGGCCAGGTTACCGCTTCATCGAAGAACATCCAGCCGAACAGCATCGCCCACAGGAAGCCGGTATATTCGGTGGTCGCCAGGATTTGCGCTTCGGCGCGGGCATAGGCCCAGCTCAGCAGGAGCAGCGACGTTACCGCGAGGAAGGCGGCGCCGACGAGCGGGATCGCCTGATCGCTGCCGGGAACCGCGAGGAACCAAGGGGCGCCGAGCGCGAGGATCAGCGCGACGAAGCCGTTCTGGAAAAAGGCGATCTCCATCGGCTCGGCCATCTTGGCCTGCCGCCGCGCGAGGATGAGGTTATAGGCATAGAGCAGCGCCGAGGCGACGACCGCGCCGACCGCCCACAGGGCTTCGGGCGCATAGTCGCCGCGGCCGAGCTTGCCCGCGACGATGACCAGCACCCCGGCGATGCCGAGCACCGACGCCATGATCGAGCGCGGCCCGATCTTCTCGCCGAGGAAGATCGCGGCCATGTAGAGCGTCGCGAGCGGGGCAATGAAGGCGATCGCGATCGCCTCGGCCATCGGCAACCGCGCGAGCGCCCAGAAAAAGCTGACCGCCATGCCCGCGACGAACAGTGAGCGAATGGCGTGAATACGTAGCGTTGCGCGGTCGGGCATTGCGGGGCGACTGGCGAAATAGATCGCGCCGCTGAGGATCGTACCGGCGCCGGTGCGCCACAGGACAGCGTTATAGGCACCGATGTCGATCGACAGCCCCTTCATGAGCACGTCCATCGCCGAAAAGGTCGCAATACCCGCGCATGCGATCAGGAACGGGATGACGGGAGAGGCCGAATCGGGGCGCATGACCCGCCACTAGCCGAGGGATTCGGGCTTGCACAACGAAACTAACGCGCGCAGCATCGCGCCGGGTCATGGGTGGAGTGGGGCTATGACGAAACCGAGCAAGTTCGCGCACGTCGTCTATATGACACGGCGCTATGACGCGATGATCGCCTGGTACCAACAGGTGTTCGAGGCCGAGGTCGTGCATCAGGACCCGGCGCTCGCTTTCCTGACCTATGACGACGAGCATCACCGCTTTGCGTTCGCGAACCTCGAGTTGCTGAAACCGGGCGGCGATGGCGGGCGCGGCGATGTCGGGGTCAATCATGTCGCCTATACCTATGCTAGCGCGGGCGATCTGATGGAGGTTTACAAACGGCTGAAGGCGGCGGGGATCACACCCTATTGGCCGATCCACCACGGGACGACGCTGTCGCTCTATTATACCGACCCCGACGGCAACCGGATGGAGTTTCAGGTCGATCACGGCACAGTGGCGGACGCGGTCGCCTATATGCAGAGCGAAGCGTTCGGCGGCAATCCCATCGGGATCGAATATGATCCAGACGAATTGCTAGCGCGTTATGAGGCGGGCGCGAGCGAGGCCGAATTGATGCGAATGCCGGTGGGGCCACCGTCGGGGATTCCGGCGGAGCATGGGATGGTGTGAGCTTTTTATTCTCCCTGTGACGAATTCACGGGGAGGGGTGGAGGGGCTGCGACAGTCGCGCCAATGACCCTCCGTCAGCGCTTCGGGCTGCCGCCTCCCCATCGCTGCGCGACGAGGAGGATTGTTTTTATCGAAACGTCGCTTGTCCCGCACCATCGATATTGAGTTTCTGGCCTGAGCAATAGCTGTTCGCGTCGCTGACGAACCACAGCACCGCCGCGGCCACATCGGCGGGGACGGCGACGCGGCCGAAGGGCATTTTGGCGGCGAGATGCTGGATGTCGTCCTGGCCAGTGATCGCGCGCGAGAGTTTTTCACCCATATCGCTGACGGTGAGCGCGGGCGCGACGATGTTGACGCGGACGCCGTACGCGAGTTCCTCCTTGGCCAGCGTCAGCGCGAGGGCTTCGCCCGCCGCTTTCGCCATCGTGTAGGGGGCGCCATTGGGCGAGTTCACATAGGTCGCAATGCTGGAGATGAAAATGATGTCGCTGCGTGCGTGGGTGCGAAGCTGCGGCAGCGCGAGGCGCGACAGGCGGTGCGGGCCACCGGCGTGGACGGCGAAGAGTTTGTCGACTTCTTCGGGGCTGGTGTCGGCGACCGACTGGCCGCGGCTCGCGATGCCCGCGTTGTTGATCAGGATCGACATTGGACCGAAGTCGGCTTCGACCGCAGCAATCATCGCGGCGCAGGCGGCTTCGTCAGTGACCGACGCTTGATAGGCTTTTGCCTTGCGCCCGATCGTTTCGATTGCGGTGACGGTTTCGGCGGCGGCCTCCTCGCCGCGGGTGAAGTTGACCGCGACGTCGGCGCCCGCCTCGGCGAGCCCGATGGCGATGCCGCGACCGATCCCGCGCGACGCGCCGGTGACGAGCGCGACGCGCCCCGCAAGGTTCATATCGGCCATGTCTCTCTTCCTAATTCATCAGCTCGTTATAGATGCCGTCGTCGCTGCGGCTGGCGGCGTTGCGCCATTTGGGCGCCGCCTTGCGATTGAGCACGCGGCCTTCGGTGTCGAGCACGGCGACGGTGGGCGTGCCCTTGATGCGGAAGCGGAAGCGCTTGGGCACTTGGGGGTTGCGACCAAGCCCGCGGACGTGCGGCATGCCGATGTCGGCATAGACGATCTCGTATCGGTCGCGCACCGCCGCAAACCAGGCGCTGTCGTGACAACCGCCGGTGCCCATCACCAGTAACACGCGCTTGCCCGACGCCTTTGCCGCGGCGAGGGTGATGTCGATGGCGGGCATTGGGTCGGCGTTGAAGGCGTCGCTTTTATAGGCGTCTTCGATGCCGGTGAGGGTGCGTGGGACGGCGCTGTCAGCGGCGAGTGCGGGCGCCATCAGGAGCAGCGAGGCGGCCAGGGTAGCGAAGAATTTGCGGATCATCGGACAACGATAGCAGCGGGGCAGAGGCGGGCAAGGTTTTGCATGACGTTTCCGTCAACGTCAGATAGCCTTTATCCCATGAGCTGGAAAAAAGAGATCGACGAACTCGCGGCGCGGCGCGCGCTGGCCGAGAAGATGGGCGGCGAGGAAAAGGTCGCGCGCCAGCACAGCCGCGGCAAGATGGACGCGCGGGCGCGGCTCGCGGGGATGGTCGATGCGGGTAGTTTTCGCGAGATCGGCAAGATCGCGGGGCGCGGCAAATATGGCCCGGACGGCGAGCTGGAAGACCTCGCCGCGAGTAATTTCATCTTTGGCCGCGCGAATATCAACGGGCGGCCAGTGGTTGCCAGCGCCGACGATTTCACGGTGCGCGGCGGCGCGGCGGATGCGGCGCTGCACCGCAAGTTCGTGCAGTGCGAGGCGATGGCGCATGAATATCGGCTGCCGTTGATCCGGATGATCGACGGCACCGGCGGTGGCGGGTCGGTCAAGACGCTGGAGGATATGGGCTACACCTATATCCCGCATGTGCCGGGCTGGCAGGAGATCATCGCCAATCTCGACACGGTGCCGGTGGTGGCGCTCGCGCTGGGGCCGACGGCGGGGCTCGGCGCCGCGCGGGTGGTGGCGAGCCACTACAGCGTTATGGTGCGCGGGCTGTCGCAGCTGTTCGCGGCGGGGCCGGCGGTCGCGGCGGTAATCGGCGATACGCTCGACCGCGAGGAACTGGGCGGCACCGGCGTGCATACGCGCAACGGCGTTGTCGACGACGAGGTCGCGAGCGAGGCCGACGCGTTTGCGGCGGCGCGGCGCTTCCTGTCGTACTTGCCCTCGTCGATCCATGATCGGGCGCTGCGGACCGAATGCAGCGATCCGGCCGACCGGCGCGAGGAGAGCTTGCTGGCGGCGGTACCGCGCGAAGCCAAGCAGGTTTATGCGATGCGGCGGATCGCGGACGCGGTGTTCGATCGCGGGAGCTTTTTCGAAATGGGTGCGCGTTGGGGGCGGGCGGTGATCACCGCGTTTGCGCGGCTCGATGGCTATCCGGTCGCGGTGCTCGCTAGCGATCCCTCCTATCTTGGCGGATCGTGGGATGCGAAGACGAGTGAGAAGGCCGAGCGGTTCGTCAAGCTGGCCGACCAGTTCCGACTGCCGATCGTGCACCTCGTCGACAATCCGGGCTTCATGATCGGCGGCGAGGCCGAGCGGACGGGGACGATCCGTTACGGGGTGCAGGCGATGAACGCGATCTACCGCGCGACGGTGCCGCTGGCGTCGGTGGTGGTGCGCCGCGCCTATGGGATCGCGGGCAGCGCGATGTCGAATGCCGAGCGGTTCCAGTACCGTTTCGCGTGGCCGTCGGGCGATTGGGGGAGTCTGCCGATCGAGGGCGGGGTCGAAGTTGCGTACAAGAGCGAGCTCGAGGCGGCCAAGGATCCGGCCGCGCATCTGGAGGCGATTCGCGAGCGGTTGAATCGGGTGCGTTCGCCGTTCCGGACGGCGGAGAAATTCGGGGTCGAGGATATTATCGATCCGCGCGACACACGGCCGTTGCTGTGCGAGTTTGCGGACTTGGCATGGCGGGTGTTGCGATAGGCGGCTGATGAACAGATACGTAGTTGCAGGGTGCAGTTTAGGCGTAGAGACATTGCCTGATTTCGTCATCCCCGCGAACCCGAGGCCACCGATGTTATAACTCGGCTGGCGTCGGGCGACGGGTTGTCGTTAGCGAAGTCGAGTATCCCCATCAACGACCCGTGAAGGGTCGCATGGATTTCCCCGCGCTTCGCGCCGGGATGCAGCACGATCTTTCCAACGAGCGAGCGAATGTCGCTCGAAGCATCGAGCCGCGTTTCAGGGTCAGCGAGTGTCTCGGTCAGCCGTTCCACCTTGCGCTTGTAGATTTCGGCGATGCCGGGATGGATGTCTGGAACATCCTGCGGCGCCTCGGCAAGGCGCGCGGTGATTTCGGATTTTTCGCGTTCCAACTCGGCCATGCGCGCCTTCATGGCAGGCTGGTATAGTCCGTCCTCGATCGCAGCCATGATGCCCGCGACGGCCTTGTCGATCTTCGCGAGCGCGCGCCGATCGGTATCGGCCTCAATCCGCCGCTCGCGGTTCTCGCGGTTGATGTGCGCTGTATAGGCTGCGACCGCTGCCTCGATCTTGTCCGCCGACACGAGCTTGTCGGTCATGCCTGCCAGCGCCCTTCGCTCTAATAGCTCGCGCCGGATCGTCCGACCGTTGGTGCAGGCACGACCGCGATGATGACCGGCGCAGCCATAGCGGTCTGCTACGACGATCGCATAGACACCGCCGCAGGCGCCGCATTCAAGGAGCCCCGAGAGAAGATAGGCGGGCCGACGAGCGCCATGCAGCGCGCGCGCCTGTGCGGCTTCCTTGACCGCTGTGTGGCGCTCGGCAAGCGCCGCCTGCTGGCGCTTGACCGCTGCCCAGAGGTCATCGCTGACGACGCGAAGCTCTGGAGCCGCTTTCCGCACCCATTCGCCTTCGGGATTGAGGCGCATGACGCTCTTGCCGGTGCTCGGGTCTTTGACCGAATGCTTGTGGTTCCAGACCCGGACGCCGACGTAAAGCTCGTTGTTGAGGATACCGGTCCCCCGGCGAACATCGCCGCGGATGCTGGTATCGCGCCAAGCCTTGCCCGCTGGCCCCGATATGCCATCGGCGTTGAGGCCGCGCGCGATTGCGAGCGGGCTCTTGCCCGCCGCGAATTCGCGGAAGATGCGCTCGACGATCAGCGCCGCGGCGGGGTCGATCTCGCGCTCGCCGCGCACCAGCTCGCCTTCGCTCGAAAGGCGCCGGATCATGCGATAGCCATAGCCCACCGCCCCAGCCGAGAAGCCCTTCTCAACGCGCCCGCGCAGGCCGCGATGGGTTTTCTTCGCAAGGTCCTTGAGGAACAGCGCGTTCATCGTTCCCTTGAGCCCCACGTGCAGTTCGGAGATTTCCCCTTCAGCGAGCGTAACCAGCGGCACCCGCGCAAACTGCAAATGCTTGAACAGTGTCGCGACATCGGCCTGATCGCGCGACACGCGGTCGAGCGCCTCGGCGAGGACGATATCGAACTTGCCCGCCTGCGCGTCGGCAAGCAGCCGCTGAATGCCGGGGCGAAGAATCATGCTCGCGCCCGAGATCGCGGCATCCTCATAGGCGCCTTCGATCTGCCACCCTTCGCACGCTGCGCGTTCGCGGCAGATGCGCTGCTGGTCGGCGATCGAGGCCGAACTCTGTTGATCGGAGGAATAGCGGGCATAGAGCGCGGCGCGGATCATGACATCTTCCTTTGGAGTAGAGGCAAGCGGACACCGGCCCGCTTGCTCCCCTATGACGGTCTCGCGCGCCATGCCCCTAGGGTCAACGCTCGCGGGCCTTCGCATATTTACGAAAGATCATTGTCGTTGGCGGCTTTCCGCGCCCGCACATGCTCGCGCGCGATGTGTCGTCCGATCGCCTCGGCGATGCGCGTCAGGGCCGCGTCAACCGCGGCAGGAGCAAGTGCGGAAGAGTTGTCATTCGCGGCCGTGAGCGGCCGCGAACGCGGCGCTTCGTCCTTTTTCATACCGGCCCATCGCCAAT
Source organism: Sphingopyxis bauzanensis (assembly GCF_002205675.1). Classification (GTDB taxonomy): domain Bacteria; phylum Pseudomonadota; class Alphaproteobacteria; order Sphingomonadales; family Sphingomonadaceae; genus Sphingopyxis; species Sphingopyxis bauzanensis. Next base: position 25,546 of record NZ_NISK01000004.1, on the reverse strand, counting down.
GGGCCGATTGTCATTTTCGGCGCGGTAGCCGGGCGGGTCGGCGATCCACCGATTGATGGCGGACTCCCACCACCCGGCACCATGCACGCTGATCTGCACCTGCGCGGGGAAGGTGCCCTCGGCGATCTTACGATAGAGGGTGGAACGTGACAGTCCGGTGCGATTGAGAACGGTGGGTAGGCGGATGATCCTTTCGGAGACGGGCATGGCAAACACTCCATCGGCTGGCTTCGGTTGGGCTCCCCTGGATGTATAATTGGCGATACGAAAAAATCGCGCAAGAGTGCCAAAAATGGTGCCATTCGCCTCTGTCGTGTCCTGTCGTTTCTTGGCGTTTTCTTTCGGCTCCCGGCGTGCGATTTTTGGGCGAAATTAATCTCCCATGCTGTCCCAGCGAAGAGCTTTGGTGCCAAGATTTGCACCCTCTCACGTCCCCCCTAGATCGAAAGGGCCGATCCGAATCGGCTGTGTCTCTTGGGCGGCATAATCTGTTTTCCGAGTGGAGATCGGCAGCTTAGCGCCTCGGCTAAGTCTTGGCCGGCCGCAAGACGGCTGTCCGACCTGCGTGAGCGTATTGCGGAACAAGACGAGAGGTACGCACTTAAAATCAACACTCCGCCGCATGGTGCGTCTGCTGCAAATGCAGCGCTCCAAGCATTTAAGTGGAATTGCCAAGAGACCCGATCCCGTCTTCTCGCTGGTCCCGCCACACACCGCCCCGGCACCGATATCAATGCCGGGGCAGGATGCTGGCCTCAAAGAGGCAAGGCAGACGCCGCCAAGACGGGTCCGCTGACCGGAGGAATAACTTCTTCGGATGGCGCCAAGGTGCGGTCTACCCAATCCCTATGGATGTCAACATGACAGTGTCCGGCGATGTCGCAGTTTATAAGTCGGCCGAGAGGGCGGACGAGAAGCCATTAGATATAAGGCCGACAAAGGCCTAGACCCGGTCGATGCTGACGGAGATTCAATGCCTTGCGAGAGCTGCGGGCTTCGCTGATCAGGCGAGCATTTGCCAGACAGACTCCCTTCGCCTGTCCTACCTCGCATTGGCGGCAGGTTGGCGGAAAGTGGCCGCAATGGCTGCATATCAAGACGACTGGCATCGCCTTCACGATTGATCGGGCGCAAATCTGGCCGAGCCGGGAGGACGAAAACGAAGAACGCCTGCTCGATTGTCATGAAAAATCACGCGATAGAGCCGCCGTCGCCGCAATTGCGATTGCCGGAGGCTCGGCGCCTGCGCTGTTACGTGACTTATCAGGCCGGTTCGAGCGCAGGTCGCCGCGGTATGGGAGTCGGGTCGCCAGCATAGGTCTTGGCTGCCGGAGTTTTCAGATGGGCCTCGAGCAGATCGAAGATCACCGCATCTTCTTCGAGGTTGAATTTGCGTGCGAACAGGTCAGGGCTGAGCGTCAGGCGGAGCGCATCGGCAGTGACGAAGGTGCGCGGACGCAGCTTGATATCGCCGTCAGGTATCCAGTCGATCGTGCGTAGATCATCGTTCACCACCTCGCCCTGGTTGGGCTGTTCATGATCAGGGTCTGGAAAAAGGCCTCGTCAGGGAGGAAACTACGACGATAGAAGGCCTTGAAACGCGCGGCGCTGGGGTGATGCACCGCGAACTGGCAGAAGCTGCGCTCACCACTTTCCACTGCGTGCCGATGAAAGGCGTCGCGCCTTTCAGAAAGGTGCGCGGCAACCGCGTGTGATACATCTGTCCCAGCGCTTCGACGAACATATGGCTGACGCGGTTCATGGTCTCGGGGCGGACAGCGCGCTGATCGAGCGCGCGCATATCCGCGGAGCGGCGGATTGCGCTCCGCCTCGCCTGGTTAGACGAAGATTTCGACGGCGATCAGCGGGCGATCGAATGTCAGCCCGGCGGGAATCCCGCCGGTCAGAAGCAGCGCGTCCTGCTGCGCCAGCGCGATCGCATCGCCGTGGACGCGCACCGTCGTCGGCTGCTCGGCTAGCAACAGGCATTGCGCCGCGGTGCTCGGCCGCGCTGTCGTCCAGCAGTCCACCGCTATCCGGCTGCGCCCGCGACGTGCCATGAGGTTGAACACGGTGCAGGGGCCTTCGACGGGGCGGGCCGCAACCGCCGCCTCACCGGCGAACCGGATGGCGCGCGCGCCGGGGGAGATCCGCTGTTCACCGGAGTCGCCGATCGTTAGCAACAGTTCGCGGCGCAACAGCAGGAACGCGCGATCAACCTGGGGCCAGAATGAAAAGGGCCCGGCGGCAGCAATCGTCGCGATGCTCGCGCGCCACCAAAAATCATCTTCGCCCGCGCCCGCCGGAACGGTGACGATATCGTGGGTGATGCCGCCGCCGTTCCGCCACGGCCGCGCGATGTAGGCGCGGCTGGCAAGGTGCAGGACGCCGGTCACCCGGTGATGGCGGGCAGGTCGAGACCTTTGGCGCGGGCGCAATCGAGCGCGATGTCATATCCCGCGTCGGCGTGACGCATCACCCCCGTCGCCGGGTCGTTCCACAGCACGCGCCCCAGCCGTTCGGCGGCTTCGGGGGTGCCGTCGGCGACGATGACCATGCCGCTATGCTGCGAAAAGCCCATGCCGACGCCGCCGCCATGGTGGAGCGACACCCAGGTTGCGCCGCTGGCGGTGTTGAGCAGGGCGTTGAGCAGCGGCCAGTCCGAAACCGCATCGCTGCCGTCGCGCATCGCTTCGGTTTCGCGGTTGGGGCTGGCGACCGATCCCGAATCGAGATGATCGCGGCCGATGACGATCGGCGCCTTCAGCTCGGCGTTCGCGACCATGTCGTTGAACGCGAGACCCAGCCGGTGGCGGTCGCCCAGCCCGACCCAGCAAATGCGCGCGGGCAGCCCCTGAAACTGAATCTTCTCGCGCGCCATGTCGAGCCAGCGGTGGAGATCCTGGTGGTCGGGTAGTAGCTCCTTCACCTTGGCATCGGTCTTGTAGATGTCCTCGGGATCGCCCGACAGCGCGGCCCAGCGGAACGGACCGATGCCGCGGCAGAACAGCGGGCGGATATAGGCGGGGACAAAGCCCGGGAAATCGAACGCATTCTCGACCCCCTCGTCCTTCGCGACCTGACGGATATTATTGCCATAATCGGTGGTCGGCACTCCCGCGGCCTGGAAATCGAGCATCGCGCGGACATGCGCCGCCATCGACGCCTTGGCGGCTTTGGCGACCGCGGCGGGATCGCTTTCGCGCTTGTCGATCCACTCGGCGACGCTCCAGCCGGCGGGAAGATAGCCGTTGACGGGGTCGTGGGCGCTCGTCTGGTCGGTGAGCAGGTCGGGACGGATGCCGCGGCGATACAATTCGGGCAGGATTTCGGCGGCGTTGCCGAGAAGCCCGACCGAGACGGGCTTCTGGTCGGCGCAGCTCTGTTCGATGATCGCCATCGCTTCCTCGATCGTCGCGGCCGAAGCGTCGAGATAGCCGGTGCGCAGCCGCATTTCGACGCGGCTCGGCTGACATTCGATCGCCAGGCACGACGCCCCCGCCATCACCGCCGCAAGCGGCTGGGCGCCGCCCATGCCGCCAAGCCCGGCGGTGAGCAGCCATTTGCCCGCGAGGCTGCCGCCATGATGCTGACGGCCCATCTCGACAAATGTTTCATAAGTGCCCTGCACGATGCCCTGGGTACCGATGTAAATCCACGATCCGGCGGTCATCTGGCCGTACATCGCGAGCCCGCGCTTATCGAGTTCGTTGAAATGCTCCCAGTTCGCCCAGTGCGGGACGAGGTTGGAGTTGGCGATCAGCACGCGCGGGGCGTTTTCATGGGTGCGGAACACCCCGACCGGCTTGCCCGACTGGACGAGCAGGGTCTCGTCGGGCTCGAGCCGCCGCAGCGTTTCGACGATCTTGTCATAGCTTTCCCAGTCGCGCGCGGCGCGGCCGATGCCGCCATAGACGACGAGTTCTTCGGGACGCTCGGCGACGTCGGGATGGAGGTTATTCATCAACATCCGCAGCGGGGCCTCGGTCAGCCAGCTTTTGGCCGACAGTTCGGTCCCGGTGGGCGCCTTGATGATGCGGCTGTTGTCGAGGCGGGTCATGTCTTTCCTTTCGTGGGCGCAGCGAACACGAGGCACGCGCGCAGAATGTCATGGAGAATAGGGGTGAGGCTGGCAGCGCGTGTCGGGTCGAGCGGCTGTGGCCAGTTGGCTTCATCGATGGCGGCGGGCTCGACCAGATAGCCGCGCATTGCCAGTTCTATCTGCACCGCGTGCATGCCGTCGGCCGGACGGCCATAATGGCGCGTGGTCCAGCCGCCCTTGAAACGGCCGTCGAGGACATGGCTATGCCCGCTCGCGGCGCAGACGCCTTCGATTGCCGCCGCCAAGGCGGGATCGCAGGTCACGCGGCCGTTGGTGCCGATATTGAATTGCGGCAATTCGCCGTCGAACAGGCGCGGGACATGGCTGCGGATCGAATGGGCATCGTAGAACACGACGCGGGGGTACAGCGCTTTCAGCCGCGCGATCTCGGCTTCGATGGCGGCATGATAGGGGTCGAACCACCGCGCCCGGCGCCGCGCAATTTCGGCGGCGTTGGGGCCGGCATCGGGGTACAGCGGTTCACCGTCGAAGGTCGTCGCCGGGCACAGCTCGGTCATTGCCTGCCCCGGGTAGAGCGACGCCCCCGACGGATCGCGGTTGACGTCGATGACGCTGCGCGAAATGCCGGTGCGGATCGTCGTCGCGCCGAGGTCGGCAGCAAAATCATAGAGCCGATCGACCCACCAGTCGGCGTCGCGGCGCGCGAGCCATTCCGAACGAAAGGCGGCGCCGATATCGGCCAAGTCGGTTCCCGTGTGCGGAAACGCGACTACGAGCGGCGCCTCGCCGCGCCTGATGTCGAGCCAGTCGGTCATGCGATGCCGGGGAGCAGGTCGCCTGCCGTCGCCGCCAGCGCGCCCGACCGGACGAGCGCGTTTGCCGCCGCGATATCAGGGTGGAAATGGCGGTCGTCGGCGAGCGTCGGGACGCTTTCTCGCAGCAGGCGATGCGCGCGTCCGAGCGCCGCGCTCGATTGCAGCGGCGCGTGGAAATCGACCCCCTGCGCCGCGGCGAGCCATTCGATCGCGATCACCGCGGCGGCGTTGGCCGCCATGCCGTGCAGGCGCCGCGCGCCATGCGCCGCCATCGACACATGGTCCTCTTGATTTGCCGAGGTCGGGATCGAATCGACGCTGGCGGGATAGGCGCATTGCTTGTTTTCGCTGACCAGCGCCGCGGCGGTGACCTGCGGGATCATGAAGCCCGAATTGAGGCCGGGCCGCGGTGTCAGAAACGCGGGCAGCCCCGACAAGGCGGGGTCGACGAGCATCGCGATGCGACGCTCGGAAATCGATCCGATCTCGCAGATCGCGAGCGCGATCATGTCGGCGGCGAAGGCGACGGGCTCAGCGTGGAAATTGCCACCCGACAAAGCTTCATCGGTGTCCGGAAAGATCAGCGGATTGTCCGAAACGCCATTCGCCTCGATCGCCAATGTCGTCGCGGCCTGCCGCAACAGGTCGAGCACCGCGCCCATCACCTGCGGCTGGCAGCGGAGGCAATAGGGGTCCTGCACCCGCGTGTCGTTCTCCAGATGGCTGGCGCGGATCGGCGATCCCGCCATCAGGCAGCGCAGTGCGCCCGCGACCTCGATCTGGCCGCTATGGCGGCGCAGTTCGTGGATGCGCGGGTCGAACGGGGTGTCCGATCCCTTGGCGGCCTCGGTCGACAGCGCGCCGGTGACCAGCGCCGACCGGAACAGCAATTCGGTCTCGAACAATCCCGCGAGCGCATTGGCGGCCGAAAATTGCGTGCCGTTGAGAAGCGCGAGTCCTTCCTTGGCGGCGAGTTCGATCGGCGTCAGGCCGGCTTTTGCCAGAGCTTCGGCGGCGGGCAGACGTTCGCCCGCGACAAAGATTTCGCCCATGCCGATCATCGTCACCGCCATGTGCGACAGCGGCGCCAGGTCGCCACTCGCGCCGACCGATCCCTGCGCCGGGATCACCGGGGTCAGCTCGTGGACCAGCATCGCATCGAGCAACGCGACGGTTTCGGGCCGCACCCCCGACGCGCCCTGCGCCAAGCTGGCGAGCTTGAGCGCCATCATCAGCCGGATGACCGGCACCGGCGACGGATCGCCGACCCCGGCCGCATGGCTGAGCACGATATTGCGTTGCAAGGTTGCGAGGTCGGCGTCGTCGATGCGGACGCTCGCCAGCTTGCCAAAGCCGGTGTTGATCCCGTAAACCGGCTCGCCATGCGCGAGGATGCGGCCGACCGCGGCGGCGCTGGCGGCGATGCGCGGCGCTGATGCCGGGTCGAGCCGGGGCACGGCGCCGCGATAGATGGCGCGCCAGTCGGCGAGCGAGGCGGCGCCGGGAACAAGCAAAATGTCGGTCATCGACCACTCCAGATACGGGCATGGAGCGGGTTATACCCCATGCGATAGACAAGTTCGGCGGGGCGTTCGACGTCCCAGATCGCCAGGTCGCAACGCTTGCCGGCCTCGAGCGTCCCGATGCGGTCGGTCAGCCCGAGCGCCTGCGCGGCATTGCGCGTCACCCCCGCAAGACATTCGGCGACCGTCAGGTGGAACAGCGTCGCGCCCATGTTCATTGTCAGCAGCAACGAGGTGAGCGGCGAGGTGCCGGGGTTGCAATCGGTTGCAAGCGCGATCGGCACACCCGCGAGGCGCAACGCGTCAATCGGTGGCAGGTGCGTTTCGCGAATGAAATAATAAGCGCCGGGCAGCAGCGTCGCGACCGTGCCCGCCGCCGCCATCGCGGCGATGCCCGCATTGTCGAGATATTCGAGGTGATCGGCCGACAGCGCGCGATATTTCGCCGCGAGCGCCGCGCCATGCTGGTTCGTTAGCTGTTCTGCGTGGAGCTTGACCGGCAACCCGGCGCGCTGCGCCGCATCGAACACCCGCCCGGTCTGCGCGGTGCTGAAACCGATCCCTTCGCAAAAGGCATCGACCGCGTCGGCGAGACCGAGCCGCGCGATTTTGGGCAGCATCTCCTCGACCAGAAGCGCGATATAACCGTCGGGATCGGCGGCATATTCGGGCGGCAGTGCGTGGGCGCCGAGGAAGGTAGTCGCGATCTGGACCGGGCGCTTGCCGCCGAGCCGGCGGGCAGCGCGCAGCATCCGGATTTCGCTGGCGGTATCGAGCCCATAGCCCGATTTGATCTCGACCGTCGTGACCCCCTCGGCGATCAGCGCGTCAAGCCGCGGCAGGGCGCCCGCGACGAGTTCGTCCTCGCTGGCTTCGCGGGTCGCGCGCATTGTCGACACGATCCCGCCCCCGGCCCGCGCGATCGCTTCATAAGATGCGCCGTCGAGCCGCATTTCGAATTCGCGGGCGCGGTCGCCGGCGTGGATCAGATGGGTGTGGCAGTCGATCAGTCCCGGCGTCATCCAGCGCCCGTCGCAGTGGATGGTTTCGGCGGGGTCGAGCTCGGGGGCTTCCGCCGCGGCACCGGCGTAGACTATGACGCCGTCGGTTGCGGCGACCAGACCCTGTTCGATCAGGCCCATACCGTCGCCGGCCATTGTCGCCAGCCGCGCGTCGCGCCACACTTTGTCGCATCGCATCGTTCGAATCTCCCTGGGAGCGATCATTGCATCGATCAGCTTTAATGTATAGACATTAATTGTCTACTGAGAGGAATCGGGATGATTGATCAAAATAATGCCGAGAAAACAGTGCATTTCGGCCAAGCGCTGCTGGCTACCGGCTGGGCGGAGAAGGTCCGCGTCGCCATCAGCGGCGGGTTGATCGCGACTATCACGGTCGACGTAGAAGCCCAGGGCAATGATGATCGTCACGCCATCGGCCTTCCCGGCATGTCCAATGTGCATAGCCATGCCTTCCAGCGCGGCATGGCGGGGCTCGCCGAGGTGCGGGGTCCCGGCAGCGACAGTTTTTGGACTTGGCGGGATATCATGTACCGGTTTGTCGATCGAATCGATCCAGATGGCCTGCGCGCCATCGCGGCGCTGGCCTATGCGGAAATGCTGGAAGCCGGTTTCACCCGCGTTGGCGAGTTTCACTATCTGCATCGCGATCCTGCGGGAGTGGCCTATGCGAACCCTGCGGAACTGTCGCACGCGATTATCGCGGCTGCCGCCGACACCGGAATAGGCTTGACGCATCTGCCGGTCTTCTATGCTCATTCCGGTTTCGGCGGTACCGCGCCCCGCCATGCGCAGCGCCGCTTTGTCCATGACCTCGATGGCTTTGCGCGCTTGCTTGATGCAGTGCGCGCGGGCACGGCCGCATTACCCGATGCGATCGTCGGCATTGCGCCGCACAGCCTGCGCGCGGTCACGGCCGACGAGCTTGGACATCTGCAGACGCTGGCCGGTACCGGGCCGATACATATTCATCTTGCCGAACAGCTGAAGGAGGTCGAGGATTGCGTGGCGTGGAGCGGGCAGCGACCAGTCGAATGGCTGATGGATCACGCTAACATCGACGCACGCTGGTGCCTCGTCCATGCAACTCACATGACCGGCGAGGAAACGGTGGCGCTGGCACAAAGCGGCGCGGTGGTCGGACTGTGCCCTATAACCGAGGCCAATCTGGGCGACGGCCTGTTTCCCGCCGTCACCTACCAAGCGGCAGGCGGGCGCTTCGGAATCGGCACCGATTCCAACGTGCTGATCGACATGTCGGAAGAAATGCGGCTGCTCGAATATGGCCAGCGTCTCTTGGCGCGCGCGCGTAACATCATGACTGCGGCGCCAGGTCAATCGACGGGACAGGAGATGTTCGACGCTGCGGTGCGGGGCGGTGCGCAGGCGTTGGGGGTTGCAGGCGGACTCGCCGTCGGCCATGCCGCTGACATGATTAGTCTCGACAGCAGTCACGTCTCGCTCGTTGAACGAAAAGGTGCGCAGATTATGGATAGCTTTCTGTTTGCCGCCGGACGCAGCGCGATCGATGGAGTATGGCGGCGCGGCACGATGGTAGTTCGCAGCGGCAAACATGTCGCGCGCGATGCGATATCCGATCGCTATCGCCGCGCTTTGCAACTACTGGTCGCGTGACCCTGCCGCTGCACGAACGTATCCGTAGCAAGATCGAGGCGGCGATCTTGTCGGGGGCGCTACGTCCAGGAGCCCGCTTACCCACCGAACATGAATTGATGCGCGAGTATGATTGCGCGCGGATGACGGTCAGCAAGGCGCTGTCGTCGCTTGCTGCGGCAGGCCTGATAGACCGGCGCAAACGAGCAGGCTCGTTTGTAGCACGCCCCAAAGTCCATTCGATGGTGCTTGACGTTCCCGATCTCGAGCAGGAGGTGACCCAGCGCGGACAGCGCTACCGCTTTGAACTGGCGAAGCGGATCGTGAAACGGCCGGACATAGGCCATGACGAGGAAATTCAGCTCGCCGGGAGCGGCGACCTGTTGCTGATCGAGGGGGTCCATTTTGCCGACGATGTACCTCTGGCCGTTGAGGCGCGACTGGTCAGCCTGACGGCGGTGCCGGAGATCGCGGCACAAGCCTTCGATCGCTCGTCACCCGGCGCCTGGCTGATACGCTACGTCCCCTGGACCGAAGCGGAAACGCGAATCGGTGCGGTCCCCGCCAACCGCGAGGTCGCCGCGCGCCTGAATTTGCCCCCGGGATCGGCTTGCCTGTTCATCGAACGGCGCACTTGGCGTGGTGATGAGGGCATCACCCTGGTGCGCCAGCATTTTGTCGGATCGGCGTACGACCTGATCGCTCGCTTTGGTTCGGCGCGGAGCATGGCGGAAGTTAAGAAGCAATCCGTTCAAAATGGCGATGCTTCGGCACAAGAGTAGCCGCCAGGGCTGACGGAAATCAGCTGTGGCTGTTACCAGGACGGCTTGAAACTCCCATGCAGGCTATGATCGCCCCCAGGGTACCAAAACCGACCAAGAGTCACTGGGACGTTGGCGTTCCAAGTCCTGCGTTCGACGACTAGGCATGGGTCGCCAACCGTCAGTTCAAGGAAATTGGCTACCTTCTCGCTAGCCGCGCGCGCGGAGATTAGGTGACGGGCCTCGGTATACGCTACATGCGCTAGCAGCCATTGCCCAGGACTGACTGCGTGCAGATTTTCATGCGCAATCTTGGGTGCAGCCTCGAGGTTGATGACCCGCTCCTCGAACTGAAATGGACGCTTGTTTGATAAATGCAGGCACTGGACCTGAAAAAGCGGCGTTGTTTCATCGCAGTTAAACTGCCGGCTAAGTTCGGACGCGCTTGATATGATTGCAGTATCGATCAGCCTGTAGCTGTAGTGAGCTCCTGACTGGTGAACCATATCGGCCGGATCCCATATCTCGAAAACGGGGCGCTCTCGCGCCTTTTCGGTTACAATTGTCCCGATTTTTGGGCGTCGCTGGACCAAACCTTCGGTCGCCAGGCTCTGGATCGCCTTGTTCACCGTCATGCGCGATGTTTCAAAATGAGCGGTCAGCAATATCTCAGTCGGGATACGTGTACCTGAAGGCCACCGTCCGCTGACAATCGGCAGCGAAAGCGATCGTCGAATCTGCAACCACAAGGGACCCTCGCCGTCCAACGGCGGAATGGCGCTGATGCTAACTTTCGCCTCACTCACGGCCACCGCTACTCCCATCAATTTGCAGGATTTGCATCCGCCGTACGTAACGCAGATTATTTTTAGCGCGCGAAATACCCCAAATTTCCGACACTTCCATGGCGTCCCCCATCGCGATTTACGAGCAGGAAAAAAATGTGAGAACCCCTCTTGACGTAATAAAAGTTTAAGATCAACCTCAATTGACTATACAAATACGAGTCGATGGCCTTGGGAGAGGCGATCCATTCAACAGGGGAGAACATCATGCGTGGCTTTGCCGGAAACCGACCGTTGTACGCTTCTCTTTCGGTCATCGCGTTGCTGTGGTCCACGTCTGGTTTGGCGCAAGACTCGGCGGTGGATACGACCGTCGAAACCGATCAGTCCAGTGCCGATACGCAAGCCGCCGATGAAGCGAATGAAATTACGGTCACGGGCTGGCGCTTGCGTCAGCTCGACCGGGAGAGCGAGACGGCGAGCCGGCTTGGGCTTACGATCCGGGAGACCCCGGCGACAGTCGATCAGATTACGTCGAACGAGATTTTGACCCGCGGCTTTCGTACCGTCGAGGAAGCAACGGTCAGTCTGCCGGGCGTGACTTCCGGGGGTTCGCCCGGAGCACCATCGCTATTCTCGATGAGGGGCTTTACCGGCGGGCAGGTGACGGTGCTGCACAACGGCCTCTATCTCGGACCCGCACAAACGATCAACCGGCCAGGCAACACATTCAACATCGAGAGCATCGACATCCTGAAGGGGCCAGCATCAGTGCTTTTCGGTCAGGGAGCGGTGGGCGGTGCAGTCAACATCGTCAACAAAAGTCCTGATTTCAAGGAAGATAGCCTGCAGGTTCTTGGATCATATGCGACCTTCGACACGGTCAGCGTCGGGGTCGGCGGCAACAAGCTTCTGTCCGATAATCTCGCCGCCCGGTTGGATGTCAGCTACCACCGCACCGGTGGTTTTGTTGAAGATGCGCCCGCCGACTCGTTTAACGCAACGGCGGCATTGCTGTTCGAACCCAGCGCAGATTTCTCGATCGAGATCGGGATGGATTTCCTCGAAGATAATCTTTCACCATACTTCGGCACCCCGCTGGTGCCTACGTCGTTCGCGACCGACCCGATTGACGGCATACTTACGACCGCCAATGGTTATGTTGTCGATCGCCGGACCCGCTTCAAGAACTATAATGTCGAAGACAGTCGCGCGCATTCGAGGCATTTTTGGCCTCGCATGGTGATAAATTGGGCGCCTTCGGACTCGGTGAGCATCTCGAATACAGCCTATTACTTTCATGCAACCCGGCAGTGGCTCAACGCCGAGAATTTCATTTTCAATGAAGCGACCAACCTGATCGATCGCGATCGTTTCTTCGTCTTGCACAACCAGGATCTCGCCGGCAATCAGTTTAGCGTAACCTTCAAACACAAGCTGTTCGGGCTTGATAATCGGCTGGTGGCGGGCATCGACTACAGCCACCTCGATTTTAAGCGTGAGCGCGGCTTTCCGGACGGTGACAGCGTCGATCCGCTGAATCCGTCGCGCGGCCTGTTCGGTCCACTGGTCGGTCGTGTCAGCCCCACCCGATGGGACCAAGTCGCCCTTTTCGCTGAAGATGCCCTCGACTTGGCCGATGGCTTCAAGCTGGTCACTGGAGTACGCGCCGAACGATTGTATCTGACACGCGAGAATTTCGATTTTGCGGGCAACTTTGAGGCAGATACGAGTTTCACGCGTACGTACAAGCTGCTGAATTGGCGACTGGGTGCCGTTTATGACGTGACGCCGAATATCACCACTTATGCCTCCTTCAGCACCGGCAAGGATCCGGTCGGTTCCGACATCTTTCTGGTCGACGCCAACGAAGATTTCGGATTGAGCAGCTCGCGTCAGTACGAAATCGGCCTGAAAGCCGATGCGCTTGGCGGTCGCGCGTCGTTCACGCTTTCCGCCTATAGCATCAAGCGCAAGAATATTCTGACCCAAGTTGCGCTCGATCAGTTGAGCAACATCGGCAGCCAGAAATCGAAGGGCATCGAGTTTACAAGCGAGATGAAAGTAACCGACAACTGGACCTTGATCGCCAGCGGTTCGTATGTCGACGCCAAGTTCGGCGAATTTGTCGATCCGTTCTTCGGCATCGCCGCCTCGGGCAACAGGCCGCCGAATGTACCGAAGTGGGTGGGCAGCATCTGGACCACCGTCCGCGATATTGGCGGCCTACCGCTAGAGATGGGCGGCGGGATGAAATATGTCGCCAGCAGTTACGGCAACACTGCCAATACGCTCAAGCTCAACAGCTACGCGACCGGCATCGTCTATGCGTCCTATGAACTGACACCTAACATCTCGCTCACCGGCCGGATCAACAACGTGTTTGACAAGACCTATGTGCAGTGGGCTGACATCTACTATCCGGCCCAGGTGCTTATGGGCGAGCCGCGTCGCTTTGAGGTGAGCGTTCTTGGCCGCTTCTAATTGGCAGAGATGGAAGGCAGGAGGCACTAGCGCGCTCGTCTGGTTTCATCGCTGGCTGGGGGTCGCGACATGCTTGATCTTGGCGATGTGGTTCGCGAGCGGCGCGGTGCTGGTCTTTCAGCCTTTTCCGTCGCTTCCAAAGAGCGCGCAGATTGCCGCCGCGCCCATGCTGGACATGAACGCGATAGCAATTTCACCGGCGCAGGCAGCCGCCAAGACTGACTTGGACTCAGAGAGCGTGCGGCTGATCCAACGCGCCGATGTCCCCGCCTATCTTGTTCAATCCGGCGCTGAGACGGTCGCGATCGGAGCGCGGGACGGCAACGTCCTGCCTCCGATCAATGCCGCTATTGCATCCGCATCCGCGCGGGCGTTCTTGCATCTAGAGGCGCCCACCACGCATGGTCCAATCGAATATGATCAATGGATCGTCGACAACGGCTATGATGCCGGGAGGCCATTTTATCGTGTCGCAGCGAACGATCAGGCTGGAACGCAGATCTATATCTCTGCTCGTACCGGCGAAATCGCGCAGCGTACGACCACGTCCGAGCGCGGGTGGAATTGGGTAGGCGCAGTGCTCCACTGGGTCTATTTCACGCCCTTGCGCGCCAGCTTCTCGATCTGGGATACGCTCGTCTGGTCACTGTCCCTGCTCACGACATTGGTGGCTGTTGCTGGCATGACGTTGGGCTTGATCCGGACTTTCGCCGCTCGAAAGGCGGGGCGCAAACAGCTGACATTCTTTCGTCTGAAATGGCTAAAGTACCATCACATCCTCGGACTCTTTATAGGAATAGCGGTCATCAGCTGGGCTGCGAGCGGCTGGCTGTCCATGGACCACGGCAGACTATTTTCACGCGGGCAACCAACTGCCAGCGAGTTGAGTGCCTATCAAGGGCGGCCAATCGGTGAAGCGGTTTCCCAAATTAGTGCGACCGCGCTCCGGCGCATTGGCTCGGCAAAAGAGATTAAGTTCTCGGCGGTCGACGGTCAGGCATTGATGACCGTGCAGGGCACCGAGGAGATGACTAGATTCGACGCCAACGGGATGCCCTTGTCCGTCGCATCGCTCGATAAGCGAGTTCGAAGTGCAATATCCAAAGGCTGGCCGGATATGAAACTCACTGGCGCGGCAGACGTGCACCCGTCAGATTTCTACGCTTTGGCGGAAGCCATGCCCGGAACGGTACGCAAATACGAGTTACAGGGCGATACAACCTTGTTTCTCTATATCGATATGACGACTGGCTCGATTGTGGCGTCGATGGATGAAAGCAGATTGGCCTATTCCTGGCTTTATTATGGCCTGCACACACTCAAGGTTCCGGGCCTCATAGATCGTCCCGTCCTCCGGAAAATATTGGTGCTCATTCTTCTAGGCGCTGGTTTTGCGTTCAGCTTGACTGGGGCGATAATAGGCGTCCAGAGACTACGCAAATCCATATCCTAGTGGAAATCGCTCTGAACGATCGGGCCCATCGAGGATCGGACCTATTTGCAGGGATCGAGGTTTGTTGAGGCGGTTAGTTCGCCAACTCGGATGCGGTTCGTCGATGAACACCCGTGCGTTGGACTGTGCGCTTTAACGAGGTGCGCTTGCTTTCTTGCGATGATTGGCGAAGGCCGCAACTGGCGTCTCCAGGCTGCGCATGCGCGCCTTGCGGATGCAGAAGCAGTTCAGCATCCAAAGGGGGGCGTGGGAAGGATCGAGCGATAACTGGCCGTCAGGCTGATGAATCACCGAGTGGGGTTCGCCGCGGCGTAGCGGCTGCGCCACCCCGCCGCAAACGTCTCCGATCGCTCATGCCAATTGCCGCGGTCACTCGCCGGCCGAAAAGGTGGCTGAAAGCTCGAACCGCGTACCGGGGTGCGTTAGCAAGGCATGGGAGACAAGGCGCGAGTGGCTCCAAGTCCGCCGCGTCATCTGCAATATGGGTTCACCCTCGAACAGCCCGAGCATGCTCCGCATCCGCCCATCGGGCATCGTCGCGCAAACGCGATGTTCGACGCGCTCCAGGGGTGCGATGCGCATGAGATACGCGTTCGGCGTCATCTGGGTAAAATCGAGCTTACCATAGGCAGGTGCGATCGATGCGAGGACAAACCGCTCCTCGATCTGGATCGGAAATTCGTCCTCATGATGGACAATGATCGAGTGGAACAACTTCGTTCCTACACGAACGTTGAGGAGTGGCGCCGTTTCGATGCTGGCACGTACTTCGCGATTCTGGATGACGCGGGCGCGGTAATCATGACCACGCCCGCGGACTTCGTCGGCGATGTTCCGAATCTCTATCGTCTGGCCGATCGGCTTTGCTTCGGCGATAAACGATCCACTGCCAGCGCGGCGGACCAGGATGCCTGCTGCCTGAAGCTCGCGAAGTGCTCGGTTCGCGGTCATGCGCGATACACCGAATTGGTCAACCAGTTCGGCTTCGGAAGGGACGCGGTCGCCGGGCTTCAAACACCCGCGCCGGACGGCGTCCCGAATGCTCTGCTTGATCGCCGCATAGCGCGGCGGCGACCGGGTGTCCTTGCGATCCGGGCGGCTTTGCCGAGCGGTTGCCGGATCGTTAGAAACGCCTGATCGGCGGCCGGTCGAGGGAGAGCGAGAATCCATAAACTTTCCTCACAGGTCCGGGCGATCGATTCCCGACGTTTCAAATGGGAGGGCCGGGCGCGGTCGAGGCTTCGACCGACGTGTCAGCTTTGCGGGGTTTACGAGCCGCCGTGTGTTACAGCGCCGGCCAATTGGGATGCTGTTCGTCGATCATGGGTGTGCGTCCCTAGCGGGGCGATCGTTTGCGTGAACATGTAGATAGCATCCTTATACTCGGGTGCCCCGCGCACCGCGAGGGCGCGCGGGGCGAGCGGTCAGGCCGGTGAAGGCTTGGCCGCTGGGGGCTCGTATTTTTGGTTCTTCGAACGGCGGCCGTGGACCATGCGGTAGAGCGCGGGCAGGATGAGCAAGGTCAGGATCGTCGACGAGACGATGCCGCCGATCACCACCGTCGCGAGCGGGCGCTGCACCTCGGCGCCGGCGCCGACGTTGAACGCCATTGGCACGAAGCCGAGACTGGCGACCAGCGCGGTCATCAGCACCGGCCGCAAGCGTGTGAGCGCGCCCTCGCGGATCGCCTCCTCCAGCTCGCTGCCCCCTTCGCGCAGCTGGCGGATGAAGCTGAGCATGACGACGCCGTTGAGCACCGCGACGCCCGAAAGGGCGATGAAGCCCACCCCGGCCGAGATCGACAGCGGCATATCGCGAATGAGGAGCGCGGCGACGCCCCCGGTGAGCGCGAGCGGCACCCCCGAGAAGACGATGGCGGCATCCCTGACCGAGCGAAACAGTGCGAAGAGCAGGCCGAAGATCAGCAGTAGCGCCGCCGGCACGACGATCTGGAGCCGCTGGGCTGCCGAAATCAACTGTTCGAACGTGCCGCCATAAGCGATCCAGTAGCCGGAAGGCACCTCGACCTCGGCATCGACCTTTGCCCGGAGCTCCTCGATGAACGAGCCAAGATCGCGGTCGCGCACGTTTGCGGTCACCACGACGCGGCGTTTGCCGTCCTCGCGGCTGATCTGGTTGGGGCCGATGACAACCTCGACCTTCGCGACATCGGCGAGCGGCACGAAACCGCGCAGGCCGGCACCGGGCGCCGCACCCATCGTCACATCGGCGGACGGGCCGATGGCGCGGAGCGGAATCCGCAGCCTCCCGATCTCGTCGACCCGTTCGCGGACGTTCTCGGGCAGACGCACGATGATTGGGAAACGCCGATCGCCCTCGAAAATCTGTCCGGCCTGAACCCCGCCGATCGACACCGCGACGACGTCCTGAATGTCGCCGACATTGAGGCCGAAGCGTGCAAGCGCGCCGCGGTCAGGCGTAATCTGCAAAGTCGGCAGGCCGGTGACCTGTTCGAGGCCGACATCCTGGGCGCCTTCGACCCCGGCTGCGATACCTTCGATCTGTTCGCCCACTTCAAGCAAAGTATCGAGGTCGTCGCCGAAGACTTTGACCGCGACGTCGGCGCGCACCCCCGAAAGCAGTTCGTTGAACCGCATCTGGATCGGCTGGGTGAACTCGTAATTATTGCCTGGTATCTGCTCCACGGCGGCCTGCATTTCGCGGACAAGCTCGGCCTTGGGTTTTCTGGGATCGGGCCAGTCGGCGCGGTCCTTCATGATAATGAAGGTGTCGGCGACCGATGGCGGCATTGGATCGGTCGCGACTTCCGCCGTGCCGATCTTGGACACGACCCGGTCAACCTCCGGGAATTGTTTGATCCGCGCTTCGAGCGTTGCCTGCATCGCGACGGCCTGGCTGAGGCTGGTGCCGGGAATGCGAAGCGCGTGGAGCGCGATATCGCCCTCATCGAGGTTCGGGATGAACTCCGAACCCATCCGACTGGCAGCGAACCCGGAGATCAGAACGAGTGCAACTGCACCCGCAACGAAAGCGGTGCGCAGCCGCATCGCCTTGTCGAGCGCGGGCGCATAGATACGCCGCGCCCAGCCCATCAACCGGCTTTCCTTCTCCTCGACCTTGCCCGTGACGAACAGCGCGACGGCTGCTGGCACGAAGGTGAGCGAGAGGATCAGCGCCGCCGTCAGCGCCATCACGACGGTGATCGCCATCGGGTGGAACATCTTGCCCTCGACTCCCGTGAGCGCGAAGATCGGCACATAGACGAGCGCGATGATCATCATCCCGAACAGCGAGGGACGGATAACTTCAGACGTTGCCGTTGCCGCGAGCTGGAAGCGCTCGCCGCGATCGAGCAGGCGGCCGAGCCGGTGCTGTGCCTCGCCGAAGCGGCGAAGGCAATTCTCGACAATGATGACCGCGCCATCGACGATCAGGCCGAAGTCGAGAGCGCCGAGGCTCATAAGATTGCCCGACACCCCGCCGCGCACCATGCCGGTAATCGTCATCAGCATCGTGATCGGGATGACTGCCGCTGTGATCAGCGCCGCGCGGACGTTGCCGAGCAGCAGGAACAGCACGACGATGACGAGCAGGGCGCCTTCGATCAGGTTTTTCTCGACGGTCCAGATCGCGCGTTCGACGAGATTGGTGCGGTCGTAGATCGCGACGGCTTTCACGCCTGCGGGCAGCGCCTTGGCGGCTTCTTCGAGCCGTTCGGCGGCAGCACGCGCAACGATGCGGCTGTTCTCGCCCGCGAGCATGAACACCGTGCCAAGCACGACCTCCTTGCCATTTTCGGTCGCGGCGCCGGTGCGTAGTTCTTCGCCCATGCCGATGTCGGCGACGTCGGCGACGCGGATCGGCACGCCGTTCCGGTTGCTGACGATGATCATCCCGAGTTCGTCGGTGCCGGCGGCCTGACCCGGCGTGCGGACAAGATATTGTTCGCCATAGCGTTCGACATAGCCCGCGCCGCGATTGTCATTGTTGCGTTCGAGCGCCTGCACCACATCGCCGAGCGTCAGCCCATAGGCCGAGAGCCGCGCCGGGATCGGGGTCACATGATATTGGCGCTCGTAGCCGCCGATGCTGTTGACCTCGGTTACCCCTGGCGTGCTGCGCAGCTGCGGCCGGATCACCCAGTCCTGCAAAGTTCGCAAATCCTCGGGGGTGTAAGCACTGCCGTCAGGCTTTTTCGCCCCCGGCTCGGCCTCCAGCGTGTACATGAAAATCTCGCCGAGGCCGGTCGCGATCGGCCCCATTTCGGGCGTGACACCGGGCGGGAGTTGCTCGCGCGCCGATTGCAGCCGTTCGTTGATCAGCTGGCGAGCGAAATAGATGCTCGTGCCATCCTCGAAAACCGCGGTGACCTGAGAGAGACCGTAGCGCGATACCGAGCGGGTGTATTGCAGCCCCGGCAGGCCGGCGATTGCCGTCTCGACGGGGAAGGTGACACGCTGTTCGGCTTCGAGCGGTGAGAAGCCCGCCGCCTCGCTGTTGATCTGCACCTGGACGTTGGTGATGTCGGGGGTGGCATCGATCGGGAGGCGCTGAAAGCTCCAGACCCCGATCGCGCAGAGCACAGCGACAATCGCGAGAACCGACCAGCGAAAGCGGATTGCGGCCGCGATCAACCGTTCCAGCAAAGGAAGGCTGCCCGGTGGGGCTGGATCAATGGTCATGGCTGGCCCCCGATTTTTCGACGTCGGCGCGGATCAGGAAAGCGCCGTCGGTGACATAGATTTCGCCGGGCGCGAGCCCGCCAAGCACTTCGGTCCATTCGGGGGTGCGGCGGCCGATTTCGAGCATCCGCACCTCATAGGTGTTGCCGACCTTGGCGAAGACCACCTCGAAGTCGCGGAAACGCTGGATTGCCTTCGTGCGCACCGCGAGCGGGACGTTGGCTTGCGCGACGGCGAAGCTGCCCTCGACCCCCATGCCGGGCCGGAACGTGCGCGAAGCGACCGGCGGCAGATGGACGTGCGCGATCATCGTTTGGCTCGCGACATCGGCGGCAGGCAGCACCGCCTCCACTTCGGCCTGAAACCGGCCCTCACCCGACAGGCTTTTGAGGCTCACGGGCTGGCCGACGCGCACCCGTTCGGCGTCGCGCGGATAAACGAAAAACTCCGCATGAAGCTTGGTCGGATCGGCAATGACGAACAGCGCGCGGTCGCCGGTCGTGTCGCCGACATTGACGTTCTTCTCGACGATCGTGCCGCTGATCGGGGCGGGCACCGTGTAAATCTGGAGCGAGTGGCTCGATTCAACCCGTGCGAGCACCTGCCCCCGCCGCACCTGTTGACCCAGCTTGCCATTCAGCGACACGATAAGGCCCGGCAGCCGCGCGCGGACATCGGCCTTGCCTTCGGGGGTGATCTCGATCCGGCCGCCCATGTCGATGAGGTCGCTG
Organism: Sphingopyxis bauzanensis; assembly: GCF_002205675.1. Classification (GTDB taxonomy): domain Bacteria; phylum Pseudomonadota; class Alphaproteobacteria; order Sphingomonadales; family Sphingomonadaceae; genus Sphingopyxis; species Sphingopyxis bauzanensis. Next base: position 5,631 of record NZ_NISK01000004.1, on the reverse strand, counting down.
ACCGTCGCCGGTCCCGCGGCCTCGACCTTGACCCCGCCAGCCTTGGCGGCTTCGGGCGCGATCGTCGTTCGTCCTTCGTAGGAGGCATAGGACCATTTATGATTGCGCCCGCCTTCCGATGCCGCGACGCGGACATCAAAGCTGTGCGGTTCGGTGACGACGCCGCTGCCGCGCAGGAAATCCTCCTGCGGGGTGAAGCTGAAGCGATCGACCTTGCCGCCGAGGCGGCCGAGTTCGATCGTCAGCTGGACGTCCGAGGGTTTGACCGGCTTGTCGTTCCGATAAGCGTAAACGCGAAACTCGGGGTCGACGCCGTCTTCGAAGATGGTGACCTCGAGCGCAAGATCGCCGTCGCGCAGCATTCGGCCGCGGTGCGGGCCGCGCTCATATTCGCCGGCCTTCGCCGTTGTGGCGTCCTTGTTTTCCGTGCCGCTGTCGCTACAGCCAGTGAGCAAAGCGAGGCCAATGACCGACGCCGCCCCGAGCAGATATTTGGTCATCGTATCGTCTCCATATTAGCAAGCAGGGGTGCGTGGCGACCGGTCAAACGGTCGAGCCGGACCCCCAGAAGGTGGAAGCGGCGCAGCAGCTCGATCCGCCGCGCGCGCGCATCGGAAACCGCCGCCTGCGCCTGCGAAAATTCGAGGAAAGTGAAGGCGGTGCCGCCCCGCGCCAGACCGTCGCGGATCAGCCGAACTGCGCGCGTCGCGCTGGGCAGCACCTCGGCATCGATGCGCCTGATCTCGGAGGCGATGAGCTGGCGCTCGGCGACGAGCCTGTCGATCTCGCGATCGATCTCGACGCGGGCCACGGCGATGTCTGCCTCGATGGCACGTTGCTCGGCTTGAGCCCGCACGACATTGCCACGGTTGGCCCCCTTGGTGCCAAGCGGGACCGAGCCACCCACCATGATGGCGAAGTCATTTCCTTCGCCGAAGTGACGAAGCCCGACACGGCCGCTCGGATCGGCGATATTGCCGGTCTCGGCGAGCCTGACCTTCGCTCCGGCTGCCGCGCGCTCTGCCACGAGCAGGTCGACATCGGCGGACTCGCGCGCGGGCGGCACCGAGATATCGACCGTCTGGAATATCGTTGGATCGAGCCTGAAATCGCCGCTCCCGCCCCACCACGCCGCGAGGTTCTTGCGCGCGATGCGCGCGGCTTCGCGCGCCTGTTCGAGTGCGATGTCGGCCTGCGCGACGTTGGTCCGCGCACGCTCGGCAGCGAACCAGGGATCGAGCGCGCCGATGACGCGCTTTACGACGTCGAGTTCGACACGCTGGAGGTCGGTGAGCCGCGTCTCGGCGATCGAGATCGCCGCTTCGGCGGCAAGGGCATCGACCCACGCTGCCTGCACGCGCGCGAGGCGGTCGAGCAGGCGGACGCGGTTCTGTGCGCCGACCACGGCGACATCGGCGCGCGCGGCGCCGATGCGCGCCTCGCGCTTGCCGCCGCGCTCCCATGTTCGCTCGTACCAGCCGGTGGCTTGTGACCTGTTTAGCGGCGAATAGGGACCGGTGCCCGCGAAATCCTCGAAGTCTGCGCCAACGACATCGCGCGGCCGGACGTCGGCCTGCAAGACGGCGGCATCAGCGGATTCGAGACGCGCTGCGCCGGCGGCGATGGCGGGATCCCGTGTCGCGACCCGCGAAAGTGCCTCGTCGAGACTTAGATTTTGTGCCCATGCGGGCTGCGCGGCGGCAGCCAGTAGTACGCCTCCGCAGAGCAGGGCTCTGCGGGTGGCACGCGCGCCGGAGCGCGCACGAGATTTTGAAAACATGTGATAGCAGCCTCGCTGAAAGGCGTGGAAACATCCCACGCCTCGTCAGAGGGCGCGGGAACTCAGGCGTTCAGCGAGGCGGTTCTGGGCGGGCGTTCGGGTCCGATGGATCGCAGGCCGGCAACATGTCGGTCCTTTTCGGCTACCTGCATATGGGGAGGCGATAGAATCGTGGGGGCGGTTGCCGCATCGGGAACGAGCAGATTCGGACCATTATCGCCATGATGATGATGGCCGCTCGAGGCAGGGTCGCCCGGTTCTTCGTCACCATCGGGCACATCGTCGTGATGAACGGCATGGTGATCGACACTGTCATGAATGACATCGACGGAGAAATCGGCGGCGTCCTTATGATCGTGCGTCATAATGAAGGACGGCGCATGCTGAAGTTGATTCGCTGCCTTGGCGGGAATCGTGGTCGCATAGAGCGTCATGAGCAGCGCGCAGAGCAACAGGATCAGACGGCTCGGCAGAGAGGAGCGCGGCTTCGGCATGCGCCCGCGTGTAACTGCGCACGACTGCATTGACAAGCGAAGCGCCAGGGATCGTGTCTCTTTCGACTGTCCTGCCGACGACCTCATGCGCTTTGCCGGGGTTCATGCACCCCGATCGTAAGATGGGCGATCCCGCGGATATGGGCTAGTTCGTGTCGCAGATCGGCCGAATCGATCGCTCCCTCGACTTCGACAATCGCCGCATTGGCGTCCGGTCCCACACGCCACACATGAAGGTCCGTAAGACGAACGTCTGCGAATTTTCCGACCCGGTCGCGGATCGCCTTATCCATCCGCTTATTGGTTCGATCGAGCAAAACGGCAGCCGTGTCGCGCATCAAGGACCAGGACCAGCGAGCGATCACGACCGCGCCGACGATCCCCATCGCAGGGTCCATCCAATGGAGGCCAAGATACCGCCCTGCGAGAAGAGCCGCGATCGCGAGAACCGACGTCAGTGCGTCGGCAAGGACATGCATATAGGCCGAGCGCAGATTATTGTCGTGGCCGCAGGCATGATCGTGACCGGGGTGATGATGATCGTCCTCAGGGTGCGCATGTTCGTGATGATGGTGGTGGTGATGGTGATCGGAACCTCCCATCAGCAGCAGCGCGCTTACGATGTTGACCAGGAGGCCCAGCACCGCAACCAGCGCGGCATTGCCGAAATCGACGCGCACCGGGTCGATCAATCGCGTGACGGATTCGCTCGCGATACCGAGCGCAAAAATGCCGAGAATCAGAGCCGATGCGAAGCCGGTCAGGTCGCCGACCTTTCCGGTGCCGAAACTGAATTTGGGATTATTGCGGTGTTTTTTGGCATAGCTATAGGCGGCCGCCGCAAGGCCGAGAGCACCGGCATGGGTCGCCATGTGGAAGCCATCGGCGAGAAGGGCCATGGAGCCGGTGACGTAACCGGCAATGATTTCGGCGACCATCATCACGGCCGTAAGACCGACTACCCAGAGCGTTCGCTGGGCGTTTCGATCGTGGGCTGCGCCCAGAAAGACGTGATCATGTGCCGGATATTCAGCGTTTGTCGAAGCAGTCATGCGGTATCGCCTATTTGGAATATCGACGGATAACGGCAAGCAGCTCATCGGCGCCGGTCGCGCGTTCCTCGTGGGAAAGTCCATCCGCAGCAACGTGCGAGGTGAGGTGCTGGGCGATGATTTCGTCCAGCAGCCCATTCACCGCGCCGCGAACAGCGGCGACGCGATGAAGAACCGTCGCGCATGGCGAGTCGGATACCAGCGCTTTCTCGACAGAGGTCACTTGTCCGGCGATGCGCCTGACCCTCGCGACAAGTTCGGAATTATCTTTCAGATGGCTCATTAGGGAACCTAGGTAGGGTATATCCGCTCGGAAGGCAAGAGGACCATGTCCGCGGCTACGGACATGTTAAGCGCGCGCCGAAACCCGGGTTGGCCTCCCGATTGAGCATCGCCAGAAAATTGGATATGGGTCCTTTTCGCCCGGATTTGGTACTCGAACCGCTCAACTGGATTTTTTGCGGGTCACAAACGGGGTCAATTTGAAAACCAAATCTGATTTTATCAATAAAATAGTTTTATCGACGGAAATTGAGTCTTCTTCTGCCATGCCGGTCAGAATTCGACACCGCGTCGCCGGGACGGCGGTCACCCCGAACGAAAGCAGGACGGGAGCGCACGTTTCGATCCATAGATGGTGATCTTACAACGGCGGCACTTCATGCGAAGCGGCGTTCGCGCTCCCATAGTTGAATGACGTATTCTTGTCGGTAGCCATCGCTGTGCCAACGGCAGCTAGACCAGATTCTCCGCCCTGAACCGGACAGTCTCGTTCCGGCCACTTTTGACCAAAATGAGAAGCTAGATGGCGTTTGGTTAGTCACGCATATCCGCTCAAGTCGTTGCGGTGCGGATCACCACCGGAAATTATGCCCATCCCATTGTGCGCGGTAATCTGTCCTTGCCAAAGTGGGCGAACTTCCCGAAGATTCTCCCCAATATGCGCACCGACATCGATCATCTTCCTGCCGCGAAGCAGCGCGAGCTTGAGCGCATTGTCGAGATTTTGTTCGACGAGTTCGGGCAGGCAACGGAAAACGCGACCGGGCGCCGCAAGGGCGCCCGCATCCTCAAGATCATCCTGTTTGGCTCGCACGCGCGCGGCGATTGGATCGATGCGCCGTTGTCGGCGAACCAATATAAATCCGACTACGACATCCTCGTCATCGTCAGCCAGAAGGAACTGACCGACCGCGCTGCGTATTGGGCGAAAGCAGAGGAACGGCTGATCCGCGCTTACACGATCGAGAAGACGCTGCGCACGCCGGTGAATTTCATCGTCCATTCGCTGCATGAGGTGAACGACGGCCTCGCGCATGGCCGTGTCTTCTTCATGGAAGTCGCAAAGGATGGCGTCGCCCTCTACGAAGTCGACGGTTCCGAATTGGTCGCGCCGAAGCCAAAGACGCCGCAGCAGGGGGTGGACACGGCACGAGAATATTTTGAGGAGCATGTCGCGAGCGCCGCCGAACTTCTCGAAATTTACAAATTTTGCATTGAGCGTCGGAGTTGGAAAAAGGCCGCGTTCAACCTTCATCAAGCTGCCGAGAGCTTATACCAAGGCCTGTTGCTCACGTTGACCTATTACACGCCGTACAACCATAATATCGCCTTCCTGCGCTCGCTCGCAGAAGGGCTTGATCGTCGCCTCTATGGCATCTGGCCGGCGGACACCCATCGCGAGCGCGCGATGTTCCAGAAGCTGAAAGAAGCCTACACGAAGGCGAGGTACTCAAAACATTACCGGATCAGCGAAGAGGAGTTGTCCTGGCTCGGTGCGCGCGTCGAAGAATTGGGCCGCGTCGTCCATCAGGTTTGTTCGGAGCGCATCGCCGAACTGGAGGCAGCGGCGCGCAAATAGGCGCGTGCGCCGGTAGCTTGCCGGGACTCCCAGATTCTGGCATAACCTCGCCCACGGGATGGAGTGACTGGCGGTCATCCCGAGGATAACCCTGCCAGGCATCATGTAGGTTCGGCCATCACGGTCGGGCAGTTGCTGATCGCCGCAATAGCGGCCCAGCGGACACCGCTTGCACGTCCGCGCGACAACGCGCGGACCGCCGCTGTGCGAGCTTACCATGACCACCCCAACGAACGACGTTTACGCGCGCGAAGTCGTAATGGCGCGCGTCGGCCATCTTGTCCGCCGCAAGCAGCGCGAGATCGAGCGGATCACGTGCATCCTGCGAAGTTTCTTCGATCCAAATCAGGTGCAGGCGCCCGAGCCGGGCCGGATCAAACGCATCATCCTGATCGGTCCCTACGCGCGGCGATCCTGGTACGAAGACAGTCGGACGATCGACTT
>NZ_NISK01000003.1:802438-851420 GCF_002205675.1 Sphingopyxis bauzanensis | reverse complement strand
CGGGTGGTCAGTACGCCGCCATGTCCATTGCCAGTCAAGTGACGGGTTGTCGCAGTCATGACGAGTGCGTTCGCCACCGCTGTGAGCAATCGCCAAGCGACTCCGCCTTCCAAGCGTCAATCAAGCGTGCCCGCATCATCAATCGCGCCCTTCCTCACTTCAGAAGAGAACCATTGATTCAACACTTCATCGCTTTGTCACCAACTTCTTTCACCCGATTGCCCTGGGCTCAGGCGGCGGGCGGCACCAGCCGCAGCAAGCCCTCTTGCATCACCGATGCGATCAGCGTGCCATCCTGGCGAAAGACGAGGCCGCGGTTGATGCCGCGCGCGCCGCCGGTCCAGTCGCTGTCCATCACATAGGCGAACCACTCATCGACGCGGATATCGTCATGGAACCACATCGCGTGATCGAGGCTGGTCGAAAACAGCCCGGGGGTCGACCAGGTGAAGCCGTGCGGCAGCAGCGAGGACGAGAGCAGCCCCATGTCGGACGCATAGGAAAGGAAGGCGCGGTGGAGCAGCGGATCGTCGCCGATCGGCGCCGCGAGACGATACCATTGATAATGCGCCGACGCCTTTTCGGTCGAGGGCGGCCGGAAACTGCGCATCTCGAACGGGCGGAGGCGCGCCATGCGATCGAGCTGCGCGTCGCTGACATTGGGATCAGCGGCAAGATTTTCGGTGAATTCGACGCATTGGTCGGGCGGCAGCAGGTCGGGCATCGGAACCTGATGCGCGGCGCCGGGTTCCGGGGCGTGAAAGGATGCGGTGAGGTTGAAGATCACCTTGCCATCCTGACGCACGACGACGCGGCGGTTGGCGAAGCTGCGCCCGTCGAAATCGCGGTGAACGCGGAAATGCAGCGGCTTGGCTTCATCGCCGCCGCGCAGGAAATAGGCGTGGAGCGAATGCGCCGATTTGCGCGGATCGACGGTGCGCGCCGCGGCAACCAACGCCTGCGCAATCACCTGTCCGCCGAAAATGCGGTCGCGGGTCGGTTTGCTGAAGGCGGGGAAGCTATATTCGTCGGGCGCTTCGGCGGGGACAAGATCGAACAGGCGAGTGACCGCGCCGACGACTTTTTCCGGCGAGAAAGTGGATTGAATTTCGCGGGCGCGATCGACGCGGGCCTGAATCTCGGCGGGAGTCAGGCTCATATCGTCATCCGTTCCCTGAGGGAGCGACAGCCAACGGCCATCACTTCATGCGTTCGACCTGTTCGAAGTCGAGTTCGACCGGGGTGGCGCGACCGAAGATCGACACCGACACCTTGACGCGCGCCTTTTCGAAATCGAGTTCCTCGACCAGCCCGTTGAAGCTGGCGAACGGACCGTCGAGCACCTTGACCTGATCGCCGATTTCGTAATCGACGCGGATTTCCTGCTTCGGACGGGCCGCAGCCTCTTCCTTGCTGTTCAGGATGCGCGCGGCTTCGGATTCGCTGATCGCCTGCGGTTTGCCCATCGACCCCAGAAAGCCGGTGACCTTCGGCGTATTTTTCACGAGGTGATAGACATCGTCGGTCATCGTCAGCTTGGCGAGGACATAGCCGGGGAAAAATTTGCGTTCAGCCTGCACCTTTTTGCCGCGCTTCACCTCGGTGACGGTTTCCACCGGCACTTCGACCGCTTCGACAAATTCGCTGAGGCCCATGCGTTCGGCTTCGGAAAGTACCGAATCGCGCACCTTGTTCTCGAAACCCGAATAGGCGTGAATGATGTACCAGCGCGCCATGTGTGTCCGTATCCTGTCCCTGTAACTGCGGCGATTAGCGCGCGAGCGACGTCAGCCAGCTGACGATCGCGTTGAAAACTGTGTCGACGCCGAGAAAGAACAGCGCGAGGATCGTCGTCATGATGAGCACCATGATCGTCGTCTGCAACGTCTCACGCCCCGTCGGCCAGACGATCTTCCGGGCTTCGGCGCGCACCTGATTGATGAACTCAGCCGGGCTGGTTTTCGCCATGTCGATCGTCCTGTCCTAATAATATTCTGCTTCGGGCCAGATGGGTTGCCGCGCCCCCCGCGTCAAGCGCGCTTTTGGGCAATAGTCCGCCCACCCTCCCCGAGCGTGTCGGCGAAAGGCGGAAGGAAAACGGCGCATCTGTCCGAATGAAAGCGGCCTTTACTGGCGCGCTGCGGCGATTGCAAGTGCAGGGTCGGCTTCGCGCGCTAGCGCCCGGCGCATCAAAAGGAGCAGTGCGATCATGATCATCCAGCTGATCGTCGGCTGGAGCCCAAAAACCAGATGCAGTTCGCGCGCCGCCGCCGCGCCATTTTTCGGATCGAAGCCGACGAGATCAAGCAGCAGGTAGCTGACCGCGATGGCGGCAGCGACGCCAAATTTCTGCATCAGGTTGAGCAGCGCAAACAGAAACGCCGAGCGATTGCGCCCGCAGCGCAGCGCATCGCCCGGGATGATATCGGCGAGCATCGAATGGGTGAAAAGCAATCCGACAAACCCGGTCCCGAGCATGATCGAAAAGCCCGCCGCCTGTCCGACCCCCTCCGGCCGTTGGAACAATGTGGCGATCAGCAGGCTGGAGATGAGCAGCCCCATCATGATCATCATCGGCGGCTTGCCGTAACGCCGCGCAAGCAAGGTCCAGACCGGCGACGCGATCGCTCCGCCGATGAAGCTGGCGAACAGCAGCACCGCGCTTTGCCCGTCGAGATCAAGCACCGCAGCGGCAAAAAAGACGAACAATGAGGTGAGCGACCCGAAGGCGAAGCTGTTGAGGAACTGCACCCCGAGCAGCAGCATCAGCGGTGGGAACGCCAGCGAGACGCGAAGCTCGCTGCGCCAGCCGATGCCGGGTTCGGCGACGACCGCGCGGGGCGGGACGAGACGGATCGCGTAAAGCGCGATCGGCACCATCAGCATGAACAGGCTGGCATAGGCCATGATGCGGCCTTGCAGGCTGACCCCCGGGATCAGGATTTGCGCCGCGGCGGGTGCCGCAAACGCCAGGATGAGCGCGATCTTCGCGAACCAGTCACGCATGCCATAGAGCAAAGCGCTGTCGCGCGGGGTGCGGACCAGTGCCGAGCCCCACGACAATTGCGCGACTTCGTACAGGCTGTAGCTGGAGTAAAAGAGCACCATCATCAGGAACAGCGCCGCAAAGGGCAGCCGGTCGCCGACCGTCACCAGCGCCAGCAGCAGCAAGGCGAGCGGCACGAGCGCAAGCAGCATCCAGCGGCGATGCGCGCCGAGCCCGGTGCGGACGCGATCGACCATCGTCCCGATCAGTGGATCGACAACCCCGTCCCAGATGGTAGTGAGCGAAAACAGCAGCCCGACCAGCGCCACCGAAATCACCCCGCCCTCGGCAATATAGGGTGGCAGGTAGACGCTGAATGGCAGGCCGAGGATGACCGTCGGCCCGGCGGTGGCGGCGTAGGCCGCGACGGTGCGCGGGCGCAGCGTGTCAGCCTGGCCGGGCTGGCCAGCCGATGGCAGGGCGGTACTGGCCACGATGCGATGCTCCCGATGCCGAAGGGAGCAGGCTTTCAGTTATTGACAGCCATGTCAACAGATGCGCGTTGCCTATGCCGCTAGACGATTTTGAAATGCGACAGGAACGGCTGGAGGCGCCAGTCGAGCTGGTCGTTGTCGAGCCATTCATCCTCGAGCCCCGCGAGCGTGTGGAGCATCGAATCGCCGATGACGATGCTGAGCAGCAGTTTCGCCGCTGCTTGGGGATCGTCGATTTCGGCCTGACCGGCCGCGGCCCATTCGGCAAACAGCGCCGACAGCTCCTCAATCGCCGGGACGTGGAGATCGCGATAGATTTGCAGCGCGAAATCGCGATCGCGCAAGCTTTCCGAAATCAGCATCCGCATCAAGGCGATGGCGCGCGGCGATTGCATCCGGTCGCATTGCCGATGCGCATAGCCCCTGAGCAATTCGACGTTCGACAGATCCGCAACTGCCATGCATTCGGCCGGCTGGCATCGGGCTTCATTGCCCCAACGCGAGGCAATCGCGTGGAGCAGTCCCTGTTTGTTGCCGAACAGATCATAAAGTGTGGCGAGCGATCCGCCCGACTGTTTGACGATTTCGGCGAGGCTGGTGCGTTCATAGCCCTGTTCGAGAAACAGCGCTTCGGCGGCGTCGAGGATCGCATCGCGGCGGCGTTCGCGCAGCGTTGGCGGCTCCATCGGGCATTCCAGCAAGTCGGACTGTACCATCCGTGATTCTCTCCCTTGTGCTTTTCTGTAATCTAAATTACATGGCGATTTGTGCAAGGCGTTTCTGCGCCCTCTACGTTTCATAATACAGCATTATCCAGGGGTTCTTATGAGTCGCGCTCGTTCCTTTGCCAGCGTCAGCGTTGCCGCGTTGGCCTTGTTGCTCACCGCCTGCGCGTCCGAAACGCCCCCCGCCCCGCCGCCGCCCGAGGTCACGATCGTCACCGTCCGGTCGCAAGCCGTGCCTAACGTCATCGAGCTGCCGGGCCGTGTGCAGGCGTTTCGCACCTCCGAAGTCCGCGCCCGCGTCGATGGCATCGTCGAACGGCGACTGTTCAACGAGGGCAGCTTTGTCCGCGCCGGAACCTCGCTGTTCCGCATCGACCCGCGCCAGTTGAACGCAACCTCAAATGCGGCGCGCGCACAGCTGGCCCGCGCGCAGGCAACCGCGGCGAACGCGCGGCAGGTTGTCGCACGCTATCAGCCGCTGCTCGCCGATCAGGCGATCGGCAAGCAGGAATATGACGCCGCGGTTGCGGCGCAGCGCACCGCCGAGGCCGATGTGCAGGCGGCGCAGGCCAATCTGGAATCGGCGCGCCTGAACCTGGGCTATGCGTCGGTCACCGCGCCGATTTCGGGCCGCGCCCGCCGCGCCGAGGTCACCGAAGGCGCGCTGGTCAGCGCCGCACAGGGCACGCTGCTGACGACGATCGAGCAGATCGACCGCGTCTATGTCAATTTCGGCCAGTCGAGTTCGGACCTGCTGGCAACGCGCCGCGACATGGGGTCGGGCAAGGTGAGCTCGCCGCAGCTTGAACGCGTCGAAGTGCAGCTCATCCTGGAGGATGGCAGCGCCTTTCCGGTCGTCGGCCACCTCGACTTCCTCGACCTGTCGATCGACGAGGCGACGGGAACCGCGGCGCTGCGTGCCGAATTCCCCAACCCGGCTTCTGCGCTGCTGCCCGGCCAGTTCGTCCGCGCCCGCATCTTTGCCGGGAACCGCGCCGACGGTATGCTGATCCCGCAGCGCGCCGTCCGACTGACCGCCGACGCCGCCAGCGTGATGGTGCTCGACGCCAAAAATATCGCGACCCCGCGGCCCGTAAAGCTGGGCTCGATGGTCGCCGGACAATGGGCGATCCTCGACGGACTGCGCCCCGGCGACCGGGTGATCGTCGACGGATTGCAAAAGGTCCAGCCCGGCCAGCCGGTGCGGATTGCGCCGCCCAAGGGCACGGCGTCGACGCCCGCGGCAAAGCGCTGATCTGACATGACCCCCCGCTTCTTCATCGACCGGCCCATTTTTTCGTGGGTCATCGCCATCGGCATCCTGCTCGCGGGCATCATCGCACTGCGCAGCCTGCCAGTAGAGCAATATCCGTCGGTCGCGCCGCCATCGCTGACCATCGGCGTCACCTATCCGGGCGCCGACGCCAAGACGCTCGAACAGAATGTCACCCAGGTCATCGAGCAGGAACTGAACGGGGTCGAGGGATTCCTCTACATGGCCTCGACCAGCGAATCGAACGGCACCGCGTCGATCAACCTGACCTTCGAGGCCGGGACCGACATCGACAACGCCCAGATGGAGGTGCAGAACCGGCTGCGCCGTGTCGAACAGCGGCTGCCCGAAGACGTCCGGCGGCAGGGCATCTCGGTGACCGAAGCCAATTCGGGCTTTCTGCTGATCGTCGCGATCACGTCGAAGAGCGGCAACACCGACCCGATGGAGGTCAACAACTTCGCCAACACGCGCGTGCTCGACGAGCTCCGCCGGGTGAATGGCGTCGGCAATGTGCAGGCGTTCGCGCCCGAATATGCAATGCGCATCTGGCTCGATCCGCAAAAGCTGGCGTCGTACAATTTGTCCGCCGCTGAGGCACTCGGCGCGGTGCAGGAGCAGAACAGCCAGACCCCGGGCGGCCAGCTGGGGGACCAGCCGATCGCCAAGGGCGCGCAGCTCAATGCGGTGATCACGACGCAGGGCCGCTTTACCAAGCCCGAGCAGTTCGAAAGCATCATCCTGCGCGCCAATCCCGATGGGTCGGCGGTGACGCTGGCCGATGTCGGGCGCGTCGAACTGGGGTCCGCGAGCTATCTCTTCTCGTCGGAGCTCAACGGCAAGCCGATGGCGGGCCTCGCGGTCCAGCTGACCCCCGGCGCCAACGCGCTCGCGACCGCCGAGGGTGTGCGCAGCCAGATGGCCGCGCTGGAAAGGGGTTTTCCGCCCGACATCACCTGGTCGATCCCGTATGACACGACGCCCTTTATCCAGCTGTCGATCGAAGAGGTGGTGATCACGCTGGTCGAGGCGATGGTACTCGTCTTTCTCGTGATGTTCCTGTTCCTGCAGAACTGGCGTGCGACGGTGATCCCGACCGTGGTCGTGCCGATCGCGCTGGCGGGCGCGTGCCTGGGCCTGTGGATGTTCGGTTTTTCGATCAATGTGCTGACGCTGTTCGGCATGGTGCTGGCGATCGGCATCCTCGTCGACGATGCGATCGTCGTGATCGAAAATGTCGAGCGGATCATGAACGAGGAGCATCTGTCGCCCTATGACGCGACGGTGAAGGCGATGGGGCAGATCACCAGCGCGATCATCGGCATCACGCTCGTGCTGATCGCGGTGTTCATTCCGATGGCATTTTTCCCCGGGTCGACCGGCGGCATCTATCGCCAATTCTCGATGACGCTGGCGATCTCGATCGCATTTTCGGCGCTGCTCGCGCTGACGCTGACCCCGGCGCTGTGCGCGACGCTGCTCAAGCCGCACGACGACACGGCACGCAAGGGCAAGATCGGCGCCTTTTTCGATCGCTTCTTTGCCCGCTTCAACGGCTGGTTCGGGCGCACCACCGATCGCTATCAGGGCGGGGTCGGCAAGATGCTGGCGTCGCCGCTGCGCTGGCTGGGCGTCTTTGCCGCGATGGTGCTGGTGACCGGCCTGCTGTTCACCCGTCTGCCCGGATCGTTCCTGCCGCAGGAAGATCAGGGCTATCTGATCACCATCGTCCAGGCGCCGCCGGGCGCGACGTCGCAGCGCACCGCCGAAGCAACGAAGCAGGTGAAGGCCTTCTTCGCCGAACAACCGCAGGTCGCGAATATCGTGCTGGTCAACGGCTTCAGCTTTTTCGGGCAGGGCCAGGCGAACGCGATCATGTTCACGCCGCTGAAACCCTGGGACGAGCGCACCGGCGATGGCGACAGCGCCGACGCGATCGCGGGCAAGGCGATGGGAACGTTGATGGGGATCAAGGAGGCGTTTGCCTTCTCGCTGAGCCCGCCGTCGATCCCCGAACTCGGCACGTCGAGCGGCTTTACCTTCAAGTTGCAGGACCGCGGCGCCAATGGGCGCGAGGCGCTGGTCGCCGCGCGCAACCAGATGCTGGGCGGCGCGATGCAAAGCAAGCTGCTCGCCAACGTCCGCCCCGAGGGGCAGGAGGATGCGCCGGTGCTGAAGGTCGATATCGACCGGATTCAGGCGCGCGCGCTGGGGCTGTCGATCGGCGACGTCAATGCAACGCTGGCGATCAGCTTTGGCAGCGCCTACGCCAATGACTTTACCCGCGAAGGCCGTGTCCTGCGTGTCCTGCTGCAGGCCGACGCCGCGAGCCGGATGACGCCGCAGGACGTGCTCGACCTGCGCGTGCGGAGCGCCAATGGCGGCATGGTGCCGTTCGGATCGTTCAGCAAAGCCGCATGGTCGGCCGAGGCGCCGCAGTTGCAACGCTATAACGGCTATCCGGCGATGACGATCTCGGGCGAACCCGCGCCGGGGCAATCGACCGGCGAGGCGATGGCCGAAATGGAGCGGCTGGCCGAGACGCTGCCGAGCGGGTTCGCGTTCGAATGGACCGGCATCTCCTATGAGGAGAAACAGTCGGCGGGGCAGATCGGGCTGCTGCTCGGGCTGTCGCTGGTGGTCGTGTTCCTGCTGCTTGCGGCGCTGTACGAAAGCTGGGCGGTGCCGGTGTCGGTGCTGCTGGTGGTGCCGCTGGGCGTGCTGGGCGCAGTGCTGTTTTCGATGTTCCGCGGCCTGTCCGCCGACATCTATTTCAACGTCGGGCTGATCACGATCATCGGCCTGTCGGCGAAGAATGCGATCCTGATCGTCGAGTTCGCGATCGAGCAGGAGGCCGAGGGCAAATCGACGCTCGATGCGGTGATGGAGGCGGTGAAGCTGCGTCTGCGCCCGATCATCATGACCAGCCTGGCGTTCATCCTGGGCATGGTGCCGCTCGTCATCGCCAGCGGCGCGGGCGCGGCGAGCCGGATTGCGGTCGGGTCGGGCGTGATGGGCGGGATGATCGCGGCAACCTTGCTCGGCATCTTCTTCATCCCGCTCTTCTATCTGTCGGTGCGCAAGTGGATCAGCCGCACACGGCCCCCTGCCCCGACCGAAAAAGGCCATCATGAGGAGCCCGGACATGCGTAAGTGGATCGCGCTGCTCGCGGCAACGACGCTTGCCGGCTGCGCCAATATGGCGCCGCCGCACGAGCGCCCGGCGCTGCCCACTGCGCCCGATTATCCGCAGGCGTTTGTCGGCGATGTGACGCTGGGCCAGCGCGCAACCGATGTTGCCTGGCAGGACTTCTTCGCCGACCCTCAGCTTGAAGTGCTGATCGCGCAGGCGATCGAGCGCAACCGCGATCTTGCGGTGGCGCTCGCGCAGATCGAGGAAGCGCGCGGACTTTACCGCATCCAGGACGCCGACCGTCTGCCGACGGTCGGTGGCAGCGCCGATGCCGCCCGCACCCGCGGGCCGTCGCTGACCGGCGCCGGGACCGACACCACCAGCCGCTATTCGGTCGGGGTCGGGGTGACGTCGTTCGAGCTCGATTTCTGGGGGCGGGTCAAGAATCTGTCTGAAGCGGCGCGCAGCCAGTATCTGGCCACCGAGCAGGCCGAGCGCGCGTTCCGCCTGGCGCTGGTGCGTGACATCGCGTCGACCTATTTCGCCTCGCGCGGCGCCGAGGAACAGATCGCGCTCGCCGAAGCGACGGTGACCAGTCGCAAGGAAGGGCTGCGGATCGCCAAGCGGCGGCTCGACGCGGGGGTGACCTCGGCGCTCGATTACCGCCAGTCGGAAACCTTGCTGACGCAGGCCGAGACGCAGCTCGCTAGCCTGAATCTCGGCAAGGCGCAGGCCGATAATTTCCTCGCCGTGCTCACCGGCGGACCGGTTGCCGGCCCCCTACCCGCACCGCTGCCGCTCGTCGCGCAGGGACAGTCGCCGGTGCTGACCGCGGGGTTGCCGTCGGACCTGCTCGTCGCACGCCCCGACATCCTCGCCGCCGAGGAACAGCTGCGCGCCGCGCGGGCGAATATCGGTGCGGCCCGCGCGGCCTTCTTCCCGTCGATCTCGCTGACGGGTAACCTCGGCTTCGCCTCGGGCTCGCTCGACAATCTGTTCAGCAATGACGGTTTCGGCTGGAGCTTTGGTCCGTCGATCAGCCTGCCGATCTTCGATTTCGGCCGCAACAAGGGCAATTTGACCGTCGCCGAGGCGCGCGAAAATATCGCGGTTGCGACCTATGAGCGCACCGTCCAAGGGGCGTTCCGCGAAGTTGCCGATGCACTCGCCGGGCGCCGCTATCTCGCCGAGCAGGTTGAGGCGCAGGAGCGCGGGACACTGGCGCAGCGGCAGATCGCCGACCTCGCGCGCAAGCGGTATCGCGAGGGGGTATCCACCTATCTCGAAGTGCTCGACGCCGAACGCAATCTGTTCGCCGCCGAACAGACGCTGATCGAAACGCGCCGCGCGCAGGTCGACAATCTGGTGACGCTGTACGTCGCGCTCGGCGGCGGGCTGGTCGAGCGACGCTGAAGGACGAGGCGATTTCGGACAACGCCCCTGCCCTGCTGAAGGACATATTGGGTCCGCAAGCGATGACGACGATCGCCGACGCGGGCGTGGCTGCTTCGCCGCGCTTCGATCGATCGGCATTCCTGAGCGTCGCCACCGACGGCCTCGACGCGCTGTCGATCATGGAGCGGGTGCGCCATATTGCGGACGCGCTACGCCCCGCGCTGCCCGCCGATTTTGCAGCGGCGCTGGGCGTCATCCGCGAAATGGCGCCGCGGCTGACGCACGGATTTCAGGCGGTAGCGGTGACCGAATATGTGGCGCGCTACGGGCTGGACGATTTCGACCGGTCGATGGACGCGCTCGCCAAACTGACGCGCTTTGGCACCGCCGAATTCGCGATCCGGCCCTTTCTGGCGCAGGATGCCGATCGCGCGCTGGCAGCGATGGCGCGCTGGACCGGCAGCGATGACGAGCATGTCCGCAGGTTGGCGAGCGAAGGCGGTCGCCCGCGGTTGCCGTGGGCGGCGCGGGTTCCCGCGTTGAAGGCCGATCCGACCCGCGCGGCGCATATTCTTGAGACGTTAAAGGCCGATTCCAGCCTCTATGTGCGCAAATCGGTCGCCAATCATCTCAACGACATTGCCAAGGACCGCCCCGACTGGCTGCTCGATCGACTGGCGGACTGGCCGAACGATGATCCGCACACCGCGTGGATCATCCGCCACGCACTCCGCACCCTGATCAAGCAGGGCGAGCCGCGCGCGCTGGCGCTGCTCGGCGTCGGCCATGGCGCAGCGGTGACGGTGCGCAAATTTGCGGTCGAGCCATCGGTAGTGCGGCTGGGCGAGCGGATTGCGATTAGCGTCGAAATCGTTTCGGATTCAGCGGAAAATCAGCCTTTGGTGGTCGATTATCGCGTCCATTATGCGCGGGCGGGCGGCAAGACTGCGGCGAAGGTGTTCAAGTGGAAGACGTTCGACCTCCCCGGGGGCGGGAGCGGGGGCGAGGCCGTCGCACTGCGCATCAACCAGACGATCCGCGATTTCAGCACACGGCGGCATCATCCGGGGCGGCACAGCATTGATCTGATCGTCAACGGACAGACGATGGCCACGGGTGGGTTTGAGCTGTTGGCGGACTGAGTGCGTTTATTCGAGGCTCAAGAAGATTCCTGTTTCCCCGCGAAGGCGGGGATCCATCGCCAGACGGTTCAAACTGCCGCTGGCCAGTGATGGGCTCCCGCCTTCGCGGGAGCGCAGCTCATTCCTGAACCCGCCCATCCCTCACGGCGGCGCGGGAACGGGCTCGGGGGGCGGCCGCTCGTTCGCGATCGGCACCCGCAAATCGATCCGGCTGCCGTTGATTTCGGTCGAGATCACCGCATTGCCGCCCTCAATCCCTACGCTGCTGTTGTCGCCGATTGGGATCGCACCGATGTCGGGAATGTCCTGTGGTTCGACCGGCCCGCGCGGGTCGGCCGGACGCGGCGGCGGCGCTTTCTGGCCGGAAGCCTGGGTCATGAAATCGCGCCAGATCCGCGCCGGCAATCCGCCACCCGAAATGCCGCGCAGCGGTGAATTATCGTCGTTGCCGATCCACACCCCGACCACCAGCCCATTGGCATAGCCGACAAACAGCGCGTCGCGATTGTCCTGGCTGGTCCCGGTCTTGCCGAAATTCGCCTGCGGCAGCCGCGCCGCGCGGCCGGTGCCGCGATTGACCGCGGCGCGCAGCATCTGTTCGATGTCGTCATGGACGCCCGACCCGAAGCGGCTGGGTCCCGAGATCAGATTTTCGAACCAGCCCTTTTCCTCGCCTTCGAACGCATGCGGGACGACGGGATAGCTGTTCGCTGCCACCGCGGCATAGGCCGCGGTCAGTTCTAGCAAGGTCATGCTCGAGGTGCCGAGGGCAAGGCTGGGGTCGCCCTTGGTCATTGGCGCGGTGACCCCCAGGTCGCGCGCCATGTCGATCACCTTGTCGTCGCCGACTTCGCGCAGCAGCCGCACCGCCGCGACATTGCTCGACGTCGCGAAGGCGTCCTCCAGCGTGATCGTTTTCGAATAGGCGCCGCCCGAATTTTTGGGACGGTATGACCCGGTTTCGATCGGCTGGTTGTCGATGACATCATCGGGTTCCCACCCGGCGCGCAGCGCGGCGAGATAGACGAAGAGTTTGAAGGTCGATCCCGGCTGGCGCCGCGCCTGCGTCGCGCGGTTGAACGGCGATGCGGCATAATCGCGCCCGCCGATCATCGCGACGACCTCGCCATTCGGGCGCATCGCGACCAGCGCGAGCTGCGCCTGGCCGACCCCGGCGCGGCTCGTCACGCGCCGCGCCGCCGCCTGCAACCGCGCGTCGAGCGTCGTCTTGATCGTCTGGCGCGAATAGCCGACGTCGCTGAGTTTGCGCGCCTCGGGCAGCGCCCAGTCGGCAAAATAGGTACCGGTCGGCAGCGTATTGCGCGCGCGTACATCGATGCGCGGGGTGCGGATCGCCTTCGCCTGCGCGGCGGTAATATAACCCTCATCGGCCATCGCGTTGACGACCAGCTTCATCCGCTTGGCTGCCAGATCGGGATTCTTGGTCGGCGCCAGCCGCGACGGTGCCTGCACCAGTCCCGCAAGCATCGCCGCCTGCGCGGGGGTCAGTTTTTCGGGCTGTCGATAGAAATAATGCAGCGACGCCGCGCGCAGGCCGTAGGTGTTGTCGCCGAAATAGGCGTTCGAGAGATAGCGTTCGAGAATCTCGTCCTTGGTCAGCCAGGCTTCGAGCCAGAAAGCGATCAGCGCCTCGCGCGCCTTGCGCCCCAACGTGCGTTTGGGCGTCAGGAAGGTGAATTTCGCCAGTTGCTGGGTGATCGTGCTGCCGCCCTGCGTCCGCCCGCCGCTGACATTGCTCCAGACCGCGCGCGCGATGCTGCGCGGATCGACGCCCATATGGGTGTAGAAACGCCGGTCCTCGATCGCAAGGAAGGCGCCGGTGACATGCCTCGGCAGCGCGCTCGCCTTCACCGGCGCATCGACGATCGCCCCCGATCGCGCGATCGGGGTGCCGTCGGAGGCGAGCAAGGTGATCTGCGGCGGCACAATCGGTTCGAGCGATTTCGACAACGGCGCGGTCAGCGCCAGCCAGCCGACGAGCAGGATAAACAGGATACAGAAAATGGCAAAGCCGCGTGAGATCCGGCGTAGCCATTTGCGACGGCGGCTTTCCGGTACAACCGGGGGCGGCACGTCGAAAACGGGCGCGCCGGGCATGGAAAGCGGCGGCGCGGCGGGCGCGGGATCGCCAGTTTTGGATTTACGGAACCAGGTCATGCTCAGCTACCGTATTAATATCGCAATACAGCATAAGCAAATGGCTTATGCACCGCTCGGCAGGACAGTGGGCAAATGTCCAAAGATACCGCGCAGAATTCAATCGCCTTCGCGCCGGGGCATCCCGGCCTGAAACTCGGCTACCAGATCGAAACGATCGCCGCGGAAAAGCTGACGGACATGCGTGACCGGCCGGTCGCCGCGCCAGGTGTCGCGTTCGAGCTGGAGGCAGGCGGCGCCGCTGCCCGTCGCCAGCGCTTTCGCTTCGGTTCGGGTGGCGGCGACGGCGCGCACGACATGGCGCGCCGAGGTCCAGGGAATATGCGCGAGCAGCCATGTTCCCGGCGCCTCGACGGCAAAATTCGCCTCCGCCGCCGCAGGGACTTCGGCGAGTTCGATGGTGCGGCGTTCGAGCGCGAAGGGTTCGTCGGCGGCAAAGTGGATTCCGTCGATCTGGAGCGTGTCGGCTTCACCGGCATTTTTGCGGCGGACGATCGCGCGCGCTTCCCAGCGATAGGTTTCGCCGCGCGCCGCGATCAGCTCGGCCAGATCGGGAACGGTCATCACCGCCGAATGCACCGGCGGATGTGCAACGAATGATCCCGCCTTGCGCCGCCGTTCGACCAGTCCTGCGGCGACGAGCTCGCCCAGCGCCTTGCTGACCGTCGCGCGGGCGCAGCCGTAGCGCGCCGCGAGCTCCTGTTCGATCGGGATCCGTGTTCCCGGTTTCCACTCGCCCGAGTGGATGCGGCCCTCGATATCCTCGCGGATCCGGCGCGCCGGGTTCGGCGCCGCGCGCATCACGCGACGATCCGCTCGACACTTTTGCGATAGGCGGCAGCGATGGCGCTGCGATCGACATGGCGCCCGCCTGCGACGCGCTTGACCCCGGCGCGCCAGACGCAGTCGATTGTCCCTGCCCTGCCCGCAAAAATCCAGCGGTCGAGCAGCGTCGCGTCGTCGGTTCCCGCAAAGCTCGGGTGGTCGAGGTCGAGCGAGACGATGTCGGCGGGCTGGCCGACCGCAAGGCCCGGCTCGACTCCCAGCGCCTGCCCGCCGCCGGCGAGCGCACGGGCGTAAAGATTGGCGCCGACGAAGGGCGATTCGGTTCCGGCGAGCAGCGCGCGGGCGCGATGCGCCAACCGCTGCGAATATTCGAGCGCGCGCAGCTCGCCCGCGGCGTCGATCAGGATATTGCTGTCGGTGCCGATCCCGAAGCGGCCGCCCGCCGCCAGATAATCGATCGCCGGGAAGATGCCGTCGCCGAGGTTCGCCTCGGTAATCGGGCAGAGCCCGGCAACCGCGCCGCTGGCGGCGAGGCGCGCCGCTTCATCCGCATCCAGGTGCGTCGAGTGGATCAGGCACCAGCGCGCATCGAGGGCGGCGTTATCGAGCAGCCATGCGACCGGCCGCGCGCCGCTCCATGCGATGCAGTCGGCGACTTCCTTTTCCTGTTCGGCGGCGTGGATATGGACCGGGCCGATCGGCGACATCGCGAGCAGCGCCGTCAGCTGGTCGGGCGCGACGGCGCGTAGCGAGTGCGGCGCGATGCCGATATTGGCATCGCCGACGAGTTTGGTCCGCGCGCTGTCGAGTAGCGCTGCAAAGCCGTCGATGTCGCTGAGAAAGCGCCGCTGTCCGGGGCTTGGCGACGCGCCGCCGAAATTGCCGTGGGCATAGAAGACCGGCAGCAAGGTCAGGCCGATGCCCGTTGCCGAGCTGGCGTCAACGATTGCGCCTGCCATTTCGGCGGGATCGGCGTAGGTCCTGCCCGCCGGATCATGGTGGAGATAGTGAAACTCGCCGACGCGGGTGAAACCGCCCTCGAGCATTTCGGCATAGGCCTGCGCGGTGATCGCGGCGACATCGTCGGGGGTCAGCCGGTCGAGGAAGCGGTACATGATCTCGCGCCAGCTCCAGAAATTGTCGTCGTGGCGGCTGCGGCGTTCCGACAGTCCCGCCATCCCGCGCTGAAAACCGTGGCTATGGACATTGCACAGGCCGGGCAGCGCTGCGGCGTGGCGCTCATCGCCGGGGGCGGCGCCGACACCGGTTTCAAGCGCGGAAATCCGCCCTTCCGTGACCGTCAGGCGTACATCGTGCTGCCACTGATTGTCGATCCATGCGCGCTGAAACCAACAAGCGATCATCTTGAGCCCTCATATTATGTCTAGACATAATGACGCATTCGCGAGATGTTGTCCAGATGGAGCATAGCTGGACCAACGCGCGACTCGCGACGATGACCGATGACGGGCTGGGACTGATCGACGATGGCGTCATCACGTCCGCGAACGGGCGGATTGTCTATGCCGGTCCGGCTGATGGTGCGCCGACGAAGGCCGCGAAAACCACCGATTGCGGCGGCCGGTTGATCACCCCCGGGCTGATCGACTGCCACACCCATCTGGTTCACGGCGGCAACCGCGCCAATGAATGGGCGATGCGGCTCGAAGGCGCGAGCTATGAGGATATTGCCCGCGCAGGTGGCGGCATCGTGTCAACGATGCGCGCGACCCGCGCCGCGAGCGAGGCCGAACTGGTCGACACGGCCCTCCCCCGCCTCGATGCGCTGATCGCCGAGGGGGTGACAACGATCGAGATCAAGTCGGGCTACGGCCTCGACACTGAAAACGAGCTTAAGATGCTGCGTGCCGCCCGCGCGCTCGGCGAACGACGCCGGATCCGCGTTGCGCCGACCTTCCTCGGTGCGCACGCGCTGCCCCCCGAGTATCGGGACAACGGCGACGGCTATATCGACCTCGTCTGCAATGAAATGATCCCTGCGGCGGCGGCGCTCGCGACCGCGGCCGATGCCTTTTGCGAAGGCATCGGCTTTTCGCCTGCACAATGCGAGCGCGTGATCGAAGCGGCGCAGGCGCATGGGCTGGCGGTCAAGCTGCACGCCGAACAATTGTCGGCGCTGAGCGGCAGCGCGCTCGCGGCGCGCCACGGCGCGCTGTCGGCCGACCATCTGGAATATGCGACCGACGGCGATGTCGCTACAATGGCGGCAGCGGGGACGGTCGCGGTGCTGCTGCCCGGCGCCTATTATTTCATGCGCGAGACCCAGCTGCCGCCGATCGCGGCGATGCGCCGCCACGGGGTGCGGATCGCGCTGGCGACCGACAACAACCCCGGCACTTCGCCGACGACCTCGCTGCTGCTCATGCTCAACATGGGGGCAACCATGTTCGGGCTGACGGTGGTCGAAGCGCTGCGCGGGGTGACGGTGAACGCCGCTGCCGCGCTGGGGCTCTGCGCCGAGATCGGCACGCTCGAAGCCGGCAAGGCGTGCGACCTCGCGATCTGGGACGTCACCGACCCCGCCGAGCTGGTTTACCGCATCGGCTTCAACCCGCTGCACCAACGTATCAAGGACGGACAATGATCATCAACCCCGGCGCGATGACGCTCACCGACTGGCGCGCCATCTATGAAGGTGCGAGCGCGACGCTGAACGCCGAAGCGTGGAACGCCATCGATGCCAGCGCCGCTGCCGTGGCGCGCATCGTGGCCAAGGGCGACCCGGTCTATGGCATCAACACCGGGTTCGGAAAGCTGGCGAGCGTGCGGATCGCGAGCGATGATCTGGCGACGCTCCAGCGCAACATCGTGCTCAGCCACGCCGCGGGGACCGGCGCGCCCTCGCCCGTCCCCGTTGTCCGTCTGATGATGGCGCTCAAGCTCGCGAGCTTCGGCGTCGGCGCATCGGGGGTGCGGCGCGAAACGGTGGCGATGCTCGAGACGATGCTGGCGAAGGGACTCACCCCTGTCGTTCCGTCGCAGGGTTCGGTCGGCGCGAGCGGCGACCTTGCGCCGCTGTCGCACATGGCCGCGGCGATGATCGGGGTCGGCGCGATCGAGGTCGGCGGTCAGACCCTACCCGCCGCCGAAGCGCTCGCGCTGGCGGGCCTCACGCCGGTCGAACTCGGGCCGAAGGAAGGCCTCGCGCTGCTCAACGGCACGCAATTTTCGGCGGCCAATGCGCTCGCGGGCCTGTTCCGCGCTGAAACCGTGTTCCAGTCGGCGCTGATCACCGGCGCGCTGTCGACCGAAGCCGCCAAGGGTTCCGACGCGCCGTTCGACCCGCGCATCCACGCGCTGCGCGGTCATGCTGGTCAGCGCGCGGTCGGCGACGCGTTGCGCGACATGATGGCGGGATCGGCGATTCGCGCTTCGCACGCTGTCGACGATCCGCGCGTGCAGGATCCCTATTGCCTGCGCTGCCAGCCGCAGGTGATGGGCGCGGTGCTCGACCTGCTGCGTCAGGCTGCGACGACACTCGGCGTCGAGGCGAATGGCGTCTCGGACAATCCGCTGATCTTTGCCGACACCGATGAGGCTTTGTCGGGGGGCAATTTCCACGCCGAACCTGTCGCCTTTGCCGCCGACATGATCGCAATGGCGATTTGCGAGATTGGTTCGATTGCCGAGCGCCGCATCGCCATGCTCGTCGATCCGGCCTTGTCGGGCCTCCCCGCCTTCCTCACCCCGCGCCCCGGCCTCAACTCGGGCTTCATGATCGCGCAGGTCACCGCTGCGGCGCTGGTCAGCGAAAACAAGCAGCGCGCCTATCCTGCCAGCGTTGATTCGATCCCGACCAGCGCCAATCAGGAGGATCATGTGTCGATGGCCGCGCACGGCGCCCGCCGCCTGCTCGAGATGGCCGACAATGTCAGCGCGGTGATCGGCATCGAATATCTCGCCGCGTGCCAGGGCATCGACTTCCACGCGCCGCTGACGTCGAGCGACGCGCTGGAGGCGGCGCACAAGCATCTGCGCGCCGCAGTGCCGACGCTCGAAGACGACCGCCATTTCCACCCCGACATGGAGACCGCGACCGCGCTGATCCGTTCGGGCAGCCTGGTTGCGGCGGTTCCCGTCGACCTGCCGGGCCTGAGCTAATGGACTGGCTGCGCGTCCATCGCGGCGACGCGCCGCTGGTCATCGCCTTTCCGCATGGCGGCACCGATCTCGCGGGACTTGACGCGCAGTTCGTCTCGCCTTGGCAGGCGCAGATCGACACCGACTGGTGGATCGCCGAGCTATACGCCTTCGCGGCCGATCTTGGTGCAACACTGGTCGCGACCGAGATTTCGCGCAGCGTCATCGACATGAACCGCGATCCCTCGGGCGCGTCGCTCTATCCGGGGCAGGCGACGACCGAACTGTGCCCGACGACGACCTTCGATGGCGCGCCGCTTTACCGTTTCGATCTGCCCGACGAGGCCGAGATCATTCAGCGGCTGCGCTTGTATCACCGGCCCTATCACGACGCGCTGACCGAGGAACTCGACCGCTTGCGGGCGACCCATGGCAAGGTCGTCCTTTACGACGCGCACTCGATCCGGAGCCGTGTTCCGCGCCTGTTCGACGGCGAGCTGGCCCAATTCAACATCGGCACCAACGGTGGCGCCACCTCAGCTCCCGAGCTTGAAACCATCGTCGCCAACATCTGTGCGGCGAGCGGTGGCAGTCATGTCGTCAACGGCCGCTTCAAGGGCGGCTGGACGACGCGCCACTACGGCCGCCCCGACAATGGCATCCACGCGGTCCAGATGGAACTCGCGCAGCGCGGTTACATGGCCGAACCCGATACGATCACCCACACTAACTGGCCCTCCCCTCTCGACCCCAATCCCGCGATCCGGCCCGTGCTGGAGCAAGTGATCGCCGCGACCCTCGATTTTGCGAAAGGACGACCATGACACGCCTCGACAATAGCCGCGTGATCCGACCGGCGACCGGCCCCGACATCACGGCAAAGAGCTGGCTCACCGAAGCGCCGATGCGGATGCTGATGAACAACCTCCATCCCGACGTCGCCGAGGCGCCGCACGAGCTGGTCGTCTATGGCGGCATCGGCCGCGCCGCGCGCGACTGGGAAAGCTATGACCGGATCGTCGAGACGCTGAAGCGGCTCGAGGGCGACGAGACTTTGCTCATCCAGTCGGGCAAGCCGGTGGGCGTATTCCGCACCCATAGCGACGCGCCGCGCGTGCTGCTCGCCAATTCCAACCTCGTCCCCGAATGGGCGAATTGGGAGCATTTCCACGAGCTCGATCGCAAAGGCTTGATGATGTACGGTCAGATGACCGCGGGCAGCTGGATCTATATCGGCAGCCAGGGCATCGTTCAGGGCACGTACGAAACCTTCGTCGAGATGGGACGCCAGCATTATGGCGGCGACCTTTCGGGCCGCTGGTTGCTGACGGCGGGGCTCGGCGGCATGGGCGGCGCGCAGCCGCTCGCGGCGGTGATGGCGGGCGCGTCGTGCCTCGCGATCGAATGCCAGCCGAGCCGCATCGAGATGCGCCTGCGCACCGGCTATCTCGACAAGCAGGCGGCGAGCATCGACGAGGCGCTGGCGATGATCGAAGCCAGCCACACCGAGGGCAAACCTGTTTCGGTCGGCCTGCTCGGCAACGCCGCCGACATCCTGCCCGAAATGGTCCGCCGCGGCATCCGCCCCGACCTGCTTACCGACCAGACCTCGGCGCACGACCCAGTCAACGGCTACCTCCCCGCGGGCTGGACTCTCGACGCGTGGTTTGCGAAGCGCGAGAGCGATCCCGCCGCGGTCGCCAAAGCCGCAAAGGCGTCGATGGCGGTGCATGTCCAGGCGATGCTCGACATGCAGGCCGCAGGCGTTCCGACGACCGATTATGGCAACAACATCCGTCAGGTGGCGAAGGACGAAGGCGTCGAGAACGCCTTCGACTTCCCGGGCTTCGTCCCCGCCTATGTCCGGCCATTGTTCTGCCGCGGCATCGGCCCCTTCCGCTGGGTGGCGCTGTCAGGCGATCCCGAGGATATCTACAAGACCGACGCCAAGGTGAAGGAGCTGCTCCCTGACAATAAGCACCTTCACAACTGGCTCGACCTCGCGCGCGAGAAGATCCAGTTTCAGGGGCTTCCCGCGCGCATCTGCTGGGTCGGACTCGGCGACCGCCACCGGCTTGGCCTCGCCTTCAACGAGATGGTGGCATCGGGCGAGCTCAAAGCCCCGATCGTCATCGGCCGCGATCATCTCGACTCGGGCTCGGTCGCCTCGCCCAACCGCGAAACCGAAGCCATGCGCGACGGGTCGGATGCGGTGTCGGACTGGCCACTGCTCAACGCCTTGCTCAACACCGCCAGCGGCGCAACCTGGGTATCGCTCCACCACGGCGGCGGCGTCGGCATGGGCTACTCGCAGCACAGCGGCATGGTAATCGTCGCCGACGGCACCCCCGAAGCGGCCAAGCGGCTGGAGCGCGTGCTATGGAACGACCCCGGCACCGGCGTCATGCGCCACGCCGACGCGGGATACGACATCGCGATCGACTGTGCGCGTGAGAGGGGACTGGACCTCCCCAGCCTGCGGTAAGTTCGATTGCTGCTGCGGGTTTAACGCTTGTCGCGCGGCACTCGGCTGTGCCAGCATGATCGCGCCGGATGCGTTCCCGGCCGATCATGTCGGAGGGATGTTTGACCGGCCCCACGTCGCAAAGCTGGGCTGCGATGCCCGCGCTGATTGCCGCGGTGCAGGCGGCGGGCGACGCAATCGGGCTGCCCTTCATCGCGGCGCAAGCCGATCTTGGCGACCCCGAACCGATGAGCGACGCGCATGGACGGCCTTATGCCGAGACCAGCTTTCGCTGGATCGATCCCGACCATGCCTATTGGCGCGACCGCAAGCTGGCGCTGCACATCGCTTTTCTGACCGCGGCGCGGCTGACCGCGGAGCCCTTTTATTATAGCGACGGCGAGTTGCGGTCGTGGCGCGCGACGCAATTGCTAGACGCGGTCGATTGCGAGCAGGCCAAGAATACCTCGAATTTCGGTGAGGCCATCATCGCGCCGGTGCATCTGCCGCGCGGGCTGGTCGGCGCGGTCTTCTGGTGCTCGCGCGAACCCGTCGGGGTTGCGGCGCTGTTTGACCGCCATGCCGGTGATCTCCACAATCTCGCGCTCAAGCTGGTCGCGACGCACAACGAAGCGCGCGGGCGGCCGCGCAATGCCACGGTGCCGCAGACGCTGACTCGGCGCGAGGTGCAATGTCTGCGCTGGGCCGCGGCGGGCAAGACCGATGGCGAGATCGGCATCATCCTGACGCTGTCGGTATCGACGGTGCGCTTTCACCTGCGCAACGCCGCGGCCAAGCTGGGCGCGACCGGGCGGGCGCAATCGATCCAGATCGCCGCAGGGCTCGGCTTCGTCGGCGCGCGGGCGGCCTGATGCAGGTGCCAGCTTGGCCTGCTGATCGCGCGGCGTACAAGGCGAGGTCATGGACATTCTGACCGATCCCGCCCTGATGGCCTTTCGCGACGAGGTTCGCGCCATTCTTGCCACCGCGCTGCCCGACGACTTGCGCCGCGCCGCCAGTCGCGCGACCAGCGTGTTCATGGACCCCGCTGTCTCGCTGCCCTGGCAGTCCATTTTGCACGCGCGCGGCTGGGCCGCACCCGACTGGCCCGCCGAGTTCGGCGGCCCGGGTTGGAGCGAGATCGAACGCTATATCTTCGCCGCCGAATCCGCGCGCGCCGGGGCACCGAACCTTGCGCCGATGGGGCTGAAAATGGTCGCCCCGGTGATCATGCATTATGGCAGCGCCGAGCAGCGCGCCCATTATCTGCCGCGCATCCTGTCAGGCGAGGATTATTGGTGCCAGGGGTTTTCGGAGCCGGGCGCGGGGTCCGACCTTGCTGCACTGCAATTGCGCGCGGTCCCTGACGGCAACGACTATGTGCTGAACGGGTCGAAAATCTGGACCACCCACGCGCATTTCGCGAACCGCATGTTCGCGCTCGTCCGCACCTCGAGTGAAGGCAAGCCGCAGGCAGGGATCAGTTTCCTGCTGCTCGACATGTCAATCCCGGGGATCACCGTCGAACCGATCCGCACCCTGGCGGGCGATCATGAATTCAACCAAGTCTTTTTCGATGAAGTGCGTGTCCCGCAGGCGAACCGGCTGGGCGGCGAAAATGAAGGCCGGTCGGTCGCCAAGCATCTGCTGACCTTTGAGCGCGGCGGCAAATATGCGCCCGGTCTGATGGCACGCCTTGCCCGGTTGCGTGCGCAACCGATCGCCGATCCGGTGCTGCGCGCGCAGCTCGACCGCGAGGCGATCGGTTTGCAGGCGTTGCAGGCGCTTGAGCTCAAGGCGATGCGCGGAGTCGGCGGCAGCGCCGCGCTCTACGCCTCGGCGCTCAAGATCCTCGGCACCGAAAGCGCGCAAAGGATCGACACGCTGGCGTGCGACATCGCTGGCCATGCGGCCTGGGCCGACGCCGCTGGGCAGGCGCCCGCCGAGCTGGCGGTTGCGGTGCCACGCTACCTCAATGACCGCGCGGCGAGCATTTATGCGGGATCGAACGAGATCCAGCGCGACCTGATCGCGCGGCTGATGCTGGGTTAAGCTGCCACTTCGGCAAACCGCGCCAGATGCTCGGCGCGCGGCCCCAACGCCGCGGCAATCGCCAGTGCGCGCTTGAAATGGCCGCCGAGGCTGAGCTCCTCGGTCAATCCCATCGCGCCGTGGATCTGGACTGCGCCCTCGCCGACGATACGAATCGCGTCGGCAACCTCGACGCAGGCGGCGCTCACCGTGGCGGTGCGGTCGGCGCGATCCTGATCGACCGCCAATATCGCCGCTTCGGTCAGCGCCGCGGCCTTCATCGCGGCCAGCTGCATATCGGCGGCGCGATGGCGGAGCGCCTGGAAGGTAACGATAGCGCGGCCGAACTGCTGGCGCTGACCGAGATAGTCGGTGCTGGCGGCGATCATGCGGCGGATCAGCCCGACCGCCTCAGCCCAGCGGCCGACGAGGATCACATCATTGACCCATTCGGCCAGCGCGCGCGCTTCGGCGCCCGTCGCTACCACGTTCCCTTCGCCCGCCTTCAACGTCAAGCTCAGATCGGCGGTCACGCTGCCGTCGTGCATGACGCGGTGGCGTTGCTCGACCTTGTCGCGATCTGCCGCGAAAAGCAGCACGGCATCCTTATCGGCAAGCACGAACAGGTCGGCCTCGGCGCCGCCTGCGACCAGCGCCGCGGTGCCGCGCACCGTCCCGCCTGCCTCGACGATCGGCATTGTCGCAGTCGATGCCGAGCAGATCATCGCCACGCGCTGATCGCCGGTTGCGAGGCCGGGCAGCGCCGCATGATCGGGCACCACCCGCGCGAGCAGCATCGTCGCCGCGGTATGCGACAGCCAGTCGGCCCCTGCCAGCGCCGGTCCCAGCTCGGCCATGACCACCGCAATGTCGATCGCGCCGCCGCCAAAACCGCCGTGCGCTTCGGGAACTGCGACCCCCGCCAGCCCGAGCGATTCGACCAGATCACGCCAGCCCGGTCGCACATTGTCGGCAAGGTAACGCTGCACGCTGTCGCGCAGCATTTGCTGCTCGTCGCCTAGCGGCAGGTCGAGGGCGGCGGTGGCATAGGTCACGTCGGATCTCCCGCTAACGTGATGCGGCATCCGGCCGACAGGGTCTAGCTGATTGGCGTGGCAGGGTCCTCTATCGCCTCGGCAATCGGTCCGGCGCAGCCAACTCGGCTTCCGACGGCCAATGACCCTGCGCATTTTCGGCAATGATCTCGGCCAGCAGCGCCTTCGCGCCCGCTTCGTCGCTCGCAAAGCGGCGCTCCATCGCGATCGCGAACTTGATCGTGCTGTCTTTGGTCGCGCCGACGTCGGCGGGCTTCAGCCGCCCCTGCATGATCTGGACCGCCTGATAATAGATGTCGTTCTCGATCAGTTTCAGCCCCGGTTCGATCGCGTCGATCGCGGCGCGCGCCTTGGCGTGTTCGCCCATCTTGCGATAGGCGATATAGGTCCAATAGGCGGTCGGCACGCGCATATCGTCGCGCGCAAAGTCGGCCGCCAGCGCCAGCGACTTCGCCATCCCGTCGACGACGGACTGATAGTCGCCGGTCGCGAAGCTGGTCTGGGCGTAATAATAGACGATGTTGCCGCGATAGGTGCTGATCGTGAGCCCGATCGGATTGGGCAGCCCGTCGGGTTCGAAGCTGTCGGGAGTGTCGCCCATCAACTCCAGCGCTTTGCTGTAATCGGCCAGCGCCGCATCGAACTGGCGCGCGCGGGTCAGGTCGCGGGCGCGAAAGCGGTAGAGCTTATAGCTGTTCGGAAAGGTCTTCAGCCCGTCGGAGAACGCGTCGACCGCATCGCAGATCCGTCCGGCATAGTCGAGGCGCCGTCCCAGCCAGATGTGCGAATCCTCGCGGTCGGGCGCGATGCGCAGCGCGGCGCGGGCGATCTCGATATCCTGATCGAGCCGCTTTTGCGTCGCCTCCGAAAATTTCGGCAGCGTCAGCGGGGTGCCGATGAGGCTGGTCGTGCATTGGCCCGCGCTCGTAGCGGCAGGCTGCGCCGCCACCGATGCCGGAGCCGCCGCGAGCAGGAGCGCCAGCACTATCCCTGCGCCGCCCATCAATCGCGCAGTCATCCGACCACATCCTGATAGATGCGGCGCACGTTGGTCCCCATGATCTTTTCGACGTCACTCGATGCATAGCCGAGCTTGCGCACCCCGTCCCACACCACTTCCATTCGGCGCGGGCCGTTGAGTTCGTCGATGAACAGCGGCCAGTCGTCGGCGTTGAAATTGGCACCCTCTTCGCGCTTCAGCTCGGCGATATAGGCATCGGTCATTTCGACAACACGATGGTCGCGGTCGCTGCCGATCGCGACATGGTCGGCGCCAGCGACCTTCACCGCATGGTCGATATGACGGAAATAGTCCGCAAGCGCGCCCTGGCGCTTCGTCGTCAGGAACGGCCGCATCTGGCAAATGCCGACCACCCCGCCCTTCTGCGCCAGCAGCCGCAGATTGTCGTCGGTGGTGTTGCGGACATTCTTGTGCATCGCCATGCAGGCAGTGTGTGAGATGATCACCGGATCGGCCGACGCGTTGATCGTGTGGGACATCGTCTGCATATTCGCATGTGACAGGTCGATCAGCATCCCGACCTTGTTCATTCGTGCCACGACCTCGCGGCCGAAATGGGTCAAGCCATTGGCGCCCAATTCCTTGCACCCGGCGCCCGCCCAATTCTGGTCGTTATAGGTGATCTGCGACGAACGGACGCCCAGCTTGTAGAAGAGGTCGATATTGTCGAGGTCGCGCCCGAACTGGGTCGTGTTCTGGAACAGATAATAGATGGCGATCTGGCCGTTCCGGCGCGCGACATCGATGTCGCTCGTGCGCGTCGCTTTCAGGAACAGCGCGGGATTGGCGGCGATATGTGCGTCATGGTCGAGCACCGCCTGGATCGCGTCCTCATAGGCATGGGCTTCGTAGGTCTTGGGATCGCATAATGTCACCGTGATCGCGTCGAGCCCGCTATCACGCATCTGGCCAACCAGCACCGCATCATATTCGAAGCGGACTTCGCCCATCGCGTCAAAGGTCAGCGGGCGCGCGGTCTGCTTCGCCGCCAAAGCGGGTGCCATTGCCACGGCGGCTGACAGTGCCGCCCCCGAAAGCACAAATTGCCGTCTATCCATCGCATCGACTCCCAATATTTTCTATTGGAAATTTATAGCCGATAAGAAATTTATTGCAAGCGATGCGGAAAACGCGATCCCGCCGCGCAGATCGGTGCGATCAGCCAGTGTTGACCCACAGCACGACCGCGTCCTGCTCGCTCGTCGAATAGGCGGCATGCTGCATGCTGCTGTCGATATAGACGCTGTCGCCAACCCCCAGGATCGCGGGCTCATAATGCTCGGTCTGAAAACAGATCTCGCCTTCGAGCACATAGAGGAATTCCTCGCCGCTGTGCTGCGACCAGGTTTTGAAATCCTCCAGGCTGCGCGCCTTGATCGTCGTCACGAACGGCAGGATCTTCTTGTGCTTCAGCTCGACGGCAATCAGCCGGTGATTATAGACCGGCGTTTCCATCGGGCGCCCTGCTCCGGCCAGCGTGATGCTGCGCCGCCCCGCGGCGTCCTGTCCGGTGTTGCTGGCAAACAGCTCGGTAATGTCGATGTCGAACCCCAGCGCCAGTTTCTGCACGACGTCAAAGGTCGGCGACATCTGGTCATTTTCGATCTTCGACAGCGTCGATGCGGCGAGCGAGGTCAACCGCCCCGCATCTTCCAGCGTCATCCCGCGCTCGCGGCGCAGCTGGTGCAGGCGCCGCCCCAGATGGAAACCTTCGGTTCGGGGCCGCTTCGATTGACGAACGGCGCCCAGAATTTCCGGCTCATCTGCTGTTCTGGGGGGCATATATCGGCGGTCCTTACCTTGGCCAAACAGTGCAAGATCGACGGATTCGGGATGGCAAGTCAAACCAGGCAGCCCCGTCCGCGTCACAATCCTATAATGCACAAATTTCCGATAGGCTACGGCGCTGACATTTCGCCCATGTCAGCGCCGCGTTTGCCCACCGGAAACCGTCCGTGTCTCGCGGAGTGCGCGGATCAGAACTTATATTTGGCGTTCAGATAATAGAAGCCGCCGGCCACACCGAACACGCTGTGGTTGTCGTAGATCAGGCCAGCGCGCGCGCGGGCAGGGCCGCGGCCCGGCGGGAAGATGTTGAAGAGGTTACGCGCGCCGACGCTCAGTTCCACGTCTTGGATACCGGTGTAGGAAATTTCGGCGTCGAACAACGTCACGGCCTTGCGCGGCAGGAAGGTCGCTCCATCCAGACGGCGCCAGGCGCCATAATGGATCGCGCGGCCCATCAGCGCAAAATCGCCGACCTTGGTTGTTGCCGAGAAGTTCCCGCGCCAGCGCGGCGTGCCGCGTTCGAATTCGGTGACGATTGCCGGGCTGAAACCCGGAGGCGGCGCCCCGCGCAGATGCTGTTCATTATAGTTCACTGCCAGGCTGAAGTCGGTCGAGGCATTGTCCGACCAACTGTGGCGATAGGTGCTGACCAGATCGAACCCGCGCACCCGCGTGTCCATTTCATTCTGGAAATAGCGCACCTGTTCGATGTCCGCGCCGTTCGGGAAGTTGATCGCGGCCAGCGCGGCCCGCTCAGCTGCGGTCGTATTGCGCGACGGCGTCAGCAACAGGCGATCGTCGACTTCGATCTGATAGAAATCGAGCGTGGTCAGGAAACCGTCGAGACCCGTGAACACCACACCCGCCGACATGTTGAACGAGGTTTCGGGCGTCAACGCGGCCGAACCGAACACCTGCGCCGCGGGCGAGCCCGGTACCAGCACGGCGTCGAGGATGAAACCGCCGATGCCGTCGAGCTGCGAGGTCAGGCTGGTGCCGAACACCTGCCCCGCCGCCGGGGCACGGAAACCGGTGCTGACCGAACCGCGCAAGGCAAAAGCATCGCTCAGCTCGAACCGGGTTGCGGCCTTATAGCTGAAGTTCGTGCCGAACTGGTCGTAATCTTCGTAACGTCCGGCAACCGACAGGTTCCACCAGGGAGTAATGTCGGCATCGACCTCGGCAAACACCGCATAGCTGTTCGAATCGAAGCTGCCGGCAAATTCCGGCGAAAAGCCCTGAAAGCCGTTCGATCCGGCGGGAAGATCCTGCAGCGGTCCGGTCAGGTAACTGGCGAGGTCACCCTCGCCGATTACGTAGGTTTCCTTGCGATGACTGGCGCCCGCAAACAACAGGATCTGGTCGTTCAGTTCATAGGAGATTTCTCCGTCAAACTGGATCTCGCGCTGGGTCAGCGACCCCGGCTTGAACGACGTCGGCGAATTTACCCCCATCGACGCATTGATCGTACCGCTGATGGTGTAATCAACGGTGTTGGTGCCATAGCGCGCCGACAGATCCCAGGTCAGCGGGCCGTCCTGATCGCGCAGGCCGACGAGGGCGCTGAAATCTTCGAGATGGCCGCCAAATTCCGGCGTGAAGCCACCCGGATAGACGCTGGCCAGGTTGAACTGCTGTGGGTGCGCCGGGCTAAGGTCAAAGGCCGAATTGGCATACGTGCCATGACCGCTCAGCCCGCCCGCAGCAAACGGCTGACGCAGACCGAAAGTCACCGAGCTTTTGCCGGTCATGTAATTGCCGAAGGTATAAAGCTCCAGCGCGTCGCTGAGCTCAATGCCCGCATTCCAGACCGACTTAAACGCCATGTAGCGCGGATCAAGATTGCCTTCGGGATGTTCCGGAACCCCCGGAACACCCGCCGCGCGCAGCGCGACGGCGCCCGCATGGCTGGCTTTGCGCGCATAAGCCTTGGCCTGGTCGGTATATTGGGCCGCCAGGTTGAAATAGGCGTTATCGCCAACCGGCACCGCGATATGACCCTGGATGTCATAGGTGCGGCCGCCCGACTGATAATATTCGCCGACCTGCGCCATGATCGAGCCGCCGCTGCGCGCCTTTTTCAGCTCCATGTTGATCACGCCCGCGATCGCGTCCGAACCATATTGGGCCGATGCACCGTCGCGCAGCACTTCAACGCTCGACAGCGCAATCGGAGGAATGACGTTAAAATCCTGGCCCTGCGAGCCAGAGGTCGAGGCGTGGCCGGTACCGATCTGGACGATCGAGGCGCGGTGACGGCGCTTGCCGTTCATCAGCAGCAGGACGTGGTCGGCGGGCGAGCCGCGCAGCGTGACCGGGCGCACGAACGACGAACCGTCATTGCCCTGCAGGCGCTGCGCATTGAACGCGGGCACCAGCGTGCGCAGCGCGTCGTTCACGTCCGAATAGCCGGTCGCGGTGATGCTTTCCGGCGAAATGACGTCAATGGCGACCGAGCTGTCGGTGATCGAGCGGTCCTTGCGGCGCGTCCCGATGACAACGATGTCGCTGCCGCCCTCATCGGTGTCGGCGCCGTCGGCTTCGGGCGGCGGCGTCTGCGCCTGGGCAACCGGCGTGATCGCGAATGCGAGCGCCGACGACAACAGCAGACGTGAAACGAACTTCGACATTATTTCCCTCCTTGGTAACCCATTATTGACCCTGAAAACCGCAAATTTCCGAGCCTCGTCTTATTCTTGATAATTTTCCTATCATAAATTTTATTGCCTAGCCAGCAAAATATTCCTATGTGGTGGCTCAAGGGCTGCGGCTGATCGCACTGGCCCGATCGCCGGAGAACCTTTACGTGATCGACATCGCCAACCCGTCCACCCGCGATCGGTCGCCGCGCCGCCTAGGTGCCTTGGGGGTTTCGGCGCTTGCCCTGATGCTATCCAGCCCCGCCGCGGCGCAGCCAGCGGCGCCTGTGCAAGACCTTGTTATTCATGCCGGCGCGGTGATCGCGGTTCCCGGTGAGCGCGCGCTCGGCCCGACGACGATCGTCGTTCGCAAGGACAAAATTGCTCAGCTTCTGCCGGGCCATGTCGATGTTGGCGATGCGCCGGTGATCGACCTCAAAGACCTGACCCTGTTGCCCGGCCTGATCGACACCCACGTCCATTTCAGCTTTTCGCCCGCGACGCGCAACTGGTCGGCGGCGATCGATACGCCCGAAGACGTCGCGCTGTTTTCCTTTTCCAATGCGAAAAAGACGTTGGAGGCGGGTTTCACGACGGTTCGCGATGTCGGGTCGGACGGCTACGCCATCCACGCGCTGCGCGATGCGATCAACGACGGGACGATCACCGGCCCGCGCATCTTTCTGTCGGGCACCTCGCTCTCGATCGTCGGCGGCCATGGCGACATGTCGGGGCTCAACCGCAAGACCACCGAGGCGCTGTTTCCCTATGACTATACCGGCGCATGCACCGGCGCGGTCGAATGCGCGCTGCGCGTGCGCGAGGCCGCGAAATATGGTGCCGACCTGATCAAGATCACCGCGACCGGCGGCATCATGTCGCAGCAGGCGCGCGGCCTGGGCCAGCATTTGAGCGACGAGGAACTGAACGCAATCGTCACCACCGCGCACAGCCTGGGCCTCAAGGTCGCCGCCCACGCGCACGGCGGACAGGGCGTCACCGCATCGGTCCGCGCCGGGGTCGATTCAATCGAGCATGGCACCTATCTCGACGCCGACACCGCAAAGATGATGGCGGCGCGCGGCACCTGGCTGGTGCCGACGCTCGGCCTGCTCGATTCGCACGGCACCTCCGACACCGCGCGCCTTACCCCCGCGGTGCAGGCGAAGATGGCCGAAGCGCGCAAGGTATCGGGCGACAATATCCGCCTTGCGGTGCGCTACAAGGTGAATATCGCCTTTGGCACAGACGCCGGGGTGTCGCCGCATGGCGAAAACGCGCGGCAGTTTCGCAAGATGGTCGAACAGGGGCCGATGACCGCGATGGCGGCGCTGCGATCGGCCACCGTCGATGCCGCGGCACTGCTCGGCCAGTCGGACCATCTCGGCACGATCGCGCCCGGCAAATATGCCGACATGATCGCAGTCGCGGGCGATCCGTATCGCGACGTCACCGTGCTGGAGAAAGTCGCCGTCGTCATCAAGGACGGTCGGATCATCGCCCGACCCGCCGACTGACCCACAATAAACGCAACAAACAACCGAAGAACTGGCAGAAAAGACATATGAACGCTCCCGAAAATATTGCGAAAATCCCGTCGACCGCGCTCTCCGCCTCCCCACTAGCGACACAGGTCGCAGCGACCTTTGATCAGCTGGGACTCTCTTTCGACGATCGCCTCGGGTCCGATCTTACGGTCTTTTCACCGATCGACGGATCGCAGCTCGCCGCGCTGCGCATGGATACCCCCGGCGACGTCGATGCCATGGTTGCGAACGCCCGCACCGCCTTTGCCGCCTGGAAGCTCGTTCCGGCCCCGCATCGCGGCGAACTGGTCCGCCGCTATGGCGCACAGGTGCGCGAGCATAAGGAGGCGCTGTCGCTGCTGCTGTCGATCGAGAATGGCAAGATCCTGACCGAAGCGCGCGGCGAAGTGCAGGAAGTCATCGACATCTGCGAATATGCCGTTGGCCTGTCGCGCCAGCTGTTCGGGCTGACCATCGCGTCCGAACGGCCCGAACATCGCCTGACCGAATATTGGCACCCGATGGGCGTGCTCGGCCTGATCTCGGCGTTCAATTTCCCCGCTGCGGTGTGGGCGTGGGGGACGACGGTGGCACTGGTCTGCGGCGACAGCGCGATCTGGAAACCGTCGGAGAAAACCCCGCTCACCGCGCTCGCCTTTGCAGGGCTGCTGGCGAAAGCCGCGGACGATTATGATCTGGCGCCCAATCATTTGGTGCAAGTCGCGATCGGCGACGCGCGCTGCGGCACCGCGATCGCCGATCACCCCGACGTCGCGATCGTCAGCGCGACGGGCAGCGTGCGGATGGGACAGGATGTCGCGGTGCGCGTCGCCGGGCGGTTCGGCCGATCGGTCCTCGAACTCGGCGGCAACAACGCCGCGATCATCGCGCCCAGCGCCGACCTTGACCTCGCGCTGCGCGGCGCGGTGTTCGCAGCGACGGGCACCTGCGGCCAGCGTTGCACCTCGCTGCGCCGCCTGATCGTTCACCACAGCATCCGCGACGCCTTTGTCCAGCGCCTGACCGCAACTTTCGCCACCCTGCGGATCGGATCGCCGCTTGACGATGCCACACATGTCGGGCCGCTGATCGACCAGATCGCCTTTGACGGCATGCAGCGCGCACTGGAACAGGCGCGGCGCGAGGGCGGCACCGTACACGGCGGCGAGCGCCTCGATCTCACGGGCGCCGCCGACGGCTATTATGTCCGCCCGGCAATCGTCGAAATGCCGCAGCAAAGCGCGATCGTGTGCGAAGAAACTTTTGCGCCGATCCTCTATGTGATGGGCTATGGCACCCTCGACGAAGCGATCGCGCTGCAGAACGGCGTGTCGCAAGGCCTGTCGTCGAGCATCTTCACCAACGACGTCCGCGAGGCCGAACGTTTCCAGTCGGCGCAGGGCAGCGACTGCGGCATCGTCAACGTCAACATCGGCACCAGCGGCGCCGAAATCGGCGGCGCCTTCGGCGGTGAAAAGGTCACCGGCGGCGGGCGTGTGTCGGGGTCCGACAGCTGGAAAAATTACATGCGCCGCGCCACCGCGACGGTGAATTACTCGGCGTCGCTGCCGCTGGCACAGGGCGTGAAGTTCGACCTCGACATTGATCCGTGAAATTACGCACAAGAAACAAGATCCTAGGAGAGTGAATATGATCCCCCGCACCCTGAAACTATTGGCGTCGGCAAGCCTGCTGATGCTCGCGACCCCGTCGCTCGCAGCCGCGCAGGAAGGCAGCTTCCAGGGCACCTCGCTGCTCGGCCAGCCGATGGTGACCAACCCCGACCGCAACGTCGGCGTCGCCGCGGTCGCCACGCTCGAACGCGCCGCGAAAGACGCCAAGGCGGCGTTCGAAAGCAACATGACCGTCGACACTGCGACCTGGTACGGGCGCATCCTGTTCTATCAGGGCTATGTCAGGGAATCGGCCGCGGTCTATGAAACCGCGCTCAAACGCTTTCCCAATTCGGGCAAGCTGATGCGCCACCTCGCGCACCGCCATTTCTCGCTGCGCCAGTTCGACAAGTCGGTCGAGGTCGGCCTGAAGGCCGCGAAGATTTACGAAGGTCAGCCGCTCGAACGCGAAAAGCCCGGCC
Organism: Sphingopyxis bauzanensis; assembly: GCF_002205675.1. Classification (GTDB taxonomy): domain Bacteria; phylum Pseudomonadota; class Alphaproteobacteria; order Sphingomonadales; family Sphingomonadaceae; genus Sphingopyxis; species Sphingopyxis bauzanensis. Next base: position 818,588 of record NZ_NISK01000003.1, on the reverse strand, counting down.
CCGACTATTTCCCCGGCACCCCCGACGTCGTGCAATATTATCTCTATTACCACCTCGGCCAGGCCTATTTCGCCAAGCATGATTTCGATAACGCCGCCAAATGGTTCGCCAAATCGAGCGAATCGGCCGCGTTCAACCATGATGTCGAAGCGCGCACCGCGAACAGCTATTGGGAATATCTGTCGCTCGCGCGCGGCGGCAATCTGCGCGCGGCGCAGAAGGTGCTCGACGATTACGACCTCACCCTGTTCGAGGTGCAACCCGACGGCAGCCCGGACACCTATTTCGACGGCCTCCAGCTGTTCAAGGGCCATCGGTCACCCAAATCTTTCTTCAGCGCCGAAGACACCGGCCGCGCTTTCGCCACCGCCGACGGCGTCGCCGCATCGACCGCCTACAGCCTCGCCAATTATTACATCCTGATGGGCGAGGCCGAAAAGGCGAAACCTTGGCTCCAGCGGTCGATCAACGTCGACAGCTGGAGTTATTTTGCCCGGGTCCAGGCTGAGGCCGACTGGTTGCTGCTGTTCCCCGGCCAGCAACCCTGACGCGCTTAGCCCCCAAGAGCGGCCGTTCGCGCGCGTAGTCCCTGGCGCGCGGGAGCGGCCGCGAAGGTGGCGATCGTCGAGGCCTGGAGGTGGTGCACCATAACCAGCGAAGATGAGCACTACCGTTTTGCGATAGCCTTCTAAAATGGCGCAACGCTAACCCAGCGCGGAACCGTTCAGGTTCGTGGCATTTTTCAGATCCGCTATGACTGACAGCATTGTTTCAGCCATTATGACGTGCTCCCCTGAAATGTGACCGATTTTGAGTAGAGTCCGACACGAAGTGACCTGCACCCCGATGCTGGACCACTTGGCTGGCGGCCTGCCAGCGTGCGTGCATCAGGGCGGGCCATGTGCCGCTGATGCCAACATGAGCGATATCGGCGGTTTGTTGCCGATCGCGCTGTGGGGTCGTACTTCGTTGTAGTCTCTACGCCAAGCCTCGCATTTTCGGACCGCGTCATCCAGGCTCATGAACCAATGCTGGTTCAGGCATTCCGCTCGGAACTTGCCGTTGAAGGACTCGATAAACGCATTGTCCGTTGGCTTGCCAGGCCGCGAGAAGTCGAGCGTCACTCCTTTCATGTAGGCCCACAGATCCAGCTCGCGGGATATAAACTCGCTGCCCTGATCAACCCGGATCGAGGCTGGATAGCCGACCTCGGCACAGACCCGTTCCAGCACTTCCACCACATCCGGAGCGCGGAAGCGGAACCGCGGAACCACCGCCGGCGAGTAGCGGCTGAACGTGTCCACGACCGTCAGAACACGCAGCTTCGGACCGGTCGCCAACTGGTCATGGACGAAGTCCATGGCCCATACATCATTGACGCGGGAGGCCGCACAGCGGCCTTCCCTCAGCTTTGCCTTTACCCGTCGCTTCGGCGCCTTCTTGCGCAGTTGCAGACCCATCTCCCTGTAAAGCCGGTAAACCCGCTTGCCGTTGATCGCCCAGCCTTCGCGTTGCAGTAGGACATGGATACGGCGATAGCCGTACCGTACCCGCGTCTCCGCGATCTCCTTGATCCGTTGCTTGAGGTCGGCCTGATCGGTACCTTTGCCAACATAATGGTAGCTGGATCGTTCCGCCCGGAGCACGCTGCAGGCCCTGCGGATGCTGACCTGCCATGTACTGCGGACATTATCGACCAGCTCGCGTCGCCGATCAGGCCTCAGAGCTTTCGCGAGACGACATCCTGCAACATCGCCTTGTCCAGACTGAGATCCGCCACCAGACGTTTGAGCTTGGCGTTCTCGTCCTCGAGCTGCCGCAGACGCTTCATCTCCGACGGCATCAACCCGGCGTATTTCTTGCGCCAGTTGTAGTACGTCGCCTCGCTGATCCCGGCCTTGCGACACACCTCGCCGACCGACGTCCCATCGTCCGCCTGCTTGAGCACGAAAGCAATCTGCGCCTCCGAAAACTTCGATCTCTTCATCAAACCCTCCGTATTCTGGCCCTCCGATCATAACTGGAATTTTCCAGCTCGAAACGGTCCAGAATTCCGGGTGCAGGTCATTTGAGATATACAGGCGGAAGTAAGTGCGAAATTTTGGGGGAATGAAGAATGCGATTTGGGCGGCTAGTTTTTGTCGTAGCTTTGACGCATGTGTCGGCGCCGGCGTTGGCAGACGAATTCATGGCTGTGACGCCTACCGGCGCGGCGGAGATGCTATTTCCTAATCACGCCACTGAGGTTGTAGGGAAGCTCTCAAACAAATGCATCGACGCCCGTTGGACGGTCATATCGTCAAACCCGACTGATCTTGTCTGCGAGGCTCCCATGAACATGGGGCAGTCGGTGTTGGGGCAGATGCTCATGGGCAACAGCTACTCCACTCCTCCGCGTCGGTTCTTCCGTTTCAATGTCGCAGAGATCAACGGTGTGTCCCGAGTGCAGGCATCGGGATGGATGGAATTGCAGATGGCCTTCGGACAGATGAAGCGCACCGATTTCTCCGGACCGGAATTTCAGAACAGCATCTTTTCATTCATGAGCGCCGCCGGTGGAACATTCCCTGTCGGCACACGATTCCCGAACCACGTCATGATGGGATTCAAATCGGAAGATTACCCGATCGGAAAAAATGCGGCGCTGAGAGTTACCGAGGTTGATCCGGGAAGCCCTGCGGAAGCGGCCGGCATAAAGCCAAACGATATCGTGTTCTCAGTGGCCGGGAAGAAGTTCAAGCAATACGACGATTATCTGGACGCCACCGCCAAGGCAGCACAGACACCCACTTACGTTGTCGAACTGATGCGCGATGGTAAGCCCGTGAAAGTGACTGTCGCACGGGCGTTCCGTCCTGACTGGACCGACGTTGCAAAGCCAGCGCCAGATACGAGCCCGGCGGAGGTTAAAGTGGTGACTGCACCGTCGGTAGCCGACGAGTTGGGTAAGCTCGCGAAGCTCCGCGATGACGGCGTCCTGACAGATTCCGAATTTGACGCGCAGAAAAAGAAGCTGCTCGGTTTGTAGGCCAGTCATCGACAGGGACGAAGACCATCTCACGACATGCATGCGCGCGCAGGGTCTCCGAGCAAGCCTGAATGAACGTATCTCGGTGTTCACCAAATCGGCAGCAGGCCAAAGCGCAGCCATTCAGTCAAGGATCGACTGTCATCGGCCCGTGCGCTTTGGCTTCCGGCCTGCTAGGTCAGCGCCCTGCGTATAGCGCTCAGCATGATCTCCTTGTCGAATGGCTTTTCGATAAAATCGGTGACCCCCGCCTTCTTGGCCTTGATCGCGAGTGCAGCATCGGCATGACCGCTGATCATGATTACCGCGATAGCGGCACCGCGAGTTTTCAGCGTTTCAGCCAGCTCGATTCCGCTCGTGCCGGGCATCCGGACGTCGGTCACGACGCAAGCGCCTTCAAGCGGCGGCGAGTCTTTCAGAAATGCATCGGCCGACGCGAAACCTCTCGCGCCAACCCCGGCACAACAGAGAAGAAACTCGAGCGACCTCCGCGCACCGTCATCGTCGTCGATCACATAGACGATCTGGTCACTCGCCATTATCTGACTCCTCTTGGCCCATCCTCGGCAAATTGAAACTTGCTCGTCCGCCGTCCGCAGGGGCAAATCGGCCCAGATTTTACCGCCACGGGCTTCGATTATAGTTTTACCGTCTCGGTCACGCTCCTAGACCATGTTTGGCGCGGCTAAGGCGGAGCTGTTCGTTCAGCGTGTAGCATTTCCTCAATATCGAACTCACCAACCGTCAGGCTGCACGGGATTATCCTGCTGCATCGGTCACCGCATTCGCATAACCCTCGATAACGAAGATCCAGATCAATAGTGAAGCGATCCAGCCAGCGTTAAAAACAAGCAGGACAAGCCAGACGCGCGCGCGGGACGCGCGCCGCTTGCCGGGGCCTCGAACAATATCGTTCGAGGTATCATCCGAGAAAAGGCTGGCCAGGTCTCGCAGGTGCAGCACCAGCCAAATCCCAGCTATCAGGCTAAAAGTTGCTAGAATTCCAATGAGGAACGGGAAAAACCAGAGAGGCATGCTTTTTCCTTTCGGCGGTTGAGCTCAGACAACCGAGCTGAAGTTGCGGGACGAATTCTGACGATAAGTCTCAAAATGATGGCAATGGTGCGCACATATGACAGCCCATTCGGCGTTAGCGAAAGAATGTCGTTGCTTAAGAATGATAGACCACGCTCCAGAAATGACTGAACCTTTTGGTGAAGAATGACGACGCGTTCATTGCTCTCGAGCAATTTGTTTGCGGCTGCACGACGCGTGACAAGCTTTTGCCCAACAGGGCTCCGGTTGATGGGGTTTGTCGACTGGGATCGGTATCTCAATAGTGCGGTTCCCCAGATCGGAACATATGACCACATGCAGGGTGGGAACGGGGGCCGGTAACGGACCAACCATGACGGGTAACAACGTCAAGACTGCCAAGCCGGAAAGGTTCATTCTTTTGGCTCCTCGTCGTCAATCAGGATGCGGTTGGCGGCTCCGTCGAGATCTTCGAATTGGCCGTTACGCATGGCCCAAAAGAACATTGCCAGACCGGCACCGCCAAAAGCGAGCGCGACCGGGATCAGGTAAGCCAAGACATTCACGTTGGCTGGTGTTTCGTGTCTCGTGCCAGTCGAAGAGAATTGCCTACGACCACAAGTGAACTAAGAGACATTGCGATCGCCGCGATCAGCGGCGTTAACAATCCAGCGATAGCCAGAGGCACAGCCACCACATTGTAGGCAATAGCAAAACCAAAGTTCTGGCGGACGATGCGCATCGTCCGGCGTGCGACTTCGACCGCGAGTGCGACTGGCATTAGCCCCCGGCCGAGGAAGACGGCATCAGCCGCCTGTTGACTGACATCGCTCGCACTGCTGGGCGCAATAGACGCGTGCGCCGCGGCCAAGGCCGGTCCGTCGTTGATCCCATCGCCGACCATCAACGGGCGATGACCTTCTTTCCCTAACGCGTAGAGCAGCGTCAATTTGGCTTCCGGTCGCATCTCCGCCGCACTGGTAATACCAAGTTCGCGCGCCAATGCGTTTACGGACATTTGCCGATCACCGGAAACGATGCGGCTGTCGATACCGCAAGTCTTGAGCGCGTGGAGGGTCTCGACCACATCTGGTCGCATTGGATCTAAAAATTGTATATCAACCCTGTCTTTGCCGATCCGAAGAGTGGAGGATAACCCGCCGCCTAAAATTTCGGTTCGTTCCAGTGCGACACGGGTGTCTCCCCAACTCCCGCAAATTCCTGTCCCGCCTGTTTCGGAAAGCGAGCAGACGACCGCCGGCGTTACACCTTCGGCCTCGAGGGCGCGGGCGAGACCTCGGCTTAACGGATGCCGGCTAGACTGGGCCAGCGCGAGAGCAATCGATTTACGTTCGCGCGAGAGATGCCGAATCTCTGGGACCGGCTCACCGATCGTCAGCGTTCCCGTTTTATCGAAAAGCGCGATATCCACTTCGGCGAGTCGTTCAAGCGCGCTACCGTCCTTTACGAGCAGCCCACGTCGCGCAAGGACTCCCGATGCCACCACATGTGCGGCTGGAACTGCCAGCCCCATGGCGCAGGGACACGTGATTATAAGCACGGCGATCGCAATAACCAGTGACTGGTGCAATCCGACGCCGGCGATCATCCATCCGCCAAATGCCAGCAGCGCCAGGGTGTGGACTGCAGGTGCATATAGCCGCGAAGCGCGGTCTGCGATCCGAACATAGTAGCTGCGAGACTGTCCAGCCTCGTCCATCAATCGTGCGATTTCAGCTATGACGGTATCGGACGAAGCTGCGGTAACGCGCACACGAATAGGATCGCCCATATTGATTGCGCCAGCGTGCACCGCGTCGCCAAACCCTACGGCTTGCGGGATGCTTTCGCCCGTCAGCATCGCGTTGTCGATCGAGCTCCTGCCCTCTTCGATAACGCCGTCGGCGGCAAGTGCTTCGCCGGCTGCGACGAGCATAAGCATGCCTGGTCTTAAGTCTTCGGCGGCTACCGATTTTGTAGATCCGTCCTGTGCAACCACGCGTGCGGATTTGCCCATACGCGACAGCAGTGAACCGATCCCGGCCCGGGTTTTGTTTCGCATTGTGGAGTCAAGCGCGCGGCCAACCAGCAAGAAAAACAACAGCATGACTGCGCTGTCGAAATAGGCATGTTCACCGCCGGTTGCAGTCTCGTAGACGCTAAGTCCCGTTGCAAGCAGGACGCCGATGGAGATTGGCACGTCCATATTGGTTCGGCGATGTCGCAGCGCCATAACGGCGCTGCTGAAGAACGGGCGGCCAGCATAGGCGACAACCGGAAGCCCGATGAGCGCCGATAGCCAATGGAACAATTCGCGAGTGACCCCTCCTGCCCCCGACCAGACGCTGACAGACAGCAACATGATATTCATCATGCCAAAGCCTGCGACGGCGACCGCACGCAGTAGGGTGCGGCTTTCAATGTCGTCTTGGCCGAGCGGATTGGTCGCGGCGGGCTGGGCCTCGAAGCCAAGTCTTCCGAGTGCGGCAACCAATGTCTCCGCGTCCAGAGACCGATCGTGTCTGACAGCGACCCGCTTCGCCGAGAAATTTACCCGCGCCGCATCTACGCCATCGACTTCTTGCAATCCTCGCTCGATCTTGGCGATGCAGCCGGCACAGCGAATTCCGGGAACCGTAAAACGACTATCGGTCAAGCCGACGTGATCGATTTCGTCGGGAAGCGAAAGCGTGGTCACGGCATTTGCTCTTCGCTCGCCCAGGTGCGGCCATCGGGGGCCGAAAGTGTCAGCCTGACGATCCAGCGACCGGCAGCGAGAGGTTTCAGCGAAACGAAATTATCAGGTGTGGATTCGATGAAGCTCAGCGGAGTGGTGTCTGGTTTGCCGAGCGGCCGACGGGCGATCGCTTTAATGGTAACGCCATCGGGTATGCCGGTAGTTTTGACTAAGAGATGGTTGTTTTCACTCATCAACATTTGAGCGTTCCATCCAAGCGCCTTCTGGCGCTTCGCTGCCTCTAGCCAGCCGTTGAACTCCTGGCTCGCGACATAGGAGTTTTCAACCACCACCCCGCCAAATCCTCGCACCGCGAGCGTGGCCATAAAAAGATTTACCGAGATGATGATCCCGAAGCCGGATACAATGATCACGGCCATGTGTTTACCAGTGAACTCGTTTTTCATTCGCCAACTTTCGGCGTGTCGAAGCGCGCTTTGGTTTCAACGCTTTCCTTCTGTTCGTCCCGCGATGTCAGCCGGAAGCTGAAGTCATCCGTGTCTGTCCCAGGTGGAGCTATGACATAAGCGCGGACTGCGAGAACCTGATCTGCTGGCACCGTTTTAATCTGCTTGCGCGCGGCCCCATCACGCCCCGTGGTGTCGATCCACATAACCGCATCGGGAAGACCTTGAAGTGCAATCTCCATATCGCGCGGTCGGCTCTCCATGTTCCGTAGTTTGAGCGTGTAGGAATTACGCACCGATCCATCGCTCATCAGAATGTAGGGCGGATTGCGGTCGGGTGTGACCGACAAGCCCACATGACTGCGCACGCCCAGGGCAAAAAGCATTGCAAAACCGATGCTTCCCCAAATGAGAAAGTAGGCGACGGTTCGGGGTCGCAGCAAAGCTTTCCAGGGCGGCCGCGTGGCTTCCCCGTTCGCTTCTTTCTTACAATCATCAAGGGTTGCGTAGTCGATCAGACCGCGCGGCCTTCCGATTTCTGCCATGACCTTGTCGCACGCGTCAATGCAGAGCGCACACGTGATGCAGCCCACTTGCGGTCCTTCGCGAATATCAATGCCGGTTGGACAGACGGCGACGCACTGCAGACAGTCAATGCAATCGCCGAACTTTTCTGGCTCACTCTTCGCCTTCTTGACGCTGCCGCGTGGTTCGCCTCGCCAGTCCTTATAAGTTACGAGAAGCGACTTTTCGTCCATCATGGCGGTCTGGATCCGCGGCCAGGGACACATGTAGATGCAGACCTGTTCCCGCATGAAGCCGCCAAGCGTGAATGTAGTGAGTGTCAGGATCGCGACCGTGATGTATGCCGCAGATGCCGCCTCACCGGCCCAAAAGTCGCGCACAAGTGTGGGCGCGTCGGCAAAATACATGATCCACGCGCCGCCGGTCCAGAACGCAATTATGAGATAAATCGTATATTTGAACGCGCGCTTCCCGAGCTTCTTCGGTCCGAGGGGGGCGGCGTCCAACTTGATACGGGCGTTTCGATCGCCATCGACGAAGCGATCCACATGCTGGAACAAATCCGTCCAGACGGTCTGCGGGCACGCATATCCGCACCATGCTCGACCCACAGCACTCGTGACCAGAAAAAGACCGAGGGCGGCCATGATAAGTAAGCCTGCGACGTAGTAAAATTCGTGCGGCCAGATTTCTATGCCGAACATGTAGAACCGTCGATTTGCCAGATCGATCAGCACTGCTTGATCGGGAGCGTAGGGTCCGCGATCCCACCGGATCCATGGGGTGCCGTAATAGATCGCCAGCGTCACAAACATGACGAACCATTTAAATCGGCGGAAGGGACCATCGACCCGCTTGTTGTGAACCTTTGTGCGTTTTTCGAACAGCTTGGCCGGAAGGTGCTGGCGCGGCGGTTCGTGTGGTTCGTGGCGACGCGTGGCCGCCTCCGGTTCGGCTACCGCGCTGGATACGGGCTCGTTGGTTTTGGCAAGACCGCCCTCAACCACGACTGTCGGTTCGCTGTCCTCGCCTTCGCGACGAGGAGGTGCGCTCGACGCGCGGCTGGGGTCACGGTTCGGCATCGACCTTAACTGCGGGATCCGCAGCTACCTCGACAAATTCTTCGCCGCCCCCAAGCGACCAAACATAGGCAGAAAGCATCTTGATAGTGACCGGATCTAGACGGTCGCTCCAATGTGGCATCCGCCCCATCTTAGGCTTCAGGATTTGGTTGCGGAGCTGCTCATGCGAACTGCCGTAGAGCCATATTGCGTCATTCAGACGCGGAGCACCTAGGTCGCGATTTCCTTCGCCGACCGTTCCATGACAGACCGAGCAATTATCTTGGAAAGTCTGCGCACCCAGCGCGTTGCGAGACCCTCGTCCACTCAGCGAAAGCACGTGATTTACCACGGCTTCCAGTTGAACAGGCTCGAATACGCCGTCGAACGGTGGCATGATACTGGCGCGGGTTTTTTCCACACCGGGCGCCCGTATACCATTGGTCAAAGTATATTCGATTGCCTTGATATCGCCGCCCCACAGCCAATCGTCGTCGTTGAGATTAGGGTAGCCAAGTGTCTGGCTACCCGCTGCGCCCGAACCATGGCACTGCGAGCAATGAACCTGAAAGGCAGACCGTCCGCCAGCGACCGCTTGAGTGAACATTTTGCTATTTTCGGGCAGCCGTTCGATTGGAATGCGCGACAGTTCCTCGCGCATCGTTACACGCCCTTGATCAACGACGCTCATTTCTTTGGCAAGTTCGCCCCGGCTGCTCCAGCCAAGCACGCCTTCGGTGGCCTTATCAACAAGCGGCCAGGCGGGATAAAGGATGACGTAAACGATGCCCCACACAATGGTAAGGTAAAGTGTCCAGAGCCACCACCGCGGCATCGGGGTGTCGAGTTCCTCGATGCCATCCCATTCATGTCCGACGGTCTCGGTGCCGGTCGGCCCGTCAATGCGCTTATTGACCATCGTTGCGTCCGTCAAACTCGTCTTCTGCGAATATGGAGTGTGCCGCTTCCCGACTGGGTTGTTTCGCACCAGGCCTGAACACCCACAAGCAAAGGCCGAAGAACAGAACCATCAGCGCGACCAAGCCATAGCTGTCCGCAAAATGCCGCAAATGATCGTAGAGGCTCATCGACCTTTTTCCTCTGCGAGTTTCTCCTGAGCTGCCGCGCTGTCGAGATCGACAAGCGTTCCGAGCATCTGCAAATAAGCGACAAGCGCATCCATCTCAGTCAGGCTGCTCGGATCGCCGTCGAAATCGCGGACCTGCGCTTTGGGGTAGCGTTGCTGCAAATCTTTTACATCGCCGCCGCTCTCGGGATCTGCTTGCAAGGCCATATCCAGATTCGCCTGTCGAAGGTCTCGATCCGAATAGGGAACGCCGACACGGCGCAGAGCGACGAGCATATCGCCGGCGACATCGGCGTTAAGAGGTGTATTCGCCAAGAAAGAATATGACGGCATAACGCTTTCCGGCACCACGCTCTGTGGGTCTTTGAGGTGCTGAACGTGCCATTCGTCTGAATAGCGGCCCCCGACACGTGCCAGATCGGGTCCAGTGCGCTTCGATCCCCATTGAAACGGGTGGTCATACATGCTTTCCGCGGCAAGACTGTAGTGGCCATAGCGCTCGACCTCGTCGCGGAACGGGCGGATCATCTGGCTGTGGCAAGAATAGCAGCCTTCGCGCACGTAGATGTTCCGGCCCGCCTGCTCGAGCGGCGTGTAAGGACGCATGCCCTCGACCTTCTCGATCGTGTTGTCCATCCAGAATAGTGGCGCAATCTCGACGATGCCGCCGATGGCTACCGCGATAAAGGATCCGATCGCAAGCAGGTTGACGTTCTTTTCCAGCTTCTTGTGCTTGGAGGCAAGACTCATGACGAGCTATCCTATTCGGCTGGTTCGGGGGTTATTGGGCGCGCAATCGGCCGATCCTTGTCCGGATCATAATGTGGCATGGCACCCATTGGCACTTCTTCGCGCAGCCGGCCGACGATTGTCATCCAGATGTTGTATCCCATGATGACGGCTCCGCCGAGATACATCACGCCGCCGACGGCGCGTATGATATAGAGTTCGTGGAGCGCTGCGACAGTTTCGGCGAAGCTATTCACGAGATAGCCATCGGGGCCGTATTCGCGCCACATCAGCCCTTGGGTAATGCCAGCCACCCACATGCTGGAGGCGTAAAAAACAATCCCCAGCGTTGCGAGCCAGAAGTGCCAGTTTATCATTCGCAAGGAATACATCCGCTCGCGTTTCCACAAGCGCGGGACGAGGAAATAGACCGCTGCAAAACTGATAAGACCGTTCCATCCAAGCGCGCCGGAATGCACGTGGCCAACAGTCCAGTCGGTATAGTGCGAGAGGGAGTTGACCGCCTTGATGCTCAGCATGGGACCCTCGAAGGTCGCCATGCCGTAAAAAGCCATCGCCATCACCATCATGCGAATTATGGGATCGGTGCGAACCTTGTCCCAAGCGCCGTTAAGCGTCATCAGACCGTTGATCATGCCGCCCCAGCTGGGCATCCACAAAATGACTGAGAACACCATGCCGAGCGTCTGCGCCCAATCGGGAAGCGCCGTGTAATGCAGATGGTGAGGCCCTGCCCAGATGTAGAGAAAGATCAGCGACCAGAAGTGGATAATCGACAGTCGGTAGCTGTAAACCGGCCGCTCGGCCTGCTTCGGCACGAAGTAATACATCATCGCCAGGAAGGGCACGGTCAAGAAAAACGCGACGGCATTATGTCCATACCACCACTGGGTCAGGGCATCCTGCACCCCGGCAAAGGCGGAGAAAGACAACGAGCCATTCCACGCAACCGGAACCGCCAGATTATTCACGATATGCAACATGGCGATGGTTATGATGAAGGAAAGATAGAACCAGTTCGCCACGTAGATGTGGGGCTCTGTTCTGCGCACCAGAGTTCCTACGAAGACGATCAGGTAAGCCACCCAGACGATCGTCAGCCACAGGTCCACATACCATTCAGGCTCTGCATATTCGCGGCTTTGCGTCACACCGAATAGGTAACCCGAGGCAGCGAGAACGATGAAAAGCTGATAACCCCAGAAGACGAAGCGAGCCAGCGACGGAAATGCCAGTTGCGCGCGGCAAGTGCGCTGCACGACGTAGAAGCTGCTCGCGATGAGGATGTTGCCACCGAAAGCGAAGACCACTGCCGACGTGTGAAGCGGTCTTACCCGGCCGAAGTTGAAATATGGTTCGATGTTGAGCTGCGGAAAAGCCAACTGCGAGGCGATGAACACGCCAGCGAGCAGACCGACGATGGCCCAAAACATGGTAGCCAGCACGCCCCATCTGATCGGATCGTCATCATACCGCGATGGTCCGTCAGGCATTTGGAAGAACCCGCGCGCTTTTCCCATCGGATCGAAGCGGGCCACCGAAATCCACATGAGGACGAATGAAACGATAGCGATGATGGTTGCATGGGCTGCGAAACCGCTGTCGCGCGCTGTGGCAGCAAAGACTAACGAGATTAAGAGGACGCCGAACCAAAGGCCCGCCCGCCCCAAGGCTGCTTCCACTTGCATCTCTAACTCCGAATAGATTTACGATGTCATAGGCAGCTAGCCTGGCTTATGCATTGACCTAGGTCAAATTGCCGAAAATTATCAGGTAGTGCAGGACGCTTGGACGGCGCGTTCGCTAAGCCGGGCCATATCGAGTATCGTGATTTTCGATCTGCCATACGTTTTGATGATCCCGTGATTTCGCAAGGCGGTCAGCTGACGACTCACCGTCTCGATGGTCAATCCCAAACAATCGCCGATCTCGCGACGTGACATGGGCAAGTCCAGCGCAATGATTTTCGGGCCTACCACCCCGATCCTGTCGACCATTGAGACAAGAAAGCTTGCCAGTTTTTCTTGTGCTGTTTTGCGGCCTAGAAGAACAGAGGCATCACGAGCTTGGTCCAGTGCTAGAAAGGTCCGTTCGACGATTGCGCTGCTCGTCGCCTCGGTGACTTTTGTGATAAGATCGCCTGCCGGAAACGCCAGTAGACGACACTCCGTGAGAGCTTGGAGTGTGTATGGCGTGTGCGATGTAACCGAGAGTATGAGCAATTCGCCTTCAAAACAGAATGCGACGATTTGCTCACGGTCCGCCCCTACGTGACCCACCAATTTGGCGGCGCCCTCTGAAACAAATATTGCAGTTCTCTGCTCCTGCTCGCGCAGCTCCGCTGCCTCTCCGCGCGCCAAGTGAAGCGGACGCCCACAGGACTGCAGGAAACTGATCGATGATTCGGGTAGATCGGGCGATCGCAGCACATCCATGAAGTGCTGAAATGGGTCGGCATGCGGATGGTTCAGCGATTTCGGCTTCATGGGCCGATCCGATCACATTCGTAGCAGGACACGTCATTGATTCAGGTCAAACTACTGCATTTTGGGACCAGCCTCCGCTGCGCGGTTGCCAGCCGGTTATGCAGCGAGTTTTTCCAGCACCCCCCTCTTGCAAATAGTGACTTTCCTGCGACCGCGAATTTCGATGATCCCGTCTTCGCGCATTTTCGTTAACTGGCGGCTGACCGTTTCGATAGTCAGGCCCAGGATATCGGCGATCTGTTGACGCGACATCGGCAACTCGAAGCGATCGATGTCAGCATCCGCGGAATTTCCGCACCCTGCAGCAACGGAGCGGGCGCCGATTTCCAATAGCAGAGCGGCCAGCCTTTCTTCGGCGTTCATGCGGCCGAGAAGCAGCATCCAGCGCCGTGTTCGGTCCAGTTCGCTTAACGTGCGCTCGAGCAACTTATGTTCGAGCCTGGAGTGATCGAGCGCAAAGCGTTCGAAGTCGGTGCGCCGGAACACACAGACGACCGTTTCGCAAAGGGCCTCTGCATTGTAAGGGGACGTGTTGCCAAAGGGCCGGCCGAGGAAGTCCGAGGGATAAGCTAGTCCGAGGATTTGCTCGCGGCCGTCGCTGGTTTGGGTCGAAAGTTTGAGAACACCGGACACCACGTTTGCAACGTAAACCGCGTCGTCGCCCTCCCACATCAGCGATTCGCCTGCCTCCAATCGCCGCCGTCGACCGATCTTGTTGAGCAGGGCGATCTCGTAGGTTTCGAGATCAGCGCAGATTGCTCTGTTGCGCACGGTGCAAGCTTGGCAAAAATTCAATTCGTCTTCAGGGGCGGGCGCTTCCATCATCCACACCTAGGCTTCGTCGCCTAGCTTGCCAAGCTACCCTGCTGGTCCTCCGGCGCCAGCATCCGCGAAACGGCGCAGGGGCGAACAGAGCGCAATTCTCTCGAGATCGAGAACGGGTCACAGCGACATCCAGCGCGAGGATTTTACCAGGAAGCAGCGAATCACGGAGTCATAACGCGTGAGTGCGCCTTTGGTCAGTATCGCGAACTAAGCCGGCGACCCGCGACGCGAGATCACGATCTTTCTTCCGATCCCTTTTTATTAGATTCCGAAAACAGGATTGGAATATATTCCAGCAAGAACAACCCAAAAGCTGCAAACCACGCGAACGCAGCCAGTATCAGCGTTATTCTCTGTTCCTCGATCCCGAGCGCAGCCGACACCCTCATAACTGCCGCAATGTTGATCAGCACGAAGGCGATTGTTGTCAGTTTACTCGCCGCAAGTTCTCGTCCTGTGTGGCCCAAACTGGCCCTGCTCATCACCGCGAGGATCATGGTCGCCATCGCTCCTGCCGTAAGAGCATGAATGGCCGCGGTTTCCGAAACCAACGTCAACTGCGCCAACGCAAGGAGGAACAAGCCCGCTGGAAGCCAGAGGTAGCCTACGTGCAAGATGCTCAATAGGGCATTCGACCGGCATCTCCATCCCTGCCATCTCACAAGTCGAACAAAGTGTGCGATGGCTGTGGCAATCAGGCCCACACCAGTTGGCACTGACGATGGCCAGAACAACCACAACATCAGGGCAAGTGCGGTGAAAACAAGCACAACCTTGTCGAACCGATCTGGCTGAGTGGGCATTGGTTCCCCGGCGTGTTGGGCCATCAGCCAGTTCCGGGTAAAACTGGGCACGATCCGCCCGCCGATAACCGATATGAGAAAAACGACCAGCGCCAATCCGCTTTGCCAGCCAATTTTTGTCATTTCCAGAAGTCCTGCCATTGCGACCCGGTCGACCAGATCGGCAATACCGAAAAGACCGATCACCGCCACGATGGGAAAATTGCGATTTCGACTCTTTATAATTTCCCGTGCAAGCAACAGAGCCAAAAGCACGTAGAACCCGGGCTCTATGATAAGGAGCAAAAGATTTTCGGGGGAAACCAAGAATGGGAGCAATCTGCCTGCCACCCATATTCCGAAAAGCATTGCCAGAGGCCCGCCCGCAATGGGGAGTCGACCAGTCCAATTAGGAACTGCAGTTAGCGCAAAACCGGCAATTGCCGCCCCCACAAATCCGAACAGCATCTCATGGCGATGCCATGCAAGTGGATCTTCAAAAAGTTGCGAGTGAGCGAGATCGAAGAGGATCATTATCCAGACGGCCAGGGATATTACTGCCCACGCAGCTGCGCCGACAAAGAATGGTCGAAATCCGCCGCGCAGTAAGGCAGGACTCTGCGCCATGCGTTTCCTGCGAAGCTGCAATCGATCGGTGTTATTGAGCACGAGCGGTCCTTCACAAGGGGGTATCTTCCAACCTAAGCCGCGTTCCGTTTCGTTCATTGACATACCGCAATTACGAAGATGATCCCGATCGACATTTGATAAATTTCGGTCTGTGCGCGTGAAGCTGCCAGACATGGCGACGAGTTTAATTTATCGTCATTGCTGGCGATGGGTCGTCTTGGTGAGGTGCCAGATAAGAAAATGAACGAACTTTGAGGTTTCATGTGGATTGCGTTCGTAAACAAATCCTAGAAGAGATCGTGTGCCGTGACAGCAAGGAAACTCGGATCAGGATCCTTCGCTATCAGATGGTAAGCGTGGAAAACGCCCCGCAAGGCGTGCGCGAACGCCCCGGTGCTCAAGGTTGGGAGACGATTTTCGGCGAGCAAGTCAAATTGATTGATAAGAATATCTACCAGCTCGTTTCATCTGGCGAACTGCTGGAGCGATCATCTTGAACTCGTCGATGATCGCGAGCGTTCCGCGTGATACGTGAGTTCCTCATATCGACTAAGCGGCACGAATTCACATTCGAGAGATGTCAATGTGGATCGGCGTGCAAAAAGGACCCCTTTAGCGGGGTGATCGGCGTCTAAAAGGGACCCCTCATTTCGATGGTTTAAGCAGCCGGCTGGATAATCAGGCGGCGAGATCGGGATGTTGGTTTTGGAGACGGTGGTTCGGATTCGGCGCGAGTATGCCGGTGGCAAGGCGATCAAGGCGATCGCGCGGGATTTGCGTGTGTCGCGGAAGGTGAT
>NZ_NISK01000003.1:0-802240 GCF_002205675.1 Sphingopyxis bauzanensis | reverse complement strand
GCCTGGATAATCAGGCGGCGAGATCGGGATGTTGGTTTTGGAGACGGTGGTTCGGATTCGGCGCGAGTATGCCGGTGGCAAGGCGATCAAGGCGATCGCGCGGGATTTGCGTGTGTCGCGGAAGGTGATCCGCAAAGCGATCCGGGCGCCGGAAGGCGCATTCGACTATCAGCGCAAGGTTCAGCCGCTGCCGCGGATCGGGCCGTTCCAGGCTCGGCTCGATACGTTGCTGGAAGAGAACGAGGTGCGCGGCAGGCGTGAGCGGCTGCGGATGACGCGGATCCATGACCTGCTGGTGCGCGAAGGTTTTGAGGGCTCCTACGATGCTGTGCGCCGATACACGGCGCGCTGGAAGGCCGACCGACGCAAGGATGCCGGCGATGGTGTTACCGCCTTCATCCCGCTGACGTTCAAGCCGGGCGAGGCCTATCAGTTCGACTGGAGCCATGAGGACGTGGAGATCGCCGGCAAGCCGATGCGCGTGAAGGTTGCGCATATGCGGCTGTGTGCATCGCGGGCGGTCTATGTCCGGGCGTATCCACGCGAGAGCCAGGAGATGCTGTTCGACGCGCATGCGCGCGGCTTTGCCTTCTTCGGCGGCGTGCCGGGCCGCGGCATCTACGACAATATGAAGACGGCGGTGACGAGCGTGTTCGCCGGCAAGGAGCGGGTCTTCAACCGGCGCTTCTTGATCATGACCGACCATTATATGATCGAGCCGACCGCCTGCTCGCCGGCGGCGGGATGGGAGAAGGGCCAGGTCGAGAACCAGGTGCAGACGATCCGGGGCCGCTTCTTCCAACCCCGGTTGCGGTTCGCCAGTCTCGACGAGCTCAATGGCTGGCTGGAGGCCGAGTGCCAGCGCTGGGCGGAACGACAGGCACACCCGGAACAGGGCGAGCTGACCGTGGCGCAGGCGCTGGAGATCGAGCGATCCGCGCTGCAGCCGATGCTTGGACCGTTCGACGGCTTCAACGAGAGCGAGCATGCGGTGACTGGCACCTGCCTGATCAGCTTCGATCGCAACCGCTACTCGGTTCTCTCGACGCTGGCGCGGCGGACGGTGCAGGTCCGGGCCTACGCCGACCGCATTGTCGTGCGCTGCGGCGAGGAGGTTGTCGCCGAGCATCCCCGCTACTTCGGGCGCAACCGCACGATCTATGACCCTTGGCATTATCTGCCGGTGCTGGCCCGCAAGCCCGGAGCGCTGCGGAACGGTGCGCCCTTCCAGGACTGGGATCTGCCGCCGGCGCTGGCGCGCCTGCGCCGCAAGCTTGGCAATGGCGACGATGCCGACCGCCGGTTCGTGCGTGTGCTGTCGGCCGTGCTGAGCGATGGCCTGGAGCCGGTCGAAGCGGCCGTGCGCGAGGCGTTGGTGACCGGCACGGCGAGCGACGACCTGATCCTCAACATCCTGGCGCGGCGGCGCGAACCGCCGCGACCGCTCACCATCATCACCTCCGAGGACAGCGCCTTGCGCCATCCGCCGATCGCCGACTGCGCCCGTTACGACCAGCTGAGGACCTTCGATGCAGCGGCATGACATGATCGAGGCGATGCGCGGGCTTGGGCTCAAGGGCATGGCGGGCGCGTTCGACGATGCGGTCACCACCGGCCTTCAGCGCCAGCGCACCACGATGGAGATACTGACCGACCTTCTGCGCGCGGAAGCAACACATCGCCATGCTGCCTCGATCCGATACCGGATGGCGGCCGCCAGGCTGACGGTCGTGAAGGATATCGATGCGTTCCGGTTCGAGGGCACACCGATCAATGAAGGCCTGGTGCGTTCGCTTCACAGCGGCGCGTTCCTGCCCGCTCGGCGCAACATCGTCCTGGTCGGCGGCACGGGCACCGGCAAAACCCACCTTGCCATCGCCATCGCCGCCAATGTCGTTCGCTCGGGTGCGCGAGGCCGCTACTTCAACACCGTCGATCTGGTGACCCGCCTCGAAGAGGAGGCCAGAATCGGCAAGAGCGGCGCTCTCGCCGCCCAGCTATCCCGCCTCGACCTGGTCGTGCTCGACGAACTGGGATATCTGCCGTTCGCCCGCTCAGGCGGCCAACTGCTGTTCCATCTGGTCAGCAAGCTCTACGAGCAGACCAGCGTTATCATCACCACCAACCTCGCGTTCGGGGAGTGGCCAACCGTGTTCGGCGATCCCCAGATGACCACCGCGCTCCTCGATCGCGTCACTCATCATTGCGATATCGTCGAGACCGGCAATGACAGCTGGCGCTTCAAAAACCGCAGCTGATCGCCCCCGCTGACTTCCGAATAAGAGATGCTTTGCGCTGCGCGCGCCTCCGGTCGGGCTCCGCCCTCCCTACGCCGCGCGCAGCGCAACGGCGCGTGTCCGATCAACCTTGCGCCATCGTGTAAGGGGGTCCCTTTTGCGCGCCGATAGGGGGTCCCGTTTGCACGCCGATTGACAAACTAGCATCCGGAGATCGACCCAGATGTGATGAAGCTGAAACGGCGATAGAGCATTTAAGCGTGACAAGTGATGCGACGCGAGGTGCAGGACGGAAGAGCCTAGAATCGGTGCCGGCTGGGGAAGCGTCGCCAATCCTGCAGAATTAAGCTGACGGTCAATCTCGGTCCAAATCGTCTCGACATCCATAGACTGAACGTAGCCGATCATGCTCCCGCCGACGTCATCTTTGCCGTAAAGATGCGAACTTTCCACATATCGGCGCACCCCATGCCCAACATAATTCGCGTTGAAGATCCATCCGCCGATTGCTTGCCCCAGCCTCTTACACTCAACTACATAGGTTCGTGTAGCACGATCGGAGTCTTCGGCTTCGTCGTCTTGAAAACTCCATTGGAAATCAGGCCGTTTATTTTCGCGGGGGGTCCTTTCAGCATCGTCTGGACTCGGTTGATTGTTTGCCTCTGAAGTGGGAACCAAATTCCAAGTGTGTTCGCGGCTTAGAGCCGGACGGGGTGAGAGCGAGAGCAAAGATTTGTGACGCTCGGTGGCAATCCGTCGCATCCGGAAAAATAGCTCACGGTTAAGGTCATTCTCACAAGAAGTGCCGAAGCCATTTTCCCCCGCATCGGCGGCGAGCCGTTCAAGGCCTGCTCGAATGATATCGTCAACCTTGTCGACAAATGACGACCATAAATTGGTCGAGAGCGCATCAAGCCCGGCCATTTGAGTCAATTTTTGCGACGCGAGGCGAGCTGTACGAACAGCGAGTCGGCGTCCTCCCTGGCAGCGCTGGCAGTCCAGAGACGGCGTGCATTTTCCCTTAAGACAATGAAGCTGTCCGCCGTGGCTGCTCTTACAGTGCGCTTTACGAGAAATGCTGGCGAGACCGGCTGCGCGATAGCATCTGCGCAACGCCCAAGGATGGTCTGCCAATCTTCTGGCGGATTGTTTAATTCCGGACCGCCAGAGCCATCCAGTGTAAAAATGACTGCGATCAGGTCTCGGCTGGGTGACATTCCGACCTGCCAATTGAGATTGGAGTCGTCAGGTAGATATGCAGTCCAAGCATCCAGAAAGGCACAGAGATAGCGTAACAGGGTGCCTCGGCAAGGAGCCTCAGGAAGATCAGCTCGACTTCCGCGCGTGAATTCTGGCAATTGCAGACGAGAAGTTGCGTGGGCTTCTGCGCCTTTCCAGTAAAGCTCGTGACTCTCTGCCCAGAAATCTTCCACAAGATCTCGTTCGGCCTTAGAAACCTCGAACAGGTCGAAGATTGCAGCGTCTAACTTTGCAAGCTTCTGCTCGTGTTCATCATTGTATTTCGCGGGCTCGTCGAACATCGACTGAGACTGGCGTTGTTGGACTGGCTTTTCCCGCAAGTAGTTTACCGCTTTGACGATACGATTTGCCGCGTCATCGTGATCTGACTTGGACATGCCCCATGACGGTTTGAGTCTTAGAGGAGTACGCAGAACGTCGCGCGACGTCACTTGGTCATGCCATCCGCCCCAGTTGCCTGCGGTCATGAAAAGCAGATAACGGCCCAGCGATGACCATAGAACGCCGAGCATGAGGATTGCCTCGTGCTGTGAAAGATGGGCGGTCGGAATGCAGTAAATTCCATGGCGAAAGGAGAAGCCTTTGGTCTCTAGCCTGGCGATCGGTCCGAGAGGCTCCCTTACGCCACGCGTGATAACTAAACGCTGACCATCATAGATACGTTGATCCGGATCTCGTTTAATTCCCTTGGGGGGAGGAAGAAACCAAGTTTCTTGCAAGGGCCCGAATGGCTGAACCTTTTTGTTATCAAGTTCGCGCAGCACCGCCAGCATACCGGATGGCGCAGTGCTACCGCGCTGCCAGCCATAGCGTGGCTGCGGATCAGCATTCACAACGGTATCGCCGAAGGTGAGCTCGAGGCCAAGCCGAGACACCAGTGCCGCATCATGATGCCCACCCCACCAAAATACTTTCCAGAGATAATCTGCCTCTGCCAGATCTCCCTGCGTCACAACGCGTCGGTCTAGCGGGACAGCGGCGATAGATCGCAACCGCTCGACACTACTGACGCGCCGCGCATTCCAAAACACTACACGGTCATCTGAAGAAGATTGCCGTTTCTCGGCCAGCAAAAACGCGAACGGCGCGACAGCCTTTGCGAAGAAGACCCGCCGCACATGAGCCATGTTCACAACTTGCTTGAGCGTCGCGTTTGTCAGCAGGTAACGACGAAATTCGCGACTTGTCTCCCGGTCATTCCAGAATATCTTCATACCAATCAGCATGCCGAGGGTCCCGCCCTCTCGGAGCATGGTGAGAGCTCGATGAATGAAGAGCTGTGAATAAGAGCCTTCGCCCGCCGGCATTTTGAATGCTGCGGCCCAAACGCGGGGAGTGGATTTCTCCGACGGCGCCTCTTGCCAAGGCGGATTGCCCACAATTACGTCAAAGCTACCGAGAGGTAAATCCAAAACCCCAGCATTGTCGAGTAGGCTGACGTCGTAAGAGCGACCTTTGTAAGCCTTCTTTGCGGCTACACGCCTCGACAGGAAATCTTGCTCGGCACGGGTGAGCGCGAACGCGTCAGAAACGAGGAGAATTCCAAAGTGTTTCTGATCGCGCTGCCCGTTGTGCAGAAGATACGGAAGCGCTCCCCCCGAGGCGATATCGGGCGGCTCTTGTTGGTCGAGCAACGCTAGATACAGACTGAATGCCGCGACGCGGGCCGCTTCAGCGTTGATCTCAACGCCGAAGATGCGAAGTCGCAAAACTTCGCGTAGTTCGTCAGGCGTAAGCTTTCGCTTACGGCCGTGTGCTTCATAGCGGACGATCCGCCGGAACGCCTCGACAAGGAAGATCCCCGATCCGCAAGCCGGATCTAAGACCTTCGGGCGATCTGCTAGACAGGCAGGTGTAAGCGTTCGGCGAAGCGCGTCGTGGACGAGATTTGCTGGCGTGTAATGAGTGCCTGCGCCGTGCTTCAACTCTCCTTTTACTGAGAAGCCGTGCTCCGACCCGCCGTCATTGCTTTCGGATTCCGACACGTCGATCACAAAATTGGCATCACCCGGTTCATTCCCGGCTTTATCGTTTTTCCGCTTACTAAGCGCATCATGGTAGAACTGCTCGTAAATGCTGCTGATCAGCGCGAGAGGAACCACTTCAAAATCATAGGCCCAGAAAAATAGCGGCTGTTGGCCGGCTTGTATTTCGCCAAGAAGAAAAGACCGCAAAAGTGTGAGCGCGGACGCCGAAAACCTCTTCTCTCGCGCTTCGCCCAGCGCGAATAGGTCGCCGTTGAAGTCGGTGGCTAGACTCTCGAACAGCGCATGCGTGAAGTCGGCATTGCCAAGTACTCTGTCATATAGGCGTTGCTTTCCCGGCGCACCGAGCACAGGGATGGCACCCTCATTATTGAGAGCATCTTGCCAAACCTGATCTCCGCCAGCGACCCTCTCAAAGTATGCTCGGGTCAAAACGCCCCGATCTTCTAGGTAGCGGATGAGGATGGATCGGCCAATGAGGGCATGGGCCTCAGCCATAGACAAACCGGTCGCTTCAAGTTGCGAACGCACATGCCTCAGATCTTCGATTAGCCTTCGATCAGCTCGGGCGGGTGCGGAGTCGCCGACTTCCATTAGCCCCTGCAGATCAGGACCATATTCGTCGATTTCTTGCGTGAGCTCCAGCACATCCGCGGCAGTCGACAGCACTCGCCACGGATCACTTGGAGGACCTCCCCGTGACGGTGGAAGGCTGAGAGCGTAGATACGAATTTCATGGGGGAGGGCGACAAAAAGACAGCGCGGCTCCGACATACACCACGCGCGTCGATACAGTTCACCAAGTGCAGCTTCATCTGGCGCTTTGCGGGCGTCAGTGAAAACCGCAACGGGGTCACCCCTTACAAAAAGAACTTTTTCAGCCCCAAGGCGCTCCGCCAGACCTAGCCAGTCACCGAGGTCTGTCCATCGTTCGACCGACCCAACTTTTTCATCCAGCGCACCAGGTTCTGAAACCGCGTCCAGAAGATCTTTCGAGCGGTCAGAGAAGGTGACGTAAATCTGATCTAGAAGCTCGCGCCCTTGGTTATCCACGGCGAGCTCCGAATAGGCTGCGGGGATCTCGGCAGTAGTTGAGATTCCCGTCCTCAGTCTGGAACGAATTCTTAGCAGTCTGCATCACGTCCGGCCTCAAGCACGAGCGGCAACGTGAGCTGCTTTGCCTCCATCGCGTCGAGCAGGCGAACGAGAGCATATTCTACGATATAGCTTTTTGAAAGCTCCGGCTTGTGTGTTTCAGCAATTTTCTCAATTGCTTGATTGGTTGCCGGATCAAGGCTGACCGAGAATCTAACCTTCGACGACATACTTAACCCCCCATGGTGTGCACCACTATGCACCACATCGGTGCCGAAGGGAATCCCTGACTGCGCGTGGATTTCTGCGTTCGCTGGCGGCGTACGACGAACCAATTCGAGGGAGATTACAGGGGATCTGACCTGCTGCCGGTTTGGTGGACACCGAGATAGGGTGTTTCCACCTATCGGAGGTCCACAATGCAAAGAAGGAAGTTCAGCCGCGAGTTCAAGCTTGAGGCGGTGAGGATGGTCCGCGACCGCGGGGTGACGATCGCCCAGGCGTCGCGCGATCTGGATGTGCATGCGAACGTGCTGCGTAAATGGGTCCGGGAGCTTGCCGCCGATCCGGGTCATCCTTTCCCGGTCACGGTCAGATGAAGCCGGAGCAGATGGAGATCGATCGCCTGCGGCGCGAGTCTCGCGGCCAACTACGGCTTAGATTGGGCGCATAGCTGACGCCCTGTTCCGATTAGCGCGAGACGGCAGTTTGTGTCCCTTCAGAAGCGAAAAGCGATGACGCTACAAATGTTCAATTTTGGACCGGATGGTTGTGCAATCCAAACCTATGACTCCGAGGACGGTGCCGCGAAGAGCAGTTTTGTGTCGGAAATTCGTCGTGCATCGACAAACAAGGGTCGCCAGTTCACCACCTTCTCACCAATACTAACTTGACCATCCAGCCACAGCGCCGGAAGACAAACCTTTGGAACGCTTCGTGCAAAAAGCGTCGTGCTTGCGAACCCGCTACCGCCCAAGGCAAAGCGGTCTAATTCCGCAGTGCTGGGGACGATGCCATTTTTCTTGCCAAGCCAAGCGGCGACTAACTGCGATCCAATCTCTCGGCACAGGTCTCGTTCCGCAGGACTCCAATCCTGAAACGGATCGAACGCGTGGGGTATAGTGTATTTGTGCAATGCTTCAAAATAGGCTTGCAATGACATTTCTCGGCCTAGAAGCAGTTCTTCTGGCAGGCCGTCGCGAAGAAATTTCATGAACTCCGATGCCGAGGCATCGATATGCACCTGGTCGGCCAAACCCAACTTGCTGATTGCATGACGCAGAACATGCAAGCCGAAATCGCTGACAATTCCAAACTTCAAAATCACCCGAGCGTTGGGAGGGGCCTTTTGC
The DNA here is from genome assembly GCF_002205675.1 of Sphingopyxis bauzanensis. Classification (GTDB taxonomy): domain Bacteria; phylum Pseudomonadota; class Alphaproteobacteria; order Sphingomonadales; family Sphingomonadaceae; genus Sphingopyxis; species Sphingopyxis bauzanensis. Next base: position 794,311 of record NZ_NISK01000003.1, on the reverse strand, counting down.
AAAGCCTTCAAGCGACGAACACCCTCAGTTCCCGTCCAGAGCCCATCTTCGTAGAGTACAAACTGATCGACATCGATCGAGGGGAACTTTAGTGTAGCCTCGGCCTTGTTCCATACCACAGGATGGACGGTCCCTTTCGGATGAGTGTGCGAAAGGCAGGCCTTTATGTCCAGCCAACTCCCGCCAATGTCGTCGTCCTCGACATAGCAGTTGGCCTGTCCCAAACCGATGATGTCGGTCGGTCGCAGTGCGAACGGCATACACTGCATTTCCATAGGCCGAACAACGCGCAACTGGGCTGCAAGCTTTCGACCGACACTTTGCTGACCGAATTTCCCAAACTGTTCAACCCAAGCCTCGATTGAAAGCTTATTGCCTTCGAATGCCGACGCCTGCTTAACGGCATTTACCCGCCAATGATGCCCATCCGCTTCCCACTGCATCTTGAGAATCTTGCGAATGTTCTTTTCTGACTGAACCTGAAAGTCGGTTGCTGCGAAGCCCTGTGTCTTCCACCAGCGCTGAAGTTTGTCGATGCTGCACTTCGTATCGCGATGGAGGATCAGCTTGTGCGGTTTGTCGGCCTGGATCGTTGAAAGGCTCTCGATCAAGTCATTTGCTACAGCATTGCCAATGTCGGTGGAGTAACCGGTAGCCACGGAATCTGTCAGTACGCGAACCGTAGAGCGGTATGGCTTTGCAAGCGAGTCGCGGACATACGTCGTCATTTCCGCTTCCTTGGCGGCAGGGACGACCAATATGAGGAGGCCTTGCGACACGGTATGGTTCCCGGGCTAAATTTACGCCTTGAGGGAATCGATGATCATGCCGAGCGGCACGCGCAGCGACCTGAGTTCCTCATAACCCATCACGTCAACGGCTGCATGTGCCAGGCTGCGCACCGCATGAAGCGATGAGCTTTGGCCGACTGAGCCGGACTTTTGCGCGATATTTTTAGGCAGGGAGCTTTCCGCATTCGCCTTGGCTTCGCGCTGCTTTTCATTGGCAGCGCGCAGAGCGGCTTTAGCCTGCGCGAACAGATTGTCCCGAGTTGCAGGATCGAGGTTCAATGCCTCAATTCGCTCTGCGAACAACGCAGACAAATGGTCCCGCCGAAAGACACCCCACTTCCGTGTCGCATCCGGCGCACGCTCCTTCATCACCGCCATCCACTCGGTGAAGCTCGCACCTTCGCGCAAATTTTCGTTCATGGCAGCGGCATCATGTGCCGGAAGGCTCTCAACGAACTTCGCCCGGATCTCGTCGTGCTCTTGAGACGAGACTTTTTGGATTTCGACTTCACCTTTGTCGTTCGACGCGGGGGTAGCGCGCGACGTCAGCTTCTGATTTTCGACTTCTACGATCAGATGCAGGGGTGACGAAGGGCTAACGAAATTCTTCCAAAGCGCCGCCAATTCGATGTCACGATGCGGTTCGCCGCGCCCAACAATGTGATAGAGAATATCACCGCCTTGATTGCCAATGCGCTTGACCGTATCTGCCAGATGGGTTTCGGCAAATTTTGTCAAAGCACCGGGGCCGACGCGAATTCCTACAACTTCGCGAAAATCCAATTGCGGTGCGACCGTTTGCATCAAGTAGAATAGCTGCCCACCTGTGATCGTCGGGCTGTGCCAATTCTGCACTGCAGCCGTGATCGCCGTTAGGCGGTCTGAAATTTCAAATTTTGACATGGCTTCTAGCTCCATTTTTTGGACTACGCACCGCCCAGATTATTTGGTGGGCGGTGCGATTGATCCATGAAAAACAAGTCGATATCTAACCGACTTGGAGCTAGACAGTATGGGTCTCAATCCATACCGCGTCAGGATTCCGAAGACACTCCGATCCGACTATTGGCAACGCTGTGTCCAAAGAAGCTTCAGTTCGCCAAAAAGAATACCTGATTTTGATGTTTGACCACCCAGGTAAAGAGGTGATCATAGTCGAAATAGGCGATCTAAGCTCCTGCCAACGGGAAAAATATAGGCACTTGGTCGCTGGAATGCAACCCCCATCTCCGCGTCTCGCTGTCCCACCATCAGCGCATTGAGCCACGCAAATATCATGCTGCCAACTGCTCCTGCCACCGGTCGAACTCCCCCGGCAAGATCGCAATCAGTTGTCCATACCCATGCGCTCTACGTCGAATGTCAAGTCGATTTGGCGAAGAACCAGGGCGAGGCGGCGGACGCTACCCCTGCCGTTGTCTGAAACACCTTTACGCGGCCGACCAGTCAGCCTGCTGGCATAGAGACGGTTGGCTTCGGCGATGAGCGGCTGGCTTCGCAGAGCGGACTGCCTGCCGCCAAGCTGTTCGAGAATCTCACCGTGTCGCCGCAGCGGATAGGGTTGATCCTGGGGCGGCAGAAGCAAGAATTTGGCATTATCACCATGATCGCGGACAAGCTGCCACGGTGAGCGGACAAGGTGGCGGTAATAGTGCCGGTAGTCCGTGCTGAGAACATAGCGGTAGGACTTATCCGGCTTTCTGCCACCTGCGAGCGGCGGGCAAATCGGGTCAAACCAATAGAGTGCGAGCCATGTCCACAGGCTGCGATCTGCGGACAATTTGACGGGACCGAGCGGCTCCAGAAGTTGGACCAGATACGCGCCGAGTTCCTGCCGGTCGCGAAGCCGGACAGTCGCAACGGCGCGCAACGGCTCATCCGGCTTGACCGGCAGCCGCGTTACGGAGATGCGGTCACGGGGGATGCGCTTGCGTCCCGTCGAGTTGATCCGCTTCCTGATCGCACTCATGTCGCCCTCGCTTCGACAAGAAGGTCCCGGTTGGCATCGAAGCCGCTCGCGGTGATCCGGAAATCAGCAGATTGCAGCGTGACAATCGCAATGTTGGGCTTTGCAAATTCCGCCTCGGCATTTTCCTGTTCGAGGCCGATGTTTTTCTGGCGAATAACCCCTCTATTTTCAGTTTCTTAGGTTTCCTTTCACGGCGTCCATATATCTCGTAGCGATGGGGAACGCAGCCGCTGAATTGGCGGCAGCGCGCGGACAGAAACAAGGAAATCGCGTGAGAAAAATCATCAAAGCCGACACCGATCCGGTGCGGGCGGCACAGTATATCAGAATGTCGACAGAGCATCAGCGCTACTCTCCGGACAACCAGCAGACAGCTATAGCGGCATATGCGTCGCTTCGGGGATTCGAAGTTGTCGAAACCTATCTCGATTCTGGCAAAAGCGGCCTCACGCTCAGTGGTCGGCCCGCCTTGAAACGCCTGTTGAGCGACGTGCTATCTGGAGCGATGCCTTACAAAGCGATCCTGGTCCTAGACGTAAGCAGATGGGGACGCTTCCAAGATACCGACCAATCTGCACACTACGAATATATGTGCCGCGAGGCGGGCGTACCCGTGCATTACTGCAATGAGCCGTTCGAGAATGAAGGCGGCACGATGGCGTCGATCGTGAAACACATGAAGCGCGTCATGGCCGCCGAATATAGTCGCGAGCTATCGACGAAAGTCTCACGTGCCCAACGTCAGCAGGCCCGATTGGGGTTCAAGCAAGGCGGGATGAACCCCTTTGCCACCCGCAGGCAGGTTGTCGATGAGCATGGCAACCAGCGTTTGATCTTGGCACTAGGGCAACGAAAGGCACTTACCACGGATAGGGTCGTTCTTGCCTGGGGTCCCGCTGAGGAAATCGCTGCCGTCCGGCGAATTTTTCGGATGTTCGTTGACGATCAGATGAGCCTTGCCGAGATCGCGCGGTGGCTCAACACACAAGGCCACAGGCAAGTGCATGGTGCCGAATGGCGGGCCCCCGCAGTTCGTTACGTGCTCAGAAACGAACTTTACATAGGAACGTACATATTCGGCCGGAAATATAGCAATGTCGGCGCCCCTCATCCCGCGCCTGTGCAGGACTGGGCGCAGGTCGATGTTCTGAAACCCATCATATCGAAAAAGCTATTTTCTGATGCCGCTGTCAGGCTCGCGAAGCTCGCGCCTAACTCCTATACCAACGAGGAACTGCTGGAGGGGCTAAGGCAACTATTGGCCGAAAAAGGCACCCTCTCAACCTTTCTCATAAAAAATTCGCCGTTTTTGCCATATCCTTGCACCTACGTGCGACGATTTGGGAGCATGTCGGCAGCCTATCTTTTGATTGGCTTTGATGAGCCGACTCACAACGACCGCAACAGTCTGCGCTTCCAATGGACTGAAGAAATGCTTCTCGACGTAATTCGGCGTATCTATCTTGAGAAGGGGTATGTGGACGGCGGCTCAATCTCCGCTGATCCCACCTCCCCAAGCCGATCTTTATTCTCATACCGATTTGGCGGATTGCTCAATGCGATGATCATCGCGGGCTTGCCCGTCGGCCCGCTTTCCCCACAGCAGGAGGCTGCTCTATCCAGGCAGCGCGAGCAATACGAGCATAGGAAGAAAATTCGACTCATTCCCATAATGCGCACCGCGCAAGGAAGCCGGATCCGAGATGAGGAACTGGACGCGGCACTGAGGCGCCTGTTGATCAAGCACGGCTATTTGTCGATGTGGCTGATCGATTCGGATCCGACCGTTCCTTCGAGCTCGTTTTTCCGGAATCGCCTCGGCGGATTGAAAGGAGCGTATGCTCGCATCGGCTACTTTTCCTCGCAAAGCGATCTATTGAAAGAAGCCCAACGGAGGGCGCGGTTCGGACCGTCGCTCAGTGCCGAACCTGGCTAGTTCGTAACGTCCTGCCGCGTCTTTTGGCCCCCAATAGTCCGCTTGGTCCAATGCCCCCTCTCTTCCCCCTCAAGGCGAAACAAAGCCGTAGCTTAGCGCCCTCGATCGTGCGGTGAGGGCATAGCAATTGGCGGATCATGTTTAGCGCGTGTTGCCGACAGGGCCTGGGCATGACGCGCGGCAATGATTTCGGGCGTGGCGTGTACGTCGGGTTGCTTGTCGAGGAATCTCCGAACGTCCCTCGCGAGCGCCCGATCATCCGGTTGCCCACTCGCATCCAGCGCGGCGGCCGCCTGGTGGTAGGCTTGGCGTATCGCCTGCCAGCGGGTTTTGCCTTTGGCGATAAAGGATGGAAGACTGGCCTGACCGCGCGCAACGGCGATGGCCTGCTCGTTAGTTCGCCTGTCAGCGTTGGTCATCACGCCGCTTGCCCCGCTCGCCAGACGGGCGCGAAGTTTGACCAGCCTAATGCTCGATCCGGAAACTCCCCTGCCACGCGCCCGCCTCGGCGTGGCTTCCGCCGCGACACCGCGCTCGCGCAGTTCGCGGGCGAACCGCTCGCGAAAGCGGTGAAGCTGAACCGGTCTGGGATTGAACCGGTTGCGGTCCAACCCTTCGGCCTGCACCGTCAGATGGACATGGGGCCGCGGCGTGTCGGTATGCAGCGCCAGGACATAATCGTGATTGTCGCTGAGTTCGGCATGAGCCAGCGCGCGAACGGCTCCCACCACCTTGTCGGGGTCGGTGCCTTCAGGCATCGAGAAGATCAGCGACACCGACGACACCGTTGGCCGCGACCGCCATTCGAGCGTATCGCTCCATTCGGCCGCACGCTCGGCGATGTCGTCCTTGCTGGTCAGGATCTCACCATCGCGGGTTTCGATGTCGACCGCCCCCTTCCGCCCGATATAGTCGAGATGGGATTTGACATGGCTGCCGCCCCGCTGGCGACCCGTGACCTTGACCACCACCTCGGGCGCGCCGCGCACGATCCGCGCCAGCTTGGCGCGTGCCGTCTTCGGATTGGCGACACCGTAGCTTGCGTAAAGCGGCACGCCGGGCTGAGCGCCCGGATCATGGATATAGCGCACACGATACGGCGGACGGCTCGCTTCCCACAAAGCTGATTCCAAGCTTGGTCTCATCGCCATCAGTCGGCCACCGTCCAATAGCTCGCATCGCCGCGCATGGCATCGCCGACGGCTGCGACCTGCTCGGAAATCTCCATCCGCATATCGGCGATCCGTCGCAGCTCGGGTTCGATCTTCCTGTCGCCGGTTTCGAGCATGGCTGCATTGGCGGCCTTCATCGCCTGATTGAGATTGCGACCGATGCGGAGCAACTGCATTCTGATCGGTGCGAGTTCAGCAAGCAGGCCGTCATCGACCCGTGATTTCAGGGCAAGGTGGCGGCGCACCAATGCCTTGATCCAGCCGGCGCGATCGGTCGAACGCTGTGATGCGCGGTGCGCGATCACGGCAATTTCGACCTCAGTAAACCGCAGCGAGATCCGGTTGCGCGCCGCGCCCTCCGGGCGGTCGATATGGGGTCGGGCGCTATTCTCTTGCAGCGTCCGTTCGATCATCTGACGCACCAGAGCGCTCCGACCGCCACGACCGACCGCGAAGCTATCGAACGCCGTAAGCGCCTGCGCATCGACGCGGACGCTTAGCATCGCAGTGGTTGGCCCAGAATTTGTCGCCATCAATCATGCCCGGTGAAGCAAAGCTGAAATCATAGGGCAATGTAAGACAACACGCGCCGCTAGGCATATCCTGCAATCAAGACAATAACCGACAAATTCCCAAACTAACGAAGGCAGAATCGCCCAATCATCGCTCCGATGCTCGGCATCTCGACACGAGCGATAGCGCCCATAGCAATCAGCCTGCGCCCATTCCTCCAGTCGCGTCGCTGGCCATGTGAAGAAGCCGACAGCGTATGGGCCTTCCCCGGATACTACTGCCAGGGCGAGCCGCATTGGCCGCACTAACCCGACAGAGCGACCAACCGACCGCCCCATTCCTGCCGACATCAACGCGCAAAAAAAAACGGCGGCGCGCGACACCAACCCCGTTGGTGCCGCGCGCCGCCTCGGCCTGCCTTATCGGCAGCATCGGACACAGTGAAGAAGCGGGGCGGCTTGTCGCCGCCCCGCTGGGTGGTCAGTCCGGCTTTTCGTCATCGGCAGGGCCGCCGTCCTTCTTGGCGAGGATGGCGATGCCGTCGGCGATCAGATCGACGCCGTAGTGGGTGCTGCCGCCTGCCTCATATTGGTTCTGGCGGACGCGACCGGTGATGTGAACGAGGTCGCCCTTGCTGGCGGTCAGACGCTTGGCGAGCTTGTCAAACAGCGTAACGCTGTTCCAGTGCACGTCGGTTTTCCAGTCGTCGCCGTCCTTGCGGTTGTAGTTCGAGGCCACCGAAAGATAAGTGACCTTCTCCTTGACCTCGACCTTGCCGATGCGGCCGATGATCCGAAATTCTGCGATGTTCTGCATGGGTCTTACTCCGTCTTGGATTGCAGGGTGATTTCCTGACGGTCTTCAAGGGGGCCGCGAAGGAGCCGCGATCCAGCCAAAAAACGGAGGCTCCGTCCCATGCAATGGGGTGGAAACCGTAGGACGCCTCGCCCGCCTTGGCGGGCATCTGGGCGTCCGCTTTTTTGCTTGATCGTATTAGGCGACGCGCGCAGCCACGAAACCGGCAAACAAGGAAATCGTCCTGCCAAACCCGGACAAGAGAAGCTGCCGATCCTTCGCTCGATCAGTTCTGGCTGTATCGACACCGAGGTCTGCAATGTCACAGCCGGTGCGAGCTCACCCGCCACCGACGCACCACCAGTCCGCGCTCATCCGAACAGTCTCGCCATCCTCCAGCGCGCACGCGCTGCGCGCTAAGCCGCGACCTTCAACGCAGCCCGGCGATCCGTCACGACCACGGCAGCGGTGTCATCGACAGCGGCGATTGCTTTCGGCGGGGTATAATCCAGACGACGACGGCGGTGACATTACGTTCACAGCACTACCGGCTGACCAGCGGCTTGCCGCGCCATCCGCTCCGGCAACAAGGCCAGTATCGCGCACTGCCGTTCGGCAGTCGCGCCGCCCCATTCGCCGATCTCGGCTATGGTGCGACCGCAGCCGGTGCAAAATTCTGCGCGCGCATCGAGCGCGCAGACCGCAACACAGGGCGATTGAGGACGGTCGATCATGCCCTTCCCCTAGTCGCGAAGCGGCTCGCTCGCTATCCTTCGCGCGCAATCGGCACGGCAGCTATAAGCTGCCGTGCCGATTTGAGGCCGGCCGGAACATCCGGCCTTTGCCCGTCCAGCAGGGACGGGCCGCGCGAACTCCTGCACAGGCAAATTCGGTAACAAGACAATGAGGGCGGGCCACTTGGTCCGCCCTCTCGATCATCAAGCCGCGTCTTCTTCCTCGAATTCGGGCGCTTCGCCTTCCTCATCGCCATCAACTTCATCGTCGAACACGGGGCGCTCCTGCGCTACCTCGACGGGCGGCTCAACGATCACAAGCGCGGGCGGCAGCCATCCACGCCCTGCCATCCGCTCGGCGGCCGCATCGGCAAGGTCGCTCTTCTTCATCTTGGCGCAACTGTCGGCGGCGGCCTTGCCCAGCACATCGGCCATAATCTTGGCGATCACAGGCCTTTTGAGCCGGTCGTAAAAGGCGACAGGCGCTTGCCACTTGATCGGGCTTGATCGCTGGCGCATCGCCATTGCCGCCTTTGGCAATCCGCTTGGTGCGGATGGCCTTGGCCTCGATCTCGCCGCTATTGCCGACGAACAGCACCATGGCGCTGTCGGTCTTCTGCGCGTCAGTGAACACACATAGTCGGTTTTCAAGGGTGCGGGCTTCGCGCTCCAGTCCATTGAACACTCGGTCGCCCCACTGGTTGCCCTTGCCAAGTTCGGCAAGCCGCGCCTCTGCGGCTTCCTGAATTCGGGCGCGCTCGGCCTGTTCGGCTTCGGTCGGCTCGCGCTTCCCCTCGGCGTGGACAGTGACAAGATTGTAATAGTCGTCCGGTCGTTCGAGCGATGCCCGAACATCTCTCCAGCCTTCGCCGCGATAGCCCAATTCGACCTCGGCCATCTTGGCGGTTGCCAGTGCCTCGACCAGTTCAGGCGCGTCGGCATACCCATCGCCATTCTCGGCAAACAGGTCGGCGGTGATCGTCCCGCCCGCTGCGGCATAGGCATCATGCCCGACGAACAGGTACAGGCCATGGCTGGTGCCGATCTTCTCCTCGGTCAGCATCCGCCGGATTTGATTGGCGCTGTTGCCGAACCGCTTCAACGCGTCAAGCTGACGGTCGTGATCGTCGGTCAGGGTCAATGCCTGTGCCGCCTCCATGCCGATCTGATCGCGCGCCAGACAGGCAAGCGCATCGGGGTGCAATGCCGACAGCCGCAACACCTTCTTGACGTAGGACAGCGCCACGCCGAACCGCGCGGCAATATCCTCGGGCGATTTTCCCTCGGTGCGAAGATCGCCATAAGCGATCACCGCATCGGCAACGTGCATATCCTCGCGGCTCACATTTTCGGCCAGCGACAGTTCGACTGCCTCGGCCTTGTCGCGCACGTCCACACTGACCGGATGGCTGGCAGAAATCGCCTTGGCCTTCTCAAGCTGCTTGAACGCGCGATAGCGTCGGCCTCCGGCGGCAACCTCGAAGCGGTTCCCTTCGGCGTAAACGACAAGGTTCTGCAATTGACCATGCGCCAGCATATCGGCGGCAAGCTGGTCGATAGCCTTGGGCTTCACGCGCCGCACGTTGAGTGGCGACAAACGAAGCTGCGAAAGTTTGACGGTCTGTAGGGTCATCGGGAACACTCCTGAAAATGGTTGGAAACGGGGAAGTAAGGACATCTCAAGTTGGTCGCGCATCGGGTTCCAAAACCCGATGTCGAGCGGGCGCTGTTCACGGCGGGGCTGCATCGGTTGAGCGGCAAGCCAGCCAAGCCGTTCGCCCATGCTGACGGGCGCGATGCCCGCCATCATGATCTGATCGGGGTCGGGCGGGGTGACGCTCGCAAGGTCTTTGGGTTTCATGGAACTGCCTCCGTTCAATATTCATCGGACAGCATGATGGTCAGAACGCGCCTCGTGATCGCTGGGTTCGCCGCGTCGTCGCTGGCGAACTCCATCTGGCGGTCGTAATAATCGAGTTTCCAGAACACCCGTTCGCGCTCATCCTCTCGCAGTCGTGGGCGCTCGGTCGCCCAGCGCCCATCGGCAAGCTGGTAGATCGTTCCGAAATCGCGTTCGCCGTGGGGGTCGTTGTCCTCGTCGAAAGCGTCGAACGTCTCGATCAACTCGCGGACGCAGGACTGATCGGCGTCGGGCAGCGAACGAAAACCGACCGTTGCAACGGCGGTGCAGGCAACTCCCATCGCGCGCCGTGCCAAGTCGTTCAAACGGGCGATGCGTTCGCGCTGGCTGGTGAGGCTGGCGTTCATTGGACCCGCCCCCGTGACTGATCGGAGCTCCGCGCTCCGCGCCCTTCGCAAATCAGGACCAACGCCCCGAAATCCTGGCGCTCGCCGAGCCGGTCAGCGATCTTGCGAACGCAATCCAGCGGCAAGCCGTTCTCGTTGGCGATCTCGCGCAAATAATCGTCGCGGCACTCCGCGCCGCAAGCACGATAGTTCAAGAGCAAATCGGTCATCTGAAACCTTCCTTCCTCGGCAGGATGCCGCACTGTCTGCGACATGCGGCTCTGCCTTCCGGCGAGGATGGGAGGGGGAGGGAAAGCTGAATCGTTGCCCTGGCGCGGGCCAGCGGGCGCGCAGCGACCGCCACTCGGGGGCGGCTATTCTGCTTTGGGAACGAGAGGGCAAAGCCCTTGGCGTTCCCGCACCATCAAATGAGCGGAGGCGATCAGCCTCTCTCAGCCGGAGCGCGGCACAGGCAACGGCCCCCTTGCACGGCGCGACGCCGGCGGGCGACGTGACGGCAAGAAGAGCGAAGACAAGGAGGTTGGCCCAACGGCGCAGCGCCGCCAGTCGAAGCGAACGCGCGTCCGTCGCTCGCACGGCAAGGAGAGAGGCAAGAGTGCCAGCGGCTCGGCTCAAAGACTCCGCACCCTCAAGGAGCGCAGCGGGAAAGAGTGCGGCCTTAGAAAATCCCGCTCATTTTCTCGCGCTCCCGATCTCCATCCGAAGGGCCAAGACTACAGGCTTGGTGCGCGCAGCGCATAGAGCGGGTTGCCGATAGGCAGCGCTACAACACAGAAGCGTCTGCATTAGAGTCTGATTCAAAACTATCTCGTGTAATTTCATGCTCTTGCGATACGGCGTGTGAAGAGCTGGATTGATGCGATGAACAGCCAGGCGGTTGCTGAGGCGATGGTTTGTTCGAAGTCCTTGGCGAGACGTCGGTTGCGGCTGAGCCATGCAAAGGTTCGTTCCACCACCCAGCGGCGCGGCAGCACCTCGAAGCCTTTGGCGGTGTCGGACCGCTTGATGATTTCGATGGTCCATTTGCTCTTTCCGATCTTGCGCAGTGCCTCCCGGAGCTTGTCACCGGCATACCCACCATCGGCGAAGACGTGCCGCAGCCACGGGAAGCGGCGGATTATTTCGGCGAGGACGAACGGTGCACCGTCGCGATCCTGGATGTCGGCGGTGTGGATCACAGCATGAACCAGGTTGCCGTCTGTGTCGGTCAGGATGTGGCGCTTGCGCCCCTTGATTTTCTTGCCCGCATCGTAGCCCCGAGGCCCGCCGCTCTCGGTGGTTTTGACACTCTGGCTGTCGATCACTCCTGCACTGGGCGACGCTTCGTGCCCTGCCGCTTCCCGGCCGATCAGAAGCAGAGCATGATTGAGCGAAAGCCACAGACCATTGTCGCGCCACAGGTAGAACCAGCGCCGTACCGTCGAGACCGGAGGAAAGCAGGGCGGCAACATCCGCCAAGGCAGCCCCCCGCGCAGCAGATACAGGATCGCCTCGACGATGCGCCGCAGCGGCCACTTCCGCGGACGCCCAACCAGTGAAGGCTGCGGAAGAAACGGCTCCAGCACGGCCCATTCCGCGTCAGTCAAATCGCTTGGCAAAGTCAGCTGTGCACGGGCATACTGCGCCCGAGTGGTGTCGGTCCACATCGTCGAACTCCGGAAGTTTGTTGCAAAACCCCGTGAATCAGCGACTTGGGATGGCGTCAAGCTAACCCGCTGACACCACTCAACTTAATTTCGGATCAGGCTCTTAGGACTCCATGATGGCCTTCAAATCTGCCATGTGTGTCCCAGTGAAATAGATCGTAGCGTCACTACCGGCCAAAATTATTTCGAGATTTCCATCGTCGCAAGCCAGAAACGTTTCGTGGATTACGTCGCCTGATCCGAGCGCATATTGAAACATCGCAGCGTGGTTAGGACAGAGCGCTAGATAGTTTTGAAAATGCCGTTTTTCAGCGTCGTCGAAAAACTCAACTTTCTCGACATAATGCCGCCCGTCTGGAAGCCGAAACGGCAGCGGCTTGCTGCAAATTTGGCAGATCATTTCACCGTCGGGATTCGTATATTGCTGCCGCAGATATTGCTCAGCTTCCTGCTTCACCGCCCCAATTCCGACCGAAACAGATCGTGTCCGATGTTCACTGACCTTTCCCGGCGCATCGGCTGCCTGAGCGCTCACCTTAAGGGCGCGCCGCTCTGGATTCTTTGGTTCATTTTTTGGCAGTTGGAAATTTTTTCGATGCACCCATTCTGCATGGTAACGATTCAACTCATCAGCCGGAATTTCAGCGGCCTTGCGGGCAGTTTCCGCATCGTTAAAGCCCAACGCTTTCGCGGCTTCGTTCTGCGATTTTTCCCGATCCGCGACGGCGGCGGCCTGTGCCTCTGCGGCAGCACTCTGCGCCTCAATATTTCTGCCAAATTGGATAGCCTTTAGCCATGGCCATCCAGCATCGAAGGTAAATCCTTCTGGAAGCAGCTCTGATCGAGCCTGCGCGGGCTTTACGAATTCAGCCTCGCCTTGTGGCACCCATGCGTGGTTTCGAAGCTGATGGACAAGAACCGAATCGGCAAACCGCGCACCGTTGCTTTCGTTCATCCGATACGTCGCGCGGAGCGGGTTTTTATGAGTGGCCCAGTCATATCCGTAATCGGTTTCTGGCAATAAGCGCATAGTATCCCAGACAAGCTTAGAAAGTTTTACTGATTTTCTTTCTGTTAGTTGTTTGAAGTGTCGGATACCATAATCGCGGTTAATCCCGGTGGCAGTGTAGCGCTCGCCGGGAACGTCGCGTAAATAGTCCCATTTTGGATTATTTGAGCACTGCTGCGTTGTAATATTTATCCGAGTCAGACTGCCAAGCTTTTCGGCAAATCGCGTAACCTTCAGGGTGTCGATAGGCATCGACGCATAGGCGTCGGCCAACGCAAATATTTTGTTCGAAGTGCCAAGGATATTGATATATTCGCTGATACCAGTTTCAAGGTATGGGGCATCAAGGAAGATACTTGCTGGTTGGTGCCATCTATCGTCTTTGCCAAGAAAGAGATGATGTGACGCTAACAGCGAAGCGGACGCAGGTTCCTCATCCAAAAGCTTCATAAATCGGCGCAAATGCGTCGCGTATTCGCGCTGGTTTAATGTCCGACTATCACTCGTATAACCGTCTTTGAGGATGGCTTCTACGAACTGCCACTCGCCAACGCTGGTTACGCCAAGATCTTCAAGAAATTTTCGGGCGCTTTCCTGCTGGGTTTTGCCCTTACCCGCCGTGTAAACTGCGTCATCGACCCAAAGCACCGCAGAAGATTTCAGGCCGCTGTCGCTAGGAAAGTGACATTTCGGCCCCACGCCGTAGCGTCCTTCGGCAAGCCGCACTATTCGGCACCGCTTCAGCCGCCAGATTGCGCTTTGTGTGTCGGCCTCCTTGGCCAGAAGAGCATAGAATTGCTGGTGCCACTCGCCGTTCTTACTAGCCAGCCATTGCATAAAATCGGCGTTCACACCGCGCCAGCTGCCTTCCGTAGTGTTTTCCTCGATGCAACTGACAAATTCGTCGATGTCCCAATCAGTGATTGCGAGACCATTCATGAATTTTTCGACATTGGTTCCCTGCAAGGCCCGGCTCGCGGCCCATTGTGGCGGATCGTCGTCGTAGTCGATCAGGAACTCAATATCGTCGTGTGAGAGCAAATCTTTGAGCGCGGATTTGGCCTGAACCAAAGTTCGAGCAGGGGCGTGCCCCTTTGCGTGCGTCGGCGTTAATGGCTCGTCGTTCATCGCCTCGCAAATGGCCGCACGGATTGGAACGTATCCGGCACCCAACGAGTCTTGGGGGTTGGGCAAGACGCCCAGAAAATCATTCGAGAGCAACCCCAAATCCCTGATCGTATGAAGCGAAGAAGCGGTCAGAATCGCTAGCTGTTCGAACAGAGGCTTGTTGGCCGGGGTCTCTTTGATGCTCGCGCGACTTAGCTCCGGGACGAAGGGGGCGTGCAGATGGAATCGCAGACCTGATGTCTCTTTGCCCGCGGGGAAAAAGACGGCGACTTGGCCTGGAACGGAAACGATTTTGAGCTGGGCCGATAGTGGCTTTTCGTGTGTGAAATTTTGGAAGTTCGGCAGTAAGTCGAGAGCAAAAGCTATTGCGACACGTTGCTTCTCCAAACCTGCCACCGGCTGACTGAATTTGAGATAGTGAGCGCTCGTCGTCGTGCGGCCATCAACTTGCTTCATGACCTCGATGTGCGAATCGGTATGAGCAACTCGGAGAATTTCGCCGGACAGCTCGTCCTTCAATTCCCATTTGATCGATTCTATATTCGGCAAGAAAAGCAGCGTTGTTTCTGCAAGCTCGCTAAGGCCAGTCTTGATCTCCTGATGAGCATCAGCCGACGTCTTTTTGGGGTTGTCGAATGGGAACTCAAAGCGTGTCTGATCGCGTAAGCCAGGCGCGTGTTCTAGCTCAAAAGGAAGAACCAATCGGCAGATTTTGAATGAGAATGTCGGCGACCAGATGTGTGGAGTTTCCGAATAGGCAAACACGGCTTTGAATCCAACGCCGAAGCGACCGATTTTGTCATCATCGTGCGCCTTGGTGCCTTCGCCAATATCTGTGATCGCATAAATATCCTGTGGGCGAAACGGCTCGCCATTATGCTCGAATATCAACTTATCGGGCGTGAGGATAAACTTGACTTCGGTAGCGTCACGATCCTCAGCGTTCTGCAAAAGTTCGTATATGAAGTGGGCGCTGTCCGGGTAAAGATCTTCAACGATCTTACGAATTCCGCTATGTTTCTCAAGTACGCGAGCCAAATCCTCGCGTTCCGCGCGGACATCATTGATGACGCTCATGCCGACGCCTTCACGATCCGCAGCAAGCCAAAGACAATGGGGGACGCACGGACATCACCGCCGCTAGTGGCTTGCTCAAGTTCAACGATGCGGCGATCAAAGTCCGCGTTTGCTCGCGCCAGCTCACCTTGGCGCATGACACGAATTTTGTCGTTCGTAGCGCGTCCAATTTGATCTTCGATGACAGTTGAGCGGGCGCGGTGGCTGACCGTGAGGCTTTGAACCCTATGCTCAACTAACTGACGGTTTCCGTCGATGTGATTTGCCTGCGCTTCCACCCATTTTGCATGATGGCGTAATTCCAGACCCTCAAAAATATCGGGGCCAGGCAAAGCCAAATCGACATGATTGGCCAGCGCCAGAACCTCCAACAATGAACTTTCTAGCGCCATGTCGGTGGCGATAGCGACAAGCGCCTCATCTGGTCGGACTCCGTGCTTCGTCCAACGATATAGCGCAAAGGGATGATCCCCCACGGGTAAATCGGCGCTGTGGAGTTCCAAGGTGCAGAACTGGGGCTCATCAACATCAAGAAAGCGCGCCGCCTGACGCACAAGGGGATGGATGACCGAAATGTGGACTGTTTTGGGATTTTCTGACGCAGCTTCCTGATCGAACGTGACAGCCAAGGTCGGTTGCCCACCTTTAAGCCACTTTTCCCATTCCCGTGAGATCGGATCAACCAAACGATCTAACCGACCAAGATCGGTCAAGAGGGCGGCTCGTGATTCTTGGCTTAACCTAAGTGTCTTGAGCGGCCCTGCGCCAAGGAGGTGCTCGCTCTCGCTTTCCAGCCTTCCAGAAAGATAGGCTTCAACGGCGGCAGCTATCGCGGAAGGAGAAAGCCAAAATGTCTCCGCAGCCTCAACGTCGTCCCGCCAAGATGGTTTTGGAACGTCCAAGCCAAAAAGCTCAGATTGCTTGTTTTCCAAGTCCTCCTCTTCCCGGAGCTGGCGAATGGCGTTGTCCGACAGTTGCCTTAGCCGGTTTCGTTTTTCATCTTCGTTCAAACTGAAACTTTCGGCAATGTCGTGAATTTCTCGGGTGATGGTCCCCAATATCTCTTCGTTGCCGCCAACCGCGTGCTGGAAAACACCAATTCTCCAGAGGCAGCGCTGATAAATGTCGCCGTCAACCGTTCCCGGCGTGACAAGGTTCATGATCGCCACCGTCTCACTACGCTGGCCGTATCGATCAATTCGACCGATACGTTGCTCAATGCGCATCGGATTCCAGGGCAGATCATAATTTATCAGAAGGTCGCAAAACTGGAAATCGAGTCCCTCGCAACCGACTTCAGAAGATAACAACACGTCGATTGCCTCGGGGTCGTCCTTCGCGAGTGCAAAGCGCCGCCTCAAATTCGCCCGTTCTTCATCGGGAATACCACCATGAACCACACCGAACCGCAGGCCGGTTTCGGCGGTATGTGCCGCGAGGTAGGAAAGCGTATGCCTGAACGTGGTGAAGACGAGAGACTTATTGTTTTCCAAACACCCCTTGTCCGCGAGAATTTTCTTGAATGCCTCAATCTTGCGATCCTCGGGATTCAAATTTTGGGAAAGGGCTAAGAGTTCATCAATTTCGCGACGCACGGACTGCACAAACCCTAGATCAACGTCACTGTCGCTGTCTGCCGCTTCCATCATTTCGAGCTGATCCAGCTTGCCAGCCAGAATATCGGCGAGCAGTGGCGCTAACCCGTAAAGGCAACTGGCGGCTTGGCGACGTATCGTCGTCATCATGAATTTTACATTCTGCTGACCGTGGCATTTTGCGAGAATTCGGCCGATCAAATCCAAAAGCTTGTCGTGCAGCTCGCGCTGCTCTGACGTAAACTCGACCAATACGGTCCCAGGTTTCCGGGTTGTGAAATCGCCGATGTCGCGGCGACGGGTTCTATTTATGAGCGGGCTAAACGTATAGAGTTCTTCCAGCTCCCTAATCAGCGGAATCCGGTCGGCATCCTCAAGCCCTTGCTGCCCTAGTCGATCATATACAGCTTGAAAATTGGGGGACTCCCGAAGGAAAAGCCGCCCCCATTCAGTTGCCGCCGCGTCGTTCAAGGCATCGACTGCACTCTGTTGCCAACCGTCCTCGACTGACCGGCAATGCTGAATAGCGGCGTTGATCGGTCGGTTAGGCTCGGCCATTTGTTCGAAGCTGGCGTGATCGATAACGAGATCAGGACGCAAAACATTTAGAAGCGTGAATAGGTCATCGCTACCAAGCTGAACGGGCGTAGCCGTCAGCAGCACGACCGCCTGTGCATTGTCGCAAAAATATCGGACGCCTTGGTGCAAGAACGTCTCGCTATTACGGATGTGGTGCGCCTCATCGACGATTACGAGATCGAATCTTGGGGGTGGGTCGAGCTCCAGTAGGCCGCGAACCTTTCGTCGGCCACGCCCTCCAGGTGTGCCAAAAAGCATATCGGAATCGAATAGCGAAAAAGGCAAAATTGCTTTGGAGTGCTGCTCAGGCCACTCGCCATCCAAGTCCATTTCTTGAATGCAATGACGGAGCATAGCACCATCAAGGGCATTAAAATGCTCATCGAAGCGCTTCATTTCGTTGAGCCATTTTCGCTCAGCGACCAAGGCTTTCGGGCAAATCACGAGAACGGACTTGATGTCCATTCGCGCGCGTAACTCCTTGATTATGAGGCCCGCTTCAATCGTTTTGCCAACGCCCACTTCATCAGCCACCAACAGGCGCGGTCGGTCAGCTCGTATGAGCTTTAGAACGGGCCGGTATTGGTAAGGGACAAATTGCACCCTGCCCGAGCGCAAAGAGTAGAGATTGGCTGTCGAACCCGACAGGATTTGAAATGCAGTCAGCCTTGCCCGCAATTGCGCCGCATTGAGCGGCGTAGGTCGCTCGGTGTCAGATTGTTCGGATTGGAGTTGGCTTTCATAAAAGACAGACTTCATGCCATTTTGGAAAACCCGATAGCGGGTTTCCGCACCCCCGAGCATCACCTCTATGACAGGCAACAAGAGAGAGGGAGCCGATCGCAATGCGACCAGATCGCCAACCTTGAACAACGATTGGGCGGCTGCACCTTTTACCTGCACGGCCTCTTCAGGCACCCGATTGATTGAGGCAGGGGTCAGAGCCTCGTGTGGCTGACCATTCGAGGATGGGGGTGGGCTCATTGCCGCCATCGCCATGTTTTTGGCCGCGGCCACCGCTAAGCGTGTCTCCGCACTCCCATCTATGGCTTCCAGAAGGCGGCCGAGCGTATCAGCGTCTCGATACGATTCACTAGGAGGGAGATCGGTTGACGACAGGTGCGCCCACTTGTTCCTGACAGTTTGCAATTCCTTCAGCCACGAACGGGCTTCACGCGGCAGGCTAAGCGTCGAGCTGATCTCGAACCAATTCTGATCCAGAATACGCAATAAAGCGGCAAAGTCGAATTGATCTAACTGCTTAAACCCTCGCTCGAGGGCAGTGCGCTGTTGCTGAAAACTAAGCCGATCGATTACCAGCTTGTTCCACCAGTCAGGCGACAGTTTGGGAAGTTGGTTGGATAGGAAGCGCGAAACATCCCTTGTCGCTGCCCGAAGTAACTCGTTCATTCAGCCCCCTCAGCAATTTTTCCGGAGTGCCCAAGCCCTACCCAAACTGCTTCATCAAAAATCCCAGCGTCATATTCTCAGCAATCGCATCATGCGGGATCAGGGCATATTGCCACGGCTTCCCGCCATACGAACGCGCATGTTCACTCGCCCAGGCGCACCACTGGATCGCAACATCGCGCTTCGCCAGAACATCCTTGTCCTTCATCTGCGTTGCCATCTTGGGTTCGAGCATAAGAATGCGATCGTCAGTCTCAGCGACGAAATCGGGCTGATATTCGAGATGATCGTGACCGCTGCGGTAAAACATCTGGAACTGGCCCTTTGCGGGCCGCAGCCATTTGAGCGCCTCGCGTTCGAGAATGACCGCCAACTTGCGTTCGGTGTCCGAATGGAATTTCGCCACCGTAGAAAGGCATTTCGTAAAGCCGCCAAACAGATACCGCGCCATATTGCTCTTGTCGGCAGGCGGCACCCGGTAATCGAGAGGGGCTTCGCGTGACGCCGTAAATGCGGTTTCCTTTAGCTCCGAAAAGCCTTGCCGGATCTCGTGATGATATTCGACAGCCTCATCTTTCCAGAAATGATCCTGCATCTGGGCATGAACCGCACGCGCGATTTCGCGCTGGTGCAATGACAAGACCTGCCCTGCGTCGGTCTCGGTAAGGTAGGTGAGAAAGTGCCGCGCAACCTGTCCGCCAAGCTCATAGAGCAGGTCGGCGTGTTCATCATAAGCGATGTCTGAAAAGTCGATCAGCCCGCTAACGACATAATCCTCCAAGCGGTCTTCAAGCAGATTGCCTTGCGACAGGCCGATAATATCGACCTGATCGGTGCGCAGATGCTTGGCCCAAAGCTCATCGCTCGGCGCGGGATAGCGCATCCCGGACAAGTCGAGCGTGAACGGTTTGAAGCCCGCCTTGACCTCGCCCTTGGGCATGACGGTAATGCGGGGGATGTCGATGGTGCGCTCGACCATCAATTTCGCGGTTGCGGCGATAACGGCTTCCATGTCGGGCGCCGGCTTCGCGATTCCGTCAAGTTCAAGTTGCGGTGCCTGATACTGACTACGCACCTCGCGCACGACCTGCGCCTGAACATCGGCGCGGGAAAGATAGGATACGCTCGGCACTTTGTCAGGTTCACGCGCGAGCTTGCGGAAAGCATCGTAGGCGAGCTGCGCGACACGAATATCATTCGCGTCGGTGAATGCCGGGGTCTGCACGGGGCCGGAGGCCGTTGCCGCATCCACGCTCGGTGCGGCTTGCAGGCCAAGGCTGCCCATGATCGTCGGCGACGCCACGACGGTCACGGTCTTGCGCGACAAATCGGCCTCATCAAGCACAAGCTGCTTCAAACGGATTGTCGATTTGGGATCGTTCGCCGCGTCCACAATTTCCTGAAATCGGTCATGCGCGACGATGTTGAGACGATCCACTGCGGCAACGCCGGTGCGTTTGCCGTAAGGCAAGCGCAGCCCGCGCCCGATGCTCTGCTCGATCAAGGTGCGGGCGTTTGCCGCGCGCAGCGGAATGATCGTGTAAAGGTTGGTTACGTCCCAGCCTTCCTTGAGCATATTGACGTGAATGACGATCTCGACCGGATTGTTATTCTGTTCGACGGTCAACAGCTTCTCGACGGTCTCCTCTTCCTTCACGCTCGAATCGACCTGGATAACCTTTTCGGCGTAGCGGCCCTCGAAAAAGGCGTCGGACCGGATCAACCGAGTCAGCTCTGCCGCGTGGGTCGTATCGCGCGCGATGACCAGAACGAAGGGCTTCACGATACGCTCGCCATTTTCGCGGGCGTAGGTTTCCAGATCGACCTTGACGCTTTCGTGCAGGCGAACGCCATCCTCCAACTTCATCGTCTGGATCGCTTCGGGCGATTTGCCCGCCGGATTGAAATCCTTGCGGGTGACGACTGCCGGTTCCTTGACGAAGCCATCCTCCATCGCGCGGGCAAGGGGGTAGTCGAGGATGACATTCTTAAATGCGACAGGTCCGCGCGTGCTTTCGACGAAGGGGGTCGCGGTCAGTTCAAGGCCAAGCACGGGCTTCAATTCGTTGATCGCGCGCATCCCCGCCGTAGCGCGGTAGCGGTGCGATTCGTCCATCAACAGCACCAGGTCGGGCAAGCTGGCGAGATAATCGAAATAGCTCTCGCCGATTTCCTCGCGGAATGAGCGGATGCGCGGGCTTCGCCCGCCGCGCACTTCCGACGAGATTTTGGCAATGTTGAAGATGTTGATCGTCGTCGGGAAGAGATTGCCGCCCGAGGCAATCTGCCGCTCATAGGTTTCACCGGTGGTCAGCACTGGCGGCGAGATGGCGAACTCCGCGATACCTTTGAACACATATTTGGCCGTGTTCGGCGTGAAATCCGCGATCAGCTTGTTGTAGATCGTCAGGTTCGGCGCGAGGACGAAGAAGTTGTTGATGCCGTGGGCAATCTTCAAATAGGCGATGAACGCGCCCATCAGGCGGGTCTTGCCAACGCCGGTGGCCAGGGCAAAGCACAGCGACGGAAATTCACGCTCGAAATCGACAACGCCGGGATACTCGCTGGCGATGATCTCCATCGCGGCGGCAAGATCGGTGGCGCGCGTCGGCGGCACGATCTCCGTAACCCGGTCTAGGATTTCGAGACTGCGACGCTGCGGCGGGCGCAGACTCAAGCGACCAGATATGGCGTTGACGTGACGGAGATTGCTCATGCTGCATCCTCCCCATCAAACAAGCTGGATTGCGCGGGTGGAGGCGGAGCGGGTTCCCTTTCGGCCATTGGCAGGTTGGCGACGTTGAGCGAATAATCGTCATGCCCCCATTCGCACTTGCTGCGGATGTGGTTGGGGATTTTGCGCAAAGTCAGATTAGGCCAAAAATCGGCATTGCCCCGGAATGCGGCGCAGAGGATCAGCAGCGAACGGCCTTCACCGACTTCCTCGGACAGAGCGGCCAGCTCCTCCGGCTCCAGCGTCTGGGTGGTGACATAGAGGAAATCACTCTCGGACGAATGGCCCTGCTGCCAATAGACGCTATCGCTCGGTGCGTAGGTGAAGCCTTCCAGCTTGCATAATGCCTGCGCCAGCATCGCGGCGTCATATTTGCTGGAGATTACCTCGCGGCCCCATTTGTCGGTTTCTAACAGCGACGGAGCAAGTTCATAGAAGCGGAAGCCCCCCCCGCCCTTCCAATCGACCGCCTTGCTGATTCCGCCTTGATCGCTGCCGTCAATCACTTTGGCGAGACGCGGCACGATGTGGGTGGTGCAATGATCGCCAAGCTCCACCATGATCCAGCGGCGGCCCATTTTATGAGCAACCGCGCCGGTCGTGCCGGAACCGGCGAATGAGTCAATCACAAGATCACCCGCATTGGTGGCGATCTGCAATATCTTGCTCAGCAATTTTTCGGGTTTGGGAGTCGGAAATACATCCGCTGAATTGAACGCGAGTGCCTCACGCTTGGCATCTTGGTTGTCCCCTGCCTCGTCCCGAAACCATAGGGTGTCGGGAACCAAGCCAGTGCCGACTTTCTGAAGAAAGGATTTCAACCGGGGCTTGTCCTTCTCTTGGTTCTTACCCCACCAAATGAGTCCATCACGGACATGCTGTGCGTGGCGGTTTGGGTCGTATCCCCAAACACGGGTCTCGCTGGGATAAATCAATTCCCCGGTGCGTGGATGCTCGATTCCATAATAGAGGTTGGGCCGCTCGGCGCGTGTTTTCGCGCAGGTGTAGACAACAGATTGCCATAGACCACGCGGGTCATTGTCAATGTTGGAATAACCCTTGAGCTGATCGGCATTTCGCTCAACAGCGTTGGGACGCCACGTTTCCTTATTTTTGGCATAAAGCAAAATGTGATCGTGGCTCGTGCTGAGCCACTTTGCATCATTCTGCTTCGAGTATTTCTTCTGCCAAACGACGTTTGACACGAAATTCGCGCGTCCAAATACCTCGTCACACATGACCTTGAGATAGTGCGCCTCATTGTCATCGATGGTGATCCACAGAGAGCCATCCTCGGCCAGCAACCGCCGGATAATCTCCAGCCGATCACGCATCAGGCCCAGCCAGATGCTATGCTCCAGCCCGTCATCATAGTGGGTGAAGGCACTGCCAGTGTTATAGGGGGGGTCGATAAACACGCACTTTACCTGGCCCGCGTGATCTGCTTCCAGCGCCTTGAGCGCGAGCAGATTGTCGCCGTGGATCAGCACATTGTCGAAAATGTCCGCATCCGTCACCCGCGCGGCGGCATGATAGCTCTTCGCCGGGTCTTCAATCAGGATACGCGGCTCCAGCCGAGGCCGGTTTTCCTTGCCCACCCACGTCAGTTCAAGTTTCTGTTTTTTGGTCATATCACATTCGCAATCTGCGGCGCTTTGGCGGCGAGGTATTTGAAGAGGTCCACTTGGTAGGGCTCACCAAGCACCCATTTGCCCGCTTTGATAATGCAGACTGGGTCACCGCCGAGATTATAATGATTCGTCATGATTTTGGTGATGGCAGGCAAGCCAAAATTTGGATTTCGGAACGACTTCAAGGGACCGCAATAGGCGAGTTGGGATTGAACCACGTCCCAAAGCTTCTGACGAAGTTCGTCCATCGGCAAGCTTCCCGCCGCGCTCAATTTAGCGACATCAATTAGAACATTCCCGTTGATCGCATCACGGAGCTGTTTGGTCAGAATGAAGGCTAGTGCATAGCGCCCGTGCTTATAAGCAGCCTTCTCCTCATACCAATTAGTTCGCACAAGTGAATCGACGCGTGCATTGATATACCGATAAACTCTCACCGCGTTTACAAGACGGAGCGAACTCAAAGATTGACTGAATATCTGGCGATATTGATTGCCATCTGTCTTTTGAAACTCGGTAAGAGATTGCTTCATCCAGATGGGATAGCGAGGATCTTCCTCCAGCATCGCCAATGCCAGGATGGCTTCGCTAACCAACACTCGGTTGGGATCATTGCCGCTAGGATTTTCACCGACGCGATAGACATAATCAATGTCGAGATGTTGCAACTCGCGCCGGATGCGTTCCTGCTCTTCATCGAGCGCAGCGAATGCGATGTCTTTCACGTCGTTTTGGTGATTGCGCGCCCGCGTGACGTCTTTGCCGAAATCGCCTTCCGCATCGGCCTTTATGAGCGTGATCATCACCTTGGCATCGGAGATGTCCGCATCTGGATTTTCTGCAACAAAATTGGCGGTCGAGGCGACGGTCTGCGCGCCATTGATGATGGAAAACCCGGTAAGTTCAAATTCGCGCTGCTCGGTCTTCACTCCGACTTTTGGGGCGATCTCCTCGCATAGCGCGGTGACGCCATTGTTCAGATATTGGAATCGTGCGGGCTGCGCGCCGAGAGTTTCCTGGATTGACTCATTCACAGGTGTCTTGTGGCCGAGCCACGTCCGAATGTTCTTCTGGTACAGGGCCTTTCCATGTAGCTTGTGTAAGTCCGCGAGGTCTGAAAGCGCGACGGTGCCATAGTAGGCAATCTTGGGATCGGTCGCTTCGCCGTAGTTGAACAGCTTTATGCGGCAATTAACCGGCTCAACGGCGTTGACGCTATGCAAACCATTAACAGCGTGGACAGCGTCAAAATCGAAAACGGCATCCCTAATCCGACCTTCACCGCCGGCCTTGTCCGCGAGTAGCTCCTGAATGGCCTTTTCGGCATGGACGTGAATGCCTTCGCCCGTGTGGGCTACCACAATCTCAATATGATCGCAGTGGGCAAGGTAGCCACGGATTTGCGATTCCCGCCGAAGCACATTCTCGTT
The DNA here is from genome assembly GCF_002205675.1 of Sphingopyxis bauzanensis. GTDB lineage: Bacteria > Pseudomonadota > Alphaproteobacteria > Sphingomonadales > Sphingomonadaceae > Sphingopyxis > Sphingopyxis bauzanensis. The sequence continues at coordinate 769,894 of NZ_NISK01000003.1, read as the reverse complement.
GAAACCAACGAAATCGCCGTTGACCAGCCGTCGCACGCCATGAGTAAACTTTAGCGCCTCATCCTGATTGAAAGACTTGGTTTCCTTGAGTTTGGCTTGAACAAAATAGAGCGTTTTGGTTCTTGCGTGATAATAGATCGCGTCAATTCCGTAATCTTCATAGTCATCCACGACCGATTTAGCGGCCTTCTTAGGGTCGAGTTGGCATATGTGATCGAGTGCAAACGCGGAGAACGAACGATCAATGTTCTTGCTGAGATTCTCCGCGTCGGATTTTGGCTTCAGCAGTTTCGGCAGGTGCGGAACATAAGTCTGCTCCAAATGGCTTTTTAGGATCGCAAACTGCTCTGGTCTAATGGGCATGATCTAGCTCGGCTTCTTCAATGGATGGAGGCGACGGGTTCCACCGCCATTTTCCCAATAGCTGCCCGACTTTTCGCGGCTGGGCCAACCATGCTCGGGGCACACCAGCGCATCGGCAAGCTGCTCGACCTGCTTGGCGAATTTCATCGCGTCCGCATCAAGTAACTCGAACGAAAGGGTGTTGAAATGTGCGCCCATCACGTTTCGTGTCTGGGCGATGAGTGAAAGCGCATCGAGCATAGGTTTCAGGTCGATCGCAGCAACAATGGGTTCGGCACCCTCGACCGGAGTAACGATTTCCACACGAAGATTGTCGCGGAGCTTGCCTTTGACGGCTGGTAGCAAATCGCCGAGTGTATAGGCCGCACCATGCCGACGCGGGACGGCGCACTCGTATTTCTGGGTTAGATAATCGAGAGCTTCTTCGAGCATTACCCCGGCCTTACTGCAAATCGCCTGCAAGTCAGGGTCTTCGGCCTCCAGCAATATTTTGAGCCGCGCGGTTTCGGGAAGCGCGCTTTTCATCCGCATCCCACCATCAAGCCCCCAACCCGTCAGCTCAACGAACTGACAGGGCTGATCCGGCTTCAATCGGCCCCAGCGGAACTTTTCACGCCAAGGGCGGTAATGCGTGGTGATAAGGGTGTGCCGGAAGCGCTCGCTGACGGCGTATAGCATGTCGATCACCCGTTCGACGTGCGGCTCGTCAATGCTCCCCAGCACATCGTCGAGGATCAAGATTTTCTCAATGGCCTTGTCGCGCAGGGCAAGCGCAAGAAATACGCACAGCCCCAGCGTGTCGAGATGGGACTGACTGAAATAGGCCGTTGGCGGAACGTCCTTGCCCGCGAACTTGGCCTGCATTTCAATCGACGAACGCTTCTTGGGATCAAGCTGGAGCGCGATCTTTTCGAGACCCTCGTTGGGGTGAACCTTCTCGTAAAGTTCGCCAACCTGCTGCGCGATTTCGGCCATCACCTTGTCGGTAAATGCCTGCCGGGCCTTCACGCAGATTTCCAGCGCCTGCTTGGCCTTGGGAATCAGCGCCTCAACCTCCTTCTTGCGTGTGCTGTTCGTTTCGTAGCGATCCAGCGCGCTCTTGACGGCCGCAAAACGATTCGAGCCTTGCCGCAGCGACGCCTCGGCATCGGCCCATGTCTTGGCAGAGGCTTCCGCCGAAACAAGCCATTGCTGAACATCGGCGATAGCGGCTGGCGGGTCGGAAGACGGAAAGGTGTATTTCGCGCCCCAGGCAAACCCGCCCTTCGCGGTCGCGTAATCTTCGAGCGACTTGGCGTAATTGGCATCAAGCTGAGCGCGAGCAGCTTCGGCGCGATTCAGCGTGAATCGGCACATGTCGAGGTTTGTTTGCGCTTCCTGCACCGAGGAGAGTTGAACGAGACGAGCAGTGATCGATTCCGCCAGCCCGACAATCTTGTCATCGCTTTCGCAGAGCGGGCAGACGGTCGCGGCGGCATGGGCATGAAGGTATGATTTGCCCGCCTCGAGGAGCTTAACGGTTTCAGACGCATTGCCGCTTGCGGTAACGACTGCGGCCTTCATGGCGGCGTCCGCGGCGTCGAAAGCATCCTTGGCGGCAACAACCGAATTCTGGCTTTGCGTCAGCAAATCGGGATAGGCGCCAAACGCAATGAGGACGCCCCGAAGCAGCTCAACGGCTTTCAGCTCGGATTCGACATTATCTTGTGGCTCGGCCAACAGCGCCTTTGCCCAAGTTATCGCCGTCAGACCGGCAGGCTTCCCCGCCACCTCGAACAGGTCATTCAGCGCCGCGAAGCTCTGATATTCGGCATTTTCCCTATTTGTTTTGTCGGCCTCAAGCTCCTGCACCTGCTTGCGAAGCGCATCTTCTGACTTCTCGACCGCCTCAACGTCGATGAAGCGCTGCAACACCTCGTATCGCTTGGCGGGCGGCGTTTCGATAAGCGCAGTAATCTGCTGCTGGCGCAGCAATTCGATCAGCGGGCGCGCATCGGCAGGCTCGAAGACAGGCTTCTTGTCAACGAAGCGCCCCTTGCACTCAACACCATTTGACGTCGCCAGCACCACGTCGATGTCGGACAAAGCCTTGTTGGCCGATGGCCAGTATTTTTCCAGCGCGCGGCCCATACCTTTGTCGTTCAGCGAACCGACATCGCCAACGGCTAAAAACTCAAGGGCATCGCAAATCGTGGTTTTTCCCGTGCCGTTCTCACCGTAAATCAAGGTGAGCTTCCGGCCCTTCTCGAACGGGAGTTTGAAGGTGGTTGAAGAACCCCGAAACGCCGTGAGGCTGAGCGATTTTAGAGCAATCCCAGTCATGCCGTCGCAGCCTTCTCGGCAGCCAGGTCGATCTCGTTCTTCCAGTCGAGGCCCTTCATTTCGCCCGATGCGATCTTGATGACAACAGAATCCCTTTTCTCCGTGCGGACAAGGCCCGACTGGATCAACTGATCCACAATCTGCGCTGCCAATGTTTCGGACGGTGATTTTTCCTCGCTCATTTCACACTCCACCGGATCGTAAAAAGCGGCTTTGTTTCCGCGCTCTGTTCGAGCTTACCCTCGATCTGGGCAATTAGAACGGCCCGTTGTTCGTCAATCTTGTCCTGCGCATCGAATAGCGACCGACGCTTGTTCGAGCGCTCGGTTTCGAGCGCCTTAACCGCCTTTTGCCCCGCCAGCTTATCTTCCAGCGTCTGCGCGAGCGTAGCGGCGCGGCGGGCTTCCTTGATCTGGCGATCAAGCTCCTTCAGCTCGCGCTCCAGCCCTACCTTCAAATCGTCCGCCCACCCGTCGAGCTTGTTAGCCTCGATCTCGAAGAAGCGGGCGTTGCGTTCCGATATGTCCCGGCGGATGTGCGCTTGCTGCTCGGCCAGCGATTGAGCGAGTACGGTTGTGATTGCATTAGGCTGTGTGGCCGATCCGGTGACGCCACCGGCAATGGTCATCAACCGCGAAGTGGCCTCGGCGCTAAGCGTCGTTCCGTCGTCGGTCGTTCCCGCGAGTAACAGGTGATCCTCGCTCTGGCCCAACGCCTCGACCGACAGCATCGACGCTGCGAGCCAGCCCGATTGACCTTTCAGGAGTTCGATTTGGGAAATGCGCCCTTTATGGCCCGAATAATTGAAGGCGATCTCGGCAACGGGCAGGTCGCGCGATTGTGCGCGGGCAACGATAGCCTGACCGAGCGGATGATTGACGCGGAACAGATGCGCGTCGCCGGTGCGGCGCGGCAATTCATACAGGCCGGTAGGAACGCCCTCGCCCGAAAGCCAGTTCGGGACGGCATTGAGCCGAAACGATGACGAGTCGATGAAATCGGCATCACCGTCCAGCTCATGCGCCGCAAGTTTCATCAACTGCTGCTCGAACTGGCTGAGGTGCAAGTTCGTGTCAGCGTTGCGCATTTTGAGCTTCTCGCGCACCTCGTCGTCGAAATTTTCGAGCAACTTGCGCCGGGCGTGGCTCATCGCCTCGTTGATCTCAAGGGTGAGTTCAAGCTGGAGTTCGTCGAAAGCTGACTTGATCTCAGCTGTCTGGCGGCATTGCTGGTAGATACCGGCAATCCGCTTTTCAAAATCGACGCCAGATTCAATGGCACCAAGCACCTCGTCGCTCGCCCCGAAAACGCCCTCGAAAAGCTCAAATTTCTCGGACAGCAACTGATAGACGCGCTGGTCGGCTTCGTTCTTCCGGTTGAGGAAATTGACAACTACGACATCGTGCTTCTGGCCGTAGCGATGGCAACGTCCGATGCGCTGTTCAATACGCTGTGGGTTCCAAGGCAGGTCGTAGTTCACGACCATTGAGCAAAATTGGAGATTGATGCCTTCCGCACCAGCTTCGGTGGCGATCATAATCCGGCCCTGCTCGCGAAAATAATCGACCAAGGCAGAGCGCATATCGGCAGTTCGCGACCCCGTAACTCTATCCGAGCCTTCGTGGCGGGACACCCATTCGCGATAAATCGCTTTCGATTGATCGTCGGTGTTGGTGCCGTTGAACAGAACTATGCGATCGGCAAACGGACTGTCGGCCAACACCCGCAGCAGATAGGATTGGGTGCGGCGGGATTCCGTGAAGATGATCGCCTTTTCGTCGGCACCTAATTCCCGCGCCTTGGCGAAACCCACTTCCAGAGCTTGCAGCAACGCCCTCCCTTTGGCGTTTTGGTCGATGGAGGTTGCCAATTCCGCAAACTCACGAAGCTCTATAATTTCGTGTTCAAGCACCCTCTGATCGGCTTCCGTCAGTGGTTCGATTTCGTCATCCGACCACTCCTCCGCCGTCTCATCCAGCGCCTCATAATCCTCGTCCAGCTCCTCTAAGAGCGACGTGGGCCTACTCTGATCGAGCCGCTTTTGTAGCCGGTTGGATATTGAGGTGAGCGCGCCCGCAATGGCAAAGGTGGACGACGCGAGCAGCTTGCGAAGCACGAGCGTCATCAGAGAGCGTTGGCTAGCGGGAAGCGCCTGAAGGTTATCGCGCTGCAAATAGTCAGTCACGAGATTATATAGCCGGTCTTCCGCTTCGTCCGGGCTGAACTCCTCCAAAATCGCGTGGCGTTTGGTGTAGGGGACATAGGCTGTCACCTGGCGACGAAGCGTGCGGTGACAAACCGGCTTCAAACGGTCACGCAGAATCTCGAAGGTGCGCTCCTGCGAGAGATTGGCGAATTGCTCCCGAAAGCTCTTCAAATCGCCAAAGGTGTGTTCGTCAATGAAGCTGACCAATCCGAATAACTCAAGAAGCGAGTTTTGCAGAGGCGTCGCCGTCAGCAACAGCTTATGGCGCTCGGCTAGCGCCGTTTTCAGCGTGTTGGCGATCACGTTCGACGGCTTATAAACATTCCGCAATCTGTGGGCTTCGTCGATTACGACCAAATCCCAAGGTGTGGAATGCACGTCTGCGGCCTTGTTTCGGGCAAATTGGTATGAGCAGATCACGACACTGCCATTCATGTCGAACGGTCGGAAGTCCCCTGCCTTGATGGCGGCATTATATGACTTCGATTCAATGATGGAGCAGGGAATGAAGAACTTCTCGTTCATTTCCTGGTACCATTGCTTTCGCAGATTCGACGGGGCGATGATCAACACCCGTCGTTTTCCCTCTGCCCAGCGCTGAGAAATGACAAGGCCTGCTTCTATTGTCTTTCCAAGCCCGACCTCATCGGCGAGCAACGCCCCTTTCGACAAGGGAGACGCGAACGCAAAGAGCGCAGCGTCGACTTGATGCGGGTTCATATCAACTTGAGCACCAGCCACGGCTATAGCCAGCTTGTCGCTGCTGTCCGACGATCTACGCCTGACAAGATCGCTCGCGAGATACTTGGAATGATAGTCAGTCAACATGCGCTAATAATCCTTAGAGTATAGCGCAGCAGAATTGCAGGGTGAAGAATGGCATATTCAGCATGTTAACAAATACACCCCCGCCTAAATTTGCCGGGGTGATTGAAAACAAGCACGCTCGGTCCGCCTCCCCTTCCTACACACTTGGAGACTGTAAAGCAGGGCAAAATTGACGTGCGGAGATATTTTCGATGTCTGCGGCGATGGCCGAATCCCGTCCGGAATTCCTTCGGCCAGCATGACAGACGGTTTTCTGTCATTTCGCGGAAGCGAGCCGCGGCCCGTCCGGTCCACTATGGCCCGCTTGGGCATGATCCGCCCCACCGTGCGGCGGGAAAATCGGATCATGCTAGAGGATGGTGCGGGCGGTGGGAATCGAACCCACACTCCTTGCGGAACGGGATTTTGAATCCCGCGCGTCTACCAATTCCACCACGCCCGCGTTGCGAGGTGCCTATAGCGCCGCCGTCAAAACACGCAACACCAAACACGGCATCTTGGCCTATGTTGTTCGCTTCGCGATCTTCTTTCGGACCTCCACTTTTTGGGGCTTGGCCTTGCGCACATTGACGGCCGATGCGTCGATGTTGTTCTTCAGATGGCGCCCGTAAAACTTCTCGATCATTTCGACACTCGTGCGGCAGTTCTTGGCGACCTGATAGATGTCCGCCCCTTCGAGCAAGCGCAGACAGATATAGGTATGCCGCAGACTGTAGCAGGTCCGGATGTGGCCATCGCGGTCGAACTTCAGATTCAGCTCGTCGAGAACCGTGTTCATTAACTCTCGCGGCGACTTCCCGAATATCCGGTCTGTCGGTTTGAGCTGCTTGCGCTTGCGAACGCGCTCGAAGGGCAGGATCGCACCGGGCATCGACTTGCAGAAACCGACACCGCGCTTGCCTCGCACCTCGATCTCCAGGATGCGTTCGCCGGTCGATTCGTCGTTCACAATCTTGACGTCCCGCAACTCAAGCCGTGCGGACTCATCGGGCCGAAGTCCGGTATTGCCCATGAACAGAACGTAATCGTGGAAGGTCTCGCAAACTTCACGCCAGCGCGGCTTCGGCGGGTTCTTCGCCCGCTCGCGCGTGGCCTCGTAAAGCATCTTGTATTCCTCGGGCGAGAACCACGCGCGATGCTCCACCTTGCCGGACGTCTTGTAGGGCGCTGACATATCCGGGATTGCCGCAATCCAGCCCTTGCGGTTTGCGGTTTTCAAAACCTGCCGAAGCGTGACGATCTCGCCGTGCAAGGTCGCGCGTGCTGGCTTCTTCGGCTTGCCGGTTTTGGGATCGAGCCTCGATGTCTGACGGTGCGCCCGATACTCCTGCACTTTGCCGGCTGTTATGTCCTCAAGCGCGATGTCACCAAAGAAGGGTAACAGGTGAACGCGGATGTGATCTGACTTCGATGCAACATATTCCGCGTTGCGTTCGCCCAGCGTGATTACCTCGAACTCGCTGGTGAATGCATCCGCAGCATCCTTGAAGCTGGGGCCAGTAGGCGTTCGCCGACGCCGACCATCGGTCGGCGCGCCGGTTCCGGCGAACAGGGGCTGGACGGTGCCGTCAAGCAAGGCAACACCACCGCGTCGGCGTTGGCGATCCTCGACGCAACGCTCCATATACCAGTCGCGCGCGAAATCCTTGGCGGCAGCAAGGCTGACCTCCTTGGTCGTCTGCCGATAGTTGCGGCTGCCAAGATAGGTCGAGCATTGCCAGTAGCGGCTGTTCTCACGTCGATAGACGTGCAGCGCCCCATCCATCAGCAGATGGCTTTCTGTCGGCATTGCGAAAACTCCAAAATGTGTAAGACATGTGTAAGTCTTTCTGGAGGTCTCGTCCTTGCTCAAACTACTGGTTTTGCGTGATTTTTGGCTTACTTTTTTAGGCTAAACGCAATTTTGAGTGCGGCGCGTCTACCAATTTCACCACAGGGGCCCGTGGACGGCGGTCTGGCCGGAACTGATTCCCGCCGGACGACCGATGCGGAGGTGCCGTTGCCACAGAAAGGTGGTTTTAGTCTAGTGGATAAGCGGCATCGTGCCTAATACGGCGATATGACCGAACCGACCAAAGCGTCACCCGCCCCGACCGCGACCGCACGCGCCAAGCCCGCCGCCCCGGCTACGTTTAGCCCGGGCAAGATCGCGCTGGCGGCGGTGGTCGTCATCGCGATCATCGCCGTCGCATGGCTGGTCGTCACCCTGACCCGCTTTTTCATGCTCGTGTTCGCCGCGATCGTGCTCGGCGCGATTTTTGATGCGATCGCGGGCTGGCTGATTCGCCGGACAAAGATGAAGCGCGGTTTCGCGCTCGCGGGTTCGGTCGTCGGCATCATCGCGATCTTTACCGGCGCGTTCGTCCTATTCGGATCGCAGCTCGCCAGCGAAGTCGATACGATCCGAGAGCAGGTGCCGCGCGCGCTGCAGGGGGTCGAAGCCTTCCTCGATCGCTACGGCCTCGGTACGCGGGTTCGCGAACTCGCCGAGGTTGGCGGCAACGATATTTCGCAGCTCGTGTCACAAGCCGGTGGTTATGCGCTGGCAGCGGGCAGCGGCATCGCCGATTTTGTGTTGGTGCTGGTCGCCGCGATCTTCCTTGCCAGCGACCCCACCACCTACCGCCGCGGGCTGTTGCTGCTGATGCCCGCCAAGGCCGAGAAGACCGCTTCGCTGGCGATCGACGACGCTGCGCGCGGGCTGAAGGGTTGGATGGTTGGACAGGCGGTATCGTCGCTCGTCGTCGCCGCGCTGACCGGCGCCGGGCTAGCGTTGCTCGGCGTTCCGGCGGCGGGCGGGCTAGGCCTGATCGCCGGACTGCTCGACGTGATCCCGATGATCGGTCCGATCATCGCGGGCATCCCCGCGGTGCTGCTCGCCTTTACCGTGTCGCCCGCCACCGCGCTGTGGACGCTGGTGCTGTTTCTGGTGATCCAGCAGTTGCAGGGCAATTTCCTGCAACCGATGATCCAGAAACAGGCGGTCGACGTCCCGCCCGCGGTGCTCCTGTTCGCGGTGGTCGCGGCGGGGGTGCTGTTCGGCTTCCTTGGCGTGCTACTGGCGGCGCCGCTGACGGTGGTGGTCTATGTGCTGGTCCAGCGGATCTATGTGAAGACGTTGCTGGGCAAGGACATCAAGATCGCTGGGCAAGATTAGCACTAAATCCGTTCGCATCGAGCGAAGTCGAGATGCGCCGAAGGCGCGCGCCGACGATGGGTGCCTCGACATCCCTCGACACGAACGGAACGCTGATCCCTACTTCTTCAATTCCTTCGCCAGCGTCTTCGCCGTCGCCTTGCCATAGGGCGGCTTGAACCCCGCCAGCCCCGCGACATCCAGCTTCGGCTGCCGATACACCGCGCGCGCATGGCTAAATGTGCGGAAGCCATCGACGCCGTGATAATTGCCCATCCCCGACGGCCCGACCCCGCCGAACGGCAGATCTTCCATCGCATTGTGGAACAGCACGTCGTTGACCGTCACCCCGCCCGAGATCGTCCGCGTCAGCACGCGGTCTTCCTCGCTCTTGTCCTGCCCGAAATAATAGAGGCCGAGCGGGCGGTCGTTCGCATTCACATAGTCGATCGCATCGTCGATGGTCTTGTACGTCTTGACCGGCAGGATCGGGCCAAAGATTTCCTCCTGCATCACCTTCATATCGTCGGTCGGGTTGCGGACGATGTGCAGCGGCATCTTGTGGCCGTTCGAGCTGGCGAAATCCTCATTGCCCGGATTGACCTCGATCACCTCGGCACCCTTTTCGCGCGCGTCGGTCAGATAGGATTGCAGCCGGTCGTAATTGCGCGTGTTGACCACCGATGTGTAGTCGTCGTTGGCGAGGAGCGTCGGATAGAGCGCGGTCGCGCCCTTGGTGACGCTGTCGATCACCTCGCCTTCCTGATCCTCGGCGACGAGCAGGTAGTCGGGGGCAAGGCAGATCTGCCCCGCGTTCATCATCTTGCCCAGCGCGACGCGCTGGCCGACCATATCCTTGTTCGCGCTGCGCCCGATAAAGGTCGGCGACTTGCCGCCCAGCTCCAGCGTCACCGGAACCAGATTATCCGCTGCGGCACGCATGATATGACGCCCGACGCTCGTCGCGCCGGTAAAGATTATGTGGTCGAAGGCGAGTTTCGAGAAGGCCACGCCGACATCGGCATCACCCGTGAAGACCGCCATCTCGGTCTCGTCGAAATACTCGGGCACCAACTGCGCCATCAGCGCAGAGACATTTTCAGTGAATTCCGACGGCTTGATCATCGCGCGATTGCCCGCGGCCAATATGCCCGCCATCGGCACGAACACCATGCCGACCGGGAAATTCCACGGCGCGACGACGCCGACGACGCCCTTCGGCTGATACACCACCTCGGCCTTGGCGCCGAGCAACCCCAGCGGAAATGTCGGCTTGCGCTTCTCCCCCTTCGACCAGCCCGCCATATGCTTCTTGGCGTGCTTCAGCGCGCTGACCGACGGCATGATGTCGGTCATCAGCGTCTGTTCGCGGCTGCGATGCCCGAAATCCTCGCTGACCGCCTTGGCAAATTCCTCGGCATGGTCGACCAGCAGCGCGATCGCGCGGTCGATGCGGTCGGTCCGCACCGCCAGGCTCTCGGGCATCGCCGCAGTAAAGCTCGCCTTTTGCGCCGCGAGCACTTGGCTCATCCGCTGCGTTTCGCCGGTAATATTGGTTGCGACCGTTGCCATTGCCCGTCTCCCTGATGTGTTGGCGCGTGTTTGATCATGAGCCGCAGCAGGTTGCAAGATGAAACTATCCGCGCGATCCTATTCAATTCGTAGCGCAGAAAAGCCCAGAAAACCGCCAGTTTTTCCCGCAACGTCAAATTAGGTGGGATACGACTTTGGTGGCTCTGTGCGCCTGAATGCGGCATCAGTTTCGTGCTCCTCGCTGCCATTGCGTCAGATATTACTCACGTTTTCAATATCTTAGCGTCATCCACGATTACCTTGCTTCATCAAAATTACTTGGAAGGAGCGATCACAGGGTGGGATACGAGAAATATCATTTTACCATTCATTTTCAGTGCTTTAGAATGAAACGGCAGGTTTCACCGTGAAACGTGTGTTCAAGAAAGCCAAGCGTAGTCTTCGGACGCCGAACCGCAAGGTTCAGTTCGCATTGCCATGCACTCGCCGTCACGAAGCCTGTGATTCAAATTTGGCTGGCGACCTATTGGCGCCGCTGGCATAGGCGAAAAAAGGGAGGGCGCCATGCCAAGCATTCCACAGACTTTCTCGATTTCCGATTTCTTGACATGGGATCGCCAACAGCAGCTCGAGTTGCAACCGAAGTTCCAGCGCGGTTCCGTGTGGACGCCCCAAGCGCAATCATTTCTTATCGACACAATCCTGCGGGAGCTGCCGATACCTGCTGTGTATATTCGAACCCGCGTCGACGCAGCCACTCAAGCATCAATTCGAGAGGTGGTCGATGGTCAACAGCGCCTGACCGCCATCCTTGCTTTTGCAGCAAACCGCTTACGCATGACCAGCCGTAGTCCAGAGTTTGCGGGGATGCGATATAATGATCTTAGTCAAAATCAGAAAGATCAGTTTCTTTCGTATAACATCTCAACGGTCCAGCTGCTGAACGCCTCCGATGCAGACGTCCTGGAGGTATTTGCGCGATTAAATTCTTATAGCGTAAAAGTAACGCCAGCTGAGCTGAGACATGCCAAACACGACGAACCCGTTAAATGGGCTATTTGGAACACGACCCGCGAGTATGGAGTGCTGTGGGATCACTTCCATGTCGTTTCCGTGCGAGACAGTGTCCGCCTGAAAAACACGACCTTGATTGCCGAGCTTTACATGGCCTTCATGAACGGCCTCGGCGACGGAGGCGAGGATAAGGTGAATAAGTTTTACAAAGATAATCAAGCGAAGACTGAGGCTGATTTTTTGGCTATAACGACGGCGGTGGAGCATGCAATCGACGCCACCATAGCAATGTTCGGGGAGCAGTTTGCTGACACGACGCTTTTCGACGCACCAAACTTCCTATTACTAGTATGCGCCGTGGCATTTGTCGAAGGAGCTCTCCCTACTTCTGCCCTCACGGCTGATGTTATAGCCAAGCGGGGAGCTGGTATTAGCTTAGAAAATGCGGAAAACACCTTGCCATTACTCACTTCCGCTGTAGAAAATAATGACATTGCGGGCGCATACGCTGGCTTTGTAGCTGGCACTAAGAGTTCGACACAAAGGTCCAGCACTCGGAAGCCAAGATTTAACGCAATTGTGAACGCAATCTCAAACTGATGCTGAGCGCGCTGGTCACGCAACTCGAGCGTCGAGTAGACGCGCTGGAAGCAGAAATAGCGCCGTTACTGATCGAGCCTCTTTCTGCTCTCAATCGCCGGCAGGCCGAGCACATAACCTTTCAGCTTCAGAACGTCTGGGAAATGTTCGTTCGCAATTTTATTTTGTCGTCAGCGACCGGCCATGCAGTCGGCGCTGCGGGGAAAGTGCCGGCAAGCGCACCATATAGCTTCAGATCCAGGGAAGCCGTCCGAGTGCTGCTACTGCAACGGACGGGGAATCGCTTCGAGCCAAAATGGTATAGGCCGGTCGATGCGATCAGAGCGGCAACGCGCCTTCAAATTCATAACTTGACCAATGTTACTGCCGCAATTGGGTCAACGCCTTGGCCGCTCGAAGACCTTCGCTTGACGAGAAATTTCTTTGCCCATCGCTCGCGAAGCTCGGCGCTCGATCTAAGAGCGTTAAACTGGTTCTCACCGGGTGATGTAATTTCAGTTGAGACGACGCTAATGCCATTTGGCGCTGGCGGGGTGCGACGCTTCGATGGTTGGTGCGCCAACATGAAGTTGATTGCTCGCGCTATGCTCTAATTCGGCGTCCGCTTACTCCACCTTCAAAATCGGAGCGAGCAAATCGATGGGGTCTCCTCCCAACGGTCGACTTAACTCGTGAAGGGTAAGCACAGTCGGATTTCGTCGCCCTTGCTCAAGACCACTGAGATATTGTTGGCTGACGCCGGTTAGATCAGACGCCTGCTCTTGGGTCAGTCCGCGAGCGAGTCGCAGCCTTTTGAAGTTCAACCCAACTTGGAGGCGCACGTCCATCAGACACCCCTGCCGCAGTAGGGGCTTGAACTTTATCAACTATAATATGTAAGGCTCTTTGTGAAAGCGCAGACAGCGAAACGCCGCATCTGCCGATATTTGCAGAGGGCTGCCGAAACGTGGAATGGGAACCAGAGAAGAAGACTAAGGGCGAGTCTGACTCCAATGTCAGCCTCAACACCGCATTGCTGGCAATCATCGCCGTGATCGGATTGGCGATCCTTTACAAGGTCACCCGTCTGCCTGAGACTGACCCCTACGCGAAATGCCAGCGTATCGTTGGGATGGATGGCGCATGCGAGGCTGACGTGGCGGCTGGTCAGATGATGCGCGGACGGCTCTAGCCTGTCGGATGCGCAACAGACTGATTACTCCCCCCGTCCCGCGCCTCTTCAGTAGTGATATGGCAGCGGCCTACCTGGGTATCAGTGAGCGCATGCTGGACACGGTCCGCAACAGGGACGACTTCCCTGTGCCGCTCAGACTCGGGCGTCGGATATTGTGGGATCGAAAGGCGCTGGACGCCTTTGCAGACAATCTATCATTAGCTGAGCCTAATCCGTGGGACCACGTGAAAGCTCTCTAGCAAGATCGCGTAGGCTCCTCCCCAGTTCGTGTTATAACACATGCACCGGCGCAGAATCTCCCACGGTAGCGGCTTCCAGTTTTCGGGGAAGAAATCCAGTCTCGTTGGCCATTTTCGTATCCCACCTGCAATTTTGAGATAGACGACATAGGACAACATAGGACAAAAGCGGGATACGTTTTAGGCAAAAAATCGTTTGTTTTCAATTGTCGGCGGTGTTCAAGATGAAACCGGCCGCCTATGTCGTTCGAGCCCCTTTCGCAGTTGCAGCATTTCGGCTAATCGGGCCACCGATCCTGTTTCCTCTTACGGAGTCTCGTCCCATGACCGCCACCGATCCCGTCGTCTTCTTGTCCTATGCCCGCACCCCGATGGGCAGCATGCAGGGCAGCCTTTCGGACGCGAGCGCGACCGATCTCGGTGCGACCGCGGTCAAGGCGGCGGTCGATCGCGCGGGCGTGTCGGGCGACGACATCGAGCGTATTTACATGGGCTGCGTGCTTCCCGCCGGCCTCGGCCAGGCGCCGGCGCGTCAGGCTGCGATCAAGGCCGGCCTGCCCAAGTCGGTGCAGGCGACCACCGTCAACAAGGTGTGCGGTTCGGGCATGCAGACGGTGATCATGGGCGCCGAAGCGCTCGCCGCGGGCAGCGTCGACCTGATCGTCGCGGGCGGCATGGAATCGATGACCAACGCGCCCTACCTGCTCAAAAAGCATCGCGGCGGCGCCCGCATCGGCCACGACACCGCCTATGACCACATGTTCCTCGACGGGCTGGAAGACGCTTATGAGGCGGGCCGCGCGATGGGGACTTTTGCGCAGGACACCGCCGATGCGTACCAGCTGTCGCGGCAGGCGCAGGACGACTATACGCTGACCTCGCTGAGCCGCGCCAAGGCGGCGATCACCGATGGTGCCTTCGCCGCTGAAATCGCGCCGGTCACCATCGCGGGCCGCAAGGGCGACACCATCGTCGACACCGACGAAGCCCCCGGCAAGGCGATGCCCGACAAGATCCCGACGCTGAAACCCGCCTTCGCCAAGGACGGCACGATTACGGCGGCGACCAGCAGCTCGATTTCGGACGGCGCCGCCGCCGTCGTGCTGACCCGCCAGTCGGTAGCCGACGCCAAGGGCGCGAAGCCCGTCGCGCGCCTCATCGCGCACGCCGCGCATGCGCAGGAACCAAAGGACTTCACCATCGCCCCGGTCGGTGCGATCAACAAGGTGCTAGCCAAGGCCGACTGGACGATCGGCGACGTCGACCTGTTCGAAGTCAACGAAGCCTTTGCCTGCGTCGCGATGTTCGCGATGCACGACCTCGGCATTCCGCACGACAAGATCAACGTCCACGGCGGCGCAACCGCGCTCGGCCACCCGATCGGCGCCAGCGGCACCCGCATCATCACGACGCTAATCGCGGCGCTGCAACGCCATGGCAAGACGCGCGGCATCGCCAGCTTGTGCATCGGCGGCGGCGAAGCCACGGCGGTGGCGATCGAGCTGGTTTAAACTATTATTGCCCCCGCGAAGGCGGGGGCCGCTCGCAACCACATCTTCCGGTCCGGGTGTTGACCGTCCAACGACCCCCGCCTTCGCGGGGGCGACGGGTTATCGAAAAGGTTGCACGGCGCCGTCGCAAGGCGGCGCCGTTTCGTCGTTTCGTCGCGACAAATTGCGACACTAATGTCCTGAAAATAAACGGTGCATTCCGGTGCCGTTCAAATCGAATCGGCTAATCCTTCACTTGTCATCGGGCAGTCCCCTCCCCCTGACGGATTGAAAGGATAGACCAATGAAGACCAAATTTCTCACCGCCGGGCTGATCGCGGCCCTGATGGTCCCGGGCGCGGCTTTGGCCCAGACGCGCGGTGAAGTTCGCGAAAGCCGTCAGGACGTTCGCGAGGAACAGCGCGAGTTGCGTGAGGCCCAGCGCTATGGCGATCGTGACGACGTGCGCGAAGAGCGCCGTGATGTTCGCAAGGCGCGTCAGGAACTGCGCGAAGACCGTCGCGACTGGCGCCAGGAAAGCCGCTATCAGAATTATCGCGCGCCGTTCCGTTATCAGCAGTTCCGCGTCGGTTCGACGCTCCGCTCGAACTATTACTCCCCGGCGTATCGTCCGAGCTACGACAGCCGCTGGGGCGTGCCGCGCGCCGGTCGTAACCTGACCTATGTGCGTCACTACAACGACCTGCTGCTCGTCAACGAGCGGAACGGTCGGGTGGTGAAGGTGTACCGCAACCACTTCAACTGGCGCCGTTAAGCGTTAGCTGAGATCAGGTAACCGAGAAGGGTCGATGGGCAACCATCGGCCCTTTTTCGGTAAGCCTATCGAGGGATTGCAGGCGCCATCCAGAACGCTTAGCCTGTCGGCGTCTTAAGGGGGAGACTTTGCCATGAAAAAACTAGTTCTGCTTGCCGCCGTCGCCGCTTTATCCGCCTGCTCGCAGCAAGCCGAGGAAGCAAAGGAAACCGCCGCGCCTGCCGAAACGACGGCGCCCGCAGTAGCGGCGAGTTCCGGGACGCAGCCGGGCGAGTATGAAGTGAAGATGGCCGATGGCACGATTGCTTCGACCACGATCAATGCCGACGGCACCTATGTCGATACCGATCCGAAGGGCAAAGCCATCAACGGCAAAATCGCGTTCAAGGATGGCAAAGATTGCTTCGATCCCGATGGTGATGAGGCAGAAGTGTGCTGGAGCCTGTCGCCGACCGCTGCCAATGGCAGCTTTACCGCGACCGCACCCGATGGAACGACGGTAACCGTCACGCCCAAGAAAAACTGATCCCTATGAGCGGCCCATTCGGGGGGGGCATCAGTCGCCCCAGATATGGTCGGTCTGGATCCAGCCGCTACGCCCCTTCACATCGAAGCGGCACCAACCGTCGGCGCAGTCGGTGATCCGCCCAACGACGCCGGGTTCGGCGCGATAGGCGACCGCGGCCGATAGACTCGCCGCTTCGCGCATCGGGCGGATCTCGCCCGTCACGATCGCGGTGCGCGTGCGACTGAGCAGCCGTGCCGCCATCCAGCCCTGCGTCCCGTCGGGATCCTCGATCTTGCGCCAGGTTTCAAATCGCGCGACAACCTTGACCGGCAAATCCTTGCGCCGATATTCCCAGATCACCGGCACGTCGGGCGACGGCCCCTTGCGCATCCGCGCCTCATCGACGCTGATCGACGCCCAATAGGGGAGTTTGACAGGGTCGGATTGCGCGGACGCCGGTCCCACGACGGCTGTCAGCGCGGCGGCTGCGAGTATCAGGCGGCTGGTCATGGTATTGCCTTGTCAAAATCGGGTCGCCAATTCAACCGCTCGCCGCGCAAAAGGCTGCGTTCATCCCCAGACTTTTCGCGGTTCTTTCCGCGCTCGCACACTTGACCGCCGCGCCGCGGCGCGCTCTATCGGCGCCCATGCCCGATTCATCCCGCCCGAAACGCCCGCGCGTCATCGTTACTCGCCAGCTGATGCCGCATGTCGAAGCGCGCATGGCCGAATTGTTCGACGTCGCGCTGTCGGCCAATGATCAAGCGTTCACCAAGGACGAGCTGAAGGCTGCCGTGGCCGATTGCGACGTGTTCGTGCCGACGGTGACCGACGAGATCGATGCCGAGGTGCTGGCGGCCGCGGGCGAAAGGCTCAAACTGATCGCCAATTTCGGCGCCGGGGTCGATCATATCGACCTAGCCGCAGCGCGCGCCAAGGGGATCATGGTGTCGAACACGCCGGGGGTGTTCACCGAAGACACCGCCGACATGACGATGGCGCTGATTCTGTCGGTGCCGCGACGACTGGCCGAGGGCGAAAAACTGATGCGCTCGGGCCAATGGGCCGGCTGGGCGCCCAGCGCGATGCTCGGCCACCGCGTCGGCGGCAAATTGCTTGGCATCATCGGCATGGGGCGCATTGGCTTGGCGGTCGCGCGCCGCGCGCGCGCCTTTGGCCTGTCGATCCATTATCACAATCGCCGCCGCCTGCCTGAAGCGATCGAGGAGGAATTGGGCGCGAGTTATCACGCCAGCGTCGATACCTTGCTGCGGATCAGCGACATCGTGACGCTCCACTGCCCGCATACCGCCGAAACGCACGAAATCGTGAGCGCGGCGCGCATCGGATCGATGAAGCCGACCGCCTATCTGATCAACACCGCGCGCGGCGAGATCGTCGACGAAAAGGCGCTGATCGCGGCGCTCCAGACCGGCCGCATCGCCGGTGCCGGGCTCGACGTTTACACCCATGAGCCCGCGGTCGACCCGGCGCTGCTCGCGCTCGACAATGTCGTGCTGCTGCCACACCTGGGCTCGGCGACGATAGAAGGCCGCGAGGCTTCGGGCGAAAAAGTCATCGCCAACATCCGCGCCTGGTGCGACGGCCACCGCCCGCAGGACCAGGTGCTGGAAGGATGGGCATGATAACTCGTCGCCCCCGCGAGGGCGGGGGCCGCTAGAGAGTCTCCTCAGGCAGTGTAAAGCAAACCAACAACGGCCCCCGCCTTCGCGGGGGCGACGGCCGTTAATCCCCCGTCAAAATCCGGTCCACCAGTTGCTTCACCGTCGGGGTGAAGTTGTTCGAATAAAACGGATCGGTCTTGAAATTGAACGCGGCGTGGCCGGCAAACATCAAATTTTGCTCAGGATCGCCGCCGTGTGCGATATCCTGCAACGTCTTCTGGATGCAGAAGCTGCGCGGATCGGCGAGGTAGCCGGTGGTGTAATCGTCATGATCCTTCCACGACGAAAAACCGCAATGCGACAGGCAACCCATGCAATCGGTCTGGTCCTTGCGGATCACCGCCTTGTCGGTTTCGGTGACAAAAACCACCGTGTTGTCGGGGGTCTTCAACGCCTCGGTGTAGCCTTCGGCTGCCCAGTCGCGCGCGCGGGCGCGGTCGTGGGGGGTGACCCAAAAATTCTTGCCCTTCACCCCGACGTCGAGCTG
Source organism: Sphingopyxis bauzanensis (assembly GCF_002205675.1). Taxonomy (GTDB): domain Bacteria; phylum Pseudomonadota; class Alphaproteobacteria; order Sphingomonadales; family Sphingomonadaceae; genus Sphingopyxis; species Sphingopyxis bauzanensis. The sequence continues at coordinate 751,534 of NZ_NISK01000003.1, read as the reverse complement.
GACGATATGATCGCCAGCCTCCTGCTTCGAATAGGGAATCTGGCGTTCCGACCGCGCTTCGAGATCGCGCAGAAACGGCGTTCGGACCGCGCTCGAGTAAAAGCCTGTCGGCGAAAAACGGTGGAGCAGCACGTCGCCGTCATCGAGGGTGCGGAGGCGATCCTTCCACGCCTGCGGAATCGGGCTTTCTTCGGTCAGCAGCGGCCGGGTGCCGTACTGAAAGACGATCTGGCCCAGCTCGGGATTGTCGATCCAGTTTTCCCAGTCGCGCAAATACCAGACACCGCCGGCCATCACGATCGGTACAGAGTCGGCGATTCCTTCCGCCGTCATGACGTCGCGCAACGCCTTGACGCGCGGGTACGGATCCTGCGGCACCAGCGGATCTTCGGCGTTCGACAGGCCGTTGTGACCACCCGCAAGCCAGGGATCCTCGTAAACCACCGCGCCGAGCAGATGCGGCACCTTGTGATAGGCGCGCTTCCACAGCGCGCGAAAGGCGCGCGCCGAACTGATTATCGGCAGGTACATGACATTGTGGCGCTCGGCGATTTCGCTGAGCTTGTAGGGCATCCCGGCGCCGCAGGTGACGCCCGCAACCATGCCCTTGGTTCGCGCCAGCACACCTTCGAGGATCTGCTGCGCGCCGCCCATTTCCCACAGGACATTGATGTTGATCGCGCCCTTGCCGCCCGACACTTCATAGGCGCGTTCGACCTGCGCCACCGCGCCTTCGATGCCGTAGTGGATCAATTCCTCGTGGCGTTCCTTGCGGGTCAGCGACTTGTACACCTGCGGGACGATCTTGCCCTCGGCGTCATAGCTGTCGGCGTTGACCGCCGACACGGTACCGATACCGCCCGCTGCGGCCCAAGCACCGCTCGACATATGATTGGTCGCCGACACGCCCTTGCCGCCCTCAACCAACGGCCAGACTTCACGGCCGCCGTAAAGGATGGGCTTCAATCCTTTGAACATTTTAGATCTCTTTCTCTCCACCGGCCGTCCACGTCCCGGCCAGTCCCCGTTTCGGTTCCGTAAGCGGAAGCGCGCGGCGAAAGTCAATGGTTCCGCGGCTGGCTAGCCCGCAAAGAGGCGGCGGCCCTTGAGCGCCCGACCATAGAGATTTTCATACGCCGCGACCATGGTCGATTCATCGAAGCGCTCGGCAGCGACGCGCCGGTTCGCGGCGCCGATCCGGATGCGGAGGTCGCTATCGTCCGTCAGTTCGGCCAGTGCGGCGCGAAATCCATTTTCGTCGGTAGCAATAAAGTGCCGGTTGTCGGGTGCGACCATCGCGGCAACATCCCCCACATCGGGGCTGACCACCGGCAAACCCGCCGCCATCGCCTCAATCACGGCGATCGGCGCCTGCTCGCTTTGTGACGACAGCGCAAGCAGATCGAAATGGCCGATCCAGCGCGCGGGCTCGGTCATGAACCCCGGCATTACGAGCCGGTCGGCGATCCCGCAGGACTCCGCTTCGGCGGCGATGGCGGCGCGCTCCGGCCCTTCGCCGACGGTGACCAGCCGGACATGCGCGGGCAACGGCGCGACTGCACGGACGAGCCGTGGCAGATCCTTGACCTTGCGTAGGCCCGCGACGGTGCCGATCACCACGTCGCCTTCCCGCCGCTCAAGGCCCGAAATCGCGACCGATGGCCCCCCTTCATAAGCTTCGGTGTCGATCCCGTTACGGATCAGTACCGTGCGCCGCCGAGCGCGCCATTCGTCCGCCGCGATCCGCTCAAGGAGCGTCGACGGCACCACCAGCGCCACGGCAGTCGGCAGTGCAAGGCGGCGAAAGCCGTTGCGCTTCCAGTTGCGCCGGACGCTCTCATCCTCGTTGAACCCGTCCTCATGGTGGATCAGCGGCGGCAGGTCGCGAAACGGCGCGAAGACGCGGTGCGCCATCACCCCATCCATCGCCCCCCAATTATAGCTGAGCACCAGATCGAATTGCTGCATATAGGCAGCAAGATCGCGGTAGCGCGCCAGCCCCGGCTTCCCGTGCAGCGGCGGCGCATCGGCCGGAAATTCAACGTCGATAGCGGGATCGATCGCATCTCGCGCGCTCATCGCGTCGGGTACCGCTGATAATATTGTATGCTGCGCGCGCGGCCCCATCAAATTCATTTGCCGCACGGCGCGGGCTTCCTTGCCCCCCAGCGAAAAGCTTGAATGGAGGTGCAACAGGCGCGCAGGCGGTAAAATCCCCGTCACGCGGTCGGCAGTTCCGCCAGCCACGCGTCGATCGCCGCGACCGCTTCGGGCTCGTCGAGCGTCGGGGCGTGGCCGACGCCTTGCACCTCAATCAGTTTGGCATGCGGCAGTTCAGCAACCATCTTTTCACCCGCCGACTGCGCCAAAATGTCCGATAGCTCGCCGCGCAGGATCAGCAACGGCACGGTCCCCAGCGCGCGATAGACCGGCCACATATCGAACGCTGCCTCGCCGCCGGTCATGCGCAAAGGCGCCGCGATCTGCTTGTCATAATCGGTGACGATCCGCCCTTCGGGAGTCAGCCGGTGGGTGCGTTTGGTCAGCCGCAGCCAGTCGTGAATGGCATAATGGGGATAGATCGCGCCGTTGAGTTCGGAAAAAGCACGCGCCGCGTGCATCCACGTCGGCTGGCTGCCCCCTGCCCCGATATAATCGCGGATGCGTTCCAATCCGCTGGTCTGAAGCTCCGGTCCGACATCGTTGAGCACCGCGCCGACCAGCCGCCCGGGCAGCGTCGTTGCCATCAGCATCGATACCAGCCCGCCCAATGAGGTGCCAATCGTCGCAAACCGATCGATACCCAGTTCGTCGAGCAGCGCGACGACATCCTGGACATAGGTCAGCGGGACATAGGTCATCGGATCCTTGGCAAAGGCGCTTTCGCCCCGCCCGCGGAATTCGATGACGATCGTCTTGCGCTGCTGCGCGACATGCGGCGCCAGCAGCTCGAAATCGCGCGCGTTGCGAGCAAGCCCCGGCATGCACAGCACCGGCGGCGCATGCTCGGCCCCGTCCGACCCTGCATAGACGCGCGCATGCAGCCTGACGCCATCGCCCGACCACCAATATTGGTCGGACCAGTCGCGGCGGCTGTCCTGTTTTGCTAAAATGGCACGTTCCCCTTGTCGATGTGCGGCCCTGTCTATCGCCACCACGCTACAGGGTGCAAGCAATCCGTCGCACCATGCCGCAGCGCAGGTTGCCGCCGCCGGCTTTCGCCGATAAGACCGGGGCGACCATGAGTGACACCCTGCTTTCCTTCGAACCCGCAACCGGTGAAGAGCTGTGGCGCGGCACGGTCAGCAATATCGATGACGAGGTCGCCATCGCGCGGGGTGCCTGGCCCGAATGGGCGGCCAAAGCGGTCACCTTCCGCACCGAAACGCTGCGCCGCTTTGCCGACCGGGTCAAAGCCGAAGGCGAAGTGCTCGCCGACCTGATAGCGCGCGAAACCGGCAAACCCTTGTGGGAAGCGCGCACCGAGGTCGAATCGGTGGTGGCCAAAGTCGATATTTCGGTAAAATCCTATGGCGAACGCACCCCAAACCGGCGGATCGAAGGTGCGATGGGCCTGCGCAACGCGGTGCGCCACAAGCCCCACGGCGCGCTGGCGGTGCTCGGACCCTATAATTTCCCCGCCCATTTGCCTAACGGCCATATCGTCCCGGCGCTGATTGCGGGCAATTCGGTGCTGTTCAAACCGTCCGAGAAGACCCCGGCGGTTGGCGCCAAGTTGGTAGAGTTGTTTCACAGCGCCGGGGTACCGCAAGAGGTGCTGCGGCTGATCGTCGGCGGTCCCGATACCGGCAAGGCGCTGGCGGGACACGAAGGCATCGATGGCCTGCTGTTCACCGGCTCGGCACGCACCGGGCTTGCGCTTAACCGCCAGTTCGCTGGCCAGCCGGGCAAGATGCTGGCGCTCGAAATGGGCGGCAACAATCCGATGGTCGTGTGGGACACCGCCGACATTCGCACCGCGGCAATCATCGTCGTTCAATCGGCGTTCCTGAGCGCCGGGCAGCGGTGCAGCAACGCGCGGCGGCTGATCGTCCGCGATACGCTCGCTGATGCGCTGCTGGAAGAGGTCAAGGCGCTGACCAACCGGCTGATCGTCGATCATCCGCACGCCGATCCGGCGCCCTATATGGGGCCGGTGATCGACAATGAGGCCGCCGATGGTCTGACCGAAAGCTTTCTGATCCTGATGTCGAACGGCGGTCAGGTGATCCGCCACATGACGCGCCCGGTCGCCGGACGCCCGTTCCTGACCCCCGGTATCATTGACGTGACGTCGATGCCCGAGCGCCCCGACATCGAGCTGTTCGGCCCGCTCCTCCAGGTCGTCCGTGTGGAGACGTTCGAGGCCGCGATTGCCGAGGCGAACAACACCGCCTTTGGCCTGTCGGCATCGCTGGTGGGCGGTACGCCGCAGCTGTACGACCAGTTCTGGGCCAATGCCCGCGCCGGGGTGATCAACTGGAATCGCCCGACCAACGGCGCCTCGTCCGCGGCGCCCTTTGGCGGCATAGGGCTGTCGGGCAATCATCGCCCTAGCGCCTTCTACGCCGCCGATTATTGCGCTTATCCTGTCGCGAGTGCGGAAAGCGATGCGCTGCGCGCCTCAATCGGGGTTGGGTTGCGCGATCCCGAAGGTGCGCGTTTGATCCCCAAGAACTACAATTAGCACCCCGTCATTGCGAGCGAAGCGAAGCTATCCAGAGTGGCGTAAACCGCGCTGGATAGCTTCGCTTCGCTCGCAATGACGAGTGGAAGAATGTCGGCGCAATTTTACCTTCATCAGCGTCAATAAAGCCTGCTTTGCCATTCGGCGAGCGCGCCATCATCTATCGTGCATGGAAAAAACTCCCTCTCCTTCGGGCAAATTATGGCTGGTCGGCGCCGGTCCCGGCGACCCCGACCTGCTGACGCTGCGCGCCGCGCGGCTGCTGGCGAGTGCCGATCTCGTCGTCCATGACGGGCTCGTTGGCGCCGGCGTGCTCGCGCTGATCCCGCCGCATGTGGAACGGATCAGCGTCGCCAAGCAGCGCAGCCGCCACACGATGAAACAGGAACTGATCAACGAACTGCTCGTCCGCGAAACGCTGACCGGCAAGCAGGTTGTGCGCCTGAAGGGCGGCGACCCGTTCATCTTCGGGCGCGGCGGCGAGGAACTCGATGCAGCACGTGAAGCCGGTGTGGCTTGCGAAGTCGTCCCGGGCATCACCGCCGCAGCAGGCTGCGCCGCACAGGCGGGCCTCCCCCTCACCCACCGCGAGGATGCCAGCGCGGTCAGCTTCGTCGCCGGCCAGTGCAAGGATTTGAGCGATCAGGACTGGTCAGGCCTTGCGGGCCATAGCCGCACCCTCGTCATCTATATGGGCATCGCCACCGCAACCGCGATCGCCGACAAGCTGATCGCCGACGGCGTGTCGCCCGACCTGCCCGTCGCGGTGATAGAGCGCGGCACCACCGCAGACGCGCGCGTCCTGCGCACCCTGCTCACCGACTTGGGCGATCTCGTCGCGCGCGAAGCGGTGAAGAGCCCGGCCTTGATCATCGCCGGCAAGGTCGCGGCGCGCGCCGATGCGCTCGACTGCCTCGGCGTCCCTGGGGTTGCCGAAGAATTGAGGAATTTTGCATGAAACTTCTGACGGGCAATGACCTGAAAACAGGATTTGTCACCTGGTGGACCGGCGCCGACTGGTCGCTACATATCGAGGACGCTGCCGACGTCGGTGAGGCTGGCGAGGCGATCCTTGCGGTCGAGGAAGCCGCGCGCCGCGTCAATGCGCCCTATATCATCGCTGGTGAGCAAACCGCCGACGGCCCGCGCCCCGCGCACATCAAGGACCGCATCCGCGCGCTCGGCCCGACCGTGCGCCCTGACCTGACATTAAAACCCGCCGATCCCGCGGCCGGCGACTGGGTGATCTGATATGTATAAATATGACGAATATGACCAGCAGATGGTCGATGCGCGTGTCGCCGAATTCGCCGATCAGGTGAAGCGCCGCCTGGCAGGCGAGATTACCGAGGACCAGTTCAAGCCGCTGCGGCTGATGAACGGCCTCTATCTCCAGCTGCACGCCTATATGCTGCGCGTCGCAGTGCCTTATGGCACGCTCGACAGCCGCCAGATGCGGATGCTCGCGCATATCGCGCGTAAATATGACCGCGATTATGGCCATTTCACCACCCGCCAGAATATCCAGTATAACTGGATCAAGCTGGAGGACGCTCCCGCGATTCTCGCCGATCTCGCGTCGGTCGAAATGCACGCGATCCAGACCAGCGGCAATTGCATCCGCAACATCAGTTCGGATCAGTGGGCCGGTGCCGCCGCCGACGAGCTAACCGATCCGCGCCCGTGGGCCGAGTTGCTCCGCCAATGGTCGAGCTTCCACCCCGAATTCAGCTATCTGCCACGCAAGTTCAAGATTGCCGTGATCGCCGCCGAGGAAGATCGCGCCGCGATGCGCCTCCACGACATCGGCATTCAGATCGTCGAAAAGGATGGCGGCCACGGCGCCGCTTTCTATGTCGGCGGCGGCATGGGCCGTACCCCGATGATCGCGCCGCTGATCAAGGATTTCGTGCCGCTCGACGATCTGCTCAGCTACACTGAGGCGTGCCTGCGCGTGTACAACCGCTACGGTCGCCGCGACAATATCTACAAGGCGCGGATCAAGATCCTGATTCACGAGCTCGGCGTCGACGAATATCGCCGCCAGGTCGAGGATGAATTTGCCCATGTGAAGTCGCTGGGCATCGATCCGCCGAAGGCCGAGTTCGACCGCATCGCGGCGCAATTCGCGATGCAGCCGCTCGACGCCAGTGCGCCCGACGTGATCGATCGCACCGACCCCGATTTCGCGGTCTGGGTCGATCAGAATGTCGCCGCGCACAAGGTGTCCGGCCACGCGATCGTCAACATCAGCCTGAAACCGCTCGGCGGCATCCCCGGCGATGCCAGCTCGGCGCAGATCGATCTGATGGCCGACCTCGCCGAACGCTACAGTCATGACGAACTCCGCGTCACCCACGCCCAGAACATCGTGCTGCCGCACGTTCGCAAGGCTGACCTGTTCCCGATCTGGCAGGCGCTCGACGCCGCGGACCTCGCGACGCCGAACCTCGACCTGATCAGCGACATCATCGCCTGCCCCGGGCTCGATTATTGCAGCCTCGCCAATGCGCGCTCGATCCCCGTCGCGCAAAAGATCGCGCAGCGCTTCGCCGATCCGCTGCGGCAGCGCGATCTGGGCGAACTCAAGCTCAAGATTTCGGGCTGCATCAATGCTTGCGGGCATCATCATGCGGGTCACATCGGTATCCTCGGCGTCGACCGCAAAGGCACCGAAAATTACCAGCTCCTCCTCGGCGGGTCGGGCGCGGAGGATGTGTCGCTTGGCACGATCACCGGCCCCGGCTTCGACGAGGACGGGATCGTCGATGCGATCGAGCGCGTGACCGACAAATATCTGAGCGAACGCACCGACGGCGAACGTTTCGTCGATACCTATCGCCGGGTCGGCATGGCCCCCTTCAAGGAGGCAATCTATGGTTGAGCATCTGCAGGCCGACGGCGAAGAACCCTGCGTCACGCTCGACGCCTTCCTCGAACAGTCGAACGCGACCGCGGTGCGGCTCGAATCGGATGAGGATGCGCGGGCGCTGATCCCCTTTCTCGATCGGCTCAAGCTGATCGAAGTCGCTTTCCCGAAATTCCGTGACGGCCGCGGCTATTCTTCGGGGCGTATCCTGCGCGAAGCCGGATTCACTGGCGAGCTCCGCGCGCAGGGCGACGTGCTGGTCGATCAGATCGGCTATCTGAAGCGCTGCGGCTTCGACAGCTTTGCGTCCGAAAAAGATCTGAATCCTGCCGATGTTGAGGCGGCGTGGTCGCGCTGGCCCGAACATTATCAAGGCGCTGCCGATGGCGCGGTGCCGATCTGGAAACTGCGCCATGGGTAAAGCCGATCCTCGAATTCCGTTCGTGTCAAGCGAAGTCGAGACACCCAGCGGCGGCGCGCCAACGCGCGATATCTCGACTGCGCTCGATGCGAACGGTGGCGACAGAAAGCGCGACCGCATCGACGTCGCGCCGCGTTTCACCGACGCCGATGTCATCCGCCTAAACAATCTGTTCCGCGGCCAGGACGCCGGCGAGGTGGTCGCCAGCGTCATTGGCGCGGGGCTGCTCGGCGATACCGCGATCGTCTCCAGCTTTGGCGCCGAAAGCGCCGTGCTCCTCCACCTCGTGGCACAGGTTGCCACGGACATGCCGGTGCTGTTTCTCGACACCGGCAAGCATTTTCCCGAAACGCTCGCCTATCGCGATACGCTCGCGGCACGGCTCGGGCTGAATATCATCAACCTGACCCCCGATGCCGAAGATCTGACGGCGAAGGATTCCACCGAATTGCGCTGGTCCTACGATCCCGACGGCTGCTGCGAAATCCGCAAGGTCAAACCGCTCGAGAAGGCGATGGCGGGTTTCGATGCGTCGATTACCGGTCGCAAAGGCTTTCAGTCATCGACGCGCCAAGGACTGCCGCGCTTCGAACTCGACGGCAGCACCGGCCGCCTGAAATTCAACCCGCTTGCCAACTGGACGCGCGACCAGCTCGACGCCTATTTCGCCGAGCACGACCTGCCGCGGCATCCGTTAGAGGCCGAAGGCTATCCTTCGATCGGCTGTTCGCCCTGCACGTCGAAAGTCCAGCCCGGCGAAGACCCGCGCTCGGGCCGCTGGCGCGGCTGGGACAAAACCGAATGCGGCATCCACGAAGCGGTGTCGCCGATCGGCGATGACCCGGCGAACGATCCGGCGTTCTAGTTTAGCGCAGGCGTCGTCATTGCGAGCGAAGCGAAGCAATCGAGGGCGGGACAAGCCGCTCTGGATTGCTTCGCTTCGCTCGCAATGACGGGCCAAGGTCAGCTACGCCTCACTCATAATCCGCAAACGCCTGACTCTCATCCGCCAGATCGCTGAACTTCGTCGTCTTCGCCTCGAAGTGCAGGCGGATCTTGCCCGTCGAACCATGGCGTGACTTCGCAACGATCACTTCGGCCAGACCAAAGACGCGCTCCATCTCGGCTGCCCATTCCTCGTGCGCCGCGTGGATTTTCACATCGTCGCCCTCCATCGGGCGTTTGGGCTCGCGCGAACCCACATAATAATCCTCGCGAAACACAAACAGCACCATATCCGCGTCCTGCTCGATCGAGCCCGATTCGCGCAGATCGGACAGCATCGGCCGCTTGTCTTCGCGCTGTTCGACCGCGCGGCTGAGCTGCGACAGCGCCATCACCGGCACATGAAGTTCCTTCGCCAGCGTCTTCAAACCGCGCGAAATTTCCGAAATTTCCTGCACGCGATTATCGCCGCTTTTCGAACTACCCGCCAGCAATTGGAGATAATCGACGATGATCAGGCCGATGCCGTGCCGCCGCTGCAAGCGCCGCGCGCGCGTCCGCAGACCAGCGATGGTCAGCGCCGGGGTGTCGTCGATGAAGAGTGGCAACGTCTGAAGCTGCTGGGCGGCGCGCGACAATTGCTGGAACTGCTCCTTGCTGATCTTGCCCATGCGCAACGCTTCGCCCGACACCCCGGATTGTTCGGCGAGGACGCGCGTCGCGAGCTGGTCGGCGGACATTTCGAGGCTGAAAAAGGCGACCTTGGCGCCCATATTCTTTTCGGGCGGAATCCCGTCATCCTCGTCGCGGCGCCAGCGTTCGGCGGCGTTATAGGCGATATTGGTGGCGAGCGAGGTCTTGCCCATGCCGGGACGCCCGGCGAGGATCATCAAGTCCGAATTGTGCATGCCGCCGATCTTGGCGTTCATGCTCGAAATCCCGGTCGTGATCCCAGACAAATGGCCGCCCGAGTTGAGCGCGCGTTCGGCGGCCTGCAGCGCGGTCAGGCTGGCCTGGCTGAAGCTCTTGACCGACCCCATTTCGGCCTCACCGCCCGCGACGCGGTAGAGCGCGGTTTCCGCCTCTTCGATCTGCGCCTGCGGATCCACCCGCTCACTGGTGTCGAGCGCATTTTCGACCAGCACCCGCCCGACACCTGCCAGTTCGCGCAGCAAGGCGAGGTCAAAAATCTGCTTGGCAAAGTCGCGAGCGCCGATCAGCCCGGCACCGCTGCCGGTGAGCTGCGCCAGATAACCGACCCCGCCGACTGCCTTCATCGCCTCGTCGGCTTCGAAATAGGGTTTCAGCGTCACCGGCGTCGCGATGCTGTTGCGTTCGATCAGCGCCATCGTCTGCTGGAAAATACGGCCATGGAGCGGCTCGAAGAAGTGATCGGGGGTCAGCGCGACCGGCAGATCCTCGACGACTCGGTTGTCGATCAAAATCGCGCCCAGAAAGGCGGCCTCCGCCTCGATATTGCGCGGCAATTGGGGGGCTTCCCCGGCGGCTGCCGAGGGGGCGAGGCGGACGACATCTGACATGGTCACTTCATGCTCTGTCACTGCGCGATGCGCAACCGGCTAGGCCAACCCCATTGGCTTCGCCGTGGGCGCATCTGGGGATAACTCCAGGAATCCGTTCGTGTCGAGCGAAGTCAAGACACCCCTCTGGGTGGCGTAAGCCCAACGGGTGTCTCGACTTCGCTCGACCCGAACGGGTTTCAAGGGTGATGCCAAGTCCCCTTGCCCTTCGCCCCGCGCCAAGTAGAAGCACAGGCAGCATGGCGGACGCAGACCCTTCCAAACAGCGCATCATTTCGGTCGAACTCGACGAGGGCTCGATCGTCTGGCGCAATCCCGACGTCGAACAGGAACGCCGCGTCGCGATCTTCGACCTGATCGAGGACAACAAGTTCGTCCCGCAGCGCGGCCATGCCGATAGCTATGCCGGTCCCTATCGCCTGCTGCTGCGCGTCGAGGAAGGGCGGCTGATCTTTGAGATTTCACGCGAGGACGGTTCGCCGCTTGAGGCGATCATCCTCGGCCTCGGCCGCTTTCGCCGTCCGATCCGCGACTATTTTGCGATATGCGACTCTTATTATCAGGCGATCAAGACCTCGACCGCACAGCAGATCGAAACCGTCGATATGGCGCGCCGCGGCCTGCACAACGAGGCGGCCGAGATGCTGATGGACCGGCTGGATGGCAAGATCGCGGTCGATTTCGACACGGCGCGGCGGCTGTTCACGCTGATCTGCGTCTTGCACATCAAAGGTTGAGGGATGGCGACCGGAGCCATCAAACGCAAAGGTCCGGCAAGCCCAGGCGGCAATTGGCGCGGCACCATTGCGTGTCTACTACGGCGCATCGGCGCCGCCATTGTACTGCTGTTGCTGGCGACCGGGCTCGCCCTTTGGTGGGCGGCGCGCTGGACCCCAGATCGGGCGATCTATCCGACGCAAGGGGTGACGATCGACGCGGGCAATGGCGATGTCCAATGGGGATCGATCAAGGCTGCGGGCGCCGATTTTGCCTATGTGATGGGAACCGACGGCACCCGCGGCATCGACACCAAATTCACCCACAATATTGTCGCGGCGCGCGAAGCGGGGGTGCAGACCGGTGCGATCCATCGTTACAGCCTCTGCCAGCTGGCGACCGATCAGGCGGCGAACTTCATTCGCCACGTCCCGCGCCGCGCCGACGCGCTGCCCGCAGTGGTGTGGCTCGATTATGACGACCGCTGCCCCGACCGCCCAACTCGCTCGCTGTTGCTCTCCGAACTCGCGACCTTTTTGGCGCAGATCGAGGCGCATATGGGCAAGCGCAGCCTGATCGCCCCCGGTCCGGCATTTGAATTCGATTATCAGGTGACCAAGGGCATCGCGCGCACCATCTGGTTGCGCCGCGATTTCTTTGAGCCCGATTATGCCGCGCATCCCTGGGCGATGTGGCAGGCGAACAATTATGTTCGCCTGTCGGGCGCCAACGGCACCGTCGGCTGGAATGTGCTGCGCCCGCAAGGAGAAACGCCATGACCGAGCCCCGTGACGAACTGATCGCCGCCGCGCGCGATGCGGCCAGCCGCGCTTATGCGCCCTATTCGGGCTTTCAGGTCGGCGCCGCCTTGCTACTCAAGAATGGCGATGTCGTCACCGGCGCCAATGTCGAGAACGCCAGCTATGGCCTGACCCTCTGCGCCGAAACTGTGGCGGTGGCAAAGATCGTCAACGAAGGCTGGATCGGCGAGCTCGCCGAGGTCGCGATTATCGGCGGCCGACCCGACGGCGATGCGCTGATCGGCACCGACCCGGTCAACCCGTGCGGGCGATGCCGCCAGATTTTGAATGAGGCCGCCGAGCGGTCGAAAACCGACATTTTGGTTCATTGCGCATCGGGCGACGGGACCGCGGTGAAGACTTACAAGCTCAGCGAATTGCTTCCCGCCGCCTTCGGCCCGAAAGATCTGGGACTAGTCTGAATTCCCGCTACACCTTGCCCCTGCGAAAGCAGGGGCCCATCTCCTGCCGCGGCGTTGTCTCGCGACCGCGCTGGAAAGCGAGATATTAGATGATGGGGCCCTGCCTTCGCACGGGCGCGCAGAGAACGTGAGAGTATAACGACTGACCACTTGCGCGAATCTGCGCACGCCGACAAACAGCGGCATGGCCATTCTTTCCGACCGCTGGATTCGCGAAGCCGCCCAGACGCAGGGCATGATCGAACCCTTTGTCGAGGCGCAGCGCCGCGACGGGTGCATCAGCTATGGCCTGTCGTCGTATGGCTATGACGCGCGCGTCGCGCCCGAGTTCAAGATTTTCACCAACGTCGATTCCACGATCGTCGATCCCAAGGATTTCAATCCGAAGAATTTCGTCGACCGCGAAACCGACGTCTGTATCATTCCGCCGAACAGTTTCGCGCTCGCCCGCACCGTCGAATATTTCCGCATCCCGCGCGACGTGCTGGTCATCTGCCTGGGCAAATCGACTTATGCGCGCTGCGGGATCATCGTCAACGTCACCCCGCTCGAACCTGGCTGGGAGGGTCATGTGACGCTGGAGTTTTCGAATACCACCCCCCTGCCCGCCAAGATTTACGCCAATGAAGGCGCGTGCCAGTTCCTGTTCTTACAGGGCAATGAGCCATGCGAGATCAGCTACGCCGACCGCGCGGGCAAATATATGGGGCAAAAGGGCGTCACGCTGCCCAAGCTCTGACAATTAAGCCGAAAAACGGAACCTCCTCCCTCCCCGCGCGTCCTGAAAGCACAAGCGGCGGGGGCATCGTTTGGAGGACCCACGCATGTCCATGATCGCTGTCTTTTTCGGGCGCCTTTTCATCTCGCTGATTTTCATCGTGTCGGGGATCAACAAGCTGATCCACGTCAACGATACCGATGCGATGATCACTGCCGCGGGCCTGCCCGCTGGCCTCGCCATTCCGACCGGGCTGTTCGAACTGATTGCGGGTGTTTGTATTGCGCTCGGTATTGCGGTCCGCCTGTGGTCGATCCTGCTCGCGGGCTTTGTTCTCGCAACCATCCTGTTTTTCCACCGCGAATTCACCGATCCGATGCAGGCGATGGCGGCGATGAAGAATCTCGCGATCGCGGGCGGGCTGCTGTGCCTGTTCGGTTATGGCCACACGCGGTGGAGCTATGACGCGCTGCGCCAGCGTCGCCGCGACGAAATCGCCACCCGCGATGCACAGCTCCGTGCCACCGAAGCCGAAGTCCGCGCCGCCCGCGCCGAGGGCCGCGCAGAAGCCGCCGTCGGCGAGCCGGTCGTGGTGCAAAAGCGGCCGTTCTGGCGCCGCTGACGCTTCGCACTTGGCATCGGCCTTATGCTGCGCTAGCCTCCCTTTACGTTTACGTAAGGGGAGGCTTCCATGGCCAGCCGGGAATTTGACATCATCGTCTATGGCGCGACCGGGTTCACCGGTCGGCTCGTCGCCGAATATCTGACGCAGCATTATGCGGGCCGCAAGGATGCGCCCAAATGGGCGATGGCAGGGCGCAGCGCCGCCAAGCTGGCCCAGGTGCGCGACCTGATCGGCGCGCCAAAGGATACCCCGCTGGTCGTCGCCGACGCGAGCGATCCTGCGACCCTCGACGCCATGGCCGCGCGCGCGACGGTCATTCTGACGACCGTCGGCCCCTATCAGCTCTACGGCAACGAGCTGGTCGCCGCCTGCGTCAAGGCGGGTACCGCCTATGCCGACCTTTGCGGCGAACCCGGCTGGATGCGCGAGATGATCGACGAGCATGAAGCCGCGGCCAAAGCGTCCGGCGCCCGCATCACCTTCAGCTGCGGCTTCGATTCGATCCCCTTCGACCTCGGCGTGCATTTCCTGCAAGCCGAAGCCGTCAAACGCCACGGCAAGCCCGCGCCGCGGGTCAAGGGCCGCGTCCGCAAGATGGCGGGCGGCGCGTCGGGCGGCACCATCGCCAGCCTGACCGAGACGTTGAAAGCCGTCGCCAAAAAGCCGTCGCTGGCGCTGCTGCTCAAATCCTCCTTCGCGCTGACCCCAGGTTTCGAGGGGCCGTCGCAGCCGACCGGCCTGTTCCCCGAATATGACAGCGCCACGGGCACCTGGACCGCACCGTTCGTCATGGCACCGATCAATACCAAGAATGTCCACCGCACCAATTTCCTGCTCGGCCACGCGTGGGGCGCCGATCTCGTCTATGACGAGATGGTGATGACGACGATCGGTGACGCGGGCAAGGCGATGGCCGAAGCGATGGCGAAGGCGAACCCATTCGGCGAATCAAAGCTCAAGCCCGGCGAAGGGCCAAGCAAGGAAGAGCGCGAAAACGGCTTCTACGACATCCTATTCATCGGCGAATATCCCGACGGCACGACCGTCCGCGCCAGCGTTCAGGGCGACCGCGACCCCGGCTATGGCTCGACGTCAAAGATGCTGGCGGAGACCGGCCTCGCCTTGCTCGCGAACAAGGGTGCGGGCGGCGTGTGGACCCCCGGCGCGTTGCTCGGCGACGCGCTGATTGCGCGGCTCATCGAGCACGCCGGACTGACCTTCCAGATCGAGGAATAACCGAACGATGTCGACCTCTCCCAGCGCGCTCGACGCGCTGCTTTCGACGCTGCACACCGAAGAGGGTGTAGCGAAGGCGCATATCGACGACGGCTGGATGCAGGGCCGCACCGCATATGGCGGGATCAGCTCGGCGGTCGCGCTGGCGGGAACAATGATGCTCCATCCGACCGACACCGCGCTACGCTACGCGCAGATCAGCTTCGTCGGCCCGGTCGGCGGCGATTGCACCGTCAATTCGCGCGTGCTCCGCCAGTCGAAATCCTCGCTGTTCGTCGAGGCCGGGGTATCGAGCGACGCGGGTTTTGGCACCGCGGCGGTGTTCGCCTTTTCGCCCGACCGCAAAAGCCACCTCGACCATAACCGGCTAGCGATGCCCGAATGCCCCGCGCCAGAGACGCTCGAACCCGTGCCCGACCATCATGCGCGCCCGTCTTTCGTCCGCCATTTCGATATGCGCCCCACTACCGGCCCGCGCTTCGCGTGGAAGAGCGAGGTCGGCGAATATCTGACCTGGGTACGCTTCGTCGAGGAACCGGCGTGCCACCCCGCGGTCGCGCTGCTCGCAATGGGCGACGCGCTGCCGCCCGCCGCGATGGCGCTGTTCAGCGAATTCGGGCCGATCAGCTCTATGAATTGGACGGTCAACATGCTGACTGGCGATCCGAAAACCGACGACGGCTGGTGGCTGCTGTCGGCGAAAACCGGTTTTGCCAGGCACGGGCTGTCGGTGCAGGATATGATGCTGTGGAACCGCGCCGGCGAACCGGTGCTGAGCGGCAGTCAGGCGATCGCGATTTACGCGTGATCTTCGTTGCCCCCGCGGAGGCGAGGGCCACTGGCGGTTTACGCGGTAAAGCCGTTCCAAGGTCGATAACGGCCCCCGCCTCCGCGGGGGGCGACGATTAGGTTGTCGGCAACATAATCACAGCGTCGAGCCCACCGCCGCGATTGCTCAGCGTCAATGTCCCGCCCTCGCCCTCGGCGATATCGCGCGCGATCGACAGCCCCAGCCCCGAACCGCCTGTCGCGCGATTGCGCGATTGTTCGCCGCGCGCGAACGGCTCAATCAGCGTCCGGATCTGCTCGTCGGTCAGGCCGGGTCCGTCGTCGGACACGATGATCCGCACCTCG
This sequence comes from Sphingopyxis bauzanensis, assembly GCF_002205675.1. Lineage (GTDB taxonomy): Bacteria > Pseudomonadota > Alphaproteobacteria > Sphingomonadales > Sphingomonadaceae > Sphingopyxis > Sphingopyxis bauzanensis. Next base: position 735,419 of record NZ_NISK01000003.1, on the reverse strand, counting down.
CCCTGCCTCCTCTCGACCGACAGGCGCGCGCGCGCGCCGTAAGCCGCAGCATTGTCGATCAGGTTGCGCAGCGCGCGGCGGAGCAGCAAGGGTCGCGCCATAACGGCCGCTTCGACCGCGGCGACCACGGTCACATCCTTGCCGCGTTCACGATAATCTGCGGCGAGTTCCTCGACCAGTCCGCGCAACGCGACTGGCTCGCGCCCCTCGGTCCCCGCCCCCGATCGCGCGAGCGCCAATATGTCGGTCAGCATCGCCGCCATTTCCTCGATCGTGTCGATCATCTTGTCGCGCAGTGCATCGTCCTCGACCTGCTCGACGCGTACCCGCAGGCTGGCGAGCGGCGTGCGCAGATCGTGACCGACCGCGCCGAGCATCCGGTCCTTGTCCGACAACATCGTCGCAATCCGTCCGCGATAGGCATTGAAGGCGATGATCAGATCGCGGACGTCCGACGGACCTTCTTCATCGAGCGGGGTGGCGTCGCGCAGCGCCGGGTTCGCGCGCGCCGCGCGGGTCAGGTCGCGCAGCGGCGCCGCGGCGCGCCAGGCGATGACCATGATCGGAATGAGCAACAAGAGGTAAAGCGACAGCGTCTGCCAGACGAGAAAGCCTTGCAGCCGGTTGCCGCTGGTCGGGATTCGGCTACGCACTGCGAAATAGCGACCGTCGATCTGCGCCGAAACGATGACGGTCCGACCAGGGAAGTTCGCCCGCAGACGCGGCTTCTGAGGCAGCGCCCAGGCATCAACCGACTGCGCGGCGACATCGGCATCGCTCAGCAGATTGGCGACATAATCGGCAAGGTCGGGCAAGCGCACAGCTCCGGTTGGAAAGGGCACTGGCACGTCCGAGATCACGAGTTTCTGCGCACGCTCCCGTTCGTGCGGGCTGCTGCGCTCTTCACGCGAACCGCGCCGAAAATCGCCGCGCCGGTCACGATCGACCGCATCGATGATACGCGCCACCGCCATGCCGCCGCCATGCGCCAGCGTCTGCTGTTTCTGGCCGCGCACGAGCAGGGCAAAATTTACCGCCTGCGCGACGAACAGCATCACCGCCACCGCAAGGACAAGCTGGCCGATCAGGCTGCGGGGCCACAAGCGCAGTTTCATCCCACCGGTCCCATGCGTTTGACTTCGCACGCCAGCGTATAGCCACCGCCCCACACCGTCTTGACGATCTGGGGGTGCGCGGCATCGACCTCGATCTTTTTGCGCAGGCGGCTGACCAGATTGTCGATCGCGCGATCGAAAATTTCGGCTTCTCGCCCGCGCACGAGGTCGAGAAGCCGGTCGCGGCTCATCACCTGCCGTGGATGACGCACCAGCGCGTGGAGCAAATGATATTCACCCGACGACAGCGGGACCTCATTGCCCTCGTTATCGACCAGCACCCGCTCGACCTCGCGAAGCACCCAATCGGCAAAAGCATAGCTGGTGCCGCCCGGATCAAGCGCCCGCCCTCCCTGCTGCGTCCGGCGCAGCACGGTGCGGATCCGCGCCACCAGTTCGCGGGGATTGAAGGGTTTGACGACATAATCGTCGGCGCCGATCTCCAGCCCGATGATCCGCTCGGTATCCTCGGCGCGCGCGGTCAGCAGGATCACAGGAATGGCGCTGTTCTCGCGCAAATGGCGGGTCAGCGACAGGCCGTCCTCGCCGGGCATCATGATGTCGCTGACAACCAAGTCGATCGACTGCGCGCGCAGCACCGACCGCGCCTCGGCAGCACTCGCGGCGGCAGTCACCGCAAAGCCCTGCGCGGTCAGATATTCGGACAACGGCTCGCGGATCGACGGTTCGTCGTCGATCAGTAGGATGCGAGGGTTATTACTGTCGGTCATTGTCGATCCGAAAAGGAAGCTAGTTCGCCCACCGGTCGCGGGACCGATGGGCGATAGCTGGCAGGGACCAGCGGCAAAGGCAATGCCAGGAGGGGGAAGCAAGCCTGCCCGTCGCCACCGATCCCTGCCAAATGCTTAGCTGGCCGGAGCAGCCGGTGCCGCTCGCTTGGCGCGCCATTCGCCGCGCTGGGCCTTGCGTTCTTCGGCGGTCACCCGACCATCCTTGTTGGCGTCGGCCGCATCGAAGCGGGCAAGAGCAGCGGTCTGGAACTCGGCCTGACTTACCGCCTTGTCGCCATTTGTGTCGGCCTTGCCCATCATGCCGCCGTGCATGCCACGATAGCCGCCGCGTTTGCCGGGACCGCGCATGGCGTGGCGTTTGCCTTCGCTCATTTCGCCAGCCGCGGCGCGCTTTTCAGCCCGCTCGGCGCGTTTGGCACCTTGGTTGGTCCATTCGGCCTGACTGATGCTGCCATTGCCGTCGGCGTCGAGGCTGGCGAACTTCTTGGCCTGCATCTCGGCGCGCTTGGAGGTGCGGTCGGCGGCGTCGATCTTGCCGTCCTTGTTAAAGTCCATCTTGGCAAACATCTGCGTGGCATGCGCCTGCGCTTCGGTACGTGTCAGCGTGCCGTCGCCGTCGGCTTTGGCGCCGCCCGGAGCGGCGATGACGGGGACGGCGATCAACGCGGCACCCAATGCGAAGAGCGAGATTTTCTTGTTCATGGTACGAACTCCTTCAGGGGATGTTCCGGGGGAAGGACCGGATCCCGATGAAGACGTTCTAGGCGCCATTTGTCCCAGTTACTTGCCGGATCGGCACAAATTTGTCGCAAAATGTCGCAGATCGGCGGCGTCGTTCATCTTGACGCAAATCGCGGGCGCTTCGCCGTATCCTTCAACGGATTAAAAGAACCGGCGCGTCCACCAATAATGTACGCGCCCGTCCCCACGACGATCAAGGCAATTACGGACTGACCGGCGAATCTTCATCATCGTCGAGGATCAGAACCATCGCGGCAACACCGGCCAAAAGGCCGACCAGACCGATGATCCAACTCGAATTACCCTCGAGATTATTTTCGCCAGCGACGGACGACGCGGCCCGCGCACCAACAGCGGCAGACGCCGCGACCGGCGCCACGACGGCGGACGCTCCCGCCAGGGCGATCACGAGCTTTTTGGCCATGTGCATATCATTCTCCATCGATTGAGCAGAAGGGGTGAAACCGAACAACGACCGGGCTGCGCCGATTGATCCCGGTCGACGCGGCATTCGTCGCGTTAATTGGACGGGTCAGCGGAGCGCCGTCGCGCGGCGCTGTGTCGAATCGGGATTGCGCACCTGCGCGCGTCCGCGTTTATGCGGCGGCATGACTACAGGAGTGAATATGCCCGCAACGCTATCCCATCGCCTGCTGCTAACGGCCGCCAGCTTGGGCCTTTTCCTGCCCGCCGCGCTCGCCGCCGAACCCACCCAGGGTACCGCGTGGCTGAACCGCCAGATGGCCGCCCTCGCCGAGCGACATGGCGCCGATGGCTGGCAGGTAACGTCCAGCGGGCTGCGCTGGCGCCGCATCGCAGGCGATGGCAGCGGCACGCGGCCCGGCCAGACCGACGTCGTGACGGTCCACTATGTCGGCACCCTCGCCGATGGCCAGGAATTCGACAGCTCGATCAATCGCGGCGAACCGACCAGCTTTCCGCTCAATCGCGTCATCCCCGGCTGGCAAGAAGCCGTCGCGCTGATGGGCGTCGGCGACAAGGTCGAACTCGCGATCCCCTACCAGCTTGCTTATGGCGCCGAAGGCAAAGGCCCGATCCCCGGCGCCGCGACGTTGCTGTTCACCGTCGAACTGCTCGGCATCGAACCGGCGGGAGAAGATCGGTAAGGACTTGGAGCAGGAAGCAGGAAACACGGCTCTGATTATGATTCGGAATAGAAAAAGATTATCCAATTTCGAATCAAATTAGAGCGTCAAGCAACTCTGGCCGGTTGGAGACAATCCGCTTGGGGTCCGACTTCGGGATGAGCGGATCCGGCGCTTCCTATAAAGCAAGTTCCCCAAGCAGCCGCCGGAGATCGCGATTAGAATTATACGGTTCGGAGACCATCGCTGCGCTTATCCGGTCGAGTTCGCGTGCGACAAACAGCGACGTTCCCGAACAGGCCAGCGACCAGTCGGCAAATTCCCGCGTACTCTGCTCTCCCTTGGCCATCGTCAGAACTCGCCGTGGCGCTCGTCGCGCGAAATACTGGTGCGCAGGGTGGTGGACAGGGCTGGATTCGAACCAGCGTACGGAAACCCGGGCAGATTTACAGTCTGCTGCCTTTAACCACTCGGCCACCTGTCCATGGGGTCCGCTTTGGGAAGCGGTCCAATGGCGAAACGAGGCTTGCCTGTCAATGCCAGTCATGGGAAAGGCGCGCGCTATGAGACAGATTTCCCGTCACCGTCGCCCGCAAGGCCAGGCCCAGCGCGGCCAGGCCACCCGTTTCTGGGGCCGTCACGCCGTCCTGGCGGCGCTCGCCAACCCCGAACGCACCGTCAAACGCATCTGGGGAACGCGCGAAGCGCTGGGGCAGCTTGACCTGCCACCGGTGATTCCGATCAGCTATGCCGAGGTTACCGATCTCGCGCGGCTGGTCGCGCGCGACGCGCCGCATCAGGGGCTGGTGATCGAAGTCGATCCGCTCGAAGACATCTATCTTGGCGACCTGTTGCAACAGGAAGTCGACGCCGATAGCAAGCGCCCGCTGATCGTGCTCGACCAGGTCACCGACCCCCAAAATATCGGCGCGGTGCTGCGTTCGGCGGCGGCGTTCGACGCAGCAGCAATCATCACCCAGGACCGTCACAGCCCGCCGGAAAGCGGCGTCATCGCGCGCTCGGCGTCGGGGGCACTCGAAATCGTGCCGTGGGTGCGCGTGGTCAACCTCTCTCGGGCGCTGGAGGAGATTGCCGAGGCGCAATATTGGCGCATTGGGTTGATGGGCGACACCGACACGACGTTGGGTTCGACGCTTGACGGCAGCCGCGTGGCGCTGGTGCTCGGCTCGGAAGGCGACGGAATGCGTCACAATGTGATGGAACATTGCGACGTGCTGGCAAAGCTGCCGATCTCGCCGCGCATGGAGAGCCTGAACATCTCGAACGCCGCGGCGATCGCGCTTTATGCGGTGGCGACGGCAAAAAGCTGATTGTCATCCCAGCCAAAGCTGGGATCGCTCGCATTCTGAATGGACGATAGCGGCGGCCCCAGCTTTCGCTGGGGCGACGGTCGGGCTCAATCCTCCGCGGCGATCCTGACCTTTAACCCATCCAGCGCCTCGCTGAACGGCAGCTGGCACGACAGGCGCGAGCCCGCATCACGGTCAGTCGTCGAATCGAGCAGGTCGTTTTCGTCCTCGCTCATCGCGGGCAGCTGATACGCCGCGCCTGCTTCGACATGAACGTGGCACGTCGCGCAAGAACAGCAACCGCCGCACAGCGCCAGCAGTTCGTCGAACCCGGCGTCGCGGATATTTTCCATCACCGTCAGGCTGGTGTCGCCTTCGATTTCATGTTCGGTTCCGTCACGCGTCACGACAATCAGCTTGGCCATGCTAGTCCCCATATCTTCGATGTTGCTGGCGCTATGTCGCGCGTTGCGCGGCAAATCAAGCACTGCTAGTGACAGGCGGCGGAACAAAAGGGGAATATGAAATGGGCCTGACCCAGCAGCAGCTGAACGCGGGAATTGACGCGCTGGCGGCATTCGATCCGAATTTCGCCCGCGCACTCGGCAACGCGGGCTACCCCGAACCACGCATCCGCGCACCGGGCTACGCCACCCTGCTCCGCACCATCGTCGGCCAGCAGGTGAGCGTCGCCGCCGCCACCTCGATCTGGAACAAACTGGAGGCGCAATTTGGCGAAGGCTGCCCCGCCGAAGTCGTCGCAGCAGCCGATTTCGATACGCTGCGCGCCTGCGGTCTTTCCGGCCAGAAACAGGGCTATGCCAAAAGCCTGGCACAACTCATCCTCGACGGCGAACTCCAATTCGACGCGCTGCCCGCCGACGACGAGGAAGCGATTGCTCTGCTCACCAAGGTCAAAGGCATCGGCCGCTGGTCCGCCGAAATCTACCTGCTGTTCGCTGAGGGCCGTCCTGACATCTGGCCCGCGGGTGATCTGGCGGTGCAGGAAGCGGTAGGCCGTATCCTGCAACTGGGCGCGCGCCCAACCGAAAAGGACGCGCGCGCGTTGGCCGAAGCCTGGCGCCCGCATCGTGGCGCCGCCGCGATCTTCAGCTGGCACTGCTACAATATGGCGGTGATCTGAAAGACGCGATCGAGCGCTCAGCTAGCCGCCTTCTTCGCCGGAGCCTTCTTCTTCGCGGGCGCCTTTTTTGCCGCCGCCTTCTTGGGCGCCGCCTTCTTCTTCCCCTTCGCCGGCCCCTTGGCAGCGCGCGCATCGATCAGCACGATTGCTTCCTCCAGCGTCAGCGTCGCCGGATCGCTGCTCTTGGGCAGCGTGGCATTGGTCGTGCCATCGGTGACATAAGGACCGAAGCGCCCTTCCATCAGCTTCATCTCGCCGCCGCTGGTCGGGTGCGGGCCGAAGGTGTTGAGCGGCTCGGCCTTGGTCCGCCCGCGCCCGCCGCCCGCTGCTGCCTCAGCGATGCGGACAACCGCAGCATTCATGCCAATGTCGAAGATCTCGGCGGTGCCGGTCAGCTTGGCATATTTGCCGTCGTGGAGGAGGTACGGGCCATAGCGGCCCAGCCCCGCCATGATCACCTTGCCGCTTTCAGGATGCGTCCCGACCTCGCGCGGCAGGCTGAGCAGCCGGAGCGCATAGTCTAGGTCGAAATCCTCGCCCAGAATGTCCTTGGGGATCGACGAGCGCTTGGCCTCGTTGCCGTCGCCGAGTTGGATGTACGGACCGAAGCGCCCGCTGCGCTTGGTGACCTCCAACCCGCTGTCGGGATCGTTGCCCATCGTCTCCGGTCCGGTATCGGCGCCATCGCTGCCGCCCGGCTGCGCGAATTTGCGAGTGAATTTGCAGTCGGGATAGTTGCTGCACGCGATGAATGGCCCGAACTTGCCGCCGCGCAGCGCCAGCTTTCCGGAACCGCAATTGGGGCAAATCCGCGGGTCTGTCCCGTCGCCCTTGTCGGGGAAGAGATAGGGGCCGAGGAAGATATCGAGCTCCGCGGTGATCTCCGACGGCTTCTGCTCCATCACCTCGCCGGTGCGCGGCTTGAAGTCGCGCCAGAAGCGTTCGAGCACCGCCTGCCACTGGGCGCGACCGCCCGACACATCGTCGAGCTCTTCCTCAAGCCCGGCGGTGTAGTCATATTGCACATAGCGGGTGAAGAAGCGTTCGAGGAAGGCGGTCAACAGCCGTCCGCTTTCTTCGGGACTGAAACGGTTCTTCTCGACTGTCACATATTCGCGGTCCTTCAGCACCTGAAGGATCGAGGCATAGGTCGACGGGCGCCCGATGCCGAGCTCTTCCATCTTCTTGACCAGGCTCGCTTCCGAATAGCGCGGCGGCGGCTGGGTCTCGTGGCTTTCGGTCTCGACCCCGGTCTTGGCCGGCGCGTCGCCCTTGGACATCACGGGCAACAGGCGCGCATCCTCGTCTTCGCTGTCGTCACGGCCTTCGTCATAGAGCGCGAGGAAGCCGGGGAATTTGATCACCTGCCCCGTCGCGCGCAGCATCGTCTTGCCGGTGCCGTCGGTCAGGTCGATGCTCGTGCGCTCAAGCCGCGCCGACGCCATCTGGCTGGCCATCGCGCGCTTCCAGATCAGCTCGTACAGCCGCGCATGATCGCCGCCGCCGACCTTGTCCTTGGAAAAGTCGGTCGGGCGGATCGCCTCATGCGCTTCCTGCGCATTTTTGGCCTTGGTCTGATATTGCCGCGGCTGGTCGGGCACATAGCCGCCGTCGTAGCGGGTCGCGATCGCCTTGCGGGCCGCGCTGATCGCGCTGCCGTCCATCTGGACGCCATCGGTACGCATATAGGTGATAGCGCCGTCCTCATACAGCCCCTGCGCAATCCGCATCGTGTGGCTCGCCGAGAAGCCGAGCTTGCGCGCCGCTTCCTGCTGCAAGGTCGAGGTCGTGAACGGCGGCGGCGGGTTGCGCGTCAGCGGCTTGGTTTCGACCAGATCGACGGTGAAATGGCCCGCCTTCACATCGGCCTCAGCGGCGCGCGCATCGACCTCGTTGGTAATCGTCAGCCGCTCGATCTTGTCGCCGCGCCAGCGCGCGAGGCGCGCCTTGAACGGCGTTCCCGACATTTCGAACAGCCCCGTGATCGACCAATATTGCTGCGCAACAAAGGCCTCGATCTCGCGCTCGCGCTCGACGATCATCCGCAGCGTCACCGACTGCACACGCCCCGCCGATTTGGCACCGGGCAGCTTGCGCCACAGCACCGGCGACAGGGTGAAGCCGACAAGATAATCGAGCGCGCGGCGGGCGCGATAGGCATCGATCAGATCCTCGTCGAGCGCACGCGGGCTCGCCATCGCGGTCAAAACCGCGTCCTTGGTGATCGCGTTGAACGTCACCCGATCGACCGTGGCCGGCAGCGCCTTTTTGCTGCGCAGCAATTCCTGCACATGCCAGCTGATCGCCTCGCCTTCGCGATCAGGGTCGGTCGCGAGGATCAGACGGTCGGCACCCTTGGCGGCGTCCTGAATTTCCTTCATCCGCTTGGCCTTGTCGGGATACAGCAGCCACTGCATCGCAAAGCCATCGTCGGGATCGACCGACCCGTCCTTGGGCGGCAGATCGCGGACATGGCCATAGGAGGCCAGCACCTTGAAATCGCGCCCCAAATATTTCTCGATCGTCTTCGCCTTTGCAGGCGATTCCACAATTACCAACTGCATGAAAAACCTTAGTCCTTGCTGTCCCTTACGTACGTACGCGTGAGGGTGGCGTCGCTGCGCGCCGCGTCAACCGAAAATTTCTTGCAAGGTGTGAGCGGGTTGTTCGATGTTCAGCAACAGGCTCACCGCGGCCAGATAGCCGCCCACGATTCCCGCCGCTGCGACAAGGTTGGTCGCGACCAACCAACCAAACCCATATTCGACGGCCAGCGTCGGGGCCACCTCCCCCACCACCAGCGGCGCGACAGACAGAACGCCAAGGATTAACCCGACTCCCAGCGCGGCGGGCCAGTGCGCCGCCAACATCTCCCAGCTACGCTGCATCGCAGCCCGGCGTCCCCCGCCATCGCGCACGAGCAGTGCGCTCGCAAGGTACCACCGCGCGAAAACATAGAACCCCGGCAGGATGAGGAGGACGAGTCCCAGCAATATCCCAAGCCCGATCAACAGGCCTTGCAGATAGACACTCAACGAATTGGCGAGTGGCAGGGCGGGTGCGACGCCGACCTGTTCAAATGCTTCACGGGTAATCCACACCTGAACATAGGTAATCAGAATGCCATAAACAATCAGGACGAAACTCGCCACGTCACCCATCCGGTCAAAGGCAACATCCGAAGCAACTCCTGTGACGGTGGTTGCCAGCCAGGCGACCAAGACAGTGCCCGGCATGGCAGTCGCCATATCCAAGCTTCGCCGCAGCGTCGGAACCAGCAGGCTGCCATCAAATTGCATGGACCGAAACTCCCCCTCGCATGACCGCGCGCGAGGGTCGCGGGCGTCCCATCCTTCCGTCAAGAGATTATCAGGACGCCCGCCATCAGGATCAAAGCGTCACCCATCCTGCCATTTAAAGTCAGCGGGCAGGCTGCATTTGCCCGCGTCATATTTGCCGACGCTGCGGATGATTTCCTGATCCTCGGGCTCGATCCGGCGGCCACTGATCTGGCTGTCGATCACGCGGCGCACCAGCGCGTCGAGCTTCGTGACCAGATAACAGTCGATCGCCGGCGGCGCGTGCGGATTGCCAACGCCGCTGTCGTCGGTCAGGAACAGATAGCGCGACTGCGTCGCTGCCGCCATCGCGCGCATCGAATATTCGGCCTTGTCGGCGACCCCCGATGCCGCGACTGGGGTGATGTGGATGCGCTTGGCGCGCGCCGCTTCGGCGGCTTGCCAAGTCCGTCCGAACAGCTGATCGTGCGGCGGCGCGTCGGCGACGAGCAGCAGCGACTTGACCGCATCGGGGCGCCAGTCCTGGCCCACGGCACGGATCAGCGCCTGATCCATCGCTTCGGGATAATCGCCGCCGCCATTGGCGTTCTGCCGTGCGAGGGCGCCCTGCACCCGCCCGACATCGCGATCGAAGACGACCGTGCGGGTGACATATTCATCGCCGAGATCGCGGTAGAAGACGAAACCGATCCGGATGTCGAGGTTATGGTGCCTCGCGGTGATCGCGCTGATGATTGAGCGAAGTTCGGACTGCAAATAGTTGATCTCGTCGCCCATGCTGCCCGTGGTGTCGACGACCAGCATCAGGTCGAGCTTGGTTACCTTCGTCGCCGCCTGATTGGCGGTCAGACCGACCAGTTGGCCGCCCGCCGCGTTGGCGACCAGCACCGGGCGCGCGTCGGCGATCGTCCGTCCCGCCTTGCGCGCCGTGACGGTGATCCGCTCGCTCAACCGGTCGAGCCCCGGGAAGAACACCGCGCGGCCGTCGGCTTGCGTCGCCATGGTGATGCTGTTGCCATCGCTGCACGTCACGACGACGTCGGCAAAGGGGATCGGCTGGCCGCTGCGGTCGTTGACCTTCACCGTCACCACCCGCATCGTGTCGACGCGCGGCAGGCTCCGCACCTCCTGCCCCAGATCGCCGCTGCGGTTCACATAAGCGGCGTATAACTCCGGGTTAAGCAAATCATCATGCTCGCCCGCGGTCAAGGTGCCCGACTTCGGTTGAGGACGCGGATGGGGCCGCGGTGGATAGGGCGACAATATACGCGCGTCAGACGACCCAGGCACTGGCGGTGCGACCGACCGCTCCGCTCCCGATGCGTCGATCGCCGTCTCCGACCTTGGCAATTCGGATGGCGATGAGGAAATGCGCGAGCCAGTAACCACCGCTTCCGCCGCGCTGCTTGCGTCGGCATAGGCAGAGGGCGCCGTGATCGGTGATGGCGGAGGAGGCGGAGGCGGAGGAGGCGGTGGAGGTGGTGGCATCGGCTCCGGAGCCATGCCGACGTCGCGATCGCGCTTCCGCCCACCTTCGGTTTTGACGCTTCCGTTCGATTGCTGTTGTTGTGGCTGAACCTCGGCGTCGAGGCGTGGCAGGGGGACGGCAGTGCGGCAGAAACCTTGACCAGCAATCGATCTGGCCTGCGCCGCTGCAAAAGGCATCGGCCCGGGCGCGGACGCCAGCACCGCAACCATAATCACGCTTGTCAGTAACCGGCTTCGCATCATCCCACTCCCCGAGATGTAACACAATATCATCAAACTGAAGCTCGACCGCTGAACCGTGGCTGAACCGCGATGAAAGGTTAGATTGCCGGGGATTAGGGCGCTGTGCGCGGCCTCACACGAGAGAAATCTTGGCTCCGGCATGCCGTTCGATGCGCCCCGCGAGTTCGAGTTCGAGCAGGACAAGCTGCACTGTCGCCGTCGCCTGCCCCGATTGCCGTACCAGTTCATCTACAGCCACCGGGGTGGGACCGAGCAGGTCGATCTCGCCCTCGCGCAGCAGTGGCGAATAATCGGGCTCGTCGCTGAAAATATGCCGCGCGCCGAGGTCCGCGGCACGTACCAATTCACGCTCGGCAATGTCGGCGGAGGCAATCCGCACTTTCCCCGCCCCGCCGCGAAACACCAGATCGGGCAGCGCGTCAAGCGCCGCCGCGCCCGATCCAAACCGCTGCATCAGCTGGTGCCAGCTGACCGGGCCGACATGCGGGGTGCGGATCAGCCGCAGCCGCGCCAGCCGTTCGGCGTGCGTCACACGACCTCTTTCTTGCCGCCAATCCGCGGCTCGGTCCCGGCCCGCAGCCGCGCGATATTCTCGCGGTGCCGCCACAGCACGATGACCGCCAGCCCTGCGAGACCGATCGCATAAACGCGATTGCCTAGCGCCAGCGCCGCAATCGGCGCCGCGAGCGCGCCCAGCATTCCGCCGAGCGACGAGATGCGCAGCAACAGCACCGCGCCGATCCACACCGCGGCAAAGGCCAGCCCGATCGGCCAAGCCAGCGCGAGCGCGAGACCGAGCAATGTCGCGACCCCTTTGCCGCCGCGGAAGTTCAACCACACCGGATAGCAATGGCCGATCATCGCCGCCGCGCCCGCGATCATCGCGCCCTGATCACCGAGTTCGGGCACGAAATGCCGCGCCAGCATCACCGCGACCGCGCCCTTCGCGCCATCGAGGATTAGCGTCGCCGCCGCCAGCCCCTTGCGCCCCGTGCGCAGCACATTGGTGGCGCCGATATTGCCCGACCCGATCTGGCGCAGGTCGCCGGCGCCGAACAGGCGGGTCAGGATGACGCCAAAGGGGATCGAGCCGAGCAAGTAGCCCATGGCGATCAGCAACAAATTCGTCATGGCAATTATTGCTCCGTTCGCGGCGATTGTGGCGAAGTTGGCGCGCGCAATCAACGGATTCGGTATGGTTTGTCGTGCGCACGAGGTATGTCCGATGAGTTGACGCGTCATATGTCCGATTTTGGTGTCTGGATGATCTCCGAGCGAAGGGAGTCATCAGATGCGGCGCAATCGGGCATTGACGGAGGCGATACGGATGGAGCGCTTTGAGGAGCTTTACCTTGCGGTTGAGGCTGGGCGACTGAGTTGTTCGGATGCGGCGATGATCCTGGGTTGTAGCCCACGTCATTTTCTGCGGCTGCGCAGCCGGTATGACGAGGACGGGTTTGCTGGATTGCGGGATCGCCGCGTTGGGCAGGTATCGCGGCAGCGGGCGGCGGATGCAGAAGTCGAGGAGCTCACGCAGCTTTACCGAGATCGATATGCGGGATTTAACATGCGTCATTTTCACGAGCTGGCGCGGCGCGATCACAGCCTGCGCCGGGGCTATACCTGGACGCGTCTGGCGCTGTTGAGTGCGGGCCTGGTGAGGCCCGTCAAGCGTGGTGGAACGCACCGTCTCAAGCGCCCGCGCAAGCCGATGCGGGGGATGATGATCCATCAGGACGCGAGCACGCACTGCTGGTATGGCGAGGGCTATGCGGACCTGGTGGTGACGCTCGATGATGCGACGAGCGAGATCACCTCGGCGTTCTTCTGCAAGCAGGAAGGGACCAACTCGAGCCTGCGCGGCATCCATGAGACGATCGCAAAACACGGGCTTTTCTGCTCTTTGTACACCGACCGGGGCAGCCATTATTTCTTCACGCCCGAAGCGGGCGGCAAGGTCGACAAGTCGCGCCCGACCGAGGTTGGGCGAGCGCTCCGCCAACTCGGCATCGATCATATCGCGGCCTATTCGCCCGAGGCGCGCGGGCGTTCGGAGCGGGCATTCGGCACCTTGCAGGGGCGGTTGGTCAACGAGCTGAAGCTGGCGGGCATCGCCGATATGGCAGCGGCGAACCACTATCTCACCGAGGTCTATCTTCCCCGTCACAACGCGCAGTTCGCGGTTGCGCCCGAGATGGAGGCGTCGGCCTTCGTAGCCATCCCCGGCTACGACATCGACAATATCCTGTGCGTCCAGGAAGACCGGCAGGTGGGGGCCGATAACACCGTGCGCTACATGGGAATGATCTTGCAGATCCCGCCCAGCCCCTTTCGCCATCACTATGTCAAAATGCGCGTCCGGGTGCATCACTACCCCGATGACTGCCTGGCCATCTTCCACGGCCCGCGCAAAATCGGCGGCTATCGCCCCGACGGCACCCTCCAGGACGAGGTTCAAATCGATCCGCGCGAGTGCAGCCCGCTCCGGACCGGCTCCGGCTACGCCTCCGCCAGCCCTCCGCAGGCTGCACTCGCGCTATGAAACCAATCGGACATATGTCGTGTCAATTAATCGGACATCTTCATTCGCGCTCGACACGGATTCGGTATGGTTGATCTCCAGAATGGACAATTACCGTCGCCCCCGCGTAGGGGGTTCAGAGTCACGTGCCTCCGCACGCGGCCGCCCTCGGCCTCGCGCAAGATTGCCAGCGGCCCCCGCCGTCGCGGGGGGCGACGAGATATATTTGAGCACCGCCTTGCCCCCTGCTAGTCGCGACGCATGAACCCCGCCCGCGACGCCCCCATCCTGTTCTTCGACTCCGGCCTCGGCGGCCTCACCGTGCTCGGGTCGACGCGCGCGCTGCTGCCGACCGCGCCGATCGTCTATGCCGCCGACTATGCCGGGCTGCCCTATGGCCAGAAAAGCGAGACAGAGCTCGCGGCGCGCGTCCCGGCGCTGCTCGGCCGTCTTGTCGAACGCTATCAACCGCGGCTCGCGGTCATTGCCTGCAACACCGCCTCGACGATCGCGCTTGCGCATGTTCGCGCCGCACTTGACCTGCCGATCGTCGGCACCGTCCCCGCGATCAAGCCTGCCGCCCAGCTCACCAAAAGCGGCGTCATCGGCGTGCTCGGCACCGAAGCGACGGTGCGCCAGCCCTATGTCGACGACCTCAGCGCGCGGTTCGCGGGCGGCAAGACGGTGCTACGCCACGGCAGCCCCGGCCTCGTCACCGGCGCCGAGGCGAAGCTGCGCGGCGAACCGGTCGACCCCGCGGTGATTGCGCGCGCCATTGCGGGCCTGCGCGATCAACCGGGCGGCGCCGCAATTGACGTCATCGTCCTCGCCTGCACGCATTTCCCGTTGCTGGCCGATGAATTACAGGCCGCGGCGGGTTCGGGCGTGACCCTAATCGATGGCGCCGAGGGTATTGCGCGGCGGATCGCCGACCTGACGCAGGGCCAACAATGGCCAAAGACTGCAACCCCCGGTCTTGCGGTGTTTACCCGCAGCGCCGACCGCCCCCCGCCACCGCTGGCGACGCTGGCGTCATATGGCATCGACCGGATCGAGACGATCTGACGCATCACTCGCGCCCCGCTGCGCAGGCCGCCAACCAGTCGCGATCTTCCGGATGCTGTCCTTGCTTGCCCAGGCCGCGAACGCGCGGCATTCCCATGCCGGACGTCGCGCCCTTACAACTGGCGCGGGCATCGCTCGACGTGCTGAACAATCGGCCCCGGCACTGGAACAATCGTTCGCTGGACGTGCCCCACCCGATCTTCGCGGCATTGCGCGGCACTTGACCCGTGCAACTTGACCCGTGCAATAAGTGTCGGTCTCCAATCCCAGGTCACCGCAGATCTTCTCGACTTGCGCGACATGGCCCGTCACAGAACCGACAAACCGCTGCTCGTAATAGGCGCTGGTCGCAAAATAGCGCTGAACGCCGCAAACCCGACTGCCGCGTTGCGGCAAGCAACTTGTACGTGCAAATCGCGGCCCCGCGATAGGTTTAGCAGGACATCCACGCCCCATCGAACGGTGCCGGCGCCGGCGCGGGGACCAGCACCGATATTTCAATGGCAATCGACCATATGACAACAAGCGGGACGCGCATCGTGTCCTTGCTCATTTTGACAGCTTTGGGTTCGCCGCTTAACCGCTGACGGTCAACATACCGGTGCATTTGATCACACTGATCGACGCAATGACTTGCGAATCGTTCGCACTGGATTTCAGCCCAATTCACCGTTATTGGCCCGCGTGTTAATAGCCGCCCTGAACGAGCGGCAAAAATGCCTGGATTTGGCACCTGGATTGCGGGGCTGGAACGTGAATTATAACGATATCTTCGCTCGCGCGATCGACCGGCTGCACGAAGAGGGGCGCTATCGCGTCTTTATCGACATCCTGCGTAACCGCGGCTCGTTCCCCAACGCCCGCTGCTTTGCCGGCCATAACGGTCCCAAGCCGATCACCGTGTGGTGCTCGAACGATTATCTGGCGATGGGCCAGCACCCCAAGGTCGTCGAAGCAATGGAATCGGCTTTGCACGATGTCGGCGCCGGTTCGGGCGGCACGCGCAATATCGGCGGCAACACGCATTATCACATCGACCTCGAGCATGAACTGGCCGACCTGCACGGCAAGGACGGCGCACTGCTGTTCACCTCCGGATATATCTCGAACGAAGCGACGCTCGGCACGCTCGGCAAATTGCTGCCGAACTGCATCATCTATTCGGACGAGCTCAACCACGCCTCGATGATCGCGGGCATCCGCAATTCGGGCTGCGAAAAGCGCGTGTGGCGCCACAACGACCTCGCGCATCTCGAAGAATTGATGGCGCAGGACGATCCCGAAGCGGCGAAGCTGATTGCGTTTGAAAGCGTCTATTCGATGGACGGCGACGTCGCCCCGATCCACGCGATCTGCGACCTCGCCGACAAATATAACGCCCTCACCTATTGCGACGAAGTCCACGCCGTCGGCATGTACGGCCCGCGCGGCGGCGGCATCACCGACCGCGACGAAGCTGCCGATCGGGTCACAATCATCGAGGGCACGCTGGGCAAGGCGTTCGGCGTGATGGGCGGCTATATCGCCGCCGACAAGAATATCATCGACGTCATCCGCAGCTATGCGCCGGGTTTCATCTTCACCACCAGCCTGTCGCCGGTGCTCGTCGCCGGGGTGCTCGCCAGCGTCCGCCACCTCAAAAGCTCGAGCGTCGAGCGCGAGGCACAGCAGGCCAATGCCGCGTATCTCAAGGCCTGTTTCCACAACGCCGGACTGCCGGTGATGGATTCGACGACGCATATCGTGCCGCTGATGGTTGGCGACCCGGTGCGCGCCAAGAAGATCAGTGACATCCTGCTCGCCGAATATGGCGTCTATGTGCAACCGATCAATTTCCCGACCGTGCCGCGCGGTACCGAACGACTGCGCTTCACCCCCGGCCCGGCGCATGACGAGGCGATGATGCGTGAGCTCACCGATGCGCTCGTCGAAATCTGGGGCCGGTTGGAGCTGGAACTGCGCGAGGCGGCGTGAGCCAGGCAATCGGTTTTGACGATGTCGTGTTGGGACGCCGCTCTATCCGCGGCTTCCTCGACAAGCCGGTCCCCAAGGAACGGATCGCCGAGATCATCGAGGTCGCTATGCGCGCGCCCTCGTCCTACAACAACCAGTGCTGGAATTTCTCGGTTGTCACCGGTGAGCCGCTCGACGCGATCCGCCGTGGCAACACCGACGGCATATTGGCGGGCAAACCCGACAGCCGCGAATTTCGGACATTCAACCTTGTCCCCGACGAACATCGCGGTCGGCAGATCGAAGTCGCCAAACAATTGTTTGGCGCGATGGGGATCGCGCGCGACGACAAGGACGGGCGACAGGATTGGGTGTTGCGCGGGTTTCGCCAGTTCGACGCGCCGGTCAGCATCGTCGTCACTTACGACCGCGTCCTGCTCGGCAGCGACATCGCGCCCTTCGATTGCGGCGCGGTCACCAACGCGCTGGTCAACGCCGCCTGGTCGCGCGGGCTGGGTTGCGTCATCAACAGCCAGGGCATCATGCAAAGCCCGGTGGTGCGCGAGCATGCGAAAATTCCCGACGATCAGGTGATCATGATCTGCGTCGCGATGGGCTGGCCCGACGAAGATTTCTCCGCCAATGCGGTGGTGTCGAACCGCAAGAGCGTCGCAGAAGCTGCGCGGTTCGTGGGCTTCGACGACTGATCTAATTGGTGTCCGGCAATGCGGCCCGTCCCGGGAGGGAAGTGGACGGACCGCACCTGTTACCGGACGAAGGGGTCAGCCCGGCAGCAACACGTCATCGACGACGTGGATGACGCCGTTCGACTGCTTGACGTCAGCGATGGTGATCTCGGCCTTCCCGCCCTTGGCGTCGGTGACATACCATTTGCCATCCTTGCCCCACACGGTGAGCTTGGCGCCCTGAACCGTCGTCAGCACGGCCTTGCCGCCATTAGCCTGCGCATTGGCGGCCAGATCGCCGGCGGTCAGCGTGCCGGGCACGACATGATAGGTCAGCACCGCGGTCAGCATGCCCTTGTTCTCGGGCTTCAGCAGCGTATCGACGGTACCCGCGGGCAGCTTGCCGAACGCGGCGTTAGTCGGTGCGAACACGGTGAACGGGCCGGGGCTGGCGAGCGTGTCGACCAGGCCAGCCGCTTGCACCGCGGCGACCAGCGTCGTGTGATCCTTTGAATTGACGGCATTTTCGACGATGTTCTTGGTTTCGTACATCGCGGCGCCGCCGACCATTGGGTTGGCTAGCGCGGCGCCGCCCCCGGCAACCATCATCAAGGCAGCAAGCGACGCGGAGAGTTTGGAAAGTTTCATCATACAATCCTCTGGTTTCTGGCACCCCGGAAATGCGGAATGCGGCGCAGCTACGGCGGCACCCCCAGCTCGGATGCAACGGAACGTCAGATTGTGATGATTTTTCCCGAGGCCACCGCGACACTGCTCGGCGCAGGATGCGGCGTTTTCGACACCGGCTCCATCGTGATCGCCAGCGTCGCACCTTCGGTCATGAGCAGGCGGTGCGGCGGCGGCATCGTCATTTCGGCTTCGCCTGCATGACCGATCTGCCCGAGCGAGACGGGCGTGCCGCCCTCGGGAATGACCCACAGTTCGGGCGCCAGCGTTCCGGGCTCGAAGCCATGGATGCGCAGCTGCATCAAACCGTTGCTCTGGTTATAACGCGCGAGCACCAGCGGCCCCGCGGCATCGCTTTCGATCCGCGCAACCGCGAGCTGCGGCGCGGCCGGTGTTGGTGTCGGCACGGGCTGGGTGATCAGCACGAAAGCCAACGCTGCCGCAACCGCACCCGACAGCAGCGCCCCGGCGCGCCAGCGGCGCAACCGCATTTCGATAGCGGTAACCTTGTCGGTGGGCGCATCCGCCAGCTGCCGCTCGATGCCGCTCCACACCGCGGCGCCGGGCTGCGCATCGGCCCACTCGTCATGCAGCGGTGCCAGCTTCGCCTCCCACGCCGCGACCTGCGCCGCGAAGGCGGGATCGCTGAGCGACAGCCGCAGCGCATCGGCGCGCGTCTGCCCTTCGAGCAGGCCAAGCGCCAGTTCGGCGGCGAGCGCGTCGCGCTCTTCAGTGGGCGTCAGATGGTCATCCATCGCCAAGACAATCCTTCAGGCGCAGCAACCCGCGCCGTATCCAGCTTTTCATCGTCCCCAACGGGACATTTTCGCGCGTCGCAAGCTCGGCATAGGTCGATCCATCGAAAAAGGCGGCGCGGATGCACAAGCGGGTCCGATCCTCGAGTTCGCCCAGGCAGCGGTGCAGCTGCTCGCCCTCCTCTGCCGCAACCAGCGACTGGTCCGCGAGCGGGCTGTCGTCGGCCACTGCAAAGGCGGCCTGTTCGGGCAAAGTGTCGCGCACCGTCCGGCCGGAAACCGACCGCCGCCAGTCGATCGCGCCATTGCGGGCGATCGTCGCCAGCCAGGTGATCGGGCTGGCACGCGCAGCATCAAACTGCCCCGCGCGCTCCCACACCTTGATATAGACGGTCTGCAAAACATCCTCCGCGCTGGCCCTCTCCCCACAGATACGGAGGCAGATTCCAAATAGTTTCGCGGCGGTCATGTCATAGACCTGGCGGAGCGCCGCGCGGTCGCCGCGCCCGACCGCGGTCAGCGCCGCCGTCAGCTGCGCGCGCGCCTCGTCCGCGCCTGATGACCATTGGGTGCCGTCCACGGCGTCAAGTCGTAGAGAGGTGACGGGAATATTCAAGCGCGGCCGGCCGCATCATGCCCCAAAAATGCGGTCCGCCCTCTGGCACGTCCCATTCGACCTGCGTCGCAAAGCCCAACCTTTCATAAAGCGACACATTTTCCGGGGTCGCGGTTTCCAGCCAGCACGGCAGCCCTTCGGCGTCGGCGACCGCGGTTTGCGCGCGAATGATCCGCCCGCCATGGCCTTTGCCCTGGTGCGCGGTGCGCACGCCGACATAGTGGAGATACCAGAAGCCGCTCGTCGGACGGTGCGCGTCGATGCCGCTTTGGACCTTCATTCCCCGCGGCAAGGCGGTGCCAAAGGTGGCGATCAGCGACAGGACGGTGCGTAGGAATTCCAACGTCTCGCCATGCGCCTGCCCCGGCGAACGCCACAGCGCCGCCGCTTCGTCGCCAGCGGAGCGAAGCGCCACCCCGGCGCGCATGTCGGCGGGGACGAGGGTGCGGAACAGGCTACGCAGCGCCCGCGCGCGGTGGGCAGGATCGGGCAATATCCATGACAGCGCCGGGTCGGTCTGGAAAGCCTGCGCGAGTGTTTCGATCAGCGCTGATTGGTCGGCTATTGTTGCTCTGCCGATCTGATCCATTCCCACCCTCTCCATCGTCATTGCGACCCCGGACTTGGTCCCGGGGGAAGCAATCCCCAGCGGTTTACACAAGGACTGGATTGCCGCGTCGCTTCGCTCCTCGCAATGACGGCGAATTTACCAGATCAATCGCGGCAATAGCCCTCGCCATCCTTGACCTTCAGGCAATCCTTCTTGCCCGCGAGATATTTGAGGCCGGTCGCATCGCCGGTCGAGGCCGCCAGCGTCAGCGTTTCGGTACCGCGGGTAAATGTGATGCCCCCCTCGCCGTCGCTACCGTCATAGGTGCCTTTGGTGTCGAGGTCCGACTGCATGTCCAGCTTGTACTTGCCGGGCTCAGCCGCGGTGATCGTGACATACATGCCCTCGACCCCGGTCCACTTGCCCGCCCATGCCGCGTAGCGGTGCGCCGCGACAGCCGGATCGTTGGCGTCAGCGCCTTCAGGCGCTGTCGTTTCGACCGGCACCTCGGTCGTAGCGGTCTCGGCAGGCGCCGGCGCCTCGGCCTTTTCGCAACCGGTCAGCAACGCCAGCGCCGCTGCACCAGCCAGAATTACTTTCTTTTGCATCTCGCCTCTCCTTCGCCGTCCCAACGCACCAAGTGAAGCAGATATCCCGCGCGGCGTCACCCGGCGATTATCTCGGCATAAAGCTCCGGATCGACATTGCCGCCCGACAGGGTGACCAGCGTCGCCTCGCCCAGCGCGACCTTGCCCGCCAGCACCGCCGCCAACGCCGCCGCGCCGCCGGGTTCAACCACCAGATGCAATCGCTCGAACGCCACGCGCATCGCGTACCGCACCTCCTCGCGCGTCACCACCACGCCGCGCACCCCGCGCGCTTGCAGCACCGCAAAATTGATAGGCCAGGTCTGCGGCGTTTGCAGCGCGTCACACTCAGTCGGATAGGCCAGATCCTCGACCGACAGGATTTCTCCCGCCACCAACGAGCGCGTCACATCGTCCCACCCCTCGGGCTCGACCGCAATTATCTCGGCATCGGGACAGGCCAGCGCCAGCCCCGCCGACAAACCGCCGCCGCCGCAGCACGCGATGACTTTATCCGGTCCAGTAATCCCGCGCGCCGCCAGCTGCGCCCGCGCCTCGATCCCCGCGCTCCCCTGCCCCTCGATGATCCACGGATCGCCATAAGCATGCATGAGCGTCCCGCCGCTGGCTGCGAGCAATTTCGCCGCCACCGCGTCGCGCGATTCGGTCACGCGGTCGTACAGCTCCACCTCGGCCCCCAGCGCCCGCGTTGCGGCGAGCTTCATCTTGGGCGCATTGCTCGGCATGACGATCGTCGCTGGAATCCCCAGCCGTTTCGCCGCCCACGCCACGCCCTGCGCATGATTGCCGCTCGACACCCCGACCACCCCCGCCGCCGCTTGCTCGGGCGTCAGGTCGGTCAGCCGGTGCCAGGCGCCGCGGATCTTGAAGGCGCCAACGGGTTGCAGGCATTCGGCCTTGCACCAGATCGTCGTGCCATCGACTTCGAGCGGCAGTAGCGGCGTTTGCGGCAGCAATGCAGCGACTTTCTCCGCAGCGCGTTCGACACCCGCAAGCGTGGGCGCGCGGTTCGGGTCGAGCAAGGGATCGGGGCTTTGCTGTGTCATGGCTTCGTCCTATAGGGCCGGGCATACAAGACAAGCCGCATAGGTAGGCGCAGGAGGTTTTTCATGAGCAAGGTTCTGGTGATCGGCGCAGGCGGCGTCGGTTCGGTCGCGGTGCACAAGATGGCGATGAACACCGACATCTTTCCCGACATCACATTGGCCAGCCGCCGCAAGTTCAAATGCGACGCGGTCGCCGAATCGGTGAAGGCAATCACGGGCGTGACGATCAAGACCGCCGAAGTCGACGCCGACCATATCGATGCCACCGCCGCGCTGATCCGCGAAATCGGTGCGACGCATGTCGTCAACCTCGCGCTCCCCTATCAGGATCTGACGATCATGGAGGCGTGCCTGTCGACCAGTGCGCATTATATGGACACCGCCAATTACGAACCGCGCGACGAGGCGAAGTTCGAATATCACTGGCAGTGGGCGTATCACGACCGTTTCAAGGATGCCGGGCTGATGGCGCTGCTCGGCTCGGGCTTCGACCCCGGCGTGACCAGCGTGTTCACCACCTGGCTCAAGAAACATCATTTCACCCGCATCGACACGCTCGACATTCTCGACTGCAACGGCGGCGATCACGGCCAGCATTTCGCGACCAACTTCAATCCCGAGATCAACATCCGCGAAGTCACCGCGGTCGCGCGCCACTGGGAAAATGGCGACTGGGTCGAAACTCCGCCGATGTCGGTAAAGCAGAAATTCGACTTCGAAGCGGTCGGCGAAAAGACGATGTACCTCATGTATCACGAGGAGATCGAAAGCCTGAAAACGCACCTCCCCGAAATCCAGCGCATCCGCTTCTGGATGACCTTTGGCGAGGCCTATATCACCCATCTCAATGTGCTGCAGAATGTCGGCATGACCCGCATCGACCCGGTGATGTACGAAGGCCGCGAGATCATCCCGCTGCAGTTCCTGAAAGCCGTACTCCCCGAACCGTCTAGCCTGGGTGAAACGACCAAGGGCAAAACCAACATCGGCGTCATCGCCACCGGTCTGGGTCAGGACGGCAAGGAAAAGACGCTCTACCTCTACAATATCTGCGATCATGAGGACGCCTATGCCGAAACGGGCAATCAGGCGGTCAGCTACACCACCGGCGTCCCCGCGATGATCGGCGCCGCGATGATGGTGACGAACACTTGGTCGGGTGACGGGGTGTTCAACATGGAACAGATGGACCCCGATCCGTTCATGGCGATGCTGAACGACCATGGGCTGCCCTGGAAGGTGAAGGAACTGGACGGGCCGCTCGAATTCTGATTGCTGCACGTAGCGTCGGCGCCTGTCGGCGCTACGTGCCAGCGAGGGAATTTATGACCGCCTATCTCGCCCCCATCGGGCTGCTTATCATCTCCAACATCTTCATGACCTTCGCTTGGTATGGGCATCTCGGCGACATGTCGCGGCCGTTGTGGCTCGCGGTGCTGATTGCGTGGGGCATCGCCTTTTTCGAATATTGCCTTGCGGTCCCCGCCAATCGCATCGGTTACGGCGTTTACACCGCCGCCGAACTCAAGACCTTGCAGGAAGTCATCACCCTCGTCATATTCGCCGGGTTCGCAGTCTTCTGGCTCGGTGAGAAGCTGACGGTGAACCATCTCGTCGGCTTTGGCTTTATCGCGGCGGGGGCTTTCTTCATCTTCAAGGGACCGATTGCGGTCGCATAGGAACAGAACGACATGGAAACCCGTGCCGGCGATCCCGGAGCTTTCGCAAGCTTCGACCTCAGCCGCGTCCCCTCGCCCGCCTTTGTCGTCGATGCCGCAAAGGTTCGCGCCAATCTGTCGGTGCTGCGCCATATCGGCGACGCGTCGGGCGCGCGCGTGCTCGCGGCGCTCAAGGCATTCTCGATGTGGTCGCTGGGTTCAACGGTGGCCGAGTATCTCGACGGCGTCTGCGCCTCGGGGCTTTACGAAGCCAAGCTCGGCAGCGCTGAATATGGCGGCGAGGTTGCCACCTATTGCGCGGGTTACAAGGAAGCCGACCTGCCCGAAATTGCGGCGCTGTCCGATCATCTGATCTTCAATTCGCCCGGGCAAATCGCCCGCTTCCGCCCGCTGCTCGACGAACTTCGCGCGAAGGGCGAGAACTTCGACATCGGTTTGCGCATCAACCCGATGCACAGCGAGGGGGAAGTCGCCAAATACGACCCCGCCGCGCCGTGCAGCCGCCTTGGCTTTCCGGTCACCCAGCTGCTGCCCGATCACATGGAGGGCATCGACGGCATCCATATGCACAGCCTGTGCGAACAGGATTTCCCGCCGCTGGCGCGCACTTGGGAGGCCGTTCAGCCGATGCTGAGGCCGTTCTTCGGCCAGCTCAAATGGATCAACTTCGGCGGCGGACACCATGTCACCCGCGCCGATTATCAGGTGGACGACCTCATCGCCTTCCTGAAACAGGTGCGCGCCGCGACCGACTGCGACGTGATGATCGAACCCGGCGAAGCGATCGCGCTCGACGCCGGGATCCTGATCGGCGAGATCCTCGATCTGTTCGACAACGGCATGCCGATCGGTATCACCGATATTTCGGCGACCTGCCACATGCCCGACGTGATCGAGGCGCCGTATCGCCCCGCGATGCTCGATGAAGGCTCAGACGGCATGCCGACCCGACTCGGCGGTCCTTCGTGCCTCGCAGGCGACGTTATCGGCGACTACCGCGTCCCCGGCGGCGCCCGCATCGGTCAGCGTTTCGCCTTTCTCGACCAGGCGCATTATTCGATGGTCAAGACCAACACCTTCAACGGCGTGCCGCTGCCGTCGATCTGGCTGTGGGACAGCGAGACAGACAACCTCAAGCTGATCCGGGAATTCGGTTACGAGGATTTCAAGACCCGGCTGAGCTGAGACCGACGATGGCAGATCCATTGGACATGACCGGCCTTTGGACCGGTCAATATTGGTATCCCGAACCTTGGGAACCCCCCATGGGGTTCGTCGCCACGATCAGCGATAACGCCGGTTCGCTATCGGGCACGACGACGGAGGCTTCCGACCTTTTCATCGGTGTTGACGAACGCGCCGACATACGAGGCACGCGAAGCGGCACGAGCGTGAGCTTCTATAAATATTATGACGGTACCAGGGCCTACGGGCATTCGGTGACTTATGAGGGCGTGTTAAGCGCCGACGGCCAACAGGTTGAAGGTCAGTGGTCGCTGGACGACTATTCGGGGTCTTTCATCATGTTGCGTAGTCTTCAGCAGTTCAGTGTAGAACAGCTGGAGGAGTTCAATCAGCTCGATGTATCGGTCAGCTAACCCGCGTGCTCCGCAATCTCCGCCAGCGCGGCGTGGATATCGCTGACCACCACCGACCCCTCGCCCACCGACGACGCGACCCGCTTCACCGACCCCTTGCGCACATCACCGATCGCATAAATACGCGGCCAGCTGGTCTCGTAGCGGCTCGGCATTCGGTCGAGCGACCAGCCCGCCTTGACCAGCTCAACCGGCGCAATGTCGGCGCCCGTCTTCACGAATCCACGTTCATCGCACACCATTTCCTTCGGCAACCAGCCGGTGTTCGGGCTGGCACCGAGAAACAGGAACAGGAAGCGGCAATCGCAGCCGCTTTCGGCCCCGCTCTCACGGCTGCGATAAGTGATTCCGTCGAGCCACCCGCCCGCCGCATCGGCGCCGTGCAGCCCGACCACATCGGTCATCGCGTGCAGCTCGATGTTCGGATGCTCCTCCAGCCGCTTGACGAGATATTCGGACATCGTTTCGCGCAAGGACGGCCGTCGGAAAATCACATGCACCTTGCGCGCCGCATTGGCGAGGTAGATCGCCCCCTGCCCCGCCGAATTGCCCGCGCCGACAACGGTCACCTCGGCGTTGCCGCACAGCTGCGCCTCCATCGGCGTCGCGCCGTAGAAAATGCCGCGGCCCTCATAATGCTCGATCCCGTCGATCGGCAGCCGCTGATATTGCGCGCCGCTCGCGATCACCACCGCGCGGCTGCGCAATTTGCGGCCATCGGCGAGCATCAGGCAGTAGGCCCCGTCATTGCGGTCGATCGCCGCGCCGCGCACCGGCGCGACCAGCCGCGCGCCGAATTTCTGCGCCTGCACCGTCGCGCGCCGCGCCAGCTCGTTGCCTGAAATGCCGGTCGGAAAGCCGAGGTAATTTTCGATCTTCGACGATGTCCCCGCCTGCCCACCCGGCGCGAGTGCGTCGATCGCGATGACGGTCAGCCCTTCGGACGCCGCATAGACCGCCGCCGCCAGCCCGCCCGGGCCGCTGCCCACCACAATGACATCGGCGGTCGCACCGTCAGGGAGCAAGTCGAGCCCGAGGCTGGCGGCCAGTTGCTCGGGGGTCGGCTGGATCAGCACGTCGGCGGCGCCCAGGATTACCGCGGGCAACTGCTCGTCAATCAAGCCGCGCTCGGCGATCAGATGCCCAGCGACCGGGCCATCGGCAGGATCGAACCACCGATGCGCCACACCATGTTTCATCAGCAGGTCGCGCAGCGCATAGACGCTGCGGTCCATCGCCGCGCCGATCACGATGATCGCCGCAAAGCCGCGGCTGGTGCTGAACTCGCGGCGCGCCGCGAAAATGCGGACGAAGATGTCAGAATAATGCGAATTGCCCGCGATCAGTCGCTGGAAATCGCCATGCACGATCCGCAAAATCTCGCCATCAACGCCCATTTCGACGCGCGACAGGTGGCGCTGCCCGGTCAGCACCGACAGGTCGCCGGCAAACTGCCCGCGCTCCATCCAGCCAACGCGCTTCGGTCCATCGTCGGTCGATGCAAAAATGTCGGTGTGGCCTGAAAGCGTGACGATACAGTCGGGGGCCATCGTTCCCTCGGCAACGAGCAACTCGCCGGCCCGATGCGATTCGACCGTGCCAAAGGCGCGCAGCTCGTCAAGTTCCGCATCGGAAAAGGTGTGGTTCACTTCGGCGGGAGAGGCCATGACGAGCAAATCCTTTGGCGGCTTCGATTTCAGATGGTCGTAGCGCAGAGCTGCGGGATTGTCGCTACTTTGACCCGTTCGGCGCGCACCTGCCCCGCTTCGCCCTTTGTGTTACCGCGCTATTACAAAATTGCGCGATAGGGACTTTACAGGGGGCACCCCCCTCCATATATGCGCCTCCGCTGCCCCAGGGGGACTTCCAATAACCGCAAGGCAGCCTTGTCGTTTACCGTTACACTTTTGGGGGTCCCTTGCATTGCACCAGCATCATAGCGCCCACGGGCTGATTCAGGCACTTTCGCCGGTCGAACCTGTCACGCTTGTCCGTCCGCACGCGGCGCGGCGCGCAGCGCGTTTCTTCATCGACCGGTTTCCCGGCACGACCATGTATGCGGTCAAGGCGAATCCGTCCGCCGACCTGCTGCGCGTGCTGTGGGATTCGGGCGTCACCCATTATGACGTCGCCTCGATCGCCGAGGTCCGACTGGTGTCGCGCACCCTGCCGCAAGCGACACTGTGCTTCATGCACCCGGTGAAGGCCGAGGAAGCGATTTCCGAAGCCTATTGGAAGCATGGCGTGCGCACCTTCTCGCTCGACACGATGGACGAGCTGGAGAAGATCGTCCGCGCAACCGAAGGCGCTGCCGACCTCAATCTGCTCGTGCGCCTGCGCGTCTCGTCCGACCATAGCAAGCTCAGCCTCGCCGCCAAATTCGGCGCCGAAGCCGACGAAGTTGCCGAGCTGCTGATGGCAACGCGGCAGGCGGCCGACGCGCTTGGCATCTGCTTCCATGTCGGCAGCCAGGCGATGACGCCGCACGCCTATGCGCAAGCGATGGAGCGCGTCCGCGCTGCGATCGTCGCGGCATCGGTGACCGTCGACATCATTGATGTCGGGGGCGGCTTTCCCTCGTCCTATCCGGGCATGGAGCCGCCGCCGCTCGATGCCTATTTCGACACCATCCACCGCAGCTTCGAAAGCCTGCCGATCAGCTATTCGGCCGAGCTGTGGTGCGAACCCGGCAGGGCGCTGTCAGCAGAGTATAGCTCGCTGATCGTCCGCGTCGAAAAGCGCCGCGGCGAGGAGCTGTACATCAACGACGGTGCCTACGGCGCCCTGTTCGACGCCGCGCATGTCGGCTGGCGCTTCCCGGTGTCGCTGCAACGCGATGTCGAAAGCGACGCCGAGCTGGTGCCGTTCAGCTTCTATGGCCCGACCTGCGATGACCTCGACCATATGGCGGGGCCGTTCTTCCTGCCGGCGGACATCAAGGCAGGCGATTTCATCGAGATCGGGATGCTCGGCGCCTATGGCTGTGCGATGCGGACCAAGTTCAACGGCTTTGGCGCCGACGAGACCCATGTCGTCAGCGACGAACCGATGACCAGCCTCTACACCGGCGAAGTTGAGCAGGAACGCCGCAGCGCGACGGTGACCAAGCTGTTCTGATCACCGCCGCGCGGCAACTGGTTCACATCGCGGCGATCCGCGGGATGACGTAATCGGCGTCACGCCCGACGCCGCGCAGCGTCGCCGATGCAAAGCCGTTCTGTCCCGAGAGGCCAACAAAACCGAGCCCGCGGACGCTGGTCGACACCCCGCGGCGATGCAGCGGCTGCCCGTGCGCATCGAGGGCGCCCGATGGGCGGAGAAAGTCCATCGCGTGGCGAAAGCCGGTAGCGAAAATGACCTGGTCGACCCGCTCTTGCGTTCCGTCGGGCCAGACGACGCCGTCGGCGGTAAAGGCACGGAACATCTTCCGGATCGGCGGCCTATTGGCGCGCAACGCGGCCTTGTAACGGCCATCGTCGACGATGGGGACGCCTTGGTCGGAAAACAGGTTGAGGCCGTTCAGGCGTAGCTTGTTGAACCACCAGTGAATATCGTGGCCCAGCACCCGCTGCGGCAGAAAGCGCAGCTTGTCACGGACGGCCAGGGTCACGTCGGCATGCCCCGCCAGTTCCACCGCAATCTGCACTGCCGAATTTCCGGCCCCGACCACGATGATCCGCTGGCCCAGATAGGCATCCGGATTGCGATATTCCGATGAATGCGCGATGCGGCCCAGATATACGGCTTGCCCGGCTATCTGCGGCAGGTTCGGCGCGCCAAAGGCTCCCGACGCCACGATCAGCTTTTGCGCGCGCATCGGCGTTCCGTTTTCGGGCCTCAACACAAATCGATCAGGCTCGCGGGTGACCGACGATATCCTCGTTCCCAATTTCACCGGGAAGGCAAAATGGTCGCGATACTGTTGCAGATAATCGACGACATCATCGCGCGTCGGATAGGCATCGGGCACGCCCTGCATCGCAAACTCAGGCAATGACGAGTAGCGCACCGGCGAAAACAGCTCGAGGCTGTCGTAATAGTGGCGCCACGAACCGCCCACCGCCCATTCGGCATCGACCATCAGGAAGTCGGCGCCCGCGCGTTGCAAAAGACGCGCCGCCGCCAGTCCCGCTTGTCCGGCCCCGATGACGACAAACTGATGATCGATCATGCGTCGGCTTCTTGGGCAAAACCATGCCGTAACCGATCGTCGCCATCGGCAAACTCAGGGACGTTGAGCCACAGCCGCAACAGATGGCGCTTTTCCTCGGCGGAATCCCAATCCTCATAATCGGTGCGTGCATGCAGCACGACCGAGTTTTTCAGGAACTGCATGTCGCCCTCCTGAAAATTCATGTCCAGCGCGATACCCGGTTCGAAGGGAAGCCATTCGAGCAGGTCGAGCAGGCTCTGCTCGCCGTCGCTCAGCACCGCGATTTCGGGGAAATCCTCGGCTGCATTGCGGATATACCAGGTCAGCAGCATCATCCGGAAAATCCCGCCCTCACGGCTGACGATCGGATAGCGAAAGGTCTTGGGGCCGTCCGGGCCCAATTGCCCATGTGCGTGGTGGTGGAATTGCTGTTCCATCAGCGGCGCCAGTTCGGGGCGCCGCGCGACGACCTGATTATAGACCTCGACCGACGAACAGATGCGGCTGACACCGTCCGCCTTGGCACCGCGCAGGCACAGCAGGCCGATAATGTCGGCGCCGTCAGTGTGAAAGGCCAGTTCGGCCCGCGTCTTGTACAGCCGCACATTATGGTCGCTCGGCGGCGCACCCGTGTCACGAATGTCGACGAGCAGCTCGCCCAGCGGATTCTGGGCGGTCGGCTGCCCCAGCTGCAATCCGATCAACCAATAGGCCGCGGCGGCGACCTCGCGGCCGATGCTGCGGACCGGCAGTCCGCGGATCAGCACCATGCCATGACCGTGGTCGATCCGATCCCGCCAATCGGTCAGTGCCGCCTCCAACCCGGTCATCGGATAATCTTCGCGCGCCAGCTCGCTGAGCGGGCAGCCTCGCTCGACTGCCGATTGCGCCGCGATGACAATCGTGGCGATTTCGGCGCCACTCATCTGGTAAAGCCACTGCTCGGGTTGCGCCTGCAATGTCTCGCCGCGCCAGGGTGTTGGTGATTCAACCATTGACGTCATTGGGCAGTCCTTTTCCTTGAACGCGGCCACCGATTGCGACCGCTCGAAATCGCGCATCGGATCATTAATTCGATATTCGTCGAATTATCGAATTTAACAACTGGGTCAAGCCATATTTCGACTGCAGTCGAAACGACGAAAAGGGACAGGCGCAAATTGCGGGCTAGCCTGAGCAAATCACGCTGCTAGGTTTCCCGCCGCATGCGCCCCTTTCACCACCTGCTGATCAATAACCTCGTCGCCAACATCACCAATTTCACGGTGTGGTTCGCGATCACCTTCTGGATTTTTCTCGAAACCCGGTCGGTGTTCGCAACCGGCATGATCGCGGGCATCTATCTGGTGCTCACCGGGGCGCTGGGCATCTGGTTTGGCAGCCTGGTCGACCATCACCGCAAACGCAGCATGATGCTCGTCTCCAGCTTGGTTTCACTGGCGATTTATGCCGCCGCGCTCGGCGCCTATGCGCTCGATCCCGGCATCCGCGTCGCCACGACAACCAGCGTCACCTTATGGCTGTTCGTCCTGCTCACGATGCTCGGCGTGATCGTCGGCAATATCCGCATGATCGCGCTGCCCACGCTCGTAACCCTGCTGGTGCCAGCGGATCGGCGCGACAAGGCGAACGGGCTGGTGGGGATGGTCAGCGGTATCGGCTTCCTGACCACCTCGGCGATCAGCGGCTTCCTCGTCGCGTGGGGCGGAATGGTCGCGACATTGGCGTTCGCAATCGCCTTCTCGCTGATCGCCGCGCTGCACCTCCCTTTCGTCGATGTTGACGAGCCGCGCGAAACCGACACGCATGATGCGCCCCAACAGATCGACCTCGCCGGCACCTTTCGCGTCGTGCGCGGCATTCCGGGCCTGTTCGCGCTGATCCTGTTCGCGGCGTTCAACAATCTGCTGGGCGGCGTCTTCATGGCGCTGATGGACGCTTACGGCCTGTCGTTGATGAAGGTCGAGCAATGGGGCCTGCTCTGGGCCTTTGTCTCCTGCGCTTTCATCCTCAGCGGCGCGTTGATCGCGCGAACGGGCCTTGGCACCAACCCGGTGCGGACGCTGCTCCTCGTCAACCTGATCGTCTGGGCGGTCGCGGCGCTGTTCACTGTCCAGTCGTCGATCCTGTTATTGACCATCGGCTGCTTCATCTGGCTGTTCCTCGGCCCCTATGCCGAGGCGGCCGAGCAGACGACGTTGCAAAAGGTCGTGCCGTTCGAGCGGCAGGGGCGCGTCTTCGGCTTTGCCCAGTCGGTCGAACAGGCCGCCTCGCCGCTCACCGCCTTCCTCATCGCGCCGCTCACGCAGTTCATCTTCGTGCCGCTGATGACGAGCGGCGCGGGCGCCGACCTGATCGGCGACTGGTACGGCCGCGGCGCCGAACGCGGCATCGCGATCGTCTTCTCGATCACCGGTACGCTCGGCGTGCTGGCGACGATCGCCGCTTTCCGATCGCAATCTTACCGCCAGATATCGGCGGCCTATGCGACCGATACCCCTCTCCAAGAGAACACCGCCGCATCATAAGGATGTCCGATTGCGTTTTTGGTTTCCTTCTGCAACCATTCCTTCCGACACGCGAGATGGAGAGGCAGACGATGGCGCTCAAATCGACCCGGCGAGACCGCGCCGCATGACCATGCTCAAAGGCATCCGCATCGTCGACCTGACGACGGTGATTTTCGGCCCCTACGCCACGCAAATGCTCGCCGATCTAGGCGCCGAGGTGATCAAGGTCGAGACTCCCGGCCTCGGCGACATCTCACGCTATCTGGGCAGCGGGGTTCCCGATCCGACGATGGGGTCGATCCACCTCACCGTGAACCGCGGTAAACGCTCGATCGCGCTCGACCTCAAGAAACCCGACGACGCGGCGGTACTGCGCGACCTCGTCGCTGGCGCCGACGTGTTTTTCCACAATGTCCGCGGCAAGGCGATTGCCAAGCTCGGTTTCGACTATGCGGGCTGCAAGGCGATTAAGGGCGACATCATCTATGTCCATGGCACCGGCTTTGGGCAGGATGGACCCTATGCCGATTTGCAAGCCTATGACGACGTCATTCAGGCCGCGACCGGCACCACCAGCCTGCTGCCACGCGTCGATGGCGACCCGCGCCCGCGCTATTTCCCGTCGCTGATCGCCGACAAGATCGCGGGCCATTTCGGCGCACAGGCGATCTTGGCGGCGCTGATCCACAAGCTGCGCACCGGCGAGGGGCAAGCGGTCGAGGTGCCGATGTTCGAATGTTTTGCATCCTTCATGCTGACCGAACATCTGCGCGACGCCGCGCTTGACCCGCCGCTCGGCCCCGCGGGCTATCCGCGCCAGCTCGATCCGACGCGCCAGCCCTTCCCGACTAGCGACGGCTATCTGGCAATCGTCCCCTACACCCCCGAATCGACCGCGCGGCTGATGGCGCTGCTCGGTAGCGAAGGACTGACCCAAACCCCCGAGTTCGAGGCGGCCAAGGCGAAAGGCCAGCACATGCCTATCGTTTACAGCGAGATCGCTCGCAAGACTCCGGCCAAGACAACCGCCGAATGGCTCACCCTGTTCGCCGCCAACGACATTCCCGCGATGGCGGCGCGCGAACTGCAAGACGTCAAAGAGGATCCGCATTTCGTCGCGACCGGTTTCTTCCGCCACCGCAACCATCCCGACGTCGGCGCCTTCCACGAAATGCAGCCACCGGTGAAATATGGCGCCGCGGCCGCGCGGGACCTGGGTTTTGCGCCGAAGGTCGATGGCGACGGCGACGCGATCCGCGCCGAACTCGCCGAGCGCCGCGGCTGAATATCGATCATTGCAATGTCGGCCCCGCGCCCTAGCATCGCACGAAAATAACGAGGGGGAATGATATGCCTGAAAACCTGCTAGCCCCCGGCGCGGTGCTCGCGCTTTGGACACTGATCATGCTCGGCTGGGCCGCGGTCACGCGATTTCAGGCGTTCGGCAAGGTCGGCCTCGACCTCAAGACCGCACCGCCGGGTGGGCGCGGGGTCGATCTGGAGGGCGTGCTGCCACCCCTCACCAACTGGAAATCGCACAATTACACGCATCTGCTCGAACAGCCGACGCTGTTCTATGCGGTGCTCGTTTTTCTGCACCTGTCGGGCGGTAGCACCGACCTGACGCGCGGACTGGCGTGGGCCTATGTCGTGCTGCGCATCATTCACAGCCTGTATCAAGCGACCGTGAACCGCGTTCCGGTCCGTTTCGCGATATTCGCACTCGCAACATTCTGTCTGGTCGTGCTGGCCGTGCTGGCGGTCATCGCCACTTTGGGTTGAGGGGGGAATATCATGGAAACCAATGCAATTTTAGGGCCGGTCGCGACGCTCGCGCTATGGTCAATGATCATATGGGTGTGGATGTACGCGACGCGCATCCCGGCGATGCAACGCGCCAAGATCGACGCGGCCAAGATGGTCGGCGGCACCGGCAAGAGCCTCGACGAAGTGCTACCGCCCGAAGTGCAGTGGAAGGCGCACAACTATAACCATCTGATGGAACAGCCGACGATCTTCTACGCCGTCGCGCTAGCGCTGGCGGTGGGTGGCATGGGCGGCGGGCTGAACACCCAGCTCGCCTGGGCCTATGTCGGCCTGCGGATCGTCCACAGCCTGATTCAGGTGACGGTCAACCGCGTGCTATGGCGCTTCGCCGTCTTCGCGCTGGCCAGCCTCGCGCTGCTCGCACTGTGCGTGCATGCGTTCATGGGGTTTGTGCTGCACTGAACTTGAATCCCCTCCCGCTTGCGGGAGGGGCAGCGAGACTTGCGAATTTGTTCGCTAGTCGCAGCGGGGTGGGCTTGGACAAGGCTGCAAGCTCGCTTCGCTCGTGCCCACCCCTAGCCCCTCCCGTTCGCGGGAGCGGAAAACTATTTCGAAAAGCGTCCGGCCAGCTCGACATGCGTCGACCAGCGAAACTGCCCGACCGGCTGCACCCAATCGAGCTTATATCCGCTATCGACCAGCAGCTTCGCGTCACGCGCAAAGCTCGCGGGGTTACAGCTGACATAAGCGATCACCGGCGTATCCGACGCCGCCAATTGCGCCACCTGTTCCTCAGCCCCCGCGCGCGGCGGGTCGAGGATCACCGCACCGAAGCGGTCCAGCTCGGCAGGGATCAACGGCCGACGGAACAGGTCGCGATGCTCGGTGGCGACCAGCGCGCCGACGCGGTTGGCGGACGCCTTCAACGCTGCAATCGCATCCCGCGCGCCTTCGGCGGCATAGACCTTGCGCCCCTTCTGCAGTGACAGCGCAAACGTCCCGACCCCTGCGAACAAATCGGCGACCACCCCGGCATCGCCGATCGCTTTGGCCACCGCCTCGACCAGCGCCGCCTGCCCCGAGCTCGTCGGCTGCAGAAACGAAAACGCCGGCACTTCGACCGTAACGTCACCGAAGCAGACCGTCGGCGGTTCGGGCTGCCACAGGGTTTCCAGCCCATGCCCCTGATCGACGGCAAAGCGCGCCAGCTTATGCGTCCCCGCGAAATCCTGTAACGCCATTGCAGCATCAAGACCCTCGGCCTTGACGCCCTCCAATATCACCTCGACGCCCTGGTCGAGCATCTGCAGCTTGACCTTCACCGGTCGCTTTTGCTGCGCAATCGTCGGCAGCAGGTCGCGCAGCGGCGCGATCAGCGCAAACAATTCGGGCAGCAGCAGCGGGCATTGCCGCATATCGACGATCTGGTTGCTCTGCGCCGCGTTGAACCCGATCGCGACCTGCTTGCCGGTGCGCAGCGCGGTCAGCGCCGCTCGGCGGCGGCTCTGTGGCGGCGACAGCAGCGCGGGCAACACCTCGCCAACCGGCACTTCCTGCCCCGCCAAAGCGCCGACCACCCGGTCGCGCACAAAATCGACGAGCGCGGGCTCTGCAACATGCTGCAAGTCGCACCCGCCGCATTTGCCGAAATGACGGCACGGCGGCTCGGCGCGGTTCGGCCCCGGGATGATAATCCCGTCGTCGCGCACCCGATCGCCCGGAACGCCGCCAGCGACATGGCGGCCATCGCCGGTCACGCCATCGCCGCGCGCGGCGATGCGCTCAATCAGCGCAGTTTCGCTCATTTCATTCCCTAACCAGATCGTCGGCGACAAGGCCGCGGCCTATACGCGCCGCCTGCGCGATATGCCACCCCACCGCCGCGACCGCGGCGTCGAACGCATCGCCGCCGCGCGCCAGCATCGCCCCGCACGCCCCGGCCAGTACATCGCCGGTCCCTGCCGTCGCCAGCCAGGGGCTGCCGGGCCAAGCTGCTACCACCCTGCCATCAGGCGCGGCGACGATCGTATCGGCGCCTTTATAGATAACCACGGCCCCCGTGCGCACCGCCGCCGCCTTCGCGCGGTCGATCTTACTGCCGTATAGCTCGGGAAAGGCACGCGCGAATTCGCCTTCATGCGGAGTGAGGATCGCCCGGCAGGGCGTTTCGCACAGGCGCGGCAAGGCTGCCGAAATCGCGGCGGCGTCGAGCACGAGCGGCTTGCCCGAATCAAGCGCCGCCTCAACATCGAACAGCAATTCGTCGCCCGCCGGAAAGCCCGGCCCGATCACGACCGCGCCGACCCGAGGATCGCTCAGCCGTTCGCCGAAGCGCGCGTCGCTCTCAGTTATGATCGCCGACAGCGGCGCGCGTTCGCTGCCCTCCAGCACGACGTAGCCTGCCCCGGCGCGTAGCGCCGAGGCCGACGCCAGCCCCGCCGCCCCCGGCATCGGCCCGGCAAACACCAGCACCATCCCGCGGTTGAACTTGTGGGCGGTCGCCGCGGGCGTGGCGGCTTTCAATGGCGGCAAGGTCCGCATCGTGCCATGCGGGGCAATCCCGATCGGCGCGAGCAGCACGCGGCCGCAAGCGGGCGCGGTGGGCAGCAACACATGCGCAGGTTTCAGAGCACTAAGTGCCAGCGTGACATCGGCGGCCAAAGGCGGCATCCAATCGGCATTGCCGTCGCTCTCGACGCCACTCGGTACGTCAACCGCCAGCACGCGGCGTCCGACGAAACGCCGCAACAACAGCGTCAGATCGTGGGCCAGCGGCCGCGACAAGCCAACGCCAAACAGCGCATCGACGATCAACGGCGCGGATGCCAGCGCGGCATCGATCGTTTCGACTGGACCGCTCCAACCAGCGCGCGCCGACTTCGCCAGATCGGTCGCGGGCTCGGCCAAAGCCGCTACTCGCACTGCCACCCCGCGCGCGGCCAGCACCCGCGCCGCGACATAGCCGTCGCCGCCATTGTTGCCGGGACCGCACAGGATCAGGATCGGCGCCCCTGCGCCCATTCGCCAAGCGATGTCGGCCACCGCCACACCGGCGAGCTCCATGAGTTCGGACAGCGGGGTTCCTTGGACGGCGCAGGCAGCCTCAGCCTCGCGCATCGCAGCGCTGGTCAGGATCGGGGCGTCGGCGGGGATGGACATGGCTTTAGACTAGCACGACCAGCCAAAAAGTCGCGGTGGAAGCGCTCGACCGCCTCAACCCGTCATTGCGAGCGCAGCGAAGCAATGGCGATAATGTTTAGGTCGCACCACCCGTGTTCGCCGGCAACCGATAGCGATCGCTCCCAACCGCAACCTCGATCATGCCGTCACCCACAATCGTCACCTTCGCAGCTTCAGCCCCGTCCGCCGACACGACCCCGCGTCCATCGGTCGTGATCTGCAACCGACGATAGCCGACGTTCGGACGTCCGACGACCAGCACCGTCCCGTCCACTCCGCTCATCTCCTCGACGGTGCAAGTACGGTCGAACAGCTTGGCGTCCTCCAGCGCGCACTCGATACGTCCATTCACCGCCGCTTCACGCGACCCGCGCGCTTCAGCTTCGGCCAGGTCGCCATTGTCGGGTGCGCCGCCGCACGCTGCCAGAAGCAGAAGCCCCGCAAAGCCCCACAGTGTCCGCATTACTTGCCCTTCAGCTGCGACAGGTCGCGCACTGCGCCGCGCGCGGCGCTCGTCGTCATCGCGGCATAGGCCTGCAGCGCGACCGAAATCTTGCGCGGGCGCGGCCTGGCGGGTTGCCAGGCGGCGTCGCCCTTGGCCTCCATCGCCGCGCGCCGCGCCGCCAGTTCGGCATCCGGTACGGCGAGATTGATCGTGCGCTTCGGAATATCGATCTCGATAAGGTCTCCGTCTTCGACCAGCCCGATCAAGCCACCCTCGGCAGCTTCGGGCGAGGCATGGCCGATCGACAAGCCCGACGTGCCGCCCGAGAAACGTCCGTCGGTGACCAAGGCACAGGCCGCACCCAGCCCCTTCGATTTCAGATAGCTGGTCGGATACAGCATTTCCTGCATCCCCGGCCCGCCCTTCGGCCCTTCGTAGCGGATCACGACGACATCGCCCGCAACGACCTGACCGGTCAATATACCCGCAACCGACGCATCCTGGCTTTCAAACACCTTCGCCGGTCCCGAGAATTTCAGGATCGATTCATCGACCCCCGCTGTTTTCACGATGCAGCCATCGAGCGCCAGATTGCCCGATAGCACCGCGAGTCCGCCGTCCTGGCTGAATGCGTGCTCGGCCGACCGGATCACGCCTGTCTCGCGGTCCAGATCAAGCGACTCCCAGCGCCGCTCCTGGCTGAACGCAACCTGCGTCGGCACCCCGCCCGGCGCCGCCATGAAGAATTTCTGCACCTCGGGATCGTTTGTCCTTGAGATGTCCCATTTGTTCAGCGCATCGCCCAGCGTCGCGCTGTGCACCGTCGGCAGATGCGCATGGAGCAGTCCGGCGCGCTCGAGCTGACCGAGGATCGCCATGATCCCGCCGGCGCGATGGACGTCCTCCATATGCACGTCGCTCTTGGCGGGCGCGACCTTCGACAGGCACGGCACCCGGCGCGACAGCCGGTCGATGTCGGTCATGGTGAAATCGACCCCGGCTTCAAAGGCAGCGGCCAGCAAATGCAACACGGTGTTCGTCGAACCGCCCATCGCGATGTCGAGGCTCATCGCATTTTCGAACGCTTCGAATGTCGCGATATTGCGCGGCAACACGCTGTCGTCGCCTTCCTCATAATGCCGTTTGCACATCTCGACGACGATCCGCCCGGCGCGCAGGAACAGCTCCTTGCGGTCGGCATGCGTCGCGAGCTGCGATCCGTTGCCCGGCAGCGACAGTCCCAGCGCTTCGGTCAGGCAGTTCATCGAATTGGCGGTGAACATTCCCGAGCACGAGCCGCAGGTCGGGCACGCCGCCTGCTCGATCGCCAGCACCTCCTCATCGCTGTATTTTTCGTCGGCGGCAGCGACCATCGCATCAACCAGATCGAGCGCAACCGTCTTGCCGTTGAGCACGACCTTGCCCGCCTCCATCGGGCCGCCCGACACGAACACGACCGGGATATTGATGCGCAGCGCCGCCATCAGCATCCCGGGCGTGATCTTGTCGCAGTTCGAAATGCACACCATCGCGTCGGCGCAATGCGCGTTGACCATATATTCGACCGAATCCGCGATCAGGTCGCGCGACGGCAGCGAATAAAGCATGCCGTCATGCCCCATCGCGATGCCGTCATCGACCGCGATCGTGTTGAATTCCTTGGCAACCCCGCCCACCGCCTCGATCTCGCGCGCGACCATCTGGCCCAGATCTTTCAGATGGACGTGGCCAGGGACGAACTGGGTAAAGCTGTTGACCACCGCGATGATCGGCTTGCCGAAATCGCCGTCCTTCATCCCCGTCGCGCGCCACAGCCCGCGGGCGCCCGCTTGGTTGCGGCCATGCGTGGTCGTGCGCGAACGATAAGAAGGCATTTTCTGATTTCCTAGAAATAATATTACAATTTATTGCGAGAGAAAGCGCCTCTACACGCCTATCCAGCGATGTTCAACGCCACTTTATGGCACATGCGCGCCAACCGCTCGGCAAACAGCGCCTGCCCCGCGGCATCGCCGACCAGATCCTGCCGCATCTCGATCCCGACGTAGGGAATGCCATTACCCTCGGCATGGCGGTTCATCGTCGCGTTGAGCAGCTTGCCCGAATAGGGCAACTGATCGCCGACGATCATCTCCTCCGCTTCCAAAGCCGAAATCGCC
Source organism: Sphingopyxis bauzanensis (assembly GCF_002205675.1). Lineage (GTDB taxonomy): Bacteria > Pseudomonadota > Alphaproteobacteria > Sphingomonadales > Sphingomonadaceae > Sphingopyxis > Sphingopyxis bauzanensis. Next base: position 696,243 of record NZ_NISK01000003.1, on the reverse strand, counting down.
GCCGCCGCCAGCCGGTCGTCTTCGTTATACAGTACCCCGACATGCCAGGGCCGAACCTGCTCGGGATGCGCCGCCAGCGACGGCGTGAAGCTGTGCAGCGACAGGATCATCGCCGGGCGATGCGCCGCGATCGTCGCGGCAATATGCGCGTGATAAGGGCGAAAGAACCGCGCCAGCCGCGCCTCGCGCGCCGCGTCGTCCAGCGCATTGCCCGGCACCGCATGCCCGTCGCTAGCAATCGGCAGCACCCCCGGCACCTCTTCTTCGCGGTTGCAATCAATCACCAGCCGCGACACCCCGCCCAGGATAGCCGCATCGACCGCGCCGCTCTCGACCAGCAGTGCCGCCACCTCGGCCACCCCGATGTCGATCGCGATATGCTTACTCAGCAGGGCGGGATCGATGCCGAGGTCGATGTCATCGGGAACATGGTTCGACGCATGATCGGCGATCAGCAAAATGCCGCCCGTGCGCGGCGTCCCCAATTGGCGCCACGCCTCGCTCACCGCAGCGCCGCCGCCATTTGCCACCATTGCGGATGACTCTGCGCCAGCGACACCGCAGCCGCATCGCGCTCGGCGGCGGAATCGAACAGCGCAAAACAGGTCGCGCCCGATCCCGACATCCGCGCGAGCCACGGCCGCAGCGCGCCGAGTTCGAGCAGCACATCGGCAATCGCTGGACATTGCGCCGTCGCAGGACGCTGCAAATCATTGCGCGCCGCCAGCAACTGCGCCCGCCCCGCCGGATCGCCAAACAATTCCCCGCGATCGATCCCGTCCCACGCCGCAAACACCGGCCCGGTCGCGACCGGCTGGCGCGGGTTGACCAGCAGCACCGGCGTGCCGTCCAGCGGCAATTCGGGGACCGCGCTTAACTCTTCACCCACCCCGACCCCCAGACAGGTCGCGCTCGTAACGCACGCGGCGATATCGGCGCCGAGCGGGCTGATGATCCGCGCCAGCACCGCATCGCCCAGCTCGGGCAGGAAATGCGTTCGCACCAGCCGCGCCATCGCCGCCGCATCGGCCGACCCGCCGCCGATCCCTGCCGCAACCGGCAGCCGCTTAGTCAGCATCACCGCCAGCGGCGGCACCCGCTCGGCGCCGTACCGCGCGCGCAGCAAGGTCAGCACCTGCAGCACCAGATTGTCGGCGCCTGCACTGAGCCCATCGGCAAATTCACCAACGATCGTCAGGCTATTCGCTTCTGCCAGTTCGGCCACGATCCCGTCGCCGCCATCGACAAAGGCGAACAAGGTCTCAATCTCATGATAGCCATCGCGCCGCCGCGCCCGCACGTGCAGCGCCAAGTTGATCTTGGCCCAGCCGGTTTCCTGCATCACATTGCTCATGGCGCGATCGTCGCTTGGGTTAGCCCGTCGCGCAGCTTCGCCGCGAGCCGCGTCGCCATTTCGGCCTCGGCGAGCAGCGCCGCGGCCCGCCATTTGTACCGCGCCTCGAACTTGCGCCCGACTTGCCAATAGGCATCGCCCAGATGTTCGACGATCACCGTATTGGTCGGCTCGCCGCGCTGCGCCTTTTCAAGCAGTTCGACCGCATCGTCGGTGCGCCCGGTCAGGAAATAGGCCCAGCCGAGCGAATCGGTGATGCTCGCATTTTGCGGCTCCTGCGCCCACGCCGCCTCGATCCGCGCCAGCGACAGCTTGACATCCTTGCGCCGTTCGAGCGCCGAATAACCTGCAAAATTCAGCACCGCGGCATCGTTCGGGCGCAGCGCCACCGCGCGTTCCATCAGCGGCGCCGCAGCGTCCCATTCGTCCGTACGCAACAGCAATTCGGCGCGCGCAATCAACAACGATCCGCGCAGCGTCTGGTCGCCCTCATCCTCGCCCAGCGCCGCCTCCAGCCGTTCATAAGCGCGCGCCGCGGCCTTCGGATCTTCCGAGCGCCGCGCAATGTCGGCGAGGCGCACCAGCAAGCTACGCGGCGTATCACCCGCCGCGGCGCTCTCAGCCAGCGTCGTCGCCCCCGCCAGATCGCCACTATCGGCCAGCAATTCGGCGCGCCGCATCGCCAGCACAGGCGGCAGTTCGCCGCGCCTGCCATCGATTAACGCCGCGGCTGCATCGCGCTGGCCATTGCGGTCGAGCGTCTCGACCAACGTCGCGAGCACCGCCCAGTCCGCATCGTTCAGCCAAAAGGCGGCGCGCGAAAACAGCAGCGGCAGTTTGGTGTTGCCATTCGGCACCCGCGCCAGCCCGTCAGCGAGCAGCCCCAGCCACTGCGCCACCCCGGCGCGCGGCGTCGTCACCGCCTGATCGGGCAGCAACAGCATCGGATCCTCGCGCTGCCCCGCCGCCAGTGCGATCCGCCCGCGCAGCTGCTGCGCCGCATCACCCTGCCCGGCCTTGTCGAGCGTCGCAGCCAGCCGCAGCCCGACCAGTTGGCTCGTCCGGTCGGTCAAAACAATCTCGTCGGTCAGCGCCGCCGCTTCATCGGCGCGTTTGGTCGCCAGATGCACCAGCGCCACTTGCAACGTGAGCGCCGGTTCGGGCCGCGTCCGCCCGCTGACGTCAAGCAAATGCCGTTCGGGTTGCTTCTCGCGCGCTCCGACGTCGATCCACGCATTGACCGTCGGCAGGATCAACCGCGCGATCGTGTCGGCGCCCGTTTTGTCGCCGCGCCCCGACATAAATTCGCGCGCAGCCTTCCAGTCCGACCGCCGCATCGCATCGACCATCAGCACCAGCTGCGCATCGAACCGGCGGTCACCCGCGGTGCACAGCTGCAACGCCGCCGTACGCGCGGCGGCGAGGTCGCCCACTTCGATCGCCTGTTCCAATATCCGCCCGCGCACCCCGGGCAAGCCGGGCGCCAGGCTCGACACATCGGTCAGCGCCGCCAGCGCCGCCGCAGGCTCACCGCCCGCCTCGGCCAGCCGCGCCCGCACCAGCGCGTTCAGCGCCGCGCCGCCATCGTCCGCAGCCTGCACAGGCGCTGCGACAGCGAACGCGCTGACAGCCAGAAACGCCCGCGCGAGCTTACATATTCGGGTAATTGGGGCCTCCGCCGCCTTCGGGGGTGACCCAGTTGATATTCTGGGTCGGATCCTTGATGTCGCACGTCTTGCAATGGACGCAATTCTGCGCGTTGATCACGAATTTGGGATCACCCGTTTCCTCGCCGACAATCTCATAAACCCCCGCCGGGCAATAGCGCTGCGCAGGTTCGTCAAAGAGCGGCAGGTTATAGGCGACCGGAATCGACGGGTCTTTCAGCTGCAGATGGACCGGCTGGTCTTCCTCATGGTTGGTGTTCGACACGAACACCGAGGATAGCCGATCGAACGTCAGCACCCCGTCGGGCTTGGGATAATCGGGCTTCGGCATCATGTCGGCGCGGTACAGGCTCTCATTGTCCGGGTGATGCTTCATCGTGAAGGGGACTTTGATCTTGAGCGTTTCGAGCCACATCGTGATCCCCGACAGGATCGTCCCGCCCAGATCACCCCATTTTTCGACGAGCGGCAACACGTTGCGCACGACGCTCAGCTCTTTCTTGACCCAGCTGTCGTCATAGGCCGCCTGATAGGCGTCCAGCGTGTCGCTGCCACGTCCCGCAGTCACCGCCGCAAACGCCGCCTCGGCCGCCATCATCCCCGATTTCATCGCGGTGTGGGTGCCCTTGATGCGCGGGACATTCAGGAAACCGGCGCTGTCGCCGATCAGCGCGCCGCCCGGAAACGCCAGCTTCGGCACCGACTGGTAACCGCCATCGCTGATCGCCCGCGCACCATAGGACACGCGCTTGCCGCCCTTCAAAATCTTAGCGATCTCGGGATGCGTCTTCCACTTCTGCATCTCTTGGAAGGGGGAGATGTGCGGATTGCGGTAATTGAGCCAGGTCACGAAACCCAGCGCGACCTGTCCGTTCGCCTGATGATAGAGGAAGCCGCCACCATTGGCATGTTCGTCGAGCGGCCAGCCCTGCGTGTGGATCACCCGGCCCTCGGCATGGTTCTCGGGCTTGACGTCCCACAATTCCTTGACGCCCAGCCCGTAAACCTGCGGCTCGCAATCGGCGTCGAGCGCGAATTGCGGCTTCAGGATTTTGGTCAGATGCCCGCGCACGCCTTCGCCAAAGAAGGTATATTTGGCGTGGAGTTCCAGTCCCGGCGCATAATCCGCCTTATGGCTGCCGTCGCGCGCGACGCCCATGTCGCCGGTCGCGACGCCTTTGACCGAGCCATCGTCATTGTAGAGAATTTCCGCGGCGGGAAAGCCGGGGAAGATTTCGACACCCAATCCTTCGGCCTGTTCGGCCAGCCAGCGGCACAGATTGCCCAGACTGCCCGTGTACGTGCCCTTGTTGTGCATGAACCCTGGGGTGATGATGTGCGGCACCCCGATCTTCTTGGTCTTGGTCAGCACCCAATGCTGGTTGTCGTTAACCGGCACCTCGGCCATGGGACAGCCTTGCGTCCGCCAGTCAGGCAGCAACTCGTCGAGCGACTTGGGATCGATCACCGCGCCCGACAGGATGTGCGCGCCGACCTCGGACCCTTTTTCCAGGATACAGACCGACAGCTCGCTGCCCGCTTCATTCGCCAATTGTTTGAGGCGGATCGCCGCTGAAAGTCCCGCCGGCCCAGCACCGACGATGACCACATCATAGGGCATCGATTCCCGTTCGCTCACTTGGCTTACCCTTTCTGCCGTCCCGGCGCCGATCGTTCATCGTAAGCGGCGCTCATTCTGTCACGAAATGCGATGCCCGCCAATTGACGTGTCCGTCAACAGCCTGTTTGGATAAATCACATGGGTGGGTCACAATCAGCCTTGCTGGCGGAAAGCATAACCGACTGGTGGTCGTTGGCGGGCGTCGATGCGCTCGTTGGTGAGGACCCGGCGGGCTGGCTCGTCCTGCTACCGGCAAATGACGCTGCGGCACCGCGGCCCAAGCCGACGATCGCCCCCGAACCCGAAGCGGCGCCCCTACCCGCCATTTTGCAGCGCCAGGAGGCACCGCAACCGGTCGAAACCAAGGGACCGGTCGTCTTTCCCGATGCGTGGGACGAATTTCAGCACTGGCTCGCGACCAGCGACGATGTGCCGGGCAGCCAGTGGGACGCGCGCCGCATCTTGCCGGTCGGCCAGACGAACGCCCCGCTCATGCTGCTCACCGCCTGGCCCGAAATCGACGACCAGCGCGACGGCGCCATGTTCAGCGGCACCGCGGGCCAGTTGCTCGACGCAATGCTCAGCGCCATCAGGACGACGCGCGACGTTTGTTATGTTGCCAGCCTCGCGGTCACGCGCCCCGCGGGCGGCCGCTGCGACGGCGCCGAGGCCGCCGAACTCGACCGGCTGCTCTGGCATCACCTCCGGCTCGCCAACCCCGAACGGCTGCTTCTGATTGGCAGCGACATCGTCCGGATGGCGGCGGCGAGCGAATTGCCCGAAACACGCGGGAAGATACTGAATATTAACCAAGATGGCGGCAAGGTGGAGACGGTGGCTGTGGCGCATCCTGCGATGCTCCTGGCCCGGCCCGCGCAAAAGGCGGCGGCATGGGACAGCCTGAAACTGCTCAACCGGGGACGTTGACAGATGAACATGATGACCAGGACTTTTCTTTCCGGCGCGATTTTGGCGGCAGCCGCTTCGGCACTGCCCGCCATGGCGGCCGATGCCAGCAGCCGCGATGTCGCGGCGGCCCCGCAAACCGTGCCCGACATTTTATCGTCGAAACAGAAACAGCTTTATACGCAGGTGCTCACCGCGATCCGCGGCCAGCGCTGGACCGATGCCAAGGCGCTGCTCGATAGCGCAGACAATGGCCCGCTCACCGATTTCCTGCGCGCCGAACTGCTGACTGCCGCCAACAGCCCGCGCGCCGAAGTCGCCGACATCCTGCCGATCCTTTCGCGCTCTCCCTATCTGCCGCAGGCCGAACAGCTTGGTCGCCTCGCCACCAAGCGCGGCGCCACCGATCTGCCATCGCTCCCCTCGCAAGCCCGCCTCGCCTGGGCCGGCAGCGCCCCGCGCCGCCTTGGCGCCGATGCGGTCAGCAGTGATCCTGTCGCCGCCGCGCTGACCCGCACTATCCCCGAGCGCATCAAGAACGATGACCCTGCGGGCGCCGAAGCCTTGCTCAACGCGGTGGCCGACCGGCTGACTCCCGAAGCTCGCGACGAATGGAGCCAAAAGGTCGCCTGGTCCTATTATATCGAAAACGACGATGCGAACGCGCTGCGCGTGGCAATGGCCTGCACTTCGGGCCGCAGCAGCTGGGCGACACAAGGCGCGTGGGTGCAGGGCCTCGCGGCATGGCGCCTGCACGATTATCCCACCGCGCTCGTCGCCTTCGATCGCGTGTCGCGCGAAGCGCCCGACAGCGAATTGCGCGCCGCGGCTTATTATTGGGCCGCCCGCGCCGCGATCGCCGCCGGTCAGCCCGCCGCGGTGCAGTCGCGCCTTCGCGCCGCCGCCACCAATGAAGAAACTTTCTACGGCATGCTCGCGGTCGAAACGCTCGGCGTCGCGACCAACAGCCAGCGCGAGCTGATCCGCGCCGATCGCAGCACATGGCGCGCGCTCGAAAAACTGCCCAACGTCCGTACCGCCATGGCGCTATCCGAAATCGGCGAGGATATATATGCCGACGCCGTGCTGCGCCATCAGGCACGGATCGGTGATTCGCGGCAACATGAGCAACTGCTTGCCATGGCGGGCGCGCTCAGCCTTCCCGAAACCCAGCTCTATCTCGCCCACAACACCCCTCAGGGCCGCAAGCCTGCCGCGCAGGCCCGCTATCCGCAGCCCAAATGGGAACCGAATGGTGGATGGAAGGTCGATCCGGCGCTCGTCTTCGCCCACACGCTCCAGGAATCGCGCTTCCAGCGCACCGTCGTCAGCCCAGCAGGCGCCTATGGTTTGATGCAGGTCCGCCCCGGCACCGCGCGCGATGTCGCACGCTGGCGAGGCGACAGCATCGACACCGCCGATCTGCGCATCCCCGCGGTCAACATGGACATGGGGCAAAGCTATCTGCAATATCTCGCCCGCGACGTCTCGACCGGCGGCCAGCTGCCTAAGGTGATTGCCGCATACAACGCCGGCCCCGCCCCGATCTCGCGCTGGCAGTCCGAAATCCGCGATAACGGCGATCCTTTGCTCTACATGGAATCGATCCCCTATTGGGAAACGCGCGGCTATGTCGGAATCGTGCTGCGCAATTACTGGATGTACGAAGCGCAGCAGGGCAAGCCATCGGTGAGCCGCGCCGCACTGGCGCAGGGCAAATGGCCGCGCTTCCCCGACGGCAAGGACCGCACCCGGCTGACCTATGCGGGCGGCTTGGCCAATGCCGATTGACGAAAGCCTGACCTTCAAACCGGTCCGGATCGCGTTGCTGACGATTTCCGACAGCCGCAGCGCTGCCGAAGACCGCTCGGGCGACAAGCTCGAAGAACTCCTGACCGCCGCAGGCCACATCCTCGCCGCGCGCGCGATCATCAAAGACGAGACATCGCTGATCGTCTCGCGTCTCCACAACTGGATCGACGACCCCGAGGTCGATGTCGTTATCACCACTGGCGGCACCGGCCTGACCGGCCGCGACGTGACCCCCGAGGCGCTGCACCGGCTCGACGGCAAGAACATACCCGGCTTCGGCGAGCTGTTCCGCTGGCTCAGCTATCAGACAATTGGTACCTCGACGATCCAGTCGCGCGCGTGCGCCGTTGTCGCGCGCGGTACCTATATCTTTGCGCTGCCGGGATCGACCGGCGCGGTCACCGATGCGTGGGAAGGCATTTTGGCAACCCAGCTCGATAGCCGTCACAAGCCGTGCAATTTTGTGGAACTGATGCCGCGGTTGATGGAATAATCAGGAAAATCGTCGCCCCCGCGAAGGCGTGGGCCGCTAGAGTGTTCAACCCATCGGCGTCCACTAGACCGATGGCGGCCCCCGCCTTCGCGGGGGCGACGGATATTTGTTCTTTATTTGTTCTCGTTAAACAGATAAACTCTTTCGGTGGAACCCGCGAAACCCCTCCCCCCAATCGCCGGTCGCGGCGCTCCCTCCAACCCGCGCCCGACGCGCACCGGATCGCTCGACCGTGAGCCCGACGGCGACTGGCTCGACACCGCCGAATTGATCGACGACGCCCCAATGCCGCTGCGGACGACCGTCACCGTCGAACATCCCAAAACGATCATCGCGCGCAACACCTCACCCGACATCGGCTTCGACCGCTCGATCAATCCCTATCGCGGCTGCGAGCATGGCTGCATCTATTGTTACGCGCGTCCGACCCACGCTTTTCACGCCTGTCGCCCGGACTCGACTTCGAAAGCCGCCTGTTCGCCAAGCCCGACGCCGCCAAGCTACTACGCGCCGAACTCGCAAAGCGCGGCTACACTCCTGCTCCGCTCGCGATCGGCACCAACACCGATGGTTACCAGCCGATCGAGCGCGAATGGGGGATCACACGCTCGGTGATTGAGGTGCTCGCCGAGACGCGCCACCCGCTGCTCATCACCACCAAGTCCGATCGGCTGCTCCGCGACATCGACCTGCTCGCCGACATGGCGCGCGACAATCTGGTCGGCGTCGCGATCTCGGTCACGACGCTCGACCCGGCAGTCGCGCGCACGCTCGAACCGCGCGCCCCGCATCCCAAACGCCGCCTTGCCGCGATCCGCCAGCTAATCGATGCCGGGGTACCGACGCAGGTCAATATCTCGCCGATCATCCCCGCGATCACCGATCACGAGATCGAAGCGATCATGGCCGCGGCTGCACAAGCAGGCGCGATCCGCGCCTCCTACATCCTGATGCGCCTGCCCTACGAAGTCGCGCCCTTGTTCCGCGCGTGGCTCGCCGCGCACTATCCCGACCGCGCCGACAAGGTGATGCACATGGTGCAGGACATCCGCGGCGGCCGCGACAATGACTCCGGATTCTTCACCCGCATGAAGGGCCAGGGCGTCTGGGCCAACTTGATCCGCACCCGCGTGAAACGCGCTGCGCGGGAGCAGGGCATGGATCGCAGCTTTCCGCCGCTGCGCTCCGATTTTTTCAAACCACCCGAGCGGGATGGTCAGATGGAACTGTTTTGAATCCAAACCGTCGCCCAATGCACAATCTGTCATTGCGAGCGAAGCGAAGCAATCCAGAGCGGTTGACGCCGTCCCTAGATTGCTACGCTTCGCTCAATGACGAGAGATTGCAGGCAATTATGCCTCGGCCAGCGACTTCAGCCTATAATCCTTATAGTCGTCCCGGATCTGCCGCTTCAAAATCTTCCCCGTCGCCGTATGCGGCAACTCGTCAACAAACACGATCTCGTCAGGCAGCCACCATTTGGCGATCTTGTCCTGCAGATATTCGACGATGCTCGCCTCGCTCACCTCGGCCCCCGGTTTCTTCACGATCAGCAGGATAGGCCGCTCGTCCCACTTCGGGTGATAAACCCCGACCGCCGCGGCTTCCTGCACCCCCGGCGCACCCACCGCGGCATTTTCCAGTTCGATTGACGAAATCCATTCGCCGCCCGACTTGATCACATCCTTCGCCCGGTCGGTGATTTGCATGACGCCATCGGGGTGGATCACCGACACGTCGCCCGTATCGAACCAGCCGTCGGCATCCGCGGCATCGCTGTCGGCCCGGAAATAACGCTGAATGATCCATGGCCCGCGACATTGCAGCCGCCCGCTCGTCACGCCGTCGCGCGGCAATTCATTGCCTTCATCGTCAACGATGCGCAGCTCGACCCCGAACGGCGGACAGCCTTGCCGCGCCACCACATCGACGCGCTCGTCGAAACTCATCTCGTCCCAGTTCCACGGCCGCTTGCCCATCGTCCCGATCGGGCTGGTCTCGGTCATCCCCCACGCATGGCCGACGTCGATCCCCGCCTTCATAAAGCGTTCGATCATCGCCCGCGGGCAAGCCGATCCGCCGATGATGACGCGGTGCAGCTTGCCATAGTCGATGCCCGTCGCGTCCATATGCGCGAACATCGCGATCCACACCGTCGGCACCCCGGCGCTGTGCGTCACGCCTTCGCTATGCATGAGGTCGCATAGCACCGCCGCGTCGTTGGTCGCCGAAAACACCAGCTTCGCCCCCACCGTCGCCGCGGCAAAGGGGATGCCCCAGCTGTTGGCATGGAACATCGGCACGATCGGCAGGATCACGCTGCGGTTCGACATGTCGAACACGTCGGGCTGAATCTCGGTAATCGCGTGGATGACGTTCGAGCGATGTTCGTATAGCACCCCCTTGGGATTGCCGGTTGTCCCGCTGGTGTAGCACAGCCCGACCGGATCGCGCTCGTCGAGGTCCACCCATTCGAAGCTGCCATCCTCGGCGTCGATCAGGTCACTGTACGACAAATAGCCGTCCTGCGCCGGCGCATCGAACAGGATGAAATGCTCGACCGTCGGCAACTGGCTGCGCAGCCGCTCGACGATCGGCAGGAACATCGCGTCGAACAGCAGCACGCGGTCCTCGGCATGGTTGATGATATAGACCAGCTGCTCGTCGAACAGCCGCGGGTTTACCGTATGCAGCACGCCGCCCAGGCCCGCGCTGCCGTACCAGCTGACCAGATGATGGCCATGGTTCATCGCCAGCGTCGCAATGCGGTCTCCCTTGATCATGCCCAGCCTGACCATCGCCGCAGCGAACCGCCGCGCGTCCTGCCCGACCTCGCCCCAGTTCGATCGCGTCAAACTGCCATCGGCCCAGCGCGAGACGATTTCGCGCCCCGCATGTTCGCGCGCGGCATGGTCGATCAGGCTGGTGACCAGCAGCGGCTGGCTCTGCATTCCGGACATTTGGGCATTCCTCTCTTGTTTCCCCAAGGGATAAGGCGAGGACGGCGCTTTGCGCAAGCGTGAAGCGGGATCAGCGCACCCGAAAATCGCGCGGCGCCACCAGCGACAGCGCGGTTTCGCTGATCCCGGCCACCGTTTCGAGACGCGACACGACATCGGGGCCAAGCGCGAAGCGGCGGCCCAGGCATATCCTGATTTCGCCGCCGGTGTCGGGGTCGGCGGCCACGACGATCACCTTGCCGCGCGCATCGTCGCGCTTTTCCAGCAGCCGCGCCATGTCGGCGATCGCCTCGGGCAGCGCCACGCGGCACGTCAGCTCCAGCGCCGCGGTCGCCGCAATCTCCGCCAGCGGCTGCGCCCCGCGCACCGTAACGCGCGGCGTTTCTTCGCCTTCGAGCAGGTCGAGCTCGACCGACAGGATCGCGCAGCCGCCATCGACCGCCAGTGTTTCCAGTAGCTTGCATGTCTGTTCGTCGAAACAACTCGACTGGAACTGGCCGCTGCGGTCCGACAGCGTCAAATTCAGGAACCGGTTGCCGCGCTGCGACACCCGCGCCTTGGCGTTTTCGACCATCCCCGCCATCATCATCGGGATCCGCGTCCCCGGCGTCATTTCGACCTGCGAACAGATGTCGCCGTAAGTTCGCGCCCCGCGCGCCGCGACGATCGCCTCATATTGCTCGACCGGATGCGACGAGAAGTAGAATCCGAACGCCTCTTTTTCGCGCGTCATTCGCTCGGCGAGTGTCCACGGTTCGGCGGTCGGCAATTGCAGCACCGGCGCGACATCTATGTCCCCCCCAAACAAGCCGCCCTGTCCGGTCGACCGCTCGTGCGCCGAGCTATTAGCGCAGGCGAGCAGGCTTTCGGCCCCGGCGTAGGCACGCGGGCGATTGGGCTCGATACTGTCGAACGCCCCCGCCCCCGCCAGCGCCTCGATCTGGCGCCGGTTGAGGAGTTTCGGATCGATCCGGCTGGCGAAATCGTCGAGGCTGGCAAAATCGCCCTTCGCCTGCCGCTCGGCGACCAGCGCCTCCATCGCCCGCTCGCCGACCCCCTTCAGCGCGCCGAGCGCAAAGCGCACCGTCAGCTCGTCGCCGCTCTGCCCAACCGAAAAATCGGCCTCGCTTTCGTTGATCGACGGAGGGGCCACCACGACACCCGACCGGCGCATGTCGTCAATAAAGATCGACAATTTGTCGGTCTGATGGCTGTCGAACGACATCGACGCGGCGAAGAATTCGTGCGGATAATGCGCTTTCAGCCAGGCCGTCTGATACGACAGCAATGCGTAGGCGGCAGCGTGGCTCTTGTTGAAACCATAGCCCGCGAACTTGTCGATCAAATCGAACAGCTCATTCGCCGCCTTCGGCGCAATCTGGTTATGCTCGCCGCAGCCTTTGACAAAGGTGTCGCGCTGCGCGTCCATCTCTGCCTGGACCTTCTTGCCCATCGCGCGGCGCAGCAGGTCGGCGCCGCCGAGGCTGTAACCGGCGAGGATCTGCGCCGCCTGCATCACCTGTTCCTGATAGACAAAGATGCCATAGGTTTCGGCGAGAATGCCCTCGAGCAGCGGGTGCGGATAGGCGATCGCCTCGCGCCCGTTCTTGCGCGCCCCGAACAGCGGGATATTGTCCATCGGTCCGGGGCGATAGAGCGCAACGAGCGCGATGATGTCGCCGAAATTGGTCGGTTTCACCGCCGACAGCGTGCGCCGCATCCCTTCGGATTCCAGCTGGAACACCCCGACCGTCTCACCGCGCTGGAGCAGTTCATAGACCGCCGGATCTTCCCACGCGAGCGTATCGAGATCGACGTCGATGCCGCGCAGCGCGAGCAGGCGCCGCGCCTCTTTCAGCACCGACAGCGTCTTGAGCCCGAGAAAGTCGAACTTCACCAGCCCAGCGCTCTCGACATATTTCATGTCGAACTGCGTCACCGGCATGTCCGAGCGCGGGTCGCGATAGAGTGGCACCAACTGGTCGAGCGGGCGGTCGCCGATCACCACCCCGGCGGCGTGTGTCGAACTATGCCGTGGCAGGCCTTCCAACTGGCGCGCCATGTCGAACAGGCGGCGCACCCCGTCGTCCTGCTTATATTCGGTCATCAGCTCGGACACGCCGTTCAATGCGCGCTCAAGCGTCCACGGATCGGTCGGATGGTTCGGCACCAGCTTCGCCAGCCGGTCGACTTGGCCATAGCTCATCTGGAGCACGCGCCCGGTGTCCTTCAGCACCGCGCGCGCTTTCAGCTTACCAAAGGTGATGATCTGCGCGACGGTGTCGCGGCCATATTTTTCCTGCACATAGCGAATGACTTCGCCGCGCCGCGTTTCGCAGAAATCGATGTCGAAGTCGGGCATCGACACGCGCTCGGGGTTGAGGAAGCGTTCGAACAGCAACCCCAGCTTGAGCGGATCGAGATCGGTGATCGTCAGCGCCCACGCGACCACCGAACCCGCGCCCGAACCGCGCCCCGGCCCGACCGGAATATCCTGCGCCTTCGCCCATTTTATGAAGTCGGCCACGATCAGGAAGTAGCCGGGGAAGCCCATCTGGGTGATCACCCCGACCTCAAAATCGAGCCGGTCGATATAGGTCTGGCGCTCCTCGTCCGACAGCTCGGCATAGAGCGCCAGCCGCGCGTCAAGCCCTTCACGCGCGTCGCGCGCCAGCTGCGCCGCCTCGGCCTCGCGATCACCCGCGAGGCTCGGCAGGATCGGGGCGCGGTTCGGCGCCATGAACGCGCAGCGCTGCGCGACGACCAGGCTGTTGCGCATCGCCTCGGGCAGGTCCGAAAACGCATCCTCCATCGCCTCGGCGGGCTTCAGCCACGCCTCGGGACTGCTCACGCGGCGGTCGGTGCTTTCGACATAGGCCGATTGCGCGATACAGAGCATGGCGTCGTGCGCGGGGTGGAATTGCGGTTCGACAAAGCTCGCCGGGTTCGTCGCCACCAGCGGCAGCGCGCGCGCATAGGCCAGGTCGATCAGCACCTTTTCAGCGGCGATCTCGGCAGCGTCGCCGCGGCGCGAAAGTTCGATATAGAGCCGCCCGGCGAACAGCGCCTCCAACTGCTCGATATAATCATTCGCCGCGACTGCCTGCTCGCCCGCCAGCAAGCGCGTCAGCGCGCCCTCGCCGCCCGCGGTCAGGCAGATCAGCCCGTTGGTCCGCCCCGCCATGTCCGCCAGCGTGACGTGCGGGTCCATCTCGACCGGGCGGCCCAGATGCGCGTGCGACACCAGCGCGCACAGATTACCATATCCCGTCTCGTCCTGCGCATAGAGCGCCAACCAGTCGATCTGCGGCGCGCCGTTCGCCAGCCGCTGCCCCGGCCGCGCGACGCTGAGCAGCGCCCCGACGATCGGCTGCACCCCCGCCGCCTTGCACGCATCGCCAAACGCCATCGCGCCGTACAGCCCGTTGCGGTCGCAGATCGCGATCGCCGGAAACCCGCGCTCGCGAGCCGCCTTGGCAATCGCCTTCGGCTCGATCGCCCCTTCGAGCATCGTGTAGCTGGAAAAGACGCGCAGGGGGACAAAGGGGCTGTAGGCCATGGCGGGGACGCTAGCGCCGCCCAGATGATTCGACCATGGCTTCGATTCACAAAATCGTCATTGCGAGAAGCCGAAGGCGACGCGGCAAACCATGGCCTGCGTAAACCGCCCTAGATTGCTTCGCTGCGCTCGCAATGACGAGCTATTGGGATCTACCCCAACAATTCTTCAATCTCTTTCCTGAGCTGCTCTGGCTTCGTCGTCGGCGCATGCCGCGACACCACTTTGCCGTCGCGCCCGACCAGAAACTTTGTGAAATTCCACTTTATCCCGCTGCCCAGCAGCCCGGTCTTTTCCTGCTTCAGATGCTTGAATATCGGATCGGCGTCATCGCCGTTGACCTCGATCTTCGCCATCACCGGAAAGCTGACATCATAGGTAAGCGAACAGAAATTCGCGATCTCGCTTGCGTCACCCGGCTCCTGCGCGCCGAACTGATTGCATGGGAAAGCCAGCACCTCGAACCCGCGATCCTTGTAGTCCCGATACAGCTCCTCCAGCCCTTCATATTGCGGGGTAAAACCGCATTTGGACGCGGTATTGACGATCAGCAGCACCTTGCCGCGATAATCCGCCATCGAATGCATCGCCCCACCGGGCAGCGGCGCCGAAAAATCATAAAGGCTCATGGTCTTTTCTCCCCCGCTTGGCGCGGTCTGTAGATGAAATCGAAACTGGTTGCCCATGTCAGGCCGTGATCGGTCGATTGCTCGCCATGCTGGCGCACCGACCCGTCGGGCTGCTTGCTATATGTCATGCGGATCAGCCCGTCCTGCCCATTGGCGACGACATTCGCCCAATGACCGGTCAGCACCATCTTGCCGTTCGCGGGTCCGCCGTCGAAATCGACCCGTGCGCCGCTGCTGTCGACCCACGCCTGCCGCCAGCGGCGACGTTCGGCGTCAAAATGGCTGAACGACCCGCCGCCGCCGCCCTTCAGCGGTTGCCACGTCTCGCGGATCGCACAGCCCGCGAACATCGCCTCGATGCTGCTCGTCGCCACCTGCGCACTGCTTCCATTCGCATAGACATCCCACTCCCCGACCCAAAAGTCGAAGGCGCGATAGTCGGGCGCCGTGCAAGCCGATTGAACCAGCGGCGGCGCGACGGGCGCCGATACGGGCGGCGGCGACGGTGGCAGCAGGATGGGAGGCGGTGGTGGCGCCGGCGACGACGGCATCGGAATAGGCGGCGGTGGCGGTGGCGGTGACTGGGCTTGCCCCGGTTGAGCCACCACCCATGTCAGCGCAATCAGCAAAAACAGCCTGTACCGGATCATGCGCTCACCCCCTGCGAATGCAGCCTACGCTTCAATCCGCCCGTCATGCAAGCGCAGCACGCGGTCCATCCGCGCCGCCAGCCGTTCGTTGTGCGTCGCCACCAACGCCGCCGAGCCATGATCGCGCACCAGCGACACGAACTGGTCGAACACTCGGTCGGCGGTCGCCTCGTCCAGATTGCCCGTCGGCTCGTCCGCCAGCACCAGCATCGGCCGGTTCGCCAACGCCCGCGCCACCGCGACGCGCTGCTGTTCGCCGCCCGACAGCTTGCTCGGCTTGTGCTGCAATCGCTCACCCAGCCCCAGTCGCCCGAGCAGCTCCGCCGCGCGTTCCTCGGCGTCGGCCTGCGCGGTCCCGCGGATCAGCTGCGGCAACACGACATTCTCGATCGCGTTGAAATCGGGCAGCAGGTGGTGGAACTGATAGACGAAGCCGATCTTCTCCCGCCGCGTCTTGGTTCGCTCGCTCTGATCATATTGCGTCACGTCGGCGCCATCGATGCGGATCGTTCCGTCGAACCCGCCTTCGAGCAGCCCGACGGCCTGCAACATCGTCGACTTGCCCGATCCCGACGGCCCGAGCAGCGCAACGATCTCGCCGCGTTTCAGATGCGCATCGACCCCGCGCAGCACGTCGATCGTCACATCGCCCTGCGTGAAACTGCGCCTGAGCGCGGTCAGCTCGAGGATCATGTCACTCATAACGCAGCACCTGCACCGGATCGGTATTCGCCGCCTTGAACGCGGGATAGAGCGTCGCGAGGAAGCTGAACACCACCGCCATCAACGCAATCCCCGCGACTTCGAACGGATCGGGCTTCGACGGCAATTCGGTCAGGAAGCGGATCGACGGATCCCAGAGCGGCTGGCCGGTCAGAAACTCGACCCCGCGCAGCACACCCTGCCGGAAATAGAGCAGGCCGAAGCCGAGCGCCATTCCCATCAGCGTCCCCGCAATCCCGATCGACAGCCCGATCGCCATGAAGATGCGCAGCACGGCATCACGGGGCGCTCCCATCGTGCGTAGGATCGCCATGTCGCGCGTCTTGGCGCGCACAAGCATGATTAGTGAAGACACGATGTTGAAAGCGGCGACCAGCACGATCAGCGACAGGATGACGAACATCGCCACCCGCTCGATCGACAGCGCCTCGAACAGGCTGCTGTTCATCTGCCGCCAGTCGGACACCACCGCCTGCGCCGCGACCTTTTCCTTCAGCGGCGCGAGTATCTCGCCAACCTTGTCGGGGTCGGTGACCTTGACCTCGATCATCCCGACCTGATCGCCGCTGAGCAGTAACAGCTGCGCATCCTCCATCGGCATCACGACATACATCTTGTCGAAATCATAGACCCCGATCTCGAACACCGCGGTCACCCGGTAACTGATCTCGCGCGGCACCGTCCCGAACGGCGTCGGTCGCCCCTGCGGATTGATGATCGTCAAATTCGACCCGACCGTCGCGCCGATGTTGCGCGCGAGTTCGCTACCGATCGCCACATTACCGGCATTGGCGGTCAACGTGTTCAGATTGCCCTGCAACACCTTGCCGCCCAGCGTCTGGTTGTTGCGAATGTCGGGCACCGTCATGCCGCGCACCAATATGCCCTCGACGCGGCCATTGAAGGTGGCGAGCAAAGGCTGTTCGATCAACGGCGTCGCCGACACCACATCGGGCGTCGCTTTCGCCTGTTTCAGCACCTCGCGCCAGTCGTCGAGCCGCCCACCGAACCCCTGCACCACCGCATGGCCGTTCAGCCCGACGATCTTGTCGAACAGGTCGGCGCGCACCCCGTTCATCACGCTCATCACGATCACCAGCGCCGCGACGCCCAGCGTGACGGCGACAAAGCTGAACGCCGCCGCAATAAAGATGAATCCTTCGCCGCGCTGCGGAAGCATATAGCGTTTGAAGATGGTGCGTTCGTAAGGACGCAGAATCATGGGGTGATGGGCCTTTGCAGCGCAATTAAGATGACACGCATGCGGTCGCTTTAAGCAGAGCCCGCACCGCTGGCAATGGCCACTGGCATGCGCGTCTTTTGCGAGCCAGTCGCAGAATATGTTGCCCATCGGCCACAGCAGGGGCCAAAAGCGCCGCCGAACGGCTTGCACAGGGTGACAAACTGCCCCCTTGCGCCTAGCCCGATGACTTCTGGATCAAGCGGCCCCAAGGCCCGGTTCCGGGGAGTGCAAGCCTTTCGCCAGGCTTGCAACAAAAGGGGATGGCGAGTGTTCGTCACACGCGCCCGGGTCTCGAAAACGAGGCCCGGGCGTTGTGATTCCAGCGCGGTGCGCCGCACCCAACGAACGCACGGTTACGCATAGCCAATCGGCATCGGGCGCGCCTGCCTTTTTCCCATCGCTCAGCCTCGCCCTCGTGCGGCGGTCGTGCCGCCCGCGGATCGTCACTATCGACACCGTTGCAAACATCGATGCAAGGACAGGAAGGAGGCAGTATCGCCCTCACCCTGTCCTTGTTTCCGGAAACGACCGGCGCGGTGACTTTGTGCGGCGTCAGAAGCGCGCGCGGATGCCGCCGAGCGCCAGTCGCGGCGCTCCGGGGCGGGCGCCTGCGGGAGAGAAAGCGGCATTATAGGTTACGTCGAACAGATTCTGGACCGAACCGAACAGTGAGACTTTGGGCAGCAGATCGACTTCGGCGGACAAATCGATCAGCACGCGGTCGTCGATGCGGTCCGCGGGCACGATCGCGCCGCGACCGGCGGTGGCGCGCGCCTTGCCGACCCAGTTCAGCGTCGCGTTCAGCCGCGCAGCCTTGAGCGCCAGGCCAGCGTTCACCGTCATCTGATGGCGCGGCAGATAGGGCAGCCGGTCGCCCGCGGTCACCGTCCCCCACGGCTCGTAACCGCTAGCGAAGCTGGTTTTGAACTGGGCGTCGGTGACAGTGTAGGCGAGCGACACCGGCAACTCGAAGCCGTCGTTCGCAATGCGCCCGAACGTCCGCCCGGCAGTGATTTCGACGCCTTTGACATCTACTTCGCCGCCCGCGAACTGGTCGCCGATGTTGCAATCGCCACCGGTCGAGGCGGTGCAGGTGCCGACCAGATTCGTATAATCGTTAAAAAAGCCGATGACTTCAGTGCGCCAAGCCTCATTGCCGAGCTTGACCCCCGCCTCGTAATTCCACGACGTTTCAGGATCGATCGTTGATCCAGGGCCGGGGCTTGCGAACCCGCGATGCGCGCCCGCGACGATCCGCACATTCTCGGCCGGGCGCCACGTCGCCGAGATCCCCGGAATGAACACATCGACGTTCGACTTTGCAACGGTTGTCGCGCCCGATCGTGCAGGATCGGTCAAGGCCCAACGCGTTTGCCGAAGGTCGATCGCTTCGTAGCGCAGGCCGGGAACAATCGTGACGTTGCCCGCGTCGATCGTGTCGCGGATAAAAAAGGCCCAGGCCTTGGCGTCGCCGATGCGATTGTCCTGGCCGCCGGGCGCGCCCGCCGTCGTCAGCATCATGCGAGAGTTGACCATCTGGTAACGGTCGTCCTGCTGCAAACGATCCTCGTCATCCTCGTGGTAGCGCGCCGAAAGTTCGAGTGTGTGGGCGACGCCGCCGGTGCCGAACCGGGCCGTGAGCACGCTCTGCACGCCAGTTGCCTGATAGACGCGGTTGTTGTTGCGCACGCGCAGCGCACCCGCCCGTCCGGTAAAGCCGTTGGCGCCAATCAGATCGGCCATTTGCAACGGATTGGCAACGGGATTGTCGAGCACGCTGCCGATCGTCACCCAGCCGGTGTTCGCGCTGTTGCGAACGTCGTTGAGCTTGTACCAGGCGCGCGCCGTGTCGGTGCGATAGGCGACCGTGGTCAGATTGATGTTCGGCGTGATGTCGAACCGGTGGCTAAACTGATAGGTCGTGTGCGCGACGTCCATCACGTCGACCTGACTGCCGTTATAGCGGCGGTTCGGCGACACGGCGAACTCGGCGAGCGTCAGACCCAGATAGGTTTCGTTGCTGGTCTCGTCGTAGTTCTGGTATTTGAACTCGAGCGCGTGCCGGCCGTCGACGCTCCGCAGACCCAGTTTCAAGGTCCAGTCGGTAATCTCGAACCCGGTATCGCCACCGATGTCGAGCGTCTTGAAGCCGCTCGAATGCTCATACAGTCCTTCGGCAAGCGCGCCGATTTCCATACCGGCGCCCAGGGACGCCCAGCCGCCAGCCCAGCCATGCGCCCGCCTGCCGTCATGGTTGCCGATCAGCAATTCGGCCTTGCCCGCCAGCGTTCCCGCCGCAACGTCGGGGATCGGCGTCGAAAACAGGTTCAGCGCACCGCCGACTGTCATCGGGCCATATTTGATTGCGGCCGGGCCCTTGGCCACCTCAACCGCGGCGATCCGCGCGGGGCGCGGGAAATAATAGGCAGCGGGGGCCGAATAGGGTGCGGGGGCGATCAGCACCCCGTCTTCCATCACCGTGATCCGGCCGTTGCGGTCGGTACCCGATCCACGGATGCCGATGTTAGGGCGCAGGCCGAAACCTTCCTCTTCCTGAAGATAGACGCCCGGAATCTGACGCAGCACGCGGTTGATGTCGCCATAGGAAAAGCGCTGGAGGTCGGCGGTGTCGAGCCGCTGTACCGAGCCGCCGATGTCAAGCGTGTCCGACTTTGATCCCGTCACCACGATACTATCGATGATCTGCCCCGATCCCGCGTCAACTACGGCGGCGGTTTCGGCCATGGCCGTCGGGCTCGACAATCCCGCGATCAGCAACGCGCAGCAGCTAACACTCATTCTGGTCGGCATCGGGCCGGTCATCCTTTCGATTCGAATCGACGTGCCCACTAATGACAATCACTATCATTTGCAACGCGCCGATTGCGCCGCGAATGAAAGATAACGCATCGCACACGAGATATATTGCGAGCGGTTCTCAATAATGATAGGCCTAAGGCCCATCCTCCAGAGAAAGATCGATCGTGCGGAATTTATGGATTTTGGCGGCAACAAGCGGCGCTATGGCGCTGGGCGGCTGTTCGGGCGGCGAGAAGACCGCGGGCACGCAGGAGGTCAATCTATACACCGCGCGCCATTATGACAGCGACCAGGCTCTTTATGAGCGGTTTACCAAGGAAACCGGCATCAGGATCAACCGCATCGAGGGCAAGGCCGACGAGCTGGTCGCGCGGATGAAGAGCGAGGGCGCGAACAGCCCCGCCGATTTGTTCATCACCGCCGATGCGGGCGCACTGTGGCGCGCGCAGCAGGCGGGCCTCTTCCAGCCGACGGTTTCCGAAACGCTGACGGCACGCATCCCTGCCAACCTGCGCGAACCAGGCGGCAACTGGTATGGCTTCATGCGCCGGGCCCGCGTCGTCGCCTATGACGCGGCCAAGGTGAAGCCCGAAGAAATCGACGATTATGCCAAGCTCGCCGGGCCGCGCTTCAAGGGGAAAATCTGCGTCCGGTCATCGGACAGCGTGTATAACCTCTCGCTCGTCGGCGCGCTGATCGAGGCATGGGGTCCCGACCGGGCGGGCGAATGGGTCAAGGGCATCGTCGCTAACATGGCGCGGCCGCCCGAAGGAGGCGACCGCGACCAGATCCGCGCCGTTGCTGCAGGGGTGTGCGAAGTCGCGATCACCAACAGCTATTATTACATCCGATTGGCGACCGGCGACGATGCTCAGGACCGGGCAGTAACCGACAAGGTCAAACTCGGCTTCCCGAGCCTGGATGGCAAGGGTGCGCATGTGAACATCTCGGGTGGCGGCGTGGCGAAGAACGCGCCGAACCAGGCCAATGCCGTCAAGCTGCTCGAATTTTTCGCCTCGACGGATTCGCAAAAGCATATTTCGGCAAACAATAACGAATATCCTGCCTCGCCCGACGTCCCGGCCCCGCCGCCCGTCGATGCCTATGCCAACTTCACCGCCAACCCAATGAGCGTCGCCGCCTTTGCGGCGCGGCAGCCGGCGGCGCAGTCGTTGATGAGCGCGGCGGGCTGGCGCTGACGACGGCCGCCGCCCTTCGCCTCTCTGTCCCGTCACCACTTGCCAGCCTCGCCGCGCTGGCGGGGCTGGCGGTGGCTTTGCCGCTGATCGGTGTGCTGCTCGCCGCATTCGGGACCGACACCGCCGACATCGCGGGCCGCGACATCGCGCGCTACGCGCTGACCTCGGCGTGGCTGGCGCTGCTTGTGGGTTGTTTCACGGCAGTGACGGGGACGACCGCGGCCTGGCTGGTGGTGATGCATCGCTTTCCCGGCCGCGGTGTGTTCGCCTGGGCGTTGGCGCTGCCGCTTGCGACCCCGGCCTTTGCGCTGGCCTATGGCTATGCCGATCTGTTCGATGTCGCGGGATCGCTGCGCATCTGGCTGCGCGACACGACGGGACACGATCTGCCGTTCGAAATGCGCAGCATCGGCGGCGCCGCCTTCATCCTGTCGGCGGCTTTTTATCCCTATGTCTATCTCGCGATGCGCGCTGCTTTCTTGAACCAGTCAGTGAATGTGCTGGAGGCGGCGCGGATGCTCGGCTGCGGCGGCCGGCACGCACTGTGGCGCGTGGCGCTGCCGATGGTTCGGCCCGCGCTCGCCGCGGGGGTCGCGCTGGCGGTGATGGAAACGCTCGCCGATTATGGCGCGGTCCAGTTCCTCAGCGTCCAGACGTTGACCACCGGCATCGTGCGCGCCTGGTCGGTCTATGGCTCGACGGTCAGCGCGGCACGGTTCGCGCTGCCTTTGCTGGCCGCGGCGGCGCTGCTGCTGTGGATCGAGCGCGCCAGCCGCCGGGGCGCGACGCACGAAACGGGCAAGGCGCGCTGGCGAACAATCGATGTGCAGCCGCTCGCCGGGGTGCGGCGCTGGCTCGCCTTCGGCTTTTGCCTGTCGCTGCTGACGGCGGGATTGCTGCTCCCTGTCGGGTGGCTGATCTGGAACCTCGCGCAGACGACGCCCGATTGGGCGCGGCTCGTCGCGGCGACGCGCAACAGTCTGTTGCTCGGCTTCGCCGGAGCCTTGGTCACGGTCGCGCTTGCAACGATGCTGGCGCTCGGGACGCGGCGCCTGCCGATCGCGGCCCGGATCGCCAGCCTCGGCTATGCAACGCCCGGCGCTGTGATGGCGATCGGCTTGCTCGCGCCTGCCGGGCTGATCTGGAACCTCGCGCCAGGATCAGGCACAGCCGTTGCGATCGTGCTGCTCGTCCTTGCCTATGCGGCGCGGCTGATGGCCGCCGCGCTCGAACCGATCGATGCGGGGCTGGCACGTGTCACGCCGTCGATGCGCCATGCCGCGCGCACGCTGGGGCGCGGCGAGGCAGGCGCGGCGTTCGCGGTCGATCTGCCAGTCGCGCGCGGCGCGCTGCTGACTGCGCTGCTGATCATCTTCATTGATGTTCTGAAAGAACTGCCGGCGACGCTGATCCTGCGCCCGTTCGATTTCGACACGCTCGCGGTGATCGCGAACAATTATGCGCTCGACGAACGGCTGGGACAGGCGGGCCTGCCGTCGCTACTGATCGTCGCGCTGTCGCTGCCCGCCGTCATCTGGCTGACACGCCGCATTGCGACCGCGCGGCCCGGCGACTAGGCACCTTATCGTGACCGATGATCCCGTTCTCGAACTGCGCGATGTCGTGCGCGATTATCCCGGCCGCACCGCGGTCGACGGCGCGTCCTTCGCCTTGCCGTCTGGCGGGATAACCTGCCTGCTCGGCCCGTCAGGCTGCGGAAAAAGCACCTTGCTGCGCCTGATCGCGGGGCTGGAACCCGTCGATGCCGGCGAAATCCGTATCCGCGGGCACGCCGTCGCTGTACCAGGGACGACCGCGGCGCCCGAACATCGCGGCGTCGGGCTGGTGTTTCAGGACAATGCGCTATTCCCGCACCTCAATGTCAGCGCCAATGTCGGCTTCGGCCTCGCCGCCATGGCCGCCGACGCCCGCCGCGCCCGCGTCGCGGCGCTACTCGACCGCTTCCACATCGCCCATCTCGCGGACGCCTGGCCGCATATGCTGTCGGGCGGCGAGCAACAGCGCGTGGCGATCGCGCGCGCGCTGGCGCGCGAACCGTCGCTTCTGCTGCTCGATGAGCCTTTTTCGGGTCTGGACGGCCATCTGCGCGGCGCAGTGCGCGATGCGCTCCTCGCTGATATTCGCGCGGCGGGCACGAGCGTCCTGATCGTCACCCACGATCCCGAAGAGGCGATGATGATCGCCGACAATCTGATCCTGATGGCCGCGGGCCGCATCGTCCAGACCGGCCGGCCTGAGGATTGTTACCATCAGCCCGTATCAATCGCGGCGGCGCGGCTGCTTGGCGATGTCGCGGTGATCGATGCCGTCGTGACGAACGGGATTGCCGATACTGCGCTCGGTGCCGTCCAAGCCGATGCCATTCCAGACGGCGCCGCAAAGCTTGCTGTCCGGCCTGATGCGATTGTTCGAAGCCCGGCGGGCGTTGCTGCGACGGTCTCGGCGACCCGCTTCGCTGGGCACCTTTATATCGTCGAAGCTTTTGCGGCGGACCAGCACTTCACCATTCAACTGCCGGGTAAACCTCCGGCGATCGGCGAGCAGGTGACCTTGGCGCTTCGCCTGGATGTCCGGGCGCTCGTTGTGCGGGATGGTGATTGAATGCCTGTGGTCGTGAATGCCTCCGATAGCGAAGTCAAGGTGCGGGCGTCGCGAGCATCGTTTCCATCATCGCCAGCGCCGACTCTCGTCCAATTCTTGCGATGAGTGCCCGGTCGGTGTCATCACCGATTTCAAACGTCGCGGTGGGGACACCATAGGTTTCATAGACCCATGATTTGGCGGTTGGCAGTCCAGGATTATGGCTGGAATCGCGTTCGACGTGATAGCCGGGCATTCGGTCCTGATAGCGCGCCAGCCAATCGGCAGCGAAGCGGGGCGGATCGGTAATCGTGGCGTCCGGCAAAGTGTAAAAGACATCTTTGCGGGTCGAATGAAAATCAAGGAAGAGCCGCAGCGTCCGGGCCGGATCGTCGGCAATTTCTTTAAGCAAACCCTGGATCAACCGGGTCTCAGCCTGGGTGAATGGACCCCAGTCGCGATTTAGGTCGAGCCCGCCGATGGCGTGACGCCAATGCCCTCGCGCTACGCCATCGGGATTGAGCATCGGCACGACGATCGTGGAAAAGCGCGCCCGATAAGCTGTCGCGATCGGCTCATCCGACAGGATTGTATCTACAAAGGCCAGCATCGCCTGCGCACCGGTGATTTCCGGGGGATGCTGGCGGCCGACCAGTACCACCTGTTCGCGCGGCGGCGTCGGGGCGGACGTGATGGTGAGTTGTTGGATGCTGCGGCCCTCGGCGGACCGGCCCAGAATGGAGAGGCGGGCGTCAGGATGGCGAGCCTTTTCGGCGAGCCAATGATCGTTGGTCGAAGGAGCAATGATTTCCTGCCCGGCGACAAACAGCGGCCCAGCGCCCATCTGGATCCGCAGCTGCGCCTGCTTGATCCCGTTGTTTTCGAATAAAGTCACGTCTTTGGCGGGCAGGTGCGTCCAACGCACCCCGTCTTCGCTGACTTTTGGCCAATAGCGATGCCCGCAGGCAGTATAGTTCAGCGTGATCGTGACCCGCTGGCCGCGCTTTACCCCAGGTTGGGGGGTCAGGCGAAAGGCATACCAGGCGCTGCAATTGATCGGCGGCGCATCTTCGGGCGTCAGCGTCACAGCCAGTTCGTGCTTGCCCAGCGTTTCGCAACGCGCCGCGGCGGCGGTCGGAAAATTAGTGTCGAGCCGCACCTGACCGTTTGCGCATCCCGCCTTTGCCGGCGCGGCGACCGGAACCGCCGATGCGGCGGTGTCGACGGCATGTGCTGACCCAGACGCGAGCAAAAGCGCGGCTATCGATACGGAAAGGCCGTGGCGGATCATGTGTTTCATTCCCGCCACGCCTTTCTCATGCGATTATCCTCAGAATTTCTTGCGAATTTCGGCAAAGAGCGTGCGCTCTTTGCCGCTATGTTTGGCGCTATAGATGCCAACTGGACGATAACGTCGTCGGCCTCAGGTTCGCGGGCACACCATTGTTATAGTTCGTTGAGGATAGCAATCTGAGCCTGCTGGGTGCAGGCTCAGATTATTTTGGCACCGACCACTGCGGCTGTTTCTCAGCCGATCTTGAGGGAGATTACTTCTACGCCGGCATACAAGATTCGTCTTCCGATCGTGCCTAATCTTGCAGCCGTTTCGCTGGCAGCGATTACCCGCCTCGGTGCGCTAGCGACAGGTCACACGCCCGCGCGCAACTTCTCGGCCCAGCACCGCACCAGCTCCTGCGCCGACGATCGCACCGATCGTTTTGGACCTTCCGCGAGCGATCTCGTTGCCGAGTAAGCCACCGATTGCAGCGCCGACAATAAGGCCGGTCGTTCCGTCGTTGCGTCGGCAATAGTATCGGCCATCACCGCCGCGATAAATCCGGTGCGAGCGGTTCAGGCGGTAAGGACGATAGTATTGCCCGTCGCGATAGTATCGATCCGCGAAGTAGCCGCGATTGCCTGGCTCGTAACGATTCCAGTCATAGGACCTGTATTGGCGCCAATCCCGATAATCCGAACGTCGATCGCGTCGGTAGTCGCCACGCTCCTCCCTATACTCGCGTTCAACTTCGCGCCGGTCGCGCTCGCGATCATGCCATGCTTCACGCCGTTCTTCATCCCATTCGCGACGCTCCTCGCGACGTTCCTCCTCCCACTCACGTGCCTCCTCATGCCGATCTTCCCAATAATCGCGGCCCGGATTGGCTGTCGCAGGGGAACTGCCAAAGGCGGCGGTGACGATGGCAAGGCCAAGCGCGTATCTCATCATGATCTTTACTCCAAAACCCCGCGGATGGGGCGATAGATCAGGGAATAGCCACTTCAATCTGAATGGCCTTCAAATCGCATATTCATTGGTCCGAAAGCTTGTTGCGAGCTCTTCGGCTCACGAACGGAGAAACGGGACCCAAACCCATTTCCGAGGCGGCGAACGACGGGGTCCCGAATTTCAAGAATCGGACACTGACGACACAATATCTCGCGGGCAATCGGCACGATATGCCGATCCCTCGTCCCGCAGCAGCCAAGAGAATAAAAGTTTCGCCACTGCGCCATCCACGATGTCCGCGACCATCGCCGAGAGAGGGAGCAATCAGGTTAGTCGCGCAAATGCTTAATACGTTCGAGAAGGGACAGCTCAAGTGACCGGGTAAACCAGACGCCGCCGCGATTGCCGAACACCCAGCGGACAAATGCGCTTCGCGCTATATCATCGCCCGGCAGCAGCAGCTTGAGCTCCATTTCTGGCTCAAGGATCCCACCATAGACAAAGTCTGCCCCCCACTGGGATATGTTGAGAAGATCAATAGGCTTTGCCCCCTCCGGCAAAGCAAGAATGGCTTCGACCCCGGCAGAAGGCCCGAAGGCACGATGGCGTTCGGCACGGTGTTCGGCCGCCAGTGTGCGCAGAACCGCTGCCGCGTCCATTGGCCTGGAGAGTGCTACACCACAGCGGCCAGCATCGGACCAGACGATCCGGCCCACGAGGTTAACGCTTTCCGAAAGCACCATTCTGATCGTCTCGCCAACCACCACCATTGGAGCGGTTGAGACAAGCAACACCCCCTCGTTGGAAATGTTTTCAACGCGCCAGATTCCGGCGCCGGATTCTTGCTCAACCCGCGCGATCCGGCAGATACTGCGCTGGCGATCTGTCATTCGTCGATCTGGCAAAACGGCATCAGGAACGCCGTCCAACCGTCGATCACTATCCGAATGGGAAGGATCAGGCTGGTCCATCCTATCCTCCTCGTCGGAGTTGGAGGTCCGATCGCAGGACACGCTGAGCAGCCGTTGCAGCAGCCAACGCATCGCGCAGATCAAGGCAGGGTGCCGGTTTGGAGATCCCTCCCCAATCCGGCACTTCCGCACAGTTTATCTGGGCGGACGTGATCGCGTCACATCTGCCCAGCCACGATCAAAGTTCGAAGACTACCGAGACCGCCACCCGATGCTCATTATAGTCGGACGGCGCGAAATTGGAGTTTCGATTGGTATAGCGGTAGTCGCCTTCCAGGCGAAACTGGCGGTTTAATGGCAGTTCAAGGCCGGCATCGAAGCGTGACCGCGTCTCGGTGCGCCGTTCTCCAAGCGACGGCGTCACATTGTCATAATCGCGATCGCGATAACTATATCCGAATTTGGCGCGCGGACCCAGTCGAGCACTGCTCAAAGGAACCCGAGCGTTGACGCCGAGCTGATAGCCTTCGAAGTCGAGAGCGGGGTCTGCCGCATCCTGCGTTTCATACTGCACCGAACCGGATACGAAGCCGCGTCGGCCGCTAAAGAAGCGCATCACGCTCGTGCCAACCGTATGGCCATCCGCGTCGCGTCGTTCAAGGATGTCGAAGTTCTTGTCCGAATATTTATAGAAGGCGCGAGCATAAACATCCTTGGCGACAAAGCCGGCAAGGCTCGGCGTGACTGAATGCTCGTCGTAGAGAGCGTCACCGCCTAGGCGAATATGCCTGAAATCATAATCCAGGCTTAGGCGCGCTCCGCCAATACGAGTTTGCACCCCGGTCCCCAGGCGGTGGGACTGGATGTCGAATTCGTCGAAGTCCGCATAGAGCGTCTGGTCGAACGTGTAGCGAAAATCGAGCTCAAACGACTTCGTGTCCACCGGAACCACCTTTACATCGGCGCGCAGGCGCGCGCCGACATCCCCCTGCTGCTGCTCGGCGTCCGCTTCTTCAAAGGTCAGATGGCTATCGTAAAGCGCGCCAACCTCGATTTCGAGCGACACGTCCTGGGCCATGGCTGGGGTGGCGGTCACCACCATGGTCCCGATAATCAAACTGGAAATTCTACGCATTGATTTGCCCCTTACTAATGCGAAGGACGGCGCGCCCGAATATAGGCGCACCGTCCACATTCTCGTGCTGGATGAATTAGCCGTCGTCGCCGTCGTCCTCGGCATCTTCAGCAGCTTCCTCGGCATCGTCAGCCGCTTCATCCGCAGCGTCCTCGGCTTCGTCGGCGGCGTCCTCGGCATCGTCAGCCGCTTCATCCGCAGCGTCTTCGGCCTCGTCTGCGGCGTCTTCAGCCGCATCGGCTGCGTCTTCCGCAGCATCGCTCATATCGTCGGCGGCATCGTTGTCGCCGTCGTCTTCGTTGTCGTCGTCATCCATGTCATCGTCGTCATCGTCGTCGTCATCGTCATCGTCGAAATCGACACTCACGTCGGTGCTCGTGTCGAAGCCCGGACCGCTCGCGTCCGAACTGGAATCAAAGCCTGATGCGTCCCGGCTCTCGTCTTCGCTGCGATCGGTATCAGGTGTGCTGGCGTCGGCGCTTCGATCCGACCCGTCGCGGTCAACCGACGAGTCGGTGCTCTGGTCCGTCTCGCTCGTGCTTGTGTCGGAACTCGTGCTTTGCGCGACCGGCCGCGTTTGGGCGACTACCGTGCCGGAGAGCAGGGCGATTGCGGCCGTTCCTGCTGCAAGGATATTTTTCGTGTTCATTCTTCGCTCCTTTGAAATTCAGAGGCTTGCGACGCTTCGCACCGCAGGCGGGAGAATAGCGTGACAACCCTACAACGGAGCCATTGAGGAGTTATTCCCGAGGCACGCGATTATTTCGCGGCCGTCGGCGCGTCGGTTCGTGACAGAAAACTGGCGACCTCGGCTCAGCGCAAGCCGATAATGCCGTGTCCAAAGACCGGATCCCGGCCAGGCTTGCCTCGATCCAGCGCCACTTTCGCAATATCCGTGATCGCGCGGTTCCGCTGTTTGACGTCCGGCACGGCAAGGATGCGCGCGACACGAGCGCTCACGACCGGCGCTGCAAATGACGTTCCGCTTGAGGAGCGCGTAGCACCATCACCGTCGATGGTCGGAACATCGACCCCCGGAGCAGCAAAGGCAATATGGGCGCCATGAACGGCGCGGCGATAAATTCGGCCCTGGCGATCGACTGCGGTAACCGCAACGACGCCCGGCACCGCGGCAGGAAAGAGCGGCGGCGAAGCGGGGCCGTTGTTGCCGACGGCCGCAACGACCGCGTGACCTCGATCGACCAGAATCTTTATCGCGCGGTTCACCAGCTGATTTTCCGGGCCGGCAAGGCTGATGTTGATAACCGGGACCTTTTCATACGCCATCCATTCGAGCGCACGAAGAAGTGCGACCGCCGGCGCTCGGCGGCCGTGAAAGATGTTTGCAGAGTAAACTCGTCTGACGCCAGCGTCCGACAGCCGACTAGCGACAGCCGTTCCATGGCCCATGGCGCTATTCTCCCATCCGAAATTGGCGGTTCGCATCTCAAGCGAACTGTCGAATAAGCTGCGATTGACCGTGCCATCGATGAGACCGACGGTGCCGCGACGATCCGTATTCCGCCTGATATTCGACCGTTGCGGGGCAGCCGTTCCGATGGCGCCTGCTGCAAACAGATGGTTCCGCGTAACCATAATTTTCGGCGCGGCGCTTTTCAGGCGTTCTATGACCTGCCGCGCCTGCGACGGTTGCACCTTTATGCTGACAAGCTGCAATCCCAATGTCGGTAGCAGTTCTATGATCCTTGATTCGAAACCGGCTTCTTGAAGAGCTAGGAGTTCGTCGGCATCGGAAACCAGGGCCAAGACTTCGTCGGCAACGACTTCATCACCGTTCTCGTCGATTTCGATATGGAACGGATCGACGCTATCGCCCTTGGTGGCTTCCAGCGATGGCGAGCCTGGGCGCGGGCCGCTATCGGCGTCGATGTTGAGTTCGCCTGGCTCGTCACCTGCATTCGATTCCGCACTCTCGGAGACGTCGCTATCGTCCTCATTTTCAGAGGCCGCTTCGTCGTCCTGCTCAAGCTCGACCGGTTCGTCGGCCGCATCGTCTTCGGTCGCATCGATACCTTCGATGTCGGATGCCGCTTCGTCGTCATCGGCAGCGTCACCGAGCGAATCGTCCATATCGTCCATATCGTCGTCGGACGAAGGGTCGATCGCATCCTCTGCGGCGTCTTCCGCTGCATCCTCCCCGGCATCACCCGCCTCATCCGCCGCATCCTCGCCGGGATCGTCTGCGTCATCAGCAGCAGCATCAGCGGCGTCATCGGCTGCCTCATCCGCGGCATCCTCGCTCGCATCATCAGTCGCGTCGTCGGCAGCGTCGTCGGCATCGTCCCCCACGTCGTCGGACGGTTCCTCAACTTCGTCGCTGGCCTTGACGTAGGAAGCCGCGGTAAAGGTCGCGAACACAATGGCGGCGAGCAAATACGTCCTCATATGGCTTGCTTTCGACCGCATTCATTCGCTCCGTTTCCGAGGAAGCCACATCGACGGCGGCTCCGTTAATTATAACTTTGTTGACGGCAGAATATTCCTGACGTGACGGAATAATGTATTCGCCGAACCGTTGTTTAGGAAAATGGTTGATGAAATCTAATAGCACGCTTGATGCCGATTTGCGAAGGGAGTTGATCGCGTTTCTGCCGCGTTTGCGGCGGTTCACGCGTTCGCTTGCTGCGGGCGACGAGGATGTTGGGGACGACCTCGCTCAGTCAACGGTGGCAAAGGCGCTCGCGAGCATCGACAGTTTCAGGCCGGGAACAAGGCTCGACAGTTGGATGTACAGAATAGCTCAGAATATCTGGATCGACACGCTCCGGACCGAACGAGCGAAAGGAATTGCCGTGCCGGAAGATGCGCTCGAAAATCTGGTGGGCGAAGATGGACGCGAGGTTGCGGAGATGCGGATCGATCTCGCGGCGACGCGACGGGCGATCGAGGAACTTCCTGACGATCAGCGTGCGGTCGTCATGCTCGTTCTGGTGGATGGCCTGTCATATCAGGATGCATCCGAAACACTCGGGCTCCCAATTGGCACGGTCATGAGCAGATTATCCCGCGCGCGCGCGATGCTTACAGAAAAGGTGTTCGGATGTCAGTGACGCCAGAAATGTTGCTCGCGTTCCTCGATGGGTCGCTGTCGTCGACCGATCGAGAACGTGTCAGAGAGCTCGCCTGTTCGGATCCGCGTGTCGCGGAACAGTTGATCCGACAGATATTGTTAGCTGACGCGGCGCGTGAAAGCTTTGCCGATGATCTCAAGGAGCCGATCCCCGACGCCTGGATCGCCATGATCGATCACGCGGCGTTTGCGTCGTCGGCGGGACATGTCACGAGCCTCGCCGAGCAACGCCGCTCGCGCACGTCAACATATTCGCGGTGGGCGATCGGTGCGTCAATGGCCGCGTCGGTGGCCATTGGATTATATATTGGCAGCGCCCCGTCGTCGCAATCGCTGATTAATCTCCAGGATGGTCAACTTGTGGCATCAGCCGACTTGTCCGGGGCTCTGGACAAGGCGCGAGGCGGTGTGGCGGTTCGTATCGATGCGGACCATCGTCTCGACGTCCAGCTCAGTTTGCTAAAGGCCTCGGGCTCATTCTGCCGGGAAGCGATCGTGGACGCCGCGGGCACCGAACAGGATCGGCACCTCTTCGCGTGCAAGGACGGCGGAGATTGGAAGATAACTGCCATTGCAAATGCCCCGCGCCGGGAAAGCGGATATGCCGCTGTGAGTTCGGATCGACCGCTTGATGCGTTGGTGGCGTCGATCGAAGGCGAGACGCTCGATCAGCCCGCTGAAGAACGAGCCATCAGACTGAAATGGCAAATCCCGCGCAGCCGGTAAAGGATATGGTGCTCAAAGATAGTCGCTTCAGCGGCGCTGCGATAGCGCGTCGATCTTTAACGCGGGAACGCAGCAGCCCCGCTTCATGCGCGGGGACTGTCGCAGGTCGGATGGCGAATGAACAGTTCTAGTGAATCGCGGCCTTGTGAGAATAGGACGCGAGCTGATGATCATAAGCGGGAGGCGATCAGCTCGCAGCGAATCTTTTACCGCCTCGTCAAGGTCGAACGGTCAACCGACTGCGGCCTGTGGCCGGTCCGCAGCATGTACGACCGCGGAATGATGTTCGATGTCGCCGTGTCGGTGCGGCCGAACGAGAGGCTTCTGATCAGCCTATCCGACACCATCCGCCTTAGGGGCCGGGTTGTCTGGTCCGGCGATGGGCGATGCGGGGTCGCGTTTGATCGCCCGATTAGGCACGGAGACGTGATGGCTCAGCTTATCGCAGAACAGGAGTCGGAGCATTATCGTCCATTGCGATTGACCGTATCCTGCCCGGGGCAATTGCTGTTGGGAGCGCGGTGGGTGAAAGTTGACGTCACGTCGCTGTCGCGGGACGGTGCGACAATTGCCAACGCCGGACTGGTGAATGTCGGTGACCGCATTGACCTGGCGCTGAGAGATGGACTCCAGCGAAGCGGCATCATTCGCTGGGTGCGACGTGGGGAAGCCGGCGTGGATTTGCGACCGTCCTTCGCCGTCCCGGAACTCGAAAGCGTCCGACATTTCGGTTGCCGCCTTTCTGGACGGCCGCAACCTACCGATTGATTGGGCATCGGAAATTGGCGGCTATCTGAAAAGGATTGCGTTTGGAGCGGGAGCGCAGTCGAAAAGGGAAGGAAATCGCGATTTTGAGAGTTTTAGCACCCATCGCAATCATGTGCGTCGCAGGTTGCGCGGAAAATCCGCAGGTCCCACAGAATGGCGATGAAGTCGCGCGCCACGCGCCTTCGCCTACAGCTCAGCAGACCGAAACATGTGCGCCCGAAACGGCAGTCGAACCGCAGGGGCCAGTTGCTTACGACTGATGATCGAGGTTTCGGCCGACAGTCGTCGACAGATCAATGTTACCTGCCTGTCGGGGGCGTTGACTAATCCCTGATCGCCCCTCGCGGTGACATAGCCAATTGCAGAAACGACGATCAGTGAAAACCTTGCGAGCGTCGGTCTTGCGGTGCCGGGAAATGCGACCACGCTGATGGGTTTGGTCCATCTGGCTTGGTTGGCGGTAGAGCCATCAAATTTGCGGATGCCCGACCTTGATGGTGCAGCGGACCTGCTTCTTAGTTTCGAGAGCAGCTTTTTCGCAGGCGGCGATTTTCTCCCTATTATCTCGGCGCATTACGGCAGCGGCCGATATGGCCCGGTAAGCTTCTGGACTACCAACCTGCATGAGCCTGACGCCTCCCTCCCATATCGTCGGCGCGCCGACGATATGCGCCGCCATCCGTTCGGGCAGCTGCCACCGCTCGGGCAGCGCCCTCGCAAAAGCGCCCGGTAGGATCGACCAGAGCAAGCATCCTGCGACAATCCCTCCGCTTGCCGCCCAGACGAGATGGAGGCGCTGCTCATGCGTCGAACGCAGCGTCGCGGTAACACCGCGCAGGTCATGAATGGCATCATCATAGCGATCGTGCGCCTTGCGCATCCATCCCTCGTTGCGCTGGCGCGCTTCCTGCGCAACGCGATCGATCCGCCGCGCCATATCTTCGGGGGTCATCTCCATTGCGGGTTTGGCGAGGATTTCCACCAATGTATGTCCGGCGGATTCCAAGTTTGTCGATAGTTCGCCGAGCGTGAGGCTGTAGTCGGGAATCCGGATTTCCGACTTTTCGGCGGCTAGCTGCTGAACCGCCCGTCGCACGAGCGCGACTTCACCTTCAAGCCGCGCAAATGCCGCGGCTGCGGGGTCTTCGGGTTCGAGTTCTTCGTCATTCATGTTATTCTCCTACATTCCGATACCGATGCCGCGCGATCGCCCTCCACCGAGGTCGGCGATCGCTGCCAGCTCTTGCCCGACCGATCGAACCGAGTGTGCGTCGATGCCGAGCGCCGCTTTGCGACCACGCAGGATTGATTCGACCTGCGCATCGCGCTCGAGACTCTTCGCCATCGCGCCCATCTCGCCAGCGAACCGGCTCGCGGCGCGCTGTTCGCCGCGCGACAGTGACCGGCTGCGCTGTTGCTGGAGCTTCTGCCAGTCATCGACGAAGCGATCGGCGCGTTTGGCAGGGTCGATACGGATGTCGGCTTCATGGTTCATCGCGCGGATCGCGGCCTTGCTGTTGCCAGCTACCGCTCGCGCAACCAGCTCGGGTTGACGCTCGAACGCCGACGCCAGATCGCCCCGCGCATGCGGACCGATCGCGCCCAGCGCATCGCCAGCGCGCGCGAGCGCATCGCGCTGGTGGCGCAGCACCGGGAGGTCTTTGGCGTGCATGCGATCGATATCGGCTTGCGCGCGGGCATAGCGTTCGACCGCGCGCCGCGTGTCGGTGGTTCGCGATGGATCGCGCGGTTCGATGCTCGCCCGCTTCACAGTCGGCTTGAACCCGGCAAAGATGCTGCGCGCCTTCTCGGGGACTTGCCGGGCGATCCCTCGACCCGCTCGGGACAGGTTGTCGGGAAGCTTTTTCGCGGTTTCGACGATCCGCTCGCGCAAGGCTATCCCGCGCTGCTCGGCGTAGGATCGCGCCGGATCGGCCTTGGCGTAATCCTGCGCCATGTCCTTGGCGCGCTCGCGCGACAGCGTGCGGATCAATTTGCCCTGATCCTTGAAGTCATCGCGGCCATAATGAACATCGACGCCGCCGCGGTGACGCGACAGTCCAACATAGGCCGAGTGGCTGTCCATACCTGGCGTGGCGAGCACATGGGTGCGATCGACCGTCATGCCCTGCGCCTTGTGGATCGTCGCCGCAAAGCCATGATCGACATGGGCATAATCTTTGAGGTCGAACACCACCGAACGCCCGTCACCGGTGCGAACGGTCATGCTGTGCGCATCGACCTGTTCGACGATCCCAAGCGTACCGTTCTTCACCTCCAGGCTGCGTTCGTTGCGCAGGAAAATGATGCGGTCGCCGGACGCGAACATGCGATCACCGCGCTCCACTTTCACCGCGACATCATCGCCAAGATCGCCCGCCGCGCGCATCCGATCGCGCGCTGCCTCGTTGAGCGCGCGCACCTCGTCATTGCTATGGGTGAGGATGATCAGCGTATCTCCGGGCCGCGCCTGCCGATCGCGATCCCAGCGGTCGATCAGTTCGGTCCGCGCGGCGTCGCGCGAAGCGGCGGCGTGCACCATGCGCGCCTCGTCGTATGCGCGGATCGCCTCGCCGGTGCGGCCCGTCGCCAGCGCGCGGGTCGCCTCGCGCTGCCAATCTGCTTGCTGACGGCGCACCTCGGTTATCTCGACACCGCCATGCCGTTCGTGGATCGCGCGGAAGGCCGCGCCCGCTTCGATCGATTGCAGCTGCTGCGGATCGCCGACCAGCACGACCTTGGCGCCGACGTCGGCGGCGTGCGACAGCACACGCTCCATCTGCCGCGTGCCGACCATGCCCGCTTCGTCGATTACGAGCACATCACGCGCCGTGAGCAGATCGCGACCCTGCGCCCAGCCATGTTCGAGGCTGGCGATGGTGCGCGACGCGATGCCCGAGCCGTTCTCCAGCCCTTCGGCGGCGATGCCCGACAGCGCGGCGCCGCGTACCTCCAGTCCGGCGTGCTCCCATGCCCCGCGAGCCTGTCCCAGAATCGCACTCTTGCCGGTTCCGGCATAGCCGACCACGATTGCGAGATCCTGCCCGCTCGTTATATGCTTGAGCGCGGCCTGCTGCTCACGACCAAGCACCAGGCCAACACTCCCGGCTGCGTCAGCGGCTCTCTGCAAAGACGCGGCCGGGAGACCATGGCCGGACTGCCTGGCGAGCCGATCCGCCGCGAGTTCGAGTCGCTGTTCGGTCTCGATCATATCGCGCGAGGTGAACCGGTCGTCGCCGCGGCCGTCCATGCCGAGCGCGATCAGGTCGGGCGATGATCGCACCGCGCCAATGACAGCATCATATTGCTCGCGCCCGTCGCTGTTGCGGTGCGCGAACATTGCGAGGTCGCGGTCGGTAAAAGTCGCTTGGCCGTGCGAGATCGCGTCGAGCGCGATACGCGGGTTGGCGATGATCCGCTCGCCATTGCGCTGGGCGATCTCTCGATGCTCGACAATACGTTCGGCTTCGAACCCGCGGCCATCCATACGCGAAGCCGCGGGGCCGATCTTGTCCTGGGGTTCAAGCTCAATGCCCTGCGCCGCGAGACTGCGATGATCGACACGCGCGTCGATGTCGAGGTCGGCGAGACGCTCGTTGACAAGGCTCGCCCAACGCTCGCGCCATTGCTGGACAAGTTCGGTTCGGTTCCAGTCGCGCACCTTCTGACCGAACCCCGCTTCGCCATCCTCGCCGACGACGATCTCGCGCATCGTCAGCATGACATGCGC
Organism: Sphingopyxis bauzanensis; assembly: GCF_002205675.1. GTDB lineage: Bacteria > Pseudomonadota > Alphaproteobacteria > Sphingomonadales > Sphingomonadaceae > Sphingopyxis > Sphingopyxis bauzanensis. The sequence goes on along the minus strand of NZ_NISK01000003.1, from coordinate 659,418 downwards.
GTGCGGTTTGGCGAGGCCGTCGGCGCCGATGTCCCAATGGACATTGAGGTCGGCGACCATTCCCTGATCGACAAACTCGCGTTGCACAAAATCGCGCGCAAGTTCGATGCCTTGCGCTTGGTTCATCTCGCGCGGGATCGCGAACTCGACCTCGCGCGCAAGTTGGGCGTCCTTGCGGATTTCTGCGGATTCGATATCGTTCCACAGCTGCTCGCGGTTGCCCCACGTCTCAGACGCACCTGCGGGCAGCAACACTTCCGAATGCACGACGCCCGATTTGTTGGTGAAGTCATGCGCCCGATCGAGCCGCTCATCATGCAGCCGCTCGGCGGACCGATAGGCGGCAGCCGCGACGGCGCTGCGCCCGGCAGCGCGGCTGATGACTTTGACCGAGAGATGGAAAATTGCCATTGCGGCAATCCATCTACACTTCAAAAGCCACGTCGGCACGACGTATAAGCGCGCCCTCACACGGAAAAATCCGCGGAGGGACTAGGCTGTGCCAGACTGTCCCGACGACCTTGCTGCGCACGGACAAGCGCATCCCTATGATGGGCGCATCACCCCGTCATGGAGATGCGACATGCGCAAACCACGCGATATCGATTCGGAACTGAAGGCGCTCGAAGCCAAGGCGAAGACCCTAAAGGAACGCCGCGTTCGCCAGCTTGGCGAACTCGTCATCGCTACCGGTGCCGATGCACTCGACACCGACATGCTAACCGGCGCATTACTCGGTGCGGTGGCGACGAAGGACACAAGCGCGAAGGAGGGCTGGCGCAAGGCAGGCGCGGGCTTCTTTCAGCGTGGCGCGCGGAAAGCTGCGGCAGGAACTGATCGCGGCGCAGCGAACGACACGGCGCCTGATCGCAATGCGGCATCGGCTTGAAGCAGCGCAGGCGCGGACCGGCATGCGCGAATGGCAGATCAAGCGCCGCGAACGCACGCGCCAGCTGATCGAACTCGGCGGCCTCGTTGCGAAAGCGGGGCTCGTCGATCTGACCGACGATAATCGCGCGATGCTCTATGGCGCGCTCCTCTGGATGGCCGACAAGCTGCGCAGCGATGACGGCGCCCATGCCGCCGCGCTCTGGCGCAAGCGCGGCGCTCGCGCATTCGAGAGCGAAGCCGCAGCAGCCGCGCCGCTCGATCCGCCGCGCCGCTAGTCCAGGTCTTTCAAGGCACGGCGCAGTGCGATCAGCGTTGCCGCTATATGGCCCTCGACCTCCTTGACGTCGATGTCGAGGCGCCGCGCAATGCGCTCGTAGCTCAAATCTTCGAAGCGGTGCATGAAGAACACCTCGCGCGTGAGTTCCGGCAACCCGGCGATGGCGACCTCGGCCCGTGCGATGCGCGCATCGCTTGGTGCCGCCAATGGACGACGCCGCGGTTCGCGCCGTCGCCAAATGGTCCAGCGCATCACCGTTGCTCCGCAATCGCGGCGCGGCAGCGCGCGAGCGCGCGCATCATGTGATACTCCACCGTTGCTACGCTGATGCCGATTTGCTCTGCGATCTGTTTGTAGGTCATGCGGCGTAGCCGGTGCATCACGAACACGCGCCGCGTCTTCGGCGGCATGGCGCGAACCGCCTGCCGGTACAGCCGCAGCAGGTCCGCTGCCTCGATCCGCCATGTCTGTTCAGCGCGCGACGCGGCGTCGCGGTTTTCATCGAACGGAAAGAAGACGGTGCAGTCCCGCCTCTTTTGGCGCGAGCGGTCGATCAACAAATTGCGCGCGATCCGGGTTAGATAGGCGGGCGGATTGTCGATCCGGTCCAACGTCCCGCTGCCGAACATGCGTGCGAACACCTCCTGCACCAGATCGGGGGCTGCTTCGCGGCCAACGCGTCGGCTGAAGTAGCGCAGCAGTCGGGCATGTTCGGCGGGGAGCGTGGCATGGAGCATCGCCTTAGGCGTGTGGAGCGTCATGGCCGCACCCTCCTGCCGTCGCGCGCACCAAGCGGCGCATCACGCGACTCGCGGTAGAGAGTGATGCCCGCCTCGATCCGGTCGAGGATGAAGGTGTCGCGTTCGGCCTTGGCGATGCGGATGTCGGACTTGGAGTAAATCTCCAGATCGACCGCGCAGCGGTCGCCAAGTTCGCCGCGGATGACGTCGCGGGCGCGTTGCCAGCAGCGCTCGTCGGTGAACAGCGGATGGTTGACGACGATCCAGAACTCGTAATCGGAAAAGTCGATCGTCCGACTGTCTTCGTACCAAGATCGCCGCGCGTAGGGACCGATCAGGATGATGCGTTTGATCTCGCCCGGCTCGGGTGCTTGCACCTGACTTGAATCGAAGAAGGCGCGCAGGATGCGCGTGATCCGTTCGACCTCGCGCTGCTTGCGGCGGACAAGATGGCCGACGCGCGCCATCACGACTTCGCGCGCGTAAACGTCGTTCGTTGGGGTGGTCATGGTAAGCTCACACAGCGACGGTCCGCGCGTTGTCGCGCGGATGTGCAAGCGGTGTCCGCTGGGCCGCTATTGCGGCGTTCAGCAACTGCCCGACCGAAATGGCCGAACCTACATGATGCCTGGCAGGGTTATCCTCGGGATGACCGCCAGTCTCTTCATCCCGTGGCTCTGATTATGCCAGAATCTGGGAGTCAGAACAAGTCGAGTAGCGGGGGGCGTTTGGGCAAAAGTTGCAGTTCCGGAATCGACCAATTGCAGCCGTAAGCGGCGTCTGACATACTTCGCGAAACATTGGTGGAGCGCCGCAGATGAGTTTTTTGGAGCGAACGCAATTATTCTTGGCCGGAATGTTCTTGTCGCTGGGCTTGGTTCATTTTGAGATTGTGAATGACTTGGATCAGGCGGCCTTCTGGGTGACCGGAGCGTTTAGCCTTTGCTGGGCGATTGAGGCGATCCGTAAAGGCCGTGATAGAGACAAGGACCTTTCAGCTATCGTGGGTGACGCGAAGGGAAGTTGAGTACGTCTGCCGCGTTGGCGACTCGTCGGCTTCGTCAATACGTTGAGGGACGCTATCGTTAGCTTTGCTGCGTGCCCCTTAACTGTTCGTCCGCTTCCCACCCCACTCTTGCCGTTCCGACCTGCCAGCCTGCGACGCGAAACCCGACACTAAAATTAATCGCGCGCGTGCACGCCTATCTGCGCGCGGCTTCTTTAAGCTCGTCGATCTTGTCGGTGCAGACCTGATGGACGACGCGCCCCAGTTCCTCGACGCGTTCGCCGAGCCACGCCAGCTCCTCTTCGCTGATCCGGTAATGTTTTGAATATCTCGCCTTGGTGTAGGCTTCCTTCAGTTTCTGAAACATCGCACGCTCGCGGTGTGCGGTTTCGGGCCAGACGCCATAGAGGCGGCGGTCAAGCCCTTCGGCAAGAGACCGCAGGAAGGCGATATTATGGTTGTAAGGCGTGTAATATGTCGCGGTGAGCAATAGGCACGAATATAACCGTTCGACCGTTTGATGCATGTCGAACGCGGCATCTTTCAGGAAGCCGCGTTCAATATCAAACTTGGCAATCTCGAACCGTTTCATCGCGGAAGGAAAACCGTCCTCGAAATATTCCCTTGCAGTTTCCAATGCCTGTTTGGGCGTTTTCGGCTTCGGCGTCGCCAATTCCCGATCATCGGCTTCATACAACGCGATGCCATCCTTGGCGACCTCCATGAAGAACACCCGGCCATGCGCGAGCCCGTCGTTCACTTCGTGCAGCGAATGGACGATGAAATTAACCGGCGTGCGGAGCATCTTCTCAATCGTGTAAGAGCGGATCAGCCGTTCCTCGGCCTTCGCCCAATAGGCGGCGCGGTCGGTCAGTTCCTTCTGGCTGACGATGATGAGGATATCATAGTCGGATTTATACTGGTTCGCCGACAACGGCGCATCGACCCAATCGCCGCGCGCATGGCTGCCGAACAGGATGATCTTGAGGATGCGGGCGCCCTTGCGGCGGCCGGTCGCGTTTTCGGTCACCTGCCCGAACTCGTCGAACAATATCTCGACGATGCGCTCAAGCTCGCGCTGCTTCGCGGCAGGAAGGTGATCGATGTCGGCGCGCATGTGTCCGAGAATCTTCGGGAAGTTCGCTTGCTTTGGCAAGCACAGATTGCCCGGCGCTTTGCGCCGGGCCAAAAATTTGGGGGAGGGGGCGAAGCCGCTCCCCTAATGATGATTGCGGAAGTCGATCAGGCCGCTTGGTGCATCTCTGATTCTTCCTCGACCTCTGCCGGGACGAACAGCGGGCGATGCGTTCGGACCGCTCGATGCAACCGATACCGCCGCGGGCGGTGTAGCCGGTCGGCGGAAAAGCGAACCAGGTTATCCTTGCCGCTTGACTTCGTGCAGGTTTCGAGAGCGAAAACCGAAATAACAAGATTCCAAACTCGCCCGTGAGCAGTCCAGTTCATTCAGTCCGCATCACTCGACCACATTCTCGGCAAGCAAGGCGTCCACAGGCCCTTGAAAAGCGATGAAGAGCGTACATGCTTTTGTACCCAAGCAAGCGGCAGTGTGAACACTCCCCGGAGGCCCGTATGCATAGCTACCCGGCTCCAATATGGACGGCGAAGAACCTTGATAATCAACCAATAGTCGACCGCTCACAAGTATCATTCTTTCCGCGGAGGTGTGATAGTGCGCGGGCAAAGATGTGCCGCCCCCGATCCTAAGGAAAACATCCGAATTCGGCTTGGACGGATTGCCGTGCAATACCGCTATCGCGCAATCGCCTTCGAAGATTGGCGGGCAGGAACCCCATTGGAGTTCGGGATCGCCTGCGCGCATTGCAAGCGGAGAATCGACGGTCGGCTGAGCCAGCGCAGCGGGGGTAGGCGCCGACAGAACCGCAAGCGATGCCATAGCAAGATAGATGTTCATCTAAGCTAACCCTTTCTATATCATGATGCCATCGCGTGTATATCGGCGGCAGCAAGCTGCTTGCCGCCGATGGCCCAGTCGCCCTGTTCAAACTCGCGGATTCTTACCCAAGTGACTGTGCGCATCGCCTCTCCCTCAACGGACACCATGGCTTCTGTTACGCGATCTATAAGCGCGCTCTTCTGCGCCGGGGTAAAGACGTCTTTGATCACATCAATGGTCACCAGTGGCATGGCGTTTCTCCTACAAATTTCGACCTTTTCGTATCGTACTTTTCGACCCTAAACTTGCAGAGAGCATGATGATTTCATGCAGAAGTGTAAAATTGTGCTATTCTGACATGTCATGCTGTACCGCTTTGGTCCCTTTGAACTCGATCCGGGGCGCTTTGAGTTGCGTGAGCGGGGAGATGCGGTCGCCGCTGAGCCGCAAGTGCTATCTCTCCTACTTTTCTTGGTAGCCAACCGCCACCGGTTGGTGACCAGGGATGATGTCGTGGAAGCAGTCTGGCACGGGCGCATTGTCTCCGACTCCGCGATTTCTAGCCGCGTCAAATCGGTGCGACGTCTGATAGGCGACGATGGCAATGCGCAGCGGCTCATTCGGACCGTCCATGGTCGTGGGTTCCGCTTTGTTGCAAAGGTAGAAGAACTCCCATCGCCCTGTATTCCTGCTGCCGCATTGCCGCAGCCGCCTGTCACCGAGCCGGAACGGCCCTCGATTGCCATCTTGCCGTTGTTGGCGCTGGGTGACCTAGGCTCGCTTGCTATCGCCGCCGAGGCACTCCCACATGAAATCATCCGCGAGCTTGCACGGCTACGATGGCTTTTCGTCATCGCACGGGCATCGGCATTTCGCGTCGGCCGTCTCGCGCTTGACGTCCGGCAAATTGGACAGATCCTTGGCGTCCGATACGTGTTGTCCGGCACAATCGAAACTTCGGGTCGACAACTTACCGTCGCTGTCGAACTGAGCGACACACATGACAGTGGCGTCATCTGGGCGGAGCACTTCAGCGCCGATGTCGGAGCGATCCATGAGCTTCACGCCAATATCGTCGCCTGCGTGGTAGCAGCGCTTGAGGTGCGGATACCCGTCCACGAGGCCAACCGGGCGCGCCTTGTCTCGTGCGAAGCGCTGGACGCTTGGTCGGCCTACCACCTCGGCTTGCAGCGGATGTTCCGCTTCACTGCCGGCGACAACGCGGCCGCGGCCGCCTTGTTCACTCGTGCCATCGCCAATGCGCCGGGCTTCGCCCGCGGCTACGCTGGTCTGTCGTTCACCCGTTTCCAGGACGCCTTTCTGAACTATGCTGACCGAGCGACTGCGACCGCCGCCGCCCGCGATACAGCCGAGAAGGCTGTCGCGCTCGATCCGCTTGACCCTTTCGCCAACCTTGCGATGGGGCGAGCGTACTGGCTCTCAGGTGATTTGGAGGGAAGTCTTGCTTGGCTTGATCGATCGAGCGCGCTGAGCCCCAACTATGCGCAGGCCACCTACGCGCGTGCTTGGGCGGAAACTCTGCTTTCACGAAGCGATGACGGCCTTCGTCACGCCGATCAGGCTTTAGCGCTCAGCCCGGTTGACCCAATGCGATACGCGATGCTTGCGACCCGCTCACTATCGCATTTAGTGCGAGGTGAGGACGTGCTGGCCGTTGTTTGGGCGGAGCGCGCGGCGCGAGAACCCGGCGCTCACGCGCTGATCGCTGTCATCGCGGCTGCCTGCCAAGCTGGGATAGGTGATACTGGTCGCGCTAAGGTTTGGATCGATATCGCCAGACGGCGACACCCCGCTTTAACGCGAGATGCATTCTTTCAGTCTTTCCCCTTTTCCGAGCCGGTCTTTCGAAGTCGAATGCAAGTCCTGCTTGATCGATCGGGTCTGCGATAAAGGCCATCCTTTGATTAGAGGAATTTTGGGCTGGGTCGCATTGGACTGTAGCTCAACGTGGGCGGAACATGCCTCGGGGGGCTCGGCTTCCGTTTTCCCTATGTTGCCGAACCCAGCCTCGAGAATTGGCGCCAGAACAACTGGTTGGCGACGATCAAAAAGGACATGATCACAACCGCAATTGCGACGGCTATTATCGTGTTCTCCAATAGCGCGACGAAAACGCTGCCAATACCGAAAGCGCGTTCCAGAAGCCACGCCACGGCCGCCGCCATGCCGACAACGGCCAAGCCGATACGAATCTGGCGATAAGATGGATACGGCGCCAACAGCAATAATGTCGGCATCCCAATCAACACGATTGCTAGCTGAACGAGTTCTATCCCAAGGCTAAAGCCCAGTAACGCCAGCGGGGCGGCTGTGCCGCCCAGATCCAGCCCGGCGATCAAGGTGGCAAATGCAAGACCGTGGATCAGTCCGAAAATGCCGGCGACGACCGCTTCATAGCCCGGGAAAATCGGCCGGACGGCGTGCGCCGCCGATATGAGCACCGACACAGAAATCGCGATTTCAACCGGTTGTACCGGCAAACTCCAGCCGCCTATTGTCGCGCCGATCAAGGTCAGACTATGCCCGATGGTAAAAGCGGTGACCACGCTGACAATCCGGCGGACGCTGCTGCGCCAATCGCAAACGGTCGCCCAGCGACCTGCTCTCGCCGCCAGCGGTGCCGGCAGCAAGAGCGCGAGCAAGAACATCAAATGGTCATATCCGCCGATGATGTGGTCGATACCGAGTTTAACCGTATTGCGAAACTCGCGCCATTTGCTTGCGTCACCGACGTCGATCACGATGCGTGCGCCGCCTGACCGCACGGCGCCGACGATTTGTGGTTCCGCGCCCGATACGCCAGCTATATCGCGCCGGATGACAAACAGGGCGAAGTGACTCGGAAGCTCGTCGACGACGGCGTGCCACTCGGCAACAAGATTCCGCGGCGATGCCCCGGACGGAGGGGTCAGGACAGCGACCGCGTGCAAGTCCGGCGGACCCGCGCGCTGCGCAAACTCGACAAAATCGACTTGCACCGACCATGGCGTTCCTTGCGGCGTGAACGCTTTGAAACGGTCTTCGATATAAGCCTTGGCGCGCGACAGGCTTTGCCGATCGTTGCCCGCCGAATGCGAGGTTGCGACCATATATTCACTCTGGGGGATGATAATCTCGGCGCGGACGTCTTTGGCGCCAATAGTCAGGCCGATCTCCGAATTCGGCGTCAGATGCGCCGCCGCGGGCGAAACCAAAGCTAATAGCGTCGCGAAATAGATGAACCAAGCCAGCGTGATGCGGGTGAAGCGGGTCATCCGTGCGAAAACCAGATCAGCGACGTGCGGGGATGGAATATCTGCGGATTGATGCGCACGGCCGCCGCGCGGGCAACCTCGGCCGTCTCCGGTCGGCCAGCGAGCGCTGCGGCTTCGGCCTTGAGGGCGTATAGTTGTGCACTGCGCCAACCTGACGCTTCGGCGCGAGCGATCTCGTCCAGCGCATCCTGGGGCCGATTGTTCATCAGAAGCGCGCTGGCAAGGAGCAAGCGCGCCTCGCCATAAGGCCGCTGCGCAACGTTGCGCAGCGCGAGATCGAGAGCCGTTGCTGAGTCCCCAAACGCGAGTTCATGTTCGACAGCATGGCCATAAGCAGCCTCGGGCAGCAAGCGTAGCCGCTCTTTCCAGACGACGGCAGCCCGCCCGGACCAGCGCCGACTGTTCGGACCATCCCCGCGCTGGCGAAAGAGCATCGCTGTCGCGTCCATCGCCTCGGCGCTATTGCTGTTCGCCGCGATCGCCGCCATCTGCTCGGCAGCGGCCGCATCACCGCGAAGTGCGCGCGCCTGCACCCGATGGGCGGCAATCAGCCAATAGCCCGGGAAGAGCTCGTCGGCGCGCGTGAACCAAAGCTCTGCGCTTTGCCATTCGCCTCGCGAGAGCGCATGCGCGCCAAGACGCAGCGCAGCCTGGGCCAGCATCTGCGGCGAATGCCGGCGGTCGCCGGACACCGATCGCCAAATGGCGGCGTCGGCATCGGCAAAACGCGCCTGCGCCGCCGCAAAGACGGCAAGACGAAAATCGATGGCGGAACCTCCTGCGAGGTCTCTGCCGCGCGCATAGTGGCGCTGAGCATCTGCCATGTCGCCCCGGTAGAATGCTATGTCTCCGGACAGACCCGCCATCCCAGCCATCTGGCCGCGATCGGGCGGAACCGCTGCGCCTTGGATGGTTTTCAGCGCGCGTTCTGCGACAGCCAGCCGATGCGTGGACAGCGCCAGCGTCGCGTTGGCGACCACTGGTCCGGATGCCTTGGGAGCTAACGCCATGCCGACGTCGAGTAGGCGCCGGGCTTCGGCCCAGTCGCTATAATCGCCGGTCAGACGGGCGCGTAACATCAGACCGTTCGCAAGCACTTCAAGACTCGTCCAGTCACGTGGCGCGCGGCGTAGTTTCTCTCGGCCCAGCTCAATATGGCGATCGGCATCTGCCAATGCGGCCTCGAAATTGGCAGGCCCGAACGCGGGTATCGGGAGGTCGAGGGGGGCGGCCTCAGGCGGTGGCGCCGCCCGCCATCTGTCGCCCGCAAATCCCGCCGCGACAATCGCCAGCACGACCAGGACCGGAAGCAGGTTCCACGTCTCCAACACCCGGCGGAGACGTGCCCCGGTCATTCGTCTCCGAACGACCAGGGCACGATTTCGCCACGACTGCGAGGCCCAAGGCCCCATGTCCGTGGCCGGTTGCGGCATCAGCGCGGCCTGGCGCAGGGTGTCAGGCCAAGCCCCGTCAAATCATCCGCCAGCGCATTGGTCAAGCCAGTGAGTTGAGCCGTGAGTTCGGGGACAAAATCGCCGTTAGCGTCATTCACCGGGTCGGCGGCATTATAGGCCGTCTTCGCTGAAGATCCGATGAGCGCGGTCGCGACGGCAGGCATCCCCATGCGATCGACCCGTACATAGCTCGAGGGGCCGTCGGTCCGGAAATTGAAGCTCGTCCCTCCCATCGCTGCCAGCGGCGGTGAGCCTTGTGGCGGCGCAAGATATGGAAAAGAAGTGCGAAAAGGCCGATCATTGGCCGACGGATTGACTGGCAAGCCGGCCAAGAGCGCCGGGCTATGCCGCGTCAGGTCCAGGAAAATGACGGCAAGCGTGACGTCAATGACCGGATCGGGCAATCGCCGACCATTCGGAAACCCTGACGCCGCCGGCAACGTTAGCGTCAATGTGTCGGGCACAACCGCTTGCGCGACCGTGAATCCCGTTCCCGGAATCGTTTGATTCAGGCAGGCGGTTACATCGAAGCCGGTGGGTGTCGGGGTAGGCGCGGGTGTGGGCGTGGGCGCAGGACTTGGTGTCGGCGTGACGGTTATGGGAGGCGGAGCGCCATTGTCGCCCCTATCGTTGCAGGCTGCGAGACCAATGGCGGCGAGCACAGCCAGACTGGCTACGCCCCCTCTTTTAGACAGAGAGCGAGTTTTTGCAGCCGCAGCTGCCATTTGAATTTTCCGGTCCATCACAGCTGTCCTCCAAAGCGGGCGGTGGTCGCCCAGATGTCGATCAGATTGCTGCCATTTGCGATCCTGTCGCGCGGTATCTCCATAACGATCGCGGTAAGATTCTGACCGGCGAAAAAATCGCGGTCCTTGTTGAAGCTGAGCGTTCCCGTCGCGCGCGTGTCGCGGAAGCCTTGCAAGTCGAAGAAAAAGGGATCGTCGAACAAGCCTGCTCGCACCCGGACACCATCTTTGGCCAGGTCGGTTTCGACGGAACCCGTCAAATCGCCTGTCACCCCAGGCAATCCACTGACTTGGACACCAACTTGATCACCCGAGCCGGGCCCAAAGCGGACGCGAATGGGAATATCAGCCGTGGTGCGGGGCATAGCGTTGGAAATATTGACCGTGTAAAGCACATCCCGATCATAAGCGGCAGGCCGCGACGTGGCTTGGGGACCGGCGAACGTCAGCGCGATGATGACAGATGAATCTGTATGCCATGCGTAGAGGTCGGCGATATCCGCGGGCCGGTCGGGCGTCATATCGACGGCTGGATCGGTCAGTGCAGGTGGATCGAGATGATCGGCCGCCGTCAGGAACTGGCCGGGTAAAATCAGGGCAATGGCGCCAGCGGACGCGAGAACGCCTGCCCCCATCAGCAGTTGGTATTTCTTCCTCACCTTCATGCTCCTTGCTGTAGTTTGCGACGACTATGTTTTCAGCAGCAGGGAATGGGTCCAGTTGAGATATCCGACCGCGACCGTCCCTTCTTCCTGAACAGAAGAAAGCGTGTTTTGTTCTATTTCGGCCCAGCTACGGTGCTGCGGTCGTCGCGGATGCAGCGGTCGCAAAAAAATCACAGAAAGCCGCATTGGCGCAACTGACGTCGTCGGTGTTCTCAATTTGCAGATGGCCAAACGCCGCGACTGGTCGTGGCGCCAAGTGGGACTCGAAATTGGTAAAATTGGAGATGGGCGGCCCTGTCGATCAGTGCCAAACATGGCACTACCTCCTTGGCTGGGACAGCATGGGAAATTAATTTCGGCCGAAAAATCGCACGCTAGGAAACAACAAGAAACGATAGGAAACGACAGGATACGACAGAGGCAGGTGGCACCATTTTTGGCACTCTTGCGCGATTTTTTCGGATCGCCAATTCTACACCCAGGGGAGCCCAACCGACGCTAGCCGATGGAGTAATTGCCATGCCCGTCTCTGAAAGGATCATCCGCCTTCCGACCGTTCTCAACCGCACCGGACTGTCTCGGTCGACCCTCTACCGTAAGATCGCAGAGGGCACCTTCCCGGCGCAGGTGCAGATCAGCGTCCATGGTGCCGGGTGGCGGGAGTCGGCCATCAATCGGTGGATCGCCGACCCGCCCGGCTACCGCGCCGAAAATGACAATCGGCCCCTTGGCGATGGGCCGGTATGAAAAAGGACGAAGCGCCGCATTCGCGGCCGCTCACGGCCGCGAATGACAACTCTTCCTCACTTGCTCCTAGCGCCGTTGACGCGGCCTTGACGCGCATCGCAGAGGCGATCGGGCGGCACATCGCACGTGAGCATGTTCGCGCGCGGAAAGCCGCCAACGACAATGATCTTCCGTAAATATGCGAAGGCCCGCGAGCGTTGACCCTAAGGGCATGGCGCGCGAGACTGTCATAGTGGGGCAAGCGGGCCGGTGTCCGCTTGCCTCTACTCCAAAGGAAGATGTCATGATCCGCGCCGCGCTGTACGCCCGCTATTCCTCCGATCAACAAAGTTCGGCTTCGATCGCCGACCAGCAGCGTATCTGCCGCGAACGCGCGTTGCGCGAAGGGTGGCAGGTCGAAGGCGCCTATGAGGATGCCGCGATCTCGGGCGCGAGCATGATCCTGCGTCCCGGTATCCAGCGGCTGCTCGCCGACGCACAGGCGGGTAAGTTCGATATCGTCTTGGCCGAGGCGCTCGATCGTGTGTCGCGTGATCAGGCTGACGTCGCGACGCTCTTCAAGCATTTGCAGTTCGCGCGTGTGCCGCTGGTCACGCTCGCCGAAGGTGAGATTTCTGAACTTCACGTCGGGCTCAAGGGGACGATGAACGCGCTGTTCCTCAAGGACCTTGCAAAGAAAACGCATCGCGGCCTACGCGGGCGCGTCGAGAAGGGCTTCTCGGCGGGGGCCGTCGGCTATGGCTATCGCATGATCCGACGCCTTTCGAGCGAACGCGAGCTGGTGCGTGGCGAACGCGAGATCGAACCTGCTGAGGCGCTGATCGTCGAACGCATCTTCCGCGAGTTCGCGGCGGGCAAGGGCCCGATCGCGATTGCGCGCGACCTCAATGCCGATGGCATATTGGGGCCAGCGGGCAAGGCTTGGCGCGATACCAGCATTCGCGGTGATATTCGCCGAGGGACCGGCATCCTCAACAACGAGCTTTATGTCGGCGTTCGCGTCTGGAACCACAAGCATAGCGTGAAAGACCCCAGCACAGGCAAGAGCGTCACGCGCCTCAACCCAGAAGGCGAATGGGTGCGGAACGCGGCTCCAGAGCTTCGCATCGTCAGCGATGACCTCTGGGCAGCGGTCAAGCGCCAGCAGGCGGCGCTTGCCGAGCGCCATGCCGGGGTCAAGGAAGCGGCAGAGGCGCGCGCGCTGCATGGCGCCCGTCGGCCCGCCTATCTTCTCTCGGGGCTCCTTGAATGCGGCGTCTGCGGCGGTGTCTATGCGATCGTGGTAGGAGACCGCTATGGCTGCGCCGGTCATCATCGCGGTCGTGCCTGCACCAACGGTCGGACGATCCGGCGCGATGAACTGGAGCGCCGGGCGCTAGCAGGCATGACCGAGCGGCTCGTGTCGGCGGACAAGATCGAGACGGCGGTCGCAGCCTATACGGCACACATCAACCGCGAGAACCGCGAGCGGCGGATTGAGGCCGATGCTGATCGCCGCGCACTCGCGAAGATCGACAAGGCCGTCGCGGGCATCATGGCCGCGATCGAAGACGGGCTATACCAGCCCGCCATGAAGACGCGCATGGGCGAGCTGGAACGGGAAAAAGCCGAAATCACCGCGCGCCTTGCAGAGGCGCCGCAGGATGTTCCAGACATCCATCCCGGCATCGCCGAAATCTACAAGCGCAAGGTGGAACGGCTGACTGAAACACTTGCGGACCCGGAAACGCGGCTCGATGCTTCGAGCGACATTCGCGCACTCGTTGGCAACATTGTTCTGCATCCCGGCGCGAAGCGCGGCGAAATCCATGCTACCCTTCACGGGTCGTTGATGGGGATACTCGATTTCGCCAACGACAACCCGTCGCCCGACGCCAGCCGAGTTATAACATCGGTGGCCTCGGGTTCGCGGGGATGACGACGGCTACCCCTCGCTCTCGCTGATATCCTCCAGCATATCGGCATCGAGCACCCGCACCCGCCCCTGCTCGAGCGAAATCACCCCCGATTCCTCCCAGCTGCGTAGCTGGCGGTTGATATGCTCGCGGCTCATCCCGGCGAAATTGCCCAGCTCTGTCTGGCTGAGCTCAACACGGTGCGACGCCTCGACATCCTTGCGGATCAGGCGCTTCAGGTACCGCGCCAACCGCGGCCCCGACGCATAGGCGCGGTCGCTTTCGATCGTCTGGTCGGCGGTGCGCAGCCGCCGCGCCAGCTGCTGCATCAGCGACCAGGCAAAATCGGGATGGTTCGCGGCAAAATCGCGCAGCGCGTTACGACCCAGCTGCAATGCGCTCCCCGCGCTAGTCGCGGTCACCGATGCGGTCCGTTCGCCGCCATCGAGCAGCGCAATTTCGCCCAGCACCGCACCGGGTTCGGCATAGGCCAGCACGATCTCGCGCCCCCCGCCGGTCAGCATCGACACGCGCGCCGTGCCTTGGGTCAGGATCAGCATCATGTCGCCCGGGTCGCCCTGGACCAGCAATTCCTTGCCCTTGACGAAATTGACCTGCACCGCGCGGCTGGTGATCTCGGCCCAGTCTTCGGCCGACAGCCCTGAAAAAATGCTATCGGGGCTCTGCAACTCGGCGAGTTTTGCGTGATCCATGCCCCTGATACCCCTTTATCCGTTCGGTCAGACCAGCCGACTCTGCTTCACCGCCGCTTCGATAAAGCCCGCGAACAAGGGATGCGGGTCGAACGGCTTCGATTTGAGCTCGGGATGGAACTGCACCCCGATAAACCACGGATGGTCAGGCCGCTCAACGATTTCCGGCAACATGCCGTCGGGCGACATGCCCGAAAACACCAGTCCGCCCTTCTCCAGCCGCTCGCGATAGGCACCGTTGACCTCGTAGCGGTGGCGGTGGCGCTCGCTGATATCGTTGGCGCCATAGACGGCCGCGACATGGCTGTTCGGCGACAATTTCGCGTCATAGGCGCCCAGCCGCATTGTGCCGCCCATGTCAGTATTCGCGCCCCGCTTTTGCAGCCCTTCGGCACTCATCCATTCGGTGATCAGGCCAACCACCGGCTCGTCAGTCTTGCCGAATTCGGTGCTCGACGCCGCCGCAATGCCGCTGGTGTTCCGCGCCGCCTCGATGCACGCCATTTGCATGCCCAGGCAGATGCCAAAGAAGGGTACATCCCGTTCGCGCGCAAAGCGGACGCTCGAAATCTTGCCCTCCGACCCGCGCTCGCCGAACCCGCCGGGGACCAAAATACCATGCAGCGGCTCGAGGTTGGCGGCCAGATCCTCATCGCGCTCGAACATTTCGGCGTCGAGCCAGCGGATATTGACCTTCACCCGGTGCGCCAAGCCGCCATGGACCAGCGCCTCGTTCAGCGACTTATAGGCATCGGGCAGCGACACATATTTGCCGACGACGCCGATTGTCACTTCGCCTTCGGGGTGCTGCTTGCGGTCCATGATGTCGTACCAGCGCGACAGGTCGGGCGCGGGCGCATCGTCGAGGCCGAAATGCCGCAGCACTTCATTGTCCAGCCCTTCGCCATGATATTGCACCGGCACTGAATAGATGCTGTCGGCGTCGAGCGCCGGGATCACCGCCTCTTTGCGCACGTTGCAGAATTGCGCGATCTTGGCGCGCTCGCCATCGGGC
Organism: Sphingopyxis bauzanensis; assembly: GCF_002205675.1. Taxonomy (GTDB): domain Bacteria; phylum Pseudomonadota; class Alphaproteobacteria; order Sphingomonadales; family Sphingomonadaceae; genus Sphingopyxis; species Sphingopyxis bauzanensis. The sequence goes on along the minus strand of NZ_NISK01000003.1, from coordinate 644,079 downwards.
AGCGGCCGTTCGCAGCGACAGAGCAGGATTTCGGGCTGCACGCCCAGCGAAGCCAGCTCGCGCACACTATGCTGCGTCGGCTTGGTCTTCAGCTCACCCGCAGCGGCGATATACGGCACCAAAGTGACATGCACCGACAGCGTCTTGTCGCGCCCCTCTTCGTTGCGCAGCTGGCGGATCGCTTCGATGAACGGCAGTGATTCGATGTCACCCACGGTGCCGCCGATTTCGCACAGGACGAAATCGAGGTCGTCGAGTTCGGCGCGCGCGAACGCCTTGATCGCATCGGTCACGTGTGGGACGACCTGCACCGTCGCGCCCAGATAATCGCCGCGGCGTTCCTTGGTGATGATCTGCTGATAGATGCGGCCCGAAGTGATATTGTCGCTCTGCCGCGCCGCAACGCCGGTGAAGCGCTCGTAATGGCCCAGATCAAGGTCGGTTTCCGCGCCGTCGTCGGTCACATAGACTTCGCCATGCTGATACGGCGACATCGTGCCGGGATCGACGTTCAGATAGGGATCGAACTTGCGAATCCGGACGCGATAGCCGCGCGCCTGCAACAAGGCCGCGAGGCTAGCCGCCATCAAACCTTTGCCAAGCGAGGAGACCACGCCGCCGGTGATAAAAATGAACCGCGCCATGGGAGGAAAGACTTACTCAACCGGAGGGGGACGGCGCAAGCCGTCGAATCGCAAACGGCGGAATTTATTTCCGCCGCGCGGGCTTATCTGAAACCGAAGCTGTCGGTTATTGCTTGGCGGGCGCCTGCGCCGGCGCCGGAGCAATTTCCTGCGTCGCTGCCGCGGCGGCAGCGGCGAGCGGATCATCGCTAACCGGTTCAGGGGCTGCCGTCGCGGGTGCGCTTTGGGTCGGCTGCGCCGGACCGGTCAGCGACGACGTCGGTGCCGCGCCGCTCGTCTGCGCCGATTTCGACAGCGAGGTGTCGATCGTCGAGCCGCTGCGGCCTACCGATGCCATCGCCGCCAGTACGATCGACAGGCCGACGAACAGGCAGGCCAAAATAGTCGTCGCCCGGGTCATGAAATCCGCCGCGCCGCGCGCCGACAACATCCCGCCGGGGCTGCCGCCAACCCCCAAACCGCCACCTTCCGACTTTTGCATCAGAATGACGCCAATCATCGCCGCGGCGACAAGCGCCTGCAGGACGAGAATGAAGGTGAAAAGGCTGGACATCATATTTTCCCGAACTTGCGCGGTCTCACACGGACCACGCCCGCGGCGCACATAGAGATGAAGCGGCTCGGCTTCAAGCTATACGTCGCCCCGATACTACCCGTCGCGCCCGCCAAGGGGGCCGTTCGCGGTTTGCGCGGCAGCGCCGACTAAAGCCGATGGCGGCCCCGCCTTCGCGGGAGCGACGATCATAACTTGGCAGCCGCCGCCACAATCGGCAAAAACTTCGCCGCCGTCAGGCTCGCGCCGCCAACCAGCGCCCCATCGACATCACCTGCTCCCAGCAATTCGCAAGCATTGTCGCCATTGACCGACCCGCCGTACAACAACCGCATATCGTCCTCCGCCGCGCCGCCAAAGCGCGCCGCCAATGCGCCGCGGATCGCACCATGCATCGCGGCGACATCGTCCACCGTCGGGACCAGCCCGGTCCCGATCGCCCAGATCGGTTCATAAGCGATCGCCAGCCGAGTGGCGTCGAAATCGTCGGGAACCGACCCAGCAATCTGCGCCAGCACATAATCGATTGCCCGTCCCGATTCGCGCACCTCGCGCGGCTCGCCGACGCACAATATGACCGACAATCCCGCACCCAGCCCGGCCTCGGCCTTCGCCCGCACATCGGCATCGCTTTCGCCGCAGCCTTCGCGCCGCTCGCTATGCCCGACGATCACCAGGATGGCACCGGCATCGGCCAGCATCGGCGCCGCGACCGATCCGGTAAACGCGCCCGACACAGCGCTGTGGCAATCCTGCCCGCCGACCGCGGCGCCCGGTACCGCGGCAACCATCGCGCCGATCAGGGTGAACGGCGGGCATATCGCCACATCTACCTCGGCATGATCGCCAGCCGCCGCGAAAATCGCCTGCGCATCTGCGATCGACGCGGTCACGCCGTTCATTTTCCAGTTGCCGACCACATATTTACGCCGTGCCATTGCCGCATCTCTCCCGCTGTCTGAATGATGCCAAAGCCCTAGCGGCGGGCGGGGGCGATAGGCAAGCCGCGTTGCGCCGCCATGAAAAGCCCGTTTCGCGCCTTGATGCCGTGCCGCCGCGGCTCTAAAGCATCGCACAACCGCGCATCCCCGCGCCCCGCCGAAAGATTGCCTGCCCCATGATTACCGCCATCCGCCGCATGTTTTCCTCGACCATCGGCAAATTCCTTGCGCTCGCCTTCGTCGCCCTTGTTGGCGTGGCCTTTGCGCTCAGCGACGTCACCGGCAATTCGTCTTTTGGCGGCATGGGCGGCGCCAATGTCGCGAAAGTCGGCGGCGAGGAAATTGGCGTTGGCGAGCTGCGCGACCGCGTGCGTCTCGCCTATAATCAAGCACGACAGGACCAGCCTGGGATGACGATGGCCGCCTTCGTCGAATCGGGCGGGCTTGACCAGGTGCTTAACCAGCTGATCGAAGGCATGGCTTTTGACCAGTTCGCGACCGAAATGGGCTTTGGCGTCAGCAAGCGGCTTATCGATGGCCGCATCGCCGACATCCCTGCCTTTGCCGGCGTGTCGGGCAGTTTTGACCAGACGCGCTTTGAAACCTTTCTGCGCGAAAACGGCATGACCGAAGCGCAGCTGCGCCGCGACCTGCGCCAGCAACTGCTGATCGAACAGATCGCCGCCCCGATCGCCAGCATGCCGCGCCTCGCCCCCGGCATGGCGCAGCCCTATGCCGCGCTGCTGCTCGAACAGCGGCGTGGTCAGGCGACCTACATTCCGTCGAGCCCTTTTGCGCCGACCGCCGACCCCGGCGACGCCGCGCTCAAAACCTACCTCACCCAGAACGCGGCGAAATTCACCGTGCCCGAACGCCGCGTTATTCAATATGCGCTGTTCGATGCGGCCAGCGTGCCGGTCTCGGCCGTCACCGACGCCGAAATCGCCAAAGTCTACAAGGACAATGCCGCGCAATATGCCGCGAGCGAAACGCGCCGCTTTGCGCAGGTGATCGCGCCCGATCAGGCGACCGCCAATGCACTCGCCGCCAAGGTGCGCAGCGGCACCTCGCTCGCCGCCGCGGCGCAGGCCGCGGGGCTGTCGGCCTCGACCACCGGCGACCTCACCCAATCCTCCTATGCCGCCACCAGCACCGCGGCCGCCGCGAAAGCCGCCTTTGCTGCCAAGCAGGGCGACCTGATCGGTCCGATCCAGACTGGTCTCGGCTGGAGCGTCGCGCGCGTCGAAGATGTCACCGCGCGGCCGGCGCGCAGCCTCGCCGATGCCAGCGCCGACATCCGCACCGAACTGGCCAAGAACAAGGCGAACGAGGCGATCGTCGATTATTACAACGCGATCCAGGACGCCGTGAACAGCGGCGCGTCGATCGAAGAAATCGCCGCCGACCGCAAGCTCACCCTAGCCACGACGCAGCCGCTGCTGCCCAGCGGCCGCGTCCCCGGCCAGCCTGCCGACACGCTGCCGTCCGAACTCGCGCCATTGGTCAGCCAGGCGTTTCAGGGCGCGTCTGAAGGCGAAGGCCAGCTCGCGACGCTGGTCGAGAACGAAAAATTCGCCGTCTATGCGGTCAAATCGATCATCGCCGCGGCGCCGCCGCCCTTCGCGCAAATCCGCGCCGAGTTGCTTGCCGACTGGCGTTTGGCGCAGGGGCAGAAAATTGCCCGCGACAAGGCACGCGCGATCGTCAAGGCGGTCGAAGGCGGCCAGGCGCTCGGCGCCGCGGTCACCGCTGCGGGGCCGAACATCGGCAGCGTCCAGACGATCGGCGGGCGCCGCGGAGAACTCGGCCAGAACGGCCAGCCCGTGCCGCCCGAACTCGCTTTGCTGTTCTCGATGGCCAAGAACAGCGTCAAGACGCTCGAAATCCCCGGCAATCGCGGCTGGATGGTCATCGCACTCGCCGACGTCCAGCGCCCCGATTCCAAATCGATCGAGCCCGCCCGCGTCGCCGCCATCGCCCAGCCGCTCGCTCCCGCGTTCGGCAACGAACTGATCGAACAGCTGGCAGGCGAAGCAAAGCGCCGCGTCGGGGTGACGATCAACAAACAACTGGTCGAGCAGCTGCGCCAGGAACTCACCGGCACCGCGCCGGTCGCCGAATAACGTCGCGGTGGCGTTGGAGGGCAAAGCCGCGGCGCTCGAGGCCCTGGCGCGCGGCCGCGGCGCGGTCGTCTGGCAGCGGCTGATCGCCGACATCGAAACTCCTGTCTCGGCAGCGCTCAAGCTGATCGAACCGGGGCGCGGCGACTGGGTGCTTGAATCAGTCGAAAGCGGCGAAACGCGCGGGCGTTACAGCCTGATCGGGCTCGATCCCGACCTGATGTTTGAAGTGACCGGGGACACCGCGCGCATAAACCGCGACTGGCGCCATGACCGGGGCGCCTTTCAGCCCCTCGCCACTCCGGCGTTGCAGGCGCTGCGCGATCTCGTCGCCGAATGCCGGTTCGACGTCCCCGACGGCTTGCCCAAGGCGCTCGCAACGCTCGTCGGCTTCTTCGCTTATGAAACCATCGGCCTCGTCGAGCGCATCCCGCGCGCGTCGGGGGCCGGGCTCGAACTGCCCGACATGGTGTTCGTCCGCCCGACGACGATCCTCGTCTTCGACCGCCTCGCCGACGAACTGTTCCTGATCGCGCCGATCTGGCCCGATGCCGACGGCGCACTCGACCGGATGATCGAGACCGCGCAGGACCGGCTCGACACCATCGCCGCGCGCCTGTCGACCGCCAGCGTGTCCGCCGACCGCGCCTTGACCGATGCGCTCCCCGCCGACATCGCGGCCAACCCCGCCACCCCGCCCGCGCAATTCGCCGCGATGGTCGCCAAGGCCAAGAATTATATCGCCGCGGGCGACATTTTTCAGGTCGTGCTGTCGCAGCGCTTCTCGACCCCCTTCGACCTGCCGCCCTTCGACCTCTACCGCGCGCTCCGCCGCATCAACCCCTCGCCCTTCCTCTATTTCCTCGACCTGCCCGGCTTCGCGCTGATCGGCTCGTCACCCGAAATCCTTGTCCGCGTGCGCGACGGCGAAATCACGATCCGCCCGATCGCCGGAACCCGCCCGCGCGGCAAGACCAGCGCCGAGGATGTCGAAAACCGCGAAAGCCTGCTCGCCGATCCCAAGGAACGCGCCGAACATCTGATGCTGCTCGACCTCGGCCGCAACGACGTCGGCCGCGCCGCGGTCGGCGGCAGTGTCACCGTCACCGACAGCTACACCGTCGAATTTTACAGCCACGTCATGCACATCGTCTCGAACGTCATCGGCCGCATCGCCCCCGACAAGGACGCCATCGACGCGCTGTTCGCGGGCTTCCCCGCCGGCACCGTCAGCGGCGCCCCCAAAGTCCGCGCTTGCCAGATCATCGCCGAGCTCGAAGCCGTCGCGCGCGGGCCTTATGCGGGCGGCGTCGGCTATTTCGCCCCCGACGGCAATATGGACAGCTGCATCGTGCTGCGCACCGCAATCGTCAAGGATGGCGAAATGCATGTGCAAGCGGGCGCCGGTATCGTCGCCGATAGCGACCCCGCCTATGAACAGCGCGAGTGCGAGGCCAAGGCGGGCGCCCTCTTCGCTGCTGCGCGCGAGGCGGTACGGCTGGCGGGAACGCCGGGATATGGGCAATAGCTTGACCTGAACTTGGCGCGCGTTAGCGTCGCGCCATGCACAAAATCCTCGCCCCGCTCGCCCTGCTGCTCACCAGCCTTCCCGCCCACGCCCAAACCCCCGCAGGCGCTGTCGAAGGCGACGCGATCCTGAAGGATTTCACTTTCACCACCGGCGAGAAACTGCCCGAACTCAAAATCCACTACACGACGCTCGGCACACCGCAGCGCGACAAAAAGGGCCATGTCACCAACGCCGTGATGATCCTCCACGGCACCGGCGGCACCGGCAAGCAATTCTTCCAGCCGCAATTTGCCAGCGAGCTGTTCGGCCCAGGTCAGCTGCTCGACACCGCGAAATACTACATCATCCTGCCCGACAACATCGGCCATGGCGGCTCGTCCAAGCCCAGCGACGGGATGCGGATGGCGTTCCCAAAATATGACTATGACGACATGGTCGCCGCGCAGCACTGGATGCTCACCGAAAAGCTCGGCGTCCACAAACTCAAGCTGATCCTCGGCACGTCGATGGGCTGCATGCACGCCTTTGCCTGGGGCACCACCCGCCCCGGTTTCGCGGAAAAGCTCGCGCCCTTTGCCTGCCTGCCGGTCGAGATCGCGGGGCAGAACCGCATATGGCGCACGCTGACCATCGACGCGATCAAGGCCGACCCGCTATGGCAGGACGGCAATTACACCACCCCGCCCGCCGCAGGCCTGCGCACCGCCGCCTCGCTGACGCTGATCGCAGGCGCCAACCCTTATGCGCTCCAGTTGCAATATCCAACCCGTGCCGCGGCCGAGACATACAAGGACGAGGCCTTTGCCCGCACCTATGGCCGCAACGACTCCAATGACTTGATTTATCAGCTCGATAGCTCGCGTACATACAACCCGTGGCCCGACCTCGAAAAGATCAATGTCCCGATCCTGTGGATCAACAGCGCCGACGATTTCATCAACCCGCCCGCCTACGGTATCACCGAAAAGGCGGCATCGCGGATGAAAACGACGACGTTCATCCTCATCCCAGCCAGCCCTGAAACCAAGGGCCACAGCACCCACACCTGGGCAAAGTTCTGGAAGGACGATCTGGCAAAGCTGATGGCGCAGTAACCAATCCTCCCTGTGGCGAAGCCATGGGGAAGATCGCGACCCGCAAATCCCGCTTCGTCCGCACAAAAGGACTTATTGCTTCACTCGCGCGCCTTCACCCATTACGGCCCACCCCCATGATCCTCGTCATCGACAATTACGACAGCTTTACCTTCAACCTCGTTCATTACCTGATCGAGCTGGGCGCCGACGTACGCGTCGAACGCAACGACGCGCTGACCGCCGCTGAAGCACTCGCGACCGGCGCCGATGCCATCCTGATCTCGCCCGGCCCCTGCACCCCGAATGAAGCCGGGATCAGCCTCGACCTTGTCGCCGCCTGCGCCGCTGCCCAGCGCCCGTTGCTCGGCGTCTGCCTCGGTCATCAGGCGATCGGCCAACATTTCGGCGGCACAGTCCAGCGCGGCCACCTGATGCACGGCAAGACGTCGCCCGTCTGCCACGACGGCACCGGCCTTTACACCGGCCTGCCCTCCCCATTTCAGGCGACGCGCTATCACAGCCTCGAGGTTGTCGACATTCCCGACTGCCTGATCATCAACGCGACGAGTGACGACGGCGCGGTGATGGGCCTCCGTCACGTCGACCTGCCGATCCACGGGGTGCAATTCCACCCCGAAAGCATCGCGACCGAACATGGCCATGCGATGCTCGCCAACTTCATGGGCGTAGCCGGACTGCCCGTATTGGCGCGGCAAGCCGCATGAGCCGGTTCGGCCTGCTGCCCGACCCCGCGCATCTGCTGGGTCATGACGAGGCCGCGCAGGCCTTCGCCGACATCCTCGACGCGGGTACGAGCGAGGACGAGATCGCCGAATTCCTCACCGCTTTGTCCGATCGCGGCGAAACCATGGTCGAAATCGCCGCCGCGGCGCAGGCGCTGCGCGACCGGCTGATCCCCATCGATGCCCCCAAAGGCGCAATCGATGTGTGCGGCACCGGCGGCGACGGCCACCACACGCTCAACGTCTCGACCGCGGTCGCGATTGTCGTTGCGGCGTGCGAAGTACCCGTCGCAAAGCACGGAAATCGTGCCGCTTCCTCAAAATCCGGCGCCGCCGACACCCTCGAAGTCCTCGGGCTCGACATGGAACGCGCCGGGCGCCTCGCCGAAGCTACCCTCGCCGACCTCGGCATCTGTTTCCTCTTTGCCGCCAACCACCATCCGGCGATGAAGCGCATCCAGCCGATCCGCCAGAAGCTCGCCCGCCGCACCATCTTCAACCTGATGGGCCCGCTCGCAAATCCCGCGCGCGTCACCCGCCAGCTGATCGGCATCGCGCGCCCCGGCTATGTCCCCGTATATGCCGAGGCGCTACACCGGCTCGGCACCGACCATTCGCGCGTTGTCTCGGGCGATGAAGGCATCGACGAACTGTCACTGGCGGGCGGCAACGAGGTCGCGGTGGTCAACGCCGAGGGCGTGTTCATGCAGCGCAGCCACGCCGCCGACGCAGGTCTGCCCACCCACCCGATCGAGGCCATTCGCGGCGGTGATGCGGCCGACAATGCCAAGGCGCTCCGCGAACTGCTGGAGGGCGCCCCCGGCGCCTATCGCGACGCGGTCCTGTACAACGCCGCCGAAGCGCTCGTCATCGCGGGCGCCGCCGAAACGCTGACCGAAGGCGTCGAGGAAGCCGCCGAAGCGATCGATAAAGGGCTCGCCCACGCGCTCCTCAACTGCTGGATCGCCTATAAATGAACAAGCTGACCCAGATCCTCGCCACCAAAGCCGAAGAAGTGGCCGCGCGCCGAGCGCTGCGCTCGTTCACCGACCTCGACGCGATCGACGCCAGCCCGGTGCGCGGCTTCCACGCCGCCTTGCAGGCGAAAATCGACGCAGGCGGCTTTGCCCTGATCGCCGAGATCAAGAAAGCATCGCCCTCCAAAGGATTGATTCGTAACGATTTCAACCCCGACGACCATGCCCGCGCTTATACTGCGGGCGGCGCCGCCTGCCTCTCGGTGCTCACCGACGCCCCATATTTCCAGGGGCATGAGGATTATCTCATCGCCGCGCGCAACGCCTGCCCGCTGCCCGCGCTGCGCAAGGATTTCATGATCGACCCCTGGCAGGTCGCCGAAGCGCGCGCGATTGGCGCCGACGCGATCCTGATCATCGTCGCCGCGCTGGACAATGGCGCAATGCAAGAGATCGAGGCCGCGGCGCTCGACCGCGGCATGGACGTGCTCGTCGAGGTTCACGACGAAGCCGAACTCGACCGCGCCCTGACCCAGCTGCAATCGCGCCTGATCGGCGTCAACAACCGCGACTTGCGCACTTTCGAAACCGACCTCGGCGTCACCGAACGTATCGCCAAACTTGTCCCCACGGGCACCCTGCTCGTCGGCGAAAGCGGCATCGGCACCCACACCGACTGCCAGCGCCTCGCGGCCAGCGGCGTAAAAACCTTCCTCGTCGGCGAAAGCCTGATGCGCCAAGCTGACGTCACGGCGGCAACGAAGGCGCTGCTCGGGGGCTGATGTCAGCTCCTGAATGGCGAGCAGGACCCACAAAACCGTCGCCGCGCAGGCGGTCGCTAGCCGCCTGCTCCTGCGCTGCTGCGTAAACCGGCAGCAGCTCTCGCCTGCGCAGGGGCACTGCTAGTTTCGGTCGCTTCAAGGCACCATATTCCCGCATTGAACCCCACGCCCCTCATCTGCCCTTGCCTTTCCCACCCCACCTTGCTTCGCTCCCGCAATGACCCTCAAACCGACTCATCTCGACCAGACCGGCGCCGCGCATATGGTCGATGTTGGCGCCAAGCCTGCCACCCAGCGCCGCGCCATCGCCAGCGGCCGGATCACCATGTCGACCGACGCCCTCGAAACGATCCGCGACGGTAATGCGCCCAAGGGCGACGTGCTGTCGACCGCGCGCATCGCCGGAATCATGGCCGCCAAGCGCACCGCCGATCTCATCCCGCTCTGCCACCCGCTTGCGCTCACCAAAGTTGGCGTGGACTTTGCGTGGGAATACAATGGAATCACTGTCACAGCTACCGCGGAAACCAAGGGCCAGACCGGGGTCGAGATGGAGGCGTTGACCGCGGCGTCGGTCGCGCTGCTCACGCTTTACGACATGGCGAAGGCGCTGGACCGCGCGATGGTGCTCGGCGACATCCGCTTGCTCGAAAAGAGCGGCGGCCGCTCGGGCGACTGGCGCGCCCAATGAGCGCGCTGCTGCCGGTCGAGGAGGCGCAGGCGCGGCTGCTGGCGTTGCGTGGCCCGCTGTCGCCCGAGAAAATATCCTTTTTCGAATGTTTTGGCCTCTACACCTTGGATAATATCTTCGCCCAGCGCGACCAGCCCGCCGCGCCATTATCGGCGATGGACGGCTATGCGATTCGCTTCGACGACCTGCCCGGCCCGTGGACCATTATCGGCGAAAGCGCCGCGGGGACCGCGCCGGGTCGCAGCGTGAACGCGGGCGAAGCGATGCGCATCTTCACCGGGGCGCTCGTCCCCGATGGCGCCGACACCGTCATTGTGCAGGAGGATGTCGCCGCCGATGGCACCGCGCTGACCTTGACCGGCGACGGCCCCGCCAAGCGCGGCCGCCATATCCGCGCCCGTGCGAGCGACTTCGCCGCCGGCGATTGTCTGCTCCCAACGGGAACCCGCCTGAACCCCGGCGCGATCGCCGCCGCAGCGATGAGCGGCGCCGAGCAACTTGTGGTCGGACGCCGCCCGCGCGTCGCCATCCTCACCACTGGCGACGAACTCGTCCAAGCCGGACGCGCGCTGACCGCGGGGCAGATCCCCGACAGCAACAGCCCGATGCTGGCGGCTATGCTCGCGGGCGAACCCGCCACCGCCAGCCTGCCCCACCACGTTCGCGACGATCGCGCAATTTTGGCCAAGGTTTTGAAGAATTTGGCGCGACGTCACGACGTCGTCGTCACCGTCGGCGGCGCCTCGGTCGGTGACCACGACCATGTACGCGGTGCGCTGCAGGACGCGGGCGGCACCGTCAATTTCTGGAAGATCGCGATGCGCCCGGGCAAGCCGCTGATCGCCGGAACGATTGGCGATGCGATCCTGCTCGGCCTGCCCGGCAACCCGTCGTCGGCGCTCGTCACCGCGACCCTGTTCCTGCTCCCACTCGTCCGCCACCTCGCCGGTGCGCGCCATCCGCTCCCCGCGATACACCGGGCGCCGCTCGCGACCCCTTTGGACGGCGGCGGCGGGCGCCGCGATTATCTGCGCGCGCGAATCGAAAACGGCCGGCTGACCCCGCTGATCAGGCAAGACAGCGGCATGACGCTGCCGCTCGCCGCGGCAAACGCGCTGCTGATCCGCAACATCGCCGCACCGCCGCGCGATGCGGGCGTCATGGCGGACTACATCGTCATCGCTTGACAAGTCCCGCTCTGTTCCACTATCGTTCTCATTATGTCCGGTTCTGGTCCTGACGGAGAATGACAATGTTGACGGCCAAGCAGCATGAACTGCTTCACTTCATTCAGCTAAAGCTCGACGCGAGCGGCATTTCGCCATCGTTCGAGGAGATGAAGGAAGCGTTGGGGTTAAAATCCAAGTCGGGAATTCACCGCCTTATCAGTGCCTTGGAAGAGCGGGGTTTCCTCCGCCGGCTCCCCAACCGCGCCCGCGCGCTCGAAGTGATCAAGGTGCCCGAAGCGGCCAAATCTCCCGTGCGAAACGATCGTGACAATATCGTCTCGCTGCGCAAACCCGCCCCCGCGATGCGCCCGATCGCCGCCAATGACATCGTCGAGGTGCCGCTGCACGGCAAGATCGCCGCAGGCGTCCCGATCGAAGCGTTCGAGGATCACAACCACCTCTCGGTTCCCGCCGCGCTGCTCGGCTCGGGGGAACATTATGCGCTCGAAGTTTCGGGAGACTCGATGGTGGAGGCCGGAATCTTCGACGGCGATTATGCGCTAATCCAGAAAGCCAGCACCGCGCGCGAGGGCGACATCGTCGTCGCGCTCGTCGATGGACAGGACGCGACGCTCAAATATTTCCGCCGCGAAGGCCCGATGATCCGGCTCGACCCCGCGAACAGCGCCTATGAGCCGCAGCGTTACCCCGCCAACCGCGTCATCGTGCAAGGGCGTTTGTCGGGACTGCTTCGTCGTTACCACTAAGCTGCTGCGGCTGCCGCCACGGATGCGCGTCCCTCGCGCGCAGCGTGGCGACGGCCGTGGGCCGACCCCCCAGATAGAGCGTCAACCCGCGGGTTTCGGCCAGACTTTCCCGGTCGATCGTTATCCAGCGCTCGACGCATTCGCGCGGTAACCAGCGGTCGTCACTGGCTACGCCAACACCGGGCGGGCACCCTACAAGGCGCGGCCGCAGATGAGCAGAATTCCTATCGCAACGTCGACGCAGCCGATGACGATCGAGCGCCCGAGCCGACGCTGCCAGCCCGCCAGCGGCCCTGCCCACGCTCACGCGCTCAGTGCCAGCAGCGCCCCGATCCAGTGCATCACGGTCGGCAGAGCCAGCTACAGAGCAGTGCCTGCGCCGAACGTAACCGGCGGCCACAGCGCAATCCGCTAGCGGTCTTCCTCCAGTCGCTCCTCGATCGCATCACCCAGCGTCTGCCAGCGACCTCCCCAGCGCACCGCATTGGGCGTTTGAAGCTGCCTTGTCGCCATGCTAGGGGCTCCCCGATCGCCGCTGCGATGCGCGGCAAATTGAGTGAAAGAGGCCTTGGTGGCAACCAAAATTGAAACCAGTTTGACCGCGACCGCCACGGAAGCAACGGGCGCCGACGTCGTGACGCGGTTCGCCCCCTCGCCGACCGGTTTTCTGCACATCGGCGGCGCGCGCACCGCGCTGTTCAACTGGCTGTTCGCGCGCCATCATGGCGGCAAATTCCTGCTGCGGATCGAAGATACCGACCGCGCGCGCTCCACCGATGCAGCGATCGACGCCATCATCGACGGGATGCAATGGCTCGATCTCGACTGGGATGGCGAGACGGTGTTCCAGTTCGCTCGCGCCGACCGCCACGCTGCGGTCGCCGCCGAACTGCTGGCGAAGGGCGAAGCTTATCGCTGTTACCTCAGCCAGGACGAACTCGCCGCGATGCGCGCCGAAGCGCAGGAAAAGCGCTTGCCCTTCCGCGTCCGCAGCCCTTGGCGCGACCGAGACGACGGCGACCCCGCCCTCCCTCACGTCGTGCGCCTTCGCGCGCCGCAAGACGGTGCCGCGACGATTACCGACAAAGTACAGGGCGATGTCACCGTCCAGAACGCCGAACTCGACGATTTTGTCCTACTGCGCAGCGACGGCACCCCGACCTATATGCTCAGCGTCGTCGTCGACGACAACGACATGGGCGTCACCCACGTCATCCGCGGAGACGACCATCTCAACAACGCCTTCCGCCAGCTGGCCCTGATCCGGTCAATGAACTGGCGCGAGCCGGTTTATGCGCATGTGCCGCTGATCCACGGCGCCGACGGCGCCAAACTGTCGAAGCGCCATGGCGCGCTCGGCGTCGATGCTTACCGCGACGAAATGGGCTACCTCCCCGAAGCGGTGAACAATTATCTGCTCCGCCTCGGCTGGGGGCATGGCGACGACGAGATCATCAGCCGCGAGCAGGCAACCGAATGGTTCGACCTTGCCCATGTCGGGCGCTCGCCGTCGCGTTTCGACTTCAAAAAGCTGGAGAATCTCAACGGCCATTATCTGCGCGAAGCCGACGATGCGCGGCTGGTCACGCTGGTCGCGCCGCGCGTCGAAACGCTCGTCGGTCGCGCGCTGAACGACGACGAGCGCGCCGTGCTGACCCGCGCGATGGAATCGCTCAAACCGCGCGCCAAGACGCTCGAGGAAATCGCCGACGGCGCGATGTTCCTGTTCCAGAGCGAACCGTTGCCGGTGGACGAAAAGGCCGACGAGGTGCTAAAGGGCGCCCCGGAAGGCTTGCTGGCTGCCGTGACGCAGCGGCTGCGCGGGCTGAACCAATGGACGATAGAAGAGCTGGACGCCGCCGTACGGGCCGAGGCCGAAGCCGCCGATCTGGGGCTCGGCAAATTGGCCGGGCCATTACGCGCTGCCCTAACCGGCCGGACCGTTTCCCCAGGGATTTTCGACGTGCTGTTGTTGCTCGGGCGTGATGTCAGTCTGGCCCGACTTGACGCAGCGCAACATTATCCGGCAGGGGCGTAGCCACGCTCTCTCCTCGCCGTCATAACAGGGAAAAATATATGACCGATCAACCCGCAAAAATCACCCTGGGCGACAAGACTGTCGAAAGTCCGGTATTGTCGGGCACCGTCGGTCCCGACGTCGTCGACATCCGCAAATTCTATGCCCAGACGGGCGCCTTTACCTACGATCCGGGCTTCACCTCGACCGCGAGCTGCGAATCGCAGATCACCTATATAGACGGCGACGAAGGCGTGTTGCTGCATCGCGGCTATGCGATCGGCGACCTCGCCGAACATTCCAGCTTCATGGAAGTCTGCTATCTGCTGCTGAACGGCGAATTGCCGAGCGCCGACGAGCTGGCGACCTTTGACTATACGATCACCCGCCATACGATGCTGCACGAGCAGCTGGCGACCTTCTATCGCGGCTTCCGCCGCGACGCGCACCCGATGGCGATCATGTGCGGCGTGGTCGGCGCGCTCAGCGCTTTCTATCATGATTCGACCGAGATCCACGATCCGCACCAGCGGATGATCGCCAGCCACCGGCTGATCGCCAAAATGCCGACGATCGCCGCGATGGCGTATAAATATTCGGTCGGCCAGCCATTCGTCTACCCTGATAACAAGCTCAGCTACACCGGCAATTTCCTGCGCATGACCTTTGGCGTTCCGGCCGAGGAATATGAGGTCAATTCGGTCGTCGAACGCGCGCTCGACCGCATCTTCATCCTCCACGCCGATCATGAGCAGAACGCGTCGACTTCGACCGTCCGCCTCGCCGGTTCGTCGGGCGCCAATCCGTTTGCGTGCATCGCCGCCGGTATCGCCTGCCTGTGGGGTCCGGCGCATGGCGGCGCGAACGAGGCGGCCCTCAACATGCTGCGCGAAATCGGCCGCCCCGAACGCATCCCCGAATATATCGCGCGCGCCAAGGACAAGGACGATCCGTTCCGCCTGATGGGTTTTGGCCACCGCGTCTATAAAAATTACGATCCGCGCGCGACGGTAATGCAGAAAACCGTCCGCGAAGTGTTCGAGGCGCTCAAGGTAAACGACCCGGTCTTCGAAGTCGCGCTGCAGCTTGAGGAAATGGCGCTCAGCGATCCCTATTTCGTCGAGAAAAAGCTGTTCCCGAACGTCGATTTCTATTCGGGCGTCATCCTGTCGGCGATCGGTTTCCCGACGACAATGTTCACCGCCCTCTTCGCGCTCGCCCGCACCGTCGGCTGGGTCGCGCAGTGGAACGAAATGATCTCCGACCCTGCCCAGAAAATTGGTCGCCCGCGCCAGCTGTACACGGGCCCGGCACCGCGCGATTATGTGGCGGTAGGCAAGCGCTAATACGCTGCAAAGAAATGAGGAAAAGGGACCGCGATTGCGGGCCCTTTTCGTCTATCCGGGTGTTGCCTGCGACAGACACGGACCATCGCCCCCGCGAAGGCGGGGGCCGCTGTCGGGTTACGCAGCAAGGCAGAAGCACGGTGCTTACGGCTCCCGCCTTCGCGGGGGGACGGCTCTTCTCTAGTCCCGCGCCGGCAAGCTCAACGTAAACCGCGCCCCCTGTCCCGGCGCGCTATCCACCGTCAAATCACCGTCCATCGCTCGGGCCAATCGCCGCGCGATATATAGCCCCAGCCCCGATCCGCCGCTGTCGGTCCGTCCCAGCCGCTCGAATTTCTCGAACACCACGGCCTGTTGATCGGCGTCGATCCCCTGCCCCTGATCGGCGACGGTCACCGTCGCGCGGTCACCTTCGCGGTTCACGCGAATCCAGATCAGCGAATTGTCGGGCGAATAGCGGATCGCATTGCCCAACAGGTTGAGCAGCACCTGCAACACGCGGCGGAATTCGCCCGTCGCGGGAGCCTTGTCGTCAGTGCGCGGGGCGTCGATACGAATGCCCTTTTCTTCGGCCTTCATGCCGAGCAGCCCGACCGCGCGGCGCGCCAGATCGCCGAGGTCGATTTCGTCGGCCGCCGCCTTGAACCCCGGCCGCTCGATATTCTGCAAATCGGCCAGATCGTCGACCAGCCCCAATAAATGTCGTCCGGCGTGGGCAATGTCGCCCGCGTAACGCGCATAATCGGCGCGGATGGGGCCGTCGAACTGGCCTGAAATCGTCTCGGCGGTCGCGATGATGCGGCTGAGCGGACCGCGCAGCGCGCCGTCGATGCGCCGACCGAACTGCGGATCGGAGAGCGGTAGCGATCCGAAAGCAGGATCGACGAGCATCGCGGCGGGCACCGGATCGGCCGCCACGTCATCGGCGACGACGGCCGATCCGCGAAACCCGGTAAATCCACCGACCGCGTCGAACAGCGCGTCCCCCGACAAGGTCATCGCCAGCCGCCCGGCAGGCGCGTCAGCCTGCACATGCTGGCCGTCGAAGCGCGATTGCCGCGCCAGCGCGCGCAGCACCGGAAAGCGGCCATCGCCGTCGGGTTGCAGCTCGAACAATTCCGACAGCGAGCGCCCCTCCCAATTGGCGGGGACCGGCGGTGCATCGGGCGCCGCGCGCAGCGCCACCACCCGCAATTGCTGGTCGCACTCCCACGTCCAGCCATGCGGCACCACGACATTATCGCCGATTGCCGGGATCTGCGGGTGCGCCACCGGCCGCGTGCGCCAGTCGCTTATCTCCAGGCTCGCACCGTCGGCGTCGGGGATGATGCGCAC
Source organism: Sphingopyxis bauzanensis (assembly GCF_002205675.1). Lineage (GTDB taxonomy): Bacteria > Pseudomonadota > Alphaproteobacteria > Sphingomonadales > Sphingomonadaceae > Sphingopyxis > Sphingopyxis bauzanensis. The sequence goes on along the minus strand of NZ_NISK01000003.1, from coordinate 627,387 downwards.
CAGCGCGTGAATATCGCTATGATCGTCGGCGGTGTGCAGCGGTCGGCTGATGTCACGGTGCAGTCGCTGCGCCAGCGCCACCAGCCGCGCCAGATGCGGCAGCGCCAGCGGTTTGCCCAGCCCCGCCCCCGCGCGCTGTTGCAGTCGCAGCAGCGGCGCGTCGGCGCTGACCAGCGCACCCGACCGGTCGATCCGGCCGCGGATGATGCGCTCGCTCATTGCGTATCGCGCCCCGGCGCCAGCATTTCGCCAAAATTGCGCGCGCTATGGTCGGCGACTGCGCGCGACGGCAGCATCGCCAGCGACGCTTCGAGCGGCGCCAGCGCGGTGCGATCGAGGTGGAGCGGCGCGAGCAGCGACGGCAGCGCCGCCGTCTCCGCCGTCAGCAGCGTCAGCGCCATATCGTCATAGCTGCTGCCGAGCGCCGCGGCGGCGAGCGCGATCAGCGTCGGCCAGTCGTGTCGCGTGATCGCCTGCCCGGCGGCCTCGGACACGCCCGCGCCCAAAATCTTGTGATAGGCTGCGCCCGCATCCGCCATGCCGCGCTCGGCGGCGTGACGCTCGGTGGCAAGCCGCACCGCGTCGCCCAATTGGGCGGCGCGGGCCTGATACTGGCTGACCTCGGCCAGACGCCACGCCGCGACGTCGCGCAGCAACCCGCGAAACACCTCGCCGTCGAGGTCGGCAATCGCCAGCGCCGGATGGCCTAGCGCGTCGAAACGACGGCGATCGGCGATCTGCAACGCCAGATAGGCGCGGTCGATGTCGGACATTGGCGCGTCCACCGCCGCCTCGCTGTTCGCCTCACCAGTGTCGGCCAGGATCGGCGGCGGCGGCGTGCGCTGCGCCGATTGTTCGCGCCAGCGATGCTCCTCGGCGCGGGCGAAGCAGATGTGCGCCAGCCGCTCGGCGCCCGGCACTCCCTTGCGCAGCCATTCGAACCACAATCCATCGGTGTCGATCGCCAGGTCCAGCCACACCGCGACATCGGCAACCAGCCGCCGCGCGATCCCCAGCGACAGCGCACGCTGCTCCTCGGTCAGCCGCCCGGCGGCGGGTGCCGACAGATAGTCCGCGAGTTCGCGCAGACGCGCAGACAGCGGATCGGTGCCGGACGAGGAGACGGAGTCAGTCATGCACGATCGCGGATAGCAGGATGGCGTTAATACGCGCTAAACCTTGAAGCGCTTTGTTTTACGGCGCTTCCGGGCGCCGCGCCAACCGCAGCCAGAGCAAAATCTGGAGCAGCGCGAGCAGCGGCAGGATCGCGAACATCAATGACGCAAAGCCGAACAGCAACGCGGGCGCCAGCATGATCCACGCCTGATCGGCATCGGGGAGCAGCCAGTGGAAGCGCCGCCGCTCGCTTGAATCCTCGTACAACGACCGTGCTAGCAGGATGGTCGCGGCGAGGCACGGCGCCAGCGCAGCTTCGGAAAACAGCGGCATTTCATGCCCCGGCCCCGCCAGCGAAACAATCCATGGAAAAACCGCGAGCAAGACCCAGGCAAAGGTCCGAATGACGTCGCGCACCCGGTCCTGCGCCGCGCTTTCGGCGCGGAACGCCGACAGGAAACGCATCGCGGTCAGCCCCAGTCCGCCAAGGATTGCGACCAGCGCGCCCGCCGCGGCCAGCCCGCTCGCCGCCATTCCCGCAACGGCCAACCACAGAAAGGCGGTCAAATAGGGGAGGTACCGCGCTGTCGTCGGCGACTTGACCAGCAGCGGCCCGAAAAGCCGGATCAGCGGCATCATGATCGCCGACCGCCCAAACCCCATCCCCCCATATTCGACCTGCTGCAGGCTCGATTGCTCGATCAGCGCGGCGGTCGGACGATCGGTAACGATCGCGATCTCGCCCTGCTCGAACAGTGCCGGTTCGCAATAGAGCCGCCGCGCGCCCGATTGCACCGCCAGCCGCAGCAGCGTGAGCATCATGTCCCATTCGCCCGGCATGGCCGCCAGTTCGGCGACCATCGGCTGGGCAATGCTCGCCAGCCCTCCCCAGCGCCGCGTCGCGTCGATCCGCTCGAACCCCTGCGTCAGCGGCGTATCGCCGGTGACGAGGATCGCAGGCGCGCCGGGCTTGGCGATCGCGGCATAATGCGTCCCGCCTGCGCGCAGCCCGTCGGCGACCAGGATGATCCGGTCATCCTCCTGCACCAGCCCCATCATGTCGGTGGCGACGCGTATCGGGGTCACTTTCACGCCGCGACGTCGGATGCGGTCGCACGTCGCCAGCAGGTCGGCGGGCACTGCCGCGACGGCAACCGCGATATGCGTCACCCCGACATCGGCCAGCCGCGCCGCCTGCCGCTCGATCAGAGTTTCGCCCGCCACGGTGACGAGCGCGCGCAGCCCGCCGTCGGGCAAGACTTCGCTGGCGCCGATCAGCGCGATCAGGGCCATCGACGGGCGCAATGATGGTAAGAAGCCACGGCTCACCGTCATATGGCGCCGAACCGGTTTGGCAAGCATCGCTTGTCGCACGGTGACGGCGCATGATACGCCGCCGCGGTGACAGAGCATGGATCGGCAGTCATCATCGGGGCTTCGGGCGGTATCGGCGCCGCGCTCGCTGACGCTTTGCAAGCGGACGGACGCCATGACATCATTCACCGTTTCGCACGCTCGTTGCCGGCGCCGCACAGCGTCGACATCACCGACGAGGCCTCGGTCGCAGCCGCCGCCGCGCTCGTCCGCGACAGCGGCCCGCCGCCGCGACTGGTCTTCGTCGCCACCGGCCTGCTCCACGCCGACGGACGGCAGCCCGAACGAAAGCTCGCCGACATCGACCCCGACTGGATGGCGCGCAATTTTGCCGTCAACACGATCGGCCCCGCGCTGATCGCCAAATATTTCCTGCCTCTGCTGCCGCGCCGCGAGCGTACCGTCTTCGCCATGCTGTCGGCGCGGGTCGGCAGCATCGGGGATAACCGCAGTGGCGGCTGGTACAGCTACCGCGCCTCGAAAGCCGCGCTGAACCAGCTCGTGCGCGGCTTCGCGATAGTCGAGGCAAGGCGCAATCCCGATGCGATCGTCGTCGCGCTGCATCCCGGCACCGTCGACACCGATCTGTCGGCACCATTCCAGCGCGGCGTGTCCGCCGAACAGCTGACCAGCGCGCCCACCGCCGCCGCGAATCTGCTACGCACCCTCGGCGCGCTGACACCCGCCGAAACCGGGCGGATTTTCGCGTGGGACGGCAGCGAAATCATTCCCTGAAAACCCACCGAATCGCTGGCATTTCCTGCCACCGTCGGCTAGGTAAAAGCCACCTCCCGAAAAGCAGAAAAAAGGCCGGGTCTTGACCGAAGAAAATACGCCGACGCCGCCGTCCGAGGACGGCATTTCGCCGATCAACATCGTCGACGAAATGAAGACAAGCTACCTCGATTACGCGATGAGCGTGATCGTCAGCCGCGCGCTTCCCGACGTGCGCGACGGCCTGAAGCCGGTGCACCGGCGCATCCTTTATTCGGCGTTCGAAAGCGGCTATGTCGCGGGCCGCCCCTATCGCAAATCGGCGCGTATCGTCGGTGACGTCATGGGTAAATATCACCCGCACGGCGACAGCTCGATCTACGACGCACTCGCGCGCATGACGCAGGACTGGTCGATGAGCGTCCCGCTCGTCGATGGTCAGGGCAATTTCGGCTCGATGGACCCCGATCCGCCGGCGGCGATGCGCTACACCGAATCGCGCCTCGCAAAGGTCGCGAACACCCTGCTCGGCGATCTCGACAAGGACACCGTCGATTTCCAGCCCAACTATGACGGCTCGGAATCTGAACCCACCGTCCTGCCCGCACGCTATCCCAATCTGCTCGTCAACGGCGCCGGCGGCATCGCCGTCGGTATGGCGACCAACATCCCGCCGCATAACCTGGGCGAAGTGATCAACGCCACGCTGGCAACGATCGACCATCCCGAAATCACCCTCGACGAACTGATGGCGATCATCCCCGGTCCTGATTTCCCGACCGGCGCGCTGATGCTGGGTCAGGGCGGCGCGCGCAATGCCTATGCCACCGGCCGCGGATCGGTGATGATGCGCGCGACGCACATCATCGAGGAAGGTAGGAACGACCGGCTGTCGATTGTTTTGACCTCGATTCCGTTTCAGGTCGGCAAGTCGGGACTGGTCGAGAAGATCGCCGAAGCGGCGCGCGACAAGCGCATCGAGGGCGTCTCCGACATCCGCGACGAATCGAACCGCGAAGGCGTCCGCGTCGTGATCGAACTGAAGCGCGACGCGACCGCTGAGGTCGTACTCAACCAGCTTTGGCGCCACACCCCGGCGCAGTCGAGCTTCCCTGCCAACATGCTCGCGATCCGCGGAGGCCGCCCCGAAATGATGGGGCTCAAGACGATCCTGTCGGCGTTCATCGACTTCCGCGAGGAAGTGATTACTCGCCGCTGCAAGTTCGAGCTGAACAAGGCGCGCGACCGCGCCCACATCTTGCTCGGCCTCGTCGTTGCGGTCAGCAATCTCGACGAAGTCGTCCGAATCATCCGCGGTTCGTCCAGCCCTGCGGCGGCACGCGAAGCGCTGCTGACGCGCGAGTGGCCGATTGGCGACATCGCGCCCTATATCCGTCTGGTCGAAGCAATCGATGGCGAGCTCGATGCCAGCTCGAGCTATCGCCTCTCCGAAGTGCAGGTCAAGGCCATCCTCGACCTCCGCCTCCATCGCTTGACCGCGCTCGGCCGCGACGAAATCGGCAAGGAACTGAAAGAGCTGGCAGATGAGATTGAGGAGCTGCTGAGCATCCTCGCCAATCGCGAGAAGCTCATCGCCGTCATGCGCGAAGAGCTGATCGCGGTGCGTGACGAATTCGCCAAACCGCGCCGCACCCAGCTAGCCCCCGCTGCCGACGGCATCGACGACGAAGATCTGATCGAGCGCGAAGACATGGTCGTGACGGTCACCATGGACGGCTATATCAAGCGCACCACGCTTGATACGTTCCGGGCGCAAAGGCGCGGCGGCAAGGGCCGCGCTGGCATGGCGACGAAGGACGAGGATGTCGTCACCGAAATGTTCGTCACCTCGACGCACACACCAGTGCTGTTCTTTTCGACCCTCGGCAAAGTGTATCGCATGAAAGTGTGGCGCCTGCCCGAAGGCGGTCCTGCGACGCGCGGCCGCCCGATGGTCAATCTGTTGCCGCTGGGCAAAGACGAGACGATCTCGACCGTGCTGCCGCTGCCCGAAGACGAGACCGAATGGAGCAAACTCCACGTCATGTTCGCCACCGCCAAGGGCAGCGTGCGCCGCAACAGCATGGACGCCTTCACCAACGTGCCGTCGAACGGCAAGATCGCCATGAAGTTCGAGGGCGAGGATGAGGACGACCGCCTGATCGGCGTCGCGCTGCTCGACGAAAGCGACGATGTCCTGCTCGCGACACGGCAGGGCAAGGCGATCCGCTTTGCCGGCGACGATGTCCGCGAATTTCAGAGCCGCAATTCGACCGGCGTGCGCGGCATGCGCCTCGCCGCGGGTGACGAAGTCATCTCGCTGTCGATCCTCCACCGCGTCGGCACCACCGGCGACGAACGCGAGGCCTATCTGCGCGCCGCGCCGTGGAAGGATAATGAGAACGAACCGACGCTGCCCGCCGACCGCATGGAAGAGCTCGCCGCGCGCGAACAGTTCATCCTGACCGTCTGCGCCAACGGCTTTGGCAAATTGTCGTCGGCCTATGAATATCGCCGCACCGGTCGTGGGGGTCAGGGGATCACCAACATCGACAACATCGCGCGCAACGGCCTGGTAGTCGCCAGCTTCCCCGCGACCAAGGCGCACCAGCTGATGCTGGTCACCAATCAGGCAAAGCTGATCCGCATGGGTCTCGATTCGATGCGCGTCATCGGCCGCGGCACTGCAGGCGTGCGCCTGTTCGACGTGTCGAACAACGAGCATGTCGTTTCGGCAGCACTGATCGAGGAAAGCGAAGAAGTCGAAGCCGAGGGTATCGACACCGAAGCTGAAATCCCCGAACCCGCACCCGACAGCCCCGCCGAATGACCGCGACCACCGCTTTTAAGATATTGACCCATCAACAATGGGTCGATTTCGAGCGCGAGCGTGTGTTCCGCGGCGCCCCGGTGGATATCGCCGACGGCTATATCCACCTGTCGACCGCCGAGCAGCTCGAAGGGACGATCGCCAGGCATTTCGCCGGGCAAACCGACCTGATGATCGCCGAGGTGGATTTGATCGGACTCGGCGACGCGATCCGCTGGGAAGAAGCGCGCGGCGGCGAGCTGTTCCCGCATCTCTATGCGGAATTGCCGATCACGGCGGTGATCGGCCTACTAAAGCGTGACTGACGATCGTTGACCTGCTTTGCGGGGGCGACGGTCGCCATTCATCGATCGCTGTTCGCCGTCGGTCGGTTCTTGCTTCGCCCGCCCCCGTGAGCCTACCACTGTCGGCCATTGCACAACGCACTGGGGGAAATCGACAATGCGCCTGATCCTGACCGCCGCCCTGCTGGCTTCGGCCGCCGTTCTTCCCGCCTATGCGCATGAAACCGCGGCCTCGGTCGCGCAATCCGAACCTGTCGCCAAGGAAGAACTGCTCAAGCCGCCCGCCGACGCGGTCCGCTATGTCGTCGTGTCCGAGGCCGGCCAGCATGGTAGTCAGTGGCAATGGCAGCTCTCCGATGGCCGCACTGCCTATCGCTGGTCGCAGGAACTGCGCGGCTGGATCACCGAAATGGATCAGGTAACGACCTTTGCGCCCGGCGGCACCATCGCCGCAACTACGGTGCGCGGCGTCACCATGTCGGGTGACGCCGCCGAGGATTATCGCGTCGCCAACGGCCGCGCGACGTGGAAAACGGCGACCGACGCTGGTGAAGCCGCCGCGGGCGGCTGGTATATTCCGGCGGGCGGCGTCGGCATCGCCAACGCGCCGCTGATTAACGCGCTCGCCGCCGCAGGCGACGAAGGGCTCGATTTCCTGCCGAGCGGCAAGGGCCGGATGACCTTCGACGCGATGCAGACGATCCAGGGACCGGCCGGCCCAAGGAAGGTCCAGCTCGCCTTCGTCAGCGGCATCCTCCCCTCGCCCTACCCTGTCTGGCTCGATGAAAATAAGCGCTATTTCGCCGACATCAGCTTCATTTCGGTGATCCCCGCGGGCTATGAGGGCGCGCTGAAGCAGCTTCGCGATGCACAGGAAGCCGCGACCGCCGCGGCAGTTGCCGGTGTCGCCAAACGCTTCCTGTCGCCCGCCGCGAAAGCCCCGGTGCTGTTCGACAATGTCCAACTGTTCGACGCCGACAATGGCACGTTCCTGGCGAACCGCGCCGTGCTTGCCCGCGATGGCAAGATCGCCGCCATTGGCGCCGCCGGATCGCTGACCGCGCCGTCGGGCGCACAGGTCATTGATGGCGCTGGCAAGACGCTGGTCCCCGGCATCTGGGACAGCCACCTCCACATCGGCGACGATTGGAGCGTGCTGTCGAACGTGGCGAACGGCATCACCAGCTTCCGCAGCCCCGGCACGACCTTCGACCGCGCCGTCGATGCCACCAAACGCCGCGCCAACGGCAGCTTGCTGATGGGAGAGCCCTTCATTTCGGCGATCGTCGACAAGAAGGATCCGCTGGCGGCGCAGGGCGCCGAAGTAGTCAGCAGCGAGGCAGAAGCGATCGCTGCGGTGCGGCGCATCAAGGACGCCGGACTGTGGGGAGTCAAATTCTACACCTCGATGAATCCGGCTTGGATCGCGCCTGCCGCCGCCGAAGCGCACCGGCTCGGCCTGCACGTCCATGGTCACGTCCCTGCGACGATGAAGCCCAGCGAAGCCGTCGCCGCGGGCTATGACGAGCTCACCCACCTCAATTTTGTCGTGATGGAATCGATGCCGCGCGACGTGATCGACCGGGCAAACACGCGCCAGCGGATGGAAGGCCCGGCGCGCTATTTCAAGGACGTCGATCTGGACGCCCCCCTGATGGCGGGCTTCATCGCCGACCTTGCCAAGCGCAAGACGCTGGTCGACCCGACGATCGTCATTTTCGAAGGCATGTTGACGCAGGACGGCGGCAAACCGCACCCGGCTTACGCGCCCTATATGGGCATCATTTCACCCGTCATCGAACGCTCGGTGTTCACCGCCGGGGGCTATCCGCTCATCGAATGGCTGACGCGCGACGATTATCGCAAAAGCTATGCTAAGATGGTCGAACTCGTCGGCCTGCTGCACAAGGCGGGCGTGCCGATCGTTGCGGGGACCGACGGCTGGGGGATCGAGCTTGTCCGCGAACTCGAAATCTACCAGCAGGCCGGGTTCACGGCCGCCGAGGCGCTCCAGAGCGCGACGATCATCCCTGCCCGCGTCGTCGGCGCCGACAAGCGCACCGGCTCGATCGCGGTCGGCAAGGAGGCCGACATGGTGCTGGTCGACGGCGACCCCTCCACCGACCTCGGCGCCCTTCGCCGCGTCGTGACGGTGGTCAGCGATGGTTATGTGATGGATGCGGAAGAGCTGCGGACGGCCGCGGGGTTTGGCGGGCGGCCGAAGTAACTTATGGGATGATCGCGGGCAGTCGAGGCCCGCGATCCGGTCAGCGCTGCCGCGCCTTCCACGCCCGCACCGCCGCCATCGTCTTTTCGACATGCGCCTGCGGCTTGCTGTCGGTGTAGCTCAGCAATATGCTTCCGTTCGGGGCAATAACGAAAGACGTCCGGCTGGAAATCGCGGGCTGGCCGGGACGCCGGATGGCGGTGTCATATTTCGCCGCAACCTTTGCGCCGGGATCGGCTGCAACGGCGAACTTGTCGCGGCATTCCGATTTCGAAAATTCAGCGACGCGTTCGATATTACCCGCCGTCACGCCGACAACGCGCGCACCCAGCTTGTTGAAATCATCGCTCGCTTCGGCGAAGAGATGCGCTTCCATCGTGCAGCCTGGGGTGAAGGCGGCGGGAAAGAAGTAGAGCACGACCGGCCCCTTCCGCAGCACTTGCTTCAGCGACAGGCTGAACGGCTTGCCACCCTGCGCGGCGTTCAGCGTGAAATCGGGCGCCTTCGCTCCCTGTTGCAGAGCGGCGATGCTCGACGCGGGAATCGCGGTCATCGACAGGCAAAGGCCAAGCGCCATCGCAATTTTCATCAGGGTCTTCATCGGGATTCCTTCGCCTCGCACAATAGAAGCATGCTGGTGCCAGGATGAGGAAAAAACATGGCGGCGTCTATATCGATCATCCGCCCGGCCTGCGCTCAATGCGGCACCATCCCGATCTCCACCCCGGTTTTGTCGTGCAGCGCGAATTTGTCGATGATGTCGGCGCTGGCGCGATTATAGCCCACGACCTCCACGTTCCGTCCCTCGCGCCGCAGCTTGGCGACGATCTTGTCGAGCGCCCCGACGCCCGAAATATCCCAGAAATGCGCCGCTGACACGTCGATCAGCACATGGCCAACCTCGTTTTCGGTCTGAAACGCGCGCGTAAAGCGATCGACCGAGGCGAAGAAGATTTGCCCGGTGACGCGGTACGTTGCGGTGCGGCCGTCGGCGGATACCTCGCGCTCGACCGCGAACATCCGCCGCACTTTGCCGGCGAAGAACACCCCCGACAGCAGCACGCCGGCCAAGACTCCCTGCGACAGGTCATGCGTCGCCACCACCACGATCACCGTCGTCAGCATGACGATCGACGATGTCGGCGGATGGCGGCGCAAATTGCCGATCGAATTCCAGCTGAACGTCCCGATAGATACCATGATCATCACTGCGACCAACGCGGGCATCGGCACCTGCCCGACGAACGGACCGAGCACCGCCAGCAGGAACAACAGGAACGCCCCCGCGGTAAAGGTCGACAGGCGCCCGCGGCCGCCCGACGTCACGTTGATCACCGACTGGCCGATCATCGCGCAGCCGCCCATGCCGCCAAAAAAGGCCGCAACGATATTCGCCCCGCCCTGTCCCGCGCATTCGCGCTGTTTGTCGCTGTCGGTATCGGTCATGTCGTCGACGATCTGTGCGGTGAGCAGGCTTTCGAGCAGCCCGACCGCCGACATGGTGAGCGAATAGGGCAGGATGATCTGAAGCGTTGCCCACGTCAGCGGCACATTCGGTAAGGCGAAAGTCGGCAGACCCTCGGGCAATTTGCCCATGTCGCCCACGGTATTGACCGGCAGGCCGAACCCGATGCTGATCGCCGACAGCGTCAGGATCGCAATCAGCGGAGAAGGGACCGCTTTGGTCAGGCGCGGCAATAGATAGATGATCGCCAGCCCGCCCGCGACCATCGCATAGGTTTCCCAGCCGACGTTAATCAGTTGAGGCAGCTGCGCCATGAAGATCAGGATCGCCAGCGCGTTGACGAAACCGGTGATGACCGACCGCGAGACGAACTGCATCAGCAGGTCGAGCCGCAGCAGCCCTGCCACGATCTGGATCAACCCCATCAGGATCGTTGCCGCGAACAGATATTCGACGCCATGATCGCGCACCAGCGGGATCACCAGCACCGCAACCGCGGCGGTGGCGGCAGAGATCATGCCCGTCCGGCCGCCGGTAACGGCAACGACCATCGCGATCGCGACCGAGGCGTACAGCCCGACGCGCGGGTCGACGCCGGCGATGATCGAAAACCCGATCGCTTCGGGGATCAGCGCCATCGCGACAACGATCCCGGCCAGAATTTCGCGGCGCAGCGACGCGCTGTCGGTGAACCACTGCTGGCGATAGGAAGACAAGGAAACAGACATTGGAATTCCACAACAAGGCACATGGCGCCAGCTCGGGCGCGAACAGGATTTCATGTGTGATGTCGTCCGGCGGATCGGCGGCCGGAATAGCCACCCGGATTTGCACCGGGTCCATGCGAGTGCGCGCCTCCTAGCTTGATGTCCCCACCGGCGCAAGCGGGCGGATTGCGCGGGAATTGACCCCGCGCCCCAATCGGCGCAGCATCGCGGCATGACCCTGACCATCACTCCCAGCGGCCAGTCCTGCGGCGCCCGCATCACCGGCGTCGATCTGACCCGGCCGCTCGCCCCCGACAGCGTCGCCGAAATCCGCGCCGCATGGCTCGACCATCATGTTCTCGCCTTCCCCGATCAGAAGATGGACGACGATGATCTGGAGCGTTTCACCCAATATTGCGGCGGCTTCGGCGACGATCCCTTCATCAAGCCGATCCCCGGGCGCGACCATGTGATCGCGGTCAAGCGCCGCGCCGACGAAACTTCGCCCTTATTTGCCGAAAACTGGCACAGCGACTGGAGCTTTCAGGCGCGCCCACCCGCCGGAACCTGCCTGTTCGGGATCACCATCCCGCCCGTCGGCGGCAACACCGATTTTTCGAACCAGCACGCGGCGCTTGACGCGATGCCCGATGCGCTGCGCGCGAAAATCGAAGGTCGGAGCGCGGTCCACAGCGCGCGCGGCGGCTATGCGCCGTCGGGGATGTACGGCACGGGCGACAAGGATCGCAGCATGGACATCCGCTCGGGCGACGAAGCGCTGGCGACGCAGTTGCACCCCTTCATCCGCCGCCACCCCGAAACTGGCCGCGACGGGCTGTTCGGCTGCGCGGGTTACATAATGGGCATCGAGGGCATGGACGATGCCGAAGCGCTGCCGCTGTTGTATGAATTGCTGCAATGGCAGGGGCGCGAGGAATTTCGCTACAGCCATGTCTGGGAACCAGGCATGCTGATCCTGTGGGACAACCGCTCGCTCCTTCACCGCGCCACCGGCGGCTACGACGGCCACGACCGCCTGCTCCACCGCACGACGATTGCGGCGTGGAAGGGGGCCACATAATCCTCCCTGTGGCGAAACCATGGGGAGGTGGCAGCGCGAAGCGCTGACGGAGGGGCCATGGCGCAACGTCGCCGCCCCTCCACCGCTGCCTCCGGCGGCGGTCCCCTCCCCATCGCTCCGCGACAGGGAGGATCAACTGCGGGTCGCCTCCCGCGACAATATATTCACCACCCCCCACGCAATCAGCGCCTGGCCGCCGAAATACAGCGGCCACACGAGCAACAAGGTGACGTCCTTGCTAAGCGTCCCGCCCTCCCCCGCAAAGATGAACAGGTCGCTGGCCAGAAACGCCATCGCGCCAATCCCGGTGCGATAGCGCGGGAAGCGGCTGATCCACGCCGTCGCTGCCATGATCGCGACCCCGCCAGTATAGGCAATCGCCGCGCCCATCAGCGCTGCCTCCGCCTCGTGCGTCAGCCCCCATGCGATCAGCAACGCCAGCGGTACCAGCACCCACGCCAGCAATTTCTGCGACGACGTCAGGCTGGGCCGCCGATTGCGCAGATACAATATGATCGCGATCAGATGCCCAGTCGCGAAAGCCGTCGCCCCCGCCAGCATTCCGACCGAATCGAGCAACCAATCGCCCAGCGCCCCGAACGCCAGCGCTGCCGCGATCAGCTTGCCATCGCTGCTCCGCGCGTTCGCCGCGGCCCAGACCGCGAGTAGCCCGACCCCTGCCGCCTTCCACGCCCAGATCGCCGGCCCGTCGAGCCGCATATACACCGCAACGAAATAGCTGATACCACCGGCCAGCGCCGCCCACCACAGCCACCGCGCGCGATCCCAACTCTGTCCCCCACTCATCGTCGCCCCTTTGCATCTTGTCCGCAACCCGCCTACTGCGCGGCACATTGGTCGCAAGTCAACGGATAGGGTAAATGGCGCAATACGACGTGCACATCATCGGCGGCGGCCTCGCCGGATCCGAAGCCGCCTGGCAGCTCGCCGAAGCCGGTTTCCGCGTTCGCCTGTCCGAAATGCGCGGCGGCGGCGACATGACCCCGGCGCATCAGGGCGACGCGCTCGCCGAGATGGTGTGCTCCAACAGCTTTCGCAGCGACGACGGCGACAGCAACGCCGTCGGCCTGCTCCACCGCGAGATGCGCACGCTCGGCTCGATCATCATGCGCGAGGCCGATGTCCATAAGGTACCCGCCGGCTCGGCGCTCGCGGTCGACCGTGACCTCTTCTCCGGCGGAGTCACCAACGCGCTCCAAAGCCATCCAAACATTACCATCGTCCGCGAACGCATCGACATGCTGCCGACCGAAGGGCTTACCATCGTCGCCACCGGCCCACTCACCGCCGCCAGCCTCGCCGACAGCATCGGCAGCGCGACCGGCAAGGATGCGCTCGCCTTTTTCGATGCCATCGCGCCCATCGTCTATCGCGACAGCATCGACATGGACATCGCGTGGATGGCGAGCCGCTGGGACAAGGTCGGGCCGATCGGCGACGGCAAGGACTATATCAACTGCCCGATGGACAAGGATCAATATCACGCCTTCGTTCAGGGGCTGGTCGACGGCGACAAGACCGAGTTCAAGGAATGGGAAACCAACACCCCCTATTTCGAAGGCTGCATGCCGATCGAAGTGATGGCCGAGCGCGGTCCCGAAACCTTGCGCTTCGGCCCGATGAAAGGCGTCGGCCTCGACAATCCGCGCACCGGGCGCTGGCCCTATGCGGTGGTCCAGCTGCGCCAAGACAATGCGCTCGGCACGCTGTGGAACATGGTCGGTTTCCAGACCAAGCTGAAGCACGCCGCACAGGTCGAGCTGTTCCGTACCATCCCCGGCCTCGAAAAGGCCGAATTCGCGCGCCTCGGCGGCCTCCACCGCAACAGCTTCATTCGCTCGCCCGAATTGCTCGACGCGCAGTTGCGCCTTAAATCAGCGCCGCACATCCGCTTCGCGGGGCAGATCACCGGCTGCGAGGGCTATGTCGAAAGCGCCGCGATCGGCCTGATCGCCGCGCGCTTCGCCGCTGCCGAACTCGGGGGCCGCGACCTGCTCCCGCCGCCCCCCGAAACGGCGCTCGGCGCGCTGCTCGGCCATATCACTGGTGGCGCGGATGCCGCGAGCTACCAGCCGATGAACGTCAACTTCGGGCTGTTTCCGCCGCTGGCCGAGGATGTGCGGAAGAAGGATCGCAAGCTGGGATATACGGCGCGGGCGGGTGCCGCCCTGGCGGATTGGGTGAAGGTAGCGGAGGGTGTGACGGCCTAAACGTCGCCCCCGCGAAGGCGGGGGCCGCTGGAGGTCATATTCAGCATCGCCGCGTAAAACCGCAGCGGCCCCCGTCTCCGCGCGGGCGACGTGCTTTTCTCGCCGTCTAGCAATTGCGACTTTGCGACCCGGTTCGGCGCCGTCGTCGCAAACTCCGTGCGCGTCAGATCGCCCGACGTATCACCATCGGCCTCGCAAACCGCTCGCCCGTGGCTGCGGCGCACTCCTCGAACGTCAACAGATTAATACCTTCCTTGTCGAACTTGCGAAACGCTGCGGTGCGCGACGACATCAGCTCGACCCGACTGATCCGTTCGTTGCGGTCGCGGTCGAAGCGGTTGAAGCGCCGTTCCTCGCGCGATGCCTCTTTCGAGGCGGGCAGCGCCGGCGGCGCCGGACCACGCTTCGGCGCATTCTCCCCCGCCACCGGGATCGCGGCCAGAGCCGGCGGCGCATCGGGCAGCACCCCCTCCGCGGCAATTTGCGTATTGCCTGCCCACATAAACAGGCCGCCGGTCAGCAGTAGCGCACTCGCCACGCCGCCGATCAGAAAACGGGAAATCGCCCTCCGCCCCTCCGCCTTGTCCGACTCCATTGGCTATCACAGCACCGCGGAAATCGACAACAATCGCCGCCACTATGGCGACGAATAATTATCGCCAAAACCATTCAAAACGACCCGGTTCATGGCTATATCCGATCAATGTCGAACTACCTCCCGACCCTCAAGCAGATGCAATATCTCGTCGCGCTGCACGAACATGGCCATTTCGGCCGCGCCGCCGACGCGTGTAACGTCACCCAGTCGACGCTGTCAGCGGGCATCCGCGAGCTGGAATCCCTGCTCGGGCCGACCCTCGTCGAGCGCACCCGCCGCGTTGTCCGCTTCACCGGGCTCGGCAATGCCATCGTCGAAAAGGCGCACCGGGTTTTGCGCGAGGCCGAGGAACTCGCCGACATGGCCGCCGCCACCGCGGCACCGCTGGTCGGCGACCTGCGGATGAGCGTCATCCCAACCATCGCGCCCTTCCTGCTCCCCGGCATGCTCCGCCTGCTCCGCAAGGAGCGCCCGGCGCTGAAACTGTTCCTACGCGAAGAACCCAGCGCGCAGGCATGCGAATCGCTCCACCACGGCACTGTCGATTGCGTCCTGCTCGCCCTCCCCTACGCGTGCGGTGACGTCGAGAGCGAGGAGCTGTTCGACGATGCGCTGTTCGTTGCCTTCCCCGGCGATCAGTCCGAAGACCTGCCCGCGATGGTCAGCGCCGACCAGATCGACCCAGCGCAGATGCTGATGCTCGAGGACGGCCATTGCCTGAAGGACCACGCCCTCGCCGCGTGCAACCGCCCCGAATTGCGCGCCGGGGCGCGGATGATGGGGACGTCGCTGCACACTTTGGTGCAGATGGTCGACAATGGCCTTGGCATCACGATGCTGCCGCAAATGGCGATCGAGGCCGGCATCCTCGACCACACCGACATCGACACCCGCCCGCTCGATTCGGACCATGACTGGCGCACGATTGCGTTGGTGTGGCGCAAAGGCAGCCCGCGCGCCGACGAGTTCAAAATGCTGGCGGATATTTTCCGCAAACATCGGGCGGATTAAAGAGCCGCGTCTACCAGTTCCAATCGTCATCACCCCGGACTTGATCCGTGGTTCATGCGGTGCCGCGGCTATGGATCCCGGATCAAGTCCGGGATGACGCTGGTATTTGGTCCCAACGCTCCGCGCGCACCTCATCCCCCGCCCGCGCCTCGACCCAAGCGACGCGCCCATCGCCAAACGTCTCGCGCTTCCACAGCATCACGTCGGTCTTCAGCCGGTCGATCAGAAACTCGCACGCCGCCAGCGCCTCGCTGCGGTGCGGGCTGCTCGCGAGCACGAGCACAATTGTGTCGGCTGGCGCCATCGCCCCCACCCTGTGAATCAGCGTCAGCGCCGCCAGCTTCCACCGGTCAGAGGCGGCATGCGCCAGATCGCCCAGTCCCGCTTCGGTCATCACCGGATGATGCTCCAGGAACAGCTCGACCAGCCCGCCATCGCCGCGCACCCGCCCGATAAAGCTGGCACTCGCGCCATGCCCCCCCGCATCATGCAGGTCGAGTTCGGCGCCGACGTCGATCGCCGCCGCCTGCACCGCCACGCGGATCATCCGCCCGTCACCGGCGGGAACAGCGCCACTTCGCGCGCTCCGGCCAGTGGCGCCCCCGGTCTCATCATCACGCCATCGATCGCGACGCGAATCCGCTGAGGCTCGGCAAACGCC
Organism: Sphingopyxis bauzanensis; assembly: GCF_002205675.1. Taxonomy (GTDB): domain Bacteria; phylum Pseudomonadota; class Alphaproteobacteria; order Sphingomonadales; family Sphingomonadaceae; genus Sphingopyxis; species Sphingopyxis bauzanensis. The sequence continues at coordinate 611,088 of NZ_NISK01000003.1, read as the reverse complement.
AAAGCGCCGCGCGCATCGCGCGCCGCCAGCCACGCCAGCAGCGCGGTCAGGTCGGCAACCTCGACGGGCAGCTCGACAACCTCCTCAGCCACCCCCATCCGCTCGCGCACCCAGGCAAAATAGGAAATCGTCAGCGCCATCGCGCTAGTCCATATGCTTCAGGCCAACGCGCAGATAATCCCAGCCGGTGATCAGCGTCAGCACCGCGGCGCCCCACAGCGACGCCAGCCCGACGATCTTGACCCACTCCATCGCGGGCAGCGCCCCGGCCAGTATCAACGCTCCGAACGCAAGCAGTTGAAACGTCGTTTTCCACTTCGCCAGCTGGGTTACCGGCATCGACACCTGCAACGTTGCGAGAAACTCGCGCAGCCCCGACACGATAATCTCGCGCAGCAGAATCATTAGCGCCGCGATGACGTGATAGCCGGAGATGTCGCGGGTAAAGACGAGCAGCAGGATCACCGCCGCAATCATGATTTTGTCGGCGATCGGATCCAGAAAGGCACCCAGCCGGGACACGATCCCGCGCGAACGTGCCACATAACCGTCAAAATAATCGGTAATGCCCATTAGACAGTACAGACCGAACGCCAGCGCATAATCGATCGGCTTGGGCTGGTGCGATCCTTCGACCACCCCCGGCCACAGCAGAAACAGCAGAATGGGCACCGCGAAAATGCGCGACAATGTCAGGATGTTCGGAAGACTGAGCATGATCCCCGCTGGCGGTCCATTCCAAAATGGGCTTTGACCGCGTCAGCCCTAGCCGATAAGCCCCACCGGCGACAACCAAATTGCCCGCAAATCGCATGGCTATCGACGAATTCTTAAATAGATTGGACCACGCATGACCGGTTCCTTTGCGCTGTTGAAGCAACGCCGGTTCCTGCCTCTTTTTGTCACCCAGCTGCTCGGCGCATTCAACGACAATCTGTTCAAAAACGCGATGGTCTTGTTCGTCGTTTACGGCGTGTTTAACGACGAAGCTTCAGAAACGGCCTTCAGTGCGGTCGCGACGGGCCTGTTTATCCTGCCTTTCTTTCTGCTCTCCGCGCTCTCGGGCCAGCTCGCCGACACGCGCGACAAGGCGCGGATCATCCGCATCGTCAAATTCTGCGAAATCCTGATCATGATCGTCGGCGCCGCCGGACTAATCCTCGCCTGGATGGGCTTTGCGGTGCATCTGATCGCGATCCCACTGATGATGCTCGCACTGTTCGCAATGGGGATTCATTCGACCTTTTTCGGCCCGATCAAATATGCCATTCTGCCGCAACATCTGAAAAGCGACGAAGTGCTCGCGGGAACCGGGTTGGTCGAGGCGGGTACCTATATCGCGATCCTTGCCGGGACGATATTGGCGGGGGTCATCGACGTCGAATGGGCCGCGCTTGCCGTCGTTCTCGTCGCCGCCGTCGGCTATTGGACGGGCCGTCAAGTGCCGCCCGCGCCGCCCGAACATGCAGAAACCGGCATCGACTGGCACATCATTCGCTCGTCGATTACGCTGGTGCGCGGCACGATGCACATCCCGCGCCTGTTTTTGGCGATCCTGTCGATCAGCTTTTTCTGGACGATCGGCGCGGTGCTGTTCATCCAGTTCCCGCCGTTGGTGAAAAATATCCTCCACGCAGATAAAAGCGTCGCCAGCCTGTTCCTTGCGGTCTTTTCAATCGGCATCGCGATCGGCTCGGTCGCTGTGAACCGCTTGCTCAAGGGCCAGGTGTCGGCGCGCTACAGCCCCGCCAGCGTTCTTGTGATGGGCGGCTTCGTGCTCGCCTTTTACTGGGTGTGCCGCAACTGGGAGCATGATCCGTCCGGCGCGATGTACGGCATCGCCGGGTTCCTCGGCCACGCCGACGTCATCCCGCTGCTAACCGCCCTGCTCGGTATCGCGATCAGCGGCGGCATGTTCGTAGTTCCGCTCTACGCCTTTCTGACCACCACCGTCCCCAAGGACCAAACCGCGCGCACCGTCGCCGCCAACAATATCGTCAATTCGGGCGCGATGGTGGCGGGTTCGCTCCTCGCCATCGGGCTGGGCTTCGCCGGCATCGGCGTCGTCGACCAGCTGCTGATGAGCGCGGTGATGTGCCTGATCAGCGCCTGGCTGGCGGTGAAGCTGCACCGGGCGTGTGATTGAGGCCGGGATTGCGCTAGATTCAGCTTCGCGGGGGCGACGGCTATCGTTGGTCGAAGTCCCGCTTCAGATCAAAAACACCATCGTAGCGGTAAAGAACACCGCAAAGCTCTGCAAAAACAGCTTCAGATCGCTGCCCGCAAAGATCGACACCGGCTCGCGGTGCGCCGCCAGCGCCTGCCGCAATTCGCCCTGCCAGTCCGCGGGTGCGCGCAGCCGCGCTATGGTCAGCTGGCGGGCGCTATGCGCCTGAATCCGGCGGCGAATATCGATGTGATCCGAGTCCATACCCGGCAAGCTAAACCGGTCTTAACGACTTGGTAAGGTTAAAAGATCGTTAACGGATGCAGCGTCTCAAAGCGGCACAGGGATTAGTCTTTCAACATCGGCCGCACCCGCACTGTCCGCACATCGCGCGCGCCGACCTGAAACGGCTTGCAGCGCTGCGGCCGCATCCGCGGGCCAAGGCACAGCCGCACTTCCTTCAGCCACCCCTGCCGATCGGTCGTCACCGCGACCATCGGTGCGGTTACCCCCCTGTTGGCCGCGGCAATGGCGCGGCGGACGCTACCCACAGTCTGCGGTTTCGCGGCCAGCGTCGCCATGTCGGGAAAGCGCACCGCGCGGAACAGCATCTCGGCGGAGCGGAAATAGGCCGCCGGGTGCGGGCTCATGCAAGTGCCGTGCTTGGCCCATTCGTGCTGGAGCAGCTGCGCCGACGGCGTCATACACAGATGCTCGCGCAGCACCGGCTGGGGCACGATCCTGGCCGGGCGGCACCATTGCGGATAGTCGCGGCTGTCGGTTTCGGGCCACAGCCCATGGAGCACCCAGCCAAAGCGGCCATTCTCGCCCGCGCACTGGAACCGGTCGCGCGCGTCGCGGGGGCCCCGGACATTGGCGCAATGCTGCGGCGACCAGCTCATCGCTAACAGATAGCCGGTGGTCGGGGTCTTGCGCACCGGCTCGCCGCGCTTGGGCTGTTCGAGCCGCGGCTCCGGGATGCGATCGGGGATCTTGCAGGCGAGCGCCTGGGCCTGGGGTGCAGTGGGCGCGAGCAGCAAGCTCAAGGCTGCAAAGTTATGCCAGCGCAAAATCAAGCCCGACATCCGCCGCGGGCGCCGACTGCGTCAACCGCCCGACCGACACATAGGTCACCCCGGTCGCGCCGATCGCGCCGATTGTGTCGAGTTGCACCCCGCCCGACGCCTCGGTCGGCACCTTGCCGCCAACGATCGCCACACATTCGCGCAGCTCATCCAGCGTCATATTGTCCAGCAACAGGTGCGTCGCCCCGGCGGCAAGCGCGGGCTCGACTTGCGCCACCCGATCGACCTCGACAATGATCGACCCGATCCCCGCCGCGACCGCGCGGCGCACCGCTTCTTCGACCGACCCGGCGACAGCGACATGATTGTCCTTGATCATCGCCGCGTCCCACAATCCCATCCGGTGATTTGTCGCGCCGCCCATCCGTGTCGCATATTTCTCCAGCACCCGCAGGCCGGGGATCGTCTTGCGCGTATCCAGCAGCGTCGCGCCGGTGCCTGCCAGCGTATCGACATACTGCCGCGTCATTGTCGCGATTCCCGACAGGTGCTGCACGGTGTTCAGCGCCGAACGTTCGGCGGTCAGCATCGCGCGCGCATTGCCCGACAGGTGCATCAAATCGCTGCCCGCGGCCACTTCGGCGCCTTCTTCGACTAGGATCTCGATCTCTATGGCAGGATCCAGCGCGCGAAAGAAAGCTTCGGCGATCGGCAGTCCCGCCACAATGATCGCATCACGGCTGTCCATCACCCCGCCAAAGCGCGCATCGGCGGGAATCACTGCCATCGACGTAATATCGCCCCCCGCCCCCAAATCCTCGGCCAGCGTGGCACGAACAAAGGCGTCGAGGTCGAAATCGGGCAGGGACAATTGGGTCATGAGACTGCGATAATGGGCGGCCCCAGCAAATCAACTTGACGTTTACGTAAACTAACGCTGACATGCGCGCTACGTGGCACCTTAGCCCACATCCGGAGAGGCCTAATGCAATCACCCATCTGCGCGATGCTCGATATCGAATTCCCCCTCCTCGCCTTCTCGCACTGCCGCGACGTCGTTGTCGCGGTGTCGAAAGCGGGCGGCATGGGCGTCTTCGGCGCCGCCTCGCTGCCGCCAGAACGGCTTGAGGAGGAGCTCGCGTGGATCGACGCGCATGTTGGCGGCAAGCCCTATGGTGTCGATCTGATCGTCCCGAACAGTTTTGCCGGCAAAGGCGATAGCCGCAGCACGCCGCCGACGATCCCGGACGAGCACAAAGCCTTCGTCGCCGGACTGCTTGAGAAGCATGGAGTCGACGACGGCAATCTCTCGCTGCCCGCTGTCGGCGGCGGCCTCGGCGAAAATATGACCGATGACGGCGCGGCCAAGCTGCTTGAAGTCGCTTTCCGTCACCCGATCAAGCTGATCGCCAACGCGCTCGGCGTCCCGCCGCCGCTGATGCTCGAACTCGGCAAGTGCCATAACGTCCCCGTCGCTGCCCTCGTCGGCACCCGCGATCATGCGTTGGCGCAGGTCCGCGCCGGGGTCGACATCCTCGTTGTCGCGGGCGGCGAAGCGGGCGGTCACTGCGGCGAGGTCGCAACGATGGTGCTGGTTCCGGAAGTCGCGGAAGCGGTCGAAGCCGTCGGCGCGACGACGCCAATCCTCGCCGCAGGCGGCATCGTCACCGGGCGCCAGATGGCCGCGGCAATGGCGATGGGCGCGCATGGCGCCTGGACCGGATCGGTGTGGCTGACCACCGCTGAAGCTGAAACCAATCCGGTGGTGAAGGAAAAGATGCTGCTCGCCAGCTCGCGCGACACGGTGCGCTCGAAAAGCCGCACTGGCAAGCCCTCGCGCCAGCTCCGCTCGCCGTGGACCGACGCCTGGGAGGCCGAGGGTGCGCCTAAGCCGCTGCCGATGCCGCTGCAATCTTTGGTCAGCGAACCGGCGCTACGCAAGGTCGACAAATTGTCCGAAGGCGGCCACGAAGGCGCCAAGGCACTCGCCACCTATTGGGTCGGCCAAGGGGTCGGGCTGATGAACGAGGCGATGGGCGCCGGGCAGGTCGTGCAGGAGTTCAAGGTCGACTGGATCGCCGCCTGCGAACGGTTGAACGGCTTTATCGGCGACTGACCGGCGGCGCGATCAGTCGAGGCCGAGCAATCTTCGGGCGTTACCGTCGCGGATCTGTGCCCGCTCGGCATCGGTGAGATCGAGCTTTGCGAACGCGTCGAGCGTTTTGGCAAGCGAGAATTGCGGATAGTCCGAACCGAGCAGCAGCTTGTCGGTGCCAACGTTGCGCATCGTCCAGATGAACTCCTCCTCGATCGGTGAATCGGCGGCGATGACGACGCTGGCGCTGATGTCGAAATAGACATTGTCGCCGAACAGATTTTCCGCCGTCCGCGCCAGCGCCAGCATGTTCCAGAAGCGGAACTGCAACGCGCCCATGTGCGCGAAGATGAAGCGCGTCCTCGGCGCCGCCAGCGCAAGGTTGAACAGCTTTTCATTGTCGGCGGGGACGATGCTGGCATTGTCCATCAGGACAATCAGCCCGACCTCGCCCGCGCGGCGGACGAGCGCCAGCACGCGCGGGTCGGCGGCGTCGAATTGCTGGGTGTGCGGGTGTATCTTAAGCAGCTGGACCCCGCGCGCGGCTACGCGCTCGACCTCCGCCAGCGCTGCGGCATCGTCATAGGGGTGAACGGTGGCGATCGGGATGATGTCCTTGTGCGTCGCCGCCAGCGCGATGATCCCGTCATTGCCCGCGCGAATGCGGTCGGGGTCGCCGGCACGCGCCTGATTGGGACCGCCAAACCACATCGCGCCGATGCCCGAGACCGCCCGCCCCGCCGCCTTCGCCTGTTCGCGATAGGCACGCAGCGATTCTTCACCCTTCCACAGATGGACGTGGATATCGACAACGGGCGCTTCGCCGGGTGCGGCGGCGTCCGGAGCGAGACCCAGCGCCGAATAGGCGAGCACGAGCGACAAGAAACGCATGATAACTCCTGACAGGTTGACCGGCGCGGCTTTTGCCACAGCGCGGTGTCCGGCGGCAATGATGCCCGAGACAAGATCGATAGTCAGGGGCGCAGAACGACCTTCCCCACCACCTCGCGCCGCTGGATCATCGCAAAGCCTTCGCGCCAGTCGGCAAGGTCGAGCGCGGCATGGATGTGCGGGCGGATCGTCCCCGCCGCCGCCAGCGCGTCGATCGCCGCGACATTCTCCGCGCCGCGCTCGGGAAAGCGGCGACCATATTCGCCCGCACGCACCCCGACGATCGAAAAGCCCTTGATCAGCGGCATGTTCACCGACACCTCGGGAATCCGCCCCGACGCAAAGCCGATCACCAGCAAGCGCCCGCCGAACGCGATACAGCGCGTCGATTCGTCGAATATATCGCCCCCGACGGGGTCGAAGATGACATCGGCGCCGCCGCCATCGGTGAGTTCTTTCACCCGATCACGAAAGCCCGGCCCGCCGTCGATCACCGCATCGGGCGCATAGAGCCGCGCCATCGCATCGCGCTTGTCGGCGCTACTCGCCGCAGCGATCACGCGCGCGCCGAGCGCTTTCGCTAGATCGACGGCCGCCAGCCCGACGCCCCCCGCCGAACCATGCACCAGCACCCACTCGCCCAGCTCGACCCGCGCGCAGCGGACCAACGCGACATAGGCGGTGAGGTACGCGACAGGATAGGCCGCCGCTTCCTCCCACGTTAGCCGTTCGGGCTTCGCGCGCAGCGCCGCGGTCGGTGCGACGCAATATTCGGCCATCGCGCCGAAACGGTTGCCGCCGACGACCGCGTCGCCGACCTGCCAATCGGAGACCCTTTCGCCCAGCGCATCGACCTCACCGGCAAACTCCAGCCCCGAAACAAACGGCAGGTCGGGCTTGAACTGATAATCACCGCGCGTCATCAGCAGGTCGGGGAAATTCACCGCTGCCGCGCGCACCCGCACCCGCACCTCGCCCGGTCCGGGCTGCGGCACCGGCACATCCGCCAGCGCGGCTCCTGCATGATCGGGCAACAATTCGGTGACCTGCAAAGCGCGCATGGAGAAAAGTCTTTCCTACAATACTCCAATATGGTTCGTTTTATTCGTTAAACCAACCACATGAGCGACACATGTCTATATCCGATTGCGCGCCCATCGAAGCCGACGCGCTTATCGATGCCGTAATCGACCGCGAAGGCCAATATGTAAACCGCCCCGCAGACTGCGGCGGCGCGACTTGCTGGGGAATCACCGAAGCGGTTCCCCGCGGGCAGGGTTATCATGGCGCCATGCGCGACCTGCCGCGCACCACCGCCGTAGAAATCTATCGCCAGATTTACTGGCTCCGCCCCGGCTTCGACAAGATTGCATTGCGTGCCCCGCAAATCGCCGCCGAATTGTTCGACACTGGCGTCAACATGGGCACCAGCACCGCCGTCGGCTTCCTCCAGCGTGCGCTCAATGCCCTCAGCCGTACCGCGCGCGACTATCCCGACATTGCCGTCGACCGCGACATCGGCCCGCGCACGTTTGCGGCGCTCTACGGCTTTCTGAAAGCGCGCGGCGAAGGCGGCGAAACGGTACTGCTGCGCGCGACGGAGGCGCTGCAGGGCGGACGCTGCATCGCACTCGCCGAACGCCGCCCCAGCCAGGAGGCGTTTCTTTACGGCTGGCTCGCCAACCGGATCGGCCCGCAATGAACGCCGTTCACAGGCCTCGACCGATCATAAACTTTGACAACTTCCGATAAAAGGACATCCAACCATGAGCATCATCGAAGGCCTGATTGGGCCCATCGCCAAGCTGGTCGACAAGATCATCCCCGACCCCGAAGCACGCGACGGCGCCAAGCTCGAACTGGTCAAGATGGAGGGCAGCCAAGATATGGAAGCGATCCGCACCCGGATGACCGCGATCGTCGCCGAAGCGAACAGCGTCGACCCTTGGACCAGCCGCGCACGGCCGAGCTTCCTCTATGTCATGTACGCGCTACTGCTGTGGGCCATCCCGATGGGCCTGATCGCTGCGGCGCGGCCCGAGATGGCGAAGGACATTGCCGAGGGGATGAATGCCTATCTCGCCGGGATTCCTGAACCGCTCTACGCGCTCTTTGCCACGGGGTATCTGGGCTACAACGCGGCGACGGCTATTCTTCCACCACCCTCGCCAGATTCGCCAACGACGATTTCAACCCCGCCTCATGATCCTTCGCCGAAATCCCCGGCGGCACATGATGCGCGTCGATTGTCACCAGCGTACCGCCGCCTTGCCGCGACAGATACCAGTGCATCGCCATCGTCCCGGAAAAGCGCGGGTCGTCGGAGACGAATTCGACCTCCCACACGATCAGGCGACCGTCGTCGAGCGTCGGAATATAGACCTCGACGACATCGCTGTCGTCGTCGCTCTTGGTTTCGACGTCGGCATCGTCAAACGTCAGCCGCATCAGAAAGCCGCCACCCGCGCGCAAATCGACATGCTCGAATTCGCCGGTCGCGCCCTCGGGCGGCAACCATTGCGCAAGCTTCACCTCGCTGGTGAATGCCGAAAAAACATCGACCAACGGCGCCGCAATCAGCCGTTCGGCATGATCGGTGCGCCGCGTTTTCTTGGTCGGTTTCAAGCGAGCGCGGCTTTGACCGCGGCCACCGCCGCATCGGCCGCGCCGCCATCCGGACCGCCGCCCTGCGCCATGTCGGGCCGGCCCCCGCCACCCTGCCCGCCCAGCGCCCCGACCGCCAGCTTGACGAGATCGACCGCATTATGGGCCAAGCCCTCGGTCACACCGACCGCCACCGAAGCGCGCCCGTCGTTGACCGCGACGAGCATCGCGACACCGCTGCCGACCTGCTTCTTCAGCCCGTCGACGGTGCCGCGCAGTTCCTTGGGATCGAGTCCATCGACGACCTGCGCGATGAACGCCGTATCGCCCACCTGTTCGACAGCCGGACCGCTTGCAGCGCCACCGCCGCCCATTGCCAGCGCCTTCTTGGCATCGGCGAGATCGCGCTCGGCCTTTTTCAACGCCTCGGCCAGCTGCGCGACGCGCGCCGGGACATCGTCGGGCGACGTCTTGAGCGCCGCCGCGGCCGCCTTCAACGCTTCGTCGCGCCCGTTCAGCCACGCCCGCGCCGCCTCGCCGGTCAGCGCCTCAATCCGACGCACACCTGACGCTACCGCCGATTCGCCAATGATCTTGAGCAACGCAATATCGCCCAGCGCCCGCACATGCGTCCCGCCGCACAGTTCAACCGAATAATGATTGCCGGTCACCTTGCCCATGCTCAGCACGCGCACTTCGTCGCCATATTTCTCGCCGAACAGCGCCAGCGCGCCCGCCGCGACGGCGTCGTCGGGGGTCATCAGCCGCGTCGTCACCGCCTCATTGCCGCGGATCTGCGCATTCACGTCGGCCTCGACGTCGGCGATCTCTTCGGCGCTCAGCGCCTTGGGATGCGAGAAGTCGAACCGGAAACGATCTTCGGCAACCAGGCTGCCCTTCTGCGTCACATGCCCGCCCAGCCGATTGCGCAGCGCCGCATGCAGCAAGTGCGTCGCGCTGTGGTTGGCGCGGATGCGGTCGCGGCGTTCGGCATCGACGGTCAGCTGCACCGTATCGCCGACCTTCAGACTACCCGCCTCCAGCTTCGCATGATGCGCGTGCAGCCGCCCCAGCGGCTTGCCGGTGTCGCTGACCAACGCCTTCGCGCCGCCCAGCGTCGCGATCGTGCCGCTGTCGCCCATCTGGCCGCCGCTCTCGCCGTAAAAAGGTGTCTGGTTGGTCAGCACGACCAGATCGTCGCCCGCCTTGGCATCGTCGACCTGCACGCCGTCCTTGACCAGCGCGATCACCTGGCCTTCGCCGACGGTGGCGCCGTAGCCGGTGAATTCGGTGCTGCCATTGGCTTCGGCGAGATCGAACCAGATTTCCTCCGACGCCTTTTGCCCGCTGCCCTTCCACGCCGCGCGCGCCGCCGCCTTCTGCTGCGCCATGGCTGCGTCGAAGCCCGCACGGTCAACCGCAATGTCCTGCGTCCGCAACGCATCCTCGGTCAAGTCATAAGGGAAGCCAAAGGTGTCGTAGAGCTTGAACGCGACGTCGCCGGGCAAGGTCGCCCCCGCACCCATGCCAACCGTCGCTTCGTCGAGCAGCCGCAGCCCCTTGTCGAGCGTCTGGCGGAACTTGGTTTCCTCGCGCTCCAATGTCTCGGCGATCAGCGGCTGCGCGCGGATCAGCTCAGGATAGGCGGCGCCCATCTCGGCGGTCAGCGACGGCAGCAGCCGGTACATCAAAGGATCCTTGGCGCCGAGCAGATGCGCGTGGCGCATCGCGCGGCGCATGATCCGGCGCAGCACATAACCGCGCCCTTCGTTCGACGGCAGCACGCCGTCGGCAACAAGGAAGCTGGATGCGCGCAGGTGGTCGGCGATCACGCGGTGGCTCGCCTGCGTCCCGCCCTCCGCGGGCACCCCGGTCAGCTCGACCGATGCCGCGATCAGCGCCTTGAACGTATCGGTGTCATAATTGTCGTGGACGCCCTGCAGCACCGCGGCAACGCGCTCCAGCCCCATGCCGGTATCGATACTGGGCCGCGGCAGATCGACCCGATCGCCGGGGCCGCGCTGGTCGTACTGCATGAACACGAGGTTCCAGATTTCAACGAAGCGATCGCCGTCCTCTTCGGGCGACCCCGGCGGGCCGCCCAAGATATGGTCGCCGTGGTCGTAGAAGATTTCGCTGCACGGCCCGCATGGCCCGGTGTCGCCCATCGACCAGAAATTGTCGTTGGTTGCGATGCGGATGATCCGCTCTTCAGGGAGTCCCGCGATCTTCTTCCACAGCGCGAATGCCTCGTCGTCGGTGTGATAGACGGTCACGGTCAGCCGCTCGGGCGCCAGCCCCCAGGTCTTGGTGATCAGGTTCCACGCGTGATGGATCGCCTGTTCCTTGAAATAGTCGCCAAACGAGAAATTGCCCAGCATTTCAAAGAAGGTGTGATGCCGCGCGGTGAAGCCGACATTGTCGAGGTCGTTATGCTTGCCGCCCGCACGCACGCACTTCTGCGCCGACACCGCGGTGCTGTACGGACGCTTTTCCAGCCCGGTGAAGACATTCTTGAACGGCACCATCCCGGCGTTGACGAACATCAACGTCGGGTCGTTGTACGGCACCAGCGGCGCCGACGGCTCGATATGGTGCCCGGTGCCCCCGAAATAGTCGAGGAACGAGCGGCGAATGTCGTTGGTCGATGTCATCGCCGCGAATTAGGGATTTTGCAGGCATGCGACAAGCCGCTTCGTGTCGATGACCATCAACGCCGGAATCGATCAAAAAGCGGTCGCAATCCCCTTACCCAGATAACAGGGTAATTGGCGCAGCACGTCGGCCTTGGGTATCCCATCCTCAATCAATTCGGCGGGCACTTGCGAAGTGTCGGTGCGCACCACGGTCCAGTCGGCGCCGGGGGCGGTGCGATGGACCGCGACATAGCCGCAGTCCATCGTGCCGTCCTTGCGATCGCCGCGAAAATCGAATGCGGCGTAAAGCCCCAGCGGCTGCCCCGCGGGATCGGCGTACCAGCTGACGCGCAGCACGCGGAGGGTACCATCGGCCCACAGGCTCGGGCGCTTGCGCAGGTTCATTTCCCATTCGAGCCGCGGGTTCGATGCCTGGAACGACAGCCGCAGCATCGCATAGGCACTCGCATAATCACGCTTCGCGAGCGCCATCGTGTAGGCGGCAAAGCGGCCCATCGCGGCGCTTTCGTCGGCCGCCGCGACGGTTAACGCCGCGCCGTCGGCACCCGTCGCTATCCGTTCGACCTCGGGACTAAGCGGCGGCACCTGCGCCGCGGCCGCGCTGGCAATCATCCCCAGCGCGGCCAGCGGCAGCCAACGCCGCCGGTCAATAGCCATAATAGGCGCCGCCCTTTTCGCGCGCACGCTGCCAGGCGGGGCGCGCATGGCACGCGTTCACAAAGGCCGCGAGCTTGGGATAGCGCGGCGCCATCCCCTGCATGATCGCGATTTCGGCGGGAAAGCTCAGCATGATATCGGCCGCCGACAGGCTGTCGCCGATGAAATGTCCGCTGTCGCCGACACGGCTCTCCATATAGGCGAAATGCGCGTCGAGTTGCTGGTTGATCCGTGGTTCGAGCGGCGCCGCCGCCTCGCCCAGCCGCGCGGTATAGATGCGCAGCAGGATCGGCGTCATGGCCGACCCTTCGGCAAAATGCAGCCATTCGAGGTGGCTGATATGGTCGTCGGTGCCGCGCGCAGGAACCAGATGCGCGCCGCCGTGCCGCTCACACAGATATTCGGTGATCGCGCCCGATTCGATGATTACGCGGCCATCGTCTTCGATAACCGGCGATTTGCCGAGCGGATGTACCGCGATCAGTTCGGGCGGCGCCAGGTTGGTGGTCGCATCGCGGTCATAATTTTTGACCTCGAAAGGCGCACCGATTTCCTCGAGCAGCCACAAGATGCGCTGCGAGCGGCTGTTGTTCAGATGGTGGACGATCAGGGTCATGCTACTCTCCTCAAAGCGTTAGTTCTTGTAGGTGCCGTTGCGGTCGATCAGCGCCGCGAGTTCGCGGACCAGCTTGGCGCCGAGGATCGCAGTGACATCGCCGACGTCGCGGCCGGGATGATGCTCGACGATGTCGGCGCCGACGATCGGCGCGGTCTGTTTGTGCAGCACCGCCAGAACCTCGCGTACCGTCAATCCACCCGGCTCGGGATGCGCGATGCCGGGCGCCGCCGACGGATCGATGCCGTCGAGGTCGATCGAGATGTAAAGCGGTCCGTCGAGCACCGGGACCCGATCGGGGGTAAAATCGGCCATCGGAATAACTTCAACCTTGAAGCGCGCCACTTGCTCCCGGCAATGGCGGTTGAGGGTGCGAATACCGACCTGCACCAGACGTGCCGCGTGGCCGGCTTCGCAAATGCGCGCAAAGGGCGAGGCATGGCTGCGCGGGTTGCCAGCGAAATCGTCATAGAGATCAGGGTGGGCATCGAAATGGAGGATGTTCACCGGCCCAAAACCGGTCGCCGCGGCCTCGACGAGCGGAAAGGTCACCGCATGATCACCCCCCAGCGCCAGCGGCACCTCGCCATCCTCCTGCAACATCACGACATGGCGGCGGATCGCGGCATCGTCCTGCGAGGTATTTTCGGTCAGCTGCAGGTCGCCATCGTCGGTGAACGCAATGTCGGTGCCGATCTCAGCGCCAAGCTCACTCGCCATATTGCCGCGCTCGCTGAACAGCGCCGCGCGGATCGCCGCGGGACCGGCAGCGGCGCCGCGTTCGAAGCTGCTGTTGATATCGGTGGGTAGGCCGAAAAGGCGGATTGCGGGCATCGCTCACTTGTACCTGTTGGCGGACCGCGCGCAAGGCACGGCAAGAGGGATCGCGATCGTGAAACGGGATAACGGCGCGCCGGTGAAGGATGTTTAGTCGATAGCACCCTTGCCACCCCCGTTCACAGCGAGGGAAGGCGAGATGCACCTGGGAGCCGAGCCTCACCAATGAGTGACGACTTCGCTCGACACGAACGGACGTGAAAAGGCGCCAACTAACGAACAGAAGCAGACCTGCGCTTTCGTCACCCCGGACTTGATCCGGGATCCATCCGTCTTCTCGGTATAGGGCGGTGCAAGGCCTCATGGACCCCAGATCAAGTCCGCGGTGACGAAGACATGAGGGTCACTCCCCGCCCCAAGCCGCCATCTCCGACAAAGCAGCCATCATAAAGGTCAACGGCCGGCGGGCCCACCTGCGGGGAGAGGGGAGTGCAGGTGCAAGGGGCTGGAGACCCGCCGCCGTTTCCCGATCGGTCCGCAAATGCGAACCGACCGGATCGGGATCAATTGCCGTCGTCGCCTTCGTCGTCGGGGCCGGCCATCATTTCTTCGGCCACCGCGTCGGTGCGGCTGCGGATCGCGGCTTCGAGCCGGTCCATAAGTTCGGGATTTTCCTTGAGGAAGGTCTTTGCATTTTCACGGCCCTGGCCGATGCGAATCGAGTCATAGCTGAACCAGGCGCCCGACTTTTCGACGATTCCGGCCTTAACGCCAAGATCGAGGATCTCGCCGATCTTGGAGATGCCCTGCCCGTACATGATGTCGAATTCGACCTGTTTGAACGGCGGCGCGACCTTATTCTTCACGACCTTGACCTTGGTCGTGTTGCCGACGATTTCGTCGCCATTCTTGATCTGGCCGGTGCGGCGGATGTCGAGGCGGACCGAGGCGTAGAATTTCAGCGCGTTGCCGCCGGTGGTGGTTTCGGGGTTACCGTACATCACGCCGATTTTCATGCGCAGCTGGTTGATGAAGATCACCATGCAGCGCGAACGGCTGATCGAGCCGGTGAGCTTGCGCAGCGATTGCGACATCAAACGCGCTTGCAGGCCGACATGGGTGTCGCCCATCTCGCCCTCGATTTCGGCGCGCGGGACCAGCGCGGCAACCGAATCGACGACGAGCACGTCGATCGCGTTCGAGCGCACCAGCGTGTCGACGATTTCGAGCGCCTGTTCGCCGGTGTCGGGCTGTGAGATGATCAGTTCGTCGATATTGACACCGAGCTTGCGCGCATAAACCGGGTCGAGCGCATGTTCGGCATCGACAAAGGCGACGGTGCCGCCGCCCTTTTGCGCTTCGGCGAGGACGTGCAGCGCCAGCGTGGTCTTGCCCGAGCTTTCGGGGCCATAGATTTCGATGACGCGGCCGCGAGGCAGGCCGCCGACGCCGAGCGCGATGTCGAGGCCGAGCGACCCGGTCGAGATCGCCTCGACCTGCATCGCCTCCTTCGAGCCCAATTTCATCACCGAGCCCTTGCCAAAGGCGCGATCGATCTGCGCGAGCGCGGCGTCGAGCGCCTTCTGCCTGTCCGTGTTGTTCACTGATTTCCCCGATTCGACGAGTGACAATTGACTGGCCATTTGCCGTCCTTTCCAGCTCTAGAGCGACGACAGAAACATCGCAACGCCGAACCCGTGTACGGTATTTGTTCCTGCAGAACAAGAGGGGAACAAATTATTCTGTCGCCATCGTCGCTGCGCAGACGGCGGAAAAAGTCAGGTTGCGAATTCGGCTAGCGCGGCCTCGATATCGCTGATCCGAAAAGGTTTGGCGACCAGCCGACGATGGGCATGCGCGGGTGGCAAAATGTCGCCGCCGCCCGACGTGAAGGCAAAAGGAATTCCCCGCTCGGCCAGCGCATCCGCGACCGGCCAGCCCTTTTCATCCCCCAAGTTGATATCGACGAGCGCGCCGCCCAATGGCTCGTTCGCGATGATCGCCAGCGCCTCTTCCCTGCTCGCCGCCTGCGCGGGTTCGGGCAGCCCGAGCGCGTCGAACATGTCGGCAAGCATCATACCGATCAGCACATCGTCCTCGACGAGCAGGATTCGCAAATTATCAGCCATTATTCACCCGATGTGCGGCATCGTCGAGCGCCGCCGATGTTGCCTCGGTGAGCTGCGCGACCGAAAAGGGTTTGGGCAGAAATGCGACGTCGTCGATATTGATCGAATGCCTGAGCTGCTCCTCGGCATAGCCCGACATAAACAGCACGGGCAGGTCGGGTCGCTTGGCGCGCAGCGCGCGCACCATCGCGGGACCGTCCATCGTCGGCATCACGACGTCGCTGATGATTAAATCGACCTGTGCCATCTGGGCAAAGCGTTCGAGCCCTTCCTCGCCTTGCGATGCGGTGACGACGCTGTAACCCGCGCGGGTCAGCGCGCGTTCGGCCACCGCGCGCACCATATCCTCGTCCTCGACGAGCAGGATCGTCCCAGTCCCCCATTGGCTTTTCTTCGGTTTAACAGGCGGCGGCGCCACCACCGGAGTGTCGGTGCCGACGCGGTGGACGGGGAGGTAAATCGAAAAGCTCGTCCCCTGCCCCGGCGCGCTGTCGGCAAAGATATAACCCGCCGATTGCTTGATAATGCCATACACCGTCGACAGGCCAAGGCCGGTCCCCTTGCCGACATCCTTGGTGGTGAAGAAGGGTTCGAAAATCTTGGGTAATACATCGGCGGCGATGCCGGTGCCGGTGTCGCTGACCTTGAGCGCGCAATAATCGGCGGGCGGCATGAATTCATGGCCCATCTGGCGCACGTCTGCCGCCGATACCGGATAGGTTTCGATCGTCAGCGTCCCGCCGCCCGGCATCGCATCGCGCGCGTTGACCGCGAGGTTGATGATAACCTGTTCGAGCTGCCCGGGGTCGGCGCGCACCGCGCCCAGCCCGCGGCCGTGGTGCACCGCCAGCTGCACCGTCTCACCGATCAGCCGTTTGAGCAAATGCGACACTTCCGAAATCACATCGGGCAGCTGCAATATCTGCGGCCGCAGCGTCTGCTGGCGCGAAAAGGCCAGCAATTGCCGCGTCAGGCTGGCGGCGCGGTTGGCGTTGCTGCGAATCTGCTGGATGTCGTCATAATCGCTGTCGCCGGGCGTGTGACGCATTAACATTAGATCGCAGGCGCCGAGCACCGCGGTCAGGATATTGTTGAAATCATGCGCAACGCCGCCCGCGAGCTGGCCGACGGCTTGCATCTTCGATGCCTGCGCGACCTGGCGCTTCAGGCGCGATTCCTCGCTCGAATCCTTCAGGCTGAGTAGCACCGCCGCCTCGCCCAGCCCGCGCACCCCCACGATCCGGATCGACACCGGGTCGCCGCTCTGGCCCGCCAGCCGAATCGACAGGTCGCCGCCGACCTGCTGACCGCTGCTGTGGCGGCGGATCATGTCGGCCAACGGCCCCTTGTCCTCACTGACGACGATGTCGCCGGGGTAGCGCGGCATCTTGCCTTCGCCCAGGTTCGCTGCGCGCACAAAAGCACGGTTCATATAGAGGAAACGCCCGTCGCGATCGACCATCGCCAGCCCGAACGGCAGCAGCGACAGCAAGGTTTCGACATAGGTCTGCGCGGTACCGCGGTCGGCCGGCCCCATTTCCTCGTCGAGCAGCGCGAGCAGCACCGGGGTGTTGCTGTCGGCGGGCGCGAGCGGGATTTGCAACATGCGTACCGGGGTCGCGCAATCGCCCTCGCGCGCGAAATAGAGGGCGCCGCCGTCGTCGATGCGCAGCATCGGGGCGACATCGCGGCCGGCATAATGGCCCGCATCATCCTCACCCAGCGCGCGCAGCAGAAACGCCTGATTGGCGACGCGCAGACGCCCCTCGGCGTTGACGAGCGCCGCCATCACCCCGGCATGGCTGAGCGTGCGGCCCGCAGGACCATCAAGGTGGCGGGTGATCTCCGACGCCAGATCAAGCCGTTCGAGTGCCGAGAAACGCCAGACCAGATAATCCTCCGCCTGGCCGGTCCGCGTCACCTGCGCGCGCAATTGCAGTGGCCCGATCGCTAGGTCGTCGGCGCGTCCCTCGCCATCGCGCCACGCCATACGCCCGGCATTCTTCAGCACATCGGCGCCGCGCCCCTCGAGCGGCAGCCCCGGTGGCGTCACGAAGCCGCCCATCCAGGTGCCGAACAAATCGTTTGCGCATACCATGCGACCGGCGCGGTCGGTGACCGCGATTGCGACATCTTCATGATTGACCGCCTGCCGCAGCATCGTCCAGTCCGGCGGCGCCGTATCACCCGCGACGACGGCGGGGAACAAGCGGCGCGCAAGTACCACCCCGCCGACCGCAACCGCAAGCCCGGCGACAAAACCGGCGGCAAGCACCGTATCGCGCGTCGCCCAGAATAGAAGCGCGGTCGACAACAGTGCCAGCCCGCCGAGCAGGCCCACATCGACCCGTGACAACCTCGGCGGCACCGAAAGTGGGCCGACAGCACCCACCCCCCTGCCGATATCAGAATCAGCGGAAGGCAGGCTCGTCGCGGTCAATGACAGACTTTCTTATCGGCGCATCACCAGATGCGAACACGGTCCTTGGGCGCCAGATACAGCTTCTGGCCTTCCTTGATCTGATACGCCTTATACCAAGGGTCAAGGTTGCGCGAGACCCAAGTCCGCTGGATCGACGGCGAATGCGGATCGGTCGTGATCCGTTGCGACAGATTCTGGTCGCGATAGTTGCGCCGCCACACCTGCGCCCAGCCCAGGAAGAAGCGCTGGTCGCCGGTCAGCCCGCCCAGCACCGGCGCTTCCTTGCCGCCGAGCGATGCCTTGTACGCGTCATAGGCGACGGTCAGGCCTGCCAGATCGCCGATATTTTCGCCTAGCGTGAAGGTGCCGTCGAGCTTTTCGCCGGGCAGCACTTCATAGGCGTCATATTGCGCGATCAGCGCCTTGCCCGCGGCCTCAAACTCGGCGACGTCGGCGGGGGTCCACCAGTCGGCGAGTTTGCCGGTCTCGTCATATTTCGCGCCCTGATCGTCGAAATGATGGCTGATTTCATGACCGATGACCGCGCCAATACCGCCATAATTGATCGCCGGATCGGCGTGCGGGTCAAAGAAGGGAGGCTGAAGGATCGCGGCGGGGAACACGATCTCGTTCATGCCGAAATTTGCATAAGCATTGACCGTCATCGGGGTCATTCCCCATTCCCAGCGGCGGATCGGCCCGCCCAGGCGGCTGATATTGTCGTCGTGCGCGAACTGGTTCGAACGCAGCGCATTGCCAAACAGGTCGTCCGCCTTGATCTCGAGCTTGCTGTAATCTTTCCAGCGCTCGGGATAGCCGATCTTGGTGGTGAAATTGGCCAGCTTCTGCTTTGCCTTGGCCTTGGTCGCGGGCTGCATCCACGCCAGCCCGTCGATGCGGCGGCCCATCGCGCCGAGGACGTTCTTGACCAGTTCGTCCATCGCCGCCTTGGTTTGGGGCGGAAAATATTTCGCGACATAATCCTGACCGACGGCCTCACCCAGATTGCCGGTGGTGAAATCGACCGCGCGCTTCCAGCGTTCCTGCATCTGCGGCGTTCCCGACAAGGCGGTGCCATAGAAGGAGAAGCTTTCCTGCGCGAACTTCTCGGGCAGCACGCCCGAAAAGCCGTCGAGGCTGCGGACCATCAGCGCGTCGCGGATCACCGCGATCGGCGCTTCGGCGAGCAGCTTGGCTTCGCCGGTGAAGGCGCTTGGCTGCGACACCAGCAGCGAATCTTCGTTGACCCCCAGACCGCGAATGAAGGTCGCCCAGTCGAAACCGGGCGCCGCGGCAGCAAGCTCGGCGATCGTCATCTTGTTATAGACTTTGGTCGCGTCGCTACTGTCGTTCTTGTCCCAATGGACTGTCGCTATCTGCTTTTCGAAATCATAGATTGCTTTGGCGCGCGCCGCGGCGTTCGCCTCGCCGGCCAGCGTCAGGACATTCTCCAGATGCTTCAGGTAGGCTGCCTGCAACTTGGCGTTGCGCTCATTGTCCTTCAAGTAGAAATCGCGGTCGGGCATGCCGATGCCGCCCTGGAACAACGTGTAGATATAGACTTCGGGGTTTTTGTCGTCCTGCCCGACAAAGCCGCCAAAGAAATGCTGGACGCCGCTGCGGTCGGCTTCGGCGAGCAGCACGGCCAAGCCGGGCTTGTCGACCGTGCGGATTTTGGCGAGCCACGGCTGGATCGGCGCCAGTCCTTTCGCCTCGACCGCCGCGCCATCCAGATAGGCAGCATAATTGCGGCCAATCATGCTGTTGGGATCAGCCTTGGCCGCATCGAGGATTTCGCGCGTGCGCTGCTGCGACAGGTCACCAAGTGCGGTGAACATGCCATAGTTCGACTTGTCGGCGGGGATCGTGGTGTTCTTGGCCCAGGTGCCGTTGGCATAGGCGTAAAAGTCGTCACCCGGCTGGACGCTCGAATCCATGCCCGCGATGTCGAAGCCGAACATACCAAGCTCGGGCTTGGCCGCGGGTGCGGCAGCGGGCGCCGCCTTTTCCTTGGCAACTGCCGGTGCGGCGGTCATCAGCACGGCGCCTAGCGCGGCGGTCGCCAGCAGGCGCGAAGAAACATGCAAAAGAGTCATGATAGTCCCCAGTTTTCAAAACGAAGCAACGACGCGCAGCGCGTTGGCGCCGCAGGATATTGCGATGGGTTAGCTATACGGCGGCGCGCGCGGGGTTCAACCGGCGGGGGTGTCGCTGGTCGATGCCTCATGTCGTTGGTCGCGTGCCCGCTGCAATTTGCGCCGCCAGCGGAGGCGAATCCAGTTGTCCCAGAAAATCGAGGCGAGCACATATCCGACTGCCGCCGACACGACCGAAATGACCAGAAGTCCCGCCATCATGGCAGGCGCGGCGTCCGAAAACACCCAGCGCGCCCATTCGCCCGCCGACGCGCCATGTTCGATCATCGCCGAAAAAGTCGCGCTATTGGCCTGCAACCCGAACAGCCAGTCGCCCAGCCACACCGACGCCAGGATGATGAACGGCGTCGTCACCGGGTTCGACAAAAATGTCATCGCGGCACCAATCGGGATGTTCGCCCGCACCGGCAGCGCCAGCAGCGCGACGCCCAATATCTGGATGCCCGGGATCAGGAAAAAAATGCCGACGAACAGGCCGAGCGCGGTCCCGCGCGGCACTGAAGTGCGGGTGAAGCGCCACAAATGGCTGTGCGCAACCCTATGGGCAAACGGCTTGACGAAACGGCTCGCGAGCAGCTCTTCGCGCGTCGGCGAGTTGCGGCGGATCCAGTTCATCACCGCCGCCTTGTCCCGAGGCTTGCCGCCGCTCACCCGCGCTCTTTCATCAGTCGTTGCTTGTCGCGCTTCCAGTCGCGCTCCTTGATCGACTCCCGCTTGTCGTGTGCTTTCTTGCCCTTGGCGAGCGCGAGCTCGACCTTGGCGCGGCCGCGGCTGTTAAAATAGACGCTCAGCGGGACGAGCGTCATGCCCTGCCGCGCAACGCCGGCGTACATCTTGTTGATCTCCCGGCCGCTCAGCAGCAGCTTGCGTGGGCGCTTGGGTTCGTGATTGTGGCGGTTGCCGTGGCTGAATTCGGGGATGTTGCTGTTGATCAGCCACACCTCATTGCCCTTCACCTCGGCATAACTCTCCGCAATCGTGCCTTCGCCGAAACGCAGCGATTTGACTTCGGTCCCCTGCAACGCGATCCCAGCCTCGAACACCTGTTCAATGGCAAAATCAAAGCGCGCGCGCCGGTTCTCGGCGACGACCTTTTTCTTGTCAAATTCGGCGGCGGACTGCGGACGAGCCATGGGAAACCTAAATCACTCCTGCCGCGGACAGCGCGGCATCGACGGCGGCGCGCGAGGCTGCGTCCGCCGGGATGATAGGTAGGCGTACTTCGGGCGAAAACCAGTCGTGGACGCGCGACAGCGCATATTTGACCGGCCCGGGCGAGGTGTCGGCGAACATCGCCTGATGCAGATCGAACAGCCGGTCGTGCAGCACCAGCGCCCGCGTCCAGTCGGCCGCCGCGCAAGCAGCGGCGAAATCGGCGCACAGCCCCGGTGCAACGTTGGCGGTGACCGAAATACAGCCGACTCCGCCCATCACCGCGTGCGGCAGCCACAGATCGTCATTGCCACTCAGCTGGCAGAAATCGGTTCCGACACCCGCGCGGTGGATCGTGACCCGCGCCAGATCACCGCTCGCATCCTTAATCGCGACGACCGAGGGGATCTCGGCGAGCTTGCACATCGTTTCGGCGCTGATGTCGGCGACGGTGCGGCCGGGGACGTTATAGACAACGATCGGTAGGTCGCTCGCGTCCGCCAGCGCCTGAAAATGCGCGATCATCCCGTTCTGGCTGGGACGGTTATAATAGGGCGCGACCACCAGCGCCGCGGCGGCTCCCGCAGATTGCGCGTAGCGCATATGCCGAACCGCAGTCGCAGTGTCATTCGACCCGCACCCGGCGATCACCGGTACGCGCCCAGCCGCGGCCTGAATGCAGCTGTCGATCACCTGATAATGTTCGTCGAAACCCAGCGTCGGGCTTTCACCGGTCGTACCGCACGGGACCAGCGCGCTGGTCCCTTCATTGATCTGCCAGTCGACTAGGCGCGCGAAGGCCGGCGCGTCGAACGCCCCATCGCGAAATGGCGTCACCAAAGCGGGAATAGACCCCGAAAACATGCCCCGCTCCTTTACAAAAACATGGCCGCGCCGGTAGAGTCCCGACGGCGCGCCGCTAATGGACGCCTATTCAGCGCCCCGCAAGGAGTTTGGCACTAACATGCACGGCATGAACACGCTGCCCCGTATTTCGCGCCTGGCGCTCGCCATGGCCCTGCTCATTCCGACCGCGGCCACGGCCAGCGAACTGACTCCTGAACAAATGGCGTGGTACCGCGCCCAGATGGGGCTGGCGTCGACATCGGGACCGCCGCCCTCCACCAATTCGGTTGGCGACGCGGTGATGGAATGGCGGCGGCTGACCGCCAACACCGGCGCCTCGTTCGATCAGCTGTCGCGCTTTCTGATGACCAACAAGGGTTGGCCCGACGCCGACAAGATGCGCACGCGCGCCGAAAAGGCGATCGCGATCGACAGTTTCGATCCGCCGCGCACCCTCGCCTATTTCCAAGCGTACCCGCCGCAGACCGCCAGCGGCCATTTGCGCCACGCGCTGGCGCTCAATGCATCGGGCCGCCGCGACGAGGCCAATGCCGCAGTTCGCCGCGCGTGGGTCAGCGGGCCGTTGGATGACGCCGAAACCAGCCGCGCGCTCGGCCTGTTCGCGGGTGCGATCACGCTCGCCGATCACGACGCGCGGATGGATCGGTTACTCTGGTCGAACGCCACCGCCGCTGCCAGCCGCCAATTACCCTATACGTCGCCCGAAAAGCGCGCGATTTTCGCTGCGCGTCTCGCGCTGCGGAGCAAATCGGTCGATGCCGCATTGCAGGCCGCCGCGGTCGAGGCGGCGAACCCGTCGCTCGTCCGGACCGACCCCGGATATATCACCGCCAAGGCGACCTGGCTGCGCCAGTCGGGTCGCGTCGGCGAAGCGCGCGCGCTGCTCGCCGCGCCGCGAGCACTGACCCAAGCGCCGACCGATCCCGAGGAATGGATCGAAACGCTGCTGACCAACGCGCGCCAGGCTGACAGCGGCGGCGACAAGCTTACCGCCTATAATATCGCGCGGCAGATCGACGACGCTTTCCCGCCCGGAACGGTGATCCGCGAAACCTCGCTCGCCGTTCGCGACGATTATACGTCGCTGGCATGGCTGGCAGGACAATTGGCATACAAGGATCTGCGCCGCCCTGCCGAGGCAGTAAAGCTGTACCGTGCCTATGGCGAGGCAGCGCGATCGGCGCAGACGCGTACCAAAGGCTTTTACTGGGCGGGCCGGGCCGCGCTCGCGGCGGGCGACCGCGGCACTGCCAATTCGCATTTCGCCGATGCCGCGCAGCATTATGACCAGTTCTACGGCCAGTTGGCGCTTGAACGGCTGGGCCGTCCGCAGCCCAAACCTACCCCCAACCCGACGATCCAGGTCAGCAACGACGAAAAGCGCAACTTCAACGACGACCGCCTCGTCCGCGCGGCCCGCGCGCTCGGCGAAATCGGTGCGTGGCGCGAACAGACTTTGTTCCTGCGCGCGCTGTCGCAAAAGGCAAGCTCGCCCGCCGACCATATCCTTGCCGGACAATTGGCGTCGCAGATCGGGCGCCCCGACCTTGGCGTCATGATCGGCCGCAGTGCGCAGGCGAACAGCCTCGACGCGGTCGAAGTCGCGGGTTTCCCAACGGTGCGCGTGCCCGCTGGTCATGAGGGCAACTGGACCTTCATCCACGCGATCACCCGCCAGGAAAGCCAGTTTGACCGCGCCGCGATCAGCCACGCCGGGGCGCGCGGGATGATGCAGCTGATGCCCGGCACTGCGAACGAAGTCGCCGGCAAACTCGGCCTGTCGTACAACCGCGACCTGCTGACCGCCGACACCAATTACAACATGATGCTGGGATCGACCTATTTTCAGCAGATGCTGCGCTATTTCGGCGGCAGCTACCCGTTGGCGGTCGCCGCGTACAACGCCGGTCCGGGCAATGTGAACAAATGGCTGCGCGCCAACGGCGACCCGCGCACCGGGTCGATCGATATCCTCGACTGGATCGAGGCGATCCCGATCTTCGAGACCAAGAATTACGTCCAGCGCGTGCTCGAAAATGCGGTCGTTTACGACACGTTGCAACCGGGCAAGACGCTGCCGCAGGCACCGCTCAGCTTCTACCTTGGCAAACGCTCGCCGGGGTAAGGCCGCGTGGCGGGGGAACGCAGCAATATCATCTCGCCGACCGGCTTTGCCGCGCTGCGCGCCGAATATGACGCGCTGCTCGGCGACGAGCGGCCGAAACTGGTCGAGGTGATCAGCTGGGCAGCGGGCAATGGCGACCGCAGCGAGAATGGCGACTATATCTATGGCCGCAAGCGGCTGCGCGAAATCGACCGGCGCTTGTCGTTTTTGGCACGACGCATGAAGGCGGCGCGCGTCGTCGATCCCGCCGAACAGCCCGACAAGAGCCGCATCTGGTTCGGCGCGACCGCCGAGCTTGCCGACGACGACGATGCCCGGCGCACCGTCACGCTGGTCGGTGACGACGAGGCCGAGGCCGGCGACGGCCGGATCGGCTGGAACAGCCCTCTCGCCCGCGCGCTGCGCGGCGCCGCGGTGGGCGATGTGCGCGTCGTCCAGCTACCGTCGGGGCAGAAACAGTGGGAGGTGATGGCGGTCGGCTATCCCTGACCAGTCACTCACCAATCCCCGCGATCAGTTCGCGTTGATCCTTGCGTAATTCCGGCAGGGCGCGCGCCAGCTTGGCCCAGTGCGCCGCTTCCTTTGCATCCCCCCCTACCCCGACCCCCTTGGCATAGGCATCGGCCAGGATCGCACGCGACCCCGCAAAGCCCGCGCGCGCTGCAATGCCGCAATCCTCGATCGCGCCGGGCAGCGTCTTGGCCGCAAAATGCGCCTCGCAAAGCCAGTGATTCCCCTCGGGGTTGCCCGTGGCGGCAAGAGTGCGCAGCTGCGCGAGGTTCGCCGCGCGGGTGTCGGCGAAATAGGTCAGCGCAAAGATCGCCGCCGGATGGCCCTTTTCGGCCGCTTCTGCATAAAGCGCCTGCGAGCGGGTGAATTCGGCAGGTCCGAAGGTACCCGCCGCCAGCCGATACGCCAGATGCGTCTTGGCCTTCGAGAACCCGGCATTCGACGCCGCGACATACAGATCATAAGCGCGCTTTAGGTCTTCCGGCGACGGATCATTTTCGAGCAGCAAATAGGCCAGCTCCTGCTGCCCCGCTGGAAATCCCTGCGCCGCCGACGCCTCAAGATACCCCCGCGCCCGCGGCAGATCGCGTTTCAGCCCCACGCCGAGCGAGAACATATAGCCCGCCAGCTGCTGCGCCAGCGGATGGCCGCCGTCAGCGAGCGCGATCAATTCGCTGGCGGAGTGGCGCGACAGGACATCGGCGATCAACATCGGCTCGTCCTCGATCGCCAATCGGTCGAGCGAAATATCGGCGAGCGGATCGGCAGTGGTACCGCGCGACGCGCCTTCGGCCGCCGCGCCGGGCGGTGGCGGCGGTGCCGACAAGGGCCGAAACGCCGCCCGGGGCGCCACGCGCGCTGGAACTTCCGGCGGCGCAACGAGATAATAATCGTCGAACCAGCTGCCATAATGGAACGGCTGTTGCGGCCCCAATTCCATACCATGCGTCCGCTTGTAAACTTCGCGCGACACGATCTTGAAATAATCGGATATTTCCAGGCCTGGAATAGCCAGTTCTTTGACCACCGCGGCTGCAAACGGACTCACCGGCGACCCGACCGGCGCGAAGTCGAGCGCGGGCCGTCCCTTCGCGGTCGAATAGAAAACCGCCCCCTGCCCGATGTCGAGCAGCCCGAGCGGCGCAGATGCCGCATCGCCCGCCGCGACATTGACATCCTCGATCCGCACCACCGGTTCGGTTGTGCGGCAGGCATCGACGAACAACAGCGTGAAGGCGCCCGCAGGCACCACCCGCTTCACCGCCGCCTCGATCGACAGATAGCGTTTTTCGACATCGGCGCGCCGCGTCGCTGGCGGTGCCTCCATCGGCACCAGCCAGTTGCGTCCGCCATATTCAAACCCATGTCCGGCGTAATAGATGATGACCGATTTCGCCCCCGCCGCCTCCCCGGCAAAGCGCGTCAGCGCCGCGTCGAGCGTCGGCATGTCGGCATTGCGCACGATCCGCGGCGTAATCCCGGCCTTGGCAAAGGCGGCGCAGACATAATCGATGTCATTGACCGCATTTTTCAGCGACGGCCATTCCCAGTCATTATAGGCGCTGTTGCCAATGAGCAGCGCCACGCGTTCGCCCTCAAGCGGTGCGTCGCCGCACGGCGGCGGCTGTGCCGCAGCGACCGAGGTCGTCACAATCGCTCCGAAAAGCGCCGCCAACAACGCCCCTATTCGTGTCTGAATCGCCATCCTTGCCCCTCTTAGCCCCGGTGAGCGGCCGCTTGGAAATGGCAAAATTCTGCGCAACTTCACTCTGAAATCGCGTCAGCGCCCGCGTTCGCCGTCCCGAACCCTGACGGTAAGTGACCGGGCCAATGTAGGAAAGCGGAAAGTCGCGCCGGGTCAGGGCTGCAACAGCGCCGGGATGATCCAGATCGCCGACAAAACGATCACCACGGCGATCAGCGAAAAGGCCAGGACGTAGCGGACATTATGCCCTTTGACCCCGCCGCTTGCTTCGGTTTCATCTACTTCGACATGGTCGTCGACGATTTTCATAATGCGTTTCCCTTCCAACTCGTCCGCTTAATACGCGGCCCCCGCGCGAGGGGTTCCCGCGCCGCGGTGGGGAGGTAAATGCCAGAGGGTCTATAAGCCGGGTTCTGTCCACCCCGTTGCCGGGGATGGGCGATCATTCCTCTAGGCGAACGGTTACCCGAACGCTCAAGCAGTCAACCCGGATGGCGGAGCCGGAACCAGCCCTGAGACTGAACTCGTGCCATCCCTATTCGACCTTGCTCCCGGTGGGGTTTGCCGTGCCGCGCCTGTTACCAGCCGCGCGGTGCGCTCTTACCGCACCCTTTCACCTTTCGCCGGGCCGAAGCCGTGGCGGTTTGCTCTCTGTGGCACTTTCCCTGAACCGATCCGAAGACCGGCCCGCCGGACGTTATCCGGCACCGTGATTTCCGTGGAGCCCGGACTTTCCTCCCCCGGCAGGATACCCCACCGGCGGCGATCGCCCAACCCTCTGGCTGAGCGAGTATAGCGCGATCCGACGCGCAATACGAGCGATTGTGGAAGGGCTGGTTTCGAGTTGAAAGCAGAATAGCTGCTTCAAGGGGTTGTGCCGAGGTTAGCTGCCTTCAGGCTTGGGCTGAACCCAGATGGTCGGAACGACGTGTTTGTTTGCCCATTGCTGCGCGGCGGTCAGCGCACTCTCCAACGATAAGTCGCTTTCGGCTAGAGAGCCATATCCTCCCCATTCGCCGTCCGCTTTGAACGACCCACCCGATCCGAAGAATCGTCCATCGTCAGATGCTTCGATGATCAGCCAACGCTGATCGCCGCCGTGGTCCGGCATGTCTTCATCACACGAAAGGTAAATCACGTCGGCCATGAGGCGATCATGATTGGCACAACGAACGACGGCAAGTGGGAGACGTCTCGATCCAATTTAACAGCTGACATTTGGTCGCTAGCTACCGCGTGGCGGTTGGCAGCAATCGCTTGGGAAACAGCAGTCGGTAATGGGGTGCGGCGGATGCACTAGTGCAATCGGTCGCTGGCTTGAATGACGACGGTCGTGATAGCATTTTGTCCTCACGCTGGAGACGTCACCATGAAATCCGCCTTGAAAACAGCCTTCGCCAAGGAAATGGCCGGAGCACGCGCCGCCGAAGCCGCGGGCGACATGGCGCTTGCCAAACACCATCTGGAACGCGCTCATATTCTGGGACAGCGCTGGTACGGGACCCACGTAAAAACGCATTTCCAAATGCTGCGGCTCGCCCTCAAGCAGGCGGATGGCAAAGAAGTACGGGGACAGCTTGTCCGGCTGATCGGGGCCGGTCCCTTCCACATGGCGGGCTGGATTCCCCTCGGCAACACGGGCGGCGCGGACGTTTCGGCAACACGGCCGATGCCGATACCATCGGACCTGCAATCCCATCATGAAGGTCATTCGCTGCGCAACGGGTTGATCCTGCGCGCTGTTCTGGTCGCCGCGCTCGTCGCCACCTATCTGCTGGTTGTGCGCTAAACCGGTAGCCGACAAGGCAGCGCGGTTCTTGTCGGCACGAACGCGCCGGCCAAGCCGCTCGTTCAGTTCCCTTCGGGTTGCGGCAGCAGCAAACCCAGCAGGATCGCCCGGCACTCGCCGTCGATCGTGCCATCGATCAGTTCGGGGCGAAAGCGGCGCTGGAACGCAACCGTCGCCGCAAACCCGTCCGTCACGTCATAACCGAAGCGTTCGAGCGCCAGCAGGAATCCTGCGTCGGTCCACAGCGGATCGGTCAGTTTTTTGCGCGGGCGCGGCAACGCGAGGCGGCGGCGGGCCAGTTCTTCCCACGGGAATAATTCGCCCGGATCCTGCTTGCGAGTCGGTGCAATGTCCGAATGGCCAACGACATTGCCGCGCGTGATTGCATAGCGATCCTTGATCAGGTGGACCAGGCGGACGACCGAGGCGACCTGCGGATCGGGGAACGGGACATAGCCGAATTCATGCCCCGGATTGACGATCTCGATCCCGACGCTCGCCGAATTGATATCGCTGACCCCGCGCCAGTGCGAGCGCCCGGCATGCCAGGCGCGTTTTTCTTCGGGCACCATATGGGTGATCTGGCCGTCCTCGCTGACGACATAATGTGCCGAGACTTTGGCTTCCGGATTGGCGAGCCAGTCAATGGCCGCCGCGCCGGTCTCCATACCCGTATAATGCAGCACGATCATCGAGATAGGCAGCGCGCGCTCGTCGAAATTGGGTGACCAGCGTTCGATAAAATCGCTCATGCGGTTCGCGGCCCATATTGTTTCATCCCGGTGCGAGATGCTGATCCACCTGCGCCAGCGAGGCGCAAATTGCAAGGTCAGGCCGCCGCTGCGCGGCGCATTTGCTGGTCGGCGGGTTCGTACAATCCGCGCAGCCGCGGGCTGGCAACGAACTGGTCGGTTTGCCCAAGCACCGTTTCCCCTGCCCCCAGCACGAGGAAGCTTTGCGGCGCCGCCATTGTCCGCAGCTTTGCGAACGCCTTTTGCCGCATCGAGGGAGAAAAATAGAGCAGTAGGTTGCGACAGAAAATGAGGTCGGCCGGACTGGCGAGCGGCGGCCGGTCGGTGAGCATGTTCTGGACCGAAAAATCGATGCGGCGGCGGATATCCGCTTTGACCAGCCAGCCAGCCTCGGTCTGATCGAACCAGCGCACCATCCGCTGTACGGGCAGCCCGCGCTGAATTTCGAACTGGCTGTACAGTCCAACGCGGGCGCGGCTGATCGCGTGGTAGCTGACGTCGGTGCCGACGATATCGACCTGCCAGCCTGCCCATTTTTCGCCCTGTTCGGCGATGAGCATCGCCAGCGAGTAAGCCTCTTGCCCGGTCGAGACGCCGCAATGCCAGATCGTCAAACGGCGGCGAAGCTTGTTGATCTCGCGCAGCTTATCAAGCACTGTGGCAGCAATGTCGTCGAACAGGCTGTATTCGCGGTAAAAATAGGTCTCGTTGTTGAGCATCGCGTCGACGGTATCGTCCAGCAGTTGGCGACTGGTCGAGGTGACCAATCCCGCGACCAGCGCGTCGAGATCGGCGATGTTGTGGCGCTGCATCACTGGTTTCAGCGACATTTCGATACGCCAGATGCGGCTGGGTGAAAGCGTCTGCCCGGTCCGGGACTCGAGCACGCCCATCAGGACGCGATAGGCCGATTCGCTGGCGCTGCCGCCCATCATGGCTTGCGCCGACCTGGCAAGAAGCTGCCGAGCATCAGCGCGATCGCGTCGGGATTTAACGTGGCGGCGGCGATCCCTGCCTTGGCGACCGCGCCGGGCATTCCCCAGATGACACAGCTTTCGGGCGCCTGCGCGAAGATTGTGCCGCCAGCGTCTTTGAGTCGCGCCGCGCCGATGACGCCATCGCGGCCCATGCCGCTGAGGATCACGGCGACGCCGCCCTTGCCGTAAACTTCGGCAACCGAATCAAGCATCGGATCGGCCGACGGGCAGCAGCCATTTTCGACGGCGCGACGGTCGAGCGCGATTTCATGGCGGCGCCCGTTCTTAACAACGAGCAGATGGGCATCCCCCGGCGCGAGATAGATATGGCCGCGCTCGACCGTCATCCCCGACTGGGCGACCGCCACTTTGCGGTCGGTCACAGTAGCGATCTGCTTGGCGTAAAATTCCATGAAGGCATCAGGCAAATGCTGGGTCAGCAGGATCGGCACCGTGACGCGCGGGTCGAGGTTGGCGAGGAAATTGGTAAAGGCGGGAATACCGCCGGTCGATGCGGCGACGGCAATACATTCGATCGGCTGGTCGCTGTCGATCACCAGCGCGACGGGCGCCGGAGTACGGCGTTCGGCGACGGGGACCGGCGCCGGGAAATTCTGCTGGTTGCCCAGCGACATGATGCGGTCGGTCAGCACCTCGGCAAACCGGCCCGAAAAGCTGCCGCGGCCGGGCTTGGCGAGCGTGTCGCTGGCGCCGAGCGCGAGCGCTTCGATCGCCGCCGGGCCGCCTTCGACACAGTTTGACGAAAGGATCAGCACCCGCGCCTTAGCGGCGCGCGTCAGGATGTGCGGAAGCGCGTCGATCCCGCTCATCCCCGGCATTTCAATGTCGAGCACGATCACATCGACGGGTTCGCGGGCGAGAAAGGCCAGCGCGTCGTGCGCCGAGGCGACCGAGGCGCAAATTTCGAGTCCCGGACGCTGATCGACGATACGTTCGAGGATGCTGCGCACAACCAGGCTGTCGTCGACCAACATAACCCGCACCGTCCGCGCTGACGGTTCGGGAGCGGAAACCAGGGATTGCGGACGCGCCATCGCCATCGCCTTACGCGACGCCGACGAGCTGCAATTTTCCTTCCAGCGTTTCACGGTCGAACGGCTTCATCACATATTCGTCGGCACCGGCCTCGATCGCGGCGCGGATGTGGTCGATACTGTTTTCGGTGGTGCAGAACACTACCCGCGGCCGTTCTTCATGCCCATAGTCGAGGTCATTGAACGCGCCGAGAAATTCCATCCCGCTCATCACCGGCATGTTCCAGTCGAGCAGGATCACGTCGGGACGGTTGGCGCGGCAAAAGGTCAGCGCCTCTTGGCCGTCGGCCGCCTCTTCGACGGCAAAAGACATGCCTTCAAGGATATGGCGCGCGACCTTGCGAATGACTTTACTGTCATCGACGACCAGACAAGATTTCGACATTCATTCCTCCGCAACACCCAGATTTCACGTCATGCTAGTTTCAAGGAGTGTCTAGCCCGTTAATTCATGCAGCCTTGAGTGCAGGCAGGGTGATGAAATGCGACGGATCGACCACCAACAGCGAAGCGCCCTGATGCTCGATCATGCCATCGGCGACCCGCGCCCAGCCGGGAAGCAATTTGCCCGCCACCCGTGTTTCGGGCGCTTCGATAAAACATACATCCTCGATCGCGTCGGCGAGCAGCGCATAGCCATGGTCGGCGACGTCGACCACGATCACCCGCTGCCCCGCCGCAACGGGAACCGGCGACAGGCCGATGACAACATGCGGATCAATCAGCGTGAACACGCGGCTGCGTAGCGCGAAAAGGCCCGCGACATGCGGCGGCGCGCCGGGAACTTCGACCGGAATGCCGACGGTCACCACCGAATTGATCGCACGGCTGCGCAGGGCGACGCGGGTGTCGGCGATGCGCGCGATCAGATAAAGTTTTTCCATCATGCGCGGCCTCCTCCGATGCGGCGGGCCAGCGCGTCGAGCAGCGCCTGGCGATCGTAGCGATAAACGGTTTCGTCATCCGGCCCCGCCGCGGCAATCGCGCTGCGCAGGCGGATAACCGGAATTTCGTCGCCGACATGCGCACAGGACGCGCCGTCGTCGGTCAGGCAGAGCAACACATCGGGCGCTTCCTCCACCACATCCTTGTCCGACACCACCCGGTAACCGGCGCTGCGCAGGATCGGCGCGAGAAAATTGCCGCCCCAGCCATCATGATCGTTGGCCAGGCGGCAGAGCGGCTGGTTCAGCGCGGCCTCGGCATCCAGTACCGCATATTGCGCCATCAGCCAGAAGGGATCGATCAGTTCGACGGGCTCGCCGCTGACCAGCACGACTCCGGCGATGAGCCCCGGCGCCGCCGACGGTTGCACCGCATCGGGCAAACGCACGATGTCGATGACCTCGGCGATTGGATAACAGAGCACCGATTGCCCGTCGAACAGCCGCAGCAGCTTCAGCGATCCCTCCGCTTCGGGCAGGTTCGCGGTATGGACGGGAAAAATCTCGTCGCCGATCTGCACCTGAACGCGGCCCGCGCTTTCGAACAGCGCCGATGCGGGGACTTCCTCGACCCGCTCGATGACCGACAACCGGACCCCGCGGACCCGGCAATTCGTATCGCGGAACAGCAGCAGCTGCGCGGCGTTGCGCGCGGCGTTCGCCTGCGCTTCGGCGGCGGCCATCTGATCATGGTTGCGGCCTGTTTCGGTCGCGTCGATCGCTGCAGCGGCCACCAGCCCCTGCACATCGAGCAACAATACCGGGCGGCCGTTGTCGGGCAACGTCGTCCCGGCGTAAAGCCCCGTCGCCATGATCATCGGCGCGGCGGGCTTGATCACGAGTTCCTCATGGTCGTGGATCGCCGCGACACTCAGCGCATAGCTTTGTCCCTGCCCCGGGCGCACGATCACCAGCGCGCGGTCATCGACATCGTCGTCGTCGCTCGTTTCACGTCCGAGCACTTTCTCGAGCCGCAGCAACGGATATTGTTCGCCGCGTACCGTCGCCAATTCGCCGCCACCGACGCGATCGATCCGCACCGTGTCGCCACTTTCGAGCAGGATTTCGCGCACTGCGCCGCGCGGAATGGCAAAATATTGCCCTGCGGCGCGCACCATCAGCCCGGAAATGATCGTCAGCGTCATCGGCACACGCAGCAGGATGGTCAGCCCCCGGCCCTCATCATTGCGCAGTTCGACGACGCCGCCGATCTTTTCGACATTCGCCTTGACGATGTCCATGCCGACGCCGCGCCCCGAGACTTCAGTAATTTTTGCCGCGGTCGAAAAGCCCGGACGAAAGACGAGTTCCAGCTTGTCCTTGACCGACAGGGTGCGCGCTTCGGCGGCAGTGATCGCGCGCGATGCGATCGCCTTGGCGACCAGCACATCGGGCGACATGCCGCGGCCGTCGTCGCGGATTTCGATTTCGATCTGGTTGCCCGACTGACGTGCTGACACCGAAATGGTCGCGGTGATGTCCTTGCCCGCAGCCACGCGGTCTTCGAGCGCTTCGATGCCATGGTCGATCGCGTTGCGCACGATGTGGATCAACGGGTCGCGGATATTCTCCATCATCTCGCGGTCAAGCTCGACTTCGCCGCCGCTGGTCTGGAATACGATCTTCTTGCTCATGTCCTGCGCCAGATCGCGGACGATGCGCGGCAGCGGCGCGAACAGCTTGTCGATCCGCTGCATCCGCATCTGGCTGACCGACTGGCGCATGCCGGCGATCGAATCTGACAGCCGGTCGAAAGAGGCGATCACCGTCGGACTGGCGCCCGAATCGCGGAGCATCCGGGCAAATTCGTTGCGTGCGAGCACAATGTCGGTGACCCCGGTCATGACGCTATCGAGCAGCGGGAGCGGAACGCGGATCGAGCGCCAGCTTTGCAGTTCGGCCTCGAGATCATCGTCGCGGCGGAGCGGCACCCCGGCAACGTCATATCCGGTCTCGGTCGTCGAATCTTGTTCGGCAAGCGCCGCGATGACGTCGCTGTCGTCACCAGCCGGTTCGACGCCATCTTTGCCCAAGGCAGCGCAGACAATGTTCAGCCGGTCGATGATGCCAAGCACGCCTGTAACGAGCGCGGCATTGGCTGGGTGGTTCCCGCGGCGGACCTGGTCGAGCGCGTCTTCGGCCGCATGCGACAGTGCAGTAACGCGCGGCAGAGCGAGGAAACCCGAGCTGCCTTTGATCGTGTGGACAAGGCGAAAAATGGCGTCGAGTTGGGCGCGATCAGCGGGATCAGCCTCCCACGCGACGAGCGCCCCACCGGCTTCGGCAAGGATTTCCGCCGTTTCGGCCAAAAAGTCGTTCAGCAGATCGTCTATCACGGTACCGGTGCGCCCCAGAAACTGAAGCCGCACCATGGCGGACAATGGTTAAGGGAGCCTTTACCCGCGGCCGCGAAGCACCGCGCCAACTAGTAGCGACGTCGGCGTTTCGCGCGCGAGCATGACGGTGCCGCCATTCTGCGCCGCGACCGCCTGCACCAGCACCGCGGGTGCGGTGCGCGAGGTCATGGCGGTGGCGCCTTCGCCGTCGCGCAGGATGGTTTCGACATCGGCGTCAAGGAAGATGCGTTCGGCCTCGACATGCAACGCGATTTCGGTCGCATCCCCCTGCTTTTCGCAACCAATGTCGAGCCGTCCGCCGCGGACGAGAGCATCGACGAGCAGCAGCGACAGGTTGAGGATGATCTTCACCGCCGGTTTGGGCAGCGGGTCGCTGCCGATCATCCAGTTGAGTTCGATCGCGCGGTCGCCGATGATCCCCTGGATCGCCGATTTGGCCTCGTCTGCGGGCACCAGCTCGCCGAAGCCGCCTGCAGAGCCGAACGCCAGCCGAAAGAATTTCAGTTTGTTCGCCGACGTCCGCGCGCTTTGTTCGAGCAGTTCAAAACAGCGTTCGCGCATCGCCGGGTCTTTTTCGTCGGCGAGCAGTTCGAGCCCGTTGGCGAACGCGCCGACCGGGCTGAGTAGATCGTGGCACAGCCGCGAGGCCAGCATAGAGGCGAAATCGACGCGGTCGTCGGACATGGATTGGTTAACTCCCCGCAAGCCAGACATTTCCGGCGCGCGGATGCTCCCTAGGACAGGCATCAACCCAGAGGCAAGTAGCATCCCCAAAACCGTTGGCATCGAGCGAAGTCGAGATGCCTATCGTTCGCGCGCGCCCTCGGGGGTGTCTCAAATGCGCTCGACACGGACGGAACCGAGAGAGCGCATCTTGAAATTCCGCCGTCAATTTCCACATCCTCATCAATGCAGGGGGATGACAATATTTTGACCGTGACGCTCGACGATAGCGCAGCTGGACTGCGACTGGACCGGGCGCTGGCCGAAGCCTTGCCCGACCTGTCGCGCGAGCGGGTCAAGAGCCTGATCAAGGATGGCCGCGTCAGTGACGCGAGCGGCACAATTCTGCGTGAGCCGTCGGCTAAAGCGGCCCTACCGGCGACGCTTGAAGTTCGCGTCCCCGCCGCCAAACCGACGCACAATGTCGCCCAGGACATGGGCCTGATCATCGCCTATGAGGACGAACATCTGATCGTCGTCGACAAGCCCGCGGGCATGGTCGTCCATCCCGCCGCGGGCAATTTTGACGGGACGATGGTCAACGCGCTGCTCCACCATTGCGCTGGGCAGTTGTCGGGGATCGGGGGCATCGCGCGTCCGGGCATCGTCCACCGCATCGACAAGGATACCAGCGGGCTGATCGTCGCCGCGAAGCACGACCGCGCCCACGAAGGGCTGGCCAAACAATTCGCCGCGCACAGCATCGACCGCCGCTATATCGCGATCGTCACCGGGCGCCCGATGCCCGCCAGCGGCACCGTCGATGCGGCGCTGGGCCGGTCGAACACCAACCGCAAGAAGATGGCGGTGGTCGCCGCTGATCGGGGTAAGCGCGCGGTCACGCATTACCGCACGATCGAGCCGCTGCGCCATGCCAGCCTGATCGAATGCCGCTTGGAGACCGGGCGCACGCACCAGGTGCGCGTCCATATGGCGCATATCGGCCATCCGCTGGCCGGCGACCCGGTCTATGGACGCGCCCGAAAGCCGCTGTCCGAGGTTCTGAAGGCGCGGAATTTCGTGCGGCAGGCATTGCATGCGGCCCATTTGGGCTTTATTCATCCGGTGACCGGTAACAACATCGCGCTCGACAGCGAAATCCCCCCGGACATGCGGGAACTGATCGACGAATTGCGCGTTTAGGTTTCGAATGAAAATCTATCTCGACCGCTTGCACAAACGGCGGCATATTCTGACTCCAGATACCAAAGGGAAGACGCTCTCCAATGGCTAAAAGCAATGTTCCGGCCACCGTGCCAGCGCTTGGCGGCGAAGCCAGCCTGAATCGCTATTTGTCGGAAATCCGCAAATTCCCCCTGCTTACCCCCGAGCAGGAATATATGCTCGCGAAACGGTTCCAGGAGCATGGCGACAACGAAGCTGCGGCGCAGCTCGTCACGTCGCACCTGCGGCTCGTGGCGAAGATCGCGATGGGCTACCGCGGCTATGGCCTGCCGGTCAGCGAACTGATCAGCGAAGGCAATATCGGCCTGATGCAGGGGGTAAAGAAATTCGACCCCGAACGTGGCTTCCGCCTCGCGACCTATGCGATGTGGTGGATCCGCGCGTCGATCCAGGAATTCATCCTGCGGTCGTGGAGCCTCGTCAAAATGGGCACCACCGCAGCGCAGAAGAAGCTGTTCTTCAACCTGCGCCGGATGAAGAACAACCTCGAAGCGTTCGAGGATGGTGACCTGTCGCCTGAACATCTGACCAAGATCGCGACCGACCTCGGCGTCACCGAGGAAGAGGTCACCAGCATGAACCGCCGCATGGCGATGGGCGGCGACACCTCGCTGAACGTCCCGATGGGTGAGGATGGCGACAGCCAGTGGCAGGATCTGCTCGGCGACGAAGGTCCACTCCAGGACGAGCGTGTTGCCGAGGCGCAGGAGCGTGACGTGCGCCATTCGCTGCTCAGCGAAGCGCTCGAAACGCTCAACGAGCGCGAACGCCATATCCTGACCGAACGCCGCCTGACCGACGATCCCAAGACGCTGGAAGACCTGAGCCAAGTGTATGACGTCAGCCGCGAACGGGTCCGCCAGATCGAAGTGCGCGCGTTCGAAAAGCTGCAAAAGGCGATGCTGAAGCTCGCCGGTGATCGTCGCCTCATCAACGCCTGAATCAACGCCTGACGATTTTACCGAATTAACCGATGCGCCCGCGATTTGACACGCGGGCGCATTGGACTAGCTTCCTCCTCGGGTTGAGCGAAGGGGGAAATATCATGTGGAAATGGATCCGGATTCCCAAGGGCATCGCGCTGCTGGCGTTCCTGTTGCCGTGGATGACCGTAAGCTGTTCCGAGCAGAAGCTTGTCGAAGCGAGCGGGTTTGGCCTCGCTTTTGGTCGCGTTACCGCCATGGGTCAGGCCTCGCAGGCCAGCGACGGCGCTTCGATGAATGTCTGGCTGATCCTCGCGCTGCTGGCGATCGCAGGCGGGCTGTTCCTGCTGTTCACCAAAGGGCGTGAGGCGGTGAAGCTGGTGCTCGGCACTTCGGTGGCGGCGCTGCTGCTGATCATCGTCGGCACCTGGCGCTACAGCAAGGATGCGATCATGGCTGAAGCCGCCAAAAATGACGGCGGCGCAATGGATCAGGCGGCGCTGGCGATGATCCAGGTCAATTGGCACTTCGGTTACTGGCTCGCGCTGCTGGCGCTGGTTGCCGCCGGAGCGATGGCGTGGCTTGTGATGAGCGGCAAGGAAGTCGAAGCCGAAGCCAAGATGCGCTCGCTCGCCGCCGATGCCACTGATGCGGCGAAGGGCGCCGCGGCCAAAGCCAGCGACGCGATCGACGCCGCCAAGGACAAAAAGGACGACGAGCCGCCGAAGGCGCCCTGAGACCGCGCGCAGTTTCAATCAGCCGCTTGCCGACCGCGGGCAAGCGGCTATGAAAACGGCATGACAACCGCCGCCAAAAAACGCCCGAAGCGCCGCAAGCTCCCCTGGTATTTGCGACCATTCAAATGGGTGCTGTGGTTCGTTGCGATCTCGGTGCTGTGGGTGTTGCTCTATGCGGTGGTGCCGCCACCGGTGACCTTCACGATGCTGGCGGACAGCAACGGGATCACCAAGGACTGGACGAGCCTGTCGGGCATCGACCGCAATATGGTGCGCGCGGTGATTGCGGCGGAGGACGGCAAATTCTGCTCCCATAATGGCTTCGACACCGAAGCCATCGAACAGGCAATCGAACGCAACGCCAAAGGCAAGCGGATGCGCGGCGGGTCGACGGTGAGCCAGCAGACCGCGAAGAACGTCTTTCTGTGGCAAGGCACGGGCTGGACCCGCTACGTCCGCAAGGTACCAGAAGTGTGGTTCACCTTCCTGATCGAGACGATCTGGGGCAAGCGGCGGATCATGGAGGTCTATCTGAACGTCGCCGAGACTGGCATCGGCACCTATGGCGTCGAAGCGGGGGCGCAGCGGTATTTCAAGCATGGCGCGGGCAAGCTGACCCCGGCGGAGGCGGCGCGCATCGCCGCGATCCTGCCGCTGCCGAAGAAACGCGCCGCGATCAGCCCGTCGGGCTTTACCCGCAGATACGGCAACACGATCCGCGCCCGCATCGGCCAGGTGCGCCGTGATGGGCTGGACGGGTGTGTGTATAGCTGAAAAGAACCCGCGTTGGGGTGAGGAGCGGGCCGAGCTAATCCTCCCCCGACGGGGGAGGATCGCTGACGGCGGCAATTGGTCGTTACCCATTACCCCCGTCACGCGGCCCACTCGCCCGGATCATCCTCCGCGCCAATCAACGCCAGCCCATGCGCGATCGACGT
Organism: Sphingopyxis bauzanensis; assembly: GCF_002205675.1. Classification (GTDB taxonomy): domain Bacteria; phylum Pseudomonadota; class Alphaproteobacteria; order Sphingomonadales; family Sphingomonadaceae; genus Sphingopyxis; species Sphingopyxis bauzanensis. The sequence continues at coordinate 572,153 of NZ_NISK01000003.1, read as the reverse complement.
CAGTTCGCCGCCGGTCGCAATTCGCTCTGCGCCGAACCGTCGTTCGAACATTGCACCGATCGCGGGGATCAGCGACGACCCGCCGGTCAGGAACACCCGGTCAATGCTCTCCGGCGCCGCCCCAGCGCGAGCCATCGCGGCATCCATCGCGGCCTCGATCCGCCGCAGATCGTCGGCGATCCACGTCTCGAAATCGGCGCGCCGCACTGTGGCGGCAATATCGACCCCCTCGCCGGAAAAGCGAAATTCGGCCTGGCTTTCGCTCGACAGCGCGCGCTTGAGCTTCCCCACCGCATCATAGAGCGGAAAGCCCTGCTCATGCTCGATCAGCGCGATCATCCGCCCGATCGGTTCGGGGTCGACCGCGTCGCGCTGAAGCCGCGCCAGTTCGGCCATCGTCCGCCGGTTGCGCATCAACGCCAGCCGCGACCAGTCGGCGAAGTCGCGGAAATGGCCGCCCGGAATTTCGAGCAGCTTGTCGAACGAGCGATACAGTCCGCCTTTACCAAGCAAGGGCAGCACGAGACGATCGATGATGCGGTAATCGAACCGGTCACCCGCAATGCCGATCCCCGATGATGCCAGCGGCACGCAGCGCCGCGGCGCGCCGGGCGCGGCAACGCGGACGATCGAGAAATCTGTGGTGCCGCCGCCGAAATCGGCGACCAGGATCGTCGCGGGCTCGGTCAGCCGCGCGGAATAGCTGTGCGCCGCGCCCAGCGGCTCGTGCACGTAGATAATCTCGGTGCCAAAGGCTGCGAGCATCGCGTCATAGCGTTGCCGCGCCAGCACCGGATCGGGCCGTGCTCCGGCATATTCGACCGGTCGCCCGACGATTACCCGCTGCGGCAGCGTATCAAGCCGCCCGCCGGCATGCGCGACCAGCCGCTGGAGGAACAGGCGCCCCATATCCTCGAACCGATAGGGCTTGTTGAAGATCAGCGCGCGCTCGAACGACGCGCTGGCGGCAACGCTTTTGAACGACTGGACGAAGCGGCTGTCGAGCGGCGACTGGAGATATTCGGTGATCGCCCACGGCCCCGCCTCATGCGCAATCCCCTGCCACGCCCGCTCCTCTTCCCAGAAACACAGCGCCGAGCGGAATACCGCACCGGTGGCGTCGTCCCCGGCATATTCGACCAGCTGCGATCCGCCCTGCCCGTCAGTCAACGCAACAACGGTATTGGTGGTCCCGAAATCGAGCCCGAGCGCGCTGGCCGTGGCGTGGCTGGTCATGGCGTGCTCCTCTGGCTGATCCGGCGGGGCGGCGCCTATTGCATGGCGCGGCAAAGCGGGCAAGCCACGCGCATCGAATGATCCGCCCGCGCTTGCATTTCCCGCGCTTCCCCGCTAAGCGCCGCCGCTTCCGACCATGGTCATCCCTGGAGGCGTGGCGGACTTTGAAACTTTTTCTCGGAGAATAATGATGAGCGACCAGCTGGTGCTGTCGGCCGAGACGCGTGATCGGGGAGGCAAGGGAGCCTCGCGTGAACTGCGTCGTGAAGGCCGTGTCCCCGCCGTTGTCTATGGCGGCAAAGAAGAACCCCTGATGATCCACGTCGAAGAAAAGCTGCTGATGAAGCAGCTGATGACGGGTCATTTCATGAACTCGGTCGTGATGATCGACGTCGGCGGCAAGCAGATTCGCACGCTGCCCAAGGACGTCGCGTTCCACCCGGTCAAGGATCGTCCGATCCACGCCGATTTCCTGCGCATTTCAAAGGATTCGAAAGTCCAGGTCGCGGTGCCCGTGGTGTTCATCAACGAAGAAGCCTCGCCGGGCCTGAAGCGCGGCGGCGTGCTGAACATCGTTCGCCACGAACTCGAACTGATCTGCGACGCGGACAAGATGCCCGACGACATCGAAATCGATGTCACCGGTTATGATGTCGGCGATTCGATCCACATCAGCAACGTGACCCTACCCAAGGGGAGCGAAAGCGCGATCACCGATCGCGACTTCACCATCGCCACGATCGTCGCCCCCTCGGCGATGAAGTCGAGCGAAGGCGATACGACCGTCGACGACGGCGAAGCTGCTGCCGAAGGCGGCGAAGAAGCCTAAATCCATTCGGACGGCCCCTCCCGCAGTGGGAGGGGCCATCCACGAAAGGCGCTTGCCATGCAGCTCTGGGTCGGCCTCGGCAATCCCGGTCCGCAATATGCGATGCACCGCCACAATGTCGGCTTCATGGCCGCCGATGTCATCGCCAACGTCCACGACTTTTCGGCACCCGCGAAGAAATTCCAGGGCTGGATTCAGGACGGGCGCATCGGATCGACGCGCATCCTGCTGCTCAAACCCGGTACCTTCATGAACGAGAGCGGCCGCAGCGTGCGTGCCGCAATGGATTTCTACAAACTCGCGACGCCCGACGTGACCGTCTTTTACGACGAGCTCGACCTGATTCCGATGCAGGTGAAGGTCAAGCGCGGCGGCGGGGCGGCGGGGCACAACGGCATCCGCAGCATGATCCAGCATATCGGCGAGGATTTTCGCCGCGTCCGCATCGGCATCGGCCATCCTGGCCACAAGGACCGCGTCACCGGCCATGTGCTGGGCAATTATCACAAGAGCGAGATGGAGCCGCTGATCGACCTGCTCGGCGCGATTGCTGCCGAGGCGCCATGGCTGGCCGAGGACAATGATGTGCGCTTTCAGAGCGATCTGGCGCTGCGTCTGCAGGGCTGACGATCGTGCAGCGCGTGCTGATCATCGGGCCGTGCGGCGCCGGGAAATCGACGTTGGCCGCCGAATTGGGACGAACGCTGGACCTGTCGGTTTATCACATGGACCAGCTCAACTGGCGTCCCGGCTGGATTGAAAGCAGCAAGGATGAGATCCGCGCCTGGCTGGCCACCATCACCGCCAGCGACCGGTGGCTGATCGACGGTAATTATGGCGGGACGCTCGATGCGCGACTGGCACGCGCCGATACCGTCGTCTATCTCGATTTTCCGATCCGGCTGTGCGCCTGGCGCGTGTTGCGCCGGATCTGGACCTATCGCGGGCGAACGCGGCCCGACATGACCGAAGGCTGCCCCGAGCGTTTCGACCTCGAATTCTTCCTCTACCTCCTCGCGTGGAACAGCGGGCCACGGTTGCGTACCGAAGAGCGGCTGCGCGAATATGGCGGCCGCGTCGTGCGGCTCAGAAATCCGGCAGCACTGCGGGAATGGCGCGCTTCGCTGGACAAAGCGACCGCCTGACCCCGGTTTGGCGTTGGCGCAAAATTCAGGCATGATCGCTCCTGAAAAGGAGCCTGCCATGCTTATCCCTTCCCGTCCCAGCCGCCGCGAACTCATCGCTGGCGCCGCAGCATTGACCGCCACCACCCCTGCCCTGCTGCATGCTGCAACGCCCGCGGCAGCGCCGTCGCTGAAAGGCCGCACGATCCTGATAACCGGCACTTCGAGCGGGTTTGGCCGGGTCGGCGCGCTTTATTATGCCGGGCTAGGTGCCAAGGTCATCGCGACGATGCGCGGGCTGCCGCGGCCCGAGGCGGATACGCTCGCCGCCGAGGCGGCCAAGGAGAAACTCGACCTGCATATCGTCGAAATCGATGTGACCAGCGACGTCTCGGTCGCAGCAGGCACCGCCAAAGCGCTGGAAATCGCTGGGGGGCGCATCGACACGCTGATCAATAATGCCGGGATCGGGATCACCGGGCCGGTCGAAGTTCAGGACATGGAAGCGACGAAGCTGATCTTCGATACCAATGTCCTGGGCATCCAGCGGATGCAGCTTGCGCTGTTGCCCCAGATGCGCGCAGCAAAGAGCGGGCAGATCTTCAACATCTCGTCGCAGTTGGGGCGCGTCATCGTGCCGGGCGGCGGCCATTATTCGGCGACAAAGTTTGCGGTCGAGGCGATGTCTGAACAGCTTGCCTATGAGCTCGTCCCGCATGGCATCGAGGTCACGGTTATCCAGCCGGGTGGTTATCCGACCAAGGTGTGGGTCAATCGCAACGCCTATACCGGCGCGCTCAAGCAGCGCAGCGATGCGGCGGTGCTCGAAGCCTATGCGCCGTTCACAAAGGGCATGGGGACCGAGGACGGTAGCGGGCGCAGCGCCGATCCGCTCGACGTGCCGCGGGCGATTGCCGAGGTCATGGCGATGCCCGCGGGCAAGCGTCCGCTGCGCCGTGCGGTGCATCCGGGCAACAAGCCGCAGGAGGCGATCAACCGCGTTTCGGCCGAGGTTCAGCTGGCATGGCTGGGCGGCAGTGCGCTGGGGCCGCTGATCAAGGCGGTCCACGACTGACCGGACTAGCGCGGAGCAGTCACCGGCGGCCGTTTCGGCGGCGGCGGCGGCGATCCGTCGGGGCTGTGCGACATCAGCGTCACGCACATCGTCCGGTGGACGCGGTGCGGGCCGCAGGCGATACCGGCATAGCGATGCGTCGGACGCAGCAGGCTGTGGCGATGGCCGCGGCCGGGGACACCGTCGTCGATCAGCAATTGATGCACCACCCCCGCCGCGCTGTGGTGGCCATAGGTGATGACCTCGTTGACGTAAGGACCGCCACCGCGCGCCTTCATGCGTTCGCCGGGGCCATTGCCGCGGGTATAGTGGCCGACTGCGCCTGACCGCGACTGAACCGCAACATGATCGGCCGCGGCGGCGGCCAGCAGGTCGCTTTGCTGAAACCGTGGCAACGGCTTTTCGGAACGCAGGTCGCGGATAGCTTCGTCGACAGCGGCGACGCCTTCGTTGGTCAGGATGTCGATTTCGCCATCGGCTTCGCCGCGCAGGCGTCGGCCCTCGAAGCGCGGAAGGTAGCCGCGCAGGTCGCTGGCATAGGCGGCAGGGTCGCTGCGAAAGCGATTCAATTCGGCGAGCACACCGGCTTCGAAACGGCTGGGCGCAGCGCTGGTGGCGACCGCACCAAGACCCAACACCAGCGCGGCAGTGGTCCATCGAACAGGGATCATCATGGCGCCCGCGATAAAGCCGCAAGGCTGAACCCTTCGCAACGATAATCTGGCGCGTCAAAAGCTGGCGTCGCAGGCGACTTGGCGCTAGGGGCGCTGCAACCCCGGCGTCATGCCGGTCACACGGAGTTTTTATGGGTTTCAAATGCGGGATCGTCGGCCTGCCCAACGTCGGCAAGTCCACCCTGTTCAACGCGCTCACCGAAACGGCGGCGGCGCAGGCGGCTAATTACCCCTTCTGCACGATCGAGCCGAACATCGGCAATGTCGCGGTCCCCGACGCGCGACTGGAAAAGCTCGCTGCAATTGCGAGCAGCAAAAAGATCATCGCGACGCAGCTCGCCTTTGTCGACATCGCGGGTCTTGTCCGCGGCGCGTCGAAGGGCGAGGGTCTGGGCAACCAGTTCCTGGGCAACATCCGCGAAGTCGATGCGATCGTCCACGTTCTGCGGTGTTTCGAGGATGACGACATCCAGCATGTCGAAAACAAGGTCGATCCTGTCGCCGATGCCGAGACGGTCGAGACCGAACTGCTGCTGTCCGACCTCGAAAGCCTGGAAAAGCGCGTCCCCGCCTTTGTGAAAAAAGCCGCGCAGGGCGACAAGGAAGCCAAGATCGCCGCATCAGTGCTGGGCCAGACGCTCGAACTGCTGCGCGAAGGCAAGCCCGCGCGATTGACCGAACCGAAGGACGACGAAGAAGCCCGCGTGCTGCGCACCGCCCAGCTGCTGACGTCAAAACCCGTGCTCTATGTCTGCAACGTCGATGAAGGCAGCGCCGCCAACGGCAATGCCTTCTCGGAAAGGGTGTTCGCCAAGGCGGCCGCCGAAGGCGCGCAGGCGGTTGTCGTGTCGGCCGCGATCGAAAGCGAGCTGGTGACGATGGACATGGCCGACCGGCTGGAATTCCTCGAAGAAATGGGCCTGCACGAAACCGGCCTGGCGCGCGTCATCCGCGCCGGGTACGAGCTGCTCCACCTGATCACCTTCTTCACCGTTGGTCCGCAGGAAGCGCGCGCGTGGACCGTCCATACCGGCGCCACCGCGCCCGAAGCCGCGGGCGAGATCCACAGCGATTTCCAGAAAGGCTTCATCCGCGCCGAAACGATCGCCTATGACGATTACATCGCATTGGGCGGCGAAGCGCGCGCACGCGAAGCGGGTAAGCTGCGCGCCGAAGGCAAGGCCTATGTTGTGCATGACGGCGACGTGATGCATTTTTTGCATAGCTGAGGGTCGGTTTTTGCGGGGAGCGGACGTTCCAACAGATCGTCGACTCCGCGAAGGCGGGTGCCGCAATCGGCCTTTTCCTGAGTCGCGGCGCAAACCGACGGCGGCCGCCGCCTCCGCGGGGGCGGCGGCGAGTATCGACCGCTAGCCGCCATTGTGCAACCGGTTTACGGCTCGAACGCCGCCAAGATCGGACATGGCCCCTTGTCGCTCGCAGCACATTGGTCCGCCAGCCGCGCCAACGCCGCGCGCGTTTGCGTCATCTGCGCTATCTTGGCGTCCAGGGCGTCGATGCGCTGCCGCGCCAAGCCACGCACGCGCACCCGGTCGTCGCTTTCTTCCAGCGCGAGCAGCTCAGTGATTTCTTCGAGGGTGAAGCCCGACGCTTGCGCCGACCGGATGAATTTGAGTCGCCGCAGATCATTCTCGTCATAGCGGCGCACCCCGCCGCCCCAGCCGTCGCCGCCGCGGCGCGCGGGCGTCCCCATCAGGCCGCGGCGCTGATAATAGCGGATCGTTTCGACGCCGACGTCGCCTGCTGCGGCCAATTTTCCGATGGTCAATTGCATCGCTTGACTCCGTACTATGGTACGGAGCCTATATGGGTTGCATGACAAACCAAGCAACCCTTCATCGCATGGTCATGCCGGGACACACCTGCCCCTATGGCCTCAAGGCAAAACATCTCCTGAAACGGCGCGGCTTTGCGGTCGACGACCGCTGGCTGACGACGCGCGGCGAGGTTGACGCATTCAAGGCAGAACATGGCGTCCAGACGACGCCGCAGACTTTTATCGATGGCGTCCGGATCGGCGGCTATGACGATCTGCGCCGCCATTTCGGCCTGACAGTCGCCGATCCCGATGCGATCAGCTATCGCCCCGTTATAGCCCTGTTCGCGATGACGGCGCTGATGGCGCTGGCGGCGAGTTTAGCGGCGTTCGGTAATGCGTTCACAATGCAGGCGGGCGAATGGTTCATATCGTTCAGCATGGTCGTGCTGGCGCTGCTCAAGCTGCAGGACATCGGCAAGTTCGCGACGATGTTCCTGAATTACGACCTGCTGGCGCGCCGCTGGGTGCCTTATGCAACGATCTATCCCTTCGCCGAGGGGTTGGCGGGGGTGTTGATGACCGCGCACGCGCTGCCGTGGCTGTCGATCCCGGTCGCGCTGTTCATCGGCGGCATCGGCGCAGTTTCGGTGTTCAAAGCGGTCTATATCGACAAGCGCGAGCTGAAATGCGCGTGCGTCGGGGGCAGCAGCCGAGTGCCGCTGGGCTTTGTTTCGCTGACCGAAAATCTGGCGATGGTCGGCATGGCATTTTGGATGCTATGGATGCTGTCGTGACGATGATCCACCATCTTTTGCTCGCACTGTTCCTGATCGGCCTGTCGTTGCCGTCAGTGACCGCGCCCGTGCAGGCCGAGTCCATGGCGACCGACTGCCATGGCGCGATGCCAATCAATACGTCGCACCACCAACCCGATGCCGACAACGGCAAAGCCGCGGCGCATGTCTGCATCGGTTGCGTCGCCAGCACCCCGGCGGTCGCAGCGGCGACACGCGCGCCGCTGCCCGCACTCTTGCCGCCGATTCGACTAGTGGCGATACTGACCGGCGCCAATGCGCCGCCCCGCATCCTCCCGCCCCGACCCTGACAGCCACAAAACCCAACCGCGATTTTCCGATCCGGTCAGGACGAAACTAAATGAAAACGCCATTTATGGCGGGGCGCGGCCGCGCTCGCCCTCCTCCCGCTGTCCGTTACCACGCAAGCCATAGCGGGCATGATCCCCGCGCGGGGCATGCGATGCCCGCCGCCGAACCCAAAACCGCCGATCCGGTCGACCATAGCGCGATGGATCCTGGCACCATGGACCATGGCGCGATAGACCATAGCAGCCCGAGCGCCCCCCGAAGGATCGGGCACCGCGCGTCTGCCCGCCAACGAGGGCGGCCACGCCGGCCTGCACATCGACGCGGGCGACGACTGGATGGTGATGACCCACGTCTTTGCCTGGGGCGTCTATGTCGATCAGTCGGGGCCGCGCGGCGACGACAAGGCCTATGTCCAGTCGATGCTGATGCTGTCGGGCGAAAAGCAGACCGAATGGGGCTGAATCCAGCTGAAGTTGATGATGAGCCTGGAGCCGTTGACGTCGAATTTCGGCTATCCCAATCTGTTCGCGACCGGCGAAACGGCAGGCGGCGAACCTTTAGTCGATCGCCAGCATCCGCACGACCTGTTCATGGAGCTGGCGGCGCGGATCGACGTCAATGTCGGCGATGATGCGCGGCTGTTCGTCTATGGCAGCCCGGTCGGCGAGCCCGCGATCAGCCCCAGCGCCTTTATGCACCGCGGCAGCGCGCTATAATCCCGAGGGGCCGATCGCCCATCACTGGTTCGATTCGACGCACATCACCTCTGGTGTGGCGACGCTGGGCTATGCGACGCGCGCTATCCAGCTCGAGGGATCGCTCTTCACCGGCCGCGAGTCCGACGAGAAACGCTGGAACATTGAAGGCCCGCGTTTCGACAGCTGGTCGCCGCGCGGCACTTGGACCCCCTCCCCCGCCTGGGCGTTGCAGGTCAGCCATGCGCGGCTGAAAGAACCCGAGGCGCAGCATCCGGGCGAGAATGGGCATCGCACCACGGCGAGCATCAGCTATGCCAACGGTCGCGGCCTGTCGGCGACCGCCGCGTACAGCGAGAAGAACCGCGATCCCGGCGCCACGCTGAGCGCATGGCTGGCCAAGGTAAACTGGGATCGCGACGATCATCACACATTGTTCGGGCGGGTGGAAAATGTGAAGAATGACGAGTTGTTCAGCGACCATGATGACCCGCTGCACGATGTGCCGTTCCGCGTGATCGAGTTTCAGGGGGGCTATGCTTGTCGCCTGCCAATCATCGGGCCGCTGAATTTGGCGCTCGCGGGCAGTATCGCGGCGTTCGACAAGCCGCGCGCGCTCAATGCCGCCTATGGCAAGAACCCGAGCGGCGCGATGGTCTTCGCCCGATTGAGCATCGGTCATTGATGTAACTTATGGCTGGGCTATCGAAGGTGAACGATTCGCGCCGATGGAGCCAAGCCATGTACAACCGCCGCCACTTCCTTACCGGGGCGACCCTTGCCGGCCTCGCCGCACCGGCGATCGTCCGCGCGCAGGGCATCTTGCGCGACTTTCCGTTCAAGCTGGGCGTTGCGGCGGGCGATCCCGCCAGCGACGGTTTCGTCATCTGGACCCGGCTGGCGCCCGAACCGATGGAGCGCCACGGCGGGATGCCGCTGACCAACGTGCCGGTCGAGTGGGAGGTCGCGAGCGACACAGGGTTTCGCGACGTTGTCGCCAAGGGGACCGAACTGGCGCGGCCCGAATTGGCGCACAGCGTCCATGTCGAAGTGGCAGGGCTGCTGCCCGATCGTCCCTATTATTACCGCTTTACCGCGGCGGGCGAGCGCAGTCTGCGCGGCCGCGCGCGCACCCTGCCCGCCCCCGGCGCCAGGGTGGACGCGCTGAAATTCGGGGTCGCCGGGTGCCAGCATTTCGAGTCCGGGTTCTACGGCGCCTATCGCCACATGGCGCGCGAAGACCTGGCGTTCGTCTATCATTATGGCGACTTCATTTACGAGTATCAGCAGAATTACCTCTACGACAGCGGCCTACCGATCCGGCCGGTGCGCCGGTACGAACAGCGCGCGCTGATCGACGTCACCGATTTCCGTGCCGCCTACGCGCAAACGCTGCTCGACATCGACCAGCAGGCGGTCCGTTCGGTCCACGCGCATCTGTCAAGTTTCGACGATCACGAGATCATCAACAATTGGGTGTCGGATGCTGCCAATTGGAAGATGGACCTGTCGGGCAATGATCCCGATGCCGCGCCGGCCGACGTCTTTATGCTCAAAAAACAGGCGGCGCTGCAGGCGTGGTACGAACATATGCCGGTGCGCAAGGCGTTGCTGCCGCGCGGCGGCATGATCGCGATGAACCGCGAGTTCCGCTATGGCGACCTGATGGCAATACAGTTGCTCGACACCCGTCAATATCGCACCGACCAGCCATGCGGCGACGGGTTCAAGCCCGCCTGCTCAGACGTGTTCGCGAAAGACCGGCAGGTGCTGGGCAAGGCGCAGGAAGAATGGCTGGGCCGCAACCTGGCGCGCGGCGGGGCGATGTGGAACACGCTGGCGCAGCAGGTGACGATGATGTCGCTCGACCGTCGCCGTCGCCCCGACGAAACGCAAAAGATCCTGAACATCGACAGCTGGGCGGGCTATGAAGAGCCACGCCAGCGCATATTGTCGCGCTTTGCAGGGCTGAAAAACTGCATCGTTCTGACCGGTGACGAGCATCAGAACTTCTGCGGCGACCTGGTCCAGCGCGACAAGGTGGTCGGAGCCGAATTCGTCGCGACGTCGATCAGCAGTGGCGGCGACGGCAGCGACAAGCGGAGCGGCACCGACGAGTGGCTGGCGCGCAACCCCGAGCTGAAATTCGCCAATGACCAGCGCGGCTATCTGGTGTGCGAGGTCGGCCGCGAGGCGTGGCAGACGCATTTCATGGTCGTCGACAAGGTCACGACGCCGGTGAACAACCTGTCGAAGCGCGCGACCGCGGTGGTCGAGAACGGGGTTGCCGGGATCAAGATGGCTTAGCTCGCAGCGGCCTTGAGCCGCGCGACGACATCCTCATCGCGGATCCGGCGCCACTTGGCTTCAACAAAGCTGTGGACGCCGAACAGGAACAGGCCGGCGGCGACGAGCAGATACAGCTCGGCATGTTCGGTCAGCGCCGACAGCGCATCGCCGAGCCCTTTGACCTCGCCCGCAGAGTCGAACCAGCCGGCACGGATCAGCGACACGCCGATGACCGCGAACACCACCGCGCGCGCGGCGAGACCGACGCGGCCAACGGGGACGACCCACGCGGGCGCATCGGCGGCGACGCCCTGCATGAACTCGGTCGTCCAAGCCTTCATCGCCTGATGCGCTGCGGCGGCGAGAAAACATAGTCCGATAGCGCCGAGCAGCGTGCCGCCCAGCGGCATGTCGAGCAGCATCCCCGCCGCCGCCTGTTCTTGGTCGCCATCGCTACCCGCAGGATGGCCAGATGCAAGCCGGACCGCAGCCCATGCCAGGATGAAATGCGCAATGCCGCTCGCCGCATAGCCGACGCGGATCGCAATGCCCGTGGCATCGTCGCCCTTGCCTTCGCTATCGAGCGCCGCGCCATAGAGGCGATAGGCGCCATAAAGCGCGAGACCGATCGCCAGCAGCACGAGCAGGTAAGTGCCGCCAGACATGTCCTTCACCGCGCGGAACACGCCTTGCGGGCTGGCGTCCGAAGCGTTGGCGCTGGTCAGCGCAAAAAAGGCGAGCAGGCAGTAAACGACACCCCGCGCGCACCAACCAGCACGGGCAAAGGTTTCGAGGCGGCGCAGTCGGTTCATCGGGGTCGCTCCTGTCGGGATGTCGTCAGGCAACGTCCCGGCGCGAGCGCGGTTCCGTGTTGGACTATTTCCGGCCGAACAATCGCTCGACGTCGTCCATCGCCAGTTTGACCCACGTCGGGCGGCCATGGTTGCACTGGCCGCTGTGCGGCGTGACTTCCATCGTGCGAAGCAGCGCGTTCATTTCCGCGACGCTGAGGGTGCGGCCGGCGCGGACCGAGCCGTGGCAGGCCATGGTGGCTGCGACGAGTTCGAGCTTTTCGTTGAGCCCGAGCGCGGCGTCATAGCCCGCCAGATCGTCGGCGATGTCGGTGACGAGTTCGCGGCAGTCGATCGCGCCGAGCATAGCCGGGGTCGCGCGGACCATCACTGCCGCCGGGCCGAAGCGTTCGAGCTCGACCCCGAGCGCGGCGAGCTGCGCCGCGGCGGCTTCAAGCCGGTCACAGGCGGGTTCGTCGAGCTCGACGACTTCGGGGAGCAACAGGCCTTGGCTTGGCACCGCCTGCCCGCTCATGCCGCGGCGGAGTTGCTCGAGCACGAGGCGTTCATGCGCGGCGTGCTGGTCGACGATCACGAGGCCGTCCTCGGCCTCGGCGACGATGTAGGTGCGCGCGATCTGGCCGCGCGCGATACCTAGCGGATGCGCGTCACCCTGCGGTACTGGCGCGGTCGCAGTTTCGGCGCGGCCCATTGGCAGCGTATCATGGGGCAGCGCATCGCGCGGCGGCGCGAATTCGATCACGCGATCGCGGAGCAGTGCTTGGGTGGCGGAAACGCCATCGCCGCCGAACAGATGCGTCGCCGGGGCGTGCGGATAGGGCAGATGCGCGGCGAACAGCGTCGGCGCGGGCGGCGCCAACGGTTCCTGCTGCCACGCCGCGAGTGCGGCCTCCGCGGGGCGCTGGACGCTGCGAAAGCCATGTTCGTCGAGCGCGCGGCGCAGGCCGCCGACGATCATCCCGCGGATCAGCTGCGGGTCGCGAAAGCGCACCTCGGTCTTGGCCGGATGGACGTTGACGTCGACCTCGCCGCCCGGGACGTCGAGGAACAAAGCGACGACGGGATGACGATCGCGCGCGAGCAGGTCGGCGTATGCGCCGCGCAGCGCCCCGACGAGCAGCCGGTCCTTCACCGGACGGCCGTTGACGAACAGATATTGATGGTCGGCGATGCCGCGATTGTAGGTCGGCAGGCTGATCACCCCGCCGATATGGACGTCACCGCGGTCGAGATCGACGCCAATGCTGTTTGCGGCGAGATCGCGCTGGGTCAGCGCCGCGACGCGGCTCAATTGGTCCTGCTCGCCCTGCACATCGAGCACGCGGCGCCCGTCATGTTCGAGCGTAAAGCCGACATCGGAGCGCGCCATCGCGAGCCGCCTCACGACGTCGAGACACGCGGAATATTCGCTGCGCGCGCTGCGCAGGAATTTGCGGCGGGCAGGAACGCACGCGAACAGAGCCTCAACGACGACGCGGGTGCCGTTGGCGAGCGCTGCCGGCCCTTCGGCGACCACCACGCCATTGTCGACGACCAGCCGCCAGCCCTCACCGCCCGCCACCCGGCTTTCGAGCGTCAGCCGCGCGACGCTGGCGATCGACGGGAGCGCTTCGCCCCGAAAGCCCAACGTGGTGACATCCTCGATCGCGTCGTCGGGCAACTTCGACGTGGCATGGCGTTCGAGCGCCAGTGCCATGTCGGCGGGGGTCATCCCGCAGCCGTCATCCTCGACCTCCAGCCGCGAAATCCCGCCTTCGGCGATTCGCACCGCAATGCGCGTCGCCCCGGCGTCGATGGCGTTTTCTACCAGTTCTTTGAGCGCTGCGGCGGGTCTTTCGACCACTTCACCGGCTGCGATCCGATTTACGAGCGTTTCAGGCAGGCGACGTATTGACATGGGGGCTGTCCTAGCGCAGTCGAGCGCAAATCGCGACCCACCCGCACAGCCTTATCATATTGTCCAGCCAGCCTCCATCGGCCGAGCCGGAATCTCTCCCTGATTGGTCCTGTCGCCGGCCGGGCGCGCAGGTGTAACGACGCGGCGGCGTGGCCCTTCCCCAGGACCAGCGCCGATGACAGGGAAGCAGTATCGATGTCATTCTTTTCTCGTTGGTTCAAATTCAACTCCCAAGACATGGCGATCGACCTCGGCACCGCCAACACGGTGGTCTATGTGCGCGGCAAGGGGATCGTGCTGAACGAGCCTTCGGTCGTTGCGGTCGAGACGATCAACGGGATCAAGCGGGTCAAGGCGGTCGGCGACGACGCGAAGCTGATGATGGGCAAGACCCCCGACAGCATCGAGGCGATCCGCCCGCTGCGTGACGGTGTCATCGCCGACATCGACGTCGCCGAACAGATGATCAAGCACTTCATCACCAAGGTCCACGGCGGCAAGCCCAATGCGTTCCGCAGCCCTGAAATCGTGATCTGCGTTCCGTCGGGTTCGACCAGCGTCGAGCGCCGCGCGATCCGCGACGCCGCGTCGAACGCGGGCGCCAGCGAAGTGTGGCTGATCGAAGAACCGATGGCCGCTGCGATCGGCGCCGACATGCCGGTCACCGAACCGATCGGGTCGATGGTCGTCGATATCGGTGGCGGCACTACCGAAGTCGCAGTGCTGTCGCTCCGCGGCCTCGCCTACACCACCTCGGTCCGCGCGGGCGGTGACAAGATGGATGAAGCGATCGTCTCCTATGTCCGCCGCCACCATAATCTGTTGATCGGCGAAGCGACGGCTGAGCGGATCAAGAAGGATTTTGGCATCGCGCGCATCCCCGCCGACGGCGTCGGGCTGACGATCCATATCAAGGGCCGCGACCTCGTCAACGGCGTGCCCAAGGAAATCTCGATCAACCAGGCGCAGATCGCCGAAGCGCTGTCCGAACCGATCGGTACGATCGTCGAAGGCGTCCGCATCGCGCTGGAAAACACCGCCCCCGAACTGGCCGCCGACATCGTCGATCAGGGCATCGTCCTGACAGGCGGCGGCGCGCTGATCGCCGAGCTCGACGAACTGCTCAAGGAAGCAACGGGCCTGCCCGTGACGGTCGCCGACGATCCGCTGACCTGCGTCGCGATCGGCACCGGCCGCGCGATGGAAGACCCCGCCTTCCGCGGCGTACTCCAGCAAGCTTGAGCGAGCGTATCTGAACTATGGTCCGCCCGGTACATCGACGTCCGGGGCAATCCCGAAAGGCCCAATACAGCCTGTTTGCGGCCTATGTCATCGCGGTGACAGGGGCGGTTGCGGGACTGTTGCTGGCGATCCTGTCGGTCGTTGACCCCGTCGGATTTGCGCAACTGCGTCTGGCAAGTCAGGAAATCACCGCGCCGATCGCGCGCGTGTCGCGATCGGTGATTGGCTCGATCTCGGGCATCGACGATAGTGTCGGCGCTTATGTCCGCGCCGGTTCGCAGAACCGGCGGCTGCGCACCGAACTGGCCGACACGCGCCGCGAGTTGGTCGCCACCAGTACGTTGCAGGAAGAGAACCGCCAGCTAAAGGCGCTGCTCAAGCTGCAGGAAACCGACAAGACCGCGCTCGCCAACGGTTACCTGCTCACCTCGACCTCAACCAGCAGCAAGCGCATCGCGCTGCTCAGTATTGGCCGCAACCTGGGAGTCGCCGCCGGCCAGCCGGTGCGCGGCGCGGACGGGCTGATCGGGCGAGTGCTCAGCAGCGGCCCCTCGGTGTCGCAAGTGCTGCTGCTGACCGACGTGGACAATATCGTGCCAGTGCGCCGCGCGCGCGACGGCCTGCCCGCGCTTGCCTATGGCCGCGGCAACGGCGATCTCGACATCCGCACCCTCAATATTGCCAACAACCCGTTCAAGCCCGGCGACATATTGGTCACATCGGGTTCCGGCGGGCTGTATCCGCCGAACATTCCGGTCGCGATCGTCGTGCGGCGGCAGGATGACGGCGCCCTCGCCCGCCCGCTCGCCGATCCAGGCAAGGTCGATGCGGTGTCGGTGCTGCGTCCTTACACGCCCGACAATATCGAGGCGCAGCGCGCGCCGCCCTCCCCACCCGCCCCGGTGCCGGAACCCGCGCCATGAACAAGACCGCCGCGCCGCGCCTCGGCGAGCCGGCATCGCTGTGGCGGATGCGGATCGTGCCGGTGGCGACGGTGATGCTTGCCTCGGCATTGCCGCTGATGCTGCCACTTGTTGCCAACTCGCCGGTGCTGCCGCCGCTCGGCCTACTGTTCTTTTTGTGCTGGCAATTGCTGCGAACCGAAATGTGGCCGGTGTGGATCGGCCTGCCGCTCGGGCTGTGGGACGATCTGTTCAGCGGCCAGCCGATCGGCACCGCGGTCGGGCTGTGGACGCTCGCCAGCATCGCGATCCATTATTCGTCGCAGCGCATCTATTGGCGCGGTTTCCTGCACGATTGGGTTATCGCGGCCTTGCTGATCGCGAGCATCCAGTCGCTTGCAGCGCTGATCGCGCACCCGGGCGCGGCGACCGGCCGCGTCCTTGGCCTGGTCGTACCGCAAATCGTCATTTCCATTCTGCTTGTGCCATTGTTCATGCGCCTGACCGGCAAGTTTGACAATTTCCGACTGAAACGCCGATAGTCCCCCATGGCACGCGGCAAAAGCCCCCCCATTACTGAAGCCTGGCGCGGTTTCACCTTCACCCGCCGCGCGTTAATCGTCGGCGGCGCCCAAGCCGCGGTGGGCGTCGCGCTCGCGGCGCGCATGGCCTATATTTCGGTGGTCGATAACGATCGCTATGTCCTTGAATCTGAAAGCAATCGTGTCAACCTGACGCTTGTGCCGCCGCGCCGCGGGTGGATCGTCGATCGCAACGGCAAGGCGCTGGCCAACAACCGCGTTTCGCTGCGCATCGACATCATCCCCGACCGATTGCACAATCGCGAAATCGTGCTCGGGCAATTGCGTACCCTGTTGCAGCTCGACGGCGACACGATGGAAAGGATTAACCGTGACCTGAAGGCCGCTTCGGGATTCCAGCCCGTCGCGGTCGCCGAGGACATGAGCGAGGCCGAATATGCCTCGATCCTCGTTCGCCTGCCCGAATTGCCCGGGATCGCGCCGCAGCGCGGCTTTGCGCGTAACTACCCGACCGGGGCCGCGGTCGGCCATCTGATCGGCTATGTCGGCGCTCCCAATGCCGAGGAATATCAAAAGGCCAAGGATCCGCTCTACATCACCCCCGGGTACCGGATCGGCAAAGATGGGCTGGAGAAATATTTCCAGCCGATGCTGAAAGGTAAACCCGGTGCGCGACGCGTCGAGGTCACTGCGCGCGGCCGCGTGGTGCGCGACCTTGAAACCCAGCCCGATGTTCAGGGCAAGACCGTCCATCTGACGATCGATGCCGACCTGCAGGAATATGCCGCGCGCCGCATGGGCCGCGAATCGGGCGCCATCATCGTGATCGACTGCCTGAACGGCGACATCCTGTCGTTCATCTCGATGCCGAGTTTTGACCCCAACAGTTTTTCGGACGGGATCAGCAACAACGAATATAGCTGGCTGCGCGCCGATGATCATCAACCGCTGATCAACAAGGCGACACGCGGCCTCTATCCTCCCGGTTCGACGCTGAAACCGATGGCCGCAATCGCCGCGGTCGAGCATGGCGTAGATCCCAGCGAACGGCATACCTGCATCGGCGGTTACCGATTAGGCAATCGCTTCTTTCGCTGCCTTGGTACCCACGGCAGCATCGACATGCCGACCGCGATCATGAAAAGCTGCAACAGCTATTTCTACTGGCTCGCCCATCGGCTGGGCTATGACGCGATGGCGCCGACTGCGAAACTGCTGGGGCTGGGCGAGGAATTTCAGCTCGCAGGGAGCAACCAGCGCTATGGCACGATCCCCGACAGCGCGTGGAAACAGAGCAGGTACGACCAGAAATGGACCGCGTCGGACTCGCTGAACGCGGTGATCGGTCAGGGTTATGTCAGCGTCAATCCGCTGCAACTGGCTGTCATGTCGGCACGCATCGCATCGGGGCGCCGGCTCTACCCGCGCCTCATCAATCGCGCATTCCAGAACGAACCCCTGCCCTTTTCGCCCGAGGCGCTCGCCGTCGCACGCCAGGGCATGGACCTGGTCGTCAACGGCGCCGGCACCGCGGTGCGCAGCCGCTTGCCGCTCGACGGCATCACCATGGGCGGCAAGACCGGCACCGCGCAGGTGCGCGGCCTCGCCTCTGGCTCGCGCGGGCAGAGCGGGGCGTGGAAGTACCGCGACCATGGGCTGTTCGTCTGCTTCGCCCCCGTCGAGAACCCACGCTATGCGGCGTCGGTGGTGATCGAACATGGCATGGGCGGCTCGCGCGCCGCGGCGCCGATCGCGAAGGACATCTTCACCTTTCTCTACGACCGCGAAAAGGCGATGGAGGCGCTTGAGACGTTCGAGGCGGGCTGGGGCGGCACGATCAAGGAGCGGATGGAGCGCGACTATGCCGCCTGGAAGGCGGGCGCGTCGAGCGACCCCAACCCCGAGCTGCCGGAATGATCGTCGTGCCGCCCGCCATCCAGCGCATTCCGTGGAAACTGATCGCACTGCTGACCGCCATCACCGGCTTTGGCATCCTTGTGCTTTATTCGGCGGCGGGTGGCAGTTTCACGCCGTGGGCGATGCAGCAAACCGTGCGCTTTCTCGTCTTCCTGACCGTAGCGATGGCGATCGGGCGCTTTCCGCTCCGGATTTTCGAGGATTTCTCGTACATCGCTTACATCGGCGTGCTGGTGCTGCTGATCGCGGTCGAGCTGCTGGGCTTTGTCGGTGGCGGCAGCCAGCGCTGGCTGAACCTTGGTTTCATGAATTTGCAGCCATCCGAGCTGATGAAGGTCACTATTGTGGTGGCGCTCGCGCGCTTTTACGCGCAACTGCCGCCTGGCAACACGCGCAGCTGGACGGCGCTCTGGCCCGCGCTGATTATGATCGGCCTGCCCGCGGCGCTGGTCATGCTGCAACCCGATCTTGGCACCGCTCTGTCGATCTGTATCGGCGGCGTCGTGGTGATGTTCGTTGCGGGCCTGCCCTTCTGGTGGTTCGGCGGCACCGCGATCGCCGGGGCTGCGGCGCTCCCGATCTTGTTCTCGTTTCTCCACGACTATCAGCAAAAGCGGGTGCTGATCTTCCTCGACCCCGAAAGCGACCCGCTCGGCGCCGGCTATCATATCAGCCAGTCGAAGATCGCGATCGGCTCGGGCGGCGTCGGCGGCAAGGGCTTCCTCAACGGTTCGCAAAGCCATCTCGACTATCTACCCGAAGGACACACCGACTTCATTTTTGCGACGATGGCCGAAGAATGGGGGCTGATCGGCGGGCTGGCGCTGATCTTCGGCTTCTTCCTACTGCTTCGCTGGGGGACGCGCGTCGCCATCCGCGCGCGCACCCGCTTCGGCCAGCTGACCGCCGCGGGCCTTACGATGACGATCTTTTTCTACATCGCGGTCAATCTGATGATGGTGATGGGGCTGGCGCCCGTCGTTGGCATTCCCCTCCCCCTTTTCTCCTACGGCGGCTCGTCGATGCTCACCATCATGACCTGCGTCGGCATCATCCTGGCGATCGAAAACGACAGCAAAACCGGCACGCGCCGCTTTCATTGAGAAAAATCTTCGGCGCAGGCATTGCCATCCCCGTATCGGCATGATAGCGGGCCGCTCGCTTCGCAGCAAAGAGCCTTGCTCGCCGCCGCAAAGCGCGCCGCAAACCGGCAGTGGACGCATAGCTCAGTTGGTAGAGCAGCTGACTCTTAATCAGCGGGTCCTAGGTTCGAGCCCTAGTGCGTCCACCATTTCTTTCAATAACTTGGATTTGGTTTTTTCGCGAGATCGGCCCCCTAGCGGATGGAGCGATACTGCGTCCGGTCCGACGACAGTGCGGGTTATCCCGCATCGCATCGCGGCGGGAGAATTGCGCGAGCCAGTTGCGGATGCCTGAGCGTCTGCAATCATATTGGCAGCGAGGCCGTGCAACCTTCCAGATCGTTGACGCCTCACCTGAGGTGACATGCGCTCAACGAAACTCACGGCCGATCGGATAGAGAAGATAGCATTCGTCATAATAGGGCGCGTAAAACCACGCCAGTCGGGCGTTGCCGTCCGCAGCGCAGGAGGGGTCGGCCGCCAGCCTCGCCTCGAACTCACGGCGCAAATCGAGATCACCGGCAAGCATGCGATCGGCCAGCGGGGCGATCGTATAGCCTTCGATATATTCGGTGCGCTGCAGCATGCCGGGAAAGAAATTCCACGCGAGCAGTGAGTCGGCGCTTTCGGGATCGAGCATCGCGACCGCGAGCAGGCCGAGCGGCTGGTCGGCGGGCACGCGGACCGACCCTGCGGCAAAAGTCTCACGGCGCTGTTCATCGCGATAGCTGGCGGCGCTGAGCGGCACATGTATCCAGACGACGCCACCGACCCCGCGAAATCGCGGCCTCCGGGACGGAATCAAATTCTGCGCGAGGATGCTTGTCTTCGCCCCGGCACGCTGATAGACGCGCGCCTCGTTGCCGCTTTAGCTCAGTTGGTAGAGCACATCATTCGTAATGATGGGGTCACAGGTTCGAGTCCTGTAAGCGGCACCAGCTCCCGTCGCGATAAATAGCGGAAAACCTTGAAAAATTATCTCTCATCTGCTCTACGCAAGGCGTTGATCGCCTGTAGGCGTCCACGCAAATCCGTGGCTGTTTGACCCTCGTTGGGAGCCAATTTTTCGGCGCTTGACCAGTTCGAGTCCGGAATTGAAGTTGCCATGCTTACGGTCATTCAAATCCAGAATCTCCAGCCCCGTGCAAAGCCCGACAAGGTGTCTGATGCCGAGGGGCTGTTTATCCTCGTCCAGCCGAAAGGATCGCTCCTCTGGCGTCTCAAATACCGGATCGATGGCCGGGAGACGAAGCTAGCGCTTGGGAAATACCGCACGTCAGCCTGAAAGCCGCGCGGGAGAAGCGCGACGAGGCCTGAAAGAAGATCGCCGAGGGCATCGATCCAGACAAGCAGCAGCGCGAGGCGATGGAGCTGTTCGCAACACGTACGGCGCTCCAGCAATTGGCGGAAGAGTGGTGGGATCGTCGCAAATACCGCGCTGGATCCGCCTCGCTGTGGGCCCTTGATTTGCTCATCGACTATCCGGTGATCACGCTGAAACGGCTGGCCGACAAATTGAGCGTATCGCGGCCTCAGGCGCTGGCCGCGATCAACCAGTTGGTTGAAGCGGGTGTGTTGATCGAGCGCACTGGCTATCGCCGCAATCGCGTCTTTGCTGCCGAGGCGGTGTTGGCAATCGTCAATCGGCCGTTCGGCGCTGCGCCGGAACCCTTTAGCGAACAACTACCTCGCCGGGTCTAAGCTTCATCGTTCGGACCCGGCGAAACTCTTATATTTTTTACGGTTCTTAACGCGCTGTCGCGGCAGTGGCGTTGGCTGTCATTCGCCCGGCAAGGTGTTGGTCGACGAATAATCTTTGAACTTGTCCGTGAAGTTCGCGTGATAATCGTCAACCTGCATTTCGGCATTGTCGGCGGCGTCCGCAGCAGAATCTCCACCAGCGCGATTGGCCGCGGTGACTGCTGCTTTAAAGGCGTTTTGTTGGATCTCGCACGCGGATTTGACCGACAGCGAGAACTCACCTTCGCCGACCTTCTCTTCCAGCTGCTTTTTCAGGTGATCTCGAAGGCACTTGGTGAAAGCGGCACGGGTGCTGTCTACGTTACCGGCCGGTGCGGGCGCCATAGCGGCTAAAAGAACTGAAGCGATGAGCATCCTGCGACTCCCCAATTGCAGTTATGTTGTAGCGTTGAATCTAGCTCAGCTCTGTCAAAAAGGGGAGCAGCATTTTGCGGGGTCTGATCGATCTTTTTGCTACCTCGCCAAACGATTGCAACTTTCGGTCAGCCTGCGCGATGATGAAGATAAGCCCGCGTGCATAGTTTGCTCCCAGCCAGCCGACAAATCTCGCTTGATGGGTGTCCGGCTTCAGCGTCCGTTCCCCCTTTGGCGCTGGGCCGGGCACCAATCCTCCTATTTTTCCTCCTTGGCGCCGTCGGCTGTTTCCTACATATTTTGCTTGTGCAAAATCGACGGCATGAGCAGTCGTGAACCATCACCGTGAGACGCGCGCAGGCGATCGAATTTTGGATTGGAACTGTCATGGTCGGCGGATCATTTGTCGTCGGATTTGGCAGAGTCCTTGGCCAACTTTTTTAGCCACGCTTATCGTCCAAACCGGCAAGATCCTGGCTACGCGCAACTGTAGGGCAGGCCTTGCGCGACAGCTCGGCCCGGGTAATGACGCCGCATGGGTATCCGGTTGAGCGATCATTTCGATTCATCGACGCTGCGGCGCGCCAACGATTATGTTGATCGCGGGTTGGTCGTTTTGGTCGAGACTCAGCCGCGTGGCGCAGTTGTAAGCCGAGTCTCGAACGGGCGCGGCCAAGTCTACAATCAGCACATCGCCATGCATGGAGATGCGGTCTTTGGCGCTTGTTCCTGCCCGATGGGGCAAAATTGCAAACATGTCGCCGCGGCACTGATTTACCAGGCGAGGGAGCACTGCAAAAATTCTGCCAGCCTTGCCGCGCCAATTCAGGCCTGGCTTTCCCGTGTCAGGCAAAGTGCCACAACTACCGCGTCGGCACCTGACCGGCCCGAACAATATCCGAGCAATATCAAGGACCGTCTGCTTTACATTCTCGATCCGACTGGTGTGCAGCTGCGGGTGGATATCTACAAGGGACGGACGGCGGCGGCAGGAGATACGCTGAACAAGAGCATGCGCCGTTATGATGTTCTCAGTGCCATTCGCGGCAATGCGGTTCCCAATTTCATCCGTCCGGTCGATCTCGAATTGCTTGCGGCGCTGGCGCAGGCGAGAATTTGGGACGCGCGCTATGGCTATGGTTCCGGTTTGGCAGACCTTTTGCACCCCAAAGACGAGCAGGCCATTAGCCTGATTCAACGGCTATGTGAAACAGACCGATTGCTCCATGAAGCGCTTCCAGAGGCGCGTCTCGCCTGGTCTGACACCCGGCCCAATGTCGGGCTGGGCTGGCGTATCGTGATGGACGGCGATCAGCAGCTCGGTTTTGTGGATGGGTCGGGTGCGGCGCTACAATTGCGGGGTCTCGAAGGCGCCACATTCTGGATTGATATCAATGCAGGCCGCATCGGTGCGCTCGCTCAGCCAGTGAAACTGGAGGTGTTGCGGCTGGTCGAAACAGCGCCTCTGGTTTCAGCTGATAACGCAGAGATGTTCCGCGCTGCACTACCTGATCGTATGGCTGGCCTCGCCTTACCGCGCCCGCGCACCATCCGCCATATGACGCGCCCACCGACGACCCGCCATGCTCAGCTGATCCTCGGGGCGGAAACAGCACGGGAGAATTCGTATCGGTGGGGCGGTTCACTGCAACTGCCAACCATCACCATGGGGTTCGTCTACGAGGGACAAGAGGTTTCCGCGCATGGCCCCGATCCGCGCATCGTGCATGATGGTGAGGTGGTCACTCTGCTTCGTGATTATGAATGGGAAGATTCCTGCCTGCTGCGGCTCATGGAAGCCGGTGCGATTCCGGTGGAAGAGCTCGAACTACATTGGCCAAGCGAACGCATGATGGAGTGTGACCTGGTCTTTGCCGATGGCGAGCTGAGCACCAGTCTGATGGAGGTTTCGCGCCTCGATGATGCAATTGGTTTCGCATTCCAGGTGGTACCGGCATTGCGCCGGGAGGGGTGGGATATTGTTGAGGGTCGCAAATGGCCTTTCCGCCTCAGTGAGGAAACAGCCTCGCTGTCGATCGCGACACAGAATGCGCCGGGCGAGGCATTTCAGGGAAATGACTGGTTCTCCCTTGGATTTCAGGCCGAGATCGGCGGCAAAGCCGTAGATGTTGCGCCTTTGATTGCCGCATTTCTGGAACAGTTTCGCCAGGACTGGGACAATGTGCCGGGTGTGGAAGAGCTGGCACAGCACCTGGCCAGCCAGCCGGTTTACCTTGATCGTGGCAAGCAAGGCTATGTCGCGGTGGACCTCAGTCCGCTTGCGCCTCTGCTGCACATGTTCCTTTCGCATCATGTCGAATTGGGTGCGATGCACCCATCGGATGCCGGTCTGGTCCGGCTGGCTGAAGAAGCCCTGGCAGGCAGCGACGTGACCTTTTCCGACAGAGTTGGAATTCTGCCATTGGCGCGAAGCCTCCAGGCTCTCGCGAAGGTCGAAAGTTTCGCACCGCCTGCTGGACTGAAAGCGCAGCTGCGCGACTATCAGGCTTATGGCACTGCTTGGATGGCAACGCTGCTTCAGGCTGGCTTCGGAGGCGTGCTTGCCGATGACATGGGGCTTGGCAAAACGGTACAGACGCTTGCGCTCCTGCAAGCAAGGCGCGAAACCGAAGCGCGAGGCCCCGTCCTGCTGATTGTACCGACCAGTCTGGTACACAGTTGGCGAGGTCAGGCCGCAAAATTCACGCCCGACCTGAGTCTGGTGATCGTGCACGGCAATGACCGTGCCGGTTACCGCGAGGCGGCCTTGCAAGCCGATCTAGTGGTCACAACCTATCCATTGCTTGCGCGTGATCGCGATTGGCTGGCTGCACACGATTGGCCCTTGGTCATTCTCGACGAGGCACAGACCCTCAAGAACCCAGCCTCGCAAATGGCCAAGACCTTGCGTGATATCCCTGCCGGCGGGCGTCTTGCACTTACCGGCACACCCCTCGAAAACTCGCTTCAGGATCTTTGGACACTCATGGATTGGGTCAACCCGGGGCTACTGGGAGATCGCAAGCGCTTTCAGACGCTTTTCCGAACCCCCATTGAAAAGCATGGAGATGCCAGCGCGCAATCCCGCCTCAATCGACGCTTGCGACCGTTCCTGTTGCGCCGAACCAAGGAACAGGTCGCAGCAGAACTGCCACCCAAGACCGAGATACTCGAGCGGGTGGAGCTGCCCAAGCCGCAGCAAGCACTTTACGAAACAGTGCGTTCCATCATGGATGCCCGCGTGCGCGAGGCCATAAGCACGAAGGGACTGGCAGCTTCCCGGATAACAGTTCTCGACGCACTCCTGAAACTGCGGCAGGTCTGCTGCGACCCGGCATTGGTCAAGACCGAGGCCGCACAATCCGTGACCGATAGCGCGAAGCGCGCAAGGCTGCGCGAGCTTGTGGGTGAGCTGGTCGCCGAAGGGCGCCGCGTTCTGGTCTTCTCGCAATTCGTGGAAATGCTGCATCTGATCGAGCGCGACCTGACCGAGGCAGGAATCGCCTACCTGTCGTTGACCGGACAGACCAGGAACCGCGCCTCGGTGCTTGATGCGTTCGCAAATGGAGATGCGCAGGTCTTCCTTCTCAGCCTCAAGGCGGGCGGGGTCGGACTGACGCTGACTGAAGCAGATACCGTGATCCTCTATGATCCCTGGTGGAACCCGGCGGTCGAACGCCAGGCCATGGACCGGGCTCATCGCATTGGCCAGAGCAAGCCGGTCTTTGTACATCGGCTTGTGGCAGCTGGCACAGTGGAGGAAAGAATTCTGGACATGCAGCAGCGCAAGCAGGCCCTTGCAGACGCCCTTTTCGAAGCTGAAAATGATGCGGCCCAAACGCTATTGGACGAGACGACCTTGCAGGATTTGTTCGCGCCTCTCGGTATGTGAACCCCTCCTGAGTTGTCAATAGGCCCTTTAATTGCGGCTAGCTGTCAAGCTCAGGAATGGCGAACCGTCAGGGTCATGGTCCTTTTCGAGGTCAGAGCCTCATGATGGTTTGCCTGTCCGTCGTCAGAACATTCGCCACAACTCGCGGTGTAAATTAGCGGAGTGTGGGCTTCGTCTTGAGGTTGGTGTTAAGCGGCGTGCAAGCGGGACAAATCCCTTGGCAGTTTACCGTCACAAAAACGGCTCTCAAAAGCGGCCGGTTTACGGGACTTTCCGCGCGACGATCCGCTATCTTCCCGTAGCAGTTTCTCGTAGCGAACGCTATCTGGGGACCGTCTTTGCGACGATCCCCCAGCGTTTTCAGTGCTTTGAGTAGCTGGTGCCAGAAGAGGACTCGATTTTTGGCTTTAAGAAATTGATCGAATAAAGAAAATCAGATTTGGTTTTCAATATGACCCACTTCGTGACCCACAAAAAATTTTAATGTAACGGTTCGAGTTCCAAATGCGGCAAGAATGACCAAACTTTACCATATTCCGAACGCTCGACAACACCAATCGGACGAGCTCCCATGGCCGATTCTGGCCGGTTGCAGACCGACCGGTTTTGGGGAGCATACAGGTGAAAGATGACATCGCGGGGTGACGACGGGTCGCTTGCGCCAGACACAATAGGCATTGCGGACTGAGGAGTCGAGAATTCGGGGTCGGCGGATATGCTAGCCGACATGGAATATGGAACAATGCCAAGTGTCTCGCGCACCTATGCCGGGTTTCAGCTGGAGCGATCTGGCGCGCTGGAAATACTGACGCTCGACAGGCCCGACCGGCTGAATGCGATCGATCCAGCGATGGCGCTAGATTTGACCCGATATTTCCGGGAAAAACGTGACGACGATCAAGTGCGCGTGATCGTGATGCGCGGGGCTGGCCGCGCTTTTTGCGCGGGCGTAGACTTGAAGGCTTCGAGCGAAGCTGCCCCCGATCAACGGTTTGGCAATGCGGGCGTTCGCGCTGAACTCTCCATCCAGAGCGCGAACCGCGAATTCATCCTGGAAATGCGCCGATGCCCGCAGCCGATTATCGCCCAGCTTCACGGCGCCGTATGCGGCGCGGGATTTGCGCTGGCGCTGGCCGCCGATATTCGCATCGCCGCCAGCAGCGCCCAAATGAACTGCGCCTTCGTAAACGTCGGACTGGGCGGCTGCGACATCGGCGTCAGCTATTTGTTACCGCGTCTGGTCGGCGTTTCGGTCGCATCCCTGCTCATTCTGACCGGAGAATTCATCGATGCGGAACGCGCTTATGCGCTTGGGCTGTTATCGCGTCTGGTCGAAGACGCGGACGGGCTCGATGAAGCCGGACGAACCATGGCCGACTGCCTGCTAAAGGTGGCGCCGATCGCGCTGCGATTGTCGAAGGAGGCGCTTCGTCACGCGGTCGACGCTACCTCGATCGAGGCAGTGATCGCGATGGAAGATCGGAACCAAGTTCTGTGCGCGCGGACGGAGGATTTTCACGAAGCGATGGCTGCTTTTTTTGATCGCCGTCCGGCCATATGGCGCGACGCATGATCATACCGCGCCACGCTGCCGATCCCCGGCTGGCGCTTGCTATTCTGCTCGCGGTCTATTGCTTCAACTTCATCGACCGGACCATCGTCTCGATACTTCAGGAACCGCTCAAGCAGGAACTGGGGCTGAGCGACACTCAGCTGGGCCTGATTTCCGGCACTGCCTTTGCGCTTTTCTATTCGACCCTCGGAGTGCCGATCGCACGCATCGCCGAGCGGGTCGACCGGCCGCGGATCATCGCTATCGCGCTGGTGACCTGGTCGCTGATGACGATGTTGTGCGGCTTTGCTACCAATTTCCTGCAGCTCTTCCTGTGCCGGGTCGGGGTCGGCATCGGCGAAGCGGGCGGGACACCGCCCGCGCATGCGCTGTTGTCGGAGATTTTTCCGCCCGAACGCCGGGCAACCGCCATCTCCATCTATTCGCTTGGCGTCCCGCTGGGCATATTGTTCGGCGCTGTTGCGGGCGGCGCAATCGGTGAGGCACTAGGCTGGCGCGCCGCGTTCATGCTGGTGGGCGCGCCCGGCCTGATCCTGGCGGTCATCGTGCTTGTCGTCATCAAGGATCCGCGCTCGGTTGCGGCGGCTACCGACCGCGCTGCGGCGATGCCGCCGCCCTCGCTCGGCCAGGCCATCGCCTATCTCGCATCGCGCCGCAGCTTCGTCCATCTGACGGCCGGGATTACCGTCGCTTCGACGGCGGGATATGGCATTCTGGCGTTTACCGCGCCGTTCCTGATGCGGCAGTTCGACATGGGACTCGCTGCCGCCGGATCGGCGACCGGGATCGTCTCGGGGCTTGCGGCAGGCGTCGGCACGCTCCTGGGCGGCGTGCTGGTCGACCGGGCGATGCGGCGCGACCGGCGGTTTGGAGCGTGGATCCCGGCGGCCGGCCTGATGCTGGCAACGCCGCTGTCGATAACGGCGTACATGCAGGGCGAATGGATCGTCGTCGTCCTGCTGCTCACTGTGTCGGGCGTGGCGCAGTTCCTTTATCTCGGCCCGACCTATGCGCTAGTTCAATCGCTCGCCGGAACGCGTATGCGCGCCACCGCAAGCGCGCTCGTCCTGCTTACGGTCAACCTGGTCGGGCTGGGTATCGGACCGCCGTTGACAGGTTGGCTCAGCGACCATTTCGCCTCCATCCAGGCGGACGGTACAGCCGATGCGGCCGCGGCGGGTTTACGCGTGGCGCTGAGCCTGATCGCCACGCTCTACTTATGGGGCGCATGCCACTATTTGCTCGCCGCCCGCCATCTCGCCGCCGATCTCGACCGCTCGGATTAGCGGATCAGCCGTTGCCCGTTACGCAACGCGCGTTGGGAAGTTCGCGATACCGGCGCCAGGCGCATTGCGCTTACGGATCGTCCGGAAGGGAAATCCGGATGGTTCAGCAGGTGGAAAGGTCAGCAAATTCAATGCCGCGCAAACTCGGCACACGGCTGACCGAACTGCTCGAAACCTGCGTCGAGGGGCTGCGCGGACCGCTAACGATCAGGGCATTGACCGGCGGACGCTCGAACCCAACCTTTCGGCTGCACGGGCAGGGCCAGTGCTTCGTGCTTCGCAGCCGTCCCGCCGCGGCTAGCTCACCTTCCGCGCACCGGATCGACCGCGAAGTACGAGTCCTGCAGGCACTCGAAGGATCGGAGGTACCGGTCCCCCGCGTCCTGCTGCACGTCGCCGACGCCTCCTATTTTGGTGCACCTTTCTATGTGATGACGCTGGTGGACGGCGAAGCGATCGAAGACCCCGCGCTGCCGGACCTTCTCATTTCGCTGCGCACGCGGGCCTATCATCAGGCAATTGATATATTGGCAAGCCTGCACAAGCTGTCGCCCGATGCGATCGGGCTGGCCGGCTTTGGCGGGCAAGGCGACTATAATGCGCGGCAGTTGACCCGCTGGTCTGGCCAGATGGCGAGCGACGGCAGCGTGCCGTCCGCGCTGCTCGAATTGGGCAGCGTGCTTTCGCGAACGTTGCCGCACCAGATGCGAACCAGTGTCGTGCATGGCGACTATCGCTTCGGGAATTTGTTGCAATCGGAAGGAGCAATCTCCGCAGTCCTCGACTGGGAGCTTTCGACGCTGGGCGATCCGTTCGCCGACCTTGCCTATTTTCTGTTGCCGTTCGATCTGCCCCGCGACGGCTTGATCCTGCGCGGCCTATCCGAAAAGCACCGGCGGGACAGCGGCGTTCCCGACCGCGAAACCCTCGCAAGCCGCTATTGTCGCGCGACCGGTCAGCCTCTGCCATCCGGCTGGCCTGCCTATCGCGCCTTCGCGCTTTATCGCACGGCAGCCATCGCCCACGGGGTTTTCCACCGCCAGACCGCTGGCGCCCTCACGGCTCATCATGACCGCCAACTCGACGAAATTGCCGAAATCGGATTGGCGGTTCTGGGCAGTACCGTTCCCCTCACTAGCAAAGGATGACATCCATGAACTTCGAATATTCCGACCGTTGCAAAGCGCTGCTGGAAGGGTTGCAATCCTTCATGGAGAAACACGTCTATCCCAACGAGCGCACGATCTATGATCAGGTTTTCGCGCAACCTGATGATTTTCGTCAATGGCAGCCGCTGGAAATATTAGAGGAATTAAAGGTCAAGGCGCGCAGCGCCGGGCTGTGGAACCTGTTCCTGCCGGATAGCGAACTGGGTGCGAACCTAGGCAATCTCGATTACGCGCCGCTGGCCGAGATCATGGGCCGGTCTTATTGGGCGCCCGAAATCTTCAATTGCGATGCGCCCAATACGGGCAATATGGAAGTACTCGTCCGCTATGGGACGCCCGCGCAGCAAGACCGGTGGTTACGTCCGCTGCTCGACGGCACAATCCGATCAGCCTTTGCTATGACCGAGCCAAATGTTGCGTCGTCGGACGCAACGAACATCGGGACGCGCATCCGCCGCGACGGCGACGAATATGTGATCAGCGGCCGCAAATGGTGGACGTCGGGCGCAGGCGATCCGCGCTGCGAGATCATGATCGTAATGGGTCAGAATGATCCCGACAATCCGAACCGGCACGCGCGCCAGTCGATGATCTTGGTGCCCACCAACACCCCCGGCGTCCATATTCGCCGCTATCTGCCGATTTTCGGGATCAGCGACGCGCCGCACGGGCATATGGAAACGATCTTCGACGATGTCCGCGTGCCCGCGGAAAACATGCTGCTCGGCGAAGGCCGCGGGTTCGAGATCGCACAGGGCCGCCTGGGGCCGGGGCGCATCCATCACTGCATGCGCCTGATCGGCGTGGCCGACCGCGCGCTGGAGCGCCTGTGCCGCCGCCTGTCGGAGCGCACGACGTTCGGCGAGGTTATCGCCGACCAGTCGCTGTGGCGCTTCCGTATTGCCGAGGCGCGCTGCCGTATCGAACAGGCGCGTCTGATGACGCTGAAAGCAGCGTGGATGATGGACGTCGCCGGCAACAAGGCGGCGCGCGCCGAGATCGCGATGATCAAGATCATCGTTCCGCGCATGGCAGCGGAAATCGTCGATTTGGCGATCCAGGCATTCGGCGGCGGTGGCTTTGCCGATACCGTGCTGACCATGGCCTATGTCTATGCGCGCACGACGCAGGTCGCCGATGGTCCGGACGAGGTGCATTCGAACCAGCTCGCGCGCCTTGAACTGGCGCGGCACGCCGCCGCCGACCCTGCCGCAACCGCCGGCGAAGGCGATGTCATGGTCGCGCAGGGCCGCGATTATGAGCGGATCGAGAAATGGGCGCTCGGCTGTTGAGGCGCCGGCTTCACGCGGCGATCCCGCTGGTGTAGATGGAAGGTAGGGAGGCTTGAGCAGAACCATCCGACGTCAGGCACCTCCGCTCGAGGCAATCGAAGCCTTCATCCTTGCGACGCGTTCGGCCAGCTTTCGCGACGCGGCGGACCGGCTTGCACTCAGTCCGTCTGCCTTTTCGCGGCGCATTCAGGCGCTGGAGGCCTTTGTGGGCGTCGCCTTGTTCGTCCGCAACAAGGGCACGGTCACGCTGTCGCGGACCGGCGAGCGCTATCTGCGGACGATCGAGCCGGCGATCGATTCGATCCGCCGTGCCACGGTCGATTTGCAGGCGGAGCGCGGCGGCATGGCGCTGCGCGTCGTGGTGCCGCAATCCTTCGCCCTCGGCTGGCTGATCCCCAACCTGACCGATTTCCGGCAGAAGCATCCGGACGTGAACCTTGAACTCAGGATCGGGCGCGACATCGACGATCTGCGCCGCGGCCACGCCGATATCGCTATCTACGTCGGGCCCGGCGATATCGGATTGATGCCCGCGATCCGTCTCGTCCCGATCAACGGCATCTTGGCGTCGGCGCCTGCGCTCGCGTCGGGCGATCCGTTGCCGACCGGCCTGTCGGACCTCGTCCGGATCGACCGTCTGGCGATCTACCGTCCCGAAGGCCTGTGGGAACGCTGGCTCCGCAATATGAAATATGAAGGCCCGCCGCTCGCGCCGCCAACCTATTATGAAGCACAGTTCCTGATGTTCGAGGCGGCTGCGGCGGGGCTGGGTGTCGCGATCGTCGCGCCGATCCTTGCGCATCGCCTGATCGAACAGGGGCGCCTCGTCCAGATCGGCGCTTTCCAGGCGCCGCTTGGCATCGACTATTATCTCGTCTTCGCCGACGAAGCGGTCCAGCGTCGGCCCGACGCCATCAAGTTCCGCAACTGGATGAGCGAGGGGCTCGCGCGATTTGCCTGAGCGGCGTCACCAGCCAGAGCGGTTCAACTGCAGGCCGGGCCGCGGCCAGCGCATCACGGCGATGCGGCCGGTTCCCGACAGGGTGATATAGGCGGTTCGCATATCGTCGCCGCCGAAACATATGTTGGTCGTGAAGAGGTCGGGGGTCGGTACGAAATCGACCAGCTCGCCCCCCGGAGAAATGACCGATATTCCGGGCTCACCAATCGTCCCTACGCAGATATTGCCGCATTCCTCGACTGCCAGGCTGTCGAAAAAGCGAAAGCCGGCGGGGCGGTAGAGGAAGCGGCCACCGTGCCCGAACAGATTGGGATGCGGTGCAATCTCGCCCGGCCCGGCGATGTCGAACGCCCACAGCTGGCAGGTATAGGTTTCCGCCACATAAAGGGTGCGGCCGTCAGGTGACAGGCCGATGCCATTGGGGTTTTCCAGTGGAAAGATCGCCTCGCGAATGAAGCTGCCGTCAGCCTTGGCGTAAAACACCCCGACCCGGTCGCGCTGGCGGTGAAAAGATTTGCCGTGGTCGGTGAACCAGAAACCGCCCTCGTCGTCGAACACGAGATCGTTCGGCCCGCGCAGCGCGACCCCATCGGCTTCGATGTAGAGCGTCGTCACCTCGCCGGTCGCCGGATCGACTCTCTGGATCGACCCGCCCGCATAGGCGGCGGCAGGACCCACCGGGATGTTGATCCCATAGGCATCGACGTCGCCAAATTCGAAACCGCCATTGTTGCAGACATAGATGGCGCCATCGGGGCCGACCGCGGCACCATTGGGGCCGCCCGGAAGCGACGCGACGACGCGACGGCTTCCATCGGCGGCGAGGCGCGTCAGGCATTGGCCGCGAATTTCGACCACAAGAAGACTGCCGTCGGCAAGCGCCACCGGCCCCTCGGGGAAAGCCAGATCGCCAGCGAAATCCTGAAAGCCCGTCATGTCATGCCTCCTTTTTGGCCGATGCATCGCGCAGGTCCTTGCGCGACAATTTGCCGGCAGCGGTTCGCGGCAGCGCGTCATGGAGCTCCAGCCGGGCGGGCAGTTCATGCCGTCCCAGCTTGTCCGACAGAAAAGCGCGCAGCTGCGCCAGGTCCAGCGCCTGCCCCGCCCGCAGCTTGACCGCGGCGACAGCGACCTCGCCGCGATACCTGTCGGCCGCCCCGTAAACGAGCGCCTCGGCCACCGCCGGATGCTCGTAAATCGCTTCCTCCACCATCCGCGGATAGACATTATATCCCGACGAGATGATCAGATCCTTCTTGCGATCGACAAGATGGATTTGGCCGCGCGCATCGACGAAGCCCATGTCGCCGGTCAAAAGGCGCCCCGCAGCAAAAGCCTCCGCGCTCTCATCGGGGCGGTTCCAATAGCCTTGGACGACGTTCGGGCCGCTGATCGCGATCTCGCCCGTCTTGCCCACCGCGGCGGGCAAACGCTCGCCATCGAACGACAATATCTCGACCGAAGCGCCGGGCAGCGGATAGCCGATCGCAGCGGCTTCGTTGATTTCGTCCGATCGGCTGAGCGTGCCCGCACCGCAGGTCTCGGTCATCCCCCAGCCGACAACGAGCGGGCGGCCGATCGACTGCGCCAGCCGCGCTGCCACCTCGCCGGGAAGCGGCGCGCCGCCGGACACGCAATAAACGAGAGAAGATAGATCATATTCGGCGATGTTCGGTGTTTCGAGCAGCGCGGTGAACATGGTCGGCACCCCGAAGAAGAAGGTCGCGCCGCCGCTGTCGATATCGGCCAGCGTCTGCTCGGGATCGAACCGGTCGCGCAGCAGGACCGTTTCGCCATTGGTAACCGCGCGGAGCAGGACGCCTGCCAGCGCATAGATGTGGAACAGCGGCAGCACGCCCATATGGCGTTCGCGGCCCGGCCGCCAGCCCGCGGTTGCCGCAATTGCGGCGTCGAACATCGCAACCGCGCTGACCAGATTGCCGTGCGTGATCATCGCACCCTTCGGCGTGCCCGTCGTCCCGCCGGTATATTGGATGAGCGCGAGGTCATCGGCAGTGACGGCGGCGGCGGGGCAGGCCGAGGGAGCCGCGACCATCGCATCGAGCGACGCCATGCCCGCCGCTGCTACCGCGACGGGGTCCGCGCCCTGCCAATAGGCATCGCTGCCGATCAGCGCGAGGTCGACCACGCTTTCGCCCAGCAGCGCCGCGGCGTTGCTGCGGAAAGGCTCGGCGTCGTGCGTCGCGACGATCCGCGCGCCAGTATCGGCGAGCTTGAAGCGCAGCTCGCGCGCTGCATCGAGGGGGGTCAAATTCACAACCACGGCGCCCAGCCGCATCGCCGCGAAGAAAAGCACCGGGTAATGCGGGGTGTTCGGCAAATAGAGCGCGATCCGGTCGCCTTTTGCCAGGCCATGTTTCGCAAGCGCCGCGGCGACATTCGTCACTGCCGCCGCGATGTCCCCAAAGGACAACACCCGGCCGTCGAATTCGATCATCGTCCGCTCGGCAAAGCGGTGCGCCGCCTCATCGAAGAGCCCGCCGACATTCTGCGCCTTTGCGCCGGAAGCTAATAACTGGGTCATCGCAATTCCTCGTGCCGATCGTTGTCCGGCTCCGCGTAAACGGGAGCCGGACGGCCATAGCGCCGATATCGCGTCGTCTTTGTTGCGGAGGCTGCAACCGGCTTTGCGCCCTGCGCATGGCCCATCGCATTGTGCATGGCGCAATCCCAATCGCAGACCGATCAATAGCCGCGCCGGCCGTTCTCCCGCATCCTGCCAATCGGACGAACCGCCACGAATTCGTCGCAGTGGGGAGAGCGGATATGAAAAGCAGGTTTCTAAGCGGTATTGGTATCGGCGCCGTGCTCGCTACCATTCCGGCTCAAGCAGCAGCGCAGGAAACGGCGACGGTCGCCCCGCCTGCTGCCTCCGGCGACCGTCTCGACGAGATTGTCGTTACGGCGCAAAAACGCGACCAGAATCTTCAGGACGTCGGCGTCTCCATAGCCGCCTTCACCGGCGACCAGCTCAAGGATCTGGGCGTGACCTCGGCCGAGCGCATTTCGGAATCGGTCCCGGGCGTTCAGGTATACAGCTATCTCGGCCGCCAGCCGACGTTCGTCATCCGCGGGGTCGGCGTTCAGGATTTCGCCCCCAATGTCGCGCCCGCGGCGGCGGTCTATCTCGACGAAGTCTATCTCGGATCGAACATCCTGACCGGGTTCCAGATCTTCGATACCGACCGCGTCGAGATATTGAAGGGCCCGCAAGGAACCTTGTTCGGGCGCAATACGACCGGCGGCGCGGTCAGCTATTCGACGCGTCGGCCAACCGATACGCTCGAAGGATATGCGGAGGCCTCCTATGGTAACTACCGCACCCTCACGCTAGACGCAGCGGTCAGCGGGCCGCTGTCCCCGACGCTGAAGGCCCGGCTGGCGGGTCGTTTTGCCAGCCAGGCGCGCGGATATTACACCAACGACTGGACACCCGCCGACAGCGGGCTGCCGCGCAGTCCGCTCTTTTTCAATCCGAAGCGCCGCGCCGGCGAACAGGAAAGCTGGGCTGCACGCGGGCTGCTCGAATATGACGGCGATGGTGCGGTCAAGCTGCTGCTCAACTTCCACGGCGGCGAGACGACGGGCGACGTCCTGCCACTGACCTCGATCGGCTTTACATCGATTGCCGGGGCCGCGCAGCCGTGCGCAGCCACCCCGCTCACCGGCGTTCGCGATCCGCGCTTCTGCGGCGACGCCTTCGGCTACACCGATCTTGACGGCGCCCCCTATCGCGTCCGGGTCGATTTCGTCGGACGGAACCGCGAGCATAATGTCGGCGCCTCGCTGCGCGGCGAATTCGATCTCGGCAGCGTAACACTGACCTCGATCACCTCTTATGACGACGCACGCAAGCGCGCCTTCACCGACACCGACGGCGCGCCGCATCACGAACTGAACCAGCTGCGCGATACCTGGCTCGAACAATATTCGCAGGAACTGCGGCTCGCGTCGGATGGCGGGGGCGGCTTTTACTGGATCGCGGGGCTGTACGGCGCGCGCGAAAAGGTCGATCTGCGCTTCTTCGGCACACTCTCGCCGCTGCTTGGCCTCACCAACTTCACCGATCCGGCGCTCGCGGGGCGCGTTGCCGACCAGCTCGAGCTCAATTTTTCGCAGGATACGTGGAGCGCGGCCGCTTACGGCCATGCCGAGTGGAAGGCGAGCGAGCGACTGATGCTGGTCGCCGGGCTGCGCTATTCGCATGAGGACAAGGATTTCGCGAGCCGGTCGGAGTGGATTTACAGCGACGGGCTCGCCCCATCGCGCGCGCCGGTCAACTTCGGGTCGACGCCGACCGATGCCGCAGTCGTCGACGACAGCGCAACCTACAAGAGCTTCTCCGGCAAGATCGGGCTCAACTACAAGCCGTCGGACGCGGTGCTGCTCTATGGCAGCATCAGTCGCGGGTTCAAAAGCGGCGGTTTCGATGGCGATTTCGCTTTCACGCGCCAGCAGCTCGAACCGTTCGAGGAAGAAACGCTGACCGCTTATGAAATCGGGGTCAAATCGACCCTGCTCGATCGACGCCTGTTCCTGAACGGATCGCTCTATCATTATGATTTCGACAAGCCGCAAGTGCGGGTCGCCCAAGTCGATACCGTCACCGGCCTGCCGTTCAACCAGTTACGCAATCTGGCCAAGGCGCAGGTCACCGGCATGGAGATCGACGCGACCCTGCGACCTGCCCGCGGTTTCGACCTGCGCGCGGGAATGGCATGGATCGACACCCGGATCGACGACCCCGCCCAGCCGGTGTTCGACGGCAACGACCTGCCCCTCGCCGCCAAATTTTCGGCGAACCTGCTGGCCCGCTATCAGTTCGCCGTCGGCAGCGGCTGGGACATGGCGCTGCAGGTCGATGGCAAATATAATGGCGCCTTCTTCCTGAACGCCGAGAACACATCCTATCTGAAGGAACGGCCTTACACGCTGGTCAACGCGCGCGTCAGCCTGCTGTCGGACAGCGGCTGGGATCTGGCGCTGTGGGGGCGCAACCTCACCAAAGAAAGTTTCGCGGTGCAGAGCTTCGCGCTCTTCGGCGCCTATTCGGTCGCCTATAATGCGCCGCGCACCTATGGCGCGACGATCCGGATCGACTGGTGAGCGCGCCCGCCGACCCACCCGCCGGGTTCGAGCGGCATTTTCGCCGCAGCCCGGTGACCGATGCGTGGGAGCCTCTCTATTCCAAACGCGACGGCGATCGCTTTGTCATCGGGCTGCGCGTCGCGGCGGCGCACTGCAATGCGCGCGCGATGCTGCACGGCGGCGTGCTGTCAACGCTGTGCGACAATGCGATGGGGATTGCCTGTGTTCTGGCTGCCGACGACGGCACGAGCCTAGTCACGGTGCATTTGTCGGTCGATTTTCTCGGCGCGGCGCGCGAGGGCCAATGGATCGAGGTTGGCGCCATCGCTACAAAAAACGGCCGGACACTTTCCTTCGCTGCGGCAGAGGCCACCGCCGATAGCCGGATCATCGGCCGCGCTACCGCGGTCTTTCACGTGGGCGATAGCGGACGTCCAAAGACGGCCTGACCAAACAAGCGTCGGGCTTTTCGGAGCCGGCATCCCCTGCGGATGTCGGCTCCTTTTAGACTGCTACCGCAATTTCGTCCGTATTGTCAGGCCATAGGTTCGCGGCTCGCCCTGCGCGCCGACCAGCGTCGCGCCCTGAAAGGTCGCGGGGATCGCGGATCCGATGGTGCGCTGATCCGCCAGGTTGCGCGCCCACAATTCCAGCGCCCAGCGCTCGTCGGGTGTCCCGACGCCGAGGCGGGCGTTGAACAGCGCATAGCCCTTTTGTCCCGATGTCGGGCGCAGCAGGCGTTCGGTCAACACATCGGACTGATAGCGCCCGTCGAGTTGCACAAAGGCGCGCAGACTGCCCCCGGCAACAAGGTCATCCCACCCGACCGAGCCGGTGACGACCCATTTTGGCGCATTTGCGAGTTGCTGCCCCGCAATTGCGACGACATTGGCAGGCGGACCGGGTGGGATACCCCCGTAGCGCGAGCTGGAATAGGTAACGCCCGCCGCTAGTTGCCAGCCCGGCGCCGGCCGGGCGCCAAGTTCCAGCTCAAAGCCCTTTGCCGTAACGCGCGGGATGTTGGTGGTGATCAGCGCCGCGCCAGTGTTGTAGCTGAGCTGATAGTCGGTGAAGCGGGTATAAAAGACTGCCCCATTGACCGTCACGCCGCCGCCCGGCGATCGAAATTTAAGCCCAGCCTCATGGTTGGTCGCGAGTTCGGGATCGAAGGCGAGGTCGTCGGCATCGGGCGATTTCACCGCGATTGGCCGGAACCCGGCGCGATCGAGGACAAAGCCGCCCGCCTTGTAGCCACGGCTGTAGGTCGCATAGCCGTGAAGCGCCTCGCTGAAATCATAGCTGATCGTCGCGATGCCCGACCATTCCTTTTCTACCTTGCGCGCGGTGTAAGACCCGTCATAGCGCGCGTCGAAAAGCTGAAGGCACTGGATTCCCGAAATGGGCGTGGCGCCCGGCGCCGACAGGCCAACTGAGATCAACGCCTGACATCCTGGATTCTGCGTGCCGACAATATCCACCTCGACGTGCTTGGCCTCGCGCGTGAAACGAAGGCCGCCGATCAGGTCGAGCCGGTCGGTGAGGTGCCAGACATTATGCGTGAAAACCGATATGCTGCGCGACGTCTGGCGAAAATCGTCGCGCCCGACCCCCGAACCTTCAGGATAACTCGCCCCGACCGGCAGTCCGGTATAGAAGGATATCGGGTTGGCCTGCCCGGTGGTCGGCCCGAACAGCCGATCGAGGAACGGCTCAAGATCGCGCCCGATCCGGTAGCCGTAGCGACCGAACGCCGTTTCATGGCTGTAGAAGCCCCCGATCATCCAGTCGACCGGCCCCGCGCTGCCGTCGAGGCGGATTTCCTGGGTGAAGGTGTCGAACGCCTGCGCGGCCGCTTTGAACGGAATATAGACTAGGTCCGCCTCGGCATAATCGACCTCTCGCGCCTGATCGTTGCGCCAGTGCCGGTATCCGGTAATCGATGTCAGCCTGGCACCGCCCAGATCCCAGTTCAGTTCGCCCGACAGCCCCCACTGATCGGTTTCCTCGACCGACGCGCGATCCTGCGTCGTCGTGATGGTCAGATCCTGCCGACCGATATGGCTGTCAAACCCCATCGCCTGAAAGATGCCGACATAGACGGGATCGTTGACGATCGGCGAATAAGTGTCGGGGCCGGTTTCGCGGCGGTGGCCATAGTCGGCGATCAGCCGGATTTCGACGTCATCGGCGGGGGTGAGCAAAAGCTGGCCGCGCAGCGTGAGACGGTTGCGGTTACGATAGCGATGGCCGCTGTCGAAGTCGCGCAGGAAGCCGCCGCGTCGTTGATAGGCGGCATCCAGCCGGACGGCCAGCAGGTTCTTCACCAACGCCCCGCCGCCGCCCGCGTTCAGCCGAACCAAGTCATAATTTCCATATGACGCCGCCGCGTCGAAGCTCGGCTCGAACTTCGGCGCGAAGGTGATGACGTTGATGAGGCCCGCCGACGTGTTCTTGCCGAACAGCGTCCCTTGCGGTCCGCGCAACACCTCGATCCGCTCGATCCCCGGAATGTCCGTGAGGCTGAGATTCGAGCGGCTACGGTAGACGCCATCGACAAAGGTTGCGACCGACGATTCAAGCCCGGGATTGATCGCCTCGCTTCCCACGCCGCGCAGGCGGATGACGACGCCGGCCGAATCCGACGTCGTGCTCGTCAAGTTGAGGCTGGGCGCCAGCGTCATCAGCTCACGCGTATCGTTGATCCCCGATTTCTGGAGTTGCTCGGACGAAAAGGCCGAGACGGCGATCGGCACGTCCTGCAGATTCTGCGAACGCTTGGTAGCGGTGACGATGATGTCACCACCATTGTCCGCAGCCTGACCAGGCGATACGTCGTCCTGCGCCGAGGCGAATGGCGCCCAGACCAATGCGGCGAGCGACAGCCCGCAACCGAGTTTCCTCTTCATATTTTCTCTCCCATTTTGCTTCTGATTATAAAGATGCGACAATTGCGGAGGTTGGATCGCCTTTGCCGGACCGGACGCGCGTCCAGGCATCGCGCACGGCATCGGCGCCGCACACGGCTTCGATCGTCAGCCAGCCGCGCGAAGCGTCGATGAAATCGCGCGTGGCATCGGCTAGCGCGATATCGAAGCCCGCCGGACTGAGTTCAGCCACCGCAGCGATGATGGCATCGGGCGCGAAGAAAAATTCTTCGCCGGGTGTATCTACGCTCGTTTCGCCCGCATCCTGCCCATGGGTCATGCCGACCCGGCAAAGATGGACCGGCCGCGAGCGGTCGCGCAGACGGCCGAGCAATGTCGGGTTCCCCGAAAAATCGACGATCGCCGCGCCGGAAAGGTTCGGCAGCGCGTCATAAGTCGCCACCTCATCAAAAATACCGAGACCGATAACCGCCGCCGCATGGCGCTCCGATGTCAGGCCGACAGTCCGGATTCCGGTTCTATTGCGCCGCAGCAGCCAGCCAAGTCCGAGCGCGGTTTTGCTCGAAGTGCTGGTAACGATCACGGTGTCGCTGCTCCATGCGGCAGTCTGCCCGACCAGCCGGTCGAGGAGGAAGGATGTGATGAAAAGCGGGCGGATGACCGATTGCCGATCCTCGGTCCCGGGCGCATGGATCGGGTCCGCCGCGACGCGGAAATAGCTGTTGTAGGCGGGTGGAAGCGACCGTCGATGGACCGAATTATCGACGATCAGCCGCGCATTGATCCGCCCCGGCTCGATCACAGCCTGCGAGGCCATCGGCCATAGGCCATAAAGCCGCTCGCCCTGGGCAACGCCCGCATGATGGGTCTCGACGACGGTCGCAAAGCCCCACGCCGGGACCATGCCCCACGGTTCGGGCATAGGAAAAAGCGACCAGTAGCTAAGACGATCGCCGAGCAGCGCATAGGTCAGATTATTCGCGCTAAGGCTGAAACAATCGATGGCAAGCCGGACCTGTCCGGTCGCAAGTGGCATTTCCGGCCTGTCGCGAATGATCGTCAACGCACCGGGACGATCCCCTCCACGATCGATAACAAGGCTGACGGCTCCGGCGCTTTGCAATGTCTGTCCCCTGCCCGTTGCGTGTCGACGCGGCGCGCGCACAACACGGATTGCACGACAGGCTCGGCGCAGAAGGGGTGCTGATCAAACGGCCAGAATCGAATGGTAATTGCACCGGATGCAACGTCGTACGCGCGGCAGTCCAAGTCAGGCGAAACCCGGCCGCCCCGCCTCGATCGAGCGCCGCTCGAGCGAGAAGCACCGCGCCGCAGGGTCGATCAGCGAGGCGATAGCACGCAGGTCGACATCAATCCGTTCGGGCACGATATCGAGCAGGGCGTAGCCAGCATGCGCATTGTCGTGATAGCGGACATGCGAGTTGCGCGACCGCGCGCCGTCGAACAAGGCGGCCGGCCCGTTGCGCGAGGCCAGACAGCTGGTCACCACTTCGCTCGCCACGATTTTCGAGCGCGGATCGTCGAAATCGGCAATGACATTATTCAGCCAGAAAGAATGAACGTCGCCGCCCAGCACCACGGCATTGCGAACCGTTGGCCGGCCGAGGCTGCCCAGCGCGCGGTGGCGCGCCGCCTCATAACCGTCCCACATGTCCGACCAGCGGGCATCAGGCCCCTGCGGCAGGACAAGGCGCGAGAATAATGTCTGTTGCGCGACGAGACTCCAGATGCCCCGTTCGCGCGCAAGGCCGTCGTCCAGCCACGCCTCCTGCCTGGCACCCAGCATCGTTGCACCGGGATCAACCACCGCGTCACAGTCCCACACCACGTGCCCGCCGCGCTTTTCGTCCGAACAAGCCTGGACACTGCGATACTGACGCGTGTCGAGCATATGTACGGTCGCGAGCTTTCCCCAGCGGAACCGGCGAAAAAGTTGCAGACTGCCGCCCGACCGCCACGCCGAAGGACGCAGCGGCATATGCTCAAAATATGCCTGCCACGCGGCGGTGCGGCGGCGAAGGAAGGCCGCTGGATCGACCGTGACGCCGCCATGCACGCCCGCATAGTCATTCTCGACCTCATGATCATCGAGCGCGACGATGAATGGCATTGCAGCATGGGCCGCGGCCAGGTCGGGGTCGGTGCGGTAGAGCGCGTGGCGCGCGCGATAGTCGTCCAGCGTCAGCGGATCCGGCGTGCCGAACGCGCGGACGTTGGGACCGCTGCCGAAGGATTTTTCATAGATATAGTCGCCGACCTGCAGGACGGCATCGACGTCCTGTTCAACCATGTCGCGATAGGCGCTGAACCAACCGTGCTCCCAATGCTGGCACGACGTCAGCGCCAGGCGCAGTCGCTCAGGGTTCACTGCCACGGTTGCCGCCCGGCCCACACGGCTCACCGCATCGCCGAAATGGAAGCGATAGAAATAGGGGCGTCCGGACGGCAGCCCCCTCACTTCAAGATGCGCAGCGCCGCCGCGACCTACTGGCGCGTCGATACGGCCGGAACGGATGATCGTGCGGAAATTTTCGTTGCTCGCGATTTCATAGCCGAGCCGGACATCTTCGGTCAGCCCGACCGCCCGCGTCCAAAGGACAAAGCCGTCACTCGCCGGTTCGCCGGAGGCAACGCCGAGTGCGAAGGGGTCATGCGTCAGGCGTGGCGCGCGGTTCGCCGGGGCGGCTTGCGCAGCCGCGATGAAGCGGCTGGCGGCCAGCGCCGCCGCCCCGGTGAGAAGCTGGCGTCGCCCGAACATCAGAAGCGTGCTGTTAGTCGGGCATACCAAGTCCGGCCGTTCAAGCCGATCGGGGTTTCCTCGCCCGTGGGAAAGCTACCGCCGGTTGCGGCAATGAAAGATTGCTGATCGTCGATGGTGTCGGGGTCGGCGTCGAGCAGATTCTGCACACCGAAACCCAGACGCACGCCTTGCAATATCTTGTAGCCCGCCGACACGTCGATCGTCTCCTTCCCACCAAATGTCTGGATCGAATTCAGCGGCTGCGACCGATAGGTGCCAAAAGCCGCCACATTGATCCCGGCGTCGAAATTGCCATGCGTCAGGCTGCCCTGAAAAGTGAATTTCGATTTCGGCTGCGCCTCGGTGACGAACAGGATCGATTTGGTGTTCAGCAGAGGTAAGGTCGGCAGAATAGGGTTCGGGCGAAGGGCGTTGAGCTTGCTGTCGAACCAGCCATATCCGGCAGCCAAGGACAGCCGCGTATCCGGTCCCAGATCCCCTTGCCACCGCGCGGTCAGTTCAACGCCGCGTGTCGTCGTGTCGATCGCGTTGGTAAAGAAGCGCACTTGCTGAAAATTGGTAATCCCCGCCGCAGTCAAAATGTTCACGACGGCTGCACCGCCCAATTGCTCGCTGAGGGCAATCCGATCCTTGATCCGGATATGAAAATAGTCGGCGGTGAAAGAGAAGCCCTCGATCGGCCCAACAACAAGGCCCGCTGTGAAGTTCCGCGACCGTTCGGGCTTGAGATCGCTGGCGCCGAGTGCGCGCGCGACAGGATCGCCGACCGGCAACGTCCCGACCGTTACTAGCCGCCCTGCGCTAAGCGCGCCTTGAACCGCACTGAAAAACTGCTGTTGCAGCGACGGCGCCTTGAATCCCGTCCCGACCGTTGCGCGTACCGCGACGCCTTCCATCAGCTCGAGCCGCGAAGTGGCACGCCAGGTGGTCTTGCCGCCAAAGTCGCCATAATGATCGTAGCGGACCGCTCCACCGATTAGCAATGGCTTCACGGGGCGTAGTTCGGCGTCAAGGAAAGCCGCCCAGGCTTTGCGGTTTTCATCGGTCGGGTTGCGGGGGTTGAAGCCGGCGAAACCGTCAGCTCCCGTCCCGATATAGGCGTCGGGTTCGCCGCTGCGGATTTGGTAACTTTCGCGACGATACTGCCCGCCCGCGGCAATATTGCCGCCAGCCAAGACATTGTCGAGTGGCAACGACAGGACAAGGTCGGTGACATATTGGCGGTACGTGACCCCGCCTGAATCGAACGCGGTCGGGCTGGCTGGCCCCAGCGAGACATTGGCCGTGTCGAAGACGCGGAAATCCGCTTTGTTCGACCCAAACCCCTGGCTGAGATCGGCCTTTAATTCGCCAAATTCGCCGCGCAGGCCAGCTGTGACGCCAATATCCCAGATCCGTGGTT
Organism: Sphingopyxis bauzanensis; assembly: GCF_002205675.1. Taxonomy (GTDB): domain Bacteria; phylum Pseudomonadota; class Alphaproteobacteria; order Sphingomonadales; family Sphingomonadaceae; genus Sphingopyxis; species Sphingopyxis bauzanensis. The sequence continues at coordinate 528,425 of NZ_NISK01000003.1, read as the reverse complement.
CGATGATGGGGAGGAAACCGTTCGGATGGATGGGCGAAAAGCCGGGCACTCGGAAGCCTGCGCCATTGTTGGACGTCTTCCGGGTCAGCGTTCCGAAACCGTAAAGCTCGAGCGTCTCGCCAAATGGCAGTGCAGTATCAATCGCGAGGCTAGCTACGGATGCCTCGGGATCCCCGATGCGGTAGGTAATCCTATCGAAACGCTGATCGACGAACGCCCGGTTGGTCGCTTGCTGGTGTCGCGCCGATGCGCTGATCATCAGGTGCCCGCCGTCACCGATGCCAAAACCCGCGCTGGCGCTGGCAAGACCGGTCTCGCCATCGCCCTCTTCGGTGATGCTGGCAAATAGCTCACCGCTTGCGCCCCGTGCATTTGATTTCAGGATGATGTTGACGACACCAGCGATCGCGTCGGATCCATATTGCGCTGCGGCGCCATCGCGCAAAATTTCGATCCGCTCGATCGCACTTTCAGGGATGGTGTCGAGATCGACCGCCGCCGACCCGCGGCCAATGCTGTTGTTTACGTTCAAAACCGCATTGGCGTGGCGGCGCTTGCCGTTGACGAGCACCAGCGTCTGATCGGGTGACAGGCCGCGGAGCGTTACGGGCTTGGTGTTGGCCGCCGTCGCAGTGGTCGCTGCCCGCGCGAAGTTAACGGATGGCTGTAGAAAGTTCAGCGCGCGGCCGAGGTCGGGAAAGCCCGAATCGGCGATCGCTTCACCGCTCACAACATCGACTGGCGCCGAGGATTCAAGCGCTGCACGCCCCGATGCGCGAGTTCCTGTCACGATGATCTCATCACCGAACCCCTCACTATCTTGCGTCTGCGCGTGCGCCGTGCCGCTGGCAAGAATCGCGAACCCCATCATTGGAACCATATATTTCATCGCCATTGCCCTCCAAATCGCTGCTCGATTTACGAGGAAGTGGCTCGGCACCGTTATTGCCAAGGAAGGTATCGGCATTGCGAGATACGCAACGCTTCCTCACTCAAATTGTCATCCCAGGCGTTTAGCGCCAACCATTTTATGTAGACTCTGCCCGCCAATGGTACCGAATTGTTCATGCGCATGATTCTCAAAATGGCCTAAGATCGGAGCCGGCGATCTCGTCGTGCAATGACAATCACTGGCCGCTAGCGGACCGGCAGCTTTAAAGTCCGAGCCTGAGATAGCAGACCATCTGTAGATCCCGTACCATGCCGACTGCCCCCCAGAGAGGTCGTTGACTATGCAGCTAAATCATTGAACTTTCTTAGAAATGCTTCTTGGAGTGAAGCTTCCTTGGTGAGATTTAAACCATAATCTTCAACATAGCTCTCGATTACAGATTGAAATTTATCGCGATAGATGACCTTCTTTTGGCAATCGACAGGGACAGACCCGTTGACCCAGATAATCCACCCATCTTTTGTTCTGGCTTCGTGCAGCAGAGCACAACGCACGTTGCTGTAATATTCACCCGCGTCTGCCTCTGAAAAAAAGTTACTGAACGGCGCAGTTTGGAAGAGGAATTTGACGAAAAGGTCGCGGCTTGCGCTGTATTCGTAGGGGCCCTGCGGATTTCTGTGCCGATAATTCTTGCCCGCACGTATGGCTGCGAGAAACTCAATCAGCGCGCATTGGATCGATACGATGGTAAAGCCTTCACCCTCCATACCTCCCGTCTCGCGAATTATCCTGATAGGCTTTAGGTAGCGGCTTCGGAGCCGACCTAGAAGAAAGCTGTCAAATGCTTCCGCCCAAAGGTGAGCCTCCCCACCGGGAGTAAGGCGCTCCGCAAATCTCTTCCAATCATCCTGAGTTTTGCCTGGTGCTATTATTTCGGATCTTGGGTGGGAGGGTGAATCGCGATCCAACTCAAATATCCCCTTAGCGAGCAAGTTTGAACGTCGACGCGCCTTGCAAGATTGCCATCTACTACGGATTGGCGCCATCGACCTTGGGCGTAAGAAAGCCAAGCGTGCCTTGCTGCAGGGTCGAATGTTTACCGACGAACAGCTCTGGCCGAATTCCTGACCACGGCATTGCTGTCGCAAGTATCACTTGGTGCTCGACCTGCGCTTGATCTGAAATCTCGATCACTTGTTTCTGGAAGTTATGACTTCTGGCCTGCTCGATACCTTTGTCTTCGGTAATATCGATCATGAGGAAGCGTGGGTGACGGAACTTCTGATCCTGAAGCGCAGCCTCGAGAAAGCCCACCAAAAATGCGGCCTTCAAAACGACCCGCGAGCTGGCCGAAAAATATGTATGGTCATCAACCGTAATTGAGTTCTTGGCGAACGAAAATCGAACGTGCTCTGGATTCTCGAAAGAATCCTGACGCTTCAAGTCGCCACGCAGAATCTTGATTATGTTCTTCTCGATGCGCGCTTTAGCGGTTCGTAAGCGATCGGTTTGGCTCAACTGGAGTGAGCTGATGCGGGTGCCGAGCGACTGGATATCCTGATCCAACTGGGCCTTTTTGGCTGATAGGTCGCCGATCTTGTTGGCCAGCCTAACCTGCGCTTCAACGTCCTCGATCGACTTGTCGATATAGCCAAGACGGCGCTGCAGATCCCGAATTTCCTCGCGCACCTTTGATGTCGGCACTGAGCTGAGGTCCGCGAGTTCCTTGGCTTTCATCCGCCAGATCGCTTGCTGCTCGGCCAGCTGGGCTTGCAAGGATTTGAGCCGACCAGCCCTAATCTCTTGAAGTCGCTCAGACTGTCGGACTTGTATCGAAAGCTCGTTGACGATCCCTACAATCCGATCGCGCGCACGTTCGGTGTCGAGCGGCGTCTTGCAAAGATGGCAGGCCGCAACAGCGTGGTCTTCGTCAAGAACTTCCACATAACACGCCGGACAAGTTCCAAACCGGACAGTTCCCACGACCTCCGCCGCCAATTCGGCATCACGCAATGCTTCCAGCCGAGAATTAAGCGTCTTTATGAAGGAGGCCGAATCCGAGAGCTCAAACTCTACGGAATCCACTTCGGCTTGCTTCTCTCTGAGATTCACCTGTAATTTTTGAACCTGCTTGTAGAGTTCGTTCTGCGCCTGCAGCGTAATTTTTTCCGACGACTGCGCCGAGTAAAATGCCTCTTCAGCAACCGAAAGCTGTGCTGAACGGTCTTCTCGTTCTTTGAACAATGTCTTTCGACGCTGCTCAATCCAATCTAGCGTCATGCTTTCGTCGCCGCCGCCGATTACGCGAAAGATGCTTCGGAGTTCTGCGGACGCCTCTGTATGCTCACGCTCCTTCAGCCGCTTCGTTTGCTGTAGCTCATAAATTTCCGTATCGAACGCACCGCACAACAGATTCCCTACGGCTTCCCGCAGGTTTTCCGGGTCAAAACCCTCAAACCTGAAAAGACTTTCGGTAGGCGACAGTTGATCAGCGTACAAAAGCCGGAGGATCTGATGAATCGTGATGCTGGACGTACCTTCAACAGCCACGTCGGGCATGTCGAGGAGCCGGAAGATCGCCTGTGAAAAACTCTCCTGGTTCTTGGAGCGGGCGTAGGGATATCGCTTCCACGCCTCAATGGGCGCTGAGAGGGATGCGGCATAGCGCCCTCCGAATATCTCCATGGCAGATTGCGACGACACGTCTATCTGTCGCCTCAGCACTGCAGGATTGCCGTTAAATTCAGCTTCGAGCCAGACGTGGTCGCATAAGAGCGCGTGCTCGCTCCAAGACGAGCGATCAAGGTCGCCGCCGAGGCCGAAGAACAGGAAGTTCATGATGGTGGACTTTCCCGAGGAGTTGTCACCCCGGATCACGTTCACACCATGATGGAAAGCTTCGTCGTAGAGTATCGCAGTTCCACGTTTTACGACGAGACGCTTGATGATGAGGCAGGGATCATACCGAATCATAGCGGTATTCCAAAAGGCCGGTTCGATCTTTCAAGCCGTCGCGCCCCCCGAGAGGATAGCGAGATTTGATCTGACACAGGATTTCGATGATATCCGTCATTTGGGTGTTCACCACAGAACAGCGCTCAGCAAACCCCGGCGGTAACATCTCCAGCGTGAACTGTACCTCGCTAGCATCCCATGCCTCCGCCGACAGATACCCACTATGGACGAGGCTTGCTGCCGCGGCCCGCTGGAAGGGTTCCATTCGCGCAAACACGGTGCTGTCCTCGGGCATCTCACCATAGGGTGCGCAATCTTCATATCTCTTGCTGATCTTTCTCCAGCCCATATCGTCCGCGAAAAACTTCATGGCCTGTAATCGGAAGGGAAAGAGTAGATAGAAGTCAAGAATGCGCAAAGTGTCGAATGGCAACTTCGTTCCCATATCACAGGCGAGGTGAAGCCGCAAAAACCTGAAAACGGCATGATACGCATCGAATGCTTCATTATAAGTGAGTTGGGTCATGCCGCAACCACGTTCGTGTGCCATTTAATAAAGCACTGCTCCGCCAGCCAGTAAACCATTCCCTGAACAAGATTATGGTTCACCGACATCAGGTCACCACCGCACTCTTCCACAATTGGATTCACGATGCGGTCCATGACGAGTGCATTTATCTCTTCCGGGCTTTTCGTCGGGATCTGACCATATACAACATGAGTGAACTCGTTTTCTGCTCTTGCCAGGATATGAACAAAAATCTGCTGCGCTGAAGAATAGAGTGACCACCGTTCCAGAAGCTTTGCGAACATCTCCTTCTTCTCTATCGCCTCGTCGTAGTAGCCAGATCGGCCGCTCGCTGCGAGTTTGGCTTCGAGGCCGTCGATTCCGTCGGTTGCGCGGCGCGTGTGATATCGCGCGAGTTCGTCCATCGTCGTTTGGGTATGCTCGCTGCAGTCATACTGCTCCTTCAGCTTGATAAGCAGCTTCTCGACCAGACCCCTCTTGGGCTCCTGGTTGTAGTAGTCTCTGCCGGCAATGTTGCCGCCTGCTACAGCACCTTGTTGGTTCGCAATCGTGCTGTTTTGCTTCGGAATTTCCATGAGAATGTCTTCGTGCCGTCGACTAGCTAGCGCTTGTCACGGCCCACTATGTCTCCACCCGCATGTGCACCCGATTGATCGATCGCAGTGCCGTGACGATCTGCGCGCACATTTTTCGTAAGGTGGAAGGTGAGCAGTGATCCGCCTATCGCGCCAGCAATCAGCCCACTAACAAAGTTCCAAAGATCGAATACCATGTGATTCCCCCCGCAGCACCAATATATTCATAAGTTTGCCTGCCTTTTGTTCTGTGGGCAACCGTTTAGGCTGAGGCACGAGACCGCCGGGCATCCGACATCTGCTTTAGGCGTTTGGCTGCGGACGAAGCGGTTTCGATGCAAAAAGCAACTCGGCTTCACAGTCTTCGTTTAGCCGGGACAACGGACCGAGCTCCGGGTTTTTCGAGATCAACTCCGTCGATGCCTCTGCTCTTAAATGTCTCTACGTCCATATTGGGCACGGCCAGGTGGAGAATGAAGCCGGGCACTTTAATGGATTGATATCCCCATTGGATTGCCGCCTCCAACCGCTTCATGGTTGGATTTTCGCGGAGCAGAATAGGCAGTGCTTCGGAAAAGGCGGCGGCGTCCGCATATAAGGGCTCCCTGATCAACCGCGGCTCGGGATCGCCTCGCCTTAATATGCTTCCGCGAACGAACGACCCGTCGCCAAGCAACAATGACAGATAATTGGAGTCTATGACCGGTACCCCGTCATACTGGAGGCTGGTCCCCGCGCTCTGGTTCACCACCACCAACGGATGGACGGCGATGTCGTCGGAAAGATCAGCGCCAAGGGCCGCAACCTGCGCCGCGCCGTCCGAGCGGAACCAGGCCACCTTGCGCGATGCCTGGGCGCAGGCTCCACGAAGCTTGTCGAGATAATTATGACGGTCGAGCGCCTCGGAGGGACAAAGGAAACTTTTGATCTCACAAAGGATGACATCGTTTCCGACGCGGATGATCATGTCGACTTCTTCGCCGGCATCTCCCGTCCGATCGAGACGGGTCACCTTGCGTTCCAGTCCCCTGAAAATCGGGTTTGCATGAAGGTCGGCAGCGACGCTCGCACGAACATCTGCTTCAAATTGCAGGCCTTGGGTCGTTGTAGACAGACGATCGCCAAGGCCCGCATCCTTAAGCCATAGCGATGCGCGTCGGAGAGGGGATCCGTGAAGAATTGCGCCAGCAACGAGCAGCAGGTCATCGTTGTCGGCAAAGACCAATGGTCTATGCCAGACTCCCTTGTCGAACAAAGGTCCTAGTTCGGCGGGATCGGAGGTGAGACGGGTTACCAATTCGCTCGCCAAATCTGCGGCAATCGAGAGACACTCGGCGAGCGTCTCGACAAGTGCGCTGCGGTCGAGCGCACAAGCAAAGCGCGCTACATCGTGGTACCGATCAAGCTCGACCTTTTTTTCATCGAGCAGAAGAAGTCTGCATGCCTCCAGCAGAATCACGATCGCCTGCTCGAGCAGGCGAACCGTAAGCCCCGATCCGGGAAAAGCCTCGTTGAGGAAGGGCGCAAGATAGCTATTGTCCAGTAATTCTCCCCGAGTCAGAGCATCCACACGCGCACGATCAGTCAGCGGCCCGGTCTGAATAAGGGTCTTGTTGCCCGACCGGCGCGCCTTCACGATCGTTTTTTCGAACGGGGCGGCTTCGGTGGTTCCGACAGTCGCGCGAAAATGCTGATCGAGCGTCGGCCCTTGCATGAGCAGCATCTGGTCCCGCCAATCCCAAGCCCGCCATTTCGCTTGTAACGATGCGTTTTTGGGTACCAGACCGAGTTCATTTTTCGCCCCGCGCCGCCGCAGCTGCCAGGGTTCCCAAAGGATCTCCTGCCAAATATCCCGAAAAAGGCGCTCATAGCTCAAGGCCGCTTCAGCCTTGGCGGCCACGCGGCGATAGTCGGTAAACCCCGGCGACCGATCCGCAGATTGGCCGTTTGCTTGCGCGAACCAATGCGGCAAGGTGTCGATGATCGCTGTGTTCGCGTCGTCGAACGAGAGCGCGGGCGCGGTTGCCGACGGTTTGAACTTGGTTTGCGACAGCGCCATGAAATCGCCGACTTCATTGTCTGCGGCGTCTCTAGTATTGGCCTTTCGAAGCGCGCGCTGAGTCAGCAGAACAGCGCGGTTGGCCGCGGCTACGGCGAGGCGAATGACCGTCGGCCGGGACATCGTTCCGAAGAGGCCAGTGATCAGATCGCGCTGGAGTTGATTTTTGAGCGGGCCGATGAGCAGCGCGCCGATCACTAGGTCGGCGTCGCGCGCGTTCGTATTCTCGTCGAGCGCGGCGGTCCAGGCATCGACATCGAATTTGCGGTTGGTCGGCGCGACGAGCGCGGGCGATGCCCGACCCGTCGCGCGCAGAAATACGCGGCTTTCCACGTCTGCGCGGGTGTAGCCAATATCCTCCGCCGGATTGGAACTCATCAGATCGCGATCCATTTCTCGCGTGTCCCCACGCGCCGCCTTTGAGCAGCTTTAATCAGGCGGCGGCAAGGTGTCACGCAGGGCGGAGGTCTGTCACCGACCCCGACCTTAAAGGACCGCAACCATCTAAGCCGATTGACAGCGAAGGTGTCCACCGATCAGGTCGCTCTATCAGAGGAGGCGGGCTTAACAGGCTCGAGGAAAGCCATGAAATTTGATGTTATCGGTCGCATTAACAACATGCGCCTCCCGGACGGGAAAACCGCGATACTTTATTCGGTTTATGAAGCGGTTAGCAATTCCATCCATGCGATCAACGACCGCTTCACCGAAGCTTTGGCAGCGAACAAAGGCAAAATCTCGGTCGAGATCAAGGCCGATGGCAACGGCGATGTCGAATCCATTGCGATTACAGACAACGGCATAGGCTTCACCGCCGACAATCTGAAGTCTTTCGAGACCAGCGATAGTCGCTTTAAGTATCAGCGCGGGGGCAAAGGCGTCGGTCGCTTCATCTGGATCAAGATGTTCGAGACCATCAAGGTCGACAGTCGGATTGCAAAGGGCGCCGCCGCGCAGCGGATACGCTTCAAATTCGCCCCCGAAAAGCCCAAATCAATTGCGAACAAACTCGTCTCGGATGTGGCGGGTGCCGAAACAGGGACAACGATCACATTATCCAATCTTCGTCCCGAACAACGAGGGCGCCTCCGCGCGGTGTCCTACCTCAAAGATTTAGCGCTGCACTTCTTCCCCCAGTTTATTTCGGGCACCCTGCCCGAGATCGACATCACGTATCGCGGGGAAACGTCTAGCCTCAATGACTTCATTGCCGAGCAGGTCGACGAACCTGTTGAACAGGAAATTGACGTCGACTTCGGCGAAGGCCCGGTGTCGATCCACATCGCTCACCTCTTTGTCGACGCAAGCATATCCGCCGGGCTTCGCAATTCCTACCTGCTGACCGCGCATGGCCGTCTCGTGGGTGATCCCGTTTCAATCGAGCGCAAATATGCGTTGAAGGAATTGCCCGACGGCAAAGCATATGTCGCGGTAGTGCGAAGCGAGTTTCTCGACGAACGGGTCGACCAGGAAAGGCTGGGCTTCAAGCTGACCACGGAGCAACGCGACTTGCTGGAGGCTACAATTCTAGCCGCGACCGAGGAGTTTCTGAGGGACCATATCCGCACGCTGCGAACGCGTCAGAAAAAGACCGTTGAGCAGCTAATCGCGGAGCATCCGCAACTCGCAACGCAGTTCGCCGACCTTGATGAATATGTCACGGGCTTATCGCCGGGAATGGACGACGAGCAAATCGGCCAGAATTTGTTTGTCCTCCTATACCGCGACGAGGTCGACCTCCGAAAGCGCATCGAGAAAATCGATCAGCTGGCATCGCTCGAACCGGAGGTTCGCCAGGAAGCCGAGGCAATTCTTGAAGAGATATCGAACCAGGAAAAGCATCGTTTGGCGGAGCTCGTCGTCAAGCGGCATCAATTGCTCCAGATGGCGAACGTGCTGCTCAAGTATGATGACGACGAGCAAAAGCGCTATCGCTATGAACGGGTCATCCACGAACTGATCTGCCCTATGGGAGAAATTTATCGAAGTGGCGACGGCGCACGTCACAATCTGTGGATGATCGACGACTCTCTGGCTGCCTATGATCTCTTTGCATCTGACAAGACGATCAAATCGCTGTCACAAGAGTCGGAATCGCGAAAGGAGCCCGACCTTATTTTCTTCAACCCTCTCGGGTTCCGGCGCGAGGGAACCGATGACCCGGTCGCGATCATCGAATTTAAAAGACCGGGAGATGAAAAGCCTAGTCAGGACCCTATAGCGCAGGTGCTTGGCTATATCGATGAATTGAGAGGGGCCAAAGTGCGAGACATCGATGGCGGGGTGGTGTCTGACATAGGAGAAAATACCCCCTTCGAATGTGTTATCGTGTGCGAGCTGACCGGAACGGCGCGAAAGCAGTTCGAGCGATCTATCGCTCAGAATCCGACCCCCGATGGCGAGGGCTATTATGGCTGGTCGAGCCGCCACAACGCACGCATTCGGATCATCTCGTTCAAGAAGATGCTACGCGACGCCGAGCTGCGAAATCAGGCGTTCTTCGACCAGTTGAGGCTCGGCAGCCCGTCGGCCGCTGCGCGGAAGCGCGCAGCTAAGCGCCGCGAGAAACTGACCACCGCGTCCGCCAAGACTAATGGAGAAAATTGATGTCCGACGGATTGACGCTCATTAGTGCCGGCACGCTCTGTCGCAAAGTGTTGAGCATCGTCGACGATCAGGTCGGAGTTGGTCCGACGACCGAAACTTGGTGCGTAGCTGCCACTTTAACCTGAGGCGCGCGGGTGGCAGCTTTCAGGCGACGATCGCAGGGCGGGCTACGTCTAGGATCGGGCGCAAAGCAGCCGATTAACTAGATGCTGAGAGGCTGGACCTTGATCGTGCATGTCACGGCTTTCTTCTTCCGCTCAGCCTGCTTTTCGCAATCCGCGACCTTCTTTTCGTTCCCCTTGTAAAGTCTGGAAGCGCGTGCGACCGCCTCCCACCGGCGGGGATCGCCTACCCGCATTAACCGAACACCGGCGCCCCACATGTCACGCTCCAACCGGGTGGCGGCACGCTTCTCCGGCCAATGCCAATGGTCGGGCACGGCCCGATCGACCGCGGACGGGATAGTGCAGCCCGCCATGAACGCCAGGATTGCGGCAACGCCGGCGCTGATTGCGACCCAAAAATTCTGCTGCTCCTGCGTCCGTGCAGAAGCGACGACGAGGCTGATCGATTGCACCGCCTCATCGAGACGCGAACGCGCGTCGCGTAAGGCTTGTAGTTCGGTCTCGCGGGCGCGCGCACCCGCCAACCTCATCTGCTCGCCCATAACCTCTGGCGTGAGCGCCAGCGCAGGGCGTTCGGCCAACCGCTTGATTGCCTCGCTCGCCTTTTTCCAGTTCTGATCGATCTTCGCGAGATCGTCAGTGTAATCCCGCCCCACCACATCGTTCAGACGCAAGCCGAACTGATCGATGGCAGCGGCAAGCGTCGACATGTTGCCCGACATTCTGTCGAAGGCCTGGTCGAGGGCGATATCTTCGGCGGCGACGTCGTCGCCAAGATTTTCTGGGTCACTGTCCTGCATGGCGACAACCTAAAGCCCCATGCCGAGGGAACGCGAGGGGCGGAGATATTCCTGGAGCGCCTGAGACACCGAATGTTTCTCAAGCGATTTCAACCCAAGCTCGTGGGTGCGATTTCGGAGCAGCGACTCGAGTTGCGGGTCGCGGTGCAGGCTCTTTGCCATGTCGTTAAGGTGCGCTCCGACACGCTTGGCGCCAACTTGATCATAGTTCGCTTTGTGCTCCCGGAGCTGCTTCGACCCCGCCTGCCACTCTGCAACGAAGCGGTCAGCCCGGGCCGGTGCGTCGATGCGCAGTTTGGTTTCGGTGCGCATCGCTTCCATAGCACGCTGCGTGCGGCCGCTCGCCGCCTCGGCGGTCAGCGACGGGTCATTGCGGAGCGCCGTGGCAAAATCCTTTGCCCCATCGCTGCGGAGAGCATCGATGTCGCGCGCCGCCGCATCGAGGCTTTTCTGCTGGTGGATGACTGGCGACAGCCCCTTGGAATGCATGGCATCGATCTCGCGTTGCGCGCGGGCATAGCGCTCGACCGCCTTGTCTAGTGCGCTACGATCGGCCGCCGCGCCCAGCCCCCGCGCGCTGACGCGGATATTGCGGGTGCGCTCGGGCCGTTGCTGCGCGGGAGCCGCTTTGCCGAGGGATGCGGTAGAGACGGTAGGTTTGAGCTTCAGGCCTGCGAACATGCTGCGTTTCGGTTCGACCTTGGGCGCGGCCTCTTTGGTGCGATAGTCGCTGGCCATGTCCTTGCCGCGCTCGCGACTGAGCGCACGAACGAGTTTGGACTGATCGCGAAAGTCGTCGCGGCCATAATGGAGATCCACTCCGTCCCGGTGTCGCGACATGGCAACATACGCGCCGTGCCGATCCATCCCCGGCGTCGCCAGCACCTGGACGCGGTCCACCGTCATGCCCTGCGCTTTGTGGATGGTAGCCGCATAGCCATGATCGACATGGGCATAATCCTTCAGGTCGAAGGCGACGCGCCGCCCGTCGTCGAGCATGACGGACATGCCCATCCGGTCGATATTCTGGACCGTGCCGAGCGAACCGTTCTTCACGCCCAGATCGCGCTCGTTGCGGAGGAACATAACGCGGTCGCCTTCGGCGAAGCTGCGGTCACCGCGCTCGACCTTGATCGCGACATCATCGCCAAGCACCCCGCCCGTCCGCAGCCTGCCCCGGACATCGTCATTGAGCTGGCGAACTTCGTCATTGGTGTGGGTAAGAATGATCCGGCTCGCATCGGGATGACGCTGCCGATCGCGATCCCACGCATCTACCAGTTCGGTGCGCGCAGCATCGCGGGAGTCGGCGGCGTGGACATGCCCAGCATCGGCATAACGACCGATCGCCTCGCCGGTCCGGCCCGTAGCCAGCTCGCGCGTCGCATCGCGCTGCCATTCCTGATGCTGGCGGCGGATCGCGCTGATCTCGACAGCGCCGTGGCGTTCGGCGGCGGCGCGGAAAGCCGCGCCCGCCTCGATCGCTTGCAATTGTTCAGGATCGCCTACCAGCACAACCTTGGCGCCCTGCTTCTCCGCCTCGGTGACAACGCGTTCGAGCTGGCGCGTCCCGATCATCCCGGCTTCGTCGATGACCAGGATATGTTTGCTGGTCAGCCGTTCGCGGTCATTGGCCCATTGGTGTTCGAGGCTGGCGAGCGTCCGCGAGCCGATGCCCGAGCCATGCTCTAACCCTTCGGCGGCGATACCCGACAGCGCAGCGCCCTGCACCTGGTAGCCCGCCGCTTCCCACGCCTCGCGCGCCACGCCCAGCATCGCGCTTTTGCCCGTGCCGGCATAGCCAATGACATTGCTGACACCGCGCGCCGATGTGACATGCTCGAGCGCGCCGCGCTGCTCGGTCGATAGGTCGAGACCGCGGCCGCTGGCACGCGCCAAGGCAAGCTCGCGATGACGATCGGCGACGCCGTGATTGCGCCGCGCATCGAGTGTCGCGGTCGCGCGTTCAAGCCGCTTCTCCGTCTCGATCATCGCACGCGACGTAAAGCGATCGTCGCCGCGCCCATCCTTGCCCAGCGCGATCAGATCGGGCGACGCCTTCACGGCGCCCATCACCGCATCGAACTGGATGGTGTCAGCGCTGTGCCGATGCACGAACATCGCGAGGTCGCGATTGGTGAAGGTCGCCTGGCCGTGGGTGATGATGTCGAGCGCGACCGACGGGTTAGCGAGTATCTTTTCGCCGTTCCGCCGCGCGATCTCGAGATGCTCTTCGGCGCGGTCGACTTCGAGCCCCTGCGCCACCATCCGCGACGCGGCAGGGCCGATCTTGTGCTGGGGTTCGAGATCGATCCCCTGCGCTTCCAAGGTGCGATGATCGATGCGCGCCTCGATATCCAGCGACGCCAGCCGCTCGTTGACATGTTCCGCCCAGGCCTCACGCCAATGGGTCAGCAGCTCGGTGCGGTTCCAGTCACGCACCTTGGCGCCGAACTCGGCGGATCCGTCTTCGCCGATCCTGATCTCGCGCATCGTCAGCATGACATGCGCGTGCGGGCGCGCCAGCCCGTCGGCCCCGATGTCCCAATGGACATTGAGGTCGGCGATCATGCGGCGCTCAATGAACTCGTCTCGGACGAAGTCGCGGGCCAGCTCGATGCCCTGCTCCTGAGTCATCTCGCGCGGGATCGCGAACTCAATTTCACGGGCGAGCTGGGCGTCTTTGCGGATCTCCGCCGCCTCAACATCGTTCCACAGCTTTTCGCGGTCGCGCCATTCTTCCGGCGCGCCATCGGCGAGCAGCACTTCGCTGTGGACGACACCCGCCTTGTTCGAGAAATCATGGCTGCGGCCGAGGCGCTCATCGTGAAGGCGATCGGCCGAACGATAGGCCGCCGCCGCGACCGCGCTGCTGCCGACGGCACGGGAAATCACTTTGGCCGAGAAATGGTAGATCGCCATGACGGCGTACCATTTACAGCAAAACGAGCACGTCGGCACGACGTATAAGCGCGCCCTCACACGATTTCATCGCGCTCGGGATCACAAAGTCGCAAGAGATTTCAGCTGCTTGAATGCAGATGAGACTCGGCATAGCTGGATCGTCCGACCCTCACAAACGGAAGGACAGACGATGCGCAAACCCCGTGATTTCGACGCCGAACTCCAGGCGCTCACCAACAAAGCCAAAGCGCTCAAGACGAAGAAGCAAGGACAACTCGGCGAGCTAGTGATTGCCACTGGCGCCGATGCAATGTCGATCGAACAGCTTGCCGGTGCGCTGCTCGACGCGGTCGGTGCCGATGCCGCGCGAAAGGAGGCGTGGCGCAAAAGCGGCGCGGCGTTCTTTTGCGGAGGCGGCGCCCGCGTTAGCCAAGGCACTCGCGGGAACGCGGGCGGCGCATCGGCGAGCGGTTCAGGCGCGGAACCGCCTGCAGGCGAAACGGGCGCGGCATGACACGCGTGCGTGGCAGGTGAAGCGCCGTGAACGAACGCGCCAGCTGATCGAACTCGGCGGCCTCATTGCCAAGGCCGATCTGATCGAGCTGACCGGCGATGATCGGGCGGTCATCCTCGGCTTGCTGGTCGAGGCTGCCGCGACGCTGCGAGGCGAAGGCCGCGAGCAGCAATTATTGCTATGGCGCCGCCGGGGGCGGCGCGCGTTTTTAGCCGCAGATGCTGAGGCTATTTAGCCTTGGCGCTGCCGCGCGCGGCGGGTTTGCGACCGCCGCCGCGGCCCTTGCTGCCGAGGCCGATCTCCTTGGCGAGGACACGCCGACGTTCCGAGTAGTTCGGCGCGACCATCGGATAGTCCTTAGGCAGGTTCCATTTTGCGCGATACTCATCGGGCGTCATGTTGAAGTTCGTCATCAGGTAGCGGCGCATCATGGTGAGCTTTTTGCCGTCTTCGAGGCAGACGATGTAGTCGGGTTTCACCGATGCGCGCACCGATACTGCGGGCTGCTGCGGTTCGGGCGCGGGTTCTGCGCCCGTGGCCAGTCCAGCCAGTGCGTCATGTACCGAGCGAATGAGTAGCGGGATATCCGATATGGCGACGCTATTGTTGGTGACGTGCGCGGCGACAATGTCGGCGGTCAGCGTGACCAGCGTTTCGGCATCATCCATGAGCATTTTCCTTCGGCAACGGGCGAAATTATTTCACCGGTGCCTCTAGCAAGGCAATCCGCTCCGAACAAATGGCGTGCACGGCACGGCCAAGCTCTTCGACGCGCTCTCCGAGCCAGCGAAGCTCTTCTTCGCTGATCCGATAATGTTTTGAATAGCGCGCCTTCACATAGGCTTCTTTGAGCTTCTCGAAGTGCTTGCGATCAGCTTTCAGTTCGCGCGGCCAGGCGTCGACGAGCCGCATGTCGATGCGCTCGGCCTGAGTGCGCAGAAAGCCGAGATTGTGAACGTGCGGCGTGTAAAATGTGCAAACCAATAATACGCAGTGGTAAAGGCGCTCGGTCGCCTGATGAAGATCAAAAGCCGCCTTCTTTAGATCGCCGTCGTTCAGAGCGTGATTATATCCGCGATGGAAGCTCTGCGCGCTCGGCAACCACTCATCAAAATATTCCTGCGCCATGGCGAGCGCCTGCTCGGGCGTCTTGGGCTTCGGCTTGTGCAGTTCCTTATCGTCAAATTCGTAAAGGGCGATCCCGTCCTTCGCGACGTCCATGAAGAAATAGCGCCCGTGCGCGAGGCCGTCGTTCACCTCCTGCATGGTGTGGACGATAAAGTTCACTGGCGTGTGCAGCGTTTTGTCTATCGCCAGCTCGCGGTTGAGCCGGTCCTCGACCTTGAGCCAGTAATCGACCTTGTCCGTGAGCCTTTTGTCGCTGACGATGATGAGCAGGTCGAAGTCCGAACGATAGCCCTTGGCGGTGTGCGGTTCATCGACCCAGCCGCCGCGCGCATAGCTGCCGTAGAGGATGATCTTGTCGATCCGGCCCTTCTTCTTCCAGTTCATCGTCGCCAACGCGACGCTGTCGGCAAATTCTTCGAAGATGATCTGCTTCACGCGCTCAAGCTCGCGCTGCTTGTTGGCCGGGAGATGATCGAGGTCGGTGCGCATTGTCTTCACCCTGTAATTGGATGCGCCGGATGGCAAGCGCCATCCGGCGCGAACATGGTCACCACAGCCGGAAACGCCACCACCATGGATCTTTTTCGTCCATGGCTCCCATCATGATACGAAGGCTCGCCGCGAAATGGGCTTCGACATCGGCGACGCTGATGCCGAACCGAGCAGCGATTTGCGAATAGCTCATCTCGTCGACCCGGATCGCGAGGAAGACCTTGCGGTCCATGCCGTGCATCCGGTCCACGACGCGCTCGGCGCGCCACAGGCGCAGCCGCTCTTCGCGCGACATGCGGGCGCTCATTGCTCGCCTCCCACGAAAGCGAGTAGAAAATCACTCGCCCTGCTGGCTTGGCTGGCGGCGCGGAAGATTGCCTTGTCATCGTCGCGAAGAACCGACAGCCACGAAGCGATATAGTCCGAATGCCGGACGGTCGGCCCGATACCGAGCGATGCGCAGGTGAACGCCGCCGCCATCTCCGCGACCAGCTCCTCCTTGGCGTAGGATTCCGAACCAAACCCGCCCTTCTGGTCGCGGTCCAATCGGCTGGTGTGACCGGTCCAATGGCCTAGCTCGTGAAGAGCGGTTCGATACCAATTGATCGGTTCATGAAATGCCGCCTGCGGCGGCACCTGCACAAAGTCATGGCTCGGGCTGTAAAAGGCCTCGCCGCCGCCGATATTAACCCGAGCACCGCTGGCTGCAATCAACGCGTCGGCCTCAGCAATCGCAAGTACCGGATCGGGGCTGACCATCGGCACGATATAATCGTCGGGCAAGCCCTCGCACTGGTCGATATTGAAGACGACAAAGCGCTTCAGAAATGCCACCTGCCGCACCTCGCGGTCTTCGCCGCGCGCAGCCTCGGCTTCGGCCTTCGGCGTGAAGCGGTCGGCATAGCAGATGACCGCGCCTTTTTCGCCGCGCCGGACGTTTCCGCCCGCCGCCACGGCCTGCCGGTAGGTCAGCCAGCGCTGCGAGCCATAGCTCTTGGCGACGACCTCGGCCCACAGGATCAGCACATTGATTCCCGAATAGCGCCGCGCGGTTCCGGCGTTTTGCGGCATGGTGCAACCGCACGCTGCACTATCCCACGGCTGCACCCAAGGCAGCCGTCCGTCTTCCAACTCGGCGATAATCCGGTTCGTGACCTCCGAGTAGAGGCTCGCCCGTTCGATCCTTTCTGCACGCATATCCCTTCTCCTTCCAGCCACTGCACCCGGCCCGGAAGGGGGCGGGGTGGGCGGCAGGAAGGAGCCGGCAGACCCGCATCATCGGGCGGGCTGCATCCGCAGGACCGAAATGCAATGGAGGACCCGCGGCACGCGGGTTGCGGCCCGACCGGGCGGGGCTAGAGGCGAGTGACGCCCACCCTGCCCCCAACCTGCCGGGACAGACAACGCCGCCGCGAAGCGGCGACCGCGTGCGCGCCAGCGGCGCCCCTCCAGGAACGAATCGGACGATGTCCGTGCCCTCTGCGGCGCGTCCTTGGCAGCGCGACTGTCCCAGACAGTCTCAATCGCAAGTGGAACGAAATTATTTGCCGCAAAATGCAGATTTAGTCTCACACGCTACACTTGGACAGACTTGCCAAGAGTTGGACAGAGTACGACAGACTATGACTACACAAATTATACGCACCATTTCATGATGTTGACTAAATCAAAAAACTTCCCATTCTCATTTTTCGGGGCATCATTTCGAACCAGTAAATGAAGGAATTGTTCATGGCGTTTCAATCTCCCCTCCGCCTCATGCGGCTCAATGAAGTCCTCGATCTAACCGGGCTCAGCCGCGCGACTCTCTACCGCAAGATCGCCGCCGGGACCTTCCCGACGCAGCATAAGCTCGCCGAACGATGCTGTGGCTGGCGCGCCGGCGAGGTCGAAAAGTGGCTGCGTAACCCGCACGCGTTCACGATCGCCGATCTCAAGCGCGAAGCGGCGTAGGGTCAAGCATGTCAAAGCCCCGCGCCGCCGAAGCGGCGCGGGGCGGAAGCCCGCCTCAGTCGGCGGGGTTCCAGATCAGCGCGTAGCCGTCTTCACCGTCCTGGCCGGCTGCGCGGCCGAGATTGGCATAGATGCGGCGCGGCCCGAACTCGGGGGCCGCGAGGGTCAGCGACACATAGGGCTTGCCCGATGCTTCGCCGGTGCGGACCCAGCCGGCACCGATCTCCACGTTATGCGGAGCACCGCATAACGTCGATTATGCGTAGCGCGTGATTATGCGGAGTGGGGTGATGGAAGTGGCGGTTATCTGGCGCTTTTTCTGTGTTCCTGCTCCACATAATAACGGCGGCGGTGCCGCAGCCCCTCGCCGGGTAGCGGGCGCCGCGGGCTAAGGTCACCGCGACCAGATCAGCGCATGCTCGCCATTTTCACCTTCGAAGACCCATCGGCACCTCAAGTCGGCTCGGCATGTGGGTCCGCCATCAGTGATGCGATCAGCGCGTCAGGCGCATTGAACCGACCGCGTCGAAGTGCCGGCGGGAGCACCGCCTCGACCGCCTCGAGCTTCTCGGTCGGGTCCATCCGCAGATACACTTCGGTGGTCCGGATGTCGGCATGACCGAGCCACAACGCGACCTTGCGGATGTCGCGCGTGGCCTGGAGCATGATAACCGCACAGCTGTGCCGCAACAGGTGCGGCGTCAGCGTGCGTCCCGCCAGGGTCGGGCAGGTTCGCGCCGCGGTCACGGCATGCTTTGCCAGGATGTATTCGAACCCGGCCCGTGTCATCGCGTCGTCCCGCGCATTGACGAACAGTTCCGGCACGGGTGCCGGGCCGCGAACTGTGAGCCAGGCACGAACGTCTCGCGCCGTCTCCTTCCAGAGCGGAAGACTTCGCTCGCGACGGCCCTTGCCCATTACCAAGATATTGGGCGTAGGCTGCAATGTGACGTTTTTCAGGCGCAGACCGACCAGCTCGGATACGCGCAGGCCGGCTGCGAAGCAGACGTGCAGCATGGCTCGATCGCGGATTCCCGAGCGCGTGCGGAGGTCGGGAGCATCGAGCACCGCCTGCACCTCCGGCATCGTCAGATGGCGGATCAACTTCTGGTCGTACCGTTTGCCCGGGATCGCATTGATCTGTGCGACCTGCTCGAGCGCACGGGGATATTTGAGTTCAACGTAGCGCATGAACGCCTTGATTGCGGCGAGCCGGACGTTGCGGGTGGCGGGGCTGTTACCGCGCTCGCGCTCTATATAGCCGAGGAACGCGAGCACCATGTCGGCGTCGATCTCTTCGAGCGTGAGCTGTGATGGCCGCGTTCGCAGTCGATGGGCCGCGAACGCGAACAGCAGCTTGAAGCTGTGCGCATAGGTGTCGCAGCTGTGGGGACTGAGGCCGCGCTGGCGCGGCATATGTTCGCGCAGAAAGCCGGTGATGAGCGGGGCGATCGGCGTCATGCACACCTCCCCAGGGTGAGCATTTCGGCCGCAGCCGCGATGTCGCCCATCAACTCGGGCACCGCTTCCAGATACCAGTAGGTGTGCCGGATGTGGCCGTGTCCGAGGTAGGTCGAGAGCGCGACGAAGTCACGCGCCACCTCTTCCCGTCCGGCAGCGCATTGCTCCAGCACACGCGTCGCGAACGTATGGCGAAGATCGTGCATGCGCGGTCGACGCGGTCGATCGACCGCGACCCCGGCCGTCCGCAAGACGGTATGGAACGCGGCGCGGGCCGTCCCCCAAGGTAGGGGCCGGCCACATTCTGTCAGGAACAGGTGGCCTTCGAGAACGCCGTAATAGCGTTCGCGGACCCTCAGATAGGCTTCGAGCCTTGCCAGGACGCTCGGATGGAGCGGGACGAGCCGGTTCTTGTTGAACTTGGTCGCGCGGATATGCAGCACCCCGTCCGCGAGCACGTCTTCGAGCCGCAGCTTGAGCGCCTCGGATATTCGCAGTCCGGTCGCAGCGAGCAGGCCGAACAGCATCTCGAAGGTGAGGGGTTTGAGCGGATTGAGCCGGGTCGCACGCAGCTCGCGTGCGGACATGAGCATCCGCTCCACCTCGCCCTGCGAGAAGATATAGGGCGCCGGCCTCGATCGCGACCGATAGAACAGACGGTGCTGCGGCACCTCGTGCCCAGCGTCTTCGGCACGGAGGAAGCGGGCGAACACGGCCAGCTCCTGGAGCCTTCGATAATAACTGTCCTGGGTCGAGGACTTCGCCGCCGCCCATGCCAACGCGGTGTCGCTGCGCACATGGACGTCACCGACGCTCGCTGCATATTCTGCGAACGACGCCAGGTGATCGGCGGTTTTGCAGAGCTTGAAGCCGAGCGAACGGCGCAGCTCGATATAGCGATACGCGTCGTCGATCAGCATGCCGACCTCCCCGGCCAGGGCTGCGCGATGGCCGATAGAAGCGCGATGTCGACCTTGGCGTAATGCGCGGTCATCGCCCTGGCGCGGTGACGCAGAACGGTTCCCACGTCGCCAAGGCTGACCCCATGGCGCAGCATCGCGGTCGCTGCCGAATGGCGCAGGATATGGGCGCCTTTGTGCGGACAGTCGATACCGGCGCGCCGGTACGCGGCCGTTGCAAGGCATTTGACGGCGATGCGGTTGATGGGTCTGAGCGGCGCGATCTCCGTCAGGAACAACGCGCGCGTCGGCATCGCTGGCCGCGCACGCTCTATATAAGCGATGATCGCGTCGCCGACCTCCTGGCTGAGCGGGAGCAGTTCTTCGCGCCGACTTTTCCCGAGCAGACGGATGCTGCCTTGGCGCCAGTCGATGTCATCGAACGTCAGCCGGGCGACCTCGCTCGCGCGCAGTCCGAGCCGCACGAGCAGGAGGATAATCGCGCGATCGCGCAGGCGCCGCTCCCCCTCGCACGCGGCGAGGATCCGGACGATATCGGCGTCGGGCAGGAACCGCGGGATCGATGTCAGCTGCCAGGTCGCGGCTCTGGGCATGGCATGATCAAGCCCCGGTTGGCATCGCCCGGTCGCGATCAGGAAGCGCAGGAACGCGCGGACCCCGACCCCGATGCCGTTCAGACGGGCGCCGGATACAGTGCCCGCGCGCCCCAGCATGAAGCGGCGGATCGCGGCGGCATCATAGACAGCAGGGTCATCGCCGAGCTGGGCGATGAACGGCAGGATCGCGCCACGATAGGTACCGAGCGTCGTCTCCGCGAGGCCATGTTGCTCGCGCGCCCAGCGCGCAAACTCGATCATGAGAGCCGGATCGGACCGCTCGGGCAGACGCGGCAGGGCACCGCAGCCCTCCAGATATGCGATGAACAGCTTGGCGGTTTCCACGGCATCCTTGTTGACATCGCCACGGAACCGGGGCCGGTATCCGGCCCTGATCATAGCGAACGATGCCGCATGCGCCTCGCGGATTGTGTCCAGCGCATAGCTGTTCTCGCGCGCCCACTGCGTCCAGCTTGCAAGCAGCCGTACCCTCTCGATGATAGTGAGCGGCGTATAACGTCGCTCGCGGAGCCATTCCGCAAAGTCGTCCGCATGATCCGCCGCCATTCCGGCCTTCAACCGTTCCCCGACAACGCTCTTCGTTGGCTGATCGACACCTCTTGGCATACCGCCTCCTCTTTTTGGTGGAGGCGGGACTATGACCCGACGTGCCTGGTATTCGGAACGCCGCAACTATTCGGACATCCGTTATCGTTACACGAGCATGCGCTGCTCTGGTCGCGGTGACCTTAGCCCGCGGCGCCCGCTACCCGGCGAGGGGCTGCGGCACCGCCGCCGTTATTATGTGGAGCAGGAACACAGAAAAAGCGCCAGATAACCGCCACTTCCATCACCCCACTCCGCATAATCACGCGCTACGCATAATCGACGTTATGCGGAGCACCGCATAACGTCGAGATCGGTGCCGGCTGGGTCCGCATCGGCGAAGCATCAGGCAAGCCCTATGTATCGCTGACGCTCGCCGCCCCCGAGTTCGGGCCGCGCCGCATCTACGCCAACCTCGGCCGCGCCGCGGGCCAGGACGGTGAGGACGGCTACGCCCTGATCTGGAACCCCGCCGATTGAAGCGGGCGTTCACCCCCGCGCCGCTTCGGCGGCGCGGGGGTTTGCTGTGCGTTGATCAGGCCGCTTGGCGATCGAGATCGGCGACGGTGAAGGTGACGGGATTGTTGAGCCAGATATCGACTTCATGGGCCTTCCATCCGCAACAGCGCTCGGCGAGCTTATGCTGGTGCGGAAAGGTCCCGGCCTGGATCTTGCGATAGAGGGTGGCCCGGCTGAGGCCGGTGATGTCGAGAACTTCCTTGAGGCGCATGAAGCGGTTGGGGGATGGAAACGCCATGGCAAACTCCTTCATCTGGTGGGCCAAAATGATGCCCTGATCGCCAGATTGGGAAGATGGTTGTCGCCGTCAACCGACTGATAATCGGAGAGTTTCCGCCAGCCCCGCCGATTCTACGCCAACGTTTTCTGGTGCACGCCAGCGGACGACAAAATGATTTGCAGATTTGTCGTTTTGTGTCTCACGCGCCGCAGATGAGACCGTCTGAGACGGTCGTCTCCGATTTGCCGCGCCGCAGGCGGCGCGAGTTCGTCCGATGCGATTGTCGAGTCGGCGCCTCGGGGGCGCATGCGGGCGCCGCTGCGCGGCGGCGTCGTTGCTCCCGGCATGGCAGGGACGCAGGGGGGCGTCACTCGCCTTAGCCCCGCCCGGGCTGGCCGCAACCCGCGTGCCGCGGGTTCTCCACTTCGTTGCGATCCTGCGGATGCAGCCCGCCCGATGATGCGGGTCTGCCGGCTCCTTCCTGCCGCCCCCCTGTGCCCCTCCCGGGCCGGGCCGCGGTGGTTTGGAAGGAGAAGGGAAAGTGAAACAGCAGAAAACCGAACGGCAGAGCCTCTACAGCGAGGTCACGAGCCGCATCATAGCCGAGCTTGAAGAAGGGCGGCTGCCTTGGGTGCAGCCTTGGGACGCTGCGCTGTGCAGATGCACGATGCCGCAGAACGCCGGAACCGCGCGGCGCTATTCGGGTATCAATGTGCTGATCCTGTGGGCCGAGGTCGTCCGTCGCGGCTACGCGTCACAGCGTTGGCTGACCTACCGGCAGGCCGAAGCCGCAGGCGGCAACGTCCGGCGCGGTGAGAAGGGCACAGTCATTTGTTACGCCGATCGCTTCACGCCAAAGGCCGAGGCCGAGGCGGCGCGCGGCGAAGATCGTGCGGCGCGGCAGGTTGCATTCCTGAAGCGCTTTGTCGTTTTCAACATCGACCAGTGCGAGGGGCTGCCCGAAGAATATATCGCGCCGATGGTCAGCCCTGATCCGGTGCTCGCCATTGCCGAGGCCGATACGCTGATTGCGGCGAGCGGCGCGCGGGTGAACATTGGCGGCGGTGAGGCCTTTTACAGCCCGAGCCATGACTTCATTCAGGTGCCGCCGCAGGCGGTGTTTTACGAGCCGATCAACTGGTATCGGACGTTGATTCACGAGGCTGGCCATTGGGTTGGGCACAGCAGCAGGCTCGACCGCGATCAAACGGGAAAATTCGGATCGGAGGCCTACGCCAAGGAAGAACTGGTCGCCGAAATGGCAGCGGCGTTCACCTGCGCTTCGCTCGGCATCGCGCCGACCGTGCGTCATTCGGACTATATCGCATCGTGGCTTTCGGTCCTGCAGAATGACGAGAAGGCAATCTTCCGCGCCGCCAGTCAGGCGAGCAAGGCGAGTGATTATCTGCTCGCCTTCGCGGGAGACGAGCAATGAGGCGCCGCGATCTTTCCACCGTCGCGAGCGCCGACCTCGAGCGCCGGTTGCGGATCGCGCTCGGCAAGATGACCGCGCGGCAGGGCGATATCTTCTTGTCGATCCGCTTCGATCAAACGCCATATGAGGAACTCGCGGCGCGGCACGGAATCACGACCAATCAGGTCATGACCGACTTTGCCCGCGCGCTGTGCAAATGGTCGCGCTGCCTTCATGCGCGCTTCCCCTCGCTGGTCTGGCCATGGCTTTAATTTGCGTTCGACCGGATGGCGCTTGCCATCCGGTCGAACGCCTTTCTAAGGTTGAACCCAACATGCGCAGCGACATCGATCATCTTCCCCCGCACAAACAGCGTGAGCTCGAGCGCGTCGTGCAGATCATCTTCGAAGAGTTCGAGGACGCGCTCGCGCTCGCCACGCAGGGCTGGAAGAAGAAGGGCCGCATATCGAAGGTCATCCTCTACGGCAGCTACGGGCGCGGCGGGTGGGTCGACGAGCCGCACACCGCGAAAGGCTACCAGTCGGACTATGATCTGCTGATCATCGTCAGCGATAAAAGACTCACCGACCGCATCGAATATTGGGCGAAGCTCGACGACCGGCTGATCCGCGAATTTGGCGTGACCAAGACGTTGCGCACGCCGGTCAATTTCATCGTTCACAGCCTGCAGGAAGTAAACAACGGGCTGCTTGGCGGCCGCTACTTCTTCATGGACGTCGCGCGCGACGGCATCGCGCTGTATCAGGACCATGACAGCGAACTAGCCGAACCCAAGCCGATGACACCGCACGCCGCGCTCGATATGGCACGGGAATACGCAGAAGAATGGCTCCCCTCGGCGCGGAGAAAGTTCAAACTCTATCGCGATGCCGTCGATCAAGATTTCCTAAAAGAGGCGGCGTTTCTGCTGCATCAGACCGTTGAGACGCTTTATCACGGCGTGCTCCTCATCTGCCGATTTTACACACCGCATAGCCACAACCTGGCTTTCTTGCGAACTCAAGCCGAGCAAATCGATCCGCGCCTGATCGATGCGTGGCCGCGCGAAGATCGCACCGATCGCGCCCGTTTCGAGAAGCTCAAGGATGCCTATGTAAAGGCGCGCTACAGCAAGCATTACAAGATCACCGAGGACGAACTCGCGTGGCTTGGCGATCGCGTCGAACATCTCGCCGCCATCGTCGAAACCATCTGCAACGAACGCATCGCCGAGCTCGAAGACACCGCGCGCGACGCGGGCTAGACTATGGCACGGCGCAATTTCCAGAACCGCAAACCATATCGATACCGCCCGCCTAAGTTCCGTCGCTCGAAAGCGGCAAAGAACCGAGTTTCTGCCACTCAAATTTTGATCACCGCGGCGCTCGTCGGCACGTTCGGCGGCCTTGCGTATTCGATGGCATCGAAAGGCGGCGACAGCAGCGAGCCCATGGCCGTTGCTGCGCTCGCGCCTTCGCCAGGCGAAGGCGCGAGCGATATTTCATGCAGCAGTATCTTCGTTGTCGACGGCGACACATTCCGCTGCGACGGGAAGCGTATCCGCCTCCAAGGAATCGATGCACCCGAGCTTGACGGGCATTGCAGGCCGGGACGTCAGTGCACCCCCGGAGATCCTATCGCCAGCACCGATAACCTTGAAGGCCTGATGGCGCGCGGGACGACCCGATGCAACCAGACCGACACCGACCGTTATGGCCGCATAGTCGCGCGCTGCACGTCGAAAGGGGTCGACCTGTCCTGCGAGCAGGTGCGGTCAGGCCATGCCGTCCTGCGCTACGCACCGATAAGCTGCTGATCGAACGCACGCTGCCCGCGCCTGCGCCAGCGGATTAGTTGCTGCTCCGCTTCTGCACCGCGCAGCGTCGCCGCCGCCTCGACCAACAATCCGAGAATGACGGCGCGATCATCGCCCGTCAGCTCAATCAGATCGGCCTTGGCGACAAGCCCGCCCAGCTCGATCAGCTGACGCGTTCGCTCGCGCCGATTCACCTGCCCCGCCCGCGTATCATGCCGCGCCCGCTTCGCCTGGAGGCGGTTGCGCGCCTGTACCGCTCGCCGATGCCCCGCCCGCGTTGCCGCCAGCGCCTTTGCGACTGCCGCTGCCGTTTCCGCCAAAAAAGGCCGCGCCGCTTTTGCGCCACGTCTCCTTCCGCGCCGCGTCTGCGCTGACGGCCTCGATCAGCGCGCCCGCGAGCTGCTCGATCGACACCGCATCGGCACCGGTCGCGATGACGAGTTCGCCGAGCTGGCCTTGCTTCTTCGACTTGAGCGCCTTGGCCTTGTCGGTGAGCGCCTGGAGTTCGGCGTCGAAATCGCGGGGTTTACGCATCGTTTGTCCTTTCCGTTGAGGAGGTCGGACGAACCAGCTATGCCGAGTCTCATTCCCGAGCAAGCGGTTGAAATCTCATGCGACTTTGTGATCCCGGGCGCGATCAAATCGTGTGAGCGCGCCCTTATTCGTCGTGCCGTCGTGCTCGTTTTGCTGTAAATGGATTGCCGTCGTGGCAATCTATCATTTCTCCGCCAAAATCATTTCCCGCTCTCGGGGCAGCAGCGCGGTCGCCGCGGCTGCCTATCGGTCTGCCGATCGGCTCCATGACGAACGGATCGGCCGCAGCCATGACTTCTCGAACAAGGCGGGCGTCGTGCATAGCGAAGTGCTGCTGCCGGAGGGCGCACCCGATGAGTGGCGCGATCGCGAAAAGCTGTGGAATCATGTCGAGGCGGGAGAGATCCGCAAGGACTCGCAGCTTGCCCGCGAGATCGAGTTCGCCATCCCGCGCGAGATGACGGAAGGGCAGGGTATCGAGCTGGCCCGCGACTTCGTCCAAACCGAGTTCGTCGAGCGCGGCATGGTAGCGGATTTGAATGTCCATTGGGACATCGGCGCCGATGGGCTGGCGCGGCCGCATGCGCACGTGATGCTGAGCATGCGAGATATCAGCGTAGGCGAGGATGGCGAGGCCGGCTTCGGCGCGAAGGTGCTGGACTGGAACCGCACTGAGCTGCTGATCCATTGGCGGGAAGCCTGGGCCGATCATGTCAACGAACGGCTGGCATCGCTCGATATCGATGCGCGCGTCGATCACCGTACCTTGGCAGCGCAGGGGATCGAGCTCGAGCCCCAGCACAAGATTGGCCCTGCCGCGTCGCGAATGGTCGAGCAAGGGCTCGAGGTCGACCGCGCCGAAGAGCATCTCGATATTGCGCGGCGGAACGGCGAAAAGCTCATCGCCAATCCTGCCATCGCGCTCAACGCGATCACGCACCATCAGGCTACATTTACCGAGCGCGACCTAGCGATGTTTGTTCACCGCCACAGTGCCGGCACCGACCAATATGCCGAGGTGATGTCGGCGGTGAAAGCATCGCCCGAGCTGATCGCGCTTGGCAAGGACGGGAAGGGTGACGACCGGTTTACCTCGCGCGCGATGATCGAGACCGAGCAGCGGCTGGAACGCGCGACTGCGACGCTCGACGCGCGGCGTGATCATGGCGTCGCCGACCGGCACCGCGAGCTTGCACTGGTGCGTGCGTCAAAGCGAGGGCTTGACCTGTCGGCCGAGCAACGCGGCGCGCTTGAACATGTGACATCGGCGCGGGGGGTAAGCAATGTCATCGGCTATGCCGGGACCGGCAAGAGCGCAATGCTCGGTGTGGCGCGGGAGGCTTGGGAATCTGCTGGTTTTCGGGTGCAGGGCGCCGCGCTCTCGGGCATTGCCGCCGAGGGTTTGGAACATGGCTCGGGTATCGCCTCGCGGACGCTCGCCAGCCTTGAGCATCAATGGGCCAATGACCGTGAGCGGCTGACCAACAAACATGTCCTCGTCATCGACGAGGCCGGCATGGTCGGGACGCGTCAGCTCGAGCGCGTCGTGGCCGAAGCGGAGAAACAGGGCGCGAAGGTCGTGCTGGTCGGCGACCCGCAGCAGTTGCAGGCGATCGAGGCCGGAGCGGCGTTCCGTGCCGCTGCCGAGCGGCATGGCGGCGTCGAGATCATGGATATCCGCCGCCAGCAGGAAGACTGGCAGCGCGAGGCGACGCGTGAGCTTGCCACCGGACGCACCGGCGCGGCGATCGGGCGCTATGCCGAGGCGGGCTTTGTCCATGCTGCTGATACGCGCGAGGCCGCGCGCGCCGAACTTGTCGATGCGTGGGATCGCGATCGGCAGGCGCACCCGAATGCCAGCCGGATCATCCTGACCCACACCAATGACGAGCGCGAGCAGCTCAACGAGGCGGTGCGCGAGCGGCTGAAGGCGGGCGGGGCGCTGGGCAAGGAAGTCGCTATCAAGGTCGAGCGCGGCGAGCGGATGTTCGCCGACGGCGACCGCATCATGTTCCTCCAGAACGATCGCGGGATGGGGGTGAAGAATGGTTCGCTCGGCACCGTCGAGAATGTGAACCCGGTGCGCATGGCAGTGGCGCTTGACGACGGGCGGCGCGTGGCGTTCGACATCAAGGATTAT
Source organism: Sphingopyxis bauzanensis (assembly GCF_002205675.1). GTDB lineage: Bacteria > Pseudomonadota > Alphaproteobacteria > Sphingomonadales > Sphingomonadaceae > Sphingopyxis > Sphingopyxis bauzanensis. The sequence goes on along the minus strand of NZ_NISK01000003.1, from coordinate 500,666 downwards.
GCCCATGTCGATCATGGCTATGCGGCGACGATCCACAAGGCGCAGGGCATGACAGTCGATCGAGTGCAAGTGCTCGCGACGCCGGGGGTAGACAGCCATTCGACTTACGTCGCGCTGTCCAGGCATCGCGAGACGGTTGAACTCTATTATGGCCGCGACGATTTTGCCAATCAAAACAAACTCGTTCGCGCCGCCTCGCGCGAGCGCGGCAAGGATATGGCGAGCGATTATCGACTCAAAGAAGCCGCGGCTGAACCGAAGCGCGGCATGTTCGACGGTCTGAAGCTCACCGTCTCCCGCGACAAGGAACTCGGCGATGCACCTGCGAGGCCGCGCCCGGTCAAACTTGCCGAGGTTCGCGTCGGCGCCCGTTCACGCGATTCCGCCGCTGCGCGTTCGCCGCTCGACACAGCGATCGAGCGCTTTGCGCGGCTGACGAAAGAGATCGTCGATGTGCGCCGCGCCGGCGGCAAGGAACTTCCGCACGAGCTCGACAACTACAGAAAGGCCCGGCACGAGCTCGATGCCCTGCGTCCCGGCGGCGCGACCGATCTGCGCGAGGCGTTCGGAAAGAGCTACAAGCTCACCAGCGAGGCCGCCGCAGGACAGACCGCGGGAGCCATCGCGGCGATGGATCGGCGCGAAGCCGCGCGTGCCGCCGAGCGGGTGCGGCAGGCCGCTGCGGCTAAGCGGCTCGCAGCCGAGACCGAGAAGCGCGCTGAGCTCTTCGTCGCGGAGTGGAAGAAGGACAGCGCGCGGGCACGCAAGGCACCGACCTATGCGGCGCGGGACGAGGCGCGCGCCAATCTCAACGACATGGCGAAGAGCCTGCACCGCGACCCGCAGCTCGAGTCACTGCTCCAGGGTCGCCGCGCCGAGCTGGGCCTGAAATATTCTTCGACAGGATCGCTGTCACACGATCTCCAACGTCATCTCGGCCTCTCGCGCGGCATGGGGATGTCGATGTAGGCTGCTGCCATGGCAGCAAAACTCCCCCGCTCGGCCAAGCCCTCACCGACGGCCTCCTGTTCGGGGCATGCATTGCGCTGATCAGCGTCGGTATTTGGCGTTAAGTGAGAGGGCGCTGCACAGATCGGCAGCAATGCGCCCAAACTTTGCCGTTCCAGCCTCGAACGTAGTGCACCTGAAAGCAGCCATTCGTAATCGAAACTGCACACCCTTTATCAGCCTTCAGCCATCAAACCGATCATATGCGAGCATCGCACAGGACTTAGCCGATGCAAGCTTAGGAGCGAGGCCGGAATCGAAATCGCAAAGCAGGTTGATCGCACGTCTGAGATTCTGCAGCCCGTTCCCGGGCTGATGTGAAAGCGCGAAATTCCGCGCCATCTGACCGACCCGATCGAGCCACTCGGCGCGGTCCGCCGCGGTCGCCGCCGCCAGCATTGTGTAGCGCGCCGAGGCTCCGCTATCAGGAAGCTCCTCCTTTTGTACGGCTGCCAAAAGGAGGCCGATGATTTGGTCGGCCATGTCGCCGTCCCGCCAGCGTGCCGCGATCTGAAGACCGAACTCGGCGGCCATGAGATGGTCGGCGGGTTCGGCGAACCTCGTCAACGCCGCGAGAATCGCAGCCCCAACATCGGACCGCTTGTCCGGCGAAACTTCGAATGCGACTGCGATCTTGACCAGTTCGTTGAGCAGAACCGATGATCCGTTTTCGTTTCGCAGCCGTTCCAGATTTTCGTCCGCGAATTTCGGTTCGAGTTCGGTCAGGCCCGTCCAGCCGTCCTCGAACTCGTCAAGCGCCCCTGCGGCCACTAGGAACAGGCCGCGGCCAGCCTCGACCGCACCGCTGACCGCCTTGTCGCGCTCCCCGATCCATTCTTCCGGCCGTGACGCCGCCTGCAGCCGCGAGATGGCTTCGGTGACGCGGTCGATCAGCATGGCCTGTACGAGGCCGGCGCCGAAATAGTGGAATTGGAAAACCGGAGCCTCGCGGGTGTCGCATAGTCCCGCAAGGCGGGCCTGCGATCCGAAGCGTTTGCCAATTTCCTCGGCTAAATTCGCGGGATCGACGCCCGCGGCGCGTAACATGCGCAGCAAATGGCTGGCGTGCAGGATTAGCGCTAGGCGCTTCGCGTAGAGCGGCCAGCCATCGAAAGTACGGTTGCGCGCGGTTAGCGAGATCGTAATCGCGAGCGCCGCTTCGAGGGCCGGGCCGGCGGTCTCATACATCGGGTGCTGATGGTTGCAGATACGGCCGATGAGGTCGTTCGCCAGCTCGCGCATCGCTGCATTGTCGATATTGCGGCTCGCGACTTCGAACGCGGCTCCTACGCTGAAAGGGTCGGCACGGCTGGCAAGGAACTGCATAATTTCCAACCGCTCGGGCGGATCCAGGCTATCGCTTGCGGTCGCCACGAGACCGGATTGCATCGCCGCGAACGGACCCGACAGTCGAAGCAACCGGCAAAGGCGCGCCTGGTCGAGGCCCTGGGCCATGTCGACCCACGCAGCCTTGTAGGCGCCGAGTGTGTCAGGAAGGGGCCAGACACCGAGCAACGACGCATAATGCTGGGACTCGATCGGAACCAGATCGTCGAAGATGGCCGTCCCGTTGCTTATCCCCTGCGCCATTTCGCGGTATACGGCCTCGGGCGTCGCATCGGCCTCGCCTTGGAGCGCGATAAACAGCTCATCGTCGAACGGCGCATGCTCTGCGGCCGCGCGCCAAGCCATTTCCCGATCGGCGGACAGCTCGCCCGTGGCAGCGATCTCGTCGATTACCGATGCGCGTTCCGCTCCAATATCGCTGAACAGCCTCACATGCTGGAACCTGAGGCCTTCGGTACCTGAACGGAGGACAGCTGATCCATCTTCATCGAGCCTAGCTTCGTCGGTCGTCGTAGCGCCATCGAAGGAAGACAGATTGATGGTTTCGCCCCGGACAAGCGAGCGAAGCGCGTCGAACATCGCCGTTCGTTCGAACCGCTCGCCCCAGAGCTGCACAAATTCCCCTTGGGGAAGGCCGAGGATCGCAAGCACGGTGGGATCACGAAGCATCACCGAGGCAACCTCCTCAGGAAGTTTCACAATGGCGCTGCGGAAGAACTCGGCTTTCAACTCCTCCGGAGACAGATCCTCAATTCTCGTCATGTTCGCTCTCGTCGCGGGGCAGGTTGTCGAGGAAGTTGAATAGCGTCCGGGCGACCGCCTCGATGGCACCGGGATCGCGCCGCGCTGCACTGGGAGCGACATGGGTCGTGAACCATTGGCGATAGGCTTGGAGCTTGACCGTCGAGAGGTCGAATATCGACGCGATTGCCCATAATGTGTGCCTCGAGACATCCTGCACCCAAAGATCGCGGTCGACCGAATCATCGTCAGCTGCGAGCGCCGCGACGTCCGGAATCATGTCCAGAAGATAGCTTGCCGCGCGGGCGGCGCCTCCCGGTTCGTCGAAATCCTGCCAAATCCTCCGGATGGTCATCCCGATCTGCATCGATACCGACTTTACCCATATACGCTCTTGCGGCAGTTGCAGCAGGCCGCGCGCGATCGGCAGATAAATGGCATCCCGGATGTTGCGCAGTTCGGCATTGGGGCCGATGCTCCAGTTACTTCCGCGTGCAGCCAGGAACAATTCTTCGGCATCGGGTTGTATGAGACCTGCTCCGGCGGCTCGCAGCTTTTCCCGGGCGACTGCGAGTTCCTTTGCCGTGATCACGCCGCGACGATGGAGAAGAATGAGCAGATCGGGCGTTGTGAGGAAGGGGGTCGGGCCGCGCTTGGGATCATCGAACTGAAGATATTTGTTCATCGCTCGGTCGTCGCAGACGAAGGCCTCGACTCCGCCGCTGTCGCGCAGAACGCTCATCACCGGACTATTGATACGATCCGCTCCTTGTCCCTTTTCATCGGGGCGAATGCGCCAGGGGCCGATTCGGATCCTGCCTAGCGCCAATGCGTCGGCAACGGTCTGCCGCACCCGTTCGATGCCGGTACTGATCGTGGTGGCCTCGGTTGCCGCCGCAATTTCGCGATCGGCAAATTCATCGACGTCGCGCCGAATGACGAGCGCCCCCGAATAGGACTGCAATATCGGCAGAAGGCCAGCATCCGAAAGATATTGGACAGCTAAATTGCTGAGGAACAGGGCTCGGCGAGCCTCGGGCTGCGGTTCATTCTCCCATGGCCCGGCACCCTCGACGAACGGCTGCGCCGCTTCCGCCTGAGCCTCACTTAAAACGCCCCGGTCGAGAAGCGCTTTGACCAGTCCGGCTGGGCTGAGCAACCGGTCGCGGAAGCGCATCGGATCCAGTAATTCATGGAAGTTTCCGGGACGGTATATCGGTGCGACGGCTACGAGATAGCCGTCGGCTTCCTCCGCTCCCCTGTAGAGTTCGGCAAACTCCTCTCCGGCATCCGACACCAGTTCCGCGTCCGATTCCAAGTCGCTGATCATTAATAGGCCCGAGGCGATCCGGTCCTTGATTGCACGGGCCTGGACAATACGGCTCGGCTGGGGAGGGCCCGACTTGACCCTATCCTCGAAGAAGCTGTGCATCGTGCCGGCCGGCAACATGACATCATCGAAAGCGGCGAGGGCGCGTGGCAGGAATCCGAGATATTCAAGGATGAGAAGGGATAGCGGATCGAAGGCGATCGAATTGGGACTGAAATCGCCGACAGGACCCCGGTTTCCCGCGAAGAGCGGAAACAGAACCTTTCGCCGGCTATCGGTCAGTTCGGCATTGCCGGCAAACTGGCTGAGAATTAGCGCGCTCTGCGTTGTGCCAAGCGGTTGCATCGCGATGAAGAAGGGAAGCTCAGCTCTCGATACAAGCTTGTTCAGATGTTCGCTACGCGCTCTCGATTCCTTCGCCATCGCGATGAAATCGTCAAGGTCCTTTTCGAAGAGCGGGCCCGCCGTCCCCGATCCGATGCGCGCCTTGGCCAGCCAGCCGGAGACCTCGGCGCTTCGCTCCTGTCCGGCGGCGACGGCAACGGAGTATCCTGCGATATTGAGATGAGCGCCGTCCGGATCCATCGCGATCGCAGCACGCGCAAGCGGCATCGCCTCGCTGCTGTCGACCGCTTGCGCAATCCGCGCCGCTTCCATGAGCTGCGCCGCGCTCCGGTTTTCCTTCATGGCCAATTCGTGCTGAACGAACGAGATGAGGTCCGACCAGCGCCCCGTTTCGACCGCCAGAATGATCCGCAGCTGGCGGATATTCCGGTCATCGACCCCAGATGAGATCAGGGCATCGAGTTCGGTTTTCGCTTCACTCAGCCGGCCCTGACGCTGGCGCGCCCAGGCCAAGTGCGTCCGCAGATAGGGATCGCCGCGAGCCGTATCGCCGAGTTCGTCGAGAAATATCTCTGCTTCTTCCTCTTTTTGCGCGGAGATGAGGGCGTTGCAGGCGGCCCTAGCGTCGTCCAGCTGATGACGAAGATGCCAGAGCCTCACCAGATACTCGCCGAGCCGGTCGTCTCCAGCGTCTCTCAGCGATCCGACCAGGATCTGGAGATCGTGCGTGGATCCCGTCTTCTCGAACTGGCTCAAACGGGCGGCGAGCCCGTCACCGCCCGCCGCTTCGATCAGTGTCGCCTCGAGAAAGCTCCGCTCATCGTCGTCGAGGGCATCCAGATTCTGATCCATAAGGGTGCGTGCGCCCTCGATATCCCCGGATCGTGCCATCGCCTCGACTTCCATCGAAACGATCACCGACTTGCCCTGATATTGATAGAGGCGTTCGCGGTACTTGCCGATAAGGGCCAGAATATCCTGCGCCGAGCTCCGGTGGAGGGTCAGGGTGAACGCCGCGCTCAGCTGGGCGTCGTCATAGCCGCCAAGCTGTTCTGCGCGTTCAAGCTCCTTGCGAACCGCATGCCAGTCGATTTCGATCTTGTATAGCGATGCAAGCGGCGCAAGGCGAACGGCTTCTGCGGGGTCCGCCAGCCTCTCTATGAACAGATCCCGTCCTGCCTTGCGTTCTTCCTCGCTACCCACGCGCATGCCGAGGAACAGCAGATTGATGTCCGCCAACATTGCAAGGTCAGGCGCGTCGATGTCGGAAATCGCGGCCTGCAGCTTGCGCAGATCCTCTTGCGCCGCCGATAGCGCCTGCTCTCCGTCGGCATCGTCTCGCAGATCGCCGGGTTGAGGAATGATGCCTTCAATGAGGACATAGCGCTTTGCCAAATCGGGCGGAAGCGCGGTCGCGATCCGCACATGGGCGCGTGTATAAAGAATTACCGGATTTTCTTCGATCTGTTCGGCAGTCGCTCCGGCGAGCAGGGCTTCGGCATCAGAAAGGCGGTCCAGCTTGCCCAGCTTGAAGGCGGTGGCTTGCAGGGCGTGTCCCGTGAGATCCGCGCCGGTATAATTTGCATCGAAGAAGTCGAGCGCCGCAGTTTCGCCATCGCGATGATTGACCGCATCGACCAGAAGGCTGCGCGAGACTGGATCTGCCCTGTCGCGCAGCAGCGTCATCGCTTCTTCGGCATTGTCTCGCGCTAGGGCGAGACGCGCGCGCTCGCAGGTCGTGTCGGCGCCGAGAGCCTCCGCCTTCTCGATGAATGGTTCGGCATCGTCCGGTCGCTTCGCCTTGGTAAGAACTATGGCGATTTCGCGAAATGCAGCTGCCTTCACATTGTCGCTCGCATGCCGAAGGCCCGCCTCGAGACGCAAACCCAGTTGCTCGGCTACACCCGTAAGACCATCGCCAAGTGCGAGCCGAAGCCTCCGAAGCCGCCGGATATCGCGTTCGACCGCGAGATCCAGCACTTCGGATTCAACTTCGATTTCCTTCGCCTGCTGCCTGTCGACCAACTGCTGGAGATGTTCTGCCATAGGACCGAGCGCACCCTGTATCGCGCCGATCCCTTCTTGGATTGCACCGGCCTTCTCGTTCAAAATCTCGATGACGAACTTGTCGCCGGTCGTGAGGTGGCTGAGCAAGGCAAAGGCGCAGTATCGAACCGCCTCGTCGAACAGAGTTTCTCCGTAGAATCCGTCGCCGCCAAACAATGCGCCGTGGATTTCGCGTGCCTCGGCTTGTTTGTCCGCAACATCCTGATTGCCGAAAGTAGCGAAAGTGGCGGCCTTGACGAGAGGCATCACCCGATTGTCGCCGATAAAATGGCGTGCGTCCGCGTCTGCGAAAGAGGAGGGCCTTTCAGTGGCAATACCTTTGAGGCGGATAAGTATAGCTTCGGGCAGTGTCGCGGAATTGCCAGCAAGTACCGCGATCGCTTGATCGAGGATCGCATCGACCCCGACGGCAGTGGCCGCATCGACATATTGGGAGCCGCGCATTGCAATCTGGCGCCGCAACGTGCCTATCGTCGGTTTTACGATTTCGCCAACCGCTGTTTTCCCCGCGGTCGCGCTGAATGGATCGATTGTCATATTCACCTGATTTGCGGCCCGGAGAGCGCCGTGAACGGATGTAGAACCCATAGCCCGGCCAAGCAAGCGGCTGCTCCCCCGCTGCAAATCTCGTCGATAGCGGTCGCGCCGTTCCATGGCCATTCCTGCCGGCTAGACGCGCTGACCGCGCTGCTGTCCGCCGCGGCCGGGCTGGTAACGGCATGCGTAAGAGACCTGATGAAAATTGTCGCTGGAAGGTCAGCTTGGGGGCCAGTCGGGACCGCTTCTCGCGATTGAGGTGTGAAAGCCGACAATTACCAACCGGACGGGATATGTGCGCGCCGGGTTCGAGCCTAACCCGAATGGCGACGACGTGCACGGCTTCCTGGAATTCCGGTTCCGCCAGGAAATGACGTGGAATGAGACGCCCATCTTCGAAATCACCCCGCCACACGCGCCCGAGGGTTCCGCAGAGTAAGGGAGCCTGCCTTTTGGCTGGCGCATGAACATTGCCGCCTTCGCAGAATGCGCTTCAGACCGCGAACGCCGGCTCTGTTGGCGGACTACTGACCGGGCCGTTGAATCGATCGAATGTCAGCTTTTCCAATCGCTCCGCTTGTAAGCTGACAGGCAGAAGACGGCCATCTAAGGCGCTGGAGCAGAATCCCGTATGATGAGATTTACGGGAAGGACCGCGGACCTGGTGTCCTCTCCGTCGAGACGGCGGAAGAGCTGATCGACCAGAGCTGCGGCGATTTCGGGTACATTCTGGCGAATTGTGGTCAGGCTTGGGCGTGACTGCGATGCGATGTCGCTGTCATCGAAACCGACGACTGACACATCTTGCGGAACGCGACGCCCGGCCGCTTCCAGCGCCCGGATTGCTGAAAGCGCGATCCCGTCGGAGGCGGCAAACACGCCATCGAAATCCACCCCGGCCGTGATAGCACTTTGCACTTGGTCAAAGGCCGATGTTCCCGTGAAATGCGCGGGCAAGATCAGTCTATCGTCGATCGCGATACCGGCATCGCGAAGCGCGTCTCTGTAACCTGCAAGGCGTAGATCGATTTGCGGCAACTCAGCGGGCCCGACGAACAGTATGCGTTTCCGACCCGATCTCAGCAGATGCTCGGCCGCCAACCGGCCCCCTTCGAGGTTGTCCGAGCCCACCGAACAATAGATCTGGTCGGGAAGCTCCGATCCAAGCACAACAAGCGGGCGATAGGAGCTGGCGGCAAGGTTCAGCGCCTTATGCTGGTTGCTCTGTCCAACGATGATGAAGCCATCCGCGCGCTGCGAACGAACCAGCCGGCCGAGCCAATGCGCGTCGGGCGAAGGCTCGCGAACCAACAGAATGTCATAATGCCGCTGCGAGATCTCGTCGGCGAGGTGACCGAACAAGCGAAGGAAAAAAGGATCGGAGATCAGCTGCTCGCGCTCGTGACCGAGGGGAACCGCGACTGCGATGGTCTGCGTCTGACTCTGCCGCAGGTTCCTTGCCGCGCGGTTGATCACATAGCCGTGCTTGGCTGCGAGTTCCTGGATATTATTGCGCGTCGCCTCCGGGATCGCCGGATGATCGGCAAGGGCCCGCGAGACGGTAGACGAAGACACGCCGGCCATCCGCGCGATGTCAGCCATTTTCATCGGTCGGCCAGCCTGCCTTTCTGCTGCTTCCATCGTCTTCTGTCCCGTCGATCAGTTCCACGCTATCGATTGCACGGACAGTCAGTTCTGCGCAAGCGGAGCGATGATCGGGACGGGACTTGGCGTTGCGCTCGGACGTGCCGCAAGGCTGGCCAGGATTTCCGCGTGGCGCGCCTGATCGATGCGGTAGCGGTAAAGAAACGGAATGGCGGCCAGCACGACCAGCGCTCCGCCTAGGCCCCATAGGAGTCCCACCGCGGTTGCCGTGTCGGCGGGTATCGTCGCCGTGCTTCCCTTGGCAGGCGCGGTGAAGCCGACGAGTTGTAGACCAAGCCCCGATAGAAAGGCGCCAATGCCCGTGGCCGCTTTAGCGCCGATCATCAGCGCCGCAGCGTAGAGTGCCTCGCGGCGGACGCCGAACAGATGGTCATGTTCATCGACGGCATCGGCGATCATTGAATAGAAACACACGAAACAGAGTGCCCCGCAGGCTCCAAACAACAGGCCGCTGCCGGCGACAAGTGCGACCGCTGCGATCGAACCGGGCTGGACCATTCCGGCAACCGCAAGCAGCGTGATGAGGATCTGATAGGCGCCAAGCACCGCGACCGCGCCGATTACGCCGTCGCGCTTCTCGATCCGGACGAGGAGAAGCCCCGCCGCGAGCGTGCCGAGAAGCATTCCGACGGGAAGAATGAGAAGCGGCAGCTGCATATAGGCGGCCGGTAGCTCCCAGAAATAGCGGTAGGCGTGCAAGTTGATCGCGGTCGTTGCGCCTTGCCCGACGAGCACAAGCACGGCGCCGAGGAACATCGGCACAAAAGACGGGTTGCGGAAAAGCTGTAGCAGGTCGGCGAAGAAGCCAGTTTCTTCCGTCGCCCGCTCGGGCACGGGGAGGCTCCTCGCCTTGCGGAAAATGCCGGACACGCAGGTCAGACCAAAGCCTCCGATCAGGCAGGCGGTCAACAGGCCGAGCCACTGATAGGGCGGTTTCGACTGGAGCGCGCCGTCCGCGGCGAACAGGAATGCGAAGGCGGGCAACAACGCGGCCGCGGTCCCGAGCACGATGAAGAGGGCGCGAAAGCTACTGAGCACCGAGCGTTCGGAATAATCGTCGGTCAGTTCAGCCGTCAGCGCGGAATGCGGAAGGGCAAATACCGACAGTCCCACGCGCAGCACGATGTTGAGCAGCAGGACGTAGATGTAGAGGAAGGCGTCCGACCGGTTCGAGGGTAGGTTGAAGATGAGTGCAGCTGCGATCATCATTGGCGGAAGTGCGACGAGCATGAAGGGGAGGCGGCGGCCCCAGCTCGATCGCCAATTGTCCGAAAGCCTGCCGATATAAGGATCGAGCAGGCCATCGACCACGAGCGACACCAGAAATATGCTCCCGGCAGCGCCGCCCGACATTCCGCACACGGCCGTGAGATAGAACAGCAGAAAGGTGTTGATCACGGCCTGGACGACCGCATCGACGGCTTGGCCGCTGCCATATAGGAGCTTTATCGGAACGCCGATTTGCATGCGTCGCCCAGAGGCCAAGTCCGTGCTCATCATCTCTCTCCACCTCTATTTGACGCAGCGGGTATCAGACTATTGACAGCTACGCAATCGATTGCGTAAACATCGTGCAATCGATTGCGCGACGACTCGGATGCGCAGCTTTATGAGGAGGGGATACCAATGAACCATCGCCTGTATTTCGCCGCGCTTGCCGGCGTTGCCCATCTGGCCTTCATGTCGCCGGTCGCTGCGCAGGAGAGCGTGAATGCCGACCCATCGGCGGCAGATGATGGCGACATCGTCGTCACGGCGACCCGCCAAGGCTCTCAAACGCTGATCGGCACGCCGCTCGCCATCCAGGCCTTCAGCGGAGAGCAACTGGAAGAACGCGGTATTCGCGAAACAACTGACTTGATCAGCTCGATCCCGGGCGCCTCCGCCGGCGAGCAGGTCGGGTCAGTGATCAAGACCTTTTCGCTCCGCGGCGTCGGTGCCGCCGGCGGCATCGGCGACTCGCCGATCGGCTATTATATCGACGACGTGCCTTTCGCGGTCCCCAATTCGCCGATCGCGCCGCCGCTTCGGTTCATCGACATCGATCGGGTCGAGGTGCTGCGCGGGCCGCAGGGCACGCTCTATGGACAGGGTTCGGCCGGCGGCACGATCATCTATCACACGCGCGACCCCGATCTGAACAATGTCGAGATGCGCGGTGAGGCGACGATTGCCAAAATGGATGATGCGAGCGCGCTGAACTACGGCATCTCGGCAGCCATTTCGGTGCCGCTCATCAAGGACAAACTCGCGATCCGCATCAGCGGCGGATATGACAAGCGCGCGGGTTATGTCGATATTTTCGCCGATACACCGGCAACGGGCGCGCCGACCAAGAAGAATGCCAACGACATCACCAATCGCGATGTGCGCGCCGTGCTTCTCTGGCAGCCGACCGATGCGCTGAAGGTTCGCGTTCAGGCCGCCCATTGGGAGCCGCGCCAAGACTATACCCAGAGCATCAACCAGCTTGAGCCGGCACAGCAGTGGTTCAGCGGGACCACGCAGGGATATGAAAACGGCAATTTCGATCTCTACAGCCTTTCGGTCGAATATGATGCCGGCGCTGCAATCCTGAGCAGCTCGACGAGTTATCTCGACGCAGAATTTGGTTATTTGACGGGCCAGACCTTTGGGCCACTCGGCACAGGCTCGCTTTTCAACGGTTATGACGCCCGCAGCTTCGCGCAGGAAATCCAGCTTCGCTCGAACGGCGATGGCCCCTTCCACTGGCTCGTTGGTGGTTTCTACCAAAATGCCAAGGCGGTTTTTAGCTTCGATGCGAACCTGACCGCGCTGACGATCAGCGGGTTCAACGACACGCGGACACGCAATTATTCCGCGTTCGGCGAGGTCAGCTACGATCTTTTCGGCGGAAAGCTCGTGCCGCTCGTCGGTGTTCGCTATTACAAAGACAATCGCCGGTTCAACGCGGACTCGATCCTGACTGGAACGGGGTCGGGCCAGACCAAGCCAGACAAGATCACCTGGCGCGCGAACCTGTCCTATTTCCCGACGGACGATTTGACAGCCTTCGTCACGGTCAGCACAGGTTTCCGCAGCGGCATCACCCAGACTCCTTTCCAGGCATCGCTCGTCGAGCTCTCGGGTATTCCGTCGTCGATCGCGCTCGATCCCGATACGTTGACCAATTATGAGGCAGGCATCAAAGCCAAGCTTGCCGACGGCCGCGTTCAGCTCGGCCTCAACATCTATCGGATCGACTTCAAAGATCTTCAATTTGGCCTGACGCCGTTCGGGGTCGCTGCGTTCGCCAATGTCGGCGAAGCACGAACCATAGGCGTCGATCTCGAGGCGCGATGGCGTACGCCGCTCGAGGGGCTCAATCTCGGTGCGGTCGCTAACTGGAACGACAGCGAGTTCCGGAATATCTTTCCTGCCGTGACCGCATCGCTGCCCAATGTGGCACAGGGCGAGCGGCTGTCGAGCACTGCCAAATATAACTACCGTCTCGACGCGGACTTCGAGCGGCCGCTCGGCAGCGGCGACCTGCGCTTCTTCCTGAACGGGTCGGCGGCGCGAACCGGAAGCCGGGTCATGTACGACGGCTACGTTGTCCGCCCCTATTCGCTCTACAATGCAAGCGTCGGTCTCCGCACCGACCGCTGGGAGCTCTCGCTGTTTGGCGAAAACCTTGCGGACGAGCGCGGGCCCAGCTTCGTTCGCAACAGCTTGCTGTTGGCGGGACCATATCCGCGCACGATCGGCTTGCGGCTTCGCACGACAATCGATTGATCGGCGTCGGCCGGGTGGCGGTTCACGTCCGCCCGGCCGGTCTCCCAGTCTCCGTCATCGATCGAACGGCATAATCATTGCCAGCAGAAAACCTTAAGAGCGAACCTATTATGACACTTCCAGCCCGCTGGACGGGCGATCACGTCAAGGCGATCGACGCCGTAGCGGTCGCGAGCGCTCCACTTCTCGGCAGCAGCGACGTCGTCCACGTGGCCCCTGACCTTTGCGTATGGGACGCCTGGCCTTTGCAGGACGAAAGCGGCGACCCCCATCATATTGAGGCTGGGCGGCAGCTTTGGATGGCCCTCGGTGCGCCATGGTTCGCAGATCCCGACGAGCGTCATGGCCATGCCCGGATACACTTGTTGCTGCGTGATGGCGCGACATGGCGCGACCTTGGTCCCGCCATGCCCGATGACTTCTCCCCCGGGAGTCGCGAATGGTCCGGCTCCGCCGTGGTCGCGGCGGACGGTGTGACAGCGACGCTTTATTTCACCGCCACGGGACGACGAGGCGAAACGCATATCAGCTTCGAGCAGCGGATTTTTTCAGCGTCGGCAACGCTCGATAAGTCGGACCACATGCCGCGGCTTCGCGACTGGCGCGATCTAAAAGAAATCGTCACGCGAGATCCTGCGCATTATATGACCACTTCAGGGGGCGAAGGCGAGGTCGGCAAGATCAAGGCCTTTCGCGATCCCGCTTTCTTCCGCGACCCGATTGGCGGCGAGAGCTATCTCCTGTTCGCGGGTTCGCGCGCCGGGTCACACTCTGCCTATAATGGCATCGTCGGCATCGCACGGCAGGATCCGGGCCCTGACGCGCGCTGGCATATCCTGCCTCCGGTGATCAGCGCCGACACGCTCAACAATGAGCTGGAGCGGCCGCACATCATATTTCACGGCGACCTCTATTATCTGTTCTGGTCGACGCAGCGCCATGTCTTCGAGCCAACGGGACCCGTAGGCCCTACCGGACTATATGCGATGGTGTCGGACTCGCTGCTTGGGGGCTGGACGCCGGTGAACGGCAGCGGGCTCGTATTCGCCAACCCCGATGCGGCGCCCGCACAGGCTTATAGCTGGTTCGTTTTGCCCGACCTCTCGGTCACGAGCTTCGTCGACGATTGGGCAGGCGACGGTCCCCGGAATTTTGGCGGCACATTTGCCCCCTTCGTCCATCTGTGGCTCGCGGGCGACAAGGCCGGGATCGTGCGATAGCTATGGCGCCGATGGATCAAATCGCAGGCATTGAACTCGGGGGCACGAAGGCGCTCGCTGTCCTCGCAAGGGGCACGGAAATCCTTGCAAGCGAGCGCATTGCGACGACCACGCCCGACGAGACCCTAGGAGCGCTGGTCGATTTATTGAATGGCTGGAAACGCGACCAAGGCTACGCCGCGCTCGGCATCGCATCGTTCGGACCGCTCCGCCTCGATCCCGATGCGGCGGATTATGGGTTGATGCTGGCCACCCCGAAAGTGGGATGGACGGGCGCTGATATCGCGAAAACCTTGCGCGCGGCCTCGGATTGCCCGACCCGGGTCGATACCGACGTCAACGCCGCCGCTCTCGCCGAATGGCGCTGGGGCGCGGGCAAAGGGCTGGACAGCGTCGTCTATCTGACGCTTGGGACCGGCGTGGGGGGAGGGGTTCTTGTCGGCGGCCGTCCGGTCCACGGCGCACTTCACCCCGAGATAGGCCACCTCCGGCTGCGGCGCGCATCAGGCGATGATTTCCCGGGCAGCTGTCCATTTCATGGCGATTGCGCCGAGGGCTTGCTCTCCGGCCCAGCCCTGCGGGCGCGGTTCGGAGCCTCAGGGGCGACTATCAGTGATGACGATCCGCGGTGGTCCTTTGTCGCGCACGATCTTGCGCAACTGATTGGCGCGCTTCTGCTTGTTACGAGTCCGCAGAAAATTCTGATTGGCGGCGGGGTGGGTCTTGGCCGCTCATTCCTGTTGGAACGAGCCTGGCAGCACGTTGTCACCGACTTGGCGGCTTATCTGCCTCATGTCAGCGATGCAGATCCCGTTTCTTTGATCGGACTTCCCGCCTTGGGAGAAAAAGCCGGGCCACTCGGCGCTATCGCGCTCGGCGAGGCGGCGCTTCGCGACGCGAGAGCTTGAGGGGAATATCGTGACCGTAAATATAGAAATCCACGGCACCGTCGATCCGCAATTTTCCGCGTGCCTCGACGCGTTTCGGGGCAATTTTCGCGAAGGCGGTGAACTGGGCGCGGCATGCGCTGTCTACCGCGATGGCGAACTGGTGGTCGATCTTTGGGGCGGATCGGCTGACAGCAAATCGAAGGCGGTTTGGGAGCCTGATACAACCGTGCCCGTCTTTTCGGTCACCAAAGGGATCTCCGCGCTTTGCATCTTGTCGCAGGTGTCGGCTGGCGTGATCGATCTCGATCGTCCGCTCGCGCATTATTGGCCCGAATTCGCCGTGCACGGGAAAGGCGACATCAGCGTTCGCCGCGCCCTCGCGCACCAGGCCGGTGTCCCGCTGCTGAGCGGCAAGATCACGCTCGAAGATCTCGCTGACACGGCGGCGATGGCAGCCAGGCTTGCAAACGAACCGCCGCTCTTCGAGCCGGGTTCGACGCACGCCTATCATGCCGTTACCATCGGCTGGATCACATCCGAATTGATGCGGCGGGTGACGGGACAGACGGTGGGCTCGTGGTTTCGCTCCACGTTGGCGGAGCCGCTCGATCTCAATATTCAGATTGGCCGCGGTGCAGATGCGCGCCCGGCCGTCGCCGTGGTGGAAGTTCCGGCGGAGTATGACACGCCCGAACTCGACCCGGATCTGATCCCGGCGCGCGCGATCACATTGAACGGAATGTTCCCGGCAAGCTTGAGCGGACTGGTAGCGGGCTTGAACGACCCCGCCATGCAGCGTGTCGAACTGGCCGGCGCGAACGGTGTCGCCGACGCCCGATCGCTGTCACGTCTCTACTCTAAAGCGATCGGCGGGGGAGGCGAGGCGCCGCTTCTTTCGGATGGCACTCTGCGCGACGCGTGCGAGGTCGTCTCCGCCGGGACGCCATTGGGACAGGAATTTCCCGGCCCGACTTGGGGAGCGGGTCTCATGCTTCCATGGGCCGTTCAGCCAATGCTTGGCGAGGGATCGTTCGGGCACGATGGCGCCGGCGGGTCGCTCGCCTTCGCCCACGCGCCGTCGGGAGTCAGCTTCGCTTATGTTCGCAATCGCTTTGGCCAGCCAGGGGTGAAGGACCCGCTCGTATACGCGGTCGTCGATGCCCTTGCCCAGACGCTCGGCCTTTCCATCCCCGATTATTGACGGAGAATATCATGGCGCTCGATCCAGTCCTTCAGCAGCTTATCGATCAATTGCCCACCGTGCCGCCGGGCCCCGTGGACTATCCGTCGCTCCGCCAGCAGGCGGCCGCGATGATCCCGCTCATCGTCGGACCTGAAGGCCGCATCGAGGTTGCTTCGGTCGAAGACAGGCAGATCGAGGCAGGGGGCGAGACCGTCCCGCTCCGCATCTATCGTCCCGCAACGGAAGCGGTCGGAACGCTACATTATATCCACGGGGGCGGCTGGGCCATCGGGGACCTCGACACCGTCGATCATACGGTCAGGCGGCTGTGCCGTGACCTGTCGATGGTTGTCGTTGCAAGCAGCTATCGCCTCGCTCCCGAGAACCCTTTTCCCGCCGCATTCGATGACAGCCTCGCAGCCGCCCGGTGGGTCTCGGCCAATCGCGCGGACCTTGGCGGAGAAGCGGCGCCAGCGGTGATCGCAGGCGACAGCGCCGGCGGTAACCTCGCTGCGGCGATCTGTCTCGCGATGCGGGATGCCGCGCAGGGTGTCCGTCCCTTCGATGCGCAACTCCTGCTCTATCCCGCTGTCGATCTTGGCGTGAGCGAAGACGATTATCACTCTCGCGTCCGCGATGCCGATCCCACACTGCGCAGGGCAAGTCTCGAAATCTGCGTGTCGGATTATGCGGCTGGCGCCGACGCCACAGATCCGCGCCTGTCGCCCATCAAGGCGCCAGACCTTTCGGACCTGCCGAGCGCCCTGACCGTCGTTCTCTCGGTCGATCCTCTACGCGATGAAGCGGTCGCTTACGCCGATCGGCTTCGCGACGCCGGGGTCGCATCAGAAATTCTGGAATTCGACAATCTGACCCACGGGTTCGTGCATTTTGCGGGGCTGATCCCTGCAGCAGCCGACGCGACAAATGTCGTCACCGCGCGCTTGCGCGCATTGTTGACAGCGTGCTGACTCGATCGGGCATGGTAAGCGCTTTTGAGAGGACACAGGGGTGACGATACCAGGATTGATGCAGAACCTGCCGCTTAACATCTCGCAGATATTGGAGTTCGCCGCGACCGCGCACGGCGACCGCGAGATCGTGTCCAAGGACTGCGACGGCGACATTTTTCAATACGATTACGCGGGCGCGGCCTCGCGCGCCAATGCCGCCGCACAATGGCTGGGCAGCCTTGGTCTGGCGTCCGGAGACCGCATCAGCTCTCTGGCCTGGAATACGCACCGGCATTTCGAGCTTTTCTTCGCGGTACCCGGGGCAGGCTATGTCTTGCATACGGCCAATCCGCGCCTGCCAATCGAACATATCGCCTTCACGATCAATCACGCTGCGAGCCGCGTTCTGCTTTACGACCGCAATCTCGCAGAGACGGTCGAACGCCTCAAGCCGATGCTGGAGACGGTCGAGCATTTCGTGCTGCTGACCGCCGAGGATTATGATGCGAGGTTAGCAGCATTCCCTAGCCAATCGAACTGGCCGCAGTTCGATGAAAACAGCGGCGCATTCCTTTGCTACACTTCGGGAACAACGGGAGATCCGAAGGGCGTCCTTTACTCGCATCGTTCGGTCGTCCTTCATGCGCTCGTCGCCGGTCTGTCCGGCGCGCTCGATTTCTCGGCCTTCGATGTCATCATGCCCTGCCAGTCGCTCTATCACGCAACAGCTTGGGGGCTCCCATTCGCCGGCGCGATCAACGGCGCGAAATTCGTCCTTCCCTGTGACAAGTTTGATGGTGCCAGCCTGCAGGCGCTCATCAAAGCCGAGGGTGTAACCTTCTCGGGCGGTGTGCCGACCATCTGGACGATGTATCTCGACCATCTGGCTCGAACGGGCGAAGATACCGGCACTCTCGAACGGGTCGTGATCGGGGGTTCCGCTGTCCCGCGCGCGATGGCCGAGACCTTTGAAACCCGATATGGTGTCAAAGTACGGCAGATCTGGGGAATGACCGAAATGTCCCCTCTCGGCGTCCTTGCCACGCCGACGCCGAAAATCGCGGCGCTCGGTGATGACGCGATGAACGAGATAATCTGGACCCGCCAAGGGCGGCTTCAGTTCGGTGTGGAGCTCAAGATCGTCGACGACGACGGGGTGGGGTTGCCGCATGACGGCATCAGCGCTGGAGCGGTAATGGTCCGCGGTCCGTGGGTGATAGAGCGCTACTTCCGGCAAGAAGAAACCGCGCTCGATGCGGAGGGATGGTTCGACACAGGCGACATCGCCACGGTCGACGCAAACGGCTTCATGCGCATCACCGACCGCAAGAAGGACGTCATCAAGTCAGGTGGAGAATGGGTGAGTTCGATCGACATCGAAAATGTGGCGGCGGCTTGCCCGGGCGTCAAAGTTGCCGCGGTGGTGGGCGTATTCCATCCGAAATGGGAGGAGCGGCCTGTTCTTGTGATCGAGACTATGGACGGTGCGACGCTATCCGAAACAGAGGTTCGGGAATGGCTTGAGCCTCGATTGGTCAAATGGTGGATGCCCGACCGCGTGATCTTCGATGAGATCCCGCTCACGGCCACCGGCAAGATTGACAAGAAGACGCTGCGCTTGTCGTTCGCCGATTGTCTGCGCTGAGCAATGCGAAGCGATAGAGACGGCAGCTTTACCTGATCCGGGCCCTAAAGCGGTCGGTCTGGAATCGGCCACCGTCAGCCTTAGCCGTCTTTGCCATGCTATGGGGCCGACTGGTCGACCCGTGTCATCGCAATCATTGCAAGGAGTAAGGCAAATGCAGCGAAGGCCATCGTATAGATGGGCTCTCCTGGAAACAGCGATTTCATGATCGAGCCCATCACCGTTGCGACGAGCAATTGCGGGACGACGACGAAGACGTTGAAGAGCCCCATGTAGATGCCGAGCTTGGCTTGCGGCAGGCTGGAGGCGAGGATCGCATAGGGCATCGCGAGGACCGACGCCCAGAAAATGCCGATGAAGACCTCGCTGACGATCAAATGCGTAGGGTCGCGCAGCAGGAAGAAGCTGGCATATCCGACCGCGCCGCACGCGATGCCGACGATGTGCGTCCGCGCCTGCCCAAGGCGGCGGGCGAGCCAGGGGAGCAAGGTCAGCGCCGCGATCGCGGCGACGCCGTTGTAGATTGCGAACAATTCGCCGACCCAGTTGCCCGCTTCCTGATAGGCAGCGCTGGCGGCGTCGGTCGTTCCGAAATGATATTGGGCGACGATCGGGGTGGTGTTGATCCACATGATGAACAGCGCCGACCAGCTGAAGAACTGGACGAGCGCCAGCCGCTTCATCAGCGGCGGCATGCCGGAGAAATCGCCGACGATGCTCGACAGCATATTGTGGTCGTTGCCCCGGCGCGCCAGCGCGATCGCGGCCATGTTCGCAAGGCCGTAGCCGATGAGCAGCGCGCCGAGCAGCAGGACTTCGCGAAGCAGCGCGAAATGATGCTGGACGAACAGGACGAGGACGCCCGCGGCGGCCCAGGCGAGGCCGCCATGATAGCTGCGCGAGGCGAGCGGGCGGCTGGCCTGACCCCCGTCGGGCGTGGCGCTTTCGAATGCCGCCATCTGTTCGGGGCTAAATTCGTCGGTGGTGACGACGGTCCACAGCACTGCGAGGAACAGCGCGATCCCGCCGAACCAGAAGGCGTAGCGCACCGTGTCGGGGATCTGGCCGGGCGGTGCGACATTGGCGACCCCCATCGCCTCCATCAGCGAGGGGAACAGCGACCCGACGACGGCGCCGGCGCCGATGAAGGCGGTCTGCACCGCATAACCGACGCTGTGCTGGTCCTTGCGCAGCATGTCGCCGACGAAGGCGCGGAAGGGCTCCATCGAGATGTTGAGCGAGGCGTCGAGGACCCACAGCATCATCGCGGCGAACCAGATCGCGGGACTTTCGGGCATGACGAATAAGGCGATGGCGGCGAGGATCGCGCCGGCGAGGAAATAGGGGCGGCGACGCCCGAACCGGCCGAGCCACGTCCGGTCGCTCATATGCCCGATGATCGGCTGTACGAGCAGGCCGGTCAGCGGCGCGGCGACCCACAGGCCGGGGAGCCGTTCGATATCTTCGCCCAGCGACTGGAATATCCGGCTCATGTTCGCATTTTGCAGCGCGAAGCCGATCTGGATGCCGAAAAAGCCGAAGCTGATATTCCATAGGCCGGCAAAGCCCTGCTTCGGTTTTTCCATCATGCGTCTCCCCTTGCGGCCGCCGTCGCGGCTCGCGTTGGTCCGGGTGTCGCAGCGCGCGCGGGGCAGGGCAAGCGCGGTGCGGCTACGTATACGAATACGTTAGTGTCAGACCGCCGTGCTCTGGCGCCGGATCAGCCGGGCCGGCAATATCCGCTCTTCGACCGGGCGGTCGTCGATGCGCGCGAGCAACGCATCGACGAGCAATGTTCCCGCGCCCTTCATATCCTGCATCACCGTGGTCAGCGTCGGCGTGGTCTGGCTGGCGGCCGGGATATCGTCGAAGCCGATGATCGCGACGTCCTGCGGCAGCCGCAGCCCCGCTTCGGTCAGCGCGCGCATCGCGCCGATGGCGATCAGATCGCTCGCGGCGAAGACCGCGTCGAAAGACTGGCCGCCTTCGATCAGCGACCTTGCGGCGGCATAGCCCGAATCCTCCGACGACACCGCGTCGCGCTGCAGCGCCGGGTCGGGTTCGACACCCGCGGCGCGCATCGCGCGGCAAAGTCCGTCGTAACGGTCCTGGAATTCGGGCGCATGGTCCGACGCGTCGCCGAGGAAGGCGATACGGCGGCGCCCGACCTCGACCAGATGCGCGCCCGCTTGCTCGCCCGCGCCGACATTGTCCGATCCGACGGTCAGCCCGATACCGTCTTCGGATACCGATCCCCAGCGCACGAACTTTGTCCCCATCTCGACAAGATGCTCTAGCTTGGTGAGGTAAAGCTGATAATCGCCATAGCCCAGCAGGATGATCCCGTCGGAGCGATGGCTGTCCTGATAGGTGACGTGCCAGTCATTGTGCATCTGCTGGAAACTGATCAGCAGGTCATAGCCGCGCCGCGCGCATTCGCGCGTGATCGACCCCAGCATCGACAGGAAGAAGGGGTTGATCATCGATTCGTCGGGGTTCGGATCCTCGAAGAAGAGCAGGGCGAGCGTGTGGGTACGTTGCGAGCGCAGGCTCGATGCGTTCTTGTCGACGGTATAGTTGAGTTCCTGCGCGATACGCTGAATGTTGGCGCGGGTCGCGGCGCTGACCGATTTGCTGCCGCGCAGCGCGCGCGACACGGTCGGCTGCGAGACGCCCGCCAGATAGGCGATGTCGAAACTCGTGGGCTTCGCCGAGGGCTGGCGCCCCATGTCTCTCTCCCTGATGCCGCGGTCTTGTCGATGGCCGCCGCCTGCCCCGGAGACTAGCGATTGGTCCGGTCTATGCCAAGAATTTGCACAGGCCGGAGTCCCGCCGTTTTCGGCGCTCAAAGCGTTGTATTTCTGCGACAGGGCGCTGCTCCGCATATTATGCGTATACGTATACCCTATGGCGGCGCGGCGTGATTGGTTTCAATTGCGAGGCTCAAGATGGGAAAACCCATATGTTGGAGAGGAGCCTGACGGACGCGCCGCGTCCCCCTCCCGATGCATGGGTCAAGACCACCCGTCCGTGCCAGGGGAGCCACACATGATCTTGCCGAACAATCTCAACCGCGGTGTCAGCGCCATCGCGCTCGGCCTTGCCTTGACCTTCTTGCTGCCCGCAACCGCGATGGCGCAGGACGCGAGCACCGCACCCGTCGATGAAGCACCCGCCGAGGACGAGATCGTCGTCAGCGGCATCCGCGGCGCGATCAACAATTCGGTTCAGGCCAAGAAGATCAACACCTCGATCGTCGAGGTCGTCTCGGCCGAAGACATCGGCAAGCTGCCCGACCTGTCGATCGCCGAATCGTTGTCGCGCCTGCCGGGCCTCGCGACGCAGCGCCTCGATGGCCGCGCCAATGTCGTGTCGATCCGCGGCCTCGCGCCCGACTTCACCACGACCCTGCTCAACGGCCGCGAACAGGTTTCGGCGAGCAACAACCGCGGCGTCGAGCTCGACCAATATCCGTCCGAACTGCTCAATGGCGCGATCGTCTACAAGACCCCCGACGCTTCGCTGATCGGGCAGGCAATCGGCGGCACGATCGACATGCGGACGGTGCGGCCGCTCGCCTATGGCAAGCGCACGATCGCGGCGGGCGCCCGTTTCGAGATCAACGATCTCGGTAAGCTCAACCCCGACATCTCGAACAAGGGCTACCGCGCCAACATCTCCTATATCGACCAGAATGCCGACGGCACGCTCGGCTGGGCGATCGGTTACGCGCGCATGCAGTCGCCGACCGCCGAGGAACGGTTCAACGCCTGGGGTTATCCCGAGGCGACCGACGGCACGAACACCGCTTTCGTCATCGGTGGCGCCAAGCCCTATGTGAAGTCGAACGAACTGAAGCGCGACGGCGTGATGGCGGTCGTCGAATGGGAACCCAGCGACAAGTTCCACACGACAATCGACGGCTATTGGTCGAAGTTCAAGGACGAACAGCGCCTGCGCGGGATCGAATTCCCGCTCTTCTGGGGCAATTCGACGCTGCAGCCCGGTTTCACCGTCGAAGATGGTCTGGTGACCAAGGGCGTCTGGACGGGCACCGAAGCCGTGATGCGCAACGACGTCGTCCATCGCGACTCGACGATCATCGCGGGCGGCTGGAACGCCCAGTTCAAGCCCAACGAGAAACTGACGCTCGAACTCGACCTCGGCTATTCGCGGATCAAGAAGACCGAGGAAAATCTCGAAATCTATCTCGGCACCGGTCGCGGCCAGAACGTCGGCGCGCGCGAAACCGCGCTCGGCTTCGAAATGCGCCCGAACGGCGGGATCATGTTCGACCCCTCGCTCGACTATGCCGATCCCAATTTGTTCGTGATCACCGATCCGCAGGGCTGGAACAGCTGCGGCGGCGCGGTGCCCAACTGCCAGGACGGGTTCGTCAACACGCCGCGCGTCAAGGACCAGCTGAAATCGCTGCGCCTGCAAGCGACGCAGGAACTGGGCGGCGTGATCAGCAGCCTGCGCGTCGGCGCCAACTATTCCGACCGCAAGAAAAGTCTCGACGACCGCGGCTTCGTGCTGACGAGCAAAAATTATCCGGCGAACACTGCGGTGCCTGCCGATTATCTCTATGATCCGGTGTCGCTCGACTTCATCGGCATCCCCGGCATGGTCGCGTTCGACAGCTGGCGTTTCTACAATGACGGAAATTATAATCTGACCGACGGTGCGGGCTTTGACCCGGCGCGCGTCTTCAACGATTATACGATCCGCGAAAAGGTGCTGACCGGCTTCGTCCAGGCGAATTTCAACGCCGATGCGGGCAGCACGCCGATCCGCGGAAACGTCGGCGTCCAGGTCATTCATTCGGACCAGACGGGCTCGAGCTTCTATGCGCAGGTCGTGGGCGGCGTGACCCAGTCGACGCCGGTGACCGACGGCGCCAAATATACCGACATCCTGCCGAGCATGAACTTGTCGATCGAGTTCGCCGACAACAGCTTCCTGCGCTTCGGCGCCGCGCGCGTGTTGGCGCGTGCGCGCATGGACCAGCTGAAGCCCGGCGGCGGCGTCAATTTTGATACATCGAAGCGCAACAACACAGACGTCAACGCGTCGCCCTGGTCGCTCGACCTCGGCAATGCGCGGCTGCGTCCGCTGATGGCCGACACGGTCGATGTCGGGCTCGAGAAATATTTCGGCCAAGGCGGCTATGTCTCGGTCGGCGGCTTCTACAAATATCTCGAAAATTACATCTATCGTCAGGTCAATCCGTTCGACTTCACCGACTTCGAAGTTCCCGACGGCGGAACGGTCGGCACGCGCGCGGGTCTCAGCAAGCAGTGGCTGAACGGCAATGCCGGGCGCGTCTATGGCGCCGAAGCATCCTTATCGCTGCCCTTCGCGAACCTCACGCAGGCACTCGACGGCTTCGGGGTGCTCGGCAGCGCCTCCTATACCAAGAGCCGCGTGCGCGAGGGCACGGAGGACGCGATTTCGATGCCCGGCCTGTCGAAATGGGTCATCAACGGAACCGCCTATTTCGAAAAGGACGGCTTCCAGGTGCGCGCGTCGGGCCGCTACCGCTCGAAATTCCTCGCCGAAGTTTCGACGATCAGCCTCGCGCGCGACATGTTCATGGCCAAGAGCGAATTCGTCGTCGACGCGCAGGTCGGCTATACCTTCCAGAGCGGCGCGCTCGAAGGGCTGGGCGTCCTGCTGCAGGCGTCGAACCTGACCAACGAGCCGTTCGTGACCTATTACAATAATGATCCGCGCCAGATCCGCGACTATCAGAATTATGGTCGCAACTTCATGGCCGGTATCACCTATAAGTTCTGACGGGACGAGCGGGCCGGCGCACAAGTCCGGCCCGCTTCCGGACAAGAGGGAATTGAACAGGGTGGGCGACAGTCGCATCACGAAGGTTGTGATCGTCGGCGGCGGAACCGCGGGCTGGATGGCCGCCGCGGCGCTGTCGCGCACGATGGACAATCTGTCGATCCGGCTGGTCGAGAGCGACGAGATCGGCACCGTCGGGGTCGGCGAGGCGACCATCCCGGCGATCCGCCTGTTCAATGCGCTGATCGGTATCGACGAGAATGAGTTCATTCGCGAAACCGGCGGGACGTTCAAGCTTGGCATCCAGTTCCACGACTGGGGCCGGATCGGCGACGTCTATATGCACGCGTTCGGGCAGATCGGGCGCAGCCTTGGCATGCTGCAATTCCCGCAATATTGGCTTCGCGGCCGGAACGAGGGCATCGCGGGGCGGCTCGGCGATTATTCGCTGAACGAAACCGCGGGGCGACAGAACCGCTTTGCGCGGCTGCCGCAGATCCCGAACACGAGCCTCGACGGCATCGCCTATGCCTTTCATTTCGACGCCGCGCTTTATGCCGCCTATCTGCGCAAAATCGCCGAACAGGCCGGGGCCGAACGTACCGAGGGCAAGATTTTCGGCGTCAGGCGGAACGGTGAAACGGGCCATGTCGAGGCGGTCGTGCTGGAAGATGGCACGGCGATCGACGGCGAGATCTTCATCGACTGTTCGGGCTTTCGCGCGCTGCTGATCGAGGAGGCGCTCGGAACCGGGTTTGAGGACTGGACTCACTGGCTTCCCTGCGACCGCGCCATCGCGGTGCCGAGCGAAAATGCCGGCCCGGCGCGGCCTTATACGCAGGCGATCGCGCATAAAGCCGGCTGGCAATGGCGCATCCCGCTCCAACACCGGACCGGCAACGGCCATGTTTTTTGCAGCGACTTCATCAGCGAGGATGAGGCGACTGCGACCCTGCTCGCCAATGTCGAGGGCCGCCCGCTCGCTGAACCGCGAATGCTGCGCTTCCGCACCGGCATGCGCAGGAAAGCGTGGAACGGAAATGTCGTCGCACTGGGCCTCGCCTCGGGCTTCCTTGAGCCGCTCGAATCGACCAGCATCCACCTGATCCAGAACGGCATCGCGAAGCTGCTCGCCCATTTTCCCGATCGCGATTTCGATGCCGCCAACATCGATGCCTATAACCGCCGGGTCCGCTTCGATTACGAACGCATCCGCGACTTCGTCATCCTCCACTATCACGCCAACCAGCGCACTGACTCGCCCTTCTGGATCCGTTGCCGCGAGATGGGCATTCCCGAAACGCTCGCGCACAAGATCGAGCTGTTCAGGAGTCAGGGCCAGATCGTTCGCGAAGGCGACGAACTATTCATCGAAATCGGCTGGTTCCAGGTGCTCACGGGTCAGAATATCATGCCCGATGGCTATCATCCGATGGCCGACCAGCTGACGCACGACGAACTGGCGAGCTTTTTCGCCGACATCGAAACGATCGTCGCGCGCACCGCATCGCATTTGCCTGGCCACGACGAATTTATCGCGCAGCATTGCGCTGCAGGAGTGCCCGCATGAGCTTGCTCGCATCGATCATTGCGCTGAGCCTGTCGGGCGCCGCGCCTGCCGCGGATTACCGCGAGCGCCCACCCGAGGACGAAATCATCTATTTCGTGCTTCCCGACCGCTTCGAGAATGACGATCCGAAGAATGATCGAGGCGGGCTGGAGGGCGACCGGCTCCAGACCGGCTATGACCCGACCGCCAAGGGCTTTTTCCATGGCGGCGACCTTGCGGGGCTCACCAAGCGGCTCGATTATATCGAGGGTCTGGGGGCGACCGCGATCTGGTTCGCGCCGATCTTCAAGAACAAGCCGGTGCAGGGGCCGAAAGGCGACGAAAGCGCCGGCTATCACGGCTATTGGGTCACCGACTTCACGCAGGTCGACCCGCATTTCGGCACCAATGCCGAATTCAAGGCGTTCGTCGACGCCGCGCACAAGCGTGGGATGAAAGTCTATATGGACATCATCGCCAATCACACCGCCGATGTGATCACCTACAAGGAAGATGCGGCCGGAGGCTTCCGCTACCGCAGTCTCGCCGATTTTCCTTATTCGCGGCGCGGCGGGATAAGGGGCGCGTCAATCAATTCGGGCTTTTCCGGCGACCATGTCGCCGATCTTGAAAACTGGAAGAAACTGACCGACCCGGCTTTCGCCTACACGCCCGTCGTACCGAAGGACGCGGAGCGGGTGAAGGTTCCCGCCTGGCTCAACGATCCGCTCTATTATCACAACCGCGGCAACAGCGACTGGGTCGGCGAATCCGCACTATACGGCGATTTTTCCGGGCTCGACGACCTCGCGACCGAGAACCCGCACGTCGTTCAGGGCTTTATCGACATCTATGGCCGCTGGATCGACGAATTCGGAATCGACGGGTTTCGCATCGACACGGCGAAGCATGTGAACCCCGAATTCTGGCAAGCCTTCGTGCCCGCGATGCTGGCGCGGGCGAAGGCGCGCGGCATTCCCAATTTCCACATCTTCGGCGAAGTCTATGTTGACGCGGTCGATCCGGGCGCGCTCGCCTGGTACACGCACGCGGCAGGCTTGCCCGCGGTGCTCGACTTCGGTTTCGCGCGCGCCGCGATCGATGCCTTGAGCGGCACGAAAGGAACCGGCGAGTTCGCGCGGCTGTTCGACGGTGACGCGCTCTACAAGGGTGGGGCAGGCGCCGCGCAAGAGCTGCCGACCTTCCTCGGCAATCATGACATGGGCCGCTTCGCGATGTTCGTGAAGGCCGCGAACCCTGCGGCGAGCGAGGCCGAACTGCTGCAGCGCGTGATGCTCGGCCATGCAATGCTGCTGACGCTGCGCGGGGTGCCGACGATTTATTATGGCGACGAGCAGGGGTTCGTGTCCGATGACAAGGATCAACTCGCGCGTGAGACCATGTTCGCGTCGAAGGTAGCGGCGTATAACGACAATGATCTGATCGGCAGCGCCGCGACGACCGCGACCGCCAATTTCGATCCCGCGCATCCGCTCTATCGCCATATCGCGACGCTGTCCGAAATCCGGCGCAAGACCCCGGCGCTGATGCGCGGCGCGACAAAGGTTCGCGCCTTTTCCGAAAAGCCCGGATTGCTTGCGGTATCGCGCTTCGATCCCGACACCGGCCGCGAAGTGCTGCTCGCCTTCAACACGTCGGCGGCGCCGCTGTCGGCGAATATTGCCATCGATATGAAAAGCGCGGGCTTTACCGCGCTCCACGGTGACTGTCCGGCAAGCCCCGCCGCGCCGGGCAGCCTCCATCTTTCCCTCCCCGCTTTCGGCACCATCATTTGCCAAGCCAGCTAATAAGCGAAGAACGCGCCACGATGACCCAGCCCCTCGTCCAGAATGCCAGCTTGCCCGCCGCCGTAGAGGCGCCGTGGTGGAAGGGCGCGGCGATCTACCAGATCTACCCGCGCAGCTTCGCCGATTCGAACGGCGACGGGATCGGAGACCTCGCCGGCATCACCGCGCGGCTCGATTATGTCGCCTCGCTCGGTGTCGACGCGATCTGGCTGTCGCCCTTCTACCCCTCGCCGATGGACGATTTCGGCTACGACATCGCCGATTATGAGGGCATCGACCCGATCTTCGGCACGCTCGCCGATTTCGACGCGCTCGTCGCGCGCGCGCATGCGCTCGGGCTCAAGGTCACGACCGACCTCGTCTTCGCGCACACGTCGGATCAACATGCATGGTTCGCCGAAAGCCGCGCCAGCAAGGAAAATGACAAGGCCGACTGGTATGTCTGGGCCGATGCGAAGCCCGACGGGTCGCCGCCGACCAATTGGCAGTCGGTGTTCGGCGGCCCGGCGTGGACATGGGACGCGCGGCGCGGCCAATATTATATGCACAATTTCCTGGGCTCGCAGCCGCAGCTCAACGTCCACAACCCGGAGGTGCAGGACGCGCTGCTCGGCGTCGTGCGTTTCTGGCTCGACCGCGGCGTCGACGGCTTTCGCATCGATGCGATCAACTTCTCGATGCACGATCCCGAACTGCGCGACAACCCGCCCGCCCCGCCGTCGAACAAGGTCCGTACCCGGCCGTTCGATTTCCAGCAGAAAATCCATAACCAGTCGCATCCCGACATCCCGCTCTTCCTCGAACGCATCCGCGCGCTGACCGATCAATATCCGGGCAGCTTCACCGTCGCCGAGGTCGGCGGCGACGATGCGGTACGCGAGATGAAGCTGTTCACTGCGGGCGAAGGCCGCCTCAACAGCGCCTATGGCTTCGACTTCCTCTATGCCGACCGGCTGACGCCGCAACTGGTGCGCGAGGCGGCCGAACAATGGCCCGATGCGCCGGGGCTCGGCTGGCCGAGCTGGGCGTTCGAGAATCACGACGCGCCGCGCGCGGTGTCGCGCTGGACCCCCGAAGGCGTCGACCCGGCGGCCTATGCGCGGATGAAGATGGCGCTGCTCTGCGCGCTGCGCGGCAATATCATCCTCTACAATGGCGAAGAACTCGGGCTCGACCAGGTCGAGATCCCGTTCGAGCTGGTGAAGGACCCCGAGGCGCTCAAGAACTGGCCGCTGACGCTGTCGCGCGACGGTGCGCGCACCCCGCTGCCCTGGGTGGCGGGCGAAACGAATGCAGGTTTTTCAAGCGCCGATCCGTGGCTGCCGCTGGGCTCCGCGCACGGTGCGCTCGCGGTCGACCGGCAACAGGCCGATCCCGCTTCGCTGCTCAACCTCACGCGCCATCTGGTTGCGCAGCGCGCCGCGCACCCGGCGCTGCGGCTCGGCCGCGACGCGCGCTGGATCGCCGAGGGCGACCTGCTCGGTTTCGATCGGATCGCGGACGGCGAGCATATCCGCTGCCTCTTCAATCTCGGCGGCGCGACGATCGATATCGCTGACCATGGGAAGGGCGGCGCGCCCGTCGCTGCGCTCAACGGCGCCGATCCGGCGCATCTGCCGCCGTGCGGCGCTCTCTGGCTGAAACTCGAAGGAACAAATTGATGCATAGCCTGTTCGCCGCCCTCCCGCTGCTCGCCATGGCAGCGGCGCCCGCCTTTGCGCAGGACGCACGGCCCGAGCAGACGGCATCGTCGCCGGACGGCGGCATCGTGCTGACGGTTTCGACCGACAATGACCAGCGGCCGACATGGTCGCTGTCGCGCAGGGGCAAGCTGCTGATCGCGCCGTCGAAGCTGGGTTTTATCCTCGCCGACCGCATCGGGCTGCAACGCGGCTTTGCGATCGAAAGCGTCGAGCGCGCCAGCGGCGACACGCGCTGGGAACAGCCATGGGGCGAGCGCCGCTTCGTGCGCGACCGGCACAATGAACTGCTCGTCCGCTTCCGCCAGAACGAGAGCTGGGGCGGCCATGCGATGAACGTCCGCTTCCGCCTGTTCGACGACGGCATCGGCTTCCGCTACGAACTGCCCGAGCAGGCGGGGCTCAAGACCGCGAAGATCGTCGACGAAATCACCGAATTCGACATCGCGCCCAAGGGCACCGCGTGGTGGATCACCGGTGGCGAGTGGAACCGCTACGAGCAAATCTACCAAAAAACGCCGATCGATGCGGTCGCGACCGCGCACACGCCGATCACGATGCGCCTCGACGACGGGACGCATCTGGCGTTCCACGAAGCGGCGCTCGTCGACTATGCCGGCATTTGGTTCAAGCGCGCCGAGGGACAGAAGTTCCGCGCCACGCTGTCGCCATCCTCGAAGGGCGCGCGCGTCGTGCGCGACCTGCCGTTCGCGACGCCGTGGCGGACGATCCGGATCGCCGACAGCGCTGCGGGGCTGGTCGAAAGCGACCTCGAACTCAACCTCAACGAACCGAACAAGCTGGGCGACGTTAGCTGGTTCAAGCCGATGAAATATATCGGCATCTGGTGGGGGATGATCCGCGGCGACTGGAGCTGGGCCGAGGGGCCCAAGCATGGCGCAACGACCGAGCGGACGAAGCAATATATCGACTTCGCAGCGAAACACGGCTTCGGCGGCGTGCTCGTCGAGGGCTGGAACAAGGGCTGGAACGGCAATTGGTTCGGTCATGGCGACGAGTTCAGCTTTACCGAAGCAACACCAGACTTCGACTTGAAGGCGGTCACCGACTATGCGCGCAAAAAGGGCGTCCAGCTGATCGGCCATCATGAAACCGGCGGCAATATTGCGGTCTATGAAGAGCAGCTCGACGACGCGATGAAGCTCTATGGGCAGCTCGGCGTCGGCACGGTCAAGACCGGCTATGTCGCCGATGCCGGCGGGGTCATTGCGCCCGGCGCCACGCCCGGGACCACTGCGATGGAATGGCACGACGGCCAGCGCCAGGTGCAGCATCATCTGAAAGTCGTCGAAACCGCGGCAAAATATCACGTCGCGGTCAATCCGCACGAACCGATCAAGGATACGGGCCTCCGCCGCACCTATCCCAATTGGGTTGCGCGCGAAGGCGCGCGGGGCATGGAGTATAACGCCTGGGGGGCCTTCGCAAACGGCCCGGACCATGAGCCGACTCTCGTTTATACGCGGATGCTGTCGGGGCCGATGGACTTCACGCCGGGCGTGCTGAGCCTCGAGGGCGCGAACAAGGCGCCGCTCGCCTCGACGCTCGCAAAGCAGCTCGGGCTATATCTCGCCATCTATTCGCCGATCCAGATGGCCGCCGATTTCATCGAGAATCTGGAAGCGCATCCGCGTGAGCTGGAGTTCATAAAGCAGGTTCCGGCCGATTGGTCCGAAAGCCGCCTGATCGCGGGCGAGGTCGGCGATTATGCGATCTTCGCGCGCAAGGATCGCAGCAGCGCCGACTGGTATGTCGGCGGGGTCAACAATGCGACCGAACGCACGCTGACGCTGAGCTTCGATTTCCTCGAGCCGGGAAAAGCCTATACCGCAACGATCTATAAGGATGGCGATGGCGCCACCTATCTGACCGACGCGCGGCACCGCATCGCCCATGAAACGATCCGGGTGAAGAAGGGCAATAGCTACAAGCTCTGGCTCGCACCTGGCGGGGGGGCCGCGATGCGGCTTTCACCAGGCTGATGCAGCACCTCGCAGAGCCGCCGATACTCTAAATCTTCTAGTCGCGACCTACGTCTATCGGCCGAGGCGGTAGATTTGCGCCCCAGCGTCCGCTTCAATCACTATCCGTCCTGAAAGCAGCCGGTCTTCAAACGTTTAGGGTTTCGGACGCCGTCAGGCGTCGGAAAGTCTTCGATGCCCGAACCGCGGGGGTCATCGACCGAGAGCTATGGGGAAAGCGGTTTTGAGCGTGGCCTGGGGCTGACGGATGCTGCCCAAAATCGGACGCATCTGAGAGCTGACCGTCTGGATTGAGGTCGCAAAAGCGGACGCCGAAAAGCGGACATGCCGATTTTAGTGTGGGGATGTCCGCTTATGGGCAGCACCGCCGCAAGCGGGTCCGCTTCCAGGTGCGGGTCTGCCCTGGATCGTGTCTGCGTCAGGCCGTGCCGGGTCACGGCGCCTGTGTCCCGGATGAGAGTGAGGGCGGTGGCGGCGCTCGGGGTTGATAGCGACGTTCGAAGACCTCGATGATCACCATGGTGCCGCCGCAGCACGGGCACAGCGGCTGAGCTTCGAGCTCGGCGGGCGGATCGTCGGCCGGCGCGGGGGCGACATCGAGCAGACCTCGGGCGCGTTCGAGATGATCCTTGCGCCTGGCGCTGGCGAGCAGGCCATAGTGGCGGATGCGGTGGAATCCGCGGGGCAGGGCGTGGAGGAGGAAGCGGCGAATGAACTCGTCGGCGGCGAGGGTCATGACCTGCTGCCGCGCGGTGCCGGCCTCGCGGTAGTTTTTATAGCGGAAGGTGACGCCGTCCGCATCGAAGCGGAGGAGGCGGCTGTTCGATATCGCAACCCGGTGGGTGTAGCGCGACAGATAGGCGAGCACCGCTTCGGGCCCGGCGAACGGCGGCTTGGCATAGACCACCCAGCGCTTCTTGCTGACGGGAGAGAGGTGCCGCAGGAAAGCGCGTCGTTCGCCAAGCTGCGTGAGGCTGCCGAAGAAAGCGAGCTTGCCGTCATCGTGCAGCGCGCGCAGCCGGGACAGGAACAAGCGGCGGAAGAGCGCGCCGAGCACGCGCACGGGGAGCAGGAAGGCGGGGCGTGCGGATATCCAGCGCGTTCCATCGCGCGATATGCCGCCGCCTGGCACGATCATGTGGATGTGGGGATGATGGGTGAGGGCGGATCCCCAGGTGTGAAGAACGGCGGTGATGCCGATCCGGGCGCCGAGGTGCTTAGGGTCGGCGGCGATGGTCAGCATCGTATCGGCCGCCGCCTTGAACAAGAGGTCATAGACCAGCGCCTTGTTGGTGAAGGCGATCGCGGCGACCTCGGCAGGGAGGGTGAAGACGACGTGGAAATAGCCGACCGGGAGCAGGTCGGCCTCGCGGGCCTCGAGCCAAGTGCGTGCGGCGGCGCCCTGGCACCTGGGACAGTGCCGGTTGCGGCAACTGTTGTGGGCGATCCGCCAATGCCCGCAGTCGGTGCAGGCTTCGACGTGGCCACCGAGCGCGGCGGTGCGGCAATGTTCGATCGCCGACATGATCTTGAGCTGATGCAGGCTCAGATGCCCGGCATGCGCGGTGCGATACGCGGGTCCTGCAGCACGGAAGATGTCGGCGACCTCGAGCGAGGTGCGCATCAGCCTCAGCCGTCGGGGGGCGCCTCGATGGGCGATGCCAGCGCGAGCCGGTCGAGCGGGCTGGTCACCTTGCGCGTCGTCTTCGTTGCGACCTGCAAGTAAAAGGCGGTGGTATTGAGGTTGGCGTGTCCGAGCAGCGCCTGGATGACGCGGATGTTGACGCCGTCCTCGAGCAGGTGGGTGGCAAAGCTGTGGCGCAAGGTGTGCGGCCCGACGCGCTTGTCGATATCGGCCGCCTCAGCCGCCTCGACGACGACGCGGTGGAGCTGGCGGGTGCTGATCGGGGCCGAGGCACTCTGCCCCGGGAAGAGCCAGCCCTCAGGAAGCAGCACGCCCTGCTGTCGTCCGGCGCGCCACCAGTCGCGCAGTAGCAGCAGCAAGCCTTCGGGCAGCATGGCGTTGCGGTCGCGTCCGCCTTTACCGCGCTCGACACGCAGCAGCATGCGCTTGCTGTCGATATTGCTGACCTTGAGCGCTGAGACCTCGGCGACGCGCAGCCCGGCGCCGTACGCAACCGACAGGGCAGCCTGGTGCTTGAGGCAGCGCGTGGCATCGAGCAGCCGCTTCACCTCGGCCATGGTCAGGACGACGGGGATCTTGCGAACCTGCTTGGCGCGGATCAGCTTGCGCGCGAGATCGGGGCGGTCGAGCGTCTCGGTGAAGAAGAAGCGGAGCGCACTGACGATGCTGTTCATCGTCGGCACCGGAACGCCCGCTTGCTGCTGATCGATCTGGAACTGGCGGACCTCCTCCGCACTCGCGGTGTGCGGCGAGCGCCCGAGCCAGGTCGCGAACCGTCCGACGTCGCGCAGATAATTACGCTGCGTCTCCGGCCCGAACCGCCGCATCGCCATGTCGTCGAGCAGGCGCTGGCGTAGCGGGCTGATCGGGCCAATCTGGATAAGCTCATTCATCGTTCGACTCCTCAGTTGAAGGAGTCGAAATGCTCTGCCTATGGCAGCCGACGTTCAATCACATGCGGCGCTCGCTGGACGGCTTTACGTCGATGACAGCGCCAATCCGCGATAGCGGTTCGTGCAACGGGTGTCCGACTGGCATCGACAGCGCGCGCCTATCTTGAGAATATGCGACTTTCGCGCGCGCGAGGTGGGCGAGCACAACGTACTCTGCCACGCGAAGATGTCGAAAAACGGCTCGACGCGCAACTACGCCGACAGGATGCGGCCGCCATCAACCGCATTCGCGACGATGCGCGCAGGATCGCGCCCGAGCTTGGCTATGACGCCGAATTCGCTGAACTCGACGGCCTGATCGGCTCGTTGCTCGGCACGCGTGAAGCGAAGCTGGAGAGCGAGGTCGGCAAGGCGCGCAACACCGGCGAGCCTTATGATCCGAACCGTCTGCAGCTGTTCGAAACCCTGATGTTTGCGCTGCGGGACAGCATCGCCGAGCGACGTGAAGCGCCGCCCCGCAGTGCCGACGCCAATGCAACGCTCGCCTTTTTTGAGGCCTATTTCTCCAACTTCATCGAAGGTACCGAATTCACCGTCGATGAGGCGGCCGAGATTGTGTTCGAAGGTGTTATTCCGGCCGAACGGGCGGCCGATGCACATGATGTGCTCGGGACCTTCCGGCTCGTCTCGGACATCGACCATCTAAAGCAGCTCCCGGCAAGTTACGCCGAATTCCGCCAGCTGCTGCGGCACCGGCACGCGATGGTGATGGAAGCGCGGCCCGACAAGGGCCCCGGGGCGTTCAAGGCCGAGCCTAACCAGGCCGGAATGGCGGTCTTTGTAGCACCCGATCTCGTGGAAGGAACATTGGAACGCGGCTATCATCTCTCCCAGGCGCTCGGTGACCCATTGCATCGCGCGATCTATATCATGGCGCTGGTCAGTGAGGTTCACCCCTTTGCCGACGGCAATGGCCGGATTGCGCGGATTATGATGAATGCCGAATTGGTCGCGGCGGGCGAAGAACGGATCATCATTCCGACGGCTTATCGAACCGATTATCTCACCGCTCTCAAGGCCTTCACGCACAACGCGCGGATGGAACTGGTAATCCGCATGCTGTCAGTCGCGCAGGGTTATACGAGCCGAATCGATTGGTCATCGATCGATATTGCGCGGGCGAATTTGGCGGCAACGAATGCTTTCGATGAGGGCGAGCTTGCGAAGCTCAAGCTCGCCTGATCGACGTTAGCAAATAGGACAACCGGTTCGCGCCGAAATAAGGCATGCCCAACTCCGCCAGGAGCAACGTGCCGGCGCCGCCGGCGTCGGAACGCGCTTCATCGTCGATTTCGAGGCAGGAAAGCCGACGCTCCAAATTGAAAAGTACTGCGCGTCCTGCACGGAATATCGGTCTGGCTCAACGGGCGCACGGATGGAATGTCTGGATGACACATCATCTGACCGTTTATTGGGAAACGCGCCGGATACCAGCGGCGACGGATGGCGCATGAGTTGAGCGCTGTCTAGCGAGGAGACGGCCCGCGTCGCGGCCTTCCTGCGTTTTGACGAAAAGCGTCTCGCCGAGCGGGAAGCGGCTTGCTGTGCTGATGGCCTCGGCGACCGGCTCGAGAGCAGGCGGTTTTGGGTTTTCCCGGCTTTCTCTGTCCCATGATGTGCCGGATTGTGCCGTTTCACTGCAACCGAACTGCAGAGGTCAGGGGTTCGATTCCCCTCGGCGCCACCAGCGACCCTCCCGAGCCTTCAGCTCTCGTAGTCACGGATCATGTTCTTGGCGATCACTAGCTGCTGGATCTGCGTCGTTCCTTCATAAATCCGGTAAATGCGGCAGTCGCGATAGAAGCGTTCGGCGAGATATTCCTTGAGATACCCCGCGCCGCCATGGATTTGCACGACCCGGTCGGCGACGCGGCCGCACATTTCGCTGGCGAACATCTTGGTCGCGGCCGCCTCAACAAGGATTTTTTCGCCCCGGTCGGCGCGCGCGCAGGCGTCATTCAGCATACAGTCGGCGGCGTAGATTTCGGCCTTGCTATCGGCGAGCATCGCCTGGATCAGCTGGAAATTGGCAATCGGTTCGCCAAACGCCTTGCGTTCCATTGCATATTTCAACCCTGCATCGAGCATCCGCTTGGCATAACCGACGCTGGCGGCAGCGACCGACAGGCGGCCATTGTCGAGGCTCTGCATCGCGGCGCGGAAGCCGATGCCTTCTTCGCCGCCGAGCAGCGCATCGCCGTCAACATGGACATCTTCGAGAATGACGTCGGCGATCTGCGATCCCGCCTGACCCATTTTGCCGTCGGGTTTGCCGATCGAAACGCCGGGTGCATCGCGCGGAACCAGAAAGGCGCTGACATGCGCGTTCTTCGGCAGTGCCTCGGCATTGGTGCGCGCCATCACAAGGATCATGTCGGCGAAGGGGGCGTTGGTGATGTAACGCTTGGTGCCGTTGAGCACATAGCCGTTGCCGTCACGCACCGCGCGGGTCTTCATCGCCGCGCTGTCGGATCCGCTGTCGGGTTCGGTCAGGCCAAAGGCGGCGATACTGCCCATCGCCAGCTTGGGCAGCCAATGTTCCTTTTGCGCCGCAGTGCCGAAACCAAGAAGCGATTTGCACACCATGCCGATATTGATCGAAACTATCGAACGATAGGCAGGTGAGGCGTAGGCGATCTCGCGGATGAACCCGACATATTGGCTGATATTCATGCCCGCGCCGCCATATTGTTCGGGCATGGTGACCCCGAACAGCCCCATCTCGCGCATTTCGGCAAGGATATCGTCGGGAACGCGGCCGAGTTCTTCGAGCTGGTCCTCCGCCGGGATCAGCCGCTCGCGGACATAGCGGTGAAGTTGCTCCATAAAGGCATCGTAGATGTCGGCGTCCATTCCCGGATTGGTCATTGTCACTCTGTCCCTTGGTCTATTGTTCCGAGTAGGTGTCGATCGCCGAGAAAATGCGCGTCAATTGTTCGCGTTCGTCGGTGTCAATGTCGGGGCGCCATATTTCGAACAGAAGGATGGTGCGGTCACTGGTACCGCGGTTCCAGGCCTCATGTTCGAAACTGTCGTCGAAAATCAGCAATTCGCCCTCGACCCAGCTTCGCGTTTCCGCGCCGACGCGCAGCCCGCAGCCGTTCGGAACCAGGAGTGGCAGGTGACAGATCAACCGGGTATTGAGCATGCCGTGGTGCGGCTGGATATGGGTGCCGGGGGTCAGTCGCGAAAAAAGGGCGAGCGGCGCACGGCCCGGAATGATGGGCTGCGGCGCGTGACTGAGCGCAGCAAGGGCGGCGGGGCAAAGCAAGTCCATGCCTTCGGCGATCTGACCGTCTTTCCATAGCCAGGCAGCGCCCCAGTCGGGTTTATCGAGCAGCGGATTATTGGGTGGCGGGCGATTTGCTGCTGCGGTGACATAGGGACCGAACCGATCCGATGCGGTGTCGTTCAAGGCCAGCAGCTCGGCGCGAATGGCGTCGGTGGCCGCTTCGATTGCAGCTACCCAGTCAAACATCTCGCGATCAAAGAACGGGCGCTGAACTAGACCGGGAAAATAGAACATGCTCGGTTCTTGCAGATAGACCTGCTGTTCACCTGTGAGCAGGCGCAGCGCTTCGGCAATGCGCGGCGTGGCCGTGCGCGCGTCGACGCCCGCGCTGCGGAGCTGGCCGAGCAGATGATCGGCAAATGCGCGCTCCGATGCCATGAGAAATTGTTCTGCGCGTCTAAGGCCGGGGTGAAGTGACACCGGGACGTTGCCCGACTGGGTCGCGGTACCCAGCGCGAGGCGATAAAAGGACGCGGCTGCGCGATTGTCCAGCAGGCGACGCTGGAGTTCGGCCATAGCAAGCACGGCGGCGATGTTTCCACGATCGGACTGGATCGCGGCGGACAGCGCCGCCGTCTCGGCAGCGACATCGCCGCGGCGTTCGGCGTCGCGCGCCTGCTCCAGCCATATCGGTTGCTGCGTCATGGTCCACGCCATAACGCAGCAACCGACCTTTGCAAACGGCACGCCGTTTGGGCTCAGCTGGTCGGCGGGATCGCCGGGTCATTCGCCTTTTGCGAGCTTCGCAATTGCAGGCGAACGGCGGTCACTAACCGGCTGCGCCAAAAGGCGACGATCAGCGCGAGCAGGATGCCCCACGGCAGGATCGCGGCGCCAAGCGTCAGGACAAAGGTCAGCGCAGTGCTGCCGCTGCGCATCAGCGTTTCACGGGCGTTTGCGAACAGATTTTCGTGTCCGATGCCGGGAAGGCCGCCGTTGCTGACATAATTGAATGCGACGCTGGTCCACGCGATCCGCGCCTCGCCCGCGCCGCGGGTCTGGCGTTCTCCGCTGAGCCCCCCGCGAAGCTGGCCGATCTGCGCCAGCAGTTCGGCGCGTTCGCGTTTGTCGAGCCCGCCCGAATTTAGTCGTGCCTCCAGCCGGGCGATCTCGGCCTTGGATCCGGCGCTGCGCTGCTGCGAAGCGAGGATTTCGGTGCCGACGTCTTCACCGGCCACGCTGGCGTCGGCGAGCACGCCTTCTGCCTTTTCGACGCTGGCGATTGCATTGGCGCCGAACCTGCGGGCGATGCCGGGTTCAAGCTTAAATTGGGTTTGCGCCTCGACGAGCTTTTCATCGCTCAGCTGATAACGGACATCGACGATGCGGCAGCGCTGGTTGCCCAGCGTTTCGCAGGCGGCGGCGTGTTCCTCCTGTACACGGGCGATCTGCTTGTCGACGAGGCGGAATGTATAGGCATAGTCGAAAGCAACGCCGGGGGCCGCCTCAATGCCGATGCGCGGGGCCGCGGCGGCATCGGCGCTTTCTTCGGCGACCGCGGGGGCTTCGGTGTCGGCGGCAGTGGTCGTGCTTGCGTCTTCGGACGATTGTTCCGAACAGCCGACCAGGGCAAGCGCCATCACGCCCGCTAAGAGCTTCATTTTCATTGAAGATTCTCCCAAAACGCGACTCGAAGGCCGCGCGGGAAGGCATATCATAACTGTTCTGGTTGACAATAGGCTCAAGCGAGCTGGACGAAACTGTCCAATACGCGCTTGGTCCCGGCCTGTTCGAACGCGACCTCCAGCTTGTTACCGTCGATGTCGGCGATCTCGCCATAGCCGAATTTTTCGTGGAACACGCGCATGCCTATCGCCAGGTCGGCGCGTGGCTTGGCGCCGACCGCCGCCGCCGAACCCTTCTCGCTCGGGGCAGGAGCGCGGGTGATGGTCGACGATTGCGCAGTCGCGCGCTGCCACGCCGGCCCGCGCGTCATGATCCGCGACGGCTGGCGTTCGGCGACATGCGCAAAGGGATCGCCCTGCGCCGACCAGTTGGCGCGCCACAGGCTTTGCCCGCCGCCAAAGCTGTTTTCGCTATCGACATGCTCGGGCGGGATTTCGGCGATGAAGCGGCTGGGGATGCTGCTCATCCACTGGCCATAAATGCGGCGGTTGGCGGCGTGATAGATGCTGGCGCGCACACGGGCGCGGGTGATCGCGACATAGGCGAGGCGGCGTTCTTCCTCGAGGCTGGCGGTGCCGCCTTCGTCCATCGACCGCTGCGAGGGGAACACGCCATCCTCCCAGCCCGCGAGGAAGACATGGTCGAATTCGAGGCCTTTGGCGGCGTGGATTGTCATGATGGTGACGGTTTCGGTGTCGTCATTCTGGTCGCGGTCCATGACCAGGCTGACATGCTCGAGAAAGGCTTCGAGCGAGTCATACTCCTCCATCGCGCGGACGAGCTCGGACAGGTTTTCAAGCCGTCCTGCGGCTTCGACGCTGCGGTCGACTTGCAGCATCGCGGTATAGCCCGACTCGTCCAAGATCAGCTGGGTCAACTCGGGGTGTGAAAGATTGCCCGCCTTATCCTGCCAGCCGCGCATGAGCGCGACGAAGTTAACCAACTGGCGGCGGGCTTGCGGGGTGAGCTCGTCGGTTTCGGTGATGCGCGCCGCGGCGCGGAGCAAAGGCGTCTGCTCGTGGCGTGCAAACTGGTGGATGCGCGCGAGCGCCTTGTCGCCGAGGCCGCGTTTGGGCGTGTTGATGATGCGCTCGAACGCCAGGTCATCGGCGGGCGACTGAACGAGGCGGAGGTAGGCGAGCGCGTCGCGGATTTCGGCGCGTTCGTAGAAGCGGTAGCCGCCGACGATGCGATACGGCATGCCGATCGCGATGAAGCGGTCTTCGAACTCGCGGGTCTGGAACTGCGCACGGACGAGAATCGCGGCGCGGTCGAGGCTGACTTTGCGAACCTGAAGCGTTTCGAGTTCTTCGCCGATCCGCCGCGCTTCCTCGGGGCCGTCCCACACCCCGACGACGCGCAGCTTGTCGCCGGGTTCGAGATCGGTCCACAGCGTCTTGCCCAGACGGCCACTGTTCTGCGCGATCAGCGCCGAAGCCGCGGCAAGGATCTGCGGGGTAGAGCGGTAATTTTGTTCGAGGCGGATGACGGTCGCGCCGGGAAAATCCTTTTCGAAGCGCAGGATGTTCGCAACCTCGGCGCCGCGCCAGCTATAGATCGACTGATCGTCATCGCCGACGCAGCAGATATTCTTGCGCTGCTGCGCGAGGAGGCGGAGCCAGAGATATTGGCTGGCATTGGTATCCTGATATTCGTCGACAAGGATATATTTGAAGCGCTCCTGATATTGCTCCAGCACATCGCGGTGGTTTTTGAGGATCACCAGCATGTGGAGCAGCAGGTCGCCAAAATCGCAGGCGTTTAGCGTCTTCAGCCGCGCCTGATAGAGCGCATAGAAATGCTGGCCTTTGCCGTCGGCGTAGGCTTCCTTGTCGGCGGCATCGAGATCGGCGGGGACGAGGCCGCGGTTCTTCCATTTGTCGATCAGCCCCGCCAGCTGGCGCGCGGGCCAGCGCTTTTCGTCGAGGCCGTCGGCCTGGATCAGCTGTTTCAGGACGCGGAGCTGGTCGTCGGTGTCAAGGATGGTGAAATTGCTTTGCAAGCCGACGAGTTCGGCGTGGCGGCGCAGCATCTTGGCGGCGATGCTGTGAAAGGTGCCGAGCCACGCCATCCCCTCGACCGCGTCGCCCATCATGCGCCCGATGCGTTCGCGCATTTCGCGCGCCGCCTTGTTGGTAAAGGTGACCGCGAGGATTTCGGACGGCCAGGCCCGCCGCGTCGCGATGATGTGGCCGAGCCGGGCGGTGAGCGCCGCAGTCTTACCGGTCCCGGCGCCCGCGAGCATCAGCACCGGACCTTCAGTGGTCAGCACCGCCTGCCGCTGCGGCCGGTTCAATCCTTGCAGATAGGGCGGATCCGACGGGTCGGGCGGGGGCAGGTCGGGCAAGGATGCAGGGGGTAGGGTCACGCGCGAACGATTAGGGAACAGCGGCGGCGCTGTCCAGCTTGGCGCGGTGGATCGTTACGCGAGACGCAGCAGTGTCAGCCGTGCCTTACCGACCTTGCGATCAGCGTCGATGGCAAAGCCTGCCACCTCCACCGTTTCGCCGTGACCGGTTTCGACCGACACCCAGCTGTCGGGGCCGATCCAGCCGAGCCGGTGCAGTTTGTCGAGCGCGACGCTGGCGGCGCCGGTGCCATAGGGCGGATCGAGCATCAGCAGGTCATAGGCGCGCGGCGCCGGACCGAGACCAAGTACCGACCCGGCGCGGACATCGGCGCGCGGGGCCGCACCCAGGCTGGACAGATTGCCCCGCAGCACGTCGAGCGCGTCGCGGTCCTGCTCGGCGAACAGGCAGGTGGCGGCGCCGCGCGACAGCGCTTCGATGCCGAGCGCGCCCGATCCCGCGAAAAGGTCCGCGACGACCAGCCCTTCGAAACTACCCAGGCGGCTGGTCAGCATCGAGAACAAGGTCTCGCGGGTCCGATCCGCGGTCGGGCGCGTCGCGTCGCCCTTGGGCGCCAACAGCTTGCGACCGCGCCATTCGCCTGAAATCACGCGCATCGGATCAGCCCATATGCCGACGGAATTTGAACAATTCGTCGCGCGGCACGACGTCGACCGCGCTCATCGGCAATCCGTCGAGTTCGAACGCGCCGTAGCGGGTGCGGATCAGGCGGCTGACCTGTAGCCCAAAATGTTCGAGCACCTTGCGGACTTCGCGGTTCTTGCCCTCGGTCAGCGTCATTTCCACCCACTGGTTGCGCCCGGTGCGACGTTCCAGATTGGCGTCGATCTTGCCATAGCGGACGCCGTCGATCTCGATCCCCATTGCGAGTTCTTCGAGCTGTTCCTGGCTGATGTCGCCAAAGGCGCGGGCGCGATAGGTGCGCTCGACCCCGCTGGCGGGCAGTTCGAGCTGGCGCTTGAATTCGCCGTCGTTGGTGAGCAGCAGCAGACCCTCGGTATTATAGTCGAGGCGGCCGACGGGCATCAGTCGCGGCAGATCCTTGGGCAACACGTCGTAAATCGTCTTGCGCCCCTTGGGATCGCGCGCCGCGGTGATGCACCCGGCGGGCTTGTGAAAGCGGTAGAGGCGAGTCGAGACCGGCTTGGCAACTGGATTGCCATCGACGGTGAGACCTTCGAGCGAGGTTAGCAATGGCGCGGGTTGGACGACGACGACGCCGTTGAGCGCAATGCGGCCTTCCTCAACCATCCGCTCGACGTCGCGCCGCGAGCCGACTCCGGCGCGCGCGAGCAGCTTGGCAATCCGCTGGGGGCCATCCTCGTCACGCTCCGCGTCGGTCGGCTTGGCTTTGAGCGCCGAGGCGACACCGCGCGCGGCACGGCGGCCTTTCGGGGCGTCGCGGTCGCCGGCGGGCTTGGGCGCTGTCCGCGGCGCGGCGCGGGGAGGTCGGCGGGTGGTCATGGGAACGGGTACGGCTTTCTTGTCGTTATGCGGGCAATAGTGTTGCCCTGTGGCCACGCTCATAGCCGGAAACGTGTCGCTTCGTCGATGGGAAGCGGAAGCAATCTTGCACGACGGCTTTGAGCGCGTCATGGCGCGATTAAAGGGAGACAATATGCTCTTCGCGTCCCGCCCGTCCTGCATCAAGCGGTTGCTGATCATCGAGGATGATCCGCTGATCGCGTTCGACAATGAGCGGACGCTGAAACACAGCGGGTATGACATTGTCGCGACGGTCGATTCGGGCGAGGCCGCGGTGCCGATCATTGCTGATCAGCAGATCGACGCCGTGGTGCTGGATCTGGGACTCGCCGGGCATATGACGGGCCGCGAAGTGGCGCGGCTAGCGCGTGATCGCGGCATTGCGGTGCTGCTGGTCACGGGTCGCTGTCCCGAGGACGCCGCGGATATTGCCGTCGCATGTCTTGCCAAGCCGCACAGCGCATCGGCGCTGGTTGCGGCGCTGCGCGCGGTCGAAACGATGACCTGCAAGAACAAGGCGCCGCGCAAGGTCAGCGGGCTGTTGACCTATTGGCGACCCGAAGCCGCCTGAGCACGGCGAACCGATAAATCGCTGCTTCCAATTTGCCCGCGACGCTATAGGCCAATCGGTCAGCGTGATGGCATCCCGGAACGAGGATGCGGGGGAGCCTGTGCATGTCGATTGATCTGATCCGGTTTTTGATTTTTGTCGCGGTCCTGGTCGGGTTGGTGATCGTCGCCCTGTCGGTTCCCGCGTTTCGCCCCTATCTGCGCAAGAACCCGATGGTGACCTTCCTGCTCGGCATTTCGAGCGGGTTTCCGCTGACCTTGCTGATCGCGACGATGACCTTCTGGCTGGCGAAGGTCGGGATCGACACCGCAACGATCGGCTTCGCGGTTGCGCTCGGCATTCCCTATACGCTCAAATTCCTGTGGGCGCCGCTGGTCGACAAACTGCCGATCCCGTTTCTGACCAGCCGATTCGGGCAAAGGCGCGGCTGGCTGTTCTTTGTCCAAGCGCTGCTGTTCGTGACGATCTGGCAATTGGGTGCCAGCAATCCGCAGCCCGGTGACATCGGCCAGTTTGCGATCTGGGCGCTGATCACCGCCTTTCTGTCGGCGACGCAGGATATCGTTATCGATGCCTATCGCATCGAGATTTTGGAGGACGACGAGTTCGCGCATGGCATCGCGACCAATCAGTTCGGCTATCGCACCGGCAATCTGATCGCGGGCGCCGGGACGATCTATTTTGCGTCGAACGAAGGGCTCGGGCTGGGCTGGGCGACCGCTTATGCGCTGACGGGGTTCTGCATCGTTCCCGCAATCATCGGCGCGCTGTGGGCGGGGCCGGGCAAGTTTGTCGACCGTTTCGCGCAGGCATCGGGCATGAAGGCGGGGCAATGGCTGACCGAAGCCGTGGTCAATCCGTTCCGCGAATTTTTGAGCCGCCACGGCGCCTTCCTGATTCTCGGTTTCGTGCTGGTGTACAAGGTTGGCGATGCGATGGGGCAGGCGATGCTGGGGCCGATGATCGTCGATCTGGGCTTTGCCGATCTCGACTATATTTCGGCGAACAAGCTGTGGGGCTTTGGCGCGCTGATCGTCGGCTCGGCGCTCGGCGCGCCGTTCCTGCTGTGGCTGGGGATGGGCCGCGCTCTGGTCATTTCGGGGCTGATGATGATGTTTTCGAACGTCATGTTCATGATCCTGGCCGCCAGCGGAAACAATTACTGGATGATGGTCGCCGCGATCGTGACCGAAAATGTGACGAGCGGCATCGGCCTGACCGTGTTCGCGACCTATTTGTCAGGGCTGTCGAACATCGCCTACACCGCCACACAATTTGCGCTGCTGTCGTCCTTCGCCGGGGTCGGGCGCACGTTCATGGCGGGACCAGCGGGTATCGTCGCGGAGAATTTCGGCTGGGTGATCTTCTGGGGCTTCACCGTCGTCGCGGCGATCCCCGGTATGCTGCTGTTATGGCTGCTGTGGAGCAAGGGCTATGTCGTCGAAGGCGTGCGGCAGGCCGAGGTGGTCGATGACAAGAAGCTGCGGCAGCCGGTTGGGGCG
This sequence comes from Sphingopyxis bauzanensis, assembly GCF_002205675.1. GTDB lineage: Bacteria > Pseudomonadota > Alphaproteobacteria > Sphingomonadales > Sphingomonadaceae > Sphingopyxis > Sphingopyxis bauzanensis. The sequence continues at coordinate 455,677 of NZ_NISK01000003.1, read as the reverse complement.
ATGCGGATAACCGGGTTCATGCTGATCGTTGCGGGGTTGGTCGGGGTGTTGTTGTCGCAGCAGCTAGAGCTGGCCAGCTATGTGATGCTGTCGTCGCTGGTTGCGGTCGTGGTGGGCAGCATCATGGCCTGGACCGGCAAGCCTGCGCAGGCAGTTTAGTCGGGCAGCTCGTCGTTGCGGCGCAGGACATCACCGGCGAGGTAAAGCGAACCGCAGATGAGGACGTCGGCGGCGGGGCGGTGTGCGCCAATATGCGCCAGCGCCGCCGCTACGTCGTCACACGGCTGCGCGTCGGCGAGGCCCAGCTCGCTTTGGACCCAATGGCACAGGTCTTTGGGATCATGATGCTCATGCCCCGGGATCGGCACTGCCTGAAACGACGCGATCTTGTCGGCAAAGGGACGCAGGAAACCCATCGCGTCCTTGTTCTTGAGCAGCCCGCAGACGATGTGCAGCGGCGACTGGTCGGCCAGCGCCATCGCCAGCGCCGCACCCGCATCGGGGTTATGCCCCCCGTCGAGCCAGATGGTGGTGCTGTCGCTGAGCAGTCCTTTCAGCGGCCCTTGGCCGAGCCGCTGCATGCGCCCGGGCCAGAAGGCCGCGGCGATGCCTCTCGCGATGTCGTCATCGGTGGGTTGCGGATCAGGGGTACTGCGCAACATGGCAATTGCGAGACCCGCGTTGCGCATCTGATGCGCGCCCGCCATGCGCGAATGAAGGGTCGGTGCAATCGAACCACGATTTGATTGCCAACGGAAGCCGTCGGCTTCGGGGGTGACAGTCCAGCCGTCTCTTTCCGAAATTAGAGTGCCGCCGACCGCGGCAGCCCGGTCTTGGACCAGCTTCATCACATGATCGGGATAGGCGAGCGTTGCCAGCGCCGCGCCGGGTTTGAAAATGCCGGTCTTTTCCCAGGCGATGCGTTCGATCGCCTCGGCTGGCACGCCTTCCTCGGGGGCGAGTAGAAACGCCTCATGATCGATGCCGAGCGATGCGATGCCGCACACTGCGGGGGCGGGGATGATGTTGGTGGCGTCGAGACGTCCACCGAGGCCAACCTCGATGATGCAATCGTCGGCGGGGATGCGCGCGAAAGCCAGGAAGGCGGCAGCGGTGGTGACTTCGAAGAAGCTGGCTTGCAGGTCGGTAGCGACATCGAGCACTTCTTCGAGCAGCGCCGCAAGCAGCGCGTCGTCGATCAGTGTCCCGGCGAGGCGAATGCGTTCGTTGAAGCGGACGAGGTGCGGGCTGGTGTAGCTGTGGACGCGGCGCTCCTGCGCCTCGAGGATGGCGCGGAGGTAGGCGCAGGTCGAGCCTTTGCCGTTGGTGCCGGCGACGTGGAAAGTGCGTGGGAGGTTGTTTTGGGGGTCGCCGAGGCGGGCGCAGAGTTCGGCTATGCGCTCGAGACCCAAGATGTCGCGGCCCGGCGATAGCGCGGCGAGGCGATCGAGCTGCGTTTGCACCGCGGGGTCGGAGGAGTGGGCGTGGTCGGGCATCTGATCCTCCCCTCCCTGTCACGGAGGGGCTGGGGGTGGGTGCGCGGCGAAGCCGCGCTGCAACGTCGCGGAGTGATTTCATCGTTCGGGGCATCGAGCCCCAAACGCCGAGACCCACCCCTAACCCCTCCCTTGCAGGGAGAGGAAACCTTACGCCGCCTTCTCCGGCGCCAGATAGCCGATCAACCGCCCCAGCGTTTCGGGCAAATCCTTGCGGTGCACCACCATGTCGATCATCCCGTGATCGAGCAGATATTCGGCGCGCTGGAAGCCTTCGGGTAGTTTTTCGCGGATCGTGTTTTCAATGACGCGCTGGCCCGCGAAACCGATCAGCGCCTTGGGTTCGCTGATCTGGACATCGCCCAGCATCGCATAGCTGGCGGTCACGCCGCCGGTCGTCGGGTCGGTGAGCAGCACGATGTATGGCAGACCAGCGCGGCGCAGGCGGGCCAAGGCCACGGTCGCACGCGGCATCTGCATCAGCGACAGCGTGCCTTCCTGCATCCGCGCCCCGCCCGCGGCGGTGATCGCGATATAGGGACAGCCGCGCTTGATCGCCTGTTCGACCCCGGCGACAAAGGCCTCGCCGACTGCGACCCCCATCGATCCGCCCATGAAGGCGAAATCCTGAACACCGACGACGGCGGCCTGACTGGCAATGCGACCGAACGAATTCTGATAGGCATCACGATCGCCGGTCTGAGCGCGTGCCGCCTTGATGCGGTCGACATATTTTTTGGTGTCGCGGAATTTCAGCGGATCTTCGGGTGCGGCTGGGGCGGGCAGGATTTCGTGTTGGCCGCCGTCGAACAGCTGGGCGAAGCGTTCGGTCGCGCCGATGCGGTCGTGGTGATCACAGCGCGGGCAGACGTTGAGATTATCTTCCCATTCCTTGACGAACACCATCTGCTGGCACTGGCGGCATTTGTGCCACAGATTGTCGGCGGTATCGCGCTTGGCCGTGAAAGGCAGGGCGTTACGGACGCGGTCGAGCCAGCTCATGCGGCGATCTCCTTTGCGCCTTGGATAGCAGCGGCGAGGCTGCGGGTGAAGGTTTCGATATGGCGTGGCGCGTCGGCGCCATGCTGCGCGACGAGTTCGACCAGCGCCGAACCGACGACCACGCCGTCGGCGACCCTGGCGATCTGCGCCGCCTGCTCAGGCGTGCGGACACCGAAGCCGACTGCGATGGGCAGATCGGTCTGGGTCCGCAGGCGCGCGACGGCTTCTTCAATGCTCGCTTGCGCCGCCTGTTGCAGCCCGGTGATCCCGGCGACGCTGACATAATAGAGGAAACCGCCCGCGCCATCGAGCACCGCAGGAAGGCGCGCGGCGTCGGTGGTCGGGGTTGCAAGGCGGATCTGATCGACCCCGGCGGCGCGCAGCTCGGAGCCAAGGCTGTCGTCTTCTTCGAACGGAATGTCGACGCAGATGATACCGTCGACGCCGGCCTCCTTGCACGCGGCCGCGAACCAGTCGGCGCCGCGCCGGGTCATCGGATTGGCATAGCCCATCAAGACGAGCGGAACGTCGGGGTGGCGGGTGCGAAAGCCCTTGGCGATGGTGAGGATGTCGGCGGTGGTCGTTCCGGCGGCAAAGCTGCGCAGGTTGGCCGCCTGTATGGCCGGGCCGTCGGCCATCGGATCGGTAAATGGCATGCCGAGTTCGATGACATCGGCGCCCCCCGCGATGAGGGCGTCGAGAATAGCGGCGGTGTCGCCGTCACCCGCGGTGACGAAGGTGACGAGCGCGGGGTGGGGCTTGGCGAAGGCGGCGGCGAAGCGGGTCATATCTGCGTCCCCAGCGCCTCGGCGACCGTAAAGATGTCCTTGTCGCCGCGGCCGCACAGATTGACGATGATGATCGCGTCACGGTCCATTTCCAGCGCGACTTTGGTCACCGCGGCGATCGCGTGCGCAGGTTCGAGCGCCGGGATTATCCCCTCGGTGCGGCAGAGCAACTGGAAGGCGTCGAGCGCTTCCTTGTCGGTCGCGCTGGTATATTCCACGCGACCGACGTCGCGCAGCCACGCATGTTCTGGGCCGATGCCTGGATAATCGAGGCCCGCGCTGATCGAATGGGCTTCGTCGATCTGGCCGTCCTCGTTCTGCAGCAGGTAGGTGCGGTTGCCGTGGAGTATGCCGGGCGCGCCGCCCGCGAGGCTGGCAGCATGTTCCTTGTCGAGGCCATGGCCTGCGGCTTCGACGCCGAGCATGCTCACCGACGGGTCGTCGAGGAAGGGGTGGAACAGCCCGATTGCGTTCGACCCGCCGCCGATCGCAGCGACGAGCAGGTCGGGCAGACGCCCGGTGCGGTCGAGCAATTGCGCGCGTGCTTCCTTGCCGATTACGCTCTGAAAATCGCGGACAAGCTCGGGATAGGGGTGCGGTCCGGCGGCAGTACCGATGATGTAAAAAGTATCGTGTACATTGGCGACCCAATCGCGCAGCGCCTCGTTCATCGCATCCTTCAGCGTCCGCGCACCGCTTTCGACCCCAATTACTTCGGCGCCGAGCAGCTTCATGCGGAACACGTTCGGCTGCTGCCGTTCCATGTCGCGCGCGCCCATATAGATGACGCACGGCAGGCCAAAGCGGGCGCATACGGTCGCGGTGGCGACGCCGTGTTGACCGGCGCCAGTCTCGGCGATGATTCGCGTCTTGCCCATGCGGCGCGCAAGCAGGATCTGGCCGATGCAATTGTTGATCTTGTGCGCGCCGGTGTGGTTGAGCTCGTCGCGCTTGAACCAGATTTGTGCGCCCTTGCCCGCAGGGGCGTCATTGCGCAGTTCCTCGGTCAGCCGTTCGGCATAATAGAGCGGGCTGGGTCGCCCGACATAGTGGGTGAGCAGATCGTCGAATTCGGCGGCGAAGGCAGGGTCGCTCTGCGCGGCGCGATATTCGCGTTCGAGGTCGAGGACGAGCGGCATCAGCGTTTCGGCGACAAAGCGTCCGCCAAAAATCCCGAAATGGCCGCGCTCGTCGGGCTGGCTGCGAAAGCTGTTGGGCTGGGTGCTCATGACCGGGCCGCTTTAAGGAAAGCGGCGATCTTGTCCACATCCTTCACGCCCGGGGCGCTTTCGACGCCCGACGAGACATCGACCAGCGGCGCGCCAGTCGCGGCGATCGCTTCGGCGACATTGGCGGGGGTCAGGCCGCCCGCGACGCCCCAGTCCATTGTGTGACGATGGTTTTTAAGCAGCGACCAGTCGAAACGCGTGCCAGTACCGCCGGGGAGCGCGGCTGCGGGGGCGTCGAACAGGATGCGGTCGGCCGCCCCTTGATATTTCTGGATCCGCTCCAGCGTTCCGGCATCCTTCAGTCCGACGGCCTTCCAGACCTGCGCGGGTGCGATCCGCTTGACCACGGCGAGCCATTCGGGGCTTTCGTTGCCATGAAACTGGATGATGTCGGGACGCACCGCCGCCAGCGCTTCGCCGGTTAGTTGCTGTGACGCATTGACCAGCAACAACGCGACCTGGACATGGCGCCCGGCGCGTCTGCGCAGCTCGGCGGCGGTCTTCAGGTCGATGTGGCGCGGACTCGGCTCGTAATGGACGAGGCCAATGTGTGTCGCTCCATGCTCGATGGCGGCGTCGATAGTTTCGGGGGTGGACAGGCCGCAGATTTTGACGAGGAGGGACATGGTATGGTCTCAAGCTATCCGTTCGCATCGAGCGAAGTCGAGATGCCCCTCGACAATGCGCTATTCCGATGGGTGTCTCGACTTCGCTCGACACGAACGGGGACGGGGTGGGGCTTAAAGCGTCGCTTCGATTTCGCGCGCCGCGAGGTCGGGATCGGGCGATTGGCTGATCGGGCGGCCGACCACGAGGATCGAGGCACCGTCCGCCATCGCCTGCGCCGGGGTGACGACACGTTTCTGGTCGCCCGCGCTGCCGTTCGAGGGACGGACACCCGGAACGACGAAGAAACCGCCGGGCCACGACTTGCGCGCCGCCTTCACTTCCTGTCCCGAACAGACGATGCCGTCGAGTCCGGATTCGCGCGCGAGCGCGGCGAGGCGGACGACCTGATCGTGCGGGGTGCCGCCGACGCCGATGTCGTCGAGGTCGGGCGCGTCAAGGCTGGTCAGCACGGTCACCGCGACGACCTTGGTATTCAGCCCAGCTACCGCCTTGGCCTCTTCGAGCATTGCGCGGCCCCCGGCGGCGTGAACCGTCAGGATTGCGGGTTCGAGCGGGCGCAGCGCCTGGATCGCCTTGGCGACGGTGTTGGGAATGTCGTGCAGCTTGAGGTCGAGGAAGATCGGTAGCCCCAGCTTAGCCATTTCATGCACGCCGTGATGGCCGTTGGCGCAGAAGAATTCGAGGCCCAGCTTCAACCCGCCGACATGGTGCCGCACCTTTTGCGCCAGCGTGACCGCTGCGTCGAGGTGGGGATGGTCGATGGCGAGATAAAGCGGCGAGCTCATGGAAAATCCAGTGGCAGGGAGGGAGAGGCGGTTCCGGGGGGCGTCGCCGGGGCTGGTGTCGTCACCGGTGCAGGCTCGACCGGACGATTGGCGAGCGCGCGCATATCGGCGAGCTGGCGTTCGCTGGCGTCGAGGCGGCGTTTGAGCGACCAGCGCGTCGTGCGCAGCGCAACCCACATTGGTACGCTGCCGATCAGGAAGGATGCCAGGATCAGCACCGGCAATTTGGTGTCGAGCACTTGACCCGGCCAGATGGTGACGGTGACGGCAAGCCAGTTTGCCATGGCAAAAATGACCAGCACGGCGGTCAGCAAGACCCAGATAATCGTCCGCAGAATTCCCACTATTCCATGCTCCTCTGTCGGTCGATCACGACCCTAAGCCAGATTGGCGCGGCTTTCCAGTCCGGCTATGCCGCACCGAAGACGCGATCGAAGATCGTGTCGACATGCTTCATATGATATCCGAGGTCGAAAAGTTCCGTCAGCTGTGCCGCGGACAAGCGTGCAGTGACGTCTGCGTCGGCTTTCAGCAATTCGAGCAGTGACAATTGGCCGTCGCTTTCCCACACCCGCATCGCGTTGCGCTGGACCAGCAGATAGCTGTCCTCGCGGCTCGCGCCCGCCTGCGTCAGCGCTAGCAGCACGCGCTGCGAATGCACGAGGCCGCCCATGCGGTCGAGGTTCTTTTGCATTCGTTCGGGATAGATCAGCAGCTTGTCGATCACCCCGGTGAGGCGGCCGAGCGCGAAGTCGAGGGTAATCGTCGCGTCGGGGCCGATGAAACGTTCGACCGACGAATGGCTGATATCGCGTTCGTGCCACAGCGCGACATTCTCCAGCGCCGGGACGACCGCGCTACGCACCATGCGCGCCAGGCCGGTGAGGTTTTCGGTCAGGATCGGGTTACGCTTGTGCGGCATCGCCGACGAACCCTTTTGCCCCGGCGAGAAATATTCCTCGGCTTCGAGCACTTCGGTGCGCTGGAGGTGGCGGACTTCGGTCGCGAGGCGTTCGATCGATCCCGCGACGACGCCGAGGGTGGCAAAGAACATCGCATGGCGATCGCGCGGGATGACCTGCGTCGACACGGGTTCGATCGACAGGCCGAGCTTCGCGGCGACATGCGCTTCGACGCGCGGGTCGATGTTGGCGAATGTGCCAACCGCGCCCGAGATCGCGCAGGTGGCCACTTCGGCGCGCGCGGCGATCAGGCGCGCCTTGCAGCGATCGAATTCGGCATAGGCCTGCGCCAGTTTGAGCCCGAAGGTGACGGGCTCGGCGTGAATCCCGTGGCTGCGACCGATCGTCGGGGTCAGCTTATGTTCGAAGGCGCGGCGCTTGATCGCGGCGAGCAGTGCGTCGACGTCGGCGATCAACAGGTCTGCGGCCTGCGCGAGCTGCACGGCGAGGCAGGTGTCGAGCACGTCCGAGCTGGTCATTCCCTGATGCATGAAACGCGCTTCTTCGCCGACATTTTCCGACACCCAGGTCAGAAAGGCGATGACGTCATGCTTGGTAACCGCCTCGATCGCGTCGATCGCGGCGACGTCGATGACGGGTTTGGTCGCCCACCAATCCCACAGCGCATTGGCGGCGGATTTCGGCACGGTTCCGAGGTCGGCGAGGGCGTCGGTGGCGTGCGCTTCGATCTCGAACCAGATGCGAAAGCGATTCTCTGCCGACCAGATCGCGGTCATTTCCGGCCTGGCGTAACGCGGAACCATTGAATTTCCTTCCTTAACGGGCGCTCTGTCGCGGAATCGCAGCCGAACCGTGATGGGGCGCCCCGTAGCAGGGACAAGGCGTTTCGCCAAACGGCGCGGCACCGCAACCTTGGCGGAATTTGGTGGGTTGCTTCCATGCCCCACTAACAAGGCGACGGGTCGCAATCACCCGCAAAGTCGCCGCGAAAGGAGAATTTCTGTGTTGAAAAAATTACTCTTGATCGGCGCGGCAGCCGTGAGCTTCCCGGTGTTGGCGCAGACGACTGCGCCGACGGACGCGGAACCGGCGCCCACCGATACCATGGCACCGGCGCCGGATGAAAAGCCCGCCGACGACGCCGAGCCCACGGACGACACGGCCCCGACCGAGGACGCCAAGCCGACCGACACACCCCCGGCAGCCGAGCCGAACCCGCCGGCTGACCAGCTTGCCCTTGAGCCCGAACCGACCCCCGAACCGGCCCCCGAATAACACCGCAACGGAATAACGCCCCCAACGAATGATTCAGGAGAATGACTATGTTGAAACAGATGCTTTTGATCGGTGGCGCCGCCGTGAGTTTCCCCGCCTTGGCGCAGACGACCGCCCCGGCCGCCGACCCGATGGCGCCGCCGACGGCGAGTGAGTCGGCCCCGGCGCCGGATACGACGATGCCAACCAATCCGGCTCCCGCTCCGACCCCCGACGCGTCGGCGCCCCCGGCAGCAGCCCAGTCGGCACCTTCGAGCGCAGCGGCAACGCCGACCCAGATCGCGCAGATCGTCGATACGGAATTTCCGACCTATGACGCCGACGCCAACGGCGATCTGAATGAGGCCGAGTTCTCAGCCTGGATGAAAAAGCTGCGCGCCGCGACTGAACCGGGCGTTGATCCTGAATCGGCCGACGTGAAGACTTGGATCGGTCAGGCGTTCGCCGCCGCCGATGTCGATAAATCGGGTGCGGTCAACAATACCGAACTGACCGGCTTTCTTTCGCGCGGCGCCTAATCAGCCAAGCGCGGGGTAGTGCAGCCGTCGGAGCGATCCGGCGGCTGCATCCGGTTGCGTTCTATAAACGGCCCATCGCGCGGAAGCTGCGAAATTCCGATCCGCCGATCCCGATATGCTCACGCAATACGATCCCCAGCCGCGCTCCTGAACCCGCAATCTCGCGCGTAATCGCGATATTCTGGAGGCTGGGTTCGGGGCTGCCGCTGCGGTGGTTGTGGACGAGGATATGGCCGATGCCCCCCAGCTAAAGCGCGCGCTTTATCACTTCGCGAACATAGATCGCCGACTGGTCGATCGATCCCTCGTTCGCCAGTTCGTCGCGGATCAGCATGTTGCGCGAATTGCGATACAGGACGCGGACGCGATCGATGTCGATCGGCCTCATGTCGGCGCGTAGCCAGTCGGGGAGGGCGTCCCAGTTCGACAGTAAAGGCTCGTCGCGATACTCGCCTTGAGCATTCGCAGGCTGGCGGCCTGGACGATTTTCAACGCCGCAATGCCGGTGTCGCCCAATCCATCGACGCGGCGGAGCGATTCGGGATCGGCGCTGACGAGTTGTGCCAGCGAGCCGAACTCGCGCAGCAGCGCCTTGGCCCGTGGCTTGGTGTGGCAGCGTGGGATCGCCAGCGCGAGCAGATATTCGACCAGTTCAGCGCCCGTGAAGGCGCGCGCGGTGGCCCGCACGGTCGGGGGAGGAGCGGCGTGTCGGCATCGGCCATCGCTGTCCGAATAACCGCCTTGTGAGGCGCACTCAACGGGCATAGGACACAGTTGATGGCGATCCGGACCAATTTGTTGCAGCGAAACGGGATTTCCGGCGTTGCTCTGATGAAAACCGGCGGGTCGAGGGACGAATTAACGCCATGACGTCATCTGCCGCCCTGCGATCTTGCGATAATTCCGGCATCTCGCGACCCCGTTATGACTGAAGCCGAGAATACACCGCGGCGCAAATGGCGTCACCGGACGGTGCTGTTCAAAAAGCGCTGGATGACCGCGGGCGCGGTCATCGTGGTCATTGCCGGAGTGTGGGTAGCGCGCGAGCCGATTGCCGACCGGTTTATCAGCGACGAACTTGGCAGCCGCGGCGTACCGGCGCAATATCAGATCGATTCGATAGGTTTCCGCAGCGAGCGGCTGTCGGATGTGGTGATCGGCGATCCCAAAAACCCCGATCTGACCGCGAAGAGGGTCGAGGTGCTGCTGGGCTATGGCTGGTCCGGCCCCTACGTCACCGAAATCCGCGCCGAGGGTGTCCGGCTCTACGGCCGCTTCATCAATGATCGCCTGTCGTTCGGGGCGCTCGACAAGTTTCGCGATCCGACCAGCACCGATCCTTTCGCCTTGCCTGATCTGACCGTGGTGTTGCGTGATGCGCTGGCGCGCGTTGAAACGCCGTGGGGCAATGTTGGCGCGGCGCTAAGCGGGGGCGGCAATTTGCGCCGCGATTTCACCGGCAAGCTTGCGCTGGTCGCACCCAGCGTCACCGCAGCCGGGTGCAGCGGGCGCGATGTCAGTTTCTACGGCACCTTGCTTGTGCGCGATGTTCGTCCGCAGCTCGTCGGCCCCTTGCGCGGAGGCAGCATTTCGTGTGCCGATGGCGGAGTGACCGCAGCTTCGCCGCAGATCGCGCTGGATCTGTCGCTGACGGAGGATTTGCAAAGCTGGAAGGGCGAGGCTGACGCCAGCGTTGCGTCGCTCGTCGCGGGGACAGTCCGGGCCGACCGCTTGGGCTTGCTGGCCAAGTTTGAAGGCACGGCAGCCGCGACAAGAATCGACGTGGACGCCGATACGGCGCGGGTCCGCGGGGCCGACTTTGCAGCCGGGACGGTGAGCATTGATGCCCGCGGCGTGGTCGGCAGCGCCGCGCCGAAGCTCGACGGCCAGATCAGATTTGCGCGAGCCAGCGGCAGCGCGGCGATGCGGCGCGCGCTGATGAACAGCGTCGGCAGTCTTGCCGAAACCCCGCTCGGGCCGCTGGCGACCAAAGCCAGCGTAGCGCTCAGCCGCATGTTGGCCGACATTGGCGGCAGCGCCAATTTCACGTTGGGGGGCGAAGCGAACTTGGCGCGCATCGACCTGATCGCGCCTCAACTGGCGAGCGCGAGCGGGGCGCGCTTTACCGGTAGCCCGGACAGCCGAATCAGCTATGTTTACGGAGCCGCGGAGCCCGCCGTTCTCGCCGCCGGCCGATGGAGTTTTGGCGGCGGCGACTTGCCTGCGGGCTCGCTCAGCCTCGATCGCCGCGGCGACGGGTCTATAACGGGAATTGCCAACCTCGATCCGTATCAGGCGAGCGGCGCAAGGCTCGCGCTGGCGCCGGTGCGCTTTTCGGGCGACCGCACCGGCCTGCTGCGCGTTGCGACGCGCGCCGAGTTGTCGGGGCCGTTGGCCGGTGGGCGAATCGAGCGGTTGAACATCCCGCTGAACGGCTTCGTCGCGCCGACTGGCGCGCTGGCGCTCGACGGCGGATGCAGCCGAGTGAGCGCGGGCCGCATCACCGTTTCTGGTTTCCAGCTTGGCCAAAGCGCGATCGACCTGTGCAGCCGCCCCGGCGCACCGCTGCTCAGCGCCGGACCGGGCGGGCTGCGCGGCTATATTCGCATCCCCGGCATCAATCTGCGCGGCACCAACGGTCGGTCGCCGTTCGCGGTGACGAGTGGCCCGGCGAATTTCGACCTGACCGCAATGCGCTGGTCGCTGGCGCTCGCCGATTTTCGGCTGGGCGAGGGCGAGAGCCTCACCCGCTTCAGCGCCCAGACCATCGCCGGACGCGCCACCGCGCAGGGCATGGTCGGCGAGCTGGTGGGCGCCAACGGCAAGATCGGCGCGGTGCCGCTCAAAATGAACGAGATCGCTGGCGTCTGGCGCTTGGCCGACGGTGCGCTGACGCTCAACGGTGGCCTGCAGCTGACAGACGCGGCACCTGAGGCGCGCTTTGCCCCGCTGGTCAGTGGCGACGCGACGCTGCGCTTTGCCAATGGGGTGATCGACGCCAAGGCGGGTTTCAGCGAACGGCAAACCGGCACAAAGATCCTCGACACGATCATTCGTCACCGGATGGCGGATGGCAGCGGTTCGGCGGACTTGCTGGTCAAGGAACTGCGGTTCGACGAGCGGTTCCAGCCCGACCAGCTGACCAGCCTCGCGCTCGGCGTCGTCGCCAATGTCGAGGGATCGATTGTCGGCGACGGGCGCATCGATTGGGCCGCCGACGGGGTGACCAGCCGCGGCACCTTTGCTACCGCCGACGCCAGCCTGGCCGCAGCGTTCGGCCCGGTGAGCGGACTGACCTCGACCCTGACCTTTGACGACTTGATCGGGCTGCGGTCGGCGCCGGGCCAGATCGCGAAGATCAAGGAAATCAATCCCGGCATCCCGGTGCTCGACGGCGAGATCGAATATCAGCTGCTCGGCGACAATCGGGTGCGGGTCGAGGGCGGCAGCTGGCCCTTTGCCGGGGGACAATTGCTGCTCCACCCGACGACGCTCGATTTCGGCGCCGAGCAGACGCGGCGGCTGTCGTTCGACATCGTCGGGGTCGATGCGGCGGTGTTCCTGCAAAGCTTCGGCTTCGACAATATCAACGCGACCGGCAAGTTCGACGGGACATTGCCGGTCGAATTCAGCGGCCTCGGCGGGCGCATCGTCGAGGGGCGCATCGATTCGCGCGAGGGCGGCGGGACGCTCGCCTATGTCGGCGAATTGTCGAACCGCAATCTCGGCGTGATCGCCAATTTTGCCTTTGGCGCGCTGCGCAGCCTGAAATATGACGATCTGACGATCATTTTGAACGGGGATCTCGATGGCGAAATGGTGACCGACATTCGGTTTGGCGGCGTGGGGCAGGGCGAGGGCGCGGCGCGCAATTTCCTGACCAACGCGGTCGCGAGTATCCCGCTGGTCTTTAACGTGAAAATTACGGCGCCGTTCCGCCAGTTGCTGACCTCGGCGAAGGGATTTTACGATCCGTCGCTGCTGATCGAACAAAATCTGCCCGCGCTGATGCGCGCCCAGGAAGAAGCCGAGGCGGCCGAAAAGGCCCGCTCCGCCCCCGTTCAGCCTCCAGAAAGCGAGCCCATGCGATGAACATACCCAAGACAGGAGCAAGGAGGCGGACTATCGCCGGTCACGGTCTGGCGGTTCTGGTCGGTGCGACAGTCCTCAGCGGCTGCGTGCAGATCGAAACGCCCGACAAGCCGATCGAAATCAACCTGAACATCAACATTCGTCAGGAAGTGGTGTACAGGCTGGATGGTGACGCCAAAAAGCTCATCGAGCAGAATAGCGAAATATTCTGATGACAGGGAATGACATGATGCGTGTGAAGATGTGGAAACCGACCGGACTGGCGCTTGCTGCGATTGCGGCGACCGCTGCCATTGCGGTTGCCGTGCCGTCGGCGATGGCGCAGCGCGATCCCGCTTATGCTGCGGCGCGTGCCGCAGGGCAGATCGGCGAGCAGCCCGACGGCTATCTTGGCTTTGCCAGTACCCCTACCCCGGCGATTCGGGCGCTGGTGCAGGATCTCAATATCAAACGCAAAGCCGCCTATACCGAGCGCGCGCAGGCAACCGGCAGCACGGTTGAGCAATTCGCCTTTACCAGCGGCTGCAACCTGATTGCGAACACCAAGCCGGGCGAGAAATATCAGGCGCCCGACGGCCGCTGGCTGACCCGCGATGGCAGCCCGCCGGTCCGCAACGCCAGTTGTCCGTAACGCGTCCAGCTTCCAATAGCGCCCGCGGGCGCCCCATGCCGCCGCGCCCCTAAACGCGGCGGCATTTTTGTGCATGGCAGCAATTGTGTTAGGGGCGGGCATTGACTTAATGGGGCGTCATTCCTAAACGGACCGCGCCTTAGGGGTCCCCCGATTTTTCGGGCCTTTTTTCGCAGGCGGAATCGGGGTTTTCCGGTTCTGTTTCAGGAGGATGGCGCAAAATGAAGGGGAACGGCAGCGATCCGGAACTTGGCTCAGAGGATTCGCGCCTGGTCTCGCTCAACAAGCGATTGGACCGGGCCGAAGCCGCAGAGGCAAAACGGACCGCGGTGAACGCCGGACCGGAATCCGATGCCAATTACCGGCTCGGCAACCGCGTTCTGGCTGAACTGTTGGGTGGATTAATCGGCGGTGCCTTGTTCGGCTGGCTGATTGACCGCTTCGCGGGAACGTCGCCCTGGGGTTTGTTGGTGATGTTGTTCATGGGCATAATCGTGGCCTTTCGGAACATCATTCGCCTGTCAAAGACGCCGCCCAAATAGCGGGGTGCGCAAGATATTTTCAGCGAGACGGCGCACCCGCCGCCTCGCCAGACGCGTGGAGTGAAGAGTGGCGGCGGAATCCGGCAAGATCGACCCGATGCACCAGTTCGAGGTGACCCCGCTCGGCGGTGGCTTCAACTTGGGCGGGCACGACATCCTGTTCACCAACAGCGCGCTGTGGATGATCGTCGCAGCGATCGCGCTTGGCCTGTTCATGTGGGGCGGCATGCGCCGTCAGCTCGTTCCGGGTCGCTGGCAGGCTGCGGTTGAGGGCTTCACCGGCTTCATTTCGAACATGATGATGGCGAATATCGGCAGCGAAGGCCGCAAATATACGCCCTATGTCTTCTCGCTGTTCATGTTCATCCTGTTCTGTAACCTGCTTGGCATGTTGCCGCTGGGCGTGCTGGGGTTGCATCCCTTCACCGTGACCAGCCACATCGCGATCACTGGCGTGCTCGCGCTGATCAGCTTCGCCATCGTCCTCGTCGTCGGCTTCTGGCGCCATGGCCTGCACTTCTTCTCGCTGTTCGTACCGCACGGTACGCCGCTGCCGATGATCCCGATCATCGCGCCGATCGAGTTCGTGTCGTTCATGGTCCGCCCGTTCAGCTTGGGGCTGCGTCTGTTTGTCGCAATGACTGCGGGGCACGTGCTGCTCAAGGTGCTGTCGGGCTTCGTGATCAACGGTTTCAACGCCGAAACGCTCTGGCTCGGTTCGATCGTGTCGGTGCTCAGCTTCATCCTGATGATCGGGATCAGCGCGCTCGAGCTGCTGGTCGCCGGCATCCAGGCTTATGTTTTCGCCCTGTTGACCTCGCTGTATATCAACGACGCGGTCAACCTTCACTAAGTTACGTTTACTTTCAAACGATTATACCAAGGAGTAATTATAATGGACGCAGAAGCAGCAAAGCTGATCGGTGCCGGTCTGGCAGCCATCGGTGCCGGCATGGCCGCCATCGGCGTGGGCAACGTGTTCGGTAGCTTCCTCGAAAGCGCACTGCGCAACCCAGCTGCCGCCGACGGCCAGCAGGGTCGCCTGTTCATCGGCTTCGCCGCTGCCGAACTTCTCGGTCTGCTGGCGTTCGTCGTTGCGATGATCCTGCTCTTCGTCGTCTGATTTGGTGACGATATGCGAGGCCGGTCCCGGCGGGATCGGTTTCGTGGCAGGTTTTTCAGTAAGTTAAGGTTCGCCTTTCATGCCCCAAATAGCCCAGCTCACCGCTGACAATTGGTATCTTGCCTCGCAGCTGTTCTGGCTGCTGGTCGTATTCGCCGGGATTTACCTTGTGATCGGCCGCGGCATGTTGCCGAAGATCGAAGCGACCGTGGACGCCCGCGACCGCAAGGTGGCGGACGATCTGGCGGCGGCCAAGGCGGCGCATGCCGCCGCCGACGGTCTTGAGGAAAGCTATCGCCAGCAAAGCGACGCGAGCCGCGTCGCTGCGCAGAAGGCGGTCGCCGAAGCCAAGGACAAGGCCGCGAAGGACGCCGAAAAGCGTCTGGCCAAGGTCGATGCCGAACTGGGCGACAAGTTGGCAGCCGCAGAGGCCGATGTTGCGGCAGCGCGCAAGTCGGCGATGGCGGAAATCGAGTCGGTCGCGGCCGAAGCGGCGGGCGACCTGGTCGCCAAGCTGTCGGGCGTGAAAGTCGGTGCGGCGGATGCCAAGGCGGCGGTAAAGGCGGTGCTCCATGGCTAATCTGACGCTGATTTTTGCCGAGGGCGCCGTCGAACCGACCGCGTTCGGCCTGAACGCAACGGTGTGGGTGTCGATCGCGATGCTCGTTTTCTTGGGCATCCTCGTCTGGAAAGGCGTGCCGGGCGCGATCGCGGCGATGCTCGACAAACGCATCGCCGAAATTTCGAAGCAGCTGGACGAAGCCGAACGGCTGCGGCTCGACGCCGAATCGCTGAAGGCCGAGTATGAGGCGAAGCTGGCCGGCGCAGTTAAGGAAGCTGCGGATATGCGCGCTCGCGCCGAAAGCGAAGCCGAGACGCTCGTCGCGAAGGCAAAGGCAGACGCCACCGCGCTGATCGGTCGCCGCAAGCAGATGGCCGAAGACCGCATCGCGGCGGCCGAAGCGACCGCGCTGACCGAAGTCCGCGCTGCGACCGCCAAGGCAGCGACGGCGGCTGCTGCGGCTCTGATTGCCGAAAAGCATGATGCGAGCGCCGACAAAGCGCTGGTGGATCAGGCGATCGCGGGCGTCGCCAAGGGCTGACGCGTTTCGACATCGCTGAAACAAGGCGCCCGCGGATTTCCGCGGGCGTTTTGCTTTGGGGTGAGCGGCGGCGAGTGGCCAAGAGCTACCATAGTTTCCATCGTTATCCCGGCGGAGGCGGGGGGCGCCATCGGCCTTATCCTGCGCAGCCGAGTAAACCGATAGCGGCCCCCGCCTTCGCGGCGGTAACGGTTTATGGAGACGTCTGCTCGCCCCCAAAGCGAACACCGCCCTCAAAAGGCCTTTCCTGCATTATTGCGCTGTGCCAGCCTTCATCCAGCGGCGAATCCGCCGCCGCGCAAGGTCCTGATCGCGGCGCGCATAGGGCTGAACTTTCCTGAACTTTGCATGACGCGGTCCCCACGCGCCACGTCGATTGTCGCCGGGCTTCAAAACTTGATCATGATCCGCCGCGCCAATGCCGGCGAGATGCTGTGGACGAGCTGCAGCATTTTCACCATCCCGGCATTAACCTCGCTTTTGCCGGTACGGATGCCGTGCACGATTTCGGCGGCGCAGTCGTGGGCGCTCATCTTCTTGCCGCCGCGGCCCGCAGTCATATTGGTCTCGACGACAGGCGGCAGTGCCTCGATCACGCGGACATTGCTGTCCTTGAGCAGATGCCGGATTGCCTGTGTATAGCTGCGCAGCCCGGCCTTGGTCGCACAATAGATCGAGCCGCCTGCCCGCGGCGCGATGGCAAGGCCGGACGTCACATTGACGATCGCCGCCTCGGGCTGGGCCCGCAGCTTCGGCAGTAGGCGCGTGCAGAGCGCGATCGGGGCGTCGAGGTTGGTGCGGATACACAATGCCGCGCTATCGAGCGTCGCAACGTCATCCAGCTCATATTCGCTGCCTACGCCGGCATTGTTGACAAGCAACGCGAGCGGCTTGCCCGCGACCCCGCCTACCACCGCATCGACGCCTGCCGCGGTCGACAGATCACCCGCGATCGTTCCGAACCCCAGCGCCGCCATCGCCCGCAACTTCTCGACCGAACGGCCCGTGACGATTACATCGGCGCCCGCCGCCTGCAGTTGCAGCGCGATCTCGCGCCCGATGCCGTCGCTACCTCCGGTTACCAGCGCCAATTTTCCTCTGACGTCCATGCGACCCCTCCCATGTTGTTACCTCACACACTATGGCGGCTCGCATCGCCATCGCCTACATGCAAAATCATGGCTCGCCCGAACGCTCCCGACCGATTCAACGAAGAGAAGGCGACGTACGTTATCCGCGGCAGCGGCGCGGCTGATGACAAGCCGGACCTGGAGCGCGGCGCCGAGGCGATCCGCAGCGTTGTGCGCAAATTGCCGACCCGCCCCGGCGTCTATCGCATGCTCGATGCGCGCGGCGACGTGCTGTATGTCGGCAAGGCGCGGGCGCTGAAAAACCGGGTGACCAATTACACCCAGGTCGCGCGGTTGCCGCAGCGGTTGCAGCGGATGGTGTCGCAAACGCGCGCGATGGAGATCGTCACGACGACGAGCGAGGCCGAGGCGCTGTTGCTGGAAGCGCAGCTGATCAAACGGTACCGCCCACCGTATAACGTCCTGCTGCGCGACGACAAAAGCTTCCCCTACATCCTGCTGCGGATGGATCATGATTTTCCGCGGGTGCAGAAGCACCGCGGCGCGCGGCGGGCCAAGGGGCGCTATTATGGGCCGTTCGCGAGCGCGGGGTCGGTGACGAAAACGCTCAACGCGCTGCAAAAGACCTTTTTGCTGCGCAGCTGCACCGACAGCTTTTTTGCCAACCGTTCGCGGCCGTGCCTGCTGTACCAGATCAAGCGGTGCAGCGCGCCGTGCGTTGGGCGGATCGACACCGAGGAATATGCCGGGCTGGTCAGCGACGCGCAGGACTTTCTGGAGGGCCGCTCGACCGCGGTCCAGAAGCGCCTCGGCGATGCGATGACCAAATCGGCCGAAGCGATGGATTTCGAGCAGGCGGCGGTGCTACGCGACCGGCTCAAATCGCTGACGTTCATTCAGGGTAGCCAATCGGTGCATGCCGACGGGCTGGGCGATGCCGATGTTTTTGCGCTGGCGGCGAAGGGCGGGCAGTTGTGTGTCGCGGGCTTCTTCATCCGCGGCGGACAGAATTGGGGGCATCGCAGCTTTTTTCCGGCGCATGTCTCGGGCGTCCCCGAAGAGGAAGTGATGGCGAGCTTCCTGATGCAGTTTTACGAAGGCGTGCCGCCGCCGAAGACGATCCTCGTCGACCGCGAACCTGCCGAAATAGAATTGCTGGCGGAAGCGCTGGGCGAAGTCGCCGAACGCAAGGTCGAGATCAGCGTGCCACAGCGCGGCAACCGCCGCCGCCTGCTCGAACAGGCGGTCCGCAACGCAGGCGAAGAGCTCGACCGGCGGCTTGCGGAGAGCAGCTCGCAGGCCAAGCTGGGCCGCGAGCTCGCTGAGCTGTTCGATCTGGAGAACCCGCCGCAGCGGATCGAGATTTACGACAACAGCCATATCCAGGGCACCAATGCGCTCGGCGCAATGGTGGTCGCGGGGCCGGAGGGCTGGATCAAGGGCGCATACCGCAAGTTCAATATCAAGCGCGCCGAGACGATGCCGGGCGACGATTTCGCGATGATGCGCGAAGTGTTCCAGCGCCGCTTTGCGCGCGCGCTCGAAGAAGACCCTGAGCGCACGAAGGGCGAATGGCCCGACCTGGTGCTGATCGATGGCGGCAAGGGACAGGTGTCGGCGGTTGCGGGGGTGTTCGCCGAGCTGGGGATCGACGATCTGCCTTTCGTCGGGGTCGCCAAAGGACCGGATCGCAACGCCGGGCGCGAGACATTTCACTGGCCCGACGGGCGCGAGTTCACGCTGCCACCGAACAATGCGGCGCTTTTCTATATCCAGCGACTGCGCGACGAGGCGCACCGCTTTGCGATCGGCGCGCACCGGGCGAAGCGATCGAAGGCGCTGGGATCGTCGCCACTCGACGAGGTGCCGGGCATCGGTCCGTCGCGGAAAAAGGCACTGCTGATGCACTTCGGCACGGCGCGCGCGGTGCGCGGGGCGAGTTTGGAGGATTTGCAGAAGGCGCCGGGCGTGAGCGCGGCGGTGGCGCAGGCGGTGCATGATTTCTATCATGCGGGGCGGTGAGAATATTTAGCCCCTCCCCTTCAGGGGATGGGTTGGGGTGGGGTCTATCGACCTTGCGCAAGGTCGATGGACCCCACCCGCTGCGACTAGCCAGCAAGCTGGTAAGTCTCGCTGCCCTCTTCTGAAGGGGAGGGCTCATAGGGTGAGGAGAGCATATATGGATTTCGCCGCGATGATGCCCTTGGCCGCCACGCTCGGCGTGACCATCCATGAAGGCAGCAAAGACCGCGTCGCCGGCAAGCTTGCCGTGCGCCCCGACATCTGCACCGCGGGTGGGATCGTCCATGGCGGCGCCATCATGGCGTTTGCCGATTGCCTGGGCGCGGTCGGGGCGTTTCTGACGCTGCCCGAGGGGGCGAGCGGGACGACGACGATCGAGAGCAAGACCAATTTCCTCGGCGCCGGGCCGGTCGGATCGGTGTTGGTCGCCGAAGCGACGCCAGTGAAGATCGGCAAGCGCGTGTCGGTGTGGCAGACGCGCATCGCCACCGAGGATGGCGCCGATGTCGCGCTCGTGACGCAGACGCAGCTGGTGCTGTGGCCAGCCTGACCGCCCCCGCCATCGTCTGCGCGGTCCGCGCGCATGGCGAGCATGGGTCGATATTGCGCGCGCTGACCGAGGAGGCGGGGCTGGTCGCGGGCTATGTACGCGGCGGGCGGTCGACGCGGTTGCGCCCGATCTTGATGGCTGGAAATCTGATCGCGCTCGAACTGCGCGCACGCACCGACGAGCAATTGGCGAGTGCCACCGCCGAACTGCTCGCGAGCCGCGCGCCGCTGCTTGCCGAACCGCTGGCGGCGGCGGCGATCGACTGGGTAACCAGCGTCACCGCGACGATCCTGCCCGAAAATCAGCCCTATCCGGCGCTCTATTCGGCGCTGTCCGGGTTGCTCGACGCGATCGGCGTTGCATCGTCGGCGCGGCAATGGGCGGCGGCGCTGGCGCGCTATGAATTGCTGTTGCTCGCCGAACTGGGGTTCGGGCTTGATCTCGACGAATGTGTGGTGACGGGAGCGGCGAGCGATTTGGCGTTCGTCAGTCCCAAATCGGGCGGCGCGGTGAGCTTGGCCGCTGCGGCGGGCTATGAGGAGCGATTGCTGCGCCTGCCGCCATTCCTGCGCGGCGCCGATGCCAGCACGTCGCTGGGCGATGTCATCGACGGACTGGCAATTACCGGGCATTTCATCGACCGCGACCTGCTCGACGGCCGCGCGCGCGATTTGCTGGCGGTGCGCGCGCGATTGATCGATCGGCTGGGCAGGGCGGTTGCGTGACGCGCCGCTGCTGTCTAAGCGGCGGGCGAGACACGAAAGGGCGACAAGTTGAAAATCCTGCTGCTGGCTGGCGACGGTATCGGTCCAGAGATCATGGTTGAGGCCGAGAAGGTGCTGACGGCGCTCGCGCTGCCGGTGACGCTCGATCGCGCGCTGGTCGGCGGGGCGGCGTATGCCGCGGCCGGCCATCCGCTGCCGCCCGAGACACTGGCGAAGGCGAAAGCGGCCGACGCGATCCTGTTCGGCGCCGTCGGCGATCCGCGCTTCGACAATGTCGAGCGCCATTTGCGTCCTGAGCAGGCGATCCTGGGCCTCCGCGCCGAACTTGGCCTGTTTGCCAATCTCCGCCCCGCCAAAATGTTCGCCGGGCTGGAAGACAGCTCGGCGCTGCGTCCTGAAGTCGCGTCGGCAATCGACCTGCTGATCGTGCGCGAACTCAACGGCGACGTCTATTTCGGCGAAAAGGGGACGCGCACGACCGCCGATGGGCAGCGCGAAGGCTATGACATCATGGCGTATAGCGAGAACGAAGTGCGCCGGATCGCGCATGTCGCGTTCCGTGCGGCGCAGGGGCGGCGCGGGCGGCTGTGTTCGGTCGACAAGGCAAATGTACTGGAAACGTCGCAGCTGTGGCGCGACGTAGTGATCGAGGTTGCGGCCGACTATCCCGACGTCACGCTCAGCCATATGTATGTCGACAATGCCGCGATGCAGCTGGTTCGCAACCCCGGCCAGTTCGACGTCGTCGTCACCGGCAATCTGTTCGGCGACATATTGTCCGATCAGGCGTCGATGTGCGTCGGGTCGATCGGCCTGCTCGCGTCGGCATCGCTCAGCGAAAGCACGCAAGGGCTGTATGAGCCGATCCACGGCAGCGCGCCCGACATTGCGGGGCAGGGTGTTGCTAATCCGCTGGCGATGATCCTGTCGCTCGCGATGCTGCTGCGCCATTCGGGCGGCGACGAGGCGAGCGCGGTGCGGATCGAGGCGGCAGTCGCGCAGGTGCTCGCTGATGGCTGCCGTGGTGCCGATCTGGGCGGACATATGGGAACGGCGGCGCTGGGTGACGCGGTTGTTGCGGCTTTGAACGGATAGACGAGATGAAAAAGACCACGGGTTTCGATCGCAACACCACGCGCCACTGGCACCCTGCGACGCAGGCGGTGCGCGGCGGCACCTGGCGCAGCGAACATGGCGAGACGTCGGAGGCGCTGTTCCTCACCTCGGGCTATACTTATGACGACGCCGAGACGGTCGCGGCGCGTTTTGCCGGTGAAGCGCAGGGCATGACCTATTCGCGGCTCCAGAACCCGACCGTCGCGATGCTCGAGGAACGCATCGCACTGATGGAGGGCGCCGAAGCGTGCCGGACGCAGGCGACGGGCATGGCGGCGATGACCACCGCGTTGCTGTGCCAGCTGTCGGCTGGCGATCATATCGTAGCGGCCAAGGCAGCGTTTGGCTCGTGCCGCTGGCTGGTCGACCAGCTGTGCCCGCGCTTTGGCATCGAAACGACCGTGATCGACGGGCGCGACAATGATGCGTGGGAACGCGCGATCCAGCCAAACACCAAGGTGTTCTTCTTTGAAACCCCGGCCAATCCGACGATGGACATCGTCGACATGAAGCATGTCTGCGGTGTCGCTCGGGCGCACGGCATCACATCGGTCGTCGACAATGCGTTCGCGACCGCGGTGCTCCAGCGGCCGATGGGTTATGGCGCCGACGTCGTCGCCTATTCGGCGACCAAGCTGATGGAAGGGCAGGGGCGCGTGCTCGCCGGCGCGGTGTGCGGTACCGAGAAATTCATCAACGACGTGCTGCTGCCATTCCAGCGCAACACCGGGCCAAACCTGTCGCCGTTCAACGCGTGGGTGGTTCTCAAAGGCCTTGAAACGCTCGACCTGCGGGCGCGGCGACAGTCGGAAAATGCGCTCGCGGTCGGCAAGTTTGTCGAAAAGCGCGTGCCGCGCATCCTGCATCCCGGCCTCGCCAGCCATCCGCAACATAATCTGGCGATGAGCCAGATGGAGGCGTGCGGACCGATCTTCTCGTTCATTCTCGAGGACCGCAAGCAGGCGATGGCGCTGCTCAATGCGCTCGAGCTGGTCGATATTTCGAACAATATCGGCGATTCGCGCAGCCTGTGCTGCCACCCCGCATCGACCACCCACTATAGCGTCAGCGCCGAAGCGCGCGCCGATATGGGGGTGGTCGAGGGGATGCTGCGGATCAACATCGGGCTGGAGGATCCGCGCGATCTGATCGCCGATCTGGACCAGGCATTGACCAGGGTCGGGCTTTGAGCGACCTTGGCCGCGTGATGATCGACTCCTTCTTTCCCTTTGCCGAGAGCACCGGCCCCGTCACCGTGCGCGTGTCGGTCAGCTATCTGCCCGAACAGTCGCATCCGGCGCTGGGTCGCTGGTTCTGGGCCTATCATGTCCGGATCGAAAATCATGGCGATGTCGCGGTGCAGCTGATCAGCCGCCACTGGCGGATCAGCGATGGCCGCGGCCAGATCAGCGAAGTCGAGGGCGAAGGCGTTGTCGGCGAGCAACCGCTGATCGCGCCCGGCGGCGCCTATGATTATGTCTCGGGCTGCCCGCTCCCGACCCCGGAAGGGTCGATGGTGGGTAGCTACACGATGGAGCTTGGCGACGGGTCGGAGATGCTGATCGCTATCCCGCATTTCCCACTCGTGGCGCCTGCGACCGCGGCATGAAGCGCACCCACCTGCCACTGAACGCCTTGCGCGTGTTCGACGCTGCAGCTCGGCACCTCAGCTTCACGCGTGCCGCCGACGAGCTGGCGGTCACGCCTGCCGCGGTCGGACAGCAGATTCGCGCGCTCGAGGATATGCTGGGCGTCGTCCTGTTCCGCCGGACGCCCAAGGGACTGGAACTGACGGGTGAGGCCGACGCGGGGCTTGATGCGCTGCGGCAGGGGTTCCTGCAATTCGAAGAATCGGTGCGCGCGATGCAGGCGGGGCAATCGTCGCAGTCGCTGACCATCGCCGCGCCGCGAGACCTCACCGCCAAATGGCTGGCGCCGCGGTTGGCGCGCTACAGCCAGCAGGCGCCCGATGTGCGCTTTACTTTGGTGTCGGCCGACGGCGGCATCGATTTTACCGAGGCCAATCTGGATCTCGCGATCTTCTGGTCCGACGGTGTCGGTGACCATGAAGGCGTGGCGCTATCCGAGCCGCTGATGGTGACCGTTGCTGGGCCGGGCAGTGCCAGCGACACGCGCATCGCCTGGCCGGGTTGCCCCGTCGCCGACGGTGAGCCCGCGCTGCGGCTGGGCGATGCGGGCCTCGCGATCGACGCGGCGGCCAACGGGCTGGGCCAAGCCAATGTCCCGGCGATGCTGGCCGAGGCGGACATTGCGTCGGGGCGCGTGCGGCAGATTGGCGATGCGATGGCGGTGAAGCGCGGCTATTGGCTGGTCGCGCCGACGCCGCAATGGCGGCAGGCCAAGGTCAAGGCGCTGGTTGCCGCGTTGACGGCGTAAACATTGCACTGCAAGCGGCTATTTCGCCGCCAGCGCCAGCAATCGTGTGACCAATCCGACGAGCGTGTCGGTGGCCACTGGTGCCGCCGGGTTGTTCCAGCTCGCGGTGACGACAAACCATTTGCTGTCGGACTTGCGCTGGCCGAGCAGGCTCATCGAAATCACTCCGAGTTCGGACCCGCCCTTGTAGCCGAGCCACGTCCAATCCCTGGTCGCGCCGGGGTTTACACCCGGATTGATCGCCATCGCAGACATGGCTGTGGGTGAATTGCGGTTGCGCAGGTCGATCATCAACCGTGCGACGTCGTTGGGGCTGGCGAACCATTCGAGAGTGTCGATAAAGCGCGGACCGCCCGCAAAGCTCACGCCGTCAACATTGGCGAGAGTCAGGCGGCTCTTATTGGCGTCGATCAGCTTGCGCTGCGCCGCGTCGTCGCCCGCGATAAAGGCGGTGCGCTCGCTTTCGAAATTATTCCCCTTGAGCGCAAAGGCTTCGACCGTCGTCAGGAACGGGATATTGCGCGACGGCACGCTATGCCCCGCGGCGCGCATCCGCGCTTCGATCGACTCGCGCCCGAGCACATGGATCAGCGTATCGGTGGCGCTATTATCGCTGACCGAAATCATCCAGTTAGCGAGGCTTTGCAGCGTTACCGGGGTGTCCTTCGCCCAGTTTGCGGTACCCGTCGACGAAAAACTGAGGTGTGACAATGGCACAACGTCGGACCAGCGGCGCTTCTTCGCCGCTACCTGCGCCGCCAGTTCGTCGAGGATGTAGAGCTTGAAAGTCGAACCGACTGCGAATTGCCGGTCTGTATTGGCCGCGGCAAGCGGGCGGATTGTAGCGTCGTCGAGCTCCGCGACCAGAAATCCGGTCGCGCCGGGCAAAGCGGCGATTTCCGTGGCTACCTTGGCGAAACTATCGTCCGCTGCCTCGAAGCCGGTGAGCCGCAGGCCGATCACCCGGCCATCGGCAGCCGCACTAACGTCGAGCAGCACCGCCGCAATGCCCTTTTCGAACCGCAGCGACAGCGAACCGGAACGGCCGTCGGTCGATACCGGCTTCTCGACCGCCAACGGCTTGCCATATTGCGCGATCAGGCTGGCGGTCATCGCTTTGAACTGCGCCTCGGGAAGCGCGGCTTGAAAGGTTGGGTCGAAATAGTCGGCATAGGCGATTTCACCGTTGAGCAAATCGACAAGCTGCGCCGCGCGGCGATCGAAGCCCGTTGTGGTCGCGGCCTGCATTTCGGGGGACTGCGCCGCGACCGGCGCGCCAGAAAGCGACAGCGCCAGCAGGAGCACGGCGAGAACGGGTTTGCGGATCATGAATACCCCCCTCGATCGATGAACTCGCCCGATATTAAGCGTCGATCGCCGCTTCGTCGAGTGTCGCCGCGTTCGCCTGGATGAACTGGAAGCGGTGCTCAGGATGCTTGCCCATTAGCCGGTCGACCAGATCCTTGACGAGGTGGCGCTCCTCATATTCCTGCGGCAGCGTGACGCGGAGCATCGAGCGCGTTGCTGGGTCCATCGTCGTTTCCTTCAATTGGTTAGGATTCATTTCTCCCAACCCCTTGAAGCGTCCGACATCGACCTTCTTGCCCTTGAATTGCTTGGCTTCGATCTCGGCGCGATGCGCATCGTCGCGGGCATAGACCGAGGTGTTGCCCGACGTGATGCGATAGAGCGGCGGTTGCGCTAGATAGACATGCCCCTTTCGGACGATGTCGGGCATTTCCTGAAAGAAAAAGGTCATCAGCAAGGTCGCAATATGCGCGCCATCGACGTCGGCATCGGTCATAATCACGATTTTTTCGTAACGCAGCCGATCGGCGTCGCAATCCTTTCGCATCCCGCAGCCGAGCGCGAGCGCCAGATCGGCGATTTCCTGATTGGCGCGGATCTTGTCGTTGCTGGCGCTCGCGACATTCAGAATCTTGCCGCGGATCGGCAGGATCGCCTGCGTTTTGCGGTTGCGCGCCTGTTTGGCGCTGCCTCCGGCGCTGTCGCCTTCGACTATAAATAATTCCGTGCCTTCGGGGCCGTCATTGGCACAGTCTGTGAGCTTGCCAGGAAGACGCAGTTTACGACCGCTGGTCGCGGTCTTGCGCTTGACCTCGCGCTCGGCCTTGCGTTTCAGCCGCTCGTCCATGCGATCGAGGATCAGCCCAAGCAGGGCGCGGCCACGGTCCATATTGTCCGACAGGAAATGGTCGAAATGGTCGCGCACCGCGTTTTCCACGAAGCGGGTGGCTTCGGGGCTCGACAGGCGATCCTTGGTCTGACTTTGGAACTGCGGGTCGCGGATGAACACCGACAGCATCATCTCGCCACCATTGAACACATCCTCAGCAGTGATCTGCGCCGCCTTCTTCTGCCCGATCAGTTCACCAAAGCCGCGCAACCCTTTGGTCAGCGCCGAGCGCAGCCCCGCTTCGTGCGACCCGCCGGCGGGGGTCGGGATGGTGTTACAATACCAGCTGTACGATCCGTCGGACCACAAAGGCCATGCGATCGCCCATTCGGCGCGGCCTTGGTCGCCGGGAAAATCCTGGCGGCCGATGAACGGTTCAGCGGTCGCGCATTCGCGGGTGCCGATCTGTTCCTTCAGATGGTCGGCGAGCCCGCCTGGGAATTGGAACGTCGCCTCGGCAGGCGTGTCGTCACCGATCAGCTCGGGCGCGCATTTCCAGCGGATTTCGACCCCCGCGAACAAATAGGCCTTTGACCGCGCCATCCGGTAGAGGCGCTGCGGCTTGAAACGCTGATGATCGCCAAAAATTTCAGGGTCGGGAACGAAGGACACGCTGGTACCGCGGCGGTTAGGCGTGGGGCCAAGTTCTTCGAGCCCGCCGACCGGGGCGCCGCGGGCGAAGCGCTGACGATAGAGCAATTTGCTGCGCGCCACCTCGATTTCGGTGTCGATCGACAAGGCATTGACGACGCTGATCCCGACGCCATGCAGGCCGCCCGACGTCGCATAGGCCTTGCCCTCGAACTTGCCGCCCGAATGCAGCGTGGTCATGATGACCTCGAGCGCCGATTTACCGGGGAATTTCGGGTGCGGGTCGACCGGGATGCCGCGGCCGTTGTCGGTGACGGTCAGCCGGTTGCCGACATCAAGCGTGACTTCGATACGGTTCGCGTGCCCCGCCACCGCTTCGTCCATGCTGTTGTCGATCACTTCGGCGGCGAGGTGGTGCAGGGCGCGTTCGTCGGTGCCGCCGATATACATGCCGGGGCGTCGCCGGACGGGCTCCAGACCCTCCAGCACCTCGATCTGCGAAGCGTTATAGCTCTCGGTGGCCGGGGTCGCGGCGTCGAACAAATCGTGACTCATGCTGTGGCTATAGGGGGCGGGAAAGCCCGCTGGCAAGCGCGGTTTTTCGCGGCTGCGGCCGTCGCAATCGCCGCTCGGCTCATCCTATTTTCATGCACGGGTGGAACTTTAGCGGAGGAGACCGGGTTTGGCCGGTGACTAAAAAGTCATTCAAAAAGCGGAGTAAAAAATGAAAACTCTCTCTCTCCTCGCCGTATTGGCGGCCAGCACTGTTGCCGTCCCGGCTTTCGCACAAGACCGCGACCCGTCGCAGGATTTTGACGGTCCTTACATCAGCATCGGTGGCGGCGGTACGCTACAAGGCAGCGACCGCGGCGAAACCGTAGTGTTCGATACCAATCGTGATGGCACCTATGGTGACCAGGTCACCACCGTTGGCGGCGCCAACGCTTTCTCGACCGGTTTCTGTAACGGCGCGGCCACCAGCAGTGCCAACTTGAACTGCCGCAACGACAAGGATGGGCCGGAATATTTCGGTCGTCTGGGTTTCGATAAGCGCATGGGCAACTTCGTCCTCGGCGCAGTGATCGAGGGCGGCCGTAGCGTCGCCCGCGACAGCGTCACGGCTTTCTCGACCACGCCGGCGAGTTACACCTTCAGCCGTGAAGCCGACTACCAGGCCAACGCCCGCCTGCGCGCCGGTTACACGCCCGGTGGCGGCGCCCTGTTCTATGTGACGGGTGGCGGTGCCTATGCGCGCCTCGACAACCGCTTCTCGACGAGCAACGGCGCCAACAGCTTTGCCGATAATGGCAAGACGCACGGCTGGGGCTATACCGCAGGCGGCGGCGCCGAGGTGATGGTAACCAACAACATCGCTGTCGGCCTGGAATATCTCTACACCGACATCAAGGACGATGATTTTGTCGTCAACGTCGGCGCCGGCACCGCGCCGCCGACCAATCCATTCCTGCTCAATGGAGGCGGCACCGATATGAAGCGCAGCAGCGATAATTTCCGCACCCACAGCGTGCGCGGGACCCTCAGCTTCCGCTTCTAAACACTTGCAGAAGCAGCAATTGGAAGGCGTCGGATCGCAGGATCCGGCGCCTTTCGGCTATTTGGTGGATGGCGCGGCGAAGATCGCGAAGTTCCCGTTGGCGCTGCTGACCAGGCGACCGTCCTGATAGAGCTTGGCGTCGATATTGGCGACGCGCTTTCCGCGATGCAGCACCGCCGCCTCGCAGGTCAGACGTCCTTCGCCGACGCGAACGTGGTAGTTGAACTTGATTTCCAGCGTTGCGCACCATTGATCGGCGTCGAGCAGGCTGGTCAGCGCCCCACCCATCGCGGTGTCGGCGAGCGAGTAGGCGACGCCGCCATGCGCAGCGCCTTGCGGGCTGAAATGCTGCTGCGGATTGACGTCGATCGCCATGGTGCAGCGCCCGTCGCCGCGCTCGACCATTTGCAGGCCGAGCGCGCGTGCGAATTCAAACTCCTGCGCGAACGGCCTCACCGAACGCGCCTTAGCGAACTCGGGGGCCTCCGAACGGCGGTGGCGGCGGCGGACGGCGCGTGCCGCGCGGCAGCTGCGCCTGATAGGCACGCCCGCAATGCTCGACGCAATAGGGGAAGCCGGGATTCACGGCCTGACCGCAAAAATGGAAGTCGGGCTCGCCCGGATGCCCCATCGGCCAGCGGCAGATGCGATCGTTGAGATCGAGCAAGGTCGTCTTGTCGGCGATCTCCGGGCTCGGTTTGGCGGGAACTAGGCGGCGCGGCGGCGCGGGCGGGATCGGCGCCTGCTGGTCGCCCGGTCCCTGACGGATGAAGCCGCCGGGGCCGATCGAGACGATACGCGGCTGATCAGCCTTGGGAATCTGCTCACCGACCGAACCGTCGGCGGTCGGCGTGTCGACCGTCGGGCGCGCTTCAGACCTTGGCGGGGTAGGGGCGACAGGGCGCGGCGCGATAGGCGCTGCGGCGCGCGGGGCCGCGGCGGGGGCAACTGCCTTCGGTGCAGCAGGAGCCGCCGCCTTGGCAGGCTTGACCTTATCGGTCGCTTTCACCGGCGACGGGCGCGATTTCAGGCCGAGGCGATGCGCCTTGCCGATCACCGCATTCCGGCTGACGCCGCCAAGTTCGTCGGCGATCTGGCTGGCGGTCAGCCCTTTTTCCCACATGGTGCGCAGGCTTTCGATGCGCTCATCGGTCCAAGACATATTCTATTCCTTATCATTCCACGCCGCGGGCTATGTCGCGGTTATCGATGCGATCCTTGCGGACCGGCGCCACTGCCCAGCTTGCGGTAAGATCGGGGAGGCGATAGGCGAGAACGCCATGAACGACCAGCCCCAAATTTCGCGACCCGACTCGAGCAAATTCGCGGCAACCCCGCCCTTTGCCGAACCGGGAGTGCCGCACATCCGGACGCTCAACGTGCCCGGCATGCAGGCGCTATATGTCAAGGAGGTGCGGCGGTTTTTCAAGGTGCAGCTGCAAACAATCTGGGCACCCGCGATCACAACGCTTCTGTTCCTCGTCATTTTCACCGTTGCGCTCGGCGGCGCGGGGCGCGAAGTCATCGGGGTTCCCTTTGCCGATTTCATCGCGCCGGGGCTCATCATGATGGCGATGCTGCAAAACAGCTTTGCGAATGCCAGCTTTTCGCTGCTCGTTGGCAAGATCCAGGGAACGATCGTCGATTATCTGATGCCGCCGCTCGCGGTCGGCGAACTGATTATCGCGCTGGTTGGTGCTGCAATCACGCGCGCTCTGCTTGTTGGCCTCGCGCTATGGCTCGCGATGTCGCTGTGGCCTGGGGTCAGTGTCATGCCCGATCATTTGTGGGCAGTGGTGGTGTTCGGCGTGCTCGGCGCCTCCATGCTCGGTTTCCTCGGTCTAATCACCTCGGTCTGGGCGGAAAAGTTCGATCATGCCGCGGCGGTGACCAACTTTGTCGTGACGCCGCTCGCTTTGCTCTCGGGGACTTTCTACTCGGTCGACCGGCTGGCGCCCTGGTTCCAGACCGTCGCGCACGGCAACCCCGTCTATTATGCGATCATGGGCTTTCGCTACGGCTTCATCGGCACGGTGGATTCGACGATCGTCAACCCGATTCTGACCGCGATCCTGGTGCTGGTCGGGGTCAATATCGCGCTGGGATTGTTGACCTATCGCTTGCTCGCGTCGGGCTGGAAACTGAAGGCTTGAACCCGCTTGCTTAGTGGCGATGAATGGCGCGGACGCGGTATCGGCCGTCGTCCAGCCCCTCGAACATCGCCTCGATCTGCGGATGGTCGATCGGTCCACCTTCGGCGTCGGGGACCAGATTCTGTTGGCTGACGTATGCAATATAGGAAGAATCGCCGTTTTCGGCGAGCAGGTGGTAATAGGGCTGTTCTTTCGCCGGACGGATTTCCTCCGGGATCGCCTCATACCATTCGTCGCTGTTGGCGAATACCGGGTCGATGTCGAACACGACCCCGCGAAAATCGAACATGCGGTGGCGCACGATGTCGCCCGGCGCAAAGCTGGCGGCGCCGATCAAAGGTGCGGTGACGGCTGCGGGACGCTCGGAGGAGGATTCGGAAATCATGCGTCTAATCTATGGCTATTCCCTGCTGTTTCAACCCTGTTACACTCGGTTGCCCGCCGGTGGGTCGAATCCCGGCTGTGATAGGCGTTACAGACGATGACGCACGCCGAGCTATCTTGCTTGCTCGGCCGCCGGTTGTACCGGGCTGGATTGCGGGCCGTGTTGATTGCAACAGGGAAAGGCATAGCATGAACGAGATACCAACGAGCAACCCGACACCCCCGCCAAGCCCCGCATCGGGCATTATCGAGCGGGCCAAGAACATCATCCTCAAACCCAAAGAGACGTGGGTCGCTATCGATGCCGAACCCGCGACGACGCAGTCGATTTACATGCCTTATGTACTGGTTCTGGCCGCGATCGGGCCAATCGCCCAGTTCGTCGGCGGGCAGGTTTTTGGTTACGGCGCATTTGGCATCAACTTCCACCCGCCGATCGGTACCGCCCTGGTTTCGGCGATATTGTCCTATGGGCTGGCGCTGGCGACAGTCTTTGCCCTTGCGCTGGTGATCGACGGGCTGGCGCCGAATTTTGGCGGGCAGAAGAATCAGGTTCAGGCGCTAAAGGTCGCGGCCTATTCGGCAACGGCAGGCTGGCTCGCCGGCATATTCGGTCTGATCCCGGCGCTCGCCATTCTGGGGCTGCTCGGCCTCTACAGCCTCTATCTGCTATATCTCGGGCTGCCCATTTTGATGAAAGTGCCGCAGGACAAGGCGATGGGTTACACGGTGGTCGTGATCATCGTCGCGATCGTGCTGTTCCTGATCGTCGGTGCGATCGTCGCATCGCTGACGGCGCCTTCGCTGCCTGGAATAAGCATCTAGGGATTGTCAGCCGTCCCGGCGGTGGCGCGGGGCGGCTGCCCGCTGGTGGTCAGATCAGGGGGAAAATGGAGGAGAGTGAGGGATTCGAACCCTCGGTACCGTTGCCGGCACTTCGCATTTCGAGTGCGACGCTTTCGACCACTCAGCCAACTCTCCTCGCTGAGAGGTGACGCCCCTAGCGGCGGTCCGCCACGCTTGCAACCCTCTAGTCACAAACCTTCTCAGAATTGCGTCATCCCGGCGTATGCCGGGCTCTCCACGTCGCGTTATTACGCAACGGCGAGACCCCGGCCTACGCCGGGGTGACAAAGGGGGGCTTAGGGCTTTTCTGCTTCCCACCAATAGGCGGCGCGCTTACGGTTGCCCGTCGCCACTTCGTTCATCGTCAGCGGATCGTAAAGCCGCCCGCCGAGCATGACGCGGTGGATGCGTTCGGTGTTGCGGATGTCCTGCGTCGGGTCGGCGTCGAGAATCAGCAGGTCGGCGAGTTTGCCCGCTTCGAGCGACCCGACATCCTTGCCATAGCCCAGCGAGGTGGCAGGCATGATCGTCGCGGCGCGCAACGCGTCGATATTGCTCCACCCGCCGCGCACGAACGACCAGATTTCCCAATGCGCTCCGAGCCCCGATTGCTGCCCGTGCGCGCCGATCGAAACCATTCGGCCCGCCGCCGCGATCTTGCCCGCTTCGCGCGCCGAATCATCGTCGACATAATCACCCTCGGGCGCGATCGTGCGGCGCTTGTTGTTCGCCGCCAGCTGCGCGGGCGGGATATGTTTTGTCAGGATCGGATGCTCCCACACATTGGTGTGCGCGCGCCAATAAGGATCGCCCGCGGGGCCACCATAGGTGACGACCAGTGTCGGGGTGTAATCGACCTGCGTCTGCCCCCACAACTGCACCAGATCCTTGTAGAAGGTGTGGAGCGGGATGTTATGCTCGACCGTCGAATTGCCGTCCTGGATCAGCGACACGTCCATCGTGTAAAGCGAGCCGCCTTCGGGCACGACGAGCATTCCCTCGGCCTGCGCTGCCTTGACGACCATCTGGCGCTGATCGCGGCGCGGCTGGTTGTAGTTTTTGACGCTATGCGCGCCCTGCGCCTTCAGACGGCGGATATGGGCGAGCGCGTCGTCATAGCCGTTGATCTCGGCATAGACCCCCGCCGCCTTGGCGCCATAGATGATCTCCCCGGTGGAAAAGATACGCGGCGCGAGGATCAATCCGGCACGCTGCATTTCGGACGACACGAAGATTTCGGATGCGCGCGACGACGGGTTGTGGCTGGTGGTCGTCCCCATCGCGAGGTTGACGATTTCGGACCAGTTCTGCTGCGGCACCAGCTCGTCGTCGCCGTGCGCACCATGGGCGTGCGCATCGACGAAGCCGGGGACGATCGTCTTGCCCGTCGCATCGACCGTGACCGAGCCCGCAGGAACACTGATCGACGCCAGCGGCCCGACCGCGGTGATCCGGTCGCCCTCGATAACGATCGCGCCATTGTCGATGATGCCGGCGTCCGCCCCGGCCATCGTGACGATCCGCGCACCGGTGATGACGACGGTGCCGCGTCGTTTCGACGCCGCCTGCGTCATCGCGAGCGAAACCCCTCCCGTTGGCGGCGTGAACTTCGGTGCCTTCTCGTCCGCGGGCGCGTTGGTGAACAGGCTGGCAAGGTCGGCACTGAACAGCGTCGCGCCGCGGCTCCAGTGGAGGCGGCGGCCACCGCCGGACCAGTGGACATACTCCGCCCCGCTACCGCTAACCCGGGTGACCGGCAGCGCGCCACTCTTGGTTTCAAGCGCGATATCCTGCCCGCCGGGCATCAGCGGGGTCACATAGGCGTCGTAGTTCTGGCGGAAGGCCAGCGTGCGCCCGTCGGGCGAAATTTCATAATCGCTGACCAGTTCGCCATTGGCGTGGGTGCGCTTATCTTGACCGCTGAGGTCGGTACTGACGAGCTGGCTCTTGCCGTCTCCTGCGGTGACCATGAAGATGCGGTCGCTGGTCGCGCCATATTGCGGCTTGGCGCCGTCGGCGTTCACCCGCTCTGCCGTGCCGCCGGTCGCAGCGATGCGATAGACGCCGGGATCTTCGCTCCAGCGTGTCGAGGTGAGCCCGCCGCCGCGGCGCCGTTCGAACACGATCGTCTTGCCGTCGGGCGAGAAGCGCGGTTCGGCATAGAGGCCGGGGACGCTCGTCACCTTGCGCGACGCGCCGCCGCCCGCACCGATGGTGTGAATCTCCCCCATGCCGCTGTCGGTCCAGCGCACAAAGACGAGCGACTTGCCATCGCGCGACCAGCTTGGCCACGCCTCCATCGCGTCGTCCTTGGCGGCAGTCAGCCGCCGCGCGGTGCCGCCGCTGGCGGGCTTGATGTAGAGCTTGCCGAGCGTTTCGAAGACGACACTGCGCCCGTCGGGCGACACTTCGGCCCAGCGCGGCATTTGCGTCGTGAAGCTGTCGGGGGCGACCTCGACCGCTGGATGGGTGGCGTCGATGATCACGCGGTCGTCGTTGATGCTGAACGGAATGACGCGCGCTTCGCCGCCCTGACCGCTTACACGGCGGAGCTTGCCGCCCGCCCAGAACACAATGTCGCGGCTGTCGGGGGTCCATGCCATGTTGGGATAGACGCCGGTGACCGCCCAGGTTTCCTGCACATCCTGGTCGAGCGCGTCATATACCTTGCGCTCGGTGCCCGACGCGAGGTCTTTGACGTACAGTTTCGACTGCGCCGCCTCGCGGCGGACGAAGGCCAGATATTTGCCGTCGGGTGAGGGGGTGGGGCGCACAGCGCCACCGGCGCCCGACGCCGCCGTGCTGACCTTGGCGCCCTGCAGATCATAGCGTTCGATGTGGAACAGGTCGGTGTTGCTGTCCTGTGCATATTCAAAGATCGGCCCGGCCGTCACGTTGCGAGTGTAGAACACGCTCTTGCCGTCGGCCGCGAAGATCGGCTCGCCCAGTTCTTTCTGGTGGCGTTCATTCGGCTTTTTGACAAGCGGCACCCCTGCACCGCCCGACACATGGTACATCCACACCTCGCCGGTACCGAGCGACCGGCCGGTGGTGAAATGTTTCTTGGCAACGATGAACTGGCCGTCGGGACTCCAGCTCGGTTGGTTGAGCAGGCGGAAGTCCTCCTTGCTCAGCTGTACCTTGCCGCTGCCGTCGCGGTTCATCAGCCAGATATTGTCGCCGCCGGCGCGGTCGGACACGAACGCGATGCGCTTGCCGTCCGGCGAAAAGCGCGGCTGATGCTCGAACGCCAGCCCCTCGGCGATGCGCGTCGGCGTGCCACCTTCGATCGGCATCGTGTAAATGTCGCCGAGCAAGTCGAAGGAGATCGTGCGTCCGTCGGGCGCAACGTCAATGTTCATCCAGCTGCCTTCGTCGACCGTGATCGGCACCTTGCGCGTCGTCATGCCGGGGGGCGCATTGACGTCCCATTTCTCCGGCTTGGCGTCGGCGGCGGGCGTTGGCGCCGCCTGCTGAGCAAAAACCGAAGTCGAACAAGCCAAAGTCGCTGCAAGGGCGAGAGCGAAGCGCGCCATATCATTATCCCCGTTTGAAATTATCTGCCGACCATATGACCCTCTAACGAACATGCAAGCGACAGGTTTCGACGAAGAACTGGCAGCGTCGACGAGCGACTGCTAGCGCGGTCGAAAGAACAGTACCGGGAGAGCAAGGCGTGCCGCTCAAAGGAATACGAGTCCTCGATTTCGGGCGCTATATCGCCGGACCCTATTGCGCGGTGCTGCTCGGCGATTATGGCGCCGACGTCATCCGCATCGAAGCTCCGGGCGGCAATGACGATCGCTACACGGTGCCGGTTGCCGACGATGGTTCGGGCGCGATGTTTATGCAGATGAACCGCGGCAAGCGTTGTCTGACGCTGAAACCGGGGAGTCCCGAAGGCCGCGAGATCGTGCGGCGGCTGGTCGAGACTGCCGACGTCGTTGTTGCCAACCTGCCGCACGCCGCGTTGACCAAGATAGGGCTGGATTTTGACACCCTGTCGGCAATCAATCCGCGCATCATCCTGGCCACCGTGTCGGCGTTTGGCAGCGAGGGACCGCTGGCGCAGAATGTCGGCTTTGACGCGGTCGGGCAGGCGATGTCGGGGGCGGTGCATCTGACCGGGACGCCCGATCAGCCGTATCGCGCGCAGGTCAATTATGTCGATTTCGGTACCGCGCTGCACACGGCCTTCGGCGTCATGCTGGCGCTGCGCGAGCGTGAGACGACAGGGCGGGGGCAGTGCGTTTCCGGGTCGCTGCTCGGCACCGCGCTGGCTTTTTCCAACGCGCTGGCGATTGACCATGCGCTCAACGGCATCGAGCGCCAGCCGATCGGCAACCGCAGTTATAGCTCGGGACCGACCGACGTCTTCCGCACCCGCGACGGGTGGATCGTGACCCAGATCGTCGGCGGCGGCATCTTTGCCCGCTGGGCGAATCTGGTTGGGCGTTCCGAGCTGGTCGATGATCCGCTCTATGCCAGCGACATCTTGCGCGGCGACAATGGCGAGGCGCTGAGCGTCATCATGCAGGATTGGTGCAGCCAACGCAGCAGCGCGGACGCAATCGCCGAGTTGGGCGCCGCGCGCGTGCCCGCCGCTCCGGTGCTGCGCGCGAGCGAGGCGCTGGCGCAGCCGCAAGTGGCGGCGATGGGGCTGGTCGAGCCCGCCAACTATCCCGGCACTCCAAGCAGCGCACCCGTCATTCGGGCGCCGATCATCCTGTCGGACAGCACCAAGGTGGCCTCGGCCCGCGCCCCGCAAGTTGGCGAGCATAGCGAAGCGATCCTCGCGGAGCTTGGCTACGGTGCCGCGGAGATCACGGCTTTGCGAGCGGCAAGCATTATTTGAGCGGCGCGGGGTGGACGGCGGCGCCCCGGCACCTTAAATACCGATCAGTATGAAATTCAGCTTCCCACGAAACAACCGAGAAACAACCGAGGAGTGTCGAGATGAGCGATCAAGCCGAATATGTACCGCCAAAGGTGTGGGTCTGGGACAAGGACAGCGGCGGACGTTTCGCCAATATCAACCGCCCGATCGCGGGACCGACGCACGACAAGGATCTGCCGGTCGGCAAGCATCCGCTCCAGCTCTATTCGCTCGGCACGCCCAATGGCGTGAAGGTGACGGTGATGCTTGAGGAACTGCTCGCGGCAGGCCACAGCGGCGCTGAATATGATGCATGGCTGATCAATATCGGTGAGGGGGATCAATTTTCCAGCGGCTATGTCGCGGCCAATCCGAACAGCAAGATCCCCGTGCTCGTCGACCGCAGCGGCACCGAGCCGATCCGGGTGTTCGAATCCGGCGCGATCCTGATCCACCTCGCCGAGAAATTCGGCGCGTTCCTGCCGACCGAGACCGCGAAGCGCGCCGAAACCTTGTCGTGGCTGATGTGGCAAATGGGCAGCGCGCCCTTCCTCGGTGGCGGTTTTGGCCACTTCTACGCCTATGCGCCGACCAAGCAGGAATATCCTATCAATCGTTACGCCATGGAAGTGAAGCGCCAGATGGACGTGCTCGACCGGCGGCTGGCGGAGAGCGAATATATCGCGGGCGCCGACTATACGATCGCCGATATGGCGATCTGGCCCTGGTACGGCGCGCTCGCCAAGGGATTGGTCTATGACGCGGGCGAATTCCTGCAGGTGCACGAGTATAAGAACGTCCAGCGCTGGACCGATCAACTTGCGACACGCCCGGCGGTCAAGCGCGGGCGGATGGTCAATCGGGTGACCGGCGATCCGGCGAGTCAGCTCCGCGAACGGCATGATGCGTCGGACTTTGACCTGCGGACGCAGGACAAGCTGGAGGCCGCGGAATAGGTGCAATTTGCGCGGTTCGATGACGAGGCCCGTTTGCGCTGAATCAATGAATGGCGCCAACGCCCGGAATAGTGTCGGTTTCGAACTCTCGTGCGAGCAAAACTCTATGTAAAATGCGCAAAAGCGGCGTCGAACATTCTCGACGCCGCTTTCATTTTAGTCCGCCATGCTGGCGGGTATGACAGCTTTCCTCCGATCGCCGCGGTATCCCCGCCCTCCTGTCCTGACCGGACTCACCCTGGCGCGCGAGGAGCGCGGTGCTGCCATCGTCGAAATGGCGCTGGCGCTGGCGCTGCCGCTGCTTCTCGCGCTGCTGATGGGAATGCTCGTCTATGGCCAATATTTCATGCTGGCGCACGGCGTCCAGCAAGCGGCGAACGACGCCCGACAAGCCCTGCTCACCGCCCTCGAGGCGCAGGGCGAAATCGGCCACGCCCGTATCTCGGTACGCGAAGCCGTCGAGGCCGCGAATGATGCGCTGCTAGAAATGCTCGGGGTCGATGTCGCTGCGATCCGGCGGGTAAGCTTTTCGGCGTTGCTGGCGATCGGTTATCGGGCGGGTTTTGCCGATGGACTGGAGGAACTGTTCCGCTCGGGTCAGCCGGTACGACTGGCATCGCAGATCGTCACGCGGGATGGCGACGCGATCGACGTGACGCTGACGATCGCCGAAGTGCGCGGACCTTTTGCAAGCGACGGCGCGGTCGTGCTCGTCACCCAGCGGCCCGCCTAGAACCAGCTGCCGCGTTCGATCAACTTGCTGCCCGCGGACAGTGAGAAATACTGGCCGTCCTCGCCGACGATGATCGGCCCGTCGAAACGATCTTCGGCGCCATCGAGGAAGGCGGCGTTGAGGTAGGCGGAGGGCATCGACGGCACGACATGGCTGAGGACGAGCATCTTGACCCCCGCGACGCGCGCGCTGTCGGCGGCCTGCACCGGGCTGGCATGGTAATCGAGGATGTCGCGCATGATCTGTGCCGTCTGTTTGCGGCCCGCCTTATCAAGATTGGCGGCGAGCGTCTCGACCATCGCCGGGTTCAGAGCCTCGTGGATCAGCAGGTCGGCGCCCTTGGATGCCGCTTCCAGCGTTTTTGACGGCGCCGTATCGCCGCTGACGACAACGCTGCGCCCTTTATAGTCGAACCGATAGCCCACCGACGGCTGAACCGGCCGGTGATCAACAGGAAAAGCGGTGACGCGAAGCCCGCCCGCGTCATAGACGACCGTCGGCGCAGCGGGGATCGCAAAGGGCATTGCGGTGGCGCCCGCGGCGGCAGGTGGGGTGATCGTCTGGCCGTGATGCGCGGTACGATAGCCATTATCGAGTGCGTAGGCGGCATTGAACCCGCCAATAACCCGCTCGATGCCCGGCGGCCCATAGACGGGCAGGGGGCTGATGTTGCCGCTGGCAGTCCAGCGGAGCAGCATCATCGGTCCCATGCCGTCGATATGATCCGAATGGAAATGGGTCAGAAACATCGCCTGGATGCGGCCATTGGGCAGGCCCATCTGCGCGATATTGCGCGCCGCGCCTTCACCGGCATCGACGACAAACATCGCCTTGCCCGCGATCACGACGGTGCAGGACGCCGCTCGCTCGCGGCTGGGCAGGGGGGAGCCCGTTCCGCACAGTCCGACGTGCAATCCATCGGGCAGATCCTTGAGCGTATCGCGCCCCGCGGCGCGTTCGACCGCCCGTTCAAACAGCCACAGGCCGATCGGCCGCTGGAACATCCCTGCGGCCAGTACGGCGACGGCAATGACCGCCGCCACCCACAGAACGGCCCGTTTTGCCTTTGTCATCGCTCTTCCCCCATCTTGTCCGCAGCAACTGCGCGCGCTGGACAAGCCGCATCGTTACGCGCAATCATTACACCGAGGAAAGTTGTCAAATGCAACTTGCCGTTTACGTAAAGGTGAGCGCTCATTATAAGTGCGCCATTACCCAATGGGAGATTCGTGATGGACATGGAATTCAGCCCCGAAGATCTCGCCTTCCAGCAGGAAGTGCGCGACTTCATCGCCGAAAATTACCCCGCCGAGCTGCGTGAAAAGCAGGACGAGGGCGAAGAGATGTCCAAGGAGGATTTCCTCGTCTGGCACAAGATCCTGCACAAAAAGGGCTGGATCGCACCCGCATGGCCCGTCGAATATGGCGGCACCGGCTGGACCCCGACCCAGCGTTTCATCTGGTCGGAAGAAACTGCGCGCGCCGACTGCATCCGCCTGATGCCCTTCGGCCTCGCGATGGTCGGACCGGTGATCTACACCTTTGGCACGCCCGAGCAGAAAGCCCATTTCCTGCCGCGCATCCTGTCGGGCGAGGATTGGTGGTGCCAAGGCTATTCGGAACCCGGTTCGGGTTCCGACCTTGCTTCGCTGCGCACAACGGCCGTCCGCGACGGCGATGATTATATCGTCAATGGGCAAAAGACCTGGACGACGCTGGCGCAGCATGCCGACTGGGGCTTTTTCCTCGTCCGCACCGACAAGGATGCCAAGCAGCAGGAGGGCATTTCGTTCCTACTGATCGACATGAAATCGCCCGGCATCACCGTGCGCCCGATCATCACCTTGGGCGGCGAGCATGAGGTCAACGAAGTGTGGTTGGAGGACGTCCGCGTCCCCGTGTCGCAGCGCGTTTACGAAGAGAATAAGGGCTGGACCTGCGCCAAGTTCCTGCTCGCGCACGAACGCACCGGCATTGCCGGGGTCGCGGCTTCGAAGCGCGGGATCGAGAAGGTCAAGGCGATCGCCCGCACCGAAGTCGATGGCGACAAGCCGCTGCTCGCCAATGCGTTCTTCAAGCGCAAGGTGGCCGAGCTGGAAGTCGATCTGGCGGCGCTCGAATTCACCGAGCTGCGCAGCCTGGCCGGTGCCAATGCGGGTCGCGGCCCGGGGCCGGAATCGAGCTTGCTCAAGATCAAGGGGTCGGAGATTCAGCAACGGTTGACCGAACTCAGCCTGGAAGCGGTCGGCCATTATGGTGCGCCCTATTTCCGCGGCTTCGGCGAGGGCGACAACGAGCATCCGATCGGGCCGGATTACGCCCATCGCGCGGCGCCGACCTATTTCAACATGCGCAAGACGACGATCTATGGCGGATCGAACGAGATTCAGCGCAACATCATCGCGAAGATGGTTCTGGGTCTCTGAAGCACGCGTCGCCCCCGCATAGGCGGGGGCCGCAATCGGCCTGACTCAGCGCCGCAGTATAAACCTATAGCGGCCCCCGCCTTCCCGGGGGCGACGGGGATGTAAAATGGATTTCACCTACACCGAAACGCAGGACATGATCCGCGACACGCTGTCGCGCTTCCTGAGCGATACATATGATTTCGACACGCGACAGAAGTTCATCAATTCGGACGGCGGCCGCGATCCGGCGATCTGGACCGCTCTCGCACAGGAACTGGGCATGCTCGGCGCGCCCTTTGCCGAAGAGCATGGCGGCCTCGGCGGCGGTGCGCTGGAAAATGCGATCGTCATGGAGGAAATGGGCAAGGTCATCGGGATCGAACCCTACCTGCCGACCGTCGTCATCGCCGGCGGCGCGCTCAAGGCGGTTGGCGGCGCACAGGCCGATGCGTTCATTCCTGAAATCATCGCGGGCAATGCGATCATCGCA
Organism: Sphingopyxis bauzanensis; assembly: GCF_002205675.1. Lineage (GTDB taxonomy): Bacteria > Pseudomonadota > Alphaproteobacteria > Sphingomonadales > Sphingomonadaceae > Sphingopyxis > Sphingopyxis bauzanensis. The sequence goes on along the minus strand of NZ_NISK01000003.1, from coordinate 414,450 downwards.
TTTGCCTATGCCGAACCGCAAGGTCGCTACGACCTAGCCAACCTACGCACCACCGCGAAAAAAGACGGTGCTGGCTATGTGCTGAACGGCCACAAGGGTGTTGTTTATGCCGCACCCTGGGCGACCCACCTCCTCGTCACCGCGCGGACCGGCGGTGCGACACGCGACCGTGAGGGCGTGTCGCTGTTCCTGATCGACGCCAACCTGCCCGGGATCGTCCGCCGCGACTATCCGACCGTCGATGGCAGCCGCGCATCGGAAATCTATTTCGAAAATGTCGCGATCCCCGGCGATGCGCTGCTCGGCGGCGAAGGCACTGGCCTGCCGCTCATCGAGCAGATCGTCGACGAAGCGACCGTCGCGGTCTGCGCCGAGGCGACGGGCGTGATGCAGAAGCTGCACGAAGGTACGCTGGAATATACGCAGCAGCGCAAGCAGTTCGGGGTACCGATTGCCAAGTTCCAGGTGCTCCAGCACCGTATGGTCGACATGTTCATGGAGGTCGAACAGGCGCGCTCGATGACGATCATGGGCGTGCTCAAGCTCGGCCTTCCCGCCAACGAGCGCATGGCCGCTGTCTCTGCCGCCAAGGCGAAGGTCGCGCGCGGCGCCAAATTCGTCGGCCAAAACGCGATCCAGACCCACGGCGGCATCGGCATCACGCAGGAATTGGCGATCGGTCATTATTTCAAACGCGCGACGATGATCGAGAGCCAGTTCGGCAGCCATGATTATCACATGGACCGGTATGAGCGGTTGGTTCTGGCGGATTGAGGCACTTTCGCCCATCTTTTCGAGGGAGGGGTGCGAGACTTACGAGCTTGCTCGTAAGTCGCAGCGGGGGTGGGTACGCGGCCCGAAAGAACGCCTGCGGTGACCCGCCACTAGCCCTCCCTAAAGAAGGGAGAGGAACGATCCTCAATACGCCACGTCCACCGCAATCCGCAGCGTCCTCGGCCGCAGCGGCGTCATAAAGCCCTCATTACCCTCGACGAACGGCGTGCCGAGCGAAAAGCGATTGCCGCGCGAATCGAATAAGTTGGTCAACGTCAGCGATAGCCCGCGGCGATCGTTGCCGATCCGCATCGCGACCCCCGTATCGATATAGTCGCCCTGGCTCTCGCCCAGCACTGGCCCAATGCCGAGCCGCGACGGCCCGATATAGTTGGCCCAGCTGTTGACGCGGAAATCCTCGTCACCGACGACGGTGGCATAGTTGATCGACCCGCGCACCGCGTGGCTCGCGACATTGGGGATGCGGCCTAGCCGTCCGGGTGCGCTGGCGAACACCGGCAGGATTTCGAGCGCCAGATCGTCGACGCGGCTGTGGTTATAGACCGCGCCGAGCTCAAAGGTCAGCGTCTCGGTCGGCCGCATCGCGAGCGCGCCCGACACGCTGGTAATCCGTCCGTCGCCGATATTGGCGGTAGTCGGGAAACCGGCGCTGTCGATGAAATCGGCCTGAATGTTGCGCCAGCGGCTGTGCGACACGGCGATGCTCGCATCGAACAGGCTCTGCCCCTTGTCGCCGAACCGCACCCCTGCTTCCCATGTGCGGACCTGATCGTTCAGAAACCGCCGAACGAAATTGCCGTCGACCGCCAGCCCGCCGGGACGGAAACCCTCCTGATAGCGCGCATAGAGCCGCAGGTTATGCAGCGGTGTCGCGAGAAGCGAAAAGGACGGCAGCAGGTCGGTTTCATTGCGCGACGCGGTCGTGGCCCGCCCTGCTTGCGCGAGCGCGAACGAGACGCCTTCGGCCATACCACCGAGGCGCGCGTGCGACAAACGGATCCCACCCGCGGCAATCAGGTCGGGCATCACTTCGACCGTGGCCTCGGCATAGCCGGTGACTTCGGTGATTTTGTTGGTGACGCCGGGCAGCACCGCGCGCAGCGGACCATAGCCATATTCACGCTTCTGCCGCGCGCGATTGTCGATGAAACTCGCGCCGATCACCCAGCCAAGACCGTCGTGATAGGGCCGTGATAGCCGGTTCTCGCTGACGAACATCCGCGTAGCGTTGCGCTGATCGAGCACGCGCGGGACGTTGCTGAGCGGGGTGATCTGGACCGGAGCGAATAGGCGTTCGACATCCACCGCACCCGTTGAGGCGACCGACCCGGGCGGTGCTTCGGGCACGCTGGCGTCAAAGCGTTCGAACAGACGGTGATCGATAAAGGCGTTCGACGACTGGAAATGCAGGCCGTCCCAATCCTTCATGATAACAATCGTGCCAAGCCCGTAACGCGCCGACGCATTCTGCTCGACCATCGAATTGCGGGTCAGCGGATCGGCAGCCTTGTCGGCATATTGCGCGTCGTTCGACTTGATCGACTGATACACGCCGCCCAGATCGACGGTCCAGTCATTGCCCGCGTCGAAGCGAAATGCGCCGCGACCGCCGCGCACATGGACGCGATTGACGTCGTTCTGGCCGCGTAGCGGGTTGTCGATATAGCCGCCGTCGGTCAGCATATAGCCGACCAGCCGCAATGCATGGCCATCATCACCGACCGGGAGATTGGCGATGGCAGCGATGTCACCGCCGGGGTCGCCATGCTGGGTCAGCGAAACACCTGCGATTGCCTGCACCGTCATCGCGCGCGGGTCGGGCGCTTTGGGGACGACGCGGATGATGCCGCCCAGCGACCCGGCGCCGTAAAGCGTGCCCTGCGGCCCTTCGAGGATTTCGACATTATCGACGTCGTAAAGGCGTAGGTCAGGATCGGGCGCGTTATAGCTGAGGCGGATGTCGCCCAGATATTGGCCGACGGTCGACTGGGTCGGGCCGGTGAAGCTGGAATCGGCAATACCGCGAATGAACAGTTTGTTGCGACCCGATCCCAGATGGGTCGAGGATACCGTCGCGGTACGCGACAGGATCGATTCCATCCCGCGTTCGCCGCCAAACGCCAGATCGCCGCCACTCAACTGAGTGACGACGCCGGCAAAATGCGAATAGGGCAGGTCGGTTTTCGACGCGGTGACGATGATCTCGTCCTGCGCCGCCGCGACCATATTTTGCGCCGGTTCGCGCGCGCGGGGCTGCGGCACCTGTCGCGGCGGCGGGGCGGGTCGATGCGCGACGCGCGGTGCGACGGCACGGCGCTCGATGCGCCAGCTGGTGGCACTGACGCGGACAGCGCGGGCGTCCGAACCCTTCAGCAGACGCTGGATCGCTTCCTCGACGCGCATCCGCCCGCGCACCGGCTTGACCCGCGCCTGCCACAATTTGGCGTCGACGACGCTGATGCTGACCCCGGCCTGGCGACTGATCACCGGTAGAGCGCTCGACAGGCTTCCTTTCGGCACGTTGAACGCGCGCTCCTCTGCCGCCAAAGCCTGCACGGGCAGGCTCAGCAGCGTCGCGGCAGCGACAAGGGAAAGGCGCGGGTGCATGCTCAGCGGGTCAGGATCCAGCCATCGCCCTGCCGCTCGGCCTTCGTCCCTGACAAGGCTGCAAGGTCGGCAATGGTGCGGTTGCGATTCTTGTCGATGATCAGCGCGCCGCGGAACGATAGTGCGGCGGCGGCTGGAGCCACCTGCACGTCCATACCGGCGGTCCGTTTCAGATCCTCGGCCACAATGACCAGCGGGGCATCGTTATAAACAAGCAGCCCACTGCGCCAGCCACCGATGCTGGCGACATCGATGTCCTGCACAACGGGTGGTTTGCTATCATCATCGCGCGCCTCGATCGCCTTGCCTGCGATCAGACGGACCTTGTCGCGATCGGGGTTATAGAGAACGATGCCCTCCGACACCGCGACCGATGTCTGCCGCTCGCGCCGGACGACATTGAACGCAGTGCCCAGATCCACAATCCGGTCGTCGCCCGCCTCTACGACGAAAGGATCATCATCGCGGTGGACGACATGGAACATCGCTTCGCCCGCTTCCAGTCGGGCAAAGCGCGGCCGGTCCTTGTCAACTTCGACCACAGAGCCGCCGTTGATTTCGATCCGCGACCCGTCGGCGAGCTCGATCGTGCGATGTTCGCCCGCCGCTGTCTCGATCCGGTTGGCGTTGCCGAATGGGTTCAGCGTCGACAGGCCGACAACAGCGACCAATGCCGCTGCCACAGCGCCGCCGAACCACGCGCGGCGCGAGGTGCGGCGCGGCGCGGTCGGCATTGCCGCTGGCAAGGGCTTGGCCACCGCGGGCAGCGCGTCGAGGTCCCGATCGATGCTAGCGACGGCATCATAGATCGCAGCATGTTCGGGATCTTCGCCGAGCCAGTCGGCAAAACCGTCCCAATCGTCGAACGCCGGGTCGCGCTGACGGATCAGCCAGTCGATGGCGCGCGCTTCGGCGGGATTGGCATCAGGATGCATCGAACTGCCTCCGCAGCGCGGCCAGTGTTGCATAAACCTTGCGCAAATCGGCCTCGACGGTGCTTAGGCTGATCCCCATTTCGCTGGCTATAGCGCGTTGACTGGCTCCGTCGACGCGGAACCGGCGAAAAATACGGGCCGGGCGTTCGCCGGTACGGGTGATTGCCGACTCGACCAGCAGCAGTTGCTCGCGGGAGATCAGCGCGGTCTCCGCCGACGGTTCGTGACCCGCCGCTGCCTCGCCCCACGCATGGTCGCGCAGCGCGCTTTGCCGCGTCGATCGATAGCGATCCAGCATCAGATTGTTCGCGGCGCGCATGACATAGGGCAGGGGATCGGCAACCGGACCCATCGGCCGATCGGTCAACCGCATCCACAAATCCTGGAACAGATCCTCGGCCGCATCGCCCGCGCCGCGCACCTGCAAGAACCGGACGATCCGATCCCGGTTGGCGAGCAATACGCCTTCGATGCCCAGTGCGGCATCGGTTCGGTCGTGCGAACTGGTCATCGATTGCTTGCTCTGGAACGCCATCTTTTGCCGGTTAGCGCCGCCCCGGCGCGCGCCATAGGTTCCCCTGATGCCGCCGTCATATAGCGCCCATGTCCCGCCGCGCAACCGCGGCGCCGGGAAAGAGAGGAGGGGCAATGCAAACATCGGTGTCTTGTTTCATTTCTGTCTAAGCAAGGGGGAGGCGGGGTAGGGAGGGGCCTCCCCCTTGCACGCGGGGCCGGCCGGGGGGCTAGAGGCCGACCCGCAGACTCGCACGGAACGCCCAACCAATATGGTTTTGCTGTTCCTCCGCGGACATTTCGCCAGCGACCTGAAAGGCCGAATTGCCAGCAATGCCACGAAGACGGCCGACCCAGCCGCTCGTGCGATCATCAGGAATTAGCGTAAAGGGCGTGCCGTCCTTGAACGACGCGGTGGTCGAGCCCAGCGTACCGCCAACGATCTGACGCCGACCGCCTTCGATTTCGAAGCGCGTCCAGCCGTCATATTGATCGAGGCCTCCGAAATCCATGCCGAGCGCAACGGTACCCGACACCGCGAGTTCGTCGCTGTCGCGGCCGAGCACCTTCAGGTCGAGCGCATCGCCGCCGCCGGTTTCCTGATAGCCCTTCTCGGTCAGCTTGAAATAGTCGACCGCGACCATCGGACGGATCGTGATTCCCCCAGCATGGGCGTCATAGGCAAGCGAGCCCGACGCCGACCACAAGGTGCCGTCCCATTTCCCCTTCATCGTCTTTTCGATATCATCTGCGCCCGCCTCGGCGCTGAAGATGCGGGTACCCTTCATCTTGACTGGCGCGCCCGAGACGCGGGCGTTGGCCATGAAACCCTTCGAGCGCAGGCGCCAGTGCAGCGCGCCTTCGAACTGGCTGGTGGCGACTTCATTGGCGTTGCTGCCATTGCCGTCCTTGCCGCTGAGGAACGCAATCGACCCGCCGAAATTGCCGATGTCGCTCTTGATCTCGGCGCCGAGGCCGATGCCCCAGCCGCTGACGTCATAGCTGGCGGTGTCGCCGACGCTTTTCGACGTCCCCCATACCGCCTGGTTGACCCAATAGCCCCATTTGCCTTCGTCCTGGAACGGTGCATTGGGATCCTGCAGGTGGCGCGAGAGCGCGCGCGAGCCCGAGGTGACGGTTTCGAACACGCCGCCTTCATGCTCGGGCAGCATCTGGCCGAGCTGGGCGCGGAACTGATCGCCATCGGTGATGCCGAGGAAGACATCTTCGATCTTCTGGTCAGCGACCACGGCGTCGATCACCGCGTCGAACGCGCCCGCTTCAGAACGGTTGAGCCCAAGGTCGCTGGTGCTTTTGCGCGCCACATCGACGATCAACTGCGTCGCGTTCGAGGTCAGTGTGCCTTTGTAAAGGAATGGTAGCAGCGTCTGCGACGCGGTCAGATTGCTCGCGCCGGTCAGCGAACCGGCGGTCAGCACGATGTGCCGTCCCTCGGCCTGCTCAATGCTCGACAATTTGAGCGCGAGCTTTGATTCTGCGCCGAAACCGGCATTGCCTGTGACCTGAAGCCCCGTGCCGGTGGCGCCGGTGTCGAGCAGCACCCCCAGCGTGCCCTTATCGGCAACCGCGAGCGAGGCAATTGTCGCCTTGCCGCCGACGTCGAACGTGCCGCCGCTGACCGATACCGCCAGCCCCTGCGCATTGGCCAGCGAGCCCGAGAAGATGGCCGTTCCGCCGATGCTGAGCGTGTCGGTACCGCCGCCGAAATCGGCTGCGCCGGTGAACTTTGAGGTGCCAGCCAGCGTCATGGTGTCGTTAGCGGCGCCGAAGCGCGCGTTGCCCGCATATGTGGCGTCGCCCGACAACGCGAGGCGATTGTTGCCGCCGCCAAAGAAGCTGTTCCCCTTCACCGACCCGTCTGCAATATCGAACACGTCATTGCCGCCGCCAAAGCGCACGTCGCCAACGATGGACGGGGCAGTGACCCCCGACGCGACCGCAGTCTGCTTGACGGTCGCCCCCGCGGCATTGGTCGACAGGTCGATCGCCACATTGCGGTCGGACGTTGCCAGCGCACCGCTGGCGCTGATCGTGCCGCTGTTCTCGACCGTGGCGACGGTACCCGACAGGTCGACGATCGCCCGCGCGGTGCCATTGTCGCCGCCGGTCTTGGCCGCGATCAAGCCGCTGTTGCGGATCAGCGCGACATTGCCGCCTGCTTCCACCAGAACGGCGGTGGCGACCGAACCCGCGACGTTACCCGTGGTCGTCGCCTCGACCTTGCCCGCATTGCGCAGCTCGGGCGTCGTCGCGCCGCTGCCGATGCGGATTGCGGTCGCGGCGACATCCTTCGACAGCGCGGCCACGCTGCCCGTCGCGCCGATGCCGATGCCACCCGCAATGGTCACGGCTCCGCCGAGGCCACCGATCTGCATACCGTTGCCGTCCTTGCCGGCATAGAGACCGTTGCCAATTACGCTACCGTCGATGATCAGGCCGAGCCCGGTTCCGGTTCCCGCAACCGGACCGATCGTCACGCTTTGCGTTGCCGATCCGATCCGCACCGCTGCGGCCGAGCCGAACGAACGCACCACCGCGCTGCCTTCCTTGTCGTCGGGGATGCCGTCCTTGTCCTCATCATTGTCCGTGGTGCTCGAATCCTTGGGCGGGACCGCGAGGACGATGCCGCCGCTCACATTCCCCTCAACCGACAGCGCCGGGCCGCCGATCAACAGATCGTCAGCATCGAGCTTCGACGGATCGGCGGGCGGCGTCGTGAAGCGATATCCAGTGGAGGTCAGATTGCCCTGGACGACGAGCGCCCCCGTGATGTTGCCCGCCAGTCGCGCGGCGGTTGCATCAAGCCCGGTGGCGGTGATCGTGCCCGCCAGCCGGACATTGCCCGTCACATCCTGCAACCCAACGCCGAGCGCGCGGTCACCAAGCACGGAGACCGTACCGTCGGTGGTGAAATTGCCGGTCAGCGGTCCGCCAAGGCGGATGCCCGCCGAATCATTGCCCTCGATCGTGATCGCCCCGCTGTTGACGATATTGCCGGTAAAGGCGCCAAGGGTCGCAATGCCGACGCGGTTGCTCCCCAACGCGAACGGCCCGTCGATGTCGCCGTCATTGTCGATGTCGGTCGGTGCATAGGGTTCGTCGATGATGATCTTGCCGGTCGCTGCATTGGTGATCGATCCGACCGTCCCGGCGTTGGCGACGATGCCGCGCGCGCCGTTGACGTTGCTGATTTCGATCGTGCCTTCGTTGATGAGCTTGTGATTGCTGTCGATAGTGACCGCGGTGGCGCTCGTCGGCTTCACCGATCCGGTCGAGGTGATCTTGATATCGTCGGGCGCGCCCGATTTGATCGTCGATGTCCGCACCGGCGCCGTGGTCGCGGTGGTAATCGTCGTTTCTGCGTGGGCAGTCGTCGAAAGCAGGGCGGCCAGACAGGTGGTGGCCAGCAAGGTCTTGCGCATCGGGTTCCTCTTGTGATCGGGGCCGGGTGACATCCCGGCGACAATCACAAGACGGAGCGGGCGAAGCGCAGCCTTGATCGGTTTGTCATTTTATTCGGACATGGAATTTTGGGCCGAAGGGAAAATCCCGCAAAGAAAAAGGAGGGCCCTTGCTGACCCTCCTCCCTCATTCGTTTCGGTATCAGCCGTTAGCGGGTCTTGAAACGGACCCCGACGCGGAAGCTGCGGCCCAGCAGATCCGAATAGGTGCTGTTCGCGGCGAGGCCGGTTTCGGGCAGCAGGATCGGATTTCCATTGAGCAGGTTCGTAACATTGATGAAGAACTCGCCACCGCCTTCGCTGAAAGCGGAGAACTTCTGCGTCAGGTTGAGGTCAACGTAGAAGGCGCCTTTGACGCGGTTCCGTTCATAAGTCGGCGCGTTGACCGTCGAGACGGGGCAGGTGGTCTGGCATTCGATGCCATTGGCGACATATTTCCCCGCGCTTACCCCGCGGCCAACCGCAGTAATGCTGAAGTCATCGTCATCATAGGCGGCGCTGACGCGGTAGATCCATTTTGGCGTACTCGCCTGACCGCCATTCACACCCACCGTGTTGAGTACAACCGTGTTGGGGACGCCGCTGTCGAAACGGTTTTCCAGATAGCGGGTCGCAAGCCCACGAAGCGTGAACGCGCCGCTGCCCTGCGCCATCGGTATCCGGTAGGACGCGTCGATATCGAGACCGCGGGACTTCTGACTTGCCGCATTGAACGGGCGCGTCAGGATAACGAGGTAAGGCTGCGCCGGATTTTGGGTGCGCGCGGCATCGACACTGATCGCGTCACAGAATGCCTGTTCGCCAAGGAAACACAGATTGACGATCTGCTGCGCGCTGAATGCCCCGATCCCGCCTTTTAACTTGATGTCGAAATAATCGACCGCAAGATTAAACCCCGGCAGGAAGGTCGGCGTAAATACCGCGCCGATGTTCCACTGGTCAGACTTTTCCGGTGTCAGGTCGGTGTTGCCCGTCGCGAACCCGGAATAGCTGTAGCCCGCCTGCGGCGGCTGGCCGGCGGGGACGAACGAAGGGCTGGTTCCGGTAATGAAACCGGGATTGCTGACCGAATCGCTGTTTGCGGTACCGGCCTGGAAGAGTTCGTTCAAATTGGGCGCGCGGATGTCGCGCGACCGTGTGACGCGCAGACGGATGTCGTCGATGGGCTGCCAGGTCGCACCGGCTTTCCAAGTGGTAACATAACCTGCTTCCGAGTAATCGGTCGCGCGGACAGCGCCGTTGAACTCCAGCCCGAAACCCAGGGGAACGACGGTTTCGAGATAGGCTTCCTTGACGTTATACGATCCGCGGCTAGGCAGATAGTTACCCACCGACCAACGGTTGGTGGCACCGATCACGTTGCCTGACCCGTCGAGCCTCGGTACCGGTTGGAATTCGTCGGGCACGAAGCCGCTGACCTTTTCCTTGCGATACTCCCCGCCGACCGCGATGCTGACGTCGCCCGCCCAGGTCGCGAATGGCGTGAACGCGAAGTTGGCACCAAACACCATCTGCTCAAGACGCTGTTTGCGATATGGGTCGCCCAGGACATAATCGATCGCCGCCGGGTCAGCGACGCCAAGGCCCAGACGGTTCAGCGGAACACAGGCCGCATCGTTGTTGTTCGGATCGGCGTCGACGTTGATCAGGCACTGAATCGACCCCGTCGGGAATCCACTCCCAGCAGGCGCGAATGCCGCGTCGCGCGCCGCATTGATTCGTGCGATATTCTGAATATCGCGAAGCTGCTCGCGCACATCGGCGCGGCCGTACTGAGCATAGATGTCCCAGCGCGCCGACTTTCCGAACGCGTCGAACTCGCCCTCTGCACCGATCAGATAACGCTGCACCTCGCGCTTGTTGTTGATCCCGCGGAACGGCAGGTCGGCCGATGTCGTGGCTACGGTGACGCTGGTGATGCCCTGCAACGCAGCGGCGCCCAGCGTGTTGAGCAAGAAAGCGTTGCAAGTAGTGGGCACCGGCGTCTGTGTACAACCTGTCGCGTCGAGGCGGATGCCCGTTTGCAGGTTCGGACCAGCGTTGAATAATACTTCTTGCTTATTATAGGCGGCTTCGGCGAACAGTTCGATACCGTCGCTCACCTCATAGCTTAGACGGCCGAATAGACCATAACGGTCATCGCGCGGGTCGAGGCCGATATTGCGTCCCGAATCATTGACTCGCCAATCGCCGCCGCGCGTGCGCAGCGGCACGGCAGCGCCAGTCGGCGACGGGAAGGTCAGATCGCCCCAGACGAACTGGTTGATCGATCCGCCGTTGCCGAAATAGAGGCCACGCAGCTGGTTGGCGACGCCACCGGTAGAGTTAGTGACTATGCTGCCAGGGGCGGAGTTGGTCGGACCTGCGCCGCGTACAAAAATATACTGCGGCGCGCCGGAGTTGGCGTTCGCGAGATAGGCCGGATTTTCGAACCGCAGGAATCCGATCTGATTCCAGTCACGGTCGACCTGCAAGATACCGTCATTATGGGCGATCTCACCGCTGAGCAGCAGGTGGCCGCGCCCACCCGCGAATGCCATCCCGGCCGCCGCGCTGAACGAATAGCTGAATCCGTCGCCTTCCTGGGTAATGCCCGCGTCACCTTCGACCTTCAGCCCTTCATACTTGTTGTTCAGGATGAAGTTGACGACGCCGGCGACGGCGTCCGAGCCATAGGCCGCCGAAGCACCGCCGGTGACGACCTCGACGCGCGAGACCAGCGCCTGCGGAATTGTGTTGATGTCGACCAGTCCGTTGATTGTCGATCCCACCGACCGGCGGCCATTGACCAGAATCAGCGTGCGCTCTGGGTTAAGGTTGCGGAGGTTGAGTGCGTTGATGCCCGCCTGACCGCTGGAAATGTTGAGGCGCGAGTTGGACGGGCGGGTCGACCCGGCCAGCGACGGCAGCGTGTTGACGAAGTCGGCAATGTTGTTCGTCGGCGAGCTGTTTTGGATCTCCGTCTCGCCCAGCACCGTCAACGGCGTCGGCGCCTGGAACCCGTCGCGCACAATGCGCGTGCCGGTCACGACAATCTGGTCGTTCGCCGCGGCTTCGCTGGCGGCCGCTGGGCTCACGCTCTCGTCTTGCGCCAGCGCGGGCGCACTGTGAACGATCGCCAAAGCGGTCATCGCCGCACCGATATTCCTCATGCCGACGAACGACCGACGATTCCGACCAATATTACGCATTTTAACCGTCCCCTTTGTTGCCCAAGAACCAGCCCACCATCACCCGATGGCATACCGGCGTCGATACGCCAGATAGCTGTTCCGTGTTGTCCCGCCTGCCTGTGTGGTGGCCGTTTGGCGCACTCGATTATTTTGTAGCACTCACATTCCGTCGGCCCCACAGTTCGCCTCGTCACGGGGCGGGCGCAGCGGGTTCCGTGACGGGAAGGTTACAGGGTGGTTGCGGGGGGTCAACCGCTTCGCGCTGATCCTGACGATATGGACCTATAGCCATAAGGCATGGTGTGCGGCCCAAGGCTGTCGGCGGTAAATAGCTTGTGTTTATAGGGGGTACCCCGCTTACTATAGCGGTACGCCGATGCGCTGCGATAGGCTTTGATTTTCCTTCGCAACTTGGAGAAGCTCCGTTGATCCAACGCCGCGCATTTCTACTTGCCTCGGCCGCGCTTGTCGCCATGCCAGGAAGCCTGATCGCTCAAGCCAATATCAGGGGCGGAGCACGCAATGTGACGCTGACGGGCGCTCGCGCGCCGATCGAGATCGTCGAGGATGAACTCGGTATGCCGCATGTGCGGGCGGCGTCAAAGCATGACGCATTTTTCGCGCAGGGTTACCTGGTCGCGCGCGATCGCCTTTTCCAGCTCGATATCGACCATCGCCGCGACATGGGACGGATGGCTGAAGCGTTCGGGCTGGCTTTTGTGGCGGCGGACCGGGCGGCACGTCTTTTCCACTATCGCGGTGACATCGACGCCGAACTGGCGGGCTTGCCGCCAGATGTGCTCGACTGCGCGCTTGGATATGTCGCGGGCGTCAATGCGCGGATCGACGAACTGACCGATAACCCGGCGGACATGCCGCTGGAATATGGGATACTCGGCTTTGCCCCGCTCCGCTGGGATATTCGTGATCTCGTCAAACGGCGCGGGATCGGAATGGGCGATGCCGACGACGAAGTCCGCCGCGCGCAGCTTCAGGCGCGCGGATTGATCGACGCCGAACAGCTGATGATGCCCCTTCGCCCGGCATGGTCCTTTTCGGTACCTGAGGGACTCGACCCGGCGGCGGTGAGCGATGCCGATCTGGGTGTGCTTGATCCGGCAAACCGACCTGTGCCTTATGATGCCCTGCAGGAACCAAGGATGGGACCGGACCAGCCGGAGGGCGATCGCTTTGCCTTGGGTAGCAACGCGTGGACAATCGCCGCGTCGCGGAGTGCGACCGGTCGCCCGATCCTGGCGAACGACCCGCACCTCGGGATCGGCGGCACCAGTCCGCGGCATATGATCCATTTGACGGCACCGGATCTCGACGTGATCGGAGCAGAGGCGCCCGGTTTGCCAGGGATCATGCAGGGGCACACCGACCGCTTCGCTTTTGGCCGGACCAATTTCCATATTGATCAGACCGACCTGTTCATCCTGCAAACGCAGGAGGGCAATGCCGACAAATATTGGCACCAGGGCAAATGGCGGTCGTTCGAAATCTTTGAGGACGAGATTGCGGTGAAGGGCTCAACGCCCGAACGTGCGATCCTGCGCTATGCCGACGGGCGGCCGATTGTGTCGCAGGACGCCGCGCGCAACCGTGCCGTCGCGCTTGCAACAGTGAGTATGTTGCCCGGCGCCAATATGCGCTTCGCAATCATCGCGATCAATCTGGCGAAGGACTGGACGACGCTGCAGCAGGCATTCAAACTGCATGTGTCGCCGACCAACCTTCATTACGCCGATGTCGACGGCAACACCGGTTGGCAGACGATCGGTTTTACGCCGCGACGTCCGAAGCACGACGGCCTGTTTCCCGCCCCCGGCGACGGCGCCTATGACTGGACCGGGCTGATCCCGGTCAAGGATATGCCATCGGTCTATAATCCGCGTGAGGGCTGGTTCGCGTCGGCGAACGAGATGAACCTTCCCGCCGATTACCCTTACCGCGAGCGGATCATCAGCTTCACCTGGAGCGACCCCTTCCGCTACAACCGCGTTGCCGAGGTGCTGCGGAGCCAGCCAAAGCATCGGATAGATGACAGCATCGCGCTTCAACACGATGTCCAGTCGCTTCCCGCGCGGGCGTTGCTCAAGCTGCTTCCGGCCACGTTGTCAGCCGAGGCGACCGCCGCGGCGGCCATGCTGCGCCGCTGGGATTGCGGGATCGAGGCGGACAGCGCCGCGGCACTTTTGTTCGAAATGGTGATGGCCGCACTGTCGGCCAGCTTCCGCAAACGAGTGGTGCCAGCGGCGGCGCGGGAACTGATCCCTTCAGTCAACCTGTCCGAAATGCTCCGTATCCTCGCGGCGCCGGACAAGCGCCTCGGTGACGATCCCGCCGCGGCACGCGATGCGCTGATTGATGGCGCGCTGGTCGCAGGCTGGGCGAAGGCCGTCGAACTGGGCGGCGGCGACCCGGCAAAATGGCAATGGGGCAATCTGCACCGCGTCAATATCGCGCATCCGCTCGCATCATCGAACAGCGCGATCGCGGCAGCCTTTCCAAAGATCGCGGGCGGGCGGTCGGGCGGCGACGGCACGACGCCGATGGCGCGCGGCTTTAATGCCCGACGCGGATTTCAAGTGTCGCACGGCGCAAGCTTCCTGTTCGTCGCTGACGTGGGCGCATGGGACAACAGCCGTTATCTGCTGCTTCCCGGCCAGTCGGCCGATCCGCGGTCGCCGCGTTATGGCGACTTTTATCCCAAATGGCTGGCGGGTGCGATGCAGCCGATGTGGTTTAGCCGCGCAGCGGTCGACCGCCACGCGGTCGGTCGGATGACCGTCACGCCAAAGCTATAGCGTCCCGGCGATTGCCACGAGCATCCGGTCCACCGCGGCAGTTGCCTGGCTGTCGGTGCCGTCGGGCATGTCGTTGGCCAGCACCGAAAAGATCAACGTCCGCCCGCTGCGCGTTACCAGATAACCCGATAGTGCGCGGCTGGCGTTGAGCGACCCGGTCTTGGCGAATAGCTGGCCTTCGAGCAGCGTCCCCTTGAACCGGTTTTGCAGGGTGCCGTCGCGCCCGGCGATCGGCAGCGTGTCGCGCCATGCCATGCCCCACGACTGGCGAGCAATCCACGCCAGCAGGCCCACCGCAGCGCGCGGTGTGATGCGGTTATAGGTCGACATCCCAGACCCGTCGGAAAAGTCATAACTGGTTTCGGTCAGCCCGGCCTGACTCATCAACTGGCGCATCACCGCCTGCCCATCGGCGATCGAACCGCTCCCACTCTGCCGCGCCACGCGTCGCAGCATCAATTCGCTATGGAGGTTCTGGCTCTCTTTGTTGATCCGGATCATGTTCTCCGCCAGCGGCTGCGGCTTGAGTTCGGCGAGCATTGCTGCGGGCTCTGGCGGCTGGACAAAGGGGGTGGTGCCGCGTGCTTTCGGATCGTCGGCACGCGTCAGTGGGCGGCGGCGCACGTCGATATTTCCGTCGACACGAACGCCGCGCGCGCGCAACAATTCGCGCAGCCGCCAGGCGGCAAAATGCGCCGGGTCATCGATGCCATAGCGCATGGTCATGACTGGAGCCTCGGCACCGATCGTTCCGGTCAGGCGCAGGGTGCGACTGTTCGGCATCCGGTCGGAGACAACCGCCTCTTCTTTACCGGCGACGGTCACAACACGATTTTCGATGTCGTAATAGCCTGTGGATTTGAGGCTTGCGGCAGCTCCGACGACGCCCGGCGCCAGAGTGACGACAAGCTCATTGTCGTCGAGCGTCAGCGCCGACGTCGCGGTGCCGTACCGCGACTGTATATTGTTCCAGCTCATGCCCGGGCTCCAACGCTCGTCAGGCAGCCAGCTGTCGTCGCCGATGACATGGCGGACGTGGCGCGTTGTGCGCGCAACAGCATCGGCCAGCATTTGCAGGCAGTTTTGTACGCAGTCCTCGGCACTCGACAGCCGCGGATCGCCGCGACCATGCAGCACGACGTCGGTAGCGCCCTTGCTAGTCTCGAGCCCCACCCCGGTACCTTTGGCGGCGCGCTCGAGCAGGGGGAGTTGTGCATAGCCGATCGCGGTGGTGAACATCTTGGTGTTCGAGGCGGGGATGAACCGCTGGTCGGGCGTTATCGATACCAGCGTTTCACCCTCCATCGTCGTCACAAGCAGGCCGATGCGCGAGCCTGCGGGGCGATCGGCCAGCTTCTGTTCGGCAACCGACTGCGGCGAAGGCGTTTCGGGCGGTCGGGCTTCGGCAGGCGCGAACGACAAAGACAATGCGAGCAGAGCCGGGAGCGCAAGCCTCCTGTTCAAAATCATCATGCGGTTTGTGATTCCTCCCATGCGGAAATAAGCCGTTCGCCCACGGCCGGGCGTAGCGCGGCAATGCCGCTGTCGCGATGCCGCGATGGATGAACGCGATTGGTCAGCAATGTCCAGGCGAGGCCGCGGTCGAAATCGATCCACAAGCCGGTTCCGGTGAATCCCGTATGCCCGATGGTCTCCGCCGAGCAGCGACTGCCGCCGTGCCAGCCCGGAAAAGCCTTTTGCCAGCCGCAGGTCCGGTGCCGGTCACCCGCCGTCCGGATTTCGGCCATCATCGCGGGGGACAGCAGTGATCCGTCCAGCAGCGTGCGCGCGAAGCCGAGCACCCCATCGACCGTGCCGAACACGCCGGCATGTCCGGTCGCGCCGCCGAGCGCAAAGGCGTTTTCGTCGTGCACCTCGCCCTTCAAAATGCGGCCGCGCCAATTACAAAATTCTGTCGCAACAGCCGGGCCGGGCGGCCGGCCGTAGCCCAATCCCCTGCCGAGCGGCCAGTCGGAGAGCGGTACCCCGGTCACGCGTTCGATTGCGATCCCGAGCAGGATGAAATTGATGTCCGAATAGACCGGTGGCCCTTGCCGCCACTCTCGTTGCAGCACAAAGGCGCGCAGGCGCGCCGGGTCGGCATCATAGGTGTAGATCGGCTCGACCGCGGGCAGGAAGGTCCGGTGCATCAGGCAATCGCGAAAGGTCAGCGATCGTTCGGGTGCGTTCGCAACGTCATATTGGCGCAGATCGGGGATCGCGTCAGTGAGTGGTCGGTCAAGTTCGAGGCGCCCCTGATCGGCAAGCATCAGGATGATCGTAGTGGTCGAAATCACCTTGCTGAGCGACGCGAGATCGAACCAGTGGCCGCGGGTCAACGCCTCGCGCGCAGGTTCGAGCGCCGCCAGGCCTGCAAGGCATACGGCGCTCTCGCCTGTAGCGGTGACCACACCCAGCGCCGCCGCGGGGATGTCGCCCCGCTGGACGGCGGCAAGAGCGGGTTCAAAGCCGCGATCACAGACCGCTTGCAGGTTCATTGTGCGGGTTGCTGCATTTGAGTCTCCGTCTCGATCTCGGCATCGATCGCTTTCTCCCAGCGCGCCACCACCGTGGTCACGGTCAGATTGGCGCTGGCGCTGGCCACCGTGCGCGTCATGTCGAGCAGGCGGTCGAACGGCAGGATAAAGCCGACGATCAGCGCCGTCTGCTCAGGCGAAACACCGGCCGACGCCAGCACCGCGGCGAGCATGAACAGCGATGCCGACGGAATGGGAGCGGTGCCGAAGGCCGCAAGCGCACCGGTCAGAAGGACGATCGCGAGCATCGGCAGGTCGGGTTCAATCCCGAGCGCCTGCAGACCAAAGATGCTGAGCAGCCCCACGTACATAGCGGTGCCGTCCTTGCCGATGCTGGCGCCGATCGGCAGCACCGTCGACGCGACGCCGGGAGCGATCTTCAAGTCGTCGCGCGCGATCCGCAACGCGACCGGCAGGGTAGCGGCGGACGAGGCTGTCGAAAATGCCACGGCGAGAGCATCGACGATGGTGCGGTAAAAATGCAGAACATGTTGGCGGGCGACCAAGGCGATCAGAGGAACGTGGACCAGCAATATCTGGAGAAGCACCCCCACCGCGACGCCGACGGCCAGCCATCCCACGTTGGCAAATACCGCGACGCCATTGTCGGCGACGGCCTTGCCGATCAACGCGAGAACCCCGAACGGCGTGATCTCCATGATGATACGCACGAGGTGGAACATCACTTCCGCCACCGATTGCAGCAGATTGGCGACCGGACGTCCCTTGTCCCCGGCCAGGATAACCCCGAAGCCCAGCATCATCGCGAAAAAGATGATCGCCAGCATATCACCATCGGCGAGCGACTGGACGATGTTCACCGGGACAATGCCCATCAGCTGATCATAAAGCGATTTGGGTTCGCCTAGCGCGTGCGGCGCCGCGTTGCCGAGTGCCGCCCCCTTGCCGGGTTCCAGCACCATTCCGACGGCGATACCGATCGACACCGCACAGGCGGTCGTGGCCGCGAACAGCGATACGGTGCGGGCGCCGACCGAACCCAGTTTGCGCGGGTCGGCCAGGGCGGTGACGCCCGAGGCGATGCTGATGAACACGATCGGGACGACCAGCATCCGGATGAGGCGGACGAACAGGTCGCCAATAAAGGCAATGGCGCTGGTAGCCGCGGGCCAGAGCAAGCCAAGCGCGACGCCGATCACCATCGCGCCGAGCACCCGTTGCCAAAGGGGAATCGCAAACCAGCCGTGCATCAATCCTGTCATCGGCCCCTGCACCCCATGTCCGTTAAAGTCCGCCCCAGAACCCCGGTTGCGGTGGCGACAGCATGCCGCTGGCGCCGCTGACGCCGCCCGCACGATCCTCGGCAAGCCAGAGCGGTCCGTCAAGGTCGATGAAGTCGCTCCCGGCGGCAACTGCCCAGGCCGGGGCGATCGACAGCGAGGAACAGATCATGCACCCCGTCATGACGCCCAGCCCGCGCTGCCGGGCGGCGGCGGCCAGTTCGAGTGCGGCGGTAAGCCCGCCAGACTTGTCGAGTTTGATGTTCACGACGCCATAACCGTCAGGCAATCGATCGAGATCGGCGGCGACGTGTACCGCTTCGTCGGCTGCGATGGGGCTCGCGGAGCGAAATCCGGCAAGATCGCTGTCGGCGTTGGCGGGCAGCGGCTGTTCGAGCAAGTCGACGTGCAGCTCGGTCAGCAGTCCCTGCAGATCGCGGACCTCGTCGATCGTCCAGCTTTCGTTGGGATCAACGATCATCCGCGAGGTAGGCGCAGCAGCGCGGACCGCCTTTAGGAGCGCTGCAGGGTCGTTGCGGTCGACCTTGACTTTCAGCAGCGGCGCATCCGCGAGCGTGGCCGCGAATCGCGCCATATTCTCGGCCGTATCGAGCCCGACCGTCATCGCGGTGACGAGCGGACGCCGCGGAACCTCGACGTCAAAGGCTTCGCCAAAACTACAGTCGCCTTGCTGCAGTTCCAGATCCCACAGCGCACAGTCGATCGCGTTGCGCGCCGACCCAGCGGGCATCAGTTGCATCACGTCCTGCCGTCCGGCGCCACCCTCGATCGCCGACCGCACGCTCTCCACGGCGGCAATCGCATTGGCGACGCTTTCACCGTAGCGCGGATAGGGAACACCTTCACCGCGGCCGATGACACCATCTTCCGAGATCAGGACCGTAACGACTTCGGCAGCAGTCTTGGTACCGCGCGATATGCGGAAGGGTGAGTGGAGCGGAAAGGTCTCCGCAAACACCGAAAGGATACGAGGCATCGGCGAAGGTTCAGGCTGTTTGCGCGGCGACGGGCGAGGCGGCTTCGACGCCGAGCAATCGATCGAGAATGGCCTCAACGCCGAACCGATAGGGATCGCTCGTTGGCAGACCGAACTCGGCTTCCGTTTTGGCACAAAGTGCGACCGCTTCCGCCTCGGGCATCGCGGACGTGTTCAGCGCGATGCCGACCATCCGCACATCGGCGCTGGTGAGCCGCGCGGCGCGAAGATTGGCCTCGATACATTCGCCAATCCCCGGCAAATCATAATGCGGCAGTCCGCGCATGTGCGGCCGCACCGGGTCGTGACATAGAACGAGCGCGTCGGGCTGGGCGCCGTGGATCAGACCCATCGAGACACCCGCGAACGACGGGTGATAGAGCGAGCCCTGACCCTCGATCAGATCCCAGCCATCGTCGCTGCGCGCAGGCGATATTTGCTCGATCGCGCCCGAAATAAAATCGGCGATGACGGCGTCCAGCGGCACACCGTCGCCCGCGATCAGAATACCGGTCTGTCCGGTCGCGCGGAAGTCGGCGGCGACGCCGCGCTGTTCGAGGGCACGGGCAAGACACAGCGTCGTATACATCTTGCCGACCGAGCAGTCGGTTCCGACGGTCAACAGGCGCTTGCCGGGGCGCGGCTTGCCATTGCCGATCGGAATGTCCGGGCGCGGTTCGCGCACATCGTGCAGCTTGCGGCCCAACCGCGCTGCGGCCTCAGCCAGCCGCGGCTCGGCGTTGAGGCGCTGGTGCAGCCCCGAGGCGATATCCAGCCCGGCTTCCATCGCTGCGAGCGCATCGACGATCAACGCATCACCGAGTTTGCCCCCGGCATTGGCGATGCCGAGCACCAGCGTTTGCGCGCCCGCGGCGCGCGCGGCGGCAAAGTCCATCCGCGGCAATTCCAGCGTCAGCGAACAATCGTCGTGGCGAAATTCGCCGACGCAGATCTCCGGCCGAAACACCGCGAGACCGCGTGAGGTCTTGATGTCGGCGGCATCGGTCGAATGACCCAGATAGAGAAGATAGGGTGTAGCGATCATGGCTTGAAAAACCTGCGTGACAATGAAGGCATCATTTCTATCTGCACCCGGCGTGTTGCCCCAATATCCAGCGCCTCATATCCTATAGCCTGACGCTATAATCCTTCGATCACCGTCGCGAGCACGTCGAGGAAGGCGGACGTGGTTTTCGACGGGGGACGATTCTGCAAATAGACAGCGTTGATGTCGAACGTGATTGCGGGCTGCAGCGGCCGGCTGGAGAGCCCCGGCGCCAATACCGCGTGGGCGGTGAAATTATCGACGATCGCCATCCCGACGCCTGCTCCGACGAGGGCAGCGGCGACATAATAGGTGCGCGCCGATATCACCTCGTCGAGCGTTACTTCCAGCCGGCTGAGCTCGCTCGACAACATGCGGCCGATTGGCCCGTTCTGCACCGGGCTGATAAACTTGTGCCCGCGCAGCTCGTCAAGGTGCAGGCGCGGCGGCGCGGCGGGCATGTCCTGCTCGCGGTAGATGACGACCAGCTCGCCCTCGCCAATCACCTGATGCGCGACCGGCGCCGACAGGGGCACCTCGAAACCCACCGCAATGTCCGTTTCATGCTCATAGAGTTTGCGCACCATTTCGTCATGATGCAGCGTCTGAAGGTCGAACATGATGTCTTCATGATCAGCGAGAAACCGTGCGACCGCAGCGGGAATTGCGCCAAGGCCAAGCGAAGGCAGAGCCGAGATACGCAGCAATCCGCCGCGCCCGTGCCGGAGATTCTGACACGCCTGACGCAGCGAGCGAACCCGGTCCTGAATGTCGGACACCTCCGCGAACAGGGTGTGTGCGTCCTGGGTCGGGATCAGCCGCCCCTTCGATCGTTCGAACAGCGTCAGACCGATCGAACGCTCAGCGTGGCGAAGCACCTTGGTGACGGAAGGTTGAGACACGTTGAGCGCCCGGGCAGCGGCGCTGACCGTGCCGTGCAGGAACACTGCATGGAATATCTCGATCTGTCGCAGGTTCATTCGGCTATGGTCCCGGATCAGGTGGTTGGGGCGATGATCAACGGCCGCCACAACCAACATTATGCCATCGGGTTATGGGCGCGGCAACTCCCCTGTCTGGACCTCGGGTGGTTGTTCGGGACATTCTGGTCAGCGCGTGGTTCGAGCCAGCGGATACGAACGCTATTTTACGCCCCGGCGGCGCGCCACTATATCTGGAAGAGTCTGATCAATGCCACCATCACTTTCCGCCAAAGTCGCTCGGCGATCGATCGCGCTCCTTTCATCGGCGGCGCTACTCCTTTGCGTGTCCAGCGCCGGAGCAAACCCGAACGACTCTGTTGATGTCCTTATCCGAGGAGGCACCATCCATGACGGCGGGGAGGGCGCGCCCTTCGTCGGCGATGTTGCCATCCGCGACGATCAGATTGTTGCGATCGGTCCGGATATTTCACGAAAAGCAAAGCGCATCATTGACGCCAAAGGCATGATTGTCACACCCGGCTTTATTGACCCGCACACCCACGCGGACGCATTTTTGAGATCCTCCGTTCGGGGGGAAAGGCTCAACGCGCCGTGGCTTTATCAAGGCGTCAGCACGGTAATGATCGGCGTCGACGGGGCCGGCACGCCCGATGTTGCAGCCGACGCCCGGCAGCTGGCGCAATCCGGCATCGGAACCAATGTCGTGCCCTTCGTCGGTTTCGGCCCGGTTCGCCAGCGCGTGCTGGGCCAGGATGCGCGTGCGCCGACGGACGCCGAGCTTGGAGCAATGAAGGCCCTGGTCGCCAAGGGAATGTGCGAGGGGGCAACGGGCTTTTCGACCGGGCTCTTCTATGCCCCGCAAAGCTTTGCGGCGACGGCGGAAGTTGTGGCGGTGGCGCGCGAAGCGGCGACCCGCGGCGGCGTGTACGATACCCACCAGCGCGACGAATCGAGTTACAGCATTGGTCTGCTCGGTTCGGTCGAAGAAGCGATCGAGATCGGTCGGCAAGCCAATATGCCGGTGCATTTCGCGCATCTGAAAGCGTTGGGCGTTGACGTGCACGGCCAAGCAGCCGCGGTAATATCGGCGATCGACGAAGCGCGCGCGGCGGGCATCGAGGTGACCGCCGACCAATATCCGTGGCTCGCTTCGGGCTCGAACCTCGATGCGGCCCTGTTGCCGCGCTGGGCGGTCGATGGCGGCGGCGCAGCGTTGCTCAAGCGGCTGGACGATCCGGCGACGCTCGCGCGTATCCGCAACGAGATGCAGGCGAATTTGCGGCGGCGCGGGGGCGCTGAAGCATTGCTGCTGATCGGGCAGGGGTATCCCTGGGTCGGCAAGACGCTGGAAGATGTCGGTGCCGAATGGAAACTCGACAGCCGTGACGCTGCGCTGCGGATCATCCGCCAGAATATCGCGGAAAAACAGCGTGGCGAAAGCGGCGGCGGAACTGCCGTCGCTTCGTTCAACATGGCGCAAGCCGACGTCGATCTTTTCATGCAGCAGCCCTGGATGGTGACGTCATCGGACGGATCAGCGGGCCATCCCCGTATGTTCGCCAGCTTCCCGGAAAAATACGTCCGATATGTCCGTGAACGGCAGGTCATCAGCCTTGCAACCTTCATCCGCCAGTCGACCGGGCGCACTGCCGACATCTACAAGATCGACCGCCGCGGTTATCTTCGCCCCGGTCATTACGCCGATGTGCTGGTGTTCGATCCCGCGACCTATGCCCCGCAGGCGGACTATATCCGGCCACGCGAATTCAGCGTCGGAGTACGCCAGTTGTTCGTCAACGGACAGCTTGCGATCGACGGCGGGCAATCGACGGGGGTCGCCGCGGGGCGCCCATTGCTGCGCCCGCTCCCCGCCAACTGCGCCCAAAGAATGCCATGACGCCAAACGAAGGTGGCGGACAGGGTGGGATTCGAACCCACGGTGAGCTTGCACCCACGGCGGTTTTCAAGACCGGTTTGTTGCATGGCGCTCATCTCCTTCTAAGCCGCAAGATTACGCGGTTTCTGCCTTATCCGCAACAGAAAACCGCTTTGCTTGTGACGGATTTTGCGACGGGGCAAATTTGGCGCCCATCTGTTCATCAGGTGACAGGAATTGCAGATACCATTCCGTCTGCTTGACGCTGCCGTGACCGAGTTCGATTTGAAGCTGGTAGATGTTGCCGCCGTTCGCGAGGTAGTCGATAGCGAACATATGGCGCAGGTCATGCAGCCGGAACCGCTCGAATTTCCACCCCTGCTTTTTCGCCTTCTCGACAGCTCGCGCCTGCGCGGTTGCCCAATTGGTGCTGGCTTGCTTATAGACCCGCGCCTCGCCGGTAACTCGGTCGATAGCCGGAAACAGGATGTCGCCATCCTGCCCCGCGAGGATACCCAGGGCCGTGGAATTGAGCGACACGGTGCGAGCGCGACCGTTCTTTGTATCGGTGAGCGTGGCGACCTTGCGGCGTTTGTCGATTTGCCCGCGCGTGAGGCTCGCCCCTTCCATCAAACGCATCCCCGTTGCCAGCAGGAAGCGCGCCAGAGGCTCTAGATTGCCGTGGCAGCAGCTTATGCCCAGATCCACCGATCGCTGGCTGGGGCGCTTGAAAACGGGCGACTTGTACCGCAGCGGACGCTTGGGCAATTGTGCGACAGGATTTGTGCCAGCCCATGCGCGGTCAACGGCATAGTCGGCGGCTTGCGACAGGGCGGTAAGGTCGCGCTTGATCGTCGAAATCTTGACGCCATCGCCCTTGCGTTCGTCGATATATTCGAGCAAGGTTTCCTTGGTGATCGCGTCCCACCAGTGACCGGCAAACGTGTCGGCCAGTTTCAGGATGCTGGTTTTATAGCGGCGGTGCGTGGCGGGTTTCAGGTTGGTTTTCGCGCTCGCCAGATACTCGCCGGTCACGTCCTCAAACTTGCGCCGGATCGTGGCCTTGTAAGGGGAGGTGGATTGCAGGAACACGGCTAGGCGCCTTTTCGCCTCTGCGCGATTTCCTGTCTGTAGGGATTTTCGTTGGTCGCGACCTGCCACTTGAATCCGCGCATACCATATGCCGCCGCGTTGGTAGAGGTTATCTGACACTCTCGTTCCTTATTCCTGATCCATCGTGCCAGCTTAATGCGGTCGAACGTCCACGTCGAACCCAGCTTTGCCGCGCCCGGTATCTCGCCGCGCTGCGCCATCTTCTGGATCGTGCGCTTGGCAAGACCCGTCTTATGCACAACGGCGTTAACCTGGACGCGCTCGCTCATCGTCCCAACGCCCTATGCCACCAACTACGATGGGGTGGGGGTGCCTCGGAACGACGGACTGTGCGGACGTGCCTGCCGTCGATCACATAACCCGTGCTTGTCAGCTTAACGACGCCGGGGGCTTCTGGTAGCCGCTCTATTGGGGGCCAGTCGCGGGGCTTTATCATGCCGCGTCCTCCGCCAAGAACACGATCCCACGGCAATAGGTGTCGCCGTCCTCCATGATGACGAAGGTTTCGTGCGGGATTTCGGTGACGTAGAGCCACGAAAAGCCGCCCTCATCCCAATTTGCGTAGATGGTCCGAGCATTCGCCCTGACAGCCTTGAAATAGGGGCAATAGTCGTCATCGCAGTCATTGATGAGCGGTCCACTCTCGTTGACGTACAAGGTGGCGCTTCCGTAGCAGCTAGCTTCCTCCCGCCATGCACCGCGAAATTCAGCAAGGTCATCGCTGGCACCGAACAGTGCTACCAGACCGGCAGCTTTGAAAGCCGCCTCCTCGTCGCGGGTGATCTCTTTGGTATATTCGCGCCCGTTCAACAGGGCGGCGGCTTCCGTGGGGGTCATGGTTCTAATCCCTCCCCGCGAGCATCCTAGGTCCGTGCGTCTGCTCGCGGGCGTTTTGTGCCAGCACGTTGGCGGTTGATGTTAGGCGGCCAGAGATTGAGGCTCTGACCAGCGGACGCCATGTTGAGCGCCGGTTGCGTAAATCAGTTCAATAAGGTCAGCGAATTGCCTGACAGACAGGGCCGATGACTTGTGGCCGACCGGGAAAAATCCCGTCCCGTCTAGCTTCGGCAAATATCGCATCTCGGTGCCGAGCGCGTCCATGAAGCGGAGTTTGATGCTCTCGCCGTCCATCTCGCGCATGTCAGGAATCTGCTCCTGGCAGTCGGCTATCATGGCCCACATCTTTGCGTTCTGGTCGAGGTTGCGGGTAGGCTCACTGACCACGACAACATGCCCATCTGGCGCGCGGTCGATAAGCTTGTGGGCAAGATCGCGCGCCATTTGGTCGAGCAGCTTGACGGTTTTCTTTTCAGCCATTGCGGGCCTCCCATGCGCCGCGCCCCGGCCATTTCGACCAGTATTGACTGGCAGCCCAAAGCGCGTCGAACTTGTATTTCTTCTGGAACGTCTGCCAGCCGGTGTTGTGCTGCTCGCGATGATGGCCAGAGCAACCGGGGATGGCGAAGCGGTCACTGACCTTCGTCCCCATCCCCTTGTCGCCGCCGTGATCGACGTGCATTGCCTCCATCTGCCCCTCGCAAGCGCCAGTGTGGGCGAGGATGCACGGGCGACCGCGCAGCCATTGCAGGAACCCCGGCGCCGACTTACTGGCAGGCCGACCGGCGTTCTTCTTGCGAGGGGCGAATGACAGACGCATCAAAATGGCACGTCATCGTCAAGGTCATCGTCCGCGAACGGGCGGGGACCGGCGCCTTCATCCTCGACTTTGCCGGGGTCGATCTGCGCGGTGATCTTCTCGCGCAGCCACTTGGGCAGGTTCTCGAATGTCCCGGCGTTATCGTTGTCATAGAGCGTCACGCCATTCTCGGCGCTCGGCTTGTCCATGCCCTTGGGGATGCCGCCAAGGCTGGCAACATTGGTATAGGTGCGACCGTTCTTTTCGGTGTGCGTTACAGTCAGGGTCGCCGGGACGCCAAGCAGCTTGGCAACGTCGAACCCGCGCAATTCTTCCTCGGTGAACGACTTGCCGCGCCATGCCTGCAAATCCTTGCGCAGATTGGCCTTCTCACCCAGCGAAAGGGTGTAGGTCTTGCCGATGACGGCGGGGCCTTCCTTCTGGTTGCCGTCACCGTCTTTCCATTCGACGCGCTCGGCGGGGATCTGCCAGCGCAGATAGATCTGGTGCTTGACGCTTTCCTCGCCCTGATAGGACGTGCGCTGCTTTCCAAGGTCCACAACCATATCGCAGACCGCGAAATGAGTGCCCATGGGGACGGGGGTAAAGTCGCCACCCCCTCCGGTGTCAGTTGCTACAATCGCCATTCTTTTCGTCCTTTCTCTATGCTACTTTTCGCTCTTGGTTGATTGTGAAGCCGGGTATTTCCCGCGCACCGGCGTTCACGGCCTTTCCGGCCAATTCGCGCAGAAACTCTCGCAATTCTTCGGGGTGACGCGCCTTCGCCCATTTCAGGGCTTCCCCGCTGTCTGTCAGGGATGCTTCCCAATAGGTCCGCAGCCCGAAAGCCCGACCGCCGCCGTGAACATGGCTCTTGGCCTTGCCAGCGCGTTTGGCGACCTTGGCAGCGTCAAAGGCGGCGTCCTGCAATTCGCGGGTCGCGGTGAGGCTTTCCAGACTGCCCGACGTGCGCGCGGCTGCGATTGCCTGTTCTGCCAGCCTGTCAGCTTCTGCCTGCGTCTCCTGGGCTATCCGCTGGCGTTCTTCCTCTTGTGCCAGTAGCCACGCTGTGAGGGGCTTCTGGACGGCTGTAATCACGTCATCGACCTTGGTCAGCACCGGCGCCCATTTGGCTTGCACGGCCTTGGCAGCGTCGT
Source organism: Sphingopyxis bauzanensis (assembly GCF_002205675.1). Taxonomy (GTDB): domain Bacteria; phylum Pseudomonadota; class Alphaproteobacteria; order Sphingomonadales; family Sphingomonadaceae; genus Sphingopyxis; species Sphingopyxis bauzanensis. The sequence goes on along the minus strand of NZ_NISK01000003.1, from coordinate 387,589 downwards.
CATGGGGCTGCTTTTCGGTCTTGCGGGCAGCATCGGCATCCTTGCGGATTTGCTTCGCCCCGGTGATGATCGCAGCCAGCGCGTCGGCCTCGCCTTGTGTTTTGACGGGTTCGCCATCAACAAAGTTCGCTGCCTCGCTATAGAGGTCGTCAACCGCCATGCTGTAGGCGATGTCGGGGGTGGAGTTGGGGATGCTCATGCGGCAAGCCTTTGAATGTCGCACTGGTCGATGCGGGCGCGGACAAGGTGGATCGCTTTCGTGAGACCGGCGCGATAGGACCACGGCCACAGCAGCGGCTTGGTGCGGCGCCCCATGCGGTCCTCCCATGAGCGTTCCATGAGCAGCAGGTATTTGCGGACAAGGCGGTCGCGCTCGTTCACAATTCTTCTCCTGCGATATGGTCGTCAATCTCGACCAGCAATTCTTTGTAAGTGGCGGCATGGACCTGAGCGCCGCCGCAGCGAAAGAACCCGTCCTGATCGCAATCAACGTCATAGTCGGGCGAGGTCGCGCACCAGTCGAAGCTGCGGATCGGGATCGGCGGGCAGTCGGCGCTGATCGCCCAGCCCTTGTAGGTGGCGTTCACTGGTTTTCTCCTTTGGCTTTGAGCGCGGCGGCGCATAGGGCCAGCGCTGGAGTGGCGGCATTCGATATCGACCGGTATTCAAGCGGATCGGCAGGGCCGGACCATGCCCACGCGGTTCCAGTTGCGTCTTTCGAACCGCAGCCGAAAATATGCCCCGGCGGAACCAACGTCATGGCGGCGTCTATGCTGGTCGAATATGGGCGAGGCTCGCGCCAGATGTCGGTGCCGTGAAGGCTGTCGAGCTTCGGCGTTCGCCGCCCGTCCCCCCTGACATATTCGCCAATAAAATCCTCTGGCGCGATCCAGCCGGGGTTCTTGCGGCCAATCTCGCTAGGTGAATAGCGGTGCCAGCCAACAGCAAGCGCGATTTCCCGGTCTAGGGCCGCGCTTGGCTTGGCGCCGCGCTCGACCAGCTCGACCAGCCCCGCGTTAGGGATGCTGCTCTGCTGAGACGGCGAAGCTGGCTCAGGCCGTAGGCCAGCAGCCCGGGCCGCTTGCGGCAACGCCCCCTTCACTTGAGCATCCCCGCAAGAATAAACCCCAGCACCAACCCCATAACAGGCAGGTATCTATCACCGGGTGAGTGGATAGAGGGCCGGAGCATGCGGAAGTGTCTGGTGAAGACGCGGATCATGCTGCGAGCCTTTCGGTCTTGAGGATGTAATCACCCCACTGGCCAGCCATTGCGTCGGCTATCCCCTGATAGGTGCGGCTGCGCTCTTTCCAGCGGTTAGGTCCTGGCGGCATCTTGTGGATGCGATCAGAGCGGCCTTCGACAACGTCGGTCGGGACCATCTTCGGCAGGTTTTTGAGCCACAGGCAGGTGGATTTCGTCTCGCCATGCCCAAACTGCCACGGCTGGATAATCTGGTCAGGCTTGCGTATCTTGCTCGATATGACGCTGATCGGGTTTTCCAGCGCGATATGCGGGACCGGGGCGTCAAGCAGCCGCTGCACGAACTCAAGCGCGCGTTGCTGGCGACCGTCTGCGATCTTCGCCGGGAAGTGCCTGGCGCCGCTTACAGCAAGGTCAGTGCAGGGCGGGTGAGCGATCAGCAAATCCCAAGGCCGCGCCATGCCGGTCAGGAACGAAAGAACATCGCCGTGGATATGCCAACGCGGGTCGCCTTCGGTCGGCAACAGGTCGCAGGACCAAGCATCGAACCCGCGAGCGCGAAAGGCGTCACGAACGGTCGCTGAATATTCGCAAGCGATGAGGACGCGTTTCATCATTCACCCCCTTCAAAATCACGCCCATACCGAGCGCGACAATCAGCACGGTGGGCTTCCAAAACGTCGGTCATGCGCTGTTCAAGAGCCTCGCTTTGTGCTGTCAGCTCGTTCCAGCGATCTATGGGAGGAACGGCGTCGAGGGAGGCATAAACTCGCGCGAGTTGGGCGGTTCGGCTGCTCATGCGAGCCTCCAGCAGCGGACGACGCCATCTGCGCGGTCAATCCGCGTCGTGAATTTCGCCTTGGTGTCGTTGCGACGTTTCCAATTGGCGGCGGCAGACATGACCCGCTGCAGAGCTTTTTCGTTGCCGGTCCCGTATCGCTCGCCAGAAATCGGTACAGAGAAGCTTTCTCCGACTTTAAGGTTGGCGAACGGATAGTTCGGCTTCATGCCTCGGCTGCGCGGCTCAGGGATCGGCAGCCCTGTTTCGATTTTGACGTCGATCATGACGGGTCTCCAATCTCATTAGGGGTGCGACCAAGGGCTGCGCGGGCGGCACGGCGGCGAAGGTCTGCGATGTGGAGCATTGCCCAATCGCGTTCCGTGCCGGGGTGGCTTGCGGGCTGGTCTCCAAGGTAGCTTGTTGCTATGTCTTCCAAGGCGGCGGTCAGTTCGTCGCAGCGCTGGCGGGCAGTTGACGCCTCGCGTTCGGCGCAGTCGATGCGGCTCGCGATGTTGAACGCCAGATTGTCCTTGAGATAATCCTGCGTTGCGTCGAGTAATCCGCTATAGATGTCGTCAACGGCCTTCTTGAGCAGCGGCTGCACCGCCTTCTCAATCGCGCCCGTCACGTCGTCTGCAACGTCTTCCCACGGCTGGTTGAGGATCGCGCTCACAGCGATGCCTTCCATGCGATCCGGCGGGCTTCACATCCCCCGCAGTCGTCAAAATTCGCGCAGTCAGGAGACTTCTCGCACCAGCCTTCGCAAAGCTGGTCGGCATACTTTTCGAGGGTCGCGAGCATATCCGGCGCGGCGTCCGCCAGTGCGACCTTGCTGTTGAAGTCGGCCAAGTCTTTGCTGTCGATCCCGTTGGGGTGGCGCTTCCAAAGAAGCTCCATCCCGCGATCATCTGGCACCGCGAACGGCTTGGCGTCATTGCGAGCCAAGGCTTCGGCGTAGCAGTCGAAGAAACCATGCTCGAAAAAGAACTGCGCTAGGGTGCGGTTGTCGGCCATCAGACCAGCCCCCCGAGCACGTCCACAGCCTCATTCCGAGCGTCGTCATCAACGCCTGTGAGATTGTCGATCAGGTGAATTGCCAGCGCGAGCCGATCCTCTGACGGCAGCGATGCAGCCGACATGCGCGCTCTATCGTAAGCGAGACTGCGGCTGACAGCGTGGACGTGTGCCGTGTGGGCAGCGCGGAGGGTGGGGGTGATGTTGAGAGCGGGGCGGTTCACTTGACCTGCTCCCGCGCGGCTAGCATTTCGTCTGCGACGACATAGGCTCCGTAAGCGAGTGTGGACTCGTTTGAGCCATCGAGCATGCGACCAATCGAAGCTGCGCAAATTCCGGCGATCGCTTGACCGGCGAACCAGTCGCGCAGGGACATGCCCATCGTGCCGTTGACGTTCGCCTCATTGCAGGCCGGAAAAGCGGGGGTGTCGTTATTCATGCTGCACCGCCAGTCGATTTGGCGATGGCGTCATCCATGCGGCGCTTGACCTCGACCCGATAATCAACGTGATTTATGTTGATGTTCTCGTAGTTGTCGGCTGCCCAAATCGCGGCTTCCAGCAGCGGGTTGCTCGTCGCTTCGGCACAGGCCACGCATTGAAAGATGTCGCCCGGTTCGCACCGGCACTTTGCGGCGCTCACGCTGCACCGCCATTGGCGAACGATGCGTCGATTAACCGGCGAACAGCAACGCGAGTGTTTCCGCTGCCAATTTCGAAGCGTCCGCGAAATCCGCGATACGAGCCTTGGAAAAGGGCGATCACAAAGCCGCGATATTCTTCGCAGGTCGTATAATGGTTCGGGATGTAGGTCTCGGTCTGCATATCTACTCCATTCCGGCTGTCCGGGGTGTGACCCGGTTGCTTCGTTGATGGAGGGATAATGGGACAGGTTGTCCCGCCTGTCAAGGACAATCTGTCCCTTTAATGCGCGCGCGAAAAAGCCCGCAAAAGCAGGCTAATGTGTTGTCATCGCTATTAGAATTATCCGTCTGTGCCGGTGGCGCGGATTAGGTTGCGAGGTTTTCTCACAAAATTATCGTCTTTCCCGGTCACGAGATACGTCACCGATCGATCCACCATCTGCGCAAACCGGGGCAGAAGGTAAGCGGGCATGGGTGAACGCGTTTCATACTTCTTATAGCGTTCGTGCGGCAGGCCAATCGCCGCCGCCATTTGCTGCTGGGTCCACTCGCGCTCAATGCGGAGCCTTTGCACACGGGCGCATAGTTCATCGTTGAACTGCGCTTCATCCAACCAGGTCGACATGCTCCTATTATGCCAGCGGGGAGAAAATGAATCCCGCGACACGTTGTCCTTGACTAAGGGGACAATCTGTCCCATCATCCCCGAATGGACAGCAAACATCTTACGTGGCTCGTTGTTGACAGCGAAGCCGAGGCCCTCGGAGCGGAGGCGGAAGCCCGCCGCAAATGGCGGCAACCGAACCGCAAGGTTCCTTTCGAGTGGCAGCTCCGCATAATCGAGAGTCTCGCCAGCAAGGGCCAGCGCATCACGGCAGCGGATTTTGACGCCCTACCGGTCAACCCCGGTCGGATCGCAGCCTGACAATGAAACAGGGGGGCGAACAACACACCATCAATGAAGGAGATTATCCCATGCATACGCCTGAGGAGCGCGACCTCGCGCTTGCCTGTCTGAACCTCGCCAACACGATCAATGCGGACACTTCGTCCATTGTCGAGCGCGCCGAGGCGTTCTTTGCCTTCGTGACGGGCCAGACGCCGCGCGATCAGATCAACGCGGCGCTGGACCGGGCTGGCGTCAAGTAAATTGGCTGGCGTCAATCTTCCTGCTCTTGGTGGCGTTGAGGCATTGGGCATAAAGCTCAAGCTCGCCTTGGACGTTCCCCGGTTGCTTGTGGACGTAGCGAATTTGCTGCCACAGTCGGAACGCGACATCTTCCGCGCTTCCGGCAGTTGGAAGGTCGGTAATCCTGACGCTCTGGTCGGCCATAAGAAATCCTTTCGTGCTGTTTTCGACGACTGCACGATGAACGGAGGGCAGGGGCGCGTCAATGCGTCCCTGCTTACCGCATGACCGCCCGCAACCACATTCCCGTGAACCGGGACGATGCCGAGATCATCCCCCCCGATCTCGGCGTCGAGAGTCGCTCGCTGGGTCGAGCGCCGGGGAGGGCGTCCACTGCTCTCCCCGGTAATCCTGACAAGGCAATCGTGCGTCATCGCCTGATCGTCGCCGAGACCTATCACGAACTCGCGGACGATTTCCCCGATCAACCGGGCCTTATCGCACTCATCGGGATCAACGGGGGTGTCGAACCCTTTCACTTCATCGATTTTCGTCCTTTCCATGCTGGGAGAACTAGCCGTGTCTGTCAAAAATAGGCTGGGCAATTCGCCCCTGCTTACCCAAAGTCTTTTTGAGGATCTCGCGTCGGGCGCGGTGCGTCGGGTCCAATCGTCAACCGGCGCGACCGATCAGGACTTGGCCGATGTCATCGGGTGCAGCTCGGCAACCGTTGGCAATGCGCGCAACCGCAACGGCAAGCTGTCGGCACATACGCTGTTCAACCTGCTCGCCGTCGATCCGCTGGCGCTGGAAAGCCTGCTTGGTCACTTCGACCGCCGCAGCGTCCCCATCGTAGCCAAGTGCGACACCGACGCCCTGCCTAGCACGGCTGGTGCTGTTCACAAGCTGGCTGTCGTGACCGCCGACGCATCACCGGGCGGCAAGTTCATCACCGATTGCGAGGCTCTCCAGTGCGAGCCTGAGATTGATGCAGCGATGGAAGCACTGGCGAGCCTCAAGGCCCGTTGCATCGCCATTCGTAAGGATCGCGCAGCATGAGAACTTTGACCGCCGCCGCCATTGCTATTGCGGCATCCTCGATGATCGCCGCGCCCGCTTCGGCGGCGCCCTATCCCACTGATAGCATGGTCCGCCGCCCCAAGGGTCCGCGCTCGAAATACATGCCCCACCAAGGCGCTCGCGAGATTGCCCGCCGCCTTCGTCAAGCGGGGAGGGCAGCATGAGCAGCCCAATCCACAGCGACCTTCTGCAATGGCAGACGCTCGACACCGCGCCCGAACTGTACCGCGTATTCGTCACCGGCTGGCAAGCGCAACACGGCACCACGCGAGGCTACTGGTGGTGGCATGAGGACACCGTCCACGAGGGACGGGCCGTTGAGCATCCCGACGCGCTCTATTGGGCGCCGATTGTCCTGCCCGAACCTCTCCCGCCGCACAAATCGGGAGACGTCCCATGATCGACCTTATCGCAGCCGCAGGTATAGGCGGCATCACTGTCGGCGCGCTCGTTTATCTGGCGATGAAGGGGAAGGTGGAAGCGGCGGACGCTGAAACCGAGCGCGCCTATGACGCGGTTGGCTTTGAACATCTTGCCGCATGGAACGCGAGGGAAGCCCACACCCGCTGCTCCGACGCTCTAGAGACTGCGCGCAATCGCATTGAACGGGCGCTATCTGTGGAGACACCCAAGGCAGCGCACGGCGTTCGTAAGATGGCGCGGATACTTCGTGGGGAGCAGGGCTGATGTGGCGCATCCTGCTAGTCCTCAACATGATCCTTTCGCTGGTCTTTATGTTCGTGGGCGAGATCGACCGCGCGACCTTCCACTTGGTCTGGTGCGTTCTCTGCCAGCTTGGCGTGGAGCGTCAATCATGATCGCGCGTTTCCTCACCCGCATAGCCTCCCACATCCTCTCCAGCCAGCGCAAAGACCCCAGAGAGGCTTACCGCGCCAAGGCTCGGCAGATGTACCGCGATCAGGGGAAGCCTGTTCCCAAGGTGCTGCGGCCATGAGCGAGCCTGTAACCATCGGGCGGGCTACGCTCTACAATTCTGACTGCCGCGACATTTTGCCGACACTCGGCAAGGTCGATGCTGTCGTGACTGACCCGCCTTATGGGATCAACGCCGCGCGGGACCGCAAGAGCGAACAGTGGGGCTGGAAAGACTACCCGCAATCCGGTTGGGACAAAGAGCGCCCCGATGCGTCCTGCTTTGCAGCCGTTCTGGCCGCTGCTCGATACCAAATCATTTGGGGCGGCAACTATTTCACCGACCGCCTGCCCGCAAATCATATGGGCAAATGGCTCATCTGGGACAAGGGGCAAGAGGGCTTCTCGCTTGCCGACGCGGAACTGGCTTGGTGCAATTTTGACGGCGCGATCCGCCGCATAAACTACCACCGCGCGAAAGCCCTTCAGGACGGGAAAGAACACCCGACGCAAAAGGCCGTCGAGGTGATGAAGTGGTCAATCGACCAGCTTCCCAAGCCGTCCGCCACAATCCTTGACCCCTTCCTTGGATCGGGAACCACCGGCGTCGCCGCCGTCCAGATGGGTCGCGACTTCGTCGGCGTTGAGGCTGACCCCGTGTTTTTCGACATCGCATGTCGGCGCATTGAGGACGCTCAACGCCAGCGCGACCTGTTTCTGGAGTCCGCAGCATGATCCCGAACGGCTCAGACCACATGATCCGCCGCGCGCTGGGCTACATGGAACCGCGCAAGGTCGGCCAATGGGCGCGCACCATGATCTGTCCCAATATCACGGACAGGGACATCATCCGCATACAGCGCAGCATGTCGGCACCCCGGCGCATCGGCACGGCAAAGGACACTGGCGCCGGTCCGTACAACAGCAACCCTCTGGTGGATGACGGGACGTTGGGCCGCAAGATCGACGCATTTGTTGCGGCCCGCTCGAAAGATTGTGGCGTCCACCCTGACTACTATCGGAGGTCGCTGGGATGGCGTTGAGGATGACCCCCGACGAGCGAGACGCAATCCTTGCGGCAATCGCTGCGCAGCCGCCCGTAGCTTATCGCTGGATAGGTGAGCGGTTCGACCGGCACGTCAAGACCATTGCCGCGCTCGCTCGCGCCCACGGCTTCCAGAGGCAGGGCAAATGATCGAGCTGCCATTCCCTCCTAAAGCACTATGGCCGAACGGTCGCGTCCATTGGGGAACCAAGAGCCGCGCAACCGCGAAGGCCAAGCTTGACGCCTACATGTCGATGAAGGGCTATCTGGCAACCATGCGGGCGCCTGCTGTCCCCGCTCGACTGGTCTACACGATCCATCCCAAGACCGCGAACCCGATCGATGCGGATAATGCCGCAGCGGCCATGAAGGCATACCAGGACGGCATCGCTGGCGCCCTTGGCATCAATGACGCCTCGCTAGGCGCTCCCCGCATCATCTTCGGCGGCCCGATCAAGGGCGGCGCCGTGTTCGTGGAGGTCGAATGATGGACGGCTGCACCACCTGCGGAAAGCCGCTGTCGCGTCGCAACGTGTCTGGCCTTTGCCGCCGCCACGCGCTCGACCTTGGCAACTTGCCACATAATACGGTCAAGCGGGTAGGGGCATTGCGCAGATTCGCCGCCGACAATCCTGATCGCGTCCGCGAGTATTGCACTCAGGCTTCGCGCTCGCGCCTCTCATGGTGCCCGCCAGAGTACCGGGACGAATATCGCCGCCTGACCCGCGTCAAGATGCTGCCCGCTGCTGAGAGCCGCAAGGTTATTGAGGATCTGATTTCCGCCCACGCCACGCGCTATTCGCGCACCGGCAAGTTGCAGCAAGCCGCATGAGCAGCGAAGCCCTCGCATGGGCCTTCAAGGTCAACGTCAAGCCGTCGGCGGTCAAGTTCACGCTGATCGCGCTGTGCGAGTGCGCCAATTACAAGACCGGCAAGATATTCCCGTCCATCGAGCACCTGTCCGAAATCACGGGGCAGGACCGCAAGACGATCATCGCCAATGTCGCAAAGCTGGAGGCCATGGGGCTGATCCGCGACACTGGCGAGCGCGGCGGTCGGACCAAGCAAATCAAGGTCTATGAGGCGGCTGTTGGAAGCGGCCCGCGCATCGTCGGTGATTCCCATTACGTCTACAGGCTCCGCGCGGATGACGGCTCCTATTACATCGGCGTCCGGTCATGTTCAGGCGCACCTGAGAGTGACGGATACATGGGTTCGGGAAGCTGGCCCAAGCATTGCGCCTATCACTCCATCCCGCTGACCAAGGAAATTGTATCGTCGCACGAAAGCCGAACCGCTGCCGATATTGCAGAGGCGATGCTCATCAAAGATTGCATCGGTGACAGCCGCTGCATGAACATAGAATATAAGGATACCGAAAAAGGTATACCAAATACGGGACTGTTAAAGGGTACCGTTTCTCCGCCGAAACAGTCCCAAAAACGGGACACGGAACCTTCAAGGGAACCTTCATCCCCTGTATCAGCTAACGCTGATACGTCCCCGCCTTCGATTAAGCCCAAAGATGTTTTGGACGCTTGGAACGATATGGCAGCCAAGAACGGCCTGCCTATCGCCAAGGTGCTGACCACGCCGCGCCAGAAGCGGCTGCGGACGATGATAGCCCAACATCCACCAGACGACTTCGCCACGGCGCTGGACGCCGTTGAACGCTCGCCTTTCTGCCGGGGCGAGAAGTCAGACTGGAAGGCAGACTTCGATTTCTTCCTGCAAACCAAATCATTCACGAAATTATTGGAGGGCGCATATGGCTGACAATGCAATCATGGTTCGCCGTCAAGGCGGCGGCGACGGCGGGGGCGGTAAAGTCACCCTCGAATCTCTGGAGCAGTACGCTGCCCGCCTCAACCGGATGAACTTCACGATAGCGCAGGGCATTCACTGGTTCGTCGCAACTCGCACGACGCCAGACGGTGAGATCCAGCATGTCCTGGATAGCCGCAAGATGTTCGACGGCGACGAAAGCCCGAACGGCCCCGTTCGCCGCGCTGCCAGCAATCTGCGCGTCCCGTACTCCGATCGATGACCTTCCAGAAAATGACCAACGACCTGATCTCGTACCGTCAAGGAACCATCACCATGGACCAATTAAGGGCGCTCTACCCGACGTGGAAGGTCTCAGCAGAGACCGCGCGTTTCTGCGTGAATGCCGCGATGGAAGCAGGGAGGCCACGGGCATGAGCGTTTCCGACAAGATCGTCCGCGACATCGTCAAAGCGGCTCGGGCTTACCTTCCACCAGACGGCATAACCGCTGACCAGTTCATCAATCGGGTTATCGAAGCGATCGACAACGACGAGGTCAACCCGACTATCGCGCGATTAATGGAGGACGGGGCATAATGGCAAGGGCGGCAAAAATATCGACCAAGATCAAGCGGGCAGGGCGCCCGACCAAGGGCGAGGTTGCACGAAAGACGGGCGGGACCGAACGCCTGCTTGATGGGGTCATGCAAAATCACGGGGCAAGCCCGCTCACACGATGGAAGGCCGCTATGGAACTGACAGATAGCCAGCTCGCCGCGATCGGTTGGTGCCAAAAGCGATGGGCGCTAGTAGGACATGAACAGCGCACGACCGCGAGCTATGACGAGCGCACCAGCCCTGCGAACGATGACGGGGAAAGTGGGGCGATGATCCTGCGCCGGATGGACGCCAGCGACGATCTCAAGCGCGTCTGTGGCGGCAATGGCATGTCAGGCGAGTATGAGTCCGGATATATCCCGCGCGCCTACTGGCAGACCTTTGAGAACTGCATACGGTTCGATGAGCCTGCGGGAACTGCCGGGTCACGCTTGGGCCGATCAGCGCCGAGCGTTCGCGCTTTGACGGTGGTCCGGTTCGTAGCTGACATCATCGCCGACAAAGAGCGTTTGCAGTTTTAGGTGACAAAGACTCTTGTCATGCTCGCGAGGACATGGTAGCCAATCCGTCATTGGTCGAACTGCGACCGCAACCGGCTGCTCATAACGGGCGGCCCTTTTCATTTCCGGCAAGCGTTCCTCCCTGTTCCGCGCCGGACCCCGCCGCCGACAACCTCGCAACCATTGCTCACCTATGTTTGAGATAGCGTTGGTTCGTCGCGCGGCGGGAAGTTTCAGGAGATCAGCCGTGAACATTGAACGTGCATTGGTGATCTGCATTCTCGTCATTCTCGTAGTGTGGATGGCTACTCGACTTCTCTGATCGACAGGAAGCGCGTTCTCCTTGGCCCGACCATCGGCGGCGGGCTTAACGGCTATTCTGGTTCCTGACTTAACGCTGTGCGCTTCCGAGGGTTCCGACCCTTTCATATGAGCAGCGAAGCTTAGCAACGCCGATATTTCACGATCCGAAACCGCCCACCCATTGGGAGCGGAAAGAGAGGATTGGCCCATGTCTGAGCCGAATAAAATAGAGGGCGACAATTTGTCGAACCGTGGGCGTGGGCGTCCCAAGGGTTCGGTGAACAAAGTCACGGCAGAAGCGAAGAATGTCATCGCGGAAGCCGCCGCGGCGCTTGGCGGCAAGGACCGTTTGGTAGCTTGGGCAAAAGAGGCGCCCGAGAATGAAAAAGCATTCTGGTCCACTGTGTATCCGAAACTGTTGCCGCTCCAGGTCACTGGCGAGGGCGGGGGCGCATTCAAGGCGATTACCGAAATCCGCCTTGTGAGCGGATGAAGGTCGAAGTCCAGCTTCCCCCGAAGCTGATACCGGTATTCACTGGCTCCGCTCGATACCGGGGAGCCTATGGCGGGCGAGGGTCGGCCAAGACACGAAGCTTCGCCAAGATGGCAGCCATTCACGCGCACCGATGCGCGCAGGCTGGCAAGGAAGGGATCATCCTCTGCGTCCGTGAGTTTATGAACTCGCTGGATGACAGTTCAATGGCTGAGATCAAGGCGGCGATCCGGTCAGAGGAATGGCTTGAAGCGCATTTCGAGATTGGCGACACGTTCATCCGCACCAAGTGCCGCCGGGTTGAGTTTATATTCGTTGGCCTGTCGCGCCATCTGGACAGCATCAAATCGAAAGCCCGCATCCTTCTGTGCTGGGCCGATGAAGCTGACCCGATCACTGAGACCGCATGGGAGAAGCTGGTTCCGACTGTCCGCGAGGATAACTCGGAAATCTGGGTAACGTGGAACCCCGAGATTGAGGACAGCGCGACCGACCTGCGCTTTCGCAAGAACCCGCCGCCCGATGCCAGGATTGTTGAACTGAACTTCGCGGATAACCCGTGGTTCCCCAAGGTGCTTGAAGCCGAGCGGCTGAACGACAAGGAACGTCGTCCCGATAGCTACGAGCATATTTGGGGCGGGGCTTACAAAACGCATTTCGAGGGGGCTTACTTCACCACGCATCTGACTGCGGCACGGGAGCAGAACCGCATCACGACGGTTCCCGAAGATCCGCATATGGTCATTCACCTGTTTGCCGACATTGGGGGCACCGGGGCGAAGGCGGATAACTTCGTATTCTGGGCTGCGCAGTTCATCGGCCTGACGATCAAGTGTGTGAATCATTACGAGGTGCAGGGGCAACCGATCGGTTCGCATCTCGATTGGCTGCGGACACAGGGCTACGCACCGGGCCGCGTCAAGATCTGGCTGCCGCACGACGGCGACACGCAGGAAAAGGTTATTGATACGTCCTACCGCAAGTCCTTTGAGGATGCGCTGTACGACGTTGAGGTTGTCCCCAATCAGGGCAAGGGCGCAGCGATGCAGCGGGTCGAGAAGGTCCGCGAGCATTTCAGCCGCATCTGGATAGACGAAGCGAAGTGCGCGGGCGGCTTGAAGGCCATCGCGGCATACCATGAGAAGCGCGACGAAAAGCGCAAGATCGGGCTTGGACCGAACCACGACGGCAACAGCCATAGCGCGGACGCCTTCGGGTTGATGTGCAGTGTCTATCAGGAACCCAAGGCCGCAGCGCCGTTGGACCTTAGCAGATTGATGAAAGGGGTAGCATGAAGCGAGAACCCCTAACCGAAGACGAACTGTTGCAGGCTCTCCAGAGCGAGGCGACGGCGGCTTGCGGCTTTTACGACACCACGGTCTATGAGGAACAGGCTGAGGCGATCAAATATTATCAGGGCGAGCCGTTTGGCGATGAGGTTGATGGGCTTAGCCAGATCGTTCTGAAAGATGTTGCCGAGACGGTCGATTACATGACGATCAGCGTGGGGCGCCTGTTTGTTGCTGGTGACCGCGTGTGCGAGTTTGAGGCCAAGGATGAGAGCGAGGCCAAGGCCGTCGATCAGGCTACGGCTGCGATGCACCAGATTTTCATGCAGGACCAGGACGGTTACCGCATCCTGATGGACTGGCTCAAGGCTGGGCTGATTGAGAAGTACTGTGCGACCAAGACGGCGATGGTTGAAGAGGAAAGCATCAGCACCAAGGTTTACACCGGCACTGCTGACGATCTCATGGCAGCCGAGGAGCGCGGCGAGCTTCCCGATGATGCTGAGGTCACGCAAGGCGAAGACGGCACGTTCCGGGTCAAGATCAAGACCAAGGCGCAAAAGACCCGCTTCTATGATTACCCGCTGCCTTCGGAAGAGTTTCGTTTCAGCGCCCGCGCCCGCCATGAGGATGATGCGGACTATCTTGCGCATGTATGCCGCAAGACGCGCTCCGAGCTGGTCGAGATGGGTTTCGACGCCGATATGGTTTATGAGTTGTCCACTGAGGACGATTTGCTGACCGACCAGCGCCGCGCCGCTCGTGACGACTGGCAGCATTGGCGCGACGACAACGTCAATCCCTCCATGCAGGAGGTGACGCTGTGGGAAGAATATATCAAGATCGACGCTGACGGCGACGGCATTGCCGAGCGGCTGAAAGTGTTCCGCGTTGCCGACAAGATTCTGAAGCAGGAAGAGGTGGACGATCACCCGTTCGTGATCTTCACACCGTTCCCGCGCCCGCACCGCATTGTTGGCGATGGCCTTGCCGACAAGACAATGGATATTCAGCGCATCCGTTCGGTGGTCGCCCGCCAGTTGATGAACGGCATGTATCTGTCGAATATGCCCCGCTATTGGGTGCCGCAGGAAAGCGTCAACGAAAACACCTACAACGATCTTTTGACGGTCATTCCCGGCTCGCCTGTGCGCGGCAAGGGTATGGCCCCGACCCCGCTCAATGCCGGGTTTGACGCTGGCCGCAGCATCAACGTGATGGAGTTCTGGACCGGGGAGCGCGAAAGCCGCACCGGCATTACCCGCCTGAACCAAGGCCTTGACGCCGACGCGCTGAACAAGATGCTCTGCGTGGAGACGCCGGTTCCGATGGCATCCGGCGCCTATAAGTTGCTGGCCGATGTCGAAGATAACGATTGGCTGATTGGCTCTGACGGCGGTTCCGTCCGCGTCGTCAAAGCGCACGAAATTCACGATCCCGAGAGGGCTTATCGCATCCGTTTCTCGTCGGGTGAGGAAATTGACGCGGGCGGCGAGCACCTGTGGACCGTCCAGACCGATAATGACAAGCGTTATAACAAGTTTCAGACCGTAGATACTGACCGCCTTTTTGAGATGATGCAGGGCAGGGGCTTGGTCTATATCCCGCGCGTCCAGCGCCCCCTTACCGGCGCTGAGCGCGAGCTTCCTCTAGACCCGTACCTTCTCGGTACATGGCTCGGTGATGGCAGCCTCCACGCTCCGCGCATAACGACGATGGAAGCAGAAACGGTCGCGTATACTGAGGCTTGGGCCGAAGAGTACGGCGGGCTGACGATCGATAAACAACAGAACAGCGGTGCAGCTAAAACCTACTACGTCAAGGGGCTGTACCCCATCCTGCGCGGCATGAAGATGCTCAAGCGCGGCGATGCTGATAGAGACGCGGGCATCGTCGGGAAACACATTCCCGAGGAATATTTCCACGCGTCCTATCGCCAGCGCCTTGAATTGCTCCGTGGCCTCATGGACACGGATGGCTGTCACCATAGCAATGCGCTATGTGTGTTCGTGCAGAAGGGCGGAAAGCTCCTAGACGACGCCGTTCGCTTGATCGAGAGTCTCGGTGGTTGGCCGAGTGTCCGCCCCGCCACCGCTGCCGGCTGTTATCAGGTCACATTCTCGCTTGCCGATTGCCCGTTCCGCTTATCCCGCAAGGCTGAGCATTGGCGTCCGGCCAAGGCCAACGCGGCTACTCAAGTCGTCAAATCTATCGAACGTATCGCGATTAAGCCGATGCGCTGCCTTACGGTCGATGCAAGTGATGGCCTGTTCTGCGTCGGTCGCCGTTTCACTGTCACGCATAACACCGCATCCGGCACTGCCATGATGCAGGCGCAGGGCCAGCAGTTTGAGGAATATATCGCCCGTAACTTTGCCGAGTGCTTTGCGCGGTTGATGTGGAAGAAATACCGATTGGTCAAAGAGTTCGGCCAGCCGTTCAAGCTCAAGATGGACGGCGAGTATCAACAGGTCGATCCGGCGATGTGGCCCGATGAGCCTGACATGGTTATCCGTGTCGGCATGGGGACGGGCCGCAAGGAATATCGCTTGGCGCTGCGGATGCAGTTGCTCGATATTCAGCGCGAAGGCCTTGAAATCGGCATGGTCAAAAAAGAGCACCTGTTCAACAACGCTGGTGCGATTGTTCGCGATGCTGGCTTGGGTCAGCCTGACGACTATTTCGTCAACCCTGCAAAGCCTGAGTTGGACGCCGAGGGTAACCCGGTCCAAGAGGAGCCGAAGCCCGATCCCGAAATGGCGAAGGTCGAGGCTGAGACACAGTTGCAAGCGAACAAGCTGCAAGGCGAGCAGGCCATGTCAGCCGCCAAGATGCAGATGATGCAGCAGGAAGCGGCTCTCAAGTTGCAGTTGCAGCGCGAAGAAGCCGAGGCGCAGGCCCAGCTTGCCCGCGACAAGGCGACATTCGAGGCGCAGCAGGCGGAGCAGCGGTTTGCGTTTGAGCAGGAGATGGCAACCCGCCAATTCCAGCAAGATTCCATGCTCGCCCAGCAGCGCGCCGACAACGACGCCAAAATGAAGAAATACCGTGAAGGCGGGAGTCTGGCAGAATGACGCTAAGCGATAAAATCGGCCGCAAATTGGCGTCACGCCTGCTTCGTCTGCACTGGCGCATTGGCTGCAACTCGCCGTTTGAGAACTGGTCGCAGTTGGTTTGCCTGTTCTGGCCATGGTCATGGCGACCCAGCGGCACCCTACGCAACAATCTGAAAACCGTCCCCGGTCGGCTGGTGCGGTTTTGGCAGTGGAAGATCGTCTATCCGATTCTGCGGGACGCAAAGAAGCTATGAGCGAAGACCCGCTGCACCGCGCAAGCCGCTGGCAATCGTTCTACGACGAGGACGGCGGGCTTGACGATGTTCTGTCCGGCCTTCGCCGCGCCTATTTCGAGCGCGCCCAGACGTTGGGAGCGAGGGACACCGACGGGCTATTGAAGCTGTCCATTGCTGACAAGATCGTCGGCGAACTGGACGCCCATATTCGTTTCATCATTGACGGGGGCCAGGTCGAAAAGGACCGCAAGGCCCACGTTGAGCGCGTCCGCAAGGTCGGCAAGCTTTACTAAGCCGCGCTACGGCGCATCACCCTGGAGTATAAACGATGGCCCATCCGGAAACCCCGGAAGCCCTCGACGTGCGCCCGTTGGATACAACGGACGATGCGGCGGCGGCTTTGGACGACTATTTTGCGCAGCAGGACGAAGACGAGCCTGTTGACGACGATTCACCCGAGGACGACGCGCCGGAAGGCGATGAACCCGAGGATGATGAGCAGGACGACGAAAGCGACGAACCGGAAACGGCCATCGATGCGCCCGTCAGCCTGAACGCGGAGGAAAAGGCGGTCTTTGCGCAGCTTCCAGTGGAAGCCCAGCAAGCATGGGCCGCGAGTGAAACCCGACGCAACGCACAGGTCCAAGAGGCCACGACGAAAGCCGCCCATGCCGAACGATCTGCAAAGACGCAAGCGGCAGAGGCGCACAGCAAGGCGAAAGCGGTATTCGCCACGCAGCTTGCGGAGTTCGCAAGCCATCTATCCCCGCAAATGCCCGATGCCGAACTGGCTCGGGTCAATCCGGGGGAATATATCGCACAGAAAGCCCAATACGACGCCATGAAAGCCCAGCACGACGAACTCGTGCAGCAAGTAGCGGCGCTCGGTGACGAGGCCAGTCAGGAAATCGATCAGGCGTTTATCCAGCAGCGCGACCGGGAACTTCTAGCCATCCCAGAGGTCGCGAACGAGGAAACGCGCGGAGACTTCTTTGACCGGGCGCTCGGCGCAGCGGAGGCCCTTGGATATGAGCGCGACATCCTTTTGCGGGATGGCAACGCGACGGACTTCAAGGCGCTGGTCGCTGCCCATGGGTGGAAACAGGACGCCGACAAATACAAGGCCTTGATGGCCAAGCAGATGACGCGCGTCCGAGAGGCCAAGTCCGCGAAACCCAATGCCGCCCAGCCCTTGGGCAGCGGCAAAGCCCGCGCGCAGGTCAAGACACAGCAGCGGCTACGCGAAACCGGAGACATTCGGGACGCCGCAGCCGCTATCACAGCACTAGGCTAAGGATTTAGTACCATGGCAGTTCCAACCAATACCGTTCAGGCGGTGGGCCGCATCGGCAACCGCGAAGACCTTTCCGACATCATCTACGACATCAGCCCCACCGACACCCCGTTCGTTTCGTCGATCGGTCGCGGCAAGGCTGAGGCGACGTACACCGAATGGCAGACCGACACCCTGGTGGCGGCGAACCACGATAACAAGACCATCCAGGGCGATGATCTGGCCAACGAAAGCCGTCCGGCAACGACCCGCGTCGGTACGCACACCCAGATCTTCAAGAAGGTCATCGGCACCTCGACGACCGCACAGGCCGTCAAGCAGGCTGGCCGCGCCAACGAACATTCCTATCAGGTCGCCAAGGCCGGTAAGGAAATGAAGCGCGACATGGAAAAGCGTTTCACCGGCAACTATGCCTCTGTGGCCGCTACGGCGTCCGTGGCCGGCGAAACTGCTGGCGCGCTGGCGTGGATCACCACCAACGACTCGCGTGGCGCTGGCGGCGCTGATGGCGGCTTCTCAGCGGGTATCGTCGCTGCGGCCACCAACGGCACTCAGCGCGCCTTCACCGAAACGCTGCTCAAGGCGGCTGTTTCGGCTGCTTGGAACGCTGGCGGTGACCCGACGATGGCAATCATGTCGCTGACCCAGAAGCAGACGGCAGCCGGTTTCGCCGGCCTTGCCGATGCGCGCCGTGAAACGGGCGACAAGAAGCTGAAAATCATCGCGGGCGCCGACGTTTACGTCAGCGACGTTGGTGAAATCCGGCTGGTCCCGGATCGCTTCTGCTCGACGCGCGATGCGCTGATTGTGGACCCGGAACTGTGGGAGATCGCAACGCTCGATCCGATGCAGCGCCGCGCTCTCGCTGTCACCGGCCTTGCCGACCGCACCGCGCTCTACACCGAATGCGCGCTCAAGTCGCTCAACGAGTCAGGCAACGCGCTGATTGCCGATCTGACCTGATAGGTTCGCCTGTCAACCATATGGGGTGGGGGTTTCGGCCTCCACCTTTTTTCAGGAGTGAAACAAATGGCTGCTGGTTCCCCGGTATCCCAAAGTAACGGGCGCGCCACCACGGCACGTCCCGGCACGGTTCTACAGGCCGCTGCGCAGGCCAACACGGCTGCGGCTGATGTCGCGGGCCTTGTGACGGACATCAACGCCCTACTCGCCAAGCTGCGCACGGCTGGCGTTATAGCAACCTAATAACGGGCGGGGGTCTATGGCTCCCGCCCTTTTTCATGGAGAATTGCCATGGTGAAAGCCAAAGCTAAGCCGGTCGAAAAGCCGGAATATGTGGTCGTGATCGACAAGCTGCATCTGGACGACGGCACGACGCTGCTGCGCGACCAGCCCGATGATGGCGATGCCGCCGAAACCTACCTTGCCAGCGGGTGGATCGAGCGTGTCTGAACGGCTTTTCGACCATGACCCCGTTTCGGGCATGACGACTTGGCACAGTTACGACGAAGAAACCGACACCACGTTCTTTCGCTACGAACAGGACACGTCGGCTATCCTTGACCACAACAAGGAAATGCAGGCCGAGGGTTTCGATAAGCGTTCGGATATGTGGCATGCGGCGAAGATTCCCAACGTCATCATCATGGAATGGCTGACGAAGCACGGCGTTCGCTTCTGGGACAAGAACCACACAGAGGGCGTGAAGCGTCTGCTTAACAGCGACGAATATCGCCACCTCCGTACCAATCATTTCATCATCTAGGGGCTGTCCATGACGATTGTCATCTCGACCGAAGACAGTGTCCGGTTTCAAACGCTGGCAGGCCTCAAGGCGTCCATCTCGTCGCGGCTGGACCGTGATTTTGACGATGACGACCTGGCTGATTTTATCTACCTTGCCGAGCGCGAAATGGAGCGCGTTCTTCCTGTCGCCGCTCGCGAGGTAACGGCGCCGCTGACGATCAGCGCGCAGACTGCAACCCTGCCGTCCGACTTCAAGGCCGTGCGCCACATTACGGTTTCGTCCAACGGAACATGGCCGCTGAGCCTTTCCGCGCCTTCGTCGCTATGCTCGCACACCGGCTGCCCCAATGCCTATGCGGTGGTTGCTGGTCAGCTTTGGTTCTCGCCCGTCCCCGCCACGGCCTACAGCGGTTTGCTGGTTTATGAGCGCAAGATTACGTCGCTCACGGAAACGGCGCCGAGCAACTGGATTTTGCAGCTTCACCCGGACGCCTATTTCTACGGGGCGTTGGTGCAGGCTGCCGACTTCATCGCGGATTCGTCGCGCATCGATCGCTACCGGGCAATGTTTGAAACGGTGATCGGTCAGATGATCGACGAAAGCGAGCGGTATCGCAACAGCGGCTCGCCCATGATGCCAACGATGATCGGCGTCGTGTGAGGATCGACCTTCCGGCGTACCTGCCGGACCAGTCCATCAACAGCGGTGTCATCACCGTGGCAGAGAACGTGTATCGTGCAGCGGATGGGTATCGGCCTATCGGGTCATTCCTGACCAACTCCACGGCGCTTCCTGCGGCATTTAACGGGGGCGGGGCGTTCATCTCGACGAGCGGGACAAGCTACCTGCTGGCGGGGACGACAACGACGCTGTCGCGCTATTCTGCCGGGGGTTGGGTTAGCCTCCTGTCTGCGCTGACCGTCACGAAGCGGTGGAATTACGCACAGTTCGGTGACTTTGTTGTCGCGGTCAATGGCGGGGTCACGCAAGCGGTTAATCTGAACGCTGGCACGGCGGCAGCATTAGCTGGTGCGCCTACGTTTACGTGCATCACGGTTGTGGGGGATTATGTCGTCGGCGGGCAAGCTGGCGGCGACATCCTGCTGGTCCAGTGGTCGGCGTTCAATGACCATACCGGATGGACACCGGGAACGGATCAATCGGGCTTTCAGCCGATGCTTACAGGCGGCGAGATCATGGGCATCGCCGGGGGCGAGTTCGGGATTATCCTGCAACGTGGCCGCCTGGTTCGCATGTCGCGCACCGGGGCTGCTGACGCACCGTTTCAGTTCGACGAAATCACCCCCAACGTGGGCTGCGCTTCCAAGGGTTCGGTTTGCCAGCATGGGCGCTCGGTGTTCTTCCTGTCCGACCGTGGCTTTATGGCTTGTGAGGATGGGCAGCTTCCTGTCCCCATCGGTAACGAAAAGGTTGACCGCGACTTTCAATCACAAGTCCCGCGTGACGAATGGCATCGCATTTACGGCGCCGTTGATCCGCGCCGGACGCTGGTTAGCTGGGTACTCCCCGGCAACCCCGGCAAGGAATGGATCTACAACTGGACGCTGCAAGAGTGGTCCACCGGGGCATATGTCGTTGACGGCATCTTTTCGGGCTTCACGTCGTCCACGGACACCGACAACACTGGTATTACGAACGTTGACAGCGACCCGGCGCTGACGGTTGATGATCCCCGCTTTTCGGGCGGCGCGCCTCGCTTGTTCGCTGTGCAGAATGGGCAGATCGGGACGCTGGAAGGCCCGCCGCTGGCTGCGAGGGTCTGGATGGGCTTTGTCGAGTTCGCAAAGGACAGGGTTTCACGGCTGCGGTCAGTGCGTCCTGTCGGTGATTTGACGGCGGCATCGTGCGTCCTGGATTGCCGCCAGCGCCTTGGTGACGCGGAGAATCTGAAAACGACGGGTTCGATGCGGGACAGCGGCGTCATGGCGGTGCGAGCGTCGGGCAAGTACGTGGCCACGCGCCTGTCGATCCCGGCAGGCCATTCCTGGAATTACGTGAGGGCTTTCGAATACGACGTTGAAAGCGGCGGCAACCGATGACTCTCATCGTTCCCGAAACCCAAACCAACAAGGATTGGCCGCGACGGGTAGCGCAGGCGGTCAACGGCGGCATGAACACCATGGCGTCCCTGCAGGCGCGCATCGTGGCCCTTGAGGCGCACACCGTCGAGACAATCACGTTCACCCCCATTGCCGAGCCTGTCAGCCCCGTTGAGGGCATGACCTATCAGGACAGCACTTCTCACAAATTGCGCACTTACGACGGCACAATTTGGAGAGACCATTGGTAAGGAATTAGAAACATGGCAACACCATTTCAGCCGCAACCGGCCAAGACCGTCAATATCGACGTATCCGCAGCATCACAGCGCGTTGCTATCGCAGGCGCACCGGGAAGCGTCCGGGTGATGAACAACGGCACGGCAACCGTCTGGATCGACTTTGGCGATGTGACGGTAACGTCTGCCGTGGCAACGGGTATGCCGCTCGGCCCCGGCGTTACCGAGGTGCTGAGCTTCCCGAACCTGACGGCCACAACCTTCTATGTTTCGGCAATCGCAGCGGGCGCAACCGGCAAAATCCACTTCACGCCGGGAAGCGGTATCTAACGTGGCCATCCATTGGGGCGGTCGCGGACGTGGCCATACCGGTCGCTGGAGTGTTGCCGCTATCGCTGGCACCCCCACGCCTACCCCAAGTGACAGCACCCCCGATGCATTTAGCTTTACCGATCAGGTCGGCGCCGCACGTTCGACGGTGGTTGAGAGCAACGCCATTACCGTGGCTGGCATCAACACCGCTTCCGCCATCTCTGTCACCGGGGGAGAGTACCAAATCGGCGCCGGGGCTTGGGCATCTGCGCCAAGCACGGTGACGAACGGCCAGACCGTCAAGGTACGGCTTACCACGTCAGCCAGCTACTCGACCATCGCGAACGCTGCACTGACGATTGGCGGCGTGTCCGATACCTTCTCGGTCACGACTGAGGCGGAAATTCCGACGCCCGCGATCACCAAGACCAGCGCGAGCGGAGACATTATCACGTTCTCGGTCGATGCAATCCCCTATGTCGTCGGCTATTACTGGAACCTGCAAATCGCAGGGGACAGCGGCTTTACGACGAACTACCCGACCGAAGGCGCTATTCGCGACGAAACCCGCATTGTCACGATTGAAGATCTCACCGACGACGACGTTGACGGCACGGTTGAGCTGGACCCGTTCACCAGTCTCGACAACCAAAAGGCAGGCGCCGCATATCTGCGTATCCGCCTTGGCCGTGACAGCGATGACGGGCTGAGTATTGATTGGGGTGCGTGGTCCAACACGATCACCGACACGGTGGTTGTCCTTACGCCCACGACCTTCGACGCATCGGCGGCTTACTCTGGGACGGTGCTGACCAACGGCAACTTGACCGCTACCTCGCGCTCACAAAACACTGGCCAGCACGGCAAGGTGCGCGTTACTCAGTCCCGCACTGGCAAGCGATTCTTCCAGATGACGCTGGACGCCATGCCCTCCACCGTCGTTGTGTTTGGTGTAGGCCCTTCGACCTATGGCTGGACCGCCCTCAATGCCAACTATCCCGGTACGGTTGCAACGCCTGATGGCATCAGTCTGAGCCAAGGGGGCGTCGTCCTCAACAACGGCGCTTCGACCAGCAGCGTCACTCCCACGCTCGCCGCAGGCGCGATTGTCAGCATCGCCTTCGACACGACCGCTGGCAAGGTCTGGTACGGTTACACCGCCCCGGCAGGCTCCACCATCACTTGGAACGGCGACCCGGCGGCAGGAACGGGCGGCTTTAGCCCCGCTGGCATGACCGATTGGTATGCCTACGCCTCCATGCTCGTGAAAAGCACCGATCAGCGACAAGTGACCTTCAACGGCGGGGCTTCGGCTTTCGTCGGAACCATCCCATCTAGCTTCGTAGGATATGACCTGTGACCCGTTTTCTGATCGCCCTCTTGCTGCTCATGCCGTCCATTGCGTCGGCGCAGACAATCCAGGACGGCTTTGTCCGTCCACCTGATGTTCCGGCCTATTCGCCACCCCCCGACGCCTACGCATCGGGGACCACGCCCAACGTCATTGGTGACGGCTCGAATGCGCGAGGCGGCACGATGCCTGTTATCGCCGTACAGCCCGCAGACATTCCCTCAACGGCAACAGGATGGCTCGCCACGGTGTCTTGCGATGAGAATGTGCCGGGGGCTTGCCACAAGATCACGAACCCAGCCGGGGAAGAAGCGAAATTCCGCACCGTCGCGGACTATAGCCATGTCAATTATGACGATCCGATCCGCAATTGGGGTCAGCCGGGGACCGCTCATTGCCATATGTTCTTTGGCAACACGAACACCAACGCCTTTTCGACCTATGCGTCGATGCGGACCCGCGCGAATGCGAACGCGAACGGAACCCCAAAGCGCGCAGCCTCGACCATCGCAGGCGGGCCGTATAACGCCACCGGCTACTGGTTCCCCTGCATCATCAAGCCCAATGCCTTTGGTGACGGCAAGGCCTACGCCGTCAAAGTGGACGAGATCATCGTCTACTATGTCGAGAACCCCGCCACCCTTGCCGCAGCGGCGTCCCGCCTCCCACGCGGACTGCGCTACATCTTCGGCACCAACATGGATGACCCTCGCGATACGATTTTCAAGGCGAAGATCGCAACAGCCAACGCCCAACCCAGCACGTCTGGCCGATACGCCTACAATGGCAACGGGTTCATGGGATGGATTTGTTACAACAACGCGAAAAGCGCAGTCATCCCGAGCGTCACCGGAGACTATCACCCCGGCTTCACGACAAGCGCGGGCGCTGATCCTTGGGGCGGCGCCTGCACAGCGGATATGTGGCTCCAAGCGGCGTTCAACGCGCCTGCCTGTTATGATGGAACGAACCTTTGGTCGCCGGGTGGCTACAAGCATCTCCGCCCGCGCGTCACCGATAACGTCGCCACCGGCTCGATCATCGAAGGATGCCCGAACGGCTGGTTCAAACTGCCGCAGCTAACCGCAACCCTCTGGTTCAAGCATCAGGGCTTTAGTGATTACGGGACGTGGTACGCCTCATCTGACGCGATGGCCACGATGGCAGCGCAAGCGATCGATCCGCTTGACCCTGACATGCGCCCCGGCGAATCCATGCACACCGACTGGATGAATGGCTGGGACGATACCGTTCTAACGCAATGGCAGGATTTCTGCATCGGTCTTTCGGGCGGCGACATGCACACTTGCGATAGTTCGCTGATCAGCACGACGCAGGCATTAGTCGGCGGTTATTCGGGCGTGAACGCACCCGACCTGACGCGCTCGCCGCAAGTGGTGCAGACGCCGGAGTTCAACACGACTGCGCGCAACCTGATGGTTCAGCTACCGGCTAATCCGGCTGGGCCGTTCACGACACACGCAGGCCATTGATAGTGCCTACCATTCCCGCATTCCAGCGCACGGTGAGCATTCGGCCTCATCGGCCTCTCGCCCGCAACGGATGCAACGCCCCGGCTTGCCGCGCAGAAGCCAGCGGGCGTGGGCGGCGGAATACCATTTGGTCAGAAGTACGATCATTCGGCGATCATATCATGCTTCGCGCGAAAAAGCATTGGGTGCCGTGATGCGCTGCTCGCAATCCCGCCCGCCGTTTCTGGAAATCGGGCGACCATGACGCCTTGGTCCAGCCCTTGGTGGCCGGACATCGTAAAGACAGCGGAACGAGGCGGCAGCACGGCGAGCGACATCATCGATAAGGTGAGCGCGGGCCATGCGATGGGCTGGCCTGTTAAGGGCGGGTTTCTCGTTTTGGAGCGCACGACTGACGACGCAATCCGCATCTGGGTCGGCGTGGGCCTCAACGTGCGTGACTGGTGCGGGACCGCCGAGCGCGAGGTGTCCGCATTCGCAAAGGAAATCGGCTGCAATCGCTTGGTCATCGAAGGGCGAAAGGGCTGGCGGCGAATCCTGCCGCATTGGACGCAAATTGGTGACGACCTGGAGTTAAAATTGCCATGAAATCGAAGAGTTCCACAAAGCCGATCTACTCGAAAGAGGTGGAGGGCGCGGCGGGCAACATCACGTCAGCTTATAATCAGGCTGCGCCGGGTTTGCAGGCTGGCGCGCAGAAGTTCGGCGGCATCATGGATAGCGTGTTGGCGAAATACCAAGCTGGTGATCCGAACATCACGGCAGCGCGTGGCTACAATGCCGACGTGCTGGGCGGCAAGTATCTGGACGCTGGCAATCCTTACCTTCAGCAGATGATCGACCAGACCGGCAACGACGTGTCCAACGGGGTGACGGCCTCGCTCGGTACGCGCGGACTGACCGGCGGCAGCGCGCACAGCGGCATCGTCGGGCGCGAGCTAGCAAAGAACAGCACGGCGCTACGGTATGGCGATTACAGCGCAGAACGGGACCGCATGGGGCAGGCCGTGTCGCAGATTCCCGGTCTTGTGGCTGCTGAGAACGGCGTACTCGATCCGGCGTTCGCTGCTTACGACGCGATGCAAGCGCCTGTCCGTGCTGCGGTCGGCGCAGGGCAGGGCGTCGGTGGGTTGCTTGGACAATACACCAAGACCACGCAGAAGGGCAGCCTTGCCGGATTGCTCGCCCAGATGGCCGGTAACGCGGCGCAAGCCTATGCAGGAGGCGGCTAATGACCATGTTGCCGATGAAGCGCGACCCGATGCAGCAAAATACGCCGTTCCCGCGCCGTGGGGGCCTGTTCGGCGCCTCGCCCGCTATGCAGCCTGCCATGACGGCAGAAGCCGCTCCTATGGCCCCTAAAAAGGGCTTTGACTGGAAGAAGCTTATCGGTGTGCTGGGTGACAGCCTATCGATCGCTGGCGGGGGACAGGCCCAATATGTCCCTAACCTGATCGACCAGCGCAACCGTCGGCAAGCGCAGCAATACGCAGAGCAGACGTACCAGCGCCGCCGTGGTGACGAGATGACGGACTGGCAGGCCAAACAGGAATACGAACGCGCCAACCCCGCGCCGATCAACAACGACACGGTGAACGACTATCAGTTCCTTGCGTCGAAACTCGGTCCTGAGGCGGCACAGCAGTATCTGCGCAACCTCTCGGAAGGCCCGCCCGTCGCCGTTGACGTAGCCAACCCTGACGGCAGCGTGACGCGCCAGTTCCTGCCCCGCTCGCAAATGGGCGGCGGCGGCGCGATGGTCGCACCGCAGAAGCCGGTTGGCTCCCTCAAGCCCTACGGAGGTCAGACGGCAACCCCGTCTGGCACCTTTCGCTAAGGCCGCACCGGCTGGGTTCGTCCCGCCCGCGCGCCTCAAGGGCGGGGCGATGACAAGTGGCCGGCGCACACCGGAGGGCAACCGGATTGTCGGCGGCGTTCGCAATAGCCGCCATCTCGACGGCACCGCAATTGACTACGACGGCCCCGATCTAAACGCGCTGCTTCGCGAGGCTCGCGCGCTCCCCGGCGTTCGCAAGGCATTCATTCACGACGGCCACGTCCACACCGAGGGCGATGGCTGGAATGTTCCCTATTATGGCAAGCGCGGCACGACAGGATTGAAACGATAATGCAGCAAGCAATCGACGAAGCCGGTAACATCTGGAACGTGGACGCACAGGGCAATCCTGTGTCCTACGTCGGCAATGCCAACCAGCAGCAGGGCGGGATGCAGATCAAGCCCGCCGATCCCTCACGGCAGTATGCTGGGCCACAGGCGCAAGCTGATTTGCAGGCTCGACAGATCGGCAATCAGGTTGACGCCGCCGCCGCTCCTTATGCTGGCACCAAGGCTGCCGCTGATGCGCAGGCAGCACAGATCGCCGCCGCACTGGCTCAGATGAAGCTCAACCAGGCACGCGATGCTGAGGCGAAAAAGGGCGGTCCCAACACCGCTAGCTCCGCGCTGTTGAACGTCATCAACCAGATCGACAACATCGCCGCCGATGCGGCTGACAACGGCGGCTGGGGCGAAACCGGCTTTACCGGCGCCCGCCTGCGCGGGTGGGAAGGCACGGCAGCCTATGACATCGCGCAGAAGCTGAAAACCGTGGACGCCAATCTTGCGTTCGCTGAGTTGCAGAAAATGCGCGACAACAGCCCGACCGGCGGCGCTCTCGGACAGGTCACGGAAAAGGAGCTTGATCTGCTCCGTAGCACCGTGGCGAACCTTGACCCGAACCAGTCGCAGCCTGAGTTTCTGGCTGCCCTGAAACGCGCTCGCGACAGCTATACCGGGATGCTGACCCGCGTCGATCCCGAGACTGCGACACGCTTGCAGCAGCAGGCCGAAAAGCAGCAGCGCGACCCACTGACCGGCTATGTCGGCAGTGAAGGCAATTACTACGGCCCTGACGGTCCCGTTGAAGGTGGCCCGCCGCCTGTGAGCGGTGGCAATCCTGCCGCAAGTCAGCGCGACACCGCGATGGGTGGCCTTGACGCCGTGGGGCGCAATTTCGCCAACGCTGGCACCTTGGGGCTGGCTGACAAGTTCGCCGCTGGTGCAAACGCCTTGCTGCCGATCGACAACCTGTTTGGCGCGAACAACCGTTCTGTATGGGACGGCAGCACGTTCGGGCAGGCGTATGACGCCAACATGGGCTTGCAGGAGCAGACCAACAGCGCGGATCGGCAGGTAAACCCCGTCGCGTCGTTCACTGGGGATGTGGGTGGGTCGATCACTGGCATGTTTGGTGCCAACGCGCTTTTAAAGGGTCTTGGCGCTGGCGGGCTTGTCGCTCGCACTGGCGGCGCCGCTGGTGATGTTGCCTATGGCACGGCGCGTGGCGGTGTCGAGGGCGGGCGTGATGGCGCCCTGTGGGGCGGCACGGCTGCGCTGGGCGGTAATATCGCTGGTCGCTACGTCTTGGCACCGCTCGCGACAAAGGTTGCGGGAACTCGCGCTGGGCAGGCAGCAACACAGACTGTTGGCCGCGCTGGCAATGCCGTGGCGAACGCTGGGCGTGGCCTGTTTGGTCGCTCGCCGGTCCCGTACCGTGCCGCACCCGTCCCGGCTGCGCTTAGCGGTGGCGAAAAGGCCGCAGTTGCCCGCGTTCCCGATGACGTGACGCAACAGCTTTCGCAGGCGGAGGCTATGGGCCTTCCCATGGCGCTGGCTGACACGTCGCCGCAGTTGCAGACGCTCGGCGGCTCGGTGGTTCGCAAGTCGCCGGAAGCCTACGCATTGGCTCGCGATACGCTCGGCAACCGTGCGCTTGGTCAGGCTGACCGCGCGCAGGAACAGATTGCCCGCAATTTCGGCCCTATCGACAATCCGAACGAAATCAGCGCGCGGCTTCTGGAAAAGGCTCGCATTGACAGCAAGCCGTACTACGACGCATTCCGTGCGCAACCAGCTCGCACCTCTCCTGAATTGGAGGCGCTTCTTGCGACCCCGGCTGGCCGGGAGGCTCTGACCAAAGCCCGTACCATTGCCGCCAATGAAGGCCGCGACCCCAACTCTATGGGCTTCGATCTCGATCAGCAGGGGCAGGTTGTACTGCGCCAAGATCCGTCACCGGATACGCTCAATTTCGTGAAACGTGGCCTCGACGACGTTGTTGGCGAATACAAGAACCCCGTTACTGGCAGGCTCGATCTCGATCAGCAGGGCGGTTCGGTCGAAGGTCTGCGTAAAAACTTCGTCGCTGAAGTGGACCGGCTCTATCCCGATACGTATCCGCAGGCTCGCGCCGCCTTCGCTGGACCGGCGTCCGAGCGCGAGGCTCTGCAAACGGGCCGTGACATGGCAACCGCCAACCCGCGCGACATCGCCCCTCGTATGCAGGGGATGACGCCGGGACAGCAGGAGCAGTTCAAACTAGGCCAGCGCGCTGCCATGGCGGACACGGTGGACAAGGTTCGGTATTCGTCGAACCCCTATCAGAATATCTATGGTTCGCCCGTTGCCCAGCAGCGCGCCGCCACGGTATTCGGTGAGGAACCGGCGGCGGCGATGAAGCAGGCCTATGACGTTGAGCAGACCATGGGCCGCACCGCTTATGATACGCTTGGCGGCTCGCCTACGGCAATGCGCGCGGCGGCAGACGAAGCGTTTGACAGCCCCATGGGAACCGCAATCGACGTGGGCTTTGCGGCTGCAACTGGCGGCGGTGGCGTGAGTGAATTGGGCCGCAAAGGCGCCAACTGGCTGAAGGATACCTACCGCTTGGGCGCAAGCAAGAAGAAAGCCGACCAACTCGCCCCGCTCCTGTTCAACACCAACCCCGCCGAGACTAAAGCCCTGATCGAGGCGCTGACCAAGAAATCAGCGGCGCGGGATGTCTACGTCAAGCGGGCCAGGAAAACCGGCGGTATCTTCGGTTCCAGCGTCGGGAGTGCGGCGGCTATCCCGTTTATCCAGTAAACTCTGGATCACGACCCTACCGGCGGCGGCGCAGGCAATAACCAGCGCCATATAGACCATATCGCTCATCCCACATCGCTAACACCAAAAGGACGCAAAGGCCATGGCTTTCAGCGACTACAGTATCACGCCCAGCGCGAACCTCACGCTGGCGGGGCTTTCGCTTGCCGAAAACAGCACCGCACTGGCGAGCTACAACAACCAAGTGCGCCAACTCATGGCTGACGGCAAAGAGCTTGCCAACACCGTGGCAGCCCTCGGCAACCCGCTGCTTCTGACTGGCGGGACCGTCACCGGCAACATCATCCGGTCGGGCTTTGGCGGGCATTACTACGCCAACGACGCTGCCCACACAGGCCCGCGCATTTACTCGCTGGTTGACGGGTCAGCGGCTCCCACTTCGCCGCCTGCCGGGTCGGTGGTGTTCTACTATGCCGCTTAAAGTCATCGTCGGGTCCGAGACGAAAGACGTTGAGGCCGTGCGGGTTTACCCTGCAACCACGGCCAAGCGCGTCACCCGTATCGAGGCATGGAACGGCAGCGCGTGGAAGCTGGTCCAGTCGTTCGCCCCGCCGATCTCGCTGAGCGTCTCGCCGCAATCCAGCGACGCATCTGTCAACTCCGCCTCCGTTGCCGCGGTTGTCACGAGTAATGTCACCGCAACCGTTGTCGGCGGGACTGCACCGTACACTTACGCTTGGGTGCAAACCAGCGGCCCCGCTGCCTCGATCTACTCGCCAACCAGCGCAACGACCAAGTTCGCGATGGGGCTTGGTCCGGGGTCCAGTGAGGACGCGCAATTTACCTGCACTGTCACCGATAGCAACGGCCAAACCGCCGCAGCCATCGCTTTTGCCACTTTCTCCAACACCAGCGGGGCATAAATGTTCAAATATACCAACGCCTTCACCAACCGCAGCGGCGATTCCCTGCCGGGTTATTTCGCCAAGCTGTTCGACGCTGGCGGCAACGCGGTCGATATTTTCGCGGACGCGAGCAGCACCCCGATCTCCACCGTGTCAGGTGTCGCCAACGCGGCCTTGAGCGATGAGAACGGCATGTTCCGCTGGTATGTCGCCAACGGCACTTATGACATCCGGTTTTACGACGCCAACGACGTGTTTGTGTCGGTGGAAACCGGCGTCCCGATGGTTGACGCTGGTGCACTGACCGTGGACTTGTCTGCCGAAACCGGCGCCACCTTGGTCGGCGCAAGCGGCGGGACGGTGCAGGCATCACTCAATGCCCGCCCTACGTCTACTACGCTCGCAGCGTCTGGTGGTGCTGCACTGGTGGGGGCTATCGCCACTGGCGGGAATGCGACCAACTTAGGGGTCATTTACAACCGCCTTCACGTCTGGACCGAAGATTACAACAGTTTCCAAGAGGCTTTTAACGCCGCCATCGCGCGCGGCGCCGAACTGCATTTCCGTCCCGGCGTGACCTATAACTGGCCCGCAACCGGGGTCAGTGTCACCGGCAAGGTGAAGGTCGTTGCGACGGGCGCAAGCCTTGTTGTGTCGGCCGCGATTACCGCGCTGACCTTTGCCACTGGCGCGGACGGCAGCGAGTGGGATGGTGGGTCGTGGTCGTACACCGGATCGCTGACCAGCGGCTATAACGCCAGCAGCAACGCGATCCTCGTCACCGGCACCCGCAACGGTGCAGCGGTGGCCCCGACGTTTATCCAGAATGTCCGCATCAAGAACGCGACCTTTGACGGGTTCGGCAGCATCGCGGTCGAATGGCGCTATGCCCGCAACTGCGGCGACGAAAATCTGCGGGTCCTCAACGGCGGCTATGCCGGGGTCTATTGCTATTCGGTCGATCTGTACCGTTCGTCTGGCCTCTATGTGAACACCCTCGCGGGCCAGCTCGACACGGGCAATCCGGTAACGAGCGAACTCAACGCCTACGGCTTTACTGCCACTGCTTTGACCGGCGGCACCCCTGACCGCGTTCGTGACCCGCACAGCCGCGATATCATCGTGGACAGTCCAACGATCATCAACGTTCCAACCTGGCACGCGATCGACACCCACGGCGCAGACGGGATGATCGTCAAGAACCCGACGATCATCGATTGCCGTCGCGGCGTGGTGTTCACCGGCCTCACTGACCGGGGCGCGTCGAACTGCAAATCCTTGGGCGGCACGGTCACCAACAACCTGTCCCCCAGCGCGACGAATGCGAACGGCACGTACAAGAAGGGCGAGGCATTCTGGGATATCGGCCCGTCCAGTGTATTGCGCAACAGCTTCAACCGGTTCGAAGGCTGCTCCTGCTTTGGCCATGGCAACCCGAACGGCAATGACGGCGCGGTCACCATCGCGAATGCCAATGATGGCTTTTACGGGATTGCTGACGAGGAAAGCCAGCGCGTCGGGTGGATGATCGGGGCGAACATTTCCCGCGCCACCATCGACGCCCGAACGACCAACACGCGCCACGCCAGCGTCAATCCTTCGGTCGCTCGGATCGAGGGCAACAACATCGATCTGCGCATTGCCCGCTGGCGCACCGACGCCCGCAACGCGGCGGTCGATACGAACGTGATGGTCAACGGCCTCGTCGTCGTGAACACGAACACTGGCGGCACGATGTTCTTCGAGGACTTCGACCTGACCGCCTGCACGGCTGGCGAGCTTGTCTCGACGAGCGGCAACACCATCGCTGCCACTCTATCGGGCAATTACAGCATCACCTCCGACATCACGATGACCGGCGTGGATTCGACGGTTACGGCGACGGTTCGCTTTGTGCGGCAGGGCAGGGTGTGTTCGGTTCAGCTTCCCGCCAGCGGACTTAGCGGCACCAGTAATGCAACCAGCCTTACCCTGACCGGCGTTCCCGCAAGTTTCCGCCCCTCTGTGACCACTCCAGCTGGCACGGTGTCAGCTCTGGACGCGGGCGCGAACTACGTTTTGGCCTATTCGCTGATCGACAGCAGCGGCGTGATCACGCTTACCCGCGATGCGGACGGCAACACCTCAAACTGGACGAACACCGGGACAAAATCACTGCGCGGGGGGCTGCTGCAATGGTTGGCCGCATGACCCAGCAATCAGACATCCACACCCTAGCAGTAAAGGTCGGGGAATGACGCCTGAATTGATCACCGCATTCGGGCAATTCGGATCGATGGGCCTCATGGTCCTCTATCTGGTCTGGCGCGAAAAGACTGGCGCGGAAAAGCGGGGACAGGTCGAACTCGCGCGCGCGGCTTCGGACATCGAACTGGCGAAGGCTTTGACCGCGTTGACCGTGACAATCCAACATCTCGATCAGAGAATGAAATGAACGGTGCCGGACAGATCGCCGCCATTCGCGCTGTGCAGGCGGCATCGATCAAGTTGACGTTGGCGTGTGCCGAGATTGTCGGGCCGCTCGATATCGCTCTGGGCATGGCTGAGGCTGCCACGCTGGGTGAGCATGTGCCGGACACCATGAAAGCGCAGGTGGATGCCATCAAGCGCAAGGAGCGTAAGTAGTGACCACCTTGGCAGACATTCAGCGCCGCGTAGGCGTGACGCCCGATGGCAGGATAGGCCCACAGACCATTGCTGCGATTGCGCAGGCGCTGGGCATGACAGAAGCTGTCACCCATGATCGCTTCGACCACTGGCTGCCCCATATCCTGAAACATGAGGGCGGCTATGTGAACCACCCGAAAGACCCCGGTGGCGCCACGAACAAGGGCATTATCCAGCGCACCTATGATAGCTGGCGCGACCGGCAGGGGCAACCGCGCCAGTCCGTCCGCAACATCACCGACGCCGAGGTGGCAGCGATCTATCGCCGCGACTATTGGGACGCGATCAAGGGCGACGACCTTCCTGCCGGTGTCGATTATTGCGTGTTCGACTTCGCGGTGAACAGCGGCATCAACCGAGCTGCGAAGTATCTGCAAGCGGCGGTTGGCGTGGCGCAGGACGGCGCTATCGGACCGGCGACGATTGCGGCCGCAAAGGCTCAGGACGCGGCAACGCTGGTCAACGCTATCTGTGACCGCCGCATGGCCTTCCTACGCGGGCTGGGGACGTTCGCGACGTTCGGCAAGGGATGGACCCGCCGCGTTACCGAGGTGCGCGCTTTGGCATTGGGGGCGGCATGATGGTTTCAATATCTCGATATGAACCCATGCTCAATCTCTGCCGCCACACGCGCGGCCTGAGCGTCAGCGATGTGAACATGGCGACCAAGATAAATCACGACGCCGTCCACCTCTATGCTGGCACACCACAGGCCGGTTTTCTTTTCGAGGTAAACGCCGATAACGCCCGACTGGTTGTTGCTGGAAATGCGCCGGTTCCGCATGTTGCCGCTGACGCTCACCGAGCGAAGGTTGCAAAGGCGATTGTCGTCGCGAACGCCGTTGATGTGATCAATATGTTCCGGGTCGACGCCAGTAATCAATTTCCAGATAATCCGGTGCTGCAAATAATCGACGCTATCAAGCGCACCATGCAGGTAGCCGTTCGCCATAGGGGAAGCGAGGGCAGGCCCACCGGCGAACTTGCCG
Organism: Sphingopyxis bauzanensis; assembly: GCF_002205675.1. Taxonomy (GTDB): domain Bacteria; phylum Pseudomonadota; class Alphaproteobacteria; order Sphingomonadales; family Sphingomonadaceae; genus Sphingopyxis; species Sphingopyxis bauzanensis. Next base: position 353,657 of record NZ_NISK01000003.1, on the reverse strand, counting down.
TTCCATATTTTCGCCAATCGATCCTTTGGGTAGCGGCTTGCCGGAAAATTGGAAGCGGGGCGCTCGCGCCAAATAAGCGCTCCGGTGTCCGCCTCATAGCTCAGGCGGTTGCGCAGAAGGTCTTGCGGTGGCAGGGGCTTGGTAGCCATATCGAACGCTCCATGTTCGTTTGTGGTCAGGGCCGCACGGCGTTGGTAGCGCCGTCGCGGTCCGTTTTTCATAGCAGAATCGCCCATCGCTCGCAAGCAATGGAGGATCTGAAATGAGAAGCTGGCTATCCCGCGACATGCAACGCTTTGCCATCGCCCTGTTGATCCTGGCACTGTTCGGCGGGGCTATCATCGTCCTGACCTTCATTGTGGTCCCCGACGTGAACCGGGACGCGATCATCCAGCTTGTCGGCGGCGTCAACACGCTCGCCGGTCTCGTTGTGGGCTTCTACTTCGGCAAGAGTGCCGGGGACGACAAGCCGCAGCCCGTCCAGATTGAGCAGCCAGCCAACATGCCGGTCCCTGTTGAGGAGCAACGCTGATGCCGTTCCCCACGCTCGCTGTCCCGTCGATCCTAAAGGCCATCCTAGCCCCTCTCGCGTCCCTGTGGCGCTGGTTGACCGATGAGCCAGTGCGTCTCGCCTTCGCTGTCCTGTTGCTGCTGTGCGGCGTCCTGTGCTGGCGTCTCGCGTCTGTTGATGGAGACAGGGACAAGTGGCGCGACCGTGCAAGGGCATATGAAGCTGCCAGCAAGGTAGTGAAGGATGCTGACGTTAAGGCTGATGCTGTTGCGCTGGACGTGGCGGCTGACAAGAAAGGATCGATCGATGCCCAAAACCAGAGCGCGCGCGATGCTGCTCGCGATAGTGACGACAAGCTGCGCGCTGGTCTTGAGCGGCTGCGGTCACAAGGCGCTGGCGGTAGCGGTTCGCCCACCCGCTGAATTGCTCACCTGTGACGGGGAGCCACTTCCGCCGTCGCTACCGGATCGCGACCAGCAAGACGCGCGCGATGCGTTGATGCTGGACTATGCGCTGGCGCTTCGCTCGGCTTGGGGATCGTGCGCCGGTAATCTTGCGGGCATAAGGCGCTGGTCAGAAATGCTCGATTAGGTTTTGTACCTTTCCGAGAATCCCAATTCTTCCCGCTTCGCTTGAGCGGCGGTCACCGCGTCCGATTTTTCGTCATAGAACCCCAAACTGATATGCTTGCCGTTTGTTTGGACATAGGCTCGCCATTTCCTGCGTTGCTTATGCCAACCGACACCGCAATGCCCGCTTGTGTTGCTCTTTGGGCGCTTGGCGTTCTTCTGGTTATCGGATGGAGTGGTCAGCCGTAAATTATCTATTCGATTGTCGGTCGGGTCACCATTGATGTGGTCGATCATTTTTTCTGGCCACTCGCCGTAAAAAAGACACCACGCTACGCGGTGAGCCATGCTGTCACGATTAAAGATGCCGATCCGGCAATAGCCATGGCCGTTTGGCCTGTCCGCTTTCTTTCCCGCATATCGCGTATTCCAAGTGCGCTTTGGTTGGGTGTCAGCTTCCCTAGGGAGCCAATAAAACTTTCCTGTCTCCGGTTCATAGCGAACAAGTTGACGCAATTCTTCTGGTGTGGGTAAAGGGCGCTTAGCCATCGGTGCAGATCCTTTGCATTTGTGGTCAGGCCCAGCGCGGTGTTAGTCGCACCCGTTGGGCCGCAATTTTTCTAGCAGAATCACGCTATGTTCGCAAGCCAATCAAGGCATGGTCGGACGCGCTGCCGGACTGAAGCCGGTCGGCTCGCCGCCTATTCAACGGGCGTGTCCTTGAGGGCTGCGGCCTGCTCTCTGGTCATAAGCAAGCGGCGATACGCGATAGGGTGTTCGGCCTTGAGCCATGGGTAATCCTCCCGATCCGCCTCTGACAAGCCCATCCATTCATCACCGCGCAGGCCCGCCAAGTCGTTAAGTCCGATCTCGGCGGCGCGGCATTCGTGGTGGTAATAGACGCTGTTGAAGTCGCCATCTGTCATCCCGGCCCAATTGATCGCCGACTCGCCAATCTCAATGAACTTGTTGCAGGCAATGCAGACGTGCCGCTTGCGGGTAGCCTTGACGGTCTTTTCACCGGAGAAGCTCACGCCCCATCCTCCCCCGCCTCGACCGGCTGAGCAAGGGCGGCGAGCATCTCACGAAACGCTTTCAGGATCGGTCCAACCGTGTTTGCCAACGCATTCGGCTCGATCTGGTCAACCGTCGTGTCGCTCTCCCATGGATCGCCGCTGATCGTTTTTGTGAAGCGCATTGCCGCTACCCTTTCGGCAAGGGCTTCGGTGGATTTCAGCATGTGGTCGCTGACTGTTATCTGGCTAGGCGAAGTCGCCCACGGTCCGGTTTCATCGCTGGCACCCATCTTCCAGCCGTCCAACACCCCTCTCCCATCTCTGGTAAGCGCGGCCCCGGTCTCGGACTGGCGAGCGTTCCATGCAGCGAGCGCGGCCTTCTGCGTGTCACCATACGGACCCTCTGCGCCACACTCGCACATGACTTTGTAGCGATCCGCAAAACCGCGCGCCCACACGACGCGCTGAACGGCTGACCGGGAATACTTCGCGACGAACGGGTGGCCGAAGGGACACGCCGCAATCTCCGGCGCCACCGCCTCCTTATCCACGGGTTGCAGCCGTCTCTCGTCCAGCGCCTGAAATGCTGCTAGTGCGTGTAGGTCGTTCATGGGTCAGTTCTCCGTTTTGATCCTTCGGCATTTTCTCGCCGTCCGCATAAACCGCATATCGATCGCCAGCATAATAGGCGCCGTACCAAGCCATGATCGGCGCGATGCTGGCAGTGCTGACTTGCAGGACCGTTGTTTTCGGGCGCGCATCGCTGTTGACGAATTTAAGCTCGACCAGTTGGGAAGGCATGGTTAGGACTCCTTGGGGGTGGCGGGCAGAACGCGGTAGGCCACAATGTCACCGGGATCGCCGACGTGCTTCCATGCCCAGCAACAGGCGCGAGCGTCGTTGCCGTAGTGGGCCATGTACGAGCCGCTTTCCTCACCGCTCCTGTGGCGCACCTCGACAGGCGTATCGGGCGCGACTGGACGCTTGCCCCCGCCGTGGGTAATCCAACCGCGCTCAATTCCCATCGGTCATCTCCTTAAACATGCCATCGGGCCGTGGTAGCGTTCGCGGATCACGCTGATCTCGTCGGGGGTGAAGGTCATGCTGGTTGTTCCGGGGTGGGGCTCCGAGCAATGCACATGCGGCGAACATCCATCCCGTAGGATGTGAGGCGATAAAATGGTGTCGAGCGCCCGTAGTTGTCGCTGCTCACCATTCGCTCCAGCAAGCCCTTGGCTGCCAGAGCCCCCTTGAACCTTCCGATGCGCGCGGTCGGGACAGAAGGACCATACCAACGCCCCCCTTCCTCAAATGCAATCAGCGCCGTCACCTGTGCCGGTGTAAGCGTGATTGGCCTATCGGCCTTGTCCCGCTTCCCGCTCCCCGTGCGATGATGGGTCATGAGGGTTGGTCCTGTGTGGAAACATCGATCGCAAACACCTGAACGGAATGCGGGCCGAAATGCGGATGCGTGATCCACCGAACCTGATAGCCCAACCACTCTCTCGTAAGGCGGGTTTGCCCTTCGACACCGCCGCCTTTCGGATAGCCACGGGTCAGGACGATACGGTCGAAGGTGCGGCCAACTATGCGGCTCGACCAAAAGTCATTTGCGAGCCGATATTCCTCCAACTTCTCGCCGCGCGCGATAGCGTCGAAATACTCGCCGTTCAGAGGCAGGGTGAGCGTTCGGATGGCTAGGTCACCCATGATCACGGCTTTCCTTGATACGGTAAGCCACGATGTCATTGCGGCGCAGGCTGGCGTCTGCCGCGCTTTCCGGCGTCCTGCCATGGTCCCAGCGCAGATTGCCCGCAGTGCTTACGAGGGGCATGCCATCCGCCGTTTGGAGGCGCAGGCGATATTCGACGACCGTAAGCAGATCGACGGGACAGATGCCGCCAGACCATGGCAGCCACTCTTGCAGGGCGGAATCGTGGCGGGTATCGGTGTCAGTAGGCATTGCGCAGATCCTTTGCGTTGAGCCGTTCAATCTCGGCAAGGATGTCGGGGTGACGCTCAAACCACTCGCCTTCGACGCGGTGTTCGCCAAATTGGAAATGGTAGGCGCTTTCACGCTCTATGCCGCCAGTGGCGACCGCAAGAATCTCCATGTCATCGCCATGGTTGTTCCGCAGCTTCGTCAGCCGCATCTTGAGATTCTTGCTATAACCGATCTTGATCAGCCCATCAGGGGCGGCAGCGAAATAGCAAAACTTGCCGCACTCTGACCGATCAGCCGATTCGTGATGAGCGCGGATAATGGCGTTCACCTGTTCCACCCGCATCATTATGATTTCGCCGCAAACCGACACCGGAAGGTGTGTGCCGACTTCCGCGCCATCGTCAGCAGTAGAACGGGACGCGAACGGCGCAGTTTGCGCGGCGTCGTTATCGCCCGAAAAGCCTAGGGAATTGGCGGACAGGGAGGGATTCGAACCCTCGGTAACGTTGCCGCTACGGCGGTTTTCAAGACCGCTGCCTTAAACCACTCGGCCACCTGTCCGCACGGTCGCCGCCATAGCGCGATGGGCCGATGCGGCAAGAAAAACCTGCCCGGCTCGGCCCGCCGTGCGAATGACTCGGCTCGTCCCGCCATTGCCTAGCCAAGCCGCTCGCATCTGTGCGAGACACGTTTTATGGGTGGGACATCATGCACGCTATCTTTTTAAGAATCGGACGCCTTTTCGCCGTTGCCGCTGCCGTCCTGTCGGCATGGCTGCTCACTGCATCGGCGCCGCTTCACGCGCAGAGCGGCGACGGCGGCTTTGATGCTTATGTGCAGTCGCTGTGGCCCAAGGCACAAGCGCGCGGCGTATCGCGACAGGTGTTTGATCGGGTCACCGCTGGGCTGCGCTATAATCAGCGCGTGATTGCGCTCGACCGCGACAATCTGGGCAGCCCGCCGACCAACGACACGCCGATTCCGAACTTCGCGCCCTATAAGGCACGGCACGTCGATGCCGCACGGATCAACGGCGGGCGCCGCGTCCACGATCGCCTGTTGCCGCTGCTGTCGCGAATTGAGGCGCGCACCGGGGTGCCGACGAGTATCATGATCGCAATCTATGGCCATGAAACCGCCTATGGCCAGGTCACGGGCAGCTTCGACCTGCCCGAAGCGCTGGCGACGCTGGCCTATGAAGGGCGCCGCCGCAGCCTGTTCGAGCCGGAATTCATCGCGACAATGGAGATGGTCCAACGCGGCGTGCCCCGCGAGGTGCTGAAAGGCAGCTGGGCAGGGGCGTTCGGTTATCCGCAATTCCTGCCGTCGGTCTATCTGGCAGTCGCCGAAGATGGCGACGGCGACGGACGCGCCAATATCTGGTCGAGCGAGGCCGATGCGATTGAATCGATCGGCGCTTATCTCCGCCGCGCCGGCTGGCGCGCCGGGCAGCCATGGGGCGTGGCCGTAACCGTGCCGAGCAGCTTCGACCGTAATCGTTTTGCCAGCCGCCTGACTCCCACCCGCTGCCCCCGCGTTTTCGCGCGCCATAGCCGCTGGCGCTCGATGGCCGAATGGCGCGCCGACGGCATCCAGCCGATCGGCGGTCGCTGGCCCGACGGACAGGTTCAGGCGGTTCTGCTCGAACCCGACGGCCCCGGACGGACCGCATTTTTGCTGACCGGTAACTATCGTGCGATATTGGACTATAATTGTTCCAATTTTTACGCATTATCAGTGGGGTTGCTGGCGGATGAAATCGATCGGTAGAAAGACGGGGCTGATGGCCGGGGCGATGCTGCTAATCGCCGGCTGCGGCAGTTTCGGCGGCGAGCGCCACGGCGGGCCGACCGCTAGCCCCACACCGGCCCAATCCGCGAACGGCGTCAGCGACACGCCGGTCAAGATCGGCGACGCCTATACGATCGGTGGGACGACCTATACGCCCGCCGATACCGCGGATTATGACGAGGTTGGCTATGCCAGCTGGTATGGCGAAGAACTGGCCGGGCGACCGACTGCTAATGGCGAGACATTCGACCCTGCCGGGATCAGTGCCGCGCACAAGACTTTACCGCTGCCCAGCTATATCGAGGTCACCGCGCTCGACACCGGACGGACAATCTTGGTCCGCGTCAATGATCGTGGGCCAATGGTGAACGATCGCCTGATCGACCTGTCGCGCGGCGCGGCGGAGCAGCTGGGGCTGAGCGCTGGCGTTTCCGCAGTCCGGGTCCGCCGGACTAGCCCGCCCGCTGCCGAGCGTGCGCAACTGCGCGCCGGAGGACCGGTGCGCGAGCGCATTGCGACCCCTGGGTCTTTGCTCGCGATCTTACGCTCCAAAATACAAGCAATGCCGATTCCCAAAGGGATGGCGCCGACACCGGCTATCGAATCGCAACCAGCGTCGCCGGTTGCATCGGGAAAAGCCAAGGCCGGCGACGACCGAGTGGCAGTCGATGGTAGCCCGCCCGCAAAACTCGTCAGCAAGCCCGTTGTGCCAAACACCGGCAAATATGTTGTGCAGGTCGGTGCGTTCAGCAGCGAGAGCCGGGCCAATGCCGCGGCGAAATCGGTTGGCGGGACCGTGAGGAAGGCGGGCAATTTGTGGCGGGTTCGGATCGGTCCCTTCGCCAGCGAAGCCGAAGCACAGGGCGGTCTCGCCACGGCCAGGACCAAGGGCTTCAGCGATGCGCTGGTCCAACGCGATCACTGACGAGCTACCCTTGATAAAAATTCTATCGGTTACAAAGCGAAGTGCTGCGACTTTAACAGCGCTCGCGATCCTGGTTGCGGCGCCGTCGGTCGCGGCAGGCGAAGCTGGTCCGACAGCGGCAACAACAGCTGGAGCGCCCTACACCACCCAAGCACCGATCGTGATGCTCAAGGATCTCGATTCGGGCGAGGTTCTGTTCTCGCGCGGTGCAGACAAGCGCTTTGCCCCAGCGTCGATGGCGAAGGTCATGACCGCCTATGTTGTTCTCGACCTGATCAAAAAGGGCGAGTTGGCGCGCGACAAGCAGTTCACCGTCAGCGAAGCGACGTGGAAGAAATGGAGAGGCAGCAACGGCGGATCGACGATGTTCCTGCGCCCTGGCGAAAAGGTCTCGGTCGATGAGCTGCTGAAAGGCCTGATCACCGTATCTGGCAATGACGCCGCCGCCGCGCTGGCGGTGGGGATCGACGGCAACGAAGCGGCTTTTATCAAACGAATGAACGCTATAGCTGCACAAATTGGTATGAAATCGAGTAATTTCGGAACGACGAACGGCTGGCCCGATGGCGGGGTGACCAAGGTCAGCGCCAGCGACCTCATCACGCTTGCCGACCGGCTGATCCGCGATCATCCCGCTGGCTACGCCCGCTATTTCTCGCTGCCAAAGCTACAGCATGGCACCTCGCCCGAAGGCAAACCGATCATTCAGGCGAACCGCAATCCCATCCTTGGGCGCGTTTTGGGCGCCGATGGATTGAAGACGGGGCACACGTCCGAAGCGGGCTATTGCTTGCTGGGCTCCGCGAAGCGCGACGGGCGGCGGCTGATCATGGTCGTTGCCGGTTTGCCGAGCGACAAGGCGCGGCGCGAAGAGGCCGAGCGGCTGATGACCTGGGGTTTCTCCGTAGCGTTGGCTTCGAACGACAGCCGCCAAGGCAAAAAAGCTGCGAGTGGTAGCGCTCGCGCTGCGCCGTGATGACAAAGCGCGTGCTGGCGGCTACTGCCGCATAATGCAGGCGCACTTGTTCCTTCACGAACTCAACGGGCGGTCGGTATGACGCGTGGGCGCTTTATTACACTCGAAGGCGGCGAGGGGGTCGGCAAATCGACGCAGATCCGCGCGTTGGCGGCCGCGCTGGCCGCACGCGATATCGATGTCGTCACCACGCGCGAGCCCGGTGGCAGCGGCGGCGCCGAAGCGATCCGGACGCTGTTGATGGAAGGCAGCGATGACCGCTGGGACGCACGCAGCGAAGTCTTGTTGTTCGCCGCAGCGCGCGCCGACCATGTCGCGCGCACGATCCGCCCGGCGCTGGCGCGCGGCGCGTGGGTGCTGTGCGACCGCTTCGTTGATTCGAGCCGCGCCTATCAGGGCGGCGGCGGCGGCATTACCGACGCTGACATTTTGACGCTGCATGGCGTGGGGTCCGAAGGCTTGTTGCCCGACCGCACCTTCCTGCTCACCGTCAGCCCTGCCGAAGCCGCGCGCCGCCTTGCCGCACGCGGCGGTAGTGATCGGATGGGCAGCAAACCCGCCGACTATCAGGCGCGCCTTGCGGCGCGCTTCGTCGAAATGGCCGAGGCGGAGCCCGAACGCTGGCGTGTTATCGACGCCGATGCCCCCGCGGAGCAGGTAACGGCAGCAATCCTGGCCGGACTAGCCGAATGGCTATGATCGGCCATCAAGACGCCGAGGCGGCCTTTCTCGAAGGCTGGCAGGGGGGCAGGCTGCATCACGCCTGGCTGCTCGCCGGACCGCAGGGGATGGGGAAGGGGGCTTTTGCGGCCCGCGTCGCGCGGTTCCTCGTCACCCATGGCCGCGGCGGCGATGGGCAGGCCGTTGCGCTCGGCGATCCCGGCGACAGCGCCGCGGGTCGGCTGGTCGAAGCGGGCAATCACCCCGAGATCCTTCATCTGACGCGCCAGCTCAAGGACAAGAGCAAGGAGTTCGCGCGGAACATCACGATCGATCAGGTGCGAACGATGATCCGCCGCTTGCATCTGTCGCTATCGCTCGGTGAGTGGAGGGTCATCATCGTCGATGCGATCGACGATCTCGAGACCGACGCCGCCAACGCGCTGCTCAAGACGCTGGAGGAACCGCCAGCAAAAACGCTGTTCCTGCTGGTCAGCCATTCGCCGGGGCGTTTGCTGCCGACGATCCGGTCGCGATGCAGAACACTGCGTTTTCAACCGGTTGATCGTGACGTCATGACAGCATGGCTGCACGACCTGCGCCCGATGCTCGAGATCGCCGAAGTGCGCGCAATCGTCGCCGCGTCGGGCGGTGTGCCAGGCAAGGCACTCGCACTGATCGACAGCGATGTCGCCACGATGGAGAAAAAGCTGCTGGCGATTGCCGCGACCGGCGACCCCGAGAACCGGCTGCGCGAGGCGCTGGCGCGCGAGGTTGGCGGCACCAGCAATCGCGCTAGGCTCGAACTCGTTATCGATATCGTGCCCGGGCTGCTCGCGCAGCTGGCGCGCGAGCGATCGGTGGCGGAGATCGCGCCGATCCTGGCGCAATGGGACCGCGTCCAGCGCACCGTGCGCGACGCGATCCGCGGTTCCTATGACGGTACGATGGTCGGATTCGAAATCGGCAATTGCCTGGCCGACCTAGCGCCGCGTTCCGCGCAACCGGCACGCTGACGCTTTCCCTCGCGCGCGCCAGCGGCTAAGGCGCGGCCATGTCCGAAAACAGCGCACCTTTCTATATCACCACCGCGATAAGCTACCCCAATGGGCGGCCGCATATCGGCCACGCCTATGAAGCAATCGCGACCGACGTGATGGCACGGTTCCAGCGCGCGCGCGGCCGCGACGTGCGGCTGGTCACCGGCACCGACGAACATGGGCTGAAGATGTTTCAGACCGCTCGCGACCAAGGCCGCGAAACGATCGACCTCGCCAATGAAATGTCGTCCTATTTCCGAGAGATGTATGCCAAGCTGAATATCAGCTATGATAATTTCATGCGGACATCGGATGCGGCGCATCACGCGGCGTCGCAGGCGATCTGGCGCGCGATGGAGGCCAATGGCGATCTTTATCTTGATCGCTACGAGGGCTGGTACTCGGTTCGCGACGAAGCCTTTTACGACGAAAGCGAACTGGTCGACGGGGAAGGGGGCGCCCGCCTGTCGCCGCAACGAACGCCGGTCGAATGGACAGTCGAGGAAAGCTGGTTCTTCCGCTTGTCAAACTATCAGGATCGGTTGCTCGCGCTGTACGCAGAGCAGCCCGACTTCATTCGCCCCGAGAGCCGCCGCAACGAAGTAATGCGCTTTGTGGAAGGCGGTCTCAAGGATCTCAGCGTTTCGCGCACCAGCTTCGACTGGGGCGTGCCGGTGCCGGGTTCGCCGGGACATGTGATGTATGTGTGGGTCGATGCGCTCACCACCTATCTCTCGGGGCTGGGCTATCCCGATCTCGAAGGCGATTTCGGCAAATTCTGGCCCGCCAATATCCATATGATCGGCAAGGATATTGTGCGTTTTCATACGGTTTACTGGCCGGCCTTTCTGATGAGTGCCGGTCTGCCACTGCCCAAGCAGGTGTTCGGGCACGGTTTCCTGCTCAACCGCGGTGAGAAGATGTCGAAGTCGCTCGGCAATGTTGTCGATCCGATGGTGCTCGCCGATACCTTCGGCGTCGATCCGCTGCGCTATTATCTGTTGCGCGAAGTCAGCTTCGGACAGGACGGCACGTACTCGGCCGAAGCGATCGTGCGCACCGCCAATGCCGATCTCGCGAACAGCTTCGGAAATCTGGCGCAGCGCAGCTTGTCGATGATTTTCAAGAATTTGAACGGTGTCCTGACAGCAGATTATGCGTCGCACGAAGATGATCACGCGCTACTGTCAATCGTCAACGATGCGTGCCGCAACCTCCTGCCGCGCGAATTTGAACAGCTCGCGTTCTCGGTAGGCATCGAGGAGTGGCTGCGGGCCGTCTTTGCGTGCAACCAATATGTCGATACGCAAGCCCCGTGGGCGCTGCGCAAAACCGACCCCGACCGGATGCGCGCGGTGCTGATGACGTTGTTTCAGGTCGTCCGCACGCTCGCGATCGCGATCCGCCCGGTGGTGCCTACCGCGGCCGACACCCTGCTCGACCAGATGGGCATTGGCGAAGAAGCGCGCGATTTCACGGCGTTGAACGATGGCGATTGGTTTACGAACCTCGCTGCCAGCGGGTTTATCGTTGGCCAACCGACCCCCCTCTTCCCGCGCCTCGACCTGCCAGAAGAGGAAGGGGAGGCGTAATGCTCGTCGATTCGCACTGCCACCTCAATTACAAGGGGCTCGCCGAGCAGCAGGGCGAGGTGCTTGAACGCGCGCGCGCGCGCGGCGTCACCGCGATGCTCAACATCGCGACTCGAGAAAGCGAATGGGACGATGTGCTGGCGGCGGCTGAAGCCAATCCCGACGTGTGGGCCAGCGTCGGCATACATCCCCATGACGCCGATCATCATCCCGACGTCGACACCGCCAAGCTGATTGAGCGCGCCGCACACCCGCGCGTGATCGGGATCGGCGAAACCGGGCTCGACTATTATTACGACAAGAGCGACCGCGCGCGGCAGCAGGACAGCTTCCGCCGCCACATCCACGCGTCGCAGGCGACGGGGCTGCCGATCATCGTCCACACCCGCGATGCCGAGGCCGATACGCTGGCGCTGCTGGGTGAGGAGATGGGCAGGGCGACCTTCCCCGGCGTAATCCATTGCTTCACCGCGAGCGACGATTTCGCGCGCCAGGCGCTCGACCTGGGGCTGTTCATCTCGATCTCGGGCATCGTGACCTTCAAAAACGCCGCCGATCTGCAAGCGACCGCCAAATGGCTGCCGCAGGACCGGCTGCTGATCGAAACCGACTCCCCTTTCCTCGCCCCCGTGCCGCACCGCGGCAAGACCGGCGAACCGGCGTTTGTCGCGGATACGCTGGCGTTTCTCGCAACCCTGCGCGACGAGGAGCCTGCAGCACTGGGAGCGGCCACTAGCGCGAATTTCTACGCGCTTTTCAACAAGGCGGCGCCATGACGTCACGCGCGCTATGAAGGTTCGTATCCTGGGTTGCGGCACGTCGTCGGGCGTGCCGCGGATTGGTAACGACTGGGGGCAATGCGACCCAGACAATCCGCGCAACCTGCGCAGCCGATCCTCGATCCTCATCTCGCTCGGCGGGTTTAGGCTGCTCGTCGACACCAGTCCCGACATGCGGCTGCAATTGCTCGATGCCGAGGTCGGCGCCGTCGACGGGATCATCTGGACGCACGAGCACGCCGACCATTGTCATGGCCTCGACGATTTGCGCCAGATCATGCATCTGCGCGGCTCACTGGTGCCCGCCTATGCGCGCAATCATGTCCTCGATACGCTCAAGTGGCGTTTCACCTACGCCTTCGCCGGAAACGCCGGTTATCCGGCACTGGTCGACCCGATCGATTTGCTCGACCATCAATCGATCGGGCCGATCGAGGTCTCGGCGATTGAAATGCCGCACGGGCCGATCAAGGCCAGCGGTCTGATCTTCAGCGACGGTGTTCACAAGATCGGTTATGCCACGGATTTTTCAAAGTTTACCGATGACATGGTCGACTTCTTCCAGGGCGTCGACTTGTTCATCATCGATGCGCTCCGCCGCTATCCCCACCCGACGCATCCGCATCTGGCGATGACGCTTGCGGCGCTCGAAAAATGCGGCAATCCGCGCGCGATCATCACCCATATGGACAATACGATGGATTACGACGACCTGGCGGCCGAGTTGCCGCCGGGTGTCGAACCGGGGTACGACGGGTTGGAGGTGCAGCTATGAGCGGTGATACAGCGGTACAGATGATCTGGTTTGTCGGCGCGCTGACGCTGGTCATCAGTTCGCTGCTGGCGCGGCGACTGCCTATGGCCGACTGGCTCAAGATGGGGCTGGCGTGGGCGGCGATTTTCGGGCTGGTGTTTCTGGTCATCCGGACGTGGCAGATGGTCACCTGAATCGAGGCACGATCATATCGCCGCAAATTTGCATGATTTCAACGGCAGGGGGGTCGCGTCTTGACCCATGTGCAGTATAATTTAACATAATATATATTATCGGATAAACCATGGCCAACGCGACGCTCCAGTCCCCCATTGATCGCCTGCTGGCTGTGATGGCCAAATTGCGCGACCCCAATGGTGGATGCGAATGGGATCTCGCGCAGAGTTTTGCGACCATCGCGCCCTACACGATCGAGGAAGCCTATGAAGTATCCGATGCAATCGCTGGTGGCGATCCTGCGGCGATTTGCGACGAGCTTGGCGACCTGTTGCTACAAGTTGTATTCCACAGCCAGATTGCCGCCGACGCAGGCCTGTTTGGTTTCGACGACGTTGCCACCGCGATCTGCGACAAGATGGAACGTCGGCATCCACACATCTTTGGTGACGGCAAGACCGACGACGTCCGTCAGCAATGGGAGCAGATCAAGGCCGACGAGCGCGCCGCGGATGGCTCCAAGGGTGCACTGTCGGGCGTCGCATTATCGTTACCGGCTTTACTTCGTGCCCAAAAGCTCCAGTCACGCGCCGCGCGTGTCGGCTTCGACTGGCCCAATGTTAACGGTCCGCGCGACAAGATCGCCGAAGAACTGGTCGAAGTTGCACTCGCGACCGATGAAGCGGAACGCCACGAAGAGGTCGGGGATCTGCTGCTCGCGGTCGTCAATTACGCACGCCACCTAGGAGTCGATGCAGAAAGCGCGCTGCGCGATGCCAACATCAAATTCGGACGTCGCTTTGCAGCAATGGAGGATCGCGCCGGCGGCAGTCTGGCGGGCCTGTCGCTCGACGCGCAGGAAGCCCATTGGGTCGCGGTCAAGGCGTCGGAGCGTCGTCCGTAGGCCACAGCCGCTCAAAACGTGCGCTGTCGGCGGGATCGAGCCGGACCGTTAGCACATGCCCCTCACCCTCAGGCTGATCGGCCAGGACCTCACCGCGCGCGTGAAGCCACGCCGCCGCTTCGCCGTCCTGATAGTCGAGGTAGATCCGCTGGACCTTGTGCAGCGCGGTCAGCTGCGCCGCCATCAACACGCGCGCGGCTTCGACGCCTTCGCCCGTCACCGCGGAAATGACCGCGACGTCAGAACGGCGCGCCGCCATCTCCTCAATCGCGGCGCGGCCATCGGCGTCCGCGGTATCGATCTTGTTCCAGATTTCGATCTGCGGGATCGCAGGCGCCGCATCGCCTTCCCCGTCGTCCTGCGGTCCATTGACGCCAAGCGAGATTAGGATCGCGCGAACATCGTCATATTGCGCGTCGCTGTCGGGATGGACGATGTCGCGGACATGGACGATCAGGTCGGCGGTCGTCACCTCTTCCAGCGTAGCGCGGAACGCTGCAACCAGTTCGGTGGGCAGGTCCGACACAAAGCCTACGGTATCGGACAAGATCGCCTTGTCGATCCCCGGCAGCCGGATTTCGCGCATCGTCGGGTCGAGGGTTGCGAACAACATATTTTCCGCCATGACGTCACTTCCCGTCAAGCGGTTGAAAAACGTCGATTTCCCGGCATTTGTATAACCAACCAGCGCCACCACGGGCCATGGCGCGCGCTGGCGCTTCGACCGTTGGAGCTGGCGAGTGCGACGCGCATCGTCGAGCGAACGGCGGATGCGCGCCATCCGGTTGCGGATCATCCGTCGGTCGGCCTCAATCTGTGTTTCGCCCGGGCCACCGAGGAACCCAAAGCCGCCGCGCTGGCGTTCGAGGTGGGTCCAACTGCGCACAAGCCGTCCCGCCTGATAGTCGAGATGCGCCAGCTCGACCTGCATGCGGCCCTCAGCGGTCGCGGCGCGCTCGCCGAAGATCTCGAGGATCAAACCGGTGCGGTCGATCACCTTGGTGCCGAATGCGGTTTCCAGGTTGCGTTGCTGAATCGGACTGAGCGCCGCATCGACCACCACCAACTGGACGCCGTGCTTTTCGATGTCGGGCGTAATGGTTTCGATCTGCCCGACGCCGAGCAGCGTGGCAGCGCGCGTCTGGCGCAGCCGCAAGGTGTGGACTGCAACGACGTCGAGCCCGATCGCTAGCGCAAGTCCCCGCGCTTCATCGGCGCGCGCGTCAAGGTCGCGCGCCAGCCGCTGGCTATGCCATTCGGGCACCACGAGGAGCGCGGCGGCGCCGCGGGTGACTTCTTCTGGACTGTCAATAATCGAGGCGATCAGACGTTGTCCGCTTCTGCGTCCGGCTCGCTATCGGTCAGGTTGATTGGGCCGTTCGGCTGCACCGTCGAAATCGCGTGCTTGTAGACGAGCTGCACCTGCCGCTCGCGCTCAAGCAGCATGCAGAACAGGTCGAATGCGACGATATCGCCCTGCAACATCACCCCGTTGACCAGGAACATCGTCACCGATTCATCGGATTTTCGCACCGCATTCAGGAATACATCCTGCAACGCCTTGCCCTTGCTCGCCGGCGCATCGCGCAGATTGCCGCCGAGCAACGACAGGTCGAAATCATGCGACGGCATCACCGTCGAGATCGCATGCTTATAAACAAGCTGCGATTGACCATCGCGGCGCAGCAGCAACGAGAAATTGTCAAACCAGGTGATGATGCCCTGAAGCTTCACGCCCTTGACGAGAAACATCGTTACCGGCGTTTTGCTTTTACGCAGTGCATTGAGGAAGATATCCTGGAGATTCTGGTTCTTATCGGACACATTTGCCTCCTGTTTTTGGCGGTACGACCGCGGGTATGCGCCGGTTTTCCGGCCTTAAGACCTTCTTCTTTGCATCAATATGCGGCAAAGCATGCGTCAGGTCTAGCGCAAAGCCTTTACCCCTCGCCGTCCGAACTCTCGGTGAGCCCCAAAAGTTTCAGTTTTCGGTGCAGGGCTGAGCGTTCCATGCCGATGAAGGTCGCGGTGCGCGAAATATTGCCCGAAAAGCGGTTGATCTGGATGCGCAGATATTCGCGCTCGAAATTTTCGCGCGCTTCTTTCAGTGGGATCGCGGTGATCGATTCCGAATTGGGCAGGATGTCGGTGCCGCCCCGCACCAGTTCGCCCGGCAGCATATCGGCATCGATCCGCGCCAGCCGGTCGCTTGGCGCCAGGATCATCACGCGTTCAATCACATTGCGCAACTCGCGGACGTTGCCGGGCCACTCATGCGCCTGCAAGGCCGCCATCGCTTCCGAACTGATTTCGGGCGGCGGCACACGGCGATCGGCGGCGTAGCGGCGGATATAATGGTCGCACAGGCTGGCTATGTCGTCGCGACGCTCGCGCAGCGGGGGAATATGCACCGGCACGACATTGAGCCGGTAATAAAGATCCTCGCGAAACCGGCTTTCGGCAATCTCAGTCGTCAGGTCGCGCGCCGAGCCCGAAATGATGCGGACATCGACGCGGATCATCGTGCGGCCGCCGACCCGGGTAAAGCTCTGATCGGTCAGCACGCGCAGGATCTTTCCCTGCGTCGTCAGCGGCATGTCGGCGACTTCATCGAGGAACAAGGTGCCGCCGTGCGCCTGTTCGAGCAGCCCGACGCGGATCGCGCCGTCGTCGGTTTCCGACCCGAACAATTCCGTTTCGACTGTCTCGGGATCCATTCGCGCCGACGAAATGACGCGGAACGGCGCATTGTGACGCCCGCTCCACCCGTGCAGCACGCGCGCGGCGACTTCCTTGCCGACCCCCGCAGCACCGGTGATCAGCACTCGACTGCCCGTCCCCGCCACGCGCTTCAGCGTTGCGCGGACATTGTTGATCGACGCGCTGGTCCCGGTCAGCTCATCTGACGGCCCCGCCTTTTCGCGCAGCTGCTCATATTCGAACTTCAGACGTTCGCTTTCGGTCGCGCGCGCCACCAGATGGAGCAGACGCGATGCCTCGAACGGCTTTTCGATGAAATCATAGGCGCCGCGGCGGATCGCCGCGACCGCGGTATCGAGCCCGCCATGGCCCGAAATGACGATGATCGGCAGCGTCGGGTCGAACGCCTTGATCGCCTCGACCAAGCCCAGCCCGTCGAGCCGCGATCCCTGCAACCACACGTCGATTAGCGCGAGCGACGGCCGCCGCTGGCGGATCGCTTCGAGCGCGGAATCGCTGTCCGACGCGATACGCGCCTCATAACCTTCGTCTTCCATGACGCCGGCGACGAGGTCGCAAATGTCGCGCTCGTCGTCGACGATCAGAATATCAAGCGCCATGTTCTTCTCTGTCCTGTCGGTTGCGGATCCGCCCCGGAACCGATTCTGCGTACCCCATGCTTGTTTCGTCGCCCTTCCCTGCCAATCCTTGCAGCCGGTCAGGATGGAGCGTCAGCGTGACGCACGTCCCCTGCCCCGCCGGATTGTCCGAAAACTCGAGCTCGCCATAATGCTGCTCGACGATCTTCTTCACGATCGCGAGGCCTAATCCGGTGCCGCCCTGCCGCGTCGTCATATAGGGTTCGGCGATGGTATCACGCGCCTGCGGCAAGCCGATCCCGTCGTCAGCAACACGGATCAGGATTTCGCCGTGCGGCCCGCCAGCCAGCTCGGCATCGATATGCCCGATGGGAGTCGATTCCGAATTTTTGGAATTTTCTTCAATCGCTTCCACAGCGTTTTTGACGATATTTGTCATGGCCTGCGACAACAGACGACGATCGCAAACGAGCGGCTCGATTTCGTCCGGGGTTTTTACCGCAAAGACGATATCGGGCTTTGCAACCTCGAACAGGAACACCGCCTGGCGCAGGATATCACGGACATCCTCGACCCCGAAGGTCGGCTTGGGCATGCGGGCAAAACTGGAAAATTCATCGACCATCCGCCGCATATCATGAACCTGGCGGATCACCGTGTCAGTCAGCTTTTTGAACGTCGCGCTGTCGCCCTCGATCTTGTCGCCAAAGCGGCGTTGGAGCCGCTCGGCCGCAAGCTGGATCGGGGTGAGCGGGTTCTTGATCTCGTGCGCAATGCGCCGCGCGACATCGGACCAGGCGGCGCGGCGCTGATCGAGCAATTGCTGGGTAATATCCTCAAAGCTCAGGACAAAGCCGTCGCCTTGCGCTACTGCTTTCGCGGCCAGCGTCGCGGGTTCGGCGTTTACGCGCGCGAGTTGGACGATCGCCTCGCGCTCGTCCCCAATCAGCAACTGCGCGAGTTCGGGCGCGACGTCCGCCAAGGGGCGACCGGTCAAGCAATCAGCCGATTGGCAGATCAGCCGCTCGGCGGCGGCGTTGGCGAGCTGGATGCGGTGGTCGGCATCCACCGAAATCACTGCCGACGACACGCCGCTGAGCACCGCTTCAATAAAGCTGCGCCGAGCCTCGAGCTGTTCGTTGACGCTAACCAACGCGCCGGTCTGCCCTTCCAATTGTTCGGTCATTCGATTGAACGCGCGCGTTAGCACCGAAATCTCGTCATCGCGCGCCGGTGGCGTCACGCGCACCGACAGGTCGCCGCCCGCCGCGGTTCGCGTCGCGCCGATCAGCGTGCCTAGCGGTCTGACGATACGGTCTGCAACGACGATGGCCGCGATCACCGCGAGCGCGAGGAGTAACAGCGAGCCGAGATAGAGGGCGCCGTTGAATTGTAGCTGTAAGAGCTGCGAGCGTTGGAACAGCGCGTTATAGTCTGCAAGCACGGTGCCGGCGCGAATCGATTGCTGGAATCCCGGGACATTGAAGTCGCGCGATGCATAGACATAGGCCCGTTGCGCGCCCGGCAACCGGGACGCGGCTTCAATGCGATCCGACTGACGCACAACGACGACTTCCTCGCCCGCTTCGAGGCGGGCAATCATTGTGGGCGAAAGCCGATTGTTAGCGGCGCGATCATCAGGATCGATTGCCGCCGCTGTGCGAGCAACACCGTCCGCGCCAATTTCGATGACCGCTGACTCATTTAGGTTGCGAACGACGACCTGCTGGAAATAATAGTTGGAAAAAGCAGGGTCGCTGGTCGACGCCCGATCGAGAAAAGAACCAAGATCTTTTGCCATCGCAATGGTGTTGTCGCCGACATCGCGTTGATTTTCCTGATAATATCCTTCAGCCAGATTCGCCGCATTCTCGAACATTCCACGCGAGCGGTCCGAGAACCAGAAATCTACACCAAATTGGAATAGCAGCGACGCAAAAATCACGACGAGCAACGTCGGCGCGGCTGCAATCAAAGAAAACAGAGCGACCAGTCGCACATGCAGGCGGCCGTTGCCGCCCTCCATCGATCGTACCGCGCGGGCGCGCGCGACGCGGCTCCCGATCAGCACGATCAGCGCCATCGCCGGTACCAGATTGGCGACCATGATCGCCGCGACGAGCGCAGGGGTGAGGAGGCGCTCGCTCTGCGCATCGCCGGTAACAAAGACATAGGTCGCGATGCCGACGCTGATGACCAGCGCCAGCGTGTAATATTCGGGGACCGCGAAACGCCAGAAGCCCGAACGCACGTCCGGCGCGGCTGGGTCGATATCGTGAGTCAGGGGAGCCGCATGCACCATTGTTGCTATGCTACGACAAACCTGTTGCATAGAAAACACACAAACTGCGCTTGTAAGGGTCGAGTGCCGCTATTTTGAGCTAGTTGCCGTCATTCAAGGATGCGTGGGATCGATATCCAGCTGCCCAAGCCGCTTGCGCAGCGTGTTACGATTGATGCCGAGCCGCCGCGCGGCCTCCAGTTGATTGCCGCGGACATCGCGCAGGACGCGGCGAAACAGCGCTGCTTCGACGATCGCTTCGAGCTGACCGTGGAGTTCGCCCTCGGGCGCGTCACTGGCCATCTGCTCGCGTGCCCAATCATCAACCGCGCGGGCGATCAGGTCGGCGGGCGCCGCCGCGCCGCCGCCTTCGCCATTTTCGTGCAACACCGTTTCGACATCGCGCACCGTCACCACGGTATCGCGTGACAGGACGGCCAGCCGCTGGACGACGTTGCCCAGCTCGCGGACGTTCCCCGGCCAGTCATAGCGCTCGAGCCACTGCATCGCGGCTGGTGCGAACTGGCGGTCGGGGAGACCCGAACCGCGCCCCGCGTCGACAAAATGACGGACCAGCGCGGCGATGTCGCTGCGGCGATCGCGCAACGGCGGCAGCGTCATCGGGATGACGTTGAGCCGGTAGAAGAGATCCTCGCGGAACCGGCCATCGGCGACCAACGTCCGCATGTCGCGGTGGGTTGCGGCGATGACGCGGACGTCAGCACGCAAGGCCTGATTGCCGCCAACGGTCGAATATTCATTGCTCTGCAGCACGCGCAGTAGCCGCGTCTGCGCCTCGAGCGGCATGTCGCCTATCTCATCGAGGAACAATGTGCCGCCCGCCGCTTGCTCGAAACGTCCCGCATTGCGGCTATGGGCGCCAGTAAAGGCGCCTTTTTCATGGCCAAACAACTCGGCTTCGATCAACTCGCGCGGGATCGCTGCCATGTTAATCGCAACGAACGGCCCAGCCCGCCGCAGCCCGGTGGCGTGAATAGCGCGCGCGACTACTTCCTTGCCGGTTCCCGATTCGCCAAGAATGAGCACCGCCAGATCGTTCGATGCGAGCCGTGCGATCGTTCGATACACCGCCTGCATCGCCGGGGCGCGGCCGACGAGGCCGTGACTGTCCGCCTGCGCTGGATCCGTACTCACCATCGGCTCGGCCCGGCGTTGAAGCGCCGCGCGAACACTCGCAGTCAGTTCGTCGAGGTCGAACGGCTTGGGCAGATAGTCGTAACTGCCGATCCCGGTCGCGCGCACCGCGGTGTCGAGCGTATTCTGTGCCGACAGCACGATCACGGGCGTACCGCAATCCACGCGCAGCGAATCGATGCCGTCACCATCGGGCAACACAACGTCGGTGATGACAAGGTCGGGGTGGTGGTCGGCGAGCCAGGCGTTACGCTCGGCGATGCTCCCCACCGACGCGAAATGACCACATTCTCCGATCAGCGTTTCGCGGATGATCATCGAAATTGCGGGATCGTCCTCGACCAGCAAGATCGTCGTTGCGCTGCTCATACTGCGGCCCCCTCCTGCGCCACCGGCAGATGAACACGAAAGCGCGTCCATTCGCCGTCGCGCAGATGCTGGACAGTGCCGCCCATATCGCGCGCCAGCTTGGCGACGAGCGCCAATCCGAGCCCTCGCCCTTCGCGCTTGGTCGTCACAAACGGGTCGAACAGGTCGCCGCGAATGTCGGCGGGAACGCCGGGACCATTGTCGCTGACGCTAACTTCGATCGGCAGCGCGATGCGCCCCCTCCCGTCGCCGTTGTCGATCGACAGGCCGTGGCGATAGGCGGTCGCGAGCCGTACGACGCCGTCGTCGCGCCCGCCCAGGGCTTCGCAGCCATTGGTGACCAGATTGAGCAAGATCTGCACCATGGCGTCATGGTTGCCATGCACCAGCGGCAGCGACGGGTCGAAATCCTCGGCAAAGCGAACGCCCGTAAACTGCCGCGCCCGCGCGGTTTCCATCGCTTGGTGGATCGGCTGGTACAGGTTGATCGGCGCGCAAGCGATCGGCTGGCCGCGGGAGAAATGCTCCATTTGGTCGATCAGCGTCGCGATCCGGTCGACCTCGGCGCAGATCAGCGTTGTGAAGCGTTCGCCGCTGGCATCGGTCTTACGCGCTAAGAGCTGCGCCGCGCCCTTGATCCCCGCGAGCGGGTTCTTGATTTCGTGCGCCAGCATTGATGCGGCCCCGCCCGCGGCACGCCCCGATCGCCCGATCGCGCCGCCCATCAGCTCGGCGTCGCTCTGCGCCGGAATCAGTGCGAGGATGCGGTGGCCGCTTTGACCATAGGGGACCATCTGCATATCGACGAAAATCGCCTTGCGGCCGCCAACCGAAATCTCGGCGCGATGCGCAAACAGCGCTGACGTCGCGGCGTCGCTCATCCGCTGGCGGTAGCTGCGGTCCATGTCGATGACGTCGTAAACGACGCGCCCGATCATCGCCGAGCGGCTCATATTGCACATCTGCTCAGCGGCGGCGTTGACGAACAGGACGACGGCCCCCTTGTCGATCAACAGCGTCGGGACGGGGTGCGAGTGAATCAGCTCGTCATGGTCGAAGTGCGGAATGCTCGACGTGAGCGCGCTCACGCGGCGGCCTTGCTCAGGAACGGGGTGTAAAAGTGTTCGAGGGCATCAAGCACGTCGCGGCTGCTTGGGATCTGGTTGACCATGTTGCGGAACTCGGCCGAGCCATGCAGTCCCTTGACGTACCAGCCGAGATGCTTGCGCGCCATATTAACCCCGGTAATTTCGCCATAATGCTCGATCATCGCGCGATAGTGGGATGTAATTACGTCATATTGTTCGTCGATGCCGGGGTCAGGCCGATCGCCTTCGCCGCGCAGCGCCGCCATCACCTGCCCCAGCAGCCATGGGCGACCATAAGCACCGCGACCGATCATCACGCCGTCCGCACCGCTCTGTGCAAGCGCGGTGCGCGCGTCGTCGGCGGAACAAATGTCGCCATTGGCGATCACCGGGATCGATACCGCGTCCTTGACCTTGCGAATGAAGCTCCAATCGGCCTCGCCGCGGTACATCTGGTTACGGGTGCGCCCGTGGACGGTCACCAGCGTGGCGCCCAGATCCTCGGCAATATGCGCAAGTTCAGGCGCGTTCAGGCTGTCGTGGCACCAGCCCATCCGCATCTTGACCGTCACCGGCACCGACACCGCCTTGACGCAAGCTTGGATCAAAGCCGCAGCGAGCTTCAGGTCGCGCATCAACGCCGATCCGGCATCGCCGCTCGTCACCTTGCGCACCGGACAGCCCATGTTGATGTCGATGATCGCCGCGCCGCGATCCTCGTTCAGTTTCGCCGCTTCGCCCATTTCATAGGGGGTACAGCCGACGAGCTGCATCGACACCGGCTCCTCGACCGGATGCCATGCAGCCTTCTGAATCGACTGCCGCGTTTCGCGGATCGCCGCTTGGCTGGCGATCATCTCGGTGACGTTGAGCCCCGAGCCATAGCGGCGCACCAGGGTGCGGAACGGCATGTCGGTGACGCCCGTCATCGGCGCGAGGATCACGGGATCCGCGATGGTGATGTTGCCGATCTGGATGGGCCGCAGCGGCGCCATGGCGGGAGCTTTCGTCTGATTGCCTAAAATTTGAGCAGCCCGTACACGCTAAGCCGCTTTCCCGCAAGCCGCGGCTGCGCTAACCGGCGCGCATTATGACCGATTCTGCTCCCTCCACCTCGCCACGCGCGATGGTCATATTGCTTGCGGGCGGTCAAGGCAGCCGGGCCGGTTTTGCCGTGCCAAAGCAGATGGCGACGCTCGGCGGCAAGCCGGTGCTGCGCTGGAGCCTCGATGCTTTTACCGCCCATCCGGCGATTGCTGGCGGGGTGCTGGTTGCCAATGATGACGTCATGGCGGCGCTGGGATCGCTGCCGGATGGCTGGATTTCCGCCAATCCCGGGGCCGAGCGACAGCAGTCGGTGGCCAATGCTCTCGCCGCGCTGGCTGACCGCGATGACGAGACGCCGCTGCTGGTGCACGACGCGGCGCGGCCGGGGGTGACGATCGAAGTCATCGACCGACTGCTCGCCGCACTGGACGTCGCCGAAGCCGTGATCCCCACCCTGCCCGTTCCCGATACGCTGGTCGAACAAGCCGGGGATGCCGCTGGCGAGGTCGTCGACCGGACCGCGCTCGCACGTGTCCAGACCCCTCAGGCATTCCATCTTGGGACGCTCCGCCGTGCCCACGCCGCCGCGACGGACGCAACCGCGACGGACGACGCGCAACTCGTCCGCCGCTTGGCCGTGGCGGTGGCAACGGTGCCGGGCGACGCGCGCCTCCACAAACTGACATATGCCGAGGATATGGCGATCCTGAACGGCCTGCTGAGGATCGAGACAATGACACGCACCGCGGTCGGCATGGGTTATGACGTTCACCGCCTCGTTGCAGACAAACCGCTCTGGATCGGCGGCATAGAAATCGCTCATAGTCATGGACTTGAAGGTCATAGCGATGCCGACGTCGGGCTTCATGCGCTGACCGATGCGATCCTCGGCGCGCTGGCCGACGGCGATATTGGCGACCATTTCCCGCCCAGCGACCCGCAATGGCGCGGCGTGGCGTCGCATCGCTTCCTGGAATTTGCCGCCAACCGCGTGGTCGAAGGCGGCGGCCAGATCGACCATGTCGATCTGACGATCATCGCCGAGGCACCGAAAATCGGCCCGCACCGCAGCGCGATGCGCGCCCGGATCGCTGAAATCCTTGCGATTCCGCTCGATCGGGTTAGTGTGAAGGCAACGACAACAGAGCGGCTGGGCTTCACCGGTCGCCGCGAGGGGATCGCTGCGCAGGCTGTCGCGACTTTGCAACTTCCGGAGAATTGACCGTGCTGCCTGACGATGAAACGCGGTTTGCCGTGCGCAATAGGCTGGCGACCAGCGTGCTCGCCAACAATCGCGCCGCGGGTCGCAAGATCGCGGTCGCCGAAAGCTGCACCGGCGGGATGGTCAGCGCCGCGCTGACCGATATCGCGGGCAGCTCTGACGTGTTCTCGGCGGGTTTCATCACCTATTCGGGTCATGCCAAGCAAAGCCAGCTCGACGTCAGCAGCGAAATCCTTGAAACCTTCGGCGAAGTTTCACTGGCCACGGCATGGGCGATGGCCACCGGCGCGCTCGCCAACAGCGATGCCGATATTGCAGTCGCGATCACCGGTATAGCTGGTCCCGGTGGCGGATCAGAGAAAAAGCCGGTGGGCCTGGTCGTTTTTGCCCGCGCGCTGCGCGGCCAGAATTCAGACGATTATTTTACCCAGCGGGTGCAGTTTGAAGGCGGCGATCGCGCCGCGATCCGCCACCATGCCACATTATTCGCGCTCGACCTGCTTCAACCCGAAAGGGACGAACTACGCCCGTCGGAAGACATCGCCCTTCCCGCCGCGTAAAGATCGTCGGCGCGCGTTTCGAACGCCGCGATCATCTTGCGCAGCGCCTTGTCGAACATCTGCCCGGCCAAGGCTTCGAACATCCGGCTGCGGAAGGCAAAGTCGACCATGAAGTCGACGCGGCAACCGCCGCCTTCAACCGGCGCGAATTGCCATTCGTTCCTGAGGTGGCGCATTGGGCCGTCGATATAGCTGACCGTCACGGTGCGCGGGCGGTCCTTGTGAACGCGGCAGGAAAAGCTTTCGCGCAGCCCCTTGAAGCCCACGATCATGTCGGCGACCGCCTCATGCTCGCTGTCACTACGGATTCGCAGCGCGATGACCCAGGGCAGGAACTCGGGGTAACGCTCGATATCGGTAACGAGCGCGAACATCTGCTCGTCGCTATACGGCAGGACGCGGGTTTCGTGGTGCCTTGGCAAGCGCGGGGTCAGTCGATGCTGGAGCGCGCCAACTGCGCCTCGCGCGCGGCGCGCATCCGCTCGAAATCGTCGCCGGCGTGATAGCTGGAGCGCGTCAGCGGCGACGAAGCGACTTGCAGGAAACCTTTGGCGCGCGCGATCTGCGCATAGGCGTCGAATGCCTGTGGCGTCACGAAGTCGATCACCTTGGCATGCTTCGGCGTCGGTTGCAGATATTGGCCCATCGTCATGAAATCGATGTCGGCGCTGCGCATGTCGTCCATCACCTGATGCACCTCCATCCGCTGTTCGCCCAGACCGAGCATGATCCCCGACTTGGTGAAGATCGACGGATCGCGGCGCTTGACGCTTTCGAGCAGGCGTAGCGACGCATAATAGCGCGCACCGGGGCGGATCGTCGGATAGAGCCGCGGTACGGTTTCGAGGTTGTGGTTATAGACGTCGGGCCGGGCATCGACGATCGCCGCGATCGCGCTTTCGGGCTTGTTGCGAAAATCGGGGGTCAGGATTTCGATCGTCGTCTGCGGTGTCTCGCGGCGCAGTGCGTTGATCACCTTGACGAACTGGCTTGCCCCGCCGTCGGGCAGGTCGTCGCGATCGACCGAGGTGATGACGATATGGCTCAGCCCCATCTTCGCCGCCGCAATCGCAGTATGTTCGGGCTCAAGCGGATCGACCGCGCGCGGCATCCCCGTCTTGACGTTGCAAAAGGCGCAAGCGCGCGTGCAAGTGTCGCCCAGGATCATCACCGTCGCATGCTTCTTGGTCCAGCATTCGCCGATGTTCGGGCACGCCGCCTCTTCGCACACGGTGTTGAGGTTCAGCTCGCGCATCAGCTTGCGCGTTTCGGCATAGCCGGGGCTGGTGGGCGCCTTGACGCGAATCCAGTCGGGCTTGCGGGTGCGCTGGCTGGGCGTCGAAACGGGCTGTGCGGGAGCGTTCATTTTGCCCACATAGTCGCGCACGCGCCTCTTCTCAACCTCCCTAGCTATGCTAAGGCGCGTGCATGACTCACTTTGCAGATATGATCGACGGTTACCGTCGTTTCCGAAACGGCGGCTGGCAGGAACAGCGCGAGCGTTGGGACGGGTTGGCCGAGGGGCAATCGCCCAAGGTGATGGTGATCGCCTGCTCCGACAGCCGCGTCGAACCGTCGCAGATTTTCGATACCAATCCGGGCGAAATCTTCGTTGTCCGCAATGTGGCAGCTTTAGTGCCGCCGTTCGAAACGACGCCGGGCCGCCACGGCGTGTCGGCGGCGCTCGAATTCGCCGTTCAATTCTTGCGGGTCGAGGAAATCGTCGTGATGGGGCATGGCCTGTGCGGCGGCTGCCATGCCGCGCTGCATCGCTCGATGGCGGGCGCCGAGCCCGGCCGCGGCGGTTTTATCGCCGACTGGATCGCGATGCTCGACGACGCCAGCGAGCAGGTGCGTCGCAATCATGCCGACATCGACAACCGCGACGCCGGTCGCGCGATGGAACTGGCCGCGGTGCGCGTCAGCATCGACAATCTGCGCACCTTCCCCTGCATCCAGGAAAAAGAACGCCGCGGAACGCTGCGGCTGCGGGGCGCCTTTTTCGCGATCAGCGACGGGGTGCTGCATCTTTTAGAAGAAGCGACGGGGGAGTTTGAACCCGCCGCCTGAACAGGAGACGCGATATGAGCAAGAATGCGATGTGGCTGACCCTCATTTTTGTGGCGGCGGTGGTCGGCGCGTTCATGGGACCGTCGTTGGCCAGCGTTCTATCCCCGGTAACCTTGCTCATCCTGTCGGTGCTTCTCATCGGCGGCATCGTGATCTTCTGTTTCTGGGCGCTGTCGAGCAACAAAAGTGGCGCGAAGGCGGACACAGCGGCGATTGCCGACGCGCGAACGATGCAAGCGCCGACGGGCAAAGCACGCATCTATGTTACGCGCCGTGGCTTTGTTGCGGCGCTGCAGGGCATGAACGTAACGCTCGACGGCAGGGGACAAGGCCAGATCAAGTCGGGCCAGATGCTGATGGCCGATGTCAAACCGGGGCCACACCGCCTGCATATTGCAACCGCCAAGGCCAAGCTGGCGCATCCTGCCGAATTTGACATCGATGTCGGCGCGGGCGGGGTCGTGGTGATCGGCGCGATGATCGAAATGGGCGCCTTGAAAGGCAGCATCAGGCTGGAACGTCTCGACGCCGCGAAGGCGCGCGAGGATGTTTACGCGACCAAATTGATGCTGTGGGAGGTTCCGCCCGCAACAAGCTGATCACATGAGCGTTATCGTTGGGGCGGTGGGTGCAATTTGTCGTTAGCGGTCGTCGATCGTAATGATCTAGGGAATCGCGTATGTCACATTCGCCTGCCCGACCGGCTTATTCGGATCGTCGGTCCAAATCCGCACATCCATCACCGCGAGCCGTTTGCCGAGGCGCAGCATATGGGCGTCGGCGAACAGCGGCCCGGGGCGGCACGGGCGCAGGAACTGGTAATTGAGCGCACTCGTCACCGCCATCGCGACCGGGCCGATATGCGCGAGGACGAGCGCATAGGCGGCCATGTCGGCGAAACCCATCTGCGTCGGACCGGAGATTAACCCGCCGGGGCGCAACGCCAATTCGGTCGGCTCCATCCGGGCCTGAATATGGCCCGGCACGGCAGAGACGACGGCGCCGCGCGAGCCCGGCGCAGAATGAGGGAAGGCTTCGGCCATAAACGCGTTGAGCGCATCCGCGTCCAAGCGGATGGCGCTCGACGAGATTGGCGCCGCCTCCCCCATCGCGGTCAGCGGGTCAGTTTCTTGTACGACGTTGCGTGCGGACGCGTCGCATCGTCACCGAGGCGGCGGATCTTGTCTTCTTCATAGGATTCGAAATTGCCTTCGAACCACTCGACATGGCTGTCCCCCTCGAACGCCAGGATGTGTGTCGCGAGGCGATCGAGGAAGAAGCGGTCATGGCTGATGACCACGGCGCAGCCCGCGAAATTTTCGAGCGCTTCTTCGAGCGCGGCGAGGGTTTCGGTGTCGAGATCGTTGGTCGGTTCGTCGAGCAGCAACACGTTGCCGCCCTGCTTCAGCATCTTGGCCATATGGACGCGGTTGCGCTCGCCGCCCGACAGCTGGCCGACCTTTTTCTGCTGGTCGACGCCCTTGAAGTTGAAAGCGCCGACATAGGCGCGGGTCTGCATCTCGTGCTTGCCGATATTCATCATCTCGGCGCCGCCCGAAATTTCCTGCCAGACATTGTTGTCGGGTTTCAAATCGTCGCGGCTCTGATCGACGAAGCCAAGGTGGACGGTGTCGCCGATGACGACCTTGCCGCTGTCGGGGGTTTCCTGCCCGGTGATCAGCTTGAACAAGGTCGATTTACCCGCGCCGTTCGGGCCGATCACCCCGACGATGCCGCCCGGGGGCAGCGAGAAGGACAGATCTTCGAAGAGCAGCTTGTCGCCATAGGCCTTCGAGATATTCTCGACCTCGATGACCTTGCCGCCCAGGCGCTGCGGCACCTGAATGACGATTTGCGCCTTGCCGGGGATGCGCTTTTCCTGCGCTTCGACCAGCTGGTCGAAGCTTTTGATACGCGCTTTCGATTTGGCCTGACGGGCTTTCGGCGACTGGCGGATCCACTCGAGCTCGTCCTTGATCGCTTTCTGGCGACCGGCGTCCTCGCGCGATTCCTGCTCGAGGCGCTTACCCTTCTTTTCAAGGTAGGTCGAATAATTACCTTCATAGACAAAATAGCGGCCGCGATCGAGTTCGAGGATCCAGTTCACGACATTGTCGAGGAAGTAGCGATCGTGGGTGACGAGGATGACGTTGCCCGGATAGTCGACGAGATGCTTTTCGAGCCAGGCGACACTTTCGGCGTCGAGGTGGTTGGTCGGTTCGTCGAGCAGCAGGATCGAGGGTTTTTCGAGCAGCAGGCGGGTGAGCGCGATACGACGCTTTTCGCCGCCTGACAGGCTCTGGACGCCCATATCGCCCGGCGGACAACGCAAGGCTTCCATCGCGATTTCAAGCTGATTGTCGAGCGTCCAGCCATCGACCGCGTCGATCTTTTCCTGCAGCGTTCCCATTTCCTCCATCAACGCATCGAAATCGGCGTCGGCGGGCGGATCGGCCATCAGCGTGCTGATTTCGTTGAAGCGTTCCATCATGTCGGCGACGCCGCGGACGCCGTCCATGACGTTCTCCTTGACCGTCTTGGTCGGGTCGAGCTCGGGCTCCTGCGCCAGATAGCCGACCGTGATCCCGTCACCGGCCCAGGCTTCGCCGGTGAATTCGGTGTCGATGCCCGCCATGATCTTCATCAAGGTCGATTTACCGGTACCGTTCGGGCCGACGATGCCGATCTTGGCATCGGGATAGAATTGCAGGCTCAAATCCTTGAGCGTCGGCTTTTGCGCGCCGGGATAGGTCTTGTTCAGACCCTTCATCACGAAACTATATTGGGCGGCCATGGAATGCTCCGGATTTGGGCTGGGCCGCGCGCGCGGCCGGGAGAGAATGAATCGTGGGCCGGTTAGCGAATGGGGGCGGACTTGGCAATCGACGCCTGTCGCTCGCTGCTGCGCCAGTCGGTTCCAGTCTGTCAAAGACGATCATCAACGTCATATGACGTGGCCAAATGCAAAATTTGGCGATTCTTGCCTGACTTGTCGATAGCGTATCGATCGATTTGTTGCGCAGGAATGACAGTTTTCCGCCAGCGCGGGGCATCTCAATTATTTTTGTTGACGATCCATACGGAACGGCTAAATCCCGCCGCTCGCGGGACGGGAAGTTTCCCCATCGCGGTAAGGCATTTTAGGGAGCCCACACATCATGAAGAAATTTGCTGCTATCGCTGCTGCTGCCAGCATGTTCGCCCTCGCCGCTTGCGGTGAAAAGGCTGCTGAAGAAGCCACCACGGAAGCCCCGGCCGCTGAAGCTGTTGCTGAAGAAGGCGCCGACGCCGCTGCTGCTGGCGCCGACGCCGCTGCCGCTGGTGCCGAAGCTGCTGCCGCTGGTGCCGAAGCTGCTGCTCCGGCCGACGCTGCTGCGACCGCTGCTGCTCCGGCTGACGCCGCTGCTGCTCCGGCTGAAGAAGCTAAGTAAGTCACAGCCCTTCGGGGCGTTGACTGAAACGAGAAACGGGCGGTCTTCCTTCGGGACGGCCGCCTTTTTCTTTGCATTTTGCACGGGCGGGATAGACTTGCGACATTCCCCTGTCTAAGGCGCCCACCAGTAGTCGGGGAGTAGCGCAGCCCGGTAGCGCGCCTGCTTTGGGAGCAGGATGTCGCAGGTTCGAATCCTGTCTCCCCGACCACTGTCTTCCCACATCATTCCCGCCGCGTTTAACCGGCGGACGTCGCGATCAGCCGCGCATAGAAATCGATCATGCGCTTGAAGCTGTCGATTGTCATATGTTCGTTAGTGCCGTGAATCATCGCCGTTTCTTTCAGCGAGAAATGCATCGGCATGAAGCGGTACACATCCTCCGAAATTGGCGCCATGCTGCGACCGTCAGTCGCGCCCACCACCAGAAATGGCGCGACGACGGCGTCGGGAGCATCAGCACGCGCCGCGGCAACGACGTATTTCCAGCCCTGTGAACTGGTCGATGAGACGCGCGATGGTTCATTCGGCGGCTTGACCCAGCTGAACTCCACCGGTGCGTCGCCCACCGCCGCCTTGGCCGCCGCCATGACGTCAGCAGACCTGTTCCACGGCGCAATGCGATAGTTGATCAATGCGGTCGCCGATTGCGGCAGGACATTTTCCTTCGGGCTTCCCTCAAGCATCGTCGGCGCGATCGTCGTGTGGAACGCCGCCGCCGAGGACGGCGAAGCACCGAGCTGACGTTTCAGCAAGGGGGCGAACAGCCATTGGTTGGCCACCGCCATCTTGGTCGTGCCGCCCTTGTGGGTGGCGAGGGATTCCACCATCGCCGCCCCCGGTCCGCGCATTTCCATGGGAAAGGGACTTTCGGTGATCGCCAGAACCGCGCGCGCCAGCGTCGTCACCCCGGTTTCAGCCGGCGGCATCGAACTGTGTCCGCCGGGCGCGTTGGCGGTGACTTTCAGCGTCGCATAGCCCTTTTCGGCCACTCCGATCAGGATCGCGGGGCCGTTGATGACCGGGGTATCGCGCAGCTCCACGCTGCCCTCGTCTAGGGTGAACAAGGCGCGTACCCCCTCGGCTTTCAATTTGGCGGCCGCTGCCGCGGCGCCCGATCCACCGACCTCTTCGTCATGCCCCGAGACGAGATAGATACCGCGTTTGGGCTGGAACCCCTGCCCCGCGAGCGCTTCCAAAGCTTCGAACAGGCCGACAAGCGATCCCTTATCGTCAACCGTACCGCGTCCCCACACCGCCTGTTCGGCGATCGTCCCGGCAAAAGGAGGATATTTCCAGTCGCGCTCGGTTCCTTCGGTGACTGGCACGACGTCCTGATGCGCCATTACAATAATCGGTGCCAGCGAAGCGTCGCTGCCCTGCCAGTGATAGATCAACGTCCGGTTGGGCAAGATAGTGCGCGTCATCGCACGGTGAGTGTCGGGATAAGTCGCCGCTAGCCATGCGTGCAAGCGGTCCCATTCGACGACCTCATCGTCCGCAGGATCCTGATGCGAGATCGTGCGGATCTGCGCCGCTGCGCTCAGGTTTGCAACGGCGGCACTGAGATCATAAGGGGGAGCCGCGGCCAGCCGGATGTCGGTGCCATCGGCGATGTCCGTGGGCGCAAAGCTTGCCGTGCGTACCGCAACCGTTCCTGCGACCACCGCAACGACCGCAAGCCCACCACATAGTACATTCCGCCGCTTTCCCATGCCCCGCTCCTCCTCTTGCCGCAATGGACCGCGATCGGTTTCGATTTGCAAGGGAAATGGTGGAGGGAAAATGGTGGGCCCGGCAGGACTCGAACCCGCAACCTAGCCGTTATGAGCGGCCAGCTCTAACCATTGAGCTACAGGCCCCCGTAGGGAAATGCGGCGATAGCGGAGCGCGCGGCGCGTTGGCAAGCGCCAACGCTAGGCTGTCGCATTGTGCTCTGCCATTGTCAGGATCTGCGCCGCCGTGGTCGGCTCGACCCCGCGCTGCGCCAGGTGGTTCAGCACCACGTCCCACCAACGATAGAAAAGGTCGAGATCGGCCGGCGTGCGGACGTAGGGTGTATTGCCGGGCTGAAGCGACGGCGAATGGAAAGAGAAGTTGAGGACGGGCAGGCGCAGATCGATGGCGAGGTCGATCGCTTTGCAGGCGCGTTCGGCAGGGATCCCTTCAGGCGTCAGCGCGATCCGCTCGACCATGCCAAGCCGCGCTAGCGCCGCGCCGACGTGCGTGCCGTTGCGTGCCAGGCAGTGATAGATATGCCGCCCCGCGCGGCCGAGCAGGCCGCCGAACACAGTCGTCACCGGCATCTCCAGTACCGCCCCTGCCTCCGTCCGGACCCACCATGGATGCAGAGAAGTGCTGCGATAGTCGGGGCCGTGACCGGCGCGATAATCGAACCCCGAACGCACCGACGTATCGCAGCGGAAGCCGAGTTCGGCGAGCATCGTCGCGGTATTGGCGCCAAGCCCATAGCGCCCGGCACGATAGACGATCGGCGTCATGGCGAAGCGCGTGCTGATCGCGTCCCGCAGCGCCGTCATCTTTGCGCGTTGCAGATCGAGTGCCAGGTTGCCCGTGTAGCTGTTGCGCGCGCTGACGTCTTCGTCGTGCGGTGGTGTGACCCATGGGTGAAGCTGCGCCCCGATCTCGCAGTCGCCGCGCGTCTGCGCTGCGCCGAGAATTTCAACCGCACGATCGTCAGCGACAATGGGCCAATCGACCAGATAGATCGGCCTCACGCCCGCGCGTTCGAAATAGCCCTGACAGTCGGCGAGCGCGGGAACTGACGCAAGGCTGTAGCCGGTACGCGCAAATGGCGCCGTCCAGTCGAAATCCTCTTCGGTGTCGATCGTGACCCAGAACCGCGGTCGCTCATCGGCTGCAAGTTCCACCAGATCGGAAGGCGCCGGATCCGCAAAGAAATTCCCCGCAGGCTGCACCACGCTCCCCTTTGCTCCCGCAGCCGCCCTGGCTATTCGCCTTGCTGGGCCTCCAGCCCGGCTTCGGCCTTCGAGTTGGCGGAGCGCAGGTGCAAGGTCAAGGCGTTATGCCCGATATCGAGCCGCCCACCTGCCGCGCGGGCCAGGCTGTCGACGAGGCGCAACGAAAAGCCGAGGCTGAGCACCGCGGCACCCGGCGCTTCGCCCTCGGGGCTGAAACCGGGGTCGAGCAGGTCGGATGCCGTGGCAAAGCGAATCGTCGCGGGGCGAACGATCCGCAGCTGAAGCATATCGTCGTGCGGCGATTCGGTAACGAGCTGTCCGACAAGAATTGCACCCGTTTCGGATACATCTATCAACGCGGTCAGCAGGCGGCCAACCATGCGCCGTGCATTGGCGTCGTTGGCCAGCCCCATGAATGGTCCGCCAACGCGCGAGATGCTCAGGTCAACACGCTGTTCGGCCAGTAGGGCGGCCAGATCGCTCTCGACTTGAGAGACGACCGCTCCCATATCGACAACTTCGCTCGGTGACGGGTCGACGGGCACGGCGCTGTTGCTGCGCGCCGCGGTTTCCAGATCGTCGATGATCGTTTGTACCGATAGCGCGTCGGCAACGATCGTGTCGGCCATCGTGCGATAGCTTTGACTGACCGGGCCAAACATCTGCCCGGCGACGATCTGCGCAAAACCCGAAATCGCATTGAGCGGGCTACGCAGTTCGTGGATCAGCTGGCGAATCGAATCGCCTGAATCCTCGGCGACGGGCCGACCATAGGGCGTCTCGCTGCGGTTGGGGCGGCGCGCGCTGCCGCGATAGCCGCGAAACTGCCCGGTTGCCGGATCGAACCATGGCAGTGCCGAAAAGCGCCATTCACCGGCGTCGGCTGGGGTTCCTTCCAGCATCATGCGCGCATTGAGGATTTCGGCGCGCTGGCGAAAAGCGCCTGCGGCGACCCCATCGGTGCCGGGTTCGCCGCCAAACGCCGCCTCCGCGATCGACAGGCCGATCACGGCGCCGCGGGTGACGCCGTCGACCCAATGAACCACTCCGTCGGGGCCGGTCTCGAACAGAAACGCCGATCGCTGCTGGTGCAGCGCCGCAGCCGTGGCAGGCTGGGCGCGGGTGGACTGATATTTATCGATCCGGCGGACGAGTTCACTGATCTGGCTGGTGCCGTTCTCAACCGCAGCGTCGGGTGCTGCGTGCAGCGGCACCACAGGCGCCGGGGCCGCATCGACCGCTACCGCAGGCTGCGGCAAGGCAACCGACGCGCTCCCCAGGCTGGCCAGCGCCCGATAGACCCCGTGGGGCAAATTCGACCGCCCGGCTAGCACCGATCGCGCCATCGCATTGGTCGCGGGCAACATCGCCAGCCAGTCTGCCTCCGACAGTTGCGCGCCGCGCAGCATGATCGCTGCAACCGCCGGAACATCGTTGGCGTAAAGCGCAACCAGCGGCGCAAATCGGCCATGTTTGGCAATCGCCCGCGCGCAATCGCGGCGTACCGCTTCTGGAACGCGCGGCCGTAAAACCGCCAACGCATGCAGGCTACGACGAATATCCTCGTCACCCAGTTGATTGCCGCGCTGAGCCAGAATATCGGAAAGCTGGCGCCACGCCGCGATACTGGCGCGACGATCCGCAGGCGCCTGACGCAGGATGGTCGCGATCATCGAGTCAGCAGTCACGCGAAACCAGCCCCACACCTTCTATCGTTGGTTATCGTAAGATTACCGGCTAGCGTGAATCTTTCGGTCATGAAAGTGCCTTCACCGGCCACGTCACATTGTGGGACAATTGCAATCCGCTGAAATAATATTATGGTCATCGCAGTTTTGGAAAGCGGATGTTTCAACGATGGCGAGTCAGAAATTCGATCAGATCGACCTCCAGATATTGGGCGAGCTACAAAAAAATGGCCGAATGACGAATGTCGAACTGGCGCAAATGGTCGGCCTCACCGCACCGCCGTGCCTGCGCCGGGTGCGCGCGCTGGAGGAATCGGGGGTCATTCGATCCTATCACGCCGACCTCGACGCCGCGAAGCTGGGCTATGGCATTACTGTCTTTGCAATGGTCAGTCTGCGCAGTCAGGCTGAGGCGGATTTGAAAGCGTTCGAAGATTATGTCGGCGGCCTGGCAGAAGTGCGTGAATGCTACATGCTGAACGGAGAAATCGATTTCCTGCTTAAGGTTGTCGCGCGCGACCTGCAGAGCTTCCAGTCGTTTCTGACGGCGCATCTGACGTCAGCGCCGAATGTGACAAGCGTCAAGACATCGTTGACAATCCGCACCGCCAAGCAGCTTGCGGGAATCCCGGTCGAAATCTGATCACCGCCAAACCGCGGCAAGTTAAATGGGCGCCCTTCTCAGTCGAAGGGCGCCCATTTAGTACGATTTGGAGGGCCCAGCCTTCAGCTGACCGGAGCGGGTGCCGGGGCTGAAGCAGGGGTCGCGCCCGCCTTGGCGCGAACCGTCCACAGCTGCGCCAACCGCTGACGGTTACCCTGAACCTTGGC
The DNA here is from genome assembly GCF_002205675.1 of Sphingopyxis bauzanensis. Taxonomy (GTDB): domain Bacteria; phylum Pseudomonadota; class Alphaproteobacteria; order Sphingomonadales; family Sphingomonadaceae; genus Sphingopyxis; species Sphingopyxis bauzanensis. Next base: position 318,035 of record NZ_NISK01000003.1, on the reverse strand, counting down.
AAAGCTGGCGGCGGCGGCATCGGTTTGTCCCGCCAGCGCCTGCGCTACGCCCAGACGATATTGAATCACCGGATCGGTAGGGCTGGCCGCCAGCGCTGCCTCATAAAGCGGGATTGCCTTGGCCGCGTTACCGGCGCCGACCAGCGCATCGGCAGTAGCACGCGCCGCCTTGGGATTGCTTAGCGTGGCGGGCTTGGAGGCATCTGCGGCGACCGCCGCCGCATCGCTCGCCGCGCGCGGCGTCTGCGATTCCAGGATGCTGCCAAAATGCGTATCGGTCTTGGGAATCGCGCCGCTGTTCTGGCCATGCTTGATCAGCGCCACGACTTCGCTGGGATAGCCAGCTTCGGTCGCCAAGCCAGCATATTCCAGATATTCGGGACGCTGCGTCATCGAATTGGTGGCGCGCATCAGGCGCAGGATATCAAGGTTCAGTTCCTTGTCGCCGCCCGACTGCTGCAGCAGAATGTACAGCGTGTTGCGCCATGTCGCCGGGGTCGGATAATCCTGCACGCGCATGGTCAACACATCAAGCATCTCGTTGGTTCGGTTGGCTTTTTGGAAAGCCTGCGCAGGACGGACGAACAATTCTTCCGACGGCTTGGTACCCGCAGCGCGAGCAGCGGCAATCCCGGCCTGGGCGATCTCCCAGCCCTTGTCGACCTGCCCCGCATTCAGATAGCTGTCCATCAGCATCGGCGCGAGCGCGGCCTCGGTTGAGCCTGCAGCCTTTGCGGCCTCGAGCCGCTGGACCGCCTTCTGGTAATTTTTCGCGCCATAGGCGAAGTTGCCCGAGTAGAAGTTATAGACACCGATATTCTCGGCCGGGGTCAGACCTGACTCGATCATCACATCGAGCCCCTGCCCCTGCAGCGCCTGATCCTTGTTCAGAATACCCAGCTGCAACTGATAGAAGCCGACCAGATACTTATCGTCAGGGGTCGCCGCACTCGACTGGCCCTCGCTCAGTGCCGCCTGCAAGGTCGCAACGTCTTTCGCGGTCGTGGCATCGGTCATTTTTTTCAGCGTCGGCGCGAACCCCTTGCTCGCGGTCAGACCCTTGCCCTTGGCTGCTTCTTCCTTCTTCGGCTTTTCTTTCTTCTGCGCGGCGGCCGGGGTGGCGGTCGTCATCAGCGCGCAGCCCAGCACAGCGGCCATGGCCGTCGCGGGCATCGAGCGGAAACGGGTGAACATCGAAATCTCTCCTCAGAATCGGCCGGCTAACCCAAAGAAAACTGGCAACGCAAACAGGGTTCCGGCGCGCGTTCATAACGCGGCTAAACCCGTCGCGTTGCCAAGGCAAGACGGCCCGTTGCGATATTTATTGGATGAAAGCGCCTGAACGGGGATTGAACCCGCTCCCTTGCAGTTGCCGCGCGGCTCAGGCGAGGTCGTCGATCGCCGCGTTGATCTGGCGCAGCACCAGCGGATCGCCCGGCGCACCCGCCATGGCCTGCTCGGCAAGTTCGATCAGCGAAATGATGCCAAAGGTCGCCGAAAGCCCCTTGAGCCGCAGTGCGGCAACCTCCCAATTGGCGTCACAACGGGCGCGGCGCATCAGGTCGGCCAAGTCGCGCGCGCTGCCGGTAAAGGCCGTGCGCAGGTCCATCGCGATCGCCGGATCGTCACCGATCGCGGCGCTCAGGTAACGGTCAAGAGGGCCACTATCGAACGACATTTCCACAGGCTTGGCAGACCGTGGTTAAGTTTCCGTTTCAAGACGGCCATTTGATGCTAAGATGTCCGGATGATGGGGGACAAGAAAATCGTTGGATTGTGGCGGGATTCTGCCAAAATCCAGGAAGCCGACAGCGCCGCGCAGGCCGACGCCGCGCCGCCTGAGACGATGGCTGCGCCCGAAGCGGCTGCCTCGATCGAACGCGAATGGCTCGACACGTCGCCGCTGAACACAGCTGAAGATGTCGGCGACTATTCAGATGCCGAAGGGCAACCGGCTTCGGCGTGGCGCGATCGCGTTGCTCCCGCCCTGCTTATTCTGCTGGCTATCGGTTGGACCGCCTTCACACTTGCCGTTGCAACGGACAGCTTCGCGCGGAGTCCCGCGCTTGCGGACGCGCCGACGCTGATCGCAACGATCGCGATGCCGCTGACCCTGCTCGCGGTGTTGTGGATGGTACTGCTGCGTTCGGGTCGTTCGGAGCAGGCCCGCTTCGCCCGCGTCGCCACGGCGCTGCGCGAAGAGAATCTGGCGCTCAACCAATCGATGCATTCGCTCGGCCTGCATCTGGCTGACGCGCAAAAACAGCTCGGCGAGCAGGCCAAAATCGTGCAGAAGCTCGGGCTCGATACCGTGATGCGGCTTAATGAAAGTAGCGATAAGCTGGCCAGCAACGCATCGGTGATCGCCAACGCGCACGACCAGCTGGCACGCTCGGGCGATGTTGCGTTGCAGCGGATGGACGGGCTGCTCGCCGGCCTGCCGCGGATCGACGATGTCGCGCAGCGGCTTGCGGTGAATTTCCGCGAAGCCGGCCTCGTCGCGCACCAACAGGGCGCCAGCCTGGAGGCCAAACTTGCCGAGCTCGGCGAGGCAGCCGCCACGACCGCGCAAACTGGCGAGACGGCCACCGCCAGCATTCTTGAGGCAATTGTTGCGCTGCAGGAACAGAGTAAGGAGACCGAAACCGGTCTGCTCGCGGCCTCAACGCAGGTCAGCAGCGCGCACGATGCGGCGCTAGCCCGGATCACCATCGCCAGCGCCAGCGCGCGCGACGATATGACATCGACCGTCGCCTCCGTGACCGCGCAGATGGACGAAAGCTGGCGCCTGTTCCGCGAGGGTGTCGATACGGCCGCCGCGCAGATGGACGCCAAGCTGACCGCCGCACGCGATGCTGGCGATGCGATGGGCGCGCAGTTGGCCGCGCACGCCGACGCCAGCGACGCGCTGGCAACGCGGATCAAGGCGCATGTCGCCGACGTCGCACAGCAGCTGGAGGTGCTCGACGTCAGCGTCAGCGCCAGCACCGGCGTCATTGGCCGTTCGATCGACGACACAAAAACGCAGCTCAGCACTTTCATGCAGGAAGTGCAGAGCGGCAATGCCTCGGCGCACCAGCTGATCACCCACGCCGAATCGCTGCTCCTCGCGCTCGACGCGGTCACGCGCGAACTCGACGAGACGCTGCCCCACGCGCTCGATCGGATGACATCGCACGGCAAGGCGACCCAAACCGCGTTGTCGCAGCTGCGCCCGATGCTGGAAGCGTCCGAACTCGTCGCGCAATCGACGATGTCGCACGTCAACGCGGTGCAGGCGACGCTCAAATCGAACGAAGAACAGATGGCGGGGCACGCGACTAGCCAACAGGCGCTCGTCGACCGCATCAATGGATCGCTCGCCGACGCCGAGGCCGCGCTGGCGAAGCTGCGTGATGGCGCCGACGAATTTGCCGAACAGGGCGGCGCACGGATGATCGCGACACTCGGCGAAGTGCGCGCCACCGCCGATTCGGCCGCTGACGAAGCGCGGCTCACGCTCGAAAATCTGGTGTCGGGCGCACGCGAAGCGATGCAGGCGACCGCGACCGAAGCGATCGACGCCGCGTTCAAGACTGAGATCATGGCGCAACTGACCGCGATCGAAGAGGCCTCGGCACGCGCGGTCGCGGCGGCCAACGGCGCCGCCGACCGCCTGATGCGCCAGCTGATCACGATCATGGATACCAGCGCGAGCGTCGAACAACGCGTCGCCGAAGCCGAACAGGCAATTGCCGCATCCGACCGCGATTCGCTCGCCAAGCAGGTCGGGCTGCTGACCGAGGCGCTGAAATCGACCGCGATCGACGTCACCAAAATCCTGTCGACCGAAGTCAGCGACACTGCCTGGGACGCCTATCTAAAGGGCGACCGCGGCGTGTTCGCGCGCCGCGCAGTCAAGTTGATCGAGAATGGCGAGGCCAAGGAAATCCTGCGCCTCTACCAAAATGACGATGGTTTCCACGCGTCGGTGAACCAGTTCATCCATGATTTCGAAGCGATGCTGCGTCTGTTGATCGGCGCGCGCGACGGCTCGGCGATCAGCGTGACCTTGCTGTCGTCGGACATCGGCAAGCTGTATGTGGCGCTGGCGCAGGCGATTGATCGATTGCGGGGCTAAACAGCCTCGACGGAGTTAGTCGGGCGTGGCGTCTGTGACCGTCCGGCGAACATTATCCCAGGCGATGTGGTGTCGGATCACCCCGTTCGGCGATTAATTGCGCTCTGGCTTCAACCAGACAACGGGCAAATTCCGCCGCAATCTTGTCTTTGGATCGCAAGGTCTCCACGGCAACGAGGACTAGAACCCCTTCCTAGTCTCTGGCGGCGATCTCTTTAACTAAAGACGATTCGCCTACTCCAAGTGTCCGAGCGAGAAGTCGCGTGGCGCGAACCCGCTGACGAAACTCGAAGTCAGCAAGCCGTGCAGACTCGAATTCCTCTTTCTTTTGCCTCGCTTTGCCGAGGTCCCAAACCATGTTGGAACTATGGGAAGGCGGTTACCGCAGATCAAGCAGTTGTCCGCTCTCCAGCCCAACACAGATGATATCGGACCAGTATTGGTCAGGCGCGCCCGCTCAGCACGTTGGGATTAACCCAGCCGTTCACATAAGCGACGTAGTAGATGACGAAGCCGACCGTTGCGACGATAGCCATCTGAAGTAGGATGCGCGCAGGTCGAAACACCGCGGGCGCGCCGCGGTCCTGTCCTATGACCAGCGGAGCATCGCCGTCGCTTGCCTTGCGACCATGGAAGGGCAACACAAAAAAGGCGCTGAGCGCCAGGAACAGCGAATAGATTGCGAGGGCCGAAGTCCATTTCATCGTCGTCAATCCGTTCAGAGCTGCACGAGCATGACATCGACGACCGGCTTTTTTCCGGTCCAGTCGGTCGCGACGCGGCGCACGCTCAACCGGATCGCCTCACGCATTTTTTCCTGCTCCTTGGCGGGCGCCAGCGCCGCTTTCTCCGCCGCTTCGCGCATTTCGTCGATAAAGGCTTCACGCTCATCCTCGACCGGGACACCGCGATAGCTGATCGCGACCTCGGTGAAGCGCTTGCCGGTAAAAACGACCGCGACGGTGATATGCCCGTGCAGCGCCAGCTTGCGGCGTTCGTTGATCGTTTCGCCGTCGGCGGGCAGGATGACATCGCCATCGAGGATCAAGCGTCCGGCGCGAACGCGCTCCAGGATTTTGGCCGGGCCGGGCGCCAGTCGCACCAGATCGCCATTTTCCTGAATCAGCGCGTCGGGAACGCCCTTCTCCAACGCAAAGCGCGCCTGTTCGTGCATATGGCGAATCTCACCATGCACGGGCACCACCAGCTTTGGACGCAGCCAACCATAGAGCGCCGCAAGTTCCGGCTGCCCCGGGTGGCCGCTGACATGAATATGCGCCTGCTTTTCGGTGACGGTCAGAATGTCCTTGGCAGCAAGCTGGTTCATGATCCGCCCGATCGCGACCTCGTTGCCCGGAATCTGCTTCGACGAAAAGACGACCGTGTCACCCGGCGCGAGCTTGATCTGGTGGCTGTCCGCCGCCATGCGCGCCAGCGCCGCGCGCGGTTCGCCTTGCCCGCCGGTGGCGATCACCATCACCTTGTCGCGCGGCAGGCGCATCGCTTCGTCGAAATCCACCGTCGGCGGAAAGTCTTTCAGATAACCGACCGAGCGCGCGACACCCAAAATGCGGTCGAGCGAGCGACCGGCGACGCACAGCGTGCGCCCGGTCGTCGTAGCGACGCGGCCCAGCGTCTTGAGCCGCGCGGCGTTCGAGGCAAAGGTGGTGACGATGACGCGCCCCTTGGCGTTGCCGACCGCGGTGAGCAGCCCGTCGTACAGATCGCCCTCGCTGCCCGACGCCTCTGGATTGAACGCATTGGTCGAATCGCCGACAAGGAAATCGACGCCCTCGTCGCCAATCGCGGTCAGCGCCGCGGCGCTCGACGGGGTACCCAGCACCGGATCGGCGTCGAGTTTCCAGTCGCCGGTGTGGAACACGCGGCCATAAGGCGTGTCGATCACCGCCGCGCTCATCTCGAGGATCGAGTGCGCGAGCGGCATCAGGCGGATGCCGAACGGGCCAAGCTGGAAATGCGCGTCGATGTCGACGGTCTTGATCTTGACCTCTTTCTCCAGCCCCTCTTCCGCCAGCTTGTTGGCGATCAGCCCCGCGGTAAAGCGATTGGCGTAGAGCGGTACGCCAAGGTCGGCGGCGAGATAAGGCAGAGCCCCAATATGATCCTCATGCCCGTGGGTCAGGATGATACCGAGCAGATCCTTCTTGCGATCCTCGATAAATTCGAGGTCGGGCATGATGATGTCGATGCCGGGATAATCATGGGTGCCGAAGGTCACGCCGAGGTCGAGCATAATCCATTTGCCGTCGCAGCCGTAGAGATTGGCATTCATGCCAATCTCGCCCGATCCGCCGAGCGCGAGGAAAAGCAGCTCCTTTCCGGGAGTCGTCATATTGTCTGGTTCCGTTGGTTATAGAGGTGCATCAACCCGTTCAGCGTGAGGTCGGGTTCGATGCGGTCGAACAGGTGCGCCTGTTCCTGAAACAATGTTGCCAGCCCGCCCGTCGCTATGACGGTGAGAGGCTTGCCGATTTCGGATTTCATTCGCCCTATCAGGCCTTCCATCATCGATACATAGCCCCAATAGACGCCGATCAGCATCTGGCTTTCGGTGGTGCGACCGATGACGCTAGCGGTCGCGGGCGCTTCGATAGCGATGCGTGGGAGTTTGGCGGCGGCTGCGACCAGCGCTTCGAGCGACAGGTTCACCCCGGGCGCGATAATCCCGCCCAGATAGGCGCCGTCGGCTCCGATATGATCGAGCGTCGTCGCGGTCCCAAAGCTGATGACCAGCTTGTCCTTGCCGGGCTCGACCGCCTGCGCCGCAATCGCATTGACCGCACGGTCGGCGCCGACCGAGCGCGGCTCGGCGACCTTGAGCGCGATGCCCCATGTCACGGGCTCGCGCCCGGCGATGAAGGCATCGACGCTGAAATATTTGACCGCGAGCAGTTGCAGATTGTGAAGCGCGCGCGGGACGACGGTCGAGATGATGACGGCATCGACCTGCGCGCGATCATAGCCTTCAATGCGCAGCAGTTGATCGAGCCACACCATATATTCGTCGGCGGTGCGGCGGTCGTCGGTCGCAATGCGCCAGCGCGCAAGCAACGCGGCGCCGTCGAACAGCGCAAATTTGGCATTGGTGTTGCCGACATCGATCGCGAGCAGCATCTATCTTTCTTCCTCGACCGGGCGACGCAGTTCGACATCGCCAGCATGCACCAGCATGGTCTCCCTGCCCGCGACGCGCAAGCGCAGCGCGCCGTCCTCGGCCAGACCGTCAAACGTCCCGTCGATACCCTGTTCGGACACGCGCAGCGGCGTCCCGATGGGATGTGCCAGTGGCAGCCAGGTGCGGACGATACTCGCCACCCCCTCTTGCCGCCAAGTCCACAGCGCGTCGATCATCGCGATACCCAGCGCCCCCGCGAAATGATCGCGGTCGAGCACAGCCCCTTTGGATGCCAGCGTCGCGGTCGGCCGATCGGGCAGTTCGGGTGCCGCAATCAGGTTCACTCCGATCCCGATCACCACCGAATTGCCCGTGCGCTCCATCAATATGCCCGCACATTTCGCGCCGCCCACCAGCAGGTCGTTCGGCCATTTGAGCTGCGCGTCGATGTGCGGCGCCAGCGCGGCCACCGTCTTGGCGAGCGCGACCCCCGCAACCAGCGCCAGCGTCGCGGCTGACGGATCGCCGATCGTCAAATGAACGACGGTCGAGCCCATGAAATTGCCCTGCCCGTCGTTCCAGCCGCGGCCGAGCCGTCCGCGCCCCGCGGTCTGGCGATCGGCGATCAGCCAATGCCCCTCGCCGACCTGCTCGCCGCCAGCCAGCCGCGCCAGCAGGTCGGCGTTGGTCGAACCTGTCTGCGCTACCCGCTCGATCGGCGGGATCAGAACAGCACCGCGGCGGCGCTCGCCGAAACGACTGCGAGCATCGGGATGAACAGATAACCAATGACCGAGAGCCAGAGTGCGCTGGCGGTGATCACCGCATCCTCGACGATCGCGCCACCACCCACGGGGATTTCGGTGTCCGATTTATCGTCGAAATACATCGTCTTGATGATCGCGATATAATAGAATGCGCCGATCACCGACGCGACGATACCCGCGATCGCCAGCGGCAGCAGGTTCGCGTTCACCGCGGCCTCGAATACCAGATATTTCGGCCAGAAGCCGAACAGTGGCGGAATACCGGCGAGGCTGAACAGGAACACCGCCATGGCCGCGGCCAGGCCCGGGCGGCGCTGCGACAGGCCGGCGAGCGCCGGGATGCTTTCGATATAATTGCCATCGGCATCGCGCAATTGCAGCACGACCAGGAAGGCACCGATCGTCGTCACCACATAGACGAGCAGATAGGTCAGCACACCTTCGACCCCCGCCTGCGTGCCCGCCGCCAGGCCGATCAGCATGAAGCCGACATTGTTGATCGAGGAGTAAGCGAGCAGGCGTTTGATGTTCTTCTGCCCGATCGCACCGACCGCGCCGAGGATGATCGAGGCGAGCGCGAGGAAGATGATGATCTGTTGCCACGCGCCGACCGCTGGCCCCATCGCGTCGATGACGACGCGCGTCATCAGCGCCATCGCCGCCACTTTCGGCGCGCTGGCAAAGAAGGTGGTCACCGGGGTCGGCGCGCCTTCGTAAACGTCAGGCGTCCACATATGGAACGGCACGGCGCTGATCTTGAAGCCAAGCCCCGCGAGCACGAACACAATGCCAAAAATCAGCCCGATGTTCATCTCGCCGCCCATGCGCGCCGCGATACCGCTGAAATCGGTGGTGCCGGTAAAGCCGTAGAGCAGCGAGATGCCGTAGAGCAGCATGCCCGACGCGAGCGCGCCAAGGACGAAATATTTGAGCCCCGCCTCGGTCGACCGTTCGTCGGTGCGCATGAAGCTGGCGAGGACATAGGCCGCCAGACTGTTGAGCTCGAGCCCGACATAGAGCGTCATCAGATCGCGCGACGACGCCATGATCCCCATGCCGAGTGCGGCAAACAGAATCAAAGTCGGATATTCGGCGCGCATACCGCCGGTGAAGAAGCGCGGCGCGATGAGGATGCAGATAAAGCTGGCAGCATAGATCAGCAGCTTGGCGAAGCCGCCGAAACCGTCGACCGACAGCGTCCCTGAAAAGACCGTCGCATTGACGCCGAACAGCGCGACGACTGCGGCAGCCGCCGCAGCGAGCGTCAGCAGCGCGCTGAGCTGGTAAATGCCGACCTGCCGGTCACCCAGGAAGGTCCCGAGCATCAGGGTAATGAGCCCGCCGATCGTCAGGATCAGTTCGGGCCAGATGAGCGCGAGATCGGCGGTCATTGGACGCCTCCCGCATGGCTCGATCCGTGGGCGGTGTCACCCTGTGCCTTGGCGGGCTGCGGTTTGCCGGCGGCCAGACGGGCATCGCCCGCAGGCTTGGCCGGAGCGAGCCGCGCGACAACCGTCGTCACGTCGCCGCGCATCGGCGCGAGGAAGCTTTCGGGATAAACACCCATCCACAGTGCCACGGCGGCGAGCGGCGCCAGCACCGCCCATTCGCGGGGATTGAGGTCGGGCATCGCCTTGACATCGTCCTTGGTGAGTTCGCCGAACACGACGCGGCGGTAGAGATAAAGCATGTATGCGGCGCCGAGGATGATCCCGGTGGTGCACACAAAGGCGACCCAGCTCGACGCTTCGTAAATACCGGCAAGGCTCAGGAATTCGCCGACGAAACCGCTGGTTCCGGGCAAGCCAATCGACGCCATGGTAAAGAGCATGAAGAAGATCGCATAAGCCGGCATGTTGACCGCGAGGCCGCCGTAGCGGTCGATCTCGCGCGTGTGCAGACGGTCGTAAATCACGCCGACGCAGAAGAAGAGCGCGGCCGAGACGACGCCGTGGCTGAGCATGATGATCAGCGCGCCCTCGATACCCTGCTGGTTGAACGCGAACAGGCCCGCGGTGACGATCGCCATATGCGCGACCGACGAGTAAGCGATCAGTTTCTTCATGTCGCTCTGCACGAGCGCGACGAGGCTGGTGTACACCACCGCGACCATCGACAGGCCGAACACGATCCACATCAGCTGCGCCGACGCGTCGGGGAACATCGGCATCATGAAACGGATGAAGCCATAGGCGCCGAGCTTCAGCAGCACCCCAGCGAGGATCATCGACCCGGCCGTCGGCGCCTGGACGTGCGCGTCCGGCAGCCAGGTGTGGACGGGCCACATCGGCATCTTGACCGCGAGGCTGGCGAAGAAGGCGAGCCACAGCCACGTCTGCATTTCGATCGGGAAGTCGTAATTGAGCAGCGTCGGGATGTCGGTTGTACCCGCTTCGGCGATCATCGCGATCATCGCGATCAGCATCAGCACCGACCCGAGCAGCGTGTAGAGGAAGAATTTATACGCCGCATATTTGCGGTTCGCGCCGCCCCAGATGCCAATGATGAAGTACATCGGAATCAGGCCAGCCTCGAAGAAGATGTAGAACAGCAGCAGATCCTGAGCGCAGAACACCCCGATCATGATCGTTTCCATGACGAGGAACATCGCCATGTAAAGCCCGACGCGGCTCTTGATCGCGTCCCAGCTGGCGAGGATGCATAGCGGCATCAGGAACACGCTGAGCATGATCAGCATCAACGCCATGCCGTCGATGCCGAGCGCCCAGCTGAACCGTCCGAACAGGTCGGCGCGCTCGGTAAACTGCCACTGCGGCCCGCCGATGTCGAACTGCGCCCACATGACACAGCCGAGCACGAAGGTGACCAGCGTCGCACCGAGTGCGATCAGCCGCGCCATTTTGTCACCCGCGAACAGGCAAGCGATGGCGGCGACCGCGGGGATCGCCAGCATCAGCGAAAGGATCGGAAAACCGCTCACAGGAACTTCACCATGGCCCAGCTGGCGAGGCCGACAAGCCCGAGCAGCATCACAAACGCATATCCATAAACATAACCCGATTGCAGCCGCACCGCGAGCCGCGTGCCGCCCTGAACAAGCGCCGCCGCACCATCGGGACCGAAGCGGTCGATGGTCTGCTCATCGCCGCGCTTCCAGAAGAAGCGGCCGATCGCAAAGGCGGGCTTCACGAAGACGATGTTGTAGAGCTCGTCGAAATACCATTTGTTGAACAGGAACTGGTGCAGCAGCCCGAACTGCGCGACGAAGCGCGCAGGGAGCGTCGTGTTGCGAATGTAACTGTTCCACGCAAGAAACAGCCCGATCGCCATCACCGCGAACGGCGTCCATTTCACCCACAAAGGTACATTGTGCGCGGCGTGCATCAGATGCTCGTCGAACGCGAGCATGCTGCCGCTCCAGAACGCCATCCCCTCTTCGGGGTAGATGAAGGGATATTTGAACGCGAAGCCTGCAAATACGGCGCCAATCGACAGCAAAATCAACGGCACCAGCATCGTCCACGGGCTTTCATGCGGATGATAGCCTGCGGTGCCTTCATGCGTGCCGGCGGCATGGTCATGGTGCGTGTCATGTCCGGCATGTTCATCCGACGGGTGATCGTGATGACCGTCATGCACCGCGTGCTGGATATGCTCGCTCGCTGCCCAGCGCGGCTTGCCGTGGAAGGTCAGGAAGACCAGGCGCCACGAATAGAAGCTGGTGAGGAAGGCGACAAAAATGCCTACCCAGAAGGCGATCACGCCGCCGCCGCCGCTCGCGAAGGCAGCCTCTAGGATGCCGTCCTTCGAATAGAAGCCCGCAAAGCCGAAGACGCCATAGATGCCGACGCCGGTGATCGCGAGCGTCCCGAGCATCATTGCCCAATAGGTGATCGGGATTTCTTTCCGCAGCGCGCCATAATAACGCATGTCCTGTTCGTGGTGCATTGCGTGGATGACCGAACCGGCGCCCAGGAACAGCAACGCCTTGAAGAAGGCATGCGTGAACAGGTGGAACATCGCCGCGCCATAAGCGCCCGCGCCCGCGGCGAAGAACATATAGCCGAGCTGCGAACAGGTCGAATAGGCGATGACGCGCTTGATGTCCCACTGCGTCGTCGCGACGGTCGCGGCGAAGAAGCAGGTCGCGGCGCCGACGAACATCACGACGCCCTGCGCGACGTCCGACGTTTCGAACATCGGCGACAAGCGGCAAACCATGAAGACGCCCGCGGTGACCATCGTCGCGGCGTGGATCAGCGCCGACACCGGGGTCGGGCCTTCCATCGCGTCGGGAAGCCAGGTGTGCAGACCGAGCTGCGCCGATTTGCCCATCGCGCCGATGAACAGCAGCAGGCAGAGGATCGTCATCGTGTCGAGACGCATGCCCATGAAGGTAATGGTGCTTCCCGCCATGCCCGGCGCCGCGGCCAGAATCTCGGGGATCGAGACGGTGCCGAAGACGAGGAAGGTACCGAAGATGCCGAGCATGAAGCCAAGGTCGCCAACGCGGTTGACGACGAAAGCCTTGATCGCGGCGGCGTTGGCGCTCGGCTTCTTGTACCAGAAACCGATCAGCAGATAGGAGGCGAGACCGACCCCTTCCCAGCCGAAGAACATCTGCACCAGATTGTTCGCGGTCACGAGCATCAGCATCGCAAAGGTGAAGAGCGAGAGATAGGCGAAGAAGCGCGGCTGATCCGGGTCTTCCTCCATATAGCCCCAGCTATAGAGGTGGACGAGCGCCGACACCGTCGTGATGACGACGAGCATCACCGCGGTCAGCGCATCGACGCGCAGCTCCCAGTTGAACTGGAGCGCGCCCGACGACACCCAGTGGAGCACCGTCACGACCTCTGCCTGACCTGTGCCCATCACATAGGACAGGAAGATCGGCCAGCTGAGCGCAGCGCTGGTGAACAGCGCGCCCGTGGTAATCAGCTTGGCCGCAAAGGGGCCGATGGCCCGCTGGCCCAGGCCTGCGACAAGCGCCGCGAGCAGCGGCAGGAAAACGATCGCCTGAATCACCGGCTTACCCCTTCATCCGGTTGGCGTCATCGACCGCAATGGTACCGCGGCCGCGGAAATAAATTACAAGAATGGCGAGCCCGATCGCGGCTTCGCCCGCCGCGACGGTCAGCACGAACATCGCGAACACCTGCCCGACGAGGTCGCCCAGCGCCGCGCTGAACGCGACAAGGTTGATGTTCACCGCGAGCAGGATCAGTTCGATCGCCATCAGGATGACGATGATATTCTTGCGGTTGATGAAGATGCCGAGCACGCCGAGCGTGAAAAGCACCGCCGAGACGGCAAGATAATGGCCGACCGAAATCACAGTTCCATCCCCTGCCCGACGCCCGGATCGACCAACCGCGTCGCGTCCTGCGGACGGCGCTGGTTCTGTGACGAGATATTCTGCGTCCGCACCCCGCCACGCTGGCGATGCGTCAGCACGATCGCGCCGATCATCGCGACGAGCAGGATGATCCCCGCCGCCTCGAACAGGAAGATGTAGCGCGTATAGAGCAGCTCACCGATCTGCTGGATATTGCTCTTGTCGGTGGCCGCTGGCGCTACGCGCGCGGCCAGATCGATCCCACCCGCGCTCCACGCGCCCAGCGCGAAGATCAGTTCGGCGACGAGGATGATTGCAACCAACGCGCCGAGCGGCAGATAGCGCACGAAACCGGCGCGCAGCTCGGCGAAATCGATGTTGAGCATCATCACGACGAACAGGAACAACACCGCGACCGCCCCGACATAAACAATGACGAGCAGCATCGCGATAAACTCGGCCCCCGCGAGCAGCATCAACCCCGCCGCGTTGAAGAAGGCGAGGATCAGCCACATCACGCTGTGGACGGGGTTGCGCGCGAAAATCACCATCGCCGCAGAGGCGATGACGATGGTCGCGAACAGGTAAAAGGCGATAAGCTGGATCATGTGCGCGCGCCCCTATCGATAGGGCGCGTCGGCGGCAAGATTTGCCGCGATCGCGCGTTCCCATTTGTCGCCATTGGCGAGCAGCTTGGCCTTGTCATACAGCAGTTCTTCGCGCGTTTCGGTCGCATATTCGAAGTTCGGCCCCTCGACCACCGCATCGACCGGGCACGCTTCCTGACAGAAGCCGCAATAGATGCACTTGGTCATGTCAATGTCGTAGCGCGTCGTGCGGCGCGAGCCGTCCTCGCGCGGCTCGGCCTCGATGGTGATCGCCTGCGCCGGGCACACCGCTTCGCACAGCTTGCACGCGATGCAGCGTTCCTCGCCGTTCGGATAACGCCGCAGCGCATGCTCGCCGCGGAAACGCGGGCTCAGCGGGTTCTTCTCGAACGGATAGTTGATCGTCGCCTTCGGTTTGAAGAAATATTTGAGCGTGAGGGCGTGCGCCTTCACAAACTCCCACAAGGTGAAGCTTTTGATGAGGTGAGCGATAGATGTCATGAGTACCTCGTCAGCATCAGCCAGCCCGAGATCAGGAAGATCCAGATCAGCGAAATCGGCAGGAAGATTTTCCAGCCAAGGCGCATCAGCTGGTCATAGCGGTAGCGCGGCACGGTCGCCTTCACCCAGCTGAAAATGAAGAAGAAAAACAGGATCTTGGCGAACAGCCAGATGATCCCCGGAATGTCGAACCATGGGATCAGGTCGATGTTGAGCGGCGGCAGCCAGCCGCCCCAGAACAACACGGCGTTGAGCGTCGCCATCAGCAGCACATTGGCATATTCGCCGAGCCAGAACAGAGCGAAGCTCATCGACGAATATTCGGTCTGATAGCCCGCAACAAGCTCGCTCTCGGCCTCGGTCAAGTCGAAGGGCGCGCGCGCGGTTTCGGCGAGGCTGGCGATCAGGAAAATCACCGCGAGCGGGAACAGCAGCAGATTGAAGCCAAAGGCGTTGACGATGCCCAGCCCGTGACCCTGCTGCGCCTTGATGATTTCGTTGAGGTTGAAGCTGTCGGCATAGAGCACGACCCCGACCAGGATGAAGCCGATCGAAACTTCATAAGAGATCATCTGCGCCGCGGCGCGCATCGCGGAAAAGAAGGGATATTTGGAGTTCGAGGCCCAGCCCGACAACACGACCCCGTAAACGCCGAGCGACGAAATCGCGAGGATGTAGAGCAATCCGACATTGATGTCGGCGAGCACCGCGCCCGAATTGAACGGGATCACCGCCCACGCCATCAACGCGACGGTGAAGGTGATGATCGGCGCAATCAGGAACAGCCCGCGGTTTGCGCCGGTCGGGATGATGGTTTCCTGCAGGAACACCTTCAGCCCGTCGGCAAAGCTCTGCAGCAGCCCGAACGGACCGACGACGTTCGGCCCGCGGCGCAGTGCGATCGCCGCCCAGATCTTGCGGTCGGCATAGATGATCATCGCGACCGCGAGCATCAGCGGCAGCGCGATGAGCAGGATACCCGCAACGGTTGCGACGCCCCATGCCCAATCGGCGTCCATGCCCCAGGAAATAAAGGTTTCGGTCATTTCCGCGTCCCGTCCTCGTTCCGCCAGCCGTTTTGCGGCCCCGGCTTCTCGGACTCGTTGCGCGGATTAAAACCGCGCCAGACGGCAAAGCTCATCCCGGCCAACAGCAAGCTGTCGATCGCTTGTACCGGGCTCATTCCGCCGCCTCCGCATATTCACCGCCATGGAGAATTTCATCCGAGCAGCGCTGCATCGTCGGCGACGCGCGGCAGATGGCGTTGGTGAGGTAGAAATCCTTGATCGGCGACGGGATCGCGCGCGCCTCGGGCTTGGCGGGCAGCTTGGGTGCTCTCCAGCCGTAATCGGCGACGCCTTCAATGCCGAGCGCCGGTACCGTCGCAATCATCGCTGCGCGGCACGCATCGAAGCTGTCAAAGCCAAGCGACACGCCGAGCGTATCGGCGAGGGCGCGGAAAATGCTCCAGTCCTCGCGCGCGTCCCCCGGTGCGAATACCGCTTTCTCGCTGCGCTGGACGCGGCCCTCGGTGTTCACCGTGGTGAAGTCCTTCTCGGGCCACGCGGCTGCTGGCAGGATGACGTCGGCGGCATGCGCGCCTTTGTCGCCATGGTGGCCGACATAGACTTTGAACGTCGTTGCGAAGGCCGCAAAATCAACCTCGTCGGCGCCGAGGAAGAAGGCGAGCTTCGGCTTCGCCGCAATCACATCCTTGATTCCGCCGGGCAGTCCGTAACCGAGCATCAGCGACCCCATGCGCGCGGCGGAGAAATGGACGACGTTGAAGCCGTTCCAGCCCTCTCTCACCGCATTCACCGCTTTGGCGAGCGCGAGCCCCGCGCCGTGGACGCCGGGCACCGACAGCGCACCGCCGCCGAAGACCAGCAAGGGCCGTTCGGCGCCCTTCAACGAATCGGTGACATGCTTCGGTAGCTTGGCGACGAGCGACGCATCGTCGCCGAGCCATTCGGTCTTGTAGGTGAGGTCGGTTTCCGGGCCGATCGCAAAGACCTTCGCGCCCTTTTTCCAGACCGCCTTGCGGACGCGCGTGTTGATCAGCGGCGCTTCCCAGCGCAGGTTGGTGCCAACCAGCAAGATCACGTCGGCATTCTCGGCCTCGGCGATGCCCGTGTTGAAATTGACCGCCGACAGGCTGGTGACGTCATAGTCGAGCCCGGTCTGGCGACCTTCGAGTAATGTCGAGCCGAGCGCGTTCACCAGCGCCTTGGCGGCAAACATTGTCTCGCAGTCGGACAAGTCGCCCGCGATCGCGGTAACCGACTTGCCAGCGTTGACCGCCTTGATAGCTTCGAACGCTTCGGCCCACGTCGCTTCGACCAGCTGGCCGTCCTTGCGCACATAGGGCCGGTCGAGGCGGCGGCGAGTAAGGCCGTCGACATGGTGGCGCGTCTTGTCGCTCGCCCATTCCTCGTTCACATCGTCGTTGATCCGCGGCAAAACCCGCAGCACCTGACGCCCGCGCGCATCGATCCGCACATTCGTGCCGACCGCGTCCATCATGTCGATGCCCAGCGTCTTGGTCAGCTCCCACGGCCGCGCTTCGAATGCATAGGGTTTGCTGGTCAGCGCTCCGACGGGGCACAGGTCGACGACATTACCCGACAGCTCGCTCGCGACTGCGCGCTCCAGATAGGAGGTGATCTGCATATTCTCGCCGCGCCCGATCGCGCCGATGTCTTCGACCCCGGCCACTTCCTCGGCAAAGCGGACGCAGCGCGTGCACTGGATACAGCGGGTCATAACCGTCTTGACGATCGGGCCCATGTACTTTTCGGTCACCGCGCGCTTATTCTCGTCATAGCGCGTCGCGCCGCGGCCATAGGCGATCGACTGGTCCTGCAAGTCGCACTCGCCGCCCTGATCGCAGATCGGGCAGTCGAGTGGGTGGTTGATGAGCAGGAACTCCATCACCCCCTCGCGCGCCTTCTTGACCATCGGGCTGTCGGTGCGGATCACCTGCCCCTCGGCGGTCGGCAGCGCGCACGACGCTTGCGGCTTCGGCGGGCCGGGCGACACTTCGACCAGGCACATGCGGCAATTGCCGGCGATGCTCAGGCGTTCATGATAGCAGAAACGCGGGATTTCCTTGCCCGCCAGCTCGCACGCCTGCAGGACGGTGGCGCCCTGCGGGACGTCGAGTTCTACGCCATCTACGGTTACTTTAGGCATTAGTGATCTCCGCCAGCAGCTCGATCGCCGCCGACACTTTCGACGTTATCGGACCAGCTGCGGGACTTCGTATCGTCAATCTTGCACCAGTTATTCTTCGCCGACGGCCGCGGAGTCCGCTTGCCCCACAGGGCGCTCACGCCGATCGCCAGCAAAACCACCAAGGTTATCAGCAACAGGCTTTTCATTTCGGCGTCGGTCACTCTGCCGCCTCCAACGCACCATTGTCGCGAATACGCCGCTCCAGTTCGGGGCGGAAATGTTTGATCAGCCCCTGGATCGGCCATGCCGCGGCATCGCCCAATGCGCAGATGGTGTGGCCTTCGACCTGCTTGGTCACGTCGTACAAAGTGTCGATCTCGCTGATGTCGGCGTCGCCGGTGCGCAGGCGTTCCATGACGCGCCACATCCAGCCGGTGCCCTCGCGGCACGGGGTGCACTGGCCGCAGCTTTCATGCTTGTAGAAATAGCTGATGCGGCTGATCGCCTGAACGACGTCGGTCGACTTGTCCATCACGATCGCGGCCGCGGTGCCAAGGCCCGATCCGACGGCTTTCAGCCCGTCGAAATCCATCGGGCAGTCCATGATCTCGGCTGCCGGAACCAGCGGCACCGACGACCCGCCGGGGATCACCGCGAGCAGATTGTCCCAGCCGCCACGGATGCCGCCGCAATGCTTGTCGATCAGCTCGCGGAACGGGATACTCATCTCTTCCTCGACGACGCACGGCGTGTTCACGTGGCCCGAAATCTGAAAAAGCTTGGTGCCCTTGTTATTCTCACGCCCGAAGGACGAGAACCACGGCGCGCCGCGGCGCAGGATCGTCGGGACGACCGCGATGCTCTCGACATTGTTCACCGTCGTCGGGCAGCCATAAAGCCCAGCGCCCGCCGGGAACGGCGGTTTCAGGCGCGGCTGGCCCTTTTTGCCCTCTAGGCTTTCGATCATCGCGGTTTCTTCGCCGCAGATATAGGCGCCGGCGCCGCGGTGGACGAAAACGTCGAAATCATAACCCGACTTCGCGGCATTCTTGCCGAGCAGGCCGGCGTCATACGCCTCCTGTACCGCCGCAAAGAGCGTCTCGGCCTCGCGGATGAATTCGCCGCGGATATAGATATAGGCCGCACGCGCGCGCATTGCGAAGCCCGCGATAAGCGCGCCTTCGATCAGCTTGTGCGGATCGTGGCGGATGATTTCGCGGTCTTTGCAAGACCCCGGCTCGGATTCGTCGGCATTGATGACGAGGAAGCTCGGGCGATCGGCGCGCGGCTCCTTCGGCATGAAGCTCCACTTGAGACCCGTCGGGAAACCCGCGCCGCCGCGGCCGCGCAGCCCCGACGCCTTGATCTCCTCGATGATCGCGTCCTGCCCGCGCTTCATCAGATCCTTGGTCTTGTCCCAATCGCCGCGCATCTGCGCCGATTTCAGGTTCCACGGCTGGAAGCCGTAGATGTTGGTGAAAATGCGGTCCTTGTCCTGAAGGCTCATGTCACCACTCCTTCCGATAGTCGTGGTTGGCCTTCACCATTTCCTTCAGCGTCGTCGGCCCGCCCTCGGGCTCGCTCGTGTGTCGCCCCGGAATCTGCGTCCCCGCCTTCGGCGTCTCGCCCGCGGCGAGCGCGTCGAGGATCGCAGCCATGCGGTCGAAATCCAGATCTTCGTAATTATCGTCGTTGATCTGGACCATCGGCGCGTTGGTGCAGGTGCCCATGCACTCGACTTCGGTTAACGTGAACAGTCCGTCGGGGGTGGTCTTGCCCTTGATCATGCCGCGGTTCTTGCACGCCGCCATCACATCGTCCGACCCACGCAGCAGGCACGGCGTCGTGCCGCACACCTGCACATGATAGCGGCCGACCGGGACGAGATTGTACATGGTGTAAAAGGACGCGACCTCATAAGCGCGCATGAACGGCATATCGAGCTGCGCCGCGACGAACTCGATCACCGGCACGGGCAGCCAGCCCTGCGTCTGCGTCTCGGCGCCGACCTGGCGCTGCGCGAGGTCAAGCAAAGGCATCACCGCCGAGCGCTGGCGCCCCGCGGGATAGCGCGCGATGACTGCCTTCGCCTTCGCGGCATTCTCCGCCGTCCACGCAAAAGCGCCCCAGCGCGCGCGGGTTTCGGCTTCGTCCGGGATTTGGGGTGCGTCAGCCACGGGCCAGACCTCGTTCAATATATCGTCCGACGTACATGCCCAGCGTCGCCGCAAAAGCTGTCGAGACGATTTCCTTTACTGGCGCTTCGCCATGAAACGCCGCCAGATAAGCAGCTGTGGCTGACGCGAATCCTGCGAGCACGAGAATGAGGATCGCAAGTTCACGCAGCATCACCGGTCGCACTCCCCGAACACGACGTCGATCGCGCCGATGATCGCGGTCGTATCCGCGAGCATATGGCCCTTCGACATCATGTCCATCGCCTGCAGATGCGAAAACGCCGTCGGGCGGATCTTGCAACGGTACGGCTTGTTGGTGCCGTCGCTGACCAGATAAACGCCGAATTCGCCCTTCGGGCTTTCGGTCGCGACATAGACTTCGCCGGCGGGGACGTGGAAACCTTCGGTATAGAGTTTGAAGTGATGGATCAGCGATTCCATCGACTGCTTCATCTCGCCGCGCTTCGGCGGCACGACCTTGCGGTCGAGGCTGGCGATCGGGCCGGTGGGCATGTCGCGCAGGCACTGCTTGATGATCTTAGCCGACTGATAGACTTCCTCGACGCGCACCATGAAGCGGTCATAGCAATCGCCGCGGGTGCCGACGGGAATGTCGAATTCCATCGCCGCATAGGCATCATAAGGCTGCGACTTGCGCAGATCCCACGCAATGCCGCTGCCGCGGATCATCGGGCCGGAGAAGCCCCACGCCAGCGCGTCTTCCTTGCTCACCGTCGCGATGTCGACGTTGCGCTGTTTGAAGATGCGGTTGTCGATGACCAGGCTCATCGCGTCGCCGAACAGCTTCGGCAGGCGCGTTTCGACCCATTCGCCGATGTCGACGAGCAGCTTTTCGGGGACGTCCTGATGGACGCCGCCCGGACGGAAGTACGCCGAGTGCATGCGCGCACCCGAGGCGCGCTCGAAGAAGTTCAGGCAATCCTCGCGCAGCTCGAACACCCACAGGTTCGGGGTCATCGCGCCGACGTCCATCACATGGCTGCCGATGTTGAGCATATGATTGCAGATCCGCGTCAGCTCGGCGAACATCGTGCGAAGATATTGCGCGCGCGCCGGGACTTCGAGGTCGAGCAGCTTTTCGATCGCGAGCACATAACTATGCTCCATCCCGAGCGGCGAGCAATAGTCGAGCCGATCGAAATAGGGCAGCGCCTGCAGATAGGTCTTGTACTCGATCAGCTTCTCGGTGCCGCGATGGAGCAGCCCGACGTGCGGATCGACGCGCTCGATAATCTCGCCATCGAGCTCGAGCACGAGGCGCAGCACCCCGTGTGCCGCGGGATGCTGCGGGCCGAAGTTGATTGTGTAATTGGTGACGGCCTGATCGCCCGCAGTGTTCGCGGTGTCGACCGGATAGCCTTCGAACATGTCGCCGCCGTGGTGGCGGATGGTCGGGGTGTCGGTCATGCGTCACCTCCCGTCTTGGGCTTGCGCGGCGCGCGCGGCTTGGCGGGCGCCTTTTCGGCCTTGGTCGTCGCGGGCGTTTTCGCTTGCTTGGTCGCAACTTTGGATTTCGCGCCGTCGCGGCTCGTCTTCGATGCGGCCTTGTTGACGCTGGCGCCCGCGCCGGTCTGCGCTGGGCTGTCGGTCGTCTTCGGCGTCGGCGGCGGCGAAGCCTTGGCATTGTCGTCCGACGCCTTCACGTCCTTCGCAGTCATCGGCGTGGGCGCACCCTTGCCCGGCGCTTCGCCCGTCCCGCCCGCCTTCTCATCGCCCGGCAGCACATAGTCGGCGCCTTCCCACGGGGAGAGGAAGTCGAAGTTGCGGAAATCCTGCGCCAGCTTCACCGGCTCATACACAACGCGCTTGTCTTCTTCGCTGTAGCGCAACTCGATATAGCCGGTCAGCGGGAAGTCCTTGCGCTGCGGATGCCCCTGGAACCCATAGTCGGTCAGGATGCGGCGTAGGTCGGGATTACCCGCGAACAGCACGCCATACATGTCGAACACTTCGCGTTCGAGCCAGCCCGCGACGGGCCACACCGGCACGATGCTCGGCACCGGCGTCGCCTCGTCGGTCGATACCCGGACGCGCAGGCGGTGGTTCCGCGTCACGCTGAGCAAATGATAGACGACCTCGAACCGCTCGGCGCGGTCGGGATAATCGACCCCGGCGATCTCCATCAGCTGCTGATATTCCAGATTATCGCGCAGCGCGATCATCACCACGGCAATCGCGGTGCGATCGACCGTGATGCTGTCTTCGTCGGCAGCGAAATCATGCGCGAGCAGGTTGGCACCGAGCAGCTGCTTCAGCTCAGCCGCCAGCGTCGCGCGCGGCGCAATCAGGGGAGCGGCGTGGGCCATCAGCGTTCAATCGTCCCGACGCGGCGGATCTTCCGCTGCAACTGCATCACCCCGTAAAGCAGCGCCTCGGCGGTTGGCGGGCAACCGGGGACATAGATGTCCACGGGGACGATGCGATCGCAGCCGCGCACCACCGAATAGCTGTAGTGATAATAGCCGCCGCCATTGGCGCAGCTGCCCATCGAGATGACATATTTCGGGTTCGACATCTGGTCGTAAACACGGCGCAGCGCCGGGGCCATCTTGTTGCACAGCGTGCCCGCGACGATCATGACGTCGCTCTGACGCGGACTGGCGCGCGGGGCAGCGCCGAAACGCTCCATGTCGTACCGCGGCATGTTGACGTGGATCATCTCGACCGCGCAGCACGCGAGGCCAAAGGTCATCCACCACAGCGAGCCGGTGCGCGCCCAGTTGAACAGATCCTCGGTCGAGGTGACGAGAAAACCCTTGTCGCCGACCTCGCTGTTGAGGTCGTCGAAATAGGCCATGTCGGGGTTCGTCCCCGGAGCGACAGGGCTTGCAACCGGCATCTGGCCGGGCGGCAGGATGATCGAGCTGCTCATTCCCAGTCCAACGCCCCTTTCTTCCATGCATAAACAAGGCCGATCGCGAGTTCGGCGAGGAATATCATCATCGTGGCCCAACCCGCCCAGCCGATTTCCTCCAGGCTCACAGCCCAGGGAAACAGGAACGCGGCTTCGAGATCGAAGATGATGAACAGGATGGCGACGAGATAAAAGCGCACGTCGAACTGGCTGCGCGCATCCTCGAACGCCGGGAAGCCGCATTCATATTCGGTCAGCTTGGCCGGGTCGGGTTTGTGCGCGCCGGTGAGCCGCGCGACGCCCATCGGCAGGAACACGAACGCCGACGACAACCCGACCGCAATGACCAGGAATATCAGGATCGGCAGATATTGCGTCAGATCGACCATGGGAGCTCGCAGTCTTGTTTTGAGGTGTTTGCCACCGTTATGCGGGCGCTTTAGGCCAGCCTGCCGCCCGTCGCAAGCACTGCGGGCATGATTTTCATGCGCCAGGTGACCAAAAGCACAAACGCCGCTGGTGACAGCGCCTATCGCTGTGATACGCCACAGTAATTGGGGTCAGTCCGACGCTTTCGGGGGCGATATCGACAGCGGATCAAACAGGGGGAATTTCATGAGATCATTTGCCAAGCGCGCCGCCTTTGCCTTCGGTGCATCCGCCCTGCTGGCGACAACGCCCGCGCAGGCCGAACTGGTAAACGCCACCGACCCGGCGACGATCGAGGCGATTGTCGAGTCGCAAGGCTGGCCCGCGACGATCATATCCAAGCCGGGTGATGATCCCTATATCGAGAGCAATCGCAATGGGCTGAAATTCCTTGTCCTGTTCATGAATTGCGAGGAAGGGAAAAACTGCAAGACGCTGCAATATTATATGGGCTTCAGCGACGCCAAGGACGTCTCGCTGGAAAGGCTTAACCAGTGGAACAAGGACAAGCGCTTCGCCCGCGCGTACAAGGATGACGAGGGCGATCCGGTCCTCGAAATGGACGTCGACCTCGATTTCGCGGGCATCCCGCGGGAAAATGTCGGCGAGACCTTCAACACCTGGGCAACGCTGATGGACAGCTTCCGCGAATATGTGTTCGAGAAGTGAGCGAGCGCCTCGATCGGGATACGGGGTATGACCTGATCGACGTTTGACGTCGATCCTGGCGCCGAAAAGCGAGACAGGCCGATCACCGCCGAATGGGGGCCGAGCTTATCGGTGGACAACGCCTGTTATCCCGGACGCATCAAAGCCTGCGATAAGTCGATATTCTTTGGCAAATCTGGAAAAGTGCGGCTTTCGGTGATGACATTTCCTGGAAACTTGTCGCTCACGGTCGGTCAAGAATTCGGGCTCTGCCCGGGACCGCGGCAGATCGCATCCGGGCCCGTTCTCGAGATCCTTTAACGCGGCCGGATGCGCCGATGTTGATCACACGTTGCGCAGCGCGCCCGCGACCAGCTTTTGCAGCTTCGAATGCACCGCAGCGCTGCCCGCGATGAATTCGCTGCGCTCGATCGCCCGGTCGCCGCCGCGGAAATCGCTGACGAAACCGCCGGCTTCGCGCACCAGCAGCATGCCCGCTGCGACGTCCCAGATTTTGAGGTCGCTTTCCCAGAAGCCGTCGTAACGGCCCGCGGCGACCCAAGCGAGGTCAAGACTGGCGGCGCCAAAGCGGCGGATGCCCGCAACTTCAGGGGCGACCGCACCGAAAATGCGGCTCCACTGCGGCATATTGCCATGGCCCATGAACGGTATACCTGTCGAAACCAGACATTCGTTCAGATTGCGACGCGACGCGACGCGAAGGCGGCGATCATGCAGCCACGCACCACGGCCGCGCTCGGCCCAATAGCTTTCGTCGGTCACCGGCTGGTAGATCAGGCACGACGTAATGTCGCCCCAACCACCGCCAATCTTGGGTTCCTGCACCGCGATCGAAATCGCGAAATGCGGGATGGCGTGGAGGAAGTTCGAGGTGCCGTCGAGCGGATCGATGATGAAGCGCGGCTTACCCGGATCGCCCTCGATCACCCCGCCCTCTTCGAGCACAAAGCCCCAGCCCGGACGGTCGCGGCCGAGTTCGTCATACAGCGTGCGTTCGGCGGCCTGATCGGCTTTCGACACGAAATCGGCCGGTCCCTTTTGCGAGACCTGAAGATGCTCGATCTCGCCGAAGTCGCGGCGCAGCTTGGTCCCGGCCTTGCGCGCGGCGCGTTCCATAACGGTGATGATGCCGGATATGGCCATTTTCGTTTCCCTCAACGCGTCGCCCCCGCGAAGGCGGGGGCCGCTGTCGGCAATGTAAAACGCTAGCGGCCCCCGCCTTCGCGGGGGCGACGTTACTTAATCCGCGCGGCGCACATATTCGCGGTCGTACACATGCACGACGATCCGGGTGCCGCTGGTGATGTGCGGCGGCACCATCACGCGCACGCCATTGTCGAGGATTGCGGGCTTGTACGACGACGACGCCGTCTGCCCCTTCACCACCGCGTCGGCCTCGACGATCGTCGCTTCGATGGTTTCGGGCAGCTCGACCGAAATCGGGCGATCTTCCCACAGCTCGAGCACCACATCCATGCCGTCCTGCAGGAATTCATGCGCGTCGCCGACGACGTCTTTGGATATGTTGATCTGCTCGAACGTGTCCTTGTCCATGAACACCAGATCGTCACCCTCGGCATAGAGGAACTGGAAATCCTTGGTGTCGAGGCGGACCTTTTCGACCGTGTCGGCGCTGCGGAAGCGGTTGTTCAGCTTGCGGCCGTCGATCAGGTTCTTGGCTTCGACCTGCATATAGGCGCCGCCCTTGCCCGGCTGGGTGTGCTGGATCTTGGTGACCTTCCAGATCCCCTTTTCAAATTCGATAATATTGCCGGGACGGATTTCAACGCCGGTGATTTTCATCGCGCACACTCACAGTTCAAGGATGGAAAGAGCAAACCGGCACCCCGCAGGGCAGCGGTATCAGGTGCGCGCCTTTAGCGGCCTGCGTCAAATGAGGCAAGCCGATTGGACCAAAGCGCCAGAAGCGACGAACCGAAGCTGATTTGACGCATCGATCCAATATGGACGCATTCGTTCGCGGCATATCGGCGGCATGATGAGTATCGATCTTTCCGATGTCACACCCCGACCACGCGGTAGCGGCGCCGTACCGCCGCGCCGTCCAGCGCCTTGCGCCGGCCTGTTTGGCTGGCGCAAGGATGCTGCGTGGCCCATGCCGTCCGGCGAGCCGCCGAAAAAGCCGGGAAGCGACTATCCTGCGGGCTGATATTTCAGCAGCGCGCTGAACGCCTGCACGGCTGCGGCCGGGCCATCGGGGTGCGCCCACACAGCACCCGAAACCGCCAGAAAATCGGCGCCCGCATCGACCAGCACGCGCGCATTATCCACCGTGATTCCCCCGATCGCCACGCAGGGCAGTTCGAACATCCCCTGCCACCAGGTCAGAATTTCGGGCTCGGCGTGATGCTCGACCGCTTTGGTTGTCGTCGGATAAAAAGCGCCGAACGCGACATAGTCCGCCCCCGCCTCGCCCGCTTCCATCGCCATATGGCGGCTGGCGTGACAGGTGACCCCGATCTGCGCGTTGGGGCCAAGCTCGCGCCGCGCATCGCGGGGATCGCCATCGCCTTGCCCCAGATGCACGCCGTCGGCGCCCAGCCGTTTGGCCAGCGCGACATCGTCGTTAACGATGAACGCCACATCGCGCGCGGCGCAGATTGCTTGTAGGGGTTCGGCCAGCCGCGCCGCCTCATCCTGCTCCAGCCCCTTGACGCGAAACTGGAACGCCGCGACCGGCCCAGCGTCGAGCGCCGCGGTCAACCGGTCGGGAAAATCGTCGCCGACGTCGAGCGGCGAGATCACATAAAGCAAGCAGGGTGTACGGGTCATAGCGCGTTCATAGCGACGCGGTTAGCAACCGGCAAATGCAGAACAGTCCCCTCCTCGCCGCCTCCATGCTGGCCGCCGCGCTCGCTCTGTCGGCGTGTGCTACGACGCGCGACCAGACGCCGCTTGCCGATGCCAGCAATGTTGCGCTCGGCCAGCAAGCCTATGCCGATGGGCCGATCATCCAGCCGATCGCAGTGCTCGAGGACAGCCGCTGCCCGATGAACGCGCGTTGTATCTGGGCCGGCCGGGTGCGCGTTAAGATGCTATGGATCCGCGGCAATGGCGAGGAGCAACCGTTCGAGGCGACGCTGGGCGAAGCGACGCCAATTGCAGATGGGAGCATCACGCTGGAATCGGTACGACCCGACAAGATAACCAACGTTGAACTGAAGCCGACGGACTACCGCTTTGCGTTCCGTTTCGCGGGTGGGCTCTGACAAACACCCCACTCTAGTCTCGTCATCCCGGCCTTCGCGGGAACACCTATGTTATAATTCCTTAGAAATTGCCATTTAAAGCATTGGTTCTCAGATTGGTTTCCGAAGTTCCACCCAGCCTCGCTCACCCTTGGGCTTGCCTGATCGATAGGCAACTATGCTTACGACCAATGTCACGTCTCTTGAATTGCTTGAATCATATCAATGCGGATTGGAGGTTTCCTTTCGCAAACGACCAGCCAGAGCGCGACCGACCGCCGCTGCGGCAACTGGCTGGACAGCGCTTGGCGGAAATGGTGCAACCGAACTGGCGTTGATTTCGCACAGCACGTACGGACTATCGTTGGGGCCTTTACGAGCACGAAACAGGAAGTCGGCGTCCCAAAGAAGCGGAAGATCGTGGTCGGCAATCGACAGCAAACCTTGCATCTCTGGAATCCAGCGATCTTCCATCGCTTTCCGCAAGGCTGCGAAGCGCGTCACCTCCGGTCCGAACATGACGCGCTCCATCGGCTGTAGGCTTGACGACGCTGTCTCAACGGACGTTGGCGTCATCAGCGCAGTGATCAGGTTGTGCCCAAAGCCCACCACACGGTGCCCGCACACATAGCACCGGACCATACCCTCGGACGATGGCGGCTGATAAGCTTGATCGATCAGCACGCCGCCGTCGTTCAAAAACGGCGCCCACCGATCCAGGAACCCAGCTAGGCTGATCCGCTCCGTTTGGCTTCCTTCGCGGGCCTCTTGAACTTCCACCAACATTTCCAAAGCCGGAGCGTCTCCCGCTGCGGCCTGTTGGATACGCCACACATTCCTGCCGCCGTTGCCGTAGTTCGGCTTTAGCACGCGCGGACCTGCGGCGAGATGTTCGGGAAAACAAGCGCGAAGGCCTTCAACGTCCACGTATCGATCGACATCGCTGCCCCATTCCATGGACCGCGTTGTGTAGAGCACTTCCTTGACGCCGATTTTGGCGATCACGTCGGGATGCGCGCTGACGACAACGCCGCACGCCGCGACTTCGCGCAGCATCGGATCGAGCACCGAGCGGTCGCCTGAGCTATCCAACGGATTCACCCAGACCAGCACCGCGTCAAACGACAACAACTCGTCACGAATCTCGCGAACCGCCTCGTCCCTGTACAGTACAGGCCTTGCGGTGGCGCCGAGCGACCGCAAGGCCGGAACGATCGGCCACTGCCGGGCTTCATGAAAGCGATGCATCCAGTCGGCTGCTTGTCCGCGCCAAAGCAGAGCGATGTTCGGGCCGGATGTCACTGTTGCATCTCCCCATCGAACCTAGCCCCTTGTGGTCGCCAACTCAGGGGGACGCGCAGAAGCGGGTGTTGCCCCTCGTCGGACGGGTCAGCCGCCGCCGCGCAAAGCCGCGGCATAGCGGCGATCGACCACTTCCCAATCGATGTTGCGAAAGTAGGCGTCGACGTATTTGGCGGCGGCGGTGCCGTAATCCATGTGAAAGCTGTGCTCGTACATATCGAGCGCCAGCAGCGGCACGCCGGCGATCGCGCCGTGCATATGATCCCACGCCCAATGGTTGTGCAGCGAGCGGGTGTGGAGATTATAGACGAGCACGCACCAGCCCGATCCGCCGGCAAGGCTCATACCGGTGCGGCGAAAGTCGGCCTCCCAGCGGTCGAACGAGCCGAACGCCGCGCCCAGCGCATCGCGGATCGAGCCGGCTGCCTGGCCGTTGCCGCCAAGCCCGTCGAAATATATTTCATGAAGCACGACCGAACCGGTGCGGTGCAGCTCCTCGCGCTTGAGGCCGCCATAGACCACCGGCGGCAGATCGGGGTCGGCGAGCGCGGCGGCAAGCCGGCTTTCAATCATATTCAGTGCCTTGACCGAGCCCGCATAATTGTTCTCGTGGTGCGATGTGATCAGCCGTTCCGAGAGGCCGTGGAGCCTGGCGGGATCGAACCTGAGCGGCTTGACCTGATGATTTCCGGCAAAGGCGGGGACAGCCGTCGGCGCTGCGGTCGGCGTCTGCGCGGAGGCTTCGTTCATAGTCATGGCGGCGGCTCCGATGCCAAGAGTTGCGATTGCACTGCGTCGGGAAAGATGGTCGATCGTCACACGTCACTCCTTCAGATGGTCATTACATATGCGGCCCCGAGGACCGAGCAGACGCCGAGCACCGGCAGCATGCCGGCCTTGAACCGGAACATGGCGAGTATCGCACCCACGGCCAGCGCCAGCGCCGGCCAGTTGACGGACGTCAGGACTGGGAGATCGATAGCGCCGGCTGCGAACGGCACTTCGCGGACTCGGCCGAACAGAGTGTGGATACCAAACCAGACCGCCAGATTGAGAATCACGCCGACCACTGCGGCAGTGATCGCCGAAAGCGCGGCCGACAATGCGCGGTTGCCGCGCAACCGTTCGATGAACGGCGCGCCGGCGAAGATCCATAGAAAGCAGGGCAAGAATGTGACCCAGGTGGTGAGGATCGCGCCCAGCGTCGCGGCGACAAGCGGAGGCAACCCGGTCGCCTCGCGGAAGGCTGCCAGAAAGCCGACGAACTGCGTCACCATGATTAGCGGTCCCGGCGTAGTTTCGGCCATGCCGAGCCCGTCAAGCATTTCGCCGGGCTGGAGCCAGCCATAGGTCTCGACCGCCTCCTGCGCGACATAGGCTAGCACAGCATAGGCGCCGCCGAAGGTCACCACCGCCATCTGGCTGAAGAAGGTGGCGATACGGCTGAATACGTCGTCCGCACCGAATGCGATCACTAGCGCTGCGACCGGCGCCAGCCAGAGCACCAGCAGAACGCCGGAGATGCGCAGCGACCATGAAAGGTTCGGCCGCGCATGGTCGGGAAGGCCCTCGCCAAGCGCGGTGTCGCGGTCGTGGACTATCTCGGCACCGGCGGGACCATGTCCGCCGCCGCCATTGAATGCGGTGTAACCAGCGCGGCCACCGAAGAAGCCAATCAGCGCGGCGGCAAGCACGATCAGCGGGAAGGGTACGTCGAGCACGAAGATCGCGACGAACGCCAGCGCGGCAAGGCCGCGCATGACGTTGTTCTTCAGGGCACGCGAACCCACCCGAACCACCGCCTGCAGAACCACCGCCAGCACGGCCGCCTTCAAGCCAAAGAACAATCCCTCGACCAGCGGCACTTCGCCCAGCAGCACATAGACATAGCTGAGACCGAGAATCGCAAGGAAGCCCGGCAGCACGAACAGCGCGCCCGCGACCAAGCCGCCTTTGGTCTTATGGAGCAACCAGCCAATATAGACTGCTAGCTGTTGCGCTTCAGGGCCGGGCAGCAGCATGCAATAGTTGAGCGCATGAAGGAACCGCTCCTCGCCGATCCAGCGCTTCTCCTCGACCAGGATGCGATGCATCACCGCTATCTGGCCCGCCGGTCCGCCGAAGCTGAGCAGCGCGACCCTGATCCAGACGCGCACCGCCTCGCCAAAGCTGATGCCGTGCTCGTGCGGCCTCTCAACTGCAAATTCAGCGCGTGCGCTAGCCTCCATCTTTAATCCTCTTTTCGCCGGGTGAAGTGAGCATAGAAACCGTCGAGCGCGGTCGATCCGCGCGCGATCCGCTCCTCGTCGTCCTCCGTGCCGGCACAGATGCCGGCGATAAGTGCGCTCACGCCCGGAGTCTCCGGGCGCTCGAACCGCGCATCGGCAATATCGAGGTCGTGAACAATTTCGCCGAGCGCGCGAAGAGCTGGATCGGTCTCAAGACCGGTGCGGAACAGCAATGTCTCGAAGCTGCAGCGGTCGCCTTCGTGGGTGAACTCAGCGTCCGCCATGTCGAACCTCAGTTCGTCAGGCTCCGGCGCATAGCCCTTGCCCTCGACGAACTTGAAGCTCGCCTCGGGATCGATGAAGCGGCGAATGAGCCAGGCGGATGCGATGCGATCGACGTGGACATGGCGGCGCGTCACCCAAACGCGGCGCTTTAACTCGACCGGCGTCAGATCGGGCGCACCCGGGCCGCTCACGTCGGGATGTTGATGGGAGCGGCGTTCGGCCTCGGAAATGGCGGCCTCAGCCTCCTGCTGGCCGTGCGCTCCGAAAAAGTCGATCGCGGCGATCTCGTTCAGGCGCTTGCGCAAGCGGCCTGCGTCCGACGTGGCGACGTACTCGCCATCACTCAGAGCGCGCGCCTCGCGCGCCAACTCCTCATAATCGGCATCACGCGCGGCGTCGAACACCCCTTGCAACTCCGCATCGCCCATGCCGCCGGCAAGCCGCGCTTCTAGGATCAGCGCCTCGCCGCCGTTGTCGGTGATCTCGCGATGCAACTCCTCGAACAGCGTGTGCGTGTCCTCGCGATTAGGGAGGGCATGGACGGCGTTCTTGAGCGGCGCGGCGCCGATCGCCTGCAAGCGCCGCCACACCTTTACCCGCAAGTAAGCGGGTTTGGCCGGGAGCTGCGGAATCAGCAGCAACCAAGGAGTTGTTCGTTTGTTTGTCATAGTTGTATCTTCCCACCCTACGATTGAAAGGGTTGCATCACAAGCCCCATAAGCATAGGACTGCTCACCGCGAAGACAGAAACGGAGAGCGATGCTGGGTCTGTCGAGACTCGCCTGTTTCGTGCTCGCATGACGTGCGCTGATGAAGGATCAAATATGCTGAAAAAGACCCTCGCCTTGACCCTCACCGGCCTCCTGCTTGCAAGCCCCGCATGGGCAGCGCCGGACTGGTCGGCGGTCGACCGCGCGATAGGAAGAGCGGGCGCTGAACAGGCGGGGGGAGTTCACCGCTACAGCTTCCCACGTTCGGACCTTAGCGTCACGCTGGATGGGGTAACGATCAAGCCCTCCCTCGCGCTCGGCTCCTGGGCAGCGTTTCAGCCGATGGGTGACGAGGCGATGGTGATGGGCGATCTCGTGCTGACGCACGACGAGGTGAACCCCGTTATGAGCCGCCTGCTCGCAAGCGGTTTCACGATCACCGCACTCCACAATCATCTGCTCCGCTCGTCGCCCGCGACCATGTACATGCACATCGCCGGCCACGGAGACCCGGTGAAGCTCGCGGCCGCGCTCCGGCAAGCGCTGTCGGCCAGTCGGACCCCGCTAGCCTCGCCGCAATCGCCCTCGACCAGCGCAACCCCATCGCCGCTCGATCTCGACACGGCCGCGCTCAACGGATTGATGGGCGGTGAGGGCAAGACCGCCGGCGGCGTCCTCCAATACAGCTTTCCGCGCGCCGAGCGGCTGATGGACGGCGGCATGGAGACTCCGCCGACGATGGGCACGGCGACCGCGATCAACTTTCAGCCGACCGGGAACGGTCGAGCTGCGATCACTGGCGACTTCGTACTAGTCGCAAGCGAGGTCGATCCAGTCCTGCGCGCGCTGCGAGCGAACGGGATCGAAGTCACCGCGCTGCATAATCACATGCTGAACGACGAGCCGCGGCTGTTCTTCATGCACTTCTGGGCCAACGACGACGCAGCCAAACTCGCCCGTGGGCTGCGCGCGGCGCTCGACAGGATGAACAATCAGAGGAGTTGAAACCGGACGACGGCTCATTGGGCCGCAACCGCCGCCCGCTCGACCCACGGCCCTCATCTAGGAAGTGGAATGAACATGGCTAGCAAACGAACTCTCACTGTCGTCGCGGGCGTCGGCGCGGCCGCGCTGGCGATTGCCGGTGTCGCGATCGCGCAAAGCCACGAGGCGAACGAGAACCGGATCATCGGCGAGCACAGCGAAAGAGATATCCCGCTCGATCAGGTGCCTCAGGCCGCAATGAAGGCCGCACGCGCGCAACTCGCGTCAATAAGCAAAGCGGAGCAAGTCACTCGAAAGGCGGACGGAAGCACGCTCTATGAAATCAAGGGCAAGAACAGTGACGGCAAGACGATCGAACTGTTCGTCACGCCTGAAGGCCAGGTGCTCGGCCGCGAATGATGAAAAATCTCGGTGGGTCGGCTGTCGGCGGGCCGGCCCACTTACCTCGAATGCAATGTCACGAGACGGGAGAGGAAAATGAGGCCAAGACGATTGATATTGTTCTGCGCTGTCTTGGCCGCCCTGCCAGGTAGCGCGGTCGGTCAAACAGAACCCGCTTCAGCAACAGGCTCGGTACTGTTCGCAAGCTGCCAAGCGAATGAGCCGCGATGCGGCGCCTATCTGCAAGGCGTGCTCGACATGATGATTGGTGCGCGAGAAGCAGAATGCGGTGCTCCACGCTACGACCGGGCGGCGCTGCGCGCGGCATACGTACGCTGGGCGGAGCGGAATAGCTATTTCCTGAGCGTTCATATGGTGGCGGGCGCTGAACGGGCGCTAAAGGAGGCATGGCCATGCCCATAGCATGCCATATCCCGGCGGCGCAGCCTGCTGGCGACTGTTTTTAGGGCAGGCGAAGCGTCCGCCTGACGGTGAATTCCGCCCGCTCAACGATCCCATGTCGCGACTCAAGCTCGTCAGTTAGCGTGTTGCAAAGCCGACTGGTCGCGCGCTTCTAATATTGCTCCGTAGCGCTAGGTCGGCTTCGCTGGGGGCTGCCCCGCTCGCTCCGGTCAAAGCTGCCGATTCCCTATCCTGATTGTGCATCGCACCGGTTGCTTAGCCTTGACGGCCTGCTGCTCGCAGGTGTCGATGGCATCGCGGTTGTCGCGGCGCATCTCGGCGGCATCGACGATGGCCTGCCATGCATCTGGGCGACCGGCACGCATGATCCGGGCTCCGGCCTCCCACAGCGTCGGCTCGCGCACTGTTCGTGCGGCGATGCGTTCGGGCCAGTGCCAGCTAATCGGCATGATGCGCGCGACCACGCCGGGCAAGATCGCCCAGAGCAGGCAACCGGCAAGAACTCCGCCGCCGATGCCCGACCATATGTGCTCGCGCTGCTGCTCCCGCGTGTGGGCGTTGCCGATGATCCGATGCAATGCCTGAACAGCGTCCACCTGACTCTGCTGGACCTGCTGGACGCTGGCCCGGTCGGCCTCGCGGGCCTTCTGCGCCGCTGCAGCGATGCGTGCCCCCATATTCTCCGGGGTCATGTCCAGCGCGGGCGCATCCTCGATCGCCTTCAACCGCTTGTGAACGGCGGCGAGATACGCGTTCGTCTTTTCCAATGTCGGGCTGTAGTCGGGGATCTCGATGCTCAGCCGCTCGGCCGCCATATGCTCGACGGCGCGGACCATGAGCGCGATGCGCCCGTCGAGCCCCGCCACGCGGTCGTCGAGCCGCGCGAAGGCTTGCCGCCGGCATACTCGCGCCGAATCCGAACCACTGTCTCCAAAACCAACATCCCGATCTCGCCGCCTGATTATCCAGGCCGCTGCTTAAACCATCGAAATGAGGGGTCCCTTTTAGACGCCGATCACCCCGCTAACGGGGTCCTTTTTGCACGCCGATCCACACCGGAAAGAGCCCGCTTGCGATCGCGCGCGACCTCAACGCCGACGGTGTTGCCGGACCTGTCGGAAAGGCTTGGCGCGACACCAGCATTCGGGGCGATGTGCGGCGGGGAACCGGTATACTCAATAATGAGCTGTATGTCGGGGTCCGGGTTTGGAACCACAAACACACCATGAAAGACCCCACCACTGGCAAAGAAGTCATGCGCCTCAATCCTGAATCCGAGTGGATCCGGAATGCGGCGCCGGAACTGCGCATCGTCAGCGACGAGCTATGGGCCGCGGCGAAGCGTCAGCAGGAAATCGTTGCCGACCGATATGTCGGCATCAAGCAAGCCGCACAGGCCCGTTCGCTGCATCAAGCGCGGCGTCCAGCCTATCTGCTCTCCGGCTTGCTCGAATGCGGCGTTTGCGGCGGAACTTATGCCCTCGTCGTCGGAGACCGTTACGGCTGTGTAGGTCGCTATCGCAGCCACTCATGCACGAACGGCCGCACAATCCGGCGTGCGGAGCTGGAACGCCGCGCGCTGGCTGGTATCGCGGATCGCCTTGTTTCGGCGGACAAGATCGACGCAGCGGTGGCTGCCTATGTGGCGCATATCAATGGCGAGAACCGCGAGCGTCGAGTTCAGGCCGATGCCGACGTCCGTGCGCTGGCAAAGGTCGACCGGGCGCTCGCGGGGATCATGGCGGCGATTGAGGATGGTCTCTACCAGCCCAGCATGAAAGCCCGCATGGCTGAACTCGAACGCGAAAAGCAAGAGATCGCTGCACGGCTAGCCGACACGCCGCAGCATATTCCCGACATCCATCCGGGCATTGCTGAAATCTACAAGGCCAAGGTCGCGCGGCTCACCGAAACGCTGGAAGACCTGGAAACTCAGCTCGATGCTTCAAGCGACATTCGCTCACTCGTCGGCAAGATCGTTCTACATCCCGGCGCCAAGCGCGGCGAGGTTCACGCCACCCTGCACGGGTCGCTGATGGGCATTCTTGACTTTGTGAACGACAATCAGCAACCCGACGCCAACAGAGTTATAACGTCAGTGGCCTCGGGTTCGCGGAGCCACCGATGTTATAACTTGCTGGCGGTGCTTATATAAACTCAACATAAACACGATTTTTAGACAGTTATGATGTTGAGCCAGTTATGGGCGGGCGCCCCGAGCTCCTCTCCAAAAAATGGGAGCGTCAGGTACATTACACGCGTCTCCTTCACGTCATTATGCTTGCGCCATCGCAGCTGCGAGAGCTGCGGTGGTAGCTGCCCAACCGGCGTAAATACTGAGCTTGAATCGAGCATAAGTCATTCTTCGAACTCCTCTTTGGTCATGCAATAGGCCCATTCGGTCTACGCCTACGTACTTGGTCGGCTGCGTTAGCCTGCCGACCGTGCTCTGGATTTGCGCAATCGACGTTTATTCTGGCGTCTACCCAAAGGGAGGCGGCGCCGCGCGAGTCCTCCATAGTGACCAACCGACTCCAGCCGCCAAGATAACAAATGTGATAGACAGCGACGCAACCGGCGGGATTTTAGCAAGGCCAAGTGCATCGGCCACGAATATCTTTGATCCAATGAACACGAGCAGCATTGCCAGCGCATATTTGAGATAGTGGAACCGGTGCACCATTGCCGCGAGCGCGAAATAAAGGGCTCGCAGCCCGAGGATCGCAAAGATATTCGAGGTGTAAACAATGAACGGATCGGTGGTGATCGCGAAGATCGCGGGTACGCTGTCGACCGCGAATACGACGTCGACGATTTCCACCATCGCGAGGGCAAGAAACAGAGGCGTCACCCAAAGCTTCGGCTTGCCAGTCACCCCGTCGGGCTGGCGTACAAAAAAGCGCTCGCCGTGCAGCTTTTCGGTCACGGGGAGATGCTTCTGAATGAAGCGAAGTGCCCCGCTTGAGCCAACATCATAGTCCTTGCCCGCGGTCATCCACATCTTGACGCCGGTCAGGATCAGGAATGCCGCAAACACATAGAGAACCCAGCTGAACTGTTCGACCAACGTTGAGCCAACGCCAATCATGATCGCGCGCAGAACGATCACGCCGAGGATCCCCCAGAATAGCACGCGGTGCTGATATTGCCTCGGAATTGCGAAATAGGTGAAGATCATCGCGATCACGAAGACATTGTCCATCGCAAGACTTTTCTCGATGACAAAGCCGGTGACATACTGAAGCCCGGCGGTTTCGCCCATATACCACCAGACCCATGCGCCGAAGAGCAGACCAAGGCCAATATAGACCGCTGACAGCACCAGGCTCTCGCTCACCCCGATCTCGCGCTGCTGCTTGTGCAAGACCCCGAGGTCGAGCGCCAACAGGGTAACGACGATGGCAAGGAAGGCGAGCCACATCCAAAGCGGCTTACCGAGCCAGATATATTCAAGAAATTCCATGGGTTCGATCCGATCCGGGTCAGCCTAGCGTCAGGCGGTTGGTGATTGTCCGACATCGCAACCCAGGTCGAGGTCGCCAGAGGGACCCGGAATTATTGCGCAAGAAACCCGCCGCCGACGGCAGTCGGCGGCGGGAAGGATCAATCGAACAGGTCCGACAAAAAGGACTTTTTGCGCTTGCCCGGCCGGTAGTGGCGATCATCGTCGCCGCGATAGCCATCCGACCGATAGTCTTGACGCGGCTGATCGTCTTGGCGGGATGCTGACGTCGCGTCACGGGCGCTGCGTTCGATGATTTTGTCGAGCTCACCGCGATCGAGCCAAACGCCGCGACAAGTCGGGCAATAATCGATTTCTACGCCCGAACGGTCGGACAAGGTCAGTCCCGTCCTGCAATTCGGGCACGGCATGGCGGCTACCGCATCGGCGCTGCGCATGGCTTAAGCCGTCCCTTGTAGGCGCGACCCGATCAGCCTGTGCATGCGATCCTTGATCGCGAGCCGCAGCTTTTTGAGCCGCAGCAAGCGCCAACTATCCGGTATGCGGCGCTTCTGTTCGCGGCTTATCTCCGCGTCAAGCTTGCTATGCGCGAGCGCCATTCGATATGTAATTGAATTCATAGTCTCTCTCCACTCGATGTTTGGTCGACCGGAAAAGTGCGGTGCTACTTGACGGGCGTCAGGAGCCGATCACCAATCCGATGCGGTCCGACATCGCAGCTGCCTAAACGGCAGTCGCCAGAGGGGCCCGGGCCGCACAACAATCGATAGATTATTTGCTGATAGATGGCTAATTCGATTATGCGGGCAAAGCAATAGAAAAAATCTATTACTCGCGAAACAGTCCCCCGTTCGCACCGGTCAATGCGCTTGCTTCGGTTCCGATACGTTCGGCGATCATTCGATAAGCGTCGCCATAAGCTGCGCCCGAGCGCCACGCTGCTGCAATGCTGCGCGTGAAGTGCCACCCCTCTGGTTGGAGGACGGCGACCCCAGTCCGGCCCGCGACATCAGAGCGGATGTATAGTTCCGGGAGGATCGCTAAGCCTATCCCTGAGGCAGACATTTGATGGATACTGTCTAAGCTGGTGCCTTCATAATCGCGCAGCAGCTCCATACCGAACGCGGTGCAGATCGTGGCGACCTCACGATGAAGATGATGACGTCTGTCGAGGCTAAGTACGTGCGCCCCTTGAAGATGTTCGCAGCGCAGGTTTTGGAGTTTCGTAAGCGGATGGTCGGAGGCAGCAACAACGAACAATCGCTCGCGAAATAGAGGCTGAACATTAAGATCGCTGCCCGCGATCGGCAACGGCCCCAGCAGCATGTCGAGAGCCCCGCGTGACAGCGCAAGCGCTTGGTCGTCGGGAATCCCTTCTTTGATATGCAGTCGCAGATCTGGTTGCTCACGGTGAAGTGCCGCCACGATCGGCGGCATCAAATAAGGCCCCAAAGTTGGTGTAACACCAAGTCTTAGGGTTCCAGCTAAGCGGTCGCCTGCGCGCCGAGCAACATCACGAATGTCCTGCGCTTCGACCAAGAGCCGTCGTGCTCGCGCGGTGATATCGCGGCCAATCGGAGTCAGATCGGCACCCGTTGTGTTCCGCTCGATTAGGATTACGCCAAGACTATCCTCAAGCGAACGCAACTGCTGACTGAGGGTGGGTTGCGAAACATTGCAAGCCTGCGCCGCGCGGCCGAAGTTGCGCAGATCCGCGATCGCGACGAGATATTCAAGTTGGCGTAGTGTCGACATCGAACACTTCTTCATATGCTAAGGCAGCGTTGAAACTGATCATCGATCGGGTTCCGTGCAAGCGGATCCCTCGCCGACGGACGAGTACCTTCGTCAATTCGGCGAAAGAGAGATGGTAGTCCAGCATTTTGCGCAAGCCCTGATCGGCGATCTATTTCCAGATATCGCTGGCGACTCACGTCGAGTTCGACAAGACCGGCGTGATCACTTGTCTTTAGCTGCGCACGCGAGCAGGTCCGCGAGTAGGGGATTCGGGAAGCGGCGTTTCTGCGTTATCGCGTAGAAAGTTTCGCTTAGGTTCGGAATGGGACAGACCTCTACGAGAAGACCTGCCGCCAGCTCGTCCCGCACCACTATCGGTGGCACCAATGCTAGCCCTTCGCCGTCGCGGGCGAGAAGCCGTAACATAGCCATATCGTCCACCTCGGCAATGATGAGCGGGCGCACGCCAGCGAGTTCGACGATTCGATCGAACCCAACCCGGATCTCGCTATCCAAGCTTGGGAGTAAGATCGGTTGGGATTGTAGGTCTTCAGGAAAGCGAAATGTAAAGGATTGGGCACTCGGCCGCCTAACAATCGCAACCGGTTGCTGAGCCAGTAAATGGCTGCGAAGATCAGACCGGGCATCAAGCTGTGGGGCGCTGTTCGCGAGCACGACATCGACCGTATGCGCCTCCAACTGGGCGAGGAGATCGCGCATGTTGCCTGAACGGATGATGAGTTCAACGTCAGCTCTGCCAATCAGTGGGCTCAGGAACTCCAGCTGGAAGTTGCGGGAGAGCGTGGTCAACGCGCCAACCCGAAATGCCTGCCGCCGATCCACTGGGCGCCCCTTCATCGTGCTTACAAGCTCGTCTCCGGCCTGGAAGACGGTATCTGCATAATCGAGGGCGATGCGTCCGGCCTCGGTAAGGACAAGCCGCTTGCCGGCTCGGTCGAACAGCGGATGGCCGAGCTGCAGTTCGAGCTTGCCGAGCTGCACCGAGAGCGCCGATTGCGACAGATTAAGCCGTTCGGCGGCGCGCGTGAGGCTCCCCTCATGGGCGATGGCCCAGAAATAGCGCAGATGGTGATAGTTGAGAGTTGGCATTAATTGCGTTTACAAAAACGAACGATGTTGCGCAATCTTTGTATTATCTAGAACCCGTTCCCACCGTTAATGAATAGGTCGCTTCGCGCTGGAGACGACCATGATGCCGAACATAACCTGGTGCCTCGCTCTCGGACCGCTCGCGCTCGCAATCGCCGGATTGGCGGCCGGCCGCGTCCAGCCGGGTCAGGGCCGCGTCGGAGGGGGTGCCGCGTTGATCGCAGGCTTCGCGCTGGCGCTCGCTGTGGCCACGGGCATTGGCATCGCGGTCAAGGG
This sequence comes from Sphingopyxis bauzanensis, assembly GCF_002205675.1. Lineage (GTDB taxonomy): Bacteria > Pseudomonadota > Alphaproteobacteria > Sphingomonadales > Sphingomonadaceae > Sphingopyxis > Sphingopyxis bauzanensis. The sequence continues at coordinate 278,151 of NZ_NISK01000003.1, read as the reverse complement.
CACCTTGGCGACTGGCACGATCGGCGTCGCAGGTGTCGGCGTTGGATTCTATGTCGATACCCTGGCCGCGATCATGTTCGCGCTGGTCGCCTTCGTCGGCTTGATCGTCGTCCTTTATAGCCGCAACTATCTCGACGGTGACCGTGGGCAGGCCCGTTTTACCAAGTGGCTGTGCCTGACGCTCGCGGCGGTGCTGCTGCTGATTGTATCGGGCAATCTGTTCCAATTCGCGCTGGCCTGGATCGCGACCAGCCTCGGGCTCAACAAGCTGCTGCTGTTTTATCCCGAGCGACAGTCGGCGGTGCTCGCGGCGCGGAAGAAATTCCTCGTCAGCCGCCTCGGCGATCTCTGTCTGATCGCGGCGATGGTGCTGCTCCATCAAGCCTTCGGCAGCCTCGACTATGCGGTCCTCTTCGCCGGCGCCGAAGCGATGCGCCTCGGCGGTGATATTCCAGCCGTGATCCACGCGGTCGCGCTACTCCTGGTCGTGGCAGCGCTGCTCAAGTCCGCCCAGTTCCCGTTGCATGGCTGGCTCACGGAGGTGATGGAGACACCGACGCCGGTGTCAGCGCTGCTCCATGCTGGCGTCATCAACGCCGGCGGCTTTCTAGTGCTGCGCTTAGCCGACGTCATCTCGCTCTCGGCGCCATCGATGGAAGTGCTCGTCATCGTCGGCGGCGTGACCGCGCTGTTCGGCTCGGTCGTCATGTTGACCCAGACCAGCGTCAAGGTTTCGCTTGCCTATTCTACGATCGCCCAGATGGGCTTCATGATGCTGCAATGTGGCCTCGGGGCTTTCGCCGCCGCGCTGCTGCACATCGTTGCCCACTCACTCTACAAGGCGCACGCCTTCCTCGCGTCGGGCAGCGTCATCGACCTCGCGCGGGCGTCTTGGTCGCCGAGCCCCGGCGGCCAGCCGCACCCAGCGCGCATGGCGATGATCGTTGGTCTGGTGCTGGCGGCGGCGCTGGTCGTGGGGACGCTGTTCGGCGCTACCATTACCGCGCAACCGGGGGTGTTCGCGCTCGGCGCGGTCGTGATGCTCGGTCTCTCGCACCTCATCACCCAGGCCTTCGATGAGCGGCCGAGCCTCTATGTGGTCGCCCGCACTGTGGCGCTCGCAGTCGCGGTGTCGCTCGCCTATTTCGGGCTGCAATGGGCGGTGGAGCATTTGCTCGCCGGGTCGCTGCCCCCGGTGCAGGCACTGCGCGGCCCGCTCGATCTCGTCATCGTCGCCCTGGTCGTGCTCGCCTTTGCGGCGGTGACAGTCTTTCAGAGCGTCTTGCCTGGCAAGGCGGACGCGCCGCGCTGGCAGGCCATCTACGTCCACCTCGCCAACGGGCTCTACGTCAACACGGTCGCCAACCGGCTGGTGCTGCGGTTCTGGCCCAGCCCGCCGCCGCCCAATGCGATCGTTCCCTCGACCCCTGTCAGCGGAGTTCCTTCATGAGCCATGCCGTAGCCGTCGCGATCGATCCGCTGAGCCCGTCACAGGATGTCGAGCCATCCAGCTCCCTGCAACGGTCGGCGATTGACGCCGCCATCGACCGAGCGTGCAACAAGATCGCGCCGCTTTGGCCGCTCAAGCACTTCGTAGCGGTCAATCCATTCCTCGGTTTCAGCGACCAGAGCTTCGCGGCGACATGCGCGACGCTGCGCCGTGTCGCCGGCGTCGACATGCTGATGCCGCGCACATTCTACCGTGAAGCGCTGGCGGCCGGACGGATCGAAGATCGCGATCTGGAGGTGGCGATCGCCGGCACGTCCGGTCATGCGACGCTGGCGAGCGATGCCGCTGCGCTGTGCCGGTCAGCTGCGCGAGATCCGGTGACGAAGAGGCCGAAGGCGGTCGTCGCGACCGTCGCCGAAGTTCTCGATGCGTTGGCGGCTGGCGACCGTCAGGCCTCGCGCACGGCGTTCATGATCGACGAGATCTCGAAATGGTGCGCGGCCTATTTCGACGAAGGCCAGGCAGCCTGGAAGCTGCCGTCGCGGGCGTTGCCTCCTTACGCCGCCTGGCGCGCGGCGATGCGATTTGACCGCAACCCCGAGACGATGGGGATCAAGGGCTTCCGCGAAGCCGTCGCTGCCCTGGCCGACGATCCGCTCGAGGCGATCGCCGCGGTCGTCGGCGCGCTCGGTATCCCCGATCGCGCGGTCGAGGATTATCTGCACCGCGCGCTGGTCGATATCGGCGGCTGGGCCGCCTATGCGCGCTACCGTGTCTGGGACAACGCGCTTTACGGGCGTGACGACGACACCCTGGTGCAGCTGCTCGCGATCCGGGTGGTGTGGGGCTATGCGCTGTTCCTCGAACGCGCGGACCCTGACTTCAGGACGGCGTGGTCGAATGCGATGGCTGAGGCCGCGGCGCTGCCGGAAGACGAGCGCCTTGGCAACGATCCCGAGCTGGCCGTCGATCTGATGCTCCACGAGGCCTATGAGGCCGCCTACCAGCGCCAATTGCTCGCGCGGCTGGGGCAGCACCTCGCATCTCCCGCGCCTGCAAAGGGCGCGCGCAAGCCTTTCCAGGCGGCGTTCTGCATCGACGTGCGCTCCGAAGTCTACCGGCGGGCGTTCGAAACCGTCTGTCCCGATGCCGAGACTATCGGCTTCGCTGGCTTCTTCGGCTTCCCGATCGAATATGTACCGATCGGCCGCGACACCGGCGGCGCGCAGTGCCCGGTGCTGCTCAAACCTGCCTTCGTCGTCTGCGAGGCGGTCACCGGCGCTTCTGAGCCCGAGGAGACCAATATCCTCAGGCGCCGTCTGATGCGTCGCCGGGTGGCCAAGGCGTGGAAGGCGTTCAAGCTCTCGGCGGTGTCGTCGTTCACCTATGTCGAGACGGCGGGGTTGCTGTTCGCCGGCAAACTCGTCGGCGACAGCGCGCGCCTCACGCGGACGGTCAGCGATCCCAACACCGATGGTCTCGACGAGAACGTCATCGGTAGGATCGGTCCAAGTCTGGAATTGCGTCCGGTGGGTGGCCGGCTGACCGGCTTCGACGACGCGCAGCGCGTCGCGATGGCCGAGGCTGTCTTGCGCGCGATGTCGATGACGCAAGACTTCGCACGGCTGGTGCTGCTCGCTGGGCACGGCAGCACGACGGTCAACAATCCCCATGCCTCGGGCCTCGATTGCGGCGCGTGCGGCGGCCACACCGGCGAGGCGAACGCCCGCGTCGCGGCGGCTATCCTCAACGACCCTGGCGTGCGCACCGGCCTCGCCCGCAAGGGGATCGATATCCCCGAGGACACCTGGTTCCTGGGCTGCCTGCACGACACCACGACCGACGAGGTTCGCATCTTCGACGCTGATGACCTCCCTGCAACCCACGCGGCCGATTTGTCGGCGCTGAGCACGGCACTGGCCACCGCTTCTTCGATGGCGCGCGCCGAACGCGCGCTGGGACTCGGGATCGACAAGACGACGGACGTTGATCGCGCGGTGAAGGCGCGCAGCCGTGACTGGGCGCAGGTCCGTCCTGAATGGGGGCTCGCTGGCAACGCCGCCTTCATCGCCGCGCCGCGTGCGCGGACGCGCGGGCTCGATCTCGGGGGCCGCGCTTTCCTCCAGGACTATGACTGGCGCAAGGATGATGGGTTCGGCGTCCTCGAATTGATCATGACCGCGCCGATGGTCGTCGCAAGCTGGATCAACCTGCAATATTACGGCTCCACCGTGAACAACCGCGCCTTCGGCAGCGGCAATAAGGTGCTTCACAATGTGGTCGGGCAATTGGGGGTGCTGGAGGGTAATTCCGGCGACCTCAAGGTCGGGCTGCCCTGGCAGTCGGTGCATGACGGCGAGCGCTTCGTCCACGAGCCGCTACGGCTAAACGTCTTCATCGAAGCGCCCGAGGAGGTGCTCAGCCAGACGATAGCCGCTCATGCGAGCGTGCTCGAGCTCGTAGACAATGGCTGGGTGCATCTGTTCCGGATCGATGAGGACGGCCGCACGATCCGACGCTATGCTGGGGGACTGGCCTGGGCGGCGGTCGAATGACGGCAACACTCTCGCATCTGTCACGGCTAGAATCCGAGGCGATCTACATCCTGCGCGAGGCGGTTGCCGAAGCCCGCAAGCCGGTGATGCTATTCTCGGCGGGCAAGGATTCGACCGTGCTGGCGCATCTGGCGCTGCGCGCCTTCTTTCCAGGCCGCCCGCCGTTTCCGTTGTTGCATATTGATTCGACTTGGGAATTCCGATCGCTGCTCCGCTTCCGTGACGCCTTTGCCCGCGAACACGGATTCAAACTGATCGTCCACGTTAACGAGGAAGGGCGCGCCGCTGGCCTGAACCCGTTTGATCATGGTGACCGCTATACGCTGGAAATGCGCACTGAGCCGCTCAAAGCTGCTCTCGACCTGGGCGGCTTTGACATCGTCTTCGGCGGAGCGCGCCGCGATGAAGAAAAGTCGCGGGCGAAGGAGCGCTTTTTTTCGGTCCGCGCCAAGGGGCATATTTGGGAGCCTCGCCAGCAACGTCCTGAGCTTTGGAATCTCTACAATACTCGGCTGGTAAGCAATCAGTCGGCACGCGTGTTCCCGCTATCGAATTGGACCGAAGCCGATATTTGGATTTATGCGCTGGCGAATGATATTTCGCTGGCGCCGCTCTACTTCGCAGCAGAAAGGCGCGTCGTCCTGCGCGACGGAGGGCTGATTGCTATAGACGACGCCGCCCGAATGCCACTTCGCGCGGGCGAAACTGCCGAAATCAAAACCGTGCGTTTTCGAACGCTTGGTTGCTGGCCGGTGACCGCGGCGGTTGAATCCGAGGCGACGGATCTTCGCTCCGTCGTGCAGGAGACGTTGGCCGCGTCGGCGTCTGAGCGGCAGGGGCGAATCAGCGACGGCGACGAGGGAGGGTCGCTCGAACAAAAGAAGCGTGAGGGGTATTTCTAGCAATGCGCCCCGCTGTCCGACCCTACGATGACGAACTGGCGGTGCTGGCAACGATGCACGGCAAGGAGCGGGTTATCCATCCGCTGCTAAAGCGCGCGCTCGGCCTGCACGTAGCGGTGAGCCGCGATATCGATACCGACTGGTTCGGCACATTTAGCCGTGACGTGGAGCGGACTGGCACGCAGATCGACGCGGCGCGCGCCAAAATCTCGGCGGCATTCGCCGCCACACCCGAGGCGACCGTCGCCATTGCGAGCGAGGGCAGTTTCGGTCCGCACCCCTATATACCCTTTGTGCCGCTGGCGCGTGAGATCGTCATGCTCGCTGATCGGACCCGAGGTATAGAAGTTATCGGATACCATGCTTGCTTGGAAACCAACTTTAGCCATGCGGTGGTCTCGAACGTGGAATCGGCGCTGGAATTTGCGTCGCGGCTCCAATTCCCGAAACACGGTCTTCTTGTTATTGGTTGCCGGGACGGACAGCCGGCACCTGAACGAGTTCTGCTCAAAGATATCGCGGATGCGAACGATCTAACCGACGCTGTCGAACGCGTAGTCAGTATATGCGGCACCGCCTTTATCGAAACCGACATGCGGGCCCACCGCAATCCGACGCGAATGCGCGGGATCAAACGCGCGACCCTGGACTTGGTGCGGCGTTATCGCAGTTCGTGCCCGGTATGCGCTGCACCTGGGTTCGCGGTCACGAGGCGGCTAACCGGGCTACCGTGTTCTTGGTGCCACGGCCCGACAGACGCCATCCGAGCGGAAGTGATGTCCTGCGTCCTATGCGACCACCGTGTCGAGCGACCAATGGCAGCTGTCAGCGCTGACCCTGGCAGCTGCGGCCAATGCAATCCTTAACGCGCTTAGTAACGGAGCAAAAAAATCATGATTCCAGAGCCTTCCAAGAAATATCCGCTGAAATCAGACGAACAGATAGCATGGATTCTTGCTCACCCCGCGATGAGTCCTTGGCTCAAGCAGGCGTTGCGGACGGCTCGAGAACGGGATCCCAATGCCGTTTTGAACGATCTTGAAGTGCTGCGGCACGTCATGAACTCGAAAATCTCGGACTGCCTGCGCTGATTATGGGAGGATAACGCGCAGTAGGTCAATTGGCCTCGTCCGTGACCCTAGTCCAGAACGCCTGCCGCCCAAGTGGGGCGTAAATTTCGGCCTTGAATGTGATAGAAAGCGCGGCCCGACCTCCAGCTTTATTACGCGATACAACCTATTCAGATTCCTGTTTCATACGAATTTTCCTTAATCTGTATAGTGCAGCGCACCGACTTTTTGGACCTCTCTGCACTCTTTTCGCAGGCGGCAATCTTGTCCTTATTGTCGTGGCGCATCACCGCCGCGGCGGAAATTGCCCGATAAGCTTCCGGACTGCCAGCCTGCATAAGCCGCACGCCGCCTTCCCATATCGTCGGCGCACCGACGATATGCGCCGCCATTCTCTCGGGCAGCTGCCACCGATCCGGCAGCGCCCTGGCAAAAGCGCCCGGCAGGATCGACCAGAGCAGGCACCCGGCGACAATGCCGCCGCCCACTGCCCAAATGAGGTGAAGGCGCTGCTCATGCGCTGCCCGCAGCGTCGATATCGTACCGCGCAGTTCATATGCGGCATTGTCGAACCGCACCTGCGCCCGCTGCATTTCGCTTGCCGTGGCGTCACGCGCCTGCCGGGCCGCCCGGTCAATCTGACGCGCCATTTCTTCCGGGGTCAGCTCCATCGCAGGCTTGGCAACGATGGTTCTCAGCGTTCGCTCCGCGGCACCGAGATGTTTCGATAGTTCGCCAAGCGTATCAGTGTAGTCCGGGATGTGGATATCGGCCCTCTCTGCCGCGAGTTGCTCCACCGCGCGGCGCATGAGCGCGACTTCGCCTTCGAGCCGGGCGAACGCCGTGGTTGCGGGATCCTGATACTCCATTTCCTGTTCACGCATGTGTCTTCTCCTACATACCAATACCGATGCCGCGCGACCGCACGTGACCGAGCCCGGCGATGTCGGCGAGTTCCTGTCCGATGGGGCGAACCGCTCGCGCGTCGATGCCGAGCGCCGCCTTGCGGGCGCTGAGAATCGATTCGACCTGCGCGTCGCGCTCAAGGCTTTGCGCCATCGCGCCCATCTCGCCCGAAAGACGGCTGGCGGTGCGTTGCTGGCCTTTGGTGAGCGAACGCTCGCGCTGCTGCTGGAGCTTCTGCCAGCCCTCGACGAAGCGATCGGCGCGGCGCGCCGGATCGGTGCGGACTTCGGCTTCGAGCTGCATGGCGCGGATCGCGGCCTGACTGTTGCCTTGGGCGGCTTGCGCAACCAGCTCGGGCTGGCGCTCGAACGCCGACGCCAGATCGCGCCGCGCGTGGGGTCCGATTGCGCCGAGCGCATCGCCAGCGCGTGCGAGCGCATCGTGCTGGTGCCGCAGTACCGGCAGCTCCTTCTCGCGCATCCGGTTGATGTCGGCCTGCGCGCGGGCATAGCGTTCGACCGCACGGCGCTGGTCGGTCGTTCGCGAGGTATCGCGGGGTTCAACGCTGGCGCGCCTCACGACCGGCTTAAATCCCGCAAAGATGCTGCGAGCCTTCTCGGGGACTTGCTTTGCAATCCCGAGGCCCGCCCGAGACAGGGTCTCGGGAAGCTTTTTCGCGGCTTCAACGATTCGCTCGCGCATTACTATCCCGCGCCGCTCGGCAAATGCCCGCGCGGGGTCCGCCTTGGCATAGTCCGCCGCCATGTCCTTGGCGCGCTCGCGGCTCAGGGTGCGAACGAGCTTGCCCTGATCCTTGAAGTCGTCGCGGCCGTAGTGGAGGCTCACACCGTCGCGGTGGCGGCTCAGCCCGACATAGGCGCTGTGACTATCCATCCCCGGCGTTGCCAGCACATGGGTGCGGTCCACCGTCATGCCCTGCGCCTTGTGGATGGTCGCCGCATAGCCATGATCGATATGGGCATAATCCTTGAGGTCGAACGCCACCGACCGTCCGTCACCGGTGTTCACCGTCATGCCGCGTTCGCTGACCTGCTCGATCGTCCCGAGCGTCCCGTTCTTAACGGCCAAGCTACGCTCGTTGCGCAGGAAGATGACGCGGTCGCCGGGTGCAAACACCCGGTCGCCGCGCTCGACCTTCACCGCGACGTCGGCGCCAAGATCGCCCGACGAGCGCATCCGTTCCCGCGCTTCCTCGTTGAGCGCGCGCACCTCGTCATTAGTGTGGGTGAGGATGATGCGGCTAGCGTTTGGATCGCACTTCCGGTCGCGATCCCAATTCTCTACGAGGTCAGCGCGCGCCGCTCCCCGCGTCTCGGCGGCGCGCACCATACCCGCCTCGTCATAGGCGCGGATCGCATCGCCGGTGTGGCCCGTGGCCAGCTCGCGGGTCGCCTCGCGTTGCCAGCCTTCATGCTGGCGCCGCACTTCGGTGATTTCAACACCGCCATGCCGTTCGTGGAGCGCGTGGAACGCTGCGCCAGCCTCGATCGATTGCAGCTGCTGCGGATCGCCGACCAGCACGACTTTGGCGCCGGCATCGGCAGCGTGCGACAACACGCGCTCCATCTGGCGCGTGCCCACCATGCCGGCCTCGTCGATGACAAGCACATCGCGAGTGGTGAGAAGATCGCGGCCCTGCGCCCAACCATGTTCAAGGCTGGCAATCGTGCGCGAGGCGATGCCCGAGCCGTTCTCAAGACCCTCGGCCGCGATGCCTGACAGCGCGGCACCGCGCACCTCCAGCCCGGCGTTCTCCCATGCCCCGCGTGCCTGGCCCAACATCGCGCTTTTGCCCGTTCCGGCATAGCCGATGACGATTGCAAGATCCTGCCCTCTCGTTATATGCTTCAGCGCGGCCTGCTGCTCGCGACCAAGCACCAGGCCAACACTCCCGGCTGCGTCAGCGGCTCTCTGCAAAGACGCGGCCGGGAGACCATGACGCGACCGCCCCGCGAGCCGTTCCGCCGCGAGTTCAAGTCGCTGCTCGGCCTCAATCATTTTGCGCGAGGTGAACCTATCCTCGCCGCGTCCGTCCCGACCGAGCGCAATCAGGTCGGGCGATGATCGCACCGCGCCGATGACCGCATCAAATTGTTCGCGCCCGTCGCTGTGGCGGTGCGCAAACATGGCAAGGTCGCGTGTCGTGAACGTCGCCTGCCCGTGCGTGATCGCGTCGAGCGCCACGCGGGGATTGGTGATGATCCGCTCGCCATTGCGCTGCGCGATCTCGCGGTGTTCAGCAAGTCGTTGGGCCTCAAGTCCGCGATCGCCCATGCGCGATGCGGCGGGTCCGATCTTGTCCTGCGGTTCAAGCGCGATCCCCTGCGCCGCAAGGCTGCGGTGGTCGATACGCGCGTCGATGTCGAGGTCGGCGAGGCGCTCATTGACATGATCGGCCCAGCGCTCGCGCCATTGCTCGACGAATTCGGTACGATTCCAATCGCGGACCTTGGCGCCGAACCCGGCTTCGCCATCCTCGCCGACGACGATCTCGCGCATCGTCAGCATCACATGCGCGTGGGGTTTGGCCTGTCCGTCGGCGCCGATGTCCCAATGCACATTGAGGTCGGCGACCATGCCCTGATCGACAAACTCGCGTTGCACAAAGTCGCGGGCGAGTTCAATGCCCTGCGCCTGGTTCATTTCGCGCGGGATCGCGAACTCCACCTCGCGGGCAAGCTGCGCGTCCTTGCGCTTCTCGATGGCCTCGATATGATTCCAGAGCTGCTCGCGATCGCGATATTGTTGCGGCGCGTTCGTGGGCAGCATCACGTCCGAATGCACGACGCCCGATTTGTTGGTGAAGTCATGCGCCCGGTCGAGCCGTTCATCGTACAGCCGTTCGGCCGAACGATAGGCCGCTGCTGCGACGGCGCTCCGTCCGGCGGCGCGGCTGATGACTTTGACCGAGAGATGGAAGATTGCCATTGCGGCAATCCATCTACACTTCAAAAGCCACGTCGGCACGACGTATAAGCGCGCCCTCACACGGAAAAATCCGCGGAGGGACTAGGCTGTGCCAGGCTGTCCCGACGACCTTGCTGCGCATCGTGAGGCGCGTCCCTATGATGGGGGCATCACACCATCATGGAGATGCGACATGCGCAAACCCCGCGATATCGATTCGGAATTGAAGGCGCTCGAAGCCAAAGCGAAGACCCTCAAGGAACGTCGCGTTCGCCAACTCGGCGAACTCGTCATCGCAACCGGCGCCGATGCGCTTGATGCCGATCTGCTCGCCGGCGCATTGATCGGCGCGGCCGCGACGAAAGACGCCAATACGAAGGAGGGCTGGCGCAAGGCGGGCGCGGGCTTCTTTCAGCGAACTGCGCGGAAAACAGCGACGCGATCTCATCGCGGTGCAGCGAATGACACGGCGCCTGACGGCCATGCGGCATCGGCTTGAAGCGGTGAAGGCGCGAACCGGAATGCGCGAATGGCAAGTGAAGCGCCGCGAGCGCACGCGCCAGCTTATCGAACTCGGCGGTCTCGTCGCGAAGGCCGGGCTGGTCGAACTGGCCGACGACGACCGCGCTATGCTTTACGGGGCATTCCTTTGGATGGCCGACACGCTGCGAAGCGATGGTGCTGCCGATACGGCCGCCCTCTGGCGACGCCGCGGCAAGCGGGCGTTCGCCGCGGAGACATTGCCGTGCGGCGACCGCAATGCCATAGGCGCGTCATGACGCGCGAACTGACCGACACCATTCTCCGGGTGGTCGAACGCGCGCCGCAATGGGTGCGGCGCGATCTCGACGCCAAAGACCCGGTTGCGCGCATCCGCGCCGAAGAATCGCTCGCGGCGATGATCGCCGATGCGCTCGAACGCCAGGCCGACCAAGCGGCCTGAGGATTATTTCGCGGCCGGGCGGCGCACAGGCGCCTTCTTGGGCCTGCCGCCGCGTCCCTTGGTGCCGAGCCCGATTTCCTTGGCAAGCGCGCGGCGCTTCTCGGTATAGTTGGGCGCGGTCATCGGATAGTCCTTCGGCAGGTTCCATTTGGCGCGATAGTCATCGGGCGTCATGTTGTAGTGCGTCATCAAATGACGACGGAGCATCTTGAGCTTCTTGCCGTCCTCAAGGCAGACGATGTAATCGGGCTTCACCGATGACCGGATCGATACCGCCGGTTCCTGTTTGACTTCGGGCTCGGCTGTGGCGCCAAGTCCCGACAGCGCTTCGTGCACCGATCGGATGACGAGCGCTATGTCCGATATGGCGACGCTGTTGTTGCTCACATGCGCGGCAACAATATCCGCCGTCAGCGTGACGAGCGTTTCGGTATCTTCCATTTGCGCCTCCAATGCGATGCAGATCGATAGTATTCTATCGATCCGCGACATGCACCGATGTCGCCGCTGCATCAAGCATATCGCGCAGCGAATGCCTTGCGGCATCGCACCAGCGCGCGGGTCATATGCTTTTCGACGGACTTGACGCTGATACCGAGTTCGTCGGCGATTTCGCGATAGGTCTGTTGCCGGAGCCGGCTCATCAGGAAGATGCGGCGGGTCCGCGGTCGCATGGCGAGCAGTGTTGGCCGAAAGGCGCGGCGGATATCCAGCTCGACCATGCGCCGCATCTGCTCGGGCGGCAGGGCGGCGTCGCATGTCTCATCGAACGGATAGAGGACCGCCCCTTCGCGGGCCTTTCGGCGCGACCGCTCGAAGACCAGATTGCGCGCGGTGCGAAGCAGATAGGGACGCGGATAGTCGATCCGGTCGAAGGCGCCGGAACGGAGCACGCGCATGAACGCTTCCTGCACAAGGTCGGGAGCCGCGTCGCGGCCGACGCGCCTCCGGAAATAGCGCAGCAGCATCGCCTGCTCGGCCCGGCAGAAAGCGTCGAAGGTGGTGGCGGGCGCGGTCATGACCGCGCCCCCTTGCGCTCGCGTGGCAAGGGCGCGTCGCGCGACGCGCGATAGAGGGTGATGCCCGCCTCGATCCGGTCGAGGATGAAGGTGTCGCGCTCGGCCTTGGCGACACGGATGTCGACCTTGGAGTAGAATTCAAGGCCGACCGCGCAGCGGTTGCCAAGCTCGCGGTCGATGACATCGCGGGCGCGGGTCCAGCATTCCGTTTCCTTGAACAGCGGATGATTGACGACGACCCAGAACTCGTAATCGGAAAAATTGATCGTATCCTCGTCTTCGTACCAATTCTTCCGCGCATAGGGACCGATCAGGATGATGCGCCGGATCTCGCCCGGCTCGGGCGCCTGCACCGCGTCGGGGTCGAAGCAGGCGCGCAGTATGCGCGTGATGCGCTCGACCTCCTGCTGCTTGCGCCGGATGAGATGGCCGACGCGCGCCATCACGACTTCGCGCGCGTAAACGTCGTTTGCTTTCGATTTCGGGGTATTCATTTGCAGCTCGCACACTGGCGGTCCGCGCATTCATGCGCGGATGTGCAAGCGGTGTCCGCTGTGTGCCGCTAGCGCGGGCTACAGCAACTGCCCGACCTTCGCGGCCGGACCTGCATGATGCTGGCAGGACGTTCCTCGGGATGGCCGCCAGTCATTCCATCCCGTGGGTGCGATTATGTCAGAATCCGGGAATCCCGGCAAGTCGGGCGGCGCGCGCCATTTATGCGTGCGCCGTTTTTTCGAGTTCGGCGATCTTGTCTGTGCAGACTTGATGAACGACGCGGCCCAATTCCTCGACGCGTTCGCCGAGCCAAGCGAGTTCCTCTGCGCTGATCCTGTAATGCTTGCTGTAGCGGGCCTTCGTGTAGGCTTCCTTCAGCTTCTGGAACATCGCGCGCTCGCGGCGATTGCTCTCGGGCCAGATGCCGAAGAGGCGTCGGTCGAGTCCTTCGGCGAGCGAGCGCAGAAAGGCGATATTGTGGTTGTAAGGCGTGTAATAGGTCAGCGTGAGCAACAGACTGACGTATAAGCGCTCGGTGGCTTGATGCAGGTCGAATGCAGCGTCCTTCAAATAGCCTTTTTGAAGGTAGAATTGGGCGCCTTCATACCGCTTCATCGCTGACGGAAAGCCGTCTTCAAAATATTCCCTCGCTGTTTCCAGCGCCTGCTGTGGCGTCTTCGGCTTCGGCGTCGCCAATTCCCGGTCATCGGCCTCATAGAGCGCGATCCCGTCTTTCGCGACTTCCATGAAGAAGACACGCCCATGCGCGAGACCGTCGTTCACTTCGTGCAGCGAGTGAACGATGAAATTGACCGGCGTCCGAAGCGTCTTCTCGATCGTATAGGCGCGAATGAGCCGTTCCTCGGCTTTCGCCCAATAAGCAGCGCGGTCGGTCAGCTCCTTCTGGCTGACGATGACGAGAATGTCGTAGTCCGATTTATACTGGTTCGCCGACAGCGGCGCATCGACATGGTCGCCGCGTGCGTGCGATCCGAACAGGATGATCTTCAAGATGCGGGCGCCCTTGCGGCGCCCGGTCGCATTTTCGGTCGCCTGCCCGAACTCGTCGAAGATGATTTCGACGATGCGCTCAAGCTCGCGCTGCTTGGCGGCGGGAAGATGATCGACGTCGGTTCGCATGGGCCAGGAATCTTCGGGCAATGCCCGTCACTTGGCAAGAACAGATTGCCCGGCGCTTTGCGCCGGGCCAAAAATCTGGGGGAACGGGCGGACCCGTTCCCCCAATTATACGCCGCTAATCATCAAGCCGCCTCGCGAAGTTCCGGTTCGTTTTCGACATGTGCCGGGTCGAGCAGCGGCGCGACACGATCGCTCCGCTCGACACAGCCGATGCCGCCACGCTCGGTATAGCCCGACGGCGGAAAGGCGAACCAGCGGGGAAGCCAGCCCTCGACCTTCGCCCGGCCATTGCCACCCGTGAGACAATCGACAAGAATACCGCGCTGCACCTTCGTGGTCGCCCCGGCATTGGCCTCCGCCGCGTCGGTGCCCGCAACCTCGGCGACGACGGCATTGAGCAATTGCTTGTCGCGAATAAGGTCGGGCAACACAGTCGTGTCGTTCCAGCATGTCCGCATGTTGGTGCCGGTGATCTGGCCCAGCAACTCGACCTCGGCGCTTCCGACGCTGAGCGTCTCGCCCATCACGACGGGCAGGATACCCACCACCGAGTCATCGGACAGCGCGAGCAACTGGACGAACAGCCCGGCAACACCATGCTCGCCATCATAGCCGCCAACCACCGTGGGCGCTTCGGGATCGAAGCCGAGCAGGTCGAGCACCGCACGGCGCGCCTTGTCGAACGCCGCCTCGCTCGCCGACACCTCGACGCTCTCGGCAATCGCATCGCTCGCCGCGCGCTGCTTCTCGACATCGACCCGCCATAGCGGCGATCCGAAGATGGCGTGGGCGACCATCATGCGCAGGGCGATTCCCGGCTCGGACAGCATGGATGCGCGTACGGCAGCATGGCGGTGGAGGTCGATATAATTGCCGAGCGCCGCGCTGACTTCGGGACGCACGGGCTTGGGGGTATCCGTCTCACCCTTGGCGAGCTGCCGCGCTTCCTTGGCGGTGATATAGCCTTCGTGGATGGCGACCTCGCCGCGATGGCTGATGGTGGCGAACACCTTGCCGCCCTTCTTCTTCGGGCAGCGTTCATGCTCCCACGAATTGAAATGGGCGCCGCGCTCCATGACGACGACATCGGCCCAGCCGCTATCGCGAAAGAAGCTGGCCTGTTTTTCGACCTCGGCCATCTGCGCGGTCCAGAAAGCATCGGCGTCGGCAAAATAGCTGTCCTCACCGAAGAGGTCGGAAATGACCTCGCCGGTGTAGTCGCCAAGGTCGAACATCGCGACCTTGGCCGAAATCGCGCTTCCCCCGAACAGCCATGCCTTCAAGCTCGATCCCGTGGGCGCATGCTTCTCCGGGCAATCGACCAGCGCCAGCCATTCGCGCTGCTGCGCTTTGGTGGCGAGGGTCAGATGCCGCATGGTCACGGCATCGATTTTGTCGGCCCGATAGAGGTTACGGATACGGGGCAAGAGATTGCCGACAGCCAGCGTGCGCTTCACCTGCAACGACGTGAGTCCGAACGTCAGGCCAATGTCCTCGGCGCTCCGGCCTTCGCGGACAAGCCGGGTAAAGGATTCGCAGCGATTGATCTCATCGGGATCGAGGCGCGCGATATTCTCGATGAGCGAGGCTTCGAGCGCCGCCGCATCATCCCCGGCTTCCATCACCGCACAGGGCAGCGGATCGATGCCGTCCTGTTCTTCGGCAACGGTCAGCGCCGCATGATAGCGCCGTTTGCCCGCCACGATCTCGTATAAGCCTTCCTCCGTTCCCGGCCTGACGATCAGCGGTACGAGGATACCGCGCGCCCGCACCGACGGCAGGATGTTCGTGAGGTCGGGCTTCTTCGCGACCCCGCGCATGTTGGCGGGCGACACCGAAAGCTGCGACAGTTCGATATGCTTGAGTTCCATGACTTGTCTCCTATGATGATTGTCCAGCGGGTCTGAGATTTTCTCTGCGCTGGAACTGGGTGAAGTCGTCGAAGACCCATCCATTGCGGAGGGTATCGTAGATGATGGAGAGCAGCTTTCGGGCGGTGGCGATTATGGCCTTTCCGGTGCCGCGCCGCTGGCGGATGCGCTCGTGGAAGTTCTTGAGGTATGGCGAGTAGCGCGTGGCGACGAGGCTGCACTGGACGAGGGTGGTGCGCGCCAGCTTGTTGCCGCGCTTGGTGATCCGGCCGCGGTGGTCGGTCTCGTTCGACTGGGCAACGCGCGGCACCATGCCGAAGTAGGCGGCGAGCTTGTCGGCGCTTTCGAAGTCATGGACGTTACCGATAGCCGCGAGCAGAACGGCGGCTGAGCGTGGGCCCACGCCCTTGATCGAGACGATCCCCTCATAGCCGGTGAGCGCCGAGGCGTGCTTTTCGATCTCGGTGTCGAGCTGCTTGAGGCTTGCAGTCAGGGACAGCGCGGTCTCACGCAGCACCGTGATCTCGACCTGCTCGCAAGTCGAGAACAGGGCCATGTCGATCGCGGCGAGCCCCCGCTTCGAGCCGAGGCTTTCCTTTTTCAGCTTGAGCCCCTTGCCGACATGCAGCGCGTGGATCTTGTTCAAGAGCCGGGTGCGCTGCTTGACCAGCAGATCGCGGGTGTGCGCCAGCGAAGCCAGTTCGGTCTCGGCGCTCGTCTTCACCCGCGTTTCGGGCAGCATGTCCTTGGCCAGGAACAGCGCGAGCGCCGCTGCGTCGTTCTTATCGGTCTTCTTTACCGACTTCCTGATCACCTTGAACTGACTGGGGTTGACCACCACCACCCGGCCCACACAGGGCAAGATCTGGTCACGGAACCAGGCGCTGTTGCCGGTCGCCTCGATCGCCACTTCGTCATCGGCGTCGAGGCTGCCGCAAAAGCGATCCATATCGCCAGGCGACAGGGTCAAGGTCTCGAACGCTTCCGTGCCGTCCGCCTCGCGTCGGCACACCGTGATGCTGTTTTGATGAAGGTCGACTCCGATATAAGACATGGCTATTCTCCCGCTCGTTGGGTGAGGCGGAACCCACCCAGGCAAAGGGCGGGTGTGAACGGCCCGGCCAAACTCCTATACGAGGTCACCGACGCAAGTCGGGCCTCAAGCTGGTCGTTCGGCGGCAGGCGGCGGGTAATCTCCTTTACAGGGTCCAAAGCCCTAAGATGCCGATCCAGCCTGCAACCTATCCGCCTCGCCCAACACCGTAGCAAACGCCACGACGCCGAGCACCAAGGCCGATCACAAATCATTCATGCCATCTCCTTTGCTCTTCCTAACCACCGCAGCCCCGGCTGAGCGGGGTGGGCGGCGAGAGCGACCGGAGAGGCCCGCCTGCAAGGCAGAGCGCACCCGAAGGGCTGCAACGAAGTGGAGGACCCCGCAGGGGTTGCGCGCTGCCGGGCGGGCCTCAGAGGAGAGCGACGACCACTCCGCACGGCCGGAGGCCCATGCCATCGCGCGGAATGCGCGATGACCTTTGGGCCGGAGCCAAACTCCGGCCCGATGCGTCAGCGATCGTCACGGCGAAGCCGACGAGACGGCGCGAAGCGGTGGCTCGGTTGAGCGAAGCGGAATAGAGCGCGGCCGCCGCAGGCGGGACGCCGAACCTGTTTGCCTTTCATGTGAAGCGGGAATTCTACTTCACTCAGACAATTGTCCTCCACTCCGGCTCCCGCCGGGTCTGCTCTGCTGAAAAGTTCTTGAGTGGGTGGGGATGTCCAATCAATGTCGTATTTTGGGCCAAACTGGCCGGTTGCGGTCAGGCGTCTTTTGGAAGAATAAGGCACAAAGCTACCGTTGGCGCATCCTATATCTGGCGCCCCCCGCGTACGGACTAACTCTCAAATGTGATGAGCGAGTTTCCAGATCGGCTCCAGCCTGCTGACGCGCGGTTCCGCTTTCACGGAATTCTATGGCTTTTAAATCGACGCACCGTCATGATGCGCTATCCGAAAGGCTGAGAAGAATGGCTGGAAAAAACCAGCACTATATTCCGCAGGCAGTGCTGCAATCCTTTGCCATTCCTGACTCGCGCACGGCGCAGGTCCATGTGTTTCGGCGCGAGAAGCATTTTCGCTCTTCGATCGCCAATGTGGCGGCCGAGGATTATTTCTATTCAGTTCCTTCGAGCGACGGGACTGAGACGCTCGACGATATCATGACGCGGCATGAGAATGGGCCGTTCAATCGAGACCTCAAATCTCTTTTGGGCGCGACGCCGGGTGCCATACACCCCGACGCTCCCGCCGAGGTCTTGGCACATCTCATTGTCCGCGGCGACCATCTGCGTGGCGTCTTCAGGGCTTCCGCCCCGATCCTCGCCGAGTTTGTCGACGATCTGCTGGGGAGCAGCGAGCAGATAGCGCGAATGATGGGCGCTAGCGGCCCGGCTCCATCAGACTTGTTTCGGGAGCGGTTAGCGAAGGCAGTGGACGAACGTCATCCGCTCTCGCAACTCGGTTTGCCGCGTCCGGTGATTGAAGCGATCGCTTATATGATGCTCCGCGAAAATGCCGAAACGGGCTTCGAGGAGGCTGCCGAAGCCCTAACGGCCGCGATCGACGATTTTCGAGAGAGAGCGGGGGCGATCGCCAAGGACGCCCAGGTAAAGGCGCTTTCCGGCGCTATGATTCCTGAAGGTCGGATCGAAATATTGCGCCAGCTCGACTGGCGCATCGTTGATATCGACCAATCGACCTTCGTTCTCCCCGACTTTATCAGCCTAGCGTTCGACAAGGCCGGGAGGAGTGGAACGATTTTCAGCTTCGACGCGGAGAGCCTAATCGCCGTCCTGATGCCGCTCACGCCATCGCGCATGCTGATCGGCGGCGAATGCCCCGCATCGATCGCTCTGGCAGACTTCAACGTCTTGGCGGCGTCGCATTGCCTGAACTTTTTCGTGAGTGCCTATACCGACAATGAACTTCAGGATCTTCGGACGAGGATCGGCACTGAAGCCCTCGATCCCATCCACCAAGGTCTGGCAGAAGCCGCAAGCGAGTTTCGAGCCGAGATCGAGGCAGGTGAAAACTCCGACGTCCCGCAAGACGCCGGTGAATGGCGTCATCGGCAGGGTCCGGACATCCAGTTCTCGACAGATTATCTCGACAGCGAAGCAGTCGTCGCGCTCACTCCGATCCTGGGTCAACTTACGGGGTATGCCCGGCAACGCTTCAATACAGACGCCCTGATCCGGATCGTGGCGCCTGCGGACTATGCCCACCGGCTAGCCACGATCGACCGGGGAGAACTCGACGATGGCGAGCCTATCCGTCCTGCAACGGATGGATGGAGCGCCGCCTATAATGTTCCCGTCGAGGAGAACGGGCGACAAGGCATCGTAATGGTGCTGCATCCCGACGCAGTCGCCATGTTGCTCGCGCCCGACGACACTCTATTCGCGGCAGCCGCTAGCATCTTGATCAGCCAGTTCGCGCGCTTCGGCACCGATCATGTGATTGGTACCGTCTTCGCCAAAGGAGTCGATGCCATCACCGGCGGGGTCAACCGGTTCATTCTTCCGCACGCGTTGCGGATTTGGAAATCCTACATGGTGGCGGACGGACATTGCCGGTTCGCCAGCGATATGCGCGATCATTATCGCAACATCTTTCTCGGCGCTCTCGATGCATTGCCCGCGCGGCTCGTTGATGCGCGCCGCGGCTATTGGATGAGCGAAAACGATGTCGATGGCCTGCTACCTGCCGCGATCCTGCCGACCATCGAGTTGCTCGAATCGGCCGCATGCGCGGCTGCGAGCTTCAAGAGCGAAGCCGGAGACGCCAACATTGCTCCCTTTTGGCAGGCTCTTGATGCAATAGGACTGGCAAAATGGTTCGCACTGTTCCGGGCGGACCTAAAAGCCTTATGGGAGCCCGGAACCAGCTATCCTGAGCCGGCCGCCTTTAATGTTCTCGTTACGCATGTTCAGCGCATTCTATTGACTGGGGCCATTTTTCCGTGGGACGACGGATCGCCATTCGGGCGGATCGAGGTGCCGTTCTGGTCCGACCTCGCATGGCTCACCGAGCAGGCCACGATGGCGGCCGAAGAGCCGGAGTCAACGCCAGCCCCTTAGCCTCCTGCGCCCGACTCTTCTTGGCCGCATCTTAAGCGGGACGCATTAGCTGTCATTCCAGAACCGGATGGCTACGCTAAGCCATGCCTCAAGACTTTTGCCCAGCCAAGTCACCGGTGAGGTCCGATGGCAAACGCCCGGCGGCGGTTGCGGTACGCAGGTGAACACATCGTCGACATATTTGAACGCGCGCGTAGGGCGAAGAGCTAGCTAGGGCTCCGCCGGCTCCGCGGCGGCACAACAGTCTATGACCTCCCAGCCGCGACCCGTCAAAATATCGAGCTCCCCTGCGTCAAAGACATCCTTGCGCATCGCGACACACAGAAGATGCGTTGGACGGGTCATCGCCACATAATGGAGTTTCAGCCGCCCCAGGGTACGCGAGCCCTCGAACACCTGCCGGCCGCGGTTGTTCACCATCGATCCGCCCGCCTTCGCACCCAGCAACCAAGGCTTGAGCTCGCTCAGGTGATGATTATAATAATAGCTGTCGAGGACGAGCGTAGCGGTATGCGTCTCGCCTTTCACCGAGTGGATCGAGCCTAGGCGTATATGTACCTCCGGCGCTTCGCTAGGGTAAGCGAAGAGATTGTCGGTGCGCGCAAATATCGCCTCTTGGTCCGTTTGAGCCGGTACGGGCGGCCAGGCGAGGAAGGCATTGGCGGCGGCGCCAAGCGCTGCAGTGCCGCTCAGAACCTTGACAATCTCCACCGCGAGGGGAAGCCCATTAACCTCCCAGTCGGGGGAGGCGAATTCGCCGCGACCGGATAGGATCAACTCCAGAAACGCGAGGTAATGGGCGCGAGCATCGCTATCGGCGAGATAGTCGAGCATCCGGCGATGCGGGGATTTTCGAGCAATCCTGCCATGCGTTCCCCCAGCAAGTTCGCTCGCTGCTAGCAGCGCCGCCGCAGCCGCGTTGATCAGCCGTTCGGTGTTTCCTGAGCCCGCCGTCTCGAAGCGCGCTCGCGCGAGATATTGGGCGAAGCGATCCGGCGCCGTTTCCCGCCGCGCGCAGCTTGGATCATAGCTCGGGACATAATGCCCCATCGCGTGGGGCACGCGGCCATTTTGATCGAGTTCGTGCACCCCGGCGACCGCAGTAAATGTGCCGGCCGCGAGTGCTGCCGCGTCGAACGATGCGACGAGATGCGCACCGAATTTCGGAAGGACCGACTGCACCGATGCGTCGTCGAACAGGAATATCGCAGGCATTTTCGGCTCGGCTGCGATGTGTGGCGGCGGACCGGCGCCGACAAGCGCCTGCGGCGTGACGCCGAAGCCCTTCACCTCGTCGGCAAGGCTTTGGCTGAAACGATAGCTGCGCGGCAAGGGGTGGACGGCGGCGCCGGGAAATGGATCGGTCTCGGCGCCGGCGAGGCCCGGCTTTGCATAAATCGCCTGGTTTGAATCGCCGAAGCGCTGCCGGCGCACCGGTCCGTCGCCCGCACAGAAGATGCGGTGCAGCAGCGCCGACTGCTCTTCACTGTTATCCTGGGCTTCGTCGATGAAGACTAGCGGGAAGCGCTGGCGCAAATCATGGGCTGCCTCAGGTCGCCGGTCGAGCAGGTCATTGGCCCAGACGAACATTTCGTCGAAGCAGAAATAGCCCTGCTCGCTAAACTTGCGGCGGGCCGCGATTATGAGCTGGCCCGTCGGTGTGTGAGGCCCGAACTTGCCGACCTTGCCGCCGGTATAGTCAGGACCGTCATAGGCCATCGCAGCCGGCGTCAGGTGGCTTCGCTCCAGCGCGATGCGCGTTGTGTACGGCAATTCGTACCAACGCTTCGCGAGCGCGATCTGCGTATCGATGCAGCGGACGTTGAGTCCATTTGATCTGAGCCACGGCAGCGCCAAATATTCATTCACAAAGGAATGGATCGTCCCGACGAAATGCGGATACCGCATCAGTGCAAGCCCCGCCGCCGAGTTGCCAAGTTTCGTCCCAATCTCGTTGCGCGCCGCGTTTGTGTGCGACAGAACGCAAATGCCCTGCTTCCGATGTGGCCATCGCACGGCCAGCACGGCAAGCTTGGCGACGAGGAGTGTGGTCTTGCCGCTGCCGGGGCACGCCTCAAAATCGACGCTATCGAGCCTCCGCATTGCCTGGAAGCGGCTTTCGTCGCCATCCACCGGTGCGAATCCGTTGGGGCCCAGTCCCATCAGGCTGGCGGCCCAAGGCACATCCTGCTCGCGGATCAAATCGTCGAACATGCGTTCAGCCCGCCGCGATCGGGTCGGCAGGGACCCCGCCTGCGGCAGCCGCGCCGCCGGCGTCGTCGAATGGCACGGTGACATGCGCGATCGCCGCCACGGCATAGGGCGGCAGCAGCGCGCGCAGCGCGCCCGCATTCAGAGCGCCGGCCTTGAACGCGTCCTCGAGTATCTCGGCAAGATATTGCGCGGCAATCGCCTTCGACGCTTTTTCGACCTCGAATTGAGCGTAAATATGCGAGCTGAGCGTCGGTTGATCGTGCCCGGCTCCCGCGAGCGCACCGTAGGCGGCATCAGCCGCGCCGATCACATCGGCCTTCACCGCGGTGCCGGCATTCAATTGGTCGTCGGCGAGCGCCAGCGCCGCCGCACGCCACACCAACTTGCCGAGGCCGTGGAAGGCGAGATCATATTCGAGCGTCCACTCGTCGGAGACGAAAGTTTCAACGCGCTGTTCCGAGGCTTTTTCGCGGCGCGCTGTGCGGCGCACGTCCAGTCCGGCGCCCGGAAAATCGGCCTTGCGTCGCCATTGCCGGCGGGAAGGTGGTATGGTGGGCACGGGCAGGCCCGGCTCGAGCTTGCCGATGATCCACGGCGCCATGTCGGGCATCACGTCCATGTCGGTAACGCAGGCGACAGGGATGTTGATTACCCCGTCCGTTTCGGGGTCAGACCGCATGAAGATGCGCGCGTAACGGCCGAGGCCGACGCCTCCCACATTGACGAGCGAAACTCCATGCCGGTGGAGGTCGCGGTCGAGCAACTTTGCGATCACCGGGAGCAGAATCGTCTCGGCATCGCCTTCCACGATCAGCACCGCGCGTGCAAAGAACAGGTTCGCCTTGGTCACGTCGAGGAAGCGTTCGAGAAAGCGATAGTCGGACTTGCTGAGTTTGGTCTTGCCATGCCCCAGCGGAAAGGCGCGCGCGCCTTCGATGAGCACAAGATTGTCGAGGCGGAGGTCGGAAGCGAGGTTCGGGCTATGGGTCGTCACGATGATCTGGATTCGCTGTCCATCCGCGCGCTGCTTTTCGGCCTGCTGTTGAAGAAAGGACATCAGGCGAAGTTGTCGTTGCGGATGAAGATGCGCCTCAGGCTCCTCGATCAGCAGCAACGGAAAGCCATCGCTCTCGGCAGCGAGCAACAGTAATTCGCAGGCCATGAACAAAAGGTTGTTCGATCCAAGACCGCGGCTGTGCGCGCTGTCGGCGTCGGCGGAGGCCGTCAAGGCAAGTTCGAACTTTTCGAGGAGCTGGCGAAGTCGCAGATTATCTTCTTGTCCGCCGGCGATCCCTATCCGCGCGAGCAGCAGGTCATTCGCAAATGAGAGCGGCGCGAGATAGTCTTCGTTGAGCCGCTTGCGTGCTTGTTTGATCCCCGCGTTTTCGCCGAACAAATGGCTCGAATAGTCGCCTAGCCCCAGGACACTGAGCGCTGCAGGGTCGACGGGCGGGTTGGCGTCACGGTCAAACGCTTCGCCCGTCTCGCGAATTTCCTTCGTATGCTGAAGGATCTGCGAAAGCCGCGAGCCCCGGCCCGCGCTCATGGCACGCTCGGCATCGCGCAGCGGCCTTAAATATGTCGCGGTGAGCAGCGAGCGCGCCCCAAAATCGAGCAGAGGGCCGTCGCCCTTGGCGCCGGTGCGCCATTCGGGGGGCAGCACCCGGCGCGAGCTTCCTTCCTTGCTATTGCGCTTGGCTATCCAGGTGACGATGAGCGCCGTCTCGGCCGCCGCGCCCTCGCCCTCATAGGTGAGATATTCTGCGAAGGCACCGCGATCGGCAACAGTGAGCCCGCGGAATGTCAGACGGATCAAAATTTGCTCGGCGCGGTCGGCCTCGGGTGCGGCCTGGTGAAAGTCAACCGGGTCGAGGCGCAGTAAGTCATGATCGCGCGTCCCCAATACCAGCCGCAGCGCGTCGACGACCGCGGTCTTGCCCGCATCGTTTTCGCCAATTAGCGCGGTAAGGCCAGGGTTTAGCGGCAAAACGAACGCCTTTTCCGCAGCGCCGAATGGCCGAAAATTCTCGATCTTTATCTCTGAAATGTACACGGCTCACCCCTCAG
This sequence comes from Sphingopyxis bauzanensis, assembly GCF_002205675.1. Taxonomy (GTDB): domain Bacteria; phylum Pseudomonadota; class Alphaproteobacteria; order Sphingomonadales; family Sphingomonadaceae; genus Sphingopyxis; species Sphingopyxis bauzanensis. The sequence continues at coordinate 254,455 of NZ_NISK01000003.1, read as the reverse complement.
CAAAGCAGGCTAGCAAAAGGAAGTGGTGAGAGAAACCGACTGCGCAGCAGTCCTGCCAAAATGGTCCTGAACTTCTTGGGCCCCGCTCAAGTTATTGAAAAGCTCGGTCCTCTCCACTGGTGGCCGATTGTCCCGCTCACGCGCCATCGCAACGCGCAATAGATCGGCTTGCTAACACGGCTCTAAAGCGGCTCGAGAAGAGCAGTGTGAGGGCAAGGCCGCCACTCGTCAACGAGAAGACAAATGACCGCTTTCGGGTCTGGCGCGAATACGTCCGGAACGGCAGGCTTAGGCGCAAACCTGCCGATCTCTGCTCGAAAATAGATTGCTTCACGCAACAGACAGGGCCGAGTCGAATCGGCCCTTTCAGTCTAGGGCTACTCGGGAGGGTGCCAATCTTGGCACCAAACGTCTTCGCTGGGACAGCATGGGAAATTAATTTCGGCCCAAATATCGCACGCTGGGCAACGACAAGAAACGACAAGAAACGACAGGACACGACAGGGCAGTTGGCACCATTTTTGGCACTCTTGCGCGATTAGTTCGGATCGCCAATTCTATACCCAGGGGAGCCCAACCGAAGCCAGCCGATGGAGTAATTGCCATGCCCGTCTCCGATAGGATCATCCGCCTACCGACCGTTCTCAATCGCACCGGACTGTCCCGGTCCACCCTCTACCGCAAAATCGCCGAAGGCACCTTCCCGGAGCAGGTGCGTATCAGCGTCCACGGTGCCGGGTGGCGGGAGTCGGCCATCAATCGGTGGATCGCCGATCCGCCCGGCTACCGCGCCGAGAATGACAATCGGCCCATCGGTGATGGGCCGGTATGAAAAAGGACGAAGCGCCGCGTTCGCGGCCGCTCACGGCCGCGAATGACAACTCTTCCGCACTTGCTCCTGCCGCCGTTGACGCGGCCCTGACGCGCATCGCAGAGGCGATCGGACGACACATCGCGCGCGAGCACATCAATGCCCGAAAAGCCGCCAACGACAATGACGTCGCACCGAAAAACCCGAAGGCGCCAAAGCATTGACCATAGGGTGTTCGCACAGGACACTGTCTTAACCGGCTGTGCGGGGCTTTGTCCCGCCACATGAAAGGAAGACATGATGATCCGCGCCGCGCTCTATGCCCGCTATTCCTCCGACCAACAAAATGCCGCGTCGATCGCTGACCAGCAGCGCATCTGCCGCGAGCGCGCTGAACGCGAAGGATGGCAGATTGTCGGGAGTTTCGAGGATGCCGCCATCTCGGGCGCGAGCATGATCCTGCGACCCGGTGTCCAGAAGCTGCTCGCCGATGCGCAGGCGGGGAAGTTCGACATCGTGCTCGCCGAAGCGCTCGACCGGGTGTCGCGCGACCAGGCCGATGTCGCGACCTTCTACAAGCATTTGCAGTTCGCACGCGTGCCGCTCATCACGCTTGCCGAAGGCGAAATCTCCGAGCTGCATGTCGGGCTCAAGGGCACGATGAACGCGCTGTTCCTGAAAGACCTCGCAAAGAAGACGCATCGCGGTCTGCGCGGGCGTGTCGAGAAGGGCTTCTCTGCCGGAGCGGTCGGCTATGGGTATCGCATGGTCCGGCGGCTGAACTGCGAAGGCGAGCTGGTGCGTGGCGAACGCGAGATCGATCCGGCCCAGGCGCTGATTGTCGAACGCATCTTACGCGAGTTCGCGGCGGGCAGGAGCCCACGCGCCATCGCCTGCGACCTCAATGCCGAAGGCATCGCAGGCCCGGCAGGAAAGCCGTGGCGCGACACGAGCATCCGCGGCGATGTGCGCCGGGGAACCGGCATCCTCAACAACGAGCTATATGTCGGTGTGCGCGTCTGGAACCACAAGCATAGTGTGAAAGACCCGAACACCGGCAAGGAGGTCACCCGGCTCAATCCTGAATCCGAATGGATCAGGAATGCGGTTCCCGAGCTTCGCATCGTCAGCGATGCGCTCTGGGAAGCGGTCAAGCGCCAACAGCAGATGCTTGCCGAGCGCTACGCATTGGTCAAGGAAGCGGCGCAGTCGAGGAGCGCGCAAGGGCTGCGCCGTCCAGCCTATCTGCTCTCCGGGCTGCTCGAATGCGGCACTTGTGGCGGAACCTATGCTGTCGTCGTCGGTGATCGCTATGGCTGTGTCGGCCATCATCGCAGCCGTAACTGTTCCAACGGCCGGACCATCCGGCGTGAAGAAATCGAACGCCGTGCGCTTGCCGGTATCGCCGAGCGGCTGGTGTCGGCTGACAAGATCGAAGCTGCTGTCGCGGCTTATGCTGCGCATATTAATCGCGAGAACCGCGAGCGACGGATACAGGCCAACGCCGACCGGCGGGCGCTCGCGAAGGTCGACAAGGCGGTTGCGGGCATCATGGCCGCGATCGAGGACGGGCTGTATCAGCCCTCCATGAAGGCACGCATGGCCGAACTCGAACGCGAGCGGGTCGAGATCAGCGCGCGGCTCGCGGAAGCGCCGCAGGACGTTCCCGACGTGCATCCCGGCATTGCGGAAATCTATAAGCGCAAGGTTGCGAGGCTCACCGAGACGCTTGGCGATCCCGACACGCTGCTCGATGCTTCATCCGATATACGCTCGCTTGTCGGCAAGATCGTCCTTTATCCCGGCGACAGGCGCGGGGAGGTCCATGCCACTCTCCATGGGTCGCTCACGGGTATCCTTGACTTTGTGAACGACAACCCGCAGCCCGGTCACCGCCGAGTTATAACAAAGGTGTCCTCGGGTTCGCCGGGATGACCGAACATGAAACGTCCGCTCAGCGAACGCGCGCCAATATAAACCCGTCCCACTTCTTCGCCCCGACCGTCTGCACCGCGGTCGCGTCGAGCCGCGGCTCGGCGCTCAGCATGTCGAACAGCGCGCGGGTGCCGACGATCTTCTCGTCGTCGCTATCGACCTCCAGCACCCCACCTTCGCGCACAACATTGTCGACAACAATCGTCGTGCCGGGACGCCCGAGCCGGATCGCCTCGCGCACATAATGCGAATTGCTCTGCTTGTCGGCGTCGATGAAAACAAAATCGAACGGCGCGTCGTCGGTCATCGCGGCCAGGCTATCGACCGCTGGACCGACCCGAATATCGACCTTGGTCAACACGCCTGCGCGCTCAAGGTTTGCTCGCGCCACCGCCGCGTGGTGCGGTTCGAGTTCCAGCGTCACCAGCCGACCATCGTCGGGCAGCGCGCGCGCCAGCCAGATCGTCGAATAGCCGCCAAGCGTTCCGATTTCGAGAATGCGTTTGGCCCCGGCGATCTGTGCCAGCAGGAACAGCATCTTGCCCTGCGCCGCCGACACATCGATCGGCGGCAGGCCATGCGCGGCATTGTTGGCGAGGGGGGTGGCAAGCACGTCGTCATCGCCGAGCAATTTGGCGGCGATATAGTCGTCGACGGCTTGCCACCCCCCAATCATTCTAGGCGCCCCATCACTTCAGGCCACGGAGGCCGCGTGAATTTCGTTGATCGCGCCGCCGAGCGATTTGTCGAACTCGTCGTCGCTCATCTGGTGGCGCAGGTCTTCCAGCAAGGCGCGGCTGAAGCTCGCGATGATCCCGGGGTTCTTGGCCAGTTCGGCGCAGGCTTCGAGGCGGGCAAAGCCGCCCGACAGCGCGACGACGCGCAGCACTTTCGAATGATCAAGCAGCGGCTGGAACAGCCCGGCCTCGGTCGGCAGCGACAGTTTGAGCATCACCGGCGCGCCCTCCCATGCATCGAGCGCGGCGAGCGTTTCGTCCAGCAGCAAGCGGTCTGCTGCATCGCGTTCGGCGCTCTTGATGTTCACTTCGGGTTCGATGATCGGCACCAGCCCGTGCGCCGCAATGCGCTTCGCTTCGGCGAACTGCTGTTCGACGATCGCCTTGACGCCGGCCGGATTGGCAAGATTGACGACGCTGCGCATCTTGGTGCCGAACACGCTCTTGGCGACGGCACGCGCGCACAAGGCGTCGAGATCGGGATTGGCCTTCATCAACTGAACGCCATTAACTTCGTCCTCCAGCCCCTTATCGACCTTCAGAAACGGGACAACGCCGCGTTCCCAGAGCAGCGCCGGCACTGGCTTGCCATCGGCATCGCCATCCATCGTGCGCTCGAACAGGATCGCGCCGATCACCTTCTCACCGTTGAAGCACGGTGCAGTAACGATGCGGCTGCGCATCGCGTGGATCAGGCCGAACATCTCTTCGTCGTTCGAAAAGGCGTCGGCTTCGATGCCATAACCCTTGAGCGCCTTCGGCGTCGAACCGCCGCTCTGGTCGAGCGCGGCGATAAAACCCTGCCCCGATTTGATCTGGTCGAGCATGGCAGCATTGGCGGTGGTCATAACGTCTCCGATGATTTGCATACGTATGTGGCGGCGCGCATAGCGATCCCGCGATCGGGATGCAAATATACGCGGAAACTCAGGCTTTCAGCGCATCCACGCCCGGCAGCGGCTTGCCTTCCATCCATTCGAGGAAGGCGCCGCCAGCAGTCGAAACGAAGGTGAAATCTTTCGCGACCCCAGCGTGATTGAGCGCGGCGACGGTATCTCCGCCCCCGGCGACCGAGATCAGCGATCCTTCTCGCGTCAGCGCCGCGGCGGTTTTGGCCAGGGCAACGGTGGCAGTATCGAACGGCGGCGTCTCGAACGCGCCGAGCGGGCCGTTCCAGACCAGAGTGCGGCAATTCTTGAGGACATCGGCGAGTGCCTCGGTCGCGGCCGGGCCAACATCGAGGATCATCTCGTCGGCGGCGACCTCATGCACATTGACGGTGCGCGTCGGCGGATTGGGTGCGAACTGCTTTGCCACCACAACGTCATACGGCAGGTGGATGGTGCAGCCCGCAGCATCGGCGGCGTCGAAGATCGCATTAGCGGTATCGACCAGCTCATGTTCGCACAGCGACTTGCCGACATCGACCCCGCGCGCCGCGAGGAAGGTGTTCGCCATGCCGCCGCCAATGATCAGATGATCGACCTTGGTCACCAGATGGCGCAGCACGCCAATTTTGCTCGATACTTTCGCGCCGCCGACGACCGCGGCGACCGGATGCGCCGGATTGCCCAACGCGGCGTCGAGCGCTTTCAGCTCGGCTTCCATCGCGCGACCGGCATAGGCAGGCAGCCGCCGCGCGATGCCCTCGGTCGAACCATGCGCGCGGTGCGCCGCCGAAAAGGCGTCGTTGACGTAAAGATCGCCGATCTCGGCCAGCGCATCCGCAAAGGCCGGATCGTTGGTTTCCTCGCCCGGATAGAAGCGCGTGTTTTCCAGCACCGCAACATCGCCCGCAGCGAGCACCGCGATCCCAGCTTTCGCACCTTCACCGATACATTCAGGGATGAACATGACCGAATGACCCAGCACATCCTCGACCCCGCCCATGACGAGGCTGAGCGACTGTGTCGGGTTCTTCGCGCCCTTCGGCCGCCCGAAATGCGCGAGCAACAGGACAATCGCGCCCTTGGCAGCCAGTTCACGGATCGTGGGCATCGCCGCCTCGATCCGCGTCCGGTCGCCGACCGCGCCATCGTTCATCGGGACGTTCAGGTCGACGCGCACGAGCACGCGCTTGCCGGTGACGTCGCCGATATCATCGAGGGTCTTGAACGCGGTCATCGACGTTTCCTTTGGGCTTTAGAGGAATTTGGCGATCACGCCCGCGGTGTCGATCATGCGGTTCGAGAAGCCCCATTCATTGTCGTACCAGCTCAGCACGCGCACCAGCTTGCCGTCGATCACTGCGGTTTCCAGGCTGTCGATGGTCGAGCTGGCCGCATCATGGTTGAAGTCGATCGAAACCAGCGGCTCGTCGGTATAAGCAAGGACGCCCTTTAGCGGACCTTCGGCCGCCTCCTTCAGGACCGCGTTGACTTCTTCCTTGGTGGTCTCGCGCAGCGGCGTGAAGGTCAGGTCGACGACCGACACATTGGGGGTCGGGACGCGTATCGACGACCCGTCGAGCTTGCCCTTAAGTTCGGGCAGGACCAGGCCAACGGCGACCGCCGCACCGGTCGAAGTAGGGATCATCGACATCGCGGCGGCGCGGGCGCGGCGCGGATCATCATGGATCTGATCGAGGATCTTCTGGTCGTTGGTGTAAGCGTGGATCGTGGTCATCAGGCCGCGCTCGATCCCGATCGCTTCATGCAGCACCTTGGCAAAGGGTGCGAGGCAGTTGGTGGTGCACGACGCGTTCGAGATGATCAGGTGATCGGCGGTGATCTTGTCGTCGTTGACGCCGAACACGACGGTCAGGTCAACCTCCTTGGCGGGCGCCGAGATCAGCACGCGCTTGGCGCCGGCGTCGAGATGCTTCTGACCACCGGCCTTGTTGGTGAAAAAGCCGGTGCATTCCATCACGATGTCGATGCCGTTGGCGGCATGCGGCAACGCGGCGGGGTCGCGTTCGGCGGTCACCTGGATGCGCTTGCCGTTGACGATCAGGTCATTGCCATCGACCTCGACGCTGCCGTTGAAGGCGCCGTGAACCGAGTCATTGCGGAAAAGACGCGCATTCGCCTTGGCATCGCCCAGGTCGTTGATCGACACCAGTACAAGATCATGGTCGGTACGCTCCAGAATGGCGCGCGCTACGTTGCGCCCGATGCGTCCGAAACCGTTGATTGCAACCTTTACTGCCATGTCGAAAAATCCTTTCTGCGTGGGGCCAGCCGGTCCTTAATTGCCGAGCTTTGCCAAAATCTTAGGGGTGATCGCATCAACCGTGAGGCCGAAATGCGCGTAGAGATCGTCGATCGGCGCCGAGGCGCCAAAGCTGTCGATGCCGAACCGCAGGCCGTCGCGGCCGGTATAGCGTTCCCAGCCAAAGGTCGTGCCGGCCTCGATCGAGACGGTCAGGACGTCGCTAGGCAGCATGTCGGCCTGATAGGCCCCGGACTGCTCGTCGAACAACGCGGTCGACACCATCGACACGACATCGGCGCCGTGGCCCGCGGCCTCCAGCTTGTCGGCAATGTCGATTGCCAGCGACACTTCGGACCCGGTGGCGACGAGGACGACCTTTCGCGCTGCCGAGGCAGCGCGAAGGCGGTAACCGCCTTTCAAACAAAGATTTTCGGTGACGTCGTGACGCAGCGGCGGGAGGTTCTGACGGGTCAGCGCCAGCAGCGAAGGTCGGCTTTCCTGCGCGAGCGCCAGCGCCCAGCACTCGGCGGTTTCGACCGCATCGGCAGGGCGCAGCACCAGCAGATTCGGCATCGCGCGCAAAGATTGCAGGTGCTCGATCGGCTGGTGCGTCGGGCCATCTTCGCCAAGGCCGATGCTGTCGTGCGTCATCACGTAGACGACGCGTTGCTGCTGGAGCGCGGACAGGCGGATCGCCGCGCGGCAATAATCGGCGAAGACCAGAAAGGTGCCGCCATAAGGCACGACACCACCGTGCAGCGCCATGCCGTTCATCGCCGCGGCCATGCCGAATTCGCGGATGCCGTAATAGATATAGCGCCCCGAATAATCGTCTTTAGTCAGCGGCTTGGTGGACGATGTTTTGGTGTTGTTTGAACCAGTCAAGTCGGCGCTGCCGCCAACGAGCGCCGAGATATCGGCGGTCAACGCGCCAAGTGTGTTCTCCGAAGCCTTGCGCGTCGCGACCTTCGGCGGTTCGGCGACGAGGCCGTCAAGATAGGCTTTGAAGGTATCGCCCGGAATGATTTTACCGCTCAGACGATCGGTAAATTCTTTTTTCTTTTCGCTATTTGCGAGGCGATTATTCCATTCCGAGTGAAGACTTTTGCCCTTCTCTCCGAACGCCGCCCACGTCGAAGCAATATCCGCCGGAATGACGAAAGGTTCGGCCGTCCAACCAAGCTCCTTGCGCGCCGCGGCGATCTCGTCGGCACCCAGCGGAGCGCCGTGCGTCGCCGACGTACCCTGCTTGTTCGGCGCCCCGAACCCGATGATTGTCCGGCACGCGATCAGTGACGGGCGCGGATCGGCGAGCGCGGCATCGATGGCGCGGCGAATGTCGGCGGGATCATGGCCGTCGCAGTTTTCGACGTGCCAGCCGGTCGCCGCATAACGCGCCGCAATATCCTCGCTCGTCGACAGCTCGGTCGATCCGTCGATCGTGATCTTGTTGTCGTCCCACAGCACGGTCATCCGGCCGAGCTGCAAATGCCCCGCCAGACCAATCGCTTCGTGGTTGATGCCCTCCATCAGGCAGCCGTCGCCCGCGACCACCCACGTGCGGTGATCGACCAGATCGTCGCCATAGAGCGCGTTCAGATGCCGTTCGGCGATCGCCATGCCGACCGCCGTCGCCAGCCCCTGCCCCAGCGGCCCGGTCGTCGTTTCGACGCCGTCCAGCTCGAAATTCTCGGGATGACCCGCGCACGGGCTGTGCAGCTGGCGGAAATTGCGGATGTCGTCGATCGTCGGGCGCGCATAGCCCGCGAGGTGCAGCGTCGCATAAGCGAGCATCGAGCCATGCCCCGCCGACAGGACGAATCGGTCGCGATCGGCCCATTTCGGGTCGGTCGGATCGAATTTCAGATAATCCGAATAGAGCACCGTTGCGACGTCGGCCATGCCCATCGGCATCCCCGGATGGCCGCTGTTTGCGGCCTGGACGGCATCCATCGCAAGCGCGCGGATAGCATTGGCGAGCTGACGTTCGGGCAGTGTCATTGGTCCCCCGGAAATGGCTGGGCAGGCGCCGGACGCTACGTCCCGACTGGATGCGCACAGCCCTTTGCGGCGGCGGGGTCAGGAGTCAACCGCTGCGAACCGAAAATCGGCGCATTTTGGACCGACAGGGCAATTGCACCCCCTCCCCCGCGCTGCTACCCTTCGCTCATGGAACTCGACCTCGACGAATCCAGCCTGGCCATTGGCCGTATCGAACGCGCGCTGAGCCGCATCGAAAAGGCGCTGGCCGACCAGCCTAAGCGGTCTCCACCCGCCATTGCTGCCCCTGCGACCGACCAGTCGGCGCTGAAAGCCGAAGTTGCGGCGGTAATTGGCGAACTGGACCGACTGATTGCGGAGGCGGATCGTGGCTGATGTCAAATTGATGATCGCTGGACGTCCCTATGACGTCCACTGCGCCGACGGCGAGGAAGCGCAGCTGCTCCAGCTTGCCGCCGTCGTCGATGAAAAAGCGCGCGGAATTCAGGGGGGGACCGAGGTTCGCCAGCTGCTGTTCGCGGCTTTGATGCTCGCCGACGATGCGCAGGAAGCCAAGGGCAAGGTCGACAAGGCCGAACCGCAGTCCGATTCGCTGCGCGCCGCCGTCGCGCTCGCCGAAAGCCGCGAGGCGGCGGCGCGCGACGAATTGCGCGCCGCGGTCGTCCGCGAACAGGCGGCGCTCAAGGAACTGGAGGTGGCACGCTCCACCGCGGTCGCGCCGTCGGCACCCAAGCCCGCAAACGACCGCGCGCTGCTCCAGATCGCCGACCGGATCGAGGCGCTGGCAACGAAAGTCGAGCAAATCTCTTGAGCGCAGCCACCCGCCCCCCTACATAGGAGGCGGCGGGTACTGCCCGGCACGAGCTTTTGCGAAAATCCCTGAGGCGATACATCATCCTAGGGAGCTGTCCCTGCCCGGACCCTGGTCCGACGTATATGGTTCCCACCTGACGTTACTGGCGTCAGAGGACTTTCCAGCAAACGACCTCGGCGGTCCCGCCAACCCACCCCAGCGCCCGGGTCTAAACCCGCACAGGAGGCGATGACCCACTTGTCCGCTGATCTGGCCCAGCAAAAACGAAAATTGCGCGAGAGACTGCGTTTTCGGCGTAAGCATTTTGCTGCCAATCTCGACGGGATGGCGCAGCTGGCAGCATTTCGCGCGCTGCCCGCGCCGCTGACCGAGCTTTTGGCCGATCATTCCGTTGTCGGCGCGTATGTTGCGTGGGGCGATGAGCCCGACATATTGCCAATGTTCGCCGACCTCGCCGTGGCGGGGGCGCTCGCTTTGCCCCATCACACCGCGCGCATCGATAGGATGGACTTTCGGCGCTGGCGGACCGGCGAAACGCTGACAAAGGGACCATGGAGCACCCAGCAGCCCGCGGACGACGCAACCGCAGTTGCTCCCGACGTCATCTTTTGCCCCCTCGTGGGATTCGACCGTCAAGGTGGCCGCATCGGTCAGGGCGGCGGCCATTATGATCGCTATTTCGCCGCGCACCCCTCCGCGTTGCGGATCGGCGTGGGCTGGTCGGTGCAGGAAATCGACGCGACGCCGCGCGAATCGACCGATATGGCGCTCGATGCCATATTGACCGAACAAGAATTCATCCTGTGTGGAGACCGTTTGTGAGCCAAGACCCCGCCCAGGACAATCCACAGCCGAGCTGGCGCAAACCGGTTGGGATGCTGCTGATCCTGATGCTGATCGCCGCATGGACCGCGATCATCGTCAGCCTGTCGCCGTGGGTCGGCGTTTGGCCGGTGCTGGTGCAAGGAATTTTCTATCTGGTCGCGGGGATCGTCTGGATCTTGCCGCTGAAGCCGCTGCTGCGCTGGATGGAATTGGGGACTTGGCGCCGCTGAAGAGCGACGCCAAGTCCCCAATTTCCAGTGCTGGATAATCCCAAGCCGCGGCCGCCATTCCGTCCCTAAAGACAAGGAATGGCGCGAGTGACGGGGCTCGAACCCGCGACCTCCGGCGTGACAGGCCGGCACTCTAACCAACTGAGCTACACCCGCGTGTGCTTGGGAGCAGCGCCAATATGGCGCTCGCCCCGACCTGTCAACCGTCGCTTTCGGCTTCGCTTCGATTTAATCGATCGCGCATCTCGTCGACCGTCGTCAACGTCCCGCGTTCGAACAGGAATCCCGCCAGATCGGGTGTCCCGGTCGATTGCAACACCGTCTGCAAAATCAGCAGCAGCGGTACCGCGAGCAGCGCCCCTGGCGCACCCCACACCCAGCCCCAGAAGCTGAGCGAGACCAGAATCAGCAACGGATTGATCGTCAACCGTTTGCCCAGCACCAGCGGCGTGATCAGATTGGCCTCAACCGTGTGGACCCCGATGAACAACAACGCGGGCAGCAAGGCCAGCCCGACCGCGTCGAATGTCATCAACCCGCCAAGTCCAAGCAGGATCGCCGCGACAATCGGCCCGACATAGGGCACGAAATTGCACAGCGACACGATGCCGCCCCACATGAACGGCGACGGCATCCCGAGCGCCCATAAGAGCAACGCGACTGACAGCCCGAGGATCGCGTTGATCATCGTGATCGTCGCGAGATAGTCCGCGGTGGCATCGACCACATTCTGGATCACCCGCGCGGTCTGCATCGCGCCATCGAAGCTGCCGCGGCGCCGGATCGTTCCCTTGCGGAGCCGCGTCCAGCCCGAAAGGAAAAAAAAGATCACCAGCACGGCAAAGAACAGCTGGATCGCTGCCGATGGCGCCGCCGAGATGAAATAGTCGACGACAGATGTCGGCGCGGTCGCCGCGACCGCCAGCGCCGTCGCCTCGCTCCCGCTCGCCACCGACAGCAGCGTCCGCTCAACAAAGCCTTGCAGCGTCGAATAGAAATCGATCAGCGGCGCCAGGTTGCTCTGGATCCGTGGGATGGAATCGGGCAGGCGGGCGAACCAGCCCGTTGCCGGGACGACAATGATCGCCAGCGCGGCGTTGATGAGCATCAGGAACATCGCCAGCGACAGGAAAGCCGCAAGCGCGGATGGCACCCCGCGCCGTTCGAGCCACTCAAGCAACGGTACGAGCGCGATCGCAATCACGATCGCGGCAGTCAGCGGCAGAAAGAATTCGGCGCCCGCCTGCAATGCAAAGGGCAACCCGAGGCAAAAGCTCGCGCCGAATATCAACGTCAGCGCCGCGAGCAGCCGGTCGCGGCGAAAATCGTCGATCTCGATTTGATGCAGCGGATTGGAACGCGGGCGCGTGCCTTTGCTCCCCCGATCGTCCGCCACCCCTGTTCTCCTGCGTTAACCGCCTCTTCTTACGCACCGTTTGCATTTAGCGCCAGCGCCCCGTTTTGCGACGCACCGAGCCTCCATTCTGTCCCCGTCTGGGTCATAACCCGTCTTTCTCGCTGCTTTTTAACCTGAAATTACCCTTTTTCGTCGACTGAGGGCTCCAAGGACCAACCTTTTCGGAGTTAAAGTGATGACGACAGCGCCTGTGGGGGGCGCGAAGCATCGGCTTCCACCCTCTTGTTCAATATTCGCCCTGTTGGCCGCGCTTGCGCTGCCGATGCAGGCTCAAGCCGCCGGTACACGCGCCGGTTCGACGATCAGCAACACCGCCTCGGCCAGTTTCGACACCGGCGCCGGTACGACGACGATCGATTCGAACCAGGTCGATCTGCTCGTCGATGAACTGCTCGACGTTACCGTCGATTCGAGCAATCCAGCCGATGTCCCGACGACCCCCGGTGCAACCGGACAGGTATTGACCTTCTCGGTCACCAACAACGGCAACGGCGTCGAAAATTTCGTGCTGAGCACGATCGCCAACGCTGGCGGTGACAATTACGACCCGGTCGTCGCCCAAATCTATATCGACAATGGCGACGGCGTGTTCGACGCGGGTACCGACACGCTCTACACGCCGGGCGCGAACGATCCCGAACTCGATCCCGACGAAAGCGTGACGGTCTTTGTCGTTGCGACCACGCCAGGGACCGTCGTTGATGGCAACCGCGGGATCGTTAGCCTAGTCGCAGCAGCCGTCACCGGCACCGGCGCACCGGGAGCCAGCTTCGCGGGTCAAGGCGAAGGCGGCGGCGACGCAGTTGTCGGCTCGACCGGTGCCGATGGCACCGATGCCGGTGCCTTTATCGTCTCGGCGGCCACCGTAACCCTCGTCAAATCGGCCGTCATAACTAATCCGCTCGGCACCGCCGATCCGATCCCGGGTGCGACAATCACTTACACGATCGTGGCCACCGTCGCGGGCAGCGGGTCAGTCAACGGCCTCGCGATCACCGATAACATCCCGGCGGACACCAGCTATGTTCCCGGATCGATCACGCTTGGTGGCGCCCCGCAGTCCGACGCGGTCGATGCGGATGCGGGCGATTACAACGGCACGCGGATCAACGTCGCGCTCGGCACCGTCGCCGGCGGTCAGACCCGCACCGTCACCTTCCAAACCACGATCGATTGATGGAGATGCGTATGCGCACGGCCCTTTTCCTGTTTCTCGCGGCGCTGTTGCCGACACAGGCTCTCGCCGCCAACCAGGTGGCGCTCGCCAACGACGTGTTCGTCGAGCGCGTGTCCACCGATGCCCAGGGTAAGCAGCGGATCTTGCTCGAAGAACCCAAGGTCGTCGTTCCCGGCGACCGGCTCGTCTTCGTGCTCAACTATCGCAATGCCGGTGCCCAGCCCGCGGACAAGTTCGTCATCACCAACCCCCTCCCTGCGGCAGTCAGCTTTGCCGACGCCGGCGACACACGGCCGCTTGTCTCAATCGATGGCGGCCGCGGCTGGGGACAACTCGATCAACTGACGGTGGCGATGTCCGACGGCACGCGCCGCGCGGCGCAGCCGGGCGACGTGACGCACATCCGCTGGGCCTTTCAAAAACCGATCCCGGCGGGCGGCAGCGGCAAGCTGATGTTTCGAGGAGTCGTAAAATAGCGAATTAAAATAACCGCTTACAGATTGCCAGCGGTGGGGAAACGGCAATCGTTCAAAGCCAAGGAGCTCAGCTATGACCAGCAAGCTGAACACCGTGGGCATCATCGGTCTGGCGGCGATCACAAGTCTAGCCGCCACTCCGGCACTTGCTGCCGGGACGACCGCGGGTACCACGATCACGAATACCGCCACCGTCGACTATCAGGTCGGTGGCGTTGCGCAGGGACAGCAGTCGGCCTCCGACAATTTTGTCGTCGACCGCAAGATCAACCTGCTCGTCGAAGAAGTCGGCACGGTCACCACGAATGTTGTGCCGGGGCAGACAAATGCCGTCACGACGTTCCAATTGACCAACAGCTCGAACGAAACGCTCGATTTCGCACTTGTCGCTTCGCAGATCGCAGGCGGCACTGCGGCGCATGGCGGAACCGACACATTCGATGCTACCAACGTACGGATTTATCGCGACAATACGGTTACCGGCTCGGTTGGCAGCTGGGATGTCGGTGACACGCTGCTCACCGGCTACGTCGACGAACTCGTTGTCGATACAGCGATCCGCCTGTTTGTGATTGCCGATATTCCGGCAAGCCTTGCTAACAACGCCGTCGCAGGCGTCACTCTTCGCGCCACTGCGCGCGAAGGTGGCACGGTTAGCGCCCAGGGCGCGGCCATCACCCAAACGGCCGGTGCGAATATGGCAGGCAAAGATACTGTCTTTGCCGATATCGCGGGCGTTACCGGCGATGCTGCGCGCGACGGGTCGCATAGCGACAATGATGACTATACAGTACAAACCGCCACTCTGGCGGTCACTAAAACCAGCCGTGTCATCTCGGATCCGTTTAACAACACGACGAATCCGAAGCTGATCCCCGGCGCAATCGTCGAATATTGCATCGCTGTCGCCAACAGCGGCAGCGTTCCGGCGACGTCGGTGGTCATCAATGACGCGGTACCCGGCCAGCTCAACTTCAACGCAGGTACAATCCGGCTCAACGGAACGGTTACCGCCGGCACCTGTAACGCCGATGGCGTCGCGGGAGGCAGCTATATTGCGCCCAATGTGACGGGAACGATCGCCACGATCGCAGCAGGCGCAGCGCAGACGCTCGTCTTCCGCGCGACGGTCAACTGATCGAAGTACCGATAGAGCAGCGGGCGCGGCCCAAAAACCGCCACCCGTTGCTCCATTCGGGGCTATCATGGCACTCGGAACCAACTATTTCGGCCTTGTGACCGCCCTGGTCGCGGCAGCCATGCTGCCTGCGGTCCCCCGGGCGCACGCGCAGGTGATCACGAACACGGCTTCGGCACAGTGGACGCATGACGGCAACCCCGGTCAGGCGCTGTCGAACCGTGTCGATGTTAGGGTCACCGATCAGGCGAACGCCATCCTTGTCGCGCTGGCGACGATCAATTTCCTCGTCGACCCGTTCGGCATCGTGTTCGACAGCGGCGACGGCGCCCCCGTTCCCGGCAGCCGCGTGACCTTGGTTGATGCCGCCACCGGCCAGCCCGTCCAGGTTTTCGGCGACGATGGCGTCTCGGCCTATCCGTCGAGCGTCATCACGGGCCAGAGCGTCTCCGATGCAGCCGGTACGACCTATAATTTCCCGCCAGGCGACTATCGGTTCCCGTTCGTGGCGCCGGGCACCTATCGCTTGATCGTACAGCCCCCCGCCCCGTTCACCGCGCCGTCGGCATCAAATCCCGCCGATCTGGCGTCCTTCCGCCGCCCCGACGACGGGCTTCCATTCGAAATCAGCGGCGCGAGCTATGGCAATCCGTTCACGCTGAACAGCCCTGCCCCCGTACGCGTCGATATTCCGGTCGATCAGCCCGGTTTGCCGCTGATCCTGCGCAAAACGACATCAACGCAGGTCGCGGTGCCGGGCGACGTGATCCAGTACCGCATCGAGGTCGCCAACCGCGACGCGCGCCGCAACACCGGCGCAGTGACGGTCAGCGACGTGCTGCCCGCCGGGATGCGGCTGCGCGCCGATACGGTGCGGATCGATGGCGTGCGCGTGACCGCCAATATCGTCGCCAACGGCCGCGAATTTAGCGTGGTGGTGCCGAGCATCGCCGCATCGCGCACGGCGCTGCTGATCTATCTGGCCGAAGTCATCGTGTCGGCGCAGCCCGGCAATGCGCTCAACCGCGCCTCGGCCGTCGATAACCGCGGCTCGGCGAGCAATATTGCCGAAGCGACGATTTCGATCAAACGCGACCAGTTGGGCGACCGGATGACGATCATCGGCCGCATCAGCGACGGCGGCTGCACGGTTGATCCGCGCGAGGCCGAAGGCATCGCCGGCGTGCGCGTGATGCTGCAGGACGGCAGTTACACCGTCACCGATGAGGATGGCCGCTATCATTTCGAAGGCGTGCGCCCCGGCCTGCACGTTGTCCAGATCGATCCGTCGACGCTGCCGCTCGACCGCGAAGCGATCGATTGCGCCCGTTCGACGCAAAGCGCCGGCAGTGCCATCTCGCGTTTTGTAGAGGGTCGCGGCGGCGCGCTGAAACGTGCCGATTTCCGTGCAATCGCCAGCGCACCGCGCGCAGCGCCCAAAACTGCGCTAATTGTGGCGCCAACGGTGCTCAGCGACCCCGAAGCAGCGGGAGCCGGTCGCGACTGGCTGGCCGGACAGGCTCCGGGCATCGACTGGCTGTTCCCCGCCACCGATCACAACCCGCGCTCAAAAGCGATCCGGGCCGCGGTTAAGCACACGCCGGGCCAGACCGTCGCGCTGCGTGTTAACGGCAAAGCCGCCGACCCGCTGACCTTTGAAGGCACCAGCAAGTCGGCCGACGGCAGCGTAGCGGTCAGTCTGTGGCGCGGGCTGGAAATCCGCGAAGGCGAAAACCACCTGGCCGCCGAGGTGAAGGATCTTAACGGTGTTATCATCGCGGCATTGGAGCGCCAAGTCCACTACTCGATCACCCCGATGCGCGCGGCGCTGATCCGCGAACGGTCGGTATTGGTCGCCGACGGCGTCACCCGCCCGGTTATCGCGGTGCGCCTGACCGACCGCGACGGTAAGCCGGTCCGTTCTGGCCTGACCGGCGATTTCAGCGTCCCTGCCCCCTATTACCCCGCCGTCGAAGCCGACGCGCAGCAGGCGCGCCAGCTCGCCGGGCTCGAACGTGCGCAGCCGCTGTGGAAAATCGATGGCGACGACGGCATCGCCTATATCGAACTCGAACCGACCACCGCGTCGGGCACGCTGGCGATGGATTTCCTCTTCCGCGACGACAAAGTGACGCGCAAGCAGACGATCGAAACTTGGCTCGATCCGGGCGATCGCCCGTGGACGGTTGTCGGCTTTGCTGCCGGGACGATCGGCTACAACACGCTTGACGACCGAATGGAACCCGCGGCGGAAACGCTCGACGACCTCAACGCCGACGCGCGCCTTGCGCTCTATGCCAAGGGCCGGGTGCGCGGGAAATGGTTGATGACACTGGCTTATGACAGCGACAAGGACGAAGACGATGCGCGCTTTGGCGGCGTGATCGATCCGCGCGCCTATTATGCCATCTACGCCGATCGCAACGAAACGCGCTACGACGCAGCGTCGGTGCGCAAGCTCTACCTCCGCCTCGAACGCCCGCAATTCTATGCGATGTTCGGCGACATCGAGACGGGGATTTCGGAACCGCAGCTCGCCCGCTACCAGCGCGCGCTCAACGGCGGCAAAGCCGAGTATCGCGGGCGCAATTTCGCTGCGACCGCGTTCGTCGCCGACACCCCCTATCGCTTCCGTCGCGACGAGATCCAGGGCAACGGCCTCACCGGCCCGTACCAGCTCGGCGCCCGCGACATTTTGCCCAACAGCGAGCGCATCGTTATCGAAACGCGCGATCGCCTGCACAGCGAGCGCATAGTTAACAGCGTTAGCATGTCGCGCCACGTCGATTATGACATCGACTATCTGTCGGGCACGATCCGGTTCCGCAGCCCGGTGCTCAGCCGCTCGTCCGATCTCGATCCGCAGTTCATCGTCGCCGAATATGAGGTCGACGGGATTGGTCAGCGCGTGCTCAACGCCGGCGGCCGTGTCAGCTATCAGTCGAATGACGAGAAGCTGCGCGTCGGCGCAACCTTCATCCATGACGAAGACGGCAACGCCAAGACGAACCTGGGCGGCGTGGATGCGCGCTATCGTCCGAATATCGACACCGAAGTTCGCGCCGAACTGGCGATCAGCGACGGCAAAGCACAGAACGGCAATCCCGCCGCTGTCTCGGGAACCGCTAAGGCATGGCTGATCGAGGCCGAGCATCACAGCAGCAACGCCGATTTCCTTGCCTATGTTCGCGAACGCGAGAGCGGCTTTGGCGCAGGACAGCTCAATCGCGGCGAGGATGGCACGCGAAAATTCGGCGTCGACGCCCGCCTGCGCGCGACGCGCACGCTGTCGCTGACCGGCAGTGCGTGGCAGGAAGATTTCCTGAACGTCGGCGCGCGCCGCCGCGCCGCGCGTGCGCTCGCCGAATATGACAATGGCACCACCGTGTCGCGCGCCGGCCTGACTCACGCCGACGACCGGCTGTCGGATGGCACCCGCAACCGCTCGAACATCGTCCACTTCGGCGCCACGCAGCGCCTGTTTGAAAAGCGCATCGAACTCGACGCGCAGACCGAATTTGCGCTCGGCGGCAAGGATGCGAGTATCGACTTCCCGACCCGCCACCGCCTCGGCGCGCGATTTGCGATCAATCGCGACGTCAATCTGGTCGGCAGCTATGAAATCGCCGACGGCGACACGATCAAGGCACGCACCGCACGGCTGGGCTTCGACTTGACCCCTTGGTCGGGCGCCCGCCTACTCGCCACCGCGAACCAGCAGGAAATCGGCGAATATGGCCCGCGCAGCTTTGCCGCCTATGGCCTGTCACAATCGCTGAAACTCGGCGAGCGCTGGTCGGTCGATGTGGCGGTCGACGGCAATCGCACCCTTGGCGGTATCCGCGCGGGCGATGTTATCAATGTTAACCAGCCGGTCGCCTCGGGCGGCTTCCTGGGCGACAATGGCACGCTGACCGAGGATTTCCTCGCGATCAGCACGGGCGCCACCTATCGCGCCGATCGCTGGACGCTGACCGGGCGCGCCGAATATCGCGATGGCGAAATCGCCAATCGGTACGGCCTGACGCTCGGCGGCCTCCGTCAGCTCGGCGAAGGCCGCGCCCTCGGCGCGCTGTTTACCTACGCCAAAGCCAGCGGCAGCGGCACCACGCCGACGACCGAGGTCATCAACTTCGAGATGAGCTGGGCGCATCGCCCCGCGGACTCGAGCGTTTCTTGGCTCAACAAGAGCGAATTCCGGTCGGACAAGGTGCGCGATGCGGTCGCGGGACAGCCCGGACCGATCGGCGGCGGCGCGCTGACGATTGACGGCGACGCGACCAGCCGCCGCATGCTCAATAGTCTTTCGGTCAACTGGACCCCGCTTGGCGACCGCGAAAACCGCCGTGACGCGGCCCGCATGTGGTACGAACGCGGCGAATCCAGCCTTTTCTGGGGCACGCGCTACAATTTCGACAAGTTCGGCGCCGATGACGTCAAGGGCTGGTCGAACCTGATCGGCGCCGATTTCCGCTTCAACCTCGGCGAAAATGTCGATGTCGGTGCGTCGGGCACCGTCCGCGTCGGCACCGATGCCGATACGGTGAGCTGGGCGGGCGGGCCGACGGTGACGCTGGCGCCGATGAAGAACGCCAACATCACCTTCGGCTATAATTTCGCGGGTTTCCACGACCGTGATTTCGAAGATGCGCGTTATTCGCGATCGGGCGCCTATGTGGCGTTCAAACTCAAGTTCGACCAGACGAGTTTTGCGGGGCTGGGGTTGTAGGCCCAACGCCCAATTCCGTTCGTGTCGAGCGTAGTCGAGACACACTGAGCCCGCGCCTGCCTTAACATGTCTCGACTACGCTCGACACGAACGGCTGTTGGGTAGGCTTATCAGTCCGCGAACAGCAAAACCGGCGTTTCGACTAGCCTTTTTAGCGCCTGAACATAGCTTGCTGCATCCCAGCCATCGACCACGCGGTGGTCGCAGCTGATCGACAGGTTCATCAGCTTCGCGCGGCGAATATCGTCGCCATCGAACACCGGGCGCTCGACGATCTTGTTCGGGCCGATGATCGCGACCTCGGGCCGGTTGATCACCGGGGTCGTCGCGATGCCGCCGAGCGGGCCGAGCGAGGTGATCGTCAGCGTCGAGCCCGACAGTTCGTCAACCTTGGCCTTGCCGGTGCGCGCGGCCTCGGCCAAACGCCCAATTTCGCTCGCCAATTGCCAGACATTCTTGTCCTGCGCGTCGCGGATCACGGGGACCATCAGCCCGGCGTGGGTCTGCGTCGCCATGCCAAGATGCACCGCGCCATAGCGCGTCACCACCCCGGCATCGTCGTCGTAACGTGCATTGATCATTGGAAACTGCGGGATCGTCCGGCAGATCGCGACGATCAGAAAAGGTAACATCGTCAACTTAGGCCGCTGGCCGCGGTTGGCGTTCAGATCGGCGCGCATCTCTTCGAGCGCGGTCACATCCATTTCGTCGACATAGGTAAAGTGCGGGATCGCGCGCTTCGACGCCGCCATATTCTCAGCGATCTTGCGCCGCATGCCGATGACCTTGACCGGTTCGTCGGCGCGCGCGCGGCTCGCGCCGGGACTGTGATAGCCCTGCCCGCTGCTGTAGCGCAGGAAAGCGTCGAGATCGGCGTGGCGAATGCGATCGCCGTCGCTATGCACCTGGCCGAGGTCGACGCCCAGATCCTTGGCGCGGGCGCGGACGGCGGGGGATGCGAGTACCTTGGCGTCATGCCCGGTAACAACGGCTGGCGCCGCGGGCACTGGCGGCGTTTCGCTCGGCTTTGCTGCCGTCTCCGGCTCCGCTGCGCTCGATGTTAACTCTGTCACCTTCGGCTCGGACACCTGTTCCGCCCCGGGCGTTTCCGCTTCAATCTGCGCCTCGACGGCGGTATCTACCGGCGGCGCTTCGACATCGCCCTCGGCGTCGGTCTCGATCACCGCCAGCGTCGATCCGATCGGGATCAAATCGCCGACTTCGCCCGCCAGTTCGACGACAATTCCGGAAACCGGCGATTCCATCTCGACGGTCGCCTTGTCGGTCATCATGTCAGCCAACTGCGCGTCTTCCTCGACGCGTTCACCGATCTTGACGTGCCAGGCGACGATTTCGGCCTCGGCAATGCCTTCGCCGATGTCGGGCAGACGGAATGAATAGCGGGCCATGACGTCAGTCCTTCAAAATCTTGGTCAGCGCGGTCGCGATGCGGACCGGACCGGGGAAATAGGCCCATTCCAGGCTGTGCGGATAGGGCGTGTCGAAGCCGGTGACGCGCTCGACCGGCGCTTCGAGATGGTAAAAGCAGCGTTCCTGCACCAATGCGGCCAGTTCGGCGCCAAAACCCGAGGTGCGGGTAGCTTCGTGGATGACCAGACAGCGCCCGGTTTTCTTCACCGATGTTTCGATCGAGTCGATATCGAGTGGCAACAGCGTGCGCAGGTCGATAATCTCGGCGTCGATCCCTATTTCCTCGACGATCGTCTTGGTCACATGGACCATCGTGCCATAGGCCAGGATCGTGAGCGCCTCGCCTTCGCGCACAGTCGCCGCCTTGCCGAGCTCAATGCGGTAATAATCCTCGGGCACCGCGCTCGCGGCGTGTTTCGACCAGGGTTCGACCGGACGGTCGTAATAACCGCTAAACGGGCCGTTATAAATGCGCTTGGGTTCGAGGAAAACGACGGGGTCATTGTCCTCGATTGCCGCGATCAGCAGCCCCTTGGCGTCGTAAGGGTTTGAAGGAATGACGGTTTTTACGCCGCAGATATGCGTCATGATACTTTCGGGCGATTGGCTGTGCGTCTGACCGCCAAAAATCCCACCGCCAAACGGCGTCCGCACCGTCATCGGGCAGATGAAATCGGCCGCCGAGCGATAGCGCAACCGCGCTGCTTCGCTGACCAGTTGGTCGAGTCCCGGATAGATATAATCGGCGAACTGGATCTCGGGGACCGGGCGCAGGCCATAAGCGCCCATGCCAACGGCGACGCCGATGATCCCGCATTCATTGATCGGGGTGTCAAACACGCGCGTTTTGCCGTGCTTTTTCTGCAGGCCCGCGGTGGCGCGGAACACGCCGCCGAAAAAGCCGACATCTTCGCCCATCACGACGACATTGCTATCGCGTTCGAGCATGACGTCCATGGCGCTATTGATCGCCTCGATCATGTTCATCGTCTTGGTCGCGGTTTGGGTGTCAGTGCTCATCACTCGGGCTTCCAGTCGGGACCAAACTTCGCTTCCTGTTCGGCGAGCATCTGCGTGCATTGTTCCTGCAGGTGCCAGGGCATATCTTCGAACACATCCTGAAACATCGTTTCGAATGGCTGGTGCATGCCGTGCCCCAAAATACCGAGCTTTTCTGATTGCTTCTGAGTCGTTTTTACCAAGTCTTCGAGTTCAATCCGCTGCGCCTCATGCCGTTCGCCATCCCATTCGGCCAGCGTTTCGAGATGCCCGCGCAGCCGCGCAATCGGGTCGCCGAACGGCCAGATCGTCGGCTCCTCTGCGGGGCGATAGGCGGTCGGGTCGTCCGACGTGCTGTGTCCTTCGCTGCGATAAGTGAAATGCTCGATCAACGTAGGACCATTGTTGGTCCGCGCGCGGTCCGCCGCCCACTGCGTCGCGGCATAGACCGCCAGTGGATCATTGCCGTCGATGCGTAGCCCGGCGATCCCATAGCCCACCGCCCTTGCGGCAAAGGTCGTGCGTTCGCCGCCAGCAAAGCCCGAAAAGCTGGAGATCGCCCACTGGTTGTTGACGACGTTGAAGATGACTGGCGCATTGTACACGGTCGCAAAGGTCAGCGCCGAGTGAAAGTCGCCCTCTGCCGAAGATCCTTCGCCGCACCACACGGTTGCGATGCGGCTGTCGCCCTTTGAGGCCGACGCCATCGCCCAGCCCACCGCCTGCGGATATTGCGTGGCGAGGTTCCCCGAGACGCTGAAAAAGCCATGCTCGGGCGCCGAATACATGATCGGCAGCTGCCGACCCATCAGATGATCGCCGCGATTTGAATAAATCTGGTTCATCATCTGGATCAGCGGATAATCGCGCGCGATCAAAATGCCTTGCTGACGATAGCTCGGGAAACACATGTCGCCGCGGTCGAGCGCCATGGTCGAGGCGACCGACGTCGCCTCTTCGCCGGTGCATTTCATGTAAAAGCTGGTCTTCCCCTGACGCTGGGCCCGGAACATGCGGTCGTCGAAGGCGCGGACGAGCATCATGTAGCGCAGCATCGTGCGCAGCCGCTCGGGACTCAGCTTGGGATCCCACTGACCCTTGGCCTGCCCGTCGAAATCGAGCACGCGGACGAGACCATAGCAAAGGTCGCGCATCGCATCGGGCTTGGTCGCCTCGGATGGGCGCGGCGTCGCATCGACCGCAGGAACGGCAATATCGCCAAAGTCGGGCGTGTCGCCCGGGCGGTAGCGCGGTTCAGGGATATGAAGCGACAGCGGCGGCAGATTGCTCGCCGGGCGCCGATCCGTTTCGGACATATCGTCTTCCCATTGCGGCGCGAATCAGCGCCTAGTTATATTTCAGCGTGGCGACATATTATTTCGGTCGCCATACGAATGCAACGCTAGCAATTAGACCGCCACCGGCGCTGCGATATGTGCCTGCGGCGTATAAACTTCGACCACGAAGTCATCGAAATTATATCCGAAAATACTTTCCGGGCGTCGCAGGATGCGAAGCTTGGGCGCACCTTCGGGAACCCGTC
Source organism: Sphingopyxis bauzanensis (assembly GCF_002205675.1). Lineage (GTDB taxonomy): Bacteria > Pseudomonadota > Alphaproteobacteria > Sphingomonadales > Sphingomonadaceae > Sphingopyxis > Sphingopyxis bauzanensis. Next base: position 231,039 of record NZ_NISK01000003.1, on the reverse strand, counting down.
CCATCTGCTGTTCGACGAGCTCGGCGTGGTTCAGATAAAGATGCACGTCGCCGCCCGTCCAGACCAGCTCGTGCGCATGGAGGCCGCACTGGTCGGCGACCATCCGCGTCAGCAGCGCCGCCTCGAATACATTGAAGGCAAAGCCAAGCCCCAGATCGCACGAGCGCTGAAACAACAGGCACGACAGCCCGCCATCGCTGCGCACATGGAACTGATAGGTCATATGGCATGGCGGCAGGGCCATGCGGTCGAGATCGGCGACATTCCAGCCGGTGAAGATATGCCGCCGTGATTCCGGATTGGTCTTCAATCCCTCAATTAGCGCCGCAATCTGGTTATGTCCCTGCTCGGCGCGGCGGAAAAGCCCCTCGCCCATCGGTTCATACCGCGGCCAGTTGACCCATTGATGGCCATAGACCGGACCAAGATCGCCCCATTGAGCCGCAAACGCGTCATCGGCAATAATCCGCGCCTCAAAATCCTCAGCACTGATCGCGTCGCCCGTCGCCTTGCGATATTTATCAAGCGGCCAGTCCGTCCAGATCTTCACGCCTTGTGATACCAGCGAGCGGATATTGGTATCGCCCGTCAGGAACCACAGCAGCTCGCGCAGCGCGGTCTTCCAATAGACGCGCTTGGTCGTCAGCAACGGGATCGCGTCGTCTTTCAGCGAAAATCGCATCGTTTCGCCGAACAGCGAGCGCGTCCCGACCCCGGTGCGGTCGACACGCTCGTCGCCTTCGACCCAGATGCGGCGCATCAGGTCGAGATATTGCAGTTCATAATGGATGGATTCAGGCAAGACTCACTCCCGGCTTTGTCGTTCTTTGCTAGGCCGCGTGCGCGATGCCGACAAGGGCGCAACGGGGGTGGCGCCAATAAGTCTCCATAGCGGCGCAGTCGTCGGTTGGCGGCCGCCGAACCCGGGCGCATGAGTGTCGCAATGACTCTGCTCGCTCCTATCGATCCAGCGGCCGATGCTAGGCCGGGTTCGGGCTATGTCCCATGTGAAGCCGAAGAGGATGTCGTGCGTCATCTGCTGCGCCCGCATTTTTCCGCCGACCGCGAAACGCTGCTCCTTGCCGGATTCGACCCGTTTGAACGGCTGGTGCGCCTCGAACGGGTTGGCGGTGAAGATGCCGGGCGCTACGTCATTCCGCCGCGCTGCTGGCGAAGCCTGATGCGCGGCGGCGTTGTACGGGTCATCATGGCGCACAATCACCCGTCGAATATCGCACAGCCGAGCGACGCCGACGTCGCGACGACCCGCGAAACCGTGCTTTTCTTGCGAACGCTGGGCATCGAACTGGTCGATCATCGGATTTTTGTGGCGAGCGGTCATTTCAGCTTTCGAAGTGCCGAAATGCTGTAGCTGCGGCAATCCCGTTGAATGTGCCGATTGGCGCTTGAAGTTCACCGATTGCGCGTCTAGAGGACCGCCCTGCCTTCGCGGCGACCCCGGTCGGCGCGCAGAACGGTCGGGGAGTAGCTCAGCCTGGTAGAGCACTGTCTTCGGGAGGCAGGGGCCGGAGGTTCGAATCCTCTCTCCCCGACCAATTTCCTGCATATTACAAATTCTGCTCCGTCGCTTCTTGTAAGTCGGCAAACAACATCCTAGATTTGTTTTACGCCGCCATGGTTTTCCCCCTTTCCATCGCGGTGAGTGCCCCGTCACCTTGACGCGGGCGCGTCCTCCCTGGACCCTGGCCACCTCGTACTTCGGTACGGGGTGGTTTTTTATTCGGCGGCCTGAACTATGATTTCAGGGGCTGGGCGCGCTCGGGCGGCCGCGCTGACGAGATCGGCAAACCACCGTGCCATGACGGCAATGCGATGAGAATCGGGCAGACGATCGGCGGTCAGATAAAGGCGCCGGTCAATCTCGATCTGCACAGCGTGAATCGCCTGCCCCGGATTGCCGTGGGTTCGAATGATATGGCCGCCGGCATAGGGCTGGTTGCGCGAGACCGGCTCGTTCAGGTTGTTCGCCGCAGCCAGCACGAGATCGACGAGCCACTCGCTCGATGTAACGCCGAAATGATCGCCGATGACGATACGCGCGCCATGACCCGGCTGCCCGATCGGGATTGACGGCATCGAATGGAGGTCGAGCAGGATCGCATAGCCGAACCGGTCGCGCGCCGCCGCTAGGGCGTCGGACAACACCGCATGATAGGGCCGATGAAAGGATTCGAGCCGCCATTGCAGCGCGGCTTGGTCGATCGGTCGTTTCCATAGCGGCCCGCAATCCGCCAGCCGCGTCGGGACCACACCCAGTCCGGCGCGCTCCTTGCGCCCCGGCGCCGAAAATTGCGCGCGCAGCGGCATGGCGACCTCGCCCGGTGCCATCTGTCCCTCAGCGCGATTGCAGTCCGCGACCGCGCGCGCCCACAGAGCCTGCACCACGGTGGCCCCGGCACCCACGGCGCTCGCCGCGATCAAATCGCACCAGCTGTCTTCGAGTCGTTCGAGATCGGCCTGCCCGACTCGGGCCGCCGCCAAAATTTCGGGCGGATACAGCCTTCCCGCGTGCGGCACCGATACGACCACCGGGCTGATCGCCTCAGGCCGGTTGACAGCGATGGCGGCGGGCGGGATGGTGCGGGATCGCATGGGTCATGGGTGGCAAAAAAACCGCGGTGAATCCAGCGCTGCCAAGTCAATTTGTTAAATCTCTGACGCTATGGCGGATTTCGCATTAAGCATGCCACCGACCGGAACGGCCGCGTCGAGGGATCAGGGGATTGATTTCAATATGATTCGCATTCTTCTGGCCGAAGACGATGACGTGATGCGCGAATATCTGGCGCGCGCGCTGACCAGCGCCGGTTACCATGTCACGGCGGTCGATCGCGGCACCGCAGCGGTGCCCTATATCGATTCGGGCACCTTCGACCTCCTGCTATCGGACATCGTCATGCCCGAAATGGACGGGATCGAACTGGCACAACATACCGCCAAGGTCGCGCCGCAGACGCAGGTGATGTTCATCACCGGTTTCGCCGCCGTGTCGCTGCGCGCCGAGGAAAATGTGCCGCAGGCAAAGCTGCTGTCGAAGCCGTTCCACCTGAAAGATCTGGTCCGCGAAGTCGACAATCTGTTCGGCCGCGCCGATCGGTCGAGCCAACAATAACGACGCTATCGGGCGCGAAGGGCTTGCCAAGCGTGGCCGGGGATATTAGGGGGCCGTCACCCCAAGGGATGGGCGTGTAGCTCAGTGGTAGAGCACTGTGTTGACATCGCAGGGGTCGCAAGTTCAATCCTTGCCACGCCCACCATTAAAAACGCCGCCACCCAGCTGGGTTGGCGGCGTTTTTACTTTCGGCTTGAGCTCAAGCCATCCCGCGCGCCAGATCGCCGCGTGAGGCGTCGCCGACCTGGCTGCCGCCGTCACAGTCGAGGATTGTGCCGGTGATGTAGCCTGCGGCAGGTGAGCAGAGGAACACTGCCGATTCGGCAACCTCCTCGATCTTGCCCCAGCGCTTCATCGCGATGCGGTCAAAATGCGACTGGCGGGTTTCGGCATCGGGGGCGAGCCGCTTCATCCCTTCGGTATCGGCGATCGGCCCCGGCGAAATGCCGTTCACCCGCACCTCCGGCCCCCATTCCAGCGCCAGCACGCGAATCAACTGGTTGATCCCCGCCTTCGCAGCGCAGGCGTGAACCTGCAACGCGGAGGCGTTGACCGCCTGCCCTGCGGTGATCGCGATCAGCGACGCGCCGGGGCGCTTGAGCAGATCGTGACAGCCGCGGAACACGTTGAAAGTGCCGTTAAGGTCGATATCGACGACGGTCCGGAATGCGTTCGCCGACATGCCGAGCGCGAGGGCGAGGAAATTGCCCGCTGCGCCCGAAATCACGATGTCCATCGGGCCGAGCTGATCGGCGACCTGCTCCATCGCGCCGCGAATCGCCGCATAATCGCGCACATCGGCAGACAAACCGATCGCCCCCGCGCCGATCTCAGCGGCCGCACGCGCTGCCTTATCGGGGTCACGCCCCGCCACTGCGACCTTGGCGCCCAGCTCTGCAAAGCGTTTGGCGATACCCAGATTGATGCCGCTGGTGCCGCCGGCGACGAAAGTCGTCTTACCAGCGAGCAGATTATCCCGAAATGTCGTCATCGTGCTTCTCTCCCTTGCTTCTCTTATCGGCGCCACCCGTATCCACCGCCATTGTGCATAATGCGGGGTTGACGGATTGCGATCAGTCGCCTTTTGAAACTGGAACAGACAGCAAGGACGAACCGATGGCAAGTGCCGGCCCCACCTCGAACAGCTTCATCTCGCAGCGGCTGAAGCTGCACTATGTCGATTGGGGAAATCGCGGCGCGCGGCCGCTGCTGCTCGTCCATGGCGGGCGCGATCATTGCCGCAACTGGGACTGGGTCGCCGAAAAGCTGCGCGACCGATATCACATCATTGCTCCCGATCTGCGCGGCCACGGCGACAGCGCTTGGTCGCCCGACGGCAATTACGCGATGGACGGCTTCGTGTACGACCTGGCACAGCTGGTCCACCAGCTCGATCTGGGACCGGTGAGCATCGTCGCGCATTCGATGGGCGGCAATATCGCGTTGCGCTACACCGGCCTCTATCCGGAGAACGTCCGCAAGCTCGTTGCGATCGAAGGACTTGGCCCCTCACCCAAGATCATCGCCGAGCGCGCGGCCAAACCTTATGCCGAACGCGTCCGTAAATGGATCGACGACAAGCGCCAAGCCGCCGGGCGCACGCCGCGGCGCTACGCCACCATTGACGACGCGCTCGCGCGCATGATGGGCGAGAACGGCTATCTGACCGAGGCGCAGGCGCGCCACCTGACGATCCACGGAATCAGCCGCAATGAGGATGGCAGCTGGAGCTGGAAGTTCGACAATTATCTCAACGTCTGGCCCGCCTTTGACATGCCGCAGGAGGACATTGCGGCGCTGTGGGGCGCGATCACCTGCCCCACTCTGCTACTCTATGGCGCGAACAGCTGGGCTTCGAACCCCGAACGCGACGGACGCCTCGCGTCTTTCAAGACCGCCAAGGTGATCGAGTTCGAAAACGCCGGCCACTGGCTGCACCACGACCAGTTCGACCGGTTCATGTCCACGCTAGACGATTTCCTCTAAGCCAGCCGCGGTAGGCGCGTGACGACGCGCATTATGGGGCGAGCGATGGCCTATACCGGGCAGATTTCCAAGCGGCAACGGATCGTGTCGGGCGGCGGCGCTGTGCTCGCAGTCGTTGCGGTCGGATTCGGCTTGGCCAGCGGCCTTGACCTCGACGTCGTTCGCAAGGTCAGCGAAGCCATCTCGTCCGTCGCCATTCCCGCGCCGCCGCCGCCTGAGCCACCACTACCGCAAGCCGTCGCTAGCGACGCCGCGAGCGGCAAGGCTTCAGCGGCGAACCAGCACGCGAAGGCAGCGCCGGTCGCCGCCCCCAAACACCAGCTGCCGCCGATCATTCCGCCGATCACCGCTGCGTCGCTGCCGGGTACGGGCAATGAGGTATCGGCGGGCGCCACGCCCAACCCGGGCGTCGGATCAGGCGCAGGCGGGCGCGGCGACGGTGCTGGCGCCGGTGGCTCGGGCAGCGGCACCGGCGGCGGTAGCAAGGCGGTATGGCAAAGCGGCACCATCCGCGACCGCGACTATCCCGCCGCCGCCAGTCGCGCCCGCGTCGGCGGCGAGGTCGAGGTCCGCTTCACGATCCAGCCGACGGGCCGCGTTACTGGATGCCGCGTGTCACGCTCCAGCGGCGATGCGGCACTTGATGCCACGACGTGCCGCCTGATCGAGGACCGCTTCCGTTTCAAACCCGCGACCAATGCCGCAGGCGATGCCATCACAAGCGCCTATGGCTGGCGGCAAAGCTGGTGGCTGGAACCGCGCCGCTAATTGCGCGAAGCCAGCATAGAGAAAGAAGTGGCGGAGACGGAGGGATTCGAACCCTCGGTGCCGCATTCACAGCACGACGGTTTAGCAAACCGTTGGTTTCAGCCACTCACCCACGTCTCCGCATGGTCTGTCGCGCTAACGACAGTTGGCCTAGGCGGGTCGCTATAGCCATGCACTTCGCGCCCCGCAACGCCTAAGATTTCGCTGGATTCGGCGACAACCCCGCATTTTGTCGTGCAATCGATTCGGTCTGGCGCAAAATCGACTCGGGTCATCGCCGGTTCATTGCCCGCCGCGCAAACCGAGTCATGATTAACGCCGGTTTCGGTGCGCACGCACCGTTCGAATTTTGGGGGTCAGACATGCGAAAAACGTTCACCAGCTTTGCCTTGGCGGCGGCAGCCGCTTTGGGCTTGGCGCTATCGCCGGTTCCTGCCGCAGCCCAGATGCGCGAATTCGATCCGAACACCGCGATCGATTCCGATCTCGACAACCCCACCCCGCCCCCGCCGGTGTCGAGCGATGCCACCGACGAGGTCATCAATTACGACAGCGACCTGGCCACCGGTGACCAGCAGACGAGCGCGGCTCCCGCCGACGGCACCGCGACCCCCAGCGATATGACAACGACCACTGTCATTACCGAGGATACCGCCACTTATAAGCAGGACGACCTGATCGGCGCTGCCGAGGGCGTGTTCGGCAAGGGTGCGCAGGGACTGGCCGGGCTGATCGAGGACATCCTCAAGAAACAGGGCGAGCCCAACGCCTATATCGTCGGCCGCGAAGCCGGCGGCGCGCTGGTACTTGGCGTGCGTTATGGTTCGGGCACACTGCATCACAAGATCGAGGGCGAGTTACCCGCATATTGGACCGGCCCGTCGATCGGTTTCGACGCGGGCGCGAACGCCGGCAACACCTTCGTTCTCGTCTATAATCTGTTCGACAGCGAAGAGCTCTACAAGCGCTATCCGGCAGGCGAAGGCGCCGCCTACCTGCTCGGCGGCTTCAACGCGAGCTACCTGCGCCGCGGCGACGTCGTCCTGATCCCGATCCGCGTCGGCGTCGGCGCGCGACTGGGTGCGAACGTCGGCTATATGAAGTTCCGCAAGAAGCAGAATTGGGTGCCGTTCTGACGGCCCGGCAATTTTGACCGAAACAATGGCCCGCGCTCCGGCGCGGGCCTTTTTTGTTGCGCTATCGACCAAAACCAGTCGTCGCCCCCGCGAAGGCGTTAGGCGATTCACACATTTCCTAGTCTCCATCTGAGCGCGATGGAACGGAAGTGTTGGAGGCCATGGCGGAAAGTGATGGGGCCTGGAGGTTTTGATTTGGGATATCCATCCCATCCGCCGAGTTTTGCGATGATCCATGCGGCCCATGCTAGGGATCGAGGGGGGTGGGGATTTTTCTGGAGGGCGGTTTAGCCTTCGAGTTCTGGCAAAAGCGCTCGTAACCCGCGCGAAACGCGTTTCCAGATCGGCGGTGCGGGCTGGGCGGCCGGGTCGCGCGCGAAGCTCGATCGAAGCTGTGCCCGCCAGCTGCAGCGGCGCTGCCGAAAGCTTGCCGCCACCTTCCTCGATCGGCCGATCGTGCATGGCGCGGGTTAGAATATGGAAGTCAGGCTCCGGAACATACGCCCATTTCTCGTAAAGATCGCTCTCACGATCGCTGACCTCCGTCACCATTGACGCCTGACGCAGGACGGACTTCGCCGCCTGCGCGGTGGTCAGCCACCGCCCCGATTCCTTCTCCGACAGGGGACGGAGCTTGTGAGGGCGCATGGCCGATTCGCTACGCGTCCAGATCCGTCCCCATGCCAGGCCCAGGATCCCGCCCGTTTCGGCATCCAGACCCAACATCGCGTGAAGCAACACACCGCGCCCCGTGCCTTTGCCGATCGCCCCAAGACCGCGATCTCGCCCTTTCGTCGTGGTGAAATTGATCTCGCTGGTGTCCTGGATCGCCAAAACGTGCAGACCCTGGCAAGAAGCCGCAAGCTCTTCTCCCCAGCCATCGATAACGGCTTCCGCCGTCACCCGTCGGTTCGCGAGAAAACACGAAAATCCCACAATGCCACTGCGGCTGCCGCCTGCCAGCCGTCGAAGGCAGATGCTCTCATGCGCGACCATTCGGTCGAGCAGAAGACCCCCCTTTTTGACAGCCGCTCGTCTCCAAAATCGCCCGCAAGCACCGATGATGTCGTCATTCTGTCCGCTCTCTACCAAGGAAAGCTTCATCGAATCAGGCCATCACTTCAATGTCAACAATCACAAACCAAATGTGTGCATCCCTTAGCGCGAAGGCGGGGCCGTTGTCGGTTTGCGCGGCGACGCAGGAGAAGGCCGATGGCGACCCCCGCCTTCGCGGGGGCGACGATTGTCCGCTGCCCAGCCTGAAGCAGCCTAATCCCCGTCGAAGGCGATCAGCGTCTCGCAATGCAGCCCAACCGCCGACAAGCGTTCCGAACCGCCCAAATCGGGTAGGTCGATGACGAACAGCGCCGCCGCCACCTCAGCCCCGACGTTGCGCATTAATTCTGCGGTCGCGAGGATTGTGCCGCCGGTCGCGAGCAAATCGTCGACCAGCACGACGCGATGCCCCGGCAGCACCGCGCCTTCGTGCAGTTCCAGCCGGTCGACGCCATATTCGAGTTGATAATCGACCCCGATCGTCACGCCGGGCAGCTTTCCCGCCTTGCGCACTGGGACAAGCCCCAGCCCCATCGCCGTCGCCATCGCCGCGCCAAACAGGAAGCCGCGCGCTTCGACCGCGACAATGAAGTCGGGGCGGTGGGCCGAGGCCAATGCGCTCAAACGGCGCACGCATTCGGCAAACCCGGCGGCGTCGCCGATCAGCGTCGTGATGTCACGAAACTGGATGCCCCGCTTGGGAAAGTCGGGAATGGTGCGGACCAGCGACGCCAGGTCGAGGTCGGGTTGGGGCGGCAGGGCGATCATGTGGTTACAATCGCCCTGCCCTTATGCCTCAATGCTTCTTGTCGGCCCAGATGTTGCGGTACGACAGATAGGCCAGCACGGTGAAGATCAGCAGGAAGAAGAATACGGCCCAACCGACCTGCACGCGCTTCACCAGCTTCGGCTCCGCTGTCCAGACGAGGAATGCGGTGACGTCCTTCGACATCTGATCAACGCTCGCCTTGGTGCCGTCGGCATAGGTCACCTGATTGTCCGCAAGCGGCTTCGCCATCGCGAGATTCAGGTTCGAGAAATAGGGGTTGTAGTGGAGCCCCGTTCCCGGCTTCAGCTCGGCAGGCAGGTTCGCGGGCGGGTTCTGATAGCCGGTCAGCAGTGAATAGATATAATCCTTGCCGCCTTCGCGTGCCTTGGTGATCAGCGACAGGTCGGGCGGGATCGCATTGTTGTTCGCCGCGCGTGCCGCAACGTCATTGGCGTAGGGCGCCGGGAAATGATCCGACGACAAGCCATCGCGCGTTGCAACTTCGCCCGTATCGGGGTTGATCGACGGCACCTGGAAGCCCTTGGCAAAGGTCTTCACCTGGCCTTCGGTATAGCCCAGATCCTGAATGTTGCGGAACGCGACGAGGTTCAGGCTGTGGCAGGCCGAGCAGACCTCTTTGTACACCTGCATGCCGCGCTGCAACTGCGCCTTGTCCCAGTGCGGCACCAGGCCGTCACTCGCCAGCTTCACATGGCGCGGGTGCTTGACGAAGGAATAGGCGACATTCGGCTCATTGCTGAGCGGCGTCGTAAAGATCGCGAGCACCAGTGCGGCAATGAAACCGAGGCCGACGAGAAATCCGAGCGGGCGAACCATGGCTGTATCAGCTCCTGTTAAAGTCTGGCGCTCAGGCCGCTGCTGGACCCGACACGGTGTCGGGGGCATGTTTGGCAAGGACCGCTTCGGTGATCGAGTTCGGCATCGGCAGCGGACGTTCGATCCGCGAGACGATGGGTAGAATGACCAGGAAGTGGGCGAAGTAATAGATGGAACCCAGCTGGCTGAGGATCACCCACGGCTGTTCGGCAGGCATCATGCCGCACACCCCGAGGAGCAACACGTCGGCGACGAGGACCCAGAAGAACCAGCGGTACAGTGGGCGATAGGTCGACGACTTGACCGGCGAGCTGTCCAGCCACGGCAGGAAGAACAGCAGTGCGATCGACGCGAACATCGCGATAACGCCCCAAAGCTTTGCGTCGATCCAAAGGAAGTTGAAGGTGAAGGCCTTTAAAATCGCATAGAAGGGCAGGAAATACCATTCAGGAACGATATGCGCCGGCGTCGACAGCGAGTTCGCCGGGATATAGTTGTCGGCGTGACCCAGCATATTCGGGCTGAAGAAGGTCAGCGCGACAAACACCAGCAGGAAGATGCCAAGCCCGAAGCCGTCCTTTGCGGTGTAATAGGGGTGGAACGGGACGGTGTCCTGTTCGTCCTTCACCTCGATGCCCGTGGGGTTGTTCGACCCCGGAATGTGCAGCGCCCAGATGTGGAGGATGATCACGCCCAAGATCACGAACGGCAGCAGATAGTGCAGCGAGAAGAAGCGGTTGAGCGTCGCATTGTCGGGGACAAAGCCGCCGAGAAGCCACTGGCGCACCGGCTCGCCGACGATCGGTATCGCCGAGAAGAAGCCGGTGATCACCTGCGCGCCCCAGAAGCTCATCTGGCCCCACGGCAGCACATAACCCATGAACGCGGTCGCCATCATTAGCAGGAAGATCACCACACCGAGCAGCCACACCATTTCGCGCGGCGCCTTGTACGAACCGTAATAGAGGCCACGGAAAATGTGCAGATAAACGACGATGAAGAACATGCTCGCGCCGTTCATATGCGCGTAGCGAATGAACCAGCCGGCGTTGACGTCGCGCATGATATGCTCGACCGAATTGAACGCGACCCCGACATTGGCGGAGTAGTGCATCGCCAGCACGATACCGGTGATGATCTGGATCATCAGCGCGGCGCCGGCAAGGACGCCGAAATTCCAGAAATAGTTGAGGTTGCGCGGGACGGGATAGCCGGGACCGGTGGCGTTATACACCAGACGCGGGATCGGCAGCTTCTCGTCCATCCACTTCATTAGCGGATGCTTCGGCTCATAGGGTTTGGCCCAGGGAAAGCTCATCTTATCTCGCTCCTCAGCCGATCGTCACGACAGTGTCGCCGGTAAATTCATAAGGCGGCACGACCAGGTTGGTCGGCGCCGGGCCTTTGCGGATGCGCGCCGCGGTGTCGTAGTGCGACCCGTGGCACGGGCAGAAATAACCGCCAAAATCGCCCTTGTTCTCGCCTTCGGCAGCGCCAAGCGGCACACAGCCCAAATGTGTGCAGACGCCCAGCGTGATCAGCCAGTTTTCCTTGCCCACTTTGGTGCGGTCGGCCAGCGTCTGCGGTTCGCGCAGGTCGCTCATCGGAACGGCATTGGCTTCAGCGATTTCTGCCGGGGTCAGATTGCGCACGAACACCGGCTGCTTGCGCCAGCTGGTCTTGATCGCCTGTCCGACCTGGATCGCCGAAATGTCGATTTCGGTCGTCGACAGTGCCAGCACGTCGGCCGACGGGTTCATCTGGTTGACCAGCGGCAGCACCACCGCCACCGCGCCAACCCCGGCAAAACTCACGGCCGCAATATTGATGAAGTCACGGCGACGCACGCCATCTTCGATGCCGGCATTGAGTTCGGATTCACTGGCCATTCGACTGCCCTTGCATGGGTGAACTGACAAAGTTCTCGGAAAGTCGGGTCGCCCTGTTGCGCGCGCACGAAAGGACGCGCCCCGGCGGCCCCTCCGGGAATTGCGGGCCTGATAGCCGCACATCCGGGGCTTGCCAACAGGCAATTTCCCCTTCTGGCACCCCATTGTCGCGACGCAGCAAAGCCCCTCGATTCCCACCCCCCGCCTCGCTATGGCAATATGATGGAAATCGCCCTGTTTCAGCCGGATATCGCCGGCAATGTCGGTACGACCTTGCGCACCGCCGCCTGTTTCGGCGTGCCGGCGCATATTATCGAGCCGTGCGGTTTTCCCTTCTCCGACGGCGCACTGAAGCGCGCTGGGATGGACTATGCCGTGCGCGCCAATGTCCGCCGCCACGCCGATTGGAACAGCTTTCGCGATTGGAGCGCGGAGGCTGGTCAGAGACTCGTGCTGCTCACCACCGCGGGCGCGACACCCCTGCCCGACTTCGCCTTCACGCCCGACGACGTCCTGCTGCTCGGCGCCGAATCCTCGGGCGTCCCGCCTTATGTCCATGATGCCGTAGCGGCGCGGGTCGCAATTCCGATGCAGTCGGGCTTTCGCTCCTTGAATGTCGCGGTCGCGGCTGGCATCGCGCTCGCCGAGGCGCTCAGGCAAACGAAAGGCTTTCCGGCATGATCTCGCTCGACCCGCAACAGCAGACCGCGCGCAACTGGTTCGCATCGCTGCGCGACCGCATCTGCGCCGAATTCGAGAGCATCGAGGCGGAAGCAGGCAGCGATGCGCGCTTTGCCTATACGCCGTGGGACCGCGAGGCCGACGGCCTGGCAGTCGGCGAAGGCGGCGGAGGGGTGCGGGGCGTGATGACCGGCAAAGTGTTCGAAAAGGTCGGGGTCAATGTCTCGACCGTCGGCGGCCAGTTCGCCCCCGATTTTGCCGCGTCGATCCACGGCGCCGGCGAAGACCCGAGCTTTTTCGCCACCGGCATCAGCCTAGTCGCGCATATGGCGAATCCGCATGTCCCCGCGGTGCATATGAACACGCGCTTTTTGGTCACGACCAAGCGCTGGTTTGGCGGCGGCGCCGACCTCAATCCACCGATTCCGTATCAGGAGGATACCGACGCCTTCCACGCGCGGCTGCGCGCCGCCTGCACACCCTTTGGTCCCGACGTTTACGAACGCTACGCCAAATGGGCCGAGGATTATTTCTATATCCCGCACCGCGGCGTCCACCGCGGCGTCGGCGGCATCTTCTATGACCATCTCGAATGCGGCGACGATGCCGAGTTCGATCGCAATTTTCAGCTGACGCAGGCGGTCGGCGAGGCTTTCCTCGACGTTTTCCCGCAAATCGTCCGTCGCCGGATGACCCAGAGCTTCACGGATGCCGACCGCGAGGAACAGCTGATCTGGCGCGGTCGTTACGCCGAATTCAACCTGGTTTATGACCGCGGCACTCTGTTCGGACTCAAGACCGGCGGCAATATCGACGCGATCCTGATGAGCCTGCCTCCGCTCGCCAAGTGGAGCTGAGATAGCAAAAGGGCACCCCGTTTCCGGAGCGCCCTCTCATTTTTGCTTCAAATCACGCGCTCAGGCGAAAACATCACCCGATGCGCGCGGCGCAATCGCGCGGTAAATGCCAATCGGCATCGAGAACGAGAACATCATGATCGGGAGATAGACGACTGCCGCCATTACGATCAGAGACAGCACCGCGCCAACCGCTGAACCGCCCAGAATCGCGCCGAGGATGCCGCCAAAGATCAGGCTGGCGACGAACATATAGGCGAGCATCGCCAGCGTGAAGAGCAGGAAAAACCCGACAATCTTCCACTGCGACGCCCCGGTGATCCGCCAGGATTCGGCAAAGCCGGTGACCGGATTGCGCGTCAGACGATCAGCCATCACCGGACCCGCCACCGAAAAGCGCGCCTGCACCCAAAGCATCAACACCAACACGGCGATGTACAGGATGATCATCACAAAAATCGCACCGCCGCCAACCGCGCCCGAGGCCAAGGCTTCAGGTGACATCGACCCCATGCCGCCCAACGCAGCGCCAAAGACCAGCCCAAGGATCAGCATGATCACAATGATCACGATATAGGCTGCGATCATCACGACGAACGTCCCGAAAGCAAAAGCCGGTCCGGCCTGAAACGCCCACGCAAAATTGGGCGCTTCGCCGGGGTGCATCCCGCCGCGCCAGATCAGCATGCAGACGCCGTAGAGAATGACCGAAGCGATCAATGCGAAGAGGAAAATCTTGCCAAGCGCGCCAAACGCTGCGGAGGGATCGCCCGCCGACATCGCCATCGCGGTAAATGTCGATCCGAGGAACAGATAGCCGAGCAGCCCGACGACAACCAAGGCGCCGCCAACCCACAACAGCATTTGCATCCAATTGGCCTTCAGAAACGCAAAGGTTTCCGAAAAGGCCGCCCCTATGCTCATCTTTATCATGTCACTTCCCCCGTTGTTAAACCCCATTCCCCAAAAGGTCGTCCTGCAAGCTGGTGCTACTGGAACACGTCGGTCGGCGTCCGCGTCGCAAGCTGGCGATACGCCGCTGCCGATATGGCAACCGACACCAGGCTGCCGATCGCGCCGAACCCGGCCTCGACCACGCCGCCCAGCATCCGGCCAAATCCATCGCCGGTCCCGGCGATGGCGCCGACGATCAGCCCGACAATCATCGCCGCGATAAAGATCACGATCGTGACCAGAAACAAGAAGAAGAAGATCGCCCAGCCATTGTTGCGCGTCAGTTCCCAGCTGGTTTTCAGCGCTTCGAAGGGATTGTACAGGCTGCGATCGGCGACGCTAGGCGCCGCCAGCGTCAATCGTCCGACCAGATACAGGCCGGGGATGATCAGCAGGATCAACCCCAGACCGATCGCGAGACCCGACAGAAACTGCACCGCGAACAAGGTCGGAAAGAACATTAGTCCGAATGTCAGAGCCTCACCGACGCTGATCCCGCTCCGCGCCAGCCACAGCCGCAGGATTGCCGCCGATCCGACGATGGTCGTTAGTGCCACGATGATCTGACCGGGAATCATTTGCCGAAATGTTTGCTGAAGCGCCGCCATCGACTGTTCGACGCTTGCGCCCGCGGGCGGCTCGATCGGCACCGGGCCGAACCAGGCCACCGCGAGCGCCGGCAGGAAAAAGAAAACGCCCGCGATCGTCCCGATCAAAGCGGTGTGCGATTTCAGCAATTGGACGCTGTCGTCCCACGCCGCGCCCATGTCGAATTTTACCATTGATACCCCGTCATTTTTCGATGTTCCGATTATCGGCGAAGGTGCCGCTGTTCGGCGCTTCTGTCCACCCCTGTCGGCGAGCCGTCCAGGGCAATCGGGTGAAAGAAGGGGCGACAAACGCGTGAATTGCTGAATCTATGCAAATCCTCAGATTTGGACGCGGGGATATTGTGATGGACAGTGGTGATCAGTCGAGCGGAGCGCTTGGCGAAGCGGTAGTTTTTCTGGATCATTTCCGTGACTTGGTCGATGGTCGCCAACTGGCGAAGGTGATGTATCCGCTTGAGGAGATATTGCTTTTGGCGCTGCTGGGCGTTTTGGCGGGTGCGGAGACATTCGTCGACATCGCCCGCTTTGGAGAGAAGAAGCTGGATTTTCTGCAGCGATTTCGTCCCTTTGCTGCCGGCACGCCCTCGCACGATCACCTTGGTGACATCTTCGCGACGCTCGATGCCGAACAGTTCCAGCAGTGCATTGTGAAGTGGGTCGCCTCGCTCACCGGGACCTGTGCCGAGGTCATTGCAATCGACGGCAAGACATCGCGTCGTTCGCACGACAAGGCGGGCGGCAAGGCAGCGATCCATATGGTCTCGGCATTTGCCGCTCGCCAGCGGTTGGTGCTGGGCCAGGTCAAGATCGACGAGAAGTCGAACGAGATCACTGCTATCCCCCGATTACTGGCCATGATGGATATCGAGGGTGCCGTCGTGACAATCGACGCTATGGGCTGCCAACGCGTGATTGCTCAGACGGTCCTCGACAAGAAGGCCGAGTATGTCCTGGCGCTCAAGGGGAACCAGGCGGCTCTGCACGAGGATGTCGCGCTGTTCGTAGCCGAGCAGAAAGAGCGCAACTTCCATGAGTGCAAGATCAGCCAAAACACGACGGTCGATGGCGACCATGGCCGCATCGAGACCAGGGCGACCACCGTCATCCACAATCTCGACTGGCTTCCCAAGGACCATGGATGGCCCGGCCTGAAGGCCGTCATCATCGTCGACAGTATCCGCGAGACAGGCGACAAAGCCACCCACGAAACCCGCCTCTACCTAACCTCGGTGCAGCTGCCCGCCGAGCAGCTTGGTGCCATCGTGCGCCATCACTGGGCGATCGAAAACAGTCTCCATTGGGTTATGGATATGGTCTTTCGCGATGACGAATGCCGGGTGCGCACCGAGCATGCACCTGCAAACTTCACCACCATAAAGCACATGGCGCACAATCTACTGCGATCCGCTCCGGGAAAAGACTCGATGCGGCTCAGAAGAAAAGTCGCAGCTTGGGATGATGACTTCCTCGCCGCAATTATCTCACGATGACTTGTTCACCCGATTCCCCTGGCGAGCCGTCCGCAGAGCCTTGCGCAGCGCGTCGCGGCAAGGCAGGAAGCCCGCCTTATGAGCAACCTGCCGCCCCCCGAATGGATCATCTCCTCTCGCCTGACCGACTATGCCCAAGCGCTGGCGGACATGGAGCAGCGCGCCGCCGCGATCCACGCTGGCGAAGGCAGTGAACGCATCTGGCTGCTCGAACATCCGCCGCTCTACACCGCCGGAACCAGCGCCGATCCTGCCGAACTGCTCGATCCGCGCTTTCCCGTTTACGACGCGGGCCGCGGCGGGCGTTATACCTATCATGGCCCCGGCCAACGGGTTGGTTATGTCCAGCTGGACCTGACGCAGCGCGGGCGTGATGTTCGCGCTTATGTGTCGGCGCTCGAAGGTTGGGTGATCGACGCGCTGGTGCTGCTCGGGGTCGAAGCGCGCCGCGCCGACGGCCGCATCGGCATCTGGACCGACGACCAGAACGGCCGTGAGGCGAAGATTGGCGCGATCGGGGTGCGGGTGAAGCGTTGGGTAACGCTGCACGGCTTTTCGCTCAATGTTGCGCCCGATCTAGCGCATTTTGGCGGAATCGTGCCCTGCGGCATTGCCGAATTTCCGGTCACCAGCCTCGCCGCGCTCGGCAAGACCGCTTCCTTTGCGGATGTCGATTCGGCGCTGGCCGACACGTTGCCCGCTTTTCTCGACAAGCTTCGGCCGAGCGATTAGGACCAGCCGATGACCCGTATCCTTCTCGCATCACTCCCACTCCTCGTCCTCGCCGCCTGCGGCAGCGGTGATCAAGGGGGCAAAACGACCACCAAGCTCGACGCTGTCGAAGTACAGCCCGGGTCGGTCAGCGATTCGATGATCATCCTCGACGACGCCAGCGTCGATGGCACCGCGGTCGACAACAGCGTACCCGACGACGGCACCAAGAAAGAAGCGGCCAAAACCGACGCCGATAGCTCAGACGATGAAACCGCAGACGCCGAGGAAGAAGAAAATCCCGACGCCGTCCCGGCCCCTGCCGCGAAAAAAGCGATCACCACCGAAAGCGCCGCAAAAAAGAGCGACTGATCCCTAGCGCAATCCCAAGCTTTTGTGCGTCTGGAGCGACAGCCGCCAGCGCGGATCAGCCATCACCAGATCGATGCAGTGCTGCACACTATCGGCGGCGTTTGGATCGTCGAGCGGCTGGACCAGCCGGTGCGTGAAGTCGAGCGCCGCGAGCCGTTCGACATCGCTGCCCGGCTGCGGCCACACCAGCTTCAACTCATCGCCGCTCAACTGCACCAGCTCGCTGCCCGCTTTAGGGCTGACGCAGATCCAGTCGATGCTTCGCGGCACCGCGAACGTCCCGTTGGTTTCGATCGCAATCGTAAAGCCCTGTTCGTGCAGCGCGTCGATCAACGCCGCATCGACCTGCAACATCGGCTCGCCGCCGGTCAGCACGACATAGTGCTCGTCGCCGCCCGGTCCCCAGCATTCGGCAATCACCGCCGCGAGCGCCACGGCATCCGCATATTTGCCGCCCAGCGTCCCGTCGGTGCCGACAAAATCGGTGTCGCAAAATTTGCAGATCGCCTTGCCGCGATCCTGCTCGCGCCCCGTCCACAGATTGCAGCCCGCAAAGCGGCAGAACACCGCGCGGCGCCCCGCCTGCGCGCCCTCGCCTTGCAGGGTCAGAAAAATCTCTTTGACGGCGTAAGTCACCGGTCAGGGACCGACCGCATAGCGCGTCGGATCGGCCAGCCCCGCGTCGGCGAAGCCTTTGCTCCGCAAGCGGCAGCTGTCGCAATAGCTACAATGCAACCCCTCGGGCGTCGGGTCATAGCACGACCAGCTCATTCCTGCGTCCATCCCCAGCCGCGCTGCCTCGGCGGCAATGTCGGCCTTGGTCATATGCTGTAGCGGGGCGTGGATGCGGAAATCGACGCCTTGGTCGCCGTCGCGCGTCGCGAGCCGCGCCAGATCTTCGAACCCGGCGATGAAATCGGGACGACAATCGGGATAGCCCGAATAGTCGAGCGCATTGACCCCGATGACAATGTCCTGCGCGCGCCGCGCTTCGGCGAGTCCCAGCGTCAACGACAGAAAGATAAGGTTGCGCGCCGGGACATAGGTCACCGGCACAACGCTGCCGACCCCGTTCTTCGGCACGTCGATGTCGGCGGTCAGCGCCGAGCCGCCAAAACGGCGCAGGTCGAGCGGCAGG
Source organism: Sphingopyxis bauzanensis (assembly GCF_002205675.1). Taxonomy (GTDB): domain Bacteria; phylum Pseudomonadota; class Alphaproteobacteria; order Sphingomonadales; family Sphingomonadaceae; genus Sphingopyxis; species Sphingopyxis bauzanensis. The sequence goes on along the minus strand of NZ_NISK01000003.1, from coordinate 212,651 downwards.
ACGATATGTTCGGCCGCGCCGACCTCCGCCGCGATCCGCGCTGCGGATTCCAGCTCAACGCGGTGGCGCTGGTTATAGTCGATCGTCAACGCGACGATGCGCGCGCCGGCTTCGCGCGCGAGCCCCGCGCACACCATCGAATCGAGCCCGCCCGACAACAGGACGATCAGGGTTTTTCCGGCAACATCGTGCATCGGCGCCCGATACGCCCGCTCGGATAGCCGCGCAAGAGGCGGCTTGCTGCGCCGCACCAAAAGAAACGGGCCGCGCGACGTTGGTCACACGGCCCAGTGCGGCATGAAAGCCGTTAGGGAGAAGGACACACATCAGCGTGTCACAACTCCCGATTAGCGCAAGATGGTTAACATCTGGTTAGCGTTAGCACGCCCCCGCGCGACGCGCTTCGATCGCCTGCGAGAATGGCTTGCCGTCGGCGATGCCCTGCGTGTCGATCTGAACCAGCCGGTTGGTCTCGCTGCGGATGCTGGTGCGGCCGTGCCCCGCGCCGGGACAGGTGTAATGCACCGTCACCGATTTAGGCGTGTCCTCGATGATATAGCGCGAACAGTTGGCCCGCGGATGCTGGATCTGGATCATCCGTCGCGCGTCGCCGACGCACACCGTCTGCAACACCGCGTCGCTGCCGCGTTCGCGCAGCTGCCAGCTGCCCTTTTCCAGCCCGTCGAGCATCGCCAGCGACGGCGCCTGTGCCGGCACCGCGGTGGCGCCAGCGAGCGAGCACGCGCCAAGCAAACATCGAAACAAGGGAGCAGAGATCGCCATTTTCACCTATCCATCGGGCGCCCATATTTGGGCTGATACGCGACCCCGTTTCGATAGAGATAGCAATCGCGCGCGGCGATTTCAACCGCTTGGCGCTGGACTAGACCGTTTCGTCGTCAATTCGGTGCAGAAATCTCGCCCAGCGGGATCGGGAAAATGCGCGAGCAAAAGGCGCAATCGACGACGATCCGTCCGCTGTCGTCGGCCATATCGACCCGCTCGGTCTCCGGAAACTGCGCAAGCACACCAGCAAAATAGTCGGTGCTGCACCGGCAACCGCGCGATACGATCACACCCGGCTCGACCCGCACCTCATCCTCATGGAACAACCGCCACGCCAGCGTTTCCAGCGAATGCGCCGGGTCGGTCAGCTCTTCGGGTTTCAGCGTGGCCGCGACCGTGCGCGCATGGTCCCATTCGGGCGTATCGTGGCGGACGTGCAGCCGATCGCGACCGACCTCACCCTCGGGTAGATGCTGGAGCAACAGCCCGCCCGCGACACAGCCAGCCTCATGGTCGTGCCGCGCGGCGAGCCGGATCAGGCTCGAAATCTGTTCGGACTGCTCGAAATAATGCTCGGCCGCCTCGCCGATCGATGCGCCTTCGAGCGGGACGATGCCCTGATAGCGCTCGTCTGTCGTCGCCTGATCGAAGGTGATCGCGAGGAAGCCTTCGCCGAACAAAGCGAACAACGTCGGGTCGGGACCGACCGCCGCCAGCCGCTCAGCGTCGAACTTGAGGTACCCGCGCAGCTCGCCGCCGCGATAATCGCAGACCAGCAATTCGATCGGCCCCCCGCCCGTCTGCGCCTGCAACGTCATCTGGCCGCTCTCGTCCTTGAGCGTCGAGCCGAGCAGGACGGTCAGCACCAACGCCTCGCCGAGCAGCTTTTCCGCCACCGGCGGGTAATTATGCGCCGCGATGATCGTGTTCAGCGTCGGCCCCAGCCGTACCAGCCGCCCGCGCACATGGCGCGCGGCAATGGTGAACAGCAAAGGCTGGTCGAACCAGGTTTCGATAATTTCGTCGCTCACACTATCAAACTCACAGCTTGCCGAGTGCCCACAGCAGAATCGATTTCTGCGCATGGACCCGGTTCTCGGCCTCATCCCACACCCGCGATTGCGGCCCGTCGATCACCGCATCGACAACCTCGTCGCCGCGGTGCGCGGGCAGGCAGTGGAGAAAAATCGCGTCGCTCTTGGCTCCCGCCATCAACCGTTCGTCGACCTGGAACGGCGCCATCGCCGCGACCTTGTTGTGGGCATGATCCTGCCCCATCGACACCCAGGTGTCGGTGACGACCAGATCGGCGCCCGCGACCGCTTCGCGCGCGTCGGTCATGATGTCGATGCGAACGCCCTTGGCACGCGCCGCTGCGACGAACGACGCATCGGGTTCATAGCCCTGCGGACAACCGGCGCGGACATGGAAACCAAACAGCCCAGCGGCCTCGATCAGCGACGACAGCACATTATTGCCGTCGCCGAGCCAGGCGAGCTCCAGCCCGGGCAGCGCCTTGCCCTGTTCAACGATCGTCAACAGGTCGGCGACGATCTGGCACGGGTGCGACAGGTCGGTCAGGCCGTTGATCACCGGGACGCTTGCAAATTCGGCGAGCTCCTCGATCTTAGCATGATCGTCGGTGCGGATCATGATCGCATCGGCATAGCGCGACAGGACGCGCGCGGTGTCGGCGATCGTCTCGCCGCGGCCAAGCTGGGTCGTCCCCGCGTCGAGGATCATCGGCACCCCGCCAAGCTGGCGAATGGCGATATCGAACGACGCGCGCGTCCGCGTCGAATTCTTCTCGAACACCATCGCCAGCACATGAGCGGCGAGCGGCGCATCGGCGTCGGCTTTCGCCTTGGCCCAACCCGCGCGCGCCGCCTTGCGGTCGATCGCGTCGGCAATCATCGCCGCAACGGCATCGCCGCCCGCGTCGGACAGATTCAGGAAATTGGGCATCAAGCCCTCCGTTCTGCAGGAACGGAAAACATCAGGATTCAGGCGGCGTATAGCTCGCCGCGCCCGCTGACAATTTCTCGATAAACTCGTCGATATGGCTCTGCTCGATGTTCAGCGGCGGCAGCACGCGGACGACATTTTCGCCCGCCGCGACGGTCAGCAGCCCGTGATTATCGCGCAAATGCGCGACAAAGGCGCGGCTGTCCGAGCGCAGCTTGAGCCCGAGCATAAGCCCCATGCCGCGCACGCTTTCAAACAGCTGGTCATGGTTCGGGATCAGCTGCTCGAGCGCCCCGCGCAGCCGTTCGCCGGTCGCCTTGACACCGTCGAGAAAGCCTTCCTCCAGCACGACGTCGAGCACCGCTTGCCCCGCGGCGCACGCCAGCGGGTTGCCGCCATAGGTCGATCCATGGGTTCCGATGACCATGCCGCGCGCCGCTTTCTCGGTCGCGAGGCACGCGCCCATTGGAAAGCCGCCGCCAATGCCCTTGGCGCTCGCCATGATGTCGGGGGTGACCCCAAATTCCTGATAGGCGTAGAGCGAGCCGGTGCGCGCCACGCCGCACTGGACTTCGTCGAACACCAGCATCAGGTCGCGGTCGTTACAGATGTCGCGCAGCCCCTGCAGGAAGGGCTGCGACGCCGGACGGATGCCGCCCTCGCCCTGGATCGGTTCGATCAGGAAGCCCGCCGTATTGTCATCGACCAGATCAAGCGCGGCGTTGAGATCGTCGAACGGCGCGTAGGCGAAACCGGGAAGCAGCGGGTCGAAACCCTTGCGCAGCTTTTCCTGATTGGTCGCCGAAATCGTCCCCAGCGTGCGGCCGTGAAACGCATTGTTGAAAGTGATCAGATTATGCTTTTCGGGATTGCCCGCGCTCGAATGATAGGCGCGCGCCGTCTTGATCGCGCATTCGACCGCTTCGGCGCCCGAGTTGGTCAGGAAGACCGTGTCGGCAAAAGTGTTTTCGACCAGTCGCGCCGCATAGGCCTCGCCCTGCGGGCTGCCATAGAGGTTCGACACGTGCATCAGCGTCGCCGCCTGCTCCTGAATCGCCTTGGTCAGGTGCGGATGGCCATGGCCCAGCAGGTTCACCGCAATGCCGCTGGCGAAATCCAGATAGCGCTCGCCGCGCTCGCCGATCAGATACGCACCCTCGCCCCGCACCGGACGCACACCGCACCGGGGATAAACGGGCATCAGCGGCGTGATCGACATGGCAGGCACCTTTCAGGCAAAAGTAAAAAGGCGACCCCGATGGGCCGCCCTTGGTCGGGCCGCCCCTATACTGCCGCAGCGCAAGGTGCGTCAACACGGCGGCGTTCAGAGCGCCTTCGCTGCGCTCATCGTCAGCGCCAGCGAGTGCTTGCGTGCGTCATGATCGTACATCGATGACGCGATGACCACCTCATCGACGCGGGTCCGCGCAACAAATGCCCGCAACCCCGCGGCAATATCGTCGGCAGTGCCAACCGCCGAGCATTGCAGCACATGGTCGAGGATCGCGCGCGCGTTCGGCGGCAGGCTGTCCTTATAGCCCGCGAGCGGCGGCTTCATCTTGCCCGGATTGCCGGTGCGCAGCGCTACGAACGCCTGCTGCTGCGACGAAGCAAGAAGCTCGGCTTCCTCGCGCGTATCGGCGCCAAAGCTATTGAACGCCGCGGCGACATAGGGCTCCGCGAGTTGCGCCGAGGGTTTGAACTGGCGCCGGTAAATGTCGAGCGCTTCGTCGAGCGCGTCGGGCGCGAAGTGGCTGGCAAAGGCATAGGGCAGCCCGAGCATCGCCGCGAGCTGAGCGCCGAACGTGCTCGATCCCAAGATCCATAGCGGGATATGGGTGCCTGCGCCCGGCACCGCGGTGATGCCAAGCTGCTCGTCACCCGCCAGAAAAGCTTGCAGCTCCAGCACATCCTGCGGAAATTGCCGCTCATCGCTGGCGAGCGTGCGGCGCAGGGCGTGCGCGACGCGCTGATCGGACCCCGGGGCGCGCCCGAGGCCAAGATCGATGCGCCCCGGAAACAGCGCCTCCAGCGTCCCGAACTGCTCGGCGATCACCATCGGCGCGTGGTTCGGCAGCATGATGCCCGCCGACCCGATCCGGATCGTCGACGTCGCCTGTCCGATATGTGCCAGCACGACCGCGGTCGCCGCGCTCGCGATTCCCGCCATGCCATGATGCTCGGCGACCCAATAGCGCCCATAGCCCAGCGCTTCGGCGTGGCGGGCGAGATCGGCGGCGTTGGCGAGCGACTGGGAAATCGTACCGGTGTCGATGACGGGCACGAGATCGAGGAAGGAAAGTTTCGTCATGAAACGGATATGCGGTGGCGGGGGCTAAGGTTCAACCTCTCTCCGTCATTGAGAGCGAAGCGAAGCAATCCAGGGCGGCTTGCCACACCCTAGATTGCTTCGCTTCGCTCGCAATTACGAAATGTCGTTACGCCCGCTCATCCTTGGTCGAATCCATCACCACATAGGTGCTGATCGAATGCACCTGCGCCAGCACGCCGAGCACCTCGGTATGGAAATGCTTGTACGCCGCCAGATCCGCGGTCTCGATCCGCAGCAGATATTCGATCGCGCCGGTGATATTGTGGCATTCGCGCACTTCGGGCGCCCCCGCTATTGCCGCCTCGAAATCGGACTGCGCCTTCTTGGTGTGGGTCGACAGCCCAACGGTGACATAGGCGAGAAAGCCCATCCCCAGCTTTACGGGATCGATGGTGGCGCGATAGCCGGTGATCACCCCGCTCCGTTCCAGTTCCTGCACCCGCCGCAAACAGGCCGAGGGCGACAGCCCGACGCGCTCGGCGAGTTCGAGGTTCGAGATTCGCCCATCCTGTAATAACTCGCGCAATATCTTGCGGGCAATATCGTCCATCTTACTCATAGATTGCGTATGATAGGCGATCTGCGCCATTCTTTGCAACCCGCCCGCCGACAAAGCGCATTATGTTGCACGCATGAACCAGACCACCCTTCTCGCGCTCTCCGCTTTCGCCCTCGTCTCGTCGATCACGCCCGGGCCGAACAATATGATGCTGATGGCGTCGGGCGCCAATTTCGGCCTCCGCCGCACGGTCCCCCACGCACTCGGCGTTGGCATCGGCTTCACGCTGATGATCATCCTCGTCGGCCTCGGGATGATGGGGTTGTTCGATCTTTTCCCGATCCTCAATACCGTGCTCAAGGTCGTGAGCGTGTTCTATCTGCTGTGGCTCGCGTGGAAGATCGCCAATGCCACGGCCCCCGACACCGAAACCGGCGCGCGCGGCAAGCCGATGACCTTTGTTCAAGCGATGCTGTTCCAATGGGTCAACCCCAAGGCCTGGTCGATGGCGCTCACCGCGATCGCGCTCTACGCGCCCGACCGCAATCTGGGCGCGGTGCTGCTCGTCGCGGTGAACTTTGGCCTGATCAACCTGCCCTTGACCAGCCTGTGGGCGGTGATGGGCCAAGTGCTGCGCGGGTGGCTGTCCAGCCCGGCAAGGCTGCGCGCATTCAACTGGACGATGGCGGCCTTGCTCGTGGGATCGCTCGCGCTGCTGATCTGATTGCAAGGTTGCATCCCGCAACCTAAAGACGGCGCTCCCCTCTTCTGACCGGAGAACAGAGCCATGCAGAGTCGCCGTCTTGGCAAAAGCGCTATCCATGTGTCCGACATCTGCATGGGAACGATGACCTTTGGTAGTCAGACCGACGAGGCCGCGGCGTTCCGCATTCTCGATCGCTGCTTCGATGCCGGGATCAACTTTTACGACACCGCTGAGGGCTATCCGGTGCCGCCCGATGTCAAATGGGTCGGCCGCACCGAAGAGATCGTCGGGCGCTGGCTGATGACCAAGCCGCGCGACGCGATCATCCTTGCGACCAAGGTATCGGGACCGAGCCACGTCTGGTTCAATTCGCCGTGCCGCAACGGCATGACCGCGCTGGACCGCAAGAATATCTTTCAGGCGATCGACGATAGCCTGACGCGGCTCCAAACCGATTATGTCGACCTTTACCAGACGCACTGGCCCGACCATGACGCGCCTTATGAGGAGATTATGGACGCGCTCGACGAACTCGTTCGCATCGGCAAGGTCCGCATTCTTGGCTGCTCGAACGAAACGAGCTGGGGGCTGATGAAATCGCTCGCCGCGTCCGAGAAACTGGGCGTCGCGCGCTATCACACGATCCAGAATAATTTCAGCCTCAACAACCGCCGCTTCGAGGATGAACTGAAACAGGTGTGCCGACAGGAAGGCGTCAGCCTGATCCCCTATTCGCCGCTCGCCGGTGGGGTGTTGTCGGGCAAATATCAGGGCGGTGCAACGCCCGAGGGTGCGAGATTCTCGCGCTACCTCGCGATGGAGGGGCGGCAGGCCGCGATGGGCCAGCGGTTCGTCAACGAAAAAAGCCTCGCCGCGACCGCGCGCTATTTGCAGATCGCCGAGGATGCCGGGCTCCACCCGGTGACGATGGCGACAGCCTGGTCGAAACAGCATGACTTCGTCGCCTCGACGATCGTCGGGGTCAGCGCCGATGACCAGCTCCAGCCGATTCTCGATGCGAGGGATCTGGTACTGAGCGACGAGGTGATGACCGCACTGCATAAAGTGAGCAAAGACATTCTTTATCCGATGGGCTGAACCGCTTGTGCGGCGCGCCGCGGCTGCTAATCTTCGTCCGAATTCAGCAAGGAACACTGCCATGTCCCCCGCCCGCCGCGTCTTCTTCGGCCTCGCCGCCTTCTCGGCCACCATCGGCGTCGCGCACGCCGCGAACCCGACGATGTTTCGCGATGCGGGCTGTGGTTGCTGCCTCAAATGGCTCGAACAGGTGAAGGCATCGTTCGGGCAGAAGGCGGTGATCGTCAATTCGACCGACATGGCCGCGATCAAGGACAAGCAAGGCGTGCCGCAGGCGCTGCGCAGCTGCCACACCGTGCTCGTCGGCGGCTATGTGATCGAGGGGCATGTCCCCGCCAAGGAAATCGCTCGCCTGCTCCGCGAAAAGCCCAAGGGCGTGAAGGGTCTCGCGGTCGCCGGGATGCCGATGGGTTCGCCGGGCATGGAGCATGGCGACCACCGCGAAGCGTATAAGGTCATGACCTTCGGCAGCGGCGGCCAGCGTGTTTATGCGAGCTATGCTGCAAGCGGCGGTACGCACGCGCATTGATCGGCAAAATCTAACTCCTTTTCCGTTCCTGTCGAGCGGTGACCGTTACAAACTCGCCTTGAACAACTCCAGCATCCGGCCCCACGCCTTTTCGGCCGCTGCCTCATTATACGCGCGGCCATCGGGCGGGCACCAGCCGTGCATCGCGCCTTCATACACCTCGACCTCATGCCATTGCTTGCGCGGTTCGAGCACGGCTTTGAGCAAGACCTTTTCGTTCGGCGCTTCCTTGTCGTCATTATCGGCGATCGCGAACAAATAGCCCGCCCGCGTCCCGGGGATCAGCAGATGCGGACTGTCGGGCTTGTCGGTGCCGACCCCGCCGCCGTGAAAGCTTGCTGCCGCACCGACGCGGTCGGGCTTCAACGCCGCGGTGTATATCGTCATCGGGCCGCCCATGCAGTAACCGGTGGTGGCCAGCTTGCGCGTCTTGTCGACCTCCTTTTGCGTGTCGAGGAACGCGAGATGCGCCGCGGCGTCGGTTTCGACCACCGGTTTGGTCAACTGCTTCAGATAACCGAACAGTTTTTCGCGCACCGCGGGATTGCCCCAGTCATTCGCGGCATCGACCACCGGCGATTTCTGCCAGCGGTAAAAAGGATTCACACACAGCACCGCATAACCTTCGCCCGCCAGCCGGTCGGCCATCTGGCGAAAGGCGGGGCGCAGCCCGCGGATGTCGGGCCAGATCAGCACCCCCGGATGCTTGCCGCTGGTGGGCGCCACAAAATAGGCGTCGCAGATGCCCGCCGCGGTCGTAATCTCGACATCGCGGCCCTTTACCGGCTTCCCCGCCATTGCCCGCGCCGGCAGTGCCGCGATCAACGCGCCGACCCCGGCCAGCGCGGCAAAGCTGCGGCGACCCACCGCCATCCCGGCGCGGTCCAGATCGGCTTCGGTGTCTTCGGTACACATGGCGCTCTCCTTGGGGCGGTTTCGGCAAAGCCGCAGAAAACTGCGCAACTTCACTCGCGATTTCATATTTCGTCCCGTGATCGGGATCGAACAGGGGACAACGCTAATCCAGCCGGATTTTGTAGGATAGCGTTTTTTGCTGAAAAATCCTCCCTGTCGCGAAGCCATGGGGAGGATTATCGTGCGACGACTGTCAGTGCCCCGATCTCACCAAAGGTCAGCGCCACATGATGCACCCCGACCGCGCGCAACATGTCGCCATGCGCCGCGCGATCGACGATATGCCCGGCTCCGCAAAAGCCGACCACGGTCATCCCCGCCGCCAAGGCTGCCTGCGCCCCGGTTGGCGAATCCTCGATCGCCAGACATAGCGCCGGATCGACACCTAGCCCTTTGGCGGCGGCCAGGTAGATATCGGGATACGGCTTGCCGCGGTGCCAGCCATCGGCGCTGTACACCTGCTCCGCGAAATGGTGCCCCAACCCGAACAACCCCAGCGCCCAGCCGATATATTCGGCGCGGCTCGACGACGCGATCGCGCGCGGCAGCGGCCCGAGCGTAGCGAGGAAATCCGCGGCACCGGGGACGGCGTCGAATCCCTCCATGAACCGACCCCGCGCCCGTTCGCGGTGTTGCTCACGAAAATCGGCGGGCAACGCCCGCCCGAACCGCGCCTCGATCCGTCGCTGCGTCTCCTGCCAGTTGTGGCCGTAATAGTCGCGCAGGCACTCGTCATAGGTCGACGGCATCCCCGCCGCGATCAGGCTCTCGGCGAGCGACAGGTTCGCGCGCACCTCGCTGTCGGCGATGACGCCGTCGAAATCGAAAATGATCGCGGCGAAACTCATGGCAATCCTACAATCTTCATATTTCGTACCTAGAGCCTGGGCGAACAGGAGACATCGGCATGAAATTCATCGAACTCAAGTCGCGCGGTGGCAATTATCTGGTCGTCGCCGAAAATGTCGCCTGGCTCCGCGACTATGAAAATGGCCAGACGCAAGTCGGCATGGTCGGCGGCGCGCCGCTGCTGGTCGCGGGCAAGATCGAGGACGTTGCGGAGTCGATACTGGCGCAGGCAAATGCGGTCAGTTAGCCGTCCGATCAGGGCATAATAGCCGCATCGCGGACAAATCCCCACGGCCCCTCACCCGACCAGCCGCGCCCGTCGGGAAAGCTGAGCTTCAAACCGCTGAGCTGTAACGGGTCGAACAGCCGCATGTTGACGCCCATCATATCGACCTCGCCGCCCATCCGCTCGATCAGCCCCGCGGTCGCCGACCAGTGTGTGGTGCATCCGCAGGTCGCGCAGAAATGCAGGTCCGAATTGGGGTTTGCACGGTCGGCGCGATTATAGGTCCGCGTCGCACCCTCGATCACCACGTCACGCGGCGAATAATAGGCCCAGAGGATGCCATGGGAAAAGCAGAGCGAGCAATTGCACTCGCCAATTTCCTCGGGCGCTTTGGCGAGCCGCACACAGACGGCGCCGCAGTGACAGGTGGTTTCCCAGCTCACTCAACCGTCACCGACTTCGCCAGATTGCGCGGCTGATCGACGTCCGTCCCCTTCGCCACCGCGACATGATAAGCCAGCAACTGCACCGGCACCGCGTACACCAACGGCGCGATCAGCGGGTGGACTTTGGGCATTTCGATCGTCGCCATGCAGCCGTCGCCCGCTTCGGCGATGCCGTCGGCGTCGGAAATCAGGACGACCTTGCCGCCGCGCGCCATCACTTCGTGCATGTTGCTGACGGTCTTTTCGAACAGCGGCCCGCTGGGCGCGAGGACGATCACCGGGACCGATTCATCGATCAGCGCGATCGGGCCGTGCTTCATTTCACCCGACGCATAGCCTTCGGCGTGGATGTACGAGATTTCCTTGAGCTTGAGCGCGCCTTCCATCGCCAGCGGATAGTCGGGGCCGCGGCCCAGATACAGCACGTCGCGCGCCGGGGCGATCAGGTGCGCCATTGCGGCGATGTCGTCGTCGTGGCTCAGCGCGGCGTTGAGCGCGGCGGGCGCTTCGATCAGATGCCTGACGATCTCATGCTCCTCGTCGGCGCTGAGCTTGCCCTTTTTGAGCGCGAGATGCGCCGCCAGCGCGGCAAGCACCGCGAGCTGGCAGGTGAAAGCCTTGGTCGAGGCGACGCCGATTTCAGGACCGGCATGGGTCGGCAGCAGCAGGTCGGCCTCGCGCGCCATGCTGCTGGTCGGGACGTTGACGACGACCGCAATCGTCTGCCCGTTCGCCTTGCAATGGCGCAGCGCCGCGAGCGTGTCGGCGGTCTCGCCCGACTGCGAAATGAACAGCGCGAGGCCGCCGGGTTGCAGCACCGGGTCGCGGTAGCGAAACTCGCTCGCGACATCGATGTCGACGGGGACGCGCGCGAAGGTTTCGAACCAATATTTGGCGACCATCCCGGCATAGAAACTGGTGCCGCACGCGACGATCGTGATCCGGTCGATCGCGCTCAGATCGAAATCCATCTGCGGCAGCGCAACGGTCTGTTCGAGCGGGCGGATGTAGGAGGAGAGCGTCTGCGCGACCACGGTCGGCTGCTCGAAGATCTCCTTCTGCATGAAGTGACGGTAATTGCCTTTTTCGACCGCGGCCGCGGTGACGCCGCTGGTCGTGATCTCGCGCGTCACCGGGTTGTTCGCGCTGTCGTAAATCTGCGCGCCGTCCCGCGTGATGACGACCCAGTCGCCCTCGTCGAGATAAGCGATCTTCTGCGTCAGCGGGGCGAGCGCGAGCGCATCCGAACCGAGATAGGTTTCACCCTCGCCGTAACCGACGACGAGCGGCGAGCCGAGCCGCGCGCCAATGAGCAGATCGGGATGCTGGCGGAACGCGATGGCAAGTGCGAACGCACCGCGCAACTGCGGCAGCACCGCTTGCACGGCGTCGGTCGGCGACTTGCCCGCTTCCACCTGCTCGCTCACCAGATGCGCGACCACCTCGGTATCGGTCTCGCTTTCGAAGCTGCGCCCGCGCGCCTGCAGCGCCTCGCGCAGCGGCTTGAAATTTTCGATGATCCCGTTGTGGACCAGCGCAACCTCGCCCGTCGCATGCGGGTGCGCGTTGCTAGTCGTCGGCGCGCCATGGGTTGCCCAGCGGGTATGGGCGATACCGACAGTACCCTGCGCGGGGTTGCCCGCGAGCTCTTTGACCAGATTGCCCAGCTTGCCCTCGGCGCGGCGGCGAATCAGCTGGCTATCCTGCACGGTGCAGACGCCCGCACTGTCATAGCCTCGATATTCCATCCGCTTCAGTCCGTCGACGAGGCGATCGGCGACCTGATCCTTGCCGATAATTCCGATAATTCCGCACATGAGGGTCTGGCTTTCGTCTTAGAGAATATAGGGGACACGGATGCCCGGCATATTGGCCGGGAAATCCTTGGTATTGCGGGTGATGAGAACGCGGCCGCGGGTTTGGGCGGTGGCGAGAATGATGGCGTCTGGCGACTTCAAGCGTGGCCGGTTGCGGCGTAGCGCCGCCGCCCGCGCAGCGATTTCATCATCGATTTCGTCAAGACCGAAGTGCGTTAGAAAGGCCATGACTTCGCTCACCATGCGCTCGTCGCCTTTGGACAGCACTTCGATCCACGCCATGCGACTGATCCAAGGTCGGACGCCGTTGCGCGTCGCGCGTAGAATCTCGGCCCTCGCTGGCGGATAACCGGCGAGTGCATCGATGACGATATTCACGTCGAACGTATAACCGCTCACTTGGGGTGCGGGCTTTTGGGTTCGGGATATTTCCCGGCGATTATATCCAGATAAATTTGCCGCTGACGATCATCCTCGGCGTCGAACATGTCCGGCGATTCTGCGCGCACTTCCTCATAATCGTCATCCCAGGACCGCGTCCATTCGGCTCGGCGCTTCCGATCATAGTCATGCGGATCAACTGAAATGCCGTGGCGTGACCACAGCCCGAAACCGCGTTCAATCCAATCGCCGTCGCCCTGAGCGGGCTGCGCCTGATAGGCGGCAACGGCGTCGCGCAGCACCTGCGCCCGGCTTTTGCCCTGTTCATGGGCGATGCGGTCGAGACGTTTAATCTCTTCATCCGGCAGGTCGACAAGAATGCGGGTCATTGATATACTGATATCATATCATGATATCATGTCAATCTTTCTGAAGGTTCTTGTCGACGAACAGATAGGCGAATTGCACCGGATCGGGCGCCGTGCCGTTGCCGTGTTCAAACCGCGCCTTGCCGTCAGTCCAGATCTTGCGAATCTGTGCGGCCAGTTCGGGGCCGAATTTCATCTGTTGTTCGACGATCCGTTCCCAGCTGCCCTTCAAACCGAAACTCTGTTCGAGCTGCGGCACCATTGCCTTGCAATAGGTTTCGGTCGCAGGATCCAGATGCCCGATCGCCTTTAGCACCCAGGCATCGACAAAGCGCAGGAACGGCTTGTCGGTATAGCGGTCGGTCACGGCTTTTTCTCCATTGCCCATTCGTCGCGCAGCAAGACAAAAATCAGCGAATCACGCACGCCGATATGCGTTTCCCACTCTCCGCGCAGACGGCCTTCATATTGAAAGCCAAGACGTTCGAGCAGCGCGATCGATCCGCGATTTTCCGGATCGGTGTCGGCAAAGATGCGCCGAAGCTTCAGTTCGGCAAAGCCATAGTCGATGACGCACGCCACGGCTTCGCGCGCGACCCCGCCGCGCCAATGGTCACGGTGCAGAATATAGCCGATTTCTTTGACGTCGGGCTTGCCGTCGATCAGGATCACCCAGCCGATTGCGACATCGTCGTGCAGGGTGATCGCCCAGCAGGCGAAGCCCTGTCCTTCTTTCGCATTCGATGCGACATAGTCCGCCGTCTCGGCAAGCGACTGATGCGGGCCGCTCGACCACCAATTCATCACGTCGGCATCGGACAGCACCGGAAACAGCGCGGCGGCATCGTCCGCGCGAATCTGGCGCAGCACGAGCCGCGGGGTGGTCAGCGTCGGCACAGGCATGATCCCTACTTGCCCGCCTTTTTCTTGAGCATCGCATCGTGGAAACGGTCGGCCCAGCCGGGTTTGACCATTTGTTCGGCCCGGACCATGCGCAGGTCGCCCGCCGCGACGTCGCGCGACACCGCGCTACCCGCCGCGACAATCGCGTCGCGGCCGATGGTGACGGGGGCGATCAGCGCGCTGTTGCTGCCGATGAAGGCGTTTTCGCCGATCACCGTCTGATATTTGAAATACCCGTCGTAATTGCAGGTGATCGTCCCCGCGCCGATGTTCGCGCCAGCGCCGACGGTCACATCGCCAAGGTAAGTGAGGTGGTTCGCCTTGGCGCCCTTGCCCAGCACTGCTTTTTTCGTTTCGACGAAATTGCCGATCTTGGCCTTTTCGCCCAGTACCGTGCCGGGGCGCAGACGCGCGAAGGGGCCGACCTCGCAGCCGGTGCCGATGGTGGTGCCCTCGAGATGGCAATTGGCGCGGATCTTCACATTGTCGGCGACGGTGACGCCGGGGCCGAAGAACACATTGGGCTCGATCAGGACATCGCGACCGAGCTGCGTATCCCAGGCGAACCACACTGTGTCTGGCGCAATCAGGCTGGCGCCGTCGGTCATCGCAGCCACACGCCGCCGCGCCTGCCACTCGGTTTCCATCGCTGCCAGTTCGCCGCGGCTGTTGATCCCGGCGACGTCATAGGGATCGGTGACGACCACCGCACAATGCCGTCCGTCGGCGTTTGCAATATTGACGATATCGACAAGGTAATATTCCTTCGCCGCATTGTCGTCGGTCACCCGCGCCAGCAGCGGGAAGAGGTCTGTCGACTTCGCCGCCATCAACCCCGAATTGCACAGCCGCACCGCGCGCTCGGCGTCGGTCGCGTCTTTATGCTCGACCATCTTGGTCACGCGGTCGCCTTCAGTGATGACGCGGCCATATTGCTGCGCATCGTTGGGCTCGAACGCAAGCACGACGACCGCGGGCGCATCATCGGCGTTCAGCCGGTCGATCATCGCTTGCATCGTGGCGGCAGGTACAAAGGGAACGTCGCCGTAAAGGATCAGCACATCGCCATCGAAACCCGCGAGCGCAGCTTCGGCCTGCTGCACCGCATGACCGGTGCCCAGCTGCGGATCCTGCACTGCCAGGTCCGCGGTGCCCGCCAATGCGGCCTCGAGCTGGTCGGCCTTGTCGCCGACGATGACGACCTTTTTCGCGGGGTTCAGCGCGTCGACGCTGGCCATCAGGTGCAGCAACATCGGCCGCCCGGCGATCGGGTGCAGTACCTTGTGCAGGTCGGACTTCATGCGGGTTCCCTTGCCTGCGGCAAGGACGATGACGGCGATAGGATTGCTCATGCCCGCTGCCATGCCAGCAAATCATTGCGGTTTCCAGAGCGTCGCGCCAATGCGCTTCCTCAAATTCGTTCGCTTCGAGCGCAGTCGAGATTCCTGTCGTCCATGCCCGCCTTATAGGTGTCTCGACTTCGCTCGACACGAACGGAAATCAGGAGGTGCCGTGTGAGTTTTCCTTTCGCGACCGTCGGCTTCGACCTTGACGGCACGCTGGTCGATACCGCGGGCGACCTGACAGCCGCGGTCAACCTGGCGCTGTGCCTCGCCGCGCGGGCGCCGCTGCCCGAGGCCGAGGTGCGGCCGATGATCGGGTTGGGCGCGCGGCATATGCTCGAACGGGGATTCGCCGCAACCGGCGGCATTCCGGGCGGCGATTTCGAGCGTCTCTATCGCGAATTGCTGCGGTTCTACGAAGCACATATCGCAGTCCAAAGCCGCGTCTTCCCTGGCTTGATAGCCGCGCTCGATCGGCTCGATACGCTCGGGGTGAAGACCGCAGTGGTCACCAACAAGCGCGAAGATATGGCGCGTAAGCTGCTCGGCGAGCTCGGGCTGGTCGACCGGATGGCGACGATCATCGGCGGCGACACGCTCGGGCCGGGCAACGCCAAACCCTCCCCCGCGCCGATCATCGAAATGGTCGCCCGCTGCGGCGGCGGACGCGCGGCGTTTGTCGGGGACAGCATCTATGACGTGATGGCCGCGAACAGCTCCGGGGTGACCAGCATTGCGGTCAGCTTCGGCTTTCTGGATCGGCCTGCCGACGAGCTTGGTGCGGATCATGTCATCGACCATTTTAACGACCTTGTGCCGCTGTTGACGCGCCTCTAACGCTTCCGCCATTTCGTCCACAAATGCTGCGCCAGCATCATCGGCGGCATCCGCAGCCAGTGCGAGCGGATGTAGAAGGCTTGCTCAAGTAGCGGTCGGGTCACCCGTCCCCAATCGTCGCGGGCGAAGAGGCGCTGGCGAAACCAACGGTCGCTCGCCTCCTGCCCGTTCCATCCTGCGGCGACCACCGCGCCGTACAGATCCCGCGACAGCCGCGCCGCACGCTGCACCGCATCCTGCAAGCCATGCAGCCGCGCGCGCCGATCAAGCTGCTCCCAAAACCGCGGATCGGTCGCGGCAAAATCGCGCGTCATCAGGTGAAAATCCCACAGATTGCGCAGGCCACCCTGCAAATCGCCGTCGGCCAGCATATGCGCGGCGCAGTGGCACGCCATGTCAGCGGGGTTCAGCACCGCAAAGCCGTCGGCGCTCGCCACCGCATCGCTGACCAGCGCCAACGCATCAGGGGTAATCCGGTGGGTGCGCGGTAGGATGGCGTGGTGGACGTCGATCATCCGGTCGCGCGACTTGTGGATCAGCGGCGGCAGTTCGTGCATATGCTCGCGGTAATAGAAATCGTCATAGGGGTCGGATTTGACCCATTCCCACCCGGCATTGAGCAACGCATTCTCGGCGCGGCGAATGTCCGACGCGAGCACCAATATATCGAGATCGCCGATCTGACGCCCTGCCGCACAAGCCATCCCCGCCGCGGCATAAGCGGTGCCCTTCAGCAGCACAAACTCGATCCCTTGCGGCGCCAGCGCGCGGCGCGCCATCTCGGCCTCCCACAGCGCCTGCTGCTGTGCAACCGCGGCGGCCGCGCGCTGGTCTGCGAACAGCGCCGCGACGCTGGGTGGCAGGTCGGCGCCCTCCAGCCGGTGCGCGAGGGTCGCCAGCATCGCCTCACTGCGCGCAACGCCGATCACGCCGTCCCAGTCGCGCGGCGCCAAAGCGGAGGCCTCGCGGCGCCCGGCGAGCAGGTCGACGAAGATCCGGACCGCGCTCACTTTGTTTCTGCCCATAATTGCTCGACCAACGCGATACCGGTCGCGCTGTCGGGATAGGAAATGCCGAACGCGGGCGTCTCGCGCACCAGCCGCGTGAGCGCCCCAAACCCCGCCTCGCCCAGCGCGACATAATTGGTCGACGCCTCGGTCAGCCGCACAAACGCCTCGCCTTCGCCCATCGGCTCGATCGCCGCCGCCCCGCCAAAACGCGGGAACAACAACAACGCCGGACGCGCGGGCTCGTGCATCGCCGCGATCGCGGCGGCGCGCGGGATCAGGTGGCGGATGTCGCCCTTGGGCGTCCCCGCCATCAGCGGCCCCAGCCGCGCGGCGTCGACCTGCGCCGCTACCGCAGCAATCGCCTCATTCTTTAGGCTGACCGCACGCGGGAAGGCCAGTGCATCGCCGCTTACCGGATCTATGAGCGTGAATTCATCGCCCATCAGCCGCCATTCGCCTTCGCCAAGCAACGCCGCGAGGGTCGATTTACCTGACCCCGATTCGCCCGACATGATCAGCGCGCGACCATCCCGCGCCACCGCACTCGCATGGAGCAGCATATGCCGCCGCCACCCCAGCGCGACCTGCAAATTCATCCCCATTTCGGCGGCAAGCAGCCCCATCGACAGCGGCAGCGGCAACGCGGCGGGAACGACAAAATCGCCGCCGCTATGCACCGAAGCCCGCACCCAGCGCCGCCACGACCGCGCCGCGAACAGGCAAACCGTAGCGTCGGCGGGGCGCGCTTCGTCCTGCGGATAGCCCGCGTACAATTGCTCCAGCGCGGCAATCGGTTCGGGCCAGTCGCTGCCGATACGAAACTGCACCGGGCCGACCGCAATGCGCTTGCTGTGCCTCACGCGCGCGCCACCAGCCCCATCGCCGCCAGTTCGCTCAGCCGCTCGGCGAGGATCGACTGCACATCGTCCGCGCCGTCGAAGTCGAAGCTCTCGGCAAGCCGCGCCGCGAGGGTCGCAGTGTCGCAATCGGCCGCGCCCATCGCCGCCAATATTTCGGGCATCGGCGATACCACCAGATGCGTCTGCATCGACCGGCGATCGAAAATCGCGGTCAGTTCGCCCAGCGGCTCGACGCGCAGCGCGCCTGGCGGTGCAGCGCGATAGACCAGATCAGGCATAATCTTCGGCGGCGGCGGTCAGCTTGGCTAGGATCGCCATCATCGTCGCGCGTTCGGCGGCGGTGATATTCGATTCGAGCTGCGTCTCGCTCGCCAGCGCCGCAGGGACGATCGCGTCGTAAAGCGACCAGCCCGTCTCGGTGAGCTCGAGATGGTGCGACCGCCCGTCGACTTCATGCGCCTGCCGCGCGATCAACTGCCGCTCGGCAAGCGCCTTGGCGGCGCGATTGACCGTCACCTTGTCCATCCGCGTCGCCTCGACCAGTTCACGCTGCGTTTTCGGCTTCCCCTCCCCCAGCACCGCCATCAACCGCCACTCGGGAATCTTCAACCCGAACCGGTTTTGATATTCCGCCGCGATCCGTTCGGATAACGCGTTCGACGCAATCGACAGGCGATAGGGCAGAAAATTGTCGAGGTTCAGTTTTTTGGCGGCCATGGTCTAACCTTATCGACTGTTTGTCGTCTGTGAAGCCTCGTCATACAAAGTTTCTGGAACGATTCTCGCTTCCGAATCCGTCATTGCGAGCGCAGCGACGCAATCCAGAGCGGTTTACGCCACGCTAGATTGCTTCGCTGCGCTCGCAATGACAAAGGGGGTGTTAGAATTCCACCCGCGCACCGATCCACAAGGTCCGCGGCGTCGCGCGCTCGACGATCCCTGCTGAGGAGAACGACGCAGGCACCAGTTCGTCGAACAGATTTTCGCCGCGCGCCTCGATGCTCACCCGATCAACGACGCGCCACGTCAGCCCGGCGTCGAGCGTCAGCGCGTCGTCCAGAACCAGCAAACCCAGATCATCCTCATTCTGTTTGCCGATATAACGAAGCGTCGCGAAACCCTGCACGGCGTCCATTGTGTTGCTGCGCAGCGAAACACTGCCGCCATGTTTCGCGATCTGCGCCGGACGGCGACCATCGAGCGCCGCCGCCCCGCGCGACGCATCGACCGTGGCGTCGGTCAACGCATAGGTCGCGCGCAGCGTCAGAAATTCGATCTTCTGTTCACCGCTGATCTCGACACCCTTGGTGTCGATCGCGTCGAGATTCTGCCGCTGGCTAAGGTTCGGTGCCAAGGTCACATTGGCGATAGCGTTGGTCAGGTGGTTGACGAACAGGGTCGCCGACAGCTTGGTATCGTCGCGGTTCCAGTCGACCCCGACCTCGCCGCCCCACAACCGTTCGGGCTTCAGCATTTCGTTCGCCGTCGTCACCTCAGCCCCGACGCGGAACGGGCGGTAAAGCTCGTTCAGCGTCGGCAGGCGCCAGCCGCGATAGCCCGCGGCGCGAAGCGATACGAAGTCCGACGACCAGCGCACGGCTGCGCGTCCGCTGCCTTCCCAACCCTGCCGTGCGGCAAAGCCAAGGTTTGTAATCGTCGTGCCGCCGATATTGCGTTCGAGGCGAAAGCCTTCGCCGAGCCACCAGCGATCGACGCGGCCGCTGAGCGTCCAGAGGAAACCGTAACCAGCGTCGCCCGTGGTCCATTCGGCGAAGGCGCCGACGGTGTCGGCGCTGCCGCCCGCGAAGCGGTGGCGGCCGGGAACGGTACCCGCGAAGAAGAAATCCTCCTCGGTGCGGCCGGTCGTGCGGCGCCAGTCGACGCCGGCGCGGAGCGGGTTTGCGCCGCCAATCGCCAGGCGAAGTTCGAAGCGCGCGCCAAGGCCGGTCGCGGGAACGCGCTGAAAAAGCGCGGGAGCAACACTGTTCCGACCCGCCGCAACGCTCGCGAACCCGCTCTCGAAATCGCGCAGCTGGATATAGGCGAGCGCCAGCCATTGCGTCGTCGCCACTGGATCATGAACGACCCGCACGCTGGCATCGACGCCGTCGACCTTGCTGGCCGAGAAGTCGGTCCCCCGGTCGCGCCGGTCCGAAAAACCGCGGAGGCTTGCCTCGATACGACTGTCGTCGCCCGCGTCGAATCGCAGGCGCAGCCCTAGTCCGCCCTGCTCATAAGGTGCCGCTCGATCAACCGCGCCGCGCTGGCCCTTGGCGACGGGGATGAAGCCGTCGCCACGGCTGTAGCGGCCGTCGACCGCGACCTGCCCATGACCCAGCTCGCCCCCTGCACTCGCCGACATGTCCCAGCTACCGCGGCTGCCATAGGCGGCGCTCGCGGCAATCCCGTCGGTCATCGTCGAATGGAGGCCTATGGTGCCCGCCAGCGCGCCGGGGCCGTCGGCGCCGCTGCTACCTCCGCGCGTCAAGACGATACCGCCAAGGCTGATCGCATCATAAGCCGACCACGCCACCCAGCCGCCGAAAGGATCAGCTTGCGGTACTCCGTCGAGGGTGACGAGCGCGCGGCTCGACGCATTGCCGCCGAGGCCGCGCAGCGTGACGCCCTGGCTCGTCGGATGCGCGCTGCGCCCGTCGCTGCGGCGGAACTGGACGATGCCGGATTCGTCGCGCAAACGGTTTTCGATCCGCGCGCCGAGGCCGGGCTTCACATCCAGCAATATATTGGACGATTGGATGAGATCGCTGTCCGTTTCACGTAACAGGCCGCTCCCCGATACGACGATTTCTTCGCGCGAAACGACCCTTGCAGGGATGATGATTTCTTCGGCCGCTTTCTCCGTTTCCTGCGCCATCGCGGCCGTCGGCAAGACCAGTGCTAAAGTTCCCGCAAGGAGCCGGATCACGCGGGCTTCACCGCGTCGGGATGCGCGTTCTGAAACGCCTCCAATTCCAAACACGCGGCGTCGATCGCCACCAAGCGCGGATAATCGTCCAGCGGCACTTCGAACCGCCGCGCGTTGTACATCTGCGGAACCAGGCAGCAGTCGGCGATGCTCGCCGTATTGCCGCCGAGATAAATTCCGTCGCCCGCCATCGCTTCCAGCGCCTCGAACCCCTGCGCGATCCACGTCGCGATCCAGCGGTCCTTTGTCTGCTCGTTGAGCCCCAGATCGCGGGTCAGATACTTGAGCACGCGCAGATTGTTGAGCGGATGGATATCGCTCGCCACCACCTGCGCCTGCGCCAGCGCCACCGCGCGCGGCATCGCGTCCTCGGGGATCAATCGCGGCTCGGGAAAGGCACGGTCGAGCCAGTCGATGATCGCCATGCTCTGGATGATCGGCTCGCCGTCGGCGACGAGCATCGGGACAAAACCCTGCGCGTTGAGTTCCAGATAGGCGTCGCTGCGCTGCTCGCCCGCGATCAGGCTGACCTCGACACGCTCATAGGCCAGTCTTTTGAGGTTCAGCGCGATGCGCACGCGATAGCTGGCAGAGGAGCGGAAATAGTCGTGGAGGACGAGTTGGGTCATGCAACGCTCCTTAAGGCCAAGCGGTCGGCATAGAAACCCACGTCATTGCGAGCGAAGCGACACAATCCAGAGCGGTTTACGCCGCCTCTGGATTGCCGCGTCGCTTCGCTCCTCGCAATGACGAGATGTGGAAAAGTCAGGCTATCCGCCGCCCTTCGGCATCTCCGCAATCCATTGCCGCAGCAGCGCCGCGCCTTCCTTGTGCACCGTCGACCGCCCCACCTCGGGCATCGCAATGCCGGGATCGGTGCTTTCGAGGCGATAGATCATGAAGCTGTGCGCGGGGTCGCCGGGCGCGATCGCGAAATCCATGCCCCCACTGCCGCGCCCCGCCGCGGTCGGGCGCTTGCCGATGCCGTAATTGACGCCGGTGGGATCGTCGGTCCAGCGCAGGAACAGGCCGCTGTTCGACGCGCTGCCCGCCGGGTTGTGGCAATGTGCGCAATTGACGTCGAGATAGGCACGGGCGCGGTCGGCGACACTGCGCGACTTGAGATCGTCCCAATGCGGTATCGTCCGTTTCAGCGCCGCGGGAGTCTCAAAATAGCGGTCGCGCACTTGGCTCGTCGTTGCGGGATCAAGAATGAAATTTTGCGCCTTAGGCCCGATCGGTTCGATCACCCCATTCTTGCTGTGGCATTCCTTGCATTGATTCTTGTTCGGCACAGCATAACGGATGCTGTGCGCCTCGCCATCGGGGCTCTTGAAGCTCACCGGCACGCGGCGCCCGCCGAGCGCCAACGTCGCATCCTTGCCATCGGCGTCCCAGATATAAGGCAGCGCGACCCAGCCCGACGCGCGGTGGATCAGCAGCCGTGTCTCGACCGGTTTGCCGCCATTATGGTCGGCCCAGCCGAAACTTTTGAACAGCACTGTCCCAACCGGAAACTCGATCGTCCCTCCCGCCGCGACGCGCGCTTCGCGGCCTTCCGGGATGTACACGAAGCGCTGCTTGTCGGCATAATCGCTGAACAGCGGCGTGTGCAGCTTATAGCCGAAGGCAGCGATCGGGCGATAGGCGTCCGCGGTCATCCCGAACCCGAAAGCGGACAGCTTTTGCGGCGTCGCCTCGCCCTCGATCACGGCCTGATCAACGGTCGGATCACTCATGGTGGCCGCACCGCTGACGCAGCAAAGCGCCGCCGCTAGCGCTGCGAATATGCGCTTCACCGGACCTTCGCCTCCATCGCATCGGGCAGTTTGATCGCGGGCAGCACCGCGGGCGGTGTGCCCTTCGACAAATCGGCAGGCGACGGTTTCGCCTCGCTCTGCGGCGTTTTGACATCGGGCAGGTTCAGCGACAGCACACCGACTTTGTCGAGCACGATCGCATCGCCGGACCCGTCCCACAGGACGGGCGGGATGCTCCCGCCCATCGCCGCCGCGATCATGTCGCCACCGGCGAATTTGGGCGCATAGCCCGCCTTGCCATGCTGATTGCCGCGCACGACGATCTGCCGCGGCAGCGGTTGATATTTCGGGTCATTTTGCTCGTACCGATAGCCGACAATCATCACGTTCGCAGTGCCGTTGTTGTCAAAGATATTGTCGAAAATCTCGACATGGCGATTGGCCATGACCAGCACTCCGGTGCCGGCCGGAACGCTCGCGACGATATTGCCCTTTGGCGCAAAATTCGGCGTGCTGTTGTCGTTGACGATATTCTCGAACACCCGGACATTATGCCCGCCCTGCATCGGCAGGCTGGGCAGATCGAAAACCAAGATGCCGCCGGTGTTCTTGGTCGCGATATTGTCGTGGACGTCGGCGTTGTAGCTGTTCTCGATCTCGATCCCCGCGACATTCTCGGTCGCGATCGAATCGCGCACGATGATATTTTTCGACTGACCGACATAGATGCCGGCGTCCGACGCGCCGCGCACATACACGCTGTCGATCAGCACGTCGGTGCTTTCGACCGGATAGATCCCATAGGCACCGTTGGTCTCGTTCGGCCCGGCGGTCCATTCGACGCGCAGCTGGTGATAGACGATGCGGTCGGCGCCCTTCGACTTGATCCCGTCGCCCTTGGTGTTGAGCACCGCAAAATTGGTCAGATACACGTCGTCCGACGTGACAAGCAGCCCCTCGCCCGCGCCCTGTTGCCCGGTGAAGTCGAGGACCGATCCGCCCTCGCCCGCCCCGGCGCCGCGCACCGTGACATTGGCGACGTCGAGCGACAGGCCATCGACCAGCTTCCACACCCCGGCGCCCAGCTGTACGACGTCGCCCGGTACGGCCAGGATCAGCGCTTCTTGCAGCTTTTCATTGGCGTCGGGCGTTGTCGCACTGACGCTGATCGTCTTGGCGCTCGCTGGAACGGCAACGAAGGCCGCCAAAATGCCCAGCGTCGCCGCGTGAAAGCCGTTGAATCGCATCGCTCTCTCCCCTGATTTTGAGAGAACATGCGGCAAGACTTGACGGATGCCAAGCGGGTTGCTGACATGCGTGTAGCTAAAACCGGGGAGAGGTCGCTTTGCTTACCAGATTATCATTGGCGCTCGTTGCGCTTATTGCCGTGCCATCGATGGCCGCCGCGCCCGCGCCGATAACCGGACGCTGGAAAACCGACGACGGCAAGGGTGTCGTCGTGATGACCGTTTGCGGCAATAAGATGTGCGGACGCATCGAGCGTGTGCTGGTTAAGCAGCCCGCGGGCGGCCAGCTCGACGAGCGAAATCCCGACAAGGCGAAGCGGGGCCGCCAGATCACCGGGCTGCAAATCTATTGGGATTTGGTTCCGCATGGCGATGGCTGGAAGGGTGAGGGTTACAGCCCCGAGGATGGGCGCTATTACAAAGCGCATCTGCGCGTGAAGGGTGGCAAGTTGACGATGAAAGGCTGCGTCAGCGTGTTTTGCCGCACGGTGACGTGGACGAAGATGAGCTAATCTTTGTGAATGCCCGTTCGTGTCGAGCGAAGTCGAGACACCCCGAAGTCATGCCGGACCGATAGGCATCTCGACTTCGCTCGATGCGAACGGAATCACAATGTTGAGCTAAGCTGCATCCCCCAAAATCCAATCCACGCCCGCCGCGACATGAATCCGCGTCGTGTCGTAAATCGGCAGCACATTGGCGTCGGGATCGACCAGCATCACCAGCTCGGTGCACGCCAGCACGATCGCCTGAATATCCTGTTTGGCGATGTCCGTGATAAAGGTCTTCATCGTGCGCCGCGACGCTTCGTTCGCCTTGCCCAGCATCAGCTCTTCATAGATGATCCGGTCGATCTCGTCGGCGCGGTTGGTGTCATAGGGCGCGAGGGTCAGCCCGTGACGAACCAGCCGCTGGCGGAACCAGGGTTCGGTCATCACGTTGCGCGTGCCGATTACCGCCGCCGCATTGATCCCGTCAGCCTTCATCTTTTCGCCGGTTTCGTCGACGATGTGGAGCAGCGGGATCGAGATCGCCGCGGCGACGTCATCGGCCACCTTGTGCATCGAATTGGCGGCGATCATCAGCGCGGTCGCGCCCGCCGCTTCCAGGCGCTGCGCAGACGCTATCAGAACCTCCTTGGCATGCGTCCATTGTTGGGGCGTGGTCAGCCGCGACAGGTCGCAATAGTTGAGGCTTTCGAGCAGGATGGGTGCCGAGCAGGCGGTGCCCAGCCGCTTTTGCACACCCTTGTTGAGGTGCCGGTAATAAAGCTCGGTCGATGCCCAGCTCATGCCGCCGATCAGGCCGATTTTACGCATAACAAAATTATGTCCCTTTTTTCGTCACCCCGGCGAAGGCCGGGGTCTCGCCGTTGCAATTCAACGCGAGGTCGAGATTCCGGCCTTCGCCGTGATGACGATTCGGGTCAATGGCTGTGGAATCAGTGACCCCCACCATTGAGCGCCTTGACGATGTCGTCGGTCATCTTTTTGGCATCGCCGAGCAGCATCATGGTCTGGTCCATATAGAAAACGTCGTTGTCGACCCCGGCATAACCGACTCCGCCCATCGACCGCTTCACGAACAGCACCGTCTTCGCCTTTTCGACGTCGAGCACCGGCATACCATAAATCGGCGATGTCTTGTCGGTCTTCGCCGACGGGTTGGTCACATCGTTGGCGCCGATAACGAAGGCCACATCGGCCTGCGCGAACTCGCCGTTGATGTCCTCCAGCTCGAACACCTCATCATAAGGGACGTTCGCTTCGGCAAGCAGCACGTTCATATGGCCGGGCATACGCCCCGCGACCGGGTGGATCGCATATTTGACCGTCACGCCCTCTTTCTTCAGCAAGTCGCCCATTTCGCGCAGCGCGTGCTGCGCCTGTGCGACCGCCATGCCGTAACCGGGGACGATGATGACGGTGTCGGCCTGGCTCATCAGGAACGCCGCATCGTCGGCGCTGCCGGGTTTCCAAGGCCTTTGTTCCTTCGATGCGCCATCGCTGGCCGCGGCATCGGCGCCGAAGCCGCCCGCGATCACGCTAATGAAGCTGCGGTTCATTGCGCGGCACATGATGTACGACAGGATGGCGCCCGACGAACCGACGAGCGCGCCGGTGATGATCATCGCGGTGTTACCGAGGGTAAAGCCCATCGCCGCTGCGGCCCAGCCCGAATAGCTGTTCAGCATCGACACGACGACCGGCATGTCGGCGCCGCCGATCGGGATGATCAGCAGGAAACCGATCAGGAAGCTGAGCCCGGTAACGGTCCAGAACACCCATGGCGACTGATCGACGGTGAAATAGGCGACCAGCCCGATGATCGCGGCCAGCGTCCCGAGATTGATGATATGGCGCCCGGGCAGCATGATCGCCGCACCCGACATATTGCCGTTGAGCTTGAGAAAGGCGATCACCGATCCCGAGAAGGTGATCGCACCGATCGCGATGCCCAGCCCCATTTCAATCCGGCTGACCGTGTAAATCTGCCCCGCCGCATCGGCGATGCCGAAGGCTTGCGGGTTGAGATAGGCGGCTGCGGCGACCGCGACCGCGGCCAACCCGACGAGACTGTGGAAGGCCGCAACCAACTGCGGCATCGCGGTCATTGCGATGCGCCGCGCCATGACGATGCCGATGACGGCGCCGATTGCGATTGCGCCGAGGATTTCGGCGATCCCGACCAGATCAGGGCCGACATAGCTGTTGGTCGCATCGCCGGTTTTCCACGGCACATGGGTGACGAGGGTGGTGACCACCGCGATCGTCATGCCCATCATGCCGAAACGGTTGCCGGCTTGCGCCGTCGCCGGGCTCGACAGCCCGCGCAGCGAGAGGATGAAAAGTACGCCCGCGACCAGATAGGCGATGGCGGCCCAAGGATTTACGGCAAGGCCATGCTCGCCGGTCGCGGCGGAAAGGATCGACTGAAAATCCATCTCAGCGCTCCTTCTTCTTGTACATCGCCAGCATGCGCGCGGTGACCGCAAAGCCGCCAAAGATGTTGATGCTCGCCATCACGACCGCAGCCAGCCCTAGCCATTTCGACGAGGCCGATCCCGCGGCGGCGCTGGCGATCAGCGCGCCGACGATGATCACCGACGAAATGGCGTTGGTGACGCTCATCAGCGGCGTGTGCAGCGCCGGGGTCACCGACCACACAACGAAATAGCCTACGAAACACGCCAGGATAAAAATCGAAAATATCGCGATGAAATCCACGGCACGCTCCCCTGCTGATTCCGCTTGGGGCACCTCTTGCCGCGCACATGCCGGCGTGTCGACTCCAAAGCGGCCAAAAAGAAAGGCCCGCATCTCTCAAAAGTGAGAAATGCGGGCCGATCGGGACATTAAATGACGTGGAGGCCGGTTAACCGGCCTGCCGGATTACATCTTCGGCACGAGCACTGCGTCAACGACATGGATTACGCCGTTCGATTGGTCCACGTCCGCCTGCGTCACGGTCGCCTTGTTACCGCTGGCGCTGGTCAGGATGATCGAATCGCCGCTCTGGGTCGCAATCAGATCCTGACCTTCGACCGTTTTGAGCGTGGCTTTCCCGCCGCCCGCAGTGATCTGCGACGCCAGGTCGGCAGCCATCACCTTGCCGGGGACGACATGATATTTCAGCACGCCCGCCAGCACTTCCTTCTGCGCCGGGCGCATCCAGCCGTCACGCGTTACCGGCGCGACTTGCGAGAAGGCGGCGTCGGTCGGCGCGAACACGGTGAACGGACCTGCGCCCGACAGCGTTTCGACCAAACCTGCCTGCGTTACCGCAGCCACCAGCGTCTTGTGGATCGGCGAGGCCGACGCATTTTCGACGATGTTCTCGGTTGCCCGCATTTCGGCGCCGCCGACCGTCGGATTGGCCCCTGCGGATTCGACCGGCGCCATTTCGCCTTCGGCCACAGTCGTGGTTTCGGTGGCCGGCGTTTCGGGGCTGCTGTTGCAACCAGCGAGCCCAAGCCCAGCCGCGGCAACGGCAGTAAACAACATAGCGCGCGTCATAAAATTCTCCTTTTGAACCCGCATCATTGAGCGATCGTTCGGTTCGGCGGCGGGCTAAGCCTCTGCGGACGTAGCTACGTCCGCTCCGCCGAATAGACGCACCGCAAGGTAGAATAGTTTCATTGCGCTAGGAAAACCGCTGTGTTTTCAACCCGGCTGACGATCGTCGTCTAGCATCGCGCGCGGGAGCGCCGTGCCCATCGTTTCATCCCGGCGTCCAGATCATCGAACGCTGGACAAGTCGATCAGAGCAGGCGCTCGTTCACGACCTTGCCGCCCTGCGTCAGCCGGATCGCATTACCGATTTCCTCGTCGAGCACGGGCTTGCCCGCTTCCTTGTCCCAAAAGGCCGACAGGAAGTTGAACAGGTTGCGGCTGAACAGCGCGCTGGTGTCGGCGGGCATTAGCGCCGCGATGTTGCTTGCGCCGATGACGGTGACGCCGTGGATGCGCTTGGCTTCGCCGGGCACCGATCCTTCGACATTGCCGCCGCTTTCGGCCGCCATGTCAACGATCACGCTGCCGGTGCGCATCGTCGCCAGCTGCGCGTCCGAAATCAGCCGCGGCGCGGGGCGCCCCGGGATCAGCGCGGTGGTTATGACGATGTCCTGCTTGGCGATGTGCGACGATACCAGCTCGGCCTGCGCCGCCTTATATTCGTCGGACATTTCGGTCGCATAGCCGCCCGCGCCCTCGCCTTCGATGCCCGCGACGCTCTCGACAAAGATCGGCTTGGCGCCGAGCGACATGATCTGTTCCTTGGTCGCGGCGCGCACGTCGGTGGCGCTGACCTGCGCGCCGAGGCGCCGCGCGGTCGCGATCGCCTGAAGACCGGCAACACCGACGCCCATCACAAACGCCTTCGCGGCGCTGACGGTGCCCGCCGCGGTCATCATCATTGGAAAGGCACGGCCATAGGCGTTCGCCGCCATCAGCACCGCCTTGTAGCCCGCCAAATTCGCCTGACTCGACAAGATATCCATCGACTGCGCGCGCGTGATACGCGGCATAAATTCCATCGCCAGCGCTTCGATCCCGAGCTTGGCATAGTCGTCGACCCGCGCGCGCTCGCCGAACGGGCTGAGTCCTGCCGCCAGCCAAGCGCCGTCGGCAAAGCCGCTCAGCCCCTTGGGATCCGGCCCCTGAATCGCGAGGATGATGTTCGCGCCCTTCAGCACCTCGGCGCGGGTGGCGACGGTGGCGCCCGCGGCGCTATAATCGGCATCAGCGACCGAGGCCGCTACGCCCGCTCCCGATTCGACGGCAACTTCGGCGCCCAAGCCAATGAACTTCTTCACGGTTTCGGGTGTGGCGGCGACGCGGGTCTCGCCAGCGGCGAGCTCCTTCAGGACAGCGATGCGCATGCCGACCCGGTCAGGACGCGATGAGGAGAACGACGAAGACGGTCACGATCGCGGTGATGATCGATCCGACTTTAAACAGGCTGAGGAAACCCGAATAGGTTTCTTCCGCTGCCTTCATTTCCTGCTCTGCCATGGCTCTTTCCCCTTCAGCCGCCGTTTCCCCGGCACAGGCGCGCCGCGCCCGGCCCAGAATCGGCCTTCGCGCCGGTCTTAGCCACGCGACCGCATATGCTCAAGAGGCGCTTTGGCTATGCGCCTGTCGCTGCAAAAGTCGAACGGCCTTAATCGCCCCTTTACCGGTGTGGCGTACATCACAGCACTTGAGCGGAGGAATCGGCACGACGGCGCCGAACAAGGGCAGATTCGAACACGATGGCAACGACGCGCGACACGCGAACAGTGATGATCGTCGACAGTGAGCCGGCGCAGCAACGTTTTTTGGCGGCGCTGGTATCGCGCGGCGGCTGGCGCAGCGTCGTTGCGGGCGACACCGACACCGCGCTCGCCAAGCTCGGCACCCAGGAAGGAATGGCGCTCGACGCGGTGCTGGTCGATCAGGGTACGCCCGGCATGGATATGGCAGAATTTGTCGCCGAACTGCGCCGCTGGCGCCCCGCCCTGCCGCTCATCGTCATCACGATGCGCAACGGGGTCGAGGTTGCGGTTGGCGCGATGCGCGCCGGGGCAAGCGACTTCGTCCAGAAACCGATCGCCCCCGACCGCCTGCTCGAAGCACTCGACCGCATCGTGTCGACCAGCGGCCCGCAAGGCGAACTGCGCCCGCTGACCGAAAAACTGCGCGCGCCGCTCGCCTTCGAGGAAATCATCGGGTCGAGCCCCAATTTCCGCAGCGCGCTCGCAATCGCCGCCAAGGCCGCCCGCGCCCGCGTCCCCGTCATGATCAACGGCCGCCCCGGCACCGGCAAGGAGGTCTTTGCCCGCGCCATCCACAGCGCGTCCCCACGCGCCCGCGGCGCATTGGTGATGGTCGATTGCTCGGCGGTTTCGCCGGGGCTGATCGGATCGGGGCTGTTCGGGCATGAACGCGGCGCTTTTGCCGGCGCCTTCGACCGTCAGGTCGGCCGACTGGTCCAGGCCGATGGCGGCAGCGTCATCATCGACCATGTCGAATGCATCCCGCTCGAAACCCAGGCCAAGCTGGTCGAATTTCTGAGCAGTGGCGAAGTCCAGATGATCGGTGGCTCGATCCGCCAAAGCGTCGACGTTCGCATCATCGCGACCAGCACCAGCCCGCTCGAAAAGCTGATCGAGGCCGGGCATTTCCGCGAAGACCTCTACTATGCGCTGTCAAGCGCGCAATTCACCCTGCCCTCGCTGTCCGAACGCCGCGGCGACGTCGGCCCCCTCACGCGCCACCTGCTGGCGCGCATCGGCGGGCTGCCCGGCATGGGGCCGATCGGGGTCACCGACGACGCGCTGCGCCTGCTCGCTGCCTATGCCTGGCCGGGCAATGTCCGCCAGTTGCAGGACGTGCTGTTCCGCGCCGCGGTGAACAGCGCGACCGACGTGCTGACCAGCGCCGACTTCCGCGCCATCGAGGCGACGCTCGGCGGCGGAAGTCCTAGCGGCGAAGGCGAGATTGCGATCAATGGCGAAGCGATCGGCGTCACCCTCTACCTGCCCGACGGCAATCTGCGCCCGCTCGAAGAAATCGAGGCCGACGTCATCCGGCTCGCCATCGGTCATTATCGCGGCCGGATGAGCGAAGTCGCCCGCCGCCTCGGCATCGGTCGCTCGACGCTGTATCGCAAACTCAGCGATCTCGGGATCGACACCGCGGCCTGACGCCGATATTTTGCGGCAATGGATTCTGATTTTTCTGGAAGAACTGCGCTCGTCACTGGCGACGCCTCAGGGATCGGCCTTGCGGTCGCGAACGCTTTGCGCGCCGCGGGCGCCATGGTGATCGGCATCGATCGTAGTCGCGGCGACGATGTTGCCGACCCCGACATGTGGTTGGAGCGCGCCGACAGCCTCGCCGCGGTCGATCTCGCGGTCGTCAACGCCGGCATCAGCGACGCCGCCCCGATCGTCGATATCGATTTCATGGCCTGGCGGCGCTTGCTGGCGGTCAACCTCGACGGCGCGATGCTGAGCTTGCAGGCTGCGATGCGCGCAATGACCGCGCACGGCCGCGGCGGTGCGATCGTCACCACGGCGTCGATTTCAGGGATCAAGGCCGAACCCGGCACCGGCGCCTATGGCGCGTCAAAAGCGGCGCTGATTCAGCTCACCAAAGTTGCCGCCAAGGAGGGCGCCCCGCACGGCATCCGCGTTAACGCGATCGCGCCGGGCGGGGTCGATACCCCGATCTGGGACGACATGCCCTTTTTCACAGACCTGATCGCCAGCGAAGGGTCGCGCGATGCTGCGATGACGGCGATGGCCAGAATGGCGACGCCGCTCGGCCGCTATGCGACCGCTGAGGAAACTGCGGCGCAGATCCTGTTCCTGCTGTCGGATGCCGCCGCCACCATCACCGGCAGCGTGCTGACCAGCGACGGTGGCTACAGCCTGTAAACCGGTTAAGCGTTCGCGATCGATTTCAGAATATCGTCGGTCGACTGGCTCGTCAGCGTCTTGGCGATCTCGCCCACCAGCGCCGCTTCGAGCGTCTTGTGATAGAGTTTGCGCATCTCGCCGAGTGTGCTCGGATCGGCGACCACCACCAGCTGCTTGATCTTGTTCGAAAGCACCGCGGCATTCAGCGCTTCGGCAACCGACGCCGCATGGCCTGCTTCCTCATTCTGGCGCGGCGAATCGCCCTGCCCGGCATTATGCGCCGCTTCGTCGCTCGTCGGCAGGTCGACCGCCTTCAGGCTGGGTTCCTGTTCGGTGCCGCTGTTGCGGAACAGCTGAAACTGGGTGCCGTCGGCAACGGCGACATGCGAGCCGGTGGGAAGATGCATAAAATCTCCTGTGGGGATCGGCGCCGGGTCGGCGCCTGTGGTCCCCAGAGATACGCGGGAGCGCGATGAGGGTTGCCTCGGCTCGCCTCAGCCGGTGAGCGCCGTGTCGCGCAGCCCGCGCCAGACGCGCAGCGCCTGCCGGTTCTCGGCGATGTCATGGACACGCAGCAATTGCGCGCCTTGCGCCGCGGCCTGATAATGCAGCGCGACTGTACCCCCGAGCCGCTGGTCGGCGGGTGCCTCATTGTCGAGCGCGCCGATCATCCGCTTGCGGCTCGCGCCGAACAGAATCGGACAGCCCAGCGTGTGGAACAACGCCAGCCCGTTGATCAGCGCCAGATTGTCGGCGACCCCCTTGCCAAAGCCCAGCCCCGGATCGACGATGATCTTCGCGGGGTCGATCCCCGCCGCGACACATGCGGCGACGCGCTCGGCAAGCATGTCATAAACGTCGAACAGGACGTGGGCGTAGCCGCCGCCTTCGTGCGGATCGCTCTTGGCCGATGGCGCGTGCATCAGCACCACCGGGCAGCCCGCGGCCAGCACAACCTCCATCGCGCGGTCGTCATAGCGTAGCGCCGACACATCGTTGACGATCCGCGCTCCGGCGGCGAGCGCCGCCTCCATTACCGCGGCCTTGCGCGTATCGATCGACACCGCGATGCCGCCCTTTGCCAGCGCCGCGACGACGCCCTTGACACGCTTTATCTCATCGCCGTCCCAGACCAGCGGCGCGCCGGGACGCGTCGATTCGCCGCCGACATCGATGATCGCCGCGCCCGCGCTCGCCATCGCAAAACCCGCGTCGGCAGCCGCGACGGCATCGACATGCTTGCCGCCGTCGGAAAAACTATCGGGGGTGACGTTGAGGATGCCCATCAACTGCGGTTCGTTCAGCCGCACTATGCGTTCGCCGAGCTGTAAAGCCCCGCGCGGTCGCACTACCCCGGCGCGCTGCGCGGTCGCGGCCTGCGCCAATCCATCGGGCATCGCGGCGATCCAGTCGCCCCATTCGGCGACCGTCACGATCGCCGCTTTTACGCCGGCGTCGTCGCGCAGACTGATGTGCCACGCCGCGAACCAGACCATCGTATCGGCAATCCGCAGGCAGTTGTCGTCCAGCTCGTGCGGCCGATCAACGAAGCACGTCGGGCGGCAATAGATTTTTGCGGTGGTTGATGCGCTGCCGAGGTCGGGTTTGGTTAGTGGTTGGAACATAGACCCACCTCTCTCCGTTCGTGCTGAGCCTGTCGAAGCACCGTTCTTCCTTCAGCACCGTAAAAGAATAGAACAGCCCTTCGACAAGCTCAGGGCGAACGGATTTTAAAGAAGCCTACGCCTCGTTGGCCAGCAACCAATCCTGCCGCACCGCGTCAATCACGCGCAATTGCTTGCCATTGTCGACATGCCAGAAGGTCCAGCCGTTGCAGCTTGGCGCACCCTGCACCCCCGCGCCGACCTTGTGGATCGACCCCGCGGGCTGCCCTTCGCAATCGAGCGAGCCATCGACGCGAACCTTCGCTTTCCAGCGCCGTTTGGCATCGGTCAGCAGCGTTCCCGGCGCGATCAAGCCGTCTGAAACAAGCATACCAAATGCAACGCGCGTCGCCGCCTGCGGCGCCATCATCGTTTTCACCGCGCTTTCGTCCAGCGGCAGCGCCATTTCGATGCGCTCCAGCGCCGCGGCGATATAATCATCCTCGCGCTCGATCCCGATGAAATGCCGCCCCAGCCGCTTCGCCACCGCACCGGTGGTACCGGTGCCGAAAAAGGGATCGAGGATCACGTCGCCGGGGTTCGAGCACGCGAGCAGGATGCGATAGAGCAACGCCTCGGGCTTTTGCGTCGGGTGAACCTTGGTCCCGCCCTTCTTGAGCCGCTCCTGCCCGCCGCAGATCGGAATCAGCCAGTCGCTGCGCATCTGCAATTCGTCGTTCAGCGTCTTCATCGCGCGATAGTTGAAGGTGTAGCGCGCCTTTTCACCCATCGACGCCCAGATCAGCGTTTCATGCGCGTTGGTGAAGCGAGTGCCCTTGAAATTGGGCATCGGGTTCGCCTTGCGCCACACGATGTCGTTCAGGATCCAATAGCCCTGATCCTGCAGCGCCGCGCCGACGCGGAAGATATTGTGATAGCTGCCGATGACCCAGATGCTGCCGCCGGGTTTCAGGATGCGTTTGGCTTCCTTCAGCCACGCATGGGTGAAACGGTCATAAGTGGCCAGGCTGTCGAACTTGTCCCATTCGTCGTTGACCGCGTCGACCTGGCTGCCGTCGGGGCGATGGAGATCGCCGCCAAGCTGGAGGTTGTACGGCGGATCGGCAAAGATCATGTCGATCGACGCCGCGGGAAGCGAGCGCATCATTTCGATGCAATCGCCCTGCAGGATGCTGTCGAGCGGGAGATCGACGGGCGCCGCCTTTGCCGCCCGCTGCTTCACCGCCGGGGTCTTCACCCGTTCCATCACACCCATATTTGCCCCCGCGAAAATCCGAAAGAAGCCCCTGATGAGTCCGGCGGAGTCCGCCGTCAAGCGCAGAACACTAGGGATTCCGCGTCACTAACTGGTTAACGGGGTGAGAACGAAAGGAGTCTGACACAGCATATGGAGTCGGGCGCGGCTCGCGGACTCAACGGGTGGTGGTGTGGCGGCGAGGACTCAGTGGTGGAAAAAAATCGTACTTCCCTCCCCCTCGACAGGGGAGGGTTGCGCAGACTTGGCAGCTTGCTGCCTAGTCGAAGCTGGGAGAGGATGATTGGTCGCGAAGCGACCGCGAGCCTACGGCTCGCAACCCCTCATCCAAGTGCGCCTAGCCAGCAAGCTGGCAAGGCTCCCTATCCTTCTCCCGCAAGGGGAGAAGAATTATATCCCCGGATCAACCCCGGTCAGCTCCACCGACCGCTCCCATAACTCGCGCGCTAACTTCGGATCACGCGCCGTCCGCGTCGCTCGCGCCGGACCCGATCGCCCCGACACCTCACCCAGCCCCTGCGGCCCCAGATAATCGCCACCCTGAACATGCGCGCCCGTCGCCGCCTGCAACGTCGGCCAAGCGCCCTGCGCCGCGCTATTGAAAAAGGGCGTCGCTAGCGGGGTCATCCCGCGCAGCGGGAACGGCAGGTGCCGCGTCAACTCGGTGATCGCGACCCCCGGATGGCACCCGATCGCCTGCGTCGCGCGTCCCGCGGCGCTGAGCCGACGGTCCAGCTCGAACATATGGAGCAGGTTCGCCAATTTGCTCATCTGATAGCGCGGCAATTTATGATAGCTGCGCGTTGCCGCCAGATCGCTGAAATCGATCGTGCCGCCCTTGTGCGCCAGACTGGCGGTGTTGACGATACGGTCCTCGACATGCCCGTGCACCAGCCCGGTGAAGGCAAAGGTGCCGAGATGATTGACTCCGAATTGCAGCTCATACCCCTGCTTGGTCAGGGTCTTCGGCGGGATCATCACCCCCGCATTGTTGATCAGCACATCGACCCGCGGCCCCGCCAGCACCGCCGCGGCGGCCTCACGCACCTGATCGAGATCGGCAAGATCGAGCGGCTGGAACGACAGCTCGGCATTCGGCGTATCGGCGCGAATGCGGTCCATTGCTGCCTCGGCGCGGACCGCGTCGCGGCATGCCATCGCCACATGCGCGCCGCGCGCCGCCAGAACCTTTGCCGTTTCGAACCCGATCCCCGCATTGGCACCGGTGACCAGAAAGGTGCGGCCGGTCTGGGCCGACACATCGTCGGCCGTGAATCCCTTGCTCATCGCGCTCTCCCGCTTTTCAGACCAGCTGCATTTGTGCGACCGGGGCAAAGCTGGTCCGGTGAAGCGGCGTCGGGCCATATTGGCGCAGCGCCGCGAGATGCTGGGCGGTACCATAGCCCATATTGCGTTCCCAGCCAAAGCCCGGGAAATCCTGTGCCATGCTGATCATGAAACGGTCGCGATGCTCCTTGGCGATGATGCTCGCCGCCGAAATGCAGGGGTGCAGCGCGTCGCCGCCAATGATCGCGCGCGCGGTGTAGCGCCACTTGGGGAGCCTGTTGCCATCGACGAGCACCTCGGCGGGCTCGACCCCCAAAGCCTCGACCGCGCGGGTCATTGCGAGCAGGGTCGCTTGCAGGATATTGATGCGGTCGATCTCTTCGACACTCGCCTCGCCGATCGCCCAGCGACAGTGCGTTTTGATCTGGTTTTCCAACTCCGCGCGGCGCTTGGCCGAGAGTTTCTTGCTATCGTCGAGGCCCGGGATACCGTCGGGACACAGGATCACCGCCGCGGCGACAACGGGACCGGCGAGCGGCCCGCGCCCGGCTTCGTCAACGCCGACGATCATCGAGCGCCGCCTAGAATGCCGAACCCCAGTTTCCGTTCGTGTCGAGCGAAGTCGAGACACGTTGAGCTTGTGCTGGCCTTCGCGTGTCTCGACTTCGCTCGACACGAACGGGACAAAATGGTGTCGGCCAATGCTACACCCGCCACGGCGGATACCTGCGATATT
Organism: Sphingopyxis bauzanensis; assembly: GCF_002205675.1. Classification (GTDB taxonomy): domain Bacteria; phylum Pseudomonadota; class Alphaproteobacteria; order Sphingomonadales; family Sphingomonadaceae; genus Sphingopyxis; species Sphingopyxis bauzanensis. Next base: position 176,042 of record NZ_NISK01000003.1, on the reverse strand, counting down.
CCCCCGCCTGATACAGACACAGCCGGTTCCCCGCCGGATCGCTGAGCCGCGCCTCGCGCCAGCCCCAGGACCCGTCGGTCGGCATCTGCTCGAACCGCACCCCGCGCCGCGCGAGATAGGCAACCCACGCATCGAGCGCGCCGCTTTCCAGATAGGTCGCCGCACCGCCCGCCACACCGTCACCAACATGGATCGACAGCGTCACGCCATTCGCAGCTTCAAACCGCGCATAGCCATTGTCCGGGCTATCGACGATCAACGTCAAACCCATCTGCTTATAAAAGGCCACCGACGCCGCATAATCGGTGGCGGGCAAGGTAAATTGGTTGAGCGCCGGACCGGTGAACAACCCGTCGTTGCGCACAAACTGCTGCCCCATCGGGCCATGTCCCGCCCCCAACCCCGGCGCGCCCATAAGCGCCAACCGGACAAAATCTCGCGCCCGCGCAATCGCTGGTTCCAGCGGCATGCCTTGCGCCAGTCCGGTCGCGATTGCGCTCGCCAGCGTGCAGCCGGTGCCATGGCTGTGCGGGGTGTCGATGCGCGGCGCTTCCCAGCGTGCGACTTCGCCCTCGCCGGTTTCGAGCAAGCGGTCGATCACCGTCTCGCCTTCGGCATGACCGCCCTTGATCAGCAGCGAACATCCGTGCGCCAGCACCGCATCTTCGCCGCCCAGCGTGTCCAGTTCAGGCAGGTTCGGCGTCGCGACCATCGCGCGGTCGAGCAAGGCGCGGAACGCATCGATCGTCGCACTATCGGCCAGCACTGACCCGCTGTTCGCGACCATCACCGGGTCGAACACCACCGCCGCCTGCGCCAGATCGGGCCGCGACAGCCGTTCGGCCGCCGCCGCCGCAGTCTCGGCACTGCCGATCATCCCGATCTTGATCGCATCGACACCGATGTCGGATGCCACACTATCGATCTGCGCCAGCACCATGTCGGTCGGTACCGGGTGGACGCCCTGCACCCCCCGCGTGTTTTGCGCCGTGATCGCGGTGATCGCAGTCATTGCATGACCGCCGAGCATCGTCACCGTCTTGATATCGGCCTGAATCCCCGCGCCGCCGCCGCTATCCGACCCGGCGATGATCAACACACGTGCGGTCACAATATAATCGCCACATTTTCGTCATGCCGGACTTGATCCGGCATCCCTCGCCGCGCAGGCGTTATGGACCCCGGATCAAATCCGGGGTGACGAAGCGGGCGAGGCGTCAAACCTTGTATTTCCGCACCGTCGAGCCGGGATATTTCGCCAGGATCGCCCCTTCGCGCAGCGGCCGGTCGAGCAGATCGCCGCCGCAGTTCGGGCAGCGCTCGTCCATCCGGTCGGCGCAATTCGCGCAAAAGGTGCACTCCATCGAACAGATGAAGGCGCCATGGACATTCGCGGGCAGATCGCGGCCGCATTTTTCGCAATCGGGTCGCATTTCAAGCATAGTCGGTCTCTTTCAGTTCTGATGAATTAATGGGTTATGCCGTTGCCACGCGCACCGCGTCGCAAATCATGTCGACGACGCGCTCGACCTGTCCGGCGTCGTCGCCTTCGGCCATCACACGGATCAGCGGTTCGGTGCCCGACGGACGGATCACCAGCCGCCCGCGCCCAGCCAACGCCGCTTCGCCCTCGGCGATCGCCGCCTGAACCTGCGCATCGTCGAGCGGTGCACCGCCCGCGAAGCGGACGTTCTTCAGCAACTGCGGCACCGGATCGAACTGGTGCAGCAATTCGCTCGCGGGTTTGTCCGCGGCGACCAGCTCGGCCAACACCTGTAAGCCCGCCAAGGTGCCGTCGCCGGTCGTCGCATAATCCGACAGGATCATATGCCCCGACTGTTCGCCGCCGACGTTGAAGCCGCCCTCTTTCATGCGTTCGAGCACATAGCGGTCGCCGACCTTGGTCCGCTCAAGCCGCAGCCCCTCGCCTTCCAGAAAGCGTTCGAGCCCCAGGTTCGACATCACCGTCGCGACGACCCCGCCGCCTTTCAGCCGCCCCTGCCGCGCCCAGCTCGCGCCGATCAGCCCCATGATCTGGTCGCCGTCGACGATCTTGCCCTTTTCATCGACGACGATCAGCCGGTCGGCATCGCCGTCGAGCGCGATGCCAATGTCAGCGCCGCTGGCGACCACGTTTTCTTGGAGCAGCGCGGGTGCGGTCGAGCCGCATTTATCGTTGATGTTGGTGCCATTGGGCGTGATGCCGATCGCGACCACATCGGCGCCCAATTCCCAGAACACCGTCGGCGCGCTGTTGTACGCCGCACCATTGGCGCAATCGAGCACGATGCGCAGCCCGTCGAGCCGCACCGATTCGGGCAGGCTCTGTTTCACCGCATGAATATAGCGCCCGCGCGCATCCTCGATCCGCTTGGCGCGCCCGATATGCGCGGGGTCGGCCAGCGTCGGCTGCTGCGCCAGCAACAATTCGATCTGCGCCTCATCTTCGTCGGACAATTTATATCCGTCGGGGCCGAACAGCTTGATGCCATTGTCATAATAGGGGTTGTGGCTCGCCGACAGCATCACGCCGAGATCGGCGCGCATCGACCGGGTCAGCATCGCAATCGCCGGGGTCGGCATCGGCCCGACCTGCACCACGTCCATGCCGACGCTGGTAAAGCCAGCGACCAGCGCGTTTTCCAGCATATAGCCCGACAGCCGCGTGTCCTTGCCGATCACCACCCGGTGCTTGTGATCGCCGCGCAGGAAATGCGCGCCCGCCGCCATGCCGACGCGCATCGCGACCTCGACCGTCATCGGGATCTGATTGGTCAGCCCGCGAATCCCGTCGGTTCCGAAAAACTTGCGCATGTACCCTCTGTACCTGAACCGCAGGTCGACGAACGCCGACCCGGGCTTGCTGCGGGATGGCCCCCGCGGAGCATCATCCGGCCTAAAAACCGGTTCCCACTTGTTTCGGGAGGTGCTCTAAGTCACCCTCTTTTGCTTGGCAAGCTGGCCAGGAATATCGCCGGGAGAATATCGCTTGAAATCGGCATGGATTGTCCTCTCGGCGCTGGTTGCCGGGATGTTACTGGGAATTGGCGTCGAATTGGCCGCGCCGGGTACCGGCACTGCGTCGCTATTGTATGTGGAACCCATCGGGCTGCTGTGGCTCAACGCGCTGAAAATGACGATCGTCCCGCTTGTCGTCGCGCTGCTGATCACAGGCATCACCGCGACCGCCGACGCAGCGCGCGCGGGCAAGCTGGCCGCACGCGCCGTCATGACCTTCTTGGCCGCGATTTTCCTCTCCGGGCTGATGTCGCTGTTGATGACGCCTTTGTTGCTGCGCCTGTTTCCGTTGTCGAGCAGCGCGGCGACAGCTTTGCGCAGTGGTCTCGGTGGCACCGCCGAGGCAGTGCCATCCCCGACCTTTGCCGACTTCATTCTCAAACTGATACCAACCAATCCCATCGCAACGGCGGCCGAAACGGACATTCTACCGCTCATCGTCTTCACCACCATATTTGCCTTTGCGATCACCCGCCTCCCTTCACCCCAGCGCACCACGTTGTCGGGGTTCTTCAAGGCGCTCGGCGACGCGATGCTGATCGTCATCAGCTGGGTGCTCGCGCTCGCCCCGATCGGGGTTTTTGCGCTCGGCTATGCGCTCGCGGTCAAGGCGGGATTCGCGGCGTTCGGCGGCCTGATCCATTATGCGCTGATCCTGATGGGGATCGGCGTCAGCTGCCTGATCCTCGGCCTGCTGCTCGCATGGCTCGTCGTCGGCATTTCGGTGCCGCGCTTCGTGCGCGCGATGGTGCCGACAATGGCGGTTGCGATCAGCACCCAAAGCTCGCTCGCCAGCCTGCCCGCGATGCTCAAATCGTCCGAGGAACTCGGCGTCGATCCCAAAAAGGCCGACGTCGTGCTGCCGCTCGCGGTCGCGCTGTTCCGTTTCACCAGCCCGGCGATGAACCTGGCGGTCGTCATCTATGTCGCGTGGTTATTCGGGGTCGAGCTGACCCCGTGGGAGATGGCGGTCGGGCTCGCGGTCGCGATGGCCGCGGCGCTCAGCTCGGTCAGCTTACCCGGATCGATCAGCTTCGTGACCTCGATCGCGCCGATCGCGGTGTCAATGGGCGTCCCCGTCGCGCCGCTCGGGCTGCTCGTCGCGGTCGAAACCTTCCCCGATATTTTCCGCACCCTCGGCAATGTCGTCGGCGACGTCGCGGCAACCAAATTTGCCGCCGACGGGGTCGAAGAACCCGAACCTTCAGGAGTGACGCCATGAAATATCGCAAGCTCGGCCACGGCCTCGAAGTGTCCGCGATCGGCATCGGCTGCATGCCGATGATCAAGGGCGGCAATATCCTCTATGGCGAAGCGGCCGATCTCGACGAATCGACCGCGACGATCCACGGCGCGATCGACATGGGCGTCACCTTTTTCGACACCGCGCAAATCTATGGCCCGTTCAGCAACGAGGAATTGCTCGGTCAGGCGATCAAGGGCAAGCGCGACGGCTTGGTCGTCGCAACCAAGTTCGGCTTCAAATTCGACGGCAATCAGATTGTCGGCGTCGACGGCTCGCCCGAAAACGCGCGGCGCAGCTGCGAAGGCTCGCTCCAGCGGCTCGGTATCGACACCATCGACCTGTTCTATCAACACCGCGTCGATCCTTCGATCCCGATCGAGGAAGTCGTCGGCGGGATGATGGAGCTGGTGAACGAAGGCAAGGTGCGCCACATCGCGCTGTCGGAGGCCGGCCCCGAAACGCTGCGCCGAGCCGCCAAGGCCGCACCGATCACCGCGCTGCAAAGCGAATATTCGATCTGGGAGCGAGACATCGAGGACGAAATTCTGGGCGTTTGCCGCGAGAACGGCATAGGCTTCGTTCCCTATTCGCCGCTCGGCCGCGGCTTCCTCGCGGGCGCGGTGCGCAGCCGCAACGAGCTTCCTGAAAATGACTGGCGGCGGAACGATCCGCGCTATTCGGACGAAAACCTGCCCGCCAACCTCGCGATCGTCGACGCGATCGGCGCGGTCGCGGACAAGCACGGGGTGTCGAAAGCGCAGGTCGCGCTGGCGTGGCTGCTCGCGCAGGGCGACGACATCGTCCCGATCCCCGGCACCAAGCGCCGCATCACAATGGAGGATAGCGTTGGCGCTGCGGACGTGACGCTGACCGCCGACGACCTCGCCGCGATCGACTCAGCGGCGCCGAAGGGCGGTACGAGTGGGCCACGCTATGGCGAGATGGGGATGCGGATGGTGCGGCTGTAGCTCTCGGATCCGCCCTGTGGCGAAGCCATGGGGAGGTGGCAGCGCGCGGCGCTGACGGAGAAGCGTTGGCGCCACCGTCGCAAAGCCCCTCCACCATCCGCTTCGCGGACGGTCCCCCTCCCCATCGCTTCGCGACAAGGAGGATTAGCTGGCCGCTCGCGGCCCCAACCCCTCGACCGCCGCCGTCAACGCTTCAATCCGCTCTTCCAGTCGCTGCACCTGCAACGCGTCGACCTTCTCATGCAGCCGCATGATCTCCAGTTCGGCGCGCAGGTTGATCTGATAATCAAGGCTGGCCGCCAGTCGGTCCTTCGCCGCCTGTCGGTTCTGGCTCATCATGATCACCGGCGCCTGAATCGCCGCGATGGTCGAGAGCATCAGGTTCAGGAAAATATAGGGAAAGGGGTCGAAGGCGTCGTGCCAGCGGCCAAGGATTTCGCTGTTGAGTATCATCCAGCCGAACAGCACCAGCGAAAAGACGATGATGAAGCCCCATGAGCCGCCGACCCGCGCCACCCGGTCGGACAGCCGTTCGCCAAAGGTCGCCTGTTCGTCGGCGACATCCATTGCGTCGCGGCTGATCAGGCTGCGTTCGACGATCGACCGCAACACGCGTCGTTCTTCGGCATCGGCATCGGCGATGTCCTTGCCCAGCAGCTTGAGCGAGAGATCGGCCAGTGCCGTGTCGGGGCTCACCCCGTTCACCCGACCCAGCGCCAGATGCCCGCGACCATATAGCCCAGCGCGCCATGCCCCCATGTCGCGACCAGCCACAGTACAATGCCGCCGAACAGCGCGTGCGGACGCGGGATCGTGTCGCCCCACGGGGTCGCGCCGCCGATCTGCCGCGCGAAGGGAAAAAAGCTCGTCCGCGCCGCCCAATGCCGCCACGCATCGCCCATCAACCGCGCCTTTTTACTGTCTTGCCCCGCCGAGCCGAACAACGCCAGAAAGACAATCGTCCCCGACAGGATGATCTGCGCGGGCGTCGGCACGACCATGACATGCGCGACCGCCCACAGCGCAAAGCCCCACATCATCGGATGGCGCGTGATCGCAAACACCCCGCGCGGCGCGCCTTGCGCTGCCGCCGCGGCGCCGGGCGCCGCCAGCGCGGGATTGCCGATCAGCGACCCCATGAACAGCACGCTCGCGAACAGCACGATGATCGACGCAAGGATCCACAATATGTCGCCGACCGCCCATATTGGCGGTTCAGGCGGCATCCCGCGCCACGCCTGCACTAGCATGATGAAAGTCGCGATCGCGATGATCGAATAGACGATCTGGAACCCGCGCTCGCCCAGCCGACTGGCGAGTCCGGGCCGCAACGGATGCGACAGCGCCAGATGCGAGCCGACAAACAGCACGCAGGTCGTGATCAAAAGCGACATCGGTTGCATGGAAAAGCCCCCCTATATCAAGGGACGCCCATACCATGCTGTGTCATCCCGGCGAAGGCCGGGATCTCGCCGCTGCGTTATCAGACGACGGTGAGATCCCGGCCTTCGCCGGGATGACGAGCAAACAGATTGGCGTCCAACCTAACGATCATAAGCCTTCGGCAACGCGCCTTCGCTCGGCGTCGCATAACGATCGCGCAGGCGGTCCTGCCGCGTCGTCAGCGACTGTGCCTTGCCGTCGATCCAGATCGCGGTCGGGCGGCTGCCGAGTTCGAGCGGGTCATTGTCCCACATCACGACGTCGCCGACGCGGCCGGGACGCAACGACCCGATACTGGCCTCCATACCGACCGCCCGCGCCGGAGCACTGCTGATCGACGCGAACGCCTGATCCCACGTCATGCCGCTCGCACCGGGCAGGCGCGCCAGCCCGACCAGATTGCCGGCATATTGCGTCGCATAGCCCATCTTGTGCGCGTCATCGTCGTCGAACACCCCGACCGACACATCGACCCCGGCAGCTTTCAGCCGTCCGGCGTTCGATTGCGTCGCCCCTAGTTGTTCGAAACTCGATGGCAGGTCGGTCAGCGGCGACACCAGCACCGGCACCTTCGCCGCCGCCAGTTCGCGCGACACCAGCCAGCCTTCGGTGACGCCAACCAGCACCAGCTTCAGCGCCGGAAACTCCTGCAGCAGCTTCAGCACATTGACGATGTCGGCGGCGCGATCGACGCGGACGAACAGCGGCGTCGTGCCGTTGATGACCTGCACCAGCGCATCGGCGTCGGCGCGCTGGATCATCGCGTCATTGCCCCATTCGGCAAACGTCGCCGGATTGCGCGCATAGCTGCGCGCCGCGAGCAATTGTTCGCGGAACAGCAGGAAGGTCGCGGCGCGGCTGCCCCCCGCCTTCGCCGACCCAGCCTCGCCGAACGCGACAAATTGCAGCGCGCGCGGCTTGGTTACCATGTCCATATCATCGGCCAGGTCGACGACCGCGCCCTGCCCGGCGAACAAATTGCTGCTCCCTCCGGGCGCGACAATGGCGCGGGTGACGCCCGAGGCGCGGTTGACCGCAACGGGTGACCCCATCGGGTTGAGCGCGGGCGCGATATCGAGCCCCGCCGAGAACCGCGTCCGCGGCGCGTTGCGATCGTTGGTGCCGGTGACGGCATCGACCTCGACCAGCCCGACGCGGCTGAACGCCGCGACGATTCCCGGCGTGACCCAGCGGCCCCCGGCATCGACGCGCTCGACCCCGGCGGGCACGGCCACACCGGCGCCCGCGGAAACAACCTTGCCGCCGCGCACGACGACCGTACCGCCCTCGATCGGCGCGCTGCCGTCGCCGATGACGAGCTTGGCGTTGGTGATCGCGATGTCTTGTGCGGCCGCAGGCGCGGCAAGCGCTAAGGCTGCCACGAGCGCACTCCCCAACCCGTTTAGCACTGTGCCCCTGCGAAGGCAGGGGCCCATCACCCGAGCTCTCGCCTTCTCACCACCGTCTACCGAATGCCGCAATGACCGGAGATGGGCCCCTGCCTTCGCAGGGGCGCGAGACACCAAGGAAATGATGCTTGCGAGCTTGCTCATTTCACATCTCCCTCGCCGGGCTGGCCCAGCTCGAAATCGCTCACCGGACGGCGCTTGGGATCCATCGCATCGAACATCAACGCGCCATCGACCCACACCTTCTCGGGCCGCGTATAGGCGCTGAACGGATTGCCGTTCCACAGCACCACGTCGGCCATCTTGCCCGGCTTCAGACTGCCCGTCTTGTCGCCGATCCCCAGCGCCTTCGCCGGGTTGTACGACAGCCAAGTCCACGCCACTTCGTCGCTGACGTCGATCCCCATGCGGCGCCCCGCAGCGCGCGCTTTCGCCGCTTCCTGATTCAGGCGCTGGATCTGGTTGGCATCGTCTGAATGGACGATCGTGCAGGCACCGGCCTTGTACACCAGCGGGATATTCTCGTTCACGCTGTCATAGGCTTCCATCTTGAAGCCCCACCAGTCGGCCCACATCGCCGAACAAATGCCCTCTTTGGCAAGGATGTCGGCGATCTTGTAGCTTTCGACCGCGTGGTGAAAGGTCGATACCTTGTAGCCGAACTCCTTCGACATATCGATCACCAGCGCCATTTCGTCGGCGCGGTAGCAGTGGTTGTGGAGCAGGATTTCGCCCGCCAGCACCCCGGCGAGCGTTTCCATTCCCAGATCGCGGTCGACGGCTTTCCCGTCGTCCATCTTCTTCTTGTACGCTGCCGCCTTTTGCCATGTGGCGCGGTTGACCGCGAAATTGCCCATGCGGGTCGACGGCATCCGTCCCTTGCCGCCATAGACACGCTTCGGATTCTCGCCGCACGCCATTTTCAGGCCATAAGGTGCGCCGGGGAACTTCATTCCCTGCACCGTGCGCGACGGCACATTCTTCAGCGTGATCGAGCGCCCGCCCATCAAGTTCGCGCTGCCCGGCAACACCTGCAACGCCGTCACGCCGCCATTGACAAGCGCGCGGCTGAACCCCGGATCCTGCGGCCAGACGCTATGTTCGGACCAGACTTCAGGGGTCGTCGGCGACGTCGCTTCGTTGCCGTCCGAATGCGCCTCGACGCTCGGCGAGGGATAATCACCGAGATGGCTGTGAATATCGATCACCCCCGGGGTGACGAACTTGCCGGTCCCGTCGATCACGTCATAATCGGCGGGGATCGCGGTGTCGGCGCTGCCGACCGCCTCGACCTTGCCGCCCGCAAACAGCACGACGCCATTGTCGATCCGCCCGCCTTCGCCGTCAAAGATCGTCACGCCGCGCACCGCCGTTGGCCGCCCGCCATAGGGGCGGTAGGTCGACGGATAGGGATCCTTGTTGAACTTGACCGGCTTTTCGGCGGCAGCGGGCTTGTCGCTCGCCGATTTCGCCTCGCCGCCGCTCGCCGCGCAGCCGACAAGCGCCAGCGACACCGCAGCCAGCAGGCTGCCCTTCACACCGCGGATCATGGATTACGCTCCCTTGGGTTCGGGATGGATGCCCGCCGCCTGCGGTTCGCCGATCTCGCCTTGGCCGGCCAATTCATCGGCATCGCGCAGCGTGTCGAGGTGCATCAGCTTTTTGATCAGCGGCGACACCAGAATGACCAGCACGCCAAATCCGATCGCCCACAAGCCGATGGTTTGATAGACGTCGAGCACCAGCTGCTTGCCCGCGCCCTCACCGCTCGCCTTTTCAGACCCCGTCGCCGACGCGATCAGACCCGCGGCGAAATTGCCGGTGGCCGATGCGAAGAACCAGGTACCCATGATCAGCGACGCCATATGCGCCGGGGCCAGCCGGTTCATCGCGCTGAGGCCCACCGGCGACAGGCAAAGCTCGCCGGTCGTGTGGAGCAAATAGATCAGGAAGATGAACAGTACCGGCGTTGCCGCCCCGATACCAACCGCTTCGGCGCCCCATTTAAGGACGAGGAAGCCAAGGCCGAGCTGGAGCATGGCAAGGCCGAACTTCGCAGGCGCCGAAGGCTCCATGTTGCGGCGGCCCAGCCAGGTCCACAGCGCGGCGAACAGCGGCGCGAGCAGCACGATGTAACCGGCGTTGAGCGACTGGAACACCGATGCCGGTACACCCGCGCGATCGACGTAACGATCGGTGAACAGGTTCAGCGACGAACCCGCCTGTTCGAACAAGGCCCAGAACAGGATCGAACCCAGGATCAGGAACATCGCGGCAAAGATGCGGTCGCGATCTTCGCGCGGCAGCTTCACGACGGCGGTAAAGATCACATATGCGACCAGCGCAGCACCGGCGACGCCCAGCAACGTGCCGACCACGCCCTGATTCTGCACCATCCACCAGCACAGGCCGACAGCGACGAGGCCGACGAGATAGATCAGCCATTCCAGCTTGATCCCCATCACCGGCGATGCCAGCTTGACGGGATCGGGCGCTTCGCCGCGGCCGAGCAGCAGCGGCTTGCCCAGAATGAAGACAATCAGGCCGAGCAACATGCCGACCCCCGCAGCGCCGAAGCCATAGGCCCAGCCATAGGTTTCGCCCAGATATCCGCAGAGTAGCGCGCCGAGGAAGGCGCCGAGGTTAATCCCCATATAGAAGATCGTGTAGGCACCATCGCGGCGCACGTCGGTGCGCGGATACAGCTGGCCGACGATCACCGAGATATTGGCTTTCAGGAAGCCCGACCCGACGATGATGAAGGCCAGCGCCAGCCAGAAGATATTCAGACTGGCCGGATCTTGTCCGCCATTGCCCTCAAATCCCATGATGAAGTGACCGAATGTCAGCAGCACCGCGCCGTACAGCACCGCCTTTCGCTGCCCCAGCCATTTGTCCGCCAGATAGCCGCCGAGCACCGGGGTGATGTAAACGAGCGCGGTATAGGCACCATAAATGACGCCCGATTCGCCGTCCGAAAACAACCAATGCTTGGTCAGGTAAAAGATCAGGAGGGCGCGCATTCCGTAATAGGAAAACCGCTCCCACATTTCGGCAAAAAACAGGACGAACAGGCCCTTGGGATGACCGAGGAAGGTTCCTGCGGCATCTCCCGGCTGGGCATAGGCTTTGGTCATGTGCGACTTTTCCCTGGATATTGTTGGTTTGGGTGCCGTCGGTGCGGCCCGGTTGTGCGGCAACCTAACGCGAAAATTGCGTAAGGGAAGAATCTAATTGCGTGTGAAACTGGTTGAGTTGGGCCAATTTATGTTGCGAACGATTCGCAACACTTGCGTGATGCAAAGGAAAAGACCACATGAACGGGATGTTCAACGACACCACTTCGCTCCGCACCCACCTCGCCACTCGCCGCTCGGGCAAGCCGCGCGATATGATCGCCCCCGGCCCCGATGTCGCCGCATTGCGCGAGATCATCGCGCTGGCGCTGCGCACTCCCGACCATGGCAAGCTCGCCCCCTGGCGCATCGTCACCGTCGCCGCCGATCAGCGCGACGCGCTCGCGGCGCTGCTCAAAAGCGCGTGGGTGCGGGAAAACCCCGGCGCCGCCGGGCTCGACCTGTCGGCGCTCGACCAGTTCGCGCATCAGGCACCGACCTTGCTCGTCCTCGTCTCGACTCCCGTTGCAGGCAGCAAGATCCCGGTGTGGGAGCAACAGATGTCGGCGGGCGCGGTCGGCATGAACCTGCTCCACGCCGCGCATGCCCATGGCTTCGTCGGCAGCTGGCTGACCGGCTGGGCCGCTTATAGCCCCGACGTCGCCGCGGCGTTTGGCGCGCAGGACGGCGATACGATCGTCGGCTATTTCTTCCTCGGCTCCCCCGCACGTGAGCTCGACGAGCGTCCACGCCCTGAATATGACGACGTTGTTCAAGCTTGGGAAATTTAGTTACGCGCCGGGAACCAACGTTGTAATAACCGGCATTTGACTGTGCTGCTGTCTTATGGCATTAAGGCGGCATGCTCGATCAATCCAAACCCGTATATCAGCGTCTGCGCGATGTCATCGCCAACGCCATTCTCGACGGCAGTTTTCGCGACGGCGACATGCTCCCGTCGGTGCGCTCGCTCGCGGCCGAGGAAGGCGCCAATCCGTTGACCGTCGCTAAGGCGTATCAGACCTTTCAAGACGAAGGACTAGTCACCGTAAAACGCGGCGTCGGCATGTTCGTCGCTGAAGGCGCCACCGAACGGCTGCGCACCCTGATGCGCGAAGATTTCCTGACCAACGTCTGGCCCCCCGTCGCCGACCAGATGCGCCGCATCGGGCTCGATGCGCGGACCTTGCTGGATTTGACCGAGGCCTGAACCTTTTCTCCGCATAGGGGTGGTTTCGAATCCGTCCTCTATTTCCGTTCGTGTCGAGCGAAGTCGAGACACGCGAAGGCTGGTGCTTCCCAAGTGTGTCTCGACTTCGCTCGACACGAACGGGGTTATAAGTTCGGCTTGACGACTATCGTCCGCAGTTGGTCCTCACCCACCATCGGTCCTAACGCCCAATCTGCGCCGCCTTGTCGCGCAAATCCGCCGCCGCCTGCCGATTGCCGCGCTTCGCCAGCAGGTTAGCATACATCCGCATGATCCCCGCGTTCAGCGGCTGCAATCGATACGCCCGGTCGATCAACGCCAACGCGCGGACATCGTCGCCCTTCGCGGCCCACGCCTGGGCCAGATCGCGAAGGATCACCACGTCGCGGTCGCCGATGCGCGCGCGCACGCGCTCGAAATGCCCAATCGCCTCGTCCCAATGCGCCAGGTCCATCGCCAGGTGCCCGGCGAGCCGGTCGGCGGCGATGCTTGACGGCTGGCTGTCGCGCAGCGCCAGAATCGCGGCGCCCGACCCCGCCGCATCTCCCGCGCGGAACAGCGCATTGGCCAGCCGCAGCGTCGAACGCTCACTGGCATCCAGGTCGCGCGCGGCGCGATACGCCTGCACCGCCAGATCGAAACGCCCGCCCGCCAGCGCCGCATCACCCAGCAGGATATGCGCGTCGGCCACCCGGCGATTGGCGTCGCGCAGCCGCGCCGCGCGCGCGACGGCGCGGTCGCTGTTGCCGCGCGATATGTCGCCGGCAATCGCCGGAATCGCCACCCCCGGGTTCAGCGGCTCGGCATCGGCCGCCTGAGTGAGCACGCCATAATCATCATTCGCCGCAAACGGCGCTGCCTCACCGCGCGTTAATATCGCCGCGCGCGCTAGATAGTCGGCAGCCTCGCCGCGCCGGTCCAATTCGCTCGCCGCCCGCGCCGCGAGCAACAACGACCAGCTATCGGCGTCGGGGCGGTCGACGATGGGCAGCAAAGCCTCGATAGCGCCATCGGCGTCGCCATCGGCCCAGTTGGCCGCCGCCAATATGCGCCGCGCAGTGAAATTATAGGGCTGTTCAACGAGCAGCCGGTCGGCCCAGGTCGCCGCCACCGCCTCGCCGCCCAGCTCCAGTTCGACCACCGCGCTCAGCAGCATGAAGCCCGGCTCGCCGTCGATCGCGCCGCGCGTGCGCTGAAGCAGGCTGCGCGCCAGCCGGTAATTGTCGGCGCGCGCCGCGAGCATCGCTTGCAGATAATAGATCCGCGGCTCGCCCGGCATCACCGTCGCCGCATGGCGCAGCGCGACCAGCATATCGCGATAACGCCCCAGATCGCCCAGCGTCGCCGCCTGATCGATCAACGCACTCGCATTGTCGGGATCGGCCGCAAGCGCCCGGTCATACCAGGGCAGCGACGCCTTCAACCCTTCCTCGATGCGGATCAGATTGGCCTTGTACGCCAGCGCCGCGCTGTTCGCCTTGTCCAGCTCGATCGCATAATCGACCGCATCGCGCGCGCCCGCAGTGTCGGCGTTGGCATCGCGAAAGCGCGCGACGTCGACCCACAGCGCCGAATTGCGCGGCAGCTCGCGCACCGCCCGGTCATAGGCATCGCGCGCGGCACCCAAATCGCCGTTCGACAGATGGACGTCACCCGCGACCCATGCCGCCTCGCCGATCATTTCTGGGATGATCTCACCCCCATCGATGGTTTCCAGCGCGCGCTGCCCCTCGCCCTGCATCGCAAACGCGCGTGCGAGCAGCGGCCGCAGCGCTGCAACATTACCGCCCGCGCTAATCGCGCCGTTCACCGCAGCTTCGGCACCAACCCCATCGCCCAGCTTAATCGCAACGCGCGCCAGTTCGACCCGCTCGGCCATCGCCTGCGGATTATCGGCAATCGCCTCCTGCAATTCCGCGCGGCGTTCCTCGAACGCCGCCCGCGGCGCATCGGAGCCAGCATCGCCACACCCCGCTAGCGGCACCGCCAGCAGCAGCGCGCCAATCCAGACCCGGCCAAAACCCATTCAGGGCTGCATCCGATATTGCTTGAGCAGATCATAAAGCGTCGGACGGCTGATTCCGAGCAGCTTGGCGGCGGCCGAGATATTGCCCTCGCTCTGCGTCATCGCGCGGCGGATCGCAACGCGGTCGGCGGCCTCGCGCGCGCTGCGCAGATTGAGCCATGCCTCCTCACCGTCATCGCCGCCGCCACCCTTGGCCAGATCAAGGTCGTCTTTCATCACCAGCTTGCCGTCGGCCATGATCACCGCGCGCTTGATCCGGTTTTCCAGCTCGCGGACATTGCCGGGCCAGCGCCCGTCGTCGATAGCCTGCAAGGCGTCGGGCGCAAAGCCGCGCACTGCCGGGTTCATTGCGGGCGCATATTGATGCAGGAAATGGCGCGCCAGCAGCACCGCGTCGCCGGGCCGTTCGGCGAGCGACGGGATCTTCACCACCATCTCCGCCAGCCGGTAATAGAGGTCGTCGCGAAAGCTCTGTTCGGCGATCATTGCGTCGAGGTCGCGGTGCGTCGCGCACACGATGCGAGTGTCGACCGCGATCGGCTTGCGCCCGCCGATTCGTTCGATCGTCCGCTCCTGCAAAAAGCGCAGCAATTTGACTTGCAGCGGCAGCGGAATGTCGCCGACTTCGTCGAGGAAAAGCGTGCCACCATGCGCCAGCTCGATCTTGCCTTCGGTCATTTTGACTGCACCGGTAAACGCGCCCTTTTCATGCCCGAACAATTCGCTTTCGAGCAGATTTTCAGGGATCGCGGCGCAGTTGATCGCGACAAACGCACCGTCGCGCCGTCCGCTCGCCTCGTGCAACCCGCGCGCCAGCAACTCCTTGCCGGTGCCGCTGGCGCCGAGCAGCATGACGCTGACGTCCAGATTGGCGACGCGCTCAATCGTCCGCGCTACCTTTTGCATTTCGGGCGCGCCGGTGATCATCCCGCCCAGGACGCGATTGTCGCTGCTCCCTTGCTGCGCCAGCCGGGCATTTTCGACCTCGAGTTCGCGGACGTGGAACGCCCGCCGCACGATCAGCCCCAGTTCGTCGATGTCGATCGGCTTCTGGTAAAAGTCCCACGCCCCGCTGGCGATCGCCGCCAGCGCGCTGGCGCGTTCGCCATGCCCCGACACGACGATCACCTTGGTATCGGGCTTTGCCTCCAGGATCGCCGACAGCGTGCGGAACCCTTCGCGCGTCCCGTCGGGATCGGGTGGCAGCCCTAGGTCGAGCGTCACCACGTCAGGTTCCTCGGCGCGCAGCAATTCAATCGCGGCGTCATGGTCGCCGGCGATCAGCACCTGATAATCCTCATACGCCCATTTGAGCTGCGTCTGCAGCCCCGGGTCATCCTCGACTACCAGCAATTTGCGGATCTTGGCGCCGCTTTCGCTCATTGCGATGCTACTTTCATCATAGGGGTGTCGGCGTCGGTTTGTGCGTCGGCGAGCGGCAGCCACAGGGTAAAGCTGCTGCCTTTGCCGGGTTCGCTGTCGACATCGATCGCACCGCCGATCGCCTGTGCGATGTTGAGCGCTTCGAAGGCGCCCAAGCCAAAACCACCGTCCTTGGTCGACACAAAGGGTTTGAACAATTCGTCGCGAATGAACGCGCGCGTCATGCCGCTGCCTTGATCGATCACGTCGATGCGCGCGCGGCCATGTTCGGACACCGCCACCACTTGAACCGGCGCATCGGGCGCCGACGCATCGATCGCATTGGCGACCAGATGCTGGACGACCTGCCGCACCGATGCCGCGTCGGCCCACGCCGCCAGTCCTGCCTGACAGCCGACGAAGAGCGCGCGGCGCGGCCGCGCCTCTGTAGCAACGTCGTTCAATATCGGCTCGATCAAAACCTTCTCCGCCCCCGCCGCGACGCCGCGCGCGCGCGGAGCCAGCCGGACCAGCAAGTCACTCAGTCGCCCCGCCGAAATCTTCAGCGTTTCGACCATGTCGGCGCGAAACTCGGGCTTGTCGGCATGGCGTTCGGCATTGCGCGCGAGCAGGCCGATCTGGCTCGCCAGATTTTTGATGTCGTGAATGATGAAGGCAAAGCGGCGATTGAATTCGTCAAACCGCCGCGCTTCGGACAAGGCTTCCTGGCTTTGCGATTCGGCCAGATAGCTTGCCGCCTGCTGCCCCGCGATGCGCAGCACATCGAGATCTTCCCAGTCGAGCGCGCGCGACACCGGTGGGCGGTGCAGCACGACGACGGCGATCATGCGCTGGAAATGCAGGATCGGCACGACCACCCACGCACGAGGATCGGCGAGCAGCCAGTCGGGCAGCGCAAAATCGTCATTGCTTTGCCCTTCCCCCACCTGGCCGCATCGCTGCGCATCCAGATCGACGATATGCCGCGTCTCCTGCAGCATGAAAGCCGACCGCAGCGACAGCGCCTGATCTCCATCGACATCGACTGGCCAACGCCATTGCTCCGCGACGCGGAAACCGCCCGCGGCGCCGGGCAGCATCAGCAGCGCGCCGGGGCTGCCGGTCAGTTCGGCCAGCGCCTTGGCAACGCGGCGATACAGGTTGCGATCATCCTCGTCCCCATCGCCCTGCCCCAGCGTGGCGGTGAATCGCATCCATTCGGTGCGATAATCATAGCGATGCTCGAAAAAATGCTTCGAGATCATCACCGACAGCCACGCACGCAGCCGCGCCGATACGATCAGCAGCCCGCCGGCGCCCAGCGCGACGACCAGCGACGCGCCCTGGGCAAAAACGGCATAATCGCCCCCGACGAGCCGCGCGATGGCGCCGGTCAGACCGATCAGGATCAGATAAGCGGCGCCGCCGAGCAAAATCACCGTCCGCATCGCCGCCGTCCGCGACAACCGCATCCGCTCGCGCCCGATATCCATCGCTGCGACGACATAAGTCGGCAGGGTGAGCAACACGACCGCGGGCAGCAGCTCGATCAGCGTCGATGCCCGCTTGCCGGTCAGCGCACCGATCAGCTGCACATTGAGCTCATACGCCCACAGCATCGCGAATCCGCCTGCGACCGCCATCACCGGCATCCGCAATCCGGCGCTGGCGTGGCGGACCCCGCTATCGACGATCAGCAGTCCGCCGACAGCAACGATCATCGCCGCAAGGATGAGCGTCGGCGCCATCCACGGCTCCGCTTCCGCTCCGGCGTACCAGTGCGCGACGGCGCCCAGCACCAGTGCCAGCGCAGTAATCGTCATCAACATCCGCAGGATCAGGCGCAGCGGCCGCGTCATCGGCGCCGCTGCTGTCCAGAAGGTCGCGTTCAGCCACCCCAGCATCGCGAGGTCGCGCAGCGTTTGCACAACAGAAGCTTGCGACGAGCCCGACCCGAACAGCGCCAGCGACGCGCACCACAGCGCAGTTGCGGCAGCCGCCAGCGTCAACAGTCGCGGGGCGGGCATCAGGACTGCCATCCGCGCTGTGGGCCGCGCGAGCAACCACAACGCGACGACTGAAAAGCCGACCAGCGCCAGCACCGCAAAGGTTTCGGAAAGTCCGGTCAGCATGGTCAGCGCGCGCCGTCGGGCCACAGCACGACGCGGACCGTCTGCAACAAGATCAACAGGTCGAGGAAGGGCGAGTAATTTTTCGCATAATACAGGTCATATTCCAGCTTCACCCGCGCATCCTCGACCGACGCGCCATAGGGGTAATTGATCTGCGCCCAACCGGTCAGCCCTGGCTTCACCATATGCCGCTCTGCATAATAGGGCATTTTTTGCTCAAGTTCTTCGACGAAGCTGGGCCTTTCGGGGCGCGGTCCGACAAAGCTCATCTCGCCCTTCAGCACGCACCACAGCTGCGGCAGTTCGTCGATCCTGAGATTACGGATAATCCGCCCGACGCGAGTGATGCGCGGATCATTCTCGCTCGCCCACACCGCTTTGCCCGCGGCCTCTGCGTCGGTCCGCATCGAGCGGATTTTGTAGATGTCATACGGCTCGCCGAACAGACCAACGCGCGGCTGGCGATAAAAAACCGGACCGCGACTGTCGAGCACCACGGCAATCCCTGCGACGAGGATCAGCGGCAGCCCGATGACCAGTACGATCAAGCTGGCGACGATGTCGAACAACCGCTTACCGACCTTTGAAATACGCTGCCCCGCCGAAAAACCGTCCGAAAAAATCAGCCCGCTCGGGTTCGTCGTCGCCAGGTCGACGCGCCCCGTCTCGCGCTCGATAAAGCTCGCGATATCGTTGACATGCACCCCCGTCGTCTTGACCCGCAGCAGGTCGTTCAGCGGCAGCGCGTTGCGCCGTTCTTCGAGCGCCAGCACCACCTCGCCCGCACGCAGCGTCACGACATGCTCGGACAGATTGGGAATCGCCTCGCGCGGCACCGCGCTGGCAACCTTTTTCTCGGCGCCGCTCATCGCGACAAAGCCGACAATCTCCAGCCCGCTGCCCGGTTCGTCCGCCAGCGCCGCCAGCCGCGCCGCGCGCGCGCCGGCGCCCAGCACCAATATCCGGCGCCGAAACGCCTCGGCACCCGCCGACTGCGTCAGCGCCAGCCGGATCACGAACAACGCCGCAATCGCCAATGCCATCGCATACAGACTGTTCGCACGCCACAAAGTCGCGGTCGGTAACAGGAACCCTAGCACCGACAGGAAAATCACCCCGAGCGAAATCGCCGCGAGCAGCCGCGCGGTGGCGAACCGCATCGAGCGCAGCCCTTCGTTGCCGTACATCCCGGTCGCCATCATCGCGAGCGAGTTGGACACCGCAAAGGTCGTAAGCGGCAGCCAGCGGTCGGCGAGCAGCCCGGCATCGAACCCCGCATAATTGGCATAGAAATGCCACGCCGCCTCGGCCGAGCCGAGCAGCGCCAGAAATTCGATCAGTGCCAGCCAGACGACGGCGTGCGGGACATAATGTTTGAACAGCCGGAACATGGTAAAACGGGCAACCCTTTCGCGTCGCGCAATACTACAACCGAGGCGTCAACTGTCGGTTAATTTTACACTCACGATGCGCGCAATCGGGGATGACCTGCTGCATCCAAGGCGATAGACCGATTCGATGACCAACATCATTCAACCCGTCATCCTGTGCGGCGGCGCCGGAACGCGCCTGTGGCCCGAATCGCGCGGCGACCGCGCGAAGCAGTTCCTGCCGCTGACCGGCGCGCAAAGCCTGTTTCAGCAAACGCTTGCGCGCACGCCAGCCGACGCCGGTTTCGTTCCCCCGGTCATCCTGTGCGGCGACGCGCATGTCGCCGCGGTCCGCGACCAATTGGGGGCGCACAAGGCATCTCTGCTCGTTGAACCGATGCCCCGCAACACCGCCGCCGCCATCGCCCTCGCCGTCGCGCGCGCCGACGCCGACACGCTGCTGCTGGTGATGCCGAGCGACCATGTGATCGCCGATGTCGCCGCCTTCCACGCCGCGATCGCCAAAGGCGCACGGCTGGCGCAGCAGGACTGGATCGTTACCTTCGGCATCAATCCCGATGCCCCCGAAACCGGCTTCGGCTATATCGCCAGCGGCGCGGCGCTAGGCGACGCCGACGGTCATGGGGGCTTCGCGGTCGACCGCTTCATCGAAAAGCCGCCCCTCGCGGATGCACAGGCAATGCTCGCGGCGGGCGGCTACAGCTGGAACGCCGGCATCTTCCTGTTCCGCGCCGGGCGGATGCGCGACGCGATGCTCACCCACTGCCGCGCCATTTTCGAAGCCGCCGACCGCGCCGTCGCCGCAGGCAGGATCGACGGCGACGCGCTCTATGCCGACGCCGTCCATTTCGCGCAGGCGCCGTCGGACTCCATCGACTATGCGGTGATGGAAAAGGACGACCGCGTCGCCGTCGTCCCCGCATCGATGGGCTGGTCCGACCTCGGCAGCTGGCAAGCGGTCCACGCCCTCGCGCCCAAGGACGCCGCGGGCAACGCGGTCACCGGCGACGCTTTCCTCCACGACAGCCATCACAACCTCGTCCGCGCTGGCGGCAAGCGCGTGTCGCTGGTCGGCATGGACCATGTCGCGGTGATCGTCGACGGCGACGACATCCTCGTCATGCCGCTGGATCGCTCGCAGGATGTCCGCGCCGCCGCCAAAGCGCGCGAGTAGCGCTCCGTTTTAGCCGGTCACGGCCACCGGGTCTGCCGCCAGCACCCGCGCAACCGTGGCCGACCAATCATCGAAGCGCCAGAATTTGTGGCTCGCGCGGCCCAGGATCCGCGGCTCACGCGTCGTCGGCCCGATTTCGCAGTCAAACGGCGGGACTTCGGTCAACAGGTCGCCGTCGAAAAACACCCGCACCGCTATCGCCTCGCCGTTTTCGCCCGCGCTGCCCGTGACGATGCCTAGCATCCCGCTCGACAGCATCACCAGCGTGCCGACCGGAAAAATGCCCAAGCTGTCCGCGAACTGGTCGAGCAGCGGCGGGTCGACATGACCCGCCCAGCCTTGCATCGCGGTCAGCGCCTCGCACGGCGACCACGCCGCCTTATACGGCCGGTCGGACGTCACCGCGTCATAGACGTCACAAATCGCGCCCATCCGCGCATAGAGCGACAGCTCGTCGCCCCCCAGCCCGCCGGGGTAGCCGGTACCGTCCATCTTTTCATGGTGGCGCAGGCACACTTCGAACGCCGCCGCCGGAATATCCTGCGATTTCAGCAGGAACGCGTGGCCTGCCTCCGGGTGAACCTCGACCGCGCTGCGTTCGCACGTCGACAGCTTGCCGGGCTTGAACAACACATCGTCGGCGATCGCGACCTTGCCGACGTCGTGCAGCAACCCCGCAACCCCCAGCGCCTGCACTTCGGCTTCGTCCAGCTTCAGATGGCGAGCAAAATTGATCATCAGCGCGCAGACGGCGACCGAATGGAGATAGATATATTCGTCCTTCTGCTTCAGCCGCACCAGGTCGATCATCGCGCGTGACTGGCGGGTGATCGATTTGCCGACAGCCTCGGCCAGCGATGCCATCCGCCGCGCTTCGACCGCGCGGCCCATTCTGGCGGCGCCGAACAGGTCGATCACCGCCTGCTTCGATTTCGCGATGAGGCGCTCGGCGCGGCGGCGCTCCTGGGCGTAACTCGCGGGCCGCACCGGACGCTCGGACGGCGGCGGCGCAAAGATGTTCGCGCGGCGCCGTTCGACACCACGATAAGGCGGCGCCAGCCCGCGCGCCGATTGGCGGCGATCGTCGGGAAGGACGTCGGTGGCGGCGCCGGCTGCCATCCGGCTGCGACTGCGATCGACGATCACTGCGCTGACCCCCGATGCGCGGATCCGCGCCAACTGGTCGGCGGTCTCGATTAAAAACCGGCTGCGCCAGAACGGATGGTCGATCCACCGCCCGTCGAACGCATCGACGAACATGCCGATCTCGACTTGCTCGGGGTTGAGGTGAAGCAACAAGGGTCCGATCCTGTTCGGGTGGCCGCGATAGCTCCCGATTTTCGATTAACGTCCAGAATGGATGATACTTTAGGGGAAGCTTCACCAACCATCGCAAGCAGCACAAACTTTGCCTGCCGCACATGCAACTCCCGTCCGGTACGGCGGGTTGATGGGGTGTCGCCTTCCGCGGCGGAAGGAAAGACCGATGCCCAAAAAACCCGCCCCCTCGCCCGCCACCGACAACCAGCTGCACGATCACCAGCCCGGCGCCGAACAGCCCGCCTTCTCGACCGAACAAGGCAACGGCGGCGAGCTTCATCAAACCGTCGCCTACGGCGCTCACCCCGCCGCCTATCTCACCGACAATTTCGGCCACCGCATTGCTGACAACCAGAATTCGCTGCGCGCCGGCGAACGCGGCCCGACCCTGCTCGAGGACTTCGTCCTCCGCGAAAAAATCTTCCATTTCGACCATGAGCGGATCCCTGAGCGCATCGTCCACGCACGCGGTTCGGGCGCGCACGGCGTGTTCGAATGCACCAAGGCGATCCCGGGGCTGACCAAGGCGTCGATCTTTCAAACCGAAGGCGCAAGCTGTCCGGTGTTCGTCCGCTTCTCGACCGTCGCTGGCGGCGCCGGGTCGGTCGATACCCCGCGCGACGTCCGCGGCTTTGCGGTCAAGCTCTATACCGACAGCGGCAACTGGGATCTGGTTGGCAACAATATTCCGGTGTTCTTCATCCAGGACGCGATGAAATTTCCCGACCTCGTCCACAGCGTCAAGATGGAGGCCGACCGCGGCTATCCGCAGGCCGCCAGCGCGCACGACACCTTCTGGGACTTCATCGGCTTGATGCCAGAGGCGATGCACATGATCATGTGGGCGATGTCCGACCGCACGATCCCGCGCAGCCTGCGCATGATCGAGGGTTTCGGCGTCCACACCTTCCGCTTCGTCAATGAAAAGGGCGACGGCAAATTCGTCAAATTCCACTGGAAGCCGGTGCTCGGCATCCAGTCGACGACGTGGGACGAGGCGGTCAAGATCGCGGGGGCCGATCCCGATTTCCACCGCCGCGACCTGTTCGAGGCGATCGACGCGGGCGACTTCCCGGCGTGGGATCTGGGCGTTCAGGTCTTCGACGAGGCGTTCGCCGCCAAGCAGCCCTATGATGTGCTCGACGCCACCAAGCTGATCCCCGAAGAAGACGTGCCGGTCGAGATCGTCGGCCGCATGACGCTCAACCGCAACGTCGACAATTTCTTCGCCGAAACCGAACAGGTCGCCTTCTTGCCGTCGAACATCATCCCCGGTATCGACTTCAGCAACGATCCGCTGCTCCAGGGCCGCCTCTTCTCCTACCTCGACACGCAAAAGTCGCGGCTGGGAACGACAAACTTCCACCAGATTCCGATCAACGCGCCGAAATGCCCGTTCCACAATTTTCAGCGCGATGGGATGATGCAGACGCTGGTCCCGACCGGGCGCGCCAATTACGAGCCCAACAGCTTGGCCGAAGCGGGCGAAAACGGCGGGCCGCGTCCCAGCCCCGCGACGGGTTTCAACGCCTTCACGACCAATGACGAACGCAACGACCCGACCCAGAAACTCCGCGTCCGAGCCGAACTCTTCGCCGATCATTTCAGCCAGGCACGGATGTTCTACCTGTCGCAGACCGAGAACGAGCAGGCGCATATTGCCTCGGCGCTCGTGTTCGAACTGTCGAAAGTGACGCTCGATCACGTCCGTGTCCGCGTCGTCGGCCAGCTGCGCAACATCGACGACAACCTCGCCAAGCGCGTCGCCGACGGCCTCGCGATCGATCTGCCCGCCAAGGAAAAGGCGGCGCGCGCGCCCGTCGATCTCAAACCCTCCGACGCGCTGTCGATCCAGAAGAACGCCGACGACACGATGGAGGGCCGCAAGGTCGCGATCCTGTTCGCCGAAGGATCGGACAAGGCGGCGATCGACGCGCTGAAAGCCACAATCGAAAAGGCGGGCGGCACCGCTTTCCTCGTTGCGCCCAAGGTCGGCGGCATCAAGGTCAAGGGCGGCACGCTCAAGGCCGACGGTCAGCTCGCCGGTTCCCCCTCGGTATTGTTCGACGCCATCGCGTCGATCCTGACCGACGATCAGGCCAAAACGCTGTCGAAACAGGGCGCCGCGGTGCAGTGGTTCATGGATGCCTTTGGCCATTGCAAGACGATTGCCCACGACGAAGCCACGCAAATCCTGCTCGACAAGGCGGGCGTGGAAAAGGACAGCGGCGTCGTCACGCTCGACGGGTTTGCCAAGGTCGGCACGCGGCGTCACTGGGCGCGCGAAGCCAAGGTGCGCGATCTGGCCTGACGGGAAATCGAGCGAACCGGGACGATTGGGAATATCGCACGCCCCGCGCGTGCGATATTCCCCGCGACCACGGGCATCGCGCCCGATCGAGTCTGGAGCCATCGAATGACGTCGCCAAATGTCCGCGCCCCGCATTATTCGCCGTTCACGCGCGGCGCTGGCCTGATCTTCACATCGGGCCAACTGCCACTGCGACCGGGCCGCGACACGTCGCTGGCCAGCGCGTCGTTCAAAGACCAGGCGCAGCAGGCGCTCGCCAATTTGCGATCGGTCCTCAGCGATGCCGGGGCCGACCTGTCGCGGGTGCTCAAGACGACCGTCTATCTCAGCGACATGGCCGACTGGCCCGAGCTCGACGAAGTGTACGGCCAATTTTTCGGCGCGGCGCGTCCGGCGCGGAGCGTGGTGCCCACGGGGCCGCTCCACTTTGGTTTCCGGATTGAAATAGAGGCGATTGCGCTGGCGTCTGACTAGGGCTCGCCACCGCCGTCAATCGCCCGCAAAATCGAACGCACTCACCCCGCGCTCGCCATCCCTGAACCGCAACGGCCGGCCCAGCGGCGGCATTGACCGTTGCACACATCCTGTGCGCGTGCAGCGGCGGCATCCCAGCCCGATCGGGGTTGCGGGGCTGCGCATTAGGTCGATCCCCCGCGCAGCGATCAAGGGCGCCGCGACCTTCGCATCAACCCCGACGCACACCGCAAAGCGCGCAGGCGTGCCGCTGCCGGTCGCCCCGGGCGCCGCAACGCTGCGCGATTGCGTGAACCACCGCGACCCATCCTCCAGCTCGACCAGGTCGGCGATCACTTCGCCGGGGCGCGCGAAAGCCTCATGCACCCCCCACAACGGACAGCGCGTGTCGCCATCGACCAGCGGCGACTGGCTCGCCCCGGCATAGCGTTTGCTCCCCTGCCCGGCGCGGTCGATGCGCAGCATGAAAAAGGGTAGCCCGCGCGCGCCGACGCGCTGGAGCGTCGTCAGCCGGTGCGCGACCTGCTCATAGCCCGCGCCGAAACGTCGCTGGAGCAGCAGCAGATCATACCCCGTCGCGTCGCACGCGCGCAGGAACCGGCTGTACGGCATCATCAGCGCCGCGGCGAAATAATGGACCAGATGCCGCTCGAACAGGCGCGCCGCTGCGCTCTCAGCAAATTCGGCGCCCGCGACCAGCGCGTTGATCTCGGCCTTCGCCTCGATCTGCGCCAGCGTGGCCGCGGCCTGAAAGGTGCGCGACGCGGGGCGCAGCAATTCGCTGAGCATCAATTGCCGCGCGTGCCAGTCGAGCAAACGGAGGCGATCGGGCATCACATCGCTTGGCAATATCCGGATGCCGAGCTGGTGGCGCGTGCGCAAACGCTCGGAAATCGTGCCGTACAGGTCGCCGCCTGCCAGTCGCAATTCGTCGGCCAATTCCTCGGCCTTGGCATCCAGATCGGCAAAATGGTTGCGCCATTTCTCGATCGCGCGGCGCACCGCGGCAACTTCGGGGGCTTCCTCCTGTAAAGTTGCCGCACCTTCGGGCGCCGCATCGAACAGCCGGGCAAAGGCCGCGGCAGTCGTCGGCGCGGCCTGGAGCCACTCCTCGATCTCCTGCGCACCGATCCCCAAATCGGCAAAACGCGCATCGGACAACCGCCGCCGCAACCCCGCTCCCCCGCCCGGCACGACATCGACCCCTAAAGTCGCAGCATCGAAGCCGAAGCGCTCGGCCAGCTTGACGATCACCGTCGCCGACAGCGGCCGCTGGCCATGCTCGATCAGATTGAGGTAGCTTGGCGAAATATCCAGCGCCTCGGCCATCGCCGCCTGCGTCATCCCCGCCTCGCGCCGCACCTTGCGCACCGCCGGCCCGGCAAACACCCGTCGCTCCGCCATCGACTGTAACTTTCTTTACTACTTTACACGCCAATTTACACCGATACGGCATATTTCACAAATATTATTGACAAAGCTTTTCACTTTGTGCGGCACCTTCGCCAACATCCACCCATCACCTCCTCACAAGGATAAGACGATGGGTTATCAGGAAGACATGGCACAGGCAGGCCGCCTCATCCGCGACTACGACGGCACATGGGACGGTATCAGCGGCGAAAGCATCGCCCGCATGCGCGCCCAGAACAAATTCCGCACCGGCCTCGACGTCGCCCGCTACACCGCGCGCATCATGCGCGCCGACATGGCCGCCTATGACGCCGACCCCGCGAACTACACCCAGTCGCTCGGCTGCTGGCACGGCTTCATCGCGCAGCAGAAGATGATCTCGATCAAGAAGCATTTCGGCACCACCAAGGGCCGCTACATCTATCTGTCGGGCTGGATGATCGCCGCGCTCCGCAGCGAATTCGGTCCGCTGCCCGACCAGTCGATGCACGAAAAGACCAGCGTCCCGGCGCTGATCGAGGAAATCTACACCTTCCTGCGTCAGGCCGACGCCCGCGAACTCGGCGGGCTGTTCCGCGAACTCGACGCCGCGCGCGCCGAGGGTGATGAGCTAAAGGCGAAGCAGATCCAAGCGAGCATCGACAATCATGAAACGCACGTCGTGCCGATCATCGCCGATATCGATGCGGGTTTCGGCAATGCCGAGGCGACATACCTCCTCGCGAAGAAGATGATCGAAGCTGGCGCCTGCGCGCTCCAGATCGAAAATCAGGTCTCGGACGAAAAGCAGTGCGGCCATCAGGACGGCAAGGTCACCGTGCCGCACGAGGATTTCATCGCGAAAATCCGCGCCTGCCGCTACGCCTTCATGGAACTCGGCGTCGAGGATGGCATCATCGTCACCCGCACCGATAGCCTTGGTGCGGGCCTGACCAAGCAGATCGCTTTCTCGAAAGAGCCCGGCGATCTGGCCGACCAGTATAACAGCTTCCTCGATTGCGAAGAGGTCGACGGCGCGGGCAACCTCGGCGACGTGCTGATCAACCGCGACGGCAAGCTGATGCGTCCGAAGCGCCTGCCCTCGAACCTCTATCAGTTCAAGGCCGGTACCGGCGAGGACCGCTGCGTCATGGATTGCATCGCTTCGCTTCAGAACGGCGCCGACCTGCTGTGGATCGAAACCGAAAAGCCGCACATCGAACAGATCGCCGGCATGGTCGACCGCATCCGCGAAGTCGTCCCCAATGCGAAGCTCGCGTACAATAATTCGCCCAGCTTCAACTGGACACTGAATTTCCGCCAGCAGGTCTATGATGCCTGGGAAAAGGACGGTCAGGATGTCAGCGCCTATGACCGCGCCAAGCTGATGAGCGTCGATTATGACGGCACCCCGCTCGGCGACGAAGCCGACAACCGCATCCGCACCTTCCAGCGCGATTCGGCGAAGCGCGCGGGCATCTTCCACCACCTCATCACCCTGCCGACCTATCACACCGCGGCGCTGTCGACCGACAATCTCGCCAAGGAATATTTCGGCGACGAAGCGATGCTGGGGTACGTCAAGGGCGTCCAGCGCGCCGAAATCCGTCAGGGTATCGCCTGCGTCAAGCACCAGAATATGTCGGGCAGCGACATCGGCGACGACCACAAGGAATATTTCGCCGGCGAAGCGGCCCTCAAGGCCGCGGGCAAGGACAACACGATGAACCAGTTCGCCGCCTGATACGAGTTCGGCGCGAGCGGCCCGTTGCACCCGCTCGCGCCACCCTGCTTGGTGCGGGGGCTAGCGACCCAGCCCCCGCGCCTCCACTGCTTTCCTGGGGAGGAAAGCCTGTCCGTCGGAAGCCGCAAGGCCTCCGACGGACATTTTCATTGCGGCAGCGCAGCCTCCTCGTCGCGCGTCTTGACCAGCGACCAGATGATGCCGCCCGCGATCAACCCAACCGTCACACCCAGGCTGATCAACGGCGGGAATTTGTCGCCGCCGAGGATGAAATCGGCGACGAATATCTTCGACCCGATGAACACCAGCACCAGCGCGAGCGCATATTTGAGGTAATGGAAGCGGTGCACCATCGCCGACAGCGCGAAATAGAGCGCGCGCAGGCCCAGGATCGCCATGATGTTCGACGTATAGACGATGAACGTATCGGTGGTGATCGCAAAGATCGCCGGCACGCTGTCGACCGCGAACACTAGGTCGGCGAGGTTGATCACCACCAGCGCCAGGAACAACGGCGTCGCCGCCAGCACCAGCTTGCCGGTCTTGCTATCGGGCACCCGGACAAAGAATTTCTCGCCGTGCAGCTCGCCTGTGATCGGGATGTGCCGCGACAGCCATTTGACCACCGGGTTGCCCGCAACGTCCATCGGCTTTTCGCCCGCGAACAGCATCTTGATGCCGGTGAACACGAGGAATGCGGCGAACACATAGAGCAGCCATTCATATTCGGTGACCAGCGCCGCGCCGCCCGCAATCATGATCCCGCGTAGCACGATCACCGCGACAATGCCCCAGAGCAGCGCCCGATACTGATAGCGCGGCGGGATCGCGAAGGTCGCGAAGATCAGCGAGATGACGAAGATATTGTCGATCGACAAAGCCTTCTCGATGAAGAAGCCGGTATAATATTGCAGCCCCGCCTCGCCGCCCTTCGCGGCCCAGACCCAGGCGCCGAACGCCAGCGCGATACTGATGTAGAAGGCCGAGAGCTTGAGGCTCTCGCCAATCCCCATCTCCTTGTCTTCCTTGTTCAATATGCCAAGGTCAAAGGCCGTGAGCGCGACGACCAGCGCGATGAACGCCAGCCAGAACCAGGCCGGGGTACCCAGCCAGTCGGCAAACAGAAATTCCATGGTGTGTGTCCCTGGTGAACGCCAGAAGACGCCGCCCCGGCGGGACGACGCTTCCGGTCTTGATTAGAAGGATTTAGCGTGCGAGCGCCGGGCGCAGCGACAGCGCCGCCAGGCGCCGCTTTACCGCGAGCTTCAGCGTTTTCAGCCGCAGCAGCCGGAACGGATCGGCCCCGCGCCGCTGCGCCTCGCGCCGCGCCGCCTCGTCCAGCTGGCGATGCAGCAGGGTCAGCCGATAAAGATTGGGATTAAGCGTCATGAACTTGGGCCTCCTGATTGAAAATCAAGCAGGTGACGCCGATGCCGGACCCGGGTTTAAGGGGGGAGGTAGGCCCAGAGCATCGGTGTCACCCGATGCGGTCCGACATCACGTGGCAGGAAATATCCTGCCGACGCCAGAGGGGCCCGGCCCGCATGAATCCGATCTAAGATCGCCCCATCGACGTTTCAAGACCCCACCCGAACATGCTAACCAAAAAATATCGCGCCGCGCGACAGGGAGCTTTTATGTCCGTCATCATCACCCGCGAAGGCCCCGTCACCATCGTCACCATCGACCGCCCCACGCGCCGCAACGCGGTCGATCCCGACACCGCCGCCGCGCTGCGTGACGCATTCGCCGCCTTCGCCGACGACAGCGACGCCCGCGTCGCGATCCTGACCGGTAGCGCCGGGCATTTCTGCGCCGGTTTCGATTTGAAAGGCGTCGGCACCTCGCGCTACGACCCCGACGGCCCCGGACCGATGGGGCCGACGCGGATGCTGCTCGGCAAGCCGGTGATCGCCGCGGTCGAGGGGCATGCGGTCGCGGGCGGGCTCGAACTCGCGCTCTGGTGCGACCTGCGCGTCGCTGCCGCCAGCGCAGTGTTCGGCGTTTATTGCCGCCGCTGGGGCGTGCCGCTGATCGATGGCGGCACCGTCCGCCTGCCGCGCATCGTCGGCCAAGGCCGCGCGCTCGACATGATCCTGACCGGCCGGCCGGTCGAGGCGGCCGAAGCCCACCACATCGGCCTCGCCGACCGCGTCGTCGCCGACGGCGAAGCGCTGTCCGCCGCGATCACGCTCGCCAAACAGATCGCCGCCTTTCCGCAATTGTGCATGACCAGCGACCGCATGAGCGCCTACCGCCAATGGGATTTCGACCTCGCCGATGCCCTGACGCACGAAGCCCACGCCGGAGCCGCCCCCTTGCTCGAGGGCGCCGCTGCGGGGGCCAAGCGCTTTACCGAAGGCGCAGGCCGCGGCGGCAGCTTCGCTGCGTTGAAGCGGGAGTGACGACGATAATGTGGGTGGCCGCCGGGCAGCCGTAGCACGGAATGGGACAAGGGGCGCCCCAGGGGCAAGCCTGGAGCGCCGAAGTCCCGAGGTGCATATATTGGCGCCTTTACGACGTCTGGATTATGCGGGGACGCACGATGCCAGCGATAGAAGTCGGCCGGCGGTCAATCCGTGCGATTGAAACGGGTGGTTTCCAGTTTTTGACGATCGTCGTTCGACCAGACAATAGTCTCCGTCATGGATTTCTGATCCTTGGCGACCGTATAAACGCGCGTCGACACCCGCGCGCCGGCCTTTCCCAATGTCATGACCAATGTGTCCGGCGCCGGCTGACGCAGAGCAACGGTGTCGATGAATTCCATATTGCCCGTGACCGGCACCGGGACGCCGTCAAGCGCTGCCGTGGATTCGGCATGCCTGCGAGAGCCGTCCGGCCCGACGATTTCGACGAGTGTCGTCCATTTCCCGTCCTGCACGGCACGGAACGTCATCGTCACCCTTTGAGGCCGTTCCCTCTCCGGCATGAGCGATGCGTCCAGCGACCAGCTGCCAACGAGCGGCAGTGGCTTGGATGCCGTGCTGTAAACGGCGCTCGGTGTTCCGACCTGATCGGCGGAAGGCGCCGTTGCGAACATTGCTCCGGCGGCAGCCAGGGATAGCGTGATGAGCATGACGATCATTCCTTTCGAACCGCGAACCCCGATGGCCGCGGTATGCGTCACGTCCTTCACGGTGGCGTGCGGTTTCAAAAGATCGATATTTTCGTCACAATTTTTCTGGATGTCCAGAAGACGCGCCAATTCGCGGCTGCTGCCGACACCCGTTTTGCGGCGGGCAGAGCGCAACCGCTCATTAATGGAGGTTTCTGACCGGCCGAGGCGCGCGGCAATGGTCTTTACTGTATGGCCAGCGACCAACAGGCGCAGAATTTCCATTTCCCGATCGGTGAGGCATGCGGACAAGCCGAGAGCGGGTTTATTGGTGGACATGTCTTTGCTCACCATAGCCTCGGACGCAGGTCCATCCCAATTTATTTGGAAAACGAAACCGACGCCTGAGCGAGCATGGCGACCGAGATCGAGTTCGAGGTGACGCGGGTGGTATGATCCTCCCTGTCGCGATGCGATGGGGAGGTTGCAGCGCAGGCGCAATTTCTTCCATCTTTCCCCTTGGTGGGGGAAAGATAAAAGTTTCCAAGCGTCTAAAGCCCGTTAAGCAGCATCTGACGAAAGGGCAGATGCCCTTTGTTCATTGTTCCGGGCTGATACCCCGGTCAGGAGTCAAATATATGCCGTCGATGCTTACGAACCTCGTGCTGGCCGGACCGCGCGCCCGATGAGCATTTCGGCCGTCGCTGCACTCCTTTTGCTGTCCGAAGCACCGCCCGTTCCCACCAACGCGGCGCCTGAAATCCCGGCCGAGACGACGGCCCAGCCCTATGCGGGCGATGTTCTGCCGCCAAAAGTCGTACCGACGATCGGCACCGCCCCGTCGCCCGCGCCGGTCACGCCCGAACCATCCAGCGGCGAGCAGCCGACCCCGGCACCGGGGTCGCCGAACGAAATCGTCGTGACGGCGCGCGGCGATGCGCCGCCGGGAGATCCGCTGCAAGCGGTCAACATCGAATCCTATCGCGCCGTCCAGGCGATCGACCAGGCGCTCGTCGGCCCGATCGCGATGGGCTATCAGAGCATCGTTCCCGAACCGGTCCGCGACGGCGTGGGCAATGCGCTGCGCAACCTGACCGAACCGGTCAATTTCCTGAACTATCTGTTGCAGTTCAAGATCGGCAAGGCCGCCGAAACGCTCGGCCGCTTTGCCATCAACTCGACCTTCGGCGTCGGCGGCCTGTTCGACGTGGCCAAAAAGAAGCCATTTAACCTGCCGTATCGGCGCAACGGTTTCGCCAACACATTGGGCTTTTACGGCGTCGAGCCCGGTCCCTTTTTCTACCTGCCGCTGTTCGGCGCGACGACGTTGCGCGACATGGCCGGCAACGGCCTCGACATGCTGGTCCTGCCGACCGCGATCGGCAAGCCGTTCAACCGCACCGCTTATGCGGCGCCCACCACGGTGATCCGGGCGCTCAACGACCGCATCGAACGCGATGCCGAGATCGAGCGCCTGCAACAAATAAGCCTCGACCCCTATGTCGAGACGCGCACCCTCTATCTCGAAATGCGCCAACGCGAGATTGATGCGCTGAAAGGCAGGATTCCCGATGTCATTGCTGCTCCGCCAGTCGAACCTGCGGTCCGTCAGGCCGATACTCTCCCCGATCAAGAAACGCCTATTGTCGAGGCGCCTGCGGACATCGAAACGCCGCCAGCAGGTGACATGCCCCCGCTTTGAGTGAGCTCCCTCGTGCGATGAAAAGTCCGCCGCGGCGCATGAGTTAAAATTGGCACGAATGTCATCGACCAGCTACGCGTAGCACGTTGCGACCAGGGAAATATGATGAAAACCGAAAATGCCGATCAGGTGGAGACACTGCTGGATACGCCGAATCTGGCGGATGCACTGGAGAATGAGCGTTTCAAACAGTTTCTCGACCATGTGCCCGTGGCCGTCGCAGTGTCCGAACTTCATCCGTCGGAACTGATCACCTACGCAAACCGCGAGTTCGAGCGCCTGACCGGCCATCCCATTGCCGAAATCGAAGGAAAAAGCTGGCGGGCGCTGCCCGGCGTGGCCGCTCCGGTCGACGACGATCGACTGTTGCGCGACGCGGTTCAGGCCGATGTCGATTATATTGGGGAATTCAGGATCGAGCAGGAAGCGGGCGCCATTGTCGTGGATGCCTGGTCGAATACGATTGAAGACGACGATGGCACGCCGCTCTATCGGCTTGTCGCGCTGGCGCCCACCGGCAACGAACGGGCTGGGGACGGTCAAACGGCGGCGCTGGCGGCGAAAGACGCCCAGCTTCGCGAGCTTCAGCATCGGGTCAAAAACAATCTGCAGATGATTACGGCCTTGATCCGGCTCGAAGCGCGCAACATCCCCGACGGCGATACCGGTGAGCGTTTCGATCGGCTTGCGGGCCGGATCGGCGCTTTGGCGGTGCTTTACGATACCTTGTCCCGGGAAAATGCCGACGACAGCATTGATCTGGGAATTTATCTGGGTCAGATCGCGACATCGGTGATGGCGGCACATGCGACCGACGGCGTCCGACTCGATATGAAGCTCGATAGCTGGCCAGCTTCGGTCAATGTTGCGATGCCGGCGGGGCTGGTGGTCAATGAATTGCTGACCAACGCACTCAAACATGCGTTCACCGGTCGCGACGGCGGCACGATCACCCTCCACAGCCTGATCGACGAAGTCGGCTGCCATATCACCATCGCGGACGACGGGGTCGGTCTGGCCGAGGGTGTCGCATGGCCGAAGCCGGGCAAACTTGGCGCCATCATCGTCCAGTCGTTGAAGCAGAATGCATCGGCCAAGGTCGCTGTCCGTTCGGAACCGGGCAACGGTCTGAAAGTCGTCATTTCCTTTTCAAAGGCCGACGCGGCGCCCTCTGCTTAGGCGATGTGGCTGTCGGTCGCCGCCTACTTCTTCGCCATCAACTTCATCGTCATCGCCGTCAGCGCCTCGGTCGCCGTCGCGATCACCTTGTCCGCCTCGGGCGCCCAGAAGGGCGAGTGCAAGCTCGGCAGCGTCCGGCCTTCCTTTTTCGCCGCGTCATATTCGGCCTGCGGCACCCCGCCGACCCAGATGATCAGGCTTTTGATGTCCTTGTCGTCGCGCGCAAAGCGACCGAAATCTTCGCCGCCCATAACCGGCGGCACTTGCACGACGCGCTTTTCGCCGAAACTGGTTTTCAGATACGCCGCCATTTCCTCGGTGAAATCGGGGGTGTTGAATGTGGAGGGAGTGAACTCGTCCCTCTGCACACTGACCACCGGCATCTTGTCCTCGGGAATCCCCGCCGCGATTGCCTCGCCCTTCGCGACGCGCGCGATGCCGTCGAGCAGGTGATTGCGCACCTCATCGGTATAGCTGCGCACCGTCAGCTGCAGCTTCGCCTCGTCCGAAATGATGTTGTGCTTCGCCCCGGCGTGAAAGCTGCCGACGGTCACCACCGCGCTGTCGAGCGGGCTGATCTCGCGCGACACCAGCGTCTGCAACGTCGACACGATGCGGCTGGCCAGCACGATCGGATCCTTGGTCGTCTGCGGATAGGCGCCGTGGCCGCCGACGCCCTTGACCAAAATATCGACGCTGTCGACATTGGCGAGCGCATAGCCCGGCGTATAGCCGATCACCCCGGCGGGAAACTGCGCCGCGTCGTGGAACGCGAGGGCATATTGCGGCTTGGGAAAGCGGGCATAAAGCCCGTCCTCCAGCATCATGCGCGCGCCCGCGCCGCGTTCTTCGGCGGGCTGGCCGATCATCACCAGCGTCCCCGACCAGTTCGCCTTGTTCGCCGCCATCAGCCGCGCGACGCCGACCCATGCGGTCATATGCGTGTCGTGGCCGCACGCGTGCATCACGCCGGTTTCGACGCCTTCAGAGGTCGTGACGCGCACCTTCGACGCGCCGGGCAGCCCGGTTTGCTCGGTCACCGGTAGCCCGTCCATGTCGGCGCGGACCAGCACGACCGGTCCGGGGCCGTTCTTCATCACTGCGACGACGCCGGTGCCTCCGATCTTTTCGGTCACCTCAAACCCCAACTTGCGCGCCTCGGCCGCCAAGATGCCGGCCGAGCGCACCTCCATGAAGCTGAGTTCCGGGTTGGCGTGTAGATCATCGTAAATCTTCATCAGCGACGGCATCTGCTTCTGCACCTCGCCGCCCAACTGCTGCGCTGCCGCGGAGGCGGCTCCCGGAACGATCAGCGCCAGCGCCGCGGCGCCCGTCCACAAATTCCGCATTATCATTCCCCTGTACCAAGCTCTTATGAGCCGAACCTAATCCGTTTGTGTCGAGCGAAGTCGAGACACCCCGCAGCGTAGCGCGTCCCAAGCGTGTCTCGACTTCGCTCGACACGAACGGGAATGTGGAATCCTCTCAAACTTTCGTCAGCCCGCCGGGACCAGTTCGATCACGTCGACCAAGGATTCATACGCGGGCGCAGGCAGCACCAGCCGCCAGCGATTGTCGCCGATCCGTTCGACCAGCCCCGCCATGTCGCGCATCCGGTCGCTGCCGTAGTTCACCGCCATTTTCTCGTCGCCCAGCTCGAGCGTGCCGAGGAAAATCTGGCGTTTCAGATTGTCGGGAAAGATCATGCCGACAGGGCGCTGCGACCCGGTCAGCTTGGTCAGGCTCGACAATCCCTGTTCGGGCGCCACGCGGCAGCGGAACCAGCCATAGGCGATATAGCTGAGCCCCCCGCGCCCCTTCGCGCCGACCTTGATCGTCCGGCAGCGATAGTCGCCCGCGGGCAGATGCGCGTTGGGCAGCGCCGCCATCTGTTGCAGCAGCACGCCTTCGCGGTCGACGTCGGCGCCATGCCCCTTCGCCCGCGCATCGGCGAGCGCGGCTTCCCAGCTGGAATACCAGCCGCGAATCCGTTCCTTGTCCTGATCGGTCGCCGTCGCGCGCCAGCTGCCCGAAGCGGGCGGCTCGTCGGCCGCCGACGGCGGCAGTGTCGGCACCACCGGCACCGACTGGCACGCGCCAGCGGTCAGCCCTAGCGCAATGGCGAAAAGTAACTTGTTGCGACCCCTCATTCTCCGTCTCTCCCCTGATCCGGTTGCGTTAACCTTAGGAGGGGAAAGGAGAATGCTCAAGGCTTAGGCCGCGGTCCACCCGCCATCGACGCTCAGGTTGGCGCCGGTGATGTTCGCCGCCTCGTCGCGGGTCAGGAACGACGCCAGCGCCGCGACCTGTTCGACGGTAACGAACTGCTTGGTCGGCTGCCCCGCCAGCAGCACGTCGTTGATCACCTGCTCGCGCGTCATCCCGCGCGCCTTCATCGTGTCGGGGATCTGCCCCTCGACCAGCGGCGTCCACACGTAACCGGGGCTGATGCAGTTGGCGGTGATCCCCGCGTCGGCCACTTCCAGCGCGACGGTTTTGGTCAGCCCGACCAGCCCGTGCTTCGCTGCGACATAGGCCGATTTGAACGGCGAGGCGACGAGCGAGTGCGCCGACGCGGTGCCGATAATCCGCCCCCACCCCTTCTTGCGCATTCCGGGGACCGCGTGGCGGATCGTGTGGAACGCCGACGTCAGGTTCAGCGCCAGGATCAAATCCCATTTCTCGACCGGGAAATCCTCGATCGGCGACACGAACTGCGTCCCGGCGTTGTTCACCAAAATATCGACGCCGCCCATGTCGGCATCGGCGCGCGCGAACATCTCGGCGATCGCATCGACCTTGGTCAGATCGGCACCGTCATAACTCGCTTTGCCGCCGCTCAGCCCTTCGAGCGCGACGCGCTCGGCCTCGATCGCCGCGGCGTCACCGAAGCCGTTGATGATGACATGCGCGCCCTCGCTCGCCAGCGCCTTGGCGATGCCCAGCCCGATGCCCGACGTCGATCCGGTGACGAGCGCGGTTTTTCCTTGCAGACGCATGTTCGAAGTTCCTTCCGGTGGAAAAGTATCAGTTGATATCGGGTTCGATTTTCGGCTTCAACATATTGGCTTGCAACGCAAAACTTCCCGAACGACCCTCGGCGACACTTTCCGCAAGCAAATGCCCATCCTTCATCGCCGCCTCGACCGCCTCATGGCCCAGCGCCCAATTGACCTCCATCGTCGAGCGCGAAAACTCGAAATCGCGCGCGCCCGTCTGCCATTTAGGCGGCTGATGGATCAGCTGG
This sequence comes from Sphingopyxis bauzanensis, assembly GCF_002205675.1. Lineage (GTDB taxonomy): Bacteria > Pseudomonadota > Alphaproteobacteria > Sphingomonadales > Sphingomonadaceae > Sphingopyxis > Sphingopyxis bauzanensis. The sequence continues at coordinate 139,120 of NZ_NISK01000003.1, read as the reverse complement.
ACGACGTTCAGCGCCTTACTGTCGACCATTTTTCGCACCGCTTTGACTTCGGGCAACGCAGCATATTCGGCGGGCAGTTTTTTGAGCATCCGGTCGATCAGCTGATGCTCCTTGCGCCGCCGCACCAGCCCGTCCGAAATCCGCCGCGTGCGGCTCGAAAAACGAATGTCCTTCTCGCGCGACCAAGCTTCCTCCATGTCATGCGGACGGTCGCCCCGCGCGGGGAACAGATCGACCTGAAACACCAGCATATCTTCATGCGCCGCATCGACAACATGCTCGAGCGGGGTGTTCGACACCAGCCCGCCATCCCAATACCATGTCCCGTCGATCTCGACCGGCGGGAGCCCCGGTGGCAGCGCGCCCGACGCCAAGACGTGTCGCGCGTCGATCGTATCGACCTTGGTGTCGAAATAGCGAAAGTTCCCCGTTTCGACCGCCACCGCGCCGACCGACAGCCGCACCTTGCCGTTGTTCACTCGGTCCCAGTCGACCAGCCGGTCGAGCGTCTCGACCAGCGGCTTGGTGTCGTAAAAGCTCACCGCCTCGGGTGTCTGCCGCTCGGCAAAGCTCGGCGGCGGGAAGCGCGGGGTGAAGAACCCTGGGACGCCGAACGCCATCACCTGCCCCGCCGCCACCATATGCGCCCATTCGCGCGCCCAGTCGTTGTCGGCGACCGGCAGCGACGGCATCGCCGACGACACCCCGTTCCAGAATTCGCGCAGCTTGCCCACTGCGGCGTCGCGCGGATTGCCCGCGATGATCGCGGCATTGACCGCACCGATCGAAATCCCCGCGACCCAGTCGAGCTCGATGCCGAGGTCGATCATCGCCTCATATACCCCCGCCTGAAACGCGCCGAGCGCGCCGCCGCCCTGCAGGACGAGTACAACGAGGTCGGGAAGCGGAAGCGCGGCGGTTGCGGCACGACGTGGCATGAAAACGGGGATCCTTTGGCTCGCGTCAGCGCGATTGGTGCGTCGCAGCATAAACCATTGCAACGGCTTCGTCCAACGCGAAGCCAGGGGAATCGCTTCAGATTAACGGTTGTCGTTGAGTGACGAGTGTTTCGAGGTAATCCGGGTCGAGATTGGCTCGTTTTCTGCGGACTTTGAGGCTGTGTTTGTCGTTTGGATTTCGCACCAGGTTCATGGCGATGTGTTTGACGACCGCCATATTCTGGGGTCCTGATCCGGTTCGCAGTCTTGTGAGGTCGTCGTGGAAGACGACGTCGAGCACCCAGTGGAGCCGGTTTTCGATGCCCCAATGGGCGCGGACTGCGGCGGCGAAGGCTTGGGCATCGAGTTTGACAGAAGAGAGGTAATAGCGCCGTTCCGTGCTTTTGCGGCCCTCCCGTTCGACGTGGTTTTCGACCATGGCGATCATCGCGAGATGCGGGAAATGGGGTTCATCAGGATAGCGACGATCGGAAAACAGCCATTGTGTGTTGTGACAGACGCTGTGGCGGCGTTCTTCGATGCGGCCATGATCGGCGTCGGTTGTCGTGTGCGCCGACAGGGTCATATCGGTGGGCGGATCGGCAAAGAACGCCACGACATCGGCAAACAGCGCCGGACGGTTGCCCTTCAGCGCGAGCAAATAATCTCCGCCGCGCGCCACGATGGTCTCGGCAATCGCGGCCTGTGTTCCGATCGCATCGATGGTGACGAGCGCACCGGTCAGTTCCAGCCGTTCGAGCAGCAACGGGATCGCGGTGATCTCGTTGGATTTTGCGTCTACCGCTTCCTGGCCCAGCACCAGCCGCTGGCGCGACGCCCAGGCTGAAACCATGTGCAGCGGCGCGCGGCCTTTGCTCCTCGCGTGACTACGCCGCGACGTCTTGCCGTCAATCGCGATGATATCGGGTGCCTCGTCGCGCAGCGCCTCGACCCAGGTCGCAAAGCAGGTTTTGAACAGCTCGGGATCAAGCCCGTTAATGACATCATTAAGGGTGTCGTGGGCTGGTATCCCGTGCGCAAACGGCAGAAAACGGCGCAGAAAATCGAGCCGGTGCTGTCCCCACAGCCTGATCTCGACAAAATCTTCCATCCCCGAAAGCGTCGCGCAAAGCACCAAAAGCAAGACCTCGCGAAGCGGATACAAAACCCGCCACTGCTCCCGGTGATCACGAAGCGCAGAAAAATGATCGAGTATCGAACGCGACGATGGCAATCCAGACATCAATGGCTCCCAGCATATGGAGCATCGTCTGAATCATAACACTTCAATCAACACCAGTCCGTTCATCTGAAGCGATTGCCCTGAACGCGAAGCCCCTTTCAATTGACCGGCGCTGCTGTAACTATCAGGATTAGGCAGACACTTTAGCGGCGGAGAACCCCCATGCGCCTCGACGATTATGATCCCGGCGACGATATTCGCGACCTCGGCCGCGGCGGTGGCGGCGGCTTTGGCGGTGGTGGTGGCGGCCTCGGCGGCTTGCTCATCGGTTTCCTCCCGATGCTGCTCGGGCGCAAGATGGGCTGCGGCACGATCCTGCTGATCGGCGCGGTCGCCTTTTTCCTGCTCGGTCCCGGCGCCAACATGCTGAGCAGCGGGGGCGGCATCGCCGATCCGGCGGCGAACAGCCGCGGTGGCGCCAACGTCGCCTGCGATACGGCTTCGGAGCGTTTTGCCTGCAACGTGTTCGGATCAACGCACACGGTTTGGGAGGGGCTGATCTCCGGCTATCGCAAGCCGACGCTCACCTTCTACTCGCACAGCGTCGATCGAACGGCCTGCGGTTCTGCAAGTTCTGCGATGGGTCCGTTCTATTGCCCCGGCGATCAAGGCGTCTATCTCGACACCGACTTCTTCCGTGATCTCGAACTGAAATTCGGCGCCGCGGGCGATGCGGCGCAGGCTTATGTCATCGCGCACGAAGTCGGCCATCATATCCAGACGATCAGCGGAATTTCGAACCAGGTTCGCCAAGCGCAGCAACGCGCCTCGCAGGCCGAGGGCAATGCATTGCAGGTTCGCATGGAATTGCAGGCGGATTGCTACGCCGGTGTCTGGGCCGCACGCGCCAAGACCGCTGCGGGTCAGCCAGTGATGGAGGCGGGCGATATGGAAGAAGCGATGCGCGCCGCCAACGCGATCGGCGATGATACGCTGATGCGCTCGGCGGGCCAGCGTCCGGTTCCCGAAAGCTTTACCCACGGCACCAGCGAGCAACGCATGAGCTGGCTGCGTCGCGGCTTGCAATCGGGGGATCCGCGCCAGTGCGACGCCTTCGCCAGCGCCCTCTGATTGCGGCGCTCGCGGCGACCCTCGCCGCGACGCCCGCGGCGGCGGAGACGCTGTATATTCAGGCCGGACGGCTGATCGACGGCGTGTCCGATGACGTCCGCAAAGGTCAGTGCATCACGATAGAAGGGGAGCGGATCAAGGCTGTCGCTCCTTGCGGCGCACCCCCCGCGGGCGCGACGCGGCTCGACTGGTCCGGATTCACCGTCCTCCCCGGCATGATCGACCTCCACACCCACCTCGCCGACCTTGGCCAGAGCGCTGACCTTGCCGCACCGATCAAGGCGTCGCCCGCTGAAACCGCCCTCGTCGGCGCGCGCAACGCGCGGGTGACGCTCGACGCCGGTTTCACCAGCGTCCGCGACGTCGGCACCTATCGCGGTTTGACCGACGTCACGCTGCGCAATGCGATTGAGCGCGGTGACGTGCCGGGGCCGCGGATGTGGGTCGCTGGCGCTTACATCACGATTCCGAAGGGCGGCGGCGAACTGAACGGCGTCGTTCCCAATGAGGAACTGCCTGCCGACATGCGCCTCGGCGTCGCCGCAACGCCCGAGGAAGCGGCGGCGAAAACGACCTTCCTGCTCGATAGCGGCGCCGATTTCATCAAGACCATCGCCACCGGCGCCGTTCTCGCGATCGGAACCGAACCCGGCGCGGTCGAACTGTCGGAAGATTATCTGCGCGCGGTGGTGAAAGTGGCGCATGCCGGCGGAAAAAGGGTCACCGCCCATGCGCATGGCGCCGAGGGGATCAAGATAGCGATCAACGCCGGGGTCGACAGCATCGAACATGCCAGCCTCGCCGACGAGGAAGCGCTCCAGCTTGCAAAAGCGCGCGGCACCTGGCTGGCGATGGATATCTACAATGGCACTTACATCGACGATGTCGGCACCAAGGAAGGCTGGCCCGAGGAATATCTGCGCAAGAACCGCGAGACCACCGACGCCCAGCGCGCCGCCTTCCGTCGCGCGGTCGAAATCGGGGTCAATATCGGTTACGCCACCGACGCCGGGGTCTACCCGCACGGGCTCAACGCGCGCCAATTCCGCAACATGGTCAAATATGGCATGACCCCGATGCAGGCGATCCAGTCAGCCACCGGCCGCGCCGCGGTCGAAATGGGGCGCGACGACATCGGCGCGATCGTTCCTGGCCGCTTTGCCGACATCGTTGCGGTCAAGGCGGATCCGCTCGCCGACATCACGGTGCTGGAAAAGATCGACCATGTGATGAAGGGCGGCGTGATTGTCCGTTAACGACCAAAACCAGTCGTCGCCCCCGCGAAGGCGGGGGCCGCTGTCGGTTTACGCAGCGGCGCAGGTAAAGGACGCTTGCGGCCCCCGCCTTCGCGGGGGCGACGATTATTGGTGATGTCCGCTACCCACCCCAAATCAAGAATCAACGAACATGCTTGAACCCGCCCCGCACCCCGCTAAACCGCTTTCATGCGAAACCATATCCTGACCAGCGCCGTCGCGCTCGCCGCCGCCCTGTCCACTCCCGCTTTTGCCCGGCCGATGACCGAGGTCGATCTGGCGACGCTGAAGCGTGTCGCCGCGCCGACCGCGTCGCCCGATGGCCGCTGGGTGGTGTTTCAGATGACCGAGACCGAGGCCGCGACGTACAAGCGCGCGACCGGACTGTGGCTGGTCGACCGCAATGCCAAGGACGCGGCGCCGGTGCGCGTCGCTGATACCGCCGAAAAGAATGAAACCGCCCCCGCTTTCCACCCCGACGGCAGCCTCTATTTCCTTTCGAACGCATCGGGCAAAAGCCAGGTCTGGCGGGTCGATCCCAAGGTCGGCGGCGCCGCCGCGCAGGTCACCGACACCGTTGCCGATGTCTCGGGCTTCAAAATCTCTCCCGACGGCCAGCGCCTGCTCGCCTGGGGCGACGTGCCGCGCGAATGCACCGACTTCGGCTGCGATGCCAAGGACAAGGGCGCCCTCCCCGGTCCCGGCACCGGCCGCCTGTACAAGGACGGCGCCGGATTCGTGCGCCATTGGGACAGCTGGGAAACGCCCGGCACCTATAGCCGTCCGTTCGTCTTCAATCTTGACGATGGCAAAGCCAGCGCCGCGCGCGCCGTCGATAGCGGGCTGGTTGGCGATAGCCCGTCGAAACCCTTCGGCGGCGGTGAGGAACTGGCGTGGGGCGCCGACAGCCGCACCGTGTTTTTCACGCTGCGCAAAGCCGACAAGGACGAGCCGACCTCGACCAACCTCGATATTTACAGCTGGCTGGTCGACAGCCGGATGATGCCGCAGAACCTGACCGCGGATAACAAGGCGACCGATACCCTCCCCACCCCCTCGCCCGACGGCAAATGGCTGGGTTATGCCGCCATGGCCCGCCCGGGCTATGAGGCCGACCGGCAGGTGCTGATGCTGCGCGACATGTCGACCGGCGAAACGCGGAAACTGACCGACGCATGGGACCGCTCCGTGGGTTCGATCGCGTGGGCCGCGGACGGCAAGTCGCTCTATGTCACCGCGCAGGACGTGCTCGATCACCCCGTCTTCCGCGTCGATGTGAAGACCGGCAAGGTCACGAAGCTCAAGGCCACCACCGAAGCCTTTGAAGGCAATATCGGTGACGTCACCCCGCTGCCCGGCGGCGCCCTGCTCTATTCGCGCAACAGCGTTGCGGTGCCGACCGACCTGTTTGTCCGCGATGGCAAGGGCAAGATCACCCGCCTGACCGACGTCAACCGCGCCCAGCTTGCCGAAATCGATCCCGTCGATGCCAAACGGTTCAGCTTCAAGGGCGCGAGCGGCGACACCGTGTGGGGCCAGATCGTCAAACCCGCCGATACCAAGGGCAAAATCCCCGTTGCCTTCCTCGTCCACGGCGGGCCGCAGTCGAGCTTTGGCAACAGTTGGTCGACGCGCTGGAACCCGCGCCTGTTTTCGGCGCCCGGCTACGCCGCGGTCAGTGTCGATTTCCACGGCTCGACCGGTTACGGACAGGCATTCACCGACAGCATCAATCAGGATTGGGGCGGCAAGCCGCTCGAAGACCTCAAGCTCGGCCTCGCCGCGGCGGGGGCGCAGGACGCCAATGCCGACACCGCCAACGCCTGCGCGCTCGGCGGCTCTTATGGCGGCTATATGATGAACTGGATCGCGGGCAAGTGGCCCGACGGCTTCAAATGCCTGGTCAACCATGCCGGCGTGTTCGACCTGCGCGCCATGGCGTTCGAGACCGAGGAAACATGGTTCGACGAATTTGACCATGGTGGCCCTTGGTGGCAGCGGACCGAGGGCGAGAAATGGAACCCGGTCAACCATGTCACCAAATGGAAGACCCCGATGCTGGTAATCCACGGCGAAAAGGACTTCCGCATCCCTTACAGCCAGAGCCTCGCTGCGTTCCATGCGTTGCAGCGGCAGGGCGTCGAAGGCGAATTGCTGGTCTTTCCCGACGAGAACCACTGGATCCTGAAAGGCCAGAACAGCGTGCAATGGTATCAGACCGTGTTCGGGTGGATGGGCAAGCATCTGAAGAAGTAAGAACCTCTCAATTCAGTTCGTGTCGAGCGAAGTCGAGACACCCAGAAGGCGCGTGCCCACGATGGGCATCTCGACTTCGCTCGATGCGAACGGAAACTCTATGGTTCCCCCTTGCCGCGCCGCACCATGGCTGGCAAAGCGCGGCGCATTATGCCGATGGAAAAAACATTCGATCCCGCCGCGATTGAGGCGAAATGGGCTCACGCTTGGGAAAGCCGCGGGCTGTTTCGCCCGCATCGCCCCGACGCCACTCCCTTCACGATCGTCAACCCGCCGCCGAACGTCACCGGCGCGCTGCACATCGGCCATGCGCTCGACAACACGTTGCAGGACGTCCTCGTCCGCTATGAACGGCTGCGCGGCAAGGATGCGCTGTGGGTCGTCGGCATGGACCATGCCGGCATCGCGACGCAGATGGTCGTCGAGCGCCAGCTGGAGGCGAGCCAAGACAAGCGCACCAATTACAGCCGCGAAGATTTCATCGACAAGGTGTGGCAATGGAAGGCGGAAAGCGGTGGCCAGATCACCGGCCAGCTCCGCCGCCTCGGCTGCTCGATGGACTGGAGCCGTGAGCAGTTCACGATGGACCCGCATTTCACCGCCGCCGTGGTCAAGGTGTTCGTCGACCTCCACAAAAAGGGGCTGATCTACCGCGACAAGCGGCTGGTGAACTGGGACCCCAAGCTCAAGACCGCGATTTCGGACCTCGAAGTCGAGACGCACGAGATTCAGGGCGGCTTCTGGCACTTCAAATATCCGCTCGCCGACGGCGTGACGCTCGATGACGGGCGCGATTATATCGAGGTCGCAACGACGCGCCCCGAAACGATGCTCGCCGACATGGCGGTCGCGGTGCACCCCGATGATGCGCGCTATCAGAGCGTGATCGGCAAGGATATTCTCCAGCCGCTCACCGGCCGCCGTTTCAAGATCGTCGCCGACGAACATGCCGACCCCGAACTGGGCAGCGGCGCGGTGAAGATCACCCCGGGGCATGATTTCAACGACTTCGACGTCGGCAAGCGCGCGGGGTTCAAGCCCGCCGAGATGCTCAACATGCTCGATGGCGACGCCAACGTCATCCAGACCAGCGACGGGCTGATCCCCACCGAATATCTCGGCCTGCACCGTTTCAAGCGCGACGGCATCGACGGCGCGCGCGAATTAGTCGTGCAGCGGATGAAGGAAGCGGGCTTCCTCATCCCCCATATCGTGACTTCAAAAGAAGGGGACGTCGTCGAGCATGACGCCGAGCCGCGCACGATCCAGACCCCGTTCGGCGACCGCGGCGGCGTGGTGATCGAACCCTGGCTGACCGACCAATGGTATGTCGATGCCGAAACGCTCGCGCAGCCGCCGATGGCGGCGGTGCGCGACGGGCGGATCAACATCGTCCCCAAGACGTGGGAAAAGACCTTCTTCAACTGGATGGAGAATATCCAGCCTTGGTGCGTCTCGCGCCAGCTCTGGTGGGGTCATCGGATTCCAGCGTGGTACGGCCCCCGCCCTGAAGAGCTCAATGGCTTCGGATATAGCGATGGCCCGATTTTTGTCGGTGATACCGAGGAAGATGTGCGAGCTGAAGCGGCGTCGAAGTACGCAGTTTCTCCTCAGCGGATTTTCTTTGCCGACAACGCAAGCCAAGCTAGCGCAAGATGGGTTGAGAACAGCATCAACGGAGACACCGTTGTGCTTTACCGCGACCCCGACGTGCTCGACACTTGGTTCTCTTCCGCCCTCTGGCCCTTCGCTACCCTCGGCTGGCCCGAAGACAGCGACCTCGTCAAACGCCACTACCCCAACGACGTCCTCATCTCGGGCTTCGACATCCTGTTCTTCTGGGATGCGCGCATGGCGATGCAGGGAATGGAGTTCATGGGCGACGTGCCATGGAAGACGCTCTATCTCCACGGCCTCGTCCGCGCGCCCGATGGTGCCAAGATGTCGAAGTCGAAGGGCAATGTCGTCGACCCGCTCGGCCTGATCGACCAATATGGCGCCGACGCGCTGCGTTTCTTCATGGCGGCGATGGAAAGCCAGGGGCGCGACATCAAGATGGATGACGCGCGCCTTGCAGGCTACCGCAATTTCGCGACCAAGCTGTGGAACGCCGCGCGTTTCTGCGAAGCCAATGGCATTTCGGCCTCGACCACCCTCGCAGCCCCTGCCGCCACCCTGCCCGTCAACCGCTGGATCATCGGCGAAGTCGCCGCGACCGTCTCCGCGATGGAAACCGCCTTCGCCGCCTACCGCTTCGATGAAGCCGCGAACGCGATCTACAGCTTTGCGTGGGACCGGTTCTGCGACTGGTATCTGGAACTGATCAAAGGCGCGATCGACGACGAGACGAAGGCCGTCGCCGGATGGGTGCTCGACCAGATCCTTGTCATGCTCCACCCCTTCATGCCCTTCATCACCGAAGAGCTGTGGACCGGGCTGGGCGACCGCGCAGACTATCCGCTGATCACCGCCAAATGGCCTGCGCCGGACGGCGTGCGCGATAGCGATGCCAGCGCCGACATCGACTGGCTGATCAAGCTGGTCAGCGAACTGCGCGGTGCGAAGGCCGAACTCGGCCTGCCGCCGGGTGCGCGCCTGACCGCGCATTTCCCGGCATCGCTCAAAGGACGCACCGACAAGCTCGCCGCGCAGCTCGACCGTCTCGCGCGCCTCGAAGCGATCAGTTTCGACCCTGCCCCCGCAGGCGCCTCGGCACAGCTCGTCGTGGAGGGCGAAACGATCACCGTACCCCTCGAAGGCGTCATCGACATCGCCGCCGAACGCGACCGCCTGAGCAAGGCGCTTGCCGCCGCGGCGAAGGAACGCGACGGGCTCGCGGGGCGCCTGAACAATCCGTCGTTCGTCGAACGCGCCAAGCCCGAAGCGGTTGACAAGGCGCGCGCCGACCACGCCGCTAAAGAAGCCGAAGCCGACCGCCTGACCGCCGCGCTGGCAAGGCTGGGGTGAGTGAACGCGCCAAATCCTCCCCGCTCGCGGGGAGGTGGCAGCCGGAACGGCTGACGGAGGGGGGTGGCGTCCTTGCGCGACGCTGCTTGAGAACGCGAACCCCCTCCACCATCCTGCGGATGGTCCCCCTCCCCGCTCCGGGGAGGATTGTTCGATGACCGACGGCGACCCCGTCACCCCCGTCACCCCCACCCCGGTCGCTGTCGCTAGCGACCCCGCTTCGACGCCAGTCCCCCCGCGCCAGACCGCGCGCGGCGGGATGGACCTGACCAGCGGACCAATCGCCAAAACGCTGATCATCTTCGCCCTCCCAACGCTCGCGTCGAACGTCCTTCAAACCCTCTCCGGTTCGGTCAATTCGATCTGGGTCGGGCAGTTTCTAGGCAACAGCGCGCTCGCCGCGACCGCCAATGCCAACATCATCATGTTCCTGATGTTTGCCACTTTCTTCGGCTTCGGCATGGCGGCGACGGTGCTGATCGGGCAAGCGATCGGGCGCGGCGACATTGATGCCGCACGCCGCGCCGCGGGGGGCGCGATCGGGCTCGCGGCGCTGTTTGCGGTCGTCATCGCGGTCGTCGGCTGGTTCACCTCCGACGCGATATTGCGCCTGCTCGAAACCCCGCCCGAAGCCTTTGCGCTGGCGCATGATTATCTGCGCGTCACCTTTGTCGCGATCCCCGCCAGCATGATTTCGGTCACGCTGATGATGGCATCGCGCGGTGCGGGCGACGCGGTGACGCCGCTGCGCTTCATGGTGCTCACCGTGGTCATCGACATTGTCCTGAACCCGGTGCTGATCCTCGGGCTCGGCCCCGTTCCGCGCCTCGGCATCGCGGGCAGCGCGCTGGCGACGGCGATTGCCGGGACGATCAGCCTGATCGGTATGATCATCTGGTTCTATGCCAAGGATCACCCGCTCCGCCTGCGCGGCCGCGAACTCGCCTATCTGGCGCCCAGTTGGCGCGAACTGCGCTTCATCATCATGCGCGGGCTGCCGATGGGCGCGCAGATGCTGGTGATTTCGGGTGCTGGCCTCGTGATGGTCGGCCTCGTCAACCGTGAAGGCCTTGTCACCGCCGCCGCCTATGGCGCCACGCTGCAATTGTGGAACTATATCCAGATGCCCGCGCTCGCGGTTGGCGCCGCGGTCAGCGCGATGGCGGCGCAGAATATCGGCGCGCAGCGCTGGGACCGCGTTTCGACGATCACCAACAGCGGCATCATAATCAACCTCGCGATGACCGGGGCTCTGATCGCGCTACTGCTGCTGTTCGACCGCGCCGCGCTCGCCCTGTTCCTCGGCAGCGGCAGCGAGGCGATCGAAGTGTCGCGCCATATCCAATATATCGCGACCTGGACCTTCCTGCCGTTTGGCACCACCATCGTCATTATCGGCACGTTGCGCGCCAATGGCGCGGTCGTTCCGCCGCTGATCATCCTGGCGGTGTCGATGTTCCCGATCCGCTTCGGCATCTATTATTTCGCCTATCCGGCACTCGGCGCCGACGCGATCTGGTGGAGCTTTCCGCTCTCGTCGCTCGCCTCGCTGGCGATGGCGTGGGCGGTGTATCAGCGTGGCACCTGGCGCCGCGCGCTGCCGCAACCGGGCGCGCGATAGGCGGCCGGCTTTCGACCAATGCGCGCGCGCCTTCGACTGGCGACCCGGTGCCTGCTATCCTTGCTACCGGTTTTGACGCTAAAGCAGGCGCAATGAACATGACCCTTCGCAAAGACGCGCTGCGCGACCAGCGTGCAAAGATGCTGGCGGCGGCGCCCGACTGGAGCGCCTCCGATGCCCGCGTCAATCCGCGCGTCGCGATCGGATCGATCATCGCGATGTGGCTGCTCTATTTCCTGATCACCACCGGGCTCGGCCTGCTGACCGGCGTGCCCGAGCAATGGGCATCGGCCGGACGGCGCGCGATCGTGGTGGTCGCGGGCATCCTTTGTACGTTCGTGCTCTATCAACTGCTTCAGCGCGCCCAGCCGCAAAGCTTTGGGGCGCGCCTGGCGGCCGCGCTCGGCGCGGCGGTGCCGCTGGTGATCGTCTATGCCTCGGTCAATCTGTTCGTATTCTATTACTGGTTCCCGGTACCCGAAGCCGCAAAGATCATCGAAGAAATGCAGGCAAAATACCCGGGCGCGTGGGAAACCGTGCTGATCCTCGACAGTTCGATCCGCTGGTATTTCTTCTTCGCCGTGTGGGCGGCGCTGTACGTCGCCTTTGGCTATGCCAGCGAGATGCAGGCGGTCGAACGACGCGCCAATCATTTCCGGCTGGAGGCCAAAAACGCGCAGCTGCGCGCGCTGCATTATCAGGTCAATCCGCACTTCCTGTTCAACACGCTCAATTCGCTGTCGGCGCTGGTGATGCGCGGGTCGAAAAGCGAGGCCGAGACGATGATCATGAACCTGTCGTCTTTCCTGCGCTCGAGCCTAGCGATCGATCCCGAACAGCTCGTCAGCCTCGACGAAGAAATCGCGTTGCAACGCCTGTATCTCGACATCGAGCAGACGCGCTTTCCCGACCGCTTGCAGGTCGAGGTGACGATGCCCGACGAGCTGAAGAATGCCTGCGTCCCGGTGCTGATCCTGCAACCGATCATCGAAAATGCGATCAAATATGGCGTTGCGCCGACCAAGGGCAAAATCGCGATCCGCCTGCACGCCAGCGCCGAGTATGGGCTGCTGGTGCTGCGTATCGACAATGACATCGACGCCAAGGCGCCGACCCCGGCGTCGGGGACGGGGCTCGGCCTCGGCAATGTTCGCGAGCGACTGCTCACGCGCTATGGCCCGACCGCTGGGTGCGAATGGGGGCCGTCGGACGATGGCGGCTTTGTCGTGTCGCTATGGCTGCCACTGTCGCGGGAGGCTCGCTGATGATCCAGACGCTGCGCACCCTGATCGTCGATGACGAACCGCTCGCGATCGAGCGGTTACAGATATTGACCGGGCAGCAGGACGGCGTGTCGCTGGTCGGCACCGCCAGCGACGGCGCCTCTGCACTGCGTATGGTCGATGCGCTCGCGCCCGATCTCGTGCTCTGCGACATTGCGATGCCCGACCTCAACGGGCTGGAGGTTGCCGCCGCGATCGATCGGCTCGACAATCCCCCCGCGGTGATCTTTGTGACGGCGTTCGACCAATATGCGGTCGCCGCCTTCGATGTTGCCGCAGTCGACTATCTGCTCAAACCCGTCTCGCCCGACCGCCTCGCCCGCGCCCTCTCCCGAGTGCGCGAATGGCGCGCCACCGAACGAGCACCGAGCCAGAAAAGCAAATGGATCAACGAATTCTGGGTCCAGAACCGCGGCGAAATGCTGCGCATCGATGCCGGCCAGGTCGATCTGATCGAGGCCGAGCGCGACTATATGCGACTCCACGTCGGGGCGCGTAGCTGGCTGATCCACCAGACGATCAAGTCGCTGGAAGCGCGGATGAACCCCGACCAGTTCATGCGCATTCATCGCTCTAAAATGGTGCGCCGCGACGGTATCGTCGGGCTGAAACATCATGGCGACGGCGCATGGAGCGTCGATCTGGGCGAAGGCGGCGTCCACCGCGTTGGCCGCACCTATCTTCACGACGTCAAGGCGATCATGCACGATTGAACCAAAAGGCGGTCATGCTGTCCAAGCATGACCGCCTTTTTTGTCTAACTGGCCGCGCCGTCAGGGCGCTGATACCATGATCGTCTGGCCACGGTCGGCCAGCCGCGTGCCATCACCGCTCAGCAGGCTCGCCAGCTTAACGTCGGCATCGGCCATCGTTACCTTCTCGCAGTTCAGCGCCTGGGCGCGCTCGCCCAGCGTCGGCCGATAGTTCGGGCGACTGTTGCACACGGTGCGCACCGCCGTCTTAACGCGCGAACTGAGCCGATCGCGCCCTTCGACGCTCGCCAGGTTCAAGTCGTTGTAGCGCACGACGACGGTGCGCCGCTCGCCATGGTCTTCGGCCGCGGCCGGGACGCTCAGGCTGATACACGCGATCGGCGCGGTCAGCAGGATCAGGGAAAGTTTCGCCATGGGGGATTCCTCTCTTGGGAGATGATGCGGGACACGAGGGCTCCGGACCGGGGAGACCAGGACCCCCGCATCCCGCAAGTTGGTGATACCCCCTAGACGTCATGAGAATCGCGTTTGGATCGATCGGCGCAAACACCGGCTCGATTACCGGACGAAAGCCGTTCATCTATCGACGAACGGTCAGCGGGCGGGCAATTTCATGGCGCCCGACTTGCACTGGACGTTCGCGTGTGGCCAAATCGGCATATGGCGACGAAATTATCTTTCTCCGCGAGTCGGCATAGCGGCGTGCGGCTGTTCCGCTGGTCGGCGCTGGCGCTCGTCGGGGTGACTGGCGGGATGCTACTCGGCGAGATGACGGTGGGGACCAAATCTGGCAGCGGCATCGCTGAACCGGCAACCTATTCGCACCTCAGCACCAATCCCGACGCGGCGGCACCACCCGTCGGCGGCGCCGCGCCATGCCTCGATTGCCGCGACAGTTACGGTGTCGCCGCCCGCCTACGCGCCGACCGCGAAAGCCGCATGAGCGATGAATTTCGGGAACTGGGCGCGGTTGACCTCGATCCGCCAGCGCCCAGCGAGCCCGATGACGGTTATCGCTATGGCGGCCGCTTTCCCGACCCGCCGCCACGCCACGCGAGCAGCCAAACGCCGGACGCGCAGCTTGTGTCCGTCAACACGGTCGACGACAAGCCGCTGGTCGCCGAAACGTCCGCGCCAGCGACCGATTATTGACCATTTAGCGCGGCTGCGGCGTGTCCGGCTGGGCGCAGCGCGTGGTGTCCCCCGCTTTGCACGCCGCGACGTCGGCCTCCCACTTCATCCGCTCTTCGGCCGACATCGCGGCTACCCGCGCCTTTTCGGCTTCATAGGCCGCGGTTTCCTCGGCAAACTCGGTCTGGTCGTGCGCGACCTGCTGCGCCGCGGCCGATACTTCCTGCTCGTAAGTGACGGTTTCGGCCTTGGCGCGTGCCGCCTGTTCGGCGTTCAGCCGCGCGGTGTTCGACCGTTCTTCCGGCGTCGTACCATCGGGTAGCTTCTTTTGGACTACCGGCGCTTCGGTCGGAGCTGCCGCTGGGGCTTGGAACGCCACTGCCTGCCCGCTGGCGATCAGCGCCAATGCAGTGGCCGCCGAGAAAATCATTCTGTTCATCAAAGTCACTCCTGAAATCCAAAGCTTTGGCCGTCCAACGCATGGTCTTATAGGGCGTTCCCGCTAGCGAATTGACCTCGGCAAGGGCAAAGGTCATGCTCGCCTTTCACACCTTGTCCGATCGGACGTCGATTTGCCAGCATCGTCGAAGCACCCGCTCAATCGCCCGGTCTTTTTTACGCCGCTTGCCGTGCTGCTCGCCGCGGTGGTGCTGAGCCTTTGGCAAGGCGCCGCGGTTCTTGCTACCGAGACCGCGATCAACGACTGGATTCTACGCCACTTCTCATCGCTGTTCGCCTGGTCCGGGCTCGCCTTTCTGGCGCTGCTCGCGGGCATTGCCGTATCGCCGCTCGGTGGGCAGGTCATTGGCGGCGCCGGGGCAAAACCGATCCTCTCCCGCTGGCGCTGGTTCGCCGTCACGCTTTGCACCACGATCGCCACCGGCATCCTTTTCTGGGGCGCCGCGGAGCCGCTGTTCCACCTCAACGATCCGCCCGCGATGCTGGGGCTGCAACCCGGCAGCGATGCCGCCGCGACCTTTGCGATGTCGACGATGTTCCTGCACTGGACGCTGACGCCCTACGCCATTTACACCGTCGCCGGACTCGCCTTTGCGCTCGTCTATTACAACCGCCGCGAGCCGTTCAGCCTGTCATCGCTGTTCGTCCCGATGCTCGGCCAGCGCGCACATGGCCCGGTCGGCGCCGGCGTCGACATCCTCTGCCTCTACGCGCTCGTCGCGGGCATGGCCGCGTCGATGGGCGCGGGCATCCTCGCACTGGCGGGCGGGATTGAAGGGATCGGCGGCTTTGGAGGTGGCACCCCGCTGCGCTGGGCCATCGCTGCGGCGATCGTTGGCAGCTTTCTGATCTCCGCCGCCACTGGCCTGCAAAAGGGCATCGCCGGGCTGTCGGTGCTAAACACCTGGTTGTTTTTCGCGATCATCGCCTTTGTTTTGATCGCGGGTCCGACCGCCGACATTCTCGGTCTGTCGCTGCGCGCCGGGGCCGACTACTTCCAAACCTTCATTTCCCGCAACCTCGGCCTCGACGTCGATACCGACTGGCACCGACAATGGACGATCTTCAACTGGGCCAACTGGTTCGCTTGGGCGCCGGTGACTGCGCTGTTCCTCGGGCGTCTCGCCGTCGGCTACAGCGTTCGCGCCTTCATCCTCTACAACCTGATCCTGCCATCGTTGTTCGGCGCGGTGTGGATGACCGCGATCGCGGGGGCCACCATCGCGCTCGATCAGCAGAGCGGCGCGAGCCTTTACGCGATCCTGACGGCGCAAGGGCCGGACCCGGTACTGTTCCGGCTATTTAGCGCGCTGGGCGGCGGCTCCGGGGTTGCCGCGATCGTTCTGTTCGCGATCTTTCTCTCTTACGTGGCGGGGGCCGATGCCAATGTCTCGGCGATGAGCGCGCTGTCGACGCGCGGCATTACCCCCGACGCCCCCGAAGCTCCACTTGGGGTGCAAGCGGTTTGGGGCATCACCGTTGGGCTGGTCGCGCTGGTGCTGGTCGCGCGCGGCGGCATCGACGGCATCCGCATGATGTCGGTGCTTGGCGGCTTTCCCGCGCTGTTCGTGATCATTGGCGCGGCGCTGTCGCTGACCGTGATGGCAGTACGGGGACGGCACGACGCCGCCCCCGCCCGGTCCTGAGAAAGGGGTCTCAGGACTTACCAGATTTTGGTGCGCTCCTCGGGCTTCAGATAATATTTAGCCCCCGCCTGGACATTGAACGCCTTGTACCAGGCATCGACGTTGCGCACCGGGCCGATGATGCGCCAACGTGCCGGGCTGTGCGGGTCGCTCGCGACCTGCTGCTTGACCGCGTCCTCGCGCGCTTTGTCGCGCCATGCCTGCGCAAAGGCCAAGAAGAAACGCTGATCTCCGGTCAATCCGTCGATCACCGGGGCAGGCTTGCCGCCGAGTGACCGATGATAGGCGTCATAGGCGACCTCCAGCCCGGCGAGATCGGCGATATTCTCGCCCATCGTCAGGTCGGGATTGATGAAAGCGCCGGGAGCCGCTTCATAGGTCGCATATTGCGCACCAAAGGCTTTGGCCGCGGCATCGAACTTTGCCGCGTCCTCGGCCGTCCACCAATCGCGCACCGCGCCCTCGGCGTCGATTTTACGCCCCTGATCGTCGAAACCATGGATGACCTCGTGCCCGATCACCGCCCCGATCGCGCCATAATTGACCGCGTCGTCGACGCTCTCGCTGAAATAAGGCGCCTGCAAGATGCCCGCCGGGAAAACGATCTTGTTCTCCAGCCCGCCATTATAGGCGTTTACTTCCTGCGGGTTCATCGCCCATTTCTTGCGATCGACCGGCTTGTTCAGATCGCCCAGCGCATAGGCATATTCGAACGCCGAACTGCGCTTCACATTGCCGTACAGATCGGTCGGATCGACCTTGAGCGCAGAATAATCGCGCCATTTGTCGGGATAGCCGACCATGACGTCCATCTTCGCCAGCTTCGCCAGCGCCGCGTCTTTGGTCGCGGGCGCCATCCAGCTGTTGGCGCGGATACGGTCGCCCATAGCGAGCTTGAGGTTGGCGACCAGCCCCTCCATCTTCGCTTTCGCGCTCGCCGGGAAATATTGGGTGGAATAGGTTTCGCCGACCAGCTCACCCAGACTGCCGTCGACCAAGGTTAGCCCGCGCTTCCAGCGCGGGCGCAGTTCGGACACGCCGCTCAGCGCCTTTGTATATTCGAACCGGCTATCGACGAATGGTTTGGACAGATAGGGCGCCGCATTGTCGGCAACATGGAACTGCTGCCACAGCTTGATCGTGTCGAGCGGCGTTTTGGCATAAAGCCCGGCGATATCGCGGACGGCCGTCTTTTCGGTGACGATCAGGCGCTTTTGCGATCCGATGCCAGCGCCGGCAAACCACGCGCTCCAATCCAGACCGGGAGCATAAGTCGTCAGCTCATCCGACGACATCGGATTGTTGACCTTGCCCACATCGCGGCGGTCGGCAACCGCCCAGCTGACTTTGGCAATTTCGGTTTCGAACTCCATGATTGCGTCGGCCGCTTTCTCGGGATCGGCATTGCCAACCATCTTAAGCGTCCGTGCAATATAGGCGCGGTAGGCATCGCGCTGCGGCTTGAAACCGTCGGTCAGATAATAATCGCGATCGGGAAGCCCGATCCCGGCCTGACCCAGCCAAAGGACATTGACCGTGGGATCGGCGGTGTCCGCATAGGGACTGCCGCTCACAACCGTCGACCCGAACGTCCCCTGCGTCGCGCCCATGAAGCGCGCCATTTCGGCTTTGTCCTTGATCGCGGCCACGGCAGCGATGTCCGCCATCAACGGCTTGGCCCCCAGCGCATCGACCCGCGCTTCATCCATAAAGCTTTGGTAGAGCCCGCCGACCTGGCTCGTCGCGGGTGCGCTGGCGACCACATTGCGAAGCTGGCGCTGGGTCAGGTTATAGACGTCATATCCGACCCCCGCCGACGCCTGATCCGACGGAATTTCGGTGCGGGCGAACCAGGCCCCATTGGCGTATTTATCGAAATCGTCGCCCGGCTTGACCGACGTGTCGCGCGCGTCGAGGTCGACACCCCATTTGCCGAAGGTAAGCGCTTTCAAAGATGCCTCATCGACATCGCCCGCGGCTTCGCCCGTCGCCGACGTCAGCGACACCGGGCCAACCGTGTCGTGCGCCATCGCTGGCGCTGCCAAGACAGCGGCGATTGCCAGCGAAGCTGCTCCCAAAAATCCCTTTCTCATTCCCCGTCTCCCTAGTGCCCCGGGCCAACCCGAAACGGATCGACGCCCTCGCTCGACTGTCGGCCTGCTCCGACTTGGCGTCAAGCAAGGTGTCGCCCGCTGGTCGAAGCCTTTGGGATGTTGGTGGAAAGTTGTCGCATTGCGGCTTATGTCCCCACACCCTATCTAAAGCGCAAAGTCGGGCCGAAACGTCCCCTTGCGCCACAAGAACAAATCTGGAACATGCATCTCCCATGAGTCTGACCCACATCTCCGTGCGCGGTGCGCGCGAGCACAACCTTAAGGGCGTGAACGTCGACCTGCCGCGCGATGCGCTGGTGGTGATCACCGGCCTGTCGGGCAGCGGCAAATCGTCGCTCGCGTTCGATACCATCTATGCCGAGGGGCAGCGACGCTATGTGGAGTCGCTCTCCGCCTATGCGCGCCAGTTCCTCGAAATGATGCAAAAGCCCGATGTCGAGCATATCGACGGGCTGTCGCCGGCGATCAGCATCGAGCAGAAGACGACGTCGCGCAACCCGCGTTCGACCGTCGCAACGGTGACCGAAATCTACGACTATATGCGCCTGCTGTGGGCGCGCGTCGGTATCCCATATTCGCCCGCCACCGGCGAACCGATTGCGGCGCAGACGGTCAGCCAGATGGTCGATCGCGTCATGGAACTGCCCGAGGGAACCCGCGCTTACCTGCTCGCCCCCGTCGTACGCGGTCGCAAGGGCGAGTATAAGAAGGAACTCGCGCAGTGGCAGAAGGACGGCTTCACCCGCGTCCGCATCGACGGCGAATTTTATGAGATCGGCGAGGCGCCGACGCTCGACAAGAAATACAAGCATGACATCGAAGTCGTCGTCGACCGTATCGCGGTGCGCGAAGGCCTCGGCACAAGGCTCGCCGACAGTTTCGAGACCGCATTGAAGCTCGCCGAAGGGCTCGCTTACGTCGACCTCGCCGACGGCCCGGTGCCGGGGCGTGCGGAAGAGGACAGCGGCGGCGCCATGAAGGGCGCGGGCATTCCCGCCAACCGCCTGATCTTCTCCGAGAAATTTTCCTGCCCCGTTTCGGGCTTTACGATCGCAGAGATCGAACCGCGGCTGTTCAGTTTCAACGCGCCGCAAGGCGCCTGCCCCGCATGCGACGGGCTTGGTGAGCGGCAGGAGTTCGACCCCGACCTCGTCGTCCCCAACCACGCGCTCAGCCTGAAAAAGGGCGCGGTGGTGCCGTGGGCGAAATCGAACCCGCCCTCGCCTTATTACATGCAGGTGCTCGAAAGCCTGGGCAAAGCCTATGGTTTCGAGCTGACGACGCCGTGGCAGGATTTGCCGGGTGAGGTACAACTGGTGATCCTGTACGGCAGCGGCGGCAAGCCGGTCGAGCTGACCTTCAAGGACGGGCGGCGCAGCTATACGACGCACAAGGCTTTCGAGGGCGTCATCGGCAATCTCAACCGCCGCCTACTCCAGACCGAGAGTGCGTGGATGCGCGAGGAGCTTAGCAAATATCAGACGCCGCAGCCGTGCGAGACGTGCCACGGCGCCCGCCTGCGCCCCGAACCGCTCGCGGTGAAGATCGCGGGCGAGGACATCAGCATGTCGGCCCAGCGATCGGTCGCCGATGCGCTCGAATGGTTCTCCACCCTCGACGCGAAGCTGAACGACACGCAGCAGCAGATCGCCAAGGCGATCCTCAAGGAAATCAACGCGCGGCTTGGCTTCCTGAACAATGTCGGGCTCGATTATATCAACCTCAACCGCACCAGCGGGACGCTCAGCGGCGGCGAAAGCCAGCGCATCCGGCTGGCCTCGCAGATTGGCAGCGGTCTCTCGGGCGTCCTGTACGTTCTCGACGAACCGAGCATCGGCCTCCACCAGCGCGACAACGACCGCCTGCTCGCGACGCTCAAGCGCCTCCGCGACCTTGGCAACACGGTGATCGTCGTCGAGCATGACGAGGATGCGATCCGCCACGCCGACTATATTGTCGACATGGGGCCAGGCGCGGGCCTGCACGGCGGCGCGATCGTCGCCGAGGGCACGCTAGAACAGGTTCTCGCGAACGAAAACAGCCTCACCGCCGCCTATCTCAACGGCACCAAGCGCATCGAGATTCCCAACCACCGCCGCAAGGGCAACGGCTTTGACCTCGTGCTCAAGGGCGCGCGCGCCAACAATCTCAACAATGTCACCGCGAAAATCCCGCTCGGCACCTTCACTTGCGTCACCGGCCTGTCGGGCAGTGGCAAGTCGAGCCTGATCATCGACACGCTCTATGCCAGCGCCGCGCGCGTGCTGAACGGCGCGCGGATGATCGCCGGGCCGCACGACAGCCTGAAAGGGCTGGAGCATTGCGACAAGGTGATCGACATCGACCAGTCGCCGATCGGCCGCACCCCGCGCAGCAACCCTGCGACGTACACCGGCGCGTTCACGATCATCCGCGACTGGTTCGCCGGGCTGCCCGAAAGCCAGGCGCGCGGGTACAAGCCGGGGCGCTTCAGCTTCAACGTCAAGGGCGGGCGGTGCGAGACGTGCACCGGCGACGGGCTGATCAAGATCGAGATGCACTTCCTGCCCGACGTCTATGTGACGTGCGAGACGTGCCACGGCAAACGCTACAACCGCGAAACGCTCGAGGTGAAGTTCAAGGGCCACAGCATCGCCGACGTGCTCGACATGACGGTCGAGGATGCGACCGAATTCTTCAAGGCGGTGCCGTCGATCCGCGAGAAGATGGCGATGCTGGTGCGCGTCGGGCTCGGCTATATCAAGGTCGGGCAGCAGGCGACGACCCTGTCGGGCGGCGAGGCGCAGCGGGTGAAGCTGGCCAAGGAATTATCGCGGCGGTCGACCGGGCAGACGCTCTATATCCTCGACGAACCGACCACCGGACTGCATTTCGAGGATGTCCGCAAGCTGCTCGAAGTGCTGCAGGCGCTGGTCGAACAGGGCAACAGCGTGATCGTGATCGAGCATAATCTGGACGTCATCAAGACGGCCGATTACATCCTCGACCTTGGCCCCGAGGGCGGGGTGAAGGGCGGCGAGATCGTCGCGAGCGGCACGCCCGAACAGGTCGCGAAGAACCCGCGGAGCTTTACGGGGCAGTATCTGGCGCCGATGTTGAAGTAGCGGCGTCGGCCTTCTTTTCGTCCTAACGCCGCCCCCTCATTCCCGTTCGTGTCGAGCGAAGTCGAGACACGCCGAGTTCGCGCGCGACTTCACGTGTCTCGACTTCGCTCGACACGAACGGGTTTGGGGTGGTTCCCCCAAGCTAATGCCACACCGCCGACAGCGGGTAGAGCGCGATCAGCCAGACGAGGCATCCCACCACCACACGGCGGTCCTTGGCCGCGATCGCCAGCAGCGCGACGGGGAAGAAGCTCCACGCGATGATGACGGCGCGCAGGCTGGTCGGGGCCGGCAAGCCGCCCAGCCAGATGACGACGCCCATCAAGGCGACATTGCACAGGAACACGCCGCCGATCACCTTGCGCCGGTGCTGGTCGAAATGGGCGCCCAGATCGCTCCACCCTTCCGGATCGTCGGGGAAGATGAGCGACGCGGCGACAAAATAGATCGCGGTGACGATAAAGCCGCAGAACAGCACCGGCCAGTTCAGCGGCAGCGCGTCGCGCACCGCCCAGCCGTACATCCAGAAGGTGACGACGTCGCACGACACGAACAGCCCGAGCAGCGCGGTCGGCCAGCCGATACGGACGCGGTGGCTGGCCTTGAGCGCGCGCGCCAGCCCGCCCAGCCCCTCGGCCAATGCGAGCCCGAGAATCAGCCCGAACAGCGAAAAGATGAATTCAAACCCGCTCATAGGCCCCCCGGCTCAACCCTTCCTCTCAACGAGAGGTTGGGGAGGGCTTGCCGCCTTCCCCGCGTGGAGACCCATGCCCTCCCCCGCGCCATCCCGCAAGCGAGAGACGCCGCCCTAGACCGCCGTTTCCTCCGCCGGGTCGTTTGCTGCGACTTCGCGCGCGATCGCTTTGGTGTGGACCAGCGACACGCGGGTGCCCGGCGCGGTATCCTTCACGGTAATTTCGGCGCCGAGCTGTTTGGCGAGCGCCTGGACGATGCGGGTGCCGAGGCCGGCCTGCGAATCCGCGCCGGTTTCGGGGATGCCGACGCCGTCGTCGCTGACCGACAGCGTCCAGTCGTTGCCCTGCGCCGCATAGCCGACGATGACATGGCCCTGGCGCCCCTCGGGAAAGGCGTGTTTGAGCGCATTAATCACCAGTTCGGTGACGACCAGCCCGATGCTGACCGACATGTCGCCGCCGACCGACACCGGATCGACCGCGGTGGTCAGCGTCAGCTGCTCGCGGTCATAGATCATCGACGCGCCGATGCTGGCGCACAGCTGGGCCAGATAGGGTTCCAGCTCGACCGCGCTGCCATCCGAATGCGCGAGGTGGCGTTGCAGGGTCGCGATCGACATCACGCGTTGATGCGCGTCGCTCAGATGTCCGCGCGCCTCTTTCGACTGCACCTTGCGCGCGCTCTGCATCAGGATGCTGGCGATGATTTGCAGGCTGTTGGCGACGCGGTGCTGCATTTCGTGGAGCAGCGCGGCGTTGTCGATGACCAGGCTTTTCTGCCGCTTTTCACTCGCCCGCGCGTCGGTCACGTCGATGACGGTGACCAGCATCCGCGTCTGCTGGCTGTCGCCATAGTCCAGCCGCTGCGCCTTCACGACGACGCAGCGCGTCGACCCGGCGCTGGTTTCGATCTCCATCTCATACGCCTCGACGTCCGCCTGCCCAGACAGCGTTGCGTCGATCAGCGAGTGGAGCCGCGGCAAATCCCATTGCTGGTTGTCGAGCGCATAGATCGACTGGCCGGTGACGGTGTCGGGATCGATGCCGAACGCGGCACAGAAACTGTCGCTCGCCGCGACGATCTCCAGCCGTTCGTCGAGCAGCAGCAGCGGCGCGTCGGACGCGAGCACCACCGCCAGCCCAAGGGTGCGGCCCAGGTTGATCTGCGGCATATCGGCGGCCTGCGGCCACGCCTTCCCGGTCGGCCCGGACCGCGGAACGCGGCCTTGTCGGCAACCTGCGTAGAGAGTCGCGTCGACCTTATCGCCGACGATCACCCCCGAAAGCCCAAAGATAGCATGGGCGCGCGGCGGGGCGCGCATGAAATCGGGGGACCGATGCGCCGCCGCGTTGGCGCAAGATTATTCCAAACTTGTCAAACTTGTCACTCCCCTCAGCCCGCTCATTTCGTTCTGGCACCATGATACCCGCCGCGCGAACGCCATAGCCGCGCGCCCCATCCGCCCCCGCGGCCGCTGTTTTCCACCCGGTCAAAGAGCCAGCCCCACGCTGGCACAGCGGAAAAATGTAGGAAAGCGCATTTTGTTACGGGCCGACTACCTCCCCTCCCGCTTGCGGGAGGGGTCGGGGGTGGGCCTGCAACGGCGCGTCCATGCCCTCCCCGCTGCGACTAGCGAGCAAGCTCGCAAGTCTCGCTGCCCCTCACGTAAACGGGAGGGGGAATTTACCCCACCACCCGCGCCGTCACATCTTCGCCCGAGAAAATCCGCATCACCGGCGGCTGCGGCGAGAGGGCGCGCATTTCGACGACGAAGGCGCCCGACGCGGGAACCGCGAAGTGGGCGCGCACCGCGGCCATATCCGCCCACTCCTCGACAAAGACGAGGCGGTCGGGCTGCTCGACATCGATATGGCAGTTATGCCCCAGACACCCCGCCTCGCCGCGCGACCGCGCGCTATGCTCGGCGCCGAGCGCGATCATGCGCTCGCGATGCTCGGGGGTCAGGATGACGTGGCCGGTGATGAGGATCATATCTTATCTCGAACAATAAGAGTGTCTAACCGAACTTAGCCAAGAATAATGACGACTTGATATAAGTATGTCGATGCCGATAGGACTAGCCACGAGGGGGAGACGCCTGAATTGGTTGCATATCGCTGGCGGACTATCATTCTACATATTAACGAGATACTTTTCTGTACTGATATCAGGTTTTTTTCTGTATTTTCTATTGAGTCTGTCGATTCGGGAGCGCTGGTCCATCGTCAATTTCTCAAGCCTCCTTTCGATACTGAATGACAAAGAAACGCGCGGCAGATGAGCCGCGATCCAGATGACACATATATGACACTCGCTGTCACAAACACGTCACACAAAACCCCCAAATGGCGCTCAGCGAGTCGCCGCGGGGGTGGTGGCTTGGTTCGGTAACGACCCCCATCAACAGGATTTTCCATGGCTCAGAAATTCGCGCCCCGCACCCTTGGCGTCGTTGGCGCCGCCGTGTGCGCGCTGGCGCTTTCCGCCTGTCAGGATCAGGCTTCGTCGGGTGGCGGCGCGCGCGATTATATCAGCGCCGTCGGTTCGTCGACGGTCTATCCCTTTGCCACCGCGGTCGGTGAGAAGTTCGCCGAAGCGACGGGCAACAAGACGCCGAAGATCGACAGCACCGGCACCGGCGGCGGCTTCGAGCGCTTTTGTTCGGGCGTCGGCGGCGACACCCCCGACATCGCCAACGCATCGCGCCGGATCAAGAAGAAGGAATTCGACAGCTGCGTCGCCAATGGCGTCAAGGACATCGTCGAAGTCCAGATCGGCATCGACGGCATCGCGCTGGGCGAAGCGACGCGCGGCCCAGGCTTCAAGCTGACCGAAGAAGATGTGTACAAGGCGCTGGCCGCGAACCCCTATGGCAAGCCCAACACCGCCAAGACGTGGAAAGACGTCAACCCGGCGCTGCCGGCCGTCGCCATTTCGGTGTTCGGCCCGCCGTCGACCAGCGGCACTTACGACGCGTTCAAGGAGCTGATTCTGGGAGCAGGTTGCGACGCGAACCCCGAAATGAAGGCGCTGAAGGCCAGCGATGCCGACAAGCATGAAGCGACCTGTACCGCGCTGCGCGGTGCGCCCTTCTATGTCGAGCAGGGCGAGAATGATAATTTGATCATCTCGAAGCTCGACAAGAACCCGACCAGCCTCGGCATCTTTGGTTTCAGCTATCTCGATGCGAACGAGGGCAAAATCAAAGCGGTACCGATCCAGAGCGTTGCCCCGACCTATGCCGCGATCGCCGACGGCAGCTATCCCGGATCCCGCCCGCTGTTCATCTATATCAAGAAGGCGCATGTCGGCGTCGTCCCCGGCCTCGCCGAATTTGTCGCCGAGTTCCTGAAGGGTGCGGGCGACGGCGGGTATCTGAACAGCAAGGGCCTGATCGTGTCGCCCAAGCCAATCGCGGACGCCGCGGCGGCGAACGGGACCAGCATGACCGCGCTGAACGGTGCCGAGCTGAAGTAAGTTTCCCCCCGCTGGTGACCGGGGCGGGTTTCGGCCCGCCCCGGTCACCGGTTTTTTGGACCCGCCTACCCCCGTTCGTGTCGAGCGAAGTCGAGACACGCGAGCGCTGCGCCACACGCATCTCGACTTCGCTCGATGCAAACGGAAAACTGGGAATCACTGAAACGTGACCTTCAACGCCGCCGCCCTGTTACTTCTGATCGCCGGCCTCGCGCTGATCGGCTGGATTGCCGGTCGGCAGCGGTCGAACCTGGTGGCGGGGCGCGCGGGGACCAAGCTCCACTCGCGGCCGCAATATCATGGCTGGTACGTCGCGCTTTGGCTGTTCGCGCCCGCGGCGCTGTTTCTGGCCGTCTGGTCGTCGGTGTCGCCGGGGCTGATCACCAACGAGGTTCTGGCCAACGAGGCGGCGCAGTCGCTGCCCTCGTTCGGGTTCGAGCGCGGCGCGATATTGTCCGATGCGCGCAGCGTTGCACTAGGCAAGCAGGACGCGGTGCGGCTGCCCGCAGCGGCGCCGCTGGTCCAGCCCTATGCCGATGCGGCGTATAAATATGCGTGGATCGGCATCGCCGCGATGCTGGCGCTGGCGCTGGCGGGCGGGCTGTACGCCTTCACGCGGATCAAACCCGATTTCCGGGCGCGGACGCGAGTCGAGCGCACGGTGATGGCGTTCCTGCTGCTGGCGTCGCTCGTCGCGATTTTGACGACGTTCGGCATCGTGCTGTCGCTATTGTTCGAATCGATCCGCTTTTTCCAGCTCGTGTCGCCGATGGAGCTGCTGTTCGGGACCAACTGGGCGCCGCAAAGCGGGGCGCCGGTCGACGATACGTTCGGCGGCATTCCCTTGTTCTGGGGCACGGTGCTGATCGGTGCGATCATCGCGATGATCGTCGCGATCCCGATCGGGATGATGACCGCGGTGTATCTGACCCAATATGCCGCGCCGGTGGTGCGCCGCTGGGTCAAGCCGATCCTGGAGATTCTGGCCGGGGTGCCGACCGTCGTGTACGGCTATTTCGCCGCGCTGACCGTGGCGCCTGCTTTGCGCGAATTTGCGGTGATGCTGGGTATTCCCAACGCATCGACCGAAAGCGCGCTGGCGGCGGGCATCGTGATGGGGGTGATGATCATCCCGTTCGTGTCATCGATGGCCGACGACAGCATCAACGCGGTGCCGCAGGCGATGCGCGACGGATCGCTGGCGCTGGGCGCGACTCCGAACGAGACGATCCGCCAGGTGCTGATCCCCGCCGCTTTGCCCGGGGTGATGGGCGGCATCCTGCTGGCGGTCAGCCGCGCGATCGGCGAGACGATGATCGTCGTGATGGCCGCCGGCCTGTCGGCGAACCTGACCGCGAACCCCTTTGCCAGCGTCACCACGGTGACCGCGCAGATCGTCAAGCTACTGACCGGTGACCAGGAATTCGACAGCGCCAAGACGCTCGCCGCCTTTGCGCTGGGGCTGGTCCTGTTCGTCGTCACCCTGCTGCTCAACATCGCCGCGCTGCGGATCGTGAAGAAGTATCGCGAAGCTTATGAATAAGCCCACCAATCCTACCGACTGGAAAGGCGCGGCGATGCAGAAACGCATCGCGGGTCGCTACGCCGCCGAACGCCGCTTCAAGTTCATCGGGCTGGGCGCGGTGCTGTTGTCGGGCGCGTTCCTGGCGTTCCTGCTGTTCGTGATGGTCGGCAATGGCGCGCGCGGCTTTACCTATACCAATGTCGCCGTACCGATCGATTTCAAGGCGATGCCGCTGACGATCGAGAAGGCGCGGCTGAGCGACGCCGACGCCGATCAGGTGATCGCGAGCGCGGGCTTGGCCGACATCGTCGACTTTGCCGCCGACGAGGCGCTGGGCGACGGCGGATCGGCGCTGATTTCGGAGAATGCGTGGAAGGAAGTGCGCAGCGCGATCAAGGATGATCCCGCACTTCTGGACGGCAAGACGGTGTTCGAGCTGCCGACTGCGAGCGCGGTCGACATGGCGGCAAAGGACGGCGCGGCGGGCGCGCTGGGGGCGCAGGTCGATGCGCTGGAGAAGGACGGCAAGCTGTCGACGGGCATCCACTGGCCGTTCTTCAAGAGCGCCGACGCGACCGATCCGGCGGTGGCTGGGATCTGGGGGGCGCTGAAAGGATCGCTGCTGACGATCTTCATCGCCTTCCTGATCGCGTTTCCGACCGGGGTGCTCGCGGCGCTGTATCTGGAAGAATATGCGGCGAAGAACCGCTGGACCGACCTGATCGAAGTGTCGATCAACAATCTGGCCGCGGTGCCGTCGATCATCTTTGGCCTGCTCGCGCTCGCGGTGTTCATCAACTGGTTCGGGATATGCCAGGCGAGCCCGCTCGTCGGTGGTTTGACCTTGGCGTTGATGACGATGCCGGTGATCGTGATCGCCAGCCGCAACGCGATCAAATCGGTGCCGCCGTCGATCCGCGACGCCGCTTTGGGTGTTGGTGCAAGCCCGGTACAGGTGGTGTTCCACCACGTCCTGCCCCTCGCCCTCCCCGGCATCCTGACCGGCACGATCATCGGCATGGCGCGCGCGCTGGGCGAAACCGCGCCGCTGCTGCTGATCGGCATGCGCGCCTTTATCGGCGACGTGCCGAGTGGTATCTGTTCGCCCTCGACCGTGCTGCCGATGCAGATCTTCCTCTGGTCGGACGAAGTCGACCGGGGCTTTGTCGAGAAAACCTCCGCCGCGATCATCGTGCTGCTTGTCGTGCTGCTGTCGATGAACGCCTTTGCGATCTATCTTCGCAACAAATTCGAACAACGCTGGTGATTATGACCCAAGACGATCTTACCATCGCCGATCCCAAGATGAGGGCCGAAGGCGTCAACGTCTTTTACGGCGACAAACAGGCGATCAACGACGTGTCGATCGATGTCGGCACCGACCTGGTCACCGCGTTCATCGGCCCGTCGGGCTGCGGCAAGTCGACTTTCCTGCGCTCGCTGAACCGCATGAACGACACGGTCGCGAGCGCGAAGGTGACGGGCCGGATCGAGCTCGACGGCGAAGATATTTACGCGCCGTCGATGGACGTGGTGCAGCTGCGCGCTCGCGTCGGGATGGTGTTCCAGAAACCGAACCCCTTCCCCAAGTCGATCTATGACAATGTCGGCTACGGCCCGCGCATCCACGGCCTCGCGCCGAGCAAGGCCGACCTCGACGTCATCGTCGAGCGCGCGCTGGTCCGCGCCGGGCTGTGGGACGAGGTCAAGGACCGCCTGCTCGAAAGCGGCACTGCCTTGTCGGGCGGGCAGCAGCAACGCCTGTGCATCGCGCGCGCGATCGCGGTCGATCCCGAAGTCATCCTGATGGACGAGCCCTGCTCGGCGCTCGACCCGATCGCGACGGCGAAGATCGAGGAACTGATTCACGAACTGCGCGGCAAGTTCGCGATCGTGATCGTCACGCACAACATGCAGCAGGCGGCGCGCGTGTCTCAGCGCACCGCCTTTTTCCACCTCGGGACGCTGGTCGAATATGGCAAGACCACCGACATCTTCACCAACCCGAAGCAGGAACGCACCAAAGACTATATCACCGGCCGCTACGGTTAAGTTGCGGCGCTAAAGGACAAGAACGATGGCAGTAGTCAACGATCACACCGTCAAGGCTTTCGACGAAGACCTGAACCGCCTGCGCGGGCTGATCAGCGAAATGGGCGGCCGCGCCGAACAGGCGCTGCTCCAGGCGATGACCGCGCTCCACAAGGGCGATCTCGACCTAGCGGCGCAGGTCGTGCGCGATGACAAGAAGATCGACGCGCTGGAAAGCGAAGTCGAACAGCTTGCGGTCCAGACGATCGCTCTCCGGGCGCCGATGGCGGACGATCTGCGCGAAATGATCGCGGCGCTGAAGATCGTCTCGGTCGTCGAACGGATCGGCGATTATGCCAAGAACATCGCCAAACGCGTCGCGCTGATGGACCAGACGCGCTCGATCGAGGCGATCCCGCTGCTGATGTCGATGTCGTCGATCGTCGCCGAACTGATCCACGACGCACTCGACAGCTTTGCGGCGCGCGACGCCGAACTCGCGGTGCGGGTCACGGTGCGCGACAAGAATGTCGACGATTTCTACAACAGCATCTTTCGCACCCTCGTCACCTTCATGATGGAAAATCCGAAATATATTTCGGAGAGCGCGCACCTGCTGTTCGTCGCCAAGAACCTTGAGCGGATGGGCGACCATGCGACCAACATCGCCGAGATGGTCTATTATGTCGTCACCGGCGAACATATGGAGGAGCGCGAGCGCGGCGAGCAGCCCGAAGATGGCGCCGCGGAGCAGGAGCAAGGCTGATGCCGCAACCCGACCTGCTGCTGATCGAGGATGACGAGGCGATCGCCGAACTCATCGTCTGGCATTTCGCACGCGAGGGTTTTTCGGTCCGGCAAACGCCCGACGGCGAACAGGCGCTGGTGCTGGTCGAGGAGCGCGTCCCCGACATCGTCCTGCTCGACTGGATGATCGAAAGCCTGCCGGGGATCGAAGTGTGCCGCCGCCTGCGCCGCAACCCAAAGTCGGCGAATGTCCCGATCATCATGCTGACTGCGCGCGGCGAGGAAGAAGACCGCATCCGCGGGCTGGAAACCGGCGCCGACGATTATGTCACCAAACCGTTCAGCCCGCGCGAGCTGGTTGCGCGCGTATCGGCGGTGCTCCGCCGCCTGCGCCCCGCGCTGGCGGGCGAGCTGCTGACCTATGCCGACATCGAGCTGGATTCGGTGGCACACAAAGTCATTCGCAATGGCCAGACGGTCGCGATGGGGCCAACCGAATTCCGCCTGCTGCGTCATTTCATGGAGCATCCGGGCCGCGTCTTTTCACGCGGGCAATTGCTCGACAGCGTTTGGGGCCAGGACAGCGACATCGAACTGCGCACGGTCGACGTGCATATCCGGCGGCTGCGCAAGGCGATCAACCTGCCGGGGACGACGGATATTATCCGCACCGTGCGGTCGGCGGGGTATGCGCTGGATTCGGGGAAGAGCGTCTGACCGTTGCGGGTTTCGGCTAACGACCAAAGTAAGCCGTCGCCCCCGCGAAGGCGGGGGGCCGCTGTCGGTTTACGCAGCGACGCCGGAAAGGCCGCTAGCGGCCCCCGCCTTCGCGGGGGCGACGATAGGAGGCAATGTCCGCTCTCCACCCCAAACCGGCCTTTCGATCAGAAATCAATCTGCGTCCGCAGCCCAAACGTATCCGCCGAATAATCCCGATCCCCCGTCGCCGTAGCGACACGCGCGTCGTCGATCCACAGCTTGCCGTAATTCGCGGTGATGCGAATATAATCGATCGGCGCCCACACCAGCCCGATCAGTGCCGCCTGTTGCCGACCGCCGATAATCGCACCGTCGTTTAGATCGAGATGGTCGTAGCGCGCGTTGACTTCGATCGCGCCGATGCCGCCCGCGGTGATCGGTTTCGACGGTTTCAAACGGTCGAACGCGCCATCCTTATACCCGCGCGCATCGCCGGGCGTCAGCACCATGCCAACCTCGGCATAGCCGCCGAAGAAGGTCGGGTCGGCGGCGCCGCTGCGCTTCAGCGTCTGCCAATAGGCTTCGCCTGCGGCGTGGAACGGTCCTGCGATCACGGCGCCCTCCAGCCCTAGCCCGCGCTCGCTCGCGACGTCGAGCAGGCCGGTATCGACCAGCCGCACGTCGGTGGTGTGGACAAACGGTCGCGCGCGGTAGCGGACCGTTGCGGCGGGATCATTGGGGTCGCGCCAATGGCCCGACGCCGCCAGATGAAGCTGCGTATCGCCAAGCTTAGGCATGAACACGGCGCGGCCGTCGATGCTCAGGCTGTGGTTGCTGTCGGTCAGGTCGGCGGCATTGTCGCCGAACACCCCGCCCTGCAGCAGCAGCGCCTTGCCCTTATATTGCGCCGACAACCCGACGCGGCGTTCGAACCCGAACGCCTGCACGAACGCGGCGCGTTCCATGAAGCTGGTGAACAGGTCGCTCGTCATGTCGTCGAGTCCATTGAACGGCTTGACCTGCCCCGCGGTCACCGTCAGCGGGCCGGTACCATAGCTCATATAGACGTCGGTCAGCTCGACCTCGCCGTTCGCAATGTCGGCTTCGACGCGATAGGCAAAGCCGCCGGGAATTTTCCCGTCGACGCCCAGGTAAACGCGGCGAAATTCGGTGGCGGTGCCGCCGCGGACACCCGTCACGCCCACAGGCGTGTCGATGCCTGCTAGGTCAACCTGCACGCGACCGCGCGGCTTGAAGCTCCAGCCGTCGGCAGTCTTGATTTCGGGGGCGCCCTTCCAGCTGATCTCGGTCGCGGGCTTTGCGGTGACCGACGGCGGCGCGGGCGTCGGCGCCGGAGCAGGCGTCGGCTGTGCGGTGGCGGCGTCGAGCCGGGTTTCGAGCGTCTGCACTTGTGCCTTCAGCGCCGCCAGCTCGGCGCGCAGCTGCACCGCTTCCTGTGCCGTCATGGCCTGCGCACGCGCGGCGGTGGGCAGGCAAAACATCGACGTCGCCAGCAGGGCGGCGGTCAGGGCGTGACGCATGGGGGATTTGCTCCGTTGCGAAAGGTGACAATCTGGTGGCGCTGTTATGACGGGTAAATGACAGAAGCACGTCATTATCATGACATTTTTGTTTCATCGGTCGCTTTTCGCTCCCCTCTTGCCTGCCAAGCGTGAACGGCTAAGGACGTCTCAGTTTTTTCGGGCAACCTTCCTTGGGGCGGCCCCATCCGGGAGACCATCATGACGATCAAATTTGACGGGCGCGTTGCTATCGTTACCGGCGCCGGCGGCGGCCTCGGCCGCGCCTATGCGCTCGAACTCGCGCGGCGCGGGGCCAAGGTCGTGGTCAACGATCTGGGCGGATCGCGCGACGGCACGGGCCATTCGGACGCGGCGCTGCAGGTGGTCGAGGAAATCAAGGCGTTAGGCGGCACCGCCATGTCGAACGGCGGCAGCGTCACCGAATATGACCAGATGGTCGAAATGGTCGCCAAGGCGAAGGAAGCCTGGGGCGGCGTCCACGTCCTGATCAACAACGCCGGTATCCTGCGCGACAAAAGCTTTGCCAAGATGGAACCCGAAGATTTCGACCTGGTGCTGAAGGTGCATGTCAGCGGCAGCGCCAATGTCACCAAGGCGTGCTGGGACATGATGCGCGAGCAGGCCTATGGCCGCATCCTGATGACCGCATCGTCGACCGGCCTCTACGGCAATTTCGGCCAAGCCAATTATGGCGCGGCGAAGCTGGGCCTCGCCGGGCTGACCAAGACGCTCCACCTCGAGGGCGCGAAGTACAATATCCGCTGCAACACGATCGCGCCAGTCGCGGGGACGCGGATGACCGAGGATATTTTCCCCGCCGAATTGTTCGAGAAATTCACCCCCGAAAATGTCGTCCCCGCGGCGCTGTATCTGGTCAGCGAGGATGCGCCGACGAACATGATCATCGGTGCAGGCGCGGGTGCGTATCACGCCGCTTACGTCACCATGACCCCGGGTGTTGCACTGGCCGAGGATGACCGCACCCCCGAAGGCGTCGCCGCGGCGTGGGAGAAGATCATTGACCGCACGGGCGAGATCGTGCCGCAGTCGGGCAGCGAACAGTCGATGAATGTCATGAAGGCGTTGATGGCGCTGGGGTGAGGTTCGGTTGATCCTCCCTGTCGCGTAGCGATGGGGAGGTAGCAGCGGCGGAGCCGCTGACGGAGGGGCTTTGGCGCTACCGTCGATGCCCCTCCACCGCTTCCTGCGGCGGCGGTTCCCCTCCCCATCGCTGCGCGACAGGGAGGATTTGGTGGGCGCTACACTGTATTGACACAGCAACACGCCTATGCCATAACATCGGCGGGGCAAGGGGATCGGTCTAACAAGGACGACCCCGATGTATAGTGAAAGCGACCTGCAAGCTGCGGTCGATGCGAAGGTTTTGACGCCGGAGGCCGCGATGGCATTCCGGTCACATATCGCGTCGGCGCGTTCGGCCCCCGCGGCGGATGAAGAATCCTTCCGCCTGATCACCGGTTTCAACGATATTTTCGTCAGCATCGCGGCGATCATCCTGCTCGTCGCGGTCGCGTGGATCGGCCAGTCGATCCACACTGCGCTGGGCGGCGCGTTCGTCGCCCTGTCGGCGTGGTTCCTCGCCGAATATTTCACCCGCAAACGCCGCATGGCGCTACCCAGCATCGTGCTCGTCCTCGCCTTTTCGGGCGGGGTGTTTGCCACGATGGTCGGCTTCCTCGTCGAACATGGCGAGGCGATCTTTGGCAACGACCCAGGTGAGACCGTCGGTGCGATCCTGATCGGTGCGATGGCGCTGATCACCGCGGCAGCGACCTGGGCGCATTGGCGCCGCTTCATGGTGCCAATCACCGTCGCCGCTGGCACCGCCGCGCTCGCCGCAACCGCCGTCGCGCTGGTGCTGTCGATCACCGGTATGCCCGAGCGCCCCGACGCGCTGGTGATGTCGCTGGTGCTGACCGCCGGCATCGGCGTGTTCGCGCTCGCGATGTGGTGGGACCGCAGTGATCGGGTGCGCCAGACGCGGCGCAGCGATGTCGCCTTCTGGCTCCACCTGCTCGCCGCGCCGATGATCGCGCATCCGATTTTTCACCTGCTCGGCGTGACCGAGGGCAATGATATCGGCAGCGGCGCCGCGGTGATGGTCGTCGGCATCTATGTGCTGTTCGGGCTGATCGCTCTGGCGATCGACCGCCGCGCCTTGCTGGTATCCGCCCTCGCCTATGTGCTGTTTGCGCTGACCCAGTTGTTCCGCGAATTCGGCGCGGTCGAGCTCAATGTGGCGCTGACCGCATTCGTGATCGGTTCGGCGTTGCTGCTGCTCTCGGCCTTCTGGCAGAATGCCCGCGCGGTCGTGGTGGGTTTCCTGCCTGACAATCTGGCGAACCAGCTGCCCGCGACGACGCGGCTGGTCAGTCCCCAACCAGCTTCATAAGCTTGCGTTCGACGGGGGCGAGCACGTTCGCGAGCTCGTCCCCGCGCTTCAAAATCGCCCCGGCTTCGGAGACCAAGGCCCACATGCCTTGCCTGCTCCGCAAGGCGGGGCGTTTTTCGATGCGATATTCGGGGCGCTCGGCGGCGCGGCGGAAAGCCGAGAAGATCGCGGCGTCGCGGTGGAAATCCATCGCATAATCGCGCCAATGCCCCGCTGCAACCATGCGGCCGTAGAGGTCGAGGATGCGCATCAATTCGGGGCGTTCGAAACCGGTCTGCTGCGATATGGCCCTGTTCGCGAACGGCAAGGGCGTCACCGTACCCATCAGGCGCTTTTCCGGCTCCCTTTGCGCCGCGGCGCTTCTTCTTCACCCGCGGCATCGCGTTCGGCGATCAGCTGGGCGAGCTGTTTCTGCATCTGCTCGAGCTGGCACTGGAGCAGCTCAACCTTTTGCGTCGCGGGGTCGAACGTCTCGTTGCACGTCCCATAAGGCACGAACTCGCGCGCATATTCGGCGGCGTCGACCAAGGTCGAGCGCGCCGGAATCCCGACCATCACCGCACCCTCGGGCACGTCCTTGGTCACCACGGCATTGGCACCGATGCGCGCGCGCGGATTGACCGTGATCGGACCGAGGATCTGCGCGCCCGATCCGACGATGACATCGTCGGCCAGCGTCGGGTGACGCTTACCCGCGATACCGTTGGCGGGATCGGTGCCGCCCAGCGTGACGCACTGATAGATGGTGACATTGTCGCCGATCTCGGCGGTTTCGCCGATGACGGTAAAGCCATGGTCGATGAACAGGTGGCGCCCGATTTTGGCGCCCGGATGAATGTCGATCGCAGTCATCCAGCGCGCCAGATGATTGACGAAGCGCGCGAGAAAGAACATCCGCGCCTCGAACAGCCAGTGCGCGATGCGGTGCATGCCCACGGCGACAAGGCCGGGGTAGAGGAGAATTTCCCAACGCGACCGCGGCGCGGGGTCGCGCGCCTTGATCGAATCGAGATAGGCGATCAGCCCGTTGAACATATGCTGTCCCCTGCGACCCTATTTTGTACCGGACAAGATAGATGTTCGGGCGGCGCATTTCCACCCCCGGCGTATTTTTATCGTCAGCGGCCGATCAGACCGAGCCGCATCAGCAGCAATCCCTCGCTACGCCAGCGCCGTTCGCCGTCGTTCCGGGCGATGGCGCCCGCCCAGCGGTCGAGCATCAGCAGCGCGCGGTTTACTGCGAAATTGTTGCGCGGCGGCGGCGCACAATTGTGCGCGGCGGCGAGCAACTCGCGTGCTTCCTCCGCTCCCGTCTGAACGCTGGCGCCCCACAGCAGACCCCACCTCCGACCGCCGTCGGCATCGCCGCCCGACAGCGCAAAAAGACGCGCGCCGAAATCTGCGGCGGCGGTGCGGCGGTCGGTCGCGTCCTCGACCAACAGCATCGCCTCCGCCGCGTCGACGAGCGTATCGAGCCCGCCCTGCCCCGCCCATGTCGCGGTTAGTTCGGCGAGCAAGGGTTCGCCCTTGGGCAACGCGCCCGGATCGCGGGCGAGCATCTCCACCATGTCGCGCCACCAAGCGAGCTTGATCTGCCCGATCAACGGTTCGCGCGCATCGGAGAGTAGCTTGGTCAGCCGCTTGGCGAACGCCCACAGCGTCGCGATCGCAGCGCGCCGTTCGCGCGGTACCGCGACCATCACGCGCGGATCGCAGATGTCGGGGCAAGCCGCGAACTCATCCGTCGCCCCCGCGGAGGGCGTCGCGAGTCCCGCGCCTCCTGCCGCGGCCGCTGGCGGTTTACTCGGCATCGAAGCGAAAGGCCGACGACGGCCCCCGCCTACGCGGGGGCGACGCTTTAGAGATTGCGGACCGCCTTCACCGCCGCAACGACACGCGGCACATCGATCAGCGCCGCCTTCTCCAGATTGGCGGCATAGGGCAACGGCACGTCTTCGTTGCACACGCGCATCACCGGCGCGTCGAGATCGTCGAAGCCCTGCTCCATCGCGACCATCGCCAGTTCGCTGGCGATCGAACAGGTCGGCCAGCCTTCCTCGACGACGACGAGATGGTTGGTCTTGTTGAGGCTCGCGAGCACCGTCGCCGTATCCAGCGGGCGCAAGGTGCGCAGGTCGATGACCTCGGCGTCAATGCCCTCACCCGCCAGTTGCTCGGCGGCCTCGAGCGCGAGCCCGACGCCGATCGAATAGCTGACGACGGTAACGTCTTTGCCCGGACGCATGATCCGCGCCTGACCGATCGGCAGGACGTGGCCGGGAAGATCTGGAACGTCGAAGCTGCGACCATAGAGCAGTTCGTTTTCGAGAAAGACGACCGGGTCTTCGGTCCGGATCGCCGCCTTCAGCAACCCCTTGGCATCGGCGGCGTCATAGGGCGCGATCACGATCAGGCCGGGAACGCTGGCATACCAAGGCGCGAAATTCTGGCTGTGCTGCGCGCCGACGCGCGATGCGGCGCCGTTCGGGCCGCGGAACACGATCGGGCAGCGCATCTGGCCGCCCGACATATAGTTGGTCTTCGCCGCCGAGTTGATGATGTGGTCGATCGCCTGCATCGCGAAGTTGAAGGTCATGAATTCGATGACCGGCTTCAGCCCGCCCATCGCCGCACCCGCGCCCAGCCCGGCAAAGCCATATTCGGTGATCGGGGTGTCGATGACGCGGCGCGCGCCGAATTCGTCGAGCAGGCCCTGGGTGACCTTGTATGCGCCCTGATATTCGGCGACTTCCTCGCCCATCACAAACACCCGGTCGTCGGCGCGCATTTCCTCGGCCATCGCGTCGCGCAAAGCTTCGCGGACGGTCAGGCGGACCATCGCGGTGCCTTCGGGGATGGCGGGGTCAGCGACCGCGGCCTTCGCCTTGACGGCGAGTTGTT
This sequence comes from Sphingopyxis bauzanensis, assembly GCF_002205675.1. Classification (GTDB taxonomy): domain Bacteria; phylum Pseudomonadota; class Alphaproteobacteria; order Sphingomonadales; family Sphingomonadaceae; genus Sphingopyxis; species Sphingopyxis bauzanensis. The sequence continues at coordinate 101,285 of NZ_NISK01000003.1, read as the reverse complement.
CGGTGCCGCTTTCGGCTTTCTTGGGCGCGTCCTCTTTGGGTGTATCGGCCTTCGGCGCTTCGGCAGCGGGCGCAGGCGCGGGTGTCGGGGCCGCAGCTTCTTCCCCCTCGCTCGTAATCGTCGCGATCACGGTACCGACCTTCACATTGTCGGTGCCCTCGGCGATCAGGATCTGGCCGATCGTGCCTTCGTCGATCGCTTCAAATTCCATCGTCGCTTTGTCGGTTTCGATCTCGGCGAGGATGTCGCCCGATTTGACCGTATCGCCTTCCTTGACGAGCCATTTGGCGAGCGTGCCTTCTTCCATCGTCGGCGACAGCGCCGGCATCTTCAATTCGATGGCCATCTCAATATTGCTCCACCAGCACGTCGGTATAAAGGTCGGGAAGGTCGGGTTCGGGGGCGCTCTCGGCGAAGTCGGCCGATTCCGCTACGATCGCCCGGATTTCCTTGTCGATATCCTTGAACTTCTCTTCGGTGATGCCCGCGTCGAGCATCACCTTTTTCAGATGTTCCAGCGCGTCCGACTTGTCGCGCACCGCCTGCACTTCCTCGCGGCTGCGATATTTGGCCGGGTCGGACATCGAATGGCCGCGGTAGCGATAGGTTTTGAGCTCCATCAGCACCGGCCCCTTGCCCGCACGCACCCATTCAAGTGCGGCTTCGGCGGCGCCGCGCACCGCGAGCACGTCCATGCCGTCGACCTGCATGCCGGGAATGCGGAAGCTTTCGCCGCGGCGATAGAGCTGGTCCTCGGCCGACGAGCGGTTGACCGACGTGCCCATCGCATATTGGTTGTTCTCGATAACAAATATGATCGGCAGCTTCCACAGCTCGGCCATGTTGAAGCTCTCGTACACCTGCCCCTGGTTCGACGCGCCGTCGCCGAAATAGGACATCGCGACCCCACCATCGTCGCGATATTTGTGCGCAAAGGCGAGGCCCGTGCCGAGCGACACCTGTGCGCCGACGATGCCGTGGCCGCCATAAAATTTATGCTCGACACTGAACATGTGCATCGAGCCGCCCTTGCCGCGCGAGATCCCCGCGGCGCGGCCGGTTAGTTCAGCCATGATGACTTTGGGGTCGATCCCGTAGGCGAGCATGTGACCATGGTCGCGGTAACCGGTGATGACGCTGTCCTTGTCGCCGTCCAGCGCCGACTGCAAACCCACCGCGACGGCTTCCTGGCCGATATACAGATGACAGAAACCACCGATCAGCCCGAGCCCATACAGCTGTCCCGCCTTTTCCTCGAAACGGCGGATCAGCAGCATTTCGCGGTAGAATTGCTCCAGCTCCTCGGGCGTCGCGTCGTAGGAGACGGGATCGCGCGGTTGTTCGCGGTTGGTCGCGGCGGCGGGCGTGGACGCAGTCTTTTTTGGCGCGGCAGGTGCGCGCGCGGGTGCTTTGGCCAAGGCGGGTTCCTTTGCAGTTAGCCGTTACGGCAAGGCTCCCTATAGGAGCCGCAAAGTGGGTTTGGCAACGCCCGCTTGGGGGCGGCAGCAATGCAAACTTACGTATGCAGCATATCTAAGCCCCTCCCCTTCAGGGGAGGGGTTGGGGTGGGGCATGTCGGCGTCGTGCAAGGCCGCTGGACCCCACCCGCTGCGACTAAGCCAGCAAGCTGGCAAGTCTCGCTGCCCTCCCCTGAAGGAGAGGACTTTGAGTGAGTCAGCGTTTCGCCGCAGGTTCCATCGGAATGATCACCTCATCGGGGTGATAGGCGCCCAGCTTTTCGCGCACATATTCCTCGGCCAGATCGGGATCGACGCGCCGCCGGTCGAGCAAGTTGACGCGGTTCTCAAGCTCGCTCTCTTTCTTCGCCAGTTCGGAAAGCACCACGCGCTTCTTTTCGACCGACTGGCTATAATCGCCCCAGGCATAAAGCCCGGTCGGTCCCAGAATGATGTAACCGATCATCGCCAACACCGCGATCACCGCGACCGCGGGGCCAACGGCCCGGTTCATCGATTTGCGGAGTTTATGGCGCTGCGTCATTCCGGCCCTTGAATCAGAGTTGATTCATGGCGTCAAGGCATCAGGTCACAGTTTTCCGCAGCTTTGCGCTCAACCGAAAATCGCCGCCCCCGGATAGCGCGCCATGTCGCCCAGCTCTTCCTCGATGCGGATCAGCTGGTTGTATTTCGCGAGCCGGTCCGATCGCGCGAGGCTACCGGTCTTGATCTGGCCGCAGTTGGTCGCGACCGCGAGGTCGGCGATCGTTGAATCCTCGGTTTCGCCCGAACGGTGCGACATCACCGCCGTGTAACGCGCGCGGTGCGCCATATCGACCGCGTCGAGCGTTTCAGACAGCGTGCCGATCTGGTTGACCTTGACCAACAGCGAGTTGGCGAGGCCGTCCTTGATCCCCTGTTCCAGGCGCAGCGGGTTGGTGACGAACAGATCGTCGCCGACGAGCTGGCACTTGTCGCCGACGAGATCGGTGAGCGCCTTCCAGCCCACAAAATCATCTTCGCTCATGCCGTCTTCGATCGACTTGATCGGATAGTCGTTGACGAGCGCGGCAAGATATTCGGCCATCTGCTCGGGGCTCAAGGACAGGCCTTCGCCGCTGATTTCATATTTGCCGTTCTTGAAGAATTCGGTCGCGGCGCAATCGAGCGCAAGCACGACGTCGGTGCCGAGCTTGAAGCCCGCCTGGTCGACCGAGGCGGCGATGAAGTCGAGCGCGGCGCGCGTCGAGGCGAGGTTCGGGGCGAAGCCGCCCTCGTCGCCGACCGCGGTGGCGAGGCCTTTGGACGACAGGCCTTTCTTCAGCGTGTGAAAAATCTCGCTGCCCCAGCGCACCGCTTCGGCGATGCGGCCAGCGCCGACGGGCATGATCATGAATTCCTGCACGTCGATCGGATTGTCGGCATGTTCCCCGCCGTTGATGATGTTCATCATCGGAACGGGAAGCGTGCGCGCCGACACGCCGCCGACATAACGATAGAGCGGCAGGCCGCGAGCGTCGGCCGCGGCCTTGGCGGCGGCGAGGCTGACGCCGAGGATCGCGTTGGCGCCGAGGCGGCTCTTGTTCGCCGTGCCGTCGAGGTCGATCATCGCCATGTCGAGTTCGCGCTGGTCCTCGGCGTCGAGGCCGATCAACGCGTCGGCGATGTCGCCGTTGACCGCGGCGACCGCCTTGATCACGCCCTTGCCCAGATAGCGGCTCTTGTCGCCATCGCGCAGTTCGACGGCTTCGTGGGCGCCGGTCGAGGCACCCGAGGGCACCGCGGCGCGGCCAAAGCTGCCGTCTTCGAGCAGCACATCGACTTCGACGGTGGGGTTGCCGCGGCTGTCGAGGATTTCGCGGCCGTGGATGTCGATGATGGCGGTCATGATTGGTGTCCTGCTGGCGGCCAGCGATCGGCCGGTTTGGTAAGGCGCCCGCCTGTTATCGGCGCGACGCGGGAATCGCAATAATGGATAGGAATTTTGCTGGCCTATGGAACCAATGGGCCGCTCTTGCTATATATTCAGGCAGGACCAAAGGGATGTTCGCCAATGCGGCGCCCGACACAAGAAGAAGAGGACAACGCCATGGCCAAGCCCGCTACTCCCGCGACGACCAAATCCGCCGCCCCGCGCCCCAAGGCACCCGGAAAGGCTGGCGCCACCAAGGCTGCGCCCGCGCGCAAGCCCGCGACGGTGAAAGCCGCCAAGGATCATCCGATCCGCGACCAGCTGGTTGCGACGCGCGACACCATCAAGTCGGAAGCGACGAAAAAGGCCGCCTCGCTGAAGGGTGAAGCGACGACGCTCGCCAATCAGGCATCGGCCAAGGCGCGCGACGCCGCGACCAAGGGCAAGGGCAAGGCCGCCGACGCGGTCGGTAACCTCGCCAAGATGCTGGAAGACAGCGCCGGCACCGTCGATACCAAATTCGGCAAGCAATATGGCGATTACGCCCGCTCGGCTGCCGCGACCGTCGCCGGCCTTGCCTCGACGCTCGACAAGAAGGACCTCGACGAGCTCGCCGCTTCGACCAAGGATATGGTCAAGAAGAACCCGGCGATCGCGGTCGGCGCCGCAACGGTGATCGGCTTTGTGCTCGCCCGCATGCTCAAGGGCGGCTCGAACGATTGACAAGGTTTTGCCATCCGCAGATCCGACGCTCCCGCCCATTTCCGACGAGCGCAGCTTTGACGGCATAAGTCACGGCTACGCGCCCGACGGGCCGCCGGTCGCGCCGCCGCCGGTGCCGCTCGAACAGATTGTCGGCGATGTCGTCGACAATCTTTCGGCGACCGCACGGGCCGAGTTCGCGCTGATCGAAGCGCGCGGTGAGCTGGCACTGCACGGTGCCAGCCGCGCGGCGATCTGGGGCGGCGTGGCGGCGACCGCAGCGGGTGTCGCGTTACTGGCGCTGGCGTTCGGCGCGATATTGGCGCTCTCGCCGCAGCTTGGGCCGCTGCTGGCGACCCTGGTTGTCGTATCGGCGCTGCTGATGATTGCAGCGATCGCCGGGTGGCGCGCGCACAGCCATTATGGCGATATTCGCACCGCACTGCGGCGCGACCTGACCAATGAGGGGATTGACGATGGCGCGGACGCGTAACCGCCTGATCGCCGCGGCGCGCCGTTCGATGCTCCAGCGCGCCGAGTTGCACCGGCGGCTCGACGTCGCCAAGGCAGCGCTGAAGCCCGGCGCGCTCGTCGATCGCGGCAAATACCGGCTCAATGCCAAAGTTGATGACGCGGCGCATGCTGTGCGCCGCGAGTTTCGCAATAATCGCCTGCCAATCGCGCTCGCCGCTGTGGCCGGGGTGGCGTGGCTGCTGCGCGAACCGATCAAGGAACATGCGCCGCGACTAACGCGCAAGATTCAGGATATGGCGAACGCGATCACCGATCGCCTGCACCCCGCCGACGATGCGGCCGACGAAATATATGCCGACGACGGCGAAACAAGCGAACCAGTGGAGAATGACGATGAAGCCGTTCAGTGAAACCGCCAGCGACGCGCGCGCCAAAGCGAGTGAACTTGCCGAGAAAACCGCCGAGAATGCGCGGCTGACCGCCGAGGCGGCGAAGGCGCGGATTCAGGACGGCTATGGCCGCGCCCGCGCCGTGACCGAAGATTTCGCCCACAAAGCCAGCGAACAGGCAGGCGTCGCGCGCGAGGCCGCGGGCGAAGTGTATGAAAAGGGTAAGGTCCAGGCCAAGCGCGCGAACAGCAAGCTGAAGGAAGCGGCCGAAAAGCAGCCGATGGCGCTGGTCGCCGGGGCGGTTGCGATTGGCGCGCTGCTCGGGTCGTTGCTACCCAAGGGCCGCAAGGACGATTGACCGGCTTGCCGTAGCGGCGCCGCGCTGTTAGGGGCCGCGCCTTCTCCCCGACCCGCAAGGACAGCAGCCATGAGCAAATTGCATCTCGTGTTCGGTGGACGCGTCAGCGATCCGCAGCGCACCGACTTTGTCGACCTCCACAACCTCGACGTCGTCGGGCTGTTCCCCGACTATAAGTCGGCGGAAAAGGCTTGGCGCGCCGCGGCGCAGCGGACGGTCGACGATGCCGAAATGAAATATGTGGTGGTGCATCTGCACAAGCTGTTGCAGCCGGACAGCGAATAATTTCGTCGCCCCCGCGAAGGCGGGGACCGCAGTCGGCTTTGCGCTACATCTCTAGCGACCCCCGCCGTCGCGGGGGAGACGGATAGTCCTTTACCGGAAATTGTCCGCGTATGCCTGAATCTTCAGCGTCCGTACCGGCGGTGCAATCACCTCGACATCGATCCCGTTGCGCTCCGCATAAGCCACCGCTTCGGCCTGACTCGCAAAGCCGAGCCGGATCTGCCGCTGCGTATCGCCGCTGCCCGCCCAGCCCATCAGCGGATCGGGCTTGCGCGCTTCAGCCGGAGCGAATTCCAGCATCCAGCGCTGCGTACCGGCGCGCCCCGACTGCATCGCATTTTTGGGTTTCTGGAAAATGCGCGCTTTCATCGGGACAATCCTGCTTCGGTTGGTTTCCGTCGCCTTAGCGGGTTGGCGGCGCCGCGAAAAGGGCCAACGTTATGCCCCGTCGCGCCGCGCCTGCGCAGCCTTGGTCATCAAGGTCGGGCGCGCATTGGCGGGGTCATCGGGCCAGCTATGCTTGGGGTAACGACCACGCATCTCCCGCGCCACATCGTGCCAGCTGCCACCCCAAAAGCTGACGAGGTCGCGCGTCGTCTGGATCGGGCGGTGCGCGGGTGAGGTCAGCGCGAGCACTAGCGGCACCGGCGGATCACCGATCACCGGATGGCGCGCCAGCCCGAACAACTCCTGTACCCTGACGCTGACCGTCGGACCGCCGTCGGCGCCATAATCGATCGGATGGCGGCTGCCGACCGGAGTGAGATAACCGGCGGGGGCATGTTTTTCGAGCAACTGCCGCGCCGACCAGTCGAGCAGCCCCATCAGCGCGTCGGTCAGCTTGCGATCGCCGATGTCGCGCAGCCCGCGGCATCCCGCGAGCAGCGGCGGCATCCAGATGTCGAGGCTGTCGGCGAGCGCCCCGGTGGACAGCGTATCGATGCCCGCAAAGGTTGCGCGTTGGCGCAGCGCCTGCGCCGCCGGACCCCAGCCGATCAGCCCCAGCCCCTTGTTGCGCACCGCCGCCAGCCGCAGCGCGATGTCCTCCTCGACATTGTCGCTGCGCCCGGCTTGCCCGCTGGTCAGCGCGATCGCGCCGAGCCGCCGTTCGCGGCGGTGATCGACGCGGTCGCTGACGGCGTCATAACTGCTCGCGGCGTGCGCGACGATGCGGTCGGCGAAGATCGCCTCGACCTCGGCCTGCTCGATTGGCGCCGCGGCGAGGATGCGGACCCCGGCAGCATGGCCCTGCGCGTCAGCGATCGCGAGCCATTCGCTACCGCCAAGCGGTTCGACCGGGTCGATGCGGTAGGCGCGGCCGCCGACGCTGAGATATTCGCCGCGCTGCCCCGCCCGCTGGCGCGCGACGCGGTCGGGCCACGCCGTGGCGATCCAGCCGCCGATCGAGCGCGGTGCCACATCATCGGTCCCTGCCGCCAGCTTGTCGCCGATGCTCGCGAGCCGCCGTGCCAGCCGGACCGCGCCTTCGCTGCGTTCGCCGCGCTGCCCGCGCCAGCGCCCGAGCCGCGCGTCGACATCGACGCCGCGCCCACCGAGCCCCGCTTCGGTGAGCAGCACCGCGAGCCGCCCGGCCATCTCCCCTTCCCCCGCGCGCGCCGCGTCGAGCAGCATGTGTGCAAGCGGCACCGGCAACGGGATCGCGGCGAGTGCCTTGCCGTGCGCGGTGATGCGCCCATCCTCGCCAAGTGCACCGATCGCTTGCAAGCGCGTTTTGGCATCTGCAATCGCGGCTGGCGACGGCGGATCGAGCCAGCCCAATTGGCGCGGATCGATAATCCCCCAACTCGCGCAGTCGAGCACCACGGGCATCAAGTCATTCTCGTGGATTTCGGGCGGATCGAAAGGCGGCATCCCCGCGGTCGCGGCGGCTTCCCACAAGCGATAGGCAACCCCCGGCCCCTGTCGCGCCGCGCGCCCGGCGCGCTGCGTTGCCGACGCCTGGCTGGCGCGTTCGGTGACGAGCCGGGCAATCCCCGCCGCCTTGTCGAAGCGCGGCCGCCGCGACAGTCCGGCATCGATGACGATCCGCACGCCGTCGATGGTCAAGCTGGTTTCGGCGATGCTCGTCGCGAGGATCAGTTTGCGCCCGCCATCGGGATCGCGGACGAGCGCCTTGCGCTGCAATGCCGGGTCGATCTGGCCGTGCAGGCGGTGGACGACGAGCGGCAACCCGGCCGCCTCGACCGCCACCGCGGCACGCTCGATGTCGGCGGCGCCCGGCAAGAAACACAGCATATCACCGTCGGCCTCATCGGACATCGCCTGCCGCACCGCGCCCAGCACGCTAGCCTCCAGCCGATCCTCGGCGCGGCGGCCGATATTGCGCAGGTCAAGCGGGAATATCTTGCCCTCGCTGCACAAGACCGGCGCATTGCCAAGCAGCGCCCCGAACCGCGCGCCGTCGAGCGTCGCGGACATGGCGATGAGCCGCAGATCGTCGCGCAAACCCTGCTGCGCATCGATCGCTAAAGCCAGCGCGAAGTCGCCGTCGAGGCTGCGTTCGTGGACCTCGTCAAACAGCACCGCCGACACGCCGGTGAGTTCGGGATCGGCAAGGATGCGGTTGCGGAACAGCCCGGGCGTCATCACCAGCAGCCGCGTCGCTGCCGACTGCTTGCTGTCGAGCCGCGTCGCATAGCCGACCCTACCGCCGACCGGCTCGCCCATCTCGTCGGCAATCCGCTCCGCCGCGGCGCGCGCCGCCAGGCGGCGGGGCGAGAGCAGCCAGACGTCGCCGCTGCACCACGGCTGGGCCAGCAATGCGGGCGCCACGCGCGTCGTCTTGCCCGCCCCCGGCGGTGCCACAACGACGGCATTGGGTTTGAGCACCAGTGCTGCCATGATGTCGGGCAATACCTGATCGATCGGCAGCGGCTGCATCAGGTGCGCGCCGCCGGGTTGCCAAGTTCGATGTTGAGCCGATACGCCTCGGCCGCCAGGCGGGCGACCTGTTCCGCGGTGACTTCGGTTACTTCGGTCAACACCAGATTGCCGAGTTCATATTTGCCGCTCGCCTTGATCCGCGGTTCAACGTCGCGCAGCCGCTTGCCCCGCCAGAAGCCGAGCAGCACGCGCTGCTCCTCGGCGCGGATCAGCATGGACGGGCCGTTCGTCATAAAGACGAGGTTGGTCCATTTGATCGTTTCTTCGAAGGGCGCGGCAGCCATGATGGCGGCCCGCATCATCCGGCAACGCTCCAACTGCCAGCCGGATAAAGCGGCGATATAGGCGTCGGGTGTTTCCGCAACCGGACCCATCATCGACAAATCCGTTCCTCCCAAATAACCCCTCCCCTTCAGGGGAGGGGTTGGGGTGGGGTAGGCCGATGGACCCCACCCGCTGCGACTAAGCCAGCAAGCTGGCAAGTCTCGCTGCCCTCCCCTGAAGGGGAGGATTGATTCCGATACTAATAAGCCCGCGCGATGGCGAAGGCGACCGCTTCGGTCAGCGCCGCTTTGGCCTGGCTGGCGCGAAAGCCGCCGATCGCGTCAACCGCGCGCTGGCCATAATGCCGCGCGCGCGCCAGCGTGTCTTCGATCGTGCCATGCTTGTGGAGCAGGCGGGTGGCGTGCAGCAGGTCTTCGTCCGCGGTCCGGTGACCGGTGATCGCGAGCTTCCAGAAGTCGCGCTCCTCGGTGCTGCCGCGCGCATAAGCGAGAATGACGGGCAGCGTGACCTTGCCATCGCGGAAGTCGTCGCCGACCCCCTTGCCCATGGTTTCGGCGTCCGAGACATAGTCGATCGCATCGTCGACGAGCTGGAAGGCTATCCCTAAATTGCGGCCATAGGCGTCGAGCGCGGCTTCGGTCGCCTCGTCGCGTTCGGCCACGACTGCGGCGATCTTGCACGCCGCGGCGAACAGCTCGGCGGTCTTGGCGTTGATGATCGCCAGATACTGGTCTTCGCTCGTCTCAATGCGGCGCTGCGCCGACAGCTGGTTGACCTCGCCCTCGGCAATCACCGCCGACGCGCGCGACAGGATCTTGAGCACTTTGAGCGACCCGTCCTCGACCATCACCTCGAACGCGCGGCTGAACAGGAAATCGCCGACCAGCACCGACGCGCTGTTGCCCCAGATCAGGTTCGCGGTCTTGCGCCCGCGGCGCAGGTCCGATTTGTCGACGACATCGTCATGAAGCAGGGTCGCGGTGTGGATGAATTCAACCGCCGCGGCGAGTTTGCAATGGCGACGACCCGGATAGTCGAGCAGCTTGCCGCACGCGAGCGTCAGCATCGGCCGCATCCGTTTTCCGCCGCCCGCAATCAGGTGACCGGCGAGTTCGGGGATCAGCGGCACTTCGGATTGCATGCGGTCGAGAATGACCGAATTCACCTCGTTCATGTCGGCGGCGACGAGCGCCATCATCGGGTCGAGCGAGGGGGGCCGGTCGCCGTGGAGCTGGTGGATTTCGGCAGTCATGATGCGGCGAGCCTTGGCCGTGCGGCCGCCATTTTGCAACGACTTTCGGCTTGCATGAGCCCCCTGCCCGGTGCCAAGCGTGCCGCACGCAACAGGAGCCGCGCACCCATGGACGACCAACTGAGCCGCTTTCGCCAGAGCATCGACAATATCGACGCGGCGCTCGTCTATATGCTCGCTGAACGGTTCAAGGTGACCAAGGCGGTGGGCGAACTCAAGGCGCGCGAAGGCCTGCCTCCCGCAGATCCCGGCCGCGAGGAACGGCAGATCGAGCGGCTGCGTTCGCTGGCGCGCGATGCCGATCTCGACCCCGAATTCAGCGAAAAGTTCCTGCGCTTCATCATCGAAGAAGTGATCCGCCATCACCAGCAGGTGCGCGAGGCGGGCGCGTGAGCGCGGCGCACCCCATTTTCGCCCGCTGGCCCGCGCAACACCCCGATCGGCTCCAACTTTTTTCCGCCCCGACCCCGAACGGCGTCAAAGCGGCGATCATGCTCGAGGAAACCGGGCTGCCCTATGAGGCGCACCGGATCGACATCATGGCGAACGAAAGCCACGACCCGGCGTTTCTCGCGCTCAATCCCAACGGCAAGATCCCGGCGATTTATGACCCCTATGGTCCCGGCGGCACGCCGCTCGCGCTGTGGGAGTCGGGGGCGATCCTGATCTATCTCGCCGATAATAGCGGCCAGTTGCTCGCGGCTGATCCGGCCCGACGCTATGAGACGATCCAGTGGGTGATGTGGCAGATGGGCGGCGTCGGACCGATGTTTGGCCAGCTCGGTTTCTTCCACAAATTCGCCGGGCGCGAATACGCCGACAAGCGTCCGCGCGATCGTTATGCGGCGGAATCGGCGCGATTGCTCGGCGTCCTCGACGCGCGGCTCGCCGATCGGTCGTGGGTGATGGGCGATGACTACAGCATCGCCGATATTTCGTTGCTCGGCTGGGTGCGCAATCTGATCGGCTTTTACGAAGCCGCCGAGATAGTCGGCTTTGACCGTTTCGCGCATGTCCAGCGCTGGCTCGACGCCGGGCTGGCGCGGCCCGCGGTGCAGCGCGGGCTGGTGGTCACCGCCGCCTGAGCCTGTCAATGCGCAACCGGGAACGGGTTCGACCCGCTCCCGGCGCGTTTAATTACATGCCGTCGAGACCCTTGCTGACCAGCACATTCACCGCGACGCGGCGATTCATCGCCTTGCCTTCGGGGGTGCTATTGTCCGCCGCCGGATCGGCTTCGGCCATGCCGGTCGGGGTCAGCATGCGATAGGGTTTCCAGCGGCAGGCCTGCTGGAGGTGGTTGACGACGCGGCCTGCGCGCTTTTCGCTCAGTTCCTGATTGATTTCCTCAGTACCCGTGGAATCGGTGTAGCCGACGACCAGTAGCAGGGCGTTGTCCATCGCTTCGGCCTGGGTAGCCGCGGCGCAAAGGTCGGCTTTCGCTTGCGATGACAACACCGCCTTGCCCGTGTCGAAGTTCACGTTGATCGTGCTTTTGACGTTATATTGATCGATATCACCAACGCGGCTGCGCAAGGCTTCGGTCGCCGCGGTCTGTTCGGCAAAGCGCTGGTCAGTGCCGGTGCGGATCATCGATGCGGTCCGCAGATCCTTGCTCTTGAGATCGACTTCGCTAGCCACCAGGCCGCCGTCCCATTGCAGGGTATCGACGGTGACCGGCAGGCCATTAAGCAGCGAATCCGCCGCCAGCTTGTTGCTGTTCAGGCCCAGGAAGCCGCCCTTGGACTTGATCTTGGTATAATCGGCAATCGCGATGATAGTGTCAGTACCATCGGCGGTGCGAACCCGCATCCGGCCGTCGCTGCGCGCCGAGATGATGCCTTCGACCTGCGGCCCCTTGGTCATCTGATCGGGTGTCGGCAGCGTGCCATAGACGGTCGCCATGACGTCGCCGTCGGCGGGAGCCTCCTGCGGCGGCTCCTGCGGCGGCTCCTGCGACTGTGCCGCAAGGCTGACGGGCGCGGTGCCGGCCAGCATGGCGAGCAACAAAAATGTTTTTGGTCTTTTGGAAACGGTAAGCATGACCCTACTCCTTCAATGAGCCGCCCCCGCGAGTTCCCGTCGCCCCTTCTGGCAAGTGTCGGCGCCCCGCAAGACGGGACATTCAGTTGCGTGGACAATATGGGCGGATTGTGCGGTGAACCGATGGGGAGTGCCCGAAACGGCCCGAGTTTTCAGGCACTCTAGCCCGCGGGCAGCCGCAGCCGCACCAACAGCCCGCCCAGATCCTCGCTCTCTTCGAGCGCGATGCTGCCCCCGTAAATTTCGGCGACATCGCGAACGATCGCCAGACCCAACCCGGTCCCCGGCTTACCGCTGTCGAGCCGGACCCCGCGATCAAAGATGCGGGTGCGATCGGCGGGGGATATCCCGGCCCCGTCGTCCTCGACGAGTATCTCGGCCATTGCGCCGTCGCGCTGGATCGTCACAAAGACGCTGCCGCCGCCATATTTGGCAGCGTTTTCGAGCAGATTGCCGACCAGTTCGTCGAGATCCTGGCGCTCGACCCGCGCGACCAACTGCTTGTCGCCCGCCGCGTCGAGCCGCACCTTGGGATAAAGCAGCGCCACCGCGCGAGTCACACTGTCGACGCTTTCGCGGACATTCGCGCGCGCCTGCGCCGCGCCGCGGCGTCCGACGGCGCGCGCGCGCGCCAGATGATGCTCGACCTGCCGCTGCATCGTCGCCGCCTCGCGCCGTACCGTTTCCGCAAGCAGCGATGTCTGGCTGGTAGCGCTGTTGAGCAGCACGGTGAGCGGGGTTTTGAGGGCATGGGCGAGATTCCCGGCGTGCAGCCGCGCTTCCTCGGCCTGCTTTTCGTTATGCGCGAGCAGCGCGTTGAGCTCATCGACCATAGGCTGCACTTCCAGCGGCAGCGGCGCGTCGACCCGCCGATTCTGCCCGCCGCGCATCGCCGCGATCGCGCGCCGGATATGACGCAGCGGCCAGAGGCCATAGAAGGTCTGGAGCGCGGCGAGGATCAGGAGGCCGAGGCCGAGCAACGCCAGGCTGGGGATCAGCGTCGCGCGCACCGCACCGACCTGTGTGTCCAGTGCCTCGCGCGATTGGGCGATCTGGTACCGCCAGCTGACCTTGCTGCCCGGCAAGATGACATTGCGTTCGAGCACGCGCAGCTCTTCGTCGGGGAACTGGTTGCTGTCATAGATATGGATTTCGTCGTCGATATGCGGGGTCGGCGCCTTCAGCGACCGTTCCCACAGCGAGCGCGAACGATAGGGCTCCTGCGTTCCGCCGCTGATCTGCCAGTACAGGCCGCTGTACGGTTCAAGAAACCGCTGGTCGCCAAGCGGTTCGACCAGCCGCACCTCGCCATCCGGGCCGATTTCGGACGAACGGATCATCGCGATCAGCACATATTCGAGGCTGGAATCGAAATTGCGGGTGATCGCGCCGGTCAGCACGCGGTCGAGCGCAAAGCCGCCGCCAATCAGCAGCACCGAAATCCACAGCGCCGCAATCGCGATCATGCGCCGCGCGAGCGATCCGGTGATCCGGCTGGTCAGCGCGACCGGCTTGTCCACCGGTTCGCGGGCTGTCACGCCTGTCGCACTGGGGTCCATATCGGCCATGGCCGAACGGTTCAGCCCTGCGGATCGTCGAGCTGGTAGCCCAGACCGCGGATCGTGGTGATAATGTCGGCGCCCAATTTTTTGCGGATGCGCGTCACGAACACTTCGATCGTGTTCGAATCGCGGTCGAAGTCCTGATCATAAATATGTTCGATCAATTCGGTGCGCGACACGACCTTGCCCTTGTGGTGGAGAAGGTACGAAAGCAGCTTATATTCCTGCGCGGTCAGTTTCACCGCTTCACCGGCGAGCGTGACGCGGCCCGAACGTGTGTCGAGGCGCACCTGACCCGCGGTCAACTCGCTCGACGCATTGCCCGCGGCGCGGCGGATCAGCGCGCGCAGGCGGGCGATCAGCTCTTCGGTCTGGAACGGCTTGGCGAGATAATCGTCGGCGCCGGCATCAAGCCCCGCAACCTTGTCCGACCAGCTGTCGCGCGCGGTGAGCACCAGCACCGGGAAATTGCGCTTCTCGCGGCGCCAACGGTCGAGCACGGTCAGCCCGTCAATCTCGGGCAGCCCGAGGTCGAGGATCGCGGCATCGTAATTTTCGGTCGAGCCAAGGAAATGGCCATCCTCGCCGTCGGTCGCCAGATCGACCGCATAGCCAGTCGATTCAAGCGTCGCCTTCAGCTGCGGGCCGAGGGTGGGTTCGTCTTCGACAATCAAGATCCGCATTCGGACGCCTTTCCTTTGCTGACCGGTCGCACCGGCCGCATGTTTCGACTGTGTATCAAGTCCGAACGATCATCGCAAAATGTCGTTGCGCCCGGAACTTCGCCATTTTCAGATTATCAGGGTTTGCGACCGACGATCCGGCCGGTGCGGGCATCGACAAAAACGACGACCACCTGGCTGCCGTCCATGAACTTCAGCGCATAGATCATGCGGCCCGCATCGAACTGCGGCCCGCCCAGATATTCCATCTCGCTATACGGCGCGCGCGAACGCACGTCGGCGATCAGCCGGTTGAGCGGAATGACCTGCCCCTGCGCTGCCGCTTCGCGCAGATGATCCTGATCGCGATTGCCGCGCGCGGCCGCAGGCATGGCCGCAGTGAGCAGCAAGGCCAAGATGAGCGAGAAGGTCAGGGTGGGGGTCATGGCCGTCTCTCTAATGCAAAGGCATTGAATAGGCGATGAATGGTCCGGTCAGGCGCGGTTTCACTTCCACACTGTCCGATCGAGCCATGGTGGGCGCGGCAGGGATTGAACCTGCGACCCCACCCGTGTGAAGGGTGTGCTCTACCACTGAGCTACGCGCCCGTCCGGGTCCGACCGAATGGCCGACGCCCGAAAGCCGGACGGCCATAGCCGCTGCACCGATGAATGCAACGCCGATTTCGCCGAACCCACCGAGGGAACCAACGCGCTCGTCGAAACTACCGCCCCGATGCAAATCAGGCCGCAGCTTTCGCCGCGGCCTGAAATATTCCTACCCAAAGGGCTGGCCAATCAGTTGACCGCATCCTTGAGCGCCTTGCCGGCCTTGAACTTGGGCTGGTTCGACGCCGCAATGGTCATCGTTTCGCCGGTGCGCGGGTTGCGACCGGTCGATGCCTTGCGCTTGCTGACGGCGAAGGTGCCGAAACCAACGAGACGAACTTCGCCACCCTTTTTGAGCGAACCGGTGATCGCTTCGAACACGGCTTCGACGGCTTTGCTCGCGTCACCCTTGGTCAGGCCGCTCGAGTCAGCGACGGCGGCGATCAGGTCTTGTTTGTTCATGCCTAAGGAACCCCTGCTTTTGGTTGATTGAATGATTCATGGTCGTGCCATGGGGCGCCACTAACGCCGTTTCGCCCTGCCTTGTCAAAGCAAAAAAGGGCGAAAACGGCGGATAAACGACGATTTTGCGACGAAAAGCGGGGTTATGCGCCGCCAATCAACCGGGGTCAGTGGCGAATCGTTGTCTCAGGGTCCGATCCGGGGACATGCGGCGGCGACGCGGCCAGTTCGTCGGCCTCGGTCCACTCGATCGGGACGATCGGGCTGACCAATGCGACCGCGAGCACCTCATCGACATGGCTGACCGGAATGATCTTCAACCCCGTCGTGATGTTCGCCGGGATTTCGACCAGATCCTTTTCATTTTCTTCAGGAATCAGCACGGTCGTGATGCCGCCGCGCAGCGCCGCGAGCAGCTTTTCCTTCAAGCCCCCAATCGCCAGCACACGGCCGCGCAGCGTGACTTCGCCGGTCATCGCGACATCGCGGCGCACCGCAATCCCGGTCAGGGTCGAAATCATCGCGGTCACCATGCCGACACCCGCCGACGGGCCGTCCTTCGGCACGGCGCCTTCGGGCAGATGGATATGGATGTCCTTGCGCGCGAACAGGCTGGGCTTGATGCCATAGCTGGGCGCGCGCGCTTTCACGAACGACAGCGCGGCCTGCACCGACTCGGTCATCACTTCGCCGAGCTTGCCGGTGGTACGCACCTGCCCCTTGCCCGATGCGGTGACCGCCTCGATCGTCAGCAATTCTCCGCCGACTTCGGTCCACGCGAGTCCGGTGACGGCGCCGATCTGATCCTCCAAATCGCCCATGCCGTGGCGATATTTGCGCACGCCTGAAAACTCGTTGAGATTTTCGGACGTGACGGTGACGCTTTCGGCCTTGCCCTCAAGAATACGGCGCAGCGCTTTGCGCGCCAGCCGCGCAATCTCGCGCTCCAGCGTGCGGACGCCGGCCTCGCGGGTATAATAGCGGATCAGGTCGCGCAGACCTTCGTCGGTCAGCGTGAATTCGCCGTCCTTCAACCCATGCGCCTCGATCTGCTTGGCGATCAGGTGCAGCTTGGCAATCTCGACCTTCTCGTCCTCGGTATAGCCTTCGAGCCGGATGATCTCCATGCGGTCGAGCAGCGCCTGCGGCAGGTTCAGCGAGTTCGCAGTGGTGACGAACATGATGTCGCTGAGGTCGATATCGATTTCCAGATAATGGTCCTGGAATTTGCCATTCTGTTCGGGGTCGAGCACTTCGAGCAGCGCCGACGCCGGATCGCCGCGAAAATCCTGGCCCAGCTTGTCGATCTCGTCGAGCAGGAACAGCGGGTTCATCGTCCCCGCCTTTTTGAGGTTGGTGACGATCTTGCCCGGCAGCGAGCCAATATAGGTGCGGCGGTGGCCGCGAATTTCGGCCTCGTCGCGCACGCCGCCCAGCGACTGGCGGATGAACTCGCGCCCGGTCGCCTTGGCGATCGACTTGCCGAGGCTCGTCTTGCCGACGCCCGGCGGACCGACGAGGCACAGGATCGGCCCCTTCAGCTTGTTGGTGCGCGCCTGCACCGCCAGATATTCGACGATGCGGTCCTTGACCTTTTCGAGCGCATAATGGTCATCGTCGAGCACGGCCTGCGCCGCGGCGATGTCCTTTTTCAGTTTCGACTTCTTGCCCCACGGCAGGCCGATCAACGTGTCGAGATAGTTGCGGACAACGGTCGCCTCGGCCGACATCGGCGCCATCGCGCGCAGCTTTTTCAACTCGGCGTTTGCCTTGGTCTTGGCCTCTTTCGACATCTTCAAGCCGTCGATTTTCTGCTGCAATTCGGCAAGGTCGTCGCCGCCCTCACCATTGTCGTTGCCCAGCTCGCGCTGGATCGCCTTGAGCTGCTCGTTCAGATAATATTCGCGCTGGCTCTTTTCCATCTGGCGCTTCACGCGACCGCGGATCTTCTTTTCGACCTGCAATACGCCCAGCTCGCCTTCCATGAAGGCGAACACCATTTCGAGCCGCTTCGACGGCGTATCCTCGACGAGCAGCGCCTGCTTGTCGGACACCTTGATGTTGAGATTGCCCGCCACCGAGTCGGCGAGGCGCGAGGCGTCGTCGATCTGCGACAGCTGCACCGCGGTTTCGGCAGGCATCTTCTTGTTGAGCTTGGCGTAATTTTCGAACTGATCGACGACCGAGCGCATCAACGCGGCGGTATCGACGCTGCCGTCGACGGTGTCGTCGATCGGCTTGACGCTCGCCATCACCGTCTTGTCGTCGTTGGTCAGCGCAACCAGCTTGGCGCGTTCCTTGCCCTCGACCAGCACGCGAACGGTGCCGTCGGGCAGCTTCAAAAGCTGAAGCACGGTGGCGATCACGCCAACGTCATACAGGTCATCGCGCTGCGGATCGTCCTCGCCCGGATCGAGCTGGGCGACGAGGAAGATTTCCTTATCGGATTCCATCGCGGTTTCCAGCGCAGCGACCGAACGGTCACGGCCAACGAACAGCGGCACGATCATGTGCGGGAAAACGACGATGTCGCGCAGCGGCAAAAGCGGAAAAGATTGCGTCATTGCGGCTCCTGGACAGGCGCCACGACCGGACGCTCCGCCCTTCTTATAGGGTGTTGATCGCTAATATGGCGTAACTTGGCGCGCATTCAATGTCGCTGCGGTGAACAGCGAAGGCAAAGCCGCTCAGAACGGCAGCTTGAACCCCGGGGGCAGCGGCAGGCCGCTCGTCATCTTGCCCATTTCTTCGTTGCTGACGCGGTCGGCCTTTTCGCGTGCGTCGTTGAACGCGGCGGCGAGCAAATCCTCGAGCATCTGCTTGTCCGACGGCACGATCAGGCTGTCGTCGATATTGATCGACTTGATCCGGCCCTTGGCGCTGGCAAGAATCCGCACCAGCCCGCCGCCCGACACGCCCTCGACCTCGACACTGTCGAGCTTCGCCTGCGCCTCCTGCATCTGCGCCTGCACCGTGGCCGCAGCTTCCTGCGCCGCCTTCATCATTTCTTCGATCGATTTCATGGATTGGACTTATGGCGATTGTCGGCGGGGTCTTCAAGGCTGGCGTCGGGAAAAGCCGCCAGCGCGGCCTTGACGACCGGCAACTCGCGGATCCGCGCCTCATTGTCCGCAGCGGTCGCGGCGCGCATTTCCCCAAGGCTGGGCCGCGCATCGCCCTCGCCCGCGCGGACATTCCAGCGGCTGCCAGTGGCGGCGAGCAGCGCATCGCCCAGATCGCGCGGGAACGTCGCGGACAGCGCCGGGACGGCGGCAAACACCAGCTGGCCCGGTTCGAGTTCGATGACCCGCAGATGATCATGCACCTGCACTGCGAGGCGGTGATTGCCGCTGCTTTCGAGCAATTGGTGAATCTGCGCGATCGTCAGCGATGTCGCGGGAAGCTCGGTGGCGGGTGCCGCCTCTGCGACGGCTGCGGCGGCAGCGGTTTCCTGTCCTGCAGACGCTGGCGGCGCTGCGAGCGGCATCGTCGGCACGCGCCCCGATTCCAGCAGCTTCGCCAGCTCTCCCGGATCGGGCATCGACGCGGCATAAATCACCCGCAGCAACAGCATTTCCAGATGCTCGAGCGGATTGTTCGCGCGCAGCACTTCGTCATGGCCCTTGAGCAGCAACTGCCAAAGTCGGTTGAGCGGCGCGAAACCGAGCTTCTGTGCCCAATCGCCGATGCGTTCGCGATCCGCCTCGGCCAGCGCGGGGTCGTCGTGGCGCGACACTTTGGCGAGCGTCACCGCATGGGTCAGGTCCATCAGCCCGCGCACCATCGCGACCGGCTCGATGCCCAGCGCATATTGCGCGCGCGCCAGGTCGATTGCGGCGGCGCTATCGCCGTCGAGGATCGTCGTCATCAGCTGCGCAATCGACGTGCGGTCGGACAGGCCGAGCATGACGCGCACCTGATCGGCGCCGATTTTGCCGCCGCCATCAAGGTCGGCATGGGCAATCGCCTGATCGAGAATCGACAGGCCGTCGCGCACCGACCCTTCGGCGGCGTTGGCGATCAGCCAGATCGCGGGCGCCTCGGCCTCGATGCCCTCTTTCTGCAAGATCGAACTGAAATGGCTGAACAGCATGTCGGGGGTGATCCGGCGCAGGTCGAAACGCTGGCAGCGCGACAGCACCGTCACCGGCACCTTGTTGACCTCGGTCGTCGCGAATAGGAATTTGACGTGCGGCGGCGGTTCTTCGAGCGTTTTCAGGAGTGCATTGAAGGCGTTACGCGACAACATATGCACTTCGTCGATGATGTAGATCTTGTAGCGCGCCGACACCGCGGCGTAGCGCACCGCCTCGATAATTTCGCGCACATCATCGACGCCGGTGTTCGACGCGGCGTCCATCTCGATGACGTCGATATGCCGGCCTTCGGTGATCGCGCGGCACGGTTCGCACACGCCGCACGGATCGATCGTCGGCCCGCCCTGCCCGTCGGGGCCGATGCAGTTGAGCGCCTTGGCGATCAGGCGTGCGGTCGACGTCTTGCCGACCCCGCGCACCCCGGTCATCAGAAACGCATGCGCCAGCCGGTCGCGCGCGATCGAATTGCCGAGCGTGCGGACCATCGCATCCTGACCGATCAGTTCGGCAAAGGTTTGCGGGCGATATTTGCGCGCGAGGACGCGGTACGGGCCGGATGACGGGGGCGCCGGCGTGTCCGGCGCCTCCACGCCCGAGGCCGCAAAGATATCGTCTGAATCCGTCACGTCGTTAAAGCACCCTCTTGGTCTTGGTCAATTTGGCGCCGTCTAGAATATGCGGCGCAGCGAGGACACGGTCATCGTCCGAAGCGTCGACGTGCGAATCCTCGACGATCTCGC
Source organism: Sphingopyxis bauzanensis (assembly GCF_002205675.1). GTDB lineage: Bacteria > Pseudomonadota > Alphaproteobacteria > Sphingomonadales > Sphingomonadaceae > Sphingopyxis > Sphingopyxis bauzanensis. The sequence goes on along the minus strand of NZ_NISK01000003.1, from coordinate 81,093 downwards.
AAGTCGCTTTACCAAGAGACCTTATGACCGGCGGCTCCGTCGTCAGCACTTCGACGCAATCCCAATCTGTCACGATCATCCACGACCTGTCGTCAGCGAATGCAAAACTGATCGGCGATTCTTGCGTCCACCTGTGACCCTTTACTCGGAACATCGCATGATTGGGTCGCTCGAGCGACCACAGCTCGGTCAGGCTGTGCTCGTCCAGCACGCGATATGCAACGACGCTCGGAAACAGCAGTTCAAAAACTTCTGCCTTGGAATAACTGAGTATCTTCACCGAAAGTGCGATGTCTGACGTCGTATCGGAATTCACGGAAAAACGACGATACCGCCCATCCTCCATCAACTTTGTCGCACTCAATCCGCCGTCGAGATATGATAGGCGCAGGATATGCAGATCGTCGTCGGCACAGTCCGTTGGCCATGCTTCGAAAGAGACATCGGAATCGCTCATGGTCCCGTCTTAGGGGTCATGCGCGATCTTGTCGAAGGAGGAAATTGGGTGGGAGCCGGAACGACCCGCGGCGAATTCGTTGCGGCTGCTTCCTTCCGGACCTGACCGGGTTGGCGAAGACCACGTCCGCCCGACTCCCGCGGCGCATATGGCGGGGGATGGGGTGAAATGCAAGCATGGCCCGAACCATCCCCATCATCATCCCGGCGAAGGCCGGGATCTCGCCGGTGCGGCAGGAAGCGAGGTCGAGATCCCGGCCTTCGCCGGGATGACGAGGGTTGGGTTCAGCGCGGCCCCTGCATATTGCGGCTTTCGCCCGGGATGTGCACGGTCAGCCCATCCATCGCCTCTGTCAGCAAGATCTGGCACGCGAGACGGCTTGTCCGCCGCACCCCGGCGGCAAGGTCGAGCATATCTTCTTCCATCTCGGTCGCGGGCGGCAGACGGTCGAAATCCTCTTTGGCGACAATAACGTGACACGTCGAACAGGCCATCTGGCCTTCGCACGTCCCCTCCAACGGCATCATATTCGCCTGCGCTACGTCCAGCAGGATGCTGCCCGGGTCGACCTCCGCCTCGGTACGCCCCTTGCCGTCGGCATGGATGAAGGTGACGCGCATCAATTGACCCCCTGCAATCGCGCGGCGTCCTTGATCGCGGTCAGCCCGGCGCGGAGTTCCTGTTCGCTGGTGTAGCGCCCCCAGCCGAGGCGGATCGACGCGCGTGCATCGGCTTCGCTCACCCCCATGGCGCGCAGCACATGGCTGACCTTACCCGATCCGCTGCCGCAGGCGCTGCCGAGCGAGAAGGCGATGTTGCGAGCGTCGGACATCAGGCGCAGGCCGTTCACGCCTTCGCGCCGGATGTTGAGGTTGCCGCGGTAACGCGCATCGACGGCGCCGTTGATCGTCCATTCGGGCAGCATGTCGCGCGCCAGCGACCATAGCCGTTCGATATGCGCGGCATCTTCGTCTAGCCGCTCGGCGGCGAGCGCCGCGGCGGCGCCGAACCCGGCGCACAGCGCGGGCGAAACAGTACCCGAGCGCATTCCCTGCTCCTGTGCACCGCCGAACATCAGCGGCGGCAGGTCAATGCCATCGCGAATCCACAGCGCACCGATGCCTTTCGGGCCATGAATCTTGTGCGCAGATATAGCGATCAGGTCGGCGCTTTCGGGAATGAGCACGCGGCCATAGCCTTGCACCGCGTCACAGAGCAGCAGACTGTTCTTCGCATGCGCAGCAGCGGCGAAATCGGCGACTGGCTGGATCGTCCCGACCTCGTTGTTGACCAGCATCGCCGCCACGATCCCATTTTCGGGGATCAGTGCGGGGTCGGGGGGCAGAGCGACGCCGTCACTGTCGACGGGCAGAACGGTTGCGTGCAGTCGCTCCAGACATTGCAGCGATGCCGCATGTTCGATACTCAATCCCGCCACGCCGCCCGGCATGATCTCGGCGCCGCGCAGCAGCGCCCAGTTGAGCGCCTCGGTCGCGCCCGAGGTGAAGAACACGCGGCCGCCCTTCGGCAATAGCGCCGCCACCTGATCACGCGCCACCTCGACCGCAGCTGCCGCGGCGCGGCCGCCTTTGTGCGTGCTCGACGGATTGGCGAAGCCATCGCCCTCGCCCGGCCCTACCAGCCAGCGCAGCATCGCCGCGCGCGCTTCGGAGGCGAGCGGCGTCGTGGCCTGGTAATCGAGGTAAATCATGCGCGGCATCTGCCCCTAAATCCCGTTCTTGTCGAGCGCAGTCGAGACACGAACGGAAACGAAAGAATGATTGGAACGCGCCTTATTGCGAGCGATTCGCAAAAGTTGCATGTTGAGACCTATTTTCTATATAGGCGCCACCTTCGCTCCGCCACCCTGCCACTCCGGCGATTCGGCGGTCAGCCGCAAAAGATAAGAGGTGCTCCCATGCCCGACGTGATTTTCCCCGGCCCCGAGGGCCGTATCGAAGGCCGTTTCTCGCCGCCGCCGCGCCCTCGCGCGCCCGTTGCGATGATCCTGCACCCGCATCCGCAGGGCGGTGGCACGATGAACGACCGCATCACGCAGGCAATGTACAAAAGCTTCGTCGCGCGCGGCTTTGCCGTGCTGCGCTTCAACTTTCGCGGCGTCGGCCGCAGCCAGGGCACGTTCGACAACGGCATCGGCGAACTGAGCGATGCCGCGTCGGCACTCGACTGGGTCCAGTCGATCCATCCCGAAGCGCAGACGACATGGATCGCCGGCTTTAGCTTTGGCGCATGGATCGGCATGCAATTGCTGATGCGCCGCCCCGAAATCCGCGGCTTTCTGTCGGTGGCACCGCCAGCGAACATGTACGACTTCAGCTTCCTCGCCCCCTGCCCCTCGTCAGGCATCATCGTCGCAGGCGGGCAGGACGAGATCGTGCCGCCGTCTGCCGTGCAGAAGCTGGTCGACAAGCTGCGCACCCAGAAGGGCATCACGATCCATCACGACGAAATCCCGCGCGCGAACCACTTCTTCGAGCATGAACTCGACCAGTTGATGAAGTCGCTCGATAATTATCTGGATATGCGGCTGGCGCCGGATTCGCCGATTCGCTGAGCAAGGCCGTTGCCCCCGCGAAGGCGGGGGCCGCTAGCGGTTTATGCAGCGATCCCCGGCAGGGGCCGACGGCGGCCTCCGCCTTCGCGGGGGCGACGAAAGCTATTTCACTGGCACCAGCCACACCGCCACATTGGCAAACATCACCAGCGCCGCGACCAGCATCAGCAGCGCGCGGCGCTTGTCGCCCATGCGAAAGACATAAGCAGCACCCCCGGTCAGGGCGACCCCGGTGAGCATCAGCACGGATATGACGGTATCGGTCATGGCGCAGCTTTATCGGCAGCGTCACAAATTTGCCACCTCGCTTATGGCCAAAACGGACGCCGTCGCCTAAAGGGCCGACATCGATTCCCTTGACCCCAGCGGGAGCCGCGCCGATGCGCATTGCCATAGCCTCTGACCATGCCGCTTATGAACTGAAAGCCCAGCTGGCGGATTGGCTGCGCGCAGAAGGACATGCCGTCGAGGATCTCGGCACCAACGGCCCCGACAGCGTCGATTACCCCGATTTTGGCTATGCGCTTGGCGAAGCAATGGCGGCGGGCCGCGCCGACCGCGGCATCGCGCTTTGCGGATCGGGGATCGGCATCTCGATTTCGGTCAACCGCAACCCCGCGGCGCGCTGTGCGCTCGTGTCCGAACCGCTGTCGGCCAAGCTGTCGCGCGAACATAATGACGCCAATGTCATCGCGATGGGCGCGCGCCTGACCGGCATCGACATGGCCAAGGCCTGCCTTGCCGCTTTCCTGACCACCGATTTCGCCGGCGACCGTCACGCGCGCCGCGTCGATAAACTATCTCACCCGCCGCAACTGGAGACCAGCCGATGACCACCAACACGCTCGACAAGCCTATCAAATCGGCCGGCTATTTCACCGACGGCGTCGGCACCGTCGACCCTGCGGTCGCGGCGGCGATGAAACATGAGCTGGAACGCGAACGCTATCAGATCGAATTGATCGCCAGCGAGAATATCGTCTCGAAAGCGGTGCTCGAAGCGCAGGGCAGCGTCTTCACCAACAAATATGCCGAAGGCTATCCGGGCCGCCGCTATTATCAGGGCTGCGCTCCGTCGGACGAGGTCGAAACGCTCGCGATCGACCGCGCCAAGCAGCTTTTCGATTGCGGCTATGCCAATGTCCAGCCGCATTCGGGCGCACAGGCCAATGGCGCGGTGATGCTCGCGCTGACCAAGCCCGGCGCGACGATCTTGGGCATGAGCCTCGACGCCGGTGGTCACCTGACCCACGGCGCCCCGCCCGCGATGTCGGGCAAATGGTTCAACGCCATTCAATACGGTGTGCGCGCCGACGATCATCTGGTCGATTTCGACCAGGTCGAGGCGCTGGCGAAGGAACATCGCCCTGCCCTCATTATCGCGGGCGGCTCGGCCTATCCGCGCACCCTCGATTTCGCGCGCTTCCGCAAGATCGCCGACGATGTCGGCGCGCTGCTCATGGTCGACATGGCGCATTTCGCCGGTCTCGTCGCGGGTGACGTCCATCCGTCGCCGATGGAACACGCCCATGTCGTCACCACGACGACGCACAAGACGCTGCGCGGCCCGCGGGGCGGCATGATCCTGACCAATGACGAAGCGATCGCTAAGCGCATCAATTCGGCGGTCTTTCCTGGGCTACAGGGCGGCCCGCTGATGCACGTCATCGCCGCCAAAGCGGTGGCATTCGGCGAAGCGCTACGCCCTGATTTCAAGGATTATGCCAAGGCCACCGTCACCAACGCCCAAGCACTCGCCGGTCGCCTCAAGGCACGCGGCGCCGATGTCGTCGCGGGCGGCACCGACACCCACCTTGCGCTCATCGACCTGCGCCCGCTTGGCGTCACCGGCCGCGACGCCGATGAGGCGCTCGAGCGCAGCGCGATCACCTGCAACAAGAACGGCATCCCCTTCGATCCACTGCCGCCCGTCAAGACCAGCGGTATCCGCGTCGGATCGCCCGCGGGTACGACGCGCGGCTTCGGCATCGCGGAATTCGAGCAGATCGGCGATATGGTTGCCGACGTGCTCGAAGCATTGCGCGACAAGGGCGAGCATGGCGACGCTGATGTCGAAGCCGATGTGCGCGGCCGCGTCCGCGCGCTGTGCGAACGCTTCCCGATCTATCAGGGCTGATCCGATGGCACGCCAACATCCCGAAGAACCGACGCTGGCCGAAGTCACGATCGAAGAGGTCAAGGCGATGGGCAAGCAGGGTCTGGCGCATCCCTCGACCAAGCCGGTGCTCACCGGCGGGGCGATTGGCGCCGTCGCTGGGCTTGTCCTGCCGGTGGTCAGCTGGCCCGTCGGGCTGCTCGCAGGCGCCGCGATCGCGCTTTACTCGCGGGTGAAACGCTAACCGATGCGTTGCCCCTATTGCGGCCATGAAGACAGCCAGGTGAAGGACAGCCGTCCCACCGAGGACGGCGCCGCCATTCGCCGCCGCCGCCAGTGCGAGGATTGCGGCGCGCGCTTCACGACGTTCGAGCGCATTCAGCTCCGCGAAGTGTCGGTACTCAAGGCGGGCGGCGGGCGCGAGCCCTTCGACCGCGAGAAACTGATGCGCAGCATCCAAATCGCGTGCCGCAAGCGGCCGATCGACGGCGCCCGTATCGAACGGTTGGTGTCGGGCATCCAGCGCCAGCTGGAAACTTCGGGCGAGAATGAAGTGCAGGCGGCGCAAATCGGCGCGATGGTGATGGAGGCACTCAAGGGCTTCGACAGCGTCGCCTATATCCGCTTCGCCAGCGTCTATCGCGAGTTCACCGAAGCCCGAGATTTTGAGGAATTTGCCTCGTCGGTGACCGAGGCGGCGCACAAGAGTTGACCGTGGCCGTCGCCCCGCCCCCGGTCATCGTCCTCGTCCGTCCGCAGCTTGGCGAAAATATCGGCAAGGCGGCGCGGGCGATGCTCAATTTCGGGCTGACCGAGTTACGGCTGGTGGCCCCGCGCGACGGCTGGCCCAATCCCGATGCGGGTCCGGCGGCGGCGGGCGCCGATATGGTGCTGGCCGAGGCACAGGTGTTCGACAGTCTCGCTGAGGCGGTTGCCGATTGCACCACCATCTATGCCACCACCGTGCGCAAGCGCGGCGTGATGAAGCCAGTGCTGACGCCAGAGGCCGCGGCGCGCGCGGTGCATGCCGAGGCCGGGCGCTCCGCCTATATCTTCGGCGCTGAACGATCGGGGCTCGAAACCGACGACGTCGCGCTGGCGCACGCTATCGTCACGGTCCCGATCAATCCCAAATTTGCATCGCTGAACCTGGCGCAAGCGGTGATCCTGCTTGCCTATGTATGGTCAAAGCATGCCCCGAGCGAAGCTGAGGGGGGTGTCGCGCTCGCCAGCCCGCCCACCGTGCCACTCGACCCCGTCGCACCGCATGCCGAGCTGGAAGTGCTGATCCAGCATCTGGTCCGCGACCTCGACGCCAGCGGCTATTTCGTCCCGCCCGAACGCACCGAGGCGACGCTCCGCACGCTCCGCACCGCGCTCACCAAGACCGGCTGGTCGCACAATGATATCAGGATGATGCACGGGGTCATAACCAGCCTTGGCAGAAAGCCGCGGGCGCGATAACAGGCTCCTCCCCTCCTTGGAGACACATTGTCCATGCTTACCCTGTTGTTCTCGCTGGCCCTTTCCACCGCGACCACCGAAACTCCGACCACGAAGCCGACAACCGAAACCGCCGCGAAGCCTGACAAAAAGCCCAAGCTTGTTTGCCGTCGCCTCGCCAATACCGGGAGCCGCCTGCCCGAACGCGAGTGCCGCACGCAGGAAGATTGGGACCGGCTGGCCGATACGGTCAGCCAACAGCTCAAAAGCGCCAAATAAAGGCTGCGGGTGCTGCACCTGCGCCCGCCACTTCCGCCCCTAGTCAGTGGCAATCCTACTATCGGGCACCGGCACCTTGGCCCCTAAGAGCCTGATCCGAAATTAAGTTGAGTGGTGTCAGCGGGTTAGCTTGACGCCATCCCAAGTCGCTGATTCACGGGGTTTTGCAACAAACTTCCGGAGTTCGACGATGTGGACCGACACCACTCGGGCGCAGTATGCCCGTGCACAGCTGACTTTGCCAAGCGATTTGACTGACGCGGAATGGGCCGTGTTGGAGCCGTTTCTTCCGCAGCCTTCACACGTTGGGCGTCCGCGGAAGTGGCCGCTGCGGCGCATCGTCGAGGCGATCCTGTATCTGCTGCGCGGGGGGCTGCCTTGGCGGATGTTGCCGCCCTGCTTTCCTCCGGTCTCGACGGTACGACGCTGGTTCTACCTGTGGCGCGACAATGGTCTGTGGCTTTCGCTCAATCATGCTCTGCTTCTGATCGGCCGGGAAGCGGTAGGACGCGAAGCTTCGCCCAGTGCAGGAGTGATCGACAGCCAGAGTGTCAAAACCACCGAGAGCGGCGGGCCTCGGGGCTACGATGCGGGCAAGAAAATCAAGGGGCGCAAGGGGACTGTCATGATTTCCGTGTGCGGGCTGGCGGTTGAACATTAGGCCGCCATGGCCCTGATAAAGCGCTCGCCGAAGATTACGGCGAACTGGGCCTTTGCCATGCTCCACTCACGTGGCGGCATTTTCCACTCTTTTTCGGATCGGTTCAAGACCAGATAGAGCAGCTTGGTGGCCGCCTCGTCGCTTGGGAAGTGTCCCCTGGCTCGGACCGCGCGCCTGAGCTTCGAGTTAAGCGCCTCGATGGCATTGGTTGTGTAGACGATCCTGCGCACTTCGTCAGGGAACGCAAAGAACGGGATGACCTCGCTCCAGGCGCGCCGCCAGCTCTGGCCGATAGCGGCATAACGCTGGCCCCAGGGACCGGCCTCGAACGCCGTCAGCGCCTTTTCGGCAGCGTCGGCATCTGTCGCACGGTAAATCTCCTTGAGTGCGGTTGCCAGCCCCTTGCGGTCTTTCCAGGACACGAAGTCCATGGAGTTACGCAGCAGGTGGACAATACAGGTCTGGACTATCGTCTCCGGGAACACCGCGGTGATCGCATCAGGGAAGCCCTTCAAGCCGTCGACGACGGCGAGAAGGATATCTTCGACGCCGCGGTTCCGTAGTTCGTTCATCACCCGCAGCCAGAACTTGGCGCCTTCGTTCTGTTCGAGCCACAGGCCCAGAACCTCTTTGCCGCCATCGGCGCGGACGCCGAGCGCGATATGGAAGGCCTTGTTGCGGACCATGCCTTCATCCCGGATCTTGACCCGGATCGCGTCGAAGAAGACCAGCGGATAAATCGGGTCAAGCGGCCGCTGCTGCCAGGTGGCGACCTCGTCGAGGACCGCATCGGTCACCGTGCTGATCAGATCGGGCGAGACGTCGATACCGTACAGATCGCGCAGGTGCCCGCTGATCTCACGCGTGCTCATGCCCCGAGCGTACATCGACACGATCTTATCATCAAACCCCGGAAAACGGCGCTGATACTTGGCAATCAACTGCGGGTCGAAGCGGCCATGCCGGTCGCGGGGCACGTCGATCTCGAGCTTGCCGGTGTCCGTCGTCACCGTCTTGCGGCCGTAACCGTTGCGGCTATTGCCAGCCTGCTCATCGTCGCCCAGATGATGATCCATCTCGGCATTGAGCGCCCGTTCGGCCAGCGCTTTCTTCAGCGTATCGAGCAATCCGCCTTGATCCAGCGCTGCAGCTGCGTCGCTGCCGGCCAGCAGTTGATCCAGAAGATCTGCCGGGATCACCGGCTCTTTGCGTCGTGACATAGTGAGACTCCTTTTTACCCATTATGCCAGCCCACACACGGAAATCATGACAGTCCCGGCGCAAGCGCCACATCCTGACCGACACAGACGGTAACCTGGTTCATGCTGTGATCCACACCGCCGACATCCAGGATCGCGACGGTGCACCGTTCGTCCTCGCCGAAATAATCCGCCGCTTCCCGTGGCTGCGGCACGTCTTCGCCGATGGTGGGTATGCCGGTGACAAGCTCCGGGATGCACTGAGCAAGATCGGAAAGAGCAAATGGACCATCGAAATCATCAAGCGGTCCGACACCGCGAAAGGCTTCGAGGTGTTGCCGCGCCGTTGGGTGGTGGAACGAACCTTTGCATGGCTCAGCCGCAACCGACGTCTCGCCAAAGACTTCGAACAAACCATCGCCTCAGCAACCGCCTGGCTGTTCATCGCATCAATCCAGCTCTTCACACGCCGTATCGCAAGAGCATGAAATTATGAGAGATAGTTTTGAATCAGACTCTAAGCATACGAATTTAGACCTTAATCTCGTTCAGGAGTTTGTTTCGCATGCTAACGCTTTTCCTCTCCCTCGCCCTGTCGACGGCATCGCTGGATGCCGCAACCCCCGCGCCACCCGCGACCACCGACGTTAGCGAACCTGCAAAGCCCGCCAAACCCAAAAAGGTTTGCGAAAAGATCGAGGTCACCGGCAGCACGGTGCCGAAGCGCGTTTGCCGCATCGTCGCCGAGCCAGCAAAGCCGACCCCCGACGCGGCGCGCGCCGACACCGCTTCGCCTGCGGGCGGCACGACCAACTAATTCACCCGCTCAGCGATCGGCGCGGATGTGGTCCCATTCGGCGGCCTCATGCGCTATCGATTGCTCGACCAGTTCATTCCACACCGCGCGCATCCGCTCGGGCGACAGTCCAGCAGCGGCGGCTTCGCGCGCGACATTGTCGAGCACCTGCAACTTGCGCGCTTCATCGCGCACCGTCCCGCGGTCGGTCTTGATCCGCGCGGCGGCGTTCATATAACCGAAGCGGCGAACTAGCAGCGCGACGAGTTCGCGGTCGACCTGATCGACCCCCGCACGGACATCGGTCATCGTTTGGCAGGCTTCGGGAGATTTGGCAGCGGTCATGCGCGCTGCCTTTAGCGGTTTTTGCGAAGCTGTCGAGGCGCGCATCCGAACGGTGCCGCAACGCTTGACTTTGCGCCCCTCCCCCTCTAATCGCGCGCCTTCGCAATGGACCCCGCACCCCGGTGAAGCGGCGGTCGCATATGGTGTCGAGCCCGGCTTGATACCCATATGGTGCGACCCGGGACACGCCGAAATCTCTCGGCACAAAGCAAGTTGGAGACGACATATGTCGAAGCGGCATAGCGCCAAGTATAAGCTCGACCGCCGGATGGGTGAAAACATCTGGGGTCGCCCGAAGAGCCCGGTTAACCGCCGCGAATATGGCCCCGGCCAGCACGGTCAGCGCCGCAAGGGCAAGGTGTCGGATTTCGGCATCCAGCTGCGCGCGAAGCAGAAACTGAAGGGCTATTACGGCGACATCACCGAAAAGCAATTCAAGAAGAACTATTTCGAAGCGTCGCGCATGAAGGGTGACACCGGCCAGAACCTGATCGGTCTACTCGAACGCCGCCTCGACGCGGTCGTCTATCGCTCGAAATTCACCCCGACGATTTTCTCTGCGCGCCAGCTGGTCAGCCACGGTCACGTCTATGTGAACGGCGTGAAGTGCAACGTCGCCAGCCGCCTCGTGAAGCCGGGTGACGAAATCACCCTCGGCAAAAAGGCACAAGAAATGGCGCTGGTTGCCGAAGCGCAGAGTCTGCCCGAACGCGACCTGCCCGAATATCTGGCGATCGACGGCACCAAGGCCACTTACGTTCGCGTGCCCACGCTCGACGAAGTGCCCTATCCGGTGAAAATGGAACCGAATCTGGTCGTCGAATTCTATTCGCGCTGATCCAGCGGTTCATCGCACGAAATCAAGGGGCGGTCCGGTGACGGGCCGCCCCTTTTCGTTTCACTTTGGCAAGAACGCCGAAATCTTGCGCAGCCTGTCGGCGCGGGCTTCGCCGGTTTCGAGACTGTGACCTAGTTCAGGATATTGGTGCCGGTGTTGTTTTCGGGAACATAGGAGCGCGACATCAACAACGAACCCTTGTCAGACGCCGACCAGTCGATCACATGGCCACCGCGAAAATCGGCATAGAGCGAGCGCGCGCTGTGACGGTTACTCAGCACTTTGAGATTACCGCCCGCCGCGTCGAGCGCGATCATGTTGCTCGCACCGACAATCTCGCCGGCCCGCTTGTCCCGGTGAAACGTCTGGCGGGCCAGTCGCGCATTGGTGACCCAGCCGCACCAGCTCAAAAAAACCATTGTCGACATCGCTCGACAATATCTGCTTTGGTGCCGCCCGCTTGGTCGTATCGACGACGAACAGGCGGCGCATCAGCCCCTGGCCATTTTCGATACAGGCGATCCGCGTGCCGTCAGGCGACAGGCTGGCGTCGCGAATCGATTCGAACGCGCCGAACCACGCCGCATTGTCCGTCACCGCCTGCGCCCTGGCATCAGACAGCGCCGGCAACGTCATTGCGAGCGCAAAAAGCGAGAGCGCGTTGCGCCCGAAAGCGTGGTTTTCATTTTCAGCCCTTCACCGGTTGCTTTGTCAGCCGGCACAAGCTGAAGATCGCGCAGAAATTTTCAAGCAACTTTGTTGCCTTGCCGGCAATGTTTGCGACAAATGCCTCACCGCCGCATTCCTTGCATCGCCGCGCCCCGACTGGCACAAGCCGGGGCATCACGAACGAAACCCCAAGGATATGTCATGCTCCGTTTCCCCCGAACCACCGCAGCCTTCGCGGTGCTTTTGACCGTTGCCGCGTGCAACACGTCGGACAAAGCCACTGCGCCCGCCGCCACCACCACCGCCATCCCCGACGTCGAAATCCCCGAACTGTCGCTCGCGACGCTTCAGGAGATCACGAAGGAGCTGTCGCTCGATGCCTATGAAGGCCGCGCGCCCGGTACCGCGGGCGAGGAAAAGACGGTCGCTTATCTGATCAAGAAATATCAGGAAGCGGGGCTGAAGCCCGGTAACAATGGCAGCTGGACGCAGGATGTGCCGCTGGTCGAAATCACTGCGAAAAATGCAACGCGGTTGACCTTCACCGGCGGCAAGACGCCGGTCACTGCGCAATTTGCCAAGGACTATGTCGCGTTCAGCTATCGCGTCCAGCCGACGACCGCAGTCAAGGACAGCGATGTCGTATTTGTCGGCTACGGCATCAATGCCCCCGAAAAGGGCTGGAACGATTATGCCGGGCTCGATGTGAATGGGAAGACCGTCGTCGTTCTGGTGAACGATCCCGACTGGCAGACCAAGGAAGCCAAGGGCGAATTCAACGGCCGCGCGATGACCTATTATGGCCGCTGGTCGTATAAATATGAAGAAGCGGCGCGGCAGGGCGCCGCAGCGGTGCTGATCGTCCACGACACCGAACCCGCCGCCTATGGCTGGAACGTCGTCGAATCGAGCAACACCGGCACGCAATATCTGGCCGAGAGCAAGGACGGCGGCGCGAGCCAGACCGTCGCCAACGGCTGGATCCAGCTACCCAAGGCGAAGGAATTGTTCGCGAGCGCCGGACAGGATTTCGACGCGCTGCGCGAAGCAGCGAAGAAGAAGGGCTTCAAGCCCGTCGCGCTGACCAGCGTGAAGGCGAACTTCAGCTTTGACAACGAAATCGCCAAGAAGATGTCGCGCAACGTCATCGGCGTGCTGCCGGGCGCCAAGCGCCCCGACGAATATGTGCTTTATACAGGCCATTGGGACCATTTGGGTCGCTGCACCCCGGTCGCTGGCGACGACATCTGCAACGGCGCGGTCGACAATGCGACCGGCATCGCGGGCCTGGTGACGCTGGCGCAAGCGTTCAATAAGGCGGGCGCGCCCGACCGCAGCATCGTGTTCCTGGCCGTGACCGCCGAGGAGTCGGGGCTGCTCGGATCGAAATTTTATGCCGAAAATCCGGTGTTCCCGCTGTCGCAGACCGTCGGCGGGGTCAATATGGACGCGCTCAACTCGGTCGGCCCGGCCAAGGACATCGTGGTCGTCGGTGGCGGCAAGTCCGAACTCGACGACTATGTCGAAAAGCTTGCCAAGATGGAGGGCCGCACGGTCAAGGCCGAGCCCACCCCCGAAAAGGGCTTTTACTATCGTTCGGATCACTTCAGCTTTGCCAAGCTGGGCGTGCCGATGTTCAACTTCGGCAGCGGCGACGAGCTGGTCGAGGGCGGCGTCGAAGCGGGCCAGAAAGCGTCTGAAGATTATGAAAAGAACCGCTATCACGCGCCGGGCGATGAATATGAGGCGATCACCAACTGGGGCGGCATGATGGCCGACCTGCGCCTCTATTATGCCGCGGGCCGGATGCTGGCGATGACCGAGGCGTGGCCGAACTGGGTCGAAGGCGACGAATTCCGCGCCGCCCGTGATAAGTCGCGCAGCGCCGCGAAATAGCGAGCCTTCCCTCGCCGTTCGTGCTGAGCTTGTCGAAGCACCGTTCTTCTGCTTCTGCGTTGGAAGAAAGAACAGCCCTTCGACAGGCTCAGGGCGAACGGACTCGGGAGCTAGTTTAACAACGAGAACACGCATGACCCTAATAATGCCCGCAGAATGGGCGCCGCACCAAGCGGTGTGGATCGGCTTCCCCCATCTGGCCGACGAATGGTCGGGCCAGATCGACGCCGCGCGGCGCGATGTCGCGGCCTTTGCCAACGCCGTGCATGATGGCGGGCGCGGCGAGACGGTGCATCTGCTCGTGCGTGATCATGCCAACGCCGACGTTGCCGAGACGCTCCTCGATGAGGGGGTGCAGCTTTTGGTCGCTCCCTTCGGCGATATCTGGCTGCGCGACACAGGGCCGATCACCGTCGGCACCGGCACTAGGCGCGAGGCGCGCAATTTCGACTTCAACTGGTGGGGCAACAAGTTCGTGATGCCCGGCGACCGGGAAGTCGGGGCGATCCTCGCCGCGCATGCGGACCTGCCGACGCAGCACCTTGATTGGGTGCTTGAGGGTGGCGGGATCGACGTCGATGGCACCGGGCTGTGCGCCACCACCGAGGAATGCCTGCTCAACCCCAACCGCAACCCCACTCTGACGCGCGATGATATTTCGGTGCGGCTGCACCAGTCGCTGGGTACCGACCGGCTGCTGTGGCTCGGCAACGGGCTGGTCGGCGACCACACCGACGGCCATGTCGACAATCTGGCGCGCTTTGTCGGCGAAGGACGACTGGCGCTGCCCGTCGCGGCGGGCGACGACGACCCCAACGCCCACATCTACGCCGACGCCCGCGCCCGCACCGCAGCGTTCGGCGGCATTGAAATCGTCGACCTGCCCTCCCCCGGCCGCATCGAGATCGACGGCGAGATCGCCGCGGCGAGCTATATGAACTTCTACATCGGCAACAGCGTCGTCGTCGTGCCGACCTATGGCGCCCAGAACGATCAGGCCGCGGTCGATGCACTCGCGGCGCTATTCCCCGATCGCCGCGCCGTGGGCGTCCCCGCGCGCGGCATCATCGCCGGCGGCGGCAGCTTCCATTGCTCGAGCCAGCAGCTTCCAGCTTAAAGCCTCTCTTCTCTAATCGTCATCCCGGCGAAGGCCGGGATCTCGCCGGTTGAGATCCCGGCCTTCGCCGGGATGACGAGGATGGGATCGCAGCTTTTGCTCTGGCAAGATGCGTGGGCTCGCTTATATCCACCGCCATGACCCACACCATCACCGTCGCCGCCCTGCAACTGCCCCTTCCCGGCCCCGTCCAGACCAATATCGAGGCCGTGACCGCGATGGTCGAGGAGGCGGCAACCAAGGGTGCGCAGGTTATCCTGCCGCCCGAACTCTTCGAGGGCCCGTACTTTTGTCAGGTCGAGGATGAGGCCTTGTTCGCTTCGGCCCACCCGACCGCCGAGCATCCCAGCGTCATCGCGATGCAGGCGCTCGCCGCCCAGCTGAAGATCGCGATCCCGACCAGTTTCTTCGAGCGCGATGGGCCGCATTATTACAACACGCTCGCAATGATCGGCCCCGACGGCGCCATCATGGGCACCTATCGCAAAAGCCACATCCCCGACGGCCCCGGATATGAAGAGAAATATTATTTCCGCCCCGGCAATAGCGGGTTCAAGGTGTGGGACGTCTTCGGGGCGCGGATCGGTATTGGGGTGTGCTGGGACCAATGGTATCCTGAATGCGCGCGCGCGATGGCGCTGATGGGCGCCCAATTGCTGTTCTATCCGACCGCGATCGGCAGTGAGCCCTATGACGCCGACCTCGACACCAGCCGAATGTGGCGCCGCGCGATGCAGGGGCATGCAGTGTCGAACTGCATGCCCGTGATCGCCGCGAACCGGATCGGGATTGAGGGCGACGCCAATTTCTATGGCCACAGTTTCATCAGCGACGAATGGGGCGATTTGACGCAGGAATTTGGCGCCAGCGAAACCGGCGTTCTGATCGCAACGATCGACCTCGACCGCGCGGCAAAGCACCGCGCGGGGATGGGATTTTTCCGCGACCGCCGCCCGCAGCTTTACGGACGGCTGGTCGAGGATATCTGACGCCGCGAAACAGGTTCAGCCTTCGAAGCGGCGGATGCTTTCCAGATCGGCGCGATCGAGCGGCTGGGTCAGCCACAGCCCGCCGCGCCCGGCGCGCGACCAGCGCACGATCGCGCGGCGCTTGACGCCGCCGGGCAGGATCAGGTCAAGCTCCTTGCCGACCTCGAAATGTCCGGCGTGGAGGAATCCCGCGCCGTGCTGTGACAGATCGACGAGCTCGATACTGCCCGTCCCCTCGTCGGTCACCGCCTGCGCGCGGCTATGCACCGGCAGGCGCGGCTGGCGGTAGCCGGTGGCGCGCTGCTCCGCGGCCAGTTGCTTGAGCACGTCGGCGACGTCAACTTCCTTGTCGAACGCGACGCCGCAGCGCCCGTCCTCGGACCACACGACTTTACCGCGGATCTGCACCGTGTCCGACAGCGCGATTTCCAGCTTTTCGCCGACGCTGATCGGGACATCGGCGGCGAGCATCATCCCCCGGTCGGATATGTTGCGAACGCGCCATAACCCGGCATCGCCGTTGCGCATGATCTTTGCGATACGCCACACGGTGCGATAGCGATCGGCGCCGCGACGATCACTGGCGGCGGCGGCCATTTCCTGCTCGGCGCTGAGGCGGGGTTGATTCATGGCGTCCACCTTATCGGAGCAGAGTCAGAGAGAACGGCAAGTCGCGAAAAAAGCTGTGAAATCTGCAAATTTGGCCCAGCCTAGATATCGTGTTTTCCATTATTTTTCAATGCTCGTGCAGGTTGTCGTTTACAGGCATTCGGCTAACGCCACCGATCCGTCAGCCGAACTTGCTGGCTAACCATGAATAAATTTCGTAATTTTCACGTTTTAACGGTGCCAGCACGGCGACATTAAGCGCCATTATGGCAACACCGACGCATCGACGGCACGCCGCTGCACGAACCAACGGCCAGTGTGCCGCGCCGACCAAGGCCACGGCTGCACACAATGTCGAAAAATCCGATGGTGCCCCTGGCCGGACTCGAACCAGCACTCCTTGCGGAACCGCATTTTGAGTGCGGCGAGACTTCCGTATAGCGTTGATAACACTGCATGTTTTTGACTGCAAACGAAAACTGTGTAAGGATTTGTGTAAGTTTGGATCCTTAGAGTGTCTGATTTGCACCCCAATGGTCGCTGTTGGCCCCGCTCGTCGGCTCGCCTCCTCGCAGCACCAGCGGCGCAGCGTCTCTGCCGTGCAGCCGATCTTGCCTGCAATCGAGGTCATCGCCGCCCATTCCGATCCGTAATCGGCGCGGTGCTCGTCAACCATCCGGACAGCGCGTTCGCGGACCTCAGGTGAAACCTTGTTCGTCGTCTTGCTCATCGTGGCTCCTTCTTCTCACAAGTAGGAGCCTCCGGGAAACCCGGGGCGCTTCAGCGACCAATACTAAGCAGCGCGATTGACCGGCGGGCGGGTCAAGAGCGCTTGACCTCAAGATTAACCCCGAGGCGCAAAATATCATCCTTGGGCTACTGCAGCGTCGCGCAACATGAACTTTTGGACCTTTCCCGTCGCCGTTTTCGGGATCGGCCCGAATACAAAATGTTTGGGCACCTTATATCCCGCAAGATGTTCGCGGCAGAACGACGTCAACGCAGCCGTGTCCGTTTTCATACCCTCGCGCAACTCGATGAATGCGCAAGGCACCTCGCCCCATCGCTTATCCGGCTTTGCCACAACCGCCGCTAAGCTGATGGCGGGGTGGCGATGGAGCACCTCTTCAATCTCGACCGACGAGATATTTTCGCCGCCCGAAATAATCACGTCCTTCGATCGGTCAGTGATGCGAACGTAACCGTCAGTCTCGGTCACGGCGAGGTCGCCGGTATGGAACCAACCGCCCGCGAAGGCCGCGTCGGTCGCGGTCTGATTCTTCAGATAACCACTCATCGTGATGTTGCCGCGGAACATGATCTCGCCCACTGTCTCGCCATCGGCAGGGACGGGCTTAAGCGTTTCAGGATCGAGCACGAGCATAGCGTCCTGCAACATGCTCGCGACGCCCTGTCGCGCATTGAGCCGAGCCCGCGCTTCGAGCGACAACGCTTCCCATTCCGGCTGCTTCACGCAGATCGATGCCGGGCCGTAGACTTCGGTGAGCCCATAGACGTGCGATATGTCGAAGCCGGTACGCTCGGCCCCTTCGATCATCGCCGTCGGCGGCGCGGCGCCTGCCACGAGTCCTTTGACACGTTCAGAGAGGCTCCGTCCGGCTCGATCCGCCGCATCAATCAACATTGAATAGACGATCGGCGCGCCACACATATGCGTCACCCGATGCTCCGCGATCAGGTCAAGCACCTGAGGCGGATCAACCTTGCGCAGGCAGATATTTACGCCCGCGCTGGCCGCGATGGCCCAAGGGAAGCACCACCCGTTGCAATGGAACATAGGCAGTGTCCACAGATAGACTGGGTGCGGTGGCATGCTCCACGTCACGATCTGTGACAGCGAGTTCAGATAGGCACCGCGGTGATTGGTCACCACCCCCTTAGGGTCACCAGTCGTTCCCGATGTATAGCTCAGCGAAATCGGGTCCCACTCGTTTCCCGGAAGCAACCAGTCCGCATCCGGGTCGCCCTCCTGCAGAAAATCTTCATATTCGATTTCGCCCGTGCGCGTTCCCGCGCCTTCGAAGACCGCGTCATCGATATCGATGACGAACGGCTTGTCCTGCACCAGCTCAAGCGCGCGGGCGATCGTCGCGCCAAACTCGCTGTCGACGAGCAGGACGCGCGCCTCGCCATGATCGAGCTGGAAGGCGATCGCTTCCGCGTCGAGCCGGGTGTTGAGCGTATTGAGCACCGCGCCCGCCATCGGAACCCCGAAATGCGCTTCATACATAGCGGGAATATTGGGCGCGATAATGGCCACCGTATCGCCGCGCTCGATCCCCCTCGCCCGCAGCGCAGAGGCGAAGCGCCGACAGCGCCGATAAGTCTCGTCCCAGCTTTGCCGTTTCTCGCCATGTACGAGCGCGGTGCGGTGCGGGTGAACGGTCGCCGCCTTAGGCAGGAAGCTGAGCGGCGACAGCGCCACATAATTGGCCACGCTCGGTCGCAGACCCGAATGGAACGGCGAGCTCGGTTTGAACGATATGGACGCGTCAGGCATTGGTCATCCTCATTTTTCCGGGTCGCGAGCCGGCGCCTCATGCGCCGGTTACCGAGCCCCGGGCCGGTTCATTATTCCGGCCAACCCACTCGCACTTATAAAGATGAAACGTTTCATTGCAATATCACGGAAGCGATGGTAGTCCCGACCGCGTTCACAATGCATAGTGGCGTAGGTCTTCCCGGCATATGCCGGCGGGCCGAATGGCACAGCCAAAGGCGAGAGGTCTTCGATGTATCTTGAAAAATTCAGCCTGCGCGGCCGCAAGGCACTGGTCACCGGCGGCGGCCGAGGTATTGGCGCAGAAATCGCGCGCGCGCTGGCCGAAGCGGGGGCGGAGATCGTCATCGTAGACATTGACGGCACGGCGGCGGAAGAATCGGCCACCGCGCTGCGCAGCTCCGGTTATGCCGCGCATCATCGCCAAGCCGACTTGTCGGACGCCAGCACGGTCGAAGCACTCGCGGAAGACGTCACGAATTCCGTCGGTGTGATCGACGTTCTGGTCAACAATGCCGGTATTGTTATTGTTGCCGATCCACTTGAAACCTCCGCGGCCGACTGGAAGCGGACGATGGAAGTCAACAGCGACGCCGTATTCTACTGCACGAAAGCCTTCGGCAATCGAATGAAAAAAAAGGGATCGGGTTCGATCGTCAACATCGGCTCGCTCGCCGGTATCGTCGCAACGCGGCCGCAGAACCCGGTAGCCTATGCCACGAGCAAGGGTGCGGTACACATGATGACCAAGTCGCTCGCGGTCGCGCTCGCCCCGCATGGCGTCCGCGTCAATGCTGTCGCGCCTAGCTATGTCGCGTCGGCGATGATTGACCCGGAAAAGGCGAGCGGCGAATTCGCCGAATGGTACCGCGTCTGGATGGACATGACCCCGATGGGACGCCTGGGCCAGCCCGAGGAAGTTGCATCCGCGGTGCTGTTTCTCGCCAGCGACGCCGCGAGCTTCTGCACCGGCGCGATCCTGCCAGTCGACGGAGGCTATGGCTCGATCTAGCCTCCTTCTGGCGGCGGCCCGATCGAAGCTCTTTCGATAAAGGTCGTCGGGACGATCACGTGCCGCGCCTCCGTGACGTCATTACCCCGAATACGATCGAGTAACAGGTTCGCTGCGATGCGGCCGACATTGGCATAGTCCCAGTCGATCATCGCAATGGGGGGGGAATAAAGTTCCGCCAGTTCCGAATTGCCCGCCCCGATAACCGAAATGTCGCGTGGAATTTCGAGGTTGCTGGCACGAATGGCGCGCAGAACGCCCGACAGCATGTCCATACCGCCCGCGACGATGGCCGTCGGCGGATCGGACCGCTGCACCAGTTTCGACACCAGATCGAACGCGGCGTCGGATAAGAAGCTTTCCGCGCTGATCAGGTCCTCGTCGGGCGTTAGGCCAAGTTCGTCATAAGCTTCTCGAAAGCCGCGCAGGCGTTCGCGGGCGGGATAGAGCCGCTGGCCACCTGTGATCAGCGCGATTCGCCGGTGCCCCATGTCTAGTAGGCGCTTTACGGCACGGTACATGCCGTCTCGATGGTCGATCATGACCGCGTCGAGCCACGCTGCCTCGTTGCGGTCGAGCAAAACCACGGGCACCTTCAGTTCGGACAGGAACTCCCGGAACTCGCCAGCGATCGGCGAATAGGGACCGATGATGACGCCATCGACCCGGCGGCTCGCCAGATTGACCAGAAGCGCGCGTTCGCGCTCTTCACGGCCTTCGGTATTGGATAATAGCAGCGAGAAGCCGGCGCTGGCGAAGGTGTCGTGCGTCGCGCGAACGAAATCCGTTAGCAGCGGGATCGTCATGTCACGAAGGATACACCCGATCGTGTGCGTGGACCCGAAGCGCATGCTTTGCGCGATGGCGTCGGGTGCATAACCGATCTGTTCGATCGCTTTGCGGACCTTTTCGCGGACGGCGGGCTTGACGGTCGCGTTGTTGTTCAGGACCCGCGATACCGTACCGAGAGAAACATCAGCCAACGTGGCAACGTCCCGGATCGTCGGCCTGGATTCCCTCTTCGGCACTATGCTATCGCCCCCCGTTTTGCTGGAACAAACCGTCTCACATTTTCAGAAGCTCCGGCTGCTGTACCAGCGCATAACCCGGACCATTACGGGCAATATTGCCAAAGCCGGGGAAATGCAAATGCGCTCCGGCAACCGTCAGACCTTCCGCCACGACCTTTTCGATGATGCGCCGCCGCGACGTCGCGGCATCGACCGGATTCCAGTCGAAGATTACCGTGACATCGGGAAAGGGAAGCTGAACTTCCTGTACATGTACCGTGTCACCCCACACGAGGATTGCGCCGGGACCGGTCCCGATTTGATAGGCCGTATGGCCTGGCGTGTGGCCGTGGCACGGCACAGCGAGGATCCCCGGAAGTATTTCCCCTTCATTGAAGGTGCGAACCCTGCCCGCTTCGACATACGGCGTCAGCTGCCGGCGCCCCATCTCAAAATAGCGATGTTGGGCGCGCTCGTCGGCAGCGGCCATTTCGTCATCGTCGAACCAGTGCGCCAGTTCTTTTTCGTGGAGCAGAATCTCGGCATTCGGAAAAAGTCTCGTGTTGGTAGCAAGATCGATGAGGCCGTTGCTGTGGTCGGGGTGCACATGCGTCAGCATGATCGCTTCGACATCGGCGGGAGCGATACCGGCGGCTTCTAGGCTTTCGAACAGGCGACCGCACGTCGGCCCCATAGTGTTGCCCGAGCCGGTGTCGATCAGAAAAATCCGTTCGCCGGCGCGAACCGCATAAGCATTCACCGACGCACGCGGTGGGCCGTCGCGATGCCCGAGTTTCAGCAACAGCTGGACATTTTCGTCCGGAATATCGCGCAGAAATTTGAAGTCTGGGTCGAGATATCCGTCGGTCAGCGGTGTAATGGTCATGTCGCCGACCTTCCGGTCGAAGCTGAACGCCAGCGCGTCCATCGGTACGGCTAGCTTCGCGGGCGATTTATGAAGGGCGTCTATCGTATCCATTACCTTGCTTTCTCTTCCATGCCGCATCCTATCACAGACCGTGACGGATCGCAGCGTTCTCCCCCCTCGCCTATCTTTTGGGCAGGCCCGCCAAGCCAATTCCTCGCGCGAATTGCTCCCCCGGCAGCCATCGTTCAATATCCTGGCGTAGCGCCATCAGCGCCGACATATCGATCCCGGTCCTGAGGCCAAGCCGTTCCAGAAGATACGCGGCTCCTTCGGTATCGACGTTGCCGGATGCCGACGGTGCGAACGGACAGCCGCCGATGCCAGCCAGCGACGCATCAAACGAACGCACTCCGATGTCGACTGCGGCAAGAATATTGGCGAGCCCAAGCCCACGCGTGTCGTGAAAATGGCAAGCCACTGGGAGCGGCGCGACTTCGTCCATCACCGCCTTGACGAGCCGGCGCACTTGGCGAGGGTCGCCATAGCCCACCGTATCGGCGACGTTGATGCCGTCGGCACCCGCCGCGGCGAGCGCTGCAGCAATCTCGATCACGCGCTTCTCGGGCACCTCGCCCTGTATCGTGCAGCCGAAGGCGGTTGCGACGCCTGATCCGATCCACGCCCGCTCGCCCGAGTGCGCATCACGATATTCGATGATGCGCCGGAATTCCTCGAGTGATTCCTCTGTGGTGCGGCGCACATTCGCCCGGTTGTGCGCGTCGCTCGCCGAAATCACGAAATAAATCGACTTGATCCCCGCATCGATTGCGAGTTGCGCGCCTTTCAAATTGGGTACGAGCGCCGCCGGCCGACAGCCCTCGATAGCCAGCGCTTGCCGCGCTACTTCGGCAGCGTCGGCGAATTGCGGCGCGATCTTCGGCGACACGAAAGAGGTGACTTCGATGTCGACGATGCCGGCGGCGACCTCGCGACGGCACCATTCGAGCTTCTGTTCGGTGGACAGAATCGTCTTCGTCATCTGAAGCCCGTCGCGGGGTCCGACCTCTCGCAGCTGGACAGTCTCGATCATTTCACAGGCCTCGAAACACCGGGCGGCGCTTTTCGTTGAAGGCTAGCACGCCTTCACGACGATCCTCGGTCGGAACGCAACGGTTATAGGCCTCGATCTCGAACGCCAGACCGTCCCAGATCGACATCTGAGCGCCGCGCCCGACGGCCTGCTTCGCCTGGCGCACCGCGACCGGCGCATTGCCCGCGATGCGCCGCCCGCTTTCCATCGCCGCGTCGAGAAGCACGGCCGGTTCACAAATGCGGTTCACGAACCCCCAAGCGTGCGCCTCTTCGGCGGAGAATGGCAGGCCGGTGAGGATGACTTCCTTCGCACGGCGCTCGCCAATCGCGCGCGTGAGGTTCTGGGTGCCGCCGGCGCCGGGGATCAGGCCCAGAGTCACTTCGGTCAGCGCGAAGCGTGCATGGCTGGCGGCATAGATGAAATCGGCCGCAGCCGCGATCTCGCAGCCGCCAGCATAGGCCGCGCCGTTCACCGCGGCGATGATCGGCACGGGGCAGCTCAGTATCGCACGGATCAGCCGTTCGAACACGAGGTGCTGCGCCTGCCACTGCGCGTCGCTCATCCCCTTGCGTTCCTTGAGATCACCGCCGGCGCAAAAGGCCTTTTCGCCGCGCCCGGTCAGGACGATGCAGCGCGCGGCGCCCGGCGCGAGCGAGAATTTCTCGAATATTTCCAGAAGCTCGCGGCCCATCACCGTGTTCGTCGCATTTGCTGCCTCGGGACGATTCAGCGTGACCACCGTCAGCCCGTCATCATGCTCCTCGAACGTTATTGTCGCATATCGCATGTCCCTAGATCTCCTGGCCTACTGACAGGATCGCGTCATGCTGGCCCAGTGACGGTGCGGGCGCGGTTCCGCGCGGACGCACCCCGTCGAAGCTGATCGGGATGCCCGCCATGTCGAGGCTGTCGCCATCGCATTTGGCGAGCATGCCGAGCGCAAGCGTCTGGGGATGCGCCGCAACCTGATCGACGGTCAGCAGCGGCGCGTTGGGAACCCCCGCCGCGTCGAGCAAGGCGCCGAGTTCATCCGCCGAATAACGCCTGACCGCCTGGGCAATCACCGGAACGAGGCGGCCACGATTGACCACGCGTCCGGCGTTGGTCGCGTAGTCAGGATTCTCCGCTTCCGACGGCAGGTCGAGCGCCGCCATCAATTTGCGGAACAGATTGTCGTTGCCTGCGGCGATCATGATCCAATTGCCTGAGGTCTCGAACGCCTCATAGGGGACGATCTCGGCCGTACCCGAGCCGAAGGGCTGGCGCACTTCGTCCGAAGCGGCGAAGCCCGCGAGCGGGACAGTCATCCAGGCAAGCCCAGTTTCATAGAGCGAGGTCGAGACCCGCTGACCATTGCCCGACTCTCGCCGCTGGATCAGCGCTGCAAGCATGCCGATGACGGTCCACATGCCCGACCCCATATCGACGAGCGATACGCCGACGCGCACCGGCGGACGGTCACCACCCTCGCCCGTGACGCTCATGATGCCGGTACTAGCCTGCACAAGCGGGTCATAGCCCGGCTTGTTGCTCAGTGGGCCCGTTGCACCGAAGGCGCCGATATCGCACCAGATGAGCGACGGCTTTTCCCCGCGCAGCCGCTCATAGGTCAGGTCGAACCGTTCCAATATTCCCGGGCGAAGGTTCTGGATCACGACGTCAGCCTCAGCGAGAATGAAAGACGTGAGCTGCGCTACGTCGTCCTGATCGGTAAAATCGACCGCAACGCCTTCCTTGCCTCGATTAAGCGAATGGAACGAGCTCGACGTATCGCCCCAGAAAGGGGGTCCCCAGCCGCGGGCGTAATCGCCGCCATTTGGATTTTCGACCTTCACAACACGCGCGCCAAGGTCTGCGAGAATCAGCCCCGCGTAGGGCGCTGCCACGCTGTGGCCTAGTTCGACGACTGTCACGTTCGCCAAAGGCTTGCCACCAGTCGTCATGCTCGCTCCATGACGAATACAGCGAGCCGATCGCGTCGAGATCTCGCGCAGCGGAATCTAGGGGACCCCAGCGCGCTGAAATGCAGAGATTGGTTCATTTGAGGAATTCCTGTTGCCATCCCGTAAGACCGATCGCTCTGGAGGTGGCATGAGCGGCGCGTCCGGCACCCGCCGCGCTTTCGCGGCTCCACCGATTTCGCCCCAAACCTCTCCAAACCGTTGTAACCATTATTGAGCCGATCATTTCGGCTTGTCAATGAAACGTTTCATACAAGTTTTGAACAATTTCATGAACAGATTCATTGGGGTTCGGGTTGGACGACGTTGCGTAGCGTGCCGATACCCTCGATTTCTACCTCACAGACATCTCCTGCCTTCATCCACAGCGGCGGTGTCCGCGCGAGGCCGACGCCGGCCGGAGTTCCGGTGGCGATCACATCCCCGGGGCTGAGCTCGAAGGCCTCGCTCAGCAGCGATACCAGTGTCGCGACGTCGAAGATCAGCTCGCGGGTCGACGACGATTGCACCAGATCGCCGTTGAGACGCGTCCGGATCGCGAGACCCGACGCGCCCATGGGCAACGCGTCGGCAGTCACCAACGCCGGGCCCAACGAACCCGAACGGTCGAAATTCTTGCCGATCATCCATTGCGGTGTACGCAGCTGATAATCACGAATGCTGCCATCGTTGAAACAACTGTAGCCGGCGACGTGATCGAGCGCGCTGCCGACGTCGATATGCCGACCCCGTTTGCCGATGACGACCGCCAGTTCGCCTTCGAAGTCCAGATCACTCGACACCTTCGGCAAGACAATCGGTGCTTCGGCCCCGACAATCGACGATGCGAAGCGGGAAAAGACGGTCGGCGTGTCGGGCACTTGCAGCCCCGCCTCGGCGGCATGGTCAGCGTAGTTGAGCCCGATGCAAATGATCTTGCCCGGATCGACGGGCGGCAGAAGCTCGACCTCCCACGGATCGACCCGCGCGCCATAGCGCCCCAAGATTGCCGCCGCGGTTCGCAGTTCGGCCTCACCTGCGCGCAAAAGGTCGCCGAGCGTGCCAGGGAAATGCGCCCCACCCGCCGTCAAGCCGCGGTACTCCCCCGCCGTTTCGAGGGCGATACCCACCCCAGCGTCGATGCGGTACGATATGAATTTCATGGCGTTGCATTCCGTCAGGGAACCGGACGCGCGCAAGCGCGCGGCGCGATCCGGGAGAGCTCATTCATATTCGGGGCGGCGTGTCATCTCGGTGCCGAAGAGCGCCACTTCGAGCTGAACGGTGTCGAGATATTCGATGATCTCGGCATAGCCGTCGCCCTCGACGCGAAAAAAATAGCCGTAATATGGCTGTTCATAGACGCCGAAAATGCCTTCGCCCTTGCCCGCCGCGCGGAGGAACGCCTGATCGCCGTCCACGAGAACGTTGGAAAACTCAATCGTCGGGCGCGTCTTGTAGTTGGCGAGCAGCGGCGCAAGGCGATTGAACACATCCTCGCGGTTGAAAAAGATACCCGATGCCGGCGTCTTGCCTATCATGATGAAGCGGCCATCCGGATTGAGCCGGCCATAGACATTTTCGTAGGTTTGAGCCCGGACATTTTCGATGAAGAAATCGACCAGTTCGCGCGTTTTTTCCTCGGACATCAAGCATCTCCTCTCATGGCCCCTTACGGCAATCGTCGCGCCGGAGCCTTCGGACATGACGATATAGCGTCCGGACGTAGGTGTCAATGAAACGTTTCATTTTAACATCAGATTTGCGCTCGGCCGCCGTCGACGAACAATTCGGAGCCGTTGACATAGCTGGAATCATCCGACGCCAGGAACAGCGCAGCCTTCGCAACTTCCTCCGGCTCGCCAACCCGCCCAAGCGGAACAAGGCTCGCCATGTTGTCGAGCAACGCCTGTTGATCATCGGGGTCGGTGCCCGCGAGCCCCAGCAGCGCGTCGGTGCGGATGGGGCCCGGGCTCAACGTATTGACGCGGATCCGGCGCTCCTTGAGGTCGAGGATCCAGTTGCGCGCAAAATTGCGCACCGCCGCCTTGCTGGCGCCATAGGTGCTGAATGATTGGGCGCCCATGCTCCCGGCGGTCGAGCCGATGAGGATGACTGACGCGCCATCCACAAGCACAGGCAGCGCGGTCTGCACTGTAAAGAAGACCCCCTTCACATTCCGGTCGAACGTATAATTGAACTGCCCCTCAGTCACATGCGCGAAGGGGACGAGTTCGCCGCCGCCCGCGTTCACGACCAGTATGTCGAGCTTGCCCGCCTTTTCCTTTATCTGCGAAAACAGGATCTTGAGATCAGAGTTTCGAGCAGAATCCGCCTGGACAGCAGTGACCGCCCCGCCGATTTCCGCCACCGCCGCGTCGAGCTGCTCCGAACGCCGTCCGGTGATGAACACAAGCGCGCCTTCGGCCGCAAAGAGCTTGGCGGTCGCCAACCCGATGCCGGCGCTTCCTCCCGTGACGACCGCCGTCTTTCCACTGAGTCTGCCCATGATTTACTGCCTTCTCTGAGCGGTCTGGATTGTCCGACCTTATTCTTCGAGGCCGAGGATTCGGCCCATCTCCGCCATGTCGTGGATTTCGATGACCGCGGGCGTCGTGCCGTCCCAGGCGGCGTTCAGCGCCTCGATGTGGTCGAAGGCAGGCTTCAGGGCCGGGTTAAGCACTTCGCTGATTTCGAACTGCGGGAATCCGCCCCTGGGGGTCGAGAAATACGCGAAGCGGAATGGCGTCCCCTTCATCCGGCCCTCGTGGACCAGAGACAGGCCGTTCCGGATCAGATGCGCGTAGGCATCGTCATATTCCTCTGCCGAAGCGAATTGCGGTGAGAGATGCTGCAATCCCTCCAGCCCCGCTGCAAGGTAATCGCGATATCCGCTCGGGGCATCGTTGAGCTGCTGAATCAGTTCGAACTGCAATCCGCCTGAATAGCCAAGCGCAAGATCGACGACCGGTGGCTCCGCCAGCTGGCCACAGTAACGATAATCGTCCTCGAGCGCGACGTTTCGGAACACGACGAACGGCCCGATTCCGGTCAGCTCGCTCCAGTGACGCATCGCCGCGTCGATATCGCGAACGATCACACCGATCTGCCGGACCGGGCTCGACAGCTTGTTGAGCGCCTCGACCCCTGCGGGCCACGGCTGGGCACTGCTAGTCATTACATTTTCCTTCCTTCGTTGAGCACGGGATCGCCAGCCGTGCGGGCGCCGGCGCGAATATACATGTAGAGCCCCAGGATCTGGCGATCGGTGAGCTCGGTAAAGCGTGGCATGCCGTTGGCCGCAAGTGCCCCGCCTCGCAGCAGCGTGGTCAGCGCCCCGACGTCGAGCGCAATGCCCGATTCGCGCAGGTCTGGACCAGGTGCGCCGGCGGACCGAAGGCCGCCGCCGTGGCAAGTGACGCATTCGTTGCCGTAAAGCGCCGTGCCTTCGGCTGCCAGGATCGGATCGATTTTCAGCTTCGGGTCGTCGAGCGCGCGGACAGTCCGGTCGGGCGGTGGCGTCCGCGGCAACTTCGCCTTACCGTCAAGCGCGAAGGTGAGAAGCCGCCGCGGTTGCAGTCCATATTTCCAGCCGCGATTGACGATGTCAGGCCACAAGGTGGTCGCACCCCCATAGCCAACCAGCACAGAAACATATTGGCGGCCGCTCGCCTCAAACGTCACAGGCGCCGCGACGATGCCCAACCCGGCCCTGAAGTTCCAAAGCCGCCGCCCGTCGCGTGCATCGAAAGCGGCGAAATTGCCGTCGGCGTCGCCCTGAAACACCAGCCCGCCCGCCGTAGCCATCGTGCCGCCATTCCACAGCGACGCATGCTGTACCTTCCAGCGGATCTTTTGCTCTTGGGGGTCCCAAGCGACGAGCGCGCCCCTACCATCTTCGCGATCGCGAATGAGCGGGCTGATGCTGACGCCCCCAAGTGGCAGAATCTTCCCATCGGCACCAACGGCGGGTTGCGCCGAATAGCGTGCGCCAAGCTGCATATAGGGAATATAGACGAGGCCCGTTTGCGGACTGTATGACATCGTCTGCCAATTATGCGCACCATAAGGGCTGGGCCAGATGTCGGCGGGGCCCTTGTCATACCGGATACCGGGCAGTTCTACCGGCCGGCCAGTCTTCAAGTCGATGTGCGACGCCCAGGTAACCTTGCCCAGCTTTTCGGCCGACAGCAGTTTCCCGGTCTGCCGGTCGAGGACGTAGAAAAAGCCGTTGGTCGGTGCCTGCATCAAGACGTCGCGGGATTTGCCGCCGATCGTCAACGTCGCAGCGACCATATTCGTGGTCGCCTTATAATCCCACGCCTCGCGCGGATTGACCTGATAGTGCCAGACATATTTGCCGCTATCAGCGTCGAGTGCGACGATCGAGGCCAGGAAAAGATTGTCGCCGTTCCCCGGACTGCGAGTTGCAGGGTTATAAGGACCGCCATTGCCGACACCTATATAGAGGCGGTTCAGCAGCGGATCGTACGTCATGCTGTCCCAGACGGTCCCGCCCCCACCGCTCGACCTCCAATGACCGGCGCTCCATGTCTTCGCGGCCATTCTCATCGCCGTATCGTCACCGTCCTCCGCCGGATCGCCGGGAACCGTGTGGAATCGCCAAAGCTGTCGGCCGGAATCCGCATCATAAGCGGTCACGTATCCACGTGCGTTTCGGTCGGCGCCGCCATTACCGATGACGATCTTCCCACCGAATGCCCGCGGCGCGCCGGTGATCGTCTGGCGCGAGCCCTGCATCACGGTGTCGACGCTCCAGATGAGCCGTCCCGTCTTTCCATCGAGCGCTATCAGCCGGCCATCGATCGTCCCGGCATAGACTTTGCCGGCCCACCAGGCCGCGCCACGGTTGACTGGAAAGATAAGCCTCTGATGGTCGGGCCTGTGTTTGTGGATTTCGGGATCATATGTCCACAGCAGCTTTCCCGAGGGACCGTTGACTGCATAGACTTTCGAGGTTCCGCCGGTGAAATAGAGAATTCCTTCGACCGCCAGCGGTGTCGCTTCCAGCGTCTGCTCACCATCGAGGTCAAGCGACCAGGCGAGGCCGATCCGCCCGGCGTTGACGGCAGCGATCTCGTCCAACCCGGAATATGCGCTCTCGCCATGGCCGCCATTATGACTTGTCCAGTCGGCATCGGCATAATTGGCCTGCGATGGCCCGCACCCCGCTAGGGAGAGCAAAACGAACATTGGCAGGACGGCCAGTTCCGCGAGGCCAGAGGCGGAGCGTGCAAGGCCCGCCATGGAAATTCCGGCGGTCAAGGTCAAGGTTGAGTGCATCGCTTTTGCCGTCGTTCCTGCCTTAGAGGGCGCCGCCGCGCGATCGCACGGTGGCGCCCTCCCCCCTTTTTCCGAGCCCGACGCCGCCGATCAGTGGTGAAACGACAGCGTGATGCCAAACGTCCGCGGCGGCGCCTGGATTTGGGTATCCCCGATCGGCACGCCGTTTGGCGATTGAAGGATATAATATGTGTCATCGAACAGGTTGCGCGCCCACATCTTCACCCTGAACGTCTCGTCTTTCGACTGCCAGGAGAGGCTCGAATTCACCAGCGTGTAGGAGGGCTGCTGGAGCCGGTTGTCTGGCGCCGCAGCAAAGCCGCTGTTGTGCTGGACACCCACCGACGCGGCAAATTCGCCGACCTCCGTCGGGATCGTGTAGAGCGCCGAAATATTGCCGACGAAGTCCGGCGTCTGAACCGTGTCGTTGCCCTTCAGATTTCGCGCCGGACCGACTGGGTTTCCGTTCGTGTCGTACGACTGGAATCCGGGATAGTTGGTATAATGCCCCTCCATCAGCGACAGGCCGCCGCTGATCTTGAGCCGGTCGCTTGGGACGATATCGATGCTGGCCTCGAACCCCTTGATCCTCGCGCCGGCCGCATTGACGATGATGTCCCCGCCGATGCTGGGGATCGAAACCTGCTGGTCGCGGTAGCGATAGAGGAAGCCGCCGAAATTCAGTCGAACCGTTCGGTCGAACAACTCGGTCTTCAAGCCTGCCTCAAATGCATCAAGTTCTTCGGGCCGGAAAGCATTGCCCGGCGCGAGAAGGTTGAAACCACCGCTCTTGAATCCGGTATTGTAGGACACATAGCCCATGACGTCCGGCGTGAACTTGTAATCGAGCGCAACGCGATAAGTGACCTTGTTCGATTTCTGGCTGGCACTGAGAGCAAAAGTGGGAAAGCCGAAGGTCTGCTTGTCGGTCGTGTAGCGTATCCCGCCCGTCACATTTGCGTTGGGGAAGATTTCGAGCGTTGCCTGACCGAAGGCGGCCAGCGATTCACTCCTTTGCTGGTCGTAATCGATGAGCGTGCCGCCATTCGCTTTCAGATCGACGAATGCGCCGACGGCATTGTAATAATAGCCGCCCAAGATCCAGTTGAACGGCCCGTTCGCGCTGTTCTGCAGGCGCACTTCCTGGGAGAAACTATGGAATTTGGTTTCCCACGTCAGGTCGAGTGCCGCTACCGAGGTCTGATCCTGATCGAGTGAATTGCGATTTCTGAGTTTTCGGTAAGCGGTGATGCTGGTCAGCACCAGCGACCCGATGTCCTGATCCACCTTCATTGATACGCCGCCAGTCTGCAGGCGCGTGAAGTCGGGGGCACCGATGTTCGTATTATACTCGCCCGGATAGCCGATCGGCGGCGCCGCGCCCGGGAGCGGGGAAACCGAACCTTGCGGGCGCTGATAAGCGTTGTTGTTGCCCAGCCGCGCATAGTCGGCCGACAGGCGGATGACGGTATTTGTCGGCAATTCGATCATCCATCTGTTGCGGAGCGAGATGTTGTTCCGCGCCTGCTGGTTGACATCGTCGCCGTTGAATAAGTTCCGCCCATAGCCCTTCCCCTGATCCTCATAGAGAACAGCGAGCGAGGTCGACACATTGTCGCTCAACCCGCCGCTCACATATCCCGAAAGGCCGACGAAGTCGTAGTTGCCGTAGGTGGCCGAAAGATCGACCTTCAGGTCGCGCGTCGGGTCGAGCGTCTGGATCTGGATGACGCCGCCGGTTGCGTTGCGGCCGAAGAGAGTGCCCTGCGGGCCGTTGAGAACGTCGATCTGCTTCGTGCCTGCCAGTGAGAAGACGCTGCCCTGCGGATTGGCGATATAGACGTCATCGACATAGACGGCGACCGGCGATTCCGAGACCGGGCCGAAAAGCTGCGAGCCGACGCCGCGGATATAGGCATTCGCTGCGCTGAGCTGGCTGGTAAACACAAGGCCGGGAACGGCCTGTGACAGGTCGGACGTGCTCGTGACACCCTGTTGGTCGAGCGACGCCGCCGAAAGCGAGGTCACCGCGACCGGGACGTCCTGCAGCCGCTGGCTGCGATGCTGGGCCGTCACGATGATCTCTTCGAGTTGCCCGTCCGAAGTGCCGCTCTGACCGTCGGCGGGCGCCCCATCCTGCGCCAACGCTGTTCCCGGCAAAAACGCAATCGCCAACGCAATGGCCGACGTCCGGTTCGCCATCGAGCAAAGCCCGCGAGCGCGCGGAGACAGCAGGATGGGCCCTTCGCGGCCGACATGGTCCTCAATGTGCATTTATTTTTCCCTCCCACTTTCATGGCGTCACTTTCCGTGGACGGCCATTTGGTTTCTATATCGCCGCTACGAACCATTAATGAAACGTTTCATTTTATTGGCAAGGCGGCTTGAATTTGTAAAGCCCTATTCCTGCTGGCGATGGCAGGTGACTGGACTGCCTAGGTTTTTTCGAATTCGCGAAGGCGAAGGAGTAGGGGCGCGAGTTCGCGCCGTACGACTTTGCCGGATGCGTTATGCGGAAGCTCGCGCACGATACCGATCAGCGCCGGTACTTTGTGGTGCGCCAAGCGAGCCGCGCAATGTGCCCTCAAGGCGTCTTCATCGACCGCAGCGCCGGGCATAAGGACCACCGCGGCGGCCACCGATTGGCCAGCGGAATCATCGGGAAGACCCACGACTGCCGCTTGCGCTACCTCGTCCAGCTCACTCAAAACCTGTTCGATTTCGGCAGGATAAACATTTTCCCCGCCGACGACGATCAGGTCGCCTGTTCGCCCGAGAACATAGACAAAGCCTTGCTCGTCGACGCGCGCGTAATCGCCGGTTCGGTACCAGCCGTCAGGCGTGATCGCGTTGGCGGTCAGTTCGGGTTCTTTCCAATAGCTCAGCATCATGCATGGTGCGACGCCCTGTGCTTCGCCGACTTCGCCCTCGGACACCTCATTGCCGTCGCCATCCAGAAGCCGAATCTTCGCGCCCTCGACCAGTTTTCCGGCTGAGCCAGGCGGCGGAAGGATGGTCATCCCGGGATCGTGGGTGACGAACGGCCAGCATTCGCTCGCACCGTAGGAATCGAGCACCGGGGCGCCTGTAATCTCGCGCCAGTCCTTGAAGACGGCTTCGTTGCGCGCCTCGCCGCCGGAGATACAGCAGCGCAAGCGAAAGCGGCGCGGCGCCGCGCGCTGGCGCCACGCATTGACGATCTTTGCATACATCGATGTCGCCGCGAAAATGAAGGTGACGCCATGATCGATCATCGCATCGAGCGCTTCGTCGGCGGAAAAGCGGCGCAGCAGATGAATTTTGGCGCCGCGCGTCGTGGCGGTGATCGAGAGGATGATCAGGCCCGCCAGCCATGAGAGCGGCATCGAAACAAGTACCGTGTCGTCCGCATCGACGCGCCAGATCGTTGCGCATGCGTTGGTGCCATGCGCGATCGTCCCATGCGAATGCGCCACCGGCTTCGGCACGCCCGTGGTCCCCGATGTGTAGCCGATGATTCCGAGCGCAGCTGGATCTACGACGGGAAGCTCGCCCAGAAAGGGTGCCACACCGCCGAGCGGTTCAACGCCGCCTGCCAGCTCGAAGATCCGGGTCGGAATGTCTGACCGCGCGACGGCTGCAACCGCGTTTGTACGATAGGAATTCTCGACGAACAGGAAGTGTGGCTCAGCGTTCGATAGCGCATAGTCGAGCTCGGCGGGACCAAAGGTCGCGTGCACGACTGCCATCACGCCACCGGCGCGCCATACGCCGAAGCAGATAATCAGATATTCGGGCGAGTTTTCGCCGACGATCATGACGGTCTGACCCTGTGCCAGTCCGGCGGCAAGCAGACGCCGCGCAAGGGTGTCGGCCGCACCGTCGAACTCCTTCCAAGACATTTCGCGGCGCCCCTGCACGATCGCGATCCCGTCGGGGAAATCGCGCGCCGCCATGCGAAGATATTCACTCGCCAATTCGATCAAGGCCAAACCCTTTGCCAAATCCCATCCAGCTGCGTCCGGACTTCTAGTTTACGTCACCAGCTGCCCGGGCTCGGTCCACTTTTGTTGCCTCCGCCGACTGAACGTGCCGGCCGGCTATCCATAGCACCACGCACGCCACCGGAACCGCGAGTAATCCGGCCATAATTCCGGTTGCGAGACTACCCGTTGCCGAAGAGATCTTCCCGACCAGGAACGGTCCGAGCGCCGAGCCCAGTAAGGTGCTGACCAGGAAATAGGTTACCGACGCGGTACCGCGCATGCGCGGCATGACCAATTCCTGGATGGTGGCAGCTCCCGCCGCCATCCACATGATGCCGACAAAAACGACAGGGATATTTAGTAGAAAAAAGATCCAAGGATTCTGTGTCAGGCACATGCCGATTACAAAGGGGACCGGGATCACCGCCGAGGCAAGACCGACATAGATACGGCCCGCCGGATGGCGGCGCAGCATGATGTCCGATAGGCGCCCACCGAGAAACACGCCGCTCATCCCACATACCGCCGCAGTGACGCCTAGCACCGTGCCTACGGTCGCTTTGTCGACGGGGAGCGAACGCAGAGCCAGCGGCGCGGTCCAGAAGCCCATGTTTAGCGTCAGCATCGATGCGAAACCGAAGCCGACCATTGTATAAAGGAAGGCAGGCGTCTTCCAGGTCAGCGCAAAAGTTGCGGGGTCGCGATTCCTTAGCATCTGCGCCGAAGAAAACGCCGCATAGAACCCGATCCCGAGCGCGATCCATTGCAACGTGTCGCCGGTCGCGCCGATCAGCGCCGATGCGCCCATCGCAAAGACTGCCGCCGCCGTGACATTGAGCACTAGGGGACGGCTCCCGCAGCGTGCGGCCTGATACAGCGTGAATGGCGGAATGACGCTCGCAACATCGTCGAAAAAGCGTAGCCAGATTTTGTCCTCTTCCGGAGGATATGTACCGTCTGAGAGCCCGCGCTTCGGCTCGCGGAGCATCGAAACGAGCAGCGCCATGGCGAGGCCCGGCAGGCCGACGATGAGGAAGGCGGCCTGCCATCCTTGCAAGCCGAACGGGCCGACGTCGCCGTAGGTGGAGAACCAGTAATAGATGACCAGTCCCCCGATCGTGAAGGCCAGCCCCTGTCCCAGATAGAAACCAGTACTGTAAAGGCCGAGCGCAGTTCCGCGCTTGCCGCGCGAGAACCAGTCGGATATTAGCGAATAGGCCGACGGGTTGGCCGCCGCTTCCCCCACCCCCACACCGATCCGTGCGGCGATCAACTGGCCCACATTCGCTGCCAGCCCGCAAAACACCGTCATCACCGACCAGAGGCCAATGCAGATCGACAGCAGACGGACGCGGTTCCAGCGGTCTGCAAGCCGCCCAAGCGGATAGCCAAACAGTGCATAAAAAACCCCGAAGGCCGTGCCATGCAGAAACCCGAGTTCAGCATCGCTGAGCGAAAAGTGGGCTTTCAAATCCTCGGCGAGTATCGAGAGGATCGTGCGATCCATCCAGCTGAGGGTATACACGCCCATTAGGACGACAAGCACATACCAGGCATAGGGGCTGTCGACCGCCGTAGGGTCCGCCTCAACACCCGGGCGAGATGATGCGCTCGTTGCAATCTTCGGATTGCCTATAGGCGACCCCACCATCCTGCTTCCTCTCGGCCGTCCAGACGACGGAAAAAGCCGGCTGACGGGAGACCGCCGCCGGCTTATATTATCACATACTGAAGCTGAGTTTTAGACCAACTTGACGACCGCGCGAATAAGAACCGGTGGTCGAGGTCCCGCTACCCGGGACGACCGATCCATATTCAAGCAGCCGCTTGTCAGTGAGGTTACGCCCGAACAACGACAGGTTCCAGCGGCCGTCGGTGGCACCAAAATCTATGTGAGCGCCGAGCTGCGCATAGCCCTTCTGCACCATATACTGATCGTTGTAGAGGCTGGAGTCATATTTGCTGCGCGCGTATAGTGACACGCCGATCCCAATTTGATGATCGCCCGACCCCACTGGGGTAACGTAGTCGACATAGGCCGAACCCGTCCATTTCGAAGCATATTGCGTCGGGATTCCCGAAAAATCCTGCGAGCGAAGCGTTCCACCGGGAACCCCACAGGAACGCATGCCGGGAATGACCGCGCCGACGGGCAGCGAGTTCTGTATCGAGTTACAGGGTCCGCCGGGGAAATCGATATACTTGGCATCCAGATACCCGCCGTTAAAACCGACCGTCCAATTGTCGTCGGGACGAAAGTTCAGATCTATTTCGACACCCCGCGACCGCGCCTTGCCGACGTTAGTCACGAGAAAGGTCAGTCCCGATACCGCTGATTGTTGCAGATCGCTGAATGTCTCACTGAAGATCGCGATCGAATAATCGAGCTTGTTGTCGAGCAGCAGACCCTTGAAGCCCGCCTCGACCATCCAGGCTGATTCCGGCCGGAACCCCGCCAGCGCGGGGTTCGCCCCGGTGAAGGCATAGTCAAAGCCACCGACCTTGGTGCCCTTCACATATTTCACATAAGCCTTGTTGTTTTGTGCCAGCTCGTATTGCGCGATGACCTGGGGCTGCCAATGATCCTCCGACAGGCGGAGTGTGCCGAGTGGAAAATTATGCTGAACGCCGCCGAGCACCGCCGCATAGACCGCATCGAGCGCGGGATTGCGCGTGGCGAGCAAACGCGAACGCTGCGTATCGAAGGTCGTGTTCGGAATAATGTCGGCCGCAAAAGCAGCCTGCCCCGCCGACTTCTTCTGGTTAGAATAGCGAACGCCCGCAGACAGGCTTAACCGATCGGTCACATGATAGGTGAGATCAATGAAGCCCGACCAGACCCGGTTCTTCTGGTCATAGGTGAAGACGCGCGCAAACGGCGTCGCCGCAGCTCCCGAGAAGCCGAGGCCGGCGAGCGTGAATTCCTGAGCGACGTCAATCGCGAGCGTATCGCGCTGATAATAGGCACCAATCGTGGCGTCGAGATTGCCAAAACTGCCGCCAAAGCGAAGTTCCTGGCTGAATTGGCGGAAATGAGTCCATTGCGGGTTAAAATACGTCGTAGTGTGATTGACGCCGTCGAGACCCCATTGGACCAAAGAGTCCGAATTGCGCCACGCGGTCGTGGACGTCAACGTCCCGCCCAGCATGTCGTAGTTGATGTCTGCCTGATAAAGCTCCGCGTCCAACTGCTGGAGCTCATCCGAGAAGAAGGGCGCGCGATTGTAATCGATAGATCGCGTATCGTCGTCGCCGACGACCGGATAAGGTGGCCGCGCTGCGACCAGAGGCTGGCTGACGGGGACCAGTGTGCCGCCGATATCCTTCACCCGATCGACCTCTGCTTTGAGGATGATCTCGAGATCGTCGCTCGGCGTAAAACGCAAAGTTGGACGAAGAGCGTAGTTACGGCTCTGAGGCTCGTGCTTGCCCTTCAGCGGATTAAAATATCGGCCCTTGCCAAGATCCTGGAAAAGACCGGCAAGACGGAAGCTGACGCCGTCCATCAGCGGGACGGTGACGCCCATTTGCGCTTGCAGTTCCTGCCCTTCAAACTCGTAACCGATCGACCCATCGGCCTGGAATTCGTTGCCTGGCTTCTTGGTCGTGATGTTGATCACGCCGGCAGTGGCGCTGTTGCCGAAGGTCAGAACCTGCGGACCCTTCAGAACTTCGACCCGCTCGATATCGAAGATCGGGATACGAGCCTCCTGATCGCGGCCGTAGGAAACGTTGTCGACGAATTTTCCGACCGACTGTTCAAAGCCAGCGCTGCTGCCCGATCCGAAACCGCGGATATAAGCGTAGGTGTTGGCCGCGCCGTAACTGTAGGTGAAGTTCGGCACCGTCTTTGAGAGGTCGATCATCTGCGTGATATTTTGTGCTACGAGCGTATCACCGCTGATCGCTGTGATCGCCACTGGCACATCCCTCAGATTTTCTTCGCGCTTTCGCGCCGTAACGATTATGTCGCTAGCGCTTGGCGCGTCTTCGATGACTTCCGTTGCCGGCAGCGCGGCACCTACCTGAGCATGGGCCTGCACAGCGCACATGGCCGTAGTCGCCAGAACGACAGCCTTGAAATAGGTCTTCGTCATATATCCCCTCCTCCAGAGTATACTTTTTTGGCCACGATCAAGCAGGTTCCGCGAAGGCTTATCCTACGCGAACTCTCGACAGTCGGTGCTCATCTTCAGTGCAATTGAACCTAGCAGCGCCCCGAATAGTTGTCAATGAAACGTTTCATTTTTTTCATATTTTGATGGCAGCAAGCCTATATCGCCGTTCTGCTTTGATTTATGCGCCTACCAACTTCTTGCCGAACAAGGATATTTCCAGCTCGGTCGGATCCAGAAATTCGACCAGTTCCGAAAACCCCTCGTTCGCCGCACGAAAATAGAAGCCGTAATAAGGCTGCTCATAAGGGCCGTGGATACCCGCACCTTTGCCCGATGCCCGCACAAATGCCTGATCACCGTCGACGAGTATGTGCGACACCCGCATTCGCGGACGTTCGGTGAAATTCGACAGGAGCGGCGCCAGACGGGTGAGGATATCGTCAGGACCGTAATAGACGCCGGAGGCCTCGGTCTTTCCGATCAGCGTGTAATTCCCGTCGACGTTGAGCATTCGGTAGCAATCTTCGAAGCGTCCCGCCTCGTTATGCTCGATAAACCGATCAACGAGTGCACGCGTCTTTTCGGTCGTTTCCGACATGACTAGGTCCTTTCCCGGCCTTGGCCCGCCTCGCGTCCGCGCGCAGAGCGACGGCCAGCCCCCTTTAAAATATCCTCGGAGCTCTCCGCTGCGACGAGCGCCTTGCCGTAGAGCGCGACCTCGAGCTGGACTGTATCGAGATATTCGACGATCTCCGAAAACCCGTCGCCCTCGACCCGCAGGAAATAACCGTAATAGGGCTGTTCGTAGCGGCCATAGGCTCCCGCGCCGACTCCGGTGGCGCGCAGAAACGCCTTGTCGCCGTCGATCACGATGTCAGACACCTTGATCTTCGGCAACTCGGTGAAGCCCGACAATTTGGGCGCCAGGCGCGTGAAGATATCGTCCAGCCCGTCATAGGTACCGGACGCCGGCGTCTGCCCTGTCATGACAAAGCGTCCGTCCGGATTGAGCAGCCGATACGCCTCCTCGAAGCGTTGCGCCTCGAGATGGTCGATGAACCGCGCCACCAGCGCGCGGGTCTTGTCCTTGGACATCTATCACTCCCGGTCGGGGCGCCGGCGGCTCGCCAGCCATGCGCATCGTGGCCTCAGATCAGCTTGGCTCAGGAACCTTGTCGAGCAGCGGAAGCAGGATTTCGCGGCAATCCTCGATAGTGATCAGCTCGTCAGGCGGGCATATACGGAAGCTTCCACCGCCAACCCAGATATTCTCGCCAATCAGGCGGCCGTCATCGGTATAGTCCCACACCATGATGCGATCGGTCGTCTGGATGAAGATATCGTCAAGTTCCTTGCTGCCGACGGGCGCACCGAAGTGCAGCGCGACCGCGCCCGGCATGAAGATCTGAAAGGTCGCGCGAGAGGAAAAGCCTCGATCGTCGACGCGCAGCACTTCATCCTCGAACATCATGACACACGCGTTGATCTTGACCATCGAGGAATAGAGCGCCTCAACCCTTTCCCGTCCCTTGAACTGGATCGGCATGCCGCCGGCATACATCAGGTATTCGGGCTCTTCGATCGTCAATTCCGGCGCTAATATGTCTTCATACATGCCGCAAACCTCGAAGATCGCGTGGCGGCGATAGTTGATCAGAATCTTGCGATGCTTCGGATTGGTGACGGTCCTGAGTAGGTCGTCGGCGGCCTTCGTCAGCAGTCGGATGTCGTATTTCATTTTACTCTCTCCCAGTCGCGACCTAGCGAATAATCAATGAATCGTTTCATACACCAAATCCGACGTCTGTCGTCGTCGATTCAGCTGTGGAGCGTCACGTTCTCCTCGATCGGCGCCCGGTCAATCCGGTAACTGGCACCCTGCGACTCCAGATCGGGGTATCCGAAGGAAATACCGAACAGCATCTTGAGTTTCGGATCCACGCCCAGCACCTCGCGGATCGTCCCGGCGAAGAAGCCGAGTAGGGTCTGCGGGCATCCTTGAAGACCGTGCGCAGTCAGCGACAACAGGAAGGTCTGGCCGTACATGCCGACATCGCTCGCGATCCGGACGCTGTCGTAAAAGGGCGGCAGGAATAGGAAGCAAGCGTGCGGCGCGCCGAAAAATTCGAGATTGCGTAGCAGCGCCATCCGCCGGTCGTCCGTCGCCTCCCGCGCCACGCCGATCGACTTGTAATATTGATCAGCCTGGCGGACTTGCCGGTCACTGTACGCTCCGTAGAGCTCGTCATAACCAAACGGATAATCCGGCGTCATCCGGCCCTCGGCCTCGGCAGCGAGGAGCGCTTCGCTCACTCGGTCGCGTGCCGCGCCCGACACGATATGAACGTCCCAAGGCTGGATATTTGCGTTAGAAGGAGATCGCTGAGCATCGTCCAGAACCGCATGGATCACATCTCCCGGGACGGGGTCGGCGCGGTAGGTTCGAGCCGAATAGCGCTCGCGCACGACATCATGGAAAGTTTTTGTCTTAGACACGTAAAGATGCTCCGCTTTTTGCGTTCAGGCAGGAGAATCGACCCTTCCCGCCGAGGATGGACATTGCCTAGTGCACTAGATAAACGGGCGCAAGATCATTTTTGAAACGTTTCATTCGGA
Organism: Sphingopyxis bauzanensis; assembly: GCF_002205675.1. Classification (GTDB taxonomy): domain Bacteria; phylum Pseudomonadota; class Alphaproteobacteria; order Sphingomonadales; family Sphingomonadaceae; genus Sphingopyxis; species Sphingopyxis bauzanensis. Next base: position 40,657 of record NZ_NISK01000003.1, on the reverse strand, counting down.
GAGTGAGATTGCGTCATGAGCTGAATAAGCAGTTGTCATTCGCGCTTTATGGCGCTGCGAACCGGCTGGCGCGCATGCACAAACCGTTTCTCGATCCGATTGGCCTCACCTTTCCGCAATATCTGGTGATGCTCGAGCTTTTGGGCGGCGGACCGCGATCGGTCGGCGAACTGGGCACGAAGCTGGGCATGGACACGGGCACCATCACCCCCATACTTAAACGCTTGGAAAGGTCGAAGCTGATCGCCAAGCGGCGCGACGCCCTGGACGAACGGCGCGTAGTGGTCGATTTGGCGCCCGACGGAAAGGCGCTGCGCGAGGGAATTTGGGCTGTGCCCGACAAGATAATGACCGCCTGCCGCTTGGCCGAGGAAAAGACCAATGAGCTGCGCGACGCCCTCGATCGCGTCGGCCGACTAAACGGCGATCGACCATAGCGCGTGCCAGCTATTCCGCGGGTGGCAACCTGCTCTTGTGAACAGCTCCGTTGATATCACCATCGGGCCCGACGACATAGTCCCCACCCAATGCGTCGACGAACATGATCTGGGATTCGGAAGTCTCCATTCGGAGCTTTTTGAGCGGCGCATAATCCTCGCCGTCATAAAAGGCTTGGGCGGCGGCCCGCGATTCGAACTCCAGCATGACCATCCGCCGGACACCGAGCTCGCCTTCGAGCGGATATACCGCTCCGCCCCTCACGATGTAGCGGCCGCCATGACGCGCGATGATCGCGGGCACCTTTTCCAGATAGTCTGCAAAGCGCTCCGGATCGGTAACGGCTACATTTCCGAACAAATAGCATTTCATGTCAGGCCTCCTTTTCGGACACGAGCTTTGCAGCGTGAAGCAAAAAGTGATGAAGTAAAATTGAAACGTTTCAAATTAACGCATCGGCGTCTTCTGGGAAAGCGTCTTTATCGTGGTAACCACCGCGTTCGGCAAAGCAACCACTTCGCTCCCGGTCGTCGACGAGATAAGGCTTGGCCCCTTTCACGGCTACGGGATCCCGCGCATCGCACTCCGGTTCGCGGAACATGAAGCCACCGATGCTCCGTGCGGTGCATATTGAGCGGTCTCGGTAACTTCCGGGAATTTGGCGCGGGAGGCTTCGCCGGTGCGGTGCCCTGCCGGCCAGACGTTTTATCCGCTGCGGTCCTCTCGCCCGCCTCGATCCCGCGACCCGCTGCTGACCAAGCCTTGGGGAGATTGGATATCAATCAGGCCGGCCGGTTGCGGACACAGACATATAATCGCGATGACCAGTTTGCGGCGACAGTTCCGAGCCCGGGAACGTCGGCTATCAGGCGCTTTGCCGATAGTCCGCTTCACGCTCCGTGACCGACAGCTTTTGACAGGAGCAGCCGTTCGCGCGCCAGCTGGCAACGACTGGGTTTGGTCGTCCGCCGTAGTTCGTACCGACAATTGCGACCGGCAACTATCTGCACTGGCGATCTTGAAACCTGCCAGTCTCCTTCCGGCCTAAGAGCCATCGTTATTGAGATGGTGCGGGCGGTGGGAATCGAACCCACACTCCTCTCGGAACTGGATTTTGAATCCAGCGCGTCTACCAATTTCACCACGCCCGCAGACCACAATCTCGCCGCGGTAGCCCTGCCCCACTCTGGCTTACACAGAGTTGGGCGTGCCTATCGAAAACGGCCGATCTGAACTTTGTAAGTTACTGATTTTACGCGCTAAAAAGGCGCGATTAGTCTCTATATCTCCCACTCTTTAAACATTCTGAGTGCGGCGAGACTTCCGTATAACATTGATAACACTGCATGTTTTTGACTACAACCGCAAACTGTGTAAGAATTTGTGTAAGTTTGGGTCCTTAGAGTGTCTGCTTTGCACCCCAATTGTCGGCGTAGACCGATCGCGCGGTTGGATACGAAACCCGCCGTTCGTTCGTCTTCGGATGCCTGGATTGCGCCTGACTGACTTTGGGACTTTCCGGCCATTTAGCATTGTGCCGCTCAATGGCAGCTTCTCTCAGGACCAGACATTTTGAACTTGATTGCGCTCGCCGCAGGATATGAGCGAGGCTAGGCGCTTACGGATCGGCAGTCCTTGGCCGCTCAGGTGTGGAACGATATAGCCGCGTTCGTTTAACAGCTCTGACTGGCCGTTTGCCGAACGATTGGATTGCAGCGCTAATTGTGGGAAAGTCGCGTTGCCGGACGTCGCTGAGCATTTGGCGCCGCCGATTGCTTGCGGACGCGAGAATAACCCAACGGTGCGAAGCGAGCCGGGCGAGCGTTTGGCGCGTGACGTTACCGTGTAAATCCTTAGTGTGTTTCGCGGAAGACCGGCGAACCAGACCTTTCGGTGCGCTCAGTGTCGATCGGGGGGAATCATGAACGCACCAGAACCGGAGCGCAAAGAGAGTGTCGGTAGCTTGCTGACACTCGACAGCATCATAGCCGCGGCGCGGAGGGCTGATCCCAACTTCCGTTATGCGATTGTCGCCGCAGGCCTGGTCGCTGTCGTAGCCATCATTGTGAAGTTCGGGGTGAGCTACGCCACCCTAATATTTGGGGTGATCGCGCTAGTCGGCCTCATGGTGCTGTTCGTAGTGTTTGCCCAGATTCCGAAGCTGCGAAGAGCATCGCTCGACCTCCCAGCTCGGGTGCTGGTGTGGACTATCCTACTCGCGGTGATCGCATTCGTGGCCTTGCTGACCACGTCGACCTTCTTCAACTGGCCGTTGCCGTTCAGCGATGGCATTGCGCGAGGCTTGGTTTCTGCCGCCGAACTTCGGGAAGAGCGTCAGATCGGTCCGAGCGGGGCAGGAAATTCCACGGAGACGCCCCGGGCCGAAAATGGGAGTGCACCCGCCGAAGAGGACATCAAACCGATCGACGCCACGACAAAGACGCTTATCGTTCAGGACGTAACCGACGCCTATAAGCAGGTCGGTTGGCAGATCGCCTTCATCAACAACTGGGGGCAACCTCCGACGCGGCAGACGCTGCGCGTGGTGAGTAAGCAACTCGTCGGGACATCACAGGACGGTCGCGTTGTCGGCACACCTGTTGATCCCGATGAATTGCCGGCACCACAATATTATGGCTCCCAGACGATTGCAGGCCTCGGGCAGGAGGCTGGGCCGAGGGTCGCGAGCTTTTATGCCGCTTACGGCCAATACCGCGCCGCGTTGAAACGGCTAAACGAAGGCCCGGTAGACTTCCTTGCAGAGTTCACAAACGTGTCGGTGTCGGGCAACGAGGTAATGAAGCGCGGAAGGGAGGCGCTTTGCGCTCTTGGCAAAACGCCCCCAGTGCTGTTCCCACAAGGCGGCTTTCTCGAACCTGTTCCACCAAATTGCGATGGGCTTCAGAACTAGAATCAGGATGGACTCACGGGCGAATATTCAGGCCGCAAGCATAGCGCCAGATGGCAGGTCTTTGAGCTGCTTGAAGCACGCTGAACTGCTGCAATGGGGCGCATCCCCGTCTGGCGGCCGAATAAAGGGCGATTGACCGATCCCCGCAGGAGCGGACATTGCGTTTGTCGCCACCGCATCTCCGATAAAGCAAGGCTGACCGCTTTGCGGTGGCACCGTTGACCTATCCCACGTGGCCTCGCGAGATCGGCTGGAACCCGCACAAAGCCGTGCTTAACCGAGGGGCCTAGGCTGGTTTTGGGTGGGAAGGACGGGTGCGCATGATAGCACTCGGGTTATCAGGTTGAACCTTAACGAAAGAGCCTGACGAACGGTTGAGTGCTTCCTCAATTTAATGACGAGTTCTCGCTCCTCCGGCGCTGGCGTGCCTCCCGTCTGTAATGTAACGCTATGTCGGAGCATCACCATGGGATAGAAACGGCATACGGGCGCCCGTCGGAGTCGTTACTGCTCGATCATTCTCCGCGCGCAAAGTATTCGGTGGCGATGGGCAACAGCAGGTATGCAGAGTACAGAAGGGAGCGGTGAAACGGAACTTTCCATCCTGACGAAGCGGCAGCGATAATTGCGCCGTTTCAGTGACCACAGACATGGACGCCGCCGGATTGGATCGCGTTCGAAGAGATCAGCGCGAGCATGGCGGCACTGGCAAGAAGCGGCGCCGGTCTGGGACTAGCGGAGCGGCCGGGGATCTCAGCCCGACCTTTTACTGAAATCGTCGAAGGAGGAAAATCATGCCGATCAGTTTTAAGTCTTTGAAAGACGCCTATCCGATCCAGCCCAAGCCGGATCTCTTCACCGCGCTTGGCGGAGAATGGCCAACGCTGGTCGACAACCCTGCATATGCTAACACGTGCGCGATCCGCCTTTCGGTGGCCCTAAAAGGGGCAGGCTCGGCTATTCCAGGCAAATACAAGGAGGCGATCGAGGGCGATGGCTCGCCCATCGTCGTCAAGGTGAAGACGTTCCGCGATCTTGTCATCGAGCTGTTCGGAAAGTCGTACTGGGGCATGAGCAAGAGTCCGGGAACGCCCGTCGGACTTGGCACGATTCCAAAACGAAGCGGCATTCTGGTCTATCACGCGGCATGGAAGGACGCGACCGGGCACTTCGACCTCTGGACTGGAACAGGCTTCGTGGGCGCCGGCAATTTCCAAGATGTCGCCGATGGATATGACCTGGAATTGTGGGCAATCGATTGACGCGTAGCTCCGATCATCGCGACTTAAGGCAAGCCACGTCGGCTGCCGATCTCTCGCTCGAGGTGACGACTGATCAATCGCCTTGATGGTCGCTCGATTTCAAGTCGCACTCACGTAACCGAACTGTAGCAGCGCGGAGAGGCTCGAGACATGCTGTATTTCAAGCTCTTCGGCCGCTTCATCTGGGAGGGCGGCCAGGAATTTGCGGGCTGCTTCGAAATATTCGCGCAGCCCGAGCCAGAATATCCCGCCGCGCTGTGCGTGCGCTGGCTGCCCGTAGAGGGCGAAGCACCACCTGTCCAAACGACTCCGCTCGCCGATCTGACAGCTGCCGCGCTGGAGGCGGTCAAGAACGGCAAGGCATTTGCCCTGTCGCTGGGCAAAGCGTCGCCGCATCGCCTCGTCATCCCCGGCGCCGCGATCATCGAACATTATGGCTACGCGAACAATGGCACCCGGGAGCTTTCCCTACGCTGGATCCTCGCGCGCAGCTTCACCCAAGGCAAGACGGTCTGTCACAGCGCCATCATCCTCGGCGACGCTCCGGCGAAAGGTCTTGGTCACGGCCTAGGTTTCCAGCTCGCCATCCCGACACCGGCGCCCCATGGCGTCATCGACAAGATCTCCAGCAACGCCTTTCCGTTCCGCGTTCACTATCAGGGCGCCCGCCTCGCGGCGGACGAACAGAAGCTGCCCGCCCGTGGCGTGGCGGCGGGGGCCGAAGGTGCTGCGTCGCAGTGCGAGTGGCTCGATCTCACGACGCTCGATTCCGATCTGTTCCCCTCGCATATCCTCGGCGAGTTCGGCTTTTGTCCGTTCAACGGCGGCAAGGAATATCTGCACTTCCCGCGCGGAGCCGACAGCAATCGGGCCAAATTGCGCGCGGCGCTCTGGCCGACCGATGCCAACCGCTACGCCAGGGAGACGCTCGGGCTGTTCGCGGCCGGCTCTACCGACCTCGTCAACAAGCTCCAGCTGTCGGCGGTGTTCGACCTCCCGCAAGCCTATCAGAGCATCGGCTTCGGGCGCCGCGACACGCTCGGCCGGACCTATTTCCGATCAGCTTTCAGGGCCGTCAAAGCCCCGGCCGGGGTCCCCGGCGGGGACCTACGCATCATCGACGGCGTCATCAAGCCGCTCGATCCCTTCGGCGTCGGCGACTGCTTGGAGAATAGTCAGGCGCAAGGCTGGACCTTTCTCGATCTCATCACCGAATATCGGATCGACCAGGACGAGATGGAAGCCGTTGCTTATGGTGAGCGCGAGGCCACCGGCTTCGCCGCCATCCGGCTCGGTGTCGAACACAAGGTCGCTGCCGCAAACGGGCAAGGAGCGTGGCAGCTGCGAAGCGGCGAGTTCCAGCAGGTCGGGGGTCAGGTCGATACCGATGGCAACCCGATCTTCAATAATGTCGCTGTCCATAAGCTGATCGAGCTCGGGCTGCGCGCGACGCGCATGCCGCGCCTGGGTGTCGACATATTGGCTCCGCTCGAGCCCGCCAATGGCCTGCCCGACATGGTCCTGGCGAGCGCCGGCCAGCAACGGTTCGCCCTGGCCGCCGATCTTCCCTTCCGGCTGACCCGGCGCCAGCTACCCCAGACCGACCCGGTCCAGATCGTCGACGAGATAGGCTGCGACATCCGTCCGGTTGCGCGCAAACGCTGGCCGCTCGTCGAACTCGGCCTGCGGCGATGGGATTATGATGCGGACCGGGCGCTTGAACCCGATCCCGGTCCGATCCGGATATCGTTCACACTGCCGGGAATTGATATCGCGGGCCCGGCGGACAGGAGCCTGTTCCGGGCCGCGCTGCTCGCCGACCGCGACATCGGCGATCCCGATCGTGTCGGCGTGATCAGCCTGGACCTCGGCGTCGACCCCAAGGGGACGCCGGGCGCGGCGTTCGTCGGACGCCTCGGCGGTCTGGGTCTGGCCGCGGCGCAGGTCTCCCTGGCCCTGGCGGGGCCCGCCAAAAATGCAGGGCATTGGCGATTTCGACCCGGGCGAATCAGCGAGACCGGCGGCGGGGAAGCAGAGCTGCTCGCCGGCCCCAACGATTTTCTCCTCAATCTGGCGCTCAATGCGATCGAGCCGATCGGGGTCGATATCGCCTGGGGCGATCGCACCGGTCGACCCCGCCCGCTGCTGCTGCGCGACGGGGAGCGTGGCGGCGCGCCTGCCCGCTACATCCTCTCGCTGCGCGACCAGGTGACGCGCGACGACGACCGCCGCCTGACCGCCGAGATCCTCGACGGTACCGCAGTTGCCACGCTGCAAAGCGAAGAGGCCGACGCGTCCCCGACCGGCTCCGCCGCCGCCCGCTACATCCTGCTCTCCGAACAGCCTTTCTCGGTCATGCGGTTCGAGGCGCAGAGCCTCGATGCGCGCGGTGACGCCGGCAATCTCGTCGTCGCCAGCTATGACAGCGACACGCGGCAATGGTCGCTGCGCATGACGAGCCGTCGCTATCGCTACAGCCTGCCGCCGCAGGGTGTCGGCGAGAGCATGGACAAGCCGCGCCGGCTCGCGCTTCTCGACCCCGACGACGGCGCGACCGCCAGCACGCCGCAGGCGGCGGGAGAGCGTGACGGCGATGGCTACCTCCAGCGCCATGCCGTTGATTATCGGCTGACCGCGCCCGCCGATCTGTGGATCGAGCCGAGCGATCTCGACCGCAATTTCTACCTGCCCGAATGGGCGAGCTACGACATCTTCCGCCAGCGCGGCGATCTGGGCACCGGCGCCGCGCTCGCCGGCCTGCGCGCCGAGTTTCTCTATGGCCTCGGGGTCAGCGTCGACCCCGCGCTCGAAAAGGGCGCTGCTGCGACCGCCCGGGTCGCCGAGATCGAGGCGTTGCTCGGCCGGCCGGTCCGGAAAGGCGAGCAGACCGCCGACAATCGGGGGTGGGTCCGGAAGTGGAACCGCCTGGCCGACGCCATCGCCCACCGCCCCGAGCGGCTCGAGCTGTGGATGCGCGACGCGGGCGCTGCCCAGCCTTTCGTTCCGGCCCGGTTCGAGCGCGGCGCACGCTTCGCTCTCCGCGCCCGTGCCGCCTTCCGGTCGCCTTTCCCGACACCGTTCGACGATGCCGAGCTCCATCCCCGCCTTTCGCCGCACGGGCTGCCGGGCGGCGTGCTCTGGCCGATCGAGGCGCGCGCCTTCTGCCGCGAGTTCCTCGACCGCCCCGATTCCACCGGCGGCACCATCGAGCGGATCGCCTTGGCGCCCCATGGCGGCGACGCCGATTTCCGCGCCGAATTCCTGAATGGCCTGCTCGCGGTGATCGCCGAGGTGCGCGCCGGCCGGGTCCAGCGCCAGCGGGTCGAGATCATCGGCCGGATCGGCGCCTTCTGGAATCGCGCCAAACATGTCGTGATCTATGAGCGGACGGTCAGCCCCAGCCCGCAATTCACCCCCGATGACGGTATCGGCGCTACCAGCCGACGGCCGGTGCTGCGCAAGGTCGAGGAATTTGTCGAGCTGCTCGAACCCGAGCGCTTCTATCCCGACGGCCCGGCCGGCTCCGAGGCGATGGCAGGCTTCCTCCATGCGGTGCGCTTCAACAGCCGGCGGATTCATGTCGACAGCGCCTGGAGCGAGGATGTCGGCCGCTCGGGCTGGCAGATCCCGTTGTGGAACCGGCGCAGCGCCCAGCGGCGGCCCTCAGTCTATCCGCAGCCCGACATCGCCTTCGTAACCCATGCCGAGGGCGATGAGGACCGACCGCTGGTCGCCCAGCAATGTCTCGATCCCGAGAATCTCTATTTCTACTCGGACGCCAAGGCGCCCGATGCCGATACCGACCGCTGGGCGCCGGTGCTCAGCGTCGACTGGGTGAACCTGCCAGCCCCGACCGCGCGGCAGCAGCCCGACCTCGATGGCCCGGCCCGCGACGGCGAGACCAAGCTGCCCAGCGCGCCGCGCATCCCGCGCGGCTATCGCCGCTTCACCTGGCGGCTCGCACCGGCGTCGAGGCGCACCCGCCTCAATGCCGGGCGCGCGGGCCAGCCGCTTTATGCCGCGCTCGATACTCTGACCTTCAGCCGCGCCGTCGCGCCCGAGCAGCCCGAGCGCGCGAACGAACTGTCAGGATGGCTCGCCGAAGTCAGCAAGCAGGCGCGCCCCGATCGGGGCATCGGCGCCGAGCTGCAGACGCTCGGCACCGCTGTCCGCACCGGCGACCGCGACCGCATCCTGGCGGCAGCCGACACCTTCAAGGGGAGGATCGACCAGGTCGACCCCCGCCGCTTCAAGCTCGAAAAGCTCGATCCGCTGCGCGATCTCGCGACAACCCAGACGCCGCTATGCCATAAGCTGATCAACGATTTCGCCGCCGGCCTCGAGCGCAAGAAACTGCTGTTGATGGCCGAGCTTCGCGCCTGGCTGGAACAGGCGGAAGCGATCTCGGCGCCGCTGCCCGGCGATACGCGCGACGCGTGGATCAGGAGTGTCGTTGCCGAGATCATGGGCGAGATCGCGCCCGCGCTCGGCGATCTCCAGGCCGATATCGGTCGGGTCGAGACCGACGTCGCCAATGCCGGGGCGATCGTCGCACAATTCGAGGCCGAGCTCTTCACGCTGTTCGACAGCGCGAAGCGCAAGCTCGACGAGACAAGGCAGGCCTATGTCGACGGCAAGCCCTGGTCGCCCGCGCGCATCGAGAGCTACCACAAAAAGCTTGAAGCCGGACGCGATGCCCTGATCGGCGACCTCAGCGCCGCGGTCAGCGAGGTCCGCTCCCGTCTTTCGACCGAGCTCGGCCGTGTGTCCAACGGGATCACCACCGCGATCGGGACCCTGCTCGAGGAGATCGCCGGCGGCGAGGCCGCGATCCACCGCGCGACGGGCGACGCCGAGAGCGCGGCGCTCGACGTCCTCGCCGACATCGGCTCGGCCTATGCCAGGCAGCTCGCCACCGCCAATGACGCGCTCAAGACCGCGATCGAAGCGATCAGGGCCAAGCCGGGCCATGACGACATAGTAGCACAGCTCGAGGCGATGGGCATCGAGTTCGGTACGGCGGCAAGGGTGCTCGACGCGAAGCTCGGCGAGCTTGCCAGCGACGTCCGCGCCGGCCGGCTCGATCTGAGCGGCCTGATCGCGACCGCCTTCAAGGATCTTCAGGCCCTCGTCTTGCCCGTCGCCGACCGGGGCGATGCCATTGCCGCCGAGCTCTTACCCGTCGCCGAAACGCTGAAGGAAGAGCCGGATTTGCGCGCCGCGGTGCTGGCAACCCGCCTTGCAATCAAGACGCTCGCCGCCGAGCTACGCGGCCTGCTCGATCAGGCCGCGAGCGCGCAGGTCGGCGTGCTGCTGATGGTCGGCAAGGCCGAAAGCGCGGCGCTGCAACTGCTCGGCGAACTGCGCCGCGGTTTCGCCGCGCAGGTCAACGCTGCACGAGAGCGATACAGGACGGCGGTCGTAGCCATCGCGAAGGTGGAGGCCTATGAGGCAACAGCGCGCAAGCTCGAGGCGATCGCGGACGCCTTCCAGAAGGCTGCCCGCCCGGTGGAGGACAAGCTCCTCACGCTCGAAACCGAGGTCAGGGCCGGCCGCCTCGCGCTAAACGGGCTGACCACCGCGGCATTCGCCGAGATTGGCGGCCTGACCAGCGTGCTTGCCGGGGAGGCGACCGCCATCGCCACCCAGCTCGACGCGATCGCCGCCGAGCTCGCCACCGAAACCGAACTCAGCGGCCTGGTCGAGCTGAGCCGCACCGCCACCACCGCGCTGGCCGGTGGGATCGACGCGCTGCTCGCGGATATCGGACGATGGGTCGAGGGCCCGGAATGCCTTTACGAGGCGCTGAGCGTCCAGATCGATCGCGCGCTCGCTGCGGCTCGGCGCTGCGCCGGCGGTGCCTTCGCCCGGATCGACGCGGCCAGGACGCAGATAGACAGCCAGTTCAACCAGCTGAAGGAGAAGGTCAAACCCGAGTTCGTCGACAATGTCCTCACCCGCAAGATCGTCGTCCCGGCGTTCGACGCGGTGATCTCAGAAGCCGAGTTCGAACGTCTCCGGGGCGACCTCGTCCGCGCGCGGGCGCGAGTGACCGAAGCGGTGGAAGGGATCGAAGCCCGGATGTCGCAGATCGATGAGCTGGCCGCTGCCGAGCTAAAGGCCTGGCAGGACGAGGCCGGCAAGGTCTGCGATGCACTGGGCGCCGGCGTCACGGCCATTCATGCCGCGCTCGACGCCGCCGCCGAACAAGCGCTTGCGAAATTGCAGCATTATCTGGGCCTCGCCGACGCCATCAAGGGCGCGATCGACGACGCACAAGAGCTTGGCAGGCTGATCGGCGCCGCCGAACGTGACTTCAAGCAGCTGACCGGCGCCATCGACAGCGCCCGCGTCCAAGCCGAAGCCTACGTCGATCGCGTGCTCGACGTGGCCGGCAACATCACCAGCGGCGGCATCGCCGCGGTCCCGAACAATCTGCTGCGCCTCTATGCCGCCGCCGCGTCGGCGCCGGCGCTCCCCAATCTCGACTTCGCGCGGGAGCGGCTCGGCTATTATTATGACAGCGTCCGCTCGGTCATCGACACGACCAAGGCCGAAGCCTGGTTCGGCCGGCTCGGATCGGAGCTCAAGGCGCTCGGCCTCAGCCTGCCGTTCGAGCGGATCGGTGAGGGCCTGATCCCCGACGACCTGTCCAAGCTCGACATCAGCAAGGTCTTCCGCAACTTCGGCGGCATCGACCTGTCGGGCCTCTTCCGCGGCTACCGCCTGCCCGAAGGTGCCGGTGACGCGATCCGGGTCACCCATGCCTTCGATCCCAAACAAGCGCGCGCCTGGGTCCAGATCGATATCAACCTCGCGATCCCGGGGCGCAAGGCACTGTTCTCGATGGGGCCGTTCACCCTCGACTTCGTCAACAGCCGGCTCGCCGCAACTGTGCGTCTCGAGGCCTCGAAGGACAGCGCCAAGGTCGAACAGACTGGCCGGGCGGCGCTCACCACCACGGTGGACTCGGTCGTGTCCGGCCAGTCGATGGTCGCCCTCCAGGACATGGTCGTGCGCTTCGAGCAGGGCGGCGGATTGAAGGTCGACCTCGACCCCAAGAAGATCAAGCTCAACCCTGCGTTCAAGTTCATCCAGGAGACGCTCGGATCGCTGTTCCCCGACGAGGTCGGCGGACTGAAGCTGATCAAGCAGAACGGCGTGCCCATCGGCGTCGAGCATGAATTCTCGATGCCCCCGATCAGCCTGATGGCCGGCACCAGCGGCGTCAGCAACATCGCGATCTCGAACCGCTTCGCGCTGGTCGCCTTCCCCGACTTCATGATCACCAACCGTTTCGCACTGAGCCGGCCGGAGCTGCCCTTCCTGTTCACGATCTTCGTGATCGGGGGCTCGGGCTATATCAGCGTCGATTGCGACTATCGGCCCTTCACTAATGAGCTGACCGTCACGGTCGAGGCGGCGGCCGGGGGCTCGGCGGCGCTCGGCTTCGCGCTCGGCCCGATCTCGGGCAGCGTGTTCGTGTCGCTGAGCGTGGCGCTCGCCTATCGCAAGCAGCTCGGCCGGCCGGGCGGCGGCCTCCGGGTCTCGATCGAGCTGCTTATCGCGGGCCGAGTCGATGTAGCGGGGCTCGCAACGGTCAATCTCGCGCTGCTGCTCCGCATGCAATATCATGAGAATGGCCGGATCGACGGCATCGGCACCGTCTCGGTGTCGATCCGCATCTCGCGCTTCTACACCTATAAATATCGCACCAACGCCAATTACTCGCTTCGCAACGGCGGTGGCGGTGGCAGCAGCACGCGCGCGGCCCCCGCCGCGCTCGGCTTCGCACCATCGGTCGCGCCGAGCAAGAAAGCGATGAACCGAGCGGCCCGTATCCTGCAGGCGAGAGCATGACCATCAAGCCCATCATCACCGTCAGCGCGAACGAAGAACCGCGCCGGGACATTGCGCCTGCGGGCCTCGCCCTGAGCGTCCAGCTCAACATCGAACTGCGCGATCCGGTCCCGCCCGAGGACGACCCCAGGGCGCCGTTCCAGGCATTCCTGGCGGCGCTGCCGGGCCTTCCCTTCGCCGCCTATGCGCGCGCGGAAGGCGCTACCCAGATCACCCTTCTCGATCCTACGTGGCTCGGCGGCATCGGTCTTGCTCCCGGCGGCGCCGCGGCGTCGGTCATGGATTGGCTCGCCCAGCCGACCATCAAGAAAAAGCAGGGACCTTTATGGCACGCCGAACGTCCCGCCGATGGCGAGCTGGGAGGCGATCCCACATTGCTCTCGGCCGGCCAGCGGCTTTCGGGCTCGCAGACCTGGCCGGCGCCCTTGCCGCACGAGGCCGGACTGACCCGCCTTGTAGAGTTCGTCTCCGCATGGCCGGCGGCCCCGGCCCAGCTCTATATTGTACCGTTCCTGCCCGATGCTCCCGCGGCACCGCCGCCGGCTCTCGACGTCATCGCGCTCGATGGCGATGTCGTCCAGGTTCTGCAGACCACCGCCGCCTGGGGCGAGGTCACCTTCGAGATCGCGGCGGCCGATAATCTGCCCGCCGGCCTTCCGCTGATCGACCCCGCCAGTGGCTTCCTCAAGCTCGACAAGGACAGCCTCAAGCTGGTCGCCCTCATCCGCGCGATCCGCCAGCGATCGGGCTCGCTGTTCTGGCTGGCGCCGCACCTCGCCGGCGCGCCCTCGGGCCGCGACGACGAACGGGGCCAGCGCATCATCTGGCGCGCGATGAATAGCCTGTGCACCCTGCTCGATCCGCTGTTCCTCACCCTCGCAATGCCCGGGACGCCAAGGCGCGAGGGCCCGCTCCTAGGCGCGATCCTCGCGGAAGTCCCCAAGCACGCAAGCGCTGCGGCGCCCCCCACCGCGGCGCAGGCGCAAGCCTTTATCGACACGGTCAGGCAATGGGTACGAGGCCATTCGGCGATCGGCGATGAGGCCGCGCGGGGCGTCTTTGTCGATCTCCTCGAAGGCCTGCTCGATCATCCCGGCTTAACCGGCCTGCTCAAGGTGAGCGCCGCCGATGTGGCCAAATGGAACGCCCAATATCTGTCCGATCAGGCCGAGATCCTGCCGGCCTTGCTGCGGCTCTTCATCACCGGCGCCGACTGGCCGAAGGATGTCGATCTCGATGCCCTCGAAGCGCGGGTCAACCAGGAATTGGCCAAGCTGATCGGACAGATGGGCAGCGAGGACGGCTTCGAAGCCGCTATCCTGCGCGCCTTTCGCACCTTCGATGTGCTGGCCGATGCGGCGAAGGCGCTGGTCGATGACAGCGCCGAGCGACGCGATGCGCTTCTCGACGCGCTCGCCGCGCACTTTGCCGAGGGCTATAACGCGCTTGAGGCCGCCCGTCAGGCGCAAGGCAGCCTGTTCGCCCATTTGCTGCTCGTCGCCCATCCTGCCGCCACGTCCGTCGACCTCGGCCAGCATTTGCGCGAAAGCCGCTGGTTCGCCAACCGGCTGCGCATCGACACCAATCCTGGCATTCTCGCACCGCTGCTCGATTATGTGCCATGCCTGACGGATGGACCGATGCCCGATGTCGCCAGCCTGGCGACACGGTTGAGCGAGGTTTATGCCGAGGCCTGTATCGAGATTGGTGCCGACCATGGCGCGCGCCGGCGGTTCATCCCCGATACTCATCCCGTCGACCTTGCGATCCGGCTGCCGATCGGGGAGGAGGAGGAGGCGCGCCGCTTCGGCGAGGCCTATGACGGGGTCGGCCTACTCGTGAAGCGGGCTGACCAGGCCCAATGGGCCCATGTCAACCTGACCCGGTTCAAGGTCGGCACCGCGCTCAGCCCGGTCGCGATCCTGCCGGTGCAGCCCGCAGCGGTCGATGGCGAATATCAGCTGGCCCATGACTATAAGGGCAAGGCGGCCGCGTTCGCGCCGGCGACGCCGGCGGGCGAGGATGACAGCTACCCCCCCTATTTCACCGCATCGGCGTTCGATGACGAGGACGAGACCGCCGATAATGACTGGCCAGCGGGCTATGCCCTGCCCTGCGCTTATGCTTATGGCCAACCACTCGATGCCGCCGCCTTCGCGATCAGCCGCGGCGGCGTCCTGCCGGCCGGTGTGTCGCAAGGCGATATTACCAAGGACGGCCATTTGTTCCCACGGGCCGATCCCGACCCCGGCCCTTACGCGGTACATTATCCCGTCAGCCGGACCACCGGGATCGGCCGAACGGTCATCGAACGTCTCAAGGCTAAACCCGACGCCGTTGATGCGTTCGCGCCGCCGCGCGGGCTGATCCAGCCGCTGACCGCCGACTATCCGCGCCAGGCGCTGACCGCTTCCGACGGCGCGCCGCGCTGGCTCGACATCCTGCGCGCGTCCGATGGTACCGGCACGATCCTTCTGCCCGAACGGGACGGGGAAAGGGTCGACGTCAAGCTGCGTGATGTTCGCGCCCAAGGCGGCGCCATCACGCTCGCCCTCGCACAGGATCCGCAAGTCCAGGGGCTGCCCGGTCAATCGATCAAGCTCCCGTCCGGAATGCCGGCGATGGGCGACACGCTCGATATTGCGATCAGGCGCGACGGAAAAGACTATGTCCTCGAGGCGGGCGGAGAAACGGAAATCTTTTCGTGCGACCCGACCACCCCGTCATGGCTGCGCGTCGCACTGACGGCAGCAGCCGAGGAAACGGCGTCGCTGGTGCTTGCCGATCCGCAGGGCGCTGCCGCCGGAAAGCCGGGCGGCGGCATCAGCGCATCGCGCGAGGCGGTCGAGGACCTTCTAATATTGCGGCCCGATGCCAATGTCTGGAACAAAGGTTTCGCGACCGAGACGCAGGTCGCGATCCTGCCGCCGTCGATGGGGCCTGAGGACTTCGACCGGTGGCTCGCCAATGTCGATCTCAAGAAGAGCGCCGCTGCGGGCACCGACGGCAAACGCGTCGATGCCTTTATCGAGGAGCTTCTGGCGACCCGCGAGGCACTAGCCGCCGGCCCCGATGAGGAACCCAGCTACGATGCGCTGGTCAAGCTGTTCGAAACCTATACCGGCGTCCTGCCCGATCTCGCCGTCGACAGGCTGATCGTCGAGCTGAGTCTGGTCGACGCGCTCGATGAGGCAGCCTGGGTCAAGCCTCTCATCGTCGAGCCGCTATCTATCCCCAGCCTCGGCGCGCTGCTCGAGGCGATAAAATACAGACAGGGCCGGCTCGACGAGAGCTTTGCCGCGCTCGCCAAAGCGCGCCGGATCGGCATCAGGATCGAAAGCTCGAGCGCCGAGACCGCCGAACTTGTCGTGAGCGGGTCGCAGCTGGTCGCGCGCATTCCCGAAGGCTGCGTGGCGCGCCTCTCGATCCGTCCCGCGGTCAGCGGTGCGCATTTCGAGGGCACAACGCCGGTCATCGTCGAGGGGCTGCAGCAACATGCCGTCGGCCGGCTTGCCGATGGCAGCTGGCTGTTCGACGGCGCGGCGCTGACCGTCGAAGTAATGGATAGTCATCAAGCGGTGACCGACGCCGACCTCGTCGACCTCACCAACAAGGGTCTCGCGGTCGAGGCGGCCCCGCGCTCGCGGCGCTACGAGCTCACCCTGGATCCCGAGGCCAACCAACTGTGGCGACATCTCAGCAGAGCCGAGATCGCCACTCAGCGCTGGCGGCCGCTCGGCCGGCCGATCTACAGCTGGTTCAATCCCCATGACAGCCAGCAGGGCATCATAAAGACGGGCCATGACATCCTGCGCCTTCGCCGCTCCGACCCTGTCATCCGCTTCGAGGCCGAGGCCTTCGAAGGCGACGACACCCAAAGCGAAGGGGTACGCCTCGATCCGCTCGGCGCCAGGACGTCGCTCCACAGCGGCGCCTGGGACGCGCCTTCCGCGACCATCTTCCGCCACCGCCTCACCCTGTTCGGTCGCTATGCCGGCGCGCTCAACGATCACAAGGTCAACCAGGGATGGCCGGTGGTCGCCGCCTTACCCCGACGCGATGACTGGATCCGTGTCGCGGTGCTTGGTGACCGGTCGCGCATCCAGGTGGCCCGACCGCAGCTGCGCCTCCTGATGCCGCTCAACCGCGCGTCCGAGGACGGCGGGACCCCGCCGATCTTGGCGATGCTGGCCGAGCCTCCTTTTGCACATGGCGGCCTCGCCGACCGGATCGGCACCGGCGTTTCGACCAGCACCGGTTACGCGATGAAGAAACCACCGTCGGCTGACGGGACTGTCCCCTCCGACACAGGCGAAGAGCCGCGCCAGCTCTCGGTATATGACCTGCGCGCGGAGATCGGCGGCGACCCCCAGCTGACCTATCATGCGCTCGAGCAGCATCTCGCGCAGCGCGTCTATCTCGAGGCCGATGGCCCGATCGGGCTCACCTTCGACCGCGACAATGGCACCGCCTCGGCTTTTCCCAACTCAGCCTGGGCGCTGTCGCCCCGATTGCTGGGCGGTCCGCACGATCATGACTGGCAGGAGCATTTCCTCGGCGTCAGCATGCGCCGCTATCTCGATCCACATTGGCTCGCGGGCGATCTTCCGGCTGTCGTGCCCAGCGCCAGCGCGAGCTTCGCATTCTCGGAGACGCGCTGGATCGAGGTTCGGGAATCGGCGCAGCTGAGCTGCGGCGGGAACGTGGCGCGCTTCACCCGCTCGCCGACGGACTGGCTCGTCGAGATCTTCCCCCAGGCGATCCTGCCGGAAGACGCGCATGAGAAACCGATCCCGATGAATCGCTTCGGTCGCGACGTCGAGGGGATCGGGCTGCTCCATCAACCGCTCGACAAGGAGAGCGCGGTGCTGTCTGTCTTCGCGCTGCAGGCCGAGGGCGCCATGCCGCGTCTGCTCGGCAGCATCCAGTGGCGCGCCGATGCGACGGCCAAGGGCACGATCGACCTCGTCTACACGGGGAGCGATGCCGCCCCGGAGGGTGTCTTCCACAGCGCCCCGACGACCGCCAGCCTTCCGACCAGCTGCGAATGGACCCGGACGGGACGCGACAGCGCCGTCGTGCTCGGCAGTGTCGAGAAGAGCGCGGCCGCCGCCGGCTATTTAGCCGAACGCCTGACGATCGAGCCGCGCCCGAAGCAGGAGGGCGGCTCGCGGGTAACCGCCGTCGCGCCGGACAAGGCCGAGCTTTGGCTGCGTCCATCGCAGCATGACGCGGCCAATCCGATCTACCTACAGCGCTGCCTGGCCCTGCTGCAGACCGAGCTGATGGCGGGCAAAGGCCGGGCGCTTGAGCTGTTCAGCGGTCCGACCGCCGCGACCCTGCTGTTCGGCAAGGACATAAGCCTTCCGGCGCCGACCGGTGAGGCCCGGGTCCGCGTCGTCGAGCTCGAGATGCCGGCCCGGCCGGTCACCTCGGGCGATGACGTCCAGATCGACCTCAGGGCGCCCGCGTTCAATCTCGGGGAAAGCGGCCGGAGCGACGCTAAGACTGTGCTCCTGCTGATCAGGCCTTCAGCGGAAAACAGGGAAGCTGGCGGCTACAGCCTGCCGCTGACCATCGCGGCGAAAAAGGCCAGCTTCAGCTACACCCTCGACTTTCCCGCCAACAAGGCGCCGCAGCAAATCCTTGTGTTGCAAGGCGAGAGTGCCGGCCGGGCCTGGTATGTCGATCAGTTGGGCGCATTGAGCAAGCCGCTGGCCGGCGCCGCGGGCGCCGCGCCGTCGACCGACGCGGTCAGCATCGTCATCGGCCACACGCCGACGCCCTGGTGGGGCGACGTATCGGTCCTGACCCTGCCCAAGGACGAGGCCGACTATGCCGGACCGCACGCGGTGCCGCTCGACTTCGACTGGCTGTTCGGCAATGCCGACGTCCAGTTCGAGACCGCGCTCACCCATGCGGCGCTGCGCGACCTAGCCGGCGCCCAGGCACGGATTATCACCGTCTCGCCGCCCATCCGACGCCTGAGAGAGGTCTGATCATGGCGCGTAGGAGAACGCATCCGATACCCCCCGTCCGTTTCGGATCGGCGCGGTTAACGATTAACCCCATAATTGGCTTTCCGCTTGGCATGTTGCCTTCGGGAAGGGCACGATCGTCGCTTTTCTTCAAGACGCCTCCCTCTGGCTGAAGCGCCAGTATCTCTGAGGAAGACCGCGCGCTTCTCTGCAGCTTGAAGTCAAACAGGTGGTACCAGCGCTACGAGCCCTTACAGTCCTCGACATCTTTGAGGTACGTGACGAGCGCCTGCGCACTTTCATCGCTGTCGACTGAGCGCAGTGCCAACCCAAAAGATTTTCGTCATGAATGCCGTACCCTTATCCGTTGCCAATGACGGGTTTTAGCGGGAGCGGACCTTTAATCGCCTACTGCCAAACGACGTATTCTGGGTCGTCAGCCGTAGTTCGTACCGGCAATTGCGACCGGCAACAATATCGGCGGTCAGCGTACCCAGGGTTTCCATATCATCCAACTTGCATTCCTTCTCTATTCGGCGGCGCGGTCCGCACTGCCGAGCGCCGCGGTATGATCGCGGCAAATCTTATCTACGAGGCCTTCGAGCACCGCGACGCGGTCGCCGATCCAGCCCAGCTCCTCGGCAGTTATTTTGTAGTGAGGCGAGTAGCGCGAATCCACATACGCCAGCCGCAAAAGTTCAAAACAGCGGCGGCCGAACTTTGCGTCACGCGGCCACGCCTCAACCAGCGGAGGGGCGATCTGCTCGCACTGCGAGCGCAAGAAGTTGAGCCGGTGCGACTTGGGGCTGTAGAGCGACAGCACGAGCAATGTGCAATGATACAACCGCTCGGTCGCCTGGTGGTAGTTAAACGCGGCTTCGTTGAAATTGCCGCGTTCAACCAAAAACTTTGCCGAGGCAGCAAATGCCGCTGCACTTTCGAACCACGTATCGAAATGCTTCTGCGCCTCGATCCGCGCCTCGTCGGGCGGGAGATTACGCGGCTGCGCAAACTCATACCCTTCGGCTTCATATAGCGCGATGCCCTGCTCGACGATATCGATAAAGAAAGGGCGCCCGCGCTCAAGTTGCGCGTTCATATCCTTGAGCGAGTGCACGATGAAGCTGACCGGCGCGGTGAGAGTCCGATTTATCGTGACCTCGCGCATGAGCCGATCTTCGGCGGCCGACCAATGCTCAAACTCGGCTAGCCGCTCATAGTTGACGACGACCAAAATATCGTAGTCAGACTGGTAGCCGCCGATCGGATCATCGACCCAGTCGCCGCGCGCATAGCTGCCGTAGAGCACGATCTTGAAGATGCGGCCCTTGCGATTCCAATCCGCGTTGCCCCGAGCATGTGTGATTTCAAATTCCTCGAACAGGATGCGTACCACATCCGCGAGCTCGCGCTGCTTGGATGGCGGAACATGATCGAGGCCGGTTCGCATGGTCACATCCTTAGAAAGGCGGTGGACCGGATGGCAAGCGCCATCCGGTCCACGACCGCTAGAGCCATGGCCAGACAAGATGCGGAAAGCGTGCATGAAGGCAGCGCGACCACATTGTCAGAGCACGCGCGAAGTCAGTCGTGACCTGTTCGACGCTGATGCCATGGCGTGCAGCGAGGTCGTCATATGATGCATCATCGAACCGCACCGAGAGGAATACATCGCCTTGCCGCGCGGTCATCTTGGCGAGCGCGATGACCATGCGCCGCTCGGCGTCCTCGACGCTGACGGTGGAAAGATCACGCCGCCTCATTGCTCATCTCCCGCGAAGACCTGCAGATAGTCCGACGCCTTGCTCGCTTGACTGGCGGCGCGGAAGATTGCCTTGTCGTCCTCGCGAAGCACTGAAAGCCACAACGCAATATAATCGGAATGCCGCACGGTGGGTGCAATCCCGAGCGAGGCGCAAGTGAATGCCGCTGCCATCTCGGCGACCAACTCTTCTTTAGCGTAGGCGGGCGATCCAAAGGCGCCCGTCTGGTCTCGGCTGAGCCTGCTACTGTGGCCGACCCAATGGCCTAGCTCATGCAAAGCCGTCCGATACCAGTCGATCGGCTCGTAAAATGCCGATTGCGGCGGCACCTGCACGAAATCATGGCTTGGGCTGTAGAAGGCTTCGCCGCCGCCGATATTGAATTTAGCGCCGCTTGCCGCAATCAGCGCATCGGCATCGGCAATCGCCAGCACCGGATCGACCGCCACCGGCGCTGCGGTGAAATCCTCGGGCAACCCCTCGCACTGATCGACGTGAAAGACGGTGAAGCGCTTCAAGAACGCAACGGTGCGCGGGTCGCGATCCTCGCCGCGCGCCTTCTCGGCTTCAGCTTTTGGCGTGAAGCGGTCGGCATAGCAGATCATCGTACCTTTCTCACCGCACCGGACATTGCCGCCAGCCGCTTCGGCCTGCCGGTAGGTGAGCCAGCGCTGCGAGGCGTAGCCCATCGCAATGGCCTCGGCCCACAAGATCAGCACATTGATCCCCGAGTATTGGCGTCCAGTAGCGCCATTCTGCGGCATCGTGCATCTGCACGCAGCGCTGTCCCAAGGCTGCACCCAAGGCAGCCGCCCTTCTTCCAGTTCCGCGATGATCCGGCTCGTGACCTCGGAATAGAGGCTCGCTCTTTCGATCCTTTCTCGACGCATGTCCCTTCTCCTTCAAACCACCGCAGCCCGGCCCGGAAGGGGGCGGGGTGGGCGGCAGGAAGGAGCCGGCAGACCCGCATGATCGGGCGGGCTGCATCCGCAGGACCGGAACGAAGAGGAGGACCCGCGGCACGCGGGTTGCGGACCGAACGGGCGGGGCTAGAGGCGAGTGACGCCCACCCTGCCCCCGACCTGCCGGGAGACAATCGCGCCGCCGCGCAGCGGCGTCGATTTGCGCGCTAGCCGCGCCCGAACGCCAACCAATCAGGCAATGATCGCGCCGCCCGCGGCGCGACTGTTTGGACGCGACCGTCTCAAACGGTCTCGATGGCAGGAGCAGCCAGAAAAATGTGTAGGATGCGGTTGATAGCGCAAAGCCAGAACATGGATGCGGTCAATTCCCTTTTTCCGGAATGTCCAAGGCCATGGGCCCATGCTCAGTGTCGATAACTCACGGGACATTGAGATGCGTATCTTGGCTAGGATCAAAATCAACCGAGGCGATCAAAGGCAGACGAATCTCGCCCAATCGGAAGAAGCGCGCGTTTTGTCATGAACCGGAGTCGGTACATCGCGCGCGCCCTTGACCCTATCGATCGAGCGATTTGCCTGGCGCTAGGAAAAAATGCGCGTCTCACAATACGCGAACTTGCTGGAATAATCGGATTATCGTCGCCCAGCGCAACGGAACGAATGCGCCGATTAGAAGATTCCGGGGTGATTTCTGGTTATACGATCACAGTCGACAACCAAGTCGCCGGACAGCCTATCGGTGCCTATTTTCGATTTCAACCTAATGTTGGGGAGGTTCCTCGCATCGTCGCGATGCTCGCTGAAACACCTGAAATGGTGGAAGCTGACCGCGTGACAGGCGATCATTGCTTGGTCGCCAAAGCGTATGTTAAAGATATGACAGAGCTTGAACGATTGATCGATCGTTTTCTTCCATATGCAGCGACGACAGCAGACGTTATTCAATCCACTCCAGTCATACGCCGTTTACTGAAGTTTTAACTTCACCGGCAGCATCAATATTCTATAAATGAGGTCAACCGTCGAGCATCCATTCGAAAAACCGCTTGCGCTCGAACGCCGGCGCACCGATGGCCGGGTTGCCGATGCTATGTCCAGGTCGCTCTGCGACTAAAGGCAACGGCGCATGTTCTCGCACATGTTCTCATTGCCCGGCTTCGCGTGGGTGTTGGAAGATCACAGAAGCGGCTTCGTGCGATCCCCGACCCTTCATCGGTTGCGAGAGCGAATGTCTCTCTAAGACAGAATATCCGAGAAACTAAGCGTGCCGTCGAACAGGGCACGAACGAGCAACATTGTCCGTTTCGGTACCCCGTATCGCTCTCGCGCATTGGTGAGATGACGATCGACGGTGTCCTCCGTGATGCCCAGTATCCGGCCGGTCTCCCAGTCGGTCTTGCCGCGACCGACCCAAAGCAAGCAATCTCGTTGGCGGTCCGTTAGTCGTGGCTGACTTTTCTCAAACGCCCGGATTCCCGAGTAACTGCGCGCGCGCTCAAACGCGAAGATGCCGACGAGTTGCGCCAACGGCAGCGTCGCCTCATCGACCGGGATGTCCGCTACGTTTGCGAAGGAACATGATCCGCTTGGTTCTCCGGGAACATTCGCCGGCACAGTAAAGCCATCGCCGACTCCGTATTCGCGGCTAAGTGCGAGGACACGCCGATCGTCCGAATTTAGTGGGATCATCGTCTTCATTTCCGACCACAAAAACCCAGCGCATGACATATGACTTGCTCGGTGAACGGGGTCAGATGTGCCGAGAGCGTTGCGGTCATGGTAGGCGACCCATTGCGACGGATAATTGTGAATCCGGACGACGTTGGCGGCGCGTCGCGTCACTTCCACATGGTGTGTGAGAGCAAAGTACTTGAATCCCATCTGCGTGCAGATATTCGCAAGTGCTAATGCCAACTGCCCGGCCTCAGGCGCAGACTTAATTTCGCGCAGCATCTCTTGGGTCGTCATCTTGATCGTCATCAGCTGGCCTTCAGATCGCTGACGGACCTTCCTCGCGGTCCCGTTGCCGTTGATCGTCCTTCACTGATTGAATGCTTTGCGATGCTTCTCATGGCGTCGGTCGGCAATAATTGCGGGGGGAAAATGAATAACTTTATGAATCTCCTACATTCAACTAACTGATTATAGCTCAGATTCAGCTTCAAATCTACCGTTGTTGAAAAGCCCCAGCTCTGCAGAAAGCTGAAAGGTACATACCCCTTTTCCGGGATGTTCACTGAGTGCGCATTTTCAGATGAGTGCGCATATGGCTTCCTACCATCATATTTGGGTTTCAGATCTCGGACATCCGGCATCAACTTTCATTGTTGCGCGGTTGACCGATCACGAAGCCGAAATTTACGCACCGTCCCTCACCTCCTTTGTAGGTATTCAGCGGTGACCATGTCCGGCGCCATGATTGCCGCCTTAGCGTCGCAATGTGCGCCCAATGTCGCACCGCAGACCGTCGCTGCAATCGTGCAAACCGAAAGCCACGGACGGCCCTTCGCGCTAAACGTCAATGGCGGGAAACAACCTCCGCCGCAGCCCGACGCCGGCAGCGCCGCTGCGACTGCACAGCGCTACATCGCTGCCGGCTATTCGGTCGATCTCGGTCTCGGCCAAATCAACTCGCGCAACATGCGCTGGCTTGGCCTGACCTGGGAGACAGTGTTTGACCCCTGCAAAAATATCGAGGCGCTCGGCAGAGTACTCACCCAAAATTATAATGGGGCAATTGTCGGACGCGATCCGCAAACCGCGCTTCGCATCGCACTCTCACTTTACAACACCGGAAGCTCGTCGAGGGGATTTCGCAACGGCTATGTCGCAAAGGTTGTCAGAAATGCGGGCTTTGTCGACCTAGTAACGATGGAAGCGCCGACGGCGCCGACGATGCCTTTCGACCCGCGCGTCCAACTAATCTCGGAGAATTTTGGTTCTACGTTGCTGCCTGTCGCGCGCCGCAGCCCGCCGCCTGCGTGGAACCTATTCGAGCGCGCCGCTCATGACCGGCAAAGGTCCAACCGATCTGAAACGATAGAAAGCAGGAGCGTATGGCGGGATTGAAGTACTTTGTGCGAAGAACCGCAGGTGTTCGGTCCCGACTGACGCTTTGGTTCGAGGGCATACCGCAGTCGCGGCAGAACGTGCTGCTTTGGAGCGTCGCGCTCGCGCTGGTGTTAGGGGTTTCCGCGCTCAACCCTGATCCCGCCTCCGCACAGAATCTGGAGAGCTTCGCCACCAAAGTTCGCGGCCTGCTGTCGTCGACGCTGCTGCGGACGCTTGCGGTCATCGCGGTGATCGTCACCGGCCTGCTCTGGTTCACGGGTCGGGCCTCCACAACGATCCTCGTGACCGTTATCATCGGCATCGCCATTGTCTTTTCGGCTGATTCCATTGTCGGCATCATTGCGGGCTGACGCGCGTGAACGCCGACACCGAAATCCTGACCAAGGACCCGCTGTTCCTCGCCGTGACCCGCCCTGCACTCTGGGCTGGAATCCCGATTGAGGCGGCGGTGCTGCTGCTCATTTGCAGCGCGTCGGTCCTGATCGGAACTAACAGTCCGGTTTACGCCGCATTGGTCGCCATATTCGGCTTTTCGATTTCGCGGCTGATTGTGCGCCACGACGTCAATGCATTCCGGCTTCTGTTCCTCTGGGGCCGGACCAAAGCGGGCAACCGCAACCGGGCGTTCTGGGGCGGAAGCAGCTACTCGCCGCTCACGCTGACGGGCATGCGCCGCAAGGGTTTTGGCCGTTATGCCTAAGCGGCTTGCATCCGATGCCATGCGACCCACCGCCGTGCCGCTCAAAGTCGCGCAGCGCGAGACGACGCCCGGGAAGTTCCTGCCCTATTCGCGTCATGTGAATGAAGAGATGGTGGCGCTCGATTCCGGCGACATCATGCTGACCTTCGAGCTGCAAGGCCGTGCGTTCGAGACGGCCGACGTGCGCGACCTGAACGATTGGCACACCAAGCTGAACGGGATGCTCCGCAACCTCCATGATGAAAGGCTGTCGATCTGGACGCATCTGATCAGGATGCGGGTCGATCAATATCCTGGTGGGGCGTTCAAATCGGGCTTCGCTGCCGATCTCAACCGTGCCTATTTTGGGCGGATCAACCAGGAACGGATGTTCGTCAACCGCTTCTTTGCGACGCTTGTCATCCGTCCAGCCGCCACCGGCGGCGACAAACTCATCCAGCTTCTCAAGCGCAAGGTCTCGGGCAATGCCAAGCGCAGCGCGTCGCTGGGGCTGGAGATCGACGAGTCCCTGATCGAGCTTCTCGACGACAAGGCCCGTGATTTTGAAAAGCTCATGGTGCGCTGCGAACCGCGCCGCTGCGCGATCTATGAGCATCGCGGTTTGATGTTTTCCGAAACGATGGAAGTCGCCGATATGGTGATGACCGGACGCCCTGCCCGCGTCCCCGTTGTGCGCGGTCATCTGGGCGGTGCGTTATATCGCGCCCGCACGATCTTCGGCGCCGAAACCATAGAAATACGCGGCGCCGACACGTCGGTCTTTGGCGGTATATTTGGTATCCGCGAATATCCAGCACAGACAACCCCGCGCCAGTTAGAGGCTTTGCTGTCGGTGGATTTTGGCTTCGTTCTGACACAATCCTTCACCTTCCTTGGAAGGGCTGCGGCCACTGAGAAATTCCGGCTGCGCATGACCCAGATGGAAAATGCCGGCGACCGCGCCGTCAGCCAGGCCGATGCGCTGATCGATGCCAGCGATGACCTGATGTCGAACCGCTTTGTGCTGGGCGACCATCATTTCACCCTCGCGGTCTATGCCAGTTCGATGAAGGCGCTCCGCGACCAAATGGCGGTCGCCCGGGCCGCGCTTGCCGATACGGGGATGGTCGCGGCGCGCGAAGGGGCTGCGCTCGAAGCGGCTTACTGGTCGCAGCTCGTCGGAAATTTCGCATGGCGCGCCCGTCCCGCGCCGATCTCTTCGCTCAATTTCGCGGCCTTCTCACCCTTCCATACCTTCCCCGTCGGCCTCGCCAGCGGGAACCATTGGGGCGATGCGGTGGCGCTGCTCAAGACCAATGCGCGCAGCCCGTATTTCTTCAATTTCCACAAAGGCGATCTGGGACACACGCTTATTATCGGCCCATCGGGCGGCGGCAAGACGGCGCTGCTCAACTTCCTGATGGCACAGGCCGAAAAGACCGGCGCACGTCAGATCTTTATCGACAAGGATCGCGGCGCGCAGATCTTCGTTCAAGCCAGCGGCGGGACATATCTGGCTTTGCGCAACGGCGTCGCCACCGGTTTCTCACCGCTGAAAGCTCTTTCCGACACTCCAGGCGACAAGAGCTTTCTATCAATTTTCATTCGCCAGCTCGTTCGCGCGGACGGCCTGCTTGTCTCGGTTCAGGAAGAACGGCGGATCGAAGACGGCATTAACGCTGTGATGAAGCTCCCGGTAGCAGATCGCTCGCTCAGTGCGCTGCGCTCGATGCTCGGCATGAAGGATATCAGCGGCGTCGGCGCGCGCCTTGAAAAATGGACGTCGGAAGGTTCGCTTGGCTGGGCGTTCGATAATCCTGCCGACAGGATGACGCTCGGCGCCCGGTTCATCGGGTTCGACATGACCGATTTCCTCGACAACGCCGACATCCGCACGCCGGTCATGTTGTATCTTTTCCACCGAATCGACCAACTCCTTAGCGGCGAGCGGATGATTATCTGCATCGACGAATTCTGGAAGGCGCTCGGCGATGAAGCCTTCCGGCGCTTCGCTCAGGACGGCCTCAAAACCTACCGCAAACGAAACGCCCTGCTGGTCTTCGCCACGCAATCGCCTGCCGATGCGCTCAAGAGCGATATCAGCCATTCAATTCTGGAACAGGTCGCCACCAAGATCATGCTGCCGAATCCGTTCGGCGCGCGGCGCGATTATGTCGAAGGCTTCGCACTGTCCGAAGCCGAGTTCAAACTAGTGCGCGAAGACCTTGCGCCTGAAAGCCACAAGTTTCTGGTGAAGCAGGGCCATGACAGCGTTGTGGTCGAGCTCAATCTGAGTGGTCTGGAAGACGCGCTGGCGGTGCTGTCGGGGCGTGCCGAGACCACCGCTGTTGCCGACGAAATCATTGCAGAGGTGGGAACAGACCCCGCGCTCTGGCTGCCTCTCTTCCATCGACGAAGACGTCCAAGCTGAGCTGCAAGGAAAGGTAATATGATGAAGACGATGACCAGGTTATTGGGTGCAGCCCTTTTGATTACGGCCCCTTTTCCGGCAATTGCGCAGGGAATGCCCGTCCATGACAGCGCCAGTCTGGTGCAGCAAATCAGCGCGGTGCGGCAAGCCCTCCAGATTGTAGCGCAAGGCAAACAGCAGATTGCCGAAGCGCAGAAACTCTATCAGGATCTGAACAAACTTACCGATATTCCGCGGTTGGCCTCAGAGCTAAAAAGCGATGCACTGCGTGAACTCGATACAAGCCAGGGATCGCTGCAAGGATATGGCGGCGGCAATCTCGATGTTGTCGGCGCCGGCCGCGCCAAAGCAGATGCGGTCTATCGCGGCCTTCTCGAAAAGCGCGGGGTGTCGGGATCGGAAGAATGGCGCGCAGGCTTCGATCTCAACGCGCGCAACATCGGCATCACCGCCGGGCTTGCCGATAATATGGGGACAGCCGTCACCTCAAGGGCGCAAGGGCTTGACCAGCTCCGCGCTCGGCTGGCGACGGCCGCCACGGCCAAAGAAGTCGGCGATCTGACCGCACGGCTGCAACTTGAATCCGCGGCGATGCAGAACGACCAGCTGCGCCTTCAGGCCATAGCCATGGAGCAACAGGCGCAGGAGCGCGAACGCGCGGCAGCGGGAAAGGCGGCACTCGCCCACAAGCTCGAAGCGGCGAGCCGCTATTACAAAGGACAATGAGTTTGCGTCTCGCGCCCGTCTCGATCGCGCTGCTGGTGGCCGGGTGCGGCCCGTCCCCCGCCCCGCCCCCAGCCGACATGCCAGCGCGGACCTGGCAATATTATGTTGCCCACAGCGAGGAGATCGAAGCGATGCAAGCCATCTGCCGCAAATGGTCGGTCAGCGATGCGCCGGCTGGATCACAACCCGCGGTGGTTACGGGCAATTGCCGCGCGGCGGCGTTCGCCAAGTCGCAACTCCAGATCGCTCGATAAGCGCCAACCAGGACCCGCGACGAGATATGGATTTCACCGATCATGTATTCACCGCGATGTTCGAGGCGCTGGACAATGCGCTGGCGGCCATCGTGGGCAAATATGCGGCCGTGATCGGGGTCGTTAGCCCTGCCCTGCGCATCGGGATCGTGATCTACATTTCTCTGCTGGGCTACGCGATCATGCGCGGGGCGGTGCAATATCCGTTCCGCGAATATGCCTATCGCGGTTGCCAGCTCGCCGTTCTCTATTTTGCCGTGACATCGCTCTACGGCACCCAGATTGGCATGTTTGCGCTGGGTGGCCTGCCCGGCCAGTTCGCAAACGCGCTGGGCGGTGCGGACGTTGGTGGTCTTGGCGGCTTTTATGACAAGCTGGCAGGCACCGGCTTTGAATCCGCCAACACAATGCGCAAGATCGCCGCCAATTATCAGGATACCCAAGGTGCGCTCCCCGATATCGGCTATGCCGTCTTTGCGGGCTTTCTGGTAGTCATTGTCATCATCGCCACGCTGCTGTGCGCGGCCATCGGCTTCGTCATCAGTGCGTTCGGCCTGTTTGCGCTCGCGCTTCTCTCGGTGGTCGGTCCGCTTTTTGTGGCTGCCCTGCTGTTCGAGTCCACGCGCGGCTATTTCTTTGCCTGGCTCGGGGCGTGCATCAACTATTTGATGCTGATCGTTTTCGCGCTCGTGCTGACACTGTTTCTGACCCAAACCGGCGAGACGATCATCGCCACCATCTCGGAAAATGACGACATCGGCATGGCCGCGATCAAGGCACTGGCTTTTTACGCGCTCGGCTTCTTCTTTTTCCTGCAGATTCCATCGCTCGCCGCTTCGCTCGGCGGTGGCGGCCCTGCCCTTGCCAACCAGTTTGCGTCCGCAATCGCAGCGGCAGGCGGGTTCGTCGTCGGGCGCGGCGCAACCGGCGCTCAGGCGACCAGCCGCGCCATCGAGCGGGGCTTCGCCCGCGGCATCGCGCGGATGCGGACATCCGGATCAATCAGTCGCGGTGCAGTATAAAGGAATAGAGCCATGCGTAAGCATATGATAAGTATTTTGGTTGCCCTGGCACTCATGGCGCCAGCGGACGCCATCGCCGCTGCTTCGACGTCGCCAAAACTTGCCAAATGCAGCGGCAAGCAGCGCCGCCCGGCCAACCCCAATGGCTCGATCCTGCCGAGGGTCGATCCCGTCGCAGGAACATCGACCCCAGCCGACCCGACGCCCGGCCAAGACCGGGGACGCAAAGGCGTTGATGTATTTCCCGAGCCCGTACCGCCCGGCGCCAAGCCCGATCAGCAAGTGCCGCCCATCAGCAGCGCAACCCCGCCAACCTTCTATGGGAGTTGCTGAGCGTCATGGCTGGCGGCGTTACCGAAGGGCAAGATCTAAAAGCCTATTTTTCAGAGGCCGCGAGCTGGGACCACGACCGGCTGACTGCCGCCAACCGCTCGAAACGGCTGGCGTGGATCATCGCGGGCGTGGCCGGCGGCCTTGCAATCACAGCGGTCGCGGCTGTGGCCATGCTGACACCGCTCAAGACCGTCGCGCCCTATGTGATCACCGTCGACAAGGCCACCGGCGCGAGCGCGATTACTTCGCCACTGACCGGCGACCGGCAGATCACCTATAATGAGGCGGTCGCCAAATATTTCCTCGCCGATTATGTCCGCAACCGCGAAGGATGGATTCCGCAAGCGCGTCAGGAGTTTTTCGAAGGCGTGCTGGCGATGTCGTCGCGTGACGAACAGGCGCGCTGGACGGCCTTTTATGCCAAAGGCAATCCCCAATCGCCGCAAAGCGTTTTCACCGATCTGGATACGGTGTTTATCGCCATAAAGTCCGTGACCTTCGTGTCAAAGAACGTCGCGCAAATCCGTTTCACCAAAACACTCCAGCGCGGCGCATCGACGATCGACACCCCGGCGATCGCGACCGTGACTTACGACACCACCGACACCCCAACTACCGAACAGCAACGGTTCAAAAACCCGCTAGGGCTGGAAGTCCAAAGCTACCGCGCCGATCTGGAGGTGACGCAATGAAATCAGCACACGGCATCATTGCCATCGCCCTGATGGTCTCCGCCAGCGCCGCACGCGCCAGCGAGACGCCGCATCCTACCGCGCAGGACAGCAGAATCCGCGAAGCGATCTATAGCGACGCCGAAGTTTACCGCATTGTCGGCGCGTTCCGCTCGGCAACACAGATCGTCTTTTCATCGGGCGAACGGGTCGAGCATGTCGCGCTCGGCGACAGCGTGTCGTGGGAAGTGGCGCCGGCTGAAAATTCGCTGTTCATCAAACCACGCGAACTGGCCGGAGCGACCAATCTGATCGTGATCACGCGTTCCGACGCCGGGAGCCGCAGCTACACGTTCGAACTGTCGGCGCGGCGCGGGAGCATCGGCGCACAGTCCGCCGACACATTCTTCAAGGTCGTGTTTCGCTATCCGCGCGAGGAAGCCGCCGCAGCACAAGTGGCGGCGGCGCAAGCCGCATACGCGCGAGCCACCGCCCTTCAATCGGGCGCGATCCGTTCGGCCCTCGACCTCGCGGTCCTCGAAGGCAAGCGCAACCTCCAATATAATGTGCAGGGATCATCCGCGATACAACCGTCCGAAATTACCGACAACGGCCAGTTCACTGCGCTGCGCTTTCCGAACCAGCGCGAGCTTCCTGCGTTCTTCGCCGTCAATCCCGATGGCGGCGAGAGCATCATCCCGTTCGATGTCCGCGGAGAATTTGTCGTGATCCACGGCGTGTTTGCCCAGCTCCGTTTGCGGCGCGGCAAAGAGGTGCTGTGCGTCTTCAACGAGGCCCCGGATTTCTACGGGCGCGATCCCAAGACCGGCACCGCGTCCAGCATCGTCGAGCGCACATCTGGTCCTGATGGGGAGACGAAATAATGGCCGACACAGTTGACCCGGAACGCGCCTCAGACCGAGGCGCCAATCGCCCCGCCGTCGATCAAACGCCCGATCCCGACGAGATTGATCGCACCCCTGCCTCTGAACGCGGCAGCAAAATGCCGTCGATCCCCGGCACCACGATGGACCCAAAAAAGATGATCGGCCTTGCCGCCGCCGCAGGCGCCGTCATGTTCACGGTTCTGGCGCTGGGAACCGGACTGACGGGCCATACGACGCTGCCACCCGTCAAACCCAAACCCGCGCTCGAACCGGCGCGATATGACCCGGCAACGGTTATCGCACCGACACTGGCTGGGGCAGCGACCGACCCCGACGCCCCCATTCCTCTTGGAGAACCGACCGTGCCCGCCATCGGCCCGCAGCAAGGTTCTTCAGCAGCGCTGCAACAGCCGCGCCAGCAATCCCCGGACGAATCCCTGCGCGAAGCCACGCGGCGGTCATCGCTGATCGCCTTTGGCGGGGAACGCGAGAGTGCGGGTGGAAGCGTTCGTTATGGCGACCATGGGACTGTTGCCAATCCCGATCTCGCAGCATCCCCCGAACTCACCAATCTCGACAGGCTTCGGCGTGGCTCGGTCATCGGACAGGCGCAGGCTCGCACGCTTCCCGACCGCAATTTCCTGATTACGGCGGGAAGCTTCATTCCGTGTGTGCTGCAGACCGCAATGGATTCAAGCCAACCGGGCTATGTGAGCTGTATTCTTCCGCGCAATGTCTATTCGGACAATGGCAGGGTCGTGCTGATGGAAAAAGGCACGAAGATCTTTGGCGAATATCAGGGTGGCCTCAACCGCGGGCAATACCGGCTGTTCGTCCTGTGGACGCGTGCCGTCACGCCGCGCGGGATTGCGATCGATGTCGGATCGCCCGCAACTGATGAGCTCGGGCGCGGCGGCGTGGATGGCCGGGTCAATAATTTCTTCTGGCAGCGTTTTGGCACAGCCCTGCTGTTCAGCCTTGTCGAAGATGCGGCGACCGTCGGGTCGGAAGCCGTTGGCAATAACGGCTCGAACACCCCGCGCGTCCCCTCCGATGCGGCATCGACTGTCTTGCAGCAAAATGCCGAGATCAAGCCGGTGCTGCGCAAGAATCAGGGCGAGGATGTCGGAATCACGGTGGCGCAGGATTTCGACTTCTCGACCGTTTACGGCCTCGCGCTGAAATAATGGCCGCACCGGGCAAAAACACCGCTGTCCTCGACAGCGTGACGGCACCCTTACGCAGACATCTCGATGACGCGAGCGTCACCGAACTGGTCATCAATTTGCCCGGCGAGGTCGGGATTGAACGACGCGGGCGCTGGACATGGGAAAGCGAACCCTCACTCGATTTCAAGACACTCATGGCGCTCGCGACTGCCGCCGCCGCCTTTACCTCGCAGGATGTTTCCCGCGAAAACCCCATCGTCTCGACGATCTTCCCGACTGGCGAGCGCGTGCAAATCGTCGTGCCACCCGTCGTGCCGGACGAAACGGTCTCGATCACTGTGCGCAAGCCATCGACCGTGACAATGACACTCGCCAATTTCGAGGCGGCTGGCCTTTTCAGGGACACGCGAATCTCGGAAAAGAAAGTAACTCCGCAGGAATTGGAGTTGCTCGCACTTCTGCAATCAGGCCGTCATGTCGAATTCTTCGACCGCGCGGTGAAGGCCAGGCTCAATATCCTCATTTCGGGGGCAACGGGATCAGGCAAGACTACGCTGTCGAAGGGCCTGATCCAGTTGATCCCGCCCGATGAGCGGTTGCTGACGATCGAGGACACGCGCGAACTGATCGTCGGTCAAAAGAACGTCGTCCATATGCTATATGCCAAGGACGGCCAGGGCACTGCCAATGTCACTGCCAAACATCTGCTCGAAAGCGCGCTCAGGATGCGGCCCGATCGTATCCTGCTCCAGGAACTGCGCGACGGGACTGCCTTTTTCTATTTGCGCAACGTCAATTCCGGCCATCCCGGCTCGATCACCACCATCCATGCCGATTCCGCCGAATTAGCGTTCGAGCAACTGACGCTTTTGGTGAAGGAAAGCGAAGGCGGTTCCGACCTGGCCCGCGGCGATATTCGCGCGCTGCTCAAGATGCTGGTCGATGTCGTGGTGCAAACCAAAAAGACCGATGGCGAATTTCGGGTGACGGAGATCTATTATGACCCGGAAGGCAGGTACGCCGCCTAATGGCGGGACGGCTAGATTGCTAGTCGGCATTCCGCTCGGTGTGCTGATCGCGCTCGCCATCGCCACCATGATCGGCTGGCTGGTCCTCGGCCTGCCCGTCGCCGCCTATGATCCCCTCAAAATGCCGCAGTTCGTCTGGTATTATCGCGGCGACCCGCGCGTTGTCCGCGCGATGGCAGGCGGGCTGCTCGGCGGCGGCCTGCTCCTGGGCGGCCTGATCTATGCGCTTTGGGCGCGCGGCGCACCGCTGCATGGAGCGGCGCGCTTCGCCCGCGAAAGCGAGATCAAGCGCCACGGATTTCGCGCAGGCTCTGGAATCGTCCTTGGCCGCAAGCGCGGACGGTTCCTGACCTTTGGTGGCAGCGAGCATGTCATTGTCGAAGCCCCGACCCGCTCGGGCAAAGGCGTCGGCATCGTCATTCCGAACCTGCTGACCTGGGCTGGCTCGGTTGTCGTCCTCGATGTGAAACGCGAGAATTACGACGCGAGCGCGGGCTTTCGCGCCCATTACGGGCAGGCCGTTTATCTGTTCAATCCGACCGCCCGCGAAGGCCGCACCGCCCGTTACAATCCGCTGGCCTATATCGACCGCCACGACCCGGATGATGTCATCATCGAATTGCAGAAGATCGCAACGATGCTGTTCGTTGCGCCCGAACAGGGCGAAGCCTTTTGGGCCAATGGTGCCCGCACCGGATTTGCAGGCGTTGGTGCCTGGCTCGCGGAAACCAGCAACGAACCGCTGACGATGGGTGCGATCTATCGCCATCTGACGACAAGCGATCCGCGCGTCTTTTTCAAAAGGGAACTCGCCAATCCCGGACTGAACCTCTCGGTAGGCTGTCGGACGGCGCTCGCTGATTTCGCCGGCGGCTCGGACAACAGCTTTGCCGACATCAAGAAGACGATCACCAACGTCCTCGGCCTTTGGCTCAACCCGCTAGTCGATGCCGCGACAGCGGCAAGCGACTTTGATCTTCGCCAGCTCCGCAAGCGCCCCATGTCGATCTATCTCGGCGTGTCGCCTGATGAACTCGACAGGATCGCGCCGCTCTACAATCTCCTGTTCCAGCAGCTCATCGACCTCAACGTGCGCGAATTGCGCGACGAAAACACTTCCGTGCCGGTGCTGGTCATTCTCGATGAATTTGCCCGGCTCGGTCGGGCCTCGGTCATTGCGAGCGCCTTCTCCTATGTCGCGGGCTACGGAATCAGGCTTCTGCCCGTCATCCAGTCGCGGTCGCAATTGCGCGGCGTTTACGGCGAGCATGTCGCCGATGAAATCGTCGCCAATTGCGGTGTCGAAGTCGCATTCACGCCCAAGGAGCTTCGCGTCGCCAGCCACCTGTCCGAGAGGATGGGCTATGTCGGACAGGATAGCGTCACCAGGTCGCTCACGATCAATGGTCTCCTCGCCAATCGGTCGAAATCCATCGCGGAACAGCGCCGCGCTCTGTTGTTGCCGCAGGAACTCATGCAGTTTCCAACCGATAAGCTGATCCTCCTGCGCGGCGGCATTCCGCCGATCGTCGGCACAAAGATTGCCTATTTCAGCAACCGCTTTTTCAAAAAGCGCGCGTTTCCAGCGCCGGAAGTGCCAGCCGCGGCTAAGCGAACTCTTGGCACCGCGCTGCCCGCGCTGTTCCGCGACATGATCGCCGAAGAGGCTGCCGGGCACGAGACCCGGCCTATGTCGCAGGATGATGTTTTCACCGAAGATTGCCCGAGCTTCTTCGCCGACATGCTGACGCTGGATCACGACGGCAATGTATCTGGGCTTATCGAGGAAGGTGACGAAAATGGCGGATAAACAGGATGGCGATGCCTCTTCAGGACGCAGCCGCAAGGCAATGCCGAAGCCGGACAAAGCCAAATTGGAGACGGCGAAGCTGAAGCGCAAAGCCGAAACACCCACCCTCACCGACGACCTGACCGGAAAATTCCTGCGTGTCGGCAATGCACTCTATCGCACTACGGATGATAAAAAGCCGATTGCCCGCCTTGAACCCGACCGGCTCAAGACCAGCAAGATCGACGCCCTTCCCGACATCGTGCGGATCGCTAAGGCTAATGGCTGGACGTCGATCAGGATCAATGGCGGCGATACGTTCAAGAAGGCCGCATTTCTTGCTGCGGCCGCACATGGGCTGACGGTCGAGAATTACACGCCTTCGAAAGTGGTCCAGGCCGAAGCTGACCGCCTACAAGCCCGGCTTGCCGAACGCGACAAGCGCCGCGAAGCGAAAACCATCACAAACAAATTCCGTCGACCGCCCGATGAGACAATCAGCCTTAAAGCTCTGTCGGAACGGTTCTTGGGCCAGACCCATGAGCAAAATGCACGCGATCCGGAACTGCGCCGCGCGCAAAGCCTTGTCGCCCAAACCCTATCGATCACGCGCGTGAAATACCCCGATGATCCGGCCAAGGCATCAAAGGACGTCGAAGCCAAGCGTCACGAGGTGGCTCGCCGCATCGCCAATGGCGACACGATCGCGGCAATTCAGGTCCGCAACCAACAGGCGCAGCGCGTCCGAGAAGTCACGCAGGATCAGGCATTGGGACGCAAGGGTCGGACTCGCTGACTCGGTGCCACGGGGTCATATCCCCAGTAAACCGACAGAAACATCGATGTCGGGAGTGACACGCAAGTCGCGGCGGTAGTTAAAAATAGTGCCTCCGCCAGAATGGCGGTCGTTGCTGGGTCAAATGACTTGTCGGAACTTTTTACGTCTCAAATATGCCGAATATATTCCGGCTGACGTGCGTCAAAACGGCGGAATGCGAACCAATCAGTTTCCTGCCCCGCGAAAAGCCGGAAACCTCGGCTCAATCGGGAAGACCTGCGTCCTTGGCCGACCGATCGTGCGGCGGCTCAACATGTCCTAGCCAAAGCGAAAGCTTGCTGTTCTTGAAGTCCCAATCCGCCAGCGGGGCGAACCATTCGGGCGCCGCCTCCGCCGTTGAGCTGAATGACCTGATCGCCGTCGATCGTTTGCGCCGCATAGAATCGGGTGAAGATGCGGCTCGCCCAACCAACGCCGTCGAAACCCTGGTCCGACGGCTCCTCGGGCTCGGCAACGAACTCGACGCCGGCGAACCCGCCCTTATCCATAATCGCAAAAGGCCCACTTGCCGGCCAGTCGCCGTAAAGCAGAAGGATTTCCGCAAGCTTGCGATCCCTCGGGTCGATGAGCTCGATATCGCCGCTGTAGATTTTCGCCGATCCGATGATGAAGTTTGCGAGGCCCTCGGCACTCAGCGTGTGCGGCATGTCGGTCGCCGCGCCAAGCAGGAGTCGCAACGGCGGCTTCGTCATGATGATCACTTCGCCGAGTCGGCCATACTCGTTCGCCTCTATAGCTTCTCCCATCGTCACCCGGAGGCTCCCGTTCGCGCGGCGAAAACGGCCGGGCGAAATGACCGCCCAGATGTTCCAGAGCGACCAGAATATGGCGAGCTTCAGCGGCGTGCCGACGGCATCTGCATAGGCTTGGAGCGAAGCCAGATAGGGCGCCGACATCCGCGTTTCCTGCTTCAGCGGCTTTTCGCACCGGACATTCTTGACCTCGATCAGCCATTGATCGCCATCGTCCAGCACCACGCGAAAATCGGGTGCACGATAGGTCGTGGCGGCATGAACACGCCCTATGTCCTCGGTTTTCAGAAGGCGGAAGCGGCCAAGACTCAAGACCGTCGCTTCGAACAGGCGCTCGGTTCTCGATCCATGGATCAGCGCCGGATCGGCCAAGGCTTCCTCCAGCCGCGGCACGGCATCGGCCATGAACCGTTCGACCAGAGTCGGGTCGTTCAGCGCAATGCGATGCTCGCGGGCGAAGGACGCCACCGACGCCAAAAGGTCGAAAGCCTTGGTCTTGGATTGGGGCTCTTTGCTCATAGGCCGGTTTCAGCTGGCGGCGGTTCGACGTCGGGGGGATTCATATAGGTGCGAAAGTCGGCCAGATCCTCGTCGCTCGGGTTTTCAGCTTCCGGGAAATATCGGATTGTCTCGGCAAGTTCGCGGCGGGTGACATAGCTGATGATCGAACCACCTTTGCTCAGTTCATATTCCATCGAGCCGCATTCGCGGTTCGGCCGGGCGAAGCCCGGCGCAAAGGCGATGGGCTTTTTGTTCCCCTTCTTGCTCACTTCATGCTTGGCGAGCGCGACGCGGATAAACTCCAGCGTGGTAAACCCCATTTCGGTTCGCCGAAGATCGACGCGCATCTGTTCGACAAGCTCGGGACGCTCCTGCGCGTCACGCAGCTGCTGGGCGCGCAATTCCCGATCATAATGGCGGTAGCCCAGATCACGTT
Organism: Sphingopyxis bauzanensis; assembly: GCF_002205675.1. Lineage (GTDB taxonomy): Bacteria > Pseudomonadota > Alphaproteobacteria > Sphingomonadales > Sphingomonadaceae > Sphingopyxis > Sphingopyxis bauzanensis. The sequence continues at coordinate 2,934 of NZ_NISK01000003.1, read as the reverse complement.
CGAGATTTGTCGCCTTGAGATCGAACCCTGCATTTTCAGCGAGCATGATCACTTCCTCGCAGCGCTGGCGCCAGGTCCGCAGCAGCTCATAGGCGGCATAAATCCACATCGGCGAAAGCGCCGACGCCATCGCGATTTGCTGCCGGGGCGGATCGTCGTCGAACTGTTGGCGCATCACCTTCTGTTCGATGTCGTTCAGGAGATTGTCGACAAGGCAGAGTTGGCTTGCCTGCATGGCCAGAAATGGATTCTCGCCGAACCCGGCGAGACCCATCAGCGCTTCATACAAATCGCTCCGGCCGATCTCACTCAGCGCGCGGTAGCGCGGCGTATCCTCCGGTTCATCGTCAGATAACTCGTCACCGTCCATAATTCTTCCCCTGTCGCGCCACCCGGTTTCAAACCAGCCGATAGGGCGGGTCGATGACCGCCATCGGCAGGGGGTCGGCCAGCCCCCAGAATCGGGTGGTCGCACGAATGTAGCGAACGAGATCGGTTTTCCCGACGCGCAGATGTTCGCTCGGGATTGGCGAGCCCGCCAAAAGATGGCGGTAGTCGGATGCGTCGTCATCCCAAAGCTCGGGCGCCAAATTGCGCAGCTTCTCGCACGACGCTCCCTCGCCATGGCGCACGACGTTGGCGACAATGAACATCTGCATCAAATCCGCCTCGAGTCCGTCCTGTCCAAGGTCGATGCCCGCATGTGCGGCACAGATCGACAGCAAATCCTGATATTTGCCCGTCTTAGTCGCGCGCGCAGGATGGACGGCGCGCGCGCCGATGCTCAGCTGGCGCTCGAACACGGCAGCCAACATCAGCGTGTAAGCCTTGGACGCTTCATTGGCCGTATAATTGTCGACCACAGCGGCGGCGCGATCGAGCGCCTCGTTCAAGGTTGCAGCGTTGCTTTGGTCGAAAGCAGTATGAATCGGAAGCGCGTCCATGCCCGGCAGAATGACACGGTCGAACAGACGCGCGAGATTGGCTTGGAAGATGCGCGGCAATTGGTCTTGGATCGACGACATTAGGAGACCTTCTCGCGCAGCCACGACGACAGGCCGGCATCGACAACCATCCGGGAAAGCCTGTCTGGTCCTAGCAAGATAACGCCCTCCGGGCCTGCATCTTCAGGAATCGCGCCCGTGTGCCAGACGAAGAACATGCGATCATAGGCATCGCTTTCGGCAAAGCGGGCCGCATAGTCGCCCAGCGCACCCAATGAGGCTTGCGACTTGACCTGGACGAACGCGCGCTCGGCGGTGCTCGGCAAGACCAGCTCAAGGTCGACGGTCTTCTGCGTGCGGCCGACCTGGCTAACCCTGCGCCATCCGCTTGCGGAAAAGATCAGATCGACGAGAAGCTCGAAATCCTGCCAGGTGAGGAGTCGCATAAGTCCGACAACTGCCGTCATCAGGGCGCGTTCGGCCTCTTCGGCGGCGGCAACTTCGGGCAACAGTTCATCGTTGAGCTTGCGCAGCAGATAATCGGTGGCACCAACGTCGCAAATCGTCCCGCGGAACATCTGCACCTTCAAGAGATGGCCCGAAAGTCGGTCTGCGGTCAGCAGAACCCCGGCCTTGCTCTTGTCGTACCAGCCGTCGAGCGTCTGGCGGCGGTGGCTTCCATCATCGAGCAATTGCACCGGCCCGGTCGGGCGGCACCAGTGCATCAACCCGCCGACGAAGGTGATGAAGATCGTGGATTCATCGCTCTCATAGAAGTCGCGGATTTGATTGACGTCACGCGTCGCGGCGCCGGCGTCACCGCGGATTTGCTTCATGACCTCCCATACCGCCGCCCAGTCGCCGCGAATGCAAAGATCATGGGGCGCTTCGCGATAGCCGAACCTGAGGACGCCTTCCTGCAAACTTTCGGCTTCCCAGCCGCCGCCACGCCCCAACTTGATGTAGCGAATATTCGAAGCGGCGATGTCGGTCATTTCATATCCTCAGGTGCACGTTTCAAGGTCAATCCCTCATTCGATTCTTTGCTTGGCAGGCTATAGGTTCGCCATAGTAAAATGATCCATATCGCCGTGTCGGCGACAATGGTGAAGACAGGAGCGAGCCTATGTCCAAATCAACAGACGATGCGCACCGGAGAAAATCCAAGAAGCCGTATAATGAACGGACTGATTTGGAGAAACTCGAGGCGCAATGGACAAAGCTCTCGGGACTCCATCTCCGCGAGGAGCCGTCCGCGGCAATTGTGCGCTGCGCGACGGCGGCAGAGATCGCGGCCAACTATGCCATCCGAACGGAGTGGGCGGTAAAAACCGGGTTCGACGCGACGGTGATCGATCATTTCCTGAAATGGGCCAACGGGCTCCAACTGAAGATGGCCAAGCTTTTCGTTCCGGTCTATTTTGCCGATCCCAAAAGCAAAGTGGCCAAGGCGCTGGTCAGTTCCGCCGAGAAAATTAATGCGGTCCGAAACTCGGTCGTCCACCAGGGGGCGTTCAGCAATCCCGAGGAGGCCGAAGACGCAATCGCCGAAGCGAGCCTATTCATCAACATGATCGTCGGTCTCTCGATCCCCGGATTCGATATCCGCAAGAGGCCAGATGCCGCGAAATCTTAGGAATTCGGCGGCACCCCACGTTCGACCTGCCGGCTCATTGTTCGGAAACTAAACTTTTCCGATGATCAGCCAATTGTCTAAGTCGGTGCTGTATTCGCTAGCTGGCTTGCCTAGCCGAAGTTGGGATTGCTCAAACTAGCATGTGGATCGGCGTGCAAAAAGGACCCCGTTAGCGGGGTGATCGGCGTCTAAAAGGGACCCCTCATTTCGATGGTTTAAGCAGCGGCCTGGATAATCAGGCGGCGAGATCGGGATGTTGGTTTTGGAGACGGTGGTTCGGATTCGGCGCGAGTATGCCGGTGGCAAGGCGATCAAGGCGATCGCGCGGGATTTGCGTGTGTCGCGGAAGGTGAT
>NZ_NISK01000002.1:705075-1017853 GCF_002205675.1 Sphingopyxis bauzanensis | reverse complement strand
AAGTCGATCGTCCGACTGTCTTCGTACCAGGATCGCCGCGCATAGGGACCGATCAGGATGATGCGTTTGATCTGGCCCGGCTCGGGTGCTTGCACCTGATTTGGATCGAAGAAACTTCGCAGGATGCGCGTGATCTTTTCGATCTCGCGCTGCTTGCGGCGGACAAGATGGCCGACGCGCGCCAGTACGACTTCGCGCGCGTAAACGTCGTTCGGTGGGGTGGTCATGGTAAGCTCGCACAGCGGCGGCCCGCGCGTTGTCGCGCGGATGTGCAAGCGGTGTCCGCTGGGCCGCTATTGCGGCGATCAGCAACTGCCCGACCGTTATGGCCGAACCTACATGATGCCTGGCAGGGTTATCCTCGGGATGACCGCCAGTCACTTCATCCCGTGGGCGAGGTTATGCCAGAATCAGGGACTCGGGACAAGGTGGGCAAGGGGATCGAAGGCCGTTATACCGAACTGGTCTATTTTGGTAACATTCAGGGGATAGTTTTCGACCGCTGTTGAGATTGGGTTTGGCCAAATCCGCTGGTATTGGATCATTGCGAACATGGATGATTTTGGCCCTGCTGTGCCTATTCGATTGGACGGTGATCTGGACCGCCCCCTTTATCGTATTTTCCCTCTCTGGCACTTTGAAGACATGCTGCGCGTGAAGCGGCTTGTGCTGGTCTCGCCGAATTTATGGGAGGATCCGCGCGAGGACATCCCAGCCAGCATCATGATGCAGCGACCCGATCATAAGCAGAAAGGATTGAACGGCTATCTTCATCCAGCGCGCTGCCAATGCTGGTCTTTCGAAGGCAAGTCGGACTCTCTTTTGCGCGCCTATTCGCGGGTAACGATCGACCCGCTCCATCGCCGCAATTCCGAACCACGCAACGAAGGGGTCATGGTCCGCACTACACCGCGCAAGTTGAGTACGGCATTATCGGAGTGGGCCGGACGAGTAGCATGGGGGAAATTCTATCTAGGCCGCGTCGAGTATCTGGAGGAGGAAGATGCGTGTCAAAAAGTGGTCAACAACTTAGCTAACCAAGGGCCAGTCGAAATCGGTCGTGGCGAGAATCGTGCGCAGTGACTTCTGCTGAAGCGGAGAGCTTTCTCCCATGAAGATGAAGTTAGGCTCATTTGGGTCTGTGATGACAAACGCGAGATCGACAAAGCCATGACGGTGAACATCAACCCAAACGACTTCATTGAGGAAGTGACGTTTGATCCCCGGCTAGTAAGATTCGAATTGGTCGAACGGCAGCAGCGCGCCAAGGCGCTTGGGTACGCGGGTGCTTTGACGGAGCCGGACCTGTATCAAAAGACATTCTTTCAAACGGTGCTGCCGTGGAACTGGGAGGACTGGGAGCATCCTGTCCCTTCTGGGTGACCGCCGGCTTCCCGATTTTGCCCTTTCAACCTATTCGCGTATCGCCTTTTCGAGTTCGTCGATCTTTTCGGTGCAGACCTGATGGACAACGCGACCTAGCTCCTCGACGCATGCCCCGAGCCAAGTCAGCTCGTCCTCGCTGATCTTGTAATGCTTTGAGTAGCGGGCCTTGGTGTAAGCTTCCTTCAACTTCTGAAACATCGCGCGCTCACGGTGGGTGGTTTCTGGCCAGATCCCATAGACGCGCCGGTCGTGCCCCTCGGCGAGCGAGCGCAGGAAGGCGATATTGTGGTTGTAGGGCGTGTAGAAGGTCAACGTGAGCAGAAGGCAACCGTACAGACGTTCTGTAGCTTGATGTAGCTGGAAAGCCGACTCCTTCAACCGACCCCGGCTCATTGCATATTTCGAGGTATCGAGAAATCCGGCGGCGCTTGGCATCCATTCTTCGAAATATTCCTTCGCCGTTTCCGCGGCCTGCTGCGGCGTCTTGGGCTTCGGTGTCGCCAATTCCCGACCATCAGCGTCATAGAGCGCGATTCCGTCCTTCGCGACTTCCATGAAGAAGACGCGACCATGCGCGAGCCCGTCGTTCACCTCGTGCAGAGAGTGGACGATAAAATTGACCGGCGTGCGCAGCGTCTTTTCGATCGTGTAGGCGCGGATCAGGCGTTCGTCGGCCTTCGCCCAATAAGCGGCTCGGTCGGTCAGCTCCTTTTGGCTGACGATGACGAGGATGTCGTAGTCGGATTTATACTGGTTCGCCGACATCGGCGCATCAACCCAGTCGCCGCGCGCATGCGATCCGAACAATATGATCTTAAGGATACGGGCGCCCTTGCGCCGCCCGGTCGCATTTTCGGTTGCCTGCCCGAACTCGTCAAACAGCATCTCGACGATGCGCTCAAGCTCGCGCTGCTTCGCGGCAGGAAGATGATCGATGTCGGTACGCATATTGGGGAGAATCTTCGGGAAGTTCGCCCGCTTTGGCAAGAACAGATTACCGGGCACAATACGGTGGGATAATTTCCGGCGGTGATCCGCACCGCAACGGCTTGAGCGGATATGCGTGACTAACCAAACGCCATCTAGCTTCTCATTTTGGTCAAAAATGGCCGGTTGCGGCCAGGCAGGTTTTGGGGAGACACGAGGCCATAGCTGTCATTCCCGCTCTATCCTCGTGGGGCCGGATCCACTTCGGTTATCGCCGCGCGCGGCTACCGCCAAGTCAACGGCCGCCGAGTCGGCCCTCTTATGCCGGTGGCCACCAACACTGTTCGAATAGCGAGAGTGCCCTCTACTTGGCGATTCCTCACTCCAGCGCAGAAACGACCTATGCACTCGGCCCTTGCGCGGTATGAATGCTCAATGAGGTGAGGCAATGGCTTTCAAACCGCGATTCAAAAATCTGGGACGAGAATATCTGGCGGCGATCGAAGGAGCGATCGGTTGCCCAGTCGATGCCGCGATAAAAGGCAAGACTTTCGAGCTTGCCGATCTGACCGCGACGCTGCGCCGCTTCTACGACAATTGGTCCCCGGAAAGCAGCGGGCTTCTCTCGGGCAGCGTACTTTATACCGATGATCCCGAAGACGGGTTCCGCGACCTCAACTCGGCCAGCGAAATCGAGATCCCGCTGCGCAGTCAGTGCAAACATGATCCAGGCATCTTCATCATGATGGGACTTCGCGATCTCGATCGGGTTCGCTCGCTCTTGATGTTTGCCGATGCCATCCTCTTCTGGGATCCCTTCGAAGAGGCGATCCGCGACGGACGATCGATCGACCGAGGGGTTGCCGAAACGGGGCTCGCGCATCTGATGTCGTTGCGCCCATTGATCAAAGCAGGCCTTGTTGTCCCGGCCCAGCTGGCACGAACGCGCGCGCCGGCTAGCGACGGATCGCAGCCCGCCGGGTTCGCCTCGAACCTGATGTGGCAGGCCGCGCTCGGCCCCGAGGAGTTCGAGAAGCGGGTCAAGCTCGTCTCCGACACTGAATATGAGCTGCCTGTGCCTGAAGGCCCGCTCGGTGCAAAGGGCTGGCTCGGGCATGCTGAGAATAAAGTCGCGAGCCTGTTCCTTCCCGATATCGTCATTCCGCTGATGGATTATGATACGCTCGGTTCCTATGAGCGTTTCTGCCAGAGCATCGATCAGGGCCTGAAGGCTCGCGAGCTTCAATATGTTCACCAGAGCCTCGCCTTCGAGACAGGATTCATTCTCAATCCCGCCAAACTCACCAATGAAACGCTGCTGGAGCTTCGAGACCGTGACGTGATCTTCGCCGCCCTTCGCACGAGCATCCTCAAGGCCGTCGAAGGCTATGAAGCGGGCGTCGCGAGCGGCAGTTCGGCGACCTATATCCAGGAATTCGATATTGCGCTGGCGGAGGCCTTCGGCGAGCTCAAGGCGAAAGCGCTGGTTTCCAACACCTGGAAGGAGTTTGTCGACGAAAGCCGCTCCTTCTCCTCGCGGTTCATGGCCAAGGTGTTTTCCGCACCGGTGAAGGGACAGGCGATGTTCTCCGACCTGTTTGAATCGATCGCCGATACATCGGTTACCTCGGTGTCCAACGTCGCTCTCGCATCGCTGAAAACCTATACACGCTACCGGAATACGAAAGTCCTGCTCGACACCGCCGGAGCCATCCGGGAGCATCACAAGAGCGATACGACTATCTCGATCTGATAGACCCATCGCCTCCCCTTTCCCGGCCACCGGCCCGAAGGGCCAAGAGAGAAATGCGCTCTTGGAGAGGCGGCAGCCTCTACGCGGGCATCTCAATTCCTCCAGATACCGCGCAGAAATTATCCGAAGACATCGAACAGATCCGAACGCGCCTGAGCGACCTCCCGCTCGAACAGATCAACAGCGCCGGCGTCACCGGGCTGAGCGGCGTCGATGTCTGGGAAAAGCATGTCGCGCCCGCCTTCGCCGACGTCCTGATCTGACCGCCATAACCGCGAACGTGGGAACCCTGATCCTGCAGGGACCCGCCCGATGACGGACCCGACCCCCAATATCGACGATCTGCCCGGCTTCACGCCACTCGAACTCGAGTTGGCGCCCTGCGCGGGAAAAATCCTCGGGCTCTCGATCGAGGCGGACGCGAATTTTTGGGAGTCCCCTACCGAAGCTTATGAGGCGGCCGCCGACCTGCTGATCGCCGCCGGCAAGAATGCCGAAGGCGTGCGCGCGGCGCTTGCGCGGTACCGGGCGAGCGCCGGCACACCCTTGACCTCGGCCGGCGCCGTCCCGCTTCCCTGTCAGCCCGCCCCCCCTTCGCTTGCATCCCGTTTCGGCCGCCGCCCGGGCGTCGCATCGACCCCCCGCACAGCGATCCGCACCGGGCCATTGCTATTCTCGGTAATGGTGTCGGCCAGCCGCTGAAGCTCGGCGATGACGTCAGGAAAGCGCGCAGTGCGGCGCTGCGCCTTATCGCGCCAGAAGCGGGCGTCCTTGTGGTGACTGATGAACAATATGCCGTGCCGCCGCACGGCGGGCAGAAGATACTTGCCGGCGAGCTGGTCCTTGAGCGCCGCCCGAAGGTCGACGAGCGACCACCCTTTGCTGCCATGCTTGACCTCGATCGCGAGCTGATCGGTCGAACTGGTCGAGGTGATGGTGAGGTCGGGCCGATCGCCATACGTAATCTGCGCTTCCTTATGGGCATGGAAGCGCCCCTCGCTGCGCAGATTGAGCGCCTCGCCGAGCCAGTCCTGGACGGCGTTTTCAAGCACTGCCGTTTCGACGACCTTGCGCGACGACATATCGGCCTCCTCGAAACTCGCATCGATGGCCTCGAGAATATCGAGCACGACGCCCATCAGATCGTCGCCGGTCGCGGTCGGCGCGAGCATTTTCTCCTCGAAGCGGCGCGGCGCATCGGCCTTCCACGGGGGCCGCTCTGAATTCCGTTCGGCCATACCATAGGCAAGCTCGCGGAGACGATGCGCGCTTTTGCCGACGGCGGACTGCCGCGACAGCCAGAGCATATGCCAATGCGCGTCGGCGCCCTCGCTTTCGAGCAGGGCGTTCAATGCCAGGCCGCCAGCTTCGTCGAAGCGATCGCTGACGCCCCCATCCTCATCCTCATCGTTGGGATCGGACGGGACGACGCGCGCGCGTTCACGATAGGCTTCGAGAATGAGCGGCGCCAGCGTCGCGGGATCGAGTTCGCCCAAGGCGCCGACGATGCCGCGGTGACGGCCGAACAGGCGCGACAGGAGCTGATAGGCACGCGACTTGTGGCGACGCCGGCGCTCGGCAGCGAGCAGTTCGAGCACACGCCGGGCAGCGAGCTTCTGGTCGAGAAGGAAGAGGGTAGCGACGCAATTGACCAGCGCATCCCATCCGCCCGCTTCGCGATGAAGCGCAAAGCGCCGGTCGAAAAGGCGCGCCAGACTGCGCCGCTCATCCGCTGACAGGTCGAGCCGCCCGAGGATCCGAGCCGTCGTCGCCATGAGCTCGGGCGACATGTTTTGCCCTGAGCGAATGAGCGCGAGCAAGGTGGCGCGCAGCAGGGGCGGGATCATCATGCCGCTCGCCGCCAGCTCGAGCATCGGCCGGAATTCGGAACCCCGCGTCCATTCGCGCCGGACTTCCTTTACGACATGCGGCGTCACGACGTCGGGATGGCTTTCGAGCAGATCGCCTATCCAGCGCGCCGTGCCCTGCTCGTCAAGACAGGCGTGGCGCGCCGCGATATCGGCTTCGGCGGGCGAGAGCTTGCGCGCCCACTGCTTGTCCTCGGCGGCTTCGAGCCCGATCGCGTCGTGCGACAGGATGATCGAATATTTGATCGACTTTTTGCCATCGGTGGTGGCTTCGGGCCGCTCGGGCGGGGTGACGCGCCAGAGGACCGCGAGCCCCGCGCGATAGGCGTCGGCGACAGCATCGCCGAAGGCATCGCGAAGCATCTCCCAATCCCGCATCCCGGCATCGCGGCCACGCCTCTGGCGCGCCGCGAGCCAGTCCGTTAGCCGCAGCAGGCTATGCGGCCCGGGCCATTCTTGCAATATATCGGGGTCCTTGAGCCGCGTGGGGTCGGCTTGCAGCCGGTCGCGAAGATCGAGCCAGGATTGGTCGTCGCGCAGCTTCTGCGCCTTCTCTCGCTGGACATGGAATTGATGCTTTTCGCGAAGCTTGCGCGTTCGTTCGTCCTCGACCGCCGGCCGCCGTGCCTCGGCAAGGACTTCCGACAGCCTCGCGTCATCGGCAACCCGTTCCGCCAGCGCATCGAGCGCGGCTTCATCGTCAGTGGACGCGCGCGCAAGGCTGATGAGCCCGCTCAGCGCGACCTCGCGCTCATCCGCATCGGGCCGGTGAAGTCCGGCTTCGAGCCAGGACCGGTCGTCGGGCACGAATGACCAGAGAATATGATAGCCCGGCCAGACTTGGCGCCAGTTCCTGATCGCGACCGGCTTTTCCTGATCCACCTCGCGGTCGGCCTCGGCGACGTCGGCCCAGAAAAGCGTCTCTTTCAGCGCCGGACGCGTAGCGACGAGGCTGGTCAAGGGGGTGCTTGGTTCATCCTGACGATCGATTCCGGCTCGCTCGACCGCCATCAATAACCGGATCAGCGCCGGACCATAATCGATCTGATCGGCGTCGACGAGGGCACGAGCGGCGACCGGCGCAAGCCGTGCCGTGAGACGACGATGACGATCCGACAATTTGGGCCATTCGGCCAGCGGCGGTTCGAAAGGCAGCGCGGCAAGCCCCGCAATCAGGCGGGTGCGATCCGCGGCACCAGGGCAGGCATCGAACAGAAGCACCAGCTCCTCGCCGAAGCCTTCGGACTGATATTGCCGTCCGGGCGTACTAAGTGCGATGATTGCGAGCAGATCGTCGACCGAGAAATAGTTGGGGAAGAGCTCGACGGCGAGCGCTGGCGCGAGCTCGGCGCCGAGCTTGTCGACATGGGCGAGGCTATGTGCCGCGACCGCCTTCAGCCCTGCATCATCGTTCAGCCGTTTCAATATCCGGGTCGCGACGATGCAATGATAGGGGCGTTCGAACGATTCGAGCGCCGCGGCGCGCGCGATGCCCACGGAGCCGGCGATCTCGCCTTCCTCGATGAGACGCAGCATCTCGAACCGGAAATCGGGACGATCGTTCGCTGCCACTGCGGCATTGATTGCGGGCGCCAGATCCTGCTCGGCGAACATCCAAAGCGATTGGTGGTCGATTCGCGAAGAGGCGATATCGCCCCGCGCATCCCGGTCGGCATAGCTTGCAAGCAGCCGTGATTTTTCGTCGAGCGTGAGTGCGCCCGGATCGCCATGCGACAGGAGGACAAGTGGCTCGCGTTCCAGCAAATGTTGCCGGAGGCTCGGACGCCACAATGCGAGCCATGCGGCGCTTGCGCGCAGCGACGGCGGGATGGTCCGGATGCCGAGCGCATCGGCGAGGAAAATGCGATGCAGTTCTGGATCGGTCAGCCGCGCCCCCATGCGGCGGAACCAGCAGGCGGCGAGATATTCCTGCGCCGAGCGATGATAGAAGCGGATGAGGCCAAAGGTCGCAGGCACAAAGAGACCGCGCTCGAGCAGCCGCTCGACGTCGGCGGGCAGCCAATCGCTCAATATCTCCCGCGGATCGAGCGCCGATGCGTCGGTCGGCAACTGCCCGGGCAGATTGAGGTTCATCGAGCGCCCGAGCACTAGCGCGGCGGCGAGCCGCTCGGCACCGGCGCGCATCTCATCATCGGTCCGGCCCGACAGGGTGCGCCGGGCGTCGCCGCGCTCGGCAAGCCGCTCGGATATGCCAAGATCGAGCATTTCGGACAGGCTACCGAATTTGCGATATTTCTGCCAATAGCCCGCAAGCGTCAGGAGATCGCCGGGGCGATCAGCGAGTTGCTGGAGACCGCGTGCGAAGAGCTGGCTCTCGAAATGCTCGATCTCGGGAATATCGGCCGCGCTGAGAAGCGCCTTGCGCTGAACGTTCGACAACTTGGTAAGCGCAACGACCGTGACATCAGGGACCTGTTCGGTCTTGACCGGTTCGACGACCGCGGTCTCGGCATTGCCGAGCAACGCCTCGTCGGGATCGACCGGCGGACGCGGCGCGGGGCGGACCCGGAGCGTCTTGCGCACGAGCTCGAGGTCGGACGTGCCGCTCCATATCGTGCCGCGGCAGGAGAGGAGGATGCGCGCGCGGTCATAGGATGGGCCCAGATCGCGCGCAAAGCCGCCCAGCGCGAGATCGACGCTTTTCTGGTTGAGCCGTGCCTCGTCGACCGAATCGAGGAAGAACCAGGCCGTCGCATCGCTCTGCTGCCATTCGGCAAATTGCTCGGCCTCGTCGCGGCCCAGCGAACGGTCTAGCCCATGGCTCGCCAGCGCCTCGACGGTCACATAGAAAGCAAATTTGCCTTCCCTTCGCAGCGTCTCGGCCCGCGCCACAAATTCGGCGCTCTTTCCCGCCGACGCCTCAGCGAGGACCACGACGCGCGGCCGTTCGAGCAGTTCGACCCATCCAAGCCCGCCCAGAAATGGCCCCGCGGCCCCTTGCCAGGCTTCGGCCGAAAAGGGCCGCTCGGGCTCGATGCGGGCAAAGCGGCGGTGCAGGTCGATATAGTCCACATGATCTCCCAATGTCGTCGAGACAGAAAGCAACCGGAAAGCCATGCCGCGCCGGCGTTGCCGCTGCCAAGGAAATATCACGCCAGAATGGCAATGCCGCGGCGCGGCGGCGTGCGCGCAGGCCTAGGGGTCCACTGCCGTCGCGCTCGCTATTCCAGGTTGAACCCGGTCTATTTCGCCGCAAAGGCATATTTGTCGGCCGCCTCGGCGATGATCTTGTCGGTCAGCTTGTCCGATCCGTGACCGGCGCGGGTTTCGACGCGGATCAGACGCGGCTTGTCGTCAACCTTCGCGCGCTGGAGCGCGGGCGATATGATTCAAGCGACGGGGGAGAAAGTCTGACTGGCGACGCGGTCGGTTTCCGCTTGCCGTCGCCTCAGATACCCACAGGCACGGCGGGCTGAATATTCACGCGATTGCGCACCCCGTTATAAACCTCGATTTCACCCGGCATTTCGAGCGTCACGACAAGCGCAAAGGCGGATGCGTGATCCAGATCGTCGGCCTCGCGCTGCACCGAAAGATCGAAGAAGCCGTCGCCTGCAATCGCGGCCGCCCTTGCCCCGTCCCAGCGTCGGTGAACGATGGTGCCTTTGTGCGCCTGTTTCGGATCGGGCTGGACCGAGTTGGCCCTGATCCCGGCGGCGCCAAGCTGCCCCGGCTCGACGATCTTCATGCGGACCGCGCGATAGGCGACGGTCGAGGGCCGCGGCGGCGAAAACCACGCGAGCGTCGCGGTGAGCCCATGCGGCTGCGCTTTCCCCGACATGGTCGCAGGCCATGGAATGCGGAAACGAAGGCCCCGGTCAGCATCGATCGAGCCGACCGCCCACAGGGTGGCACGGTCGTCGGCACAATTGATGATCCGTTCGGGGTCGAAAAGGCCGTGCCCGAGATAACGCCGAACATTGTCCTTCTGGCGATAGCTAAATTGTCCGCCAACGGGGCCCAAGACTTCGACGAGCATATCGCGCGCATCGGACCACCGCGCGCTGTGCACCAGCAGTGCTTTCAGAAGCGCCGCGCGCCGGACAGCCGGGATCGCGCCGAAATCGGGATAAGCGGCTTCGAGCGCTTCGTGCGCGCGCGCCGCGACGCCGGTTGCCATCGCTGCAGCGACGCTCGTGCCGACGGAGCGCGCGACGACATTCGGCCCGACTGATGTTTGCGATGGCGGATAGGCCACGCCAATCCCGGCAAAAGCGGCGGCGTTGGTCGTGAGCGGGCTGAGGTCATGATGGTCGCCCTGCGGCATGACCCGCACGAAATGGCGGCCGCCCGGCGCGAGGATATCGGGCTTGATCGCGCCATTATGGCCAGGACCGAGCGCGCTCGATACGCAGCACATACTGGCATCGGCCCAGACGTCGAAATAGCCGGCCGGGATTGGATGCGGATAGTCGAAATTGTCAACATTGAGCGAGCCGACGGTGATCGCGTTCATCGCCTCGGCTGGCGCTAGAACGCGCCGGGTCGTGAGCTCTGCCGAACTCGCGCGGAGCGCCTGCCGCCCCTTCTCTCCCGCATCGAGCGCCTCGAAGGCTCCCGCGGTCATATTCTCGGTGCGAAGCGGCGCCATATGATTGCCAGCGCTGATGACGAAGAGAATCCCATATTTGGCCGAGAGATAGTCGACGACACGCGCCCAGCCCGAAAGCCGCCCGGCAAATGACTTGTTCGGATCGCCGAGCGAGGCATTGACGATGATGACATGCCGGGCAGTCGCCGCCTCGCCTTCGCGCATGCGAATGATCGCGCGCTCGAACATGTCGCCGGGCAGGAGATCGGGAAATTGCTCGGGCCGATCGGGGTCGGCGGTCGCGTAGAGCATGTTCACAAAATGCACTGGACGCTCGAGCGCGCGCGCCCAAGCCGCATTGAGATCGCCGTGAACGACGGCGGACGCCATGGCCGTGCCGTGCTTGCGCGCACCGACCGCAAGCGGTTCGAGGTCGAAAGGATCGTCCATGCTGAGCTTGCCGGCAAGGCGGGGGTGCTGCGACAGAGGGACAGCATCGAAGATCGCCGCGATCGGATCGCCTTCCAAGGGACCAGCCGGAGGCCCGTCACCGCTTCCGACCTCTTCGGCGGGCAACAGCTGGAAGATCGATTGCGGACGGATCTGCAGGATCGCCTCGGACCCGGCGAGACCGGCGGGATTCTGGGCCACGACCGCAGCAAGGGCGGCGGGTGGCAAATCGGTCAGCAGCGCATGATAACCCGCGCCTTCGATGCGCGAGCGCGAAATGACCGCGCCGCCCGCGGCGGCGATCTGCTGGCGCGCGAGTAGCTCGGTCGCCTGACCGCTCCGGCGAAAGACGAGCTCGACCTCGACGCGCATCGCGGGGCCGGGGTTCAGAAGCTCGCTCGCCAGGATCGCCCGGTCTTCGGGCGTCACGCGGTCCTGCGGCCCCCAAGGACGGATGTCGCGAAGCTGCGATAGCATCGCTTTCCATGCGCTGTAGTTCGGAGGGACGGTGCCATTGGCTCGCCAGCCGCGCCACAGCGTCACGATGTTGCGGAAGGCCCCTTCGCTCGGAACCATGAGATAGAGGACTGCATTCGGGTCCACATCCTCGTCATCATCGACATCCTCGGCGCCGAGAAATTCGAGGCCGGGAATCAGGCTCACCGCGCGGCTGAACTGGGGAATGCCGCCGGTAAGCTCGAAGACGAGAAGGCGCTCGGGTGCCAGCGCGGCAGGGTCGGCCTGAAGCTGGAGAATCGGCGTGTCGTCGTCGAGCAGCTCCGCCAGATGCGTCAGCTTCTGGCCGGCGGCGGTGTCCGCCTGCTCGTCGGGCGTGAATTTACGGCTTCGCGGGAAGCCGCCGCTGGTTCGCCTTGGAACGGCGCTCGGCGCGTTCAGGCGCAGTAGCGGTAGCTGGGGTGGAATCGCCATCGGTCTCTGGTGTTATCCTTGTTTTCCAGAGACGAAGCTCCTGCGCGAGAATGGACTTGAGCGTCCCGCCTCCTTGCGAAAGAATATGCCTCCGCCGGATGTTCTGGCAGAATTCGAATATCTCAGCAAAGCTTGATTGCCCCATTTGGGAGGCAAGGTCTTCTGCTTTCATGCCGGGATCTTCGGGCCAGGCATCGAAGAAGCGCGAAATGAGGATCTCGGTCGAAGCAGCAGACGGCTTCGGCATATCGATGCGTAACTGGAAACGCCGCCAGACTGCGCGGTCCAGAAGCTCGGCATGATTGGTCGCCGCTACGACGACGACATAGCTCGGGAGCTGGTCGAGCTGCATCAGCAGGAAAGAGACGACGCGCTTGATCTCGCCGGTCTCGTGAATGTCGCCGCGCTCCTTCCCGACGGCGTCGAACTCGTCGAAGAAGAGGACGCAGGGCGTCGCGCGGACATATTCGAAGAGGCGCGCAAGACGAGCGTTGGTTTCGCCGAGATAGGAACCGATGAGCGCATCATAGCGCACGGTGAGGAGCGGGACAGCGATCGCCTCGGCAACGGCTTCGGCGATCGAGGTCTTGCCATTGCCCGGCGGCCCCGAGAGGAGGATGCGATGGCGCGGTTGCATTCCTTGGGCGCGGAGCAGATCGGCGCGATGCTGCTCCTCGACGAGCTGGCGCGTCAACTGTTCGGCAGGAAGGGTGAGGATGAGCTCGTCGAGCCGCACGCGCGGCTCGGACTCGATGACGAAATCGCGACCCGGCACGGGCGTGCGGCGAAGCTCACTCGAGCTCGACACCGGCACCGATGATTGCAGGGCGCGGTGCAGCCGGTCAGCGAGGATATTATGGCTTTTCGCACGCTCGTCAGCAACCAGCGCCTCGACCGTCGAGGTCAGGGCGGTCCTGTCACCGGATGCGCCGGCCTTCACCAGCGAAACAAGGAGATCACTTCTCGCCATTAAAACCACATCGTCCAAACTGCGCCCGGTGAGCAGGGTAGCATGCGTCGGCGCCCCTGTGAATCCCTGTCGGCGCCGCACCGCAAGTTCACTCGTAGATGGTGGAAAGCGGCGCGAATGCGCGATCCGAAAGAAGCAAAAAAGCCCGCCACGGCCCTCATCGGGCACTTCTCAATCAATCGTGGCCGTCAATTAAGTGACATCGACCGGGTGCGTAGCGGTCTTAGGAGAAAAGCCGACCCTTTATGTCGCCTCCAATGAATGCTCCTTTTGAAAAACTCATTTGCTAAGGGCGCTTTGCTAGTCCGTGTTCAGACATGCGGGAACGTCTGGTTTCAGGCAGCCTCCTCGCGACCGGCTAAGACCGAAATCAGGCGCGTTTCCGTCGGACCGCTCTGGCCGATCCCAGAATGGCTACTTCTAGTCGCAGCCAGCGAAACAGACATAGAGATATTTTCCTAAGTCAGGGCTAGTCAGCCAGTTGATCGCTGATTAGCGTCGTGACATGGAACCAGGGAAAATCAGTGCTGAGCGACTGAAAAAGCTGATTGCAGACGTAAAGCCGTCCGGCGGGTCGGAATTGTCAAATTATCAGCTTTTTGTCGAACGGATGACAGGTGCTCTGTGCCTCCCTCAGCCCGAGTTTGCGCGTGAGGAAACGCGGTTCAACGATTACGTCTTCGAACGCAACGTCACGTTCCGCCACTCAAACGGTACCAGTTCGACAGGCCGTATCGATTGCTACAAGAAAGGGTGCTTCGTCCTCGAGGCGAAGCAATCCGCCAAGCGGCAACAGGCGCTAGAAACCGAGCAACTCGCGCTAGCCGGGCTGGAGACCGCACAAAAGCTCGGCCACGCCAAGCGCGGGACCAAGAGCTGGGACAAGGTGATGATCGCCGCCCGGCGCCAGGCGGAGGATTATGCCCGCGCACTACCCGTCGATCACGGCTATCCGCCCTTTTTGCTGATCGTCGATGTCGGCAATGTGATCGAGGTCTATGCGGACTTCTCCGGCCTCGGAAAGAATTACGATCACTTCCCCGATCGCCACAGCTATCGGCTGTCCATGGACGATTTGCTCGTCACCGACGTGCAGCAGCGGCTGGCCGCGATCTGGACCGATCCGCAATCGCTGAATCCCACCCGCAAATCGGCCGAAGTGACGCGCGACATCGCCGCCCGGCTCGCGACCATCGCCAGGCGGCTGGAGAAGAAATACGCGCCAATCGATATCGCCGAATTCTTGATGCGCTGCCTGTTCACGATGTTCGCGGAGGATGTCGGGCCCGAGAATGAGGCGGAGCGGCTGATCCCGAACAAGGGTTTCGAAAAGCTGCTGCATCAGATGATCGAGACGCCCGAACATTTCGCGCCCGCGCTCGAAAGCCTGTGGCGGGTCATGGATACAGGCGGCTACGCACCGCATCTCAATGCCTCGGTCAAACGGTTCAACGGCGCGCTGTTCAAAAACTCCCGCGCGCTGAGGCTCGATCAGGACGACATTATCGAGCTGCACAATGCCGCCCGGCGCGGTTGGGGCGACGTCGAACCGGCGATCTTCGGCACCTTGCTCGAAAGCGCGCTCGACACGGCCGAGCGCGCGCAGCTCGGCGCGCATTACACCCCGCGCCCCTATGTCGAACGACTGGTCATCCCCACCATCATGGAGCCACTGCGCGCCGATTGGGAGGAAGTGAAGGCCGGGGTCGAGGATCTGCGCCGTCAGGGCAATGACGCCAAGGCGCTGCAGGCGGTGCGCGATTTCCACCATCGGCTCTGCACGATCCGCGTGCTCGATCCGGCGTGCGGAACGGGCAATTTCCTCTATGTCAGCCTCGAGCTGATGAAGCGGCTCGAAGGCGAAGTGCTTGATGCGCTCGACGCCCTCGGCGAAAGCGAATCGAAGCTGCTGCTCGACGGCGAAACCGTCAGCCCGCGCCAATTCTTCGGGCTGGAACTCAATCCGCGCGCAGTGCCGATCGCCGATCTAGTGCTGTGGATCGGCTTCCTCAAATGGCAGCTCAAGACCGTCGACGTGAAGGACATCCCGGAGCCGATCCTCAACGCCTATGGCACGATCCGGCATCAGGATGCGCTGATCGCTTATGACAGCAAGGAATTGGCGCGCGACGCACAGGGCAACCTGATTACCCTGTGGGACGGCGTTACGAAAAGGCTGCACCCGGTCACCGGCGAGGAAGTGCCCGACGAGACGGCACGGCGGGAAACCCATCGCTTCATCAAGCCGCGCCGCGCCGAATGGCCGGCGGCGGAATTCATCGTCGGCAATCCGCCCTTTATTGGCGGCAAGGATATGCGCGCCGAACTGGGCGACGGCGAGGCTGAGGCGTATTGGAAAGTTCGGCCCAACGTGCCCGGCGGCGCTGATTTCGTCATGCATTTCTGGGACGAAGCCGCGCGGCAGCTGACCGCGAAACCGTCAAAAAAGGGTGCCGCCAATCCTCTACGCCGCTTCGGCTTCATCACCACCAATTCGATAACACAGACCTTCAGCCGCCGTGTCGTCGAACGCTGGACGAGCGCCAAGGAGCCGCTGAGCCTTGTCTATTCGGTGCCCGACCATCCTTGGATGAAGTCCGCCGACAAGGCGGCGGTGCGGATCGCGATGACGGTGGTACAGGCGGGGAACCATGAGGGCGTACTGGCAGAGGTGGTGAGCGAAGCGGAGCTGAACACCGACACGCCGAAGGTCGAGCTGGAGCGGCGCGAGGGCAAGGTGACGTCGAAGCTGAAGCTCGGGGCCGATCTGTCGAAGATGGGCAATCCGTTGGCCAATGATCGCATCGCTTACAAGGGCTACATGCCCTACGGCTTAGGCTTTATCGTAACCCCTAGTGCCGATGTTGTAAGGGATACGATACGCCGCGGCGGCACTCGCCACGTTCTCAAATATCGCAACGGGCGCGACCTCGCGCAGCGGCCGCGTGGTGTCTTAGCGCTCGATTTCTATGGATTGTCGCGTGACGAACTTCGCGATCGCTATCCGGAAGCTTTCCAGCATCTCACCGACACGGTCCTGCCCGAGCGGGCACGAGACAAGCGCAAATCTTATCGAGACAAATGGTGGATCTTTGCTGAGGCGCGCGAAGGGATGCGATCGGCGCTGTCGGGCCTAGACCGTTTCATCGTTACGACGGAAACCGCGAAGCACCGCTACTTTGTGTTCTTGGATGCCGACACTGCTCCAGATCAGAAGCTGCGAGTTATCGCAACGAACCGCGCCGGGGTGTTGGCAACCTTGAGTTCGCGTGCGCACACGGTTTTCGCAGAAGCGACCGGCGGGTGGCAGGGTGTCGGAAACGACCTCGTTTACCAGCACACCAACACCTTCAATCCTTTCCCCTTCGTCGCCGTCAGTGCGGTCGTTGAAAAACTCGGCGAACGCCTCGACGCCTTCCGCAAGGAACGCCTTGCCGCGCACGACTTCCTCACAATGACGGGCCTCTACAATGCGCTGGAGCGCATGCGGGAGCTTGACGCGGGCATCGGCGAACCGCTGAGTCCCCCCGAGCGCGACGTCTATGACGCGGGGCAGATCGCGATCCTCAAGGAACTGCACGACGAGATCGATCGTGAAGTCTTCGCTGCTTATGGCTGGAACGACCTGGGCGACCGTCTGGTTGGCAAGCCCGGCGGCACCACCCCCAGCCCGCACAAAAGCGAAGACCAGGAAGCGGCTGAGGAGGATTTGCTCGTCCGCCTCATCGCGCTCAATCAGGCGCGCGTTGCGGAGGAGAAAGCAGGGACGGTCCATTGGCTCCGCCCCGACTTTCAGCGCCCGCGCTTCGCCGCCAAGGTGAAGGGTGAAACCCAGATCGAGGCCGATCTGGGCGAGGCCGTCATTGTCGAGGACGTGAAACGGCCCAGCGATGGCCTCGACCAGATCCGCTCGGTGCGCGACCTTCTCGCGCGCGCCGCCGCGCCCGTTGCCGTGCCGACGCTCGCGGCGGCGTTCAGCGGTCGGAACACGCCCAAGCGGCGAGAGCGCGTAAAGCAGGTGTTGGAAACGCTCGTCTCGACCGGCGCGGCGCGGCGCGACGAAGCGACTAACGGCTATTATCTACCAAGATAGGGGCGGGAAGACATTATCAAACGTTCAGCTCTATGGCTAGCGCAACGGTCGCTCTTGGCCGGTTATTAATTGCCGCCGAACGCCAACTTTGAGGCGCCAAGCTGCCGATCTCCGCTGGGAAAACAGATTATTCCGCCCAAGAGACACAGCCGAGTCGGATCGGCCCTTTCGTTCTAGGGTGGACGCGAGAGGGTGCAAAGCTTGGCACCAAACCTCTTCGCTGGGACAGCATGGGAAATTAAATTCGCCCAAAAAACGCACGCCGGGAGCCGACAGGCAACGCCAAGAAACGACGGGACACGCCAGAGGCATTTGGCACCATTTTTGGCACTCTTGCGCGATTTTTGCGGATCGCCAATTCTACACCCAGGGGAGCCCAACCGAAGCCAGCCGATGGAGTAAATGCCATGCCCGTCTCCGAAAGGATCATCCGCCTACCCACCGTTCTCAACCGCACCGGACTGTCACGCTCGACCCTCTACCGCAAGATCGCCGAGGGGACCTTCCCCGCCCAGGTGCAGATCAGCGTACATGGTGCCGGGTGGTGGGAGTCCGCCATCAATCGGTGGATCGCCGACCCGCCCGGCTACCGCGCCGAAAATGACAATCGGCCCATGGGCGATGGGCCGGTATGAAAAAGGACGAAGCGCCGCGTTCGCGGCCGCTCACGGCCGCGAATGACAACTCTTGCGCACTTGGTCCTGCTCAGGTTGACGCGGCCCTGACGCGCATCGCCGAGGCGATCGGCCGGCACATCGCGCGCGAGCATGTTCGCGCCCGGAAAGCCGCCAACGACAATGATCTTCCGTAAATATGCGAAGGGCCGCAAGCGTTGACCCTAAGGGCATGGCGCGCGAGACCGTCATAGCGAGGCAAGCGGGCCGTGTCCGCTTGCCTCTACTCCAAAGGAAGATGTCATGATCCGCGCCGCGCTCTATGCCCGCTATTCCTCCGATCAACAAAGTTCGGCATCGATCGCCGACCAGCAGCGTATCTGCCGTGAACGCGCTGCGCGCGAGGGTTGGCAGATCGAAGCCGCCTATGAGGACGCCGCGATCTCGGGTGCGAGCATGATTCTGCGTCCCGGCATCCAGCGGCTGCTCGCCGACGCGCAGGCGGGCAAGTTCGATATCGTCCTCGCCGAGGCGCTCGATCGCGTGTCGCGCGATCAGGCCGATGTGGCGACACTGTTCAAGCATTTGCAGTTTGCGCGGGTGCCGCTGGTCACGCTCGCTGAAGGCGAGATTTCTGAACTTCACGTCGGACTCAAGGGGACGATGAACGCTCTGTTCCTCAAAGACCTTGCGAAGAAAACGCATCGCGGTCTGCGCGGGCGCGTCGAGAAGGGATTCTCGGCCGGAGCGGTGGGCTATGGCTATCGCATGATCCGCCGCCTTTCGAGCGAAGGCGAGCTGGTGCGCGGCGAACGCGAGATCGATCCTGCGCAGGCGCTGATCGTCGAGCGCATCTTCCGCGAGTTCGCGGCGGGCAAGAGCCCGCTCGCAATCGCGCGCGGCCTCAACGCCGATGGCGTATCCGGACCCGCGCGCAAGGCTTGGCGCGATACCAGCATCCGCGGTGATATTCGCCGAGGGACCGGCATCCTCAACAACGAGCTTTATGTCGGGGCTCGCGTCTGGAACCATAAACACAGTGTGAAGGACCCCAGCACTGGCAAGCAAGTCATGCGCCTCAACCCCGAAGGCGAATGGGTGCGGAACGCGGCTCCAGAGCTTCGCATCGTCAGCGATGACCTCTGGGCAGCAGTCAAGCGCCAGCAGGCGGCGCTGGCCGAGCGACATGCGAGGATCAAGCAAGCCGCGCAGGGGCGCGCGTTGCATGGCGCTCGTCGGCCCGCCTATCTCCTCTCGGGCCTTCTTGAATGCGGTGTCTGCGGCGGTGGTTGTTCGATCGTCGTCGGAGACCGCTATGGCTGCGCCGGTCATCATCGCGGTCGTGCCTGCACCAACGGTCGGACGATCCGGCGCGAGCTATTGGAGCGAAGGGCGCTGGCAGGCATGACCGACAAGCTCGTGTCGGCCGACAAAATCGAGGCGGCGGTTGCGGCTTATACCGCGCACATCAACGGCGTGAACCGCGAGCGGCGGATTGAGGCCGATGCCGATCGGCGCGCACTCGCGAAGATCGACAAGGCCTTTGCGGGCATCATGGCCGCGATCGAGGACGGACTATACCAGCCCGCCATGAAGGCGCGCATGGCCGAGTTGGAACGCGAAAAATCCGAAATCACGGCACGTCTTGTCGAGGCGCCGCAGAATGTTCCAGACATCCACCCTGGCATCGCTGAAGTCTACAAGCGCAAGGTGGAACGGCTGACTGCTACACTTGCGGACCCGGAAACGCGGCTCGATGCTTCGAGCGACATTCGCGCACTCGTTGGCAAGATCGTTCTGCATCCCGGAGCAAAACGCGGCGAAATCCATGCGACCCTTCACGGGTCGTTGATGGGGATACTCGACTTCGCTAACGACAACCCGTCGCCCGACGCCAGCCGAGTTATAACATCGGTGGCCTCGGGTTCGCCGGGATGACGATCGGTTGTTCAACGCACCCGTTAAGCACCACCATCTTTGCGCAGGAATCTGACACTTTCGACGCTCGCGACCCTCAATCGGAACCGGAAAAGGAAAGGGGATGCGCACGAGATGGAGTGAAGGAGCGGGAAGAGCCCGCTTCGCCGTCATCGAGAAGCGCCATGCCCCAGCCAAACAGACCTGGTCGCGACGTCGCCGCCGAAATCACCGACCTCATCATCAACAAACTCGAAGAGGGTGTCCCGCCATGGTCCCGCCCCTGGAGCTTGAGCCAAGCCGGCGGCCGGCCCCTGCGTCACTGCGGAACGCCGTACACCGGAATCAATACGCTCTATCTGTGGGCGATCGCCGATGCCGAGGGATACCGGTCCCGCTACTGGATGACCTATCGGCAGGCCGAAGCGCTGGGGGGCAATGTGCGTCGCGGTGAAACCGGCGCGGTGTCGGTCTATTACTCCTCTTTCCAGAAGCACGAAGCGCACCCCAAAACCGGGCAGGACGTCGTGCGCAGCATACGCTTTCTCCGCCACTACATCGTGTTCAACGCCGACCAGATCGACGGCTTGCCGGCATATTTCTACGCCGCTGCGCCCGAGACGCCGGCGGCGCCGTCCGACCACCAGGCCGCGATCGATGCCTTCTTCACGGCCATCCCCGCCGACGTTCGCCACGGTGGGAACGAGGCCTATTTCTCACCGACGTTCGACTATATCCAGATGCCGAACCGGTCGGCGTTCACGAGCATCGACCATTATGCCTCGACGCGCTGCCACGAGACCGTTCACTGGTCGGGTCACGTTCGGAGGCTTGCCCGCACATTCGGCAAACGCTTCGGCGACGCGGCATATTCGTTCGAGGAACTCGTCGCCGAGATCGGCGCGGGCCTATGCTGCTCGCAACTCGGACTCCCCAATATCCTCCATGACAGCCACGCCAGCTATGTTGGCCATTGGCTCGGCATCCTGCGCGGCGACAAGACCGCGATCATTCACGCCGCGGCCAAGGCCGAGCAGGCCTTCAAATATCTGATGACCTTCAGCTCCGACGCGCCGGCGGGCGCGGATGTCGGCGGCGGCTCGACAGCCGACTGCGCGGCCTGACGGTCTCACCACTTCCAACACAGCAACGAAGGAGTTCGCCATACGATGGCTCTTCATGCCCCGAAGCTCAATGGGCGGCCACGCATCGGCTAAAGCCTATCTCGACGACCAATTTACGTACGAACGGGTGCAGGACGATGGTTCGTCCCGCGGCCTCAAGGTGCTCGCATCGATCTGCCCTGGAAACCGGGTTTATTATGCAGCGACACAGGTGATGACGAATGGGCAGGGCGGCGAGATCTTCGCCATTGTCTGCCTGGTTCGCTGGAACCCCCGGGCCAAGGACGGCTACATCTTTGGCTACAAGGACATGGATGAATCCATGGGACCATGCGAGGCAGACTGCCCCGCCCGCATTCTCGATTTGCTAACCCCGACCGACAAGGAATATGCCCGCGAATGGCGCACGCGCTGTCGCGCCAATCTAGAATTCCGCGCACGTCAGCTTGCCGATGGGGACCGGATCCGGCTCCCCGAATCCATGACGTTCAGCGACGGCAATGTCCTGCAGGAATTCGTCGTAGCAAAACGTGGTCGGCGTGTGCTCCTGCGCGATCCCCAGAGGGGAGGGCTATACCGCATTAGCCGCCTGATGGAGCGATCGTGGACGATCGTGCCGACGATCAAAATCCACAAAACCCTGTTCGGCTAGGATCGTGGGCGACGTCTCCAGCCTAAACTTCGCTTCGCGCGTTCGCGATGATCCCGCGGATTTCCTCGACCACTTCGGACATCTGGCGATAGGTCTCCTCAGTCAGCCGGACCAGCGTGCGGCGGCCATCGCGCGGATCGGCTTCGGTTTGGAGGTGGCCCTGATCGACCAGGCGTCCGATCGTCCGCAGCGTTGTCGCCTTCGGTGCGTCGATCGAGGTGTAGAGATCCGATAGCGAAAGCCTGCCATCGTGGGCTTGCGAGACGAACAGATCGAGCAGTAACATCCAGGTTGCGTCGGCAAAACCGACGTCGCTCAATATTCCGTCGCGCGCGCGGTTTGCCGCGAGCAGCGCTTTGGCGAACGCCTTCGTCTCCGAGGCCTCGATACAGGGATGGGTCCTCGCGGTCTCGAACTGCCGGGCGCCGGCGGGTTTCATCCCTCCGGTGTCCATGCCCCACGGTCCGATGGCGCGCGGGGGCAGGACAATGGCTCGTACCAGCGACCTCCAACCCTCACAGCCATCGCTTGACCCCCTCCAGAAATCGATCGGCTTCGGCCGATCTGCGGCCGACCAAAATGCATCAGAATTGCCTGAACTTGCACGACATATTTGGTCCAAAAAGGTAGTCCGCACGCTTCGGTGTCGCGCGCTCGGCGGCTTCCCGCCGCGGGCGGCGGATCGATCGAGAAGAGGGGGAGGGGAGCGGAGAGGGACGCGCTGGCGATGGCCCCCGGCGTCCCGACCTCCCGAAAGGACAGCCCCATGGACATCTCGATCTCGCGCGCACTCCTCCTCCAGATTGTCGGCCGGTTGACCGCTGACGACACGTTCCTCGGCTGGGTTCGCGGCAGCGGCCGCCGCCATGCGCTCACCCTCAGCCTGCAGCACCTTCTCGAGGAACGGGGCCGCGCCGAGGCCGCCCCTGATCTCGTCACCGCGACGCGGCGCTACTGGGAGGACGACGCCAGTGTCTGCGTCGACGATCCGGCGCGGCAGCGGGTCGACCGCGACGGCATCTGGCTGAGCGGCTGGCTGCGCGCCCGAACCGGTGTGACCGCTTTTGACCGCATCGATCCCGTGCAGTTGGCGTCCGCCATCGCCGCGCTGCCGCCTCTTTCCCGCCAGGTCTTCCTCCTCCATGCGCACGAGGATCTCGACTATGGGCGGATTGCCGCGCGGCTCGCTATGTCGACCGATGAAGTGCAGGATGAACTCGCGGGCGCGCTTCTCGCGCTTGACACGGCGCTGTACGGTGCCGCCGACTTCCTGGACGGCGACGATGGCAAACCCATTGCCTAGCGTCGCACCCTCATGCAGGTAGCAGCGTCATGCGTTCCGACATATCCCATCTCCCCGCGAAGAATCAGCGCGAACTCGAACAGATTGTCCGCGCGATTTTCGAGGAGTTCGAAGACGCGCACAAGCTCGCCAGCGGCGATCGCAAGGCGGGCCGGATCCTGAAGGTCATTCTCTACGGGTCGATCGCGCGCGGCGAAGGCATCTATGAGCCGCAGACGACGAAGGGCTATGTGTCGGACTATGACATCCTCGTCATCGTCAACCAGGACGAGCTCGCCGAACCGGAATATTGGACCAATCTCGAGGATCGGTTCAGCCGAGATCATGTCATCCTCGGCCGGCTTCGCCATCCAGTCAGCCTGATCGTGCATACCCTCCAGCAGGTGAACAACAACCTCGCGGACGGCCGTTTCTTTTTTCTCGACGTCGTGAAGGACGGTATCGTCCTCTACCAGTCAGATGATAACGAACTTGCGACGCCAAAGCCGAAGCGGCCTGCCGACGCGCTGAAGCTGGCGCGCGAATATTATGAGGAGTGGTTCCCGAGCGCGGGCGAGTTTTTTGACGGCTACCTCTTCGGGATCGAGAAGAATCGTTACAAATGGGCGGCGTTCCAGCTTCATCAGGCAACGGAGCGGCTCTATCATACGCTGTTGCTGACCTGCACATTCTACACCTCGCACAGCCACAATATCGAAAATCTCCGCAAGCAGGGGCGGAGGCTGGACGCGCGCCTCGTCTATGTGTGGCCGGACGATGCGAAAGAAGCGCGCCGCCGCTTCAGCCTCCTGAAGGAGGCCTATGTGAAGGCGCGCTATTCGAAACATTACAGGATCGAGGCCGAGGACCTCGCCTGGCTTGGCGAACGCGTCCAAGAACTCAGCGCGATCGTTCAGCAGGTGTGCGCCGAACACCTGACGGCGCTGGAGCGCGCGGTCGCGGCCGAGAAAGACGTGCCGGAATCGCCGGCCGCCTAGGGCTTGAAACGAACGGAGGTTCATGGCGATCACCTCGAATGCAGTCATTGAAATCTCCGCAATCAATGACTAATATGAGAACAAAGGAGACGTGTGGTGGCGAGCATGACCATTCGCAATGTGGACGAAAGCCTCAAGCGGCGCCTGCGGATGCAGGCAGCCGCCCATGGCCGCTCAATGGAGGAAGAGGCGCGCGATATCTTGCGTTCGGCCCTTTCGACTGACGCGCCGCGCACAGCCAATCTTGCGGATGCGATACGGGCTCGCTTCGCTCCGCTCGGCGGCGCCGATCTTTCACTTGCGCCTCGCGAGCCTATGCGCGAGCCCGTCGATCTGTCGTGATCGTACTCGACAGCAATGTTCTGTCTGAGGTGCTGCGTCCCGCACCAGCGCCTCGCGTAATGGATTGGCTGAGCCGCCAAGTTTCGACGTCCTTGTTTGTCACGACCGTCACGCAGGCGGAGATTCTCTTCGGTATCGCCATACTCGACCCGGGTCGGCGTCGGGATGATCTGCAATCCGCTGCGATGGCCATGTTTGCCGAAGATTTTGCGGGCCGAATTGTCGGATTTGACGTGGACGCGGCGCCCGTCTTCGCGGCCATCGCTGCGGAACGCCGTCAACTCGGCAGGCCGATCAGCCAGTTCGATGCTCAGATAGCCGCCATCGCGCGTTCCCGCGGGGCCGCGCTGGCCACTCGAAACATTCGGGATTTCGAGGCGTGCGATATCGAATTGATTGATCCATGGAGGGTGGCCTAGCGCAATGGGAATCCTGACGACCGCGACATGGACACCGCGAGCGACGGGACGCGCTGCAGAACTTCTGCCACAAGGTCCCGATGACCCATCCCGTTTGTCTCGAATGCATCGGCAATATTCACCTCCGCGCACAACTTGCATCGGAGGCCCGGCTCGGGACTTGCGCCGAATGCGGCGAAACGCGCCCGGCGGTCCCCTTCGAGCTGCTCGCCGCGCGAATTGACGAAGCGTTCCTTCCGAACTTCGAGCTCACGCCCTACGATCAAAGCCCCGGAGCCGCCGCCATCTTTGTCGACATCGCGGGTATCGATTCCGATCTGGCCTTCCGGATCGAGGAGTATCTCGGCGACACTTACGGCGACCAGGAAGAAGGAAATCCGTACGACTATTCGACGGGTTTCAGGCGGAGCCGCACGCCCCACTATTGGCAGGAAGAGCGCTGGGCGCGATTCTGCAACACCCTGCGCAAGACGGCGCGGTACATCAACGCGGACGCCATGGCCTGGCTCGATGATGTTTTCGAGGACATCGACGCGCATCGCACTTGGGATGCGGCATCGGTCATCAAACTGGTCGTTCCGGGAGGTCCGGGCAGCCAATTCTATCGCGCTCGCGTGGCTTCCGATGAGGATACTCTTCGCCGTATTCTCAGGCAACCGGTCCTCCAGATGGGGCCGCTGCTGCCAGGCCTAGGGCAGGGCGGGCGCCTGAATGCGCCCGGCATTCCGGGCTTCTATGGCGCCACCGATGAAGCGACCTGCATCGCAGAAATTCGTCCCCCGGTTGGAGCGCACGTCGTGGTCGGCCGTTTCGACGTTTTGCGGCCATTGCAACTGCTCGACTTCAGCGCGCTCGAAGAGCTAGCGCCTCAGGCAAATCCGTTTGATCCCCAGTTCGAGGCGAAACGCGACCGCGCGTATTTCCTGCGCTCACTCGGCGAGCAAATCTCGCGCCCGGTCCTGCCCGGCGCCGAGTTGCTCGGCTACGTTCCGACCCAGATGGTCGCCGAATATCTCGAGCATCGCCTCGTCTTCCCGATCGACGGCATATTCTACAAATCGACGCAGAGTGGCTCGACCGGCGGTAACGTGATGCTCTTCAATCGCGCGGCCCGGGTCGAGCCGTTCCCGCATCACACCCACTTTATCGACCTCGATGTACGAACCATTGATGTTGATACCGAAGACTACGACGACAGCATCCATCTCAGCGTGCAGGAGATTGACGCGGTCGAGCCGCCCGACCCGCTGGCCGTGCTGAACGGCGACCTTCCTCACATACCGGCACCCCTTCCGGATACCTTCGTCCAGCTCGACATTGACGACGATCGTCCGCTCTGCTTGCGCCTGCCGCCAGATGGCATCGCAGTCCACGCGATCCGGGCCGTTGCCTATGAACTGTACACACGACAGGTTACGACCCCGACGACATCATGGCCAGGGGCCGACGACTGATGTCAGGCGGCGGCCCGGTGATCTGTCTGCGCCTACGCCGGCTCTGAGCGCGGGCTCTTCCCCAGGCGCAGCGACAGCTTTCCGTTCGTGCTTGGTCGTCCGGCCTTTGTTGGCTTGGGCGCCAATGCCTTCTTGCCGCTCTTTGGTACGGCGGCCGCTCGCGTCGTGCCGGTGGCGGCCTTGCGGCCGAGGCCAATTTCCATCGCGAGTTCTCGGCGACGCGCCGCATATACCGGCGCGACCATCGGGTAGTCCGCCGGCAGGTTCCACTTTTCCCGGTACTCGCGCGGGCTCAGGCCATAGACCCGATTCAGATAGCCCTTGAGCAGCTTCATCTTCTTTCCGTCTTCGAGACACACAAGATAATCGGGCTTGATCGATGCCCGGATCGAGACCGCCGGAAGCCGCTGCGCCGCCTCGACCGCTTCCTCGGCGCCCAGCGCCGCGAGGCACTCATGAACATTCTGGATCAAAACCGGTAGGTCGCTGATCGGGACGGCATTGTGCGAGACATAGGCCGCGGCGATGTCCGCGGCGAGTTCGACAAGCGCTTCGGTCACTCTGCTTCCCCTTGTTGCTGGCCGCACTTTGTCGTCAGACCGCCGTCTTGTCGATGATGTTCTGGCCCGGATCGAACCCGTTCGCGCCCGTTTCGCCGCCTGCTCGGCCCGCAGAACTTTTCGCGATTAAGTTTTGAAGTCGGCGGGGGGTCGGTGTTTCTGTACCTTGAAGCCAAATTCCGGCGCTGCGCGATGAGATATCAGACGAATATTTTTACGCAGCGGTTTTGGCGAGGCGGACACCAAATTCTATTTCCTTTTTGCGCACGGAGCCGATGCATTGCATCATAAGAATAATTGTAAATAACTATACTATCATTCAATCTATACTGTTAAATTACGATAAGTAAATTTTCTGATCTGAGAATATTGAAGTGCTCCAATCTGGGTGTAGCAAAGACAAAGCCTGATCGTCCACGCCATTGCAACTTGCGTGCGCCGTATCAGATGTGCATAACACCTATCCAGCGGCGCCGCTTCGTGGCGTCGTGCGATCCAAATACGATCGACTGTCCATGGTCGGCCGTCACATTCTGTGCATCAATGTCCGAATGGGCAGAATTGCGCATGCATTGCTGACCGGCGGCGTCCATGAATCCAAATCCATCTGAACCCAAAGCCGACGGGCGGTCGCCTGGGCGCGAGGCCTCGCCATGAGCGAGCCGCCGCCTGACAGTGCCGTCCTTCAAGAAACCAACGATCGCTGGCTTGACCGCCTGTTCCGGACGGAAGCGCCGCGCCTTGCCCGCTTCATTCGGCGCGCAGTCAGAAATCAAGATGAGGTACACGACCTTGTTCAGGAGACCTTCGTCAAGCTCGTTGCGTCCCCGCCACCCGCGCGGCCGCACACGCCCGACGCCTATTTGCGGCAGATTGCCAAAGGCATTCTCTGGTGCCGCACCCACCGCGCGCCGCTTCGGGCAAAGGCAATTCACGTCCCGATCGACGAGGCCCCAGATCTCGCGACCGCGCCGGAGCAGGAATGGATGATCGACGCCGCCGATTTCATGCGACGGTATGAGCAGGCTTTATCCGAGCTCCCGGCGCTAACACGCGAGGTCTTCCGGCTCAGTCGGCAGCAAGACCTTACCTACAGCCAGATTTCGAAAGAGCTGGGAATTACGGTCCGCGCCGTCGAACTTCATATGAAGAAAGCGCTCCGGTATCTCGATCACAGGGTGAACACCGATGGTTGATAAACGCCGAAACCCCTTCGAGAGCAACCAGCTCCAGCGTGAGGCGATCGAATGGTTCGCCCGCATGCGCGGCGACGAGGCCGAACGTCATCGCGCCGGTTTCGAGCGCTGGCTCGCCCGTGGCGCGGTCCACCGGTCCGCGTACAATCGAATCGCCAACCTCTATTCGGACGGCAAGCGTGTGAACTGGGAGAATCTCCCGCCGCCGCAGCCAGTTCGGGGCGCCGCCAAGCGCGTGTGGATGGTGTCCATCGGCGTCGCCGCGCTGGTCGGATTTGTCGCCTGGCGCATCGTGGCTGTTCCGATTCTGCCGGGCGACAGCAGTCTCAATGCGCCGCCCGTCGAAATAGCCCGGAAGTCCGACGGCATTCAATATGCAACGCGGCTCGGCGAAATCCGGACAGTCAAATTGTCGGACGGCTCCAAGCTTACGATCGACACCGATACGCTCGTCACCATCGATTTTGGACAGACGGCGAGGCATCTGCGGCTCGAACATGGCCGAGCACGGTTCGAAGTCGCCCATGAAGCACGGCCCTTTGTCGTCGACGCCGGCGACGCGGAGGTGATCGCGCGCGGCACGGTGTTCGATGTATCCTATCTCGAGGATCGCAGGGTCAAGGTTCAACTCCTCCACGGCGCAGTGGACGTCACGCAAAAAGGCTCTCGCGCCGGGGCGCCGACGCTGCGCCTGCAGCCGGGCGGGACCATCGTGGTCGAACCGAAGGCTCAGCCTCGACAGATTCAGGGAAAGGCCGACGCACCTGAGGATTGGCCCAAGGGGATGATGGAATTTCGCCGCGCGCCCCTTGCCGATGTTATCGCGCAGGTGAACCGCTATGCGGTAGCGAAGGTCAGGCTGGCGGACCCAAGCCTCGGCAAGATCGAGGTATCAGGCGTCTTCCGTATCGACGACGCCGACGCGCTCGCTGGCCATCTCGCACAACTGCTCGGATTGCGGGTCGAGCGCACTGCTGGGGAGATCATTCTCACTCGCTTGGAAAAATAAATCGACCTCTAGCGTGTTTTTCCAAATCCATCTCGTTCCTACCAAATTGCAGCGGGAAAACGCCCGCTCAAAATGAAAAATTGGGGGGAAGATCCATGTCATTTCGCACCGGTGTGGCGAGCACGCTGCTCGCCACAACAGCTATACTTGCGTGTTCTGCACCTGCTGCCGCACAGGCGGCCACCGCTACCGACTATGATCTGCCGGCCCAAGATCTCGAAACGTCATTGCGCTCGGTTGGGCTGACCTCTGGCCAACAGATCATGATCACCTCCTCCGCGGTGGCGGGGCGAACGGCGCCGGTCCTCAAGGGGCAATATACGGTCGAGCAAGCGGTGCGCGCGCTGTTGCATGGGACGGCAGTCCGGGTCCAGTTTAAGGACGATACCATCCTGATCGGCGAAGGGGCCCGGGCGGACGCCATCGATACTGCGGATGCTAACCCGGCAGAGATCACTGTCATCGGCTCCCGCATCCGCGGTGGCCCGGCGACGTCTCCCGTTACGAGCATCACTCGACGGGAGGCCGAGTTGCTCGGCCGGACCGATCTGGGCCAGATTATTCGCGATCTGCCGCAAAATTTCTCGGGCGGTCAAAATCCGACGATATCAGCGTCGGGGCAAGGAGGTTTTACAAACGTATCTGGGTCGTCGGCAATTAATTTGCGTGGCCTCGGTCCCGATGCCTCTCTGACTCTATTCAATGGACATCGCGTCGCGTTCGACGCGATCAGCCAAGGTGTCGACATATCGGCTATTCCGCTGTCAGCGATCGAACGTATCGACATTGTGACCGACGGTGCGTCGGCACTCTATGGATCCGATGCCGTAGCGGGCGTCGCCAACGTCGTTCTTCGACGTCAGGTCGACAAGGTGATAACTTCTGCGCGCTTGGCGGGTACGACCGCGGGCGGCGGTTTTACGCAACAGTATAATGTCGTCGGGGGCCCAGCCTGGGCTTCCGGTAGCTTGATGGTCGCCGCCGACTATCAAAAAATGGACGAAGTCGCGGCGCGCCAGCGAGCGTACACGAGCAACTTGCCACCGGATACGACACTCCTTCCCCGCCAAAAGCAGGTCAGCATTGTTGCAGCTGGTCGCCAAACTGTCAGTGAGAGCGTCGGTTTGGAGTTCGACGGACACTATATGCACCGCTCGACGTCGCGCTGCATCACCGCATCAATTTCGCCGAGCTGTTACGGCCAAGGCAGTGTGGTTGATTCGACGGTCGACAGCTGGTCAGTGACACCATCATTGCAAGTGGAGCTAGGAACCAGTTGGTCCCTTCGCCTGTCAGGCACCTATGGTGAAAGCAACACATCGATCGCAACCCGCGTATTTTTCAATGGGGCAGAGGCTGGGCTGGCCGTGCCTCAATATGAAAACAAACTTGGAGCGGTCGAAATTGGAGCCGAAGGCCGGATATTTTCCCTGCCCGGCGGAGAGGCCCGTATCGCGATTGGAGGCGGATTCAGATCCAACAAGCTCCGCGTCGATTCGCGGCGTTTTGTCGGCGGTGTGGAATCGCCGATCGATATCTTTGCCGAAACTCGAAACGTCGCCTTTGGCTATGGCGAGTTGTCTCTACCTCTGGTCTCGCCGACGAACGGGATCAGCGTTGTTAACAAGCTGCATTTCGTCGGCGCATTGCGCTTCGAAAGTCATCGCGGAATCGATCAAATAACGACCCCAAAAGTCGGCATGGTGTATGCGCCGCTCGCCGGATTGGAGTTCAAAGCCAGTTGGGGAAAATCCTTCAAGGTTCCGACTTTGTATCAAACGGGTCAAACTTCCAATGCCCAGCTTGTACCGGGTTTCATCTTCTCTCCCGCTCCGGCCGTAAGCGATCCCGTCCTATATCTCTTCGGCGGCAACCCCAACCTCTCGCCGGAACGAGCTACCACGCTCACGGCGTCTTTGACGATAGAACCCGTTGCGGTCGATGGTCTTCGATTGGACCTTGGCTATTTCCGCATTCGCTACCGTAATAGAGTGGCTTCACCATTTTCGCCCATCACCAGCGCTTTCCTCCCAGTGTACGCCTACTTCGTTCAGCTGAACCCCACTGCACTGCAGGTAAACAGCGCGATCAACAGCATTTCGGGTGTTTTCGAGAATTCGTCCGGACAACCGTTTAATCCGGGTTCGGTTGCGGCGATCCTCGACGACCGGCTGCAGAACATTTCGCTGCAATTGCTCCGCGGCATGGACGCCTCAATCAAATATTCGCGCGACGTCGGAGATGGTGCCAAGGTCTGGATCAGCGGCTCTCTAACTTATCTGGATAGCACGAGGCAAATCGTCGCAGGGCAACCGGAGATGTCCCAATCGGGTCTGATCTTCAGGCCGCCGAACTGGCGAGGAAAACTAAGCGGCACTTGGGAGGAAGGCGACGTCAGTTTGACGGCGGCTGGCAACTACATCGGCACTATGAAGGACGACCGCTTCCAGCCGGTCATGAAGGTGCCGTCTTTTGTAACCGTTGATGCCATCTTGAATGTCAGCAGCGGTGAACGCCGCGGTCTCTTCGGCGGGACCACCCTGACGATCACGATTCAAAATCTCTTTGACGAGATACCGCCATCGGTCCGATCGCTCGATCCCGCCGCTTTGCGGTATGACTCGGTCAATCATTCGACGCTCGGCCGCACTTTCGGCCTCACAGTCTCCAAGGCTTGGTAATGATGCGTCGTGCCAGAAATTCTTTCGCCGCCGTTTGGCTGTGCGCTCTCGTCATTTTCGCTAGTCCTGCAAGCGCCGATGATCGCTGCGAAGGGCTTTTGCCGACCGAAGCGGCGAAGCTCCCGCGCTCGTCCGTCACGGCAGATCATCTCGTCGAGCTTCGGGATATCGGTCAACCCTATGCCGCGGATCCCTCGCGTCCCCTATTCACGCTTTCACCAGACAAGCAAAGCATTGCGTTCCAGCTTCATCGCGCAGACCCCGAGACAAACTCATATTGTGCGGGACTAGTCGTGCTGCCGCTTCGTCCCGGTGCCAAGCGTCAATTAATCGACATCAGCCACGAACTCATTATGGACCGTCCGGCGTGGTATGGGTGGTCAGCCTTCCAAATCGGAACCCCGGCCCCCATTACGCCGCGGTGGCTGCCGAACGGCAAGCTGATAGCGTATTTGAAGCGCGATAATGGATCGAATCAAGTCTGGCTTGCGAGTTTGGACGGTGCAAATGCTCGCCAGATTACGAAATCTCCAACTGATGTAGATGATTTCCGACTATCGGACGACGATCAATCCATCATTTATTCGACGCGGCCAGGTATCCCAGAACAAGAACGCGGGATCGACCTCGAAGGCTTGAGCGGATGGCGCTATGACGAGCGAGCGTTCCCCGTCCGCGGAGGGCGGCCGCAAGTACCAGCCACTTCGTCACGGTACATAGTCGTCGACATTGAAACCGGCGCGGAGCGTGCCGCCACCGAGGCCGAGAGTCGTGTCTTCGGCGTCGGTGAGGAGCAACCGCGCCGCGCGTCTGGTCCAGGACAGCGGGAGGCATGGATCGAAACAGAAGAAACCCAGAGCTATCCGCCGGACTATAGGCTGATTGCCACGATTGGGACCGACCGCTTCGATTGTCCGCCCAACGTCTGCAAGCTGGACCGATCGTCTATGATCGGCTGGACTTCCGATGGAGCAGAGCTGATCTTTACGCGGCGCGAGGGCTGGGCCAACAGCCTCACGGGAATTTATCTGTGGAGGCCTGAGGCGCCTTCCGCTTCGCGCGCGATTGTTACGAGTGATGCTCTCATCGAGTGTCAGCCTAGTGGGAACGGCTTGCTCTGCCTCCGTGAACGCTCAAGTGCACCTCGCCACTTCGTAAAGTTCGACTTGCGAAAAAAGGAAGCTGAAAAGCTGTTCGACCCCAATCCCGAGTTCGACCACCTGCTCCTGGGGCGCGTGGAAAGGCTCAATTGGCGGAATGGATTCGGCGTGCCTTGGTACGGCGACCTTGTGTATCCTGTCGGTTACCGCGCCGGTCAACGCTATCCAATTGTGATCGTCCAGTATCGCACGAAGGGCTTTCTTCGGGGCAGCACAGGGGACGAGATCCCCATCCAGACGTTTGCCAATGAGGGGTATTTCATACTCAGCGTCGATAATCTGACTTATGAAGACATCATTGGCAGGCAGAAGGATGCGGGGGAACTAGCAGCCGCGTTCAACCAAAATTTCGTAGGCAGAAAGCAAATCCTTTCCGCGATCGAAACTGCGATTTCTTCTCTGGAGAAAAGAGGACTGATTGCCACCGACAAGGTCGGCATTTCAGGCCTGAGTGATGGCTGTACCACGGCTAAGTTTGCCGCAATCAACAGCGTCAAATTCGCGGCCGGATCGGTTTCTGGCTGCGCGCTGGAGCCTGACCAAGATGCAATTCTGGGTCCGATGATCGCGCAGGCATATCATGAGAGCGGATGGCCCCGGCTTGCCGACAATGATGTTGGCTTCTGGTCGAAGATCGCTTTTATGTCGCAACCGGAACGGGTCCGATTCCCAATGCTCTTCCAGGCTGCGGACAATGAGTTTTTGGCGATGGTAGGAAGCCATACAGCGTTGCAACAAATTGGAACGCCCAGCGATCTTTATATCTTTCCCGACGAGGATCACATCAAGTCTCAGCCCGCGCATCGGCTCGCCATCTATCTTCGCAATTTGGCTTGGTTCAATTTCTGGTTGAAGGACGAGCTTCCGCAGAATCCCGCCCGTAGAGAAGAAGCCGAACGGTGGAAGATAATGCGCGATGAATGGAAGCTTCGTGGACCCGGTGCAAATACTCAGGCTCGGTCTCTTGACGTTGAAGACCAGTGATCGATCCAGGCCTCAGCATCAAGGAGTTCCATGATCCGAGCGCAATCATTTCGTTGAAGAGGAGTGGTCGGCCGCAATGCGATCTCGAGGGCTTGGCGATCGATGAGACGATTTGTCGCCAAGTGTCCGTTTAAGAGCCGATCTGCAATCTCCCCGCAATGATGACGAATAAAGCCCCCAACGAAGCCGTCCGGACTGCCTTTCCCACGGCGACCAACCACACGAGATGGCAAGGCTGCTGAGAAAGCTCTGCGAGCAGCAGAGCGATCCTGGCCGCCATGACAAGCCTCCCACGATGGTATTGCCAGACACGCTTCGACTATCGGTTGTGAGAGAAGGGGACTGATCATCGGAACAGTCAACTGCTTGTCGCGATGTTCGATATGATGGAGCGCTCGCAGGATCATGGCCACATGCCCCAATTTCCCATAGCTGGCGTCCTTTGGTGCGCGCAGCCATGGGTGCTGAACGGGTGATTCTGCCGCGTTCGCGACAAGCTCGCGGTCCAGATAGTCCGTATCGACATGCCAGATTTGGGCACGTCGGCGACCGCGGATGCCTATCCGGACTGCCTCGGAAATAGCCTGCCAAAAACTTGCGCCCGTGATCGAACAGATGTCCAATATAGTGGCGTAGAGGTTCTTGGAAATCCCTTCGGCGAGATACCGATCGACGATCGGCCTCGCCGAATGCGTCAGATAGAAAACATTGTCACCGCCAGCGCCCACAAAAAAAGCATCGACATTGAGCCGGCGTGCCGCCTCACGTACAACGCGATTGTAAGCCATCTCATGTGTTTTACCATTTGGAATGGGAACGCCTTCAGCAACCGAACGACCCATTTCTATGGCCGCGTCCGCATATTCCTTCTCATGGAACGCAGTGCCGGTCTGATCGCATATCATGCGGGCATAAAGTCGCTCATCGCCCACCGGATCAGATGTAACGGCTGTGAGGCAGTGGACGGTTTCACACGCTTCCGCCAAACAAACGGCGACGATCGATGAATCGAGCCCCCCCGAGAGCCCGATGAGGGATCGCGGATAGCATTTGGCCCACGCCGCGTGAGTACGACGGATCAGGTGCTCAAGCCGTTCGCTTCGTGTGTGGAGATCTTCCGATGCGCGTGGCGCCATGTGGTCCCAAGGGCTCCACTGCTGCGTCAAATTGGTTTCATGATCCGCCAAAGTTATCATTTGGCCAGGTAGCAGCTGCTTCAGACCGGAAATTGCGGTGCCCTCGGTGGGGAGTTGGCTAAAATAGAGCGTGCGACCGACAGCCGCAAGATCGACCAAAGGCCTGAGCAAGCCGGCTTTTTCTAGAATTGGCGCGTCTGAGACAAATGCGGTTAAACCTCGGGACGAAGTGTAATAACAAGGCAGGCCACCCAACGGATCCCGTAGGATGCCAACTTCCCGATCGGTGCGAAACGCTGAGACATAGCTGCCCCAATATTGGGAGACTAGCCGACTGTCCCGCCCTATCGTTTCAGCTTCCTCTCGCGTAAAAGCATCAATCTTATCGAATTCGCCGGACGCTCGGAAAAGCTTCCCAACGATAAATCCATTCCCGTCGGGAGTTAGAAGCATCTCGCTGGGATCGTTCACCAACGCGATCAGGTTATCGCTCTGATAGGCCACAGACATGGCGGTGCGAAAGACCAGCGATCGGACGAATGCCTCATTCCAACCGGGCGCACCGCTAGCCAGAATCAGATACTGCACCGGCATCATATCACCATGATGGGCGTGAACAGCTGTACTCGATCAGGTTGTTCGTTGAGAACGATCTCTCCGTCCTGAACCCAGCAGTGCGCCGCAAATGGCGCGTTCTGCACTCCGATAACCGCCTGCGCTCGCAAACCGTACTTCCGGCAAACCGACACCAGGGCGAAGGATCGTTCCATGCATTTGTCGTGGCTGCCAAGGACCCGGTCGGCCAGCTCGAAGGCGTAGACGATGGCTCTCATTTCCGCCGTTGGTGTCGCTTTTCTGCTGTCTCCCAGTCCCTCCAGATGGTGCAGCTGCCGCTCAAGCCGCCAATGCTTCATGCGCCACGCCCATAGAAGACGAGCTCCGATCGCCTTGACGACAGCAAGCAGCGATGGTCGCACGAGGGAGGTGTTGAGCACGGCGGTCGGCACGAATGCGCCAAGACTGCGGTTGTCAGACCGAGACGGTTCGTCCGCGGTGCGGCAGAGAACTCCTCTTCTGATAAGCCGCTCCAGACAATTTACTTCTCGCTCCGTAATCGGCTCACCCCCTAGCCAATGGTGAAAAGCATCGGTGTAGCTTTTGGGAAGCGCGAAATACCTTTCCGCTCGAATGTCTAACAGAATGACTTGCCCGCCGCTGATGCAGAAGCGGATACTCTCGTGAAGTGCAAAGGCCATGGACATGCTACGAGCGTCAGGCGCGCGAGCCATTACGGCTCGCACGCCCTGCCTTTCAGTCGTCCGAAAGACCAGCGAACGGCAGCTTGCCGCCGACGCCGTCGTTGTTGATGAAGCCGGGGCCCTTCGTTTCTTCGGTGACCGAACCGAGATCGATGAGCTCGTCGTCGCGATGGTCGAGTTCCTTGTTCATGATAGTCTCCTTTCACATCCTGCTGCTGGGTCGCAGCTCTGAAAGGATCGCCAAGAAAAGGCGTATATCCTAAGATATATGGTCCCGCATCTGACCTATATATCCGATACTTAAGTCCAATATGGGTAACGCCGGCCTTACGTTCGCCTCCCCGGAGGGATCGCGCCCACGATTTCAGGCAGATGGCGAAGCCGACGCTTGTGATAGGCGATGAGGGATCGCCGCACCAACGGTCGTTCATCGCGCCTGATCTGACCAAGCAGCGCCGCGAACTCGCGGTGCAATCCGCTCAATCGGCTCTCTTCGGCACGTCGAATCCGACGCATCTGATCATTGAGCCCCCGAACCCGCGCCAGAAAAAACGGATTGCCGGTTCGCACCGCCAGGAACTCGAACAGTCGCTCGATCGCCGGCGCGCGACCGGTCTCATCGCGTTCGTCGAACACGAGCGGAGACGCGGCGCCGATCTGGCACGCCGCGGCATCGAGGATGCTGCATTGTGCAATTTCATAAAGATGCCGGACCGCGATTTCGTCCAGCGCCGGAACCTCGAACCCGCCTTGCACCGGCATAACGAGAAGGCCTTCGCCGACGAGCCGCAGCATCGCCTCGCGCACCGGCGTCGCGCCGGCTTGGTAGCGCTCGACAAGATGGGGAATCCGCACGCGGCCCGGCGGCAACTCCCCCTCGACGAGATCCAGCTTGAGGGCCGCATAGGCCCGTTCACTCAGTCCATGGTCAGCGCCCATGTCCGACACCCCTGTTGGGGAACCCGTCAGGCTGCTGGCCCGCCAGGCCTGCGCGAAATCCCGTCAGACGGTGACCCGTACCGAGAGTACCCACCGCCACGGCCAGCTTGCCGCAACGCCAAACAACGGTCATTCGCACGCCGTTGCAACGACATTTGGTCTCATTCTGCGACCATATATGCTCTGCGGACCGCTGTCGGGCTGCGCGATCGTCCCGAGGCCGCGCCGCCGCCGCCGGCATCGATGCGATGGCCAAAACCCTGCTGGTCACACCGCCTTGAGGAGTGGCGGCATCATTTCGTGCCGGTAGCCGGCTTCGCCGAGCAGCCGCACCAGCTCGCGAAGCATGTCCTCCATCGCCGCCTTGCCCTCGGGCGTCAGCTCGAGGCCGAGCATCCGCTTATCCTTCAAATGGCTGTACCGGACCGCGAGGCCGCGCGAGGTCAGCTTCTCGATATAGCGAAGCCCGGTCGTCTGTGGCACATCGGCGGCAACGCAGGCATTGGTGACGGTCGTGAGCTGGCCGCGCTGCGATGCGATATAGAGATCGAGCATCATATCCCAGATCGGGTCGGCGAACAGATCGCCTGCCGCCGCCATATATCGCGGCCGTGCACGACGTGACCGGTAAACCGCCTGGCAAAGCCGGGCGAGCTCCTCGTCGTCTAGGAGCCCGTCCACGATTTAGCATATTTGGGCTGGACTGCGGCGATGAGTTTTGATTCAGTCGGGGGATGAGCAAGCGCTTTCTTCCCTGGGATGTTGATCAGGTATCCCTGTTTCCGCCTTCGGTGTCGGATTATGTCCCGTCCTCGCACCCTGCCCATTTTGTTCGGGATCTGGTGCGCGACGAGCTGGATCTCGAAGCGGTCTATGCATCGTATGACGATGCTCGTGGGGCGCCG
Organism: Sphingopyxis bauzanensis; assembly: GCF_002205675.1. Classification (GTDB taxonomy): domain Bacteria; phylum Pseudomonadota; class Alphaproteobacteria; order Sphingomonadales; family Sphingomonadaceae; genus Sphingopyxis; species Sphingopyxis bauzanensis. The sequence goes on along the minus strand of NZ_NISK01000002.1, from coordinate 980,293 downwards.
GCGTTTCATCCTGCGATGATGACGGCGCTGCTGCTGTACGCGTACACGCAGGGCCTCTATTCCTCGCGACGGATCGCGCGGGCTTGCGAAGACCGGCTCGATTTCCATGCGGTGACGGCCAGTTCGAAGCCGGATTTTCGGACGATCTCAGAGTTTCGCAAGCGGCATCTCAAAGCGCTGTCGGGATTGTTCGTACAGGTGCTGAAGCTGTGCGCCGAGGCTGGCCTGGTCAAGCTCGGCCATGTCGCGCTGGACGGTACGAAGATCAAAGCCAATGCGTCCAAGCACAAGGCGATGAGCTATGCCCGCATGCAGAAGGCCGAAGCGGCGCTTGCGGCCGAAGTGGCAAGCTGGCTCAAGTCTGCCGAGGCCGCTGACCGCCGCGATGATGCGAGCCTCGGCGCCGGCCAGCGCGGCGACGAGTTGCCCGACTGGGTTGCCGACAAACAGCAGCGCCTGACCAGGATCCGTGAGGCCAAGGTCGCGCTCGAAGCCGAGGCCCGAGCAAAGGAAGATGCCAAGGCCAAGGCGAAGGGCGATGATGACGATCGCAGCGATGGACCGCGGCCAGGCCGCAAGCCCAAGCATCCGCCAGGAACGCCCAAGCCCAAGGCACAGCGCAATTTCACCGACCCGGACAGTCGGATCATGCCGGGCAAGGATGGCTTCATTCAGGCGTATAACGGTCAGATCGCCGTCGATGCGACCGCGCAAATAATCGTGGCGCATTCGCTGTCGAACTCGTCAGCCGATTCCACTTGCCTGATCCCGCTCACCGACGCTGTCACCCGGAACATGGAGGGCAAGAAGGCCAGGGAGATCTCGGCGGACGCCGGCTATTGCTCCGAAGCCAATCTGGCCGGGCTCAAGGATCGCGAGATTTCCGCTTACATCGCCACGGGCCAGGCCAAGCGCCCGACGACCGGAGGCAAGGTGGGCGGACCGCTCACCCAGGCGATGCGCCAGAAGCTCAAGCTTGGCGGACACCGCAGTCGCTATCGTTTACGCAAACAACTGCCCGAACCGGTTTTCGGACAGATCAAGCAAGCGCGCGGATTCCGTCAGTTCCTCCTGCGCGGTCTCGACAAAGTCCAAGACGAATGGAGCCTCGTCTGCATCGCCCACAATATCACCAAGCTCTGGGCCGTAGCGTAGTTCTGCCCTCTTCGATTGCGTCTCTTCAGCGCCACAGGCCGCAACCAACCCGGCATTCGGACCCAATCACCGCGATTCTACCACCCCTCAGGTCAAAACCCGGCGCGAACGCCGTCATGTCCGCCGCGACACCTGCGAAAAAGAGTTCGTGGACGGGCTCCTAGCTCGTCCATTGTGTTTCTCCAGAACCCGCGCGAGCACGGTGGCGCTCATGGGTCCATCCAAACTCTGGTCCGCCGAGGCGCTTCCGGCGATCGTGCCGCAGCGTCCCGATCACCAGGATCGCGATCATCGGATAAGAGATCTTCCCCACGATCCACCAATAGGCGACGGGCAGGATCCCCGGGTTATAGGCGCTCGCCCCGTGCGAGGCGACCGCCACCAGTTGGAAGGCCGCAAGCCACATTGGCCAGAATCGGTCGGCGAAATTGGCAAGCAGACACAGTGCGACAAACAGCCCGAAGTCCACCACGAGCAATTCCCATTGCGTTCCGTTGAACGATGGCGCGTGCGAGCCGACCCACAAGGTCGCAAGCATCGCGCCGAACATCGCGGTGGCCGCGAGCTTCTCCGGCGCGCCGCCCCGCCACTGGGCATAGCCAGCGGCGAGGGTCAGCAATCCAATAAAGACCGCAATGACGATCATGGAATCGCAAAGGGTCCTTCAGCCCTTGGCGTCATGCGGCAAGGCCGATCGGCGTCGCCCCGCGCGCGCTGTTCGGGCGCTTGATCACGTCGCCAAAGGCTTCCGGATCGATGCCGAGCTTCTGCGCCATGAACTCGAGCTGGCGATGACCTTCGGCCATGTGCCCGATGGCACCGCTCACCGAGAGCTGCGCATTGCTGATCGCCGAGAGGATCTGATGCCCGGCGACCGGCGAGAGATTTTCATGCGACTGGGCGGCAACCACCGCACTCGCGAGACGACCGCCTTCCGAGAAGAGCCGCTGCAGCAGGTGTTCATAGCCGAACAGTGCGTCCGTCAATTCCACCACATGGGCATCCGGCGCGGCGGTGTCATTGGAGGATCCGAGAAAGGACTTCGAGGCCGACCGCGAGCATCCCGAAGCCGATGGCGAGCGCGATCCCGAGCTGGACGATCCAGAAGAAGCGGAGGAATGGACTGAGGTCATTGAACGGGACTCCCTTGGTTCGAAAAGGAAGCGACTGCAGCCACGTAAGCGGCTTGGCTTCCGACGACCTGGATGTCTCGTCGGGACCGGGTTCGACTACCCCCGCTTTTTCGAACTCGAATTTCCGGGGGGCGCCAGACGTCTCCTCATAGGCGTGCAACAACTCGGCGGCGTGCCGGCGATTGCGCGCCTTCAATGTCGAGATCGCCTCCGTAATATAAGTGTCGACGGTGCCCGGACCGAGGTCGAGCGCTGTCGCGATCTCCTTCGACGTACCTCGGAGATAGACCCGTCGCAGGCACTCCCGTTGTCGGGGGCTTAAACGCTCAAACAGTTCCTCGGCGCCCGAAGAGTGCCCGCGACTAGACTTCATCGCCCAGCATGCCGCCAATAGAAATCAACCCAACAACGACTACCAACGACCCATCCCCTTCACCGATTCCATGGCGGCAAGCCTACCTGAATCGCAATCGCGTTTCTTATACTCCACTCGTTGCGGTGGCGACTCTGACGAGATTTAGAGTTACCACCGAACGTTACTGACAAAAACCTGTAACAATCGCGGTCGCCCATTTCTTGTACAAAGTACCGCTTCATTCAGGCGCGGCATAGAAACCGCCCGTGCGAAGGAGAGGGGGAGAGGGGCAGTAGACTGGGGCAGAACGCGGCCACCGGGGACCTGTTAGCAAGCTATTCCGTCCACCAAGACGGACCCTGAGGAAAATCTTCTGCCGCCGCGACGATCGGTCCGTCGGGCGCATCCGCGACATAGGGCGAGACCAGCGCGCCGAGGCCGACCTGCCGGCGGCGAACGTCACCCGCGACGCGGCCGCGCGCCTCGAGCAGACGTTCGAGCCAGAGCAAGTCGTCGATCATATCCACGACGCCGCGACCCGCGAGGCAGAAATAGATGCAGCGCTGGAAATCGTCGCCGTCCGGGTTAGCGAGCAGCGACGCGAGCTTGCGCTTCCCGCCGGCAACACCTTCATGCACCCAGGTAACGGCCTCGCGCAGTTCGCGCACCGAATAATAGGCATCCTCCAGATGCATCCCGAGCGACGCGTTTGCGATCATGCGCTGCGTCGGACGATTGGACTCGTCCAAAGCCGCATCCCGCAACGCCACATCGCAGTCGAACGGATCCAGCCAAAGGGTCGACGAGTCGGTCATCATAAATCTCCTGTGCGAGCGCCATATCATGAACACACCCGCCATCCATTCCGCCGGAATCGAGATCATGCTCGGCCTGCCGCACCTGCGCGAAGGGCCACTCCTCGCGCGTGCCCGGGCTCTTCGCCAGCCGGTCCTCGTCTCGGCGAACGCCTTCTCGCGCTGGTCGCGCCGAAGCGGGGTCCGCGAATGGGCCGGCTGGTCGACCGGTCAATTGCGTAACGTTCGGGGGCTCCATGGACTCAGCCTCGACAGCGCCGGGTTTAGCGCGATGGTCGCATATGGCGGCTATCCCTGGACGGTCGACGACTATCTCGATCTGGCTGCAGCCTATCCCTTCACCTCGTGGGCGAGCCTCGACTATTGCGTCGAACAGGAGATCGCAGCCGACCGCGACGAAGTGCTCGACCGGATGTCGCGAACGGTCCGGGCGGCGATCGAATGCCGCTCCCGCGCGTGTGATCGGGGGATCGAGGCGAACTTCCTGCCCGTCCTTCAGGGGAGACGACCGCAAGACTATGAGCGCTGTGCCGACGCCCTCAGTCTCACGATCGAGCGCACGCCTCTGATCGGGGTCGGGAGCATGTGCCGCCGGCCGATCCATGGTCCGGAAGGCCTTGTCGCCGTCGTCGACCACCTCGATCAGATTCTGCCTCGGGGCAAGCGCCTCCACCTATTCGGCGTGAAGGGCGAGGCGCTCCCCTATCTGACCGGCTTCGCGCACCGCATCGCGTCGATCGATAGCCAGGCTTACGGAGTCAGCGCCCGGATCTCCGCGCACCGCCAAGGGCGTTCGAAGACCGACCCTTTCGTGGCCGACCATATGCAGCACTGGCTCGGGGTCCAGCAGGACCGTCTCCGGGAAGCGCCGCGCCGCCTCCCTGTCGAACCCCGCGCGGCTCCCGACGCGCCGCCGTGGGACCCGTGGGAAGCCGCGATCGTGCAGGCGCGCATGCAGATTCGGACCCTCATTGAAGACGGCGAACTCGAACATGATGAACTGACGACACCGTGGATCGAACAATGGGCGGCCGACATCTACCGCGAACACCAGGGCGGCTGAGCGAGGGAAGGGGGAGGAGAAGCACGAGCGGTTCGAAGCAATGGGACGATCCGGTTCCACTGCTGCCGTTCGCTCCCCATCCCACGACTAAGGATATCTGTCATGACATGCACCAAGAGACGCGACTTCGCGTGTCTCATGTCCCGCGCACGCGCGGCGCTCGAGACACCGGATGACCTTTCCGCCGATGACCGCGAAGCGCTGATCGAGGCGCTTGCTGCGGCCGAGGATAGCCTCCGGCTCCACCCGCTTCCTTGGGCGATCGACATCCATGTCGCGCATATCGATCACCGCGAGGGCGTTAACCTCTATGCCGCCGTCAGCCGCGAGACCCTGATGCGCGAGATTGCCGAATTCTGCCGTGAATATTGGAGCGAGATCGCCCATGATCGCGATCCGGACACGCTTGATGACGAGGACATCGCGCGCATCTACTTCGAGCTCCACCCCGACGAGTATCTCCAGACCGACCGCGTCGCGATCGATGCGCCACCCGCCGCTCTCGTCACGGGAGAACAGTCATGAACGCCCGTTCGGCCCGGGCCGAGGTTCGGAATCCGGTGCTCGCCTTGCCGTCGTTCCGCGCGTTGCAATCCCTCCTGCCGGAACAGCGCGTGCTTCTCGTCGCGCTGTTGCTCGACCTCCAGAGCGACGCGCGCGATCGCGCCGCCCGAAGCTGGGCAAGCCGCAAGGCCATGATTGCCGCCTACTGGTCCGCCGTCGCCGTCTATTCCGGGCATCTCGCCCGCTGCCTTGGCGAACGCAGAGGTCGCCGTCCCCGCGCGCGCTTCGAGCTTGTCCAGGAGGGCTTTCCCGACCTCGTCGTGGAAGGATGGGAGGCGGCTTCCACCACATACTCCGTACGCCGCGAAGAATGCGGTCTCGGCGCGCGAGACTTTCCCAGAGGCACGGTCAAGCTTGGCGGGATCGCGATCGCGCACGTCAGCTATAATGGCCGAATTTGGCCCCTCCACGAATGGGAGCCGAACATTACGCCCATCTATGACAATCGTGGTCCTTCTCGCGATTCCGGTTGAGCGGCAAGGAGAGGGGGAGGGAAGGCGCGAGCGGATGTCCGCTCGAGAGCCGGAGACCCCCTCATGAGCTATGATCTCGCCTTTCGCTTCCAGCAGGCCCTCGACCCCAGTGCGCTTATGGATATCGCCGCCTCGCTTCACGCGATCGAGGCGGCGATCACCGACAGCCGCAACGCCGGCATCGCCACTGAAAGCGACCCTGCCATCATACTTCTGTGCCGGCACCTGGCCACGGTGTGCACGGACCGCGGCGACGACGCGCTTCTGCGACAGGCTTGCATGGAACGGATCGGTGATCTCCGGTCAAAGCCCGCGCTCAGGACGCTGGCGCTTCGCGGCGTCGCCTATGATGAACCGGCAAAGCGTCTGTTTCACACCGAGGGACGCGCCGCGCTGCAGATGCTCGCCAAAGCGCTGGCGCTCGGTTCCGGCAGTTTCGACGTCCGATCCAACAAGGCCGGCCCCGCCGTCTCGGGAGAGGTGACGCTTCATGCCGAGATGCTGTGGGTCCAGCTCTCGCTTGGGCCTTTCGGTCCGGGCCGCGAGATCTGCTTCCGCCGGGTCCAGGGCCGAGGCGACCATATCGGAGAGCGCAACCATTGGGGATCGATGAGCGAGCTGCTCGCTCCAGACCGCTTCGCCGAACGCATCCGCCGCGAGCTGCGCCTGCCATCCACCGTCCCCGCCGAACCCCGTCTCGTCGCCTAAATCTCCTGCCATGACCGCAGCATTCGATCCCGCCGATGCCGCCGCATGGATCGCGCACGGCCGTCCGCCCGCGCTTGCCCGATCCCTTGCCGATGTCTGGCGCCGTCACCCCGATCTCCCGGCCTCGTCCCCTGCAGATGCGCGCCTGGCAAGGATGCGCGACCGCGCCGCCGCTCTGCGTCCCGTGATTGACGCGATGCGAGCCGTCACCGAGGCCGAGCGCCACATGCGCAATTTCGCCTTCACCGCCGCGCAGATCGGCGAGGGCAAGGCCGGACCCCGCGAAGCGGCGATCCTGCGGGCGCGCGACCTTCACGGTTATGACTGGGACCTTGCGGTCCGTTATGCCTCCGGCTGGTATGCGGCCCACGCCGGATGGGACCCAGAGGTGCACAGGCCGGGAAACCAGTCTGCGGCGGACGCCGCTTACGACCAGGGATTTCGCGTCGGCGGCGGCAATCGCGACGATCCTTTCGACACCGCCCGGCGCGCATTGTCTGCGACCTGCGAGCCGGAGCAGCGGCGCATCCCGGCACCGGCAAGGCCGCGCCCCAGCGACTGGGGGCAACCGACCGATGCTGCGCTGCCGGTGCGATGGGTCCGCCGCCTTCTCATCCTCGGCGCCCCCGAGATCGGCATTGCTGGTGATCTCGCCAAAACACCTATCTCGTCGGCGGTGCTGCTCCCGGCCCTCGTCGCAGCCGCCGGTAACGAGGACGCTCTCGTCATCGTCATCTCGGGCGACGGCTTCATCCCCCTGCCCGACGCAATGGCCAGTTTAACGCCGCTCAGCGCTGGAGCGTTCGCCAAGCTGGCTGCCGACACGGGGCAGACCGCGACCTTGCGCGGGCTCCTGGAAGGCCGCGAGTTCGATGATATCCTCGCCGCCGCCCAGGGACCATATCTCGCGCTACTCGACGCGCACGCGTCGGCAATCCCGCTCTGCCGGACGATGGCCCGGACCCGGAACAGCGTCCTGTTGCAGAAAGCACAGTTCCGCACCTGGATCGGACGCGGCATCGCCGCCGGACAGAGTGTCGGCGCCGGCCATATCCGCTGGGGCAAGGCGATCAAGGGACTGACCGGCCGCCTCGGCGAATTCACGGCGCGCTATACTGGCAAAATACCCGGCCGCGGCCACAGGATCATTGTCGAGGTGGCCGCTTCCGCGCCGGCAAGCGGATACGCGACAGCCACGGGCGAACCCCTCGAATGGGAATGGTTCATTTCCAACCGCGCGCAACTTCGCGCCGCCATGGCTGCCCGCCTCCGCGCCTTTGGCGCCGCCACCCGGCTCTTGCACCCCAAGGAGCGTTGAATGACCAAGACCCGCCCTCCCCCGCCGTCGCCAGCGCCGCCGGTCAATGTCGTGTGGAATATCCATCTCACCGAGGACGAGTTCATCGAGCGCTTCCGGCCAATCCCCAATCCGTTCGAACCCGATGCGAGCTTCGACTTCGGCCAAGGCGGTTGTCTTTTCGCGAACTTTGCGGGCGAGCTCGACTTCCTGCGGCGCCGGAGCGAAGGGACTGTCTGGACCCTCACCGACTGCGACGGCCATCTCGAGATCACCGATGGCATGCATTACGTCAATCGCCTCGGCTACATCGTGACCGAGATCGCGTGCCCGCCCGATATATTCGTCACCGTCGCACTCCTGTGAAACGGCCGAGAGGCCGTTCGCCCCCGGGCGGTCGCACGCCCATCCCTCGCGCCAAGGAACCAGCCCATGGTAGAATCGCACCAGCTCCTCTTCGCGCTGCGCCGACTCTCGCTCGCCGAGACCCTGGCGGAAACATGGGCCGCCCGCGCCGAGGCCGCCAATCTCCTCCAAGCCGCGGGCTGGTCCGCCTCGCACGATGCGATCCGCGCTCGGCTCGGCCAGGCCCCTCACGAGGCGCTCCCGGGTGCTGCGATGGTGCCCGCCGAGGGCAAGGAGGAGAGGAGGAAGGGCCGGGAGTAAGGCCGCGATGATTGCGACCGCGAACGGATCCCGTTCGACCTCCGGAGACCCCCAATGGACAACGCGCTGGATTTCTACGCCGCGATCGACCGCAATATCATGCGGACCGGCCAACATCTGATGGCCATCTTCGCCGACGGCGACGATCCCGCCTTCATCTACACGATCGGCAACGCCCTTCAGGGTCTGCCCGAACTCCTCCTCGTCGGAAATTTCGATCGGGCCGTCACAGGCACGATCCTGAATGTGCTCGGAGCAAGGATGCGGGCAGAACGACAGCCCCTCGAGGGGGACCTCGAGTTCGGCGCCGCTTTTCCCGCCCGCGTCCGCCGGGCGACCGCCGCAGCGAAGCAACGCTTCACCATCCAAGCAGGCCGCTTTCTCCGGCACGAGGAATATGACGTCTTGCAGCTCCTCCTCTGCGACCCCGCTGGCGTCTATCCCGATGAACCCGAATGCGCCCCGGGCTTCGATGTTCCGCTTGCCTGACGCCGGGGGATCCGTGGCCCGCGACGAGCCGGGAAAGGGAAGGGGGTTCGAGGGGGGATGCGGCCGATAAGGCCGGGCCCAGGAGATCCCAGCATGGCAACTGTCCTTTCCTTCGACACCGCGGCCGACAAATGGTCGGTCCCCATCGGTTCCCATTCGCGAGGCGAGCTCAGCCTCCAGCTCGAACGGCTGATGGCGGGACGCCTCCTCATTCAGGGAAGCAGCGGCGCCGGCAAGAGCCGCACCTTGCGCAAGATCATCGAGGAAGCATTCGACTTCACCACCATCATCCTGGTCGATCCCGAGGGCGAGTTCGGCAATCTCGCCGCGCATATCGGCGCGACTTCGCTCAAGGCCTGCGAACGCACCGCCGACGGACTGACGGCGGCCGCTGCCCGGGCGCGCCAGCACCGGCTATCGCTCCACATCGACCTCACCGATCTCGACCCCGACCAGCGTATCCTCAAGGCCGCGGCGCTGTTCGCCGGACTGATCGGCGCGCCGTCCGAGCATTGGGCAAACACCGTCCTCGTTTGCATCGACGAAGGTCACCTGCTCGCCCCCCATCATGCCGGTTCCGCGCGCGACGCGGAAACGCGCCGGATCGGCGTCGCCACGCTGACCGATCTCTGCGCGCGAGGCCGCAAGCGCGGCATTGCCCCGGTGATCGCGACACAGCGCCTGGCGAAGCTGAACTCCTCGGTGGTCTCCGAACTCCAGAACTTCCTTGTCGGGCTCAATGTGTTCGACCGCGACATTGCCCGAGCCTCCGACCTGCTCGGCTTCTCTGCGAAAGACGCCGATCGTCTCCGCAAGCTCGCGCCCGGCGAATTCTACGCCATGGGGCCGGCCCTCTCCCCCCTGCCGGTGCTCGCCCATATCGGCGAAACCATCACCGAACATCTTGGCGTCACGCCGACCCTCACCGCCGCGGCCGACGTCGACCTCGACGAGGCCAGCCGGCTGCTCGACATCGCGGCGCTGCGCGAAGTATCGACGCCCCGCCGCGATTCCGCTCTCACGATGAAGGGCATGCGGGTCCTCGATGCCTTTCTCCTCGACCCATCGACGCCCGAGGCCGCCTCGATCATCGCGGCGCTGAAACGGATTGCCCCCAACGCGACGACCGCGGCCGATCTCGCCGTACATCTCGGGCATCCGCGCGAGGTCGTCGACAGCGCTCTCGACATGCTCGCTGCTGTCGCCGCGGTCGACACCATGCCCCGCGGCGACGAGCGTATCGCGCGCCTCCATGCTCGCCTTCGCGCCAAGATCTGCGAAATGCCCGTGGTGGCGCTCGCATGAGCGCGCTCGACCTTCACGCCGATCTCGTCGAGCTCGCCTCGGCGCCGGCGCCTATGGCACCGAGCGCCGCATTGCGCGAAATGGCCTATCGCGCCGACGCATGGACCCCTCAGGAATCCGATCGGCTGCGGGTGCTCTTCGCCGCCGACGCAGCACTCGCCGATATCGCTGCCGAAATCGGGCGAGGCCGCGCTGCTGTCGCCGAGCGCGTGACGCTCTTTGGTCTGCGCCGCAACTCAGCCCGCCCCTGGACCGAATTTGACGACGCGGAACTCGTCCGGCGCTACGGCAGCGATCCAACGGCGGCGATCGCGTCCCATCTCGGCCGATCCTGCGCTGCCGTCTATGCGCGCGCGGGCTTTCTCGATCTCACCGACGTGAACCCACCGGACTGGACCGGGTGGGAAGACGCGCAGCTCGTCGAGGGTTATCGCCGCGGCGTGCCTCTGCGCCAGCTCGGCACGCTGATCGGCCGCCCGCTCGGCGGCATCTCCAGCCGTGCCGGCCTCCTCGGCATCGTCCATGCCCATCACCCGCCATGTTGGTCGGCCGAGGAGACAGCCCGCGCGCTTGAGCTGGCCGAGGCCGGGCATCGCTATCACGCGATCATGGCGATGATGGTCGCCGAAGGCTTCCCCGAACGGACGATCCGCGGCTTCGGACCCGCGATCCGTAAGCTCGGCTATGGTCGCGGCTGGGGACGCCCATGGTCCGCAGAAGAAGACGCGCTGCTCACCCGTGCCTATGCGCAGGGCCTGAGTCTAACCCCGCTGAAGCAACAGCTCGGGCGCTCCACCGGATCGCTTCGCCACCGCGCCGACTATCTCCAACTGCGCGGCAGTCACGCCAATCGGAACGGCTGGCGGCTCGGTCCCGACTGGACCGAGGCCGACGAACGCACGATGCGCGAGGACTATGGGCGCCTGCCAACGAAGGCGCTGGCGGCGAAGCTCGGCCGAACCAAGGCCGCGATCACATCGCGCGCGAACAGTCTTGGCCTCGTTCACGGCTATATCCGGCCGTTCACGGACACCGAGACCCAAGCGCTCTGCATCGCGTTCCGGACCGGGATATCGATTGCCGATCTCGCGGCAGCACTCGGCCGAAAGCCGATGTCGCTCAGCAAATATGCCACTAAACACGGCTTTCAGTTCGGTCGCCGACCGCGACACACTATTACCCTCGAGGCCCTTCTTTCCGCCGAGCCAGTGCCGGCGGCTGGTCGATAGACCATCCCGTTCGCCGGCCGTCGGCTTCTAACCATGCTCGCTCCGCTTTGTCGCGGGCCGCAGGAGCTTCTCCCGCCATGCGCATCAATTTTCAGATCGCCGGTTCGCTACAGGTCCCGGACGCCTCATGTCCGCTGGACGGAGCCACCAATCAATACAGGCTGCCCACCGGCGAGGTCATTTCAGTCGATCCGGTGATCGAGATCGCGAGCGGTCCGGACGCCGACGACCACCGGGACCTCGGCGATTCCGAGGCCGCGGCGCTTGGCCTCTTCTTCGATCTCTACGATCGCACCTCGGACCTCGAGCCGGACGATTGATCATCAGAGCGCGCCGCGCCTGGCGGCGGCGCACGACTGAGAGGCGAGGGGAGGCGGGTGGGGCCTTTTGCGCAGGTCTGCTGCGCGAGAGCCCCGGAGCGACCCATGTCTATGATGCATCGCCCGCCGACACACGCCGAAATAGCCACGCCGCGGGACTCGAAAATAACCTCTTCGACTGTCGTTACCCCTTACGTGAATGGGGCTGGGACCGCGCGCGCTGCACGGCTCGCATCGAAGCCGCCGGGCTCCCCCTCCCACCGAAATCGAGCTGCTTCATCTGCGGGCGATGAAGCCCGACGAGGTCCGCGCCCTTCCGGCCTGGTGTCTGCGCCTCATCATTCTTGTCGAGGCGCGCGCCGCGCCGCGCCTACGAACCGTCAAGGGCCTGTGGCGCAAATCGACGCGTACGAGACCTGGGCGCATGACCGACTTCATTCGCGCCGAGGCTCTTCTGCCAAGCGCTGAGATCGATCCAATCATCCGCGATGCACCCGCCGATCTCGTCCGCTTCCAGGACATTGCCTCGCATGTCCCGCTTCCCGACCGCCCCGCCATGTCGGACTGGCTCACCGCCTTCAACGCCGGTCTGCCTGCGGCCTAGCGCCACTTCCGAACCTGCTACCCGTTCGGGCCTGCTCCCGTGATAGCCGCCCGAGGCCGCACGCCATCGCAGCGAGGCCGGGAGGCACATCACAGGTCGAAGGGGAGGGGGTGATGGGGAAGAGGACCGGATGCCGCCGAAGGGCAGCAGCCTGGCCGCCCGACCCCTCAGTCTTCGGAGACCTGTCATGTCCATTCCCGCATCCTCCCCGCATCCCACTCTTCCGGCCGCCACGGTCGTTCCCGACACCCAGCGGATCACCTTTCTTCCCCGCCTGTTCGGGGAGCAGCATTTCTTCATGGCCGAGACCCAGCTCTTCGCCACCATGCGGCGGCTCAGTCCCGCCGACTATGGCGGAGGATTCTGGGAATTCTACGAACGAGGAGGCGAGCCGCTCTATCTCGCGCCCAAGTCGCAGGATCGGCTTCGGATATCGTGGGACGGGAACGGATATGAGGGCGAGGTCAGCGCCGATGCGGCGGGGATCATTGCCACGCTGTTCACCCTGTCAGATCTCGCCATCACCCATCAGGACCCGCTGCTCGGCGATGCCTTTCACCGGCTCTACGAATTCGCGCGAGGGCATCCCGAGGCCGCGGAGATCGGCAGCGCCATCGACTAGCCCGCGCTGCCGGCGACGCGGGACCGCGATCGGGCGCGAGCCCCTCGTCCCCGCGTCGCCGCTGAAACACGATTTTTCGATGACGGCCCCTTTTCCACGGAGACACGCATGTTGCCCCGCACGATTTCAACGAGCATCAGCCAGGACGCGATCACCAAGGTCACGCGCCTGTTCAACAACACGATCGGCGACGTCCTCGCCGAGCTCATTCAGAATGCCCGGCGCGCGGGTGCCTCCCTACTCGAACTCACCACCAGCGAGCACAATGGGAGAACCTGGCTCAGCGTCACCGACAACGGCGCCGGCATCGAAGACCCGTCGGTGCTCCTCGCCTTCGGCGGTTCCGGCTGGGACAATGCGCTCATGGCGCGCGAGGATCCCGCCGGCATGGGCGTCTTCAGCCTCGCCGGGCGACGCCTCGAGGTCAGCTCGCGCGCCCCGGGCAGCAAGACCGGATGGCGGATCGACATCGGACCGGATGATTGGGAGAGCGCGGCGCCGATCGCGGTAACGGCGATTGGCCACCCTGTCGGCACATGCTTTCGCTTTGAACTCGAGAGCCCCTGGGCTTTCAGCCTCGACCGCGCCGCGCAGCAAGCCGCGTGTTACGCGCCGATCGAAGTTCGACTCCACGGCGTTCCCATTCCCCGGGAGGATTGGCTGACCGGCGCCGAAACGATCGTGGAACGCGATGGCGTCCGGATCGGCATCTATCGCGATCCCAGGCACCTGCATCGCGCGAGCGCCATCAATTTCCATGGCGTGACGACCTCTTGCCGACTCCCGATGATCATCGAACGCGACCGGCAATGGTCGGCGAAGGTAGACATCGTCGACGCGCCGCAAATCCAGCTCGTCTTGCCCGCGCGCAAGGAGGTGGTCGAGAATTCGGCTCTGGAAAACCTCCGCACCGCAATCCGCATTGCCATCTACCGCCATATTCAGTCGCTGGGGTCCCATCGCCTGTCGCACACAAGCTGGTGCGACGCCGAGGCGCTCGGCGTTCATCTGCCGCCGGCAAGTCCGATCCTCGAACCCTGGACTCCAGCGCAGGCCGACAGCGACAGCGACCTCGACCATGAATTGTCCCTCGCGGGCGAGCCTATTCTCATGGATCATTTCGGGCCAGCCATCGAACAGTGCGCCGCATTTGCCCTCGCCAAGGATCCGCGGTTCGCCGGACGGCTCGCGGCTGCCGATGCATCGATGGCTGGCTATCACTGGTACGACCGTCTTACGCGGATCAGCGGCCTTCGCTTTACGTTCGACCAAGACGGCGCCGTCCATATCTTCGACAGCGAGACGGTTGATGCGCCCGAAAGCGGCCTTGTTGAAAATCTGAACCTGCTCGTCGAAATCTCGAACGTGCCAGCGGACACGATCACCGTACCCGCGCCGGTCGCCATAGTCTTCGACGAAAGTTGGCATTGCTGTCTCGACGACGCCCGCATCATCTTCCCTTCGAAGGAGGGCCTAAGCGCGGGCGATCTGTTGCGCCTGCTGGAGGGCGCCTGTTTTTCGGCTAGCTCGGACAGCGATGCTGACAGCTGGGAAACCCAGAACAACCGCTTCCTTGCCGATGCGCGTGAAATCGCAACCAGCCTGCTCGAAGGCGAAGATGCCGCGCTCATCGAGAAGACCCGCGCCATTCTTTCCGATCACGTCCAATGGTTCGTGCCCGAAGGCCGCCGGCTCTTCGCCTCCATCGATCGCGCGAGGCTCGACGTCCGGTTCGAGCCGCCCCTGTCCGACCCTCCCGAGGCCGTCGTCCCGAACCCGGCGGAGGACCTCAATCCATGAGGGTCATTCGACCAGCCGATCCCACGGACCGCCAGCGCATGGCCGCAGCGATTGACCATTTGCGCACCGCGCGCGATCTCTTGCGCCAATGCGGATCACCTCGTGCTGTCGCGGCCGCGCGCCGGGCGCTCGCCAGCGCCTCAGGGGCTGCCCGCCATCTCGATCACCGCGTTGCGAGGAGCAAATGATGAGCCGCCATATTCTCACCCCGAGGCCGGACCAGCCGGAAATTGTCGCTATCGTTGTTGGTTGGGATCGCCCCCTTCAAACCTTCTTCGCGCAGGTCTTCGCCCGTACCGAGGCTGGGCCGGATAAGGGCGAGGCGACCCTCTGGGTCGGAACCGAGCCCGGCGAGCTAGCAACGCCCGAGGCCGCCATCGCTGTCATCGCCCCCTTCGCCGACGTGCCGGACACGCTGGCGTCGCTGCTTGAGACAGAGATGCGAGCAGGGCGCGATTCCGCCGATGGCGCCTTGCAGTCCGAAATGAAACGACGCCTCTTCGGGTCGATTCACTGATTTCGGAACGGCACGTACCTCGATCTATCAGAACTCTACGCTTGAATCCCCTGAACCGGCATGTTCAGATGGTCTTATCCCGCAGCGCGCCGAAAGTGGAGCACCGCATACGGAGCGACGAAATCGTCGCACTTATCCAGCTCTGGCGGCCTGCCCACACCGAGGCCGCCTGACACCCTTTCCTCGCCGCGGCTCGGACAATCTGCTATAACGATTCGATGGCCGAGATCGATCCTCATACGCTGCGTGTTGCTGCCTCGCTCGTCCGGTCGCGCATCGCCGGCCTTACCCGCGACACGCGCATGGACGGCCTGCAACGCCTGGGTGCCCATCGCACGCTGACGCAACTCGCGATAGATCTCGAAGTGTCGGCCGACCATGCTGGTCCGCCAAAGCGCCGGTCCCGCCCTAGGTAGATCGGCGTCCGCATTTCGCCTGCCGATGCCAGCGTTGGTAGCGCCTTCCTAGCTATCCATGATCGCTCTCTGGACCTCTGATTGGAGGTCCAACAGCCCCTTGGGCATCCCGAGGCCGCGTTCGCGTGCCCCGGAAATGGGCGCTCGCGCGCCCGCTCGGCCGAACGGCCGAGGAGGAAAGGAGGAGCTTGGAGGGTGGTCCGGACATGAGGTCCGGGGCCATCATCCAGGAGACCTTCCATGAATATTGGTTCGATCAAGCAAAACGACGCCGGCATTTTTGTCGGCAAGATCGCAACGCTCACGATTGCGATGACAATTGCCCTGCGCGAAGTGCAGTCGTCCAATCCCAAGGCGCCCAAATATGAAGTCCTCGCGCTTTCCGCCTCGCGGGCGTGGGTCAGGGTCGGCGCGCTCTTCGAGCTCTTCTCGAACGGCACCGGCGAATCGTTCCTGAACGGCAAGATCGAGGATCCGAGCCTTGCGGCTCCGCTCTACATCTCGGCTTTCCGCCAGGAGGACGGATCCTTCAACCTCGTCTGGTCGCGCCCGACCCGCCGCCGCGATCTTGCAGCCGAAGTCGCTGCGAAGACCGATGATGCGCTGCCGCCGCTGCCTGGCGACGCGACCGAGGCCCCTCCGGTTCAGGAAGGTCTTGGCGAATCCTCGGCCGAGCATGGCTTCGGCGGCGAGCAGCAGGAACCCGGCCGCCGTCAGCGCAAGCCCCGCGAAACCGAGGCCGCTGAATAGGTCGAACCGGCCGCCTCTTCCGATCCCCGCGCTTCGAGCCCCGGCGCGGGGCAGTGGGCTCGCTTCGCCTCTCGCCGGCGAAGCGGGCCCTTTTTTCTTCGCCAATAGGAGCCCGCTCCGTTTCGGCTTTTCGGTCCAATATAGTCGCTCTGGCTGAGTGGATCTGAAGACGACCGCTGTCGCCCCCGCGACAAGGCTAGTCGACAGCGCTGATTGTCATCGCGCCTTTCATCTCATTTTCACGCTTCCAGGGTATCCGGTCTCTGCTCTTCCGCGACCCGAAGAGCGACCCGGCCCCGTCGAGCTCGAGAGCTCGGCGGGGTTTCTCCTATCCTTGCGGCCGGCTTCCCAAATCAGCCAGTCGCAGGGCACGCTCATCCGCGGAGCCCCCGCCCACCGCGAGCTCCAGCCATGCAGGGCAGACCCCGACCGGTGCGGTGAGTCATTGCCCCCGCCAGGCCAAGGACGAGTTTTGCATATCGAGCCGGAGCCGACGGTGGGCCTTCGATTCGCACCGCCGGCGATAGGGCCGTGCGTGACCCGCAAGACACCTCATTCCTGTGAACACTCCCGCCCGGCACCTCGGGCGACCCCGCAGTCAGGGATGAACGCTACGCCCGTGCGGACCCGGCGCAACCTCGATTGTCCGGCCGTGTTGTCGGCCTGACGGCCTCCGCCCGCACCTCCCGAAAAATCGAAGTTCCCCTCGCTGCGCTCGGTGCGCCGCGCCCTCGAACACGGGCTTTCGCTTGAAGTTCATCCCAGCGGGATCGGCCCGCTGGCGCAAGCGAAGGACAGGCACATGAACAAGGTTTTTCTCGCGGGCCGCATCACTTCCGACGTCACCCGCTTCGGCAATGATACGAAGAGCGGCGTCAGCTTCACCCTCGTCACCAGCAAGCCCGTCATCAAGGACGGCCAGGTCCAGAAGGACGGCAACGGCTACACGGAAACCTGGGACGAGTTCCACACCGTCAAGGCCTTTGGCGGTCTCGGCAAGTCCGTCGGCGGCCACAAGAAGAAGGGCGATGAACTGATCGTCGTCGGCGAGATCCGGTACAGCCGCAACGAGCGCGACGGCCGCACCTACTACAACACCGACATAATCGCCGATGAGATCAAGTTCATCTGACGCCACGGGGCGGTCGCTTGCGGCCGCCCTTTTTCTATGGGAGACACGTCATGCTGCAATTCCGCCCCTTCGACGCCATGCCCGATATCGTCGACGGCATCGAACTCGACAATCCGGCTATGGTCGCGCGCATCCGCCGCGCCGCCGATAAGCTCAGCCACTATGAAATCTCGGCCCATCTCGCCAACGCCATCACCGGCGCTGCCGACGCTGCGCACGCGCGTGCCTGGGAGGAATCCAATTTCGGCGAAGCCAGCGCCGACGCGATCGTCGATGCCGAGTATCACGACGAGCTTGCAGCGGCCTGGTCGCTGGTTGCCGCAGAGCACCAGCTCATCGGGCCGGACATCTATCTCGCGCTCGGCGGGTCGATGCACTGACCC
This sequence comes from Sphingopyxis bauzanensis, assembly GCF_002205675.1. Taxonomy (GTDB): domain Bacteria; phylum Pseudomonadota; class Alphaproteobacteria; order Sphingomonadales; family Sphingomonadaceae; genus Sphingopyxis; species Sphingopyxis bauzanensis. The sequence goes on along the minus strand of NZ_NISK01000002.1, from coordinate 962,497 downwards.
GTTGTTCGTTAAACCGGCGCCGAGACAAACGTCTTGGCGCCGGCGCTTATTCGCGGTAGCCGCGACCTGCGCGCAGCCTCACATTAGCTGATCCCAACCGGGCTCCGTCCGGACGTTACCCTGCCAGCGCCATCACGTGGACGGCGCTTCCAAATCCCCGCCCTCCTCAACCGATCGAGAGCCTTCGGCTCACTTCCTGCGCATCATCTGATAGTCGTGCGGGACGAGTTCGGCGTGCTCCCCGCTGCCGAACTCGTCCCGCGCGGCGCGCCTGATTCATACCAGCCTGTTCACAGATTCCGGCGCGGCACGCTGAACCGCGACCCACCATTAGGACAACGCCATAGGGCTCATCTCCCGGTACAGCTGGGCTATCCGGCATCACCCAATACCCCTGTAATTTCCTATCTTCATGTTAGTCCAAGTTTGCCATGCGGGGTTGGCGGTCCGTCAGCATGAGCGGTCCCCCCAATTTTCCCCGTCGCTCGCTTTGCGGCGCCGAAAAAAATCGGTTCCCCCACTCCCCGCGAGGCGGCGTTAACCGAGGTCCGGCGTTGCCGGCTTCCCGGTTAACGTGCCCGACCTCCCTGACCACCGCATGCCCGAAATTGAGCCTCATCGAACGGATGAGACCTGTCCAACATCTGGAGGCTCAAATGACCAAGTTTTTCGACAACTTCGCTGATCTCGCCAGCTTCATCGCGACCGAGACCGGAGATCATGACCGCAGCTCGACATATGAACGCGCCTTTCTCGAACATGACGAGCGCGCCAAACTGTCCCCGGTTGAAGACACGTCTCCGCTGGAGATGCCCGATCCCGATCAGAGCCGCGCTGCCGTCGAAATGGTGATGGCGACGCTCTTCGACGTCTTTCGCGACACCCGCCTCGAGCCGTTCACGGCCGATCTTGCCTGGGGCTTCGTCAACAGCTTCCACGTCGTCGCCAAGCGGATCAACGACCGTGAGGACGATGCGGCAAAGGAGCTCGGTGACCTCGCCCGCAGCTTCGACCCAAGCGAGATCTACGCGCAGCAGATCGAGGACGCGCAGATCCTCTGCCAGACTCTGCAAAGCTGCCGCGATGCCATGGAATGCATGCGCGACCATGCCGCCGAAGTCTTCCGGGTGGAGACCGGACGCCCCTATGCGCCAACACGCGGAAGCCGGGTCTCGTCGGGCGTCACCGCGTCGATGATCGACGCCCGCGACTTCCTCGCCGCTCGGTCCCGGGAACGCCGGGAGCAGTACCTCCCCGAGGGACCTGTGGTGATCTTCTCCGGAGGACAAATCTGGGAGGATCATGACCTGCTCTGGAGGGGCCTCGACAGCATCCGGGCGCGTGTCCCCGAAATGGTCCTCGCAACCACCGCACAGACCAAGGGCTGCGATGCCATCGCGCAGGCCTGGGCATCCGCTCGCGGCGTCAAATCGATCCAGTTCCGGCTCGACCGGCGCCTCGGCGCAAAGGCGGCTTTCGTCCGAAACGACCGTCTACTCATGCTCAACCCGGTGGAAGGGGTCATCTGTGAAGGCTCTGGCATCCAGATGAACCTCGCCCAGAAGCTCCGCCGGGCCGGTGTCCCGCTCCACGTCGTCAAGCTCGACCAGCAAAAGCACGTCGCCACGCCCTCCAAAGGGCGGGGCCGAGTGTCAGGCGCCACGATCGACGAACGCCCGAGCAATCCGCGCACCGCAAACCATATGTGATCCTCGAAACTGAGGGGCTCTGGCCATCGCCGGGGCCCCTCCTTCCATCACATCCAGAGGAAAGCGGGCCAGCGGCTGGGCAGGGACTTCCCTGCTACTCTGCCTGCATCGCGACCCACCCGGTCCGCAGCCGCGGCATGATCCCGGGAGGAAAGAAACTCTCTCACAGAATTCCGATTCTGTCAGACGTCCGGGACCGCCTCAAGGACGGCGGGGCCCCACCATTTTCTTCGGCGGATCACGCGCAGCGAATATCCTCGCAGATCCGGTGGCCGCCGAAGAAAATCGTGACCCCCACCGCCGCTTCGCGGTCGCTGCGCGATCCTTGACCCGGCCCCGGACGCCCGACGCGCCGCTCCTGTCATTCAAGACAGACAGGAGCACATCATGTTGAACATCTCGACAAGCGCCGCCGCCGACAATGCCGCATACTTCGCAGCCGTCGCCAACGCCGAGCGCCGGGCGCTCTCCAGCTACTTCGATCAGCATGTCATCGCCGACGAAGACCATCGCTACATCGCCATCGACGAGGGCGACTATGGCGCGCTGTCGCAGGGGTTGATCGACCGCATCGTCTACACGGCGGCGGGCGGCCTCATCGATGAACATTGAGGGGGAGAGGCGGTAACGCCTCCCTCTTTTTTGCTCGACAGGAATGCGGACACGGGGGGCATCGAGCCCCCCATGTCCGCGCCGCGAAGGAAGCATTCGCGGCAATATGGTCAGGCCGTCAGCCTTTTCTCGACTTCCGCTATACCCAGCGCCCTGATGCGCCCGAGAAGTCGACCGAGCCGTCCTGCGTCAAGCTTCAGAAGCCCGGCTTTGTCGATATCGGCGATCGCCTGCTCGCGCTCTCGTTCCTCGAGCCGTTGTTGGCGCTCCTCAAGCTTCCGCGCCTCGGCGGCGATCGCCGCTCGTTCCTGTTCCAATGTACGTGCCATGACCGGCCCTTTCGTTCACGCTGATCGGGCTGCGAACGAGAAGGACTATATGCTGCGCGGCGCGCTCGGTCGAGAGTGTGAGCGGCCCCGACCGCCGCCGCGCCTGCTAGTGCCGCGCCCAATCCGAACGATCCGGCCCGCCCGCGTCCTGCAGGATCAAGTCGCGGGGCATCCCCATACGCAGATGATAGCCGCGCGGCGCAAGTTCGAGTGGCCCGAGGATGCGATTGGCAAGCTCGGAATCGAAGATGTCGTGTTCGGTCATCGGCCGCTGTCGCTCGGCGATGTCGATAGCATGCTGAAGCGCCGCCGAAGCGTCGGACCCGCCGCCGGAATCGAAAAGCTCCAGCGCTTCGCGCATCAGCGCAATGGCTCTCGCTTCGAGAACATCGGCCGCCACATCAGCCATCGTCGGTTCCTCCTCTCGGACCAGTCGTTCGCGCCCTGCCAGACACCCGAACTCCCGCGCGTTCCGCGCGGGAGCCGCCGGGGTTGGTAACATGCGAACACACATGCGCCGAAACTTTTGGCCCGAGGGCTTGGACATATGTCACGGCACCCCGGAAATCAGATTTCCGAGTTGCTGTGTTCGCGGGATTACCAGTCCCGACGCCGCGCATTTCCGCGGCGCCACATCCGCCTAGCAGACACCCGCAACCCAGCCAAGGCGCTTCGGCGCTGGAGGTTGGCGCGGCGCTGCCAATTCGCTTCCGTCCGCCGGACGGAGCCATGCCTCGCCGGACGCGGTTTCGCATGCGAGCCGGTCAACACCCCTGAACTTCCAACATCCCGATTCAGCCTGGTACAGAGGCACACCGAACGCCCAATTCGGGCATCAGGAAAAAATAAAAAATAAATTACAGTATGTTACGGAGACCGATTTTCAGGTTTCTGCCCGAATTATGGGGTCTCCCGATGGCTATTTGCTTTCGGATTCCGACCCCGAAAATCGTCCTCAGGACGCCGAATCAAACGCCTCCAGATTACGCCTTTCGGGACAGGTCGCCCGGCGAAATGAGAAGGGTGTCGCACGTCTCTACTGGGACGATCTTCTACCCGGTTTCGGTCTCCGGGTCTACGCTACTGGTACGAAGCGCTGGATCGTTCAGCTCAGGCAGCGGGGAGTGTCGCGCCGGATCACATTGGGCGGTCCGGCCCATCTCAACGCGGGCGATGCGAGACGTGCTGCGCGCGGTCTCCTCGCCAAAAATGCGCTGGACGGCGTACCCCAGCGTCCGGCTCGCCCCCTCCGAAGCGAACCGAAATTTACCGACTACATCGAGGAATTCTGGCGCGACTATGCACGGCATTGGAAGCGCTCGACGCAGCAGCGCAATCGGACCGCGATAGAGAAGACATTGAAGCCATGGTTCGGTCGCTACCGGCTGGCCTCGATCAATCGAGCGCATATTCTCGAATGGAAGGACAGCCTCCACGAGCGGCAAGGCGTATTCAACCGGGCGTTGCCCGTTCTTGCCGTGATGCTCGGTTATGCGGAGGGGCTGGGTCATCGTGCCAAAGGCTCCAATCCTTGCCGAGGCATCCCCCGTTACAAGCGGCAACTCCCCGAGCGGTATCTGACGGCGAAGGAATATCGCCGGTTGGCACAGGCCCTCGCTGATCGCGAAGCGGACTGGCCGGACGCTGTCGCGGCCATCCGGCTCCTGATCTACACTGGCGCGCGCAGGTCCGAAATCACCTCACTGCATTGGGAATGGATCGAGCCGCCCTACGCCCATCTGCCTGATAGCAAGACAGGCCCTCGGCGGCTCTATCTCAACCGACAGGCGCTTGCCGTGCTGGAAGCGCGGAAGAGGCCCGAAGCAGGGCAGGGGCCAATTCTCGCGACAAGGAGTGGACGCGTTCGAGCCTTGGAGCACGGATGGCCGATCCTTCGCCGAATGGCGGCGATCCCCGATGTCCGGCTTCATGACTTGCGACACAGCTTCGCATCGGTCGGCATCATGGACGGGATATCGCTTGCACGCGTGGGCAAGCTGCTGGGTCATGTGCTGCCCGAGACCACCGCACGCTACGCCCATCTCGCGGACGCCGCCATCGCGGACGCGGCCGAGCGCGTTTCCGGATCGATTGCCGCCGCACTGGGGCTGCGGCCATGAGCGGCGCTGCGCTCCGCGAGATACTCGCGCAGGAACTCGCGGCCGCTGGCATCGCCGACCCCGGCGACCGAAAGCCGCTCGGTGCTATCCGCATTACGCGTTGGTCCACGAAGCAACCGGGGTTTGGAACGCGCCATTATCGCTCGGGTAAGCGCGTCTACATCGTACAGACGCGGATGCATGGGGCCGTGCGCACCACCACCATTTGCAACGCAGCGTTTATTACCGAGAGCGCCGCGATGGACATTGCGCGGCGCGTCCTTCTGCGCGCGCAGGTGGGCGAGAATCCGGCTGACGAGCGCAAGCGCGTTCGGGCTGTCCCGCCGTTCGACCGTTTCTTGTCCCGCTATTGGGAGCGGGCAGAGCCCTCCTGGAAAACGTCGACCAAGCGCACTCACAACTTCTACCGCCGCAACCATTTGGACGGTGCGTTTGCGGGCAAGAGCATCGACGCTATCGCCGAAGCCGACGTGCTCGCTTGGTACGTCAAGGTGGCGGATATTTCTGGATCCGGCGCGGCCAATCGGGCGCTCGATATATTACGAGCCTTGATGAATGCCGCCGAGGAGTGGGGACAGCGTTCGCCCGGCTCCAACCCTTGCCGCGGCATTCGGCGCTATCGCGGCCGTAAGATCGAGCGGCACCTGACCCGAGGAGAGATGAAAAGGTTAGGGTGGGTAATAGAGGCTCGCAGGGAGGGAGAACCGGTCCATGCCGCCGCGCTGACAATGCTCCTGCTGACCGGCTGCCGCTACTCCGAGATCGTTGATCTGACGTGGCGCGAAGTGAGCGGCTCGCGCCTGAAACTTCAAGACAGCAAGACCGGTGCGCGAACCGTGTGGCTCGGGGCGCAGGCGAGGGGCATTCTCGAACGGTTCCCGCGTGGGCAAAGCGACAAGCTCGTTTTCGGCGATCGGATTACAGGAAAGCGCATACAGCTTTCCAGCTTCTGGCTTCGTGTGCGCGCCGAGGCGGGGCTCCCGCGCGTCCGCATCCATGATCTTCGGCACAGCTTCGCCAGCCGCGCGGCGGCGATGTCGGAGACGCTGCCGATGATCGGAAAACTCCTTGGGCATCGATCGATCCAGAGCACGGCACGTTACGCGCATCTTGACGACTCCGACGTGACCAAAGCGGCGCAGAGGATCGGCGACCTCATTGAAGAGATGATTGCGGGGTAACACTATGTATGATCGAAAAGCAGGGAAGCGATCGGCCGAGAGAGGATGAAAAGCAGTGGTGGATCAAGCGATACTCGACGACGCGGCGCTTGAGGAGATGTACGCCCGAATCTCTGCGGAAGGCGGCATCGAAGTGAAGACACTTTTAGAGACCCTCGACGCACTATTCGAGCGCGACCTCGCGCCGGAAACACAGCGGAGCTATGCGGAGCGTGTCGGTCGATACAAGAAGCTAGCAGACGAGGTTGTGCCGATCGGCGACTTCCTACGCGCAACTGGCAGGGTTGGGGGCCGTATCCGGTTTCCGCTCGATAGCGCGCCCTATGATGCTTGGCACGAGTCCGCCGAAACTGGCGAGGTGACTGGTATCGAGGCGACGCTTTCCCTCGCGCGGGGCAGGGTATTCTTGGCGAAATATCGACAAGGTAAAAAGGTTTCGCCGGGCTTCTTGGGTGTGCCCGACGGGAGCAAGAAGGATGCCTTCGCGAAGGCCACGGCGAGGCCCCGGACCCTGCACACGCGCGCAGGTGTCGAAAAGGTGGTGGTGGAAGGGGTGTGCGCTTGCCTCGAGAACAAGAACAAGGATTGCTACGATGGGGGCATCTTGCTCATATCAGCCGAACTGATGGCGATGCCCGGCGCGGACTGGGACGCCATCCTCGAAAATGTTCGGCCGCAAGCGACAGCACTTCCATTTGACGAGGCTCATGTGATTGATGATCGGTTTGCTAAGCCCATCGTAGTTCGGCTAAAATAGTGCAGTCGAAGAGCCGACGCAGGGCGTCGCCGCATCTAAAGCGGGCCGCGTTGGCGCGGGCCAGCCCGCGGCGATCGCTTTCGCAACCGCGTTAGAAAGATATGGCAGGGCTCGCGGACAAGGCGCTATGGTTATGGCATGACGAACCCGCAAAAGCTCAAATGGTATTATTGGTTTCAACCGAACACCTCTTGGTTCGGCTCCTTCGCCCGAAATTTTGTCAGTCCTGATGTTGTCATCTGGCCGGAGGAGACGGAGGGTGAACCGCAATATTTCGCGTGGACATCCCCGCACTTCAACGATGCCGCGACACCCGAAGACTTGGCCGACCGCAGTGCCGCGTTGAAGGCGGTGTTCGATGGCGCGATGTATCTCGCTTATGGTTCCTCGTATTTCGCGCCGCCGCTGACAAATTTGACTGACGAAAACGACCGCCACGCGACCTTCAGACCGGGGGGCAATTACTTAGCCGATGTCAGAGTGGAGCCTTTCTCGCCGTCGATGGTGGGCGCAAGGAACCTCGGCGGCCGCGACCCATTTGGTCATGCTGTCTCGACCCTTCTATTTCTGGCGCGGTACGATCAGGTGACCAAAAATCTTCTGAAATTCGTTGGTGTGCAGAAGTTGACCTATGTGACGCTCTACGCCTTCAAAGACTGGATGAGCGACGATAAATGGGACGACAAACGCATCGCGAAGGAGGCCGGTTGGTCGAACGCGAAGTTCGGCGATTTCACCGCTACCGCCAACAATCCCGCGTATCTTGGGCCCTTCTGTCGCCACGGCGGATCTTCGCAGCCGCCGAGCCGACCAATGCCGCTTGCCGAGGCCGAAGACCCGATGCGTAAAGCCGCCATGGCGTTCCTTTCCGAACGTGGCCGTTCGCTGAATATTGCCGAGAAATGGAAGGCGCTGATTAAGTAAGCAGCATTTCGGGTTAGATTCGAATTTGCGCGCGCATTGCGGATGACGAGATGTGCCGAGCAGGATGGAGGGCGAAGGAGTGGGTTTCGAGACGAAGACCGACGCGGAGATCGACAGCTGGATTCGCAACCATGAGACGAAGGGTGGCACAGCGGCTCCGTTGTATGGCCAGTTGCTCGAAGAGCGAGCGCGGCGCACCCAGACCAAGCATAGGCTCAGCTTTGACCGATCGCTGGAGCATTTAAAAACCGCCGCGATCGACCAAGTATGTACGACTTATGGCGCTCTGGCCGCGGCCAGCGACGTCGATTGGTCGCAGGCGCGCCACCAGATGAACGGCACGAATGGCCATCTTGATCGCTTGCTCGACATTTGCCACGCGCGCGGTCTTCCGATGTTGACAGCGCTGTGCGTAAATCAGGCTGGCGTTATGGACGGCGAGCTCGGCGACGACGCCTTGGTTGGCTTCGCTTCCGGTGCGAGGCGGCTAGGCCTCTCGGTGAGTGACCCGCGCGAATTTCATCACCAGATGCGAGATGACTGCTGGCGGTGGGGGCGGGATCAGTCAACGCCACCGGCTAGCTAGGCTCCGGATCTGGTCCAAACGGGTTGCCCACTTTGGCCGTTATTCCTGCGGCCCCGATATGCCGACTATTTTTTCGTCATGCCCCTTTGACGCCTTAATAATAAGCGCCCGCGATCTTAAATTTGTGGCGCAGACATGGTATTCGACGTTCTGCGCAAGCCGAGCCAGCTGTTAAGCGAGCGTGACCGGCGCCCGCCGCAGTCAGCGAGCAAACGGCCATGGCAACTTGTACCCGCTGGGCTTATCATTCGGCATGGATATCGACGAGATCAGGCAGAAGGTCCAAAAGGCGATTGGCCCCCTGAAGCAGGCTGAGCTGGACCAGCCTATTTACCATCAGCTCTTTATGTCGGCTAAGCGGACCGACGCGGGCGGTAAACTACCGCCCTACTATCTTGTGTATTTCCTACTCATTGACCTGCTTGGATTCCGAAACAATGGGCAATGGGACAAAACGGCTTGGTCTGTCACGGTCGATTATGAGGGGACGCCCTTCTTGGTCGAGCATCGAAAATTCGGTCTTGGCATTTTCGGCATGGAGAAGCCAAAGACCGAAGCCATCGCGGAGCGTGTGGCGACTTGTCTCAACAAAGCAGCGAAGGCCGCCCGGCCATACTTCGAATGGCGGGCGAGCGAGGCGGCAAAGCAATCCCATCTCAATGTCGTGAACCGGTCTCGCGCCTTATTCGCGCGCGTGGAGTTTTACCTCGGTCTTTTTGATGCGCGGACGAGCGAGGCCGAGGCACGGAAGGGCGAACGCATCAGGACTCAGACTGGGCCGAACACATGGTCGACACGCTATCCCGCCCAAAACTTGACCCGTGAAGCTCGCTGGTTTGCCCTATCGGCGATCGAAAGCTTTTTCAGTTGGACGGAACACGTTTTCATTCACATCGCCACGTTGCGCGGCCTGTGCTCCACAGGTGAAGACGTGGCGGCTCTAGCAAAGTCCGACTGGGCGGACAAATACAAGGCCGCGCTCGATATTACTCATAAGGACGACAAAAGGTTTTATGACGACCTCGCTGTGCTGCGCCGTCAGCTCCGGAATTTTGTCGCGCATGGGTCATTCGGGAAGGAAGGCGAAGCGCTTCTTTTTCATTCTGGTGCCGGTGCTGTGCCTATGCTCCTGCCGCATAACCGCAATCCTTCGGTGTTCCGCTTCGGCTCCGGGCTTGACTTCAGAACCGCTCCTTCGATTGATCTGATCAAGGCATTCATAGCTCATCTTTGGACCGGGGTACGCTCGCCAGCTAAGATTTATCTGCAAGATTATGAGCTTCCCGTGGTGCTCACGCGTGTGAAGGACGGCTCCTACGCCGCCGCCATGTGCTCGGACGCCGACATGGAGGAGTTCGCCCGTCACTTAGCCGGGCTGTTCGACCGTCACGCCAACATGGATTTCTGATAGGCGAGCTTTAGCCTTGATCATTTCGAGGCGGACTGCTGCGGCAGGCAAACGCTGTCTTTTGAGTTGCCGGTTTTTCGGCGGTTTCAGCAATCGGTCAGAGGGGCGTGTGTCTAAAAAGGTGGGTGGTCCATCACGCAGTCATTCGATCGACGATGCTTGCGAGGCCCTCAGCGGTCGTTCCTTCCGACGACCAACCTTCGGCGAACGAGATGTCGTGCGAGTTCGGCAGCTGCTCACGCGTTAGAGTTCGCAATCGAATTCTGGCTGGTATCGCGGCGGCCTCGCCAACGAAAAGCGCTTCTTGCCTTGGTAAGGATGAAAGCACCTTGGTCATCCCAGTCAAGCTGTCGGGCAATATCCGCGAGACGTGCTCCTGATCACGGCTATTCGACAGCCTCAGGACGATCCACGAATTGCATTGCGAGATCACGGTATCTTCTATGTCCGACGGACGCTGGGACACGAGCATCAGCCCTAACCCATACTTCCGACCCTCTCGCGCAAGGCGACGAACGGCGGTCTGCGCTACCTCGTATTGCGCGTCTCCTCGATTTGGCACGTAACGGTGCGCTTCCTCACAGACGAACAATATAGGATCGCGTTCACGCTCTTCTCGCGATTGATGAAGCTTATACTGAAAGAGAAGGCGGGCGATTGCGCCAGTCAGCGGACCAGCGACCTCATTCGGCAGGCCCGAAATGTCGATAATTTTCAAGCAGGCGTCGTCCGCGCCGTCCACATTGAGAAATTGGGATAGGATTTCGGAAAGTGTCGGGGCACCGGGTCCGTGTTCTTCCATCAGAAAACGAACCCGAGGATCGGTCGTTAATACACGGAATTTGTTCAGGATCGAAGCATAGTCCTTCTGAAAGTCGGAAGGGGTTACGTCGCTCCATGCGGCGCCTTGCAGTCGCTTGGCTTGCCGACCCGTTATATGAGCGTGAAATTCGGCCAGCGTGAACGGGCGGGGCTTGTCGCGGTCGAAAGCTGCGAGCTGATCTTCATTCACCCCAGCTAAGGGCACGGGTTGTTCGGGGTGCTGTCCGGCGGGGAGATCGGCGGGGATATCCCCGACCGCGCTTCGCGCCAATCCCGCGCCGACCATGCGCGCATGGGCAAGCGCCTTATAAACGGTATTGGCTTGCGACGTTGCTTCGAATTCTGTTTTGCCAATCACCAGCGAACGAAATTCGTCGCTCGACATTAACCAATAAGGCAATTTCAAAGTCGAGATGCCCTCGGGGTTTTGACCGAGCGCGTCGTAGGCGCGAAACACTTTCGCCTTGCCGTTAAAGGCTGACGCATACTCCCCATGGGGATCGATGAGGATGATGCAAGGGCGGGTTTCCTGGTCCGGCCGACATTGATGTTCGAGGATAGAATGGATGACGGCGGCAACGGCGCTCGATTTGCCCGAACCCGTCGATCCGAGAATCGCGCAATGATGACCAAAAAGTTTGTCCATATTCGCGCGACAGGGCACCCTCGTCGCGCCAACATAGGTGCCGATTGGTACCAGCCGGTTCGGCCCGTCCTCCGATGCTTTCTCCGCGCTGGCGAAGAGCTTGTCAGTCTCTTCCTTCGTGATGAGATGGACCGTTTGCAGCGGCAACGGATATGTGGACACGCCGCGCTTGAATGATAGCTCATTCTCCGCTGCGTTGAACCACGCCTCGCCGAGTAAGTCAGCCTCGATAACCCTGCGATCTTGATCGAGAGCTTTGCCCTGCTGAGGCGACAGAGCTGCGGCCTCTTCGTCGGATTGTAATCGTAACAACCTCACGGTCGCGAAAAGGACTTTTCGGCCGAGATGCATTTTGACGATGCTGCCAATCTGTCCCACGTCATAGACGCGCCCGCTATGGCTTCGTGTCAGTTCCGTGATGTCGCGTTTGAGGGCAATTTTGATGGCGCCACCAGCCACCTCGAACACCGTACCGATCTCGAGATCAGCATCGAGAAGGAACGCGCTCATGCCATTGCCTCCTGGACATCTTTTGGCAGGCCTGCCGCGAAAAGATTCGCGGCCCCGTCAAAAGTCCACCAATCTCGTTTTCCGTCGGTAATTGGGAAAAACGGACCATTCGATCCTTGGTAGATTCCCTTTGGGCTGGCGATGAAAATCCGCTGTCCCCATGGTTCCAATAGCCAAGTGCGCAGCGTCAGCGGAAGTTCGTCATTTGGCTCATCGACGAACGCTACAATGGTGAGCTGATTCTTGCCGGACGACATCGCGATTTCGATTTCGGCATTGATGTGATCATCGCCAAACGAATAACCACATACGAGAAGCACATGGTCGCTTCCCTGCGCCAGACGCTGCCTGAAGCGCTGGAAAATCTCCGCGAATGGGTCGCGCTGAGTATTCAAATACTTTGTAGCCTGAGGATAAATCATTACCGAGCCGCCCTCGCCCGGATAGGTGTCTCCGTACCGCACCCGCAGGAGATTGGCGTTTCCAGTATGGGACCTGTACCAGTCGATCGAACCATGAAGTTTGGAGACAATTGCTCGCGTAGTTGAGTTCGCGGCATAATTTCGCATATTCCAGAACCCGACGCCGCCGCCTACGAAACCGTCTTGGAACTCGATACCGGCAAACGCGAGTGCGTCCTCGATAAGCGTATCATAATTCGTGGTGAAAAATTCGACGGGCGTTCGAACAAAATCAAGACCGGCCCGGTTAGCTCCGAAGATGGCTTCGACGAACTTCCGATGGCCTGAGATGTCCACGATTGATGAGCCATCGGTTCCAATCCGGGCTTCCTCGATAACCTCTCCAGCCGCATTCTGTCGGGCTGCTCTGAATCCCCACCGCACAGTCACGGCGATCTTCTGGACCAAACCTTGATGCACCTCGATCAGCTTTTCTTTCCCGATCCGTTCGCCGCCGATCTCGATTCCGCCTGTTCGGGAGCGTTCAGCGACCGAAATTAGATCGCCAAGGTGCGTGAGATGATGTTCAATGTGAGAGCTTTCCCCACAGTCGCTGGTGATAAAATCAAGAACACGGATCGCCTCCGCGTCATCCCCAAACAGGTCGTTGCGCGCCAAATCGAGAACGCGAGTTGTCAGAGGATACATTAGAGGAATGTTTGCCAAAAAACTGACGCCAGCACCCAGAAGCCAAGTTTGTTTGGGGCTATTTAAATGCTTTTCAAACTGTTCAGCGACATCGACGTCATGTGCCATGGCGGCCTCCCCTAACTTGCCGTCATCTAGTACAACGCTACCTGTGGCAATCCCTGCAAGGAAGATGCTGCGGCGTATGGCGCTTTTTAGGCTTGGCTTATGAGCTTATGCCTCGTCGGCGGCGTCCTCCGCCTCTTCCTGCAGCTCTTCTTCTTGATCAGCGATAGCTTTCGGAAGTTTCGCGAGAGGACGTCCAGCGAAATAATCGTCGATCCGCTGGTAGAGCAGTTCAGGCGTCAAGGCGACGTTGTCGGTCGTGTTGATCCCCGCCGAGCGTCCCGGATGCAAAACATCCCAAGGCGATTTGAATTGGGTTTTGCGGCGCCTGCCCGGATCCTTGTTGCCAAAGCCGTCAATGGCCCGGTTCCAGACAGGACGGAACGTCTCAATGAGCATATTCTCGCCGAGCGGAATCCACACATCATCGACGATGAGAAAGCGGACGTGAAAATCGGCGAGGTCGAGATTCGAGCACTCCGCGATCGACGCGGCATGTTGACGAAGCCTCTGCGCGAGGGCGTCGCCCTTGGCCGAAGCGTCTTCGGACAATCCGCCTTTGCGTCCGCCGCGCGGAATGGCCTTGCCGATATAGATGGGACGCGCGACCGGATCGGAAGGCGCCGGCGACGCTATGGCCGCGTAGGACGGGAACGGGCCCGTATAATAAATCACATAGACGCCCGCGCCCGTGACGCCGGACGTTTCCGCCAGCGGCACGGGGGGACGCGCGAGGAGTTCGAGTTCAATGCTCTTCGCGAGGTTGATTTTATCGAGCGGATTATAAACGCGTGAGGAACTCACGCGGCTCGCCTCAACTGCTCAGCGACGCTCTCGCCCACCTTGCGCGCGAGCATCACGGGGACCGCGTTGCCCAACTGCCGCATGGTTTCCGACCAAGAACCATGGAACAGAAAATCGTCGGGGAACGTCTGGAGGCGGGCGGATTCACGAACCGTGAAATACCGCACCGTGCCGTCCGGCCGGAAAAGCATGTTTTCCCCGCCAGGTACGCCATGGACACCAGCTTTCAGCGTCTTCGCCGCCTCATCGAGCGGACTTCCGGTATGCCCCGGATAGGACCGAGCGCCGGGTTGCTGGCGATGATTCAAGAACTGCTTGGCGGCGCTGGGGTTTTTCTCCGCGTCGGGAAGACCTTCAATGGCATCGCGCACGGTTCGCCACGACTCTTCGCTGGGCTTCTCCTCCAAGTTTCGCGCGCGAACGAGGAAACGCGAGTTCAGACCGCGATCTCGCTTGGCGACGCGATGACGATCCCAATAATCGCCCCGCGTTTGATCCCACAAAAGGGCGTCGATGGAATGTGTAGGCTTCGGAAAGCTCCATTCGGTGTTGAGATCATCGCGAATGCCGACGAAAATCACGCGCTCGCGGCGCTGCGGGACGCCATAGTCGGCGGCGTTCAAAAGCCGCGTGACGACCCGGTAGTGCAAGTCGGGCCGCGCGCCGCTGGTGTGATGACGCTCGAGTCGGGCCAAGTGAGACATCCAATCCTCTTGGTCCTTGGCGGTCACGGTCGGATGCTCGAGCTGGAGCCGGACATATTCGAAATAGTTGCGGAAGGTCGCCCGCGTCAGCCCTTTCACATTCTCGAAAATGAAGGCCTTCGGTTTCGCGTCGCGAACCGCCCGGATAGCTTGCGGGAACATGTCGCGGGTGTCGTCATACGCCTGATGCTTCCCACCAAGCGAGAAAGGCTGGCAGGGCGGTCCGCCGGAAATGAGCTGAACCTTGCCCTCGTAGCGCTTGAAGTCGACGATGCGCACGTCACCTTCCGTGATCTCGCCCCAGTCTTTCAGGGATTTGACCCGTCTCGCGAGATTTTCGCGGAGCGTGTCACAACAATACCGATCCCACTCAATGACATTGAGAGGAGAAAAACCCGCTTGATGGAGGCCGATACCCAGCCCACCAGCGCCCGCGAACAGCTCAACCGATTTCATGTTTTCAAGAATGTCCGAATCTTCAATTCTAGGGAGGCCACGTTCTTTAGCTCGCATTCCCATATCACCAAGACCCCCCAACCCAAACGATCTAGCGCATCGATGTTCCGCAAATCGCGTTGTCGATTTCCTTCGAGCTTTGGCAGCCAAAAATCCAGCCTAGATTTTGGCAATCGAGCCAATTTGCAATAGGGGTCGGGGTGGCGGTGCCAATAGCAGCCGTGCACGAAGATCACCTTGCGCCGTGACGGGAAAGCAAGATCGGGACTGCCGGGAAGATCGCGCCGATGCAGCCTGAACCGAAAACCCATGCGGTGTATCAAGCTCCGAACCAGCAATTCGGGCTTCGTGTCCTTTCCACGGACCCGGCTCATACGCTCGCCTCGCGCCGCTGGCGTCAAGGTATCCATCGGTGAATGCTCCGTGAGCTGGATAAAGGCGCGGGCTTGCCGACCATGCACGGCTAATATCCCGAAACAGGCAGAACACGCTAGGCTTCCATCCCGCAACTTGGACGGCGCTTGGCATTACAACGCCAGCGCCAATTGATCGGAATGATCAAGCGTCTCGTCATCATCGGCCAGAGAGGCGGCGACGGCCCGCGCTAGCTCTTCCGCGGCATCTCGGCGCAAATGTTCCGACGGCTCGGTGATGCCCACGCGAGCCCAGCCGGGAGCGGTAAGCAATGCGTCCGCTATAAGGGTTGTATCGACTCGAATCATGCCAAGATGAGAACATAGAGAGAACATAATAGCAATCGCGATTTGGCGACTTGCGGTCAGCTGAGGCGATAGCTGCTGGCGGATGCGCGCGCATTCAGCTCGCATTCTTAGCTGAGGGGGATCGGTTAACGTCCCACCCTTCGGGTGCCGCGCTCTATTCCGCTGCGCTTCACCGAGCCACCTGCGGCGTCTCGTCCCTGCGGGTGACAATCGCTGACGTGGGCCGGGCCTTCCGGCACACGGACATCGAGCGGACGCGATGGCGTTGGCCTCCGGCTTCAGAATAGCGGGGTGGGCGTCGCGGCCCTCTAGTCCCACCGCGGCGAGCTGCAACCCGAGCAAGATCGGGTTCGGCACTGCGTTGGCCCCTGCGGGTGCGGCCCGCCGCTCCTGCGGGACTGCCGGTCCGCTCCTGCCGCCCACCCCGCCATTCCTGCGCCGGGTGCAGTGGTTTGAAAGGAGCGAGAAGATGACGCCTTCCTATCATGCACAGCGCCCGGTGAATGGCCTCTACGCCGAGGTGACCGGTCGGAACATCGCCGAACTCGGCATCGTGCCGACCGTCCGACATTCTGATTATATCGGGCCATGGCTCGTCTTGCTCGAAGACGACGCCCGCGCGATCTTTCGCGCCGCATCGCAGGCCGGCAAGGCCGCCGACTATTCGCTCGCCTTCCGCGCTGGCGAGGGTGAAGAGAAGGGGGCGGGGCAATGATGGACTGGCCTTCACCCGCCGAGATCGAACGGCTTCACCTCGCGCTGGCCGCAATGCCCGAACCCCGGCGCTCGGTCTATCGGCTCAGCGCCAGCGATGGGCTACGGTATGGCCAGATCGCCGCTCGCCTTGGCATCGACATCGCGCAAGTGAAGCGGAATCTCGCCGAGGCGCTGGCCGAGCTTGGCGCCGCACTTGATGGCGATGGTGACATCCCGCCGTCTCCGCGATGACGATTGTTCGCGGTGCCCGGTTTAGGCTGGGCATCGCGATAAAGCCTTTGCTAGGATGTATCTAATGCGCACCGAAATTGTCCATCTGCTGCCGCCAAACAGCGAGAGCTTGAGGCTGCGATCCGTGCCGATGCGTGAACCGCATTCGCCAGCATCGCGAGAAAGCGGGCGTCCTTGTCGGACACAGGAAAAGCGGCGTAATTCACGATGAGCGACGTGCGCGTGGAGAACTATTATGAGGCGCGCGGTTTCAGTGTTTACTATCTAGCAAATGCCGTTTTTAACGTCGTTTCGACGCCTGGAGCCTTTCTTCGAGGGATCGAAGACATACTTGGCGACATGCGGGCCCTATCGCTGATGCGACCCTTCAACCGGCACACCAATCTGCATGATTTCATTCGGGAGGTTTCGGTGCCAATTGTCACCGAGGAGGTGGCGCGAGGCGACCTTGTCTGTCGTTTCCTGCGCAAATTCCTAGATCTCTATGGCGTCGAATACCCTGAAAGCGCGCTGGAGGACGAGGAGAGCTTTTGGAGCTTCGTCGCGGAATCCGATCGTTTCCACGAGGCAATCGATGAGCTTGTAGACGAGGTTTTTCATGTCCTCTTCAACGACGTCGGCTTCCTCCAAAAATTCAATCGGCTCTGTGCGGGCTATATTGAGTATTCCGGCTTCGGAGAAAAAAACAAGACCCGCTCCGGGACGCTAAAACGCGCAAAAATCCCGATCTGGGCGCGTCGCGCAATCTTTTATCGTGACAAAGGCGAGTGCCGATCCTGCAAACGAAGCTTGGCCGCGCTTATCAATCAGCTGGAAACGGAGCGGTACGATCATATCGTGCCCCTTGCCCGTTTCGGCGCCAATGACGTCACCAATCTCCAATTGCTCTGCGAACCGTGCAATCTCAAGAAGTCGGCCGGAAACGTACCGGTTTCGCCGCTCTATCAACGCGCTATTCGTGCCTAGTGCGGATTTTATCCCGACGTGCATCACATTCGCGCGGGATCTGTTCCCGTCGTCTGCATCACGCGGCCGTCGAGATAGCGCAACGCCTTCGCCAGATGATGCGCAACCACGGAGGCTTTGATCCCAAGGCGGTCGGCGATTTCCGGATAGGTCAGATCCTCCTTCGCACTCAGCCTAAAGATTTCTCGCTGTCGTTCGGGAAGCTCGCTCAACGCCTGCTCGAAACGACGAATGAACTCGTCGCGTTCAGATCCGCTAATTGGGGACGGTTCCACGCTGGTCTAGTCAAAGTTGCTCGCGGCGCGGACTGTCCGCGACCGGATATTCAAACCCAGTTGCATTACAGATGTGGTCCAGCAGATTATCGATAATGGCGTGAACGTCCCCCGGCCTAAATCCACAATCGGCACTGCGCAAAATCTCGCTTTTCCAGAACCGTCGCCACTTCCAATAAGGTGTGAGAACGATTGCCAACCGACAGATTGAAGGGTTCGCGTGGTTCAGGCCAGCGGCATTCGCCCAGTCCAGTGCGGTAGTGATCCGAAGGCCCACATTTCTAGCACACCAATGGTCGTCAAAGCCGCGTTCAAGCAGATAGGCCGTAAGGCCCATCTGTGCGGCAATGCCCGCCCCGTAATAGAGTGTAGGGGTGACATGGTCCGCATCGGGATCGATAGCTTCTAGTGAAGCGATCGCGTTGCGAAAACGGACCTCTCCGAGCGCGCGCTTATATGCCGTCCGCTGGACAGTCAGCGGTTCCCAACCGTCCGGCAGTTCGCGCTTCAACCGCTCCCACGCCCCCATGTCGCCGGGGTCAATTTCTGGCGGCTCGAAACGCCAATTCTGCGGTGTGCCTTGATGGTCCGGCATCGTTCTCTCCGGCCCGCGTGCGACGACTGGATATGGAGAACGGAGCGACGCGGCGAAGGCTCCCGAACTCCCGCGCACTGGGCGCGGGAGCCGCCGGGCTTCGCAACATGTTACTCACATGCGCCGCCACCTTTAACCCGAAGGTCTGGACATGCGCGACGGCAGCCCGGAAAATGAGTTTTCCGAGGTGCTTGAGTAACAGACTTGCGAGGTCCGGCGCTGCCCTTTGCGCAGCGCCCCATATCCCTAGCAGGCCGTGCGTCTGGAGCAAGGTCGGGGAACTTCGGAATCGTATTTGGCGCATGCTGCTGATTTCCGGGGCAATATCGAGCCTTGTGATGGCTATTTGCTTTCGGATTTCCATTTTGGACCCGAAAATAGCTGTCGTTCAAGCGCCCGGTGGTCTAGGAAGAACCCCGCCGGAAGCGCAGATTTCCGCCATTTTCACGACAAAATGAGGTGCGAAAGGAGTGCTGGATTATGCCTAAATTCAAAGACACACCGAACGCACCTGAAGGTGCCTGGTTTCGCTTATAAATCAGCGTGATATGCTAGGTGTCAGACGTGTGCTCTCGTGGGACAGCCAAGGGATTGGCGAGAAGTCCCGGAAACGCGGGGCCTTGGCGTGTTCGCCCGGAACACGGCTCCCGCGCCGGCCACGGCAATCTTGTTCGCCGTGCCAAATTCCGCTATAATCGCCAGCAGTTCCTGAGACCCCGCCAGCCTCCCTGCCAGGAGGCCTGGTTTGTCTACTCCCAACAAGCATTGCACGGTGCGGCTCGACCGCGCCAAATATGAGCGGATCGTGCTGCTCGCCGCAGAAGGCGACTGCACGCCTTCGGACATCATCCGGGCCGCCGTTGACCGGTATCTCGCGGGGAGCGATCTGCTTGCGTCGAGCTGTCGGCGCATGGCCCGCATCGGCGAGTATCAGCACCTCGCGCTCGACATCATCATCCGCGAGCAATTCCCTGAATATCGTGACCGCCTGGTGGCGGAAACCGACCGGCGACTGGAGCAGTTCCATGGCGCATGAGGACATCCGCTCGGACGGTCGGCCCATCCCTCTGACTCATCATTCGGCGCGCGGAAACGTCCAGCGCAATGCCGGGAATTTCACGCGCGGCAGCCAGCTCCTGACCCATGAACTCCTGATGTGGATCTCGGGCGCGCGGTTGCCCGTGATCCTGTGGTTCTTCCTGTTCGTTGCGGCCTGGCTCATCATCATGTCGATCAAGCTCGACGAGCACGGATTCCAGCTTGTCTGCATGAAGATCTATTCGGCCTTTTGGGGTTGGGTCGACCTCGATCCCGCCAAGCGGGTGAATGTCACGCTGCCAACCGGCGAGATCGAGCGCACGGTCATGCAGGCGGTCCCCTATATCCCCGAAGTCATCAGGGCCTGGGATACCGCAACGCGCGGTCTTCTGGGCGCTTTCCTCATCTCGATTTTCATCGCGATCCCGACGGCGATATGGTTCATCGACCTATCGCATCGGCGGGGCCGGTCCATCCTGCAGGAGCGCCACGAGCGCGGCGCCATGCTCGTCGACCGCGCGCTCCTGCGCGCTGAGATCCTCGAACATAACCAGGCCCGGTACGAGGAGGATGTGCATGCGCATTGCCCCGGGCACTCGCCTGCCGCGGTGCTCGCGATGCCGTTCCGTGCCCGCAAGGAAGCTGGCATCCACCACCCTTATCTGCTCGCCGGGATTCCCTTTCCGCACCGCACCGAGCAGTCGCATGTCATGCTCATCGGCACGACGGGATCGGGCAAGACCACGGAACTCAGGAGCCTCGTCGCGCAGATGCGCGCGCGCCAGGACACGGCGGTGATCTTCGATCTCACCGGCGCCTATGTCGAGGCCTTCTACGACCCGGCGCGCGACACGATCCTCAATCCGATGGATGCGCGGTGCCCGTCCTGGTCGATCTTCAACGACTGCCGGACCCATAGCGAGTTCACGGCCGCGGCCGCCGCGCTTATTCCATCCGATGGCGGGTCCTCGGAACCCTTCTGGGCTCTCGCTGCACGCACTCTCTTCATCGAGATGTGCATGCGCCTCCAGGAGCGCGGGCAGACAACCAACCTCGCGCTTTCGGAAAATCTGATGACCGCGGATCTGAAGCGCGTGCATCGCTTCCTCGCGAACACCATCGCCGACCCGCTGACTGCACCCGAAGCTGCGCGTATGGCGGAATCCATCCGTGCCGTCATGAACACCAATGCGCAGGTCCTGCGCTTTCTGCCGGATGAGGGGGAGCCCTTCTCGATCCGGGACTGGATTACCGGTGACAAGAAGCCCGGAGCGATCCTGTTCGTGACCTCCAACTATATCGATCTGCCGATGAACAGGGCGCTTCTGACGCTCTGGATGGACCTTGCCATCAACCGCCTCATGACCCTCCCGCGCACGCGGTCCCTGCGCACATGGTTCATGTTCGACGAGCTTGGTGCGCTGCACCGATTGCCCGCGATCGAGAACGGGCTCCAGACGGGCCGCGCCTTCGGCGGTGCGATGGTCCTCGGCATCCATAGTTTCGAAAAGCTGGTCGAGGTTTATGGCGAGCAGGGTGCGCGCAATCTCGCCTCGCTCGCGCGCACCAAGCTCATTCTTGCGACCGCGGATCTGGACACCGCGGAGCAATGCGCACGCTATATCGGCAACCGCGAAGTCCGGCAGATGGATGAGGCCTATAGCTATGGCTATAACAACACGCGCGACGCCTCGACGCTGACTCCTCGCAAGCAAGTCGAGCCGCTCGTGATCGCCGACGACATCACCAATTTGCCCGCGCTTCACGGGTTCGTGAAATTCCCCGACGGCTTTCCCGCCGCGCGCATCCTCCTCGAGTGGAAGGACTATCCGGCCGTGGCCGAGGGCCATGTCGCGCGCGCCGATGTCAGCCCGGTCCGCTCGAAGCGCGCCGAAGAGGCGTTCGGTCAAGAGGAGGATGGCGAAGCGGGCGGACGGGATGGCGCATCGCAGGTGTCGGAGGGTGAGGCCGAACCGCGCAATGTCGCGCGCGATCTGGCCGCCCGTATCCTCTCTGCCGAGCCAGAGCCGAGCGAGGAGACGGCGCCGACCACGGGCGCGCCGGGCGGGGCGCCGGCACCCGCGAGCGAAGCGCCGGCGCGGTACGCAGGCAAGCCATCGGCGGAGGCTGAAGCGCCAGCGCCGAGCCGGGATTCCGGTCCCAAGGGACAGGTCGGGGCGCCGCCTGTTCCGGAGGATTTGACGCTTTTCGAACTGCGACAGGCGTTCGGAAGCGGGCGAGAGGATGACGGCCTCGATATCGGCATCTGAGCCATGCTGTCGATCGCACCCGTACGCTCGGCCGCAGGCGCTGCGAACTATTTCGCGAAGGACGATTATTACACCGTCGAGGGCTCCTCCGAGGTCAGTCTTTGGGCGGGGGAAGGTGCAACCGATCTCGGACTTTCTGGAGAGGTCACGAAAGACGGTTTCGAAGCGATATTGAACGGGAGCCTTCCAGACGGTGAGGCGGTCGCGCAGGTCGAGAACCGGCGCCCAGGATTCGACCTTACCTTCTCGATGCCAAAGTCCGCGTCGGTGATGGCTTATGTCGCAGGGGACAAGCGCATCCTCGCCGCCAACATGGCCGCGGTCGCCAAAACCATGGCGTGGGTCGAGAAGAATCTCGCGGAAGGACGGCGCGATGTGGAGGGCCGCAAGGTTCCGGTCCAGACCGGCAATCTCGTCTATGCCCTCTTCCAGCACGACACGAGCCGCGCGCTCGATCCCCAGGGTCATATCCATGCCGTAATCGCCAATCTCACACGCATGCCGGGGGGCAATTGGCAGGCGCTGCACGCCGACAAGCTGTGGAGCCGCAACACCGTCATTGGCGCGATCTATCACGCGCATCTGCGCAGCGAGCTGGAGCGCCTCGGATATAGCCTCGACATGAAGGGAAAGCATGGAACCTTCGAGATCGCGGGGGTCCCGAAGGCTGTTCTTGCGGAGTTCAGCCAGCGGCGCGCGGAAATTCTTGAGCGCGCGACGCATCTCGGCATCAAGTCGCCGGAGGGCTTGCGCGAGATCACGAAACGGTCGCGCGATCCCAAGCTCGGCGTCGAGGATCGTGCGGCGCTGAAACAGGAATGGGCCAGCCGGGCGGCCGCACTCGGTTTCGACGGCAAGGCGCTCGTCGCGGCAGCCGAAGCGCGGTCCGTCTTTGCTCCTGCGGGCAGCATTTTCGACAAGGGTTATCGCGCGATCTCGGACGCGATCGATACGGCGCGCCAGCGGCTCGGCGGGCTGCTCCGCCCCCACGATCCCCTCGTCGACACCGGCCTCGCCCGCGCGGTCGCCTCCCCCGCCGCGGCCCGAACCCAGCTTGCCGTTGCATCGGCGGTTCGCATCCTTGGCGAGCGGGAAGCAGCCTGGCCTGTCGATACGCTCGCCAAGACCGCGCTCGATCTCGGTCTGAAGGGCGTCACGATCGAGGGTGTCGAGCGCCGGATCGGGGCGCTCGTCGACAGGAGGCAGCTCATCCAGGGCGTCGCCGCAGCGGCCGACCGAACCGGTCGCATGGTGACGACACGCGAGGCGCTCCAGACCGAGGAGAGGATTTTCGCGGCGGTCGAGAAGGGGAGGGGATTGGCTAGCCCTGTCGTCTCGGCGGATGCCGCGCCGGGCCGCCTCCAGGACGCGGCCGAGCGGCCCCTCAATCCGGGCCAGCTCGCGGCCGCGACAATGATCCTTTCGTCTCCCGATCGTTCGGTCGTTGTGCAAGGCGTCGCGGGCGCCGGAAAGTCAACCATGCTCCAGGCGGTCGCGGGTGTCGCGCAGGCTGAAGGGCGTGCGATCATGGGGCTTGCCTTTCAGAACAAGATGGTTGCCGACCTTGCCGAAGGGGCGGGGATCAAGGCGCAGACGATCGCCTCTTTCGTGCTGGCCAACGAGCGGTTTATCGCGGAGCAGGGGACGGATCGACACCAGGCGGCGCGCGCGTCTCTCGCTGGCAGCATGCTTGTTGTCGATGAGACTTCGATGGTCTCGAGCAGCGACATGCTGAAGCTTCACGGTATCGCGGAGACGCTCGGCGTGGACAAGCTCGTTCTCGTCGGCGATCGGCAACAGCTGTCCTCGATCGATGCGGGCAAGGCGTTCGCGATGATCCAGGCGGGCGGCGGCACAATGGCGCGAATGGACATGAACATCCGTCAGCGCACCGATCAGCTGCGCACGGTCGCGGCGCTTGCCAATATCGGCAAGGCTGGGGCCGCACTCGCGGTACTCGGCGACAACGTCATCGAGGAAGCCGATCCCGCCTCGGCAGCGGCTGATCGCTGGCTCGCGCTTCCGCCCACGGAACGCGAGGTGACGGCGATCTTCGCTTCGGGCCGCGATGCCCGAACCGTCATCAACGAACGAATCCAGGACGGTCTGGTCGCCGAAGGGAGCGTGAAGGGCGAGGCCTTTCAGGTCACCGTTTATGAGCGGATCAACACGACCCGCGAGGAGCTGCGACATGTCTCGACCTACCGCCCCGGCCAGACCCTTGAAGTGGGCGCCGGCGGTGCGCGGGATGTCGGCATCGCGGCGGGGCGCTACGACGTCGTCAGGATAGTTCGCAGCGGCAAGGTCGAGCTCGCCGATGGGCGACGACGGATACGCTTCGATCCGCTCAAACTGTCCCCAACCGAACAGCGCGACCGCCTGCAGCTCGCCGAGAAGAAGTCGCTCGCGCTGCGGGAAGGCGATCGCATCCGCTGGACCGCCAACGACAAGGCGCGCGGCCTGTTCAATTCGGCCTTGGCCCGCGTCGCGACGGTCGAGAGCGGCGCGATCGTAGTGGAGACGGCGGATCGGCAGCAGCTACGGCTCGCGGAGGGCGATCCGATGCTGTCGCGGCTCGATCTTGCCTATAGTCTCAACATGCACATGGCGCAGGGGATCACGACCGACAAGGCCATCACCGTCATGTCGTCGCATGAGCGGCATTTGTCGAACCAGCGGCTGTTCAACGTCGCCGTGACACGCGTCCGCGACGCGCTCACCATGATCGTCGACGACAAGGAAAAGCTCTCCCGCCAGCTCGATATGAATCCCGGCAATAAGACATCCGCCCTGGAAACGCTCGGGCGCATCGATATCGATGGGCGCCGGTGCTCCGCGCCGGAGGCGCCGTTCGATCCTGGGCCGATCGACGGTCTGGGGCTGCCCGACATACCCGCGGCTGGAGGCGAATTGCCGCCATTGCCGGCGGGTCCAGCAACCGAGGGCGCCGGCAACGGCAAGACACCCGACGCGCCCGACAAGAGCGGCCGTAGTGACACTTTGCCCCTGCTGCCGGAGCGGGGCCTGGGGCTCGATCTATAGGGCCAAAGGTTTTGGCCTTGTCTCTGGATCGACGGGACGGCGGGTGCCACAAGGTCCGCGGCAACGCCTTGGCCTGGTCGCCTGCACCGGCGCCTGCCGGCAGGAGACGAAGATTGGCGAAGAGTCCTTTGGGCGGCGGCATCCCGTTTACGCTGCCGGTAACGGTAAATCTCATGAAGCTCGCTACCTCGATCGAAGTAAAAGGCGGCGACAAGAGAATCTCAAGCGCGCTGAGGCAAGCCTGGAGAGCTCAGTCGTGCAGCGCGGATCTTGAGCAGGCCCAAGGGGCCTGCGATGCGCTGGCCCAGGTGACAAAGGCAGCCGATGGCATCGATCCCCTTGCCCTGCTTCATGTTCAGAGCGGCTTGTTGACGACCGCTATATTGCTTTATGCCCGCGCCACCGCGACCAGCGGGTCGAAGAGTGAACGCGGGTCGGTTCAGCTCGATGCGTCGAAGCTCTTGCCGGAACAGCAGGCCGATCACGACATGATCATCCGGCTGCGGAACGGCGCGATAGGCCATGTCGAGCAAAGCGCCAGGATCGCAGGCGACCTCTGGCACCGGGATTTTCTATTCGCGAAGGGGAGCGGCGCGGGAAACTGGGAGTTCTCCAGCGCGTCGCTCAGTATCGGATTCCATATCGAAGTTAGCGAGACCTTGCGGCGGCAGCTTCCCGTCGCGTCGGCGATCGTAAAGGCGAAGTGCCATGAGCGTCTGGATAAGGCGATCGCCGTGATCAGGGACGCGAAGCTTAGCGATCAGGATCTGCTGCGCTACAAGGTCGATCCGCTGGAATGGTTTGGTTCGATCGAAGCGGCGCTGATGGTTTTCTCCGGAGGACCGGGAACCGAGACGTCGGCCTGGCTGCCGCTTCGCTGAGGAGCGCCAACTTTCGGTGATTGTCGCCAATGACACTTTACCCTCGGGCAAAGTGTCACACATGACAAAGGTCCGGTGAGGACGATTTTGGGGATTCACTTTTCGTTCCTCATGTGCTTGATTCGTTCCGATGCTGGAAACCGCCCTTCAATCCCGTTCGGATAATAGCTCGCTCGATATGCCGGGGCTGCTCGAGGTCCTGGCGCACAGCTCCGCGCGGCCGCGCTATGCCTTCATGGTGCTCAACCTCATTGCCAAGGCAGCCGGACCCAATGGCAGTGCGGGCCCGCTCATCATGAATGAAGGCGAGCAAGTGACGGTTCGCGACTGGCTGTGCGATGCGCTGGCGCCCATGGGCCACCGGGATCCGCGGCGGCAGGCTCTTCAGGAACGCGTTCGCGGAGAACTGACAGGGGAGGGGACCCTTTCTACCGATCCTGCTGAAGCCGAGCGCGCGATCGACAGCGAGGTGCGTTTGCGTGTCCGCGTATCGGGCAAAACGAACGTGAGCCGCGCGGTGTCGGATCTCGTTCGCGCTGGCCTCCTCTTCAGGCATTATCAGGGCTACTGCGTCGATCATCATAATCGCGGCGGGCAACGTCAGGCGGTCTATACGCTTTCTCCCGCTGCGCGCGGGCTTCTTCAGGCCGACACGCGAGCCGTGCCCGCACGGCCGCGCTACAGGCAGGCATCGCTTCCGTTCAATTGAGCTTGGGGAGGCGGCAAAGCAAGGCCCAGATCTTCTGCCATGGACTGATTGAGCGCGACCACACCTTTGCGCCCCAAGCCTGTCGCTCAGGTTTGCCGAAGAGAGGCCTCATGGTTCAACGCCGACTATACTCCCAAGGCGCCGCGAACGATGTCGCCGACGCGCCCAGACTCTAGATCTTCCGAAGAAACGAGGGAAATCGGAGCGATTTGCCTCATTCTCGGGTGTGTGACCGCTTTGGACGCAAGATGGTCTGGATCGCTAGACCCCATGGCCTCGACCACGATCCGCCGGATTTCTCCGGTTCGCCTGGCACAAGCCTCGAGTATGAAATCGGGCCTGCAGGCTCCTGTCGGGGTCAGCGTGTCGAACAGCGGCTTCGCGATCGATAGATCCCACCCGGCGCGGTCGAGGGTTCGGCGCAGTTCGACGAGCTCACCAAGCACGAGGCGCTCGAACTCGGAATCGACGGGCACGAACCGATTGCCCTTGAAGACCGGCTGGGCGTAGCCGCGAAGTGCCGCATAGCCGCGCGCTTCGGGATATTGTCCGGCGACGACCAGGACCAGATAGGGACCCTTGATCTGGTTTCCGCGGATCGATGGCGACTGGACCCGGTTGGCGAGCACCACGGGTTCGCCGTCCGCGACTTCGATCGTCGAGCCGCG
Source organism: Sphingopyxis bauzanensis (assembly GCF_002205675.1). Taxonomy (GTDB): domain Bacteria; phylum Pseudomonadota; class Alphaproteobacteria; order Sphingomonadales; family Sphingomonadaceae; genus Sphingopyxis; species Sphingopyxis bauzanensis. The sequence goes on along the minus strand of NZ_NISK01000002.1, from coordinate 935,601 downwards.
CACATGCTGCGCATAAAGAGCAAGGAACCCCTGTGGGGCGTGACCGCGGGGCCATTGCGGCGCAAGCGCACGCAGCGCGGCAAAGACGCGTCTGCTGTGGAGCGGCTGCGCGTGGGTCCAGAACGCACGGCCGAGCTCGATTCCCGGCGCAATCTCGACCCGGGCGGCCGCGAAAGCGAGCCGCTGGAACTCGCGCGAGATCGAACGTTCCGGGTCCTCGTCGCGGAGCGGCGGGCAATGATTGAGCCTGGAGAGCATCATCAGCCGCCATAGCAGCCGCGCGAGGCGCGGGATCGACCCATGCCGCGTTCGGTCGTCGGTGGTGTCGGATTCAGGGCGCTGCGCCAGATTCTCCGGCGCCGGTCGCAGCACTTCGAAAAAGCCGATCGGCGGATCGGCCGGGCTGTCCTGTGTACGGACCTCGGACAGCCGGTTGGTTGCCTGCTCGCGAAAGAAAGGGCAATCCGTGCGGTGCTCCGGGCGCTTGGGACTGGTCAATCGGCGCAGATAATAGGTGTCGGCCTCAGACAGGAATGCGGGCGTCAGGATCGGCGGCGCTTCACCGTCAGCCAAACAATCACAGGCGATCCACCGTTCGCCGATGCGGGCCTGCTGAACGAGCATAATCCCGGCCTCCTCGTCGGCGCGCGACCCTTCGCCGATATACCAGCGGACAAGCGCTTCCCGGACGAGCGCGGGAAGGGCGATCCGCGCGCCACCACAGCCATCGCTGTTTCTCGGAATCAGCCACATCGGCGGTCTCCAATCGCACCGCCGCCACTAGCACAGGCGGGTCGCCGGCGGATTGACAGGGAGCGGCGCGTTGATCTCAACTTTGCCTCTGGCAGTTGGGAGAAAGCGTCATGCGCAAGGCTTTGATGGGTTTGATAGGCTTGGCGACGTGCTGGACGGGCGCAGTGCATGCGAAGGAAGCCGACCCGCCGATAGCGCGGCGCGTAGAGCTGATCCTCATGGGTGATGCCCGCGCGCGCGGCGCCGCCGAAGGTGCGCCGGCCCGCACCGCGCCGCATTTCGGAGCCGAAGTGCTGGCCTATGGGCAGGAGGCGCGATCGATCGAATTGCAGATGCTTGCCCGACTGCAAGCGCCGGCGATGCCCGGCGATCCCGGGGGCCTGCTTGACGACGAGGGGGCCGAGACGACGGAGAGCTTGGCGCCGGTCTCGGCCATCTCCGTCCCACTGTGGATGCGGGCGGGAGCGGTCCTTTCGGGTGAGACTTGGCGCTTCGTCCCGGGCTGTGCATCGCCGGGTTATCGGGCGACCGGATTCCTGAGCTCCGACGCCGAACTGCGCCGCGCATCCTATTATGGGATGATGAGCCGGATCGCTTGCGAATATGGAATTCCGGTGGGGCTGTTCGACGCGATGATCATTCGCGAGAGCCGGTATCACCCGACCATCGTGTCGCCCAAGAACGCCTTCGGTTTGACCCAGTTGATGCCGGCGACGGCCGCGGGTCTCGGCGTCGATCGGTACAGCGTCGACGGCAATCTGCGGGGCGGCGCGCGCTATTTGCGCCAGCAACTGGACACATTCGGGCAATATCATCTCGCGCTCGCGGCCTACAATGCCGGACCAGGCCGGGTGCGGGGAGGCCTGGTTCCCCGGATCCGCGAGACGCAGGACTATGTTAGCAATGTCCTCTGGAACTGGTCTCGCCTCAGCGGCCTCCAGCGCCAGACGGTCATTCTCCCGGCGGACGGCGTCGCTCTGCAGGCGCCGTCCAGGCCCTCGGTGAGGCAGCGAACGGCCGATATCTCGACCTTCTGAGGTTGGCTGATCGCCGGAGGTGCGCCGCGCGAGCCGGCGGCTAGAGTTCGAAATCATCGCCATCGACAAGGCGTGCGCGGCGCTCCCGGATCTTCACGACCTCTTCGGCGACCTTCTTCACGACGGCGCGTTGGAGCGGGGCGCCCCAGTCGCGCTTCACTTCCGATCCGTCGATGCCGTTGATCTCGTCGAGCGCCTCGATGATCTTGCGGGGTAGGTCGGCGAACATGTCGCAAAGCATCGCGATGATCGTGGAATAGCGCTGGCGATCGAGGAGATCGAGACCCTGGAAGGTCTCTAGGCAGGTATAGGCCTGCAGGATATTCGTCCCCAGCGCATGAAGAATTTTCTCCAGCTCAGGCTGGGTGATCACCGACCGTTTGGCCGGATCGCGGTGAAGGAGGAGGCCGAGCCGGGTCTTGTTGATCCCGGTCTTTTGCGCGAGCGCGCGCTGCGCCGTTTCCTGCGCGGCCATGGATTCGAGGATCAGCGGAATATAGTCGCGGAGCGGATTCCCGCTTTCCCCGGCGTCCATAATCTACGCCTCAAACCAGGCAAGAGATGACATTTCGACCCCCAATGCCGCTCCGTTAACCCAAGACAATCATAGCGAAATTGGCTTTGCAAGCGCGGTTTGGGCCAGATTGGCACTCGCGACGTCCGCCAAAGCCCGGCTTGTCACTGCGAGAAAGAAGCGTTTTCGCTGCCGGGGTCGCGACTTTCGGACCGGCCAAGACCGAGCGTATCGAGCACGCGCGCGGCCTTTTGTTCGACCACATAGTTGAAGAGCAGTAGCGAAAGCGTGTCTTCGGACGTGAGCCGGTAGCCGACCCGCTTCTCGAGGCTCGTCCTGACGCCCCCGAGCCGGTCGATGCAGGTCTGAGGCAGCGCCAGCAGGACGGCAATATCCCCGGAGGCGGGGATGAGTTTCAGATGCTGTCGAAGGATGTCGGTGTCATGGCCTGCCATGTCGCGGTCCGTGCCCACGACGTGCAGCGTGAGGCTCGAAAGGCTTTCGTGCGCGCGGGTTTCGTTAGAGCGCACGCGGATGCATTCCGTGGTGAGGCGGAAAAGGAGCTCCGAGATTTCGAGCGCAAAGTCTCGTGCGTCAGCGGTCATAAACGCCACGTTCCCATTTGACCCTGTTCACAAGCGTGCCCTCCGGCAAGCGTTGCCCCCGATCCCGCTTTGTTGAACGTCGAATGGTTAACAAAACCCGAGTCCGCAGCCGCGAATCTACCGTGACGGGCTTCTGTCCGCAATTGCGGGGCATTGTGCCCCCGATCGGTGGCCATGTCGCCCTTGGCGGAGGGGCGCCCTGCCCCTCAGGACGGGGCAAAGCGCCCCGAAATCACCAACTTGGGAAAGAAAATTCGTCGCCGGGGCTCCCGAATCGAGTTGCAGGGTCGGGGGCCGCTTGTCCGGGAGCGGAACGATTGGTGAGCTTCCTTCTGGGCGCGGTTCGGTCGCGTCTTGATGAGAAGGAAACCCACCATGCAACTTGTCCGAAACAATGTTGGACGTGCGGAGCTGGCGATCGCCCTCGCTCTGCTTGTCCTGTTTCTCTTCGCCTGGACCGCGGGCCCGGCGTTCGCGGGCGCTGACACGACGTTCGACACCGCCCTCAACACATTCACCGATTTCCTCGAGGGCTCGGGCGGCAAGATCATCACCGTCCTCTCGCTCGCGGGCGGCATCGTCGCGCTCGCCTCGGGGCGCTTCTCGATGGGGCAAATCGCAATCCCCGTCGGGGTCGGCGTCGGCGCCGGCACCGGCATCCCGATCGTCACCTCGACGGTGACGGCAACGATCTGAAAGGTCCCGCGACCGGTCGAGGTGGCAGCTTCGGCCGATCCAAGGAGAGGGTGGTGCAATGGCCGCGGACAAATATGTCATCCCGACTCATCTGGACGATCCCGAGCTGATCGGGCTGTGGACGCTGGATGAGTTCCTGGCGATGGTCATTCCCTTCGCATGGGGGATCCTGTCTCAGCATATCCTTATCGGCATGTTTCTTTCGGGTGCAGGCTGGTGGGGTCTCAGGAAAGCTAAGGCAGGCCGGGCAACGTCATGGCTTCTGCACATGGCCTATTGGCATCTTCCGTCCGGTTTTACCGGGCTGAGAGCCACGCCACCCTCATATCTGCGCCTAATGGCTGGCTGACATGGAACTCTCCTTCAGCCATTCGCACAATCAGCGGATCCTGCGGCAGCGCAACATGTTGGCGGTCGCCGCCGCCGCGCTCGCCGCGATCACGATCGGGCTGTTCCTCGTGACCATCTCCCGCGATCGGGAGGTCGTCCTCCAGCCGGTCCTGCGCTCGCCGCTTACGGTCAGCTCGGCTGGCGTCAGCCGCGAATATCTCGAGATGATCACGCGCGACACCGTTGTGCTGACCCTCGACCGGAGCCCGCAAAATCTCGAATATTGGATGTCCGAAGTCCTCGAGATTACCGCGCCGCGCATGCAGGGCCGGATCAAGGCGGACCTCATGAAGATCGTCAGCGAGCAGCGCGGATCCTCGATCGCGCAATTCTTCACCATCGAAAAGATGGAAATCGACACGACGAACCTGCGCTCCGAGGTGACGGGCGAGCTCCACACGATCGTCGGCAACAAGGTCATCTCGAGCGAGAACCGGACCTTCCGGTACGACTGGGAATATTCCGGGCTGTCGCTGAAGCTGATCGGCTTCGGGATGGTGACGCCGGACAAGGGGAAGGACCTATGATGTCGGTCATCGCCATGGGCAGCGCCGCGATCGGAGCCGTGCTCCTCTCGCGCGTCCAATGCCATCTCAGCCGCTTCGCTGGTGCGGGCCTCGTCGCCGCCGCTGTCCTCGTCGCAGCGGCGCCAGCCTGGGCCGACCAGACGGTGATGGCGTCCGACAGCAGCCAGGTCGACTGCACGGCGTCGGCGCGCGACCTCACGCGGATCAGTCTGGTCGAAGACGAGTTCGCCTCGGTCTCGAAGATCTCGACTGGAAATCCCGCGGACGATTTCTCGGTCGTCAACGAACCGGTGCGGGGCGATATCTATCTGTCCGTACCCGACGGCTTCGCGCGCCCGGCGCTCTCCTTCTTCGCCACGAGCAAGCGCGGATATGTCTATAAATTCGTTTGCCGGATCGATGGCGAACAGGCGGTCCAGATCTTCATCTCCAATCCCGCGATCGCGAAAGAGCGCGCGGCCGAGGTAAAGCCGGCGGCATCGCGCGGTCCGCAGGACGCGGCGATCGAGCTTGTCCAGGCCATGTACGCGGGCGCAATCGTCGACGGCTACGAGATGCGCCAGCGCAGCCTGACGTCCGTCAATGTCGGCCCGCTCAAGGTCCAACTCGTGGCCGAGTATCGCGGGACGGACCTCTCGGGGAAGGTCCTCCGTATCCAAAACAAGAGCGATCAGGCGGTCGAACTGACCGAAGCGATGGTGGCCCCGGCCAGCGCGCTGGCGGTTTCGCTCGCCGAGAGGACCCTGCCGCCGGGGAAGGCGACCACCGCCTACCTCGTTTCCCAGACTGGAAGGTGAACCCATGTCTCTTGCCGATTTCCTGAAGCGCAAACGCCAACCGCTCGACGAGCCGAGCGACGAAGGCGTCTCGCCGCTCACAGGCGATCTCGCCGGCAACGAGGCTGTTCGCCGGCGGCAGCGGCTGCTCCTCGCTGGCGCGGCGGGCGCCGGGCTGATCCTGTCGTCGATCTGGATTTTTTCTGGCGATGAATCGGAAGCGGCGGCGGAGGACGACGGAAAGACCGAGGTCGCGGTGTCGACCAAGGACATGGTCAACCGCAATCTCTCGCAGCAGGAGTGGATGGCGCTCTCCGAAAACAGGTTTCAGTCGACCGAGAACCAGCTCAAGTCGATCGACGGGCAAAACCGCAGGCTCGAGCAACTGACCGCGCAGGTCGAGGCGCTCAAGGGCCAGAACCAGGCGATGCAGGCCGATGGCCAGCGGGTGCTTTCCGCTTATCAGTCGGAAAACGAACAATTGCGCCGGCAAGCCAATGAGCGCCGGACGCCGGCGCCGGCACCCGGTCCGGGCGCACTCTACGGCCCCACCGGTCCCCAGGCCTATCAGCGGCCCGATGGCGCGGCGACCGCACAGAAGGGTGCCAGCGGCCTCGGCGCGCCACCCGAGGTCAAGCTCGTCAGCTTCGCCGGCGGCCAGGGTGGAACGGCGTCGCGGGTCGAGAAGGGCAACACGCTCTATACCGACAGCATCAACTATCTTCCGCCGAACAGCTTTGCGCGCGCGAAGGTCATCGTCGGCGTGGATGCGAGCGCGGGGGTCAACAGCCAGACCGACCCGCTCCCGGTGGTCCTTCGCGTGACGGGACCGGCGCGCTCGGTCCTCCAGAACGGGCGCGTCCTCACGACCCGGATCGAAGGCTGCCTCGTGAACGGGGCCGCGCGCGGCGATCTGTCGGCCGAGAAGGTTTACGTGAAGCTGCAGAAGATGACCTGCCCGCAGCCGGGCGGCCGCTATGCGGTGTCCGAGGTCAAGGGCTTCCTCGCCTTTGGCGGGAAGACCGGCGTGCGGGGCCGGGTGGTCTCGCGCGAGGGCTCGCTCGTGACCCAGGCTTTCCTCGCCGGGCTCGCGGGCGGCTTCGGGCGAGGCTTTTCGGCGAATGCCAACAGCGTCTTCCAGGGCACCAACATCTCGACCGACGGGAAGCGCGACAAGCTGTCGACCGGCGAGATCCTCGAAGGTGGGTTCGGGGAGGGCGTCGCCCAGAGCGGCGACATGGTCTCGAAATATCTGATCGAGCGGGCCGAGCAATATCAGCCGGTGATCGAGATGCCGACCGGCATCGATGTGGAGATCGTTTTCCTGGAGGGTGTCTATGTCCGGAATTGAACGCTGGCGCGGTCTCGCGCGCCCCTCGCGCCTCCTCGCGGCGGGTCTCGTCACGCTCGGCGCCGCCGGGATCGCACTCGCGGCGGACGCTGCCGTGAGCGAAGGCCAGGTGCGCGCGTTGCTCAAGGCGCGACTGCCCAAGACGGTCATCGGCTCGGTTGATTGCGCGACCATCGGCGGGCTCTGCGAGGTCGTTGCGGGTGACAATCTCTTCTATGTTGATGTCGGCGCCCGCTATCTCGTCATCGGCCGGGTCTACGACATGGAGACGCGCCAGGACATCACAGCGGCCCGTCTGCTCGAGATGAACCCGGTCATGCTGGTCGGCGCGGCGGCGCGGGCGAATAGCGTTGCAGGTGCGGGCGAAATGCCTGACGGCCAGAGCGCTGCGATGCCGGCACAGGCCGAACGCCAGGTCGCGGCGGCCGCAAGCCGCACCCTCTCGCTTGCGGGACTGCCGAAGGATGGCGCCATCGTCTGGGGCAACCCGGCTGGCGAGACGGTCACGGTGTTCACCGATTTTCGCTGCGGTTACTGCCGCGCGCTTGCCCAGGTCCTTCGCGAGATGAACGTGCGGGTCGTCGAGCGTCCGATATCGGTGCTCGGCAGCCGGGACATCGCCGACCGCGTTTACTGCGCCAAGGACCGCGAAGCCGCGCTCCACGCTGTCTATGCCGGCGAGACCCTTAAGCCCGCGCCCGCCTGCAACACCTCGGGTCTCGATGCCAATGAGGCCTTTGCCACGCGCAACGACATGCGGGGCACGCCGGTCATCGTGCGCCGCGACGGCGCGATGCTCGAAGGCTACCGCCCGCGCGCGTTCCTCGAACAATGGCTGAAGGGAGCGAAATCGTGAGGGCGCTGCGCCGGCGGTTGCGCCGCAGCCCCGCGATCGTCCTTGGCACAAGCGGCCTGCTTCTCTTGGGGAGCTGCGCCAGCCTCGGCGGGAATGTACGAGGAAGCTTCTCCTGTGACGCTCCGGATGGCGTATGCGCGCCGAGCGCCGCGATCGACGACCGCGCTCTCGCGGCGATTGCCGGCGGGGGAGAGGAAGGCGACTTCGTTCCCGCGGCGGGCCAGCCCGGGCTCGGCGAGTCCGCAGCTGTGCGCGTTGCGCGCGCGCAGCCCGTGAGGCCGGCGCCGGGCGATCCCGCGCGCACGCGCGAGCGAGTGCTGCGGATCGTCTTCCAACCCTACATCGACGAGCGGGGCCGCCTTCACGAAGCGACTGCCGTGCATGCGGTCGTCGCGAGCGGCGACTGGCAGCAGGCCTTCGCGCCGCCGCGGGCGAGCGCGCGGGCACCTGGCGGCGTCATGGGTTTTGTCTCGCTGGCCGACGCGGTCGACCAGGCCGATCCGCCTCAGGGTGCGGACGTGCCGCGCACCGCGGGTCTCCCGTCGCCCAACGCGGTGGCCGCCGCCCGTGCGCGCAAGGACGACCCCCTCGGCGCCATCAAGGCGGACGTCTCGGATCGCCTGGCTCCCGCGGCGACCCGGGCGCCTGGATTCCCAGCGAACGTTGCGAAGGACGACTGATATGGCGGACCGCGGCCTCTTCGAACGAATGGTGACTGGTATCCTTGGCGATACCGCGCGGCCCGACACCGAACGGCCAAAGCTCGGCGTCCCGATGCTCGCCGACTGGCTTCCCTATCGGAGCCATGATCCCAAGACCGGGATCTTCTACAACAGCGCGTCGCGCGGCTTTGTCGTGGAGGCGAGCCCGCTCATCGGAGCGAACGAGCGCACGGGCGAGATCCTCACACAGTTTCTGTCCGAGGCCATCACGACGCCGGGCTGTCTGCAATTCCACCAATGGATGAGCCCGCGGATCGGCGAACGGCTGTCGCGCTGGTATCTGCCGCGATATGCCGCGCGCGGCGTCTATGAGCGCATGGCCAAGCACCGCGTCGATTTTCTGACCGCGGGCGTCTGGCAATCGCTCTCCTCCGATGCGCCGTTCAGTTTGCGCAACCACCGCGTGGCCATCTCCTATTCGACGCCGGAGAGCTCGAGCTTGACCAGCGAGGAGATTGTCGCCGTCATGGAGGGCCTGATCTCCGCTCTGGCGTCGATCAACGTCTCGGCGCGCCGGATGGAGCCTGCGGATCTTATCGCCTGGATCGATGACATCACGTCGCCCACGACCGCGGCGGGCGAAGATGTGGTCAACTACAATCCGTTCGATCCCATCGCCGATCAGGCCATCCGGCGCGATGTCGAATTCCGGATCGAGGCCGACCGGATGCTGCTGCGAACCGAGCGATTTCGGCCGACGGGCAAGATAGTGGATGACGCGCCGGAGATCGGCGAGATTTTCCCCGATATCTTCGACGTCCGGAGTTTCTCGGTCCGCAATCTCCCGACGCGGTGGGCGCCTTGGGACGTCGCCCGCCTCATCGGTGACATGTTCACCGACAAGCTGCGGATGCCGTGTCCGGTTTCGACGAACCTCTGCATCGAGTTTCCCGACCCCCAGGCGCTGAGCAACAAGGCAAGTTTCAAGTTCATGCGGACGACCAGCCTCGCCGATTCAAAGTCGGCGCGGTTCCTGCCGCAACTGCGCGAGCAGTCCCAGGAATGGCGGTTCGTGAACGACGAGGTGCGCCAGGGGCGAAAGCTTGTTCGTGTCTTCTTCAGCGTCACCTCCTTTTCCCCCAAGGGGCGGGGCGACGCCAACGAGCGGGTCCTGAAATCGGTCTATCGCGCGGCGGGCTGGGACCTTCTCGATGATCGCTACCTGCAGGTGATGGGCTTGCTCTGCGCGATGCCGATGACGATGGCGAACGGCCTCGCGCGTGATCTCGATCGGATGAAGCGGCTTCGCACGCTGCTCACCACGACGGCCGCCAACCTCGCGCCGATCCAGGGCGAGTATCTGGGCGGACAGGTGCCGCATCTGATGTTGATCGGTCGCCGCGGCCAGCCCTTCTTCTGGAGCCCGTTCGAAAACGCCGCCGGCAATCACAATGTCGCGGTCGTCGGCAAGTCGGGGTCGGGCAAGTCGGTCACGCTCCAGGAGCTGTGCGCGTCGCTTTGCGGTGCAGGGGCGCGGGTGGTCGTGATCGACGACGGGCGATCGTTCGAGCATTCGGCCAAGCTCCAGGGCGGCGCCTTTGTCGAATTCACCATCTCGTCGGGCTTCTGCCTCAACCCGTTCAGCATGATCGACGCGGAGTTGGCGGGCGCGAACGAGGATTATCTTCTCGATTGCATGGCGATGCTGAAGGCGATCGTGAGCCAGATGGCGCGCCATATCGACCGGCTCAACGATACCGAGCGGGGGCTGATCGACGGAGCCGTCAACAGCGTCTGGCAGGCGAAGGGCCGGACCGGCGCGATCGACGACGTGATCGCGGCGCTGGAAGCGACGGGCAATGCGCTGGCGATGGATCTCGGAATCGCCATGCGTCCGTTCTCGTCGGGCGGGACCTATGGCCGCTTCTTCGAAGGCGAGGCTTCGTTCGAGCTCTCGGCGCAGTTCACCGTCTTCGAACTGTCGGATCTCTCCTCACGCGAGGAACTTCGAAGCGTGGTGCTCACCGCGATCATGTTCATGTCGCAGCAGATGATGCGCAAGGTCGATCGTTCGATCCCCAAGGCGCTGTTTCTCGACGAAGCGTGGCAGATGCTCCGCGGCGGCGCGATGGCGGATTTTATCGAAATCTATGCCAGAACCTGCCGCAAATATGGGGGCGCGCTCGTCACGGCGACCCAGTCGCTGAACGACTATTACAAGTCGCCGGGCTCGATCGCGGCGCTCGAAAACTCGGACTGGTTCGTCATCCTTGAGCAAAAGCCGGAGACGATCGCGGACTTCAAGAACCACGACCGCTTCGAGATGGACGACTATACCGACGCGCTGCTGCGATCGCTCAAGATCAATGGGCGTGAATATTCCGATATCCTGATCAAGGGCCCGGAGATGCTCGCGGTCGGCAGGCTCGTCCTCGATCCCTTTTCCGCGACTGTCTATTCGTCGAGCCCGGCGGTCTACGCCGCGATCGAGGCGCTGGTCGCAGAGGGGCATAGCATGGACGAGGCGATCGAACGCGTCGCGTTTCCTGCCGATCGCGGACGAGGGGATGCACCGCACGTTCCCGACTTCGCGGAAGCGGCGGAATAGCCGATGACCGGCATCGCCTCATCATCGTCCGCCAAATCCCGCCGCGCGCTCCGGCTGCCGGATGGCCGCACGGCGATCGCCTTCGGCCTGCACCTGTCGCGGTTCCTGCTGTCGACGATGCTGCTGAGCTGGGGAGTGTTCGCGCTCGGCTTTCTTCTCTTGGGCGGCGGATCGCTCGACGGGATGATGCATCAGCTCGACAATCTCGCCCGCCGATATGTCGAGGCGGATGCAGCGCGTGTCCAGTCCTTCCGGGACCTGTTCCTCGCGGCACATCTCGCCGTCACCATCCTCCTGATCATCCTGCGCCGGGACCGGATCGTTCCCGCGCAATTGCCGGAAGGGATCCGCGACCATGGCTGAACAGACCGAGCTCGAACTTCCGCCCCCCACCGTACCCGATGCGGCCCGGCGCCGGCGTCCGGTCTTTGGCGGGCTCAGCCGGGCGCAGATCTTGGCGGGACTTCTCGTGCTCTGCGCGCTGATCTGGGGCATGTGGGTCACACGCGAACTGGTGAAGCCGCGGCAGGACCGGATCGTCGCGGCGCGCCTGTCGTCGATCGTCGGGGATTATGTCCAGGCCCAGGCGCGCTCGGCGTCGCCGCCGGCACAGGTCGAGGCGGAGATGCGCAAATTCATGGAGTCGCTCGATTCCGAGCTCGCGCATCGGGCGAAAAAAGGTGAGGTCGTCCTGGTCGGCGAAGCGGTGCTCACCAAGAATGTCCCCGACATCACCGACACTTTGCGCGACGCGGTTTACGCCTCGGGCATTGCGCGGCCAAGGCAGGCCTCGGCCGCCGAATTGCAGCGGCTACAGGACCAGGCGATGGCAGCTGCGGGGCAGGCAGCGCCGCCGCCGCAAGCCATGATGCCGATGGCGTATCCGGGGACCGTCGCGCCGGGCGATATGCAGGCGATGCCGGGCGCGCCGGAGCCGCAATACGGGCCGCCCGCGCCATCCGTCTCAACATTCGACGGGAGTGGCGGCTATGCCGGGCAGTGAGATGCTCGCGCTGCGCTCGCACGCGCGCTGGCGCGTCTGGCTGGTGGTCCTTGCGGTCTTCGTCGGTTGCGGCGTGCTGGGCGGGCTCGGCGACTGGCGGGACCATCATCTCTTCTTCGTCAATACGACGGATTCGCTTCCCAACTGGGCCTTTCTCGTCGATCGCGGCCGCATGCCCGCAAAGGGCGACTATGTTTTCTTCGCCCCGCCGCGCACGCCGCTGCTGCGCCGTCATTTCGGCGCACGTGCGAAGCCCTTCGGCAAGATCGTCTATGGCGTGGCGGGTGATGTCGTCGCGCACCGGGGGGACCTCGTCACGATCAACGGCAAGGCGGTGGCGCGGATGAAGGCCCGGACCCGGCTTGGCGAGCCGCTCGCCCCGGGCGCGACCGGCGCGATACCTGCCGGATGCTATTTCGCGGCGACACCACACCGCGACGGATTTGATAGCCGCTATGCGGACATCGGCTTCGTGTGCGCGCGCCAGGTCCTCGGAACAGGAGTGCCCATCCTGTGAAGCGGGCCGGACCTATCATGTTTGGCGCTCTCGGGCTCGCCGCCGCCGGACTTCTGGCAGGACCGATGCGGAGCGAAGCACGAGATTTCGGCGTGGAGGGGCAGGCGTTTCCGATCATCGAGCCCGATCTGCTGGCCACGATCGAGAGCCGGTTGCGCCGGGCGGAGTCCAGCGGCGAACTCGCGCGGATGAACGAGGTCTTCGCGCGTCGCGTCGAAGCGAAGGTGCGCAGACCCGATCCGGTTGGCGGGATCACGCCCGCGCGCGCGGCGCGCAGCTGGGACTATGACCCGACGGCACTGATCGAGCACGACATTCGTGACCAGAAGGGCAATCTCATCGCCGCGGCGGGGCAGCGGATCAATCCTCTCGACTTCGTGGCGATCAGGCAGGACCTCGTTTTCATCGACGGCGACGACCGGGGCGAACTCGACTGGGCGCTGGCACGGTACGCCGATCCCGCCGCGAAGATCATCTTCGTCAAGGGGTCGCCGATCGACCAGATGACGGCGAGGAAGCGTCGCTTCTACTTCGACCAGGAGGGCCGGCTGACCGGCACCTTCGGCATTCGGCATACGCCGGCAGTGGTCAGCCAGACCGGTCGCACCATGCGGGTCTCCGAGATCGCGCTGAAACCGGGAGGACGGAGCTGATGCCCCTCTGGCTCGACTTCCTGACGACGCCGATGGCGGCACCGGAAACGTGCGGACTGCGCCGCCTGCGATATGGATGGCAGGCGCTATGTCTGACGCTTGCCGCGAGTATCGTCGCCCAAGGCGAGCTGCGGGAACTCGTTGGCCGGTTGGCGCCCGCCGCGACCGGCGTACTGCTCGCCGCGGCGGTGATGACGACGCTCCTCTACCTCGGCGCCAAGCATCGCGCCGACACGGCCTTTCTCGATATGCCGCGGGAGACCGAATGATGCGCGCGCTTCGCAGGATCGTTGGCGCGCTGCTCGCCCTCCTCGGCATCCTCGTCTCTGCGCCCGTGGCGGAAGCCGCAGGGCCGACCTGCAACGGCAAGTTCGTCAATCCTGTGACGGACGTCTGCTGGTCCTGCCTTTTCCCCCTGTCGGTGGGGGGTCTCAAGATCTGGCCGAGCGGACGGCCCGATACGAACAATCCGGCGTCACCCGTCTGTGCCTGCGCCGATCCGATGCCGCGCATCGGCATTTCGGTGGGTTTCTGGGAGCCTGCCCGGCTGGCCGACGTGACGATGAAGCCCTGGTGCTTTCCCAACCTCGGCGGCATGCGGATCGCCCCCGGTTTCGACATCGGCCAAGGCTATCTGGCGGGGCCGTCGATGGTCGGTGGCCGATCGCAGAGCACGGCGAAGTGGCATGTGCACTGGTATGTCTACCCGCTCCTCTACTGGATGGAGATTCTGACCGATTTCGCCTGCTTCGAGCAGGCGAGCTTCGACATCGCCTATATGACCGAGGTCGATCCGCTCTGGCAGGATGATGCGCTTGCGGCGCTCATCAATCCTGAAGCCGTCGTCTTCGCGAACCCGATCGCCAAGGCAGCCTGCGCGGGTGATTGTGTCGCCGCCACGGCCAACCTGCCGCTCGACCAGCTATTCTGGTGCGCGGGCTGCCAGGGCTCGATGTATCCGCTCAACGGCAATATCCCCGCGTCGATCGGCCATGTGCAGTCGTCGCGGCTCGCCCTCTCGCGCTTCGCATACAAGATGCACCGCCAGGCGCTGGCCTGGGGGACGATGGGGACCAAGGGCCTGTGCAAGAAGTATCTGATGCCGATCATGCGCAAACAGCAATATCGGTTCCAGATGACCAATCCGATCCCGACGGTGAACGGCCGCTTCGCCTGCTCGGCGATTGGCGCCTCGACCATGCCGCCCGATGCCGGGCGTGCCTATCCCGCCGGCGGCGAAGATATGGGCTATCTGGTCTGGCGGAAGCGCAACTGCTGTGTGTTCTAGGAGGCGCGGATGCGAAAACTGATCCTGGCTGGAGGCGCGCTGCTCGCGGCGGCGAGCGTCACCGCACTCCTCGCGCAGACAGTCGACGGGCTCGACCTCGAGGCGGTTCGAAAGCGGTCCGCCGAAATGCAGGACGAAGCGGTCGCCTTCGTGGAGCAGGTCAAGGATCGGGGCGATGCCTTCCGGGAGGACGCCGCGTCGGTTCGGGTCGGGGGCACGCAGAATATGGAGCGAGTGGCGACGGCCGACTTGCCCAAGGGTCCTGCGGGTCCGATCGATTTCGACGAGATTGTCGCCGGTGCGGCGACGAATATCGGGGCCGGCGCCGGCGAAGCACCCCAACTCATCGTCTTCGCCAGCCTTTCGATGCCGCCCAAGGCACTGCGGAGGCTGATAGAGGATACGGCGCGGGCGGGTGGCGTCGTCGTGTTTCGCGGCTTCCCCGACAATTCCATGCGCGCTTTCACTGAGCGTCTCGGCAGGATCGTTGCGCGCGAGGATGATTTCGCCAATATCGGCATCGATCCGCGCCTCTTTCGTGCGTTCGATGTGGCCGCGGTGCCGACCTATGTCGCCGTCTCGTCCGATTTCGACCTCTGCGCGGGCTTCGCTTGCCGTACCAAGGTTCCGGCGCACGACCGCATGGTTGGGAATGTGACGCTGGAATATGCGCTCACCAGCTTTGCCGAGGCCAATGGTCCCGGCGCGCGGGTTGCGGCGGTTGGACTCAAGCGATTGCATCGGCCGGCGCGATGATCGCGCGGCGCGCCCTTGTCTGTCTGCTGGCCGCGTTGGCCGCGGCGTCGCCCGTGCTTGCCCAAACGACCGTCGAAGAGGCCCGGGAAGAGGGCCGCAAGCTCGGAAACGAAACCCGGCGCGATAGCACGCTTGTTCCGACCGACGCTGCGCGAGCCGAGGCGGTTCCGGGATATGCGGGGACTGCTTTGCCCGAGGGCGACTATTTCGACGATCCCGATCGTCTCGAGGCGGCGGGCGCATCGGCGAGGCAGAGCAGCGAGCCATATCGGATCACGGTCGACGGTGATCGCACGCGGCCTGCTTTCAGCAATGACGAAATTCTTGCCACAACGCGCCGCGCGACATCGGTCGAAAATGACCCGTCGACCTATCTGGACGGCGAGGAAATGGGCGGATCGGCGGGGGTTTGCACGCCGCTGCCGCCCGGCACGGACGCGACGGGCTATTATGAGGCAAGTTGCAACCGCGGGAGCCAGCTGACCGAGGAGACGCGGACCTGCGCGCCCGCCATGGTTCCGCGCGCCACGACACGGCAGGTCTACAAATATTATGCGGCAGGGGACGGTGTTTACGGCGCGCCCTTTCCGCGGGACAGCGATTTCGCTGGCGCGCTGGCGAATGGAAGCTGCTGGGTCAGTGGTCCCTCGATGGGCGGCTGCGCCGCGAGCGTCGCCGTCGGGTATCGGAGTGGGAATAAATTCTGCGGCGACTATAGCGTGCGGACGCTGAGCTGCACGGCCGAGATCGCGTCGAGCAGCCCCGAGATGCCGGCGACCGGAAAGCTCTGGTATGCCCGCGCCAGCGAAACATCGGTCACGGTCGAGCGCAGCGATGCGAGTTGTCAGGCCTATGCTGGCGACAGCCAATGCGTCCCGTCGGGCCCCGACCTGTGCACGCAAGGCGAGGCGACGCGGATCATCGATGGCGTGGCTATTACCCAACCGTGCTGGGAGTGGCGGCGCTCCTACCAGTGCAATATTGTTTCGCCGGCGAGTGATTGCAGCGAGCTTGAGGCCAACAGCGCATGCAGCTTCGTGCGCACCGAGTGCCTCGACGACGATCAGGACGGCGCCTGCCGCGTGGAGGAGCGCATCTACCGCTGCCCGGCGCCCGGCGGCAACGTTGGGGCCGCGCCACAATATATTTGCGGCGACGACGTCTATTGCATCAATGGCGATTGCGAGCCGATCGTTCGCGAGGCGTCAACTGAGCTCAAGGACGCGCTGGTCGCGCTTCACGCGATCGACCAGGCCGGCAAGGAGTTCGACGAGGACGACCTCAGTCTCTTCCGGGGCGCACGCGAGACGTGTCACAAGCCGGTCTTCGGTCTCATCAACTGCTGCGCCGGCAAGGTCTCGGGCCTGCTGTCGGCCGGCGCCGGTGCTGCCGCGCTTGCCGCCGGCCCCGCCGGGATCGCTGCGCTCGCCACACCCTTCCTGGCGCTTTTTGCCTGTTCGCAGGACGAGATGAAGCTCGATATCAGGGACCGGATGGGGTTCTGCCACAAGGTCGGCACCTATTGCTCCTCGAGCGTGCTCGGCATCTGCAAGACCAAGCGCACCGCCTATTGCTGCTTCGAGAGCAAATTGAGCCGCGTCCTCCAGGAGCAGGGGCGCACGCAGCTTGGCAAGCCCTGGGACAAGCCCAAGAAGGAACAATGCCTGGGCTTCACGATCGACGAATTTGCGCGGCTCGATCTGTCGGTGATGGATTTTACCGAAGTGTATGCGGACTTCATGGACGCCGCGAAACTTCCCGATGAGGTTGAGACCATGACCCAGATTCAGCAGAAGATAGAGGGCTATTATGACTTGCACGGCAAATGATCGCGCCCTTGCCCGCAGGCCTTTCCATTGCCTCTACCGCCTCCATGCGAGCAACGGGGCCGACCATGCCCTGCCGCGCGCGCTCACCCAAATCCTCCGCGCAAAAGGCCGGCGGTTCGCAGAACCGTCCGGCGAAGAAGGGAGCTGGAACATGGCTGGCAGGATGATGGCCGCGCTGGCGGCGCTATGGATTTCGAGCTTCGCCGCGCCGGCGCTCGCGCAAGACGAGCACACGAGCGGCGCGGACTTCGAACGCGGCGAGGGCAACGACGATTTCTACTGTGGCGAGCGGCGGCTTGGACAATGGTTCTATTGCTCGAAGCCAAAGCCGCGGCTGCAGAACGCGCCTGACACTCCGCCGCCGGAGCGAAGCGCGGTGGAACGGCTGGCGGCGGTCACGCGCGAACTCGATGAGCTCAAAGCCCGGGCGATCCTCGATCCCTCCGAGGAGAATGTCATCGCCTATGTCCGTTTCCAGCGGGAGCAGCTCGATCGGGCGTCAACCTTTTCCGATACTTGGCAGCGCGCTTTATGGCAGAAGCCCGAGCTCGACTATACGCTGCAGCGCCCGGTTTCGAGTGTCGGCAAAAGGGCCTGGCTCGACAACCGCCGCGCCGATCGCGACGGAGTGCTCGCGAACCTGAGCCAGCGCTACGGTCTCTTCTATTTCTACGCGCAGAGCTGTGGCGCATGCGACATCTTTTCGCCGATCCTCCGCTCGGTCGCCGATAGCCACCACATTACCGTGATGGCCGTCTCGATGGACGGCGGTCCGAGCCGCGAGTTTCCGGGATATGTCGTCGACGCAGGCCAGCGCGCGCGCATGGGGGTCGGCGGCAACGAGACGCCGGCGCTGGTGCTGTTCGACACGCTGACCAAGCGAACGATTCCGGTCGGCTACGGCATTTTGAGCGCCGAGGAGATCATGGATCGCATCTTCGCGCTGACCAACACCAAGGTGGGGAGTGACTATTGATGGGGAAGGATCGCCGTAGCGGCCTGTGGCGCCGCATCCTACGCTCGACCTGCGCATGGGCCGGACTTGCCGCGACCGCGAATCTTGCAGTCGCAGGGACCGCGCGCGCCGACGTTGGCGCCGAGATGAACCGCTTCTTCTCCGATGCGGGCGGCGCGGCCAATGTGACGGGCCCCTCCGCTTATGAAGGACAGTCCGCCGGCTATTATTCGCTCGGCAATGTCTGGACGCGCTTTCCCCAGAAAAGCGT
Organism: Sphingopyxis bauzanensis; assembly: GCF_002205675.1. GTDB lineage: Bacteria > Pseudomonadota > Alphaproteobacteria > Sphingomonadales > Sphingomonadaceae > Sphingopyxis > Sphingopyxis bauzanensis. The sequence goes on along the minus strand of NZ_NISK01000002.1, from coordinate 917,554 downwards.
GCAGCCGTTCAACCTCCAGCTTCCGAGCGCGCGGGCTGGTTGCGGCGGCATCGATCTTTTCAGCGGCAGCTTCTCGTTCATCAATGCGAGCGAGATTATCGCCATGCTGAAGGCGACGGCGAACAACGCCCTCGGGTTCGCCTTCAAGCTGGCTATCGATTCCGTCTCGCCTGAGATCGGCAAGGTCATGGACGAGTTCAGCCAGAAGGCGCAGCTCCTCAACCAGATGAACATTTCGAGCTGCGAAACGGCGCAGGCGCTCGTCGGAGGTATCTGGCCGCAGATGGAGACGACGCGCGCGACGATCTGCGAGGCGGTGGGCAACAGCCAGGGCGTCTTCTCCGACTGGGCGGCGGCGCGCCAAGGCTGCAACAATGGCAATCGCCGCGATGCGACGATCGCGGGCAACAGCGACGCGGCGATGAAGGAGCAGCTCGTCGGCGAGCCGCACAACTACACTTGGGAGGCCCTCCAGAAGTCGGCAAAGTTCGGAGCCTTCGACAAGGGCTTCTCCGAATATATTATGACGTTGGTGGGCACGGTTGTGACGTCGCCTTCATCCGACCCGAGCGTCGGCGGCAGGGTGGTCATGTTCGGGCCAGCCGAGGAAGCGGTGGTGACAGCGCTGTTGGACGGCACGGCCGATGCGCCGCCGGTCAAGATCCTGCGCTGCAACGACACCAATTGCTATGATGTCGGGGAGCAGACGCTGTCGGTGCCGGCGTCGGCTGCGCTCAGGCCGCGGATCGAGGCGATGATCCGTTCGATGAGCGACAAGATCCGCTCGGACACGCCGCTCGACGCGGCGGAGAAGCAGCTTCTGAACCTCGCAACGATCCCGCTCTACAAGATCCTCGCTGTCCAGGCCTATGCCCATTACGCGCTGACGCAGGGCGAGATTCAGACGCTTTCGGAGATCGTCGCGGTCGACCTGCTGTCGGCGATGCTCGACAATATGCTCGACCGGGTCGAGCAGGCGAAGGTCCACTACCAGACGTTCGATCAGGAGACCGCCGCGCAGTGGCGCCAGCAGATCGCGTCCACCCGCGCGAAGTTCGGGCAGCGCGACGTGAAGCTCAACAACAAGCTGCAGGTCACCATGCAGATCATCGATCGCAGTATCATGCTGGAATCGACGCTCCAGAATTCGATGACGCCCGGAATGACCGCCGCGCTGAATTTCTCGCGCGGTCTCAGTGCGCAGGGGCTCCACTAGCCGCGAAAGGGAGTGCGATGCTTGAGGTCTTCACGGTCGGCGGCGGCGAGTATCTCGTCAACACCTTCAACGCGGTTGCGGCCTGGTCGGGGGGAGGGGGCTACAAGTCCCTGATCCGCGTCGTGATGGTCATGGGCCTCATCTATTCGCTGCTCGTCGTGACCTTCACGCTGAATTATCGGGTCTGGCTCAACTGGTTCCTTCAGGCGACCGCCATCTATCTCTGCCTGATGGTGCCGACCGTCGACATCAAGGTGACCGACCGCATCAACCCCGCCCTCGCGCCGGCGACTGTCGACAATGTCCCGTTGGGTCTCGGCCTTCTCGCCAGCCTCACGACGCAAATGGGCGACTGGCTGACGCGCACCGCGGAGACGGTGTTCGTGATGCCGAACGAGCTCAACTACAGCAGCAACGGTATTGTCTATGGCGCGCGGTTGTTCGACGCGACACGCAATTTCATCGTTCGCGACGCCGAGTTTTCGACGAACCTTGAAAATCACTTCAAGAAATGCCTGTTCGGCGATGTGATGCTCTACCAGAAGTCGCTGACCGAACTCGCGAAGGCCACCGATCTCTGGACGACCGTCGGGCCCGGCTCGGAAGCGCGGTCACAGCAATGGCTCGAGCGCCAGCGCGACGGCACTGTGCGCAGCTACATCCTGACCTGCCGCCAGGCCTATCAGTCGCTCTATGCGCAATGGGGGCCGATGATCGAGGCCAACGCGCCGCTCTGGGGACGGGAGGCCTATCCCCGGTTGAGCAACGCGCTGGCGGCCGACAAGCTGAAACATGATGTCCCGATTGCGAGCGCGGCCTTCACGGGGGCCGGTGGAAGCTTTGCGGAGGTGATGCGGCAGAACACGGCGATCAATGCCTTCACCGCGGCGCGCAACAGCATGTCCGGCAGCACTGGCGCGGCGGCGATCGACACGTTCGCCCAGACGCGCGCTGACATCCAGGCGCGCAACACCTATGGTTCGATCGCCCAGCAGGCGATGGCCTGGGTCCCGATCCTCAACATCGTGCTCACCGTTGTGTTCTTCGCGATGTTCCCGGTCATCTTTCCGCTGTTTTTGATGCCGCAGACCGGGGTCGCGGCGCTCAAGGGCTATGTGACGGGCTTCTTCTATCTGGCAGCCTGGGGTCCGCTTTATGTAATCCTGCACATGATCTGCATGACGCGCGCGACGTCGGCCGCAAATGGCGTAGCCGGCGGGGGCGTGACTTTGGGGAGCTATGCCGGGATCGGCGCGGTCAACGCCGAGACAGCGACGATCGCCGGATTCATGCTGATGAGCGTGCCGTTCCTCGCTGCCGGGCTGGCGCGCGGCGCGATGTCGATTGCCGGGCATTCGATGTCGATGCTGGCGCCCGCGCAGAATGCCGCGGAGGCCGCCGCGCTGGAGCAGACGACGGGCAATTATTCCTACGGCAATGCGAGCTGGGCAAATTCGACAGCGAACATGCGCCAAGCCGATCAATGGACCACCGCGCCCAGCTATATGGGCGGTGCGCCCAGCGTCGGATGGCGGCAGGACAATGGCGCGACCGTCAGCGGGTTCGGCAACGGACAGGAGGTGTTCGATACTGGCGCAGCCATCTCGCGGCTTGGGTTCACGGCGACGATGACATCCGGTTCTGTGGCCGAGCAGCGGGAGGTGTCAGGCTTCACGGATCGACTGTCGAGAGCCGTCGAGAACTCGGTTTCACAGTCGCTTTCGGCGAGCCACACCAATCGTAGCACGTTCGGGACCTCGACCGAGCGAAGCGCCGGGTGGGACTCGGGCTCTGGCTGGGAGACACGCAGTGGGACCGATCAGTTCGACAAGAAGAGCACCACTAGTTCGGAAGGAAACATTGAGAGTTCCACGATCAGTCAGCGACAGGGTATCGCGCAGAGCCACGACCGCCAAGCCCAGGTGACCGATCAAGTCGGAGGAACGATCTCGGGTGGTCTTGGCGGTGGGAGTATAAGGGGTGGCGGCGGCGCCTCTTCAAACTTGGGCCTCAGCGTTTCCAAATCTGGAACGCAGAATGACAGTCTGAACCACGGTGCGTCCGAGGCGCGGTCGGTTGATTCCGGCAGCATGTCTTCGAGGGGCGTGAATGACGAGCATTCCAATGGCGCCGGGGCATCGATGTCGGATTCGCAATATGAGAGGGGTGGAAGCTTCTCCCGGGCATCGACGACCACCTCTTCGTCGGTCGGGACGGAAGACTCGCTGTCTCTTGCGCAAAGCCATTCAAAGGTTGCGCGCCGTTTGAAAGAGATTTCCGAACAGCTGTCGAACGATGCCTCCTATTCCGAGACTCATGGCATGCAGCTTAGCGAAAATCTGAGCCAAGAGCTCGCGCAATGGTATCGCACCGAGCAAGCTGAGAACCCGGGGCTTGATGCGCCGGAGCTCTGGGCAACCGTCGTGTCGCCACAGCAACGACTTGTACGTCAGGAAATGATCGAGCGCTGGCGAGAGGACTATATGGCGTCGGTGTACGCTGAAGTCTCGGACCTGATGCAAACGCCGGGGCTTGAAGGTATTGAGGCGCCGTCCATTGCGACCGAGGGCGACATCCGTGCGGCCTACCGTCCCCATGGCCTCGGCAGACTTGGCGGCGGACCGGGTGGCGGCAGACCGAGTCCGGCTGCCGCAATCATTGAGGAAGGCCGGGTCGACCTCCAGGGCAGGAAGGCCGTGGCGCAGACCATGCGCGGCCAATACATCGAAGGTGCGTCTGATTTACGTCAACAGGTCGAAGAGGGCCGCGATCACGGCTTCTTCCACGATCCAAAGCTCAGAGACTGAGAGCTACAACACCCAGAACATGTAGACCACGAGGGAGAGCAGTAGGCCGTAGGAGATCATGCTCCCGACATTCTTGGGTTCTACGTCGCCCCAGTCTTCATGGGGCAGTGGGTCCGGTGTGATCGGCTGGATCGTCGTGACCCTGTCCTCGTCCCAAGTGATTGGTCGAACGGGGTAGGGGCTTGAAGGGTGCCCAGGGTGCCACCTTGCATCGCTCCAGTGAAGATAGGACGGCGTGTCGATGAACGGATCGTGAGGCTTGAAATCATAGTCTTCCAAGCCGCTCGGTAGATGACCGGAGCGAAAGAGATCATCGTCGGACATAACGATGTAAATTAGCACGGATTTCTTAGCGCTTCAACGGCTGGCTACAGCTCTATTGGCGCCCGAGTCTCTGTCTGTTATGCCGAGCCTGCGCTGCGCAAACGGCGGCGCCGGGACTGGTAATCCCGTCGAGAATAAGCCCCCTCGGAAGCCACGGTTTCCCGGGGTGCCGTCGCGTATGTACAGGCCCTCGGGCTAAAGGCGGCGGCGCATGCTCGACATGTTACCAGCCCCGGCGGCTCCCGCGCCCAGCGCGCGGGAGTTCGGGTCCTATCGCATCCACCCTGTCTCCCGCGTCGCATCCGGATGCGAGGGAGAAGACGATGAGCGTACCTCATTTCGACAATCCGGTGTCCACACCTATTTCCGCGATCCCCGCTGCTGAACTGACCCAGGAAAGCAGCGCTTCGTGCCTTGCTGCGCTTCACCTCAAACATGGGGATGCGCCAGTCACGCTTCGACGCACGGACGAGGGACGCGCGCTGAGCCGGGCGCGATATCGAGATGCGGCTGCGTCCTTGATCACCTTCGGTCTGCAAGCGCGAACGACCGAGGGCATGCTCTATCGCGCCGGCATCATCGCACAGGCCGGCCTCAGCGCCCATCTGCTCGATGTTGGCTTCGATGACGATTGGTGTGCGAAGTATATTCGGCACAATATCGAAAAGGCGCTCGCCTATTCGAACGCGAGCGGACTGGGGTGGGAGCGCAGCGAAATGCAGCGCCTGGCCGAGATACTCTCGCCGTACTGGAAATGGAATCGCGTCGCGATCTGGCACCGCGAGCGCCCGGACGACGGAGGTTTTACAACGGACGAAGTGACGATCCTGCTCCTAGCGCTTCTGGATCAGGTCCGAGCGGTGACGGGACATCGCGCGTGGCGTTGACGTCGCGGCCTTGGAGATTGGAATTTGTGAGATAGATATACTCAGAGCGTATTTCTGCGACATTTTTCAATATGACGGTTCCAGCTTGCTTCTCAAGGGACCGGTCCGCGTCGGTTCCTGCAGCCTGCGAAGGGCGCGGATGGCGCGCCCTTCGCAGGAATTCGAAGAAGATCATGCTCCTTGATGGAAATCAATTAGTCATATATGATGCGGTATGAATTTTTATCTGTCGTATTTGGATAATTGATATGAGCTCACCGAAATCAATGTCAGCCCTCAAGAGGCTTGGTGAAGATGTCCGTGGCGCACGCTTGCGGAGGGGCATCGCTATGGCCGATCTGGCGGTGCGTGCTGGTACGTCGCCGAGCAGCGTCGCGCGCCTTGAGAAGGGGGATCCCGGCGTGGCCATCGGTACGCTCGCCGATGTCCTAGTTGTACTGGGGCTCGTGGAACGGTTGGCCGATCTGATCGATATCAGGAAGGACGACCTGGGTCTGGCGTTGGCCAACGAACGGTTGCCGCGCCGCGCAAGGTCATTCGCGACCACGCTGCGCAGGCAGAAGGCCAAGGAAGGGTCCCCGCAGGACGGAGCAGATGTCGTCGATCCGGACGGCGCGGCCTTCTGATGCCCGACTATACAGCCCAGGTCGTTCTCGGAGAGAGCCTGACGCCCGTCGGTCGATTGCGCTTCACGCAGACCGGGCCTCGGCAGTTCTCGACCTTCTCCTATGACCCGGCCTGGATCGAGAATCCTCGCGCCTTTGCTGTACAGCCGAGCTTGCCGTTTGAAGATGGACCATTTCACACGTCCGGCCAGCCCGGGAACATGCGTGACGCACTGGCCGGTGTTTTTGCCGACGCGGCGCCGGACAGTTGGGGCCGCAGGCTTCTCGAACGCGCCTACGGCAACTGCCTTTCCGAATATGAATATCTGACATTGTCTGACGACACTTGCAGACAGGGCGCGCTGCGCTTCCTCGACGACGCCGGAAAGATCATTCGCGGCGCAGCGGCCGACGCGGTGCCGCGCCTGGTCGACCTGCAGGCGATCACCGCCATCGCGCGAGCCTATGAGCAGGGCAAGGAGATTTCCGCCGAGGAGATGCAGGCACTTGCCGGTGCCGGCGGTTCCGGGGGCGCGCGTCCCAAGGCCAATGTGCGGGATGGCGCCGCGCTCTGGCTCGCCAAATTCACATCGGTTCACGACCAACAGCCGATCGAGCGCGTTGAGGTTGCGACGCTTCGCCTGGCTCGCGCCTGCGGCATCCGCACACCGGAGGTTAGGTTGGAGTTGTCCGACACGCCATTCCCGGTGGCGCTGGTCCAGCGGTTCGATCGGCGCGGAACCGCGCGCATTCCTTACATTTCAGCGCGCACGGCTCTGGGAAAGACAGGCACCGAGCTCGGCTCCTACACAGAGATCGTCGACTTCATGCGGGCAAACGCTGCCAATGCGCAGGACGACTTTCGTGAACTCTTCCTGCGTCTGATCTTTACCATCCTAGTGTCGAACAAGGATGACCATCTAAAGAACCACGGCTTCCTCTATGTGGGATCGGGTCGCTGGCGCCTTTCTCCGGCTTTCGATGTGAACCCTGCACCTGATCGCAACCCTCATCTCGAAACGGCAATTCTGGAGGGCGGCGCGCATGACCGATCGATCCGCCTAGCCCTCGAGGCCTGCGAATTCTTCGAGATCACTCCGGCTGACGCACGCCAGATGATCCGTGAGACGGCGCGCCGTGTCTCCGAAGAGTGGCGTGAAGGATTGCGCGAGGTTGGCGTCTTCGGTGCTGTGGCGCGCGAGTATGAAGCCGCCTTTGTCCACGAGCAGACCGAGCTCGCCCTAGCCATTTAATCATCAGATAAGCGAGAAATTCAGGATTAATCTGTCATATATGAACGGTTGTTTGATACCAATGAGACGTGGATCAAACGATGATGGGCTTTCGCAATCTCCCAGACGGCTTAAAGCCACAGCCGGAACCTGTGGCGCGATTGGGGATACCGGACTCATAAGCACGAGAAAACTCCGGTAGGCAAACTGGCCCGCGCGCTCAGCGAGATAGGAAAAGGCAAACGGGGTCGGCGCGCGCTGTAGCCCCTCGCCCGACAGGTCGAACACGGGATCGTCGGGAGGTCGGCGGTGAGCCAAGCGAGTGTGTTTGGCCTCCAGCTCGACGCGACCAGATTGTTCTGCGCGCTAAACTTGTCCAACCGGTTGGACTGGGAGCGCGCAGAGATGAGGCGTCGAGCCGAACGCGACGCCGTACTGTGCATTGAACCGCGTCGCGATCTGGCGCCGCAGACGCCCGGACGACGGCGGCTTTGCAGTGGATGAAGTGAGGATCCTGATTCTGGCGCTTCTGGATCAGGCACGGTCCGTTACGGGGCATCGCGCTTGGCGGTGACCATCGCGGCTCAGAATATTGGAATTTGTGAGATAGATATACCAAGAGGATATTTGGGCGACATTTTTCAATATGACGCCGCCCGCTTGTTTCTTAAGGGAAAGGCCCGACGCGACGACGCGACAGCAGGACTTGCGCGCGTTTCTGACAGGTCGACCAGCAGCGCCGCTGCAAGAAATTCTTGAAACTTCCATATTTTGGAAGTATCTGGAATTATATGTCCGCCTTGGCTCAACAGCTTTCAACCACAGGGATCGCCAATCGCGTCTTCAGCGAGCGACAGCTCGGCGAATTTCTCGGCGGCAGTGACGCGCGCCGTTATGGCGTGGTCAACCGGGCCTTGCGAGATGGATCGCTCATTCGTCTGAAGCGTGGCGCTTACGTCCTCGGCCAGCGATATCGCAGCAATTCCATCCATCCTTTTACCATTGCTCAGGGCCTCGTCGCCGGCAGTTATATTTCGTTCGAAAGCGCCTTGGCATACCACGGATGGATTCCTGAAGCCGTCTTTGTAACGGCAAGCGTCTCGCCGGGCCGCAAGACGATGCGCTTCGAAACGTCCGCCTTCGGTACGTTCAGCTTTCATCCGCTAGCAATCGAGGATTATCATTTTTTGACGGCGATCGACCGTGTTTCCTTCGAAAAGACGTCAGCCTTCATTGCCCAGCCGCTTCGGGCGCTGATGGATCTTGTCGCCTTGCGGAAGGAGCGATGGTCGGGCATCGAATGGCTTGTCCGCGGCATGCGTCTCGACGAGGAACTGCTGTTGGCGCTCACGCCGAAAGACTTCGCGGCATTGAAGCCGGTCTACAAGCACAAGGCAGTCCGGGAATTCCTGGCGGCGCTCGAAAACGCAGTGACGAAAAAACCTCCGGAACGGCTAGCGAATGATTAACATCATCAAGGAAAAGCTGCGGCAATATGGTGCGGAGAATGCGCTCGAGGAGGAAAATGCCGTCAAGGAAATCCTCCAGGAAATTGCGCTCTATGCGCTCTGGCGGGCAGACTTCTTCGACGTCGCGCTTTTCCAGGGTGGTACGAGCCTCCGCATCCTTCATGGCTTGCCGCGCTTTTCGGAAGATCTCGACTTTCTGCTGCGCGCGCCGGACCCTGAATTCGATTGGACGCCGTATCTGAACGCATTGACCGACGTGGTCGGCCAATTCGGTCTGAAGCTCGACGCCCAGGCCCGGCCGGGAATGGACAAGGCTGTCCGTCAAGCGCTGCTCAAAAACGATTCCATCGCCAGCCAGCTGGATCTTTCGTTCGCTGGCACCGGCCGTCCCAAGACCGTTCGCATCAAGCTGGAGATCGACGTCAATCCACCACTGGGGTCTGGCGAGGCGACGACATATCTCGATTTTCCGGCTGACTATGAAGTCCGACACCAGGACCTTGCGTCCAATTTTGCCCTCAAAATCCATGCGCTGCTTTGTCGCGGGTTCCTCAAGGGTCGCGACTGGTTCGACTTCTCCTGGTACATCTCGCGCGGCGTGGCGCCCAACCTCGCGCTTCTGCGCAACGCTTTGCTTCAGGCGGGCCCTTGGGCCGGCGACCAGGGTATCGCTGTCGATATGCCTTGGCTGAAAGAAGCGCTGTTCGCCGCGATCCGGCACATCGACTGGAAGGAGGCGGCGGCCGACGTCGCGCGCTTCCTTCGTCCAGCCGATCTCAAGTCGGTCGATTTGTGGAGCGAGCGTTTCTTCGACGCCAAGGTGGAAAAGCTCGCTGCAATGGCCGGCGGACCTGCCGGTGCATGATTGTCCACCCCCGAAGGCAGCGCTGGCCAGTTGGCTCAAGGCGTATGGAACGGTCGAGGGCGGCAATTACGGACACCTTCTGCTGGAGCAACAGGCGGAGAGTGATGATACACTGCTGAGTGCGTTGCGGCCCTATTTTGAATCGGCTCATCTCGACGCGCGCGAGCATTTCCACCGCAAGATCGGGATCAGCCTCCATCCCGACTCAGCCGCGACGACGACGGTTAATTATCCCAGCTGCCTGCCGACAAAAGCGCTCCGCGGGCTTTTCGGCGAGGCCATGGCTGGATTGGTCACCGAAGCCTATCAGGATGAATTTGTCGGGGGCCATGTCTGGCAAGTGCCGATCTTCCTGTTCCGCGAACATGACGACGTCGAGAAATATCTCTGGGCACTCCGTTACGACCCGGAGCGAGTCCGGGAAATCTATGGTCGCCACGGCACCGATTTCGTCGCGATTTCGCTCAACAACGACCGCGAGGTCGTCAGGGTCATCGCGGGTGAGGCCAAATGGCGCAAAAGCCTGACAGAGTCCACGGTGGCGGCCTTGCTCCTCGGCCCGAAGGTTCGGAATGAAGAGACGGGTGTATTGGCGCATACGGGCAAGGGCATCTGGTATGAACTCAATCGCGACACCGCGATACCGCATGGCCTTCGCCAACTGCAGTTCGTTCTCGAGCAGCGCGACCGGGAAGGACATGCCGATATCATCCTGTCGATCGACCGCGCGGTTCTCAACCTGGGCCCCCCGCCCGAGCGTACGGACCTTGTGATCATCTGCGGCAACGGCGCCGCCAAACGCGAGAGGGCGGATCCTTTGATCGCCTGGGAACAGCCGCCCTCGGAATATCGGGCGGGCCGCGACCTGCAAATCGTCGAGGTCATTCTTGAAAGAGGGGATGTCCTGATCGACGCGCTCTACGCCTCCCTGTGGAGCACGCCGTAATGGCGGCGCGCGACGAGGAACGACTGGCCCTGGCCGAGCAGGTCCGCCAATCACTTGCGATCGAGAACGCGCTGACGCGGCCACAGGCACGCGCCTATGTTCGCTGCTTGCAGTCGACGTGGCAGGTGCCGACGATCGCCTGGGCGGAGCACGAGTCCGCCGGGCAACTTAATGACGCGCGCCGGCTTTTGCACGCCGCCCATATCTTCAGCGTCATCGAAGGCGCGGAATCGCCGCGAGCAATCGACTGCTACCGGCGTACCGGCGAAATTCTCGAATGGCTGTCTCGGGCCGAGGACGGCACACGTCACATCGTTCCGATCGAGCTGTTGGCAGCGGGCGCGTATCAACTCGGTGGCCTCCCCGCAATGGCCGCGGGATTGCTCGATCAGGTCGAGAGTGAGCATGACGGCGTGCGGCTCTACGCGAGCTTCCTTCGCGCCGACCTCGACGATGCGGTCCGCCGCGCAGGGCGATTCTGGCGTCGGCACCCGGACCTCACATCGACCGACGCCGACAGCGCGATCCTCGCAGCGATGCGTGGCGGCGACGAAGCGCCGGGCGTTATGTGGGCAGTCACCGTTGAGCTGGTCCGCTGTGTCGGGCTGATCGCCGACAGCATTCGCCGCGGGGATGACGTGCGGCTCGCCCGGGCGCTCGAAAAGCTCCATGCCCTCGATGAACTCGCCCACCGGATGTTCAGCCACGATGCCGCGCTGGTGATCTCGCTGATGCGGCAGGTCGCCGATCGCTATGCGAGCGCATCGATCTTCAATCCGATGCGCCGGCTAGCAGCGTTGCGCCCGGAGCGCTCGGGGCGCCTTCTTCGGTACGCGCGCGACCAATTTAGCCGGGGGCGGGGCATCTTGTGGACTTCGCAGCTCCACGGCATCGAGCGCCTTCTGCACACCTCGAGCTTTGCCCTATGTACACCTACCGGATCAGGCAAAACGCTCGTCGCAAACCTCGCGCTCATCAAGGAACTGTTGCTGCGCGACCACGACGACGGTCTCGGACCGCTTGCGCTCTACATCGTGCCGTCCCGCGCACTGGCCGGCGAGGTCGAGGCCAAGCTCAGCTCGGAGTTGCGCGGCGACGTCATCGTCACCGGTCTCTACGGCGGTGCCGACTGGGGCATCACGGACGTGTGGCTGACCAGCGAGGAGCCCGTGGTCCTGATCGTGACCGTCGAGAAGGCCGACGCGCTGCTTCGGTATCTTGGCAGCATCCTGCTCACGCGGCTGACCCTGCTCATCATTGACGAAGCCCATCAGGTCGTACCCGAGGCCAACGAAGCGACGGCCGTCAGCTTTTCGGATCACAGCAACCGCTCTCTTCGCCTGGAAAACCTCGTATCGCGCATCTTGGCTCGGCGACCCGATGTCACACGGATCGCGTTGACGGCCGTTGCGGGTGGTGCCTCGGGCCCCGTGGCGCGCTGGATCGAAGGCGATCCCGATGCCGATGCGGTCGGCGTGCGATATCGCAGTACGCGTCAGGTCATCGGCGTTCTGGAAACCTCGCCCGGCACATCGGGACAAATTCTGCTCGACCTGATGAACGGCAAACCCCTGTACCTAAAGGGTCAGGAAAATCCCGTATATTTGCCCTTGCGCTACGAGGCGATGCCACAGCTGCCGTCACAATGGCGCAACAGCCTCAACCGCTTCAATTCGCTCACTGTGCTCTGGACCGCCTTGCATCTGGCGCGAGAAGACCAGCGCATCTTGATTTCGGTAGCGCAGGAGCCGGAGCAGACGATGCGATGGTTCAAGGAAGCCCTCGAGCTGGATGCGTGGGACGCAATCGTCGATTTCGAGCCGCCCGGAGCGCGTCTGGGCGAGCGGTTTGAAGAAGCATGCGCGGCTTGCCGCGATTATTGCGGTCCGGATTCATTCGAACTCTTTCTGCTCGAACGGGGTATCGCCACAAGCCATGGGCAAATGCCGCAGCGCTTGCGCCGCCTCATGGTGGAGATGATCGACAAGAAAATCTGCCCCATCACGGTGGCGACCGCGACGCTAACCGAAGGGGTCAATCTTCCATTTGATCTGATTTTCTTGACCTCGCTCAAGCGTCGGTCCTGGGATCCCGTCGAAGAAGAACCGGTCGTCATCCCTTATACGACTGCGGAATTTCGAAACCTTGCCGGGCGGGCAGGGCGACCCGGGGCTTCGCGCGGGATCGAGGGCATGACTCTCGTCGCCCTGCCTCTACGTCCGTCCACTACCGCCAATGGCCCGCGCCCGACGCAGCAACGGCAATTGCGTGAATGGGCGGATGAATATGACAAGCTGAGACAACAGCTCCTAGCCGAGGAACAGGAACTCGGCGGTGCAGAAAGCCCCCTCGCGCTGCTTCTCAACCGGATCTGGGAGAAGGCGCGAGATGTGCTTGGCATTACGCCCGACGCTTTTATGGATTGGCTGGAAAAGACGGCGCCGGGTGACGTAAGCGCAGACGCCGGTGCTGGCGCGACCGGCGCGAGAGCGCGCATCGCAGATGCCATGGATGAACTCGACTCGGTCTTGCTGACTGCGATTGCCGAGAGCGAGGAGGGCAGCGCCGCGCCGATGGATCGCGCGCGCGCCGAGGCGGAGATGCGCGAGTTGTGGGCAAGAACCTTTACCGCGGTGGCTCGCGAGCAGGAAGATTGGCTCGAATCCGCCTTCATCCGGCGTGGCGCCGGGATCGTCGAACACCTCTATCCCGACGCGGATGAGCGTCTCCGGCTCTATCACTACGGGTTCACGCCGGTGATCGGTCGGCGATTTGAGGCGGTGGCTGAGAAAATTCGCGCTTTGTTGGCCGATGCGACCGAGTATGGCGACCTCTCCGCGAAAGATCGGATCGATATCTTCGAAGCGATTGGCAACCTGCTCGAGGGTGACAAGGGGTTCGGCTTTCGTGTCCGGGCAACGATTGGCGATCAGGCCATTCTTGACCAATGGAATGACGTCCTCGGTTGGTGGATGGCTGAGCCTGGTGCAAGGGCCCCCGAGGCGGATGATCTTCGTGTCTGGCAGCGCTTCGTTGCGGACAATCTCGAATATCGGCTGGGCGTCGCGGTCGGCGCCGTCGTAGCTAAGGCATGGTCGGACGGCGCGCCCGATGCGACGACCACGCCAATGCTGGGTGAATGGAAGCAGACGGCCGGCCTGCCGTGGTTCGGCTTCTGGGCTCGCGAGCTTCTGCGCTGGGGCACCCATGATCCTTTCGTCGCATTCTGTCTTTCGCAAGGGCTCGCCCAGACGAGGGAGGCCGCGGCCCAACGCCGCCCGGCGTTTGAAACCTGGCTCGACGACGAAATAGATGACGTCGTCGCAGAAGATCGGATCGATCCGCAGCATTTTCAGCAGTGGCAAACCAGCCTGGCTCGGCACGAACCGGATGCTCCGGAGCAGGAATCGATCGACGCGCGATTGACCGGCACCGACGGCAGAAACCGCCGCTATGCCGTCGTCGCTGTGAGGGATGGAGATGATACGCGCTGGCTGGACCCCGCAGGCTTCGAACTGGCCGTGTCCAAAGCCCAAACACCCTCCGGCTCACGACTCTTTCGAAGTGACTTCGAGCTGCGAACCGCCGGCAATCGTGCTGGTGTTGTTCGGGTCTTCCGTCCCGCTTGATTGACGCTTGGAAGGCGGAGTCGCTTGGCGATTGCTCACAGCGGTGGCGAACGCACTCGTCATGACTGCGACAACCCGTCACTTGACTGGCAATGGACATGGCGGCGTACTGACCACCCGTACGTCATTCTTATTTGCCGGATGAGCTGAGGTCGCCAGCCGCAGCAAAGATGGCTTTAAGCAATTTGAGCGGACAGATTGGCACCTTACGCGATCCTGGCGGACATTTTTGTTCCTGTCGCGGTGTTTATGTGATAGTGGCCTATGCGACCGTAGCGGACAGATTGCACTCTTACGCGACCCTGGCGGACATTTTGGCAACCAGAGCAAACCCAAGGCGGCAATGGCGGACATTTATTTCACTGGTACGGGCGACGAAGCAGCGGATCGCAAGATCCGCCGGGATCTTGCCGCCGGCAAGCTGCAACGTGTGGCGCAGGGAGTATATATCGACCCCGGCACAGAAACGGTCGAAGGGGTAATCCTGCGGAACTGGACCAAGATCGCCGCCCACCTTGTGCCTGATGGCGTCGTTACGGATCGCTCCGGAATTGAAGCGCGGCCGTTCCGAGACACCCCAGACCATGTGCCCATCCTGTTCATGAGCGCTCCCCGCAGCCGCGCCAAAATCAAACTCCCCGGCTTGGAGATCGGCATTCGTCAAGGCGCTGGTCCGGTCGCGGAGGACATCCCTTTTCTGGGAACCCATCTCGCTAGCGAAGCACGGCGTCTACTCGATAATATGACACCATCGCGCGCGCGAACCGGCCCAGCTCGGACCCTTGGTCCGGACGTCGTCGAGAAGCGTCTGGATAGCTTATGCACAACTCACGGGGTCAGCCACCTCAATGTGATCCGGGACAACGCCCGTGCAATTGCGCCATTGATCGGCCGCGAGAAGGAGTTTGATGCTCTCGACGCGATGATCAGCATGTTGATGCAAACCCGCGAGGGCAAGGCACTCACTTCACAGGGCCAAGCCCGCGTTGACGGGTCGCCTATCGACCCGGGCTGCATTGGACGCGTCGTCAAGCTCGTCGAATTCCTGCAAACGCGAGCGCCGTTGATCATTCCAAATCCAGACATATCGCCGGAGCGAGGGCGGGCAGGGGCCTTCATGGAAGCTTACTTCTCGAATTTCATTGAGGGAACGGAGTTCGCAATTGGCGAAGCGGTGGAAATCGTGTTCGAAGGCCGGATTCCCGAGAACCGGCCTGCAGACGGGCACGATGTCCTTGGCACATATCTTCAACTCGTCGAACTCGGACAGCGGTCCGCCATTGCAACGGATGCGGACACCTTCATAGACGAAGTGCAGGAACGCCATCGGAATCTGATGACTCAACGGCCCGGTATTCAACCTGGCGTATTAAAGACGAAGCCCAATCAGGCCGGCAACACGGCCTTTGTCCATCCCGACCTGGTCCGCGGAACCTTGCGGGAAGGAGTGAACGTCCTTCGTTCGATCACCGACCCGTTTTCCCGCGCTCTAGTAGTCCATTTTCTCCTGGTCGACGTGCATCCGTTCAATGATGGGAACGGCCGCATCAGCCGGATCATGATGACAAAGGAGCTACTCGCTGCGGGCTTGTCACGGATCATCATTCCCACCGTATTTCGCAGCGACTACTTCGACGCTTTGCGAGCGCTATCGCGGCGCGACGATCCATCGATATTCGTGAGGTCACTGGAATTCTGCCAAAAAGTTACTGCGGCTTGCTCCGCAAGCACGATTGATCAGGCGATCGACGGCTGGGCACGATCATATGGATTCTGCGAGGACAGTCGGAACGCCCGGCTATCGATGCCAAACCCGGCATTGGAAGTCGTCATGCGCAACGGAATAGCTGCGCCCTCAGATTATTGGACTTCAATCGGAGCTAGCAGGCCTCCAGATATCCTCGCCTGAACCTGGATATCTGCGACCCAGAGGACAGGAAGAAACGGGCGCGAGACGCCCTCCAAGCCATGGAGCGCGAACAGCCGCTCGGCCGTAACAATTATCGTCTCCCTCGTGCTCAGCGCCGCCGCCCATCGTGACCATCGATGCCATGGGACGCCAACGTGCGATAGCCAGGCAGATCATTGACCAGAAAGCCGACTATGTCCTGGCGCTCAAAGGCAACCAAAGCGCGCTGCAGGAGGACGTCAGATTGTTCGTCGCCGAGCAGAAAGCCAGGGATTACGCGGACACAATGATCAGTCAGCATGAGTCCGTAGACGGCGATCACGGCCGGATCGAAACCCGGGCCACCACTGTCATCCATGACGTTGAGTGGCGCCAGAAACGCCATCAGTGGCCGGCGCTGAAGTCCATCGTCATCATCGATAGCACCCGAGAAATCGGCAGCAAGACCGAGCGCGAGACCCGCTATTACATCAGCTCGCTCGAACTGCCGGCCGACAGGCTGGGTTCGATCGTGCGCAGTCATTGGGCCGTGGAAAATAGCTTGCACTGGGTTCTGGACATGGTTTTTCGCGATGATGAATGTCGCGTCAGGACTGAGAACGCCCCGGCCAATTTCACCGCCATCAATCACATCGCAACCAATCTTCTGCGACGGCCAACAACAAAGACTCGCTTCGCTCAAGGCGAAAAATCGCCGCGTGGGACGACGACTTCCTCGCAAGCCTCATCGCATGCTGACGCCTTCACCCGATTCCCCTGCGCCTGAGCTGCTTCAGGCTTGTTTTCTGCACCATTTGCGCTTATGCGCGCCGCTTCGCGCCAGATAAGGGCGTGATTCCGCGCGGGAGGAAGGGGTGATGCCCTTCTGTTCGACCGCTTATTTTGAGGTCTTGCTGCACGGCGGGACCGACAGAAAGATAGGAGGCCATTATGGCTAAGAAGATCAGCGGCTATATCAAGCTGCAAGTTCCGGCAGGGACCGCAAACCCCTCGCCGCCGCTCGGGCCGGCACTCGGCCAGCGCGGTGTCAACATCATGGAATTCTGCAAGGCGTTCAACGCCGCGACCGATTCCCTGGAAAAGGGCACCCCGACCCCGACCATCATCACCGTCTTCGCGGACAAGAGCTTTTCGTTCGTCACGAAAACGCCCCCCGCGACCTATCTGATCAAGAAGGCCGCAAACCTCAAGTCAGGTTCGAAAGAGCCGGGCAAGATCAGCGGCGGCAAGATCGCCCGCTCGAAACTGACCGAAATCGCCGAGATCAAGATGAAGGATCTCAACGCGAACGATCTGGAACAAGCGACGAAGATCATCGAGGGCAGCGCGCGCTCGATGGGCCTCGAAGTGACGGAGGGCTGATCCGATGGCAAAGCTGACCAAGAAGCAGAAGTCCCTCGAGGGCAAGGTTGACAGTCTCAAGCTGCACACCGTTGACGAAGCGCTCAAGACCGTGCGCGAGCTGGCCTCGGCCAAGTTCGACGAAACGCTCGAAGTCGCTCTGAACCTGGGCGTCGATCCGCGCCACGCCGACCAGATGGTCCGCGGCGTCGTGACGCTCCCCGCCGGGACCGGCAAGGACGTCAAGGTCGCCGTGTTCGCGCGCGGCGACAACGCCGACAAGGCGCTGGCCGCCGGTGCCGACAAGGTCGGTGCCGAAGACCTGATGGAAGACATGCTTGCGGGCAACCTCGACTATGGCCGCGTCATCGCGACGCCGGACATGATGGGCATCGTCGGCCGCCTCGGTAAGACGCTGGGTCCGAAGGGCCTGATGCCGAACCCGAAGCTGGGCACCGTGACCCCGAACGTCGCCGAAGCCGTGAAGGCCGCCAAGGGCGGTCAGATCGAATTCCGCGTCGAAAAGGCCGGCATCATCCACGCGGGTCTGGGCAAGCTGTCGTTCGGCGAGGAAAAGCTCCGCCAGAACTTCGACGCCTTCGTCGATGCAATCGTCAAGGCGAAGCCCGCTGGCGCCAAGGGCAAGTACGTTCGCAAGATCGCCCTGTCGTCGTCGATGGGTCCGGGCGTGAAGGTCGATACGGCCGACGTGACCGGCGCCTGAGCGATACCAACTGATTTAGCGAAGGGCCGGGGGAAACTCCGGCCCTTTTCTTATCGGTATCTCGACGGTCAGAAGGTCTGAGCAGACCAACCGGAAATGTCCTGGCGCGCGCAAAGCCGCGCCTCCCCGAAGCCAGGCCGCAAAAAGGCTAAGCTTCGCCGCGCGTTTCGATCAGTGATGCTGCCAGCGCTTCGGTAGGGGATTTGCCGCCCCACAGCACGAACTGGAACACCGGGTAAAAGCGCTCGCATTCGTCGATCGCGCTTTCGATCAGCGTTTCGGTCATGTCGAGCGACAGCGATGCGTCGCTGCCGATCAGCATGCCGTGGCGGAACAGGATCGTGCCGCTGTTCGACCACAGCTCGAAATGGCCAAGCCACAATTGTTCGTTGATCAGCGCCAGCGCCTCATGCGCGACAGCGCGCTTGTCTTCGACCACGCGGATGTCGGGAAAGGCAAGCAGCTGGATGACGCCGTCGTCGGCGCGCCATACCGCACGCAGCTCATAAGTTGTCCAGCTACCCTGCGCCGTCGCGACGATCTCGTCCTCGCCGACCATCTCGTGCGGCCAGTCGTGCGCAGCAAAATAGGAGGACAGCATGTCCATCGGCGCGGCGTCCTGGCCGTCTTCGTCGTCGTAAATATCTTCGCTCATGCGGGCGCTTTAGCGGGGTTTGGCGGGAGTGGCGAGTCCGCGAATATCCGTCGCCCCCGCGAAGGCTGGCAGGCGCCACACGCCTCCTGACACCCTTCGCGGGGGCGACGCTTCCTTCGCTATTTCGCTTTCGGCTTTGCTGCGGGCTTGGCAGTCACAGGCTTCGCGGCCGCAGGCTTTGCCGCCGCGGTCTTCGGCGCCGCCGCAGGCTTCGCTCCGCCTTCCAGCTTGTCGAGCCGCGCCTTCAGCGCTTCGGTCTCGGCGCGCGCCGTCGCCGCCATCTGCTTCACCGCTTCAAATTCTTCGCGGCTGACGAAATCCATCCGGCCGACCCATTCCTTGGCACGTTCGCGCATTGCGGCTTCGGCCTCGCGGCCGGCGCCGGCAACGGTTCCGGCAACGCCGTTCACCATCTTGGCCAGATCGTCGAAAAAGCGGTTTTCGCTCTGCATCTTCAAATTCCTTTGTCGGACGTTCAGGCCCTTGCCGTCACCCTATCTGGGTGCTGGCGGCGGTGGGGACAAGGGTTTCGGCGTCGGGATTGCGCTGGTCGATTTGAAAATTCAGGATCGCGGCGAAGCTCAGCCAGACCATATAAGGGACGAGCAGCCAGGCCGCGGCCTTGCGGATCGAGGCAAACGCAAAGGTGGTGGCGATCGTCATCATCAGGATGAAGATGATCAGATAAAGCGCGCGCGTCACCTGATATTGGCCAAAGAACAGCGGCGACCAGGCGAAGTTGGCGATCAGCTGAACAAAAAACAGCGTCAACGCAAAGCCGCGCCCCTTGGCGCCGCGCGCGTGCAGGATCATTGCCAGCGACAGACCGAGCATGATGTAGAGGATCGGCCAGACCACCCCGAACACCCAGCCGGGCGGGGTGATCGCGGGCAGGTCAAGCGAGGCGAACCAGCGATTGCCGTAACCGCTGTTCGACAGCACGCCCATCAGGCTGCCGATCAGGACGATGGCGGGGACGGTCACCAGCGCCCAGCGCAGGTACGACATTCGAAGCTGGCCCGGTGTAGCGATCTCGGTCATGCACATGGTCCTTTGCGCGGGAATCGGCTGAGCAAGGATGTCGCGGCGGACGGGGCTGGCGTCAAGCGGCAGCTTTGATCGCGGCGATCAGAAATTCGACATTACCCTCCGGCCCGGTGATCGGGCTTTCGACGGTGTCAACGACGCGCCAGCCGCTGCGTTCCATCCAGCCGCGCACTTCTTCGCACACCCGCGCGTGGACCGCGGCATCGCGGATCACTCCCTTTTTGCCGACCTCGTGCCGCTCGGCCTCGAACTGCGGCTTGATCAGCGCGACGAGGCGGGCATCGTCTTTGGCAAAGCTCATCGGCACCGGCAGCACTTTGGACAGCGCGATGAAGCTGGCGTCGCAGACGATCAGGTCGACAGGTTCGGGGATGTGCGCGGCGGTCAGGATGCGCGCGCTCGTCTGTTCGTGGACGATGACGCGATCGTCCTGGCGCAGCTTCCACGCCAACTGGTTGGTGCCCGAATCAACCGCATAGACGCGCGCCGCGCCGCGGCTGAGCAGCACGTCGGTGAAGCCGCCAGTGGACGACCCGACGTCGATCGCGACTGCGTCCGTCACATCCCAGCCGAGGTGGGTGAGCATATGGTCGAGCTTGACCCCGCCGCGCGACACCCACGGATGGTCGCGGCCCTTGACGCTGATCTCGGCGTCGTCGGCGACCTGTTGCCCGGCCTTGTCGATCTTGCGATCGCCGACGAAGGCGAGCCCGGCGAGGATCAGCGCCTGCGCGCGCGTCCGACTTTCGGCGAGACCGCGATCGACGAGCAGCTGGTCAGCGCGCTGTTTGGCCATCAACCGCCCGCCTGTTCAGTCAGCATCCCCGGCGTCAAGATCTGCGGCAGGATGTCGGGCTTCGCCGCGCCCGGCGCATACCACAAATAGAGCGGGACACTGTTACGGCCATGCTCGGTGAGGGTGCGGGTGATGACGGGGTCGCCATTGGTCCAGTCGCCGACGAGCGTGACGACACCCACCGCGTCAAACGCATCCTGCACCGCCTCGCGGTTGATCGCCCCCGCCTCGTTCGCCTTGCACGACAGGCACCAGTCAGCAGTGAAATAGACGAAGACGGGCTTGCCGGTGGCGCGCGCTTTTGCGAGCGCATCGGGCGAGAAGGTCGAGCCGCTCGCCGCGGTCGTGCGTTCGGTGTCGGCAACTTCCGTGACGGTGCTGCCAAGGCTAACAACGAAAAGCAGCCCGGCCGCGATCAGCAGCCACGACCGCCGGTCGCCGCGCTGCATCGCGCCGTAGTGGGTCAGAAGCACGAGCGCCATGGCGACCGCGACGATCGGCCAGATCAGCTGCGACCCGCTGCCCAATTGCCGCCACAGCAGCCAGCCGAGCGCGAGCGCGGTCAGCCCCATCGGCAGTGCCATCCATTTGCGGAACCGGTCCATCCACGGCCCGGGCTTGGGCAGGCGGTTGCGCAGCGCCGGGACAAAACCGACCGCGAGGAAGGGGAGGGCAAGTCCAAGGCCGAGACCGCCAAAAATCGGGAGCGCCGCCCATGCGGGCAGCACCAGCGTCGCGCCCAGCGCCGCACCGAGCAACGGGCCGCTGCACGGCGTCGCGACAAAGGCGGCGAGCGCGCCGGTCCAGAAACCGCCCGCTGCGCCGCCCTTGTCGACCAGCGCCTGCCCGCCGCCGAACGATGGCAGGTCATAGGTGCCCAGCAGGTTGAGCGTAATCGCGAGCGCGAGGATCAGCAGCGCCAGCACGCTGACCGGATGTTGCAACTGAAACGCCCAGCCGACCTGCTCTCCGGCGGCGCGCAGCGCGAGCAGCGCGGCGCCGAGCAGCAGCGCGGTGACGATGGCGCCCGCGGTATAGGCGAGCGCCTCGACCTTCGCCGATCGCGCATCGCCGCCCGAGCGCGCAAGGCTGAGCGCCTTCAGGCTGAGGATCGGAAAGACGCAGGGCATCAGGTTCAGAATCAGCCCGCCGAGGATCGCGCCGCCGAGCGCGGCCCAGAACAGCCCAAGATCGATGGCGTCTGTCATTCCAGCGATCGCCTCACCCGCAGCTGGCACCGCTCCGGGCTCGAGATGCACCGAAAGCCCGCGCCCGTCGCCAAGTTTGAGCAGCGCCGCGACTGGCCCGGTGGCTTCACCTTTGGCGCGGGTCTCGACGATGAGGAAATCGCCGTTGCGACTGAATCTCTGCGGCGCGACATAATCGACCAGATTTTGCGTTTCGATAAAAATATAGGGTGCGTCGAGCGCCGACCCGGCGGGCAGGGGGATGGCAAAGCGCACGGTATCGCCGCGCCGCTCCCACGTCCCGCTGCGATCGAGCGGCTGCGGCAGCAACGCGCGCCAGCCATCGAAACGCGTGCGCGACGCGGCTGGAACGGCGCCATCGCCCGCTTTGAGCGCAACCGAAATCACCGCCTTTTCCGGCACGCAAACCTTGTCGGTGCAGGCGAGCCAGTTGGCGACGCCCGATAGCGTCAGGTCGGTGCCCGGCGCGATGCTCTGATCGATCTGCACGTCGGCGAGCAGCGCATAAGGATGCTCGTATACATGGTTCATCATGCCGAACAGGATCAGCGGTTCGGGGACCGGATAACGAAACGGCGCGACCGTCACGCCCTCCGGCAAATTCCATTCGACCGACAGCCCGAACCCCGCGTCGCCGCCATTGATCCAATAGCCGTGCCAGCCCTTGTCGGGGGTCATGGTCAACGCAAGCGTGGTCGCGCCGCCGGGCGCAGGCGCGGCGGATTCGGCGACCAGCTTCGGCTGGATATGCGTCGATTGCGCCCGTGCGGGGCTGAGCGCGAGCAAGGCGAACGCCAGCAGCGCGAGCACCGGGCGCCAAAGCGCTGTCACAAAAACGTCCTTGCCGCGATCCATGCCGGTTCCGCTGTCACCTGTCTCTCGAGGCTTGCCATATAGGCGGGTTTCGCCGAGAGGACAGCCCGCGCTGACACCCTGTGCAACGGAGACCGCCGCTCGTGACGCTGAAACATCTCAAAATCGCCCTGGCCGCTACCCTTTGCGTCGGCGGCGCCAGCACCGTGCTCGCGCAAAATTCAGCGCCGCCCGTCCCGAAAGTGACCGCCGCGACACCGCCACCCAAGCTGATTGTGATGGTCGCGGTCGACCAGCTATCGGCCGACCTGTTCGCCGAATATCGCGACAAATTCACCGGCGGCTTCGCACGGCTCGCATCGGGTGTGGTATTTCCGTCTGGCTATCAGGCGCAGGCCGCCACCGAAACCTGCCCCGGCCATGCGACGATCCTGACCGGCAGTCACCCGGGGCGCGCAGGGATCGTTGCCAACAATTATTTCGACCTCTCGGTCGCCCGCGAAGACAAACGCATCTATTGCGCCGAAGACGAAAGTGTCCCCGGCACCGCGTCGGGCGGCGGCAAATATGCGCCGTCGGTGAACCATCTCCTCGTCCCGACGCTCGGCGACATGATGAAAGCGCGCGATCCGAAGACGCAGGTCGTATCGGTCGCGGGCAAGGACCGCGCCGCGATCATGATGGGCGGGCGTCAGGCCGACGAATTGCTGTGGCTCGCGCCCAACGGCCTCACCAGCTACCGCGGCACCACCCTGTCGCCGACCGCAACGCAGGCCGGTGCGGCAATCGCCGCCGCGATCTCGCAGCCGCGCCCGGGGCTGGCGCTGCCCGCCGATTGCGCGGCGCACGACATCGCGATCCCGGTCGGCGACAAGGGCGCCACCGTCGGAACGGGCCGCCTGGCGCGCGATGCCGGCGACTTCCGGCGCTTCCTCGCGTCGCCCGAGGCTGATGGCGCCGTGCTCGCGACCGCAGCGGCGCTGCGTCAGGTGCGCAAGATGGGCGAGGGCAGCGCCACTGACCTGCTGATCGTCGGCCTGTCGGCAACCGATTATGTCGGCCATGGCGTGGGTACCGCGGGCGCCGAAATGTGCCTCCAGATGATGGGTCTCGACCGCGAACTCGGTGACTTTTTCGCGCGGCTGGATGCGACGGGCATCGACTATGTCGTCGCGCTGACCGCGGATCATGGCGGCCATGACATGCCCGAACGCAATCGTCAGAACGCCTGGCCTGCTGCCGAGCGCGTCGATCGCGCGCTCGCCCCCGACGCGCTGGGCAAGGCGGTTGCCGAAAAGCTCGGACTGCCGCAGCCCTTGCTCTATGGTGACGGTCCGTTCGGCGACATGTATCTGTCGAAGGCGCTGACCCCGGCGCAGCGCACGGCCGCACAGGCCGAAATTTTGGCCCGGTTGCGCGCGCATCCGCAGATCGAGGCGGTAGTGAAGGCGGATGAGCTGACGAACCGGCCATTTTCGAAACAGGCGCCCGACACCTGGACGCTGCACGACAAGTTGCGCGCGTCGTTCCATCCGGACCGGTCGGGCGATTTTATCGTGGTCCTGAAACCGCGCGTCACCCCGATTCCCGAATCGGGACTCGGCTATGTTGCGACGCATGGCTCGGCGTGGGATTATGACCGGCGGGTGCCGATACTGTTCTGGCGCAAGGGGCTGGCCGGATTCGAACAGCCCAATGCGGTGATGACGGTCGACATCATGCCGACGCTGGCGGCGCTGACCGGGGTGCCAGTTGATGCAGGTCAGATCGACGGGCGCTGCCTCGACCTGTTGTCGGGCGCCGACAGCAGCTGCCGATAGGGACTAGAAAAGAAACGAATATGACGAAGCTTTTGCGGGATTTCTCCGGTCGGTTATTGCTGGTCGGCTGTGGCAACATGGCGGGTGCGATGCTCGATCGCTGGCTGGCGGCGGGGCTCGCCCGCGCGCAGGTTGCGATCATCGATCCGGTTGCGACGCCGCGCGATGGCGTCGTCCAACACACATCGCTGGCAGCATGGCAGGCCGCGGGCGGTACCGCCGACTGGATCATGCTGGGTATGAAGCCGCAGCAATTGGGCGACGTCGCCGACGTGCTGGCGCCGCTGGCAACGGGCGGCGTCCATCTGATGTCGATCCTGGCGGGCGTGTCGCTGGCCGATCTCGCGGTGCGTTTCCCGGGTGCCGGCGCGCAGGTTCGCATCCTTCCCAATCTTGCCGCGCGCATCGGCGCGGGGGTGACCGCGGTGGCGACACTGGGTGACGCCGATGACGCGGCGATCGCGGCACTGCTCGATCCGCTGGGACAGACGGTGACGCTGGCTGACGATTCGACGATGGATCTGGTCACCGCCTTTACCGGCAGCGGCCCGGCGTTCGTCTTTCGCCTGATCGAATCCTACGCTGCCGCAGGCGAACGCCTCGGCCTGTCGGCAGAGGATTCGCTCGCACTGGCCACGGCAACTTTTGGCGGCGCCACGGCGCTGCTCGCCGACAGCGGCGAAAAGCCCGGCGTGCTGATCGCGCAGGTCGCGAGCAAGGGCGGCACGACGCAGGCAGGACTCGATGTGCTCGACAGCGACGGCCAGCTGGCGGCGCTGCTCACCAATGTGCTGCGCGCGGCGCGCGACCGCGGGCGCGAGCTCGCCGATCTGGCGCGCGGCGAGGGCTAAGTCGGATCGCGTCCCAGCCCCGCAATGCGTTTGCGGTCGCGCGCGGGGACGAGCGCCTCGCTAACGTGCCAGAAGCCGGTCACCGCCTGTTGTCCGGCGTGGGTGTAGGCGCGGCTCATCGTGTCGCGCAGCAGCGCGAAGATCGCGGTTTCGATCGTGCGCCCGGCGTCGGTCAGGCGCAGTTCCTTTTGCCGCCGGTCGCGATTGCCCGGCCGCGTCGTCAGCATGTCACGCGCTTCCAGCTCTTTGACCACCCGGCCCAGCGACTGCTTGGTGATGCCCAGCAGCGCGAGCAGGTCAGAAATCGTCAGCCCCGGTTGCCGCGCAATGAAATAGAGCGCCCGGTAATGCGCGCGTCCCAGCTCCTGCTCGGCGAGCTGCGCGTCGATCGACCGCCACAGCGACGCATGCGCGAAGAACAGAAATTCGATGCCGCGACGCACTTCGTCTTCGCGCAAGAAAAGGGCAGACGCAGCGGGTACTTGTGAAAGAAAATTTTCCTCAGCCATGGTCACTACCGTTGCGCGCGGCGCCCGACTTTGGCAAGAGGCGCGCTCCATAGACCGCTCAGCCACAGGTGTTTTTGCATGTCCGCTCCCGCTTTTACCCATCTGCCGCACCCCAATCGCGTGGCGGACGATGTACGCGCGGCAGCGATTGCCGATCCGGCGTTCGGGCGCGTCTTTACCGACCATATGGTGTCGATCCGTTATACCGAGGGGCAGGGCTGGCACGACGCGCAGGTGATGCCGCGCGGCCCGCTAACGCTCGATCCCGCGACCGCAGTGCTCCATTATGCGCAAGAGATTTTTGAGGGGCTGAAGGCCTACCGGCTCGACGACGGGTCGATGGCGCTATTCCGGGTTGAGGCAAACGCCGCGCGCTTCAACGCCAGCGCGCGCCGCATGGCGATGGCCGAAATGCCCGAGGAGCTGTTTATCGCCGCGGTGAAGGAAGCCGTCGCCGCCGACGCCGCCTGGTTCCCGCCGGTCGATGGCGGCGCGCTGTACTTACGCCCCTTCATGTTCGCGAGCGAGGTGTTCCTGGGGGTGAAGCCCGCCGCCGAATATCAGTTCCTCGTCATCACCTCGCCGGTGGGCAATTATTTCAAATCGGGCGCCCCGGCGATCTCGTTGTGGGTGTCGGAAGATTACACTCGCGCCGCGCCGGGCGGCACCGGCGCCGCCAAATGCGGTGGCAATTATGCCTCCAGCCTGATCGCGCAGCGCGAGGCGATCGCCAAGGGGCACGATCAGGTCGTTTTCCTCGACGCCGCCGAACATCGCTGGATCGAGGAACTGGGGGGCATGAACATGTTCTTCGTGTTCGACGACGGCAGCATCGTCACCCCGCCGCTGACCGGCACGATCCTGCCCGGCATCACCCGCGATACCATCATCACTTTGGCGCGCGACGCCGGGCTGATGGTGCGCGAGGAACCCTATGCGATCGACCAGTGGCAGGCCGATTCGGAGAGCGGTAAGCTGACCGAAAGCTTCGCTTGCGGCACGGCGGCGGTGGTGACCCCGGTGGGCAAGGTCACGCGGGGCGACAACAGCTTTACCATCGGCGCCGGTGGTCCGGGGCAGGTCACCGGTATGCTGAAAGACAAGCTGGTCGACATCCAGCGCGGCCGCGCCGCCGATCCGCACGGCTGGGTGACGCGGCTCTAAGGGGCGCCTTGCCAACAGGGGCCGAAGCGCTATAGAGCGCCCTCGCACCGGCCCGTTGGGGCGTCGCCAAGTGGTAAGGCAGCGGCTTTTGATGCCGCCATTCGCAGGTTCGAATCCTGCCGCCCCAGCCAGCCGGTGCTTAAGTTACTGCCACTTAACGCTTTTTTCTCGGCGCCCGAAGCTAGGTGGGGTTTTGCTACAGAACCCTGCTACAGAGCCGGGGCTATGTGGGCATGGGATCGATTCCGAATACGATACGGCGCGGGGGTATTTTCTACTTTCGGCGCGCGGTGCCAGTCGCCCTTCAACGACTATTCAACCGGTCTGAGCTTACATGCAGCCTGCGAACCGCCGACGTGGTCCTCGCCCGCCGCTTGTCGCGGTGCCTCTATGTCTGCTCCGAGGAGTTGTTCGATGCCGTCAGAACCGCACCCATGTTGAGCGACGAGGATATCGCCGCGCTGGTAAAGGACTTTTACAGCTCAATCCTGGCGCAGGATGAGACTGTCCGGTTGATGCGTGACGATCCAATCCCCGAGGAACGGCGCACCCACTACATCGAACATTATCGCCAACTAGCGGAGCGCTCCCGGATTGATCTTGCCAACAGCGCCTTCGGATCGGTGCGATCGATCACCAGCACCATGCTTGCCCGGCGCTTTGGTCAAGACGTGCAGGTCGAAAAGATGGATGCTCGCCGCGTGTCACATGCTATGCTTCGTGCCGGAATCGAAGTGGCCGAAGCGCTGAAGGCGCGGGCCGAGGGTGATTTCAGCTACGAACCCAAAGACAAGTTGCTCGTGGCTGTCTTGCAGGGCCCAGTAGAACCGCCTCAGGCATCCGTGCAGCCCTCTGATCCCTTGCCGATAGTTCCTCCCGCTCCAGCAGGCCCGCCGTTCAGCGAGGAAGCGGAAACCTTTCGGGAAGCACAGTTGCGCCGAAAGGTCTGGGAGCAGCAGACCGGCCTGCAGGCGCGCAAAACCTATGCCCTGTTTGCCGAATATTTCGGCGACCGGCCGCTCGCAAACTTCACACGCCGCGATGCCGCTCGCTTCAAGGAGCTACTGGAGGATCTTCCTGCCAACTACGGTAAAGCCGCCGAATATCGCGGGGTCAAAGCCGAGCAGGTGGTTGAGCGATCCAAGTCACTTGACGTCCAGCGCCTGTCTCCGCGCACTGTGCAGCGGCACTTCGCTGCACTCGCCTCGCTCTGGGCGTCCGTCATCGAACATGGGCGGGCCGATACCAACATCTTCGCTGACTGGAAGTTCGCCGCCAGCAAACGGGCGCGCGACCAACGCCAGATGTGGGAAAAGGACGAGCTTGAAGCGCTGTTTTCCTCGCCGGTCTGGACGGGCTGTCAATCCGCCAATCGCCGATCGAAGCCCGGCTCAGTCATCCTGCGCGATGAGAAGTTCTGGCTTCCCCTGATCGCCGTCTTCTCTGGCATGCGCCAGGAAGAGATTTGCCAGCTGCGCCTGACGGACGTTCGCCAGGTAGAAAGCATCTGGATCTTTGATTTGAACATGCGCACGGGTCAGCAACTCAAGAACGCCAACGCGATTCGCCAGGTGCCCGTCCATGCCGAACTCATCCGGCTCGGCTTCCTCACCTATGCTGATGAGCAACGGAAAGTCGGCAAGGACCTGCTCTTTGCCAATTTGCAGCCTGGCGGAGCGGACGACCGCCTCGGACACAATTATTCGAAGTGGTTCAGCCGATACCGCCGGGAAACCGGCCTATTTGTGCCCGGGCGGGATTTCCATTCTTTCCGCCATAGCGCCACCACCTTCATGTCGCGGGCCAGCGTACAGCATTCCGTCATTGACGCGGTAACCGGGCACGCGACGGCTGGGGAGACAGCTCGCTATGACAAGGGCCTGACGGTGTCGAACCTGAAGGAGGCAATCGATACCATCGAAATCGGCGTCGACCTTTCACGCCTTTATGTGCCCGCATGATGGCGCCCCGGCTCGGCGCACCAATTCATCGGAAATGAAGGCGGACCTAATTATTGAAAAGATCGGCACATCGCTCAGGGAATGACGCCCTGATCGGCCCTGTAGTGATGCGCGCGCGCAGCTATATTCCTTACCCCTTCCCCTTATAACCTTTCTATCTAACTATCTGAAATACTTTGTGTCTGTCTGTGAAACAGACACGCTTTCTCTCTGCCTTTGCGTTCCGGTGAAATCCATTGAGAGAAGGAGTATGACGGATGAGGTTCCAAAAAATGCCCAAGGCTGAGGCCCGCCCAAATGACACGCCAGCGATGCGCGAGGCCATCGACCTGCTCATCGAGAAGGGCATTGACGTCCGCCGCCCGGCCAACAGCGACCACCAGCTCAAGCTGGACGGGCAGACAAGCTATTTTCCTACAAAAGGAACTTTGTACATTGATGGCGAGCAGCAGGCACGACCCGAGCGCGGTCTGCAGGCGCTGGAGAAATGGATCGCCCAGCACGCGGCGCTATTGTCGTTCGGCTGATCCTGCCGCTGGCGCAGGCCGGTCCTGCTAATTTCGCTCCCCCAATCGTGAATCCTTCCTGTGCCCCCGCATCCAAGCGGCTGGCGCAGGAGGAATTTCATGATCCCTGTCGATAACAAGCCGATTACCCAGTTGCCGATCGTCCCAACCGCCGTGCTGATGAAACACCGCGCCTTCGAGGAATTCGACAATCGCTTCCGTTCCTGCGCGCGTCTTCTGCAAAGTCTTTGGCGCCAGAGCCAGAAGTTGCCGATTGGCACTTTCACCCCCAGGTTTGGTCGGAAACGCACCATCGGTTCGCTGATCTCGACCGCCGCTGGCACCGAGGGCCGCAACTTCCTCACACCCGCGATTGCTGAAGTCGCTCGGCTTGAGGCGGCATATCAGGAACCCAACGCACTGATCGACCAGAACCGGCTGTTCTGTAACCTGCTTTCGTCCATGCCCTTGGCTTTCAACGCCTGCGCCCCGCTACGCCAGGACCGCGACCTCGCCGCCCGCGTGCTTCGGTCGATCATCCCCGGCATCGACCTCAAGGTCGTTTGCGACATACTCTTCGAGCACAGTCCCGGACGCCAGGACCCGACCCTGACCGGCGACCGCAGTGCTTTCGACGTCGCTTTTATCTACGAGCGCAGCGACGGCCAGCGCGGTTTCATCGGGATCGAATGCAAGTATACCGAGACGGGCAACGAACCCGCGCCGCCGGAACTCAACCCGCGCTACACTGACCTCGCCCATTCCTCAGGGCTCTTCAAGGAACCCGACCACGCCGCGCTGCGCGTCAATCCGTTCCAGCAGCTGTTTCGTGAGCACCTGCTCACACAGGCCGCCGTCATGCGCGGCGACTACGCCGAGGCTTATTTCGTCCTGGTCGCACCACGCCTCAATCACCTCGTCCAGAACAGCGCCGCGCTCTACGCCTGCTTCCTCACCAAGCCGACCGAGGGCCAGGTGCCATTCGTCAACGTCCACCTTGAGCAGCTGGTTGACGCCTATGGCTGGGCCGGTGCCTACGACCACGCCGCCGCACTTCACGAGCGCTATCTTGACTGGAGCAAGGTCGACGAAGTTGTCCGCGACGCTGTCAAGGCAAAGGCCGAAGTCTGGCCGACGGAAAAGGGCGAAGAGCCCAAGACCGCCACCGTCCGGATCCCGAAATCGAAGGCAGCGTGACATGAACCGCCCCGCCTTCATCGATGAAGCAGCCTTCACCCAGCTCCTCGCCAACGGTCACCGGACCGCGGGCGGCGATCACATCGACCCGCAACCCGTGCTCAAGCTTTTCACGCCCGATGCCAGTGCTACCTGGCTCCTCACCGAAGTCGATCCCGACGACGAAGATCTCGCGTTCGGCCTTTGCGATCTCGGACTGGGGATGCCCGAGCTTGGCTGGGTCCGGCTCAGCGAAATGGCGGCGTTTCGCAGCCCGCGCGGCCTTCGGATCGAACGCGACGAGCATTTTACACCCGACAAGCCGTTATCGGCCTTTGCCGCCGACGCTCGCTCGGGGGGCCGGATCAGGGCTTAGAGCGAGACGAGGAGATTTGCGGCGGCGGAACCAAAAGCTCGGCAGTCGTCACACTGAGCGCAGTAGCGAGCTTTTCCAGCACATCGACGCTGGCTGCATAGACGGACCGTTCGAGAGCGCTGATATAAGTTCGATCAAGGTCCGCGCGATGCGCCAGCTCTTCCTGCGACAGCTCGTTGGACTGGCGTAAGCGCCGCATATTCGCCGCAAGGAGGTCGCGCACCTTCATGGCACGGAAATGCCATCATTGATGAGTATTCAACCACGGAATATACTACACAATAACGCCGACATTTTGGCCGCCGCGGGCTATAGTCGAAACTTCACATGGCACATGCGTTTTGCAGAGGGGGGAGTATATGGGCGATCATCTTGAAGCCTTGGAGCGACTTGCGCGAAATGCGTGGCGAGGGGGCTTACCGCCGATCGCAGACGAAAATCGCCATTCGTTGTTAAACGCGGGCTCTTCGATGAAAGTCTATGGACGGCTGCTTCCCATCTCGCGGCTCTTCATCTCGCGCGTGGTGCTAGGCACTTCCCGCACCGTCCCATCATCAGAAGTTCGCGCCGCAGTCGGGACAGACGACATTAGCTACATGATCGGCAATCGTGAGGTGATACGTCATATGCAGCCCATTCTTATGTAATTCAGTGCCACATCCAAAGCAGGGCGTCCGCATTGACGCGGTGCCACAGTCCGAGCATCGGTAGAACCATTTGGCATTGCCGCGTTCGGTCTTTCCTTGTGTGACATCAATACTCCCGTGAGCCTTGCCGCAGGCGATGCATAAGCTTGCGTTGGACCTGCAGATTTCGGCTTTTTTGTCCTCCCGACCACTTTGCCCGGCGCCATTCGCATTGATCTGAACGAACTCAGGCTTGGGAAACACCTCCTGAAGCTCAAGTGCGATCAGGCGGCGCAAATTCATGGTCGATGCGCCGGCGGAAACGGGATCCGCACCAAGCTGGATGCTGCCGTGAGCGTGACCCGTTGGGTGGTCCTGTCCGTAGTCACAATCTCGGCTCCAGACCAACGGCGAAGTCCTATGCTCAACTGCTCCCTTGGCAGGGTGGAGGATGAAGACGCGATCTCCGTCCTGACCATAGTCCTTGGCGTCGACCAGCAACCTCAGCATGTCGGCAAGTCCTCCTTGCTTCCAGCGCGTGCGGAACTTCGCATCCATTACAAGACCGGAGTGCTGCTCGGCTAGGTTCCCTAAGATAGATGGGCGATAGCCCCATGTTAAATCAACATTGGCTTCAACGTCTGAAGCAGAGGCGGCGACCTTGAAACGCAGCCGAAAATCCGGACGCCGTCCGTTGGCCAACACGGGTTCAACATCCAGTTGGGCGGTCAGACTGGGATACTGACGTGTGAATTTGATCGTGAAACCCGGGTCTCTGGGCTCACTCGCTTGAGCCGAGAACGTCACGACATGTTCCACCCAATCCGGCTGTGGGACAAAGCCGAAATCCTCTATCAGAACCGCGACGATCTTGATCAGGCACCAGCGTTCATAGAGCGCGCTGGCATGCAGGATGTTGATGCGTCCGAGCTTTTCGAGCGTATCTCCGCCAATGCCCGTGCTTTGCTCCAGGATCACGACTTTATGGAAGGCTGCCAGCGCGCCCGCATAGATCGGATTCTGGACAAAACGCATGCCCATCGGAAACGTTGAACTAGCAGAAACCCGCAGGCGATCCCATGAAGCCTCCTGGCGACCTAGGGCACTCCCTATGGCGTCAAGTGCGGCAGACGCCATTGCGCCTTCCTGGGCACGAACATCGAACTGGCTTGCCCGGATAAGCGCGGTGTTTGCCTCCGCGCGATATTCCTGGCGTTCCTTGGTGCTGATCGCCCTGTGCCAGCCTTCGCGTTCATATTGCAAGCGGGTGGCTACGCGTCGCTCAAGCACTGGGGATCGAGGTCGGACAGCAGAGACCTTAGTAAAAGTCGCTCGGCGCCCCTCCGTGCCTTTCGCCGTGGTAAAGGAACTGACACTCGCCTTGCCCATTAAAGCCAAGGTGAGGTCTTTGTCGATACTCTGAGCCTCCCTCACGAGCTCATGAAGGCCTTCGGGGAGTTGAGCCACACTGAACTGGAAGCGCTCGCCTCCGCCATTCTGGCTGTCGCCATCCAGATTTCGATAGAAAAGGCCTCCACCTTTTCCTTCATACTTCTTGCCCACAGAGAATCGATACTCGCGTTCGTTTGATCGAGATAAGACCGAACCGACTGCCCAGTTGGCGATCGCATCCATGCGTCGCCGGATATCGGCAAGCTGGTTGTCGAATATCTCCTGATCTACCTCGATCTGCTCGGTGACGAGCAGATCTGCCGCTCGTGCCTTCTCTCTTGCAGAACGGGCGGCAAGATGCCCATGGTGACGCGATGACGAGCGCGCAAGCGATTGCGCAACGCGACGGCAATGCTGAACCAGCCCGCGCAGGTATCGATTCTCAGGAACGTCAGCGCTCTCCTGTGCCGCGCGCCCGGGGTAGAGCCGTGCGCCAGGACGGCGCATGACGGAACGAAACGTCTCGGCATTCGGACGTAGACGCGATGGAGGAGCCAGCGCCGTGACTTCCCGGATTTCCTGAGCAGGATGCTCGAGGACGCGGCCCGCGGCCTGAGCAAACTCCCCGAGTGCATCGACAAGGTCACGGCTGTAGTCGGACCCCACCTCGCCCAGAGCCCCTGTCGGCTTCCCAATCGCGAGCCAGACCAGCTCGTCCCGAAAGTCGTCGAGATACTCCTGCGCATGGGCGCGATCGAGTTCATTCGCGACGGCGTCGATGACCAGGCTCCGATATGGTCCAAGCTCCACCGAGAAAGTCCCGAAGGATCGGTGCATCTCAGAAAGATATCGGCTGTTGGGCTTGCTCCAGCTGGTAGCGGGAATCCACCAGACAGCACCGTGCTTATCAAGCACCGGAAGCCAGGGATGACGTTCGCCCTGGGCATCGACAGTCGCCGGTTCGACGCTTGCGAGTTGACCGGAGAGTTGCAGGCCGACCCATGGCGCGAAATTCCGGAAGATCGAAACTTCGGCATGCATCGTGCCATCTCTCGCGGTCGCGATCTCGATTGGATAGGTCGACACCTCGATCCGCCGGGCAATTCCGGACGAATCCCATTCGATCTCGAGATGGTGCGCCGACACCCCCATCGAACGGGTCAGCGCAGCCAGTAGTTGACGATGCCGTTGTTCCCGTCGGTCAGCCGGATCATGCGTCCAAGATCGCCGACGCAGCTTGCTTCGAGATCGAGGCTTGTTCCTTCGAATCGCTGCGTCAGCTCGGTTCGCAACTCATCGATAAGTTCGCGGCGAAGACGACCGTTGCCGGCGGGACGTGCGGTGTCGAAGGCGATCTTGGGGAGAATCTTATGCTTGACGACATTGTCCAGCGCCTCGTCAGTGTCGATCCCGGCAGCCTCGGCCGCAATCATGTAACCTTGCGATTGGCGAATAGCGCGCAGTCCGAATTCCACGCCGAGGGGATCGAGATACTCACGCGACAGATGCGAGAGGAATGCCACGCTTGCATCATGACGGTCGAAGGCCGGATAGTCGCTGCGGACGCCAAAATCCTCAGGGGTCATCCGCAACTCTGCCAAGTCCGAAGGCAGGCTTTGGTGAGCTCCCTGGACTTCGGCTTCGATCGCGTCCCAGTCGGCTAGCATCGGGTTGCGGAACCGCACTACCTGCACGCGGTCGAGCACCTTGGCCGAAAGCTGGTGCGTGGTATCGTCCATGTTCACGGCGCCGAATATCCAGACGTTCTCGGGCAGGGTGATCGAGGTCGGCATGCGCATCTGAGCCGCGAGTGAGCGCCGCAGGCGTCCATGATGCAGCAGCACGGATTCATTGTCCGCGAAGCCGCCAAGACGGTGCAGCTCGGCATTGGCGCGATCGTCGCGCAGCACTTCTTCGAGCGTGGCACTATCGCCAAGCCCGGAGCGCCGGCGTGCCTCCGCCTCGACTTCGAGGAAGATGCCTTGCTCCACGACCACGTGACGCTCCTCGTCAGCGGTGTAGAGCGGGATCTGGGGAGCGATCGAGCGGTTCTCGAGCAGACTGAGAAAATCGGCAAAGTAGTGCTCCACGCGTGCCAGGTTCATTTCATCAAGGCAGATGAAGTGCGGCACCAGCGGATTACGCCCGGCAGCCTGCAGTGCTAGAAGGAAAGGCGTCGCCTGATAACTTCGCTGGATGGGGTTGAAATATCCGAGAAGGTCCTCCGGGCCGGTCCAGTTGGGCTTCACGGGGATGATCGTGCAGGCACCGCCGATAGCCTTAGCAGCCGCCCGCACGAGGCTTGTCTTACCCGATCCGGAATCACCGGCCAGCACCACCAAGTCACGGGTGCGTAACAGCGCGAGGAAGTCCCGAAGCTGGGCCTGCGAATAGAGCAGGCCTTGTTCGGCCATCCGACTCTGCAGCAACGGCGCCAGCTGGGCGAAGCCGCCGGGGAGCGCGTCCGCGAAGCTGGTCCCCTCGCGCGCTTCTTCCATGGTGCCCAGATGAGGCAACAGCGCTGCCACGTCCTCGGCATCGGCCAGTCCAAGTGCGACAAGCCGGTCGCCCTTCGCGGAGAGCAGCTCTTCCAGGCGGCGATAGGCGATTTCCATAGTCTGCTTCCCTTGTTCCACGGTTCGTTGGTAGGCAGCGAGGCGTTCTTGTTCTTCACGAAGCTGGGATTGCGCCTCGATCACACCGTGCTCGGCTTCATCGCGGCGCTGGCGGTGCGAGGAAAGTTCGGCCTCGACCTCGGCGTGGACCTCCGCGGCGTCCGCTTCTGCCTGCCGACGTGCGGCTGCCAGATTGTTGAGCTCCTTATCGTTTTCTTCCAGACGGCGTGCCAGTTCCTTGTCCTCGTCGAGGACCAGCTTACGCAGGTAGTCTTCGATTTCACCGCGTGCCAGCGCTGAAATTCGACGTGCTGACTCTGGACCGGTCACCCCCACGTGCCAATCCACAGGGAGTTCGCTTAGCGGACGCAGCGTCCCTGAGCGGACATTCATGAGCCACGGATTCCGCTGTTTCTGACGTTCCGCGACGGGCGAGAGCTCAAGTTCCGCCACCGCCCACTGGCGGCCGGATGCAGCAACTTGAGGGTCAATGACCTTGCGCGAGGGGCCTGGTGGCACGAACGCCGATGCTACGACGGCGTCCTTGTGGCCCGATGGGTTTGATAGCGTAGGATAGAGCAAGCCAACGCCCTTCTCAGGATGCTCTATGTCGTCGAAGAACCAAAGCTCCCGCCCGTCTGCCAGCGCCTTGAGCCATACGCGACCGATGACACGGATGGGCTTGTCTTCAGGCAAGTCCCACACAAAACGCAATTCATCGAGAAGGTCAGAAGGGCTACGCTCAATTGCCTCTTTGAGCGTCGCATAGTCTCCTTCGGTGGCTAAACCGGCCGGATAGGGTTTTCCAGTCTGAGGCTTTCTCATGCTACTGGAAGTGCCACCAGCGTCGTGGTCTTGAGGTGTCCGTCGTCAGGACGGGTGGCACATTTTTCGGCATGATGCTTTGAGGATCAATCTCGTTTGTTTGATTGACCTTACGCAGCGGAAATGCGGTGACGCAAGTGCCGATGTTTGAAGATATGTCGTATCGTTCCTGACGGCGACAATTGGGCTCGGGATCGCCCGCTTTCAGACAATTTTCGTGGCGGCCGCAATGGCTGAGTTGGTGAAGGGTTTCGGGCGCTTCAGCGTACGAAAGCCTCTCATGCAGGAACTCGCGTGGGTTCCGGGACTGAGCTATGGCTACGCGAACGGTTCGAGCCTTAAAGGCTCCGGCAGAAGCAGTATTTCGCCGCGAACTACTGGGCGGATCATCGATTCTGCTATGGATTCTGCGTCGGTTTCGATGGCACGGATCAGGACCTCGCGCAGGCTGCCTAGAGTTTCCCGGTCGACCATGGCCGATTCCGGGAGATCGCTGCGCCCGAGGGTGTTAAGTTTTTGCAGAAGTTCCCAATCGCGCAGCAGGTGAGTTTTCCCATCTGCGCTGTGCCAAGCGCCCACAACGATGCGCTGGATTGAATGCCCCTGGCCAGTCACCTCGTCGGCAATGCTGGCGATCAGCAAAGGTGCCTCCAATCTTGAGCAATGGGCAAGATGCGCTTCGCGCTCTTCGCCGTCGCGCAACGCGCGGTCAAACAGCACGTGCCCGACACCCACGAGACGAACGGGGGCGTCCTTTCCGCCGAATTTGGCATTGCGGTCGAAAACGAGACCTTTGTAGCGATCCTGAATGGCATAGTCCGTTTGCGCCCAAGCCTCCGGGGCAAGCACTTCCAGACCATTATCGCGCTTCATGATCCGACGCCCATTCGCTTCCATTGATAGGGTTAGGAACCGCTCTAGATCGGCGAGATCGACCTTGGGGATGTTGCGTCCCACCTGAGCAAAATCGAAGCGGCTGACGCTGCCCAGCATGGTTCGAACTGAATCGACCAAGTCTTCACCACCAATCGTCGCGGCATTGCGATCGAACCAGTCATCCAGCCCCTTGCGGCCATGCATCTGTCCTTCAGCGAACAGTGACTCAAACGTGCTCGCTCCGGACATCCCGACCACGAGCTGGCTGATGTCCTCGCGCTCATCCATGGCAACATCGAGCGCAGCCTGGATTCGCTCGAGCTTGGCGTTGAGCAGGTCCCAGATTCGCGCCTCCACTGTATCGGGATTGCGCAGGATGTAGACCTGCACCGGCCGCGTCTGGCCATAACGCGATAGTCGGCCAACGCGCTGGTGAAGGCGCATTGGGTTCCACGGCATATCCACATGAATCAGGGTCGCACAACGTTCCTGCAAGTCGATGCCCTCGCCCGCAGCCTCGGTCGAAACCAGGAAGCGCACGTCGCCGTTATTGAAAGCCTGTGCAGCGGCATCGCGTGTCCACCCGCACGGACCGCGCTTATCGTTTGCCAGCGCCACGTCTTCAAGGCGATCATCACCGTTTATGAAAGCGCAGCAGCCGTGTCCGAAGCGCGCGTGCAACGCATCGACCACCATCGCCTGCGTGGCTTTGTATTCGGTGAACAGGAGCACCGGCTCATTCGGCGGCAACTCGTCGTCGATCAAACTTACGAGGCGATCGACCTTCCGTTCGCGCACGATGGGCCCGGCCAGTTCGAGCAACTCGTCGATACGGGCAACTTCGCCGTCCATCAGTTCTGCGAGCACCTTGTTCCAGGCGTTTTCATCCGCCTCTGCGCGCTCGTCCAGCGTCTCGTCCTCGTTGGTCTGCTGCGCGGCCTGCTTCGGTGCGCGCGCCTGCTCTGCCACCGCAGCCAACTTGTCGCGTCTGCGGACCAACGCGCTGCGGATCGCAGCGATCGAGCTGGCAGCCAGTTTCTGCAACGCGATCAGCAGCAGCATTCGCGCCGTCTGTGCCCGGCCGTCCAGTGTCGAGGCATAAGCCCGTCCATCAATGATGAAGGCGCTCAACGTGTCGTAGAAGGCGCGTTCGGCTTCGCTGAAGCTGTATTCGCGCGATTCCACTGTCACCGGCGTGAATAGTTTCACGCCTTTGAGATCAGTAACTGTCGCCTTGTTATTGCGGATCATGAACTCCGGCAGCCGGGCGAGTTGTGCTTCCTCGTCCTTGTCCGGCCCGAATACACGTTCGTCGAGCAAACTGAGCAGCGAGAAGAAGCCGAAATCCTTGCCCCGATGGGGTGTTCCAGTAAACAGCAGCAGAGATCCGATTCGACGACGGTCTTCCATCGTTCGCAGCAATTGGAACGAAAGCGTCTCGCCCATTCTTTCGTCGGCGTTGAGGTGATGCGCCTCATCGACAACGACTGCGTCCCACGCGTCAGCATTTAGAAACCGGCTCCCCTCGGCGCGACCCTCGGCGACTTCGCGGCGCAGCGTATGGACGGAGGCGACAACCATTTGCGCAGTGTCCCAGAAATCCGCAGCAGGAGTATCGACCGAACGGTCGTACATATGCAGCCGGATACCGAACATCTGGCGCATCCGCTTTTGCCATTGCGGAACAAGCTTGGCCGGAGCGAGCACCAACAGCCGCCGGATCTGGGCACGCGCGATCAGTGGCATCAACACCAGCCCGGCTTCGATCGTCTTGCCGAGCCCGACATCATCGGCCACCAACCAACGGAATGGCCAGGTCCGGTTGACCTTGTGGCAGACCCAAAGCTGGTGCGGTAAAAGCTGCACCCGCGAACGCGAAAATACCCCCCATTGATCGTTGACCGAACGTATTGCCAGCGCGCTGGCGCGCAGCAAACCATCGCTGCTGGCATCGACAGCGCCGTCACGAAGCGCCAGATTCAACGAACGCGCCAGGGTCAACTCGTTCCTCAGAACGGCATGGATTGCCGCGCCGAAGCGAACCACAACAGTTGCGCCGCTATCCGCCACAACCTCCCCGGACCCATGCTGGGCATGTGCAACGGCCGTCTCGGGAGCAAACGTCAACGAAGCATCACGCATAGGCTGAAAGTCCTTCAAGGTCGTTGTCGGGCACGATAGGCGTCAGGAGTTCAGATCGCGCCGGCGGATAAGGCCGTGTGTTGATCAACTCCAGCGGGAGGTCACCGTCAATGCCGAACGGCATCGGATCGTCGAGCGATGCCGTCACCCGGCGATGCAGTTTGCGGCCCGTGTCCATACCGGATTCAATTGCACCAAGGCCGATCTCCTCGACGAAGCTGCGGATGCGTAGGCGCGTGCTCCAGGCAAAGGGCTGGACGATCTGGGCCTCCTCGCCGGTGTAGATTTCCCGCCGCGCCAGTTCCCGCACGATCCAGTTGGCGCCCATACCCAGCGAACGGGCAATGGGTGCGCCTTCTAGGTTCATTCGACCTACGTGAGCGTCACTCGAGGGACGGAGCAGGCTGCTCAGTGCCACCTTGCCGCCTTCCTGCCGTATTATGGCGGGCAATTTCTTGAAGATCGAACGATATGTGTCGAGATGGCGAGCGATCATGCACATGTCGCCCAGGCAACGCCGCCACATCAGATAATCCTCGGGAGCGTCAGGTTCGCTCCATGCGATCAACCGGGCGACATATCCCTGCAGTTCGGGATCGTCGTCATCGACATGGGCGAGCTCGTTCCACCACTTTTCTGTCCGACCGCGCTCGACGAACCTGCGCGAATGCTCGGGTTTTATCCTTCCCAGTGTCTGGAATGACCCGAGCGAAAGCAGGGTGAACCAAGCTTCGTCGTCATCTTCACGCATCAGTTCGGGATCGCACAAATCCCCATAAGTGGCCTGTTCGTAGCGGCTCACCAAGTCTTCTCGGTTTTCATCCCACCATTCGACCACACCCGCGAGAATGTCCTCGGGGGGGGGCCGGTTAGGTTCGAAGAAAGGGACATACGGCGGGATCAGATCACTACCTCCATCGTCGCCCAGCCAGGCGATGAGCACGCGCTGTTCAGCGGGCGATAACTTCGCAAAAGCAGATAGTGCGCGTGCAGCCTCGGCGGACTGCAACCAGGGGATGCTGCCGATTTCGTTGGGCCGATTTGCCAGGTATTGCAAGGCAGCCAATTCGCGACGGGCGTCGCCAGAGGCAGTGTCCAGCCAGTATTTCATGGTCGCAGGTGGAACGTAGCCCGCCGAGGCGCGCACTAGCTGGGCGAACTCCACCGCATCGCGAGAGTAATCTGCGTGCAATCGGCCTGACGTCGGGGCAAAGCCGGCCCGCAGGCGCTCGACCTGCCCTTCCTGTGTCTCGCGCGCATCCTGGGGGAAGAGTAGCTGCGTGGACGACACGAACTTGCCGTCTTCAGATTTCAAGCGGACGGCACGGATAGCTCGATCGACGCGCTTACGCTCTTCCACCGGCCAGTCTTGGCGGGCACTGGGGTTGAACACTCCGCCGAGCAGAGCCGCCTGGGATGGCGATACGTCAGGGGTGAGAAATAACCGTTCGGCGAGAACCCCAAGGTCGCAGGACACTGGCCGGGTGAAACCTAATTCTGTCAGTCGGCTTGCCCACTTGGTGTCTACAGCATTTGTGCCCAGACCGAACTCGCCGAGCCACGTCGAGACGCGTTGCAGAATCACCGGATCTGAAAGTGAATGTTCGTAAACGCTGTCAACATCACCGACACAGGCTCGCCCGCCTGAGGCCAACGGGATCACTGGGCATTGCGCCAGTAGGGTGGTCAACCCC
This sequence comes from Sphingopyxis bauzanensis, assembly GCF_002205675.1. GTDB lineage: Bacteria > Pseudomonadota > Alphaproteobacteria > Sphingomonadales > Sphingomonadaceae > Sphingopyxis > Sphingopyxis bauzanensis. Next base: position 876,548 of record NZ_NISK01000002.1, on the reverse strand, counting down.
CGTCCGCTCGTTGGCCTGCCGGACGACCGTCCCTCCAGAACATGAAGCGCCGCGGTAAGGTCAGCGGCGACATCAGGGTACATCAGATCGATCAATCGGTCGAAGAACGTGTCACGACCTTCAGGTAGCAGCCCCGCGGCGGCTGCCACTTCAGCCCATCCTTCATAGAGAGTTGTCAGGCGATCTCCCAGTGGGCCGCCTCGCTTACGGAACTCCTCCACCTTGTCATTGGCTTTGCCGTGCAGACTTCGCCGGCCCTGATCCATCTCGAACGGACCATTCAGCAGCCACGCGGCGTGCACCACTTCGCCGTCCATCGGAACGAGGTTCCATAGCCTGCTCCAGCTATTGGGAAAGGCCACCGGCATGCCTTCGACGATCTGAACGAACATCCGGTAACCACTGTCGAGATCGAGCCTCAGTGCGCGCCGCCCGCGTCCGTAATCGACCATCGCCAAACCCGGTCCAATATCCTGCGGCTTTGTCTCACCCGACGATAGGTCACCGCCATCGCAAAGAATGATCTGGCCGATCTCCGGTGCGGTAACCGGCAGGAACGGCGCGACCAAATTGAAGGTATCCCACGCCATCCCCGCGCCCTCGGCCAGTTCGGGTGGAACCGGCAGGTCGATCACCGTCGAGAACGCGAGTTTGCGATCGTGAATCTGCTGCAGCGCCCGGCCTTCCTCCCAGGGCTCAGGGATCATTCCGCCCAGAATGCGAAACCGAAGCCGCCCGCTGGCGACCCGCGCGTCGTTGCTGAGCATGTGGACAGTCTTGAAGCCCAGCCCGTGTCGACCGTGCATTCCTTCTTTTTCGGAGGAGTCCATGTCTAACATGTTGTCGAGATCGCGCGCAAACCGTAGCGGAGCGTTCGGCCCGGGATGGTTGATCGGCCGCCCCCAATGGATAAACCGCAGATTGCAGATCTGGCCGGTTTCGTCACGCTGGGCCTCGACGCGGACGTCCGATTCTCCCGATCCCTGCCGGGCTGCATCGACGGCGTTCTGGAACAGTTCAAACAGTGCGCGCGACGCATCGTAGTTTCGGCGGTTCATCTTCTCGCGGACCGCATTCAGCAACTCGTCGGCTGCCCCTGGTTCGCGGATTGCCTTCCATAACTGCTCCTTGGCAGTAGCCCGGCGTTCGCCCTCATTTTGCCCGCGCCGGCGCGAATCGTCGTCGTAGCGTTCGAGCGCTGCGCGCAAATAGGGACTGCGGGTAAGCTTCTTGATCCGCTCGGCTAGTCCGTCTCGGATATCAGCTATCGCTTCCTCGAGCGTAGCTTGGTCCGACGCCAGATAACCATTGAATAGATGCCCTAACGCGTGGCGCTGGTTCTGCATGGTCATCCGCAGGGGCGCATCTAGACGATAGACAAAATTGCGCAGGTAGCGTGTGGCCTCCTCAAGATCGGCGAGTTGCACCGGCGCAACTGTCAGCCGCCATTCGGTGGCTTCTCCCTGCGGCCCGAGGTGCCGCCCCACCTTGATGCAATCGTAAAGCAGTTCCGAACCCGCCATGGCTTGCACTGCACATAGCGTTCCGGCTGCGGAGAGCACCGGCGCCTGACCATTCTCGACTTGCTGAACGGTGAAGGTAATTCGGCTGAGCTGGCCGGTGATGCTGTCGCCGACAGACAGAGTTTTCTGAGCTGCCTCGTCCAGATCTTCACATATTCTTTCAAATGGGGTGACTCCGGCAAAGCGGGCAGCCACCTTTTTTATCGCTGGGCTGCGACCCAGCATTGCCAGGACCATCAGCACTGCCGGGTACAATTCCTGAAACAGCACGAAGGGTTCTAGCAGTTCGCCGATAACTGCATCTACGTTACGAACCTGTTCTCTCGACAGCGGCGCCGGGGCGACGAAACCTTCAGGCAGGTCAAATTTCAGCGCAGGGTCCAGGCGTGAAGTGGATGCAATGCCAGCCGCCTGCAGTCCCAGCTGATCCGCGCGGGCAAACGTTCCCGCCTCGCTGGGGGCCAGAAGATCGGGCGCCAAGAAGCCGGTGCCCTTCAGCAACTGCTCTTTGCGCGCCTCGAATGCTGGCACGTAGAGTCTGCGCGCGGCATCGCCAACCTGACCGTCGTTATTCGCCAGCGCTGCCAGCGCATTCAGCTGGTCGATGATCTCGTCGATATCGGGCTGTTCGAAATCGATGCCAATGAGCGCCTGCCGCAGGCTCTCCGCCTCGGGAAAAGCACGCATCGCGCTAGCCACCAGCATCCAGATTCCGTCGCCTAGAACGCTCTTCGCATGGGCCAGCTTGCGCAGGTCGTCCTGATGCTGGAGCGGATCAACGACCAAACCGGATACACCTATTTCCGCCATTTCGCGCAGGGTCGTCTTGTACGAGGCGAGGCGGTCGTCCAGCATTTCGTGACGTGCGAGACCTTGCACGATGGCTTCGGGGAGATCACCACGTGCTACAGGAGCCGGATTTCCGGTCTTTTGCGCGTAGAATTCGCGGGCGCAGGGTAGCAGGTCGCGCACATCGCAGGGCGCAGTCCCGTCCTTGCCAACCGGCAGCCAGTGCATCTGCCGCAGTTGGGTGACCAAGTGGTCTTCCAGTTTGCCCACCTCAGCCAGAGCTTGCGTGATCTCATCGGCGAATGTGTGCGGCGTCGCGGATTCTAGCGCCAGTTCGATCTGGCGCTCCGGTCCCCAGGCAGCGATCAGTTGTCGCTGGACCGCTTCTGCCTCGCGGTCGGGCCAGGGGTCGACGATCTGCACCAGGGACCGCATTGCCGCCGGCACCGCATCGAGCCGCCCCCTCAATAAGGTCGCCGCACGATATAACCCTGTCGCACCCATCGCTTTGTGGAGTGCCAATTTCACCAGGACGTCGTTGGCGATCCCAGACTTCAGAAGAGCGATTGCTTGTCCATCGTTGAACGGTTCGACGAACGCGTGGCGGCGTGCCAATTGCTCGCCCAGCCATGTATTGTCACGGTCCTCGATCTCGGCCTCGCGAGCCTTCTGGGGGTTCACCACATCGGCAATGCGTGGGTCGAGAAGACGTGTATTTTCATCAGCGCTGGCCAACCTCTGGACAACCGGCAGCAAGGCCGCATCAAGACCCTTTATGCGCGCCAGCACGGCGGTCTTGGGCAGGTCCGGTTCACCTGAAACGATGCGGCGCAGCGCTTGTGCGTCCAGCAGTTTTCTCAGGTCCTCCAGCAGAGCGATGCGCGCCTCGATTGGGCCGAAACGACGGACCTGGCCCACTATCCGGCACTTGTCCTTTTCGCTGTTGCCCGATGCCAGCGCCATGTCTGCAGGAAGAGGGAAGTTCTGCCGGGCCTGATAGATCACCGGTTCGGCGATCGCCGAGGCCAATCCTTCAAGATGCATCTTGGGGCCATGCTGGAACAGCTGACCTTCCTGCACCAGCTCATGGATTCTATTTGGGGAAAGGAGGATCGTGGCGCCGTTATCGAGGCTGACCACGGGAATGACTTTCAGCGCTTGCGCGACCTGGTCGCGCGCCAGTTCGGCGAAACCAGGGCCGCGAAGCATGATCAGGTTGATCACCGTCAACGCCTGATCGGCCTGCCTGCCAGGATGCGTCAAAATCGGTTCGAGCAAGACCAGCATTGCGACCGCTTCGTCCCGGTTGAGCCGGCGAACGGTTGCCGCCAGCTCTTCGGCCATCCAATCTTCGCGCACGCAAAGCGTGTGTTCCAACCCGGCCAGCCTAGCCAGCAGGGCGGGTTCGGTTACGCTCCTTTGCAGGACCAGGAGTCGCTCGGTCGGCAGGTGGCGTGTCAATCGCTTGATCTGGGCAAATGGTGCCAGCTTCGCTTCGGCGGCCACAGCTTGGCGCAATCCTTCAGCCAGCGCTGCACGTGCCAGTGGACCGGGCGAGGCCTCATCCAGGATATCGGCCAGCGTGGTCGCCGCATCCTTGTCGCTGAAGGCAGTCGGGCTGAAACCCGTTATCAGTTCCGACAGTTCGTGATCGGCCCATGTCGGAGCTGCCGACCCTAGGGTGGTGCCATAGGCTAGGGTAAAGTCGTTGGACTGACACCAATCGTCAAACTTGCTCCACGCCGCCGCAAGGCGCCGCGGCCGGGTCGTTTCACCTTCAGGCAGCGGCCGCAGGCCGGTGGCACTTGTGATACGCCACGTGGCATTTGCTTTGTCGCGGACTCTGGCCAGCACCCTGTCGCCGCAGATGTTCTGCGCCTCTCCGGGCCACCATGCGGTCTGTGCGAGCGTGCGCAACAGTTCGACGCGATCCTTGTCCGCTGGCATTGCTGCAATAGCCCGAGTGATCGCATCGAGAACGCAGGGCAAGGCCGCTTCGGCAAGCAAGGCTTCGTTCCAACGTGTCTCGATGCTGATATCACGGCGAATATCGACGCGATCGCTCGAAACGAAGAAATCGCCATGAACGATGATTTCGACATGGTCGCTGCCCGATAACGGAGCTTCGGCCAGTAGGACCCTGTTACGCTCGGTCCTGACGTTCGTAGGATCACCTAGCGGCAGGTACACGGCTTGCCAGATCCGCAGACGCGCGCCGGCGCCGGCGCCGGCGATTGCCGGATGCCGGCAGACGATCGCGCCACCATGTGGCGTGGCCTTGCTTTCCTTGACCTGGCCGCCCAGCTCCCAGATTAGCGGCCAGTCGTCTAACTTGCGCAATGCAGCCGCGCGGCCATTCGGGTTGTGCGTTTGCCAGCCATGGACTTGCGCTGTCTGGCCGTCGATGCTGAAAGTCCCATCGATTTCGGGCTGCATCACCGCCTGCGCAGCCTTGCCCGGCCCCGCCAGACGGCGAAAACCCGGGCCAGCCAGAAAATTCCACGGTCGTTCGCCGGGACACTCGATAGCGATTTGTTGGAGGTGCCTAAGGCAGCTCAGCGTAACATGCAGCTGTTCGCTGTCGACGATGTCGCGCAGCGCTTCGCTCGGGGTCCATTGGGCCTTGGTCAAACTGAAGTCGTGGCCCGCACAGGGACGCAAAGCGGGGGTGCGAAGGGGGATATAGAGTACCAGCCCCTGTCCGAAGTCACGCGCATCAGCCCATTGTGTCAGCAGCGCGTTGTCGGCAGCCGACAGGTCTTTCCACTCGAAAGCCACGTCTGCCTGCGCGATATTCTCGAAGGGGTTGAGAACCATGGTTGTCGGCGTGGGCGCACCGTCGAGGCGGGCGAACACGACATAGGCGTCGCACAGATGATAAAGTGCCTTTTGCCCGAGGCCGAAGCGACCCACGGCGTGTTCTTCCCCCGCCTTTCCGCCTCCGCTCGCCAGTTGCAGTGCTTCCCAATTGCTGCTGCTTACTGTCCCGTCGTTGGCGACGAAGATACCCGGTGCCCGCAACAACGCATTTTCTGCGCTTGGGTAGCCTTCATGGCCCGCCAGCAGCAATTTGGATGCCCCCACGTCATCGGCGTTCTGGACCAATTCCTTGAATATCGTGAAACCCGATCCATAGCTTTCGCTAAGGAGCCTCTGGATATCCAGCACAACCGATTGCGCAGTGGTTTTGAGAGCCGTCATCTGGATTCCTCAAAGTTTCTAAAAGAGCGTCGAATGTCAGGACGGCGGGTGACCGTGCCGCCAAACGGAAATGATGCCGATGTCGCTAGTGGCGCGTCCATTCGACAGCGTTGGTCGGTCTACGGCAGAAGAATGCGGTTAGCGTCTACATGGCGGAACGCCTTCGATCGGCAGGTTAGCAGGATCACCTGCATCCGCTGTGATGCATCCTGCAGTATGTCGGTCATGGTCTCGAGACGGGCGTCGTCGGAATAGACAAGGGGGTCGTCGAGAATCAACGAGATCGGGGCACCGTCCTCCAGGAGAAGGTCGGCAAAAGCCAGGCGTGTCAGGATCGCGAGCTGCTCCTGCGTTCCGCGACTGAGGTCACCGCAAGACTCGTCAATCCCAGCCCGGACGACAGTGGAGGGGCCAAGTTCTTCATCGAACGAAAGTTCGCATCCAGGGAGAAGCCGCTGGACGTATCGCGCGGCGCGCTTTGTCACTGGGGCGAGAAACGTGCGGGATGCCTCACTGGCAGCTTCTGCCAGTGCTTTTCTTAGCATTTCTAAGGTGTCAGCCTCTCGGCGCAGGCGGTCACCAGCAGCAATCGCAGCTTGCTCCTCATCCTGTGCCTCCGCAACCTGCCCACCGGGTCCAGAAGTGCCTTCGCTCGCCAGCATCGCTTCGAGCGTGGCAATCTTGCCGGTTAGGTCAACGCGATCCTCGTTGGCGCGGACCGTTGCACGTTCTAGATTCTCGATACGCCGCTGGATCGACTCAATGTCAAAGGCCTTTGCACTTTCACGCGCCGCTTCGAGTCCCTCGAATTTTGCGGCCCGCTCACGAAGCGCTTCGCTCCGCGTTGACTCGAGAGCTGGCCGGTCTCCGTCAGCCAGGACGACCTCCAGATCATTGGCTGCCCCGCTTGCTTCCTTGGTCGCTGCCGCTAGATCCGCAGCTGCCGTTGCGAGTGTCTTCTCCATCTTTGCGAGAGACTGGCGAGCCACCTCGTGCCTTGCCAATGCTGCTGCTTCGTGGGGCTTTGCCTGACCAGCCGCACGTTCCAACTCGTCGATATCCTCGGTTGGTGCGACGCTCTCAGTGACGCTTTCATCAAGCGTGGAGACGAAGGCATGAAGCGCATCCGAGCCCGCAGCGAGGCCGACTGTTGGATCCCCTGGGCAGGCGGCTGCGATCTGCTTTCGCAATGCCATGAGTTCACGGTTTGCGGCACCGGCGCGTTCGTTCCGGGAGAGGGCCGCAGAATAGGAGCTGATGTCCAGGGCTCGCAGCGCAGCCGCAAGTGCATCCTCCGCTGATGCCCTATCTGCCTCGATGGAGCGCCCAGATCCTTCAGGCGGACGAATCACAAGGCTGCCGATATCTCCGATCTCAATTCTCGTGGCAGCAAGTATGTCGATGCTCGACGCATCGCTCGACTTTCCGTCGATCCGCAGCGCCGTGCCATCGGCAAGCGTGAAGTCAACCTTGACCGCCCCCGCCTCAAAGCGCGCGCGCGCCGTGATGGCAGCGCGCTCGAGCTGCCCCAAATGATCGAGAGTTTCCGCATCGATAGTTGCACCAGCATCACTGAGCAGAGCCCGCTCACGTTCCTCGAGATCCGATAGGGCTTTCAGTGCAACAATTGCCCGCCGCCCCGCCGCAGCCTTGGCAAAGGCGCCCACGCGTTCACGCGCCGTGGTCAAAATAGCTTCGCATCTCTCCCGTTCAGCACGGGCCGCTTCCAGCGCTCCGCGCAGCGACTTCTCCTCATCGGCTGCTGCGTCCGATTTCTGCTTTGCTTCATTGCGCGTAGCTTCGTTGGCTTCCAGCTGCGATCGGGCATCCAGATCCCGGGCCTCGGCGTCATCAAGACGCTTGAGCCGCAATCCCGCGGCCGCAGCGCGCTCCTCGAACTGCGCATACTGCGCTTCAGCAGCGGTTGTTCGCAGGGTGATCGTCTCGGCGACCTTTTTGTCGCCTTCAAGCTGCTTGCGCTGCTCTGTGACCTCCGGATCGGCAAGATCACGCTCGACAATCCTCAGCCTGGATTTTGCCGATTCAAGATCCGTTAGGGCTTGCTCATAATGGCGAAGCGTCACTTCAGCCTGCTGAAGTGCGCTGGTTGCTGCACCAACCCGCAGCTCCGCTGTAGCAAGCTCCCCGCGCGATTGACCGGTTTTTGATGTGCGCAGCGCAGAATAGGCGGTCTCAATGTTTGCCCTGATGGCGTCGAACCGGCGCCCACCTGTGACCGCGCCGACCTCCGCTTCCAATACCCCGCGCACAGTGTCGCGTACGATGCGATTTGGACCTTCGACCGCAAGTGCGGAGGCCTGCTCCACCCAAAGCATCCCAAGCGGCCCGCGCGCCTCCGCGTCACTTCCCCGGTTGTTACCGCGTTCGAACCCAAGCAGTTCCTGCAGTGCCTCTTCAGCCGCATCGCTCTCGGATCGGCTCCCAGCACCCGTAAGCCTCACGTAAGGCGCCTTCATGAACTGCTTCTCGAGGCTCCAGCTCTGACCTTGGACTTCGAACTCGACATTGACGCGCGGCGCGACGTCATCGCCAATCGGAACATAGGAGCGGACAAGCTCGGTCTTGGCCGAATAGCGAATGAATAGGGCTGCACGCAGCGCCTCGAGCAATGTCGATTTGCCTGTTTCGTTCGGCTCGACAACAATGTTCAGGCCAGGGGTAAATCCATCAATCCGCAGCTGGTCACGGAATTTTCGGAAGTTCGCGACCTCGAGAGACTTCAGGATCATCGTGCCATCTCCGCATCGAGCCGCATTGCTTCGACATAGAGACGCTCAAGCGCTGCTCCGGCCAGTTCTGCATCGGGACCACCAGCCTCGGCTCGGACGCGCAGAGAATCTGTCGCACTAGCAAGGGCGCCCTGGACGTCGATCCGGGCAATGTCCTCTGGAGTAGGCCTTGCGCTGAGACCTTGGGCATCGAGATCGAGATGCCGTAGCTCGTGGGCCAGACGATCCTCAATGGCCGACGTCATTGCCACACGGTCAGACAGGCTTACGACGCCGGACAGCCGAAGCGATAGCAGAACATCGGAGAGCCGTGCCTCAGCGCGCAAAGCCGCTGTCTCGCGCTCGAGATCGCCAGTGTTTTCAAGGTCCCATTGCCGCGACAGCCAGCGGTAACGGCCCGTTTCAGTGCGCTGCAGTACAGGTGCATCTCCGGACCGCACACTCGCCGAAATACATGCGCCGGCTTCCTCCCGGCCAAAGCGATCCACTTCCGGCGTTCCGCTATACGCGGTCCGATCACCCACCGTCAGGAACCCGTGCCAGTCACCCAAGGCAAGATAATCAAGGCCAGCCGAACGAGCGCGATCTGGCGGAATGAGGTTGGAGCTTTCACCCGTCGCCCCGAATTCGGTGATTGATCCGTGCGCCAGTCCAATTCGGAGCGCACCGGGCGGCGTAATCATGTTGACCATCGCAGAGGTGGGATCGGCCACCGTCGTGCGGTGCTCAAGCGGCGCCGGGAGCAGCCAGGCATTTTCTGCCATCTCAACCGGTTCCGGCGTATCCACAATCCGGACATTCGACGGCGCGCGCGCGCGGGCCCGGCTCCACAGGCCTCCCGCCCGGGCATGGTCGTGATTGCCCGGCATCAGCCACCAGGTGACCGGCGCCCGTTCCATCCGGGACATAGCCTGCATGACAATCCGGTCGCCAGGATCAACATTGTCAAACACGTCGCCCGCCACCAAGACGTGGCCAGCGCCGTCAGCTATCGCGACTTTGCCAATTTGGTCGATTGCATCCAGCCGGGCTTCAGTCAGCGCCGCGCGTACGTTTGGAGCGAAACGGCCAAAGGGCTTTCCCAGCTGCCAGTCTGCGGTGTGGATGATCTTCAGCGTTGCCACGAATCAGTCTCCATATCAGTTGGTTCTGTATGCAGCGCTGGGGATGACAAAACTTGTCACCTACGCACCACCATCGACCTCATCGCTAGGCGTTGACGCCGCACGCTGGGAGAACTGGTTCAAACCTAGAGAATTTCTCGCTTCATGTTCGCCCTGCGACGTTTCGGTGCCCCAATCTGACATCCTGTCCAAAACGGCTTAAGAACGATCACTGGCGCAAGGATCGCAGGAGACGACGCCCTGCTCGAGGGCGGACTTAACAGCCGGCGACACCAATGATTGCGGAAACGATACAACCCCATCCCCAACATCGGTCTGGGCAAATGCGTATGCGCGCCGCTCTGCCTCTTCGCCGCCGCGGCGGAGAAGGACATGCATATGACGGTCGCACGGCACCAGCGCTTTAGCGCGATTGGCTACCTCTTCTGCCCACTGTTCCACGTCCCTGGTCAGGTCATTACTCGACATGCACATTCCTCGTCTTTGAGCGTAGTTCCTATCTGTGCCTTGTTTGAACACAAATAGGAAGGTTTCGCTTGGTCGATCCGCGATTCATCCTGCTAACGGCCAAGTGCTAAGCGAACATTTATCCAGACAATTTCACCCCGCCTTACGTGAACCATCATCCGCCACATCGGCTGGAGGGTTCATTGCAGCAGACCATCTTCGATCGGATTACGAACCAGATCATCGCGGCCATCGACGCGGGAGCCAGTGATTACATCATGCCTTGGCACCGAACCGGCACGATGCTTGACTGCCCGACTAACGCGATCACAGGACGTGCCTATCGCGGTCTCAATGTCCTCACCCTGTGGATCGATGGAGAAAGCGCCGGCTTTTCGACAGGCAAATGGGCAACCTATCGGCAGTGGAGCGAACACGGGGCGCAGGTGCGCAAAGGCGAGCGAGGGGCGCCGGTGTTCTTTTGGCAGAAGCGTGACAGCCGCCACACTGAACATGATGAGGGCGACGATCGGCGCCGCCTCGGCTTCGTCGCCAGGGCCTTCACGGTGTTCAACGCCGACCAGGTCGACGGCGCGCTGTTCGAAGTGCCGCCCGTGCTGTCCGACGACGAGCGCAATGCTCAGGCCGACGCCTTCGTTCGGAAGGTTGGTGCGACAATCCTGCACGGAGGCGATCGCGCATATTACGCTCCTGGCCCCGATCAGGTGCAAATGCCGGAATTCGGGCAGTTCAAGTCTGGCGCGGCATATTATTCTACGCTCGCGCATGAACTGACCCACTGGTCGGGGGCCAAGCACCGGCTGGATCGCAATCTCAGAAACCGGTTCGGTTCAGCGGATTACGCTATGGAGGAGCTGATCGCCGAATTGGGCGCAGCGTTCACCTGCGCGAGGCTGGGTCTGCAGACGGAACCCCGACGAGACCATGCTCCCTACATAGCGTCATGGCTCAAGGCGCTTCGCGACGACTCCCGCGCGATTTTTACCGCCGCCAGCAAAGCACAGGAGGCTGCGGATTTCCTCGCTCAAACGGAAACGTCGTCGCCGTGATCGGCGTGCGCGCTCGGGCCGTGCCGCAGCCACAGTCATTTGCGCATAAGCGAGGGTATCTTTTGTATCTGGCACGAACTGGGTGGGTCGCGCGGGCGCGGAGTGCATTCCTACCGCATCTAGCCCTGGACCGAGACAATCGGAACCGGTTTGCGCGCAACCTTTCACCCGGTCAGCACGAGAACTTCCGCCGTTCTTTGCACGACCAAGGTTGAGGATGATTTCAAATAAATCTTTAACTCTCATCCAGAGTGAGAATAACTATCATCTTTTTCACTAGGTGGAAGCAGGAGGATCCCAAGGTTTTTGGCGAATTTCCATGACTTTTCTCCCTTCGTCAGCCGCAAGGCGCACTTCAAACGTCAGTTTTCGTACAGACAACGGATCGCACGTAGCTGAACCTTCACGATCAGAAGCACGTCCCAGCTCCGCCAGTCGCATACGGGCCTTTTTCCGTTTTTCAGCTTCGGCCCACTCCCAGCGAGAGAAGAGCCAGCTCCACGCCCCGTCCGTATAAGCCGAGAGGTGAGCCCCCAATAGCTCTGCTTCGCCTGTCCGTGCAGCCTTGCTCAGTCCCTGCGACAGGCCGAACCGCCGCTGCGTGATTTTCCCAGCCGGACGGCGCTCCCTTCGCGCCACTTTCAGCCGTTCGACCAACGGCTCTCCCTCGACCACGATACCTGGATCGGTCCCGCGCCACAGGGTTCGCAAGAGCGCCCAATGAACGGCGAGGGCGCCGCGTGCTTCGTCCACATGCTGAACTCGAAGCCACTCGCTGTGCCATGTTTCCCCAACCGTGCATCGGCGGGCGAGGAACCGCTCGAATATCCAATGCCGTGCAGGATCTGCTGCGAAGCCCGGCAGATGGAGCAGGACCGTGGAGCGGAGCCCTCCTTCGCGCCCCCGTTCAAGAAACGAAATCCGATGAAGGTCGGCCTGCTCCGGCGCACCAGAACTACGCGCCCAATCCTGCAGCCTCAGACCCAGTTCGCGCAGCAGATCGGAGACCAGGTCGGCGGCCTTCTTGTCTTCAACAATGCCAAGGGCATTGTGATCGAGGGTCAGGCATGCGTTGAAGGTCCTCCGGTGGCGCTGCACCATGAACGTTGCCGCCTCGTATAGCTCGCGCACCTGACGCTCGCTCAAATATTCCGCCGGATCTGTGGCCTCGGCCGTATCGCCGGTGCGCCATGCTGGCGGCCGGCGGCGTCCTCGGCTGGAACGAAATTCAGCGGCATCTCGCGCCGTCGCCAGTCGCAGCGCAATGCCCGTCCTGTCTCGCGGGAACGGACGATCCATCAGAAAAAGGTCGTTGAACCGCGCCATGTGGGCGCCAAGCGCAGCCTCGTCCATGCGTAGCGGCTGAAACGTCCAGAATTCCAACACTTCATCCAGCAGCACTTCAAGCTCGATGCCAAGCTTCTCGGCACGCCACCCGATCCCGGCAACAATCCTCTGGCATTCCGCTTCATCTAGCAACAAGTCGAGCATATGCTCTCGCGTCGTCCGCGCCGGCCCTACGTATCTCAGCTTGAGATACGTCAACAGTTCAAGAACCGCGTCAGCCTTCTCCTTCGCCGACAGGCGTAGGGACCTCATCGCGTCAAGCTGACCTTCGGCGTCGCCATCAAGCGCCGCAACGAGATAGCCAACAATCTCTTCAGTCCCCCTTTTGCGCACTTCGGTACGCGCCAGCGCTGGAGTGATCTTGCCGCCCGCCGCCGCCGCGAAAACAGATTCCAGCGTGTTGGCAAGCTCACGGAACGAGGGAACCAGGCGAGCAATGATCTCAAGCGCGCCTGGTTCGACCGTCAATCTCTCCGCGGCGACGATCTTCTCCAGATAGGCAAGCGCTTCGGGCCACGTCGGCGGTACCAATTCGATGCGAGTGCACCTCGCACGCAAAGGCGGCAGCAGTTCATCAGCATCAATGAGCGAAAAAATGTAGAGCGCGAACAGCGAACCGTCCTCGAGCGGGGCCAAGAGGGCCCGCTGTGCTTTTTCTGTCAGATTGTCGGCTTCGTCGAAGAACACGACGTGCAGCGCAGCGCTATGCGGCCGGGTCACCAGATCTTCTTCAAGCAGTTCACGAATGCCCGCCATCGTCCCGTCGAGACCAGCGTTTATTCGGTGGAAGCTCGGTTGGTGGTTCGCTTCAAATAGGTCGCAAGCATGGCATCCGCCGCACGCTTCGCCTGAGTCCTGCGGTGCGCTGCATTGCATGGTTTTCGCGAAAATTCGCGCAAGCGTGGTTTTGCCTGAGCCGCTTGGGCCCTCAAGGATCACCGAGGCGATCTTTTTGCTCGAACTGACCCGCTCCTTTAGTTGCTTGACGGCAGAAGCCTGGCCAACAACGTCCGAGAACTTGGTCGGCCGGTATTTCTCCGCCCAAGATAGAACGTGCATCCTATATCCTTGAAACCCGCCACCGACCGAAGCCCATGCGTTTCTCTATATTGCCGTCAGAACATCGACGACGAGTTAAGCCCCTTTCAATCTCAATTGGCAAGAATGCACCCCCGCGTCGGCGTTCTTCGGACCAGAAAAAGGATCTCATCATGACACAGCAGAAAGCAGATGAGCGGGATCTGGAGTTCAATGAACTTCAGGAAATTGACGAGAATCAGCTCACCATGAGGAGCGCTCTCAATTTGCGCGACCTGGTCAGTCGGAAGCCCTTCGTCTGGAACGCGGCTGGCGAAAACGGGGGGCTTGTCATCCGATTTGATCCGGAACTGTTTCTCTCTGCACTGGAATGCGTCAGGCTTCCAGGGCTCTCAACAACCGCAGAAGGGCGAAATAGCAAGATCGAGGTCGCGGTCTTTGAAAACGAAATCAGAATGCGTTCGCAGTCACCCTACATCACCTTCGAGGCCGGGCTGCCGCTCAAGGAGCCCGTCAGCGGTCTTCCGAAAGGAGGCTTGGCGTTCCTGATCAAACCCAGCCGGTTCGATCCGTTCTTCAGTCAAACCTCCGTCATACGGCACGGTGAAGAGCGCCGCATTTCCAAGCGTCGAGATACCAGCAGAGCGTTCGACATGTTCGAATATCTCGTTGATGAGGGCGTGCTCGTTCTTGCGCTGAAGAGCATGCGTCTTGGCTTGAAAGTCGAGACGGCAACCCCATCCGCGGCATTGCCGAAAGTTGATCCTGAAACCGCAGTATCGCTCCCATCGATCAGCGCGCTTGCACAAGCGCTACGATGCGCCGCATATGTCAAATCCGGTGCCACATCGCAAAAACACACGCCAATTGCCGTGATCAAGGACGGGCAATGTACTGCGCTGTTCAGAAGCCGCGCCGCCATCTTTGAATCCGTAGAGATCGCGGGGCTCGAACTGGCAATGCCGCTCAACACCCCGCTCAAATTGGCAACGATGCTCGGGCGTCTGCGCGATCCCGCACGGATTGCCATTATCGAAAACCAGGCGCTGATCGACGACGGCCATCTGCGCTGCGCCTTTCCTATTGCCCCGCCATCGCCCCCTGCAATCGACCGGGACGCGCAAGTTCAACAATGTGAGAATTCAACCTGGACCACTGGGTTGGACGACCTGCAGCACATTTGGGGCGTATTCAACGTGATTGCCGGAGATAAAAGCGAGATCGATCTCACCGTGGTCGAAGAGGATGGCGATATAACTCTCCGGCCAAGGATGGACGAGAGCGGGAGCAGCGGCTGGCACAAGATCGATCTTATGGCGCCTCGGCCTCCAAAGGTCTCCGATGTGGTTCCTTACAGGGCTGCGCGGGTAATATTTCGAGACCTCTCCAAAGCAATCGAAAAGATCACGGAACACCGACCGACCATTTCGATCAATTCCAGCGCGGTAATCATCACCGAGATTGCTGAAAAATATAGGCGAGTATATTTCATCGGGCGAAGTGACATCACCACACCCTAGTGCAGCTGGACTCCGTCTGGCTCAGCCAATTGTCCCAACCGCGCGCAGTGCCGAATGGGCGATGCGCGGGACCTCTGACCCATGTGTGCCCATCTCTGGCCATCGCTCAAAGATCAAGGAAGAGCTGGAAAATCCGCCCTGCGATAGGGGTGCACCATGGCGGCCAGCCCCGCAGGTTCCACAACCTCGACGGTCGAGCCCCACGCATAGAGGTGCCAGGCCATCTCCACATGGCCACTTGCCTTGAACCGCACCAGCAACGATCCGTCTTCGCAACACTCGGATGACTGCGAAGGGTGAAACAAGAACCGGCGGGCTCGCCCGGCAGCTTCAGGTGCGAACCGCCAGACAACCTCCCCATATTCTGCGTCATTGTGGAATGAGCCGAAGGCACGGCTGGCATAGGCGCGAAAGTCGAAGTCCTCGGGATAGTCGAAGCTAGCGTCCAGAACCTCCGCCTGGCTGATATCTTCCACCCGGTAGTGCCGATACCGGCCATCCCGTTTTGCCAAATCTATTCCGACAAGATAGCGTCTCGCGCCTAGCAACAGACCAAGAGGCTCGATCGTTCGCCAGCTGGGCTCCGCGTCTCCGCGACTTTGATATTCGAGCGTGAGACGAAACGGCCCCTTAATCGCCTGGGAAATAGCCTCATCCACTTCCGGCGAAGTTGCGGGCTGCGGCCCTGGTCTCGCCGCATAACCCATGGCCTCGAGAAGCGCCTCCTCGTCTACCGCCAGCCGGGCACCGCTCTCGGCGGGAATCAGCGCCCGGACTTTCCGATTTAGCCCAAGCAGCCGATCCGCCTCAGACGACATACCTGCACGCTTGAGCTCCACGATCGCCGAACTCATCGCCGCAAGCTCGTCAGCCGAGGGGGAGAGCAACTGCGCAATCGCGCGCGCCGGCAAGCGCCAGTAGTGCCGCCGGTCATCGTCGATCCGGTGTTCCACGGCCGGAAAGGCTGACTGCAGCGCTTCGATCATGCGTTGCGCGGTGCGTCGGACACAGGCGAATTCGGCTTCGACGTCCGCAAGGCAAATGCCCTGCCGGGACGCAGCCATCATCGCCAGCCGCAACAGATCAACCCCCTTCGAAAACGACATCGGATCCTCCTGGGTGACAGTTTTTGTCGCCGAGGCCCGTCATAGCGGGTTTTGTCAAACAGGAAAGGATGCTCGCATGTACACTCGCCACGCCCAGCTGCGCTGCCAGCAGCGCGGAATCTCGCCCGAAGCTGTCGAGGCCATCCTCGCCTATGGCAACGCCAGGCGGCACGACGGCGCCGACGTCTACTATCTCGACAAGCGGGCGCGGTGCCGCGCCGAGGCTGCGCTGGGCCGTCCGCGCTATTGCCGTATCGAGAAGGCGCTCGACAGCTATCTGGTACTGGCCGACGACGGCAGCCTGATTACCGCCGCGCACCGGCTCAGGCGCCTCAAGTTCTGAGATGCCGCATCGCCGCCTCCCCGCAATGGACTGGTGAGAGAGCCTCATTAACCCATTGCTTTCAATCCGCGATCTATGAACCGCTTGGCCGACACCCGCCGGGCGCAACAAATAGCTGGATGCCGAAGGATTTTCTTACCCCATGCGCCTTTACAATGACTCCTTCCTGCATTCGGCATCCGACCTCAATGCCTTCCTGGGGTGCAGCCATGCAGCGGCCCTCAATCTGCAGAAGGTGCGCGATCCGGCGTCGCTTCCCGAACGCGCGGTAGACGACGAGACCGCAGTGCTGATCCAAGACGCCGGGCACTCACACGAAGCGCGCTACCTCGAACAGCTTCGTGAGGCAGGCCCAGTCGCTGAAATCCCCACACATGGCTCGCTGGAAGAGCGCGCCGCGCTGACCGAGGCCGCGATGCGCGCGGGCGCGGACCATATCTATCAGGCCACTTTTCTCGACGCACCGTGGCACGGCTTTGCCGATTTCTTGCGCAAGGTGGACGGCAGGACCAGCCTCGGCGTACACGGTTACGAGGTCATCGACACCAAGCTCGCCCGGACTCCCAGCCCGAAGCACGTCCTTCAGCTCGCGCTTTATTCTCAGCTGATCGGAAAGGTGCAGGGCCAGCTTCCGCACGCCATGCATCTTGTCCTGGGCAGCGGCGACGAAGCAAGTTTTAGGCGGGTTGAATTCGAGCATTTCATCAAAGCGGCGCAGAACCGTTACCTGGGCTTCATCGAGGACGGCGCGACAGGTTCCAGTCCCGAACCGTGCAGTGCCTGCAGCCTGTGCGGCTGGCGCGACCACTGCGCAGCCCAGTGGAAAGCTGAAGACCACCTTTATCAGGTGGCCGGCATGCAGGCGCCGCAGATCAAGAAGCTGCGCGACGCCGGGATCACAACCGTTGCAGCGCTTGGCGCGCTACCCCCAGAGACCCATATTCCTAAGTTGGCTTCGCGCACCTTCGAGCGCCTGCAGGCCCAGGCCGCGATGCAGCTGGCCAGGCGGGGCGGCGAACCGCGCGTAGAGCACTTGCCCATCGAGAATGGACGCGGCTTCACGCGGATGCCCGCACCAAGCCCGCACGACCTCTTCTTCGATCTCGAGGGCGATCCCCTCCATCCCGATGGACTCGAATATCTCTGGGGTGTGCACTATCGCGATAAGCAGGGTGAATCCGCGTTCCGCTTCTCATGGAGCCACAATCGCGAAGCTGAACGCACCGCTTTCGAGGGCATGGTCGACTTCTTCACCGAGCATCTCGCCCGATATCCAGACGCCCATATCTATCACTACGCACCCTATGAGGTGACCGTGCTGCGCCGGCTTTCAACCGCATTCGCCAGCCGCGAAGTTGCCGTGGATCAGCTACTGCGCGCGGAAAAGCTCGTCGATCTCTATTCAATCGTGCGCGGCGCCATTCGAACTTCCGAGCCCGATCTCAGTCTCAAGACGCTCGAGATATTCTTCGCCGAAAAGCGCGCGCAGGATGTCACCAAGGCGGACCAGTCGATCGTGCACTACCATCGCTGGCGGGAGTCCGGCGATCAGGCCCTGCTCGATGGGATCCTCGACTATAACAAGGTCGATTGCGAGAACACCGAAGGCTTGCGCAACTGGCTGCTCTCGCTTCGGCCTGATCTGTCCTGGTGGACCAAAGCCGAGCCAGCACCAGATCCGGAAAAATCCGAGGAGGCAGCCAGGCGCGAAGCGCGCCTCGAAGCTCTGCGAAAGGCCATACGGGAGAATGGCGAAATCCTCTCCGAGCGCAGCCGCGAACTCGCCGCCCACGTTCTCGACTTCCACACGCGCGCCAAGAAGCCCGAACAATGGGCGATCTTCGATCGCTGCGAACGCGACGAGGACGAACTCGTCGATGATGGCGAATGCATTGGCGGGATCACGCCCATCGGCGAAGATTGGCTGCGGACCGAGAAGCGTTCGATTGTTGCGACCTATCGCTTTTCCCCGCAGGACACCAAGCTGCGCGAGGGCAAGGATGTCCTGCATGCTCCGACCCGCGCGAAGCTGGGGACCATCTTCAGCATCGATCGCGACGCGGGCATTGTCGAAGTCAAGCGCGGCTCAAAGGCAGGAGGCGACTTCCCATTGGAAGGCGCGATCATCCCCGGCTGGCCGCTCGACACATCCGTTCTCGAAAAAGCGGTCGAGCGTGTCGTCGAATTCTGGGCAACTGGCGAAAACGAGATCACGCGCGAATGGTCTGGTGCAGCCCGTGGTCCGGATCGTTACCAGGCGCTCGCCGATCTGATTGAGCGCGCCAAACCGAGACTGCTTGATTGGCCAGGCGGTCCGCTCGTCCTCGACGGCGAAAGCCTGATCGAGGCGGCGACGCTGCGAAGCCTGGCGCTCGATCGCTCGGCGCTTTTCATTCAGGGACCTCCCGGAACCGGCAAGACGCACACAAGTGCCCACATGATCCTGGCATTGATTGCCGCAGGCAAGCGCGTCGGCGTCTCGTCGAACAGCCACAAGGCGATCAACAACCTCCTCGCCAAGATCGAGGAGGTGGCCGAGGCCACGGGCACTGTCTTTTCGGGCGCCAAGAAGGTCACCCTCAGTGATCCCGACACCTTTCTCAACGGTCGCATTATCTCTGACCTCGATGACAACAACGAGGTCGAGGTTGGAGGCTACGACCTGATCGGCGGAACCGCATGGCTGTTCGCTCGGCCCGCATTTGATCAGTCGCTCGACTACCTGTTCGTCGACGAAGCCGGGCAGGTCTCGCTGGGCCATCTGCTGGCCATGGGCGCCGCCGCCCGCAACATCATACTCGTCGGTGATCAGATGCAGCTGGGCCAACCCATCCAGGGCGCACACCCCGGAGAAAGCGGCCTCTCGGCCCTCGACTATCTGCTACAAGGCGCGGCCACCATCGCACCGGACCGCGGCATTCTTCTCGATACCAGCTGGCGAATGCATCCCTCGATCCAGTCCTTCATCTCCGAGGCGGTCTACGACGGACGCCTGAAGGCCCATCCGGACTGTGCAGGCCAGCGACTCCTCGCCGAAGATGAGGCCGATACAATCATCCGCCCGCAAGGGATTCGGCTGGTCGCGATGGCGCACGAGGGTTGCCGCCAGGTAAGCGACGAGGAGGTCACGGTCACGGCCGAACTGGTCGCGCGGCTCGTTGGCACAGGGTACATTGACCGCCACGGAAACATCGGGATTCTTGGCCTCGAGAACATTCTCGTCGTCGCACCCTTCAACATCCAGGTGAACGCACTCAGGGCGGCGCTGCCCGACGGCGCCCGGGTCGGCACGGTCGACAAGTTCCAGGGCCAGGAAGCAGAGGTGGTGATCGTCAGCATGACGACATCGTCCCCCGACGACCTGCCCCGGCATGTCGATTTCTTCTATTCGAAGAACCGCCTGAATGTAGCGGTCAGCCGCGCCCGGACGCTCGCCATCGTTCTCGCAAATCCGAAGTTACTTGAGCTAGATGCCACCACTGTCGAACATCTCAGGCTTGTGAATACGCTCGCTTGGTTACATGCGGAGGCTGTGTAGTCCGATCTCCATCCCGCCTGCGGTTGGACGCGCGATGTGCCGGAATTTCTGGAGCTTAAGTCTACTCTTGCAGATTCCGAGCATCAACCACTGGGCCGTCTCGGGCCAACAATAATTAGGCCGAATATGATGTGACATCGGCGGCATCTCGAATACGATCCAATTTCAAACAAAGATTTAGCTGTTTTCACTCCGGTCGATATTTGTATCGGCATCCAACTAGCAAAGGTGCCTAAATGAGCAAGTCTGCGCTTCGCCACATTTCCGTCCGCGCTCCATGGCACGATAGCGGCTGGAATGGCCGCATCTGCAAGGATCCGAAGGGCAATTCGGCTTGCCTTGCGGTGAAGCGTAATGCTGAAAATCGCGACGACGAATACGAAGACGGCCATAAGGGCGAAGCTTTTGATAAGCTCGACGTAATGCCTCCTTGCCTGTCAGAGCGGGGCACATTCTTGTCGCGGTTCCCCTTAGTCCACACCAGCCGTCTGCAATACAACGGCGCAGAGCACAGCCACATCCTGCCGGCCCCAGTTCACATTCCGGCCTTCGGTGGGGTGCTCACACCGTATCGCTGGATGCTTCGCGAAAGCGCTTGGGAAATTGCCAAAGAACTTGGTTTGGATTCGCAGGAATCGCGCGAGCCTCAGGAGGGCAAGGCGCCAGACTTCCTGGTCAATTCCGCTTGGGTTCAGGACTGCGAAAATCAGAGGGCCCTCCTCGATGGCTTTCATTCTTTGCTCGAGCCTGAGCAATCTCTGATCTTCTTTTACGCGCGCCAGACTCCGATGGCTGAAACTCAGGCGCGGCAGATCATCGCGGTGGCGCGTTTGACCAGCACGGGCAAGGTGGGTGAGTACCCTTACGAAGGCGGCAGTGCCGCCAGCCGAATACGGTCGATGGTCTGGGAGCGGCCCTTCCAGCATTCACTGCGCCCCGACCCCGAACATGAAGGATTCTGGCTGGATGGCGTCGTCCTCCCTTATCATGAGTTGATTGCTCGAAGCGCTGGATCAGACGACATTGACCTCGCCGACTTCGTCGCGGAAGTGCCCGACGAAGCTTACGCGCAGTTTCGCTACGCGACCGAGCATGTTACCCACGGCAGTGCAATCACTGCACTTCAGGCTGTCCGCACATCTGTCGAGGCAGCAGCCAAGGTGCTACCGGGGCCATGGGACAACTACCTCGGCTGGATCGACAATGAGCTGAGCCGGTTGTGGAACATGCAAGGCGCCGCGCCCGGTCTTGGCAGCGCGTTGTCGTGCTTTGACCCCAAATTTAACGGCACACTCTTTGCACTCGCTCTGGCTTCCGAACTTGATGAAGGCGAAGACGTCTGGAACGTCGTCGAGGGCATCTTTAATGAGACCAGGAAAGCTCCGGACAACGCGCCCAAGATCACACGGCAGCAACGAGGGCGTTTCAACCTTCTTAAAGAGGAAAGCCCGGATTTATACGATCTGATGCGGCTACTCGCCTGTTTCGAGCTTTCCAAAGAGCAAGCGCGCAAGGCATTCGCCAGCAACGATCCAGCAGCAGTTCTCGCCAACCCCTATCTCATTTTCGAGCAAAGCCGTCTCGGCGAGGATCCCATCTTCCTGACCACCGTCGACCGCTGCCTATTTCCATCCGAGGCCTCTGCGACACCGCCGGAACTACCCCGCGAGTGCGACATCGAACTTGACGAACCAGATGACGCGCTGCGTTTGCGCGCCATCGTCATCGAAGTGCTCGAGCGCGCAGCGACGCAAGGCCACACGCTCCTACGGGCAGATATTCTCGCGGCGGCCATCAACGAGTTGCCGCTGTCGCGCGCAGTCGCCATCGATGCGATGACCCTCAAGATATGTCGCGAGGAGTTTTCCGGCGAGGTCAACGTCCTTGAGTATGACGGTGAATTATACGCGCAGCTGCATCGCTTCACCTCAACCCGCGAGGTGATCAACGCGCATGTTGCGGCCAGACTCAAACCGACCGGTGACAGCCAAGTCGACTGGAAGCAGCTGGTTATGGGTAAGTTTGGTGCACCTGAAAAGCAGGGCGCTGATGAGGTGTCAGCACAGCTGGAGAAAGCTGCGGCACTCAAGGTTCTCGAGGCCTCCAAACTTGCCGTCCTTACTGGCTCTGCCGGTACCGGCAAGACCACCCTGCTGCAGATCTTTCTTGATCAGACCGAGATCGCGGGCCGGGATATCCTGCTCCTCGCCCCAACGGGCAAAGCACGCGTGCGTCTGGGGCAGCAAACAGGCCGACCCGAACAAGCTCGCACTCTCGCACAGTTTCTCAACGAGTTCGGCCGCTATGATGGTAAGACCGGTCGCTATCTCGTTTGTACTAGCGGTGAAACCGCGGCTGTCACCACTTGTGTGGTCGACGAATGCTCCATGCTTACCGAGGAGCAGTTGGCTTCGCTGTGCAGCGTACTGCCCACATCGGCCCGGCTGATTCTTGTCGGAGACCCCCAGCAGCTGCCGCCAATCGGTGCAGGGCGCCCGTTCGTGGACATCATCGCCTTCCTCGACGAGCAAGACGGAAATGGCATGGCACGGCTGACCGTCAGCCGTCGTCAGTCGGGAGGCGAGCAGAGTGAAGGCGAGGCCGGCGGCGTTCTTGTGCCGGCTCTCTCCCTGCCCGACGTACAACTCGCGAACCTCTTTTCCGGCAAACCGCTTCCTCCAGGCGAAGATGCGATCATCGGAGCCGGTCAGACACCAGGCGATTCTGACCGGTTGAAGTTCAGGCCGTGGGACACGCCGGCCGATTTGCGCGAGCGAATTCTCGAAGTGCTTTCCGAAGAGCTGGGGGGCGACCGATCGGAACTGGAGCAACGCGTCGAGCTTTCACTTGGCGGGTTCCAAAAAGAGGATGGCTACATCTTTTTCAACAACGGCTGCGGCCAGAAAGCCGAGGCCTGGCAGATTCTTTCGGCGCATCGCAACATGGCTAGCGGCTCGGCAGAGATCAATCGCTTGATCAAGAACTCCGCACGCTCTGCACGCCTTGCCGCGGCACGGCGGCGCGGAGGCGGATGGAAGATGATCTCGCCGCGTGGGCCCGAACAGATCACCTACGGCGACAAGGTTATGTGCCTTCGCAATCACTCGCGGCCGCGATGGAACTGGAATGAACGCGAGAAGGGGACCGGATATCTTGCCAACGGCGAGGTCGGCGTTGTGAATGGGGACAGCGGCTTCGGGAAGCAATACTGGACCAAAGTCGAGTTCGCGTCGCAAAGCGGCGAGAGCTACAGCTTCAAGCCTGGCGACTTTGCAGAGGAGGGTTCACCTATCCTCGAGCTTGCCTACGCTGTCACCGTCCACAAGGCGCAAGGCTCGGAATTTGGATCGGTGATTCTTGTGCTGCCGAAGAGCAGTAATCTTATGACCCGCGAGATGTTGTACACGGCCCTGACCCGGCAGAAGAACCGTGTCTGGATCCTGCACCAAGGTCTTTTCAACCATTACCTCAAACTGCGCTCGGACTTCTTTTCGGAAACCGCTCGCCGCTGCACCAACCTCTTTGGCGAGCCGGACATGCGCCATCTGTCCGTGCAAGATGCCAAGGGAGTACGTTGGGGATGGCTAGCCCAAAAGCTCGTTCACACCACTCGGCGCGGCGACCTCGTGAGTTCGAAGTCGGAGATAATCATTGCTGATGCGCTGCACGAACTCGAGCAGGAAGGAAAGATCCGCTACGTTTTCGAACGGCCGCTAACTGATGCCAAAGGTGGGTACCGGCTACCGGATTTCACGATCGAGAAGGGGCAGGAGACCTGGTACTGGGAACACTGCGGCATGATGGACAACGCTCAGTATGTTGAGCGGTGGCGCGCCAAGCTCGAATGGTATGAGAAGGTCATGGGGATTAGCGTATGGAGCGCTTCAAACCCGGACGGTCGCCTCATTGTGACGGAAGAGACCAAGGAATCCGGTTTCGACAGTCAAAAGTTTTACGCACTCACCATGACGTTGTTCAAGTAAGTCAGTGCGGCTAAACTGGAGGACAAATTACCAAACTCAAGCTCATCAAACGACAGATGTACAGGCGCGTAAAACTGGACCGCCGCGAGGCGAGACTGATCGGCACGCTATGACGCCCAGGATTGTCAAAATTGCGTCAGGGCCCCCCGCTGGCACGTCGATTGACAACCGGGCCTAGGAGAAGCTGAGCGGCGGTTCAATTGCGACGAACAGAGTTGCAGCCTTGTTTCGTTTGCTAGCTTGCGAACGCGGCGGCTTTCGACGAATGCCTTACTTGGCCCCGTCGCTATCAACCTGGCAGTGTGTGCCAGGTTCGCCAAAAACCGTGACAGCCCACCGACTTGCCTAAGTTTCACAGGTTTCCTACAATCCGGAAACATGGGCGGGGAGGGACATCTTAAGGACGGCCGGAGAGGCTCTCTACGGACGGCGTTGGCAGGTGCCGCAGTCTCGCGATCTCGGCGTGACCGACCGGACAATCAGGAACTGGGTAGGTGGCGGGAGCCGGCAGGCGGACATCGCGGCCCGCATTATTTCTGTGCTCTGCGCCCGTGTGGAGCACCTTGCACATGTCATCGCGCTCGCCGAGCGCCTTCAGAATAGGTAATTATATGGCATCGACGACGATATTCGACAACTGTCAGCCTCGGCAGGACATCCTAAACGGCACGATGTCTGAGGCTGAGTTTGCGGCCCGCCTTGGCCCTGTACTTTCGGGACAGGGACCTCCCGACTACGTCGATGCACGCCGGTTCTTCGCCAACACCTACCCCACCGCGGGATTGAAGGAACTGCTCGGCCAAGTCTTGGGCCGACTGTCTGGACTTGGATCGTCTTCGGCAGTGTTTCGGCTCGATACCAGTTTCGGCGGCGGCAAAACGCACGGGCTGATTGCGCTGATTCACGGTGCGCGTGAGGGCGCGTCAGTACCCAATATGGACGAATTCGTATCGCTGCCGGACATGCCTGCTGGCACGTCGGTTGCTGCATTCGATGGTGAAGCGTCGGATCCCTCCAACGGGCGCATCATGGGCGATGGCATCCGGGCCTTCACGCCCTGGGGTGAGATTGCTTACCAAATCGGCGGTGCGGCGGGATACGAGATTGTTCGCAAGTCCGATGAGATGCGGCGCGCTCCTGGGGCGGATACGCTGGCCGAAGTCTTCGGTGATCGAAGCGTCCTTGTCGTCCTCGATGAACTCGGGGAATATCTGCGCAAGTGCCCCGACGCGCATGGGCGCGATCAAATCTCCGCTTTCCTTAAGGCGCTGTTCGCCGCCGTCGAAAGCCGCCCTCGCGCCGCCGTCGTCTTTACGCTCGCCGTTCGGCCGGACGGTAAGGCTACCGACGCGTTCGCACGCGAAAATGAGGAAATTTCCCGCATCGTCGGCGAGTTGGAGAGCGTCTCCGGTCGCAAGGCTACTATCCTCAATCCGACAAGTGACGACGAGACGGCGGCGGTGCTAAAGCGTCGCCTATTCGAGCGCGTCGATGTGCCAAAGTCCACGGTGGACGAGTACTGCCAGCTGTGGACGCAGTATCGCGACCGCATCGATGCCGGCCATCAAGGCGTGGAGGCGCGCACTGGGCTTGAAGCGAGTTATCCATTCCACCCAGACCTTCTTGACACATTGACCGGCAAGACGGCCACGCTAGCTGACTTTCAGCGCGTGCGCGGCATGCTGCGCATCCTCGCCAAGACCGTCGCCAACGTATGGGCCGCACGCCCCAAAGACGCCGCGCTGATCCATACCCATCATGTCGATCTTGGCGACGAAGGCATCCGCCGCGAGTTCACCACGCGCCTCAACCAGAGCGCCTACGATTCCGCGATCCTGAATGACATTGACGGCAAGGCGGGGCGTGCAGCCCTGGCGGCCAGCATCGACGCCGATCGGTTTAGTGGCCTGCTCCCCTATGCCAGCTATGTCGCGCGCACGGTCTTCATCCACACTATTGCGTACAACAACGAACTTCGCGGCCTCACGCCCGCGCAACTGCGCTACTCGATCTTGTCGCCGGCAGCCGATCTTAGCTTCGTGGCCGACGCTGAGGCGGCGTTCATACAGGGTTCCGCCTATCTTGATGACCGCCCAGGTGCGCCCCTCCGGTTCAACGCGGAGGCGAACCTCACCCAGATCATCGCGCGCGAGGAGCGCGGTGTCGATACAGAGGCGATGCGGGTTGAAGCAGACAGCCGGATCAAGGAGATCTTCGGTGGTAACGGATCGTTCGAGTCGATCCCGTTCCCGGCGGGAGCGTTCGACGTTCCCGACGACATTGGCGACGGGAAGCCCCGCCTCGCGATCATCCACCATCAGGCGCTCGGCATCGGCAACGTGGTCGATGAAGTGCCGGAACTGATTTCGACGATTTATCAGCGCAAAGGCCAGGACGGAGGCGGCTTGCGCCAACTGCGCAACAACCTCGTGTTCCTTGTCGCGGATGAGCGACACGTGCGGCATCTGACTGCGACCATTTCCCGCCACCTTGCGCTTCAGGAACTGAAGCGGCCGGATCGTCTGAGCGAACTTGCCGACCATCAGAAGGCCCAGGTTATCGAGCTGGCGCAACGGTCACAAACGGACATCGCCGTTGCCATTCAGCAATGCTACCGCCACCTCTTCTATCCGTCGCGCACAGCGCTTGGCGGGGGCAGCGTCTCACTCGACCTTGCAACAATCGATCAGCATTCCGCGTCGGAACGTCCCGGGTCCGGTCAGACTCAGATTGTCCGCCAGCTGACGGAAATTGGCAAGCTGCGTACGCCTGAGGACCAGCCCGATTTGCCCCAGTTTGTGCGTGACCGCACCCCGCTAAAGCGGACCGGGCAGATGACCGCCGCCGATTTGCGCGCCGAATTTCGCCGCGATCCGTCGCTGCCGATGCATGTGGGCGACGATCCGTTCAAGAAGCTCGTCATCAAGGGCATCAACGATGGCATCTTCGTCTATCAGCGCGAAGGCCTGACCGCAGGCAAGGGTGACCCCGTGCCGTCCATCGTCATTGACGGCAGTTCCATCATATCCACAGCCGACTATGCCCGCGACCACGGCATCTTCCCGCGGCCAGCCAAGTCTTCTGAGCCGAAAGATCCGGCCCCTGGCGACCCAGCTGATCCTGGCTTCGGTCAGGGGGACCACGGCGCTGCGCCAGCGCCTGCCGGCGGAAACACCGTAACCGACGTGGCCAGGCCGTTTGTCGGTCAACCCGGTGACAGCTTAGTCGCGCCGACGACTACGGCCCAGACCTTCTCGGGGGAGGGCGTGCTAAAGGACGCACTTTCGACAGTTTTCCAGCGCGCCCGTGCTGCCAAGATCGAGAAGGTTTCACGCCTCGCGCTGACACCTTTCGAGGTCGGACACTTTTTTATGCTCCTCAACGTCGTGGAGAGTGTACCAGGAGCAACGAAGTCGGCGAACGCGACCATCGAGTTCGAAACAGTGGCCAAATCGATCATCACCATGACGATCGAAGGCGCGATCAGCGATGCGAAGCAGACCCGCGAATATGTCGAGCCACAACTGCGGGCCGCGACTGAAAAGAACGTGTCCGCCACGATCCAGCTCGACTTTGCCGACGGCCTCGCGCTGGGGGGGGACGAGCCGGAAAAGATTATAGAACGACTGACGAAGTTTGGCGCCTCCGCCGCCTTCGTCGAAGTCACCGCAGAGGCATGAGAATATGGCATCCAGAACAGCAAGGGCTGAGCGCGTGACGCTCCCCACAATCGAACCATCTTACGAGGTTCGCGCGCGTCGGATCGCCGGCAACGAGCTACAAGTTGAAATCTGGCAACTGCCCTCGCCAGCATCGCCTCATATTCACATCCCGGTCCGCGTTGCAGGCCTGGCTGGCCGTAACCTGGAGATCAACCAGATCCGCATCCTCAAGAAGCTGAAAGAGGCGGGCATCCGGCTCGAGGTAATGCCGGTTGATGGGCTGCGCACGTCGATCCGCGAAGATGCAGCTCTGCGGCTGGCCCTGCTGTTCCGCGTACTCGCCCCGATGCGCTCGCGCGTCGCGATGGTCGTGGTGGCAGAAGGCATCGAGGCCATGGCTCGGCAGGAGGCCGCCTACTGGCTGGGTATGGCTGTTCACCGCAAGAATCCGCGTCGCGTGCTGACTGCGCTCCGCATCCTCCTCACTGCGCCTTCGCGCTGATCGGAAATAGTATGAAGACCACTAGACTTATCGAACGCTGGCTGCCTATCGCGGAGATCGGCATTGAGAGCGTCCGTGAGCGCACTCCTATGACTCCATTTCCGGCGCCGAACCGGCTTCATGTCTGGTGGGCGCGACGGCCGCTAGTGGCGTCGCGGGCCGCAGTTCTGGCGTCGATCTTGCCCGAAGATGCAGATCGCGAGGCCTTCAAGCATGCGCTCGGCATTCATGGTGATCCCGTCGCAAGTCGACGTAAGATCGATGCTGCTCGGCAACGGGGAGTCCGCTTCGAAGGAGCAGCATATTCCTATCCCCGAGCCTTCGGTTTTAATCCGACAGCAGAATTCCTTCATGACAATTTTGAGCTGTCCGAAACAATCCGCATCGTTGATCCGACAGCTGGCGGGGGCGCGATTCCCCTTGAAGCAGTTCGACTTGGATTGTCCGTTTACGCAAACGATCTTAACCCGGTAGCTTCGCTGCTTCAACGGGCGACGATAGACCTTCCTCGCCGTTTCGGCACCAAGCTGCGTGAAGAGTTCGATACTTTATCAGCAAAATTCGTGCTTCTGCGGAACGAGAGCATTGCGCCGTTTTTTCCAGTCGAGCCCGATAAAATGGCCATTGCCACGAACTATCTCTGGGCCCGCACCATTCAATGTCCCTATTGCGCCGGAAAAGTACCGCTTGCCCCAAACTGGAGGTTGACTCCTGGTGGTACGGGCGCGCGCATTATTCCGCATACGGGTGGCGGTATCGGTGACCAAGGCCGTTACTGCTCTTTTGATATCGTGGACCAGCTCGAAAAGCAGTCGGGCGGCACTGTGGCTGGCGGAGATGGTCTATGTCCATATCCGGACTGCGGTCGAGCGATCAACGGTGATGACATTAAACGACAGGCTCAAGCAGGACAGATGGGGGAACAACTTTTTGCCGTCGCGTACAAACGAAAAGTGATTACGAAATCTAAGTCAGGCAAGAACAAAATAAAATGGATACGCGGTTATCGGTCGCCGGGTGAAACTGACGACAATGGGGCGACAATCGCTGAAAAACTCGCCGAAAAGTTGCCTGAATGGGACACATTAGATGCAGTCCCAACGGAAGCATATCCCGAAAACACAAACGATGATCGCCCACGCCAATATGGCATGCCACTATGGCGAGACATGTTCTCGCCTCGCCAGCTCCTAGTCCACGGCATTAGCTCGGAAATCTTTCGAGAGATGGTTGAAGCAGATCGCAAGGTGAACCAGCTAAGTGATGTGAGATCTGCTGCATACGTTTACCTTGCCATTTCGCTTGACAAAATGCTGAACTATAACAGCCGCATGTCGGTTTGGATGCCTACCAGGGAAGTCACTGCTAACACATTTAATCGGCACGATTTTGCTTTCTGCTGGTCACATGTCGAGATGTCGCTTCTCACAGAGGACATGAGCGCGGATTGGGCGTGCGGAGCAACAAGTAAAGCTCTGAGAGAGCTGATCGACATGGTCGCGGCCAACAAACGCGGCGACATGCTGGATTCGACAACCGATGAACGAGGTTCCATCGAGATAAGCAATGGGTCCGGTGCCTCAATGCCGCACATCGCGGACAAATCTATTGATGCCGTCGTCATGGACCCTCCCTACGGCGCCAACGTCATGTACGCTGAGCTATCCGATTTTTTCTATGTCTGGCTGAAGCGTACTGCTGGCCTAGTGGTGCCTGAACTGTTCACCCGCCGACTGGCTGACAAGGATGCAGAGGCGGTCGCCAACAAGGCGCACTTCAAGGGCCAAAAAGGTTCGGCTCGGCTGGCCGATGACGATTACCGCATGAAGATGGAAGGCATCTTCGCCGAATGTCGGCGAGTGCTGAAGGACGATGGCATCATGACCGTCATGTTCACCCACAAGGATACCGGGGCTTGGGACGCGCTGGCGATGTCGCTGATGGACGCTGGTTTTGTCATCACAGCGTCTTGGCCAGTCAACACCGAGGCTTCTGGATCGCTGCACATCAAGGACAAGGCTGCAGCCAACTCGACCATCTTCCTCGTCTGCCGCCCGCGTGCAGAGGCCCAAGGCGAGACGATGTATTGGGAAGATGTGGAACCAGAAGTTGCCCAGGCCGTCCGTGCGCGGGTCGGTGAATTCCAGGCAGCGGGCATCCAAGGCGTTGATCTGTATCTCGCCAGTTTCGGCCCTGCGCTCGAGGCTTTCTCACGCCACTGGCCGCTCACCCGCGGCACCCCTGCGCCCGAGCCGAAGAAGAAGCGGCGCACTCAGGGCGACCTGTTCGAGGTATTCGATCCCTACGCTGTGAGGCCCGAAGATGCGCTCAACGCGGCGCGGCGCGAGGTGAAGGCTTGGCGCCTTGCTCAGCTCGCTTCGGCCAAGGCGCAAGCCGACATGGATGGACCGACAGCATTCTACGTGCTCGCCTGGGATGCATTCAAGGCGGTGAGCTTCCCTTATGATGAAGCCCTTCGCCTGGCCCGCGCCGTCGGTGTCGATCTGGAAACGCAGGTCATCGGCAGGCTGGGCGAGAAAAAGGCCGCCGAAATCAAACTTTGGGACTCCGCTACACGCATCGCCAAGGGCGCGATCGGTGCGGCAGACGGCTCACGCGGGATGATCGACGCGCTCCATCACGCCGCCCACGTCATGCGGACGCGCGGCGCAGAAGCAGCGCAGGAAATGCTGAAAGACGCCGGCGTAGCGCAGGAGGACGAGTTCAAGGTGGCGCTTGAGGCGTTGCTCGAAGTTCTGCCGCCGTCCAAGACCTTCTCCGGCATCGACGCCGACAAGGCGGTGAAGCCGGCAGCGGACGACTTTGACGCGCTCGAGAAGCTGCGCCGCATCGCCTATGAAGGTGAGATAGGCGAACCGCAACAGCTGGAACTCTACCGCGAGCTGATGGCGGAAGAGTGAGATGCTGCTGCAGGATCGCACATGGAAGCTGAAGTACAGCCGCGAGGACGGCGATCTGGTGTCGCGGTTCTGGATCCCGGCGCTGTCCTCGGCGATCCGCTACGATCGTACGACCGGATATTTCCGGGCGGGCAGCCTGGCGCTTGCCGCACGCGGGATCGAGCATCTCGCCCTCAACAATGGCAAGATGCGGCTGCTGGTCGGCTGCACCCTGGACGATGGCGAGGTAGAGGCGATCGAACGCGGCATGGCGTTGGCCGACGTGGTCGCCGCCAAGGCGGACCTGAGTCCGCCCGAAACGGTTTCGAGTAGCGAGCGGGAAGCACTAGAGTTGCTCGCTTGGCTGGTTTCTCGTGGGATGCTGGAGGTGCGCGTTGCACTTCCTTGCAATCTCGTCACGCGCGAGCCGGTCAGCGGCAGCGCGATCTTTCACGAGAAAACCGGGATCATCGAAGACAAGACGGGAGATCGCATCGCCTTCACTGGCTCGATCAACGAGACGGTACAGGGGTGGATGAACAACGGTGAGACCTTCACCGTTTTCAAATCGTGGACACCCAATGTCGAGTACGTCGATGAAGAAGACCGCTCATTCGCGATCTACTGGGCTGACCGGGCGGACAGGATCCGAACGTACGACGTGCCAACGGCAGTGCGGCTGGACCTGCTGAAATTCCTTCCACCAGACGACCAACTGCCCACACGCCTTCGTGAAAAGCCCCAGCCAGAACCTGTTATCCTGCCAGAGCCGGAAGTGCCGGTCATTCCTGCGCCAGACTGGGATCATGTACGCAGCGATCTTTGGCACCGGGTGCGGACCGCAGCTCGCGATGTGGAGGGGGGCATTTGGGTCGGCGAGGCAACCTCGCCGGTCGAGGCTTGGCCGCATCAGCGCCGGGCGTTCCTCCGCTTGTACGGCGACCGCGCGGATCATGCACCCCGACTGCTTATCGCGGACGAAGTCGGCCTCGGTAAGACGGTGCAGGCCGGCCTGCTAATCCGCCAGGCGTGGCTCGCGGGACGCCTGCGGCGCGGGATGATTCTGGCCCCGGCAAACGTCTGCACGCAATGGCAGGCCGAATTGCGCGAGAAATTCGCACTGGACTGGCCGATTTACGACGGCAGGTGCTTCCGCCGGTACGATCCTGTCACACAGTCGATCGTGGACACGCCGGTAACAAGGGACGCCTGGTCAGCCGAGCCCTTCGTCATCATGTCGAGCCATCTGGCACGGCGCCGCGATCGGCGGCCGGAGCTGATCGAGGCCGAGCCGTATGACCTGGTTATCGTAGACGAGGCTCACCATGCCCGCCAGAAACGCACTGGCGGCCGGGTCGATCCTAATATGCTGATGCGCTTGCTCCGGGATCTTCGCCACCGCGCGTCTGGCCTGATCCTCCTCTCTGCCACGCCGCTCCAGACACACGCGATGGAGCTGTACGACCTCCTTTCGCTGCTCGGCCTTCCGCCCGAGTGGGATGCCGTGGCATATGAGCGCTATTTCGAGGCACTTGCCGCTCCCCATTTCTCAGTTGAGAAGATGGAAGACTGTGCGGGGCTATACCGCGCCACAGAAGCATTCTTCGGCGAGCTCCCGCCAGAGCGCGCAGCTCGGAGCGGTGGAACTGCCGGGCAACCACTTTCTACCATCCGCACGCGGAGGATCCTGGGCGCGCTCCGCGGCGCAGCTTCGATCCCGCGGCGACAGCTGAACGGGGAAGATCGGGCGGCTGCCGTCCGTATTATGAAGCGGTGGACCCCCGTAGCGGCGCTGATGTCACGCCATACTCGCTCACTGCTCCGTCGCTATCAGGCCGAAGGCAAGCTCCAAGCCCGCATAGCCGTCCGCGACGTGCAAGATCGCTTCATCAACATGCTGCCAGCCGAGCGCGACATCTACGAGAGAGTCGAGGACTTCATCCGGTCGGCCTATCAGAACGCCGACCAGGCAAAGCGGACCGCGATTGGTTTCGTACTGACGATCTATCGCAAGCGCCTATCGTCGAGCTTCGCAGCGCTGGCGCGTAGCCTTCAGGGGCGGCTGGACCGTCAGGTAGACGACGATCAGTTCGACTTGGAGGAAAGCGGCGAAGAAGTAGATTCGGACGAAGTTAGGGGCAATGAAGATGTGGCCCGTCGGCTGCTTGAGGGCGCCGCGATCCGCGACATCCTCGTTGACCTGGAAACCCTGCCAATCGACACCAAGGCGCAGGCGCTCAGGGACGAACTCACTCGGCTGGCCGCCGAAGGCTACCAGCAGACGATGGTTTTCACCGGTTACACTGACACAATGGACGGCCTGCGCGGCTGGCTCGCCGATCAAACGGGGCGTGAGGTCATCTGCTTTTCGGGCCGCGGAGGCGAGATACGACTTCCCGACGGGGCGTGGAAGCTGGTGTCGCGCGCGGAAATTAAGAAGCGGTTCCGCGAGGGAAGAGGGGACATCCTGCTCTGTACCGACGCGGCCGCTGAAGGCCTGAACTTCCAGTTTTGTGGTTCGCTGATCAACTACGACATGCCTTGGAACCCAATGCGCGTGGAGCAGCGGATTGGCCGCATCGACCGGCTGGGCCAGAAGTTCGAGAGCATCAAGATCGTCAACCTGCATTATCACGATACCGTCGAAACCGAAGTTTACCTCGCGCTATCTGGCCGCATCAAACTGTTCGAGGACATGGTGGGTGGACTCCAGCCGATCCTTTCGGCGATCAGCCGGGAAATCGGATCGCTTGCTCTCGCGGGCGCGCATGTCGACGTCGATGCAATGGTTGCCTCGACAATCAGCGCGATTGACACCCCAACGGTGGACATCGACGACGTCGACGATCTCGGTGACATGCCCGAGATGGGACGCCCAGCGCTCTCCCTCGAGGACTTGAAGGCAATCGTCGAACAACCGCGTCTCCTGCCAAACGGTTATGAGTTGCAGCGCCTCGATGGCGATGACTTTGCAGTTGAGGAGCCAATTTCCCGACACCGGCGCCGCGCCACACTGTCGCGCGAATTCTATTCAAACCACTTCGATCACACAGACTTCTGGACTCCGGGAAGCGCAGCATTTCCGATCGAGGGCGCACCCGAACGCTTGACAGCGGGCGCTTGACGGCTGGATGGGGAGGCGACGAGCCAGACATCTGCAGCCGCGATGGACCCAGCTTAGGGTTTTCGAGGGCCTCGCAACACCAGCGGGAGCGATATTTTCCTCGCCTGCGGCGAACAGGAGGTAATGGTTTGGACGCGCGACCAGACATTTGGGGCAATCTAGCCGGCCCGCCAGTCCGCTTCTCTCCTTCGACCGGGATCGTCGGCAATAAGAAACATAAGGGGGTGATCAAAATACGGCTCTGCCATGCTCGTGGCCGATCCTACTTCATTCCCGAGGTTCTCATAGGCTTCGGTGGGTCCAAATTCTTCCTACCCAGCTTCTTTGGCCCTCCTCAACTTAGCTTCGGTTCGCCCTTAGCGCGCGGGTACCACGAGGCTACGTTCAGCGTGGACGTGGCTGCACCCCGGGCCCGGAATGCTGTCCGTGTTATGGTAACAATTCGGTCCGACGGTCACTTACGCTCCTTTGCCGGTGGGGCGCAGCTGTACCGCTGCGAATACGCTGGGCCCCAAAACGTGCCCCTGGCTCCGGAGGTAGGGGGCAGTTGCACTCAGCTGGCCGATGGGGACTTTGCGCTGGACCTGTTCCATCACACCCGGTCCACAAATGCAAAATCGATCATGAATTCCGGCGAACTCTGGTCCAGTTCCTGCAACCTGGCGGGCACTGGCGAACTCGAGAATGTAGCATGCGTGTACTTTACGACGCTGCCCAGCATCCGAGACGAGAATGACCTACGGCGGGTTGCGATGAGTTCGTTTGGCTCGATATCATATCAAACGACGTCGGATCGCCGGGTGGAAGGCACATTGGAACTTCCCGTATATAAAGGCGAACTTGCAGCTCGAGACACAACTCTGAGCTTCGCGGTGCCAACGGCACTAATCGCTCCGCCACATCTGCTGTGCCATCCAGCCATCGCGCACAATCCAGCCTACTATGAGGTAGTCGGACCTGAGATAGTTCGCGTTGCGGTAACCCCGGGCAACAAACTGCTCTTCATCGACGGCGGCGTCACAGCTGAAGCCGGCCAGCTTAAGAGCTTCGACTATGTTATCGAGGGGGACGCCTCAAGCGCCGCGGGACTCGAGGCTCCAATGAAGGAGGAGGCGACCACTCAAGTTTCCCATCTCGAACGCCTTGATGGTGACGCCGACATATTTGCATTTTGGAAGGCAAACGCGAACACCGACTTGGTCACCGGGCGGCAGGTTGAATGGCGCAAATTGCGCGAGAAGGTTGCCTGAGCTTCGATGTGTTTCGATCTCTGTGAGCCGCCGACCTTCCCCGATCGTGCTCGACCTCGACCCTGCACAATCGGTCGAGCGAAAACCCATTGACGAACTGCTACAGAGGACTGCTACAGAGAAGCATCAAGCGGCGCCGCTTGAGAGGCTGGAACTGGCGGTTTTGCTGGGGCGCGGAAATCTGGCTAAGGCTCCTGCCGCCCCAGCCAGCCGGTGTTTATCATTATATTTCGGTTGCTTAGTGCTAAGCTGTTTTCGATAATTGACTCGATGACGTGGCCCCCTGCTTTGCTCCAGCTGGGGTTAGAGTCGAGCCGCGTTTGCACGGCTACCCAACCTTGGACCACGCGGGTCTAGAGTTTTCCGATAGATATCCATGGCTGGGCGAGGCCGAGCCCGCGATCATCCCGGCGGTGCTGACCGACAGCAACGCCGCCGCCGAATATGATAGTGCGATCGAGGCGTGGGGCGATTGGGGCTGCGCCGCGGTGGCGCGGATCTGACGCCGAGCGAAGGCGCACGGATCGCGCGCGGCATGCCCAGCGCCAGATTAGTTTCGGCTGCGGTTAAAAGCGGACGCCCAAGCCGACGACGGCTTGGTGGCGGTCAAAGCCCAGCGACACGCTCTCGACGCCGTCGCTCACGCTGTAATCCTTGTAATCGCTGTACCGATATTCGGCCTTGGCAAAGAAATTTCCGCCGAGGCGCTGCTCGATCCCGGTGCTAAGTCGATAACCGTCGCGCGTGTCCGACGCGGCGATGTTGTTGGTCGGGTCGACCTGGTCGGTGTAGCTGGCGCGGGCCTTGCCGTTGACATAGGCGCCGCCGACATAAAACAACGTCGACTTGCCCACCGCGGTGCCGACGCGCACGCCGGCGGCCAAGTTGCGCTTCAGCGAGAAACAGGCGGCATCGCTGCCGAACACTTCCTCGCACCGCTTGTTGTCGGCGAAATCGGCGCTGCCTTCGATTCCCAGGTACCAGCTCGGCGCGATCGGGATATCGTAACCGAGCGCGCCGCCAAAGGTGACGCCGCTGGTGGACTCGTCGATCGCGAAATCATTCGTCGGATCGCCGCTGTCTTCATAGCTGACCTTGGCGCGGGTGCTGTCGAACCCGGCGGTCGCCGCGATCCACAAATTAGGAAAATCTCCCTGCTGGGCTTGCGCCGGTGCGGCCATGCCGATCGCGACAATCGCCGCGCAAAGATATGCTTTCATGAAATGTCCCCCCACGATACGCCACTATCGGCGCGGGGGCGCCAAATAACGGGTTATACCGGGCAGGGAAAGATTGAATTAACTACCAACATGGTCGCGATTTGCTTCCGGATCGGCGGCGATCATCCGTTCGCGGCATGCCTCGGCCGCCGCGCGCAACGCAAAGGTGCCGTCGATTATGAGCACGGCGCCGATCGTCGCACAGAGCGCACCGCCATGTTCGGCCGACCAGCACTGCCGCACGACGAACGCGTACAGGCCGCCCAGCGGCTCGACGGCGATGACCTGGTTGAGTGGCGTCAGGCCCGCACGTTGCCCGCGTAGCCGTGCCGCTGGCTTGTGCATCGGCGTCCAAAGCGGGAACCTGTTCATTTTTTCCAAGGCATTGGTATGGCGTAATTTGTGACCGCTAACTCCAGGAGATCGGTGCCGCTTGGGACCCCACCAGGGACCGACTTTCTCCAATCACGTCAGTCTCTTAGCGGGGACAACATGGGGGGCTGCTTTGGACGCCGATTCACACCCTAGTTTCGAACGCGGAGAATAGCCGCCCTAATCTCCGCATAGGATGCAGAGATTAACCCTTCCTCATGCGGAGATTATGCGATACAATCTCCGCATAAGGTGCGGAGATTATGACTTACATCTATGAGCTGAAAGACTGGCCAAATTTCCAATGGCGCGTTGAAGCCCTTGCCCAGAAGCTGGGCGAGGTCCGTCATCGTCAGGGCCGTCTTTTGGGTCGCATGGAAGCGCTCGGTTTCCCGCTTCAAGAAGAAGCGGTCCTGCATACGCTCACCGAAGACGTTCTGAAATCATCCGAGATTGAGGGCGAAAAACTCGACAAGGATCAGGTGCGTTCATCGATCGCGCGTCGTCTCGGCCTCAACATTGCGGGCTTAATTCCCTCTGACCGCAATGTCGAAGGCGTTGTGGAAATGATGCTCGACGCAACGCAGCGTTTTCAAGAACCTCTCACCGACGAACGCCTGTTCGGATGGCATGCGGCTCTGTTTCCAACCGGGCGAAGCGGCATGAACAAGATCACCGTTGGCGATTGGCGCGACGATTCTACAGGGCCGATGCAAGTCGTTTCCGGCCCGTATGGTCGTGAACGCGTTCACTATGAAGCGCCGCCCGCCAAAGCGCTCAAGCGTGAAATGAACGCCTTTCTAAAATGGTTTGAAGCCGATCAGGGCATCGATCCCGTTTTGAAGGCGGCAATCGCGCATCTCTGGTTTGTCACCATCCACCCGCTCGATGATGGCAATGGCCGGACAGCGCGCGCCATCGCCGACATGGCGCTGGCGCGGTCCGAAGGAAGCAATCGACGCTTCTATTCCATGTCGGCGCAAATTCGCGGGGAGCGAGCGGCCTACTACCGAATGCTGGAGACGACGCAGAAAGGGACGCTGGATATCACGTCCTGGCTATCGTGGTTCCTCGACTGTTTGGATCGAGCGTTCGACGGCGCCGACGATATCCTCGCATCGGTTATGCAGAAGGCGCGCTTCTGGGAACACCAAGCGGGAACCGCATTGAACGATCGCCAGCGCGACATGCTCAACCGCCTGCTAAACGGCTTTGAAGGCAAGCTCACCAGCTCCAAATGGGCGAAGATCGCCAAGACATCGCAAGACACCGCTGCGCGCGACATCACCGATTTGGTCGCTAAAGGTATCTTGGTTCGCGATGAGGCCGGGGGGCGCAGCACATCTTATTCACTTGCGCAGATCGAAGCATGACGGACTGGCTGGATGTTCTAAACCCGCGTGAGTGGGCGACGGTCACTTGGATCGCGATTGCGCTATTCGCCGGCATCCGCTTTTTCCGGATTCGGCGGCGGAATGATCCGCATCGTCAAAGCCCTGCTCCAGCCAAGCTGATTGCAGTGTTCGGCACTGCGACCGCCTACAGCGCGCTCTGCGTTTAAGGGCCTTCTGAACTTGGCTGGCGGAATGTTGCCAATTTGAAATCCACGATCATCTGGGCGTTCACGTTCGCGTTCTCCACGATGGTCGCCATTGAGAAGCGTAGCAAAGAATGTGGGTCAGCGTCAGAGTGGAACCCCACTCTTACGGAATCTGTAACTTTGATTATTAACCCTAAATTGGCGCATGAAAGGGGTTGCGATAGGCGCCGTTCGGGGCCCCGACCAAACATGATTTGTTACGCCAATTCAAGAGGATGGATCGTAAAGTGGCAGAGGCCAGCTCCAATGCCGAGCCACACCTATGTCGGCCAGACCTTTCGGTCACACCGGCGAGCGTTAGTAACGAATGGTTGACTTTCGTGTGCAATAAGTCACGATATCGTTATTAGTACTCGGAGAAAGACATAGTGTCGTTCCTATCTTCATATGGAATTGCAGGCTACCATGACGAAGCGAACAACGGGCGCATATGAAAACGTAATCGCGGGCGGGGAGGATGTTCCTGCATTCCTGCCTTACGCCCTGCCGCCACGCGATCCTGCCTTTGCAATATCCGAGAAAATTAATGGGCGTCTGCGGGCCGCCGAGCAAGCCTTAGTGCGGCTAGATCTCGCAACCGACATGGTTCCGTCGCTTGACTGGTTTCTCTATGGGTTCGTCCGGAAAGAAGCCGTGATTTCGTCACAGATAGAGGGGACGCAGGCGACACTCCTCGATCTTTTGAGCTTCGAGGCAGACGATTTGAAACTGCCAGATGCCGATGTGGAAGAGGTCTGCAATTATCTCGACGCCTTGAATCACGTCCAAAAGGAGCTGTCAAACCCATCGGGCATTCCGATTTCCATGCGCCTCCTCAATGATGCACATCGACGATTGATGAGCGGTGTGCGGGGCGCGACGAAACAGCCCGGCGAAATTCGGCGCAGCCAAAATTGGATTGGAGGCAGCAGGCCGGGCAATGCGGTATTCGTACCGCCCTCGCCCACACGCGTGCCAGAATTATTGAGCGCTCTCGAAAAATATATTCATGCGGATGACGACTTGCCGCCGCTCATTCGAGCCGGGCTGGTCCATGTCCAATTTGAGACCATTCATCCTTACCTCGACGGCAACGGGCGCATAGGCCGCTTGCTAATGTCGTTGCTGCTCCAGCACTGGGGTCTACTCCGCGCGCCGTCGCTCTATCTGAGCCTGTTCTTCAAGCGTCATCGTGCCGAATATTACCGGCGACTGGATGCCGTGCGGACGCAGGGCGACTGGGAGGGCTGGACTGACTTCTTCCTCGACGGGGTAGCAACCATCGCGGACGAGGCGGTGACTTCGGCGCGGGATATCTTTGCAATCGTAGGCGAAGATCGAGCCGGGTTGCTGGCGAGCGATACGGCTTCCGTTTCAGCCGTCAGGTTGTTTGAAGAGCTGCCCCGCCATCCGATCGTCACGGTTGCATCAGCCATGACCTTGCTTGGCATTAGTAAGCCAACCGCGATCCGGGCAATCGAGGCGCTAATGTCTGTGGGGGTTTTGATGGAAACAACCGGCAGACGTCGAGATCGCAGCTTTGCCTACGCAGCCTATGTTAATTTACTTCGGATCGGTACGGAGCTTGGGGACGATACGTAAGGCATCGGTCTATCGAGGTCGTGCCCCGGGCCTTGGTGTAGGTTCTGCCGGTAGCGAAGCTGACCGGACACGCGCTAATCGAAAAAGCGCTGTAGCGTCCGGTCAGTTTCGCGGGTGGTCATCGGCGACCTTCGGTAAGCTTGTGTTGCAAAACTCAACTTACGGAGAACACCGATGACCAATGATCAGATGGACTTGAATGCGCTGGTTGGGAAGAGCGCCGATGGTGATTTTCTGCGCGTGTGGATCGGCGTTGGATCTGGCCCGTCCCGCTTTATGATCGATCCTTTTGAATTGGCGTAACAATCGGGTGTGGTTAGGGCTCGAACGGCGCCTATCGGCACCCCTTGCGCCAGTTAAGGAATAAAAATCAAAGTTATAGCCTCCGTCAGAGTGGGGTTTCACTCTGACGCTGATCCACAGGTTGGCCGAAATGCACTCCAATTCTGCTGTTGACGCTCGCTCGCGACGGCGTGGGGACGTGGTTGATCGAGCCGAGCCCTGCATGAGGTCTGCGTCCGGGTCAGCGTTACGCTTATGAACCGCGGGCACAGCGCGCATTGCCTGAACCAGCGTCGTCAAACGGTCCTTTCCTGCTTTGCACTACCCCGGAAAAGCGGGAGGATCAGTTGTTCGACGGCGTAAATTCTGGCGCTTGGCCGGAAAGGATCTGCCAATTGCGGCGGAGCCTTTCTTGTTACGATTTTCAGCGCGGCATGATTCGAGTCTGTAACTCGGTGCTCCGGCTTCGGCCTGAGGCGCGAAGCTGCCCCATATTAATTCGGGTTGCGGCGCGAAGGGAAATGTGCGGACAAGATGGGCCGGGGGCAGTGATCCAATATGACGACGAGGCATGACATTTTGATCGTTGACGATCACCGCATCACCCAGAGCGGGCTGCGATACCTGTTCGCTTCTTTGGAGCGCTACGCCGTTGTCGGCACGCTGGACCACGGCGCGACCGTGAATGCCTTTGTTCAGTCGCAACCGGTGGACCTCGTCATCCTCGACCTCAACCTGCCCGACGTGCGCGGGGTCAATGTGTTGGCCGAGATTGTCGGCTCGCGCGATATGACCGTCATCGTGCTGACCGGTGAAACCAATATTGCCGAAATTCATTCGGCGTTGAAGCTCGGGGCGCGCGCTATCGTGGCAAAGGCGGACCCGCTCGATCATATCGTCGCTGCTTGCGATGCCGCCTTGGCGGGGGACGTCTATCTTTCTCCGCATATCAGCGAGGCACTTGGAAAGTTTCAGCAGCCGCCGGTTGCACTTACGTCGCGCCAAATGGCTATCTTGCACTATCTGGCGCAGGGTGAAACCAACAAAGAAATCGCGTACCGTCTGGCGATCGCGCCGCCGACCGTGTCCTTCCATATCGCCGAACTTCGACGAAAACTCGACGTCACGCACAATCGCAAGATTGTCGAACGAGCGAACGAGCTAAATTTGCTTTGACGGCGGTGAGAGCAGGGGGTGGCGAAGCAGTTCGCGGCATGCCGGCTTGATCACCACCATTGCGACAATGCTGCTGAGACGGCCGCGCGTCACGGTCGTGTCATCATAGGTGAGTGCGATCACCCGATCCTTTGCTGCGTCCGGGGCACGCAGTCCGTTTTCGAACGCCTCGCGCTGATCAAAATCGAGGATGTGCCATCCGTCCAGCGCTACCGTGAGTTCCTGGGGGGATAGGGGAACAATCGTTCGGGTCGCAACGGGGAGGATGATGCGGATTTCGGTGCCTTCCGGATTTGAGCAGATGATTTCGAGCGAGCCGCACAGCGCTTCGATGATGCGCTTGGCCGAGCCGAACCCCGACCCGGTTCCTGAACCCATGTCGTCCCCGCGAATCCGCGTCGCGCTGCCTTTGTTGAGGGCAGCGGCGACGTCGGGAGGTATGCCTCTGCCGCTATCGCGAACCGTTATGACGGCGCGCGCCCCTTCCAACGCGACGCTTATCGTGACACCGCCGACATCAGTATATTTGCAACTGTTGCTCAACAAATTGGCAAGCGCGCGCATGAGGAGCGGTTTGTCGGAGATCAGCGTCACCGGGCCCTCGATGTGGACATCGAGCGACAGCTTTTTGTTCGCGAACAGCGTTTTGAACATCATTGACAGCGGCTCGAGGAGTGTTTGGGCTCGAAAACTGCTGAGTGCGACGAAATCGGAGGCGCTTGCCGCGATATTTGCGCCCGAGATCGTCGTGGAGATGATCTCGCTTAGATAATCGGCGGAGCTTTGCAGCATGTCGACCAAGGCCTCATCAGCATCCTGCCGATCGTCGCGTTTCAAGACTGCGACGGCACTGTTCAGCGCCAGGATGACTTGCCGGCTGTCATGGCCCGAGGCGTGGAGCAGCGCATTCTGACTGTTGACCGTTTCCAGCGCGAAGGCTTTCTCCTCGGCCAGGCGCTTGGCGCGTTCGCTGGTGGCCAACTGCTCGGCAAGCGAGCGTGCATAGTTGGCGTCGGCCGCCAGCTTGTCGTACTGGATCTTCTTGAGGTTCAGTCCGAGCGCGAGGGTTACCATCACCGATTCGAATAAACCGACCGGTCCGGCCAGATGCCAGTTGATCGGCAGCCAGCTGAATATGCCCATTGAGGCGACAGCGGCGTAGACAATGAACAGCGCCAGACTGGCCCAGCCGACGAATAGCGGCC
The DNA here is from genome assembly GCF_002205675.1 of Sphingopyxis bauzanensis. Taxonomy (GTDB): domain Bacteria; phylum Pseudomonadota; class Alphaproteobacteria; order Sphingomonadales; family Sphingomonadaceae; genus Sphingopyxis; species Sphingopyxis bauzanensis. The sequence goes on along the minus strand of NZ_NISK01000002.1, from coordinate 833,895 downwards.
AAAGCTGAAAGCCGAGCTGCTTCATCGCCGCATAACCGACGAAGGGCAGGAACAACGCGACCGCCACCGCGACGATCCAGCTCGCCAGATGCAGGAAGAAGCGAAATTCGGGCGAATATAAGGAGAGCCCCGGTTGCAGCGCCATGATAATCACCGCCGATACGATCAGTGCTCTCAAGGCGGCGTCACGCCGTGGAAAAAGCGACGATGTATTGACGAAACTGCGGCCAAACTGCGCCATCGCGGCGGCAAACCCGCATTTGATGAAATCCTCGACCGCAACGCCGGTAAGCGGCTTGTCGTAAAGCAAGAAGATCGTGATATAGCCTTCTGAATGCACCGTGTTCAGTGCGAAGAACAACTCTGCAACGGCCAGCCACAGAAACTCCTTGAAGCCGGTGATCGAGAAGAACAGAAAGTTCAAGAGCAGCAGTGTCAGCGCGCCGACCACGACCGCCGATACCATCGAGATATTCGCGCGCCGGTCCTTAAAGAAGGTGCCGTAGGTTTCGATCCTGAGCGGCATATACGTCGAATTTTCGGACAGAAACTCGATCAGGATCAGCTTTTCCTGCGCGGGATCGAGCACCAGCTCGGCGCTGAATGCCTGATAAGTTCCAAGGTTCTGCTGGGCATCTCGCGAGTTGGTGCCATCGATTAGCAATTTGAGGCGGTCACGTTCCGCCTCGAACAGCCGAAAATGCTTGAGCGAGCCGCGGCCTGTCGTGAGGATCCAGCTACCCTGCGCTGGACTGCTATTGCGCAGTTTTAAAAGCACAACGGTCTTGGTTCCCGGCGGACCGAAATGGATGGTCGACCCTTGAATCTGCTCCAACGGCCGACGAAGAATCGACGCCAGCACAGGCGCTTCGGTCCCAACTGATTGTTTTGTGAACCGGACGAAGGGCGCCAGCGCTGCCGCATCTTCGCCGGCGCGCAGGTCCAGGACGGGAAGTTCGGCAGCAACGGCGTCCTGTCGCCCGAACGCTGTCATCAGCGCGAGAGTCAGTAGCACTAGCAACAATCTCATCAGCGGCCCTCGTTATCTGATGAGGGACGTCGCATAGGCTGGCGTTCGGCTGACGGGGTCCTGCCCATTCACCCTCCGTCGCCGGCAATCCGCCCCCCGGCGATCGGCTTGCCGTAACGGCGCGGCGCGTCCGCGCGCAAGCGTTGTGAAAACGCTTCGTCGCAAATTTACCCTAAAAAACATTGGGTAGACGCTTGCGGGCGCCAGCACCTAGGCAGCGGGCACGAAGCCGAAGGTGTTGATTGGCCGTTCGGCAGGGGGTCGCAAAATTTGGAGCAAGCGAGAACGCTGCGGGGCTTTGGTGCCCTTCAGCGAACGGTCTCGCCGTACCCGCAACGCCTTGGGGAGTGCATTTATTATGTCGCGTATGTCGAAATCTCGTTTGTTGGCCACCAGTGCCATTGTCGGCCTGTCGATCGCCAATCTGGCATCGCCCGCAAATGCGCAGCAAGTATTTGGCATTCACAATGATACACCCGAACTGCTGGAGGTTGATGTCGCAGAGGGCGAGACGGTCGAAGGTGACGATATTGGCGTTTATGCCGACAATGGCCCAGTCGTCATCGACAACGCCGGAACCATTCGCGGCAACGGCCAGAGCTATGGCAGCATTGACGACCGGCCCAGCGGCGGGGTCGTGATTGCCCAGCCGGGCTCGACAGTCACCAACAGCGGCCAGATCACCGGTGCCGCCAATGGTGTAAGCACATCCTATTTCTTCAGCGAAGACGAAGAGGGCAACAACTTGTCCCCCGAAGCGCTGACTACGAACACGACGGTTACCAATTCGGGCCTGATCCGCGGCGAGGCGGGGAGCGGCGTCGCGTTGATCGGTGGCGGCGACCTCGTCAACAGCGGCATCATTCAAGGATTGAACGGCAATATCGGCAACGGCGCGCAGGGCATCGGCGTGGTCCTCGCTGAGTACCCCGAGGCGGTCGCGGAAGGCGTTTCCGGGATCGGATCGCTCACCAACAGCCAGACCGGGCTGATCGAAGGGGAGCTGTTCGGCGTGCTCTTGTCCGGTGGTGGTACCATCGACAATTCAGGTACGATCCGCAGTACCGGGACGTTTAATCCGGCGACGCCCAACGTTTCGCCCTTCGGCATCATTTTGACCGCCAATGCCAGCCAGCCCGACCGGATCGCGACACTCAACAACAGCGGGACGGTCACAGGATTCCTTGGCTTACTCGCCAACCAGCAGCTTGCGACCGCGATCATCAACAACAGCGGTGTGATCTCCGGACAACAGAGCGGTCTCATCGGGCTCAACAGCGGCGAGCTGATTATCAACAATGCGGTCGGCGGCCAGATTACGGGTAACGGACCCGCGATCACGTCGAACGCCGGGACACTGACGGTCGACAACAGCGGTCTGATTCGCAGCAACACCCAAGCTGCGATCAATATCACGACCTCCGGCGCGGTGATCGCCAACAGCGGCACTATCCAAGGCGGCACTTTCGGGATCACCACCAACCCGTTCCAGGTCAGCCCGGGTGTGTTCGAGGACCGGTCGGTCGACACCACGGTCACCAACAGCGGCTCGATCATTGGGCTCAACAACGACGGTGTCCGGCTGCAGGGCGGCGGCAGTGTCATCAACAGCGGCACGATCAGCGGGCAATTGAACGCGCAGGCCGACGGCGTATCGATGTTTGCGTTGGCGACGCAGGATCTGGCAACATTTTCCGCGCTGGTGACCAATAGCGCCGAGGGAACGATTGCCGGGGTGCGCTCAGGGGTCACATTGTCTTCGGGCGGCACGGTTGAAAATGCCGGTGAAATTGCGGGCGGCGGCGCGGGCATCATCATTCAGAACGGGCTTGGCGGTACGCCGGTCAGCGGCGCTGTCACGAACAGCGGTTCGATCATGGGCGGCAATGGCGGCGGCGGGGTGTTTGGCGACGGCGTGGTCGGTTTTGGGCAGTTCGATAGCTTCTCGGTCACAAACAGCGGAGCAATCAGCGGCGGCGCCAGCGACGGCGTGCATGTCAACGCCACCAGCGACACGGCGATCACGATTGACAATGCCGAAGGCGGCACGATCACCGGCGCGCGGTCGGGGATCGAAACGGTGCTCGGTTCGCTCACCCTGACCAACGCCGGGACGATCCGCGGCAATGGCACCAACCAGGGCATCAACGCGGCCCCCGATGCAGGCGTCACAATTACCGATGGCGGCAGCTCGGTCACGAACAGCGGGACCATTTCGGGCAATCGTCTGGGCATCACCACGGCGAGTCATTTCAACGCCGCGACCGGTCAGGTCGAAGGGAGGGCGATCGATACCCAGGTGGTCAACAGCGGCACGATCATCGGTGAGAATGACGACGGAGTGCGCCTGATCGGCGGCGGCAGCATTGAGAATAGCGGCGAAATCCGCGGCCTGGCGGGCGACTTCACCGACGGCATTTCAATGTTCGCCTATACTGCGCAAGCCAACGAAGATTATGGTGCGTCGGTCACAAATGCTGATGGCGGCGAAATCAGCGGTACGCGCTTTGGTGTCATTCTCTCCGGCGGCGGCGACCTCGCCAACGCGGGCGAGATCACGGGCGTTGTCGGCGGCGTGTTCATTCAGGGGACCGCGATCAACACCGATCCCGACGAGGATCGCAGCGGGCTGACCGCCAGCGTCGTCAACACTGGGACGATCACCGGCACTGGCCCGCAACAGTCGCTCGGCCAGAACGGCAATGGCTATGGACTCGGCTTTGGCAGCGATATGTCTTCCGCCACGCTGGACAACAGCGGCACGATCGCCAGCGAGCAGTCGGTTGGCGTCCTCCATGGGTCTTTGGCCGACCTGACGATCACGAACCGCGAAGGAGGTGTCATTACCGGCGGCACCTCGGGCGTCTACGGCTCCGCCGGCGGCACCTTGGTCGTCAACAATGCCGGGACGATCCGCGGCGAAGGCACCTATGACGGTTTTGACGCGGTGCCCGATGCCGGCATTACGATTGGCACCGCCAATTCGAGCGTAACCAACAGCGGCACGATCAGTGGCGCCGGCGCGGGCATCACCACGGTCTATCTATTCGACAATGCGACGAATCAGCTCGTTTTTCTCGCTGACGGCACCGCGGTCACCAACAGCGGGACGATCGCGGGTGAAAGCAATGACGGCGTCCGGCTGATCGGCGGCGGCAGCGTCAGCAACAGCGGCGCGATTTCGGGCAGCGGCGCGCTGGGCGCCGATGGTATATCGATATTTCGTGCCGATGGGCAGCCGGCGGAGGACTATGCCGCGGCCGTAACGAACGCAGGCGGTGGCACGATTGCCGGCGACCGGTTCGGTGTCATCCTGTCGGGCGGCGGCGGACTCGAAAACGCCGGGTCGATCTCGGGCGATATGGGCGGCGTCGTTATCCAGAGCCAGTTCAACGGCGAAGATGCCGGGCTGACGGGCACGCTGGTCAACAGCGGGACCATAACCAGCGCCAATGGGGTCGGGGCGCAGTTCAACGCCGGACTCGAAACGGTTGATATCGACAACAGCGGTACGATCAGCGGTGCCACCGCTGGCGTCGCGCATGGCACAGATGGTGCGATGACGCTGACCAACAGCGGCAGCATCAGCGGCCAGACCGGCGTGGCGAGCGAAGCAGGCGGCGCCGTAACGCTGGTCAACACTGGCAGCATCATCGGCACGACCGGCGCAGCCTTCACCTCGCTCACCCAGACCAGCCTCGACAATGCTGGCGTGCTCATCGGCGGGGCGGGCGTTGCGGTGACGCTCAGCAGCTTTGACGACAGCGTGACGTTGCGGACGGGCAGCGCAATCACGGGATCGGTCGATGCGGGCGACGGCGATGACGGCCTGACGCTCGATGGCGACGTGCTCGAACTTACCGAAGCGCAGCAGCTCACCGCGGCAAATGGTTTCGAAACCCTCGACGTGGCCGCGGGCTATTGGTCGACGTCGGGTGTCATAGGCGCTTTCGACAGCGTCACGATCGCCGAAGACAGCACGCTGCAAGTCAATGAGGTCGACCTGGGCGAAGCAGGCGGCACCTCACCGATCGAAACGCCGGTGGTGCGGACCAACGGCCTGCTCGTTCTGAACTTCGGAACGAATGAAGTTGTGTCGGACCTCGATGAACTGACGATCGAAGGGACCGGTCGTCTGCAACTGATTGGCGACGCCGTATTCACTGTCGACACCGCGAATATCGCGCATAGCGGCGGGACGATCATCTCGAATGGTGGCCTGAAACTCACCGGCTTGCTCCAAGGCGACGTGCGGACCGAAGGCGATGGCTTCTTCGAGCTCGGTGCCGGCGGCACCGAGGGCAGTTTTTCGGGCAATATTGTTAACGACGGCCGCTTTGTCTTCAACCGCTCGGACAATTATGATTTCCTCGGCGGCTTCTCGGGCAGCGGCATTCTCGACAAGCTCGGCGACGGCACGCTGACCTTTATGGGCGACTATGCGTTTCAGGGGGTGACCAACATCCTCGGCGGCGCGGTCCGTATCGGCGGTGCCATTGACCCCGAAACCGAGTTCGACCTCGGCGAAGGCGGCACGCTCGATATCACGGGCAAGGACCAGACGATCGCGGGGCTTGAAGGCGACGAAGGATCGACGGTTGTCATCGGCGACAGCGAACTGACCGTCAATCAGGCAGGCGACAGCGCGTTCGGCGGCGACATCACGGGCGACGGCAGCCTGGTCAAAGAAGGCGACGGCACGCTTAACCTGACCGGCGACAGCAGCTACACCGGCCCGACGTCGGTCAATGGCGGCACGCTGGCGGTCAACGGCTCGATCGTCTCGCCGGTCACTGTCAATGAAGGTGGTACGCTCGGCGGAAACGGCAGCGTCGGTCCGACGACTGTTGACGGCGGCGGGGTGATCGCTCCTGGCAACTCGATCGGACAGCTCACGGTGAACGGCGATCTCGCCTTCGGGGCGGGCGCGATCTATGAAGTCGAAGTCAATGCGGCTGGCGCTGCCGACCGGATCGATGCCACCGGCACGGTGACCATCGCCAACACCGCTCGCGTCGCGGTGCTGGCCGAGAATGGCAATTACAACCCGCGCACCGACTATGTGATCCTGACCGGTGCAACGGGCGTCAGCGGCACCTTCGGGTCGGTGACCAGCGATCTTGCCTTCCTCAATCCGCTGCTTCGCTACAGCCCCAATGCCGTCACGCTGTCGCTGTACCGCAACGACATTGATTTTGCCGATGTCGCGATTGGCGTCAATCAGGTCGGTGTCGCCGGCGCGGTTCAGGCGCTGGGCATCAACAATCCGCTGTTCGAAGCAGTACTGGTGCAGAATGCCGCTACGGCGCAGACAAGCTTCACCGATCTTTCGGGCGAAATCCTCGCCAGCTCGATCAGCGGCCTGACCGACGACAGCCGCCATCTGCGTAATGCGTTGATGGGCATGACTGCACCGCAGGACAGCGGCGCCTTTGTCTGGGGCTCGGCCTTTGGCGGATGGGGCGATTTTGACGCCAACCGCGGCAGCGCGGCGATGAACACCGATCACAAGGGCCTGGTCGCCGGCGTCGGCATCGGCGGCAATGGTTTCGCCGCTGCTCTGTCGGCGGGTATCGGCAGTTCCGAATTCCAATTGGACGGCCGCAGCGACCGCGCCGAAGTCGACAGCAAATATCTTGCGGCGCACGCGACCTACGGAGCCGAAACCGGTCTGCGCGGTACCGTGGGGGTCAGCTACGCCTGGCACGATATCGACACTTCGCGTGCCATCACCATAGCGCCGCTGGCGCAGACGCTGACGTCGAACCGCGACGCCGATACGCTGCAAATCTTCGGTGAGCTTGGCTATGCGATTGTCACCGGCAACGCCGCGGTTACACCCTTTGCCCGATTGGCGCATGTCGACACCGGCAGCGATGCCTTTACCGAAACGGGCGGCACCGCGGCGCTGGCAGTCAGCAAGGCCGATCAGAAGGCGACCTTCCTCAGCCTGGGCGGACGGGTGCAGTTCAATCTCGGCAAACCCGGCTTCCAGCCTTACGCCTCGGCGGCTTGGAACCGCGCCTTCGATGACCGCAGCGCGGTGATCGCTTCGCGCTTCGTCTCCGGAACCACCGGGTATGGGCTGTTGGGTACGGCGCTGCCGAAAAACTCTGCCGAAGTCGAAGCCGGTTTCGAATTTACCACGGGCTCGGTTCGTCTTGGCGCTGCCTATAGCGGCACCCTGGCATCGGATCGCAACACCCATGGCGCACGCGTGACTGCCCGCATCGCCTTCTGATACGCGACCCAATCAGAAGCGATTCTTGCAGCAGAGGCCGGGGCGACTTTAGTCGCACCGGCCTCGTTTTTTTGGCCATATATTCTGGCTTATGCGCCGTTCCCTACAAGGTGGTCGCGACTGCATCCTGAACTTCTCACGTAACGGCGGATTGACCGAGATTGGCGGATGTTGTTGAAAAAGACGGCCTTCGGAAACGGCTTGAACCAATGGTGCGCAGTTAGACGCTGCCGAGCAGCATCGATTCATCACCGCCGATAGATTTGGCCCAATGATTCATCGCGACGACAGAAAATTACAGAGCCCGACTTTTTCAACGGTATCGGCCAAATCGAGCCGATAAGCACTCCAACTTCAACGCGCCTCATGGTATTCGTTCGGTCGCTTGAAATGCGATCCCAAAAGCCGCCGTCGAGTATGTTCGCCGTTGCGCTGATCGTGTCCCATTTGATGGTGTAGGTTCGCCGGCGCAGCCTTAGCGATCTCCGGCCAAGCCGGGTTGATCATGCTGCCATGGCGGCCAAGGCGCAGTGGCGCAGCGTTGCCGATCAGCTCAGGCCGACAGTGCCCAAGCTGGTGGTCCTTATGGACAGCGCCGAAGAAGACGTCCTAGCCTACATGACCTTCCCCGCACAGCATCGCACCAAGTTGCACCCACGGATGAAATGGACAAGAGCTTTCCGTGCAAAATTGTGCTATAGCCCTTGTGCGCGGGCGACTCCGTGGCTAAGAACGGAACTCCGGCTGCAAGGTCCGTCAGGCCGCCTTTTCACAGCCCTGCCGGTTTGGAGCGTCCGCGCACCTTTTCTTTTGGACGGGTCTCCCACCGGGCGACGAACTGTTCATAGGCCTGCTCGGCGCGACGGGCGATTTCCATTTCCTGATAGCGCAGAGCCTTGATGTTATAGGCGTAGCCGGGCCAGGCTTGTTCCCCTTTGCCTGCGGTCTGCCAGCCTTGAATTCCATGGTCCTGCGCTTATTCGCGATGTGCGCAGGTCTCGCTCAGCGATAGTCGGCGTCTTTGGTGAGCAGGTGCCAGCACAGTACCGTCAGCTTGGATGCGACAGCGCTCTCAGATGAGGTTCGTGAGCCAGATCAGCGGCTGCGTGGCGAATGATCGGATAATTGACACACAAAGGAAAAACAGCAGATGTCCTCTGTCCGCGGACAGCGGACGCCTGGAGATAGAAGATGGAGAGCCAGGATATTCTCGTGTTGCTCAAATGGGTGAGCTTGGAGTCGCAGGAGCTGGGCGCGCTCGACAGAGCCCGACCGAGCGTTGCCGTCTCGTTCGATCCTTTTTCGGTGCGCGAACTGGGCCTGGCACTCTACATCAGCAAAACGGAAATCAGCGAATCTCTCGATCGAAGCGTTGACGCCGGACTGGCGATCCGCAGCCACGGGCGGATCAAGCCGAACCGGCGTAATATGCTCGAATTCATTATGCACGGCTTGAAATATGCCTTTCCCTCCAAAAAAGGCGCCCCCGAGCGAGGTGTTACGACGGCCTTCGCTGCACCGATGCTCCAAGGCGATCTGATAAGCGCCGGCAGCGAAATATTATGCGGAGGGAAAGGCGAGGGGCGCTTCGGTTGCGCCCCTTTTCAAGTCGGTCCCTCAAGCCGCTTTTTGAGGCACCCCGCGCGCTGCCACCAAAATTCGCTCACTCATGTATAAGCAAGATCCAAATATTTGCTCATACTTGAGTGTCGGTTCATTATTGATATGCTCATATATATATGTTAAATTTCTTCCGAAATGGACATATATATGAGCGACAGTCAAGCCAAACTCGCCCGGAAAAGCCTCGATAAAAAACTAAACCCGCTCCGCGATGAGCGGATCGTCACGCCGCCACGCGGCTGGACGAAAGCGATTCGGGAATCACTCGGCATGACCACGCGCCAGCTCGCCGCGCGGATGAATGTGGCTCCCAGCCGTGTGAGCGCGATCGAGAAAGCTGAAACCACCGGCGCCATCACGATGAAGACCCTTCGGGATACCGCAGCCGCCCTCGACTGCGAGCTGGTCTATGCCTTCGTTCCGACCAAGCCGCTCGACGAGCTTCTCCACGATCAGGCGGCCCGCAAGGTTCGCAACGAGCTGGTGCATCTCAATCATACGATGCGCCTCGAAAATCAGGCGGTGACGCCAGACGATCTCAACGATGAAGAGCGACGGCTGATCGGCGTGTATCTGACGACGCTCAATCGTCGCTTGTGGGACTCGGAATGAGCGATCCTCCTTTCGAAGGAGATGACGGCGCGAACACACCGCTCGAAGCGGAAGAACGCGAACAGCTCATTCCGTCCTATATCACGACCCGCGCCGAACTGAATGAAGCCGAACTTGCGAACATTGCCGACGCGATTCGTTGGCTAGGCTCGCGCAAACGGGACATTCTCGATCGAGACTTTCTGAACACGCTGCACAAGCGCATGTTTGGCGAAGTCTGGAAATGGGCCGGCAGGTACCGGACGACGCCGCGGAACATCGGGATCGATGCCTATCGCATCTCGGTCGAACTGCATCAGGTGATCGACGACGCCAAATATTGGGTCGAGCACGCCACGTTCCCGCCCGACGAAATCGCGGTGCGGTTCAGCCACCGCGTTGTGGCTATTCATCCCTATCCGAACGGCAACGGGCGTTTCTCGCGCCTGATAGCTGATTTGCTCGCTGTTCAGCTCGGCCAGTCACGCTTCACATGGGGCCGGGTCAACCTGGTCGATCCATCTGAGACGCGAAAGGAGTATATTGCTGCGCTCAAATCCGCCGATGCTGGCGATTACGACCATCTCATCACCTTTTCACGCGCCTAATCGCGCGCGCTCTAAAACACCAATCTCCAGAATAGACTTCGCGCACCGGCGGTTCGGATCCCTGGTCGTGGGGTAGCTTCCGCCGTTACATGGCCTTCCCAGCGCAGCATCGCACCAAGCTGCATCAAATAATCCGATCGAGCGCCTCAATGGCGAGATCAAGCGGAGCACCGACGTCGTCGGCATCTTCCTTAATGAAGAAACGGTTACGCGCAGGCTTTGACACAGCAAAGCAAAGCATTGAATGTCGGAAATGTGAGCGGGGCGTGACCAAGCCACTATCCGGGAACGACCGCTTTCGATCGCCGCAACCTACAACTTAGAAGCTGACTGTCTCAATTTGGGTGTAATTGTTTCTTTTTTGGGCGCGCGATGATCCGGCATCCGCTTTGGACGGCTGCCGCCAATCGAAGTGGGGGCGCAGACGCCCGGCTGACAAATGGCCAGCGATACCCATATGGGGTGCATGACCCTGTCCAAGATCGTAAACGGAGCCAGCCTCAAGCCGCGCTCCGGAGAGCCGCCCAAGAAAATCGTCCTGCTACTGCACGGCTTCGGGTCGAGCGGAACAGACATGATCGCGCTCGCACCAGCGTGGCAGGAGGCGCTTCCGGACACGCTGTTTCTGGCCCCGCACGCGCCGCAGCGCTGCGGCATGATGGAGAGGGGTTATCAATGGTGGGGACTTTCCGGCTTTGCGCCGTCCGCGCTCGCCGCTGGCGCCGCCTCGGCTGCGCCAGCGATCGACGCCTTCATCGACCGCAAGCTCGAGCAATATGGTCTGAGCGAGGCTGACCTGGCCATCGTCGGCTTCAGTCAGGGGACGATGATGGCACTGCATGTCGCGCTACGGCGACCGCAGGCGGTGGCTGCCGTCGTTGGCTATTCCGGCATGTTGGCAGGGACGCTGGGGCTGAATCACGGAGACTTCCCGAAGCCGCCCGTGCTCTTGGTGCACGGCACGGCCGATCCGGTCGTCCCGATCGCTGCGCTACACATGTCGGAGAGTGAACTCAAACGCCTCGGCGTTGAGGTCACGACGCACGTCTCTTACGGCGTGGTGCACACCGTGGATCCTGTCGGACTTCGCCTCGGCCGGGATTTCCTGGCGGCGGCTTTCGCTCGCTCGTTCGCTTCTCCCCTACCGGCCTGAAACCAGACAGCTTCGGTTCAGCGACGTTCGGTTGAACCGAATGTCAGTTGACGCTCATGAGTCCGCCCCGTCCTAGCAGTTGCCCTGAACTCCATCGGCACAGTCGCCAACGGATTCGACATCTTTCGCGGCGCCATCAACTGTGTTGCAAGCAGACAGTGCCAGCATCGAGCTGCCCAGTACGAAAATTGTCAGAAGCCTTTTCATTGTCTTTCTCCCACGGCGAGCGCGAACTTCCCGCCGTTTGAGACTACGGACCTGCGCAACAAATGTTCCGTTGCGAAGGCCCATGCTGGCCAAAGCGTTCAAAATGCCCGCTCGGCTGAAGAAAAGGCTTCGCGTGCCGGCAGAGCTTTCGCATTGGCCATCCTGGGATGCCGCTCTCCTCGAGACCATCGTCGCGTTGCACGACGATCCTTATCTTGCTGCAGGGCTCGCGTTACCCCTAGGGCAGCGCTGTACGGTTGCCGACTATGTGACTTTGGCGTGATCCAGCATGTGATGCGGCCGCCGGCCTTTGTTTAGCGGCATCACCAGAGCTGACTGTCTGTCATCGGCCAGGCTTCCCATTCACAGGCCGCGGGAAATTTCGCTTTCCTATTCGACTGACGGACGACTTGAGATGGTAGATGTCCTCTGTCCGCGGACAGGCGCGCCCGCCGCAACCAACGTTCTGGCCGCAAACCATGGCTCCATGCGCCGGATCGCCTCTTCAACCAAGCCGGTAGAGACGGCGAAGCTGAAGCGGATGAAGCCGTTGCCGTCGACCGGATCGAAATCCAGCCCGGGAGCCACAGCCACACCCGTGTCGCGCAACAGCGCCTCGCAGAAGGCGAGGCTGTCGTTTGTGAGATGCCCGACGTCCGCGTAGATATAGAATGCCCCATCCGGTGGCGCGATCCGCCGCAAGCCCATTTGGGGAAGTGCCTTGAGCAGCAGTTCGCGGTTGCGCGCATAGGTTTTCAAATGGCCTTCCAGCTCTTCGCGGCAGTCGAACGCTATCAGCCCGGCATGTTGGGCGAGGGAGGGCGGCGTCAGAAACAGATTGCCCATGCGCGCGCGCGCCGCGTCGATCAGCGTTTCGGGGACGATGAGCCAGCCAAGGCGCCAACCCGCCATGCTGAAATATTTGGAGAAACTGTTGACGACCAACGCGCCGGGCGCGTGCTGGAGCATGGTTTCTGCGGGACGCGTATAGCTCAGCCCGTGATATATCTCGTCAGAAACGAGCGCGATGCCGCGGCGCTTGCAGACCTCCGCCAGCGCCCGGAGTTCCTCTGGCGGAATGATCGTGCCCGTCGGGTTGGCGGGGCTGGCAATAATCAGCCCGTCCGGTGCCGGGTCAAGGCGTTCGACCGCGGCACTCGTGATCTGGAACCGTTCAGCTTCGCCGCAAGCGAACTCGAGCGGGACGAGATGAAGCGCCTTGAGCGTGTTGCGATAGGCAACATAGCCTGGACGCGCGAGGGCGACCCGGGCCCCGGGCGCGAACAGACACGAGAGCGCGAGGACGAATGCGGGTGACGCGCCGCACGTGAGGATGACTCGTTCGGGATCAACCGCCACCCCATAGGCTTCGTCATAGTGCGCTGCGATCCGTGCTTTGAGCCCCGGACTCTCCCAATAGCCCATGCCATCGGCATCAAGGATGCGGTGTGCGGCGTCGATCGCTGCTGCAGGGGCGCCGGTCGAGGGTTGACCGAACTCCATATGGATCACCGACCCGCCCTCGGCCCGAAGCCGATGCGCGAGGCGACTGATGGAGATGGCGTGGAAGGGATCGATTTGGACCGGCACGGCGATCTTGCTCCGCTTGTACGATTGCGAATATATCATGCGGGCTTGTCGGCTAAGCCGGTGCGGTATCTACCATAAAGTTTTCGCCCTGTATGCGCGTCAGACGTTGGGGCATGCGTGGCGCAATATGGTGCCGCTCCGCGATCCGGTCGGCTGTCCCTTGGCGAGCGCGACGACGCCGTTGACGATCACATCGCCGATGCCGTCGGGCGCCGCGGTCGGGGCATCAAACGTCGCATGATCCTTGATGGACGCCAGATCGAAGACAACGACATCGGCCCGCATGCCGGCGCGCAGCAATCCACGATCGGGAAGGCCCAGCCGCTGCGCGGGCCAGCCGGTCATCTTGCGGATAGCGTCGGGCAGCGTCAGCACCGGGCGCGCTTTGACATATTCGGCGATGATGCGCGGAAAGGTGCCGTAGGAGCGCGGGTGCGGCCGCCCGGCAGTTTGCGGATCTGCCGTGCTGTCGGCGGCGGCGGCGTCGGTGCCGACGCTGACCCAGGGCTGTTTCATCGCAAGGTCGATGTCCTTGTCGTCCATCATGAAATAGAGCGCCGAGGCGCGCGCGGGAAGCGCGGCGAGCCAGATGTCCCAGGCGGCGTCGGCGGGATCCTTGCCCAGCGTCTTGCCAATGTCGGCAAAATTCTGGCCGTGGAAGCGCTTATATTGATCGCTATGCGCGTTCCCGAGCACGACATTCTTCCATCCCCCCGAGGCGTGGACGAGGTTCGACCAGTCGGCTTGCGGTCCAGCCGCGAGCTCCTGTTTGAGCTGTTCGCGCACCGCGGGGTCGCGAAGCGCCGCGTGCGCGGCTTCGCGGCCCTTGGCGAAGATATGCGTCGGTATGGTCACGTCGAGCCCGGTGCCCCCGGCGCGATAGGGGTAGATGTTGGCGCCGATGTCGAGGCCGCGCGTCCGCGCCGCCTCGATCCGGGCGATCGCCTGCGGCATCAGCTTGCCCCAGAGCGGCGCGTAAGCCGCCTTGATGTGAAAGATCTCGACCTTGGCGCCGCTGCGCTCGCCGATCTCGACGGCCTCGTCGATCGCGGTGAGCAGCTTGTCGCTCTCGTCGCGCATATGGGTCGCATAGAAGCCGCCGCACTTGGCGGGGATCGCCGCCAGCCGCACCAGATCGCCCGTCGCCTGAAAACTCGCGGGCGAATAAATGAGCGCCGACGAAATGCCGAAAGCGCCCGCTTGCATCGCGGCACGCACTTCTTCCTCCATCGCGCTGAGCTGCGCTTCGCTCGGCGCACCCGCGCTGTCACCCATGACCTTCACCCGCGCCTGGACTGCGCCATAATAGGTACCGAAATTGACCGCGATTCCCTGTTTCTCAAGCGTCGCGAAATATCCCGCCAGCTCGCCCGCAGGCACAGCCGTGCCGCCTTCGCCCGCGATCAGCGTAGTCACTCCCATGTTGAGCTTGTTCACCGCTGATCCGTCGCGCAGCAAGGTTCGCCCCGACTGGTCGAGCATGTCGATGAAGCCCGGCGAGACATAGCGCCCACGCGCATCAATCTCCTGCTTGCCTTCGCCAGCGATCACGCCGACCTGCGCGATGCGTCCGTCCTTGATCGCGACATCGGCGTTGATCCAGGGATTGCCCGCACCGTCGAGCACGCGCCCGCCGCGAATGACGATGTCATACGCTGCTGGCGGCGGCGCCGCCGCGCCCCCCAGCAGCAATGCGGCAAAGGCAAGTGCGAACGGCCGGGTCATGTGGAAATCTCCCTAATCTTCAGTTCTCGACGTACAAATATTGGGTCTGCTGGCCGTCGTTGATTGCGAGCGTGCGCTTGCCGTCCTTCGTGCCGACCAGTGCATCGACGCCGATGCTGCCGGGACCGACCGAGACGATCGAGACGCTGCCGTCGGCATTCTTGCGGGTAGCAAGCGGCCCCTCGACGAAGCCGGCCTTGATCCATTTCTGGCCGTTCTTCTCCGTGATCGTGATCTGGCCCACCGTCGGATCGCTGTAATGACCAGCCAGGCCCGCCAGTACGGCAGCGTCGCCCGGAAAGGTCAGCCGCTCGCGCTTCGCCTTGGCCTGCGCGGCGATCCGCGTCGCAGCCGCGGTGACGTCGCGCGCGGCCTCGGGCTGGCCGTCGTAGAGTATTTCGAGCAGGCGGCGGAGCGTCGGCGCCAGCATCGACGCGCCCGGATCGCTGTTGACCAGGATCACGAGGCCGACGCCAGACTCGGGAAGTGCAAACCAGTTGCTGTGATAGCCTACCAGCGTGCCGCCGTGGGTGACGACCTGCACGCCCGAGGCGTCGCGCTGGAACAGCCCCATGCCGTACCAGCTGTCGGGTCCGACCTGGACACCCTTTTCGCGACGCGCGAGCAAATTGGCCTCGCTTACCACGCGCTTGCCGTCAAGCATGCCCTTGCCGAGTTCGAGCTGGACGTACCGGACCATGTCGGCAGTGGTCGAGAAGGCCGCGCCCGCGGGCCGATAGGGGTAAGGCGACCAGTTGAAGTCGTTCGACATCAGCGTCACCTTGCCGTCGATGTCGAGGCCGTGCGGTGCCGCCCAGTTGCCGGCCATGCCCTCGGCATAGTCAAAGGTGCTGTCCTTCATGCCGAGCGGCCCGAAGACCTTTTCTTCCATCGCGCGGTCATAGGCGGCGCCGAATTCCATCGTCGGATAGAGGATATGCCCGCCGACATAACCGGCCGCCGAGGCGAGTTGGTTGTTATACTGGAACAGGTCGCCGAACTTGCTGGTCGGCATCGTCGCGGCAAGCTGGGTAAAGGTGTCCGCGGCGGGCTGGCCCTTGTCGGCGAGGATGAAGCCGAAGTCCTTGCGCGGCAGCCCGGTGCAGGCGCAGATCAGATGCTTGACCAGTACCGAATTGGTTACCTCGTCATTGCCGAGCCGGAAGTCGGGATAAAGGTCGACGACCTTCTCGTCCCAGCGCAGCTTGCCCTCGTCGGCGAGTGTCGAGAGGAGGAGGGTGGTCATCCCCTTGGTGTTCGATGCGATCATGAACTTGGTGTGCTCGTCGACCTTTTCGGGCGAGCCGAGTGCGCGGACGCCGAAGCCGCCTTGCCATAGCACCTTGCCGTCATCGATCAGCGCGAAGCCGACGCCGGGGACTTCGAGTTCCTGACGGCTCTGCTCGATGAAGTCAGTGAGCAGCTTGATGCGCTCGGGAGTGAGTTCGTGCGCGGTCTTGCCGGCAAAGCTTTCCTTCTGGAAGCCCGCCGGACGCAGGCCCTGAGCGACCACTGACATGGCGGCCGAGCGTTTGGCAGCGGTACCCGCCGAACCATCGATAACCAGCACCGTCCAGGCAGAGCCCTTGCGCAGCGCCGTCGCCGAGCGCGCGGCGCGCTCGGTCGGCAAGGTGTCGTAAGCAAGACCGACTCGTTCGTCCCAGCCGTCTGCTGGGGGCGCGGCGGTGCTGGTGCGCAGCGTCGGTGCCGCGCCAGGGCGGATGACGGCCCAGGCCTTTGCTGCTGCGTCCGTGGCGTCGGTGGCGGCGCCGATTTCGGCGACCATGATGCGAAGATCACCCTCGGGCGAGGTGAAGATGAGCGCGGAGCCCTGCCTCGACGCCGTCCAGTCCTTGGGCTGGACATATTGCACGCCGCTGGCGAACTGGCCGGGGGTATCGGAGGCCACCGTTTGCGCGAGAGCCGCGACGGGGGCGCAGGAAAGCGCAAGGGCGATCAAGAGCTTCATAGTGGGTTCTCCTCAAGGCTGGACGAAATGGTAAAGGACATGCGGCTGCGATGTGAAAGACAGGCGCCAACGCCCTTTGGCACCGTGGAACAGCAATTGCTCATATGGACCGCCCGCCCGCGCGCCGGTCACCTGCTCGAACCGCATCGGCCCGACGCGTTCCCAATAGGTCGTCTTGCCGTCGTTTGTGATCGTGACCGCATTCGCGCCTGCCGCGGCGATCTTCAGGTCACGTTCGGGGTTGGCCGGGCGCGTATAGTCGCGCCGGTTGCCGCGATAGGCGCCGAGCGGCAATGTTTCGTCGGCGGAGGCGGCAATGCGTGGTGAGGGCGTGACCGGGAACAACCGGCCGATCAGCGCTTCGGTCAGCTCGGTGCGCCCGCCATAGCTGCCCTGACCACCGGTTTCAGAAATGAAAAAGCCCAGTCCGGCTTCTGGCGCCAGGATCATATTCGAATGGAAATCGCCGGTGTTGCCGCCATGACCGACCATGCGCGGGCCTTTTTCGCGAACGACGAAAAAACCGTGCGCCATGCCCGGGAAGCCGGGGGCGTTGGCGACCGAATCGGTCATCAGCAATTTGACCGATGCGGGCTTCAGGATGCGCGCCTTGCCCAGCGCGCCGCCGTTCATCATTGCGATCATGAAGCGCGCCATGTCGGACCCGCTGCTCGTTCCCGATCCCGCTGGCATCACAGGGCTGAACAGCTCGAACGGATCGGCAACCAGCCGGCCGTCCTTGAACTGATAACCGGTTGCCATCCGAGGCGCGAGCGCGGCGGGCAGCGGTTCGCGAAACGTCGTGGAATTCATGCCAAGCGGCGCGAAGATATGCTTTTCGACATAGTCGGGAAAGGCCTCGCCCGACACGCGCTCGACGATATAGCCAGCAAGCACCGAGCCGTAATTCGAGTAGGACGTCTCGGTCCCCGCCGGCCAATGGCGCGTCGGTATATGCGTCTTCATCCATTCGACATAGGGCGTGATCTTGTCGGGTGTCGGGGCCGTCAGCCCGCCGACGTCGCTCATCCCGGGGGTGTGCGACAACAGGTCGCGCACGCGGATCGGCTTGCCTTCAAACGCGGGGATCTTGAAATCCAGATAGCGGTTCACATCGGCGTCGAGATCGACGCGACCTGCCTCGACCTGTTGCAGCAAGGCTGTCCAGGTGAACATTTTGGAGACCGATCCCGGCCGGAACAGCGTCTGCTCTCCGTCCACTGCAATCCCCTTGTCGACATCGGCAAATCCGTAACCGCGCGAGAAAAGAACCTTATCGCGGTAAACGACAGTGACGACGGCGCCGGCGACTTCGCGCGTCGCGATCTGTTGCGCCATCACGCCATCGACGAAATCGGCAAGCCCTCCGATCCGGTCCTGCGGAATACTGTAGGAGGGTTCCGCTGCGGCCTGCGCCATGGCGGCGGAAGTCAGGGCGATCGAGCCAAGCAGCGCGGCGGCAAGGGCGGTACGGCGCAGGGCCGGAAAACGGGTCATGCAAGTCTCCGTAAAATCGTTGAATGGCGCGCGGGTCATGCGAGGCAGCTTTCGACAAGCGCGTCGAAGGCGGCACCACCCCGCATCGGGTCCGCTACGGGCATCCCGAGCCGAAGGGTTTCGGCAGCCATCAGCGCGGCTGCCTCGGCCGCCCCCATCGCCGACGTGTTAAACGAAAAGCCGCCGCAACGGATCGCGGCATTGGTCCGCCGACCGAGCACCAGGGTGAGTTCGACAATCTCTTCAATGCTCGTCAGCTCATAGCCGGCGGTGCCAATCATCTCGGTTCGGCCGGGCTCATGACAGACGACGAAGACGTCGGGCTGGCTACCGTGTAGGAGGCCCACCGACACGCCGGCGTAAGCGGGGTGGGTGATCGCGCCTTGCCCCTCGACCACGTCCCAATGGCCGGTCGCCGCATCGGGTGACAAGATCTCTGCCGCGCCGGCCTCGAAGTCGGAGATGACCGCGTCCATGGGGATGCCGCCGCCCGCGATCATGATGCCGGTTTGCCCCGTCGCGCGGAAATCGACATCGAGGCCGCGCCGCGCGAAGGCACCGGCGAGCGCCAGTGCCGTGTATTTTTTTCCGAGCGCGCAATCGGTACCGACCGTGAGCAGTCGCTTCCCGCTGCGCTTGCGCCCATTGGCGATCGGGATTTGTGCGGGCGGCACCCGCACGTCGATGAGCTGGCGGCCGAGTCGCTGCGCGGCAGTGGCCAGTTCCGGGATGTCGGAAAGGCGCATATGCATGCCGGCGATCAGATCGAGGCCAGCCTCCAGCGCTTCGACCAGCGAAGCGCGCCAGCTTGCCGGAATAACGCCGCCCGGATTGGCGACGCCGATCAGCAGGGCGCGCGCGCCGCGCGCTTGCGCTTCCGCCGCGGTCATTTCGTCCAGACCAGTGGTGACCGTGGCGCCATCGAGCCGGATTTCGCCGACACATTTTTCGGCTGCCCAGTCGCGTAGCCCGAACGCGGTCTTGGCATAGCCCGCGACCGTCACGTCGCCCAGAAAGAGGACATAGGGCTGCGGTAGCAATAAAGTGCCCATCATACGTTCCGCTGGCGCGTTCATCAGCCGCCCCATGTCGCGGTCAGCAGCCGCTGGAAATTGCCGCCGAGGACAGCGCGGATATTGGCGTCGGAATAGCCGCGGCGGATCAGTTCTTCGGTCAGATCGAACATCTTGAGAGGATGATCGAAGCCGTCGATGTCGATTTTTTCGCGAAACGCGTAGCTGTCCTTATAGGCGCCGCGCAGCATCTTGTTCATCTCGGGCGACGTGTCGTCATAGCCATAGAGGTCGGCATCGGTCCCGATACCGACATGGTCGATACCGACCAGCTTGATGACATGTTCGATATGGTCGGCGTAATTCACGATCGTCGTCGGATCAGTCTTGCTCACGAAATTGCGAACCCCGGTGATTCCCATCACCCCGCCCTTCGCCGCCATCGCCTTGATCGCCGCGTCGGTTTTGACGCGGGGGTGATCGATCAGGGCACGGCAGTTGCTGTGCGTGATCGAAATGGGTTTTTTCGAAATTTCGATGGCATCGAGCGTCGTGCGGTCGCCGCTGTGCGAGACATCGACCAGCATGCCGACCGCATTCATCGCCTCAATGATCGACACCCCAAAGTCGCTGACCCCGCCATCGACGCGGTCGGTTGATCCCGACCCGATGCGGTTCTGCGAATTATAGGTGAGCTGCGCACAGCGTTGCCCCAACTCATAGAAACTTTTGACATCGGCGGGGCGCAGGAAATGATCGGCATTCTGCAGTCCCATGATCACCGCGACCTTGCCATCCTTTTTGGCGTCGAGGATGTCGGCGAACGTATCGACACCGGTCAGTACGTCGCTGTTGCGCGCGACATAATTGCCCCAGATGGCGAAAAAGCTCAGCGCCTGCTCCTTCGCCGTCGGGCCTCCGATGCCGACGGCATGGTGAATCGCACTAAGGCCGCTGGCGCGAAAATCGGCGGCCATCTGCTCGCTCATCGGCTTGGCGTAAAAGGACGGATCGAAATCGATTTTGATCGGCGCGAGCATGTCGACGATCACCGAGCTTTTGACGAGTTCGACCGCGCGTTTTGAATAGGTTTTGCCGCTGAAGGGGCTGACCTGAAATGCGGCCCGCGCAATATGGGGGGCGGCGAGCGCCGCACCAGCGACGGCGCACAGCGCCTGACGACGAGACAATTGCATGGAAGCTCCCCCCTGTGGTGTTTTCAAATTAGGATCATATAATCCTAATCAGAAACATCAAGCAGATTGATTCACCGCACCACCGGTAACTCGACATAGGACAGGCGTCCCGGCCCGTGGTGGACGATGTTGTCGGCGATCTGCCCCTTGCTCTCGGTCTCGTTGGTGCCGCCGGTATTGAGGTTGCGCACGAACTTGGGAAAGTTCGACGATGTCACTTCGATGCGGATGCGATGTCCCTTGCCGAAGCGGATGCTGGTCGCGATCGGCGACGGTTTGATCGTGTAAACCTGGCCCGGCTGCATCATCGCCGGTTTGTCAAAACCGTTCCGGTAGCGCACCCGAAAGATCGTATCGCCGATGATCCAGGCGGTACCATCGGGTGCGACATCGACCAGCTTTACCGCAAAATCCGTGTCGGGGGCACTGGAGGACACCTGGAGCACCGCATCGACAAAACCGCTGACCTCCACTGCATTTTCCAGCGGTTCGCTCGAATAGACGAGCACATCGTTGCGCGCCTCGACGCCGCGCTGATCGAACGCGCCGGGAATCACGATACCGCCGTTGCAGCAATCGCCGCCGCCGACCGTGGGCACGGGGTTCATCGGATCGTATCGGAAACGATCGGCGGTCCCGGTGGTCGGCGCTTCCGCAACCAATTTGCCCCCGCCATAGAGGCTGTTCGCATCGCCGTTACTGCTGAGGTAGAAGCGAAGCGGGCGGACATTTTTCGGTGGCCAGCTCTCGCTGTTTTTCCACTGGTTTGCGCCCATCGCGAAATAGCGGACATGCGGTGTCGCGTCGGGGAAGGCCCTTTTAATACCCTTCAGCCAGCGATCGAACCAACCGAAGACCGCGCCGTCGACGTCGAAGCTGGTGTCGCCCATCGAACGCTCGCCGACGACTGTATCCTTCCCCAACCGCGCATAGCCGCAGTGGGTAACGGGCGCGATGACCGCATATTGATTGGCGGCCGCCTCCGCATCCTCGGTGCTTGCGCGTGCGTGAGTGAACAGCTCGAGATTAGGCCCGATCGACACGTCATACCAGCTGTTGAACCACAGCGCGGGGACGCCCCAGCCCATGTCATCATGATAAAGTCCGCCTTCGCGCCATGCGGGATCAGCGGGTGTGCGGGCGATCAGCGTGTCGAACGTCTGCGGCGGTTCACCCAGGCTGGAAAGCAGGTTCGCGACGGGCAGCGATTTGATGTGCCTGGCCCAATCGACCGAGGGCTTGGTCGCGGCGAGGTCATTGTTGAGCGTCGCCCGTGCGCGTGTTGGCTCGTCGATGTCGGCGGGCAGCTGGGCGCGGACCGGATTGTCGACGCCATAGAGCCAGACGAAGAACAGGCTGCGCGGTACGCCGCCGGTGTACCAATTGCCCTGCTCCTGAAACCGCCCGACCTTGCCGATCCCGGCGCCCGCCGCCATCGGCACCATCGCCGCATGCGCGGGATGGTTCTGCGCGGCGAGCGCGAGTTGCCATTCGGCCGAGGACGAGCAGCCGAGTGTGCCGATCTTGCCGTTTGACCAGTCCTGTGCCGCGATCCAGCTCAGCGTATCGTAACCGTCAGTCTGGGGCTTGCCGAGAATCTCGTATTTGCCTTCGGAAAAATACCGCCCGCGTTCGTTTTGGACGATGAAGATATAGCCCCGCCGCACCGCCTCAATCGCATAGCGCTGCGTCGATCCGCGCAGCTTGTGCTCGTTGTAAGGCGTCTTCCACAGGATCACGGGCAGGCGACCGGAAGCGTTCTTGGGTGTGTAGATGTTGGTCGATAGCCGAACCCCGTCGCGCATCGGCACCATTACCGCGATCCGCGAATCGGCGGTTGCGGTGAGCTCGCTCTCCAAGGCCTGCGGGGTATATTTCGACAGATCCTGCGCGGACGCTGGCTGCGCCACGGCAGCGGCGACACACAAAATCAGCGGCGAGCCCAAGCGCGACATCAGCAACTCCGTCATCCCGGTTTTCGGGTCCGATTCGACACCGAAGGCTTTAAAGACCGCAACGCCCGCACCTTGTCAATTATGGGCTGAATTTCTCACTAGAGAAATATGTTGTCCTGAACAGGACATTATGGCAGTTTCTTGAAACAGGCATAAGGCCGGCCGCCAACGAGCGGCCAAGCACAAGGGGCGGATGAGATGCGTAAAGATAGTGACAAGGCCGGATTCCGGTTCGCTCGGGGTAGCAGCAGCGCGGCGCTCGCCATCGGTTTGATGCTCGCAATGCCGGCAGCGGCGCAGACGCCGTCCGAGACGGCGGCTTCGGCAGACGAAGAGATCCTTGTCACGGGATCGCGCATCGCACGCGCCGGGTTCGATCAGCCGACGCCAACCACCGTGGTCGGCGAGGATGAGTTACGCCTGGGCGCGCGTCCGAACATCCAGCAGGTTCTGAACGACCTTCCCCAAATCCGTCCGACGACCACGCCGAGCGTATCGAATGGCAATACGTCGACCGGCACCGCGCCTGTCGACATGCGTGGCCTAGGGTCCAACCGGACGCTGGTGCTACTCGATGGCCGGCGCTTCGTGGGCGAGGGAAATCTGAATTTCATTCCGACGAACCTGGTCGAGCGCGTCGAAGTCGTGACGGGGGGCGCTTCGGCGGCCTGGGGTTCGGGCGCGGTCGCGGGCGTCGTCAACATCATTCTCGACAAGGATTATGACGGTCTGTCGATCGGCGGAAATGTCGGCATATCGTCGCGTGGCGACGGGTTCCGCTATGGCTTTGACGCAAAATTCGGCACCAGCTTCGCCGACGGACGCGGTCAATTCATCGTCGGCGGGGAATTTGTCAAAGACGCCGGCGTGATCGACCGGAGCACCCGTCCCAACCTCAACAGCCCCGATTTCATTCCGTCGGGCACGGGTTCGGAACTGGTGAACGACGTGAACTTCGGGAACGTCACGCTGGGCGGTCTGATCACTAGCGGCGTTCTGGCCGGACAGACCTTCAATTCCGACGGGACGCTGCGCGCCTTCCGTCGCGGCACGAGTGTCGGTGCAGGCGCCTTCCCGCTGCGGATGGTGGGCGGCGAGGACGGCATCAATCTATACGACACTATCCCCGCCTCGTCGCCTTTCGAACGGCTGAGCACCTATGCCCGGCTAAGCTATGAAGTGGGCGATGCGACCTTCTGGGTCGATGGCAGCTATGCCCGCGCGCTGTCGAACGCCCCGTTCTTCGGTGACTATACGGTCGGTGGCGCGCTCGGTCTGCCCTATTTGACGATCCAGGCGAACAACCCCTATTTGTCCACCGCGATCCGCGATCAGCTCGCCGCCGCGGGCGAGACCAGCTTCACCTTCGGACGCTATTTCAACGACATTCTACAATTGCAGTTCCGCGGCCTGCGCGTGAGCAAGGAAGCCGCAATTGGCGTCGACGGGACGTTCGGCAGCGGCTTCCGTTACAAAGCCTGGTACAGCCATGGCGAGGTCGACAGCGAACAGGCCATGGGCAACTCGCGCCTGGTCCGGCAATTCAATAATTCGGTCAATGCGGTGTCGAGCGGCGGGCAAATTGTCTGCGGCATCAATGCCGACGCCAACCCGGCGAACGACGATACCGCGTGTCGGCCGCTCAATCCCTTTGGGGCATTGAACGCGTCGCCCGAAGCGCGCGCCTATTTCACCGGAACGCAGCAGGCCTTCGGGACGACCAAGCTCGATTCTGCCGGGGCCGAAATTCAGGGTGATCTCTTTTCCTTGTGGGCTGGCCCGGTGACCTTGGCGCTTGGTGCAGAGGCGCGCTGGGAAGAACAGATCTCGTCGCGCGACGACTTCACGGTGGCAAACGCCAGCAACTTCGGCATTCTCGTCTTTTCGACGCCGACTTCAGGCGGGTTCAACGTCAAGGAAGCGTTCGGCGAACTCCTGCTACCGCTGCTCAAACTTGAAAATGCGGTCGAAATCGACCTCAGCGGCGCGGCGCGCTATTCGGACTACAGCACCAGCGGCGGCATCTGGACATGGAAAGCTGGCGGCACCGCCCGCCTGTTCAACGATCTGTTGCTGCGCGCAACGCGTTCGCGGGACATCCGTTCGCCAAGCGTCGGCGAACTATTCGCCGTCCGCTCGATCAATATCGGACCGCTCAACGATCAGGACAGGGATGGTCGTGCCGCAGCTAACCCGGCCTATAATCCGACGCCGTCCACCGTCACGACCTTCACCGGCGGCAACCCCGATCTGGTGCCCGAAGTGAGCTATACGACGTCAATCGGCGCGACCTATTCGCCGTCTTATCTGCGCGGCTTCAGTGCCTCGGTCGATTATTACAAGATCAAGATCGACGGTGCGATCACGGCGCTGAACGGATCGAACCTGACGCTCGCTTGTGCTCGTGGCAGTACCGCAGCGTGTGATCGGATCACACGCGATGCGACGGGAACGGTCGTGCAGGTCGCCGCCAACCAGCAGAATATTGCGAGCTTCGAGACCAGCGGGCTCGACATGGAGGCATCATATGTCACCAGTCTGTCGAATGTTGGCGCGGGCCTGCCGGGCAGCATCCGCATTCGTGCTCTGGCGACCTACGTTAACAAACTGGTGTTCGATACGGGGCTCAGTCGCGTCGAAACGGCGGGCGACGTCGGGGACTCGGTCCTGCGCGCCACACCCAAATGGCGCGGAACGCTCAGCGCAACCTATGAGGATGCCAACTTCGGCTTCGACATCCGTGCCCGCTATATAGACGGCGGCAATTTTGACCGGACGCGCGCGACCCTGATCAACAACAAGATTGCTTCGCGGACTTATGTGGATATCGGGGCACGGTTCAAGGTCGACGATCGCTTCATGCTGTTCGGCAACGTCAACAATGTTTTCGACCGCAAGCCGCCACTCATCACCGTCAACAGCACCTTGTACGATGTCGTCGGCACATATGTCACCGTCGGCGCGCGGGTCGATTTTTAACGCCGTCGACACCTAGGCGGTTGGAGCTCGCTGTGTCCATCGAACTTGCATCGTCGGTCTCATTGAGCGTCAGTGCATGGTGGCGCGGCTTGACGTCGACCGGCATCGGGTTGAGTTCATAAGCGGGGGCAAGGCGCCAGCCAGCTGGGTCGCGCTGATAGCCGCGATTGCGCAAATGATCGTATTCCGGATCGCACCATAGCTTGGGCGTAAATGCCTTTACTGCACAAGTTATGGCGCAATCCTTTCTCACGGCGGTCAACCGCATTCGCGGCAATTGCCATCTGTGGCCACGCCTCAAAGCCTCTTCAAAATACGACATGATCTTGCCAGTTCGCATCCGAGAAATAATGGATGTGTTTAGCGCGATGGGCTAAAATGATCTACCATGTCGGGCCAATCCTGTCACCCAGGGGTATCGACCGCCTCTCGCATAACAACGCGGATGGCCGTTCGGTGGACAACCGGAATTGGCTTTCAATTTCTGAGTAAGTAGGTATTAGGGTTCTGCTTACGTCGCATGCGACGGATAATCGGCAGCTTTATGCCATCCCTTTATCCCTTTCTAGCACTATTGAAGCCGGGATGCGTCGCTGTTGGCGCATGCCCGTCATACTTGGGATAAAGGATACCCATATGACTACCGGAACTGTGAAATTTTTTAACGCCGATAAGGGCTATGGCTTTATCGCGCCGAACGACGGCGGCACCGATGCATTCGTGCACATCTCGGCCGTCGAACGTGCCGGCATGCATACCCTCCAAAAAGATCAGAGCGTATCTTATGAGCTGGAGACCGATCAGCGAGGCAAAACCTCTGCAGTGAATCTCCAGGCTGCATGATCGACTGGCGGCGGGTTGCTTTAGCACCCGCCGCCATTTTAATGTGCGTCAGCAATGTCCGCCGTTACGTCGGCGTGTTATGGCCGGAAGTCCGCCATACGCGGGTAATTCGCCATCCGGCTCGATGTCGGGCGCAAAATATCACATAAACGGTGGGCAAGGTGCGCAAATTTCCCATTCGCTCGGTCGTGGGTGACCGAGTGCACCCCGAAATGACGCCTACGATCTCACCAAGGGTCGGAATGTCTTTCGTGAGCGCGTGCCCGGGAGGCCAGGTCGGTAAAACGGCGCAACAATTCCAGGTGCAATTATATCGTGGCCAAGGCCGCCTATCGGGGACGATATGCATAACTCAGACGGGGGCGGCCACATCTTCCCCATGACCCAAATTCTCCCCAACGATAGCTCGGGCCGTTGCGCCTCTGCTCAACATATTGGCGAAGGCCAGTTGGCTACGGAAGTCCTTCGCCGTCTCGTCGCCGCAATGGTCGACTGAGTGCGATAACAAACGAAAAGGTAATTTTATGCAAGGTTACAAAGAACCGAGTTTCCAGGACCGCATGGCGGTCGCGCAAAGCGCGAAAAACAAAGCGCTCACACAATTGAACAGCAGGACTGCAATTGACCCCGCCGAACGAGCTCGCCGTATCGCGAGCCAAGCTGCCAAGGATGAAGCGCAGCAGATCAAACGCGCCGCTGCTCAAGAGGCGAGGAAAACCGCTCAGGCGGCGAAAGAAGATGAGCAAATGGCTCAGCGTGAAGCGGCTCGTCTGGCCGCTGAAGCCGCACTTGCCGCATCGCCGCGCGTCCTTGATGAAGCTGAACTGAAATCAGCGCGAGATGCGCGGTACGCCGCGCGCAAAGTGCGCAAGTCGGGACGGTCCTGATAAAGGAACCCGAAAAGATGTTGGCAAAAGTCTCCGATCGGGTCGTGTCCCTGGTCGTGGTGTAGCTTCCGCCGGTAGCGAAGCTGACCGAACACGCTGGGCCCCGCCTGGCACGAGCGGCACGCCCGTGCGGTCGAGCTGGCTGATCGGCACATTGGCTTTATGTTCCAGGATGCCGCTGCGCGCGCGATAGCAAAGTGTCGCCAAAAACCGACTGAGCAAACGGAGAAACCTTTATCCCCCGTCCGCCGCGCTTGGCGGCCGCGACGGGGGATGAGGTTTGGCGTCGACAGAAAGAACAATAAGAGAACAGATTCTATCTGTCAACTCGATTTCCTCTCTTTTCTGTCAGGGCCGGTCGGTTGACGTAAACGTCAATCAGCTCCAAGGCAGGGGGAGCAATGAAAGGGAGTGTGATGGCGGCAGCACCGAGTTTCGATCTTTCCGGGCGGATCGCGCTGGTGACGGGCGCGTCGTCGGGGCTGGGCGCCGGTTTCGCCAAAGCGCTGGCGGGTGCGGGTGCGAAGGTGGTGCTTGCAGCACGCCGCGCCGACAAACTCGCCGAGCAGGTTGCCGCGATCGAAGCCGCGGGCGGACAGGCGATTGCAGTCAGCATGGACGTCACCGACGAAGCATCGACCATCGCCGCCTATGACGCGGCCGAAGCCGCGTTCGGCACGGTCGATACGATTGTCGCCAACGCGGGGGTGGCGACCGAGAAGATGGCGATGAGCCTATCGGTGGACGACGTCGATTTCCTGCTCGCCGCGAATGTCCGCGGCGTATTCCTGACCGCGAGCGAGGGCGCCAAGCGGCTCGACAAGGCGGGGGTTCGCGAGAAGCAGCACGGCCGCATGGTGCTGATCGGGTCGATCACGGCCGAGAAGGTCTTTCCGGCCACTTCAGTCTATGGCGCGACCAAGGCGGCGGTGCGGCATCTGGGCAAGGCGCTGGCGCGCGAATGGGCGCGGCGCGGGATTTGCGTCAATGTGATCCAGCCCGGCTATTTCGAATCCGAAATGACCGCCGAACTGTTCGGCAGCGACACCGGCGCCGCGATGGTGAAGAGTTTTCCGCGCCAGCGCATGCGTCCCGCAACCGACCTGCACGCGCCTTTGCTGTTGCTTTGCTCCGACGCGGCGGTTGGCATCACCGGCAGCGTCTTTACCATCGACGACGGACAGACGCTGTGAGCGAACTGCTGATCGAGGCGCGCGAGCAGGTCGAAATCGCGACGCTCAACCGCCCCGAGCGGCTCAATGCGCTGAACGAGGGACTGGTCGACGACCTCAATGCCTATTTCGGCGGGCTCGCCGACCGCCCAGAGGTGCGCGTCGTGATCCTGCGCGGCGCCGGGCGCGGTTTCTGCGCCGGGCTCGACATCCAGGAAGACCGGTCGAGCGACGAGACGCCGGTGCTGCGGACGCTGCGCACCCAGACGCGCATCGGCAATATCTATCGCAAGATGCGCGTCTGTCCGCAACCGATCATCGCGCTAGGCCATGGCGCGGCGTGCGGGGGCGGGCTTTCGCTGCTGCTCGCGTCGGACGTGCGCTACGCTACGCCCGATTTCCGCGCCAATGCCGCCTATATCCGCATCGGCCTCGGCGGTTGCGACATGGCGTCGAGCTATTTCTTGCCGCGGCTAGTCGGTGCCAGTCTCGCCGCCGAGATGATCCTGACCGGGCGGTTCATCGACGCCGAACGGGCGCTGCGCGCCGGGCTGGTTAGCGAGATCGTCGATGAAGAGACGTTACTGGAGCGTGGGCTGGCGCTCGCCGACGAGATGCTGGTCACGAGCCCGCACGGGCTGCGGTTGTCGAAGCAGGCGCTGAATCTAAATATCGATGCACAGAGCCTCGACGCGGCGATGGCGATCGAGGATCGCCAACAGGTCATTCTGTCCGCCACCGAAGACCACCGCGAGGCGCTCACCGCATTCCTCGAAAAACGCGCGCCCGAATATCGCGAACGGTAGATCGCTCGCTACGGATATTGACTCACCGATATATCGGCATAGTGAGTGTCACTATCCCGTGGGAGAGGGGGCGATGGCAGTGCGCGTGAGGACCACCAAGGTGCCGGGTCGCAAGGGCCGGTTCCGGCGTACTGCCATCATCGCCTGCGCCGCTCTGCTCGCAGCGGCGCCCGCGCAGGGGCAGCCAAAACCGGCGGCGCCGCGCCAGCCCCATATCGTCATTCTGCTCGCCGACGATTGGGGGTTCAGCGACGTCGGGTCGTTCGGCGCCGAGTTTGCGACCCCGAACATCGATGCACTGGCTTTTGCGGGGACGCGCTTTTCCAATTTTCATGTCGCGGGGTCGTGTTCGCCGACGCGGGCGATGCTCCAGACCGGGGTGATGAACCACCGCAATGGTCTCGGTAACATGCCCGAAACGATCCCCGACGAACATCGCGGAAAGCCGGGGTACGACACGGTGATGAACCACCGCGTGGTGACGATCGCCCAGTTGCTGAAGGCGGCTGGCTATCGCACCTACCTGACCGGAAAATGGCATCTGGGCAGCGATCCGACACGGCTTCCTGAAGCGCGCGGCTATGACCGGGCGTTCAGCCTGGCCGATGCGGGCGCCGACAATTTCGAGCAACGCCCGATCGAAGGGATGTACGACACCGCCGCGTGGACCGAAAATGGCAAGCCTGCGACGCTGCCGAAGGATTATTATTCATCGACCTTCGTTGTGCAGCGGATGATCGATTATATCGAGGAGGGCCGCGCGAACGGCAAACCCTTCCTCGCTTCGATCAACTTCCTCGCCAATCATATCCCGGTGCAGGCGCCCGACAGCGACATCGCGCGCTATGCCGCATTGTACAAGGACGGCTGGACCGCGCTGCGCGCCGCGCGGGCCAAGCGCGCTGCGGCGCTGGGGATCGTACCCGCGGGGGTACCGATTGTCGCGATGCCGACCACCCCCGACTGGACCAAGCTCGACGCCAACGAACGCGCAGCCGCGGTCCGCGTGATGCAGGCCTATGCCGGGATGGCGACCGCAATGGACCGCGAGGTCGGCCGGCTGGTCGCGCATCTGAAATCGACCGGTGACTATGGCAATACGATCTTTGTGTTCCTGTCGGACAATGGCGCCGAGCCGACCAACCCGTTTCACAGCCTGCGCAACCGTCTATTCCTGGGGATGCAGTACGACCTGTCGACCGCCAATATTGGCCGCCGCGGCAGTTTCAGCGCGATCGGCCCCGGCTGGGCGAGCGCGGCGGCGTCGCCGTTGTCGGGCTATAAATTCAGCGCAACCGAGGGCGGGCTGCGCGTGCCGCTGATCATTGCCTGGCCGGGAAACAAGGCGCTGCGAGCAGGCGGTATCAGTGACGGCCTAGCGCATGTGACCGACATCGTGCCGACGCTGACCGAACTGGCAGGCGTCCCCGGCCATGGCGGCGCATGGCAAGGCAAAGCGGTTGAGCCGGTGACAGGGCGTAGTCTGGTGCCGATTTTGACGGGCCAGTCGGCGAGCGTGCATGGTGAGGCGCCGCTCGGCTATGAACTATCGGGCAATGCGGCGCTGTTTCGGGGCGATTACAAGTTGGTTCGCAACCTGGCGCCTACCGGCGATGGCAAATGGCGGCTTTACGACATCAAGGCCGATCCCGGCGAAACGCGCGATCTGGCCAACGCAATGCCCGATCGTTTTGCAGCAATGCTGGCCGACTACCGCGCCTATGCCAAAGCGAACGGTGTGCTCGACATGCCCGCGGGCTACACCGCCAACGAACAGATCAACCGCTACGCATTCGAACAACAGGGCCGCAAACGGCTGATCCAGCTGGGTCTGGGGGTCGGAGGAATCGTGCTGCTGCTGTCAGCCCTTGTCTGGCACTGGCGCCGTCGGCGCCGGGCGCGCAGGATCGATCAGGCGAAAACCGATATGGTCGGTGCCTAGGCTGCGCTCCTGAAACTGGCGCGCCGCGGGGCGGTAGCGCGCGCAATAATTGGCGGCACACAGGAAGCTGCCGCCCTTGATGACATTGCTTTCGCCGCCCGCCTTGCTCGTCGTCCATTCCCACACATTGCCGATCAAGTCGTGGACCCCGTGCTCGTCGGCGGGAAAGCAGGCAACGGGGGCGCGGCCAGTGAAGCCGTCGGTGCCAAGGTCGCGCGCGGGGAAGGCGCCCTGATAATAATTGGCCTGCGGCTTTCCCGCAGCATCGATCGGGACATGGCGGTCGGCGCCGCCGCTCGCCGCCGCCAGCTCCCATTGCTCCTCGCTCGGCAGTGCCTTGCCGGCCCAGCGGGCATAGGCCAGCGCGTCGTCATAGCCGATTTGGACGACCGGCTCGCGGTCGCGGCCCTTGATATTTGACGCGAGGCCAGCGGGATTACGCCACTGCGCCCCGACGACCCAGCGCCACCAGTTCGGATTGCCGTCGGTCGGCGCGGTGAAAACCGCACCGCCCGGAACCAGCATGTCGGGCGGCGCCCCCGGCAACGGCGGCGGGTCGCGCTCGGCGACGGTTTTGTATCCGGTCGCCTTGACGAAGGCTGCGAATTCGGCGTTGGTCACCTCGTGCGTCGCCATCCAAAAGCCCGCGACTGTCACTTGGCGTGGCGGCCCCTCTTCGGGCAGCCGCGCATCGGCACCCATGGTAAAGGTCGCGCCGGGGATCCATGCATAATCCTTGGTCGACATGGCCGGGCATTCGCGGGCGGCGGTCTTGGTCGGCGGTTCGTCCGTCGCGGTACCGCACGCCGCCAGCGCGCCCAGCGCCACGATCGACAGCACCGCCGCCGCGCGGCGTTTCAAGCCGTGTCCCCGATCGTCGCCATCAGCGTTTCGGCCATATGCATCGTAACCGTCCCGGCTTCTTCCGCCGACAGCCCTTGATCGTGGCGCAGTGCGCGCCAGTTCTGAAACGACAATGACGCGCACAGCGCCTCGACATTGATCCGGTCGGTCAACACTCTGCCGGGGAGCAGACGCAGCAGCAGTTCACGCTCCAGCATCACCACCTTGCCATATTGCCCCATCAGGAACGGCGACTGGTAACGCTTGATATTGGCGGCGAGGCGGAAGGGCAGGGTTGTTTCGAACACGCGGACGCGCCGCCGCACCAGATCGCGGACATTGGCGCGCCAATCCTGATCGGGATAGGGTGCCGCGACGATCGGCATGACCCGCTCGGTGATCGTCGCGGTAATTTCTGCATACAGCGCGTCCATGTCGTCGAAATGGCGAAACACGGTGCGCAGCCCGATCCCGGCCTCTTCGGCGACGCGCGCCGCACTCGGCGCCAGGTCGCCGCCGACGATCAGCTCCATCATCGCCTCGACGATCCGCTTGTGGCTCGACCGGCCGCGTTCGCGGCGGCCGTCGACCCGCGCGGGATCGGCCTGCGTCGCCATCGATTTGCTCGCTGCCTTGGTCATGGCTTCTCCGCTGGCCCAGCTTGGCGCCGGGGTCAATGGTGTGGTCGCGATCGACCTTGCGCCGCAACCAATAAAATGACACATATAGTGCCATATTCGAAGCAATGGCAGAGGCGGGGGCGATGACCGAACAGGGCGCAATGGTGGCCGCTGTATGGACGGGCGCGCTGCTGTTGTGGCTGGCTTTCCTGCTATTTTACGACGGGTTTCGCCGCCCGCTCCGCCGTGATGAGATTGATGCCTTTTTCGCCACGCTGGGGCCCCGCATGGCCGAAACGGGCAATGATGCGGCGCGGCTACGCGCCTTTCTGGAAGCCGATGACGGCCGCGAGTTCGTGATGGTCAATCTGGTCGGCACCCGCGCGGGTCCGGTCTCCGATCCCGCGAGCGGCGCGACGCGCGATGGCGGCGAATGGCTGCGGCGCTATTCCGACTCTTTTGTGCGCGGGCTGATCGCGCGCGGTGGGCATCCGCTGTTCGTCGGGCGCAAGGTGGGCGGCTATATCGATGCCTGGAACACCCCGGAAGATCCAGGCTGGTCACTGGTCGGCACGATGCGCTACCGCAGCCGCCGCGACCTGATCCGCGTGGCGAGTGACCCGGCGTTTCGCGCGGCACATCCGGCGAAGCTCCTGGGGATTGCGACGACCTTTTCGTTCCCGACCCAGCAGCAGATTGCCTTTTACGCCAGCCCGCGGGTCACCGTCGGCCTGCTGCTGGGGTTGCTAGCAGCGCTGACGCATATCGCCGTGCTGACATTCGGATAGGGTGGGGGTCGTAATGAAGAAAAGATGGATTGCATTGGGAGCCGTTGCGGCGCTGGGCGCCGGGGGGTATTGGGCGTTTCAGGCCAATAAATACCGCCTGCCGGGCATCCTTCAGGACTGGCGCGATCCGGTGCAGCCCAACCAGGCCATCGCTTGGCAGCAGGGTCCGGCAACACCCGCCGAGGGCAAACGCCCGCCCAACATCATCCTGATCGTCGCTGACGACCTTGGCTATAACGACATCAGCCTGAACGGTGGCGGCGTCGGGGGCGGGATCGTCAAAACGCCGAACATCGACGCGCTCGCGCGCGAGGGGGTGAATTTCACCACCGCCTATGCCGCAAACGCCACCTGCTCGCCCTCGCGCGCCGCGATGATGACCGGGCGTTACCCGACGCGCTTTGGTTTCGAATTTACTGCGGTTCCGGTCCAGTTCGCCGAAAATATGGCGCATGGCGAGGGCGTCGGTCCGCTGCGCGCAATCTTCCACAAGGATCGGATCACCCCCGACATCCCCGACTATCCCGACATGGGCGTCCCCGCCGGCGAGGTGACGATCGCCGAGGCGGTCAAGGCGGCGGGCTACCACTCGCTGCACATCGGTAAATGGCATCTGGGCGAAGCGCCGGAGTTGCAGCCCCATGCGCAGGGTTTCGACGAAAGCCTCGCTATCCTCGCCGGCGGCGCGATGTTC
This sequence comes from Sphingopyxis bauzanensis, assembly GCF_002205675.1. Taxonomy (GTDB): domain Bacteria; phylum Pseudomonadota; class Alphaproteobacteria; order Sphingomonadales; family Sphingomonadaceae; genus Sphingopyxis; species Sphingopyxis bauzanensis. Next base: position 799,923 of record NZ_NISK01000002.1, on the reverse strand, counting down.
ATGCGCGAAGACGATCCGGACGTCGTCAATGCGAAGCTGCCATGGGATCCGATCGACCGCTTCTTGTGGGCCAATTTGCGCCATGCGGTGACCTTTAACGGCAGCCAGCGCTTTTATCCGCGCGGCCATATGACCGACTATTTTGCCGAAGAAGCAATCAAGGCGATCGAGGCCAATCGCAACCGCCCCTTCTTCATGTATCTGGCGTTCAATGCGCCGCACACGCCGTTGCAGGCAACCAAGGCTGATTATGACGTGCTGCCGCAGATCAAGGATCACAAGACACGCGTCTATGGCGCGATGATCGCGCAGATGGACCGCCGCATCGGCGATCTGATGGCCAAGTTGAAAGAGCAGGGGATCGACGACAATACGCTCGTTATCTTCACCAGCGACAATGGCGGGGCGTGGTACAACGGGATCGAGCGACTGAACGCGCCGTTCCGCGGCTGGAAAGCGACCTTTTTCGAAGGTGGCATCCGCACGCCCTTGTTCATGCGCTGGCCGGGCGGCATCGCACCCGGGACACAGCGCGCCGACATCACGGGCCATCTCGACATCTTCTCGACGATTGCTGCGGCCGCGGGCGCAGCGGTGCCTGCGGACCGGACGATCGACAGCGAGAATATCCTCGCCGGGCCGGCGAGCCGACCGGCTATGTTCTGGCGCTCTGGCGATTATCGCGCCGTGCGCGCGGGCGATTGGAAATTGCAGGTGACCAAGCGGCCCGAAAAGGCGCGCCTCTATAATCTCGCGACCGACCCGACCGAACAAAAGGATCTCGGCGCCAGCGACCCGCAGCGCGTCGCGGCACTGCGCGCGATGATTGAGGCACAGAACAAGGATATGGCGAAACCGATCTGGCCGGGGCTGATCGAAGGGCCGGTGCGGATCGACGTGCCGCTCAATGCGCCGTGGCGGAGCGGGCAGGACTATATCTACTGGAGCAACTGAGCGAGCCGGGCCTTGCGGCGCTTGCTCGGTACCCGGCGATCTGGATGACTGGTGCGGTCGAGAAGACTCGAACTTCCACGGCCTTTCGGCCACAACGACCTCAACGTTGCGCGTCTACCAGTTCCGCCACGACCGCACATCATGATGGGGCCGAACGGGTCCGGCTCCGGGTAGGAGCGGGCGCCTAGCAAAGCTTTTGGGGCGATGCAAGCGAGCTTCGCTGCATTTATTTTTGCGAGTGCGAAGGCGCAATGCCACTCGCGACCGCCTTTGCGCCGTCTTGTCATCAACCGGACTCAAAAGAGTCACGCATCTGTCACGGCTCTGGCGTCAGACCGTCATCGAATCACCCTAGTGGCGTCGTCACCGGGGGCGAAACATCGTTCACCGGTGATTTTTCATCAGGGGCGCCGCTCGACCGACTTGGGGGCGCACACCGGGAACGGAGATTTTCATGGCGGCTTTCGCACGCGTTCGTATGGTCATGCTCAGCGGCGTGGCTTGTTCTATTCTGGCCGCTTGCGGTGCCGATGGCGTTGCTTCGCCGGGTGAAGGCGTCATCGTTATTCCCGCGCCGACCCCCGCCCCGACGCCGACGCCGACTCCCACTCCGACGCCGACCGGCGTGACCCCCGCCGCGAACTGCCCGACCATCGCCGGCCCCGACCAGTTGGCGAACCTGGGTACGATCACCGGTCCCGGGGGCGAATGGCGCAACTGCGGCTTCCCGACGCGCTTCACCGCATCGACCGCCATCCCGAAGGTCACCGGCGTAATCTATTCGCTTCCGGGCCGCGTCGATGTCGGCACCGATCAGGGGGCTACGACCACCAATACTGTTGCGACGCTGACGATCGATCCAGGCGTCACCATCTTTGGTGCGACTGGGGTGTCCTTCCTGGTCGTCAATCGCGGCAACCGAATCGATGCCGTCGGTACCCCGACCCAGCCGATCGTTTTTACCGGCCGCGGCAATGTCGTTGGTTCGGCGACCGACCAGACCTCACAGCTGTGGGGCGGCGTCGTCCTGCTCGGCCGCGCGCCGATCACTGACTGCCTTGCTCCCGCCGCGACCCCCGGCACCGCGGCGTGCGAACGCGACACCGAAGGCACGTCGAACGCGCTTTATGGCGGCGCACAGCCGGCTGACAATTCGGGCCGCATGTCCTATGTCCAGATCCGCTATTCGGGCTTCATTCTCAGCTCCGACAAGGAGCTGCAGGGCTTGACCCCGTCGGGCACGGGTTCAGGTACCCAGCTCGACCATATCCAGATCCATAACAGCTCGGACGATGGTATCGAAGTATTCGGTGGCCGGGTGAACATGAAGCACCTGGTGATCACTGGCGCCGAGGATGACGGTCTCGACACCGATGTCGGTTATCAGGGTAACGTCCAGTATGTCATCGGCGTGCAGCGCGCCGGCGGGGCGGTTGGCGACTCGATGATGGAAATCGACTCGGACGGCAATGAAGACACGACCCCGCGCCAGCGCGTGAACTTATCGAACTTCACGTACATCCAGCGCAACAATGCGGCGGGTAACGGTGCAGCGATCCGTATCCGTGGCGGCGCCGACTATACCTTTGCCAACGGTCTGATCGTTGCGCCGGGGATTAGCTGCCTGCGCATCGACAGCGCTACGACGACGCAGACGACCGGCCCCGATGAACAGGGTCCGCCGAAGTTCTTCTCGATGTCGCTCCAATGCAACGCGACGCCGTTCCGCGGCTCGAACGGCGTGACCGCGGCACAGGTCCAGGCGATCTTCGAAGGCGGCACGAACAACCGTTCGAACTACCTCCCCAGCCTGACGAACCTGTTCGTCAACGGGGCGACCGAAACGGGCTTCACGCCGTTCGATGCGAAGACGCTCAATGCCTTCTTCGATACCACGGCCTATGTCGGCGCCGTCCGCGACGCCAACGACACCTGGTATCAGAGCTGGACCTGTAACTCGGCAACCGCGGACTTCGGCACCAGCAGCGGCAGCTGCACCGCCATTCCGACGACCTGATCGCTCGCGATCCAATTGGGGAGCGGGCACGCCTGACGGGCTGGCCCGCTCCCTTCCTACATATTCCTGGGGACATTCCACATGACCAAGCGGCCGATCTTTGCCAGCCTGCTCCTTCTCAGTTCGGCGCTCGTCGCGCCCGCAGCGCTCGCCCAGGATGCGAGCGGCGAGCCTGCCGCCGAAACGCCGCCGGTGGCCAGCGATGCGTCCGAACCCGATGACGGCACCGCAGAAGGCGAAGCCGATGTGTCGATCCCCGGCGGTGCAGACGCCGAGATCGTCGTCACTGGCCGTTTCACTCCCAATATCGTCCGTGCGACGCCCGAAGTCGTGTCTGTGCTGTCCTCGGCCGACATCGCGCGCACTGGTGAAGGCGACATCGCGGGCTCGCTGCAACGCGTGACCGGCCTTTCAGTGGTCGGCGGCGGCTTCGTCTATGTTCGCGGCCTTGGCGACCGTTATTCGCTCGCACTGCTTAACGGCTCGCCACTGCCCAGCCCGGAACCGTTAAAGCGCGTTGTCCCGCTCGACATCTTCCCCTCGAACGTCATCGATTCGACGCTGGTGCAGAAGAGCTATTCGGCGAACTTCCCCGGCGAATTCGGCGGCGGTGTGATCAACCTGACGACCAAAGCTATCCCGCGCGAAAGCTTCCTCACCGTGTCGGGCGGCATTGGTTGGGATAGCGAGACGACCAACCAGCTCGGCTATACCTATTATGGCAGCGACACCGACTGGACTGGCTTTGACGACGGCACCCGCGACATTCCGCCATTGCTCAAGGCCGCCCTTGCGAGCGGCAAACCGATCCTGGAGGGCGCCGATTTCACCCAGGATGATCTGGAAGCGATCCAGATGGAACTGGTCAACGCCGAAACATCCTTGCTCCAGCAGAATGATCATATTCCGGTCAACTGGTCGGCTGGGCTGACCGGCGGCCTCAACATCCCGCTGGCCAACGGCGAACTGGGGATAATCGCGACCGCGGGGATCAGCAACAAGTGGCGGACGCGCGATACGTTGCAGCAGGTCTCGCTTAACCAGGATCTGTCGGGTGATCCGCAGACGAGCTATAACAGGGTCATCACCGACAACCGTGTCGTGGTGAACGGGCTGCTCGGTTTCGGTCTGGAGCTTGGTGATCACAAGTTCCGCTGGACCAACCTGTATATTCGCGACTCGTTGAAACAGTCGCGGCTGGGGCTCGGCACCGACCGCAACCAGTCTGAACGCGACATTCTGAAACAGGATACCGCCTGGTTCGAACGTCAGTTGATCAACACCCAACTGGTCGCCGAACTCGACTTTGATCGGTTCCAGATCGACCTGCGCGGCGCCTATGCCAAAACGCAACGTGAGGCGCCATATGAGCGCGGCTTCACTTATGTGCGGACGAACCTTCCGGCCGAACAGGATCCGACCGGCGACAAATTTGTCAACGATCTGGGCGGCAACCGCGGCGATGCGACGATCGCCTTTTCGGACCTGAACGAGGAACTGTGGTCGGGCGGTGTCGATCTGTCCTACGAGCTCGCGCCACAAATCACCGCCACGGTCGGCTACGCCTATACCGACACCAGTCGCATCGCGGTCCGCCGCGCATTCCAGTTTCGCGCACAGAATCTGCCAATTGCGGTGCAACAACTGCGTCCCGACTATCTGCTTTCCGACGCCAGCATCCAGCTTTACAACATCGCGCTGGTCGAAACATCGGCGCAAGACGGCACTGCGGCATTCGATGCAGGGCTCACCACTCACGCTGGCTACGCCCAGCTGCAGGCCGAGATTGCATCGGGTATGAACGTCAACGTCGGCGTGCGTTACGAGGACGGCAAGCAGACCGTGGTGCCGATTGACCTGTTCGGCACGGGCGGCAGCGCGATTGTTCAGACCAACATCAAGAATGACTATTGGCTGCCCGCGGTCACGCTGACCTGGGAAGTCGCACCCGATATGCAGGTGCGCATGAACGCATCGAACACGATCGCCCGCCCGCAGTTCCGCGAGCTGATCGCGCAAATCTATCAGGATCCCGAATCGAACCGTCTGTTCCGCGGCAACCCGTCGCTAATCGACAGCGAGTTGTGGAACGCCGAGCTGCGTTACGAATGGTATTTTGCCAAGGATCAGCGCCTGACCGCGGCGGGTTTCTTCAAGAAGATCGACAGCCCGATCGAGGCTTATACCTCGATTGCGGACTCGTCGGTCAACACCAGCTTCGCCAACGCGCCAAAGGCGCTGCTGTACGGCGGCGAGGTCGAGGTGCAGAAATATTTCGCGCTCGACGGGATGTCGGACGGTGCCTTCTGGGCCAGCCGCCGACTGGTGCTGATCGGTAACTACACCTTCACCCAGTCCGAAATCCAGGTCGGCGCCGGTGACACGACCGTGATCAACGGCGTGGTGCAGGACGCGCGTAACTTCTTCTTCGACGGTTCGCCGCTGACCGGCCAGTCGGACCACCTAGTCAATTTCCAGATCGGGCTCGAGGATCAGGACAAATTGTCGCAGCAGACGATCCTCGTGACCTATGCCAGTCCGCGCGTTACCAGTCGCGGTCCATCGGGCCAGCCCGACATTCGCGAAAAGCCGGGCATTTCGGTCGATTTCGTCGCGCGGCAGGGGATTAACCTGCTGAACAAGGAAATCGAACTGAAGTTCGAGGCGCGCAATTTGACCGGTCGAAAATATCAGGAAGTGCAGGAAAGCGGCGACAATCGCATCTTCCTCAACCGCTACAAGCTCGGCCGCACCTTCTCGCTGAGCGCTTCGCTGAAGTTCTGATGGTCCTCCACCCCTCCCCTTCAGGGGAGGGGCTTTATGACGGCCGGCACCACCACTAGACTCGCCCGCACGTCAAAAAACTGTAATCTTCCCGTCAACTGATTGTCACCAATCGCCCGTAGGCGATTCGCGACGGCAACTTCAGCCTCGGGGGGATAGAATAGAGTTATGGCGACGCTGATGTCCGGATCGGCCGTTAGGTTGCCGCGCGGCTTGCCCGTGTGGCTGCGCGCGGGTCGCCGCTCGCCGCGCGAGATTGGGCCGTTGCTGCTCGCCGCGGTGCTCGGCGCCTTGCTGATCTGGCAGCTCGTCCGCCTGCTCTGGACCATCATCACCCCGCTCTCGCCGCTCGGCGCCTGGCAGCCGCAGGCCGCGGTCATTTCCTCGCCCGCCGAACGCCGCGCGCTGTTTGCCAGTTTTGATCCCTTCTTTCGCAGCGCGCCGCAGGGTCCGGTCTCGGCCACCGTCACCGCGGTCGGCCTGACCTTGTTCGGGATCAACATCAACGAAGCGACCGGCGGCGGCTCGGCGATCATTGCGGGTGAGGACGGGGTGCAGTCCAGCTACGCCGTCGGCGACGAAATCGCGCCGGGGGTGCGGTTGGTCGGAGTCGCTTTCGACCATGTCCTGCTCGACCGCGGTGGCGCGCGCGAAAGCCTGTTCCTCGACCAGAGCGGCGAGGCTGCAATCGCCAACGCTTCCACCCCGCTTCCCGCGCCGACCTCCGAAGTCGGATTGGCCGCGGCCAGTGGTACCAATGCGAGCGGCGAAATGTCGCCTGAAAGCCTGAAGGCCGGGGTCGGCTTTGCGCCGCGGACCGAAAGTAGCCGCGTCACCGGACTGGTCGTCCAGCCACAGGGCGATGGCGCGATATTCCGGGCCGCGGGCCTGCGCCCCGGCGATGTCATCCGCTCGGTGAACGGCCGCCCGATCGGCTCGGCGAGCGATGCTGCCGCGCTCGCCAACCAGATCGCACCCGGCGCGCGAATATCGCTCGAAGTCGAACGGGGCGCCAGCGTCGTTCCCGTCGCCATTTTCCTCTCGAAGCAATAGGTTATATGCGTATAAAACTGTCCCTGATGCTTGCCGCCGCACTGGTTTCCGCCACGCCGGCACCGGCGGGTGCTCAATATACGCTCAACGTCCGCGACGCCGACATCCGTGCCTTCATTCAAGATGCGGCGCGGATTACCGGGCGGACCTTCGTCATCGACGGGCGCGTCAACGGCAAGGTGTCGGTGGTGACCGACCGGCCATTGTCGCGCAGCGAATATTTCGAGATCTTCCTGTCGACTCTACGCTCGAACGGCCTTGTTGCCGTGCCCGGCCCCAACGGCAGCTACCGCGTCCAGCCGATCGACGGTGCCGCCGCGCAGCCCGGGCGCATCGGCAGCCGCGGCGCGGCGCAGAACCAGTTCGTCACCGAAATCATCCGCCTGCGCCATATCGACGCCGTTGCCGCAGTTGAAACGCTACGCCCGCTGGTCAGCGCGCAGGGATCACTGACCGCCAACCGCAATGCCAACAGCCTGGTCGTCGCCGACTTCGCCGACAACATCCGCCGCATCCGCGCGCTCGCGTCGAGCATCGACCGCGATAGTTCGACCAGCCAGATCGTCACGCTGAAAAATGCCGGCGCGCGTGAAATCGCCGCCGCCTTGCAGGCGCTGGTTCCGTCGGCGGGTGAGGGGGCCGCGGCGCCAGTCGCGATCGTGCCGATCGACAGCAGCAACGCGATTGCGCTGCGCGGCGACCAGGCGCTGGTCGCGCGCTTTGTCCAGATGGCGAACGAGCTCGATCAACGTGCCGGATCGGGCACCGAGCTGCGCGTCTATTGGCTCGCGCACGCCAATGCCGAAACGTTGCTCCCGACGTTACAGCAACTGGTCGGCGGCGGCAGCGACCCGGCGCAGAAGGCGGCGCTGCCTTCGGCATCGACGATGGGCAGCGACGGCGCGACTGCGTCTCCCGCACCCGCCGCGACGCCGGTTTCGACGGGCGGCGGGGGCGGCAGCATCGCGACGCGCGGCCCCGCGATTGTCACCCGCTATGAAGGTGCCAATGCGATTATCGTCGCTGCTAATCCCGAGGTGCAGCGGATGCTCGGCGAGCTGATCCGCCAGCTCGACAGTCGCCGCGAACAGGTGCTGGTCGAGGCGATTGTGGTCGAAATCGGCGACGATGCGGCCAAACGCCTTGGCGTCCAGTTCCTGCTCGGCGGCAAGAATATTCCGTTTGTCGCGACCAGCTACAGCAATGCATCGCCCAATATCCTGACGCTGGGCGGTGCTTATGCCGCCAATCAGCTGTCGCAGGAAACCACGACGGTCAACGGCACGACAACGGTAACGCAAACGAACAGCTCGCTGGGCAACAGTTTACAGGAAGCCGCGGCGGCGTCGCTGCTCGCGGCGACGGGCGGCTTTGCCGGTTTTGCGGGCGATATTGGCAAGAATACGATTTTCGGCGCAATCATCAACGCGATCAAATCGGACACGACGTCGAACCTGCTCGCAACGCCGCATATCGTGACGCTCGACAACCAACAGGCAAAGTTCCTGGTCGGGCAGGATGTCCCGATCACGACCGGCGAAAAACTTGGCGACAATTTCGAAAATGCCTTTCGCACCGTTCAGCGCGAGGAAGTCGGCATCAAATTGGAGGTGACGCCGCAGGTCAATGCCGCGGGCGAGGTCAAGATGTTCTTGCGTCAGGAAGTGTCGAGCGTCGCGGGGCCGGTGTCGTCGCGCAACAGCGACCTGATCATCAACAAGCGTTCGTTCGAAACCGTGCTGACTGTCGATGACGGCGAAATCCTGGCGATCGGCGGCTTGCTCAATGACGATGAACGGCGGACGATCGAGCGGGTGCCGCTGCTTAGCGATATTCCGCTGCTCGGCGAATTGTTCAAATCGCGCAGCCGGACACGGTCGAAGACGAACCTGATGGTCTTCATCCGCCCGACAATCTTGCGTAGCCGCGAAGACAATGCCGCGCTGACCGCGCGGCGTTACGGCTATATTCGCGACTTCCAGCTCCGCCGGAATCCCGATGAGGAGCCCGCGATCGACACGTTGGTGCGTGATTATCTGGGCGCGGTACCGCCGGTGCCGACCGAGGCGACGGCCGCCGACATCACCGTTGGTCCGGTCAACCTGCCCGAACTGCGCGGTCCCGATGGCCGGGTGATTTCGACCGACGTCCCCCCGTCGATTTCGAATGCGCCTGCGCCGCCGACCGGAGAATTTCCGTGAGCGATCCCAAACCGATCGTCGCTGCCGCGGCGCCGGTCGATATTCCCTATGGCTTTGCGCGCCAGCACGGTGTCGTCATCGCGCCGGGCGAGGGCGGGGCATGGCTCGCGACCTTGCGCGAGGATGCCGATCCCGCGGTGCTGATCGAGGTGAAGCGTTATCTCGCGCAGCCGCTGCGCGTCGCGACCGCGAGCGTTGCCGATTTCGATCGCCTGCTGTCTGACCATTATGCCGTCGACAGCTCGGCGGCGGCGATGGCGGGATCGGTCGGCAACAATGACATCGATTTCAGCCTGCCCAGCGCCGAAGACTTGCTCGACAGCGCCGACGATGCCCCCGCGATCCGGCTGATCAACGCAATCATCGCCGAAGCGGTGCGGCAGGGGGTCAGCGACATCCATATCGAACCCTATGAAAGCGGGCTGGTGGTCCGGATGCGGACCGACGGGGTGCTGCGCGAACATCTGCGGATGCCCCCGCACGTCGCGCCGGTGGTGGTCAGCCGCATCAAGGTGATGGCGCGGCTCGACATCGCCGAACGCCGCGTGCCGCAGGACGGCCGCATCGGGCTGACGCTCGCGGGCAAGGCGGTCGACGTGCGCGTATCGACCTTGCCCAGCCGCGCCGGCGAGCGCGTCGTGATGCGTATTCTCGACAAGGATGCCGCGGGGATCGACTTCGATGTGCTCGGCCTGTCGGGCACCTCCGACCAGATTTTGCGCGAGGCACTCGCCGAACCCAATGGCATTATCCTGGTCACCGGCCCGACCGGTTCGGGCAAGACGACGACGCTCTATGCCGCGCTCAAGCAATTGAACGATGGTCAGCGCAATATCCTGACCGTCGAGGATCCGGTCGAATATGCCGTCGACGGTGTCGGTCAGACGCAGGTCAACAGCAAGGTCGGGCTCGACTTCGCCGCCGGGCTGCGCGCCATCCTGCGCCAGGATCCCGATGTCGTGATGGTTGGCGAAATCCGCGACCGCGAAACCGCCGATATTGCAGTGCAGGCATCGCTGACTGGCCACCTTGTGCTTTCGACCGTTCACACCAATGATGCAGTCGGCGCAATCACCCGGCTTAAAGATCTGAAAGTAGAGCCTTTTCTTTTAGCGTCGACCTTGCGCGCAGTGATCGCGCAGCGCCTTGTGCGCAAACTTTGCGATCATTGCCGCGAACCAGTGCAGGCCGACAACAGCGTCGCCGCCATGCTCGGGCTCGACATCGGCACCGTCATCTGGCGTCCCAAGGGTTGCGAGCAGTGCAGCGGCACCGGCTACAAGGGCCGAATCGGCGTGTTCGAGGCGATCAAGGTCGACGAAACCGTGCGTCGTTACATCTACAACGGCGGCGACGAGGCGATGATCACGCGCCACGCGTTCCTGAAATCGCCGACGCTCGCCTCGGCGGCGCGCGCGATGGTCGCCAAGGGGCTGACGACCGCCGAAGAAGCGATCCGCATCGCGCGGCGCGAGGAAATCGATGCCTGATTATCGCTATGTGGCGATCGATCCGCAGGGCCGCGAGCGCAAGGGACGGCTGACCGCCGCCAACGACGACGCCGCGCGCGCCGATCTCGTGCGGCGCAAATTCCATATCGTCGCGGTCGAGGCCGCGGGAGCCAAACCCGCCAGCCGCTCGCTCATCGCGTTCCGCCGCGCGCGGCTGAGCAGCAAAGAACTCGCGCTTTTCACGCGCCAGCTGGCAACGCTGGCCGAGGTCGCGCCACTTGAAGAGGCGCTGCGCACGCTGACCCGCCAGAGCGAGGCCGAAAGCGCCCGCACGATCATTGGTGAAGTCCATGCCGGGCTGCTCGAAGGCCGCCGCCTCGCCGATGCGATGGCGCGCCAACCCGCCAGCTTTCCGCCGCTCTATCGCGCGATGGTCGCGGCGGGCGAAACGACGGGCAGCCTGACCACCATCCTCGCGCGCCTCGCCGATCTGCTCGAACGTCAGGCCGAGGTGCGCGGTAAACTGATCGCAGCGCTCGCGTATCCGATCGTGCTCGCGGTCGTGGCGATCGGCGTCGTGGCCGCGCTGATGATCTTTGTCGTCCCGCGCGTCGTCGAACAATTTACCGATGTTGGCCAGCAGCTGCCGTTCCTGACCCGCGCGGTGATCGCGATCTCCAGCTTTGCCGCTAACTGGTGGTGGTTGATCGCATTGCTGATGGCCGCGGCGAGTTTTGGATGGGTCGCCGCGATGCGCCGTCCGGTGTTCAAGGCGCGAGTCGATGCGCGGCTGCTGCGGCTGCCGCTGTTCGGGCGCCTGCTTCGCGACCTCTATGCGGCGCGTTTTGCGCGCACCCTGGCGACGATGGTGTCGAGCCGCCTGCCGCTGGTCGATGGCCTGCGGCTGACGTTGCCGACGATCCGCAACGCCGCGCTCGCAAGTGCGACGGCCGCCATCGTCGATCAAGTCCGCGCCGGGGGCAGCCTGTCGGCGGCTCTCCGCGACGCCGGGGTGTTTCCGCCGCTGCTCGTTTACATGACCGCCAGCGGCGAAAGTGCCGGGCGGCTTGAAGTCATGCTCGAACGCGCCGCCGATTATCTGGAGCGCGAATTCGACCGCTTCACGGCGGCATCGATGGCGTTACTCGAACCTGTCATAATAGTCCTTATGGGGTCATGTGTTGCCCTGATCATCCTCGCCATTCTGCTGCCGATCCTTCAGTTGCAGAATCTTGCTGGAATATAATAGATGTCGCTGATGCAGCTTTTCATTCGCCTGATGCTCGATCCGTCGCGCCCGACGCCCGCCCGCCGCCGCAAGAAGGACGAGCGCGGCTTTACCCTGACCGAACTGATGGTCGTCATCTTCATCATCGGGCTGCTCGCGACCGTCGTGATGATCAACGTCCTACCCAGCCAGGACCGAGCGATGGTGACCAAGGCCAAGGCCGACATCGCGACGCTGGAAACCGCACTCGAACAATATCGTCTCGACAATCTGACCTATCCGGCGACGAGCGACGGGTTGAACGCGCTATCGTCACCGCCGCCGTCGCTCGCGCAGCCGGAGCGGTACCGTCGCGACGGCTATATCAAGAAACTGCCTGCCGATCCGTGGGGGCGTCCTTATAATTACCAGGCACCTGGCCCGAACGGCGCAGCATTTGACGTCTGGTCGCTGGGCGCCGATGGTGCGCCGGGCGGGACCGACGACAATGCAGATATTCGTGGCGGAGACAGCTAAGGCATCAGCGCGTCGCCATCGCAAGATGGGGACCAGCGGCTTCACGCTGGTCGAGCTGATGGTCGTGCTCGCGATCATGGCGCTCGCTGCCACCGCCGTCGTACTGACCATTCCCGGCGAAGAACGCAGCGTGCGCAGTGAGGCCGACCGGCTCGCGGCGCGGCTGGCCGGTGCGCGTGATATCGCGGTGATCGAGGGGCGCAGCGTCGCGGTCAACTTTGCCCCCTCGGGCTATGGCTTTGAACGCCGGATCGCGGGCGAATGGCAGCCGCTGCCCGGCCGCGCCTTCACCCAGCGCAATTGGCCCAGCGACGTTCGTTTTGCGGCGGACGGCGGGCAGGGCGCTGCTCGCATATTGTTCGACCGTGTCGGCACCAGCCCGACCCCGCAGGTCGTCGTGCTGAGCGGCGGCGAAGCGCGTGAGATTGTTCGTGTGTCGGCGACTGGGGAGGTCAGCCGTGGCGAATGAGCGTGAACGCGGTTTCACCCTGCTCGAAATGCTAGTCGCACTTAGCGTCATCAGCATCGCAGCGCTGACGCTCGTCCGCCTTGATGCTTTTGCGGTGCGCACCGCGGGCGACCTCGACGAAAGCACGATCGCGGGCATCGTTGCGCAGAATCGCGCCGTTGAACTGTGGACCGACCCGGCGCCGCCGACGATCGGCAATAGCGCGATCGGGATTGCGAACGCCGGGCGCAACTGGCGCATCGAACAGCGGGTGGCGCGGACCGCCGACGACAGCCTGCTGCGTATCGACCTGATCGTGCGCCCCGAAAGCGGGCGCGGCCAGGCGGCGCTGACGATTATCCGGCCGAGCCGATGAAATTTGGTACTCACCTACTAAACCCGTTCGCCCTGAGCCTGTCGAAGGGCCGTTCTTCCTTCGCGGCGCCGGAGAAAAAGAACTGTGCTTCGACAAGCTCAGCACAAACGGGGACCGGGGCGGGGCAAAGCGGTTTCACCCTCATCGAAATGCTCGTCGCACTGTCGCTGTTCGCGGCGATTGCGGCGATCGGCGTCGCCCTGCTGCGCAGCAGCGTCGATACGCAGGATGCGGTGCAGACGCGGTTGAAGGCGATGGGCGGAGTCAACCGCCTGCGCGCGGTGATGGCGAATGATCTGGCGCAGGCGGTCCAGCGATCGACGCGAGGGCCGGCGGGCGAGGCGGTGCCTGCTTTCGTCGGGTCATCGACCGGCTTTGCTTTCGTCCATGGCGGCGCGGCCGCTCTCGACGGTTCGCCGCGTCCTGCCGTCGAACGGGTCGCCTATGCGCTCGTCGGCAGCGAGTGGCGGCGCGCGACGCAGCCCATGCTCGACGGCACCGCGCTGAATGCGGGCGACCGGTTGCTCGGAGACGTCGTCGCGGTCGCGGTGCGCTACCGCGACGATACCGGCAATTGGGGCGAAAGCTGGAGCTCCGAACCCGGCGACCGCCTGCCGCGCGTGGTCGAGGTGCGCGTGTCGCGCAGCGGGCGCGAGGCGTTGACGATGTTGTTCCTGACCGCACCGACGCTGCCGCCACCGCCGCCTGCGGCCGAAAATCCCTCGCCATGAGCCGCCGCCTGTCCAATGAGCGCGGCGCCGCGCTCCTCACTGTGTTGCTGCTCGTTGCCGTGATGGCGGTGATCGCGGCGACCGCGCTCGACCGGTTGACGTTGGCGACGCGGATCGCGGGCAGCGCGGCGACTGTCGATCAGGGGCGCGCCTACAGCTTTGCCGCCGAACAGATTGCGCTGCGCCGCGTTGCCGACCTGGTCGGGCGAGATCCGGCGAAGCTGACGCTGGCAGGCAACTGGCTCGGCCGCGAATTTATCCTGCCGCTGCCGGGTGGCACCGGCAGCGCGCGGCTGACGGACGCGAACAATTGCTTCAACCTCAACAGCCTGGTTGCCGAGACGGTACCGGGACGGTTCAGCCAGCGATCGGGGTCGATGCGCCAGTTCGGCGCGTTGATGGTGTTGCTCGGCGTCGATGCCGCGCAGGCGCAGGCGATAGCTGGCGCCACCGCCGACTGGATCGACAGTGACAGCAACGACGGCCCGCTCGGCGCCGAGGACAATGTCTATCGGTCGCTGCCCGGCGCCTATCTGGCCGCCAACCGAAAGATGGCCGACATCAGCGAATTGCGCGCGGTGCGGGGGATGACGCCCAAAATCTATGCACGGCTCAAACCCTGGATCTGCGTGCTGCCGGTGACCGATTCGGTGCGGCTGAACGTCAACACGCTGGCGCCCGAGCAGGCACCGCTGGTCGCGATGCTGCTGCCGGGCGAATTGACGCTCGCCGACGCCCGCGCAGCGCTGGCGGCGCGGCCCGCGGGCGGCTATGGCAGCAGCGTGCGATTCTGGCAGTCGGGTCCGCTCGCGCAGTTCGACCCGCCGACCGAGGTGGCCGAACAGGCGGGGGTTACCAGCCGCTGGCTGGCGCTGACGACGAATGTGACGATGGGGGACGGGTTTTTGACGGCAGTTTCGCTCATCGACGCCAACGGAGGCGCGCCATCCGCCGGACAGGCTGCGCCGGTCATTGTCCGCCGCGATTGGGGCGAGAGCGACTGATATGTCCCGCACGTTGGTTCTTTGGTTGCCCCCGGTAGCGGCACTTGGCGAGGAGAAGGCCCCCCTGCCTGCGTGGCTGCGCGTCGACGATGGCGTCATTGTCGATTCGGGGCAGGACGACGGTTGGGTCGATGCATGGGAAAAACGGCAGGATGATAGCCCCGGCGACCGCTTGATCGCATTGGCGCCTGCCGTCGACGTGCCTTTGCGTTGGCGGCATTATCCCGATGCGGCGCCCGCGCAGGCGGCATCGGCGGCGCGGGTCGATACGTTGAAGGACAGTCTGGGCGATGGCGCCTTGCTGCATATCGTGGCGGGTCAGCCGATTGAAGCCGGGCAGGCGGTACCAGTGGCGGTGACGACGCACGCGGCGATGACTGCGTGGGCTGACTGGCTGAAGGCGCGCGA
Organism: Sphingopyxis bauzanensis; assembly: GCF_002205675.1. Lineage (GTDB taxonomy): Bacteria > Pseudomonadota > Alphaproteobacteria > Sphingomonadales > Sphingomonadaceae > Sphingopyxis > Sphingopyxis bauzanensis. The sequence continues at coordinate 784,752 of NZ_NISK01000002.1, read as the reverse complement.
CCTGGCGCCGGTCGCGATCATCCCGGCTGCTGCTGCGGTGCCGCCGCCCGAACCCGATAGCCTGTGGTCCGCCGACGTTGGCGGCGAACAGATCGTGCGGGCGGCCGATCATGCCTATGTGTCCGATCCCGAACTCGATCCGCTGATCGCGCGCGGTCACACAATTGCGCCGCTCGATGCCGACCGGATGCGCGAGGCATTGCTGATGACGCTGGCTGCGCCGCCGCTCGACCTGCTCAGTGGCGGCTGGAAGCCGAAGCGCAGCTGGTCGCTCGACCCAGCGCTGCTGCGGCTGGCCAAGCGGCTGGCGATCGCGCTGCTTATCGTCAGCCTCCTGATCCCGATCATCCATGCCGTGCGGCTGTCGTCCGACAGCGCCCGAGCCGACGATGCGGTGGTCGCAACGGCCAAAAAGGCTGGGGTGACCGCGCCCGATGCCACCGCGGCCGAGGCCGAGCTCGATCGCCGGCTCGCGGCGGCGGGTGGCGGCCCGCTGGCATTTTCGGTTCCTGCATCGGCGCTTTACGATGCCATGGGCGACACACCGGGCGTCGCTCTCAAGACCCTGTCGCACCGCACCGACGGCACGCTGACAACCACGCTCGCGGCGCCGCGGGTTGAGGACATCAACGCAGTGCTGCTCGCGCTCCAGGCCCGCGGTTACCGCGTCACGGCGCAGCCGATGGCGGGCAGCGACGGCCAGCAGATGGCGAATATCACGATCCGGGCGGTGCCATGACTGAGCGATTGAAAAACTGGTGGCTGGGCCTGTCGCAGCGCGAACGCTGGCTGGTTGGCATCGCAGGCTCACTGGCGCTGGGCGTCATCCTGTGGGGACTCGGCCGCCCGGCTTATGCAGCGTTTGTCGATCTCGAAAACCAGCATCGCGCGGCGATTGAGCGCGAAGGTCGGGTCGCGGCCAAGGTGCAGTTGCTGGCGGCGCGGCCCGCGAAATCGTTTGCGACCGCGGTCGATGCGGTGGCTATCGATCAATATCTGGCGCAGTCGGCGAGCGAAATCGGGCTGACGCTCGACCGCAACGAGGCGCGCGGCGCGGGGCAGGCGACGATCGCGATCGCCACCGCGCGCGCGCCTGTGCTCACCGACTGGCTGGCGTCGCTAGAGGGGCAGGGCTTTGTCATCGACCAGCTGACGATCACCCCTGCCGCCGACGGCACCGTCGGTCTGACCGCCGAACTTCGCAAGGGCGGCCAATGAGCACGCGGCAACGCTGGGGCATCGCGGCACTGCTGCTGGCGATGATCCTGATCATCGCGACGTTCCCGATGCGGCTGGCGCTGGCGTGGTCGGGCGCGACCGATGCCGGGGTGTCGGCGCGCGAGGTGCGCGGATCGGTGTGGGCGGGCGAGCTGGTCGAGGCGCGGCTGGGCGCCCTGCCGCTCGGCACGGTGCGCGCCAGCCTGTCGCCGCTGGCGCTGCTCGGCGGCGACACCGAACTCGCTTTTTCGCGCACCGACGAACGGCTGGGCGCGCTGGCGGGGCGGCTGCATGGCAGCAACCCGCGTGGGGTATCCGACGTCAATGGCACGACGTCGATGTCCGGCGGGCTGGGGATGATACCTGTCGATACGATCCGCTTCGAAGGCGCAACGCTGCGGTTCGATGGCGCCGGTAAATGCACCAGCGCGAGCGGGCGGATCCAGCTCGCCGTCACCGCGCCGATCGCCGGACTCGACCTGTCGCGCGGGTTGTCGGGACCGCTGAAATGCGCAAATGGACGCGCGCAAGCGGCGCTTGCCAGCCAGTCGGGGATGGAGCGGTTGACCTTGTCGTTCGACGGCAACGGCGCGTATCGGGCGCAGTTCGCGATCAATGTCGATCGCGATCCGGCAATGGCGGCGGCGCTGGCCATGCTGGGGTTCAAGGCCGGTTCGGGTGGATTCGTGCTGGCGACCACGGGCCGCTTCTGACGTGACCTTCCTCGATGCCTTGCCCTTTGGCATGGGCGTCGGGTTCGCCGCGTTGATCGGACCGGTCCTCGGCAGCTTTATCGCAACGCTGGTGCTGCGCTGGCCCGCGGGGCGTTCGGTGTTCGGGCGGTCGCAATGCGACGGCTGCCAGCGGCCATTGGGGCCACTGGACCTCGTCCCGCTGATGTCGGCCCTTTGGCTGCGCGGGCGCTGTCGCCGCTGTGGTGTATCGATTGACCGCTTTCATACCCATGTCGAAGTCGGGGCCGCGCTGATCGGCGGCACGGCGCTGGCGCTCGTGCCCGGACCGACGGGATGGCTGTGGGCGCTGTTCGGCTGGCTGCTGCTGCCGCTCGCGCTCCTCGACGCGAGGCATTTCTGGCTTCCTGATCGGCTGAGCGCATTGCTTGCGGTGATGGGGCTGCTGCTTGCCGGGCCGCTGCTTGGAGCACCGCTGCTTGATCGCTGGATCGGCGCGCTTTCCGGCGGGGCGGCGCTCGCGCTGATCGCCTGGGCCTATCGGCGTGCGCGCGGTGGGGAGGGCATGGGGGGCGGCGATCCCAAGCTGGTTGCCGCGATCGGGTGCTGGATTGGCTGGCAGGCGCTGCCGCTGATGCTGCTGCTCGCCAGCCTCGGTGGCATCGTCTGGGCGCTCGTGGTCCAACAAAAAGGGGACCAGCCGCTTGCTCAGCGGCCGGTCCCCTTTGGTGTCTTTGCCTGCGCCGCCGCATTCGCGACGGTGCCGCTCTGGCCGTTCCTTAGCGGCCGATGATGACCGTTACCGCGCGGCGATTGCGCGCATAAGCTTCTTCGGTCGAACCGATTTCGGCCGGACGTTCCTTGCCATAGCTGATGACGCTGATCCGCGACGGATCAACGCCCAGCGAGGCGAGGTAATTTTTCGCGGCATTGGCGCGGCGTTCGCCGAGCGCGATGTTGTAATCGCGGGTGCCGCGCTCGTCGGCATGGCCTTCGAGGGTGACGCGGACCGCGGGGTTGCGCTGCAGCCACTGCGACTGGGTTTGCAGCGTCGCCATGTCCTCGGAATCGACATTATACTGATCGAAGCCAAAGAAAATGCGGTCGCCCATGGCGCCAACGCTGGCGATGAAATCTTCCTGCGATCCCGGGATCACGCCGGTGCCGGTATCGGTCCCGGTGTCGGTGCCGGTCCCTTCCGGGACAGGGGGCAGCGTTTCGGGCGCTTTTTTTGCGCAGGCGCCAACGGCAAGCATGGTGATGGCCGCGATCATCGCGGTGCTCTTGCGTATCGTCATGTCGTCTGTCCTCTTGTTGTTGTTGAATTTTTCCGTTCAACGGCCAGAAACGGCCCATTCAGAACCCGATGATGGAACCCCAGTAGGGCATTTTGGTTCCTGTTCGTCACGGCAGCACCGGACCCCAACTGGGGTCCGATCCATCCTGCGGGGTCGGCAGGCGGCGCAAATTGACGCCGGTCAGGTCGACTTGCCACAGGCTCGATTTGCCCTCGCGCCCCGGCGTAGTCCGGAAAAACTGGATGACGCGCCCGTTCGGCGACCAGGTCGGTGCTTCATCCTGCCAGCTGTTGGTCAGCAACCGCGTGCCGCCGCCCGACGGGGTCATCACCCCGATACGGAATTCGCCGCCGCCCATGCGGGTGAAGGCGATCAGGTCACCGCGCGGCGACCATTCGGGGGTCGCGGCGCGGCCGCCGCCAAAGCTGATTCGCTGCTGGTTCGACCCGTCGATGTTCATCGTATAGATTTGCTGGCTGCCCGAGCGGTCGCTTTCGAACACGATCTTGCGGCCGTCGGGCGAGAAGCTGCCGCCGACGTCGATGCCCGGGGTGCTGGTCAGCCGAACCGGGGTGCCGCCGTTCGCTGCAATGCGATAGATGTCGGTGTTGCCGCCGACCGCCATCGAATAGAGGATCTGGGTGCCATCGGGTGACCAGCGCGGCGCGAAGGTCGCATTGCCGCTTTCGGTCACCAGCTTCTGCGACCCCGACGCGATGTCATAGATGAACACGCGGACGCGGTTGTTCAGATAGCTGACGTACACGATCTTTTTGTAATCGGGCGAAAATCGCGGCGAAATAGCGAGCGCCTGACCGTTCGTGATGAAGCGGTGATTGCCGCCGTCGCTGTCCATGATCGCGAGCCGCTTGATGCGGTTCCCCTTGGGGCCGCTCTCGGCGATATAGGCGACGCGGCTGTCAAAGAAGGGCGCCTCGCCCGACAGGCGCGAATAGATGGCGTCGGCGCATTTGTGCGCGGCGCGGCGCCAGTCCGACGGCTGGATTTCGAACCCCTTGCGGACCAGTTCGCTCCCCAGCGCGGTGTCATAGAGATAACAACCGACGACCAGCCCACCGGTACCGCTGGCATCGACGAAGCCGTGCACGACATTTTCAGCATTGCGCGCCTGCCAGTCGGCAAAGCGCGGAGCCTGCACTTCGGCGCGGGTGATCGCGCGGACGCCGCCGGGACCGACGGGTTCGTACAGACCGCTGCGTTCCAGGTCGGCGGCAATGACTTCGGCGATCTGACGGCCAAGGCTGTCGGTGCGCAGGCCCGCTACGGTCTGCACCGACGAGGTTGCGAGCGAGGGGATGGCGATAACTGTGCGCTCGTTCGACAGCGTGCCTTCGATCGTCTCACGCGGTTCGGTCGGCGCGACCGCAGGCGGCGTCGGTGCGGTCGTCGTTTGCGCGGCAACCGGTGCGGCAGTGAGCAGCAGGGCGAGCGAGAGGCTGATGGGACGGAGGAACATTGGCTTACCTCTTGATGAAATCGAGCGTGTAATTCTGCCAGAAGCTGTAATTGTCCTCGGGCAGATCGAAGGGTGCGGCGAGTTCGACGGCGCGTTTGGCGCATTCCTGATGGCGTTGAACCAGATTCTTGTTGCTGTCATTCTGTCCCGTTGTTGTGACGCTGGTAAATCCGCCCAATGCTCCCGAGGTAGTAAGGCGAAACTTGACTTCGGTCTCCAGTTTATCGGCATCAAAGCCGCTGACCTGGCATCTGTCCCAGCGCGGGCGGACCGCCGATTTGATACTGACGTCGATAGAGCGTTTGACCTCGGCCGCGGTCGCGGCGGCGGGGGCGCCCTTGCTCGCGGGAGTCTTCGGCTGTGACTTCGATAGCCCCTCGGCGATGCCGTCGAGGCGCCCGGTCGGGCGCGCTGGGCGGTTTTTGGCTGGGGGCGCCTTGGGCGCGGCCTTGGGCTGCGCCTTGGCCGCTGCGGGCGGGGTCTGTTTGGGCTGTGCCTTCGGCCGCGCCCCCTGCTTCGGTGTCGGCGCTGGCGTCGGGCGGACGATCGGTTCAGGCAGCGGCGGTGCTGGCGTCGGTTCGGGCGCGGCGATGTCGGTCATATCCTCTTCGCCCAGCCGCGCCGCGGGCGGGTTTTCGCTGATCACCGGGGCGGTTGACTGCACCGCGGTTTCGGCGATCAGGTCGACCTCCATGGGTGGGTTGTCGAAACGGCGTTCGCCTGCGGTCCACTGGACGGAAAGCAGGCCGATGATGACGACGTGCGCGGCCGCCGCGATAACAAAGCCGCGTCCTTCCTTACCCCTCGCTGCCATTGTGGTGGCCATGGGTGCAGCCTATTGCCCCGTATCTGAACGGTCGGTGACCGCGGCAGCGGCGGGGGTGTCGCCGCTTGCGCCCGTGGTCACCAGCGAAATGCGGGTCAGGCCCGCGCGGTTGAGTTCGCCCATCACGCGCATGACCCGGCCATAGTCGAGCCCCTTGTCGGCTCGCAGCATGATCTGGCGCGGTTTGTCGTCGCCTTGTCGTTCACGCGCGATGGCGTCGAGCCGCGCCGGCAGCTCAGCCTCCGGCACCACCTCTTCGCCGATATACAGCGTGTCGTCCGCGTTGATCGACAATTGCACCGGTTCCTGCTCTTCGGTCTCAACGGGCTTGGCGCGGCTTTCGGGCAGGTCGATCGGCACGGCGGAGGCGAGCAGCGGCGCGGTAATCATGAAGATGATCAGCAGCACCAGCATGACATCAACCAGCGGGGTGACGTTGATGTCGGCGATCGGCGCGCGGCGATGGCCGCGGCCGCGCCGTCCGCCGATACCGCCGGAAGGACCGGTCATCGCCATCAGGCGTCCACCTCAAGCTCGCGGCTAAAGGTCGCGTGCAGTCCGTCGGCGAAGCGCCCGAGGCGCGATTCGAGCCGGTTCAGGCGTTGGGAAAAGGCATTGTAGGCAATGACCGCGGGAATAGCGGCGAACAGGCCGATCGCGGTCGCGAATAACGCCTCGGCGATCCCCGGTGCGACGACCGCCAGGCTGCTGTTGTTGCTCGCCGCGATCGCGGTAAAGCTGCGCATGATGCCCCAGACGGTCCCGAACAGCCCGACGAAGGGGGCGACCGATCCGATGGTCGCCAGCGTACCGATCTTTTCGGCGAGCCGGTCGACTTCGCCTGCGACCGCACTGTTCATCGCGATGCCGAGACGCTCGCGCGTACCGTCACGATCGACATTCTTGGTCTTGGTCGAACGGCGCCACTCGCTGATCCCCGCGGCCAGCACCTTCGCGCTCGGCAATTCCTCCCCACTGTTCTTGTCGAAAAATTTGTCGATATTGTCGGCGCGCCAGAAATCGCGTTCGAAATTTTCTGACGCGCGCATCAATTTGCTGACGCTCCGCCCATGGGTGAAGATTACCGCCCAGACATAGATCGATGCCAGCAGCAGCCCAATCATTACCGCTTTCACGATGATGTCGGCCTGGAGGAACAGCGCGACGGGGGACAAAGTCGCCGCGTCGGCGGCCAGCGAGATATTGTCTAGCAAGGGATTTTCTCTCCATTCATGATGGCGGTAAAGCGGTCGGCCCAGCCCGCGGGCTGGCGGCGCGGTCGACCCTCGGGCGACAGGAAGGCGGCGGTGACTTGCCCGTCGGTCAATGTCTCGCCGCTTAACGTGTCAGTCCCGCGAAGGATGCGCTGTGCAATGATCACGCTGGCGCCGCGCACCGCTTCTACCGTACTGACCACCAGCAGGTCATCGTCGAGCTTCGCCGGGCGGCGGTATTTGATCGTCAGGTCGGTGACCGCCCAGCTACCGTCGCCCGCGTCCATCGCGGCGCGCTGGTCGATGCCTGCGATGCGCAGCATGTCCGATCGCGCGCGCTCCATATAGCGAAGGTAATTGGCGTGATAGACGATGCCCGACAGGTCGGTGTCCTCGAAATAGACTCGGGCCCGGTAGTGATGCGCCGCCCCGACGAAGGCGCCGGGGATGAAGGGGGGCGGAGCGTTTGCCATGGGGTTGATCGATAGCGGGCCTTCGACTCGTCGCAAACCCCTAACCAACGATTCGTCGCAGATGGGGGCCGTTTGGTGCGAGTTGAGCGCGGAAACGCGCTACATTCCCGAGAGTTTCGTGCCCCTGCCTTCGCAGGGACACGGCTATTTGCCGTTGTCGAACAAACCGTCCTGCGATCCCGCCGGTGGATTGAGACCCAGATGCTTCCACGCGCTCGCATTGAGCATCCGCCCGCGCGCGGTGCGCGCGATCAGACCGACTTGGAGCAGATAGGGCTCGATCACATCCTCGATCGTGTCGCGCGGTTCGGACAGTCCCGCCGCCATCGTCTCGACCCCGACCGGGCCGCCGCGGTAAATATCGGCGATCATGGTCAGGTAACGCCGGTCCATCGCATCGAGCCCCAGCGCGTCGACCTCGAGCCGGTTGAGCGCCGCGTCGGCGGCTTTGGCATCGACGATGGCATGGCCCGCGACGGTCGCGAAATCGCGCACGCGGCGCAGCAGCCGCCCGGCGATGCGCGGGGTACCACGCGAGCGTTTTGCGATCTCCAGCGCGCCATCGGATGCGATCGGCAGCGCAAGCAGCCGCGCGGCGCGGGTGATGACCTGTTCCAGCTCACCATGCGTATAGAAATTGAGCCGCACCGGAATGCCGAAGCGGTCGCGTAGCGGCGTCGTCAGCAACCCCTGCCGCGTCGTTGCGCCGACCAGCGTGAATTTGGGCAGGTCGATGCGGACGCTGCGCGCCGACGGCCCTTCGCCGATCATGATGTCCAGCGCGCGGTCCTCCATCGCGGGATAGAGGATTTCCTCGACCGCGGGCGACAGGCGATGGATCTCGTCGATGAACAGCACGTCGCCGTCCTCGAGGTTGGTGAGCAGCGCGGCGAGGTCACCCGCCTTGGCGATCACCGGGCCGCTGGTCGAACGGAACCCGACGCCGAGTTCGCGCGCAACGATCTGTGCCAGCGTCGTCTTCCCGAGGCCGGGTGGGCCATAGAAGAGCACATGGTCGAGCGCGTCGCAGCGCGATTTGGCGGCCTCGATAAAGATGCGGAGATTCTCGCGTGCCGCCGCCTGCCCGACAAATTCGGCAAGCGTCTTGGGGCGCAAGGCGGCGTCGGCGTCCTCGGGGGTGCGGATGGGGGTGGTGAGGTCGGTCAAATCAGCATCCCATTTGCGCCGCCAATGCGGTCAGGCTGTCGGCGCTATACTCCCAATCCTGCGCCGCGTCGGCATCGGGCGCGCGGGCGCCGCCATATTCCATGGGGCGGTCGATATGGGCGGTCATCAGCCCGCAACCGCGCGCGGCGGCAAGGTCGCTGTGGTGCGAAGCGACAAGGCAAAGCTCCTGCGGGGCGAGCCCCAGCGCATCGGCGGTCGCGAGATAGGCGGCGGGTTGCGGCTTGTACGCGCGGGCATATTCGGCGCCGAGGATGGCGTCCCATATGATGCCGGCGCGGCGCGCCATATCGACCATCAGCGACACATTGCCGTTTGACAGCGTGACGACGGGAAAGGCGGTGCGCAGCCGCGCGATGCCCGCGACGCTATCGGGCCAGGGGGCGAGCCGGTGCCAGGCGTCGGCCCAGTTGGCGAGCAAGGCCGGTTCGAGCGCCGCGGGGTCGATGTCCAGATCGTGCAGCAACGCGTCCAGCATCTCGCGGTGCAGGATGTCGAGCTTGACGAAGCCGCGCTGGCCGCCGCTGACGCCTGCCATGGCGGGCAGATAGCGGCGGCGCCACTGGTCGGCGAAGTCATGCGGTTCGATGTCGCTGCGGTCGATCTTTGCGAGAAACGTCGCGGATTCACGGGCGATGCTGGAGCGCCAGTCGACGACGGTGCCGAACACGTCAAAGGCGAGGGCCTTGGGGGGGCGGGCGGCGGTGGGTTCAGTCATGATGCTCTATTGCATCGCCGGTGATCGAAACCCAAGGCTCCATGCGGTCCTCGTACACCGAATAGTCGGGGACGACGCCGTGGCCAGGTTCGAAATTTCCGAGGGGTATCGCATAGGCGTCATGATAGGGGCGCGCCCGGTACCAGACGCCCGAACCGCAGGTGCCGCAAAAGAAGAAGTCGGCGGTGTTGCCGCTGTCGCCGGTATATTGCCACACCCGCGCATTGGCCTCGCCCTCGATCCGGACCTGCCCGGCGGGAAAGCGGACCTGCGCGGCAAAGGCACTGCCGCTCCGCGCCTTGCACTCGCGGCAATGGCAGACCGACACGCGAATGGGTTCGCCGGTACAGGCGATGCGGATCTGGCCGCAACGGCAGAAGGCGTTGCGGACGCGGTCGGTCACTTTGCCGCCTTCTTGAGCGCCACGCGGACCAGCGCATCAAGACCGACATCCACACCCAATTCCTCGCTCGCCGCCGCAACCGCGGCGCTCGCTTCGCCGGGTTTGAAGCCGAGGCCGGTGAGCGCGGTGACCGCGTCGGCGAGGGGGCCGGGAGTGGCGGATATGTGGGACGCGCCGCTGCCCGATATTCCTCCCAGCGCGCCGGCCTTGTCCTTCAGTTCGTGCGTGATCCGCTGTGCCAGTTTCGGCCCGACGCCGTTGGCGCGCGCGATCATGGCGCTGTCGCCGCTCGCGAGCGCGCGCTGCAAGTCGGTGATTTCGAGCGCCGAGAGGATCGCGAGCGCGACCTTGGCACCGACGCCCTGAACGCTGGTAAGCAGGCGGAACCAGTCGCGTTCCTCGGCCTTGGCAAAGCCGAGCAGTCGAAGGAAATCCTCGCCGACCAGCATTTCGGTGTGGATGGTGACCTCGCCGCCGGTAGCGCCGAGCGCGTCGAGGGTGCGCGCCGATGCCTCGACCAGATAACCAACGCCGCCGACGTCGATCACGGCATGGCCTGCGCCGCTGGAGTCCAGCCGTCCGGTGAGTTTCGCGATCATGGCCCTGTGCGTAGCGTGGCGGGAATGAAAAGGGAACAGATTTGGCCAGCTTGAAGGACGCGCGACCTTTCGGCGAACCTTTCGCCCGTCTTACGGGTTTGAACGGACGCAGACGGAAAGGAAATCCCATGAGTTATCGACGCTTTGCCGCGATGATTGCGACTTCGACGCTAGCGATGTTCATCCTCATGTACCTCAACAGCTATGCGCTCGATCATCAAATCTACAGCCAGACGCGGACCTGGATGGCGCTGCTCATGGGGGCGACGATGGCAGTGATCATGCTCGGGTTCATGTGGAGCATGTACGACGGCCGCCGCGTAAAGATCGCGATTGTCGCGGGGGCGCTGATCGTTGGGGCGGGTTCGCTCGGGCTGGTGCGCAGCCAGGCGACCGTCGGCGACGTCGCCTATATGGAGGCGATGATTCCGCACCATTCGATCGCTATCCTGACCAGCAGCCGCGCGCACATCCGCGACGTGCGCGTGCGCGAACTGGCCGACCAGATCATCAAGACACAGGTGCGCGAGATCGACGAGATGAAGCGGCTGATCGCCGACATCGAGGCGCACCCAATCCCCGGCGACGCAGCCGACCTGCCGCCGGTCGCGGTCGCTCCGTGACCGTCACCCCCGGCTGCGCCGGGGTGACTGCAAAATTGGGAGGTCGCGCCCCTCCTTTTTCTGGGTCTGTCTCAGCGCGGGCGGTGGTTCGCGTGGCAGATCGCTACCGCTAGGGCATCCGCCGCATCCGGCCCAACAACCTTCGCGCCGGGCAGCAGCACGCGCAGCATGGCCTGCACCTGTTCCTTCGCTGCGGTGCCGGTGCCGACGATCGCCTTTTTGACCAGCCGCGGGGCATATTCGCCCACTGGCAGTCCTGCGCGGGCGCAGCCGAGGAGGACGACGCCGCGCGCGTGCGCGAGCTTCAGCGTCGATTGGGGATTGTCGTTGAGGAACACTTCTTCGACCGCGGCGCATTGCGGCGCATGATCAGCGATCACCGCCGCCAGCACGGTGTCGAGATGCGCGAGGCGGTCGGGCAGGGCGGCTTTGGCGTCGGTCTTGATCTGGCCGTTGGCGATGTGGCTGATCCGGCTCCCTTCGACGCGGACGATGCCCCAGCCGGTGCAACTGAGCGAGGGGTCGAGGCCGAGGATGATCATGAGTTCCCGTTCGTGTCGGGCGTAGTCGAGATACCCCGAAGGCAAGCACGACCCATGGGCATCTCGACTTCGCTCAATGCGAACGGGCTTTTACGCCTAGCCAAGCTTTTCCATCACCGCGTCGGGGATTTCGTAATTGCCCCACACGGTCTGCACATCGTCGTCGTCGTCGAGCGTATCGATCAGCTTGAACAGCGTCTGCGCAGTCGCTTCGTCGGTGATTTCGCTTTTCAGCGTCGGGCGCCATGCCAGCTTCACACCTTCGGCTTCGCCCAGCTTGGCTTCCAATGCTTTGGCGACCTCGTGCAGGCCGTCGATTTCGGTCCAGATGTCGTGGCCGTCCTCGGACGATTCGACGTCGCTCGCGCCCGCGTCGAGCGCCGCTTCGAACACCGTGTCGGCGTCGCCCGCCTTGGCGGGATAGCTGATCAGTCCCAGGCGATCGAAGCCATGCGCGACGCTGCCCGATGTGCCGAGGTTGCCGCCGTTCTTGGCAAAGGCGGTGCGGACGTTGGTGGCGGTGCGGTTGCGGTTGTCGGTCAGCGCCTCGACGATCAGCGACACGCCGCCGGGGCCATAGCCTTCGTAGCGGATTTCTTCGTAATTATCGCCGTCCCCGCCGCTCGCCTTGTCGATTGCGCGCTGGATATTGTCCTTGGGCATCGACTGCGCCTTGGCGGCGTTGACCGCGGCGCGCAGGCGCGCGTTCGCGTCGGGATCGGGCAGGCCCATTTTCGCCGCCACGGTGACTTCGCGCGCGAGCTTGGAAAACAACGTGCTGCGCTTTTTGTCCTGCGCACCCTTGCGGTGCATGATGTTCTTGAATTTACTATGGCCGGCCAAGCCACCCTCCATCGGTCAATGTATAAGCTGGCGCCGCCCTACCGCGGGCGCCTCCAAGAGACAACCGCGTCAGATGACGACGGCGGTTCCCGACGCGCTGACCATCAGCATCGATCCGTTCTGGCCGAGCACTTCATAGTCGAGATCGACGCCGACCACGGCGTTGCCGCCAAGGCGCGCCGCTTCGGCTTCCATTTCGCTGATTGCTTCCTTGCGGGCGCGGGCGAGGACATCCTCATATTTGCCCGAGCGGCCGCCGACGATATCGGTGATCGACGCGAACAGGTCGCGGAACAGGTTCGCGCCGACGATCACTTCGCCGGTGACGATGCCCAGATATTCCCGAACCGGACGGCCTTCGACAATATTGGTCGTGGTGCTGAACATCGTCACTCTCCTGTGCTGATCGTTGTAGGGACTCAGTCGATACCGAGCGCTGATTTATAGACGTCGAGGATCGCTTCCATTTCCTTGCGGTCGTTGACCGGCAATTTGCGCAGGCGAACGATCTGGCGCATGATTTTCGGGTCGTAACCCTGCGATTTTGCTTCGTTATAGGTGTCGCGAATGTCGTCGGCGACGCCCTTTTTCTCTTCTTCCATCCGTTCGATGCGCTCGATGAAAAGGCGCAGTTGTTCGTCGGATACGGTGGCTTCGCTCATTTTATGCTCCGGTGATTGGGATGATGCGGCGCGAGAATCGCGGTTGGCGCGTCCCTAAAGCCCCGGAGGAATTTTGGCCATGCTTTCTTGGTGGCGGCGCGTCACTCGGGCGGAAAGGCCTGGCGCTTGCCGTCCAGTTTGTGGACGACGCCGCGCCGCATGACAAAGTCGACCTTTTCGAGCGCGGTGACGTCGGCCAGCGGGTCGCCGCCAACGGCAATGATGTCGGCCTCGCGCCCCGGCAGGATCGCCCCGATTGGCCTGTCGAGTTCGGCCGCATTGTCGCTGGTCGCAGCCTTGATCGCTTGCTCCGGAGTCATCCCGGCCTTGACCATCAGCGCAAATTCCTTGGCGTTGTCGCCGTGCGGCGCAACGCCGGAGTCGGTGCCGAACAGGATGCGAACATTGCCCTTGATCGCCCGCGCCACGCTTGCGGCGTGCGATGCCGCCGCTTCCTCGGCCTTGGCCAGCTGCGGACCCGGCGCTTCGCCGCGGCGCGCCTGCGCGAGCGCGGCGATCGGTGCGACCGCGGTTGGCACCAGCGCCGCGTTCGACGCCTTGAACAGCTTGACGGTCTCATCATCGATGAAGCTGCCATGTTCGATCGAATCGACCCCGGCGCGCAGCGCGGCGTCGATGCCCTCCTTGCCATGTGCATGGGCGGTGACCTTGCGGCCGAAGCTGTGCGCGGTGTCGACGACCGATTTCATCTCGGCATCGGACATCTGCTTGCCCAGCCCGCCCGCGACATTGGAGCGCACCCCGCCAGTCGCGGCAAACTTGATGACCTCTGCACCCAGGGAGATCTGTGCGCGGACCGCGCTGGCGCAGCCATCCGGCCCGTCGCAGATGTTGGTGCGCTCGGCCGCGACCGCATGGGTCAGGGTGCGGTTGAGGCCGTTGACTCCGCCATGGCCGCCGGTCACCGAAATCATCGTTCCCGCGGGGATGACGGTGGGGCCGACGATCACACCATTGTTGATCGCATCGCGCAGCGTCGTCGTGGTCCGGCCATCGCCGCCCAGGTCGCGCACGGTCGTAAAGCCCGCTTCGAGGGTGCGGCGCGCGTTCCCTTGGGCAATGACGAACACATCTTCGACGTCGCGCCCCGAGCTTTCGAGGCGGCTGCGCAGCAGATTGTCGTCGCTGGAGATATGGACGTGCATGTCGATCAGGCCGGGTAGGACAAAGGCGTTTTTCAAGTCGACGACCATTGCGCCGTCTTCGGGCGTGGCGAAGCCGTCGCGCACTTCGGCAATCTTGCCGTCGCGGACGATGATCGTCGATTGCCCTCGCGGTTCGCGGCCCGGCTGGTCGAGCACACGCCCGGCATGGATATAGGTGGTGGCGGATGGTTGTGCGGCGAGCGGGCTGCTGGCCACGAGTGAGACGCCCAGCATCGCTCCCGTCAATGTCATGCGCATCGCCCAATCCTCCCCATTTTTCCGTACCTCAGCGGCGGTTCACAACCTCATGTCCGCAAAGCGCGGTCTGAGCAAGATCAGTGATGCGGGTTCTTCGCCATGCTCGCTTCCATCCGCGCGAGCTGTTCGGGAGTCGCGGCGGTGTGATGCAGGGCTTTCCAGTCTGCGGTGGGCATGCCGTGGACGATCGTCCGGCCGGTTTCCTTGTCCATGCCGCCCGCTTCCGCGATCCAGTCGCCCAGGCAGTTGCGGCAGAAACCGGCAAGCCCCATCAGGTCGATATTCGCGGCGTCGCTGCGATGCTGGAGCAGCCGGACGAGGCGGCGAAAGGCGGCGGCGGCGGCCGCGTCGTCAAGGGCATCGAGTGCGTCGTTCGGAGTGGCCTGATCGTCGCTGCAGGACATGGCGGATTTCCTCTGGTGATGGCATGAATAGCTATACGCAGCTTGCCTTGCCGGGGGCAACGCGCCTACGCAAGCGGCCCCAGCTTTTTATCGGTTCGGAGCATTTGTGGTCCAGAGTTTTACCCCCCGCCAGCGCAAGGTGCGCATCCTGGCGACGCTTGGTCCTGCGAGCGCCAATCCCGAGATGATCGCGGCACTCCACCGCGCCGGCGCCGACGCCTTTCGCGTTAATATGAGCCATGGCGATCACGCCGGGCACGCCAAGGTGATCGCCGCGATCCGCGCGCTGGAGAAGGAAACTGGGCGCCCGACGACGATCCTGGTCGACTTGCAGGGGCCGAAGCTGCGCGTCGGGACGTTTGCCGATGGGCCAGTCGAGCTGATCAAGGGCGCGACCTTTGCGCTCGATGCCGACACGGCACCAGGCGACGCGACGCGGGTTCACCTGCCGCACCCTGAATTGTTCGCGGCGCTTGAAGCAGGCACCCGCCTGCTGATCGACGACGGCAAGCTGGTGCTGCGCGTCCAGGCAGTGTCGCCAACGCGGATCGACACGGTGGTCGAGGTCGGCGGCAAGATTTCGGATCGCAAGGGGGTCAATGTTCCCGATGTCGTCGTGCCGCTCGCGGCGCTCACCGAAAAGGACCGCAAGGACCTGACCTTCGCGCTCGAACAGCATGTCGACTGGATTGCGCTGTCGTTCGTCCAGCGGCCCGAGGACGTCGCCGAGGCGCGCACGCTGATCGGCGGCAAGGCGGCGCTGCTGGTCAAATTCGAAAAGCCATCGGGGGTGCAGCGGATCGAGGAAATTCTCGAGCTCGCCGACGCCGCGATGGTCGCGCGCGGCGACCTGGGAGTTGAATTGCCGCCCGAGGCGGTGCCGCCGCTGCAGAAACGCATCGTCGCCACCGCGCGGCGGATGGGCAAGCCGGTGGTCGTCGCGACCCAGATGCTCGAATCGATGATCGTCTCGCCCTCGCCGACGCGCGCAGAAGTGAGCGATGTCGCCACCGCGATCTACGACGGCGCCGATGCGATCATGCTGTCGGCCGAGACTGCCGCGGGCGCCTGGCCGATTGAGGCAGTGACGATGATGGACAGCATCGCGCGCTCGGTCGAAAGCGACCCCGATTATTTCCGCCGCCTGCACTTTACCGAAACGCTGCCCGACGCGACCACCGCCGACGCGCTGGCCGAAGCGGCGGGCAGCATTATCGCGACGATCGCCGCCGACGCGATCATCTGTTTCACCGCATCGGGATCGACCGCGCGTCGTGTCGCGCGTGAGCGGCCTAACGCACCTTTGCTGGTGCTGACGCCGAAAAAGGAAGCCGCGCGGCGGCTTGGGCTATTGTGGGGCGCGCATGCGGTGCCGACGAAGGACATCGGCAGTTTTGAAGAGATGATCGCCAAGGGCAAGCGCATGGCGCTGCGCCACGGCATTGGCAAGGCGGGCGCCAAGCTGGTGATGATGGCGGGGGTGCCGTTCGGCACCCCGGGTTCGACTAACGTCCTGCACGTCGCGACGCTGACCGGCGACGAGCTGCGCGGGTATAGCTGACTGGAGATTCCTCGCTGTCGCGCAGCGATGGGGAGGAGTACCGCTTGCGAAGCAAGTGGTGGAGGGGCCGCACCAGTTGCGCTATCGCCCCTCCGTCAGCGGCTTCGCCGATGCCACCTCCCCATGGCTTCGCCACAGGGAGGATCATTGAGACCATAGTCGATTCAAAACGGCACAATCCTTACCGCGCGATTCAGATAATTTTCGACCTGAGTCAGAACGGCACGACTAAAAATGGTAAACAGACTTTGCACCATTGACGCCGCGCGGCATAGTTGGTGGGTGGTGAGCGTCGGACCCGCGTTGGGGGGATTCCGCATCGCCGATCTGGAGGTCCAAACCGCGTGTCCGCACCGTTCCGTTTTCCGCGCTTTTTCGTCACCAGCCCGGCGCCTTGCCCCTATCTGGCAGGCAAGACCGAGCGCAAGGTGTTCACCGAACTCAGCGGGAATACAGCGAACGAGCTGAACGACGCGCTGGGCCGCATCGGGTTTCGGCGCAGCCAGTCGGTCGCCTATCGCCCGAGTTGCGCCGATTGTTCGGCCTGTGTTTCGGTGCGCGTCTGCGCGAGCGAATTTGTCCCGAGCAGTTCGCAGAAACGCACCATCCGCCGCAACAGCGACCTGGTCGCCACCGCGTGCAAGCCGTGGGCGACCGAAGAACAATATAGCCTGCTGCGCTCCTATCTCGGCGCGCGCCATCCCAATGGTGGTATGGCCGATATGGACGAGCAGGATTTCGCTGACATGGTCGAGCAGACCCCGGTCGACAGCTACATGATCGAATATCGCGAGCCGACCACCGACGGCAGCAAGGGCCGCCTGATCGGCTGCTGCCTGACCGACCGGCAGGGCGACGGGCTGTCGATGATCTACAGCTTCTTCGACGCCGCGCATCCCCTGCGCGAGGGTCTCGGCACCTATATCATCGCCGACCATGTCCAGCGCGCCGCGCGCGCCGGGCTGGCCTATGTGTACCTGGGCTACTGGATCGAAGGGTCGGCGCGGATGGCGTATAAGGCGCGCTTCCGCCCGATCGAGCGTCTCGGCCCCGACGGCTGGTCGCGGTTCGAACCCGCTGCGCAGAGCGGACTTGCGACGATGTTCGAACTCGCCTGACCCGTCGGGCGCGTAACCGCCAGTTTCTTGCCTCCACCGGTTGACCTTTCCCCGCTTTCAAGGGCATAGCTTTGCGTCCAGGACATTAGTCCGGGTCGCATCCGTTATGTATTCGCCGGGGGGCTGGCGAGAGGGGGGTAGGATGCCCGTGCGCGCGTTTGTTAGCATCACGACCATCGATTGCGACTGCGGTTTTGGGCGCGGCTTGGTCGCCCGCGCATGAGCGAGGCGGTCAAGGTTGCGATCATCGGGTCGGGGCCGGCGGGGCTGAGCGCCGCATCGCGCGCGGCGCAGCTGGGGCTCAGCCATGTCCTGCTCGAAAAGACCGACCATCTGTCGGACACGATCTTCAAATACCAAAAGGGCAAGCGCGTCCTCGCTACGCCCGAGCGGCTCGATCTGCGCTCCGACTGCCGTTTCGCCGAGGGCGCGCGCGAATATATCCTGGGCAATTGGGACGAGGATGCCGCGAACAACAAGGTGAATGTCGCCTATAACGCCGAGGTTGCCGAGGTGGCCGGCGCAAAGGGCGCGTTCGCGATCAAGACCGCCAAGGGCGAAGTCTACCACGCCGAAAATATCGTACTGGCGATCGGGACGCAGGGTAATCCGAACCGAATGCGCTGCGGGGGCGCCGACCTGCCGCACATCATCTATCAGGTCGACGATCCGGAGGATTTCAAGGACAAGCATATCACCGTCGTCGGGTCTGGCGACGCGGGGATCGAAAATGCGCTGGGGGTCGCCGAAGAGGCGCTCGAGAATACCGTCACGATCCTGAACCGATCAAAGGATTTTGCGCGCGCCAAGGCCAAGAATGTCTCTGACATGATGGAGGCGGGCGAGAACGGCTTTATGTCGATTCGCACCGAGACGCAGCCAAAGCTGGTCGAACCCGGCTGGCTGACGCTCGAAACCCCGAACGGCGACGAGAAAATCGAGTGCGACGTGATCGTCGCGCGGCTGGGATCGGTCGCGCCGCGCGGCTTTGTCGAATCAATGGGGATCGAGTTCACCGGTCCCGACCGCGAAGCGTTTCCGAAACTGTCGCCGACGTTCGAGACGACGGTCCCCGGTATCTATGTCATTGGGGCGCTTGCGGGCTATCCGCTGATCAAGCATTGCATGAACCAGGGATATGACGTCGTCGAGTTCCTGAACGGCAATACGGCGCTGACCCCCGCCGATGAAAAAGATCTGGCGGCGATCTTTGCCGACGTGCCGCAACAGAAGTCGGTCAGCGAATGGCTGGAATATCTGCGGTCGCGGGTCAGCATCTTTGCCGATGTTTCGCCGCTCCAGATGCGCGAGTTCATGCTGGATTCGAAGGTTGCTTTCTATCGCAAGGGCGACGTCGTTTTCGAAAAGGGCGAGCCGGGGTCGTCGTTGTTTGCAATTGCCGACGGTCGTGCGGTGGTCGAGGTCGGCCCCGATTTCGCCGTGCCGATCGAGCAGGGGTCGATCTTTGGCGAGGTCGGGCTGATTTCAGGGCGGAAGCGCGGCGCAACGATCCGCGCGGGCGAGGACAGCATCTTTGTTGAAGTTTCGCGCACTGCGGCACTGAAACTGATGGCGGCGGTGCCGGGCGCCAAGCGCGTGATCAACCGCATCTCGCTCGAACGGCAATTGCTCCAGATTTTCAAAGGCGGGTTGACGGTCGAGGATCTGGGGCCGGTGGTTGATACCGCCGAGGTCGAGCGCGTTCCTGCGGGCAAGGTGGTGCTGACCGAGGGCGAGCAGGGCGATGATGTCTATGTGATCCGGTCGGGATCGATGGTGGTCGAGAAGGACATTGGCGGCAAACCGATCTTCCTGCGCTATTTGCCTGCCGGAAGTTTCTTCGGCGAAATGGGGGTGCTGAGCGGGCAGCCGCGCAACGCTACAGTCAAGGCGGCGGTCGGCGCCGAATTGATCAAACTGACAGGCGAAAGCTTCCGTAAGATGCTCGCCTCGCGCCCGCAAGTGCGCGCCGCGACCGAGGCTGCGGTCGCCGAGCGCGCAGCGATGAACGACTTCATCGAATCGCGCAAAGCCAGCTATTCGAGCGCTGTCGACCTTTATTCGGACACCGCGAGCTTCATCATGAAGGAGGGGCTGGGCGAGGCGACCGATGCGCTGTTGATCGACGAAAATCTGTGTGTCGGCTGCGACAATTGCGAAAAGGCGTGCGCCGACAGCCACGAAGGCCTGTCGCGGCTCGACCGCGAGGCAGGCAAGACCTTTGCCCATCTGCACGTGCCGACAAGCTGCCGCCACTGCGAGCATCCGCATTGCATGGCCGACTGCCCGCCGAACGTCATCCACCGCGGCCCCGACGGCGAAGTGTTTATGGAGCCGGGATGCATCGGCTGCGGCAATTGCATGCGTAACTGCCCTTACGGGGTGATCCGCATGGAAGCGGCGCCGCCCGAAAAGCCCAGCCTGCTACGCTGGTTGCTCACAGGCTTTGGGCCGGGGCCGGGCGAACCGTCGCCCAAATGGACCAAGAAGCAATTGGGTGACGAGAAGCCCAAGAAGATCGCGGTCAAATGCGATATGTGCAAAGGCATAGCGGGCGGCCCGGCGTGCGTGCGCGCTTGTCCCACTGGCGCCGCGATTCGCGTATCGCCGGAAGAGTTTCTGTCGATCGCGCGGCTGGAAGAGGGGACCGACTGATGGCCTCGCTCTTTCAACGGCGTCGCAACAAGGCGACGCAGACCGAGCGCGTCCGCGAGCGCAAGCATGAAGGGTTCCTGCGCTATGCGGGGTTCCGCTGGGCCAAGATTTCGGGCGGGCTTTGCCTGCTGATCATCATGTCCTACGCCTTGGTCGACGTGACGCCGCGGCATAACGGCGGCAGCTGGTACGGCTATACGCTCGGCACGATTGGGGCAGGGTTGATCCTGTGGTTGACCGCGCTCGGCTATCGCAAGCGCAAGATGACGAATGATTACTGGTCGCTCAAAGCGTGGACATCGGCGCATGTCTATCTGGGGCTCAGCCTGATCGTCATTGGCACCTGGCACACCGGGTTCCAGCTGGGCTGGAACGTCCACACGCTTTCTTGGGCGTTGATGATGCTGGTGATTCTGTCGGGGCTTTATGGCGTGATCGTCTATGCGACCTTGCCCGCGGCGCTGTCGAACAATCGCGACGAGATGACGCAGATGCAGATGCTGGAGGCGATCCGTGCCTTCGACCGCCAGCTGCATAGCGCCGCGCAGCCGCTGACCCCTGCGGATACCGCGCCGGTGCTGGCGGCACTCGACGAAGACCCGTTCGCGGGCGGCATCGGCGCGCGGCTGAGCGGGCGCTATCCGAACTGCGCGACCGCGGCGGCGCTGCGGGTGCTGGCGGCGTCCCATAGCAGCGATGCGGCGGCGCGTGAGAAAGTCGTCGGGCTGCTCAAGCAGAAGGGCGCAGCGCTGGCACGATTGCGCGCACATCTGCGGATTCGCGCGCTGCTCGAAATCTGGCTCTACGTGCATGTGCCGCTGACCTTTGCGCTGATCGCTGCGCTGTCGGCGCACATCATCAGTGTCTTCTTTTACTGGTGAGGTGGGGACGATGAGCTTCATCCTGCGCCGGATCTCAACGACCAAGACGGGCAAGCAGATCGTCCGCGACCAACCGCTGCCGGGTGATACGATCACGCTCGGCCGCGATAGCGGCAATATCATTCACGTCGCCGACCTCGCGGTGAACCCGCATCACGCAACGATCAGCAGCACTGACGGCCGCCATGTCCGCGTCGCGGCGAATGAAGGGCTGGGGTTCGACCTCAACGGTCGCAGCGAGACCCTCGCCGACATCGACAGCGGCGCGGGCGGCGAGCTGCGTTTCGGCGGGCACCGGCTGACGATCGCGCGCGAGGGGGAGAATATTATCCTGCTCGTCGAACGGATCGATGAGCTGTCGCAGTCGTCGAAGGATGTCGATGAGGCCAAGGCCTTCTCGCTGCAGGGCGTATTGCTGGGCAAGCGGATGGGGGCGTGGTCGTTCGGCGTGCTGATGCTGCTCGCCTTCCTCGTCGGGCCGATCTGGGCGTGGCACAGCTACAAGAAGGTCAATGAGCGACCCGACGGTTTTCACGCCGACAGCAGTTGGCTGTCGGGGCCGCTGTCGAGCGCGCACGCCAGCCTGAAGGACGACTGCCAGTCGTGCCATGTCGAACCGTTTGTCGCGGTGACCGACAAGGCCTGCGTCAGCTGCCACACCGGCGAGCACAAGACGATGAGCGCCGCCCATGCCAATGCCCCGACCGCGATGCTGCTGGCCGCGCGCGCGCCGGGGGGCGGGTTCGACAAATTTCTGGCGAATGTCGGCGAGGCGTTCAACAAGCCGCAGGGGCGCTGCGTCGATTGCCATACCGAGCATGAGGGCGCGGGGCCGATGCCCGCGACACCGCAAAAATTCTGCGCCGATTGCCACGATGGAATGCAGGGCAGGCTGAAGACCGCAGGGCATCCGACGATGCTGGCCGACGCCGCCGATTTCGGCACTGGCCATCCCGAATTCCGCCCGCTCGTCCGCGCGGCGCCGGGTGCCAAGCTAGCGCGCGCCGCGCCCGGCAAGGGGGCGGTCGATTATAATGGGCTGAAATTCCCGCACGATGAGCACATTCAGGCAACCGGCGGGGTCGCGCGGATGGCGGCGAGTTTCCGCGGGCGTTATGATTTCGGGCAAAAGCTGGAATGCGAAAATTGCCACCGGGTCGAGGCCGACGGGGTGCGCGTCAAACCGATCGAGATGGAGCGCGATTGCGCGATGTGCCATAGTCTGGCGTTTGAGACTGTCGGCGGTACGACGCGCACGCTGCGCCATGGCGAACCCGATCAGGTCGTTGCGGACCTGACCGCTTATTATCGTTCGACCCCGCCCGCGCGGCCGCTCCAGCTGGGCGGAATGCAGCGGCGGCGGCCGGGCGCCTATGCCTATGGGCAGGTGTACAACATCTATTTCAACGAGGTGGCGGTGCGGCCGAGCCGGGCGCAGGACGCGGTGCGCGCGGTGTTCTCGAAAGGCGGCGCCTGCTTTGATTGCCACACGATCTTTGCCCCGCAGGCTGGGAACAGCTGGCGCGTGGCGGAGGTAAACCAGACCGCGCGCTACCTGCAAAAAGGCTGGTTCGACCATGACGCGCACAAGGAAACCGACTGCGCCGGCTGTCACACCGCCGCAACGGGTTCGAAAACATCAGCCGACCTCCTCGTTCCGGGGCTGCGTCAGTGTCGCGACTGTCACGTCGGAGAAGGCGGGGCCCGGCTGGTGAAGGTCGAAACCGCGACCGAATCGCCGTGCGCGATGTGCCACGAATATCACTCCGACGGCGGTCAGCCGTGGGTTCCGAACCGTCAGCGGAAGGTAAACGCCGCGGCAATCACAAATAAACCCTCGCGTGGTACCTATGGTGTGAGCCTGATCACAGGAACCGAGGGGCCGAACCTGTATAAAGTGACGTGGCGCACACCTGTCTTGCACGGGGCAAGTCGGGGCGGATAGATTTTGGGGGTCGGCGACCGCTGACCGGAGCAGGGGACGGATGTGCTGATCGCCCAGATCACCGATATCCATTTGGGGTTCGATCCGGACAATCCGGCCGAATATAACCGCAAACGGCTCGACGATGTGCTCGATGTGCTGATCGACGGGCCGAACCGCCCCGATCTGTTGCTGGCGACCGGCGACATCACCGATCGCGGCGACGAAGAAAGCTATCGCCGCCTCGCCACCGCCTTTTCGCGCTGCCCCTTTCCGGTGTGGGCCAGCGTCGGCAACCATGATCTGCGCGACAATTTTCACGCGCGCTTCCCCGGCCTCGACGATGGCAATGGCTTTGTCCAATATGCGATCGACTTGCCCGAATTGCGGCTCGTGACGATCGATACGCTGGAGGAAGGACGCCATGGCGGCGCCTTTTGCGACGCCCGCGCGGCGTGGCTCGACGCCGAACTGGCGAAAGCGCCGAACAAGCCGACCTATGTCGTGATGCACCATCCGCCGATCGAAAGCGGCATCGAATGGATGAACACCCATCCCGATGAGCCGTGGGTTAAGACCTTCACCGATGTCGTAAATCGTCACCGCCAGGTGCGCGGTCTGATCTGTGGTCACCTGCACCGCAGCGTAACCGTGGCGTGGGAAGGGCGCACCGTCGCCATCTGCTCATCGACCGCGCCGCAGGTCGCGCTCGATCTGCGCCCGATCGACGAGAACCGTCCGGATGACCGCCCGATGATCGTTGCGGAAGACCCGGCCTACGCGCTCCACCGCTGGAACGGGCGCGAACTGGTCAGCTTTTACGACTTCGCTGGGGCGCACACGATGCTGGCGAAATATGACCCGAACTTGCAGCCGTTGGTGCGCGAGTTGAAAGCTGAGCGGCCGACGTAAAAGCCGTCACCCCCGCCAAGGCCGGAGCGACGGTATCGTCAATACCCCAGTGTCAAATCCACTCGCGGTTCGACCGCCTCACCCTTATTCCAGCGGCCCAGATTTTCCAGGAATCGTTGCGCTGACCGCACAAACATCTTGTCCTGGGCGCGGCCCGACAGGTGCATGGTAATGTGCGCGTTGTCGAGGCTCCACAGCGGGTCATCGGCAGGCAGCGGTTCAGGGGTGGTGACGTCGAGGAACGCGGCGGCAATCTGCTGTTCGTTCAGCGCCGCGACCAGCGCGTCCTGATCGACGACGCTGCCGCGCGCGATGTTGATCAGCGTCGCGGTCGGTTTCATCGCCGCGAGTTCGGCTGCGCCGATCATGCCGTCGGTCTCGGGGGTGGCGGGGACCGCGAGGATCACCCAGTCGAAATCTCCCAGCTGGGCGCGCCACTGGTGGGGAGTCAGCGTGTTGGGTGCGGGTGAGCGGCGCACCACCGTCACGTCGACGGCGAAGGCCTTCAGCCGCTCCTCGATCAGCTTGCCGATCGCGCCATAGCCGAGCAGCAGCGCCTTCGACCCGAACAGCTCGACCTTACCCGGCGAGTCCATCAACCATTCGCGGCGTTCCTGCGCACGCACGACGTCGCGGTAGCCCTTGGCGACGGTGAGCATGCCCATCACGACATATTCGGCGATGGTGATCGCGTTGATCCCGGCGCCGTTGGTGACGACGGTGCCGCGCTGGGCGAGAAGGTCGAGCGGCATGCCGTCGACCCCGGCGTAGATCGAGTTGAGCCATCTGAGGTTGGTCGCCGCGGTGATTACCGCGGCCATGTCCTTTTTATCGTACATATCGAACCAGCCGATTTCGGCGTCGGGCGCCAGAGCGAGCGCCTCGTCCTTCGACTGGAAAAAGTGCGGTTCGACCCAGTCGGGCAGGCGGTTTTCGACGAGCGGGCGAATGAGGCCCGACAGGACGGTGACGGTCTTGGTCATAAATCTCCCCTCCCGCACGCAGTAGGGGCCGGGGGTGGGCCTGTCCATGCGCGGCGGGTCGGCCGTTCATGCCCACCCCTAGCCCCTCCCGCAAGCGGGAGGGGGACTTAATTGTCCAGCCGCCAGTCCCAGCCGAGCGGGTCGCCGTCCATCACCTCGACCCCTGCGGCGGTGAGATCGTCGCGGAGTGTATCGGAGGTCGTGAAGTCCTTTGCGGCGCGCGCTTCCTTGCGGCGGTCGAGGGCGGCTTCGATTTCGGCTTCGGTGATGGTGGCGGATTTGGGGCGGACGCGGGGGAGGCCCGCAACATCGTAGAAAAATTTAAGCCCGAGCACATCGCCGAAATCTGCCACAGCGTCGGATCTCTGCCACTTGTCGAGATGTTTGGCGGCGAACGTGCGTTCGACAACTGTCAGGGCTTGCGGCGTGTTGAGATCGTTTGACATGGCTTCGTCAAACTCCCTGCGAAGTGCCACTATTTCGGGAC
The DNA here is from genome assembly GCF_002205675.1 of Sphingopyxis bauzanensis. Classification (GTDB taxonomy): domain Bacteria; phylum Pseudomonadota; class Alphaproteobacteria; order Sphingomonadales; family Sphingomonadaceae; genus Sphingopyxis; species Sphingopyxis bauzanensis. The sequence goes on along the minus strand of NZ_NISK01000002.1, from coordinate 759,630 downwards.
TATCCGCGCGCTCCTCGCGGCTACGGCGCTCGATCTCGCATTCAAGCGCGGCAGCCGAATTGCGAAGTCTTTTCAATCGCGTGAATGCTGCGCCGAGCCCCTCCCACGAAAACTCCAGCTCGCTGCGATAATGTGCCTGCAGGCACATCAGGCGATAGGCGAGGGGGTGGTAGCCTTTGTCGATCAGCAACTGCAGGCGCAGGAATTCGCCTGCGCTCTTGCTCATCTTGCCGCTGCGTTCGATCAGGAAATTATTGTGCATCCAGATGCGCGCGCCGCTGGCGTCGCTGCAGCTGTGCGCCTGGTTCTGGGCGATTTCGTTCGGGTGGTGGATTTCGCGATGGTCGATGCCGCCGGTGTGGATGTCGAAGGGGAAGCCCAGCAGCGCTTCCGACATCACCGAGCATTCGAGGTGCCAGCCGGGGGCGCCGCGGCCCCAGGGCGAGTCCCATTCCATCTGGCGTGTCTCGCCGGCCGGGGTCTTGCGCCAGATCGCGAAGTCGGCGGCGTGGCGCTTGCCCTCGACCTCTTCGATCCGGCCTTCGCCCTCGTCGGTTTTTGCGCGTGCCAGCGCGCCGTATTCGGTCACCGTCGACGTGTCGAAATAGAGGCCGCCATCCAACTCGTAGCAGTGCTTGGCTTCAATCGCCTTCGCAAACTCGATCATCTGCGGCACATAGTCGGTGGCGATCGACCAGTGTGCGGGCTGGCGGATGTTGAGCGCCTTCACATCGGCCCAATAGGCCTCGGTATAATGGCGCGCGATGTCCCAGATCGACTGCGCCTTTTCGGCCGCCATCTTTTCCATCTTGTCCTCGCCCGCATCGGCGTCGTCGGTCAGATGGCCGACGTCGGTGATGTTGATGACATGGGTGAGCTTGTACCCTTTGAACGACAGCGTACGCCCTAGCGTGTCGGCGAAGACATAGGCGCGCATGTTGCCGATGTGCGGGTAGTTATAGACCGTCGGGCCGCAGCTATAGACGCGCGCCTCGCCGGGGTGGACGGGCTGGAATTCTTCCAGCTGGCGCGTCAGGCTGTTGAACAGCATCAGCGGCTGCGAGGCAGGGGCGTCGGTCATGTCCGCGCCCATGCCCCGCCCCAAGCGGCTCCGTCAACCGAAAGCCTTACGGCTGCTCGGTCGGCGTCCACAGATCGTCGTTGCCCGCGCCGGTGACAGGATCGTCGAGCAGCGGTTCGCCGCTCAGCGGATCGAGGTCGCGCATCGTGATCAGCGGCGAGACGGGCAGGCTCTGGCCATCGCTATCTTCGCCATCGGCGGCGACTTCTTCTTCGATGACATCCTGAACCGGAAAGCTGCTTTCAAAATCGAAGCTGACCGACGTGGTGCAGCTGGCGACGTTGCCGATCAGGCAGCCGTTGATGGTCGATTGGGCGTTGAAGCCCGTCTGGGTCACCGTGCTCGATCCTGACGGCGCGTTGATGTTGATGAGCGGGATGACGTCGAGCCCTGTCACCAGCCCGCCGCTGGCATTGCGATGCACCGCGTTGATGACCAGGCTGTCCTGATTGCCTGGGCCGTTGATGAACAGCCCGCCGGCGCCAAAGGTGATGCCGCGCCGCTCTTCAAAGGTGGTGCCGGTGCCGCTGTTTTGGACATAGACGCTGTCGTCCAGATTATGGTTGAGCGTGATACGGTTCGCCGCCAGCGCGCCGATGTCGCTGGTGATGCCGTCATTCTGTGCCAGGCGCGCGTCAATCGCGGTGGTCGAGGTCATCGTCGAAATGTCCGAAATGGCCTGGGTGGAGGCGATGACAATGTCGTCGGCCTCGATCGTCAGGCTGCCCGCCAGCTGATCGGGCGACGAACCACTGAGATGGATCGACCCGCTACCCATGATGATCTCGACACTGTCGCGCCCGAACAGGTTGACGTTCTGGCTGTCGGTCATGCCGGTAATGCGCACGTCGCCGTTGACGCGCATCTTGCCGGGGGTGGTGATGAGGAAGCTGCCATTGGCGCCCAGTTGTTGCGCGGCATTGATCGTGAAATCGTCGACAAAGACGTCGGGGCTGCGCGACGAACCGACCGACGCTCCTTGCGAAAACTCCAGCCGCTCGCCGCGGACGGTGATGTCGTTGCCGTAAATACGGGTGATTTCGGCGGCGTCCAGATGCCAGCCGTTACGCGTGCCGGTGCCGCCGATGTAGGTCGGGTCTTCGGTACTGATATTGGTGACCAGCACCGATGTTGTGGTTCCCAGCTGGCCGATCCGGCCGGTGCTGGCGATACTGATATCGCCCGATGCCACGATTAGATTGGGGCCGGTGATGGTGCCATTGATCGTCGCAGTGCCGAGGGCGCCCGCATACAGCGAACCCGCCGTCGTAACATTGTTCAGCACCATGTCCTGGTCGGCTTCCAGATTGACGTTGCCGGCCGACAATTGATCGACCGACAGGTCGTTGCCGGCTCGAAGATCGGCAAGCCCCGCAACTGTGGCGGTGGCGACCGCCAGATTGCCGCTGGTGCGGACGCTGGCATCGCCGCTGGTGGCCGTGAGATCGGTGAAATTGAGGCTGTTCTGCCCGATAATCTGGATGGTTTGAGCGGTCGCGCTGATCGCCCCATCCGCGTCGAAGGCATTGATGACAATGCCGCTATCCGTGCTCGACAGGCCGGTCGTGCCGCCGCTGCGCAGCGTGTCGATCAACATGCCGTCGGTTGCGGCCACCAAGACATTGCCCGCTGCGGTGCTGACTTCGACGAGGTTGGCCGTCGACCCGGCGGTGATGCCGATATCGCCGCCTGCGCGAATGACGCCGCCGGTCACCGAATCGGTCACCGCGATCGTGACATTGCCGCCGGCATTCAGCGTGGCGATGCGGTCGCCGACCGGCGTCACCAGCGTTGCAAGGTCGGCGCCAGTCGCGGTCAGCGCGATGTCGCCGCCGGCCTGCAACGGGCCGTTTGCCGAAATCTGCCCGGAGGCAGCGGCGGTAAGATTGGCGGCGGCGTTGAGGTTGCTGGCGGTGATGTCGCCTGCCGCGGCGGTCAGTGCGATATTCGACTGGTCGGGTGGCGACCCGACGACCTGGAACATGGCGGGGGACGACGGGCTGAACGGCGCAAAGATCAGCGACCGGTCGTCGGGGCCGGACCCGCTCGTTACCACGCCGCTGGCCAGGATTCCGTCCGGTGCCGTGATCGTCACATCGTCGCCGGCGGTGACGTCGGAGATTGTTGCGATCGTCCCCGCGAGCACAAACAAGTCCTCGCCGATATCGCCGCCTGCCATCGTCACGGCGCCACCGGCGTTCACGCCGAACATGCCGGTTGCACTGTTGTCGTTCAGATTGACGTCGCCGCCGGCGTTGATCAACACGCTCGATGCGATCGGTGGCCCGCTGCTCGAGCTCTCGAAGCCGGTGGCGTTCGCCGATGCGTTGATGTTCGCGGTCGACGTCAGGTTGATATTGCCCTCGGCGTTATAGGTGCCGCTGAGGTCGCCGTCCGCAAAGATCGAGATATCGTCCTCGACCTCGGCCAATGCGATCGCGACGGACCCGGCGCTGCCGACCGCGAACAGCGACCCGACGGTCGTCAGCGTTCCCGCAATGTCGATGCGAGTCGCATTGAGGTTGATGCTGCCGCCCGCATCGATCGATCCGCCGGTGATCCCCTCGGCTCCCGCCGTGTTGCCGGTCGCGGTCAGGGATACCGACCCGCCTGCGCCGATAGTGTTGAACAGGATCGACTGGCCATTGGCCTGAACGAAACCGCCCGCGGTCGAATTGCCCAGGTCGACTGCGCCCGGCGAGGTGACCAGGATGTCGCCGCCGGTGATGATCGAATTGAGCCCGGTGCGAAAACTGGCGCCGCTGGCGGTAAAATCATTGAGGGCATCGGCATGTTCGACCGAAACCGCGCCTGCGGCGGTGATGACAATATCGTTGCCGTCGAGTTGGTCGACGCCGATGCCGCCGAGTGTTGACGTCAGCGAAAGCGTCCCCCCCGCGCTGAGCAGGCTGCCCGGCGCGCTGCTGATTCCGGCCGCCGTCGCGGTGAAATTGCCACCCGCAGCGATCGTCGGTGCGGTGCCTTCGCGGAAATCGTGACGGATATCGATCTGGTCGGCGGCGTTGATGGTGAGGTCGCCGCCAACGGTCACGGTGCCGTTCGATTGGGCATAGGTGCCGAACGAACTGTCGGTGGTCAGCGTCATGTTGCTCGACGTCGTAATGGCGCCGCCAGTTGCGGCGAAGAAAATCCCTGCAGGCGCCTCGTCGGTGTCGTTGTTGGTCGGCGGCGCCGATCCCAACGCTTCGGCCGTCAGGCTGGTGAAGCTGACGTCACCCGTGTTCCGGATCTCGATCCGGCCAGCAGCGTCGCCGTTCGCGGCGATCGTCGTGGCGCCAAGCGCAATCGCACCAACGCCTGAGGAAGTGACCGAAGTGTCGATGACCGCGCGCCCGCCGATTGTGCCCAGCACGCCGCCGCCGGTTCCATTGCCCGCAGTTCCCGTACCGCCGCTGCCACCCGCGCCTGACGCGCCGCTGACCGTAATATCGACGGCATTTCCGTTCGACGTGATCGTGCCGCCGTTGGCCAACAGGCGTACCGTGCCGCCAGTTCCGCCGCCACCGGTGCCGCCATCACCGCCAACTCGCATCCCGCCAAAGCCGTTGAACGCGCCGCTGCCGCCACTGCCGCCGGTCCCCGCGCTGCTGAACGAAATGATACCGCTGGTGTCGGGACCGATCGCCACCGTTGCGCCATTGCTCGCGGCGATTTCCAGCGTACCGCCGGTTGCATCGCCGCCGTTTCCGCCCGCTGCGCCAACGAGTTCTTCCGACAAGAAACTGGAATTGGCGCTGCCGCCGCTACCGCCGGTGGCCGCCGTGACAAAATTCGCCTGGGTGACAAGGATGTTGGCGTTTGCGCCGTCGGCCTCGATCCGGCTGGTGCCTCCAATCGCAGTCCCCCCGTTGCCGCCCGCACCATCGTCGCCAACGCCGCCATCACCGCCGTCAGCCGACGCGTCCACGGTCACCGCCAGCGCGCCGGCATCAAAATTGGTGACGATGATCTGCGCCAGCCCGCCGATGCCACCGCCGCCGTCGCCGCCAACTGTTCCGAATCCACCAACGCCGCCGTTGCCGGTCGAGTCGCTGGTAACCGTTCCGGTCGCCGTGAAGCTGGTCGCAAAATCGACCGTGGCGGTGCCGCCCTGACCGTTCCCGCCGGTCCCGCCGACGCCGATCCCGGTAACCGATCCCGAACTGCTCGACGCAAACACATTGCCGCCGTCACCGCCGATGCTGCCTGCATCGGCGATCAGGTCACCCGTGGTCAGCGTACCCGATATAATATTGATCGTTGCAGACCCGCCGATGCCGTCCCCCGCGTCGCCGCCATCGCCAGCGACACCATTAAAGGCGAAATAGGCGCCGCCTTCGCCGCCCTCGCCATTGGCATAGGCAGCGAGCGTCGCGGTTTGGATCACCGCCGTGCCATCGATGTTGATCGTCGCGTCGCCGCCTTGGCCGATGCCTCCCGCCCCGGCCGGGGTCGGGTTGGCCGGATCATCATCGTTACCGTTCGCGCCGAACCCGCCGACACCATCGGCGGACACTGAAACATCGCCGCCGGTCAGCGTGCCGCCGAACAAGTTGATCGTTGCCGTGCCGCCGATCCCCATGCCAGAAGCAGCGGGATCGAAGCCGCCCTCGCCAGATGCCGACACCGACAGGGTGCCAACCGTGATTGTGCCGCCCGTTTGGGTAAAGGTAGCAGTGCCGCCGCGCCCCGTGCCGGCCACGCTGCCGCCAAAACCGTCGGCGCTGACACTCAGCTCGTCGGCGGTGAAGGTGCCACTCTGCATGTCAAAGGTCGTGGTCCCACCAACGGCCCCGGCGGCACCGTCCCCAGCGTTGATGCCTTCGGAGAAGCTGTTGGTGGCGCCGGTGGCGTCGAGAAAAATATCGTTGAACGTCATGCCGCCGGTGCCGGTGGTGCTGTTGCGCACCCGGACCAAAACGGTGCCGCCGATCCCCGATTCAAGCGGCGAAGCTCCGGCAGTCAAATTGCCGCCGGACACGCCGCTGGCCGAAAAGCTGGCAAAGTTGGCCATGGCGATCGTGCCGCCATCGGCGATTACCTGGATCGCGCCGCCTGTGGCCAAGGCATTGTTCGGCGCCGCACCGCTGGACGCTGACGCCACGAACCCGCTAAAACCGCCAGTATCGGTTGCGCTGATGGTGCCGTTGTTGGTTGCAAGCAGATCGATTGTTCCGCCATTGACTGCACCTCCGCCGTTGTCGGCGTTGGGTCGCTGGGCACTGGCATCGACAAAAAAGGATCCCGCGGTGATCGTCCCGCCGTCGGCGGTGACGTCAACATTGCCCCCGGTAGCGGTGCCAGCGTTAAACGTTGCCGACGACACGAAGTTACCGCCCGCGGCATAGATTTCGACAATGCCATCGGTAGAAAACACGCCGCCGGTTGTCGCGCTGATGACGACATCGCCGCCGGTGCCACTGCCGATGTTGTCGCTGACCGCTGTCTGGCCGCTGACATCGATAAAGGTGCTGCCGTCGTTGATGATGCCGCTGCCATTGGCAACCGCGATCGTGACGGTGCCGCCAAGACTGTCGCCCGACGTCGCCGAGATATTGCTGGGCGACAGGGCGCCGCCGCTCAGCGCGCGGGCGGTGAGTGACAGATTGTTCATGTCGACGTCGATACCGCCATCGACGGACAGGTCGACCGTGCCGCCGGTACTATTGCCGCCCGTCGCGCCTTCGATGCCGGTGCTGCCGCCGCCGAAGCCATTGGCTGCTATCGCGACGTCGCCGAGATCGATCGTCGCAGTGGCGTCGGCGTTGATGCTGATCGCTGCACTGCCGCCGGTACCGGCGCCGCCAATTTCGGTGGACACACCGGTAATGCCTGTACCGCCGAAGCCGTCGGCGCTGACACTCGTTGCCAGCGCACCGACCGTGGTTGCCGCGCCGGTGACTGCAATTCGTGCGCTGCCGGCGGTGCCGCTGCCCGATTGGAGATTACCTGTCTGGCCGATTCCGTTCGATGCAACGCTGATCAGACCGTTTACCGCTAGCGCTCCTCCATTGTCGACCGTTAGCGCAGCATTGCCGCCGCTGCCGCTGCCGCTGTTATTGACGCCAGTAGCCAGCCCGCCCGAATCATAGGTGACACCGCCGCCAATCCCCGTCGACTGAATCGACAAAGCGTTGGTGACTAGCGCGCTGCCTGCGCCCGAAATCAGGACACTTGCGTCGCCGCCCGTGCCATCGCCGCCATCGCCCCCCGTTCCGATACCCCCGGCGCCGATCGAAGCCACGGTCATCGCTCCCGCCGTAACGGTGCCGCCAAGGACCGACAGAGTCGCGTTGCCGCCCTGCCGCGACCCGTCGGTCTGAAGCTGTCCCAACGACTGGAGCGTCAGGGCGCCATCGACTTCGATCGCCTGATCGGCCCCGGCCGTCAGCGTCGCGCTCGCGTCGCCGCCGAAATCGGCGTCGCCGCGGACGATGATCTTGCCCGTTTGCGGGGTCGGCGGGGTGCTGGGCGGGATCATATTGTCGGGCCGACCGGCAAACGCGCCGCTGGCGTGGGCCACGACGCTGCTGTTGAACAACGTATCGCCGACGGTGATGTTCGCGGCGGTCGCGTTCGCCGGTGCGTCGTCGATCTCGCCATTGGTGATATTGTACCCCGCCGACAGGCGCACCGCGCCGTTGGGATCGACCTGCGCCGATACGGCGTCATAGCCGATCTGCCCCGACACCAGCATCGTGACCGCCAGATTTTTCGGGATCGCGACCATGTAGATGCGGCTGTCGTTGGGGTTGTTGTCCAGATGCGCCGGTCCGCCCGTGGTGCCGGTGTGGGTGATGACGTTGCCGCCTTCGGCGCCGACCTGCACATTGATGTCGAACAGCCCGCTGTTAATACGGATGTCAGCCTGTTCGGCGGCGACATAGCCGACCGAACCATCGACGCGAACGGCGCCTGCCTGCACAACGCGCGGCGCGACCAGTGCGACGTAGCTGCTGCCGGGGTCAAACGGGTTGTTGGCGTTGATTGCTGCACCGGCCGAGACCGTCACGTTTGACGTGCTGCCTGAAGCGCCGCGGAACCGGATTTCGCCTGACGGACCGAGCAGGCCGCCGGTCGTCAGGACATCGTTTGCCGTCAGCACCAAGCTACCGACGTTGATGACCCCTGTCGCGCCGATCAGAATACCACCGGCGTTGTAGAACCAGATATTCCCGCCGCGTCCACCCGAGGTGGCGAAGTCGATGCTGTTGACGGTGCCGTTGATCGCAATCTGATCGGCGATCGGCAGGCCCGCGCCCGATACGAACCGGTTGAGCACGATATATTTACCGTTGCCAGTAAAGCTGAGCGAATTGCCGGTGGGCAGAAAGTCGATCACCCCGCCGACCGGTGCGTTCGACGGCGTCCAGTTGATGATCGTCTGATCACCCGTCGTGTTGACGACCGTCGGCCCCGGTCCGGGCGCAGAAATTGTCGGGGTGCTGAGCCCTGGGCCGGTCACGGCCTGTCCCGTACCGGCCACCTGGGCGAACGCAGGCCCGCCATAGGCGAGCGCGGCGAGCCCCGCCACGATCGCGCAGCTTTCGAGCAGGCGGTGCTTGCCCTTGCAGGTCGGTGCGAGATTGGCCGTTGCACGCATGTCTGTGGTCCTCGATGAAATCGTCATGGGTCAGCGCGCCTTCACGCCAAATTGGGTCGTCAGCGACACCAGCAATCTGGGATCGGGCTTTTGCGCCAGGAAACCGCCGCGGTTGAGCGGCACCGCCATCGTCACGTCGAGCCGCGCGACATCGCCATAGGCGACGCGGACGCCGCCCCCTGCCGAAAAGAGCTTCTGCGGATTGAGACCATTGAACGCCGCGTCCTTGTTCCACACCCACGCCGCGTCGAAAAAGCCGAAGGGCTGGAGCGCGAACGCCTTGGTATTGGCGGGGACGAAAGAGCCGTAGCGCGCCTCAAACGCAACGCCGACGCCGCTGTCGCCGATGATCGTACCCGGATCAAAGCCGCGCCCGATGGTGAAATTGCCGCCCGAAAATTCCTCATAGGCGAGCAGCGGGTCGCTCGCCCATTGGGCGCGCGGCGCGGCGGACAGCGTGAACAGCTTTTGCGGTCGCCACTCGGCGAGCGCATTGGCGCGAATCAGAAAGGCGTCGGGTTTGCCATCGACGCGGGTCAGCGGCACCGCGCCGGGCAAGAAACAGGTGACGCCGCCGGGGCCGCAGTCGTTGCTGGCACCGAGGAAGCTGACGCCCTGGCGTGCTTCCAGCGCGGTCGACACCGCCCAGCGCGGTTCGCTGGGGCTGAAGCCGCTGCGGCCTGCGACCGAGCCCGGATCGATCCAGCTGGCGTCGGCGCGCAGGTTGAACACGCGCAGGCGGTCGCGGTTGATCGGCACGCCGCCGAGGCCGATGTCCTGATCGATCAGGTCGAGCCCGCCGCCGATGGTCAAGCGGTGCGCTTGCGTCAGCGTAACCGGGTATGCGGCAAATAGGCTGGCGATCTGCGTTTTCGACTTGATCGGAAAGGCGGCAATGTCGGGGCGGGTCCAGGCATAGGTATAGCTGGCGCCGAGACGCAGGCCTTCGCCGCCGACGCGGAATTCATGCGCCAGCTGGACCACTTGCTGTTCGTCGAAATCGGGGGTCGAATAGAAGCTGGCGGTCGTGAGATCGCCCATGCCGGTCAGTCCAGCAATACGGACGCGCGCGACCCCGCCCCAGCGCCCGACGTCGCGTGAACCAAAATTCTGGATATTGGTATCGAAGACGAAGGGGGTGCGAGCCACCAAGACTTCGCCGACGACCTCGCCGGGCACATTGCCGGGACGAAGGGTCAGCCGTGCGTCCAGTCCGGGAATGTCGCGCGCCAGCAACAGGTAACGCTCAGCGTCGATGACGTTGAACACCGGCTGGTCGTCGAGGCGCGAGAGATAGCGTTGCAGCAGTCGTTCACTGCGCCCGGCGTCGCCGCGCACTTCGATCCGCGACATGCGCGCCGCGAGAATATCAAGTCGCACGATACCGTCGTCGATCGTTTGCGGTGGGACGCGGACCGCGGCGAGATAACCCTGCGCGCGCAGCGTCGTCGCGGCGCGATCACGGATGTCGCAGACGACCGAAATCGGCAGATCCTGCCCGACGTGATCGGACCAGCTGGACGCCAGCGTCGCATTATCAATGCCCTCGACGCTCGAAAATTCGACGCCCCGCAGCGTGATGCGGACGTTGGCGAATTCGGGATTGGCAAGCGGGCAGGGCGCGCGCTCGATGCCGTCGTCGGCGGACACCACCTGTTCATTGGGCGGGGTCAGCGGTGCCAGCGTCGGTTGCTGGATTTCCTCGCGGGTCGGGATTTGCGGCGTAGCCTGCGCCAGCGCCGCGGCGGGCATCGCGACCGCGATCAACGCCGCCGACCCAATCAAGTTTCGGCGCAGCGCGACCCGTTTTGGCCACACGCGCGCAATATATCCCGAATCCCCCGTAATCATCACGACCCCTTAAGTACGAACGCGGCCGCGAAATCGCGGTGCGGAAATTCATAAAGCTCTGCCGGAGACCGGCAGCGCGAATTGTTCGACCCAAGGAAAGGTTCTGCCGTTCGGATCGGCAGATTTTCTTCTGATTGCTACCAGATGGACTGGGCAGGTTCAATGCCTGCCCGAATCCGTTTACCTCACCCCGCTTCGGAATCCGACAGCGCATCAACGAGCCGGTTGAGCTGCGGCGCGCAGCCCTTTGCCATCAGCATATCGACCGATCCTTCGACCGTGTCGGGGGCATTTTCCAGCGGTGTGAAGCGAACCGTCACGGGTGCGGTGAGGCCACCGCCCGAGAGGCGATAGTCGACGCCATATTGTACTGGCAGCACATCGGTCGGCCATTTGCGGAAATTGGCGCCGTCGACGATCGCAACGGTCGATTTTTTGCCGGCGCTTTCGATCTCCAGCGCGGTGTCGCCCTCCATATTGGGGCGCCACAGCATCAGCGTGGCGGGATTGGCCACGCAAAAGGTGCCGGATTCGCGATAGTCGAGCAGCCACAGGTTCGGCGCGCGCGCTTCGACGGGGACCGGATCGTTCGGCCCGCGCGAAAATCCGCCGCGTGAGCGCACTGTCGGCCCCTTGGCGAGCATACGCGTTACTGTGCCGCTCATCGATTGGCTGGCCTGGATCGTGCCGCTGGCGCCAAAGGTGCCGGGGCCGGACAGGGTGCGCGTCTTACCCGCCTGCATCAGCACGACCTTGTCGCCTGAGACGAGGGTCAGCTTGTCGGTAGATTTCAGCTTGGCGCCGGTCGGATATTTGCTCGCCGAAGGCCCGGTAGAGCGCACGACCATCGATTGCGCGGCAGCAGTACCGACGACCGCGACCGCCATGATCGCGGCGGCGGCGGTGAGGGCCAGACGGCCCTTTGGCAGATCAGGAAAGGACATAGCTTTCTCCATTTTTCGTATTGTTCAGACGTTCTATCAGAAACATGATGGCTGGATCCTGACCGAATTCCGCCTGTATTGCTGTGGCACAGGTCACATAGACATTTTTATCGTCGGCAATGTGCGCGGCGACCATTGCGGCGATGCGGGCACGCTGTTCGGGGTCGAGATCGGGACGCGGGCTGAACACATCGACCGGCTGCGCGCGGCCGCGCAAGGTCACCCGTCCCATCGGCGCCAGATCGTCGCGATCGGCGCGCGCCGCAGCCTCGGCCGAGATCAGGACGCCGGTCTTCAGCGCCTTGTTGGCTGCCTCGAGCCGTGACGCCGTATTCATGGCGTCACCGAGCGCGGTGTACTGGATGCGGCCTTCGCCACCGAAATTGCCGACGATCGCGTCGCCGACGTGCAGTCCGACGCGCGTCATGCCGAGCGGCGGGACGCCTTCGGCCATATCGACGCGAAACTTCTCGCCCGCTTCATACATGGCGAGTGCGGCGGCGGCGGCCTTTGGCCCGTCGTCGGGACGGCTGAGCGGTGCGCCCCAAAAGGCAACGACGGCGTCGCCGACGAATTTGTCGATCGTCCCGCCATGGTCGAGCACGATTTCGGAAAGGCGGTCGAGATATTCGTTGAGCAGACGCGCGACGGTTTCCGGCGTCACTGCGTGGCTGAGCTTGGTGAACCCTTCGAGGTCGGTGAAAACGCAGAAGATATTACGCCGTTCACCGTGGAGCGACAACTGGTCGGGGTCGCGCATGATCTGCGCCGCGACGTCGGCGGGCAGATATTTGCCCAGCGCCGACTGGGCAAAGGCGCGCTGGCGCGACCCGACGGTGCGCGCCGCGGTGCCGACCGCGGCATAGCCGAACAACCACCCGATCGCCCAGCCAAAGGTCGGCAGGGTGGTGGTATCGACGCCGCGGCCCTGCAACCAGAAGGGGAAAGCGATGAAAAACGCCATTTGCCCCAGAAAGGCGAGCGCGACCCAGCGCGCGCGCAGGTCGATCAGGCTGGTCAGCCCGCCCGCGAGCACGATCAGGATGGCGAGAATCCACAGCACCGGTCCGGCGAGCGGCCGCGACCACGCATTGTCGAGCTGCTGCGCCAGCATATGCGCGTGGACCTCCAGCCCGATCATCGTCTCGTGCTGGCCGGTGATCGGATCGAGAAAGCGACTGAGCGGGGTATTGAATTGGTCGTTGTCGATAATGTCGCCGCCGATCAGGACGTAACGGTCCTTGACCCCTTCGGCGAAGGCCGCGCGCGTCTCATCGTCCATCGGAATCGCGAAGCTGTCGATCGGAATGTTGGAGAAGACGGGCTCCTCTTGCCCCTTCGCGGCACGCGCGGGGACGAGGAAGCGAATATTGCCTTGGAAATTGCCGAAAGCCGGATCGACTGGCGCCATGGCGTTCGACATCAATGGCGGTAAATTCTTGGGCCGGCCGGGCCATTTGCGGATCACGCTGTCGTCGTCGGTTTGGAACAGCACGCTCGTTGGCTTGGTTTCGTCGGTCGCGACGTCGGCGATGAACGCTTCGAGAAATTTCTGCTGTTCGTAAAAGATCGTGTTCGGGTTGCTCGCCTGCTCGGCATAGGCGAGCCAGGTCGGCGTCGTCATCGCGCGCAGCTGGGTTTTCAGCACCTCGTCGTCGGGGCGCGGCGAGTCGAACGCGATATCGATCCCGATCGCTTTGGCGCCCATCTGGTCGATATTGCCGAGCGCATTGGCGAGCAGGGTGCGGTCGAGCGGCGACCGGATGCCGGTGTTGAACAGGGTTTCGTCGTTATAGGTGATCAGGACGATGCGTTTGTCCTGTTCGACATGCGGCGCCATCAGCGTCGCGCGTGCGTCGTATAAGGCGCGTTCGGCGGCATCGATCAGCGGCATCTGCCAGCTGAAGCGCGCGATCAGGATCGCAACGACCAGGAACAAGATCGTCGCCGCCAACCTTGACGGGCCGAGCTGCATGACCAATCGGCGCACGCGCTTGCCCAGCGGGACGGCGGGGCGCTGATCGTCCGGCGCAACCGGATCAGTGGCGGATATGCTGGCTTCGGACAGGGGCATAGTCTTAGCGGGCAGCGCGGCCGACACCTTCCTGTGCAGGTACGGCGTCGGCGGTGGCCGTCGTGCCGTGCAGCAGCGGCTGGCCGCCGTCGCCGATGATCGCAAACCCGGCCCAATAATAAGGATGCGACGTCTGCTTGTCGTCCATCAGCCGCATCTGCGTCCCCCACATCGCATCGGCGACGCTGGTGCCTTGATTGGCACTGAACAGGCCGCCGATCAGGCGCTTGGTGGCGTGGAAATCGTCGGGCGCGGGCCAGTGGCTGGCGATCACCGAACGGCCGCCGGCGCCGATAAAGCTGCGCACCAGCCCGTCGAGCGCATTGCCGCCGCCCGACAGCCCCGCCTCGCGCGTCGCGGCGACCGATGCCGCGCCCGCGGTGTCGCACGCCGAAAGAATGACCAGATCGGCGTTGATCTTGAGGTCGAAGATTTCCTGGAAGGTCAACAGCCCGTCCGAATCGCCGTCGCCGAACGAGGTGACCAGCGCGGGGCGCGCGGGACAGGCGGGGCGGGGCGCGGTCACGAGCCCGTGGGTGGCAAAATGGATGATGCGATAGTCATTGAGGTCGGTGCGGGTCTTGACCGCGCTGTCGGTGAAGGCGCCACCAGTGAGCAGTGTTCCGGCATCGCCGCCCATCGCATTGCGCGCGGTCACCAGCTCGTCAGCGGAAATCGGCCGCGCCCATTGCGAGACGTCCCACTGGCAGCTTCCGTCGACGGTACCGCCTGCCGCGCCGCGGGTGCCGAGCGAGGGCAGGGTGGTGCCATTGATCGGCAGATTCTGGCCCAGCCCGAAATATTGATTAGCCGCCGTCGACGGTGCCGCCTGCCGCGCGTTGCGGAAGGCGAGCGTCGAGACCGCGGTGCTTGGCCGCGTCGTGCGCCCGAGCCAGGCGATCTGGCGCATGTCGAAGGGATCGGCATCGGGATCGAGCAGCCGCTGTTCATAGGGCGCAAGCCCGGTGTCGGCGGTGATCAGCAGGTTGATCGGCAGGCGCAGCATGGCGCCGTCGGGTTCGAAGATCAGATGCGCGACGCTCGGCAGGCGCGCCGCAACCGGGGCGAACAACTGACCGTACAGCTCGTACGCAGTCGCCGCATCGAAGGGGTAGGTGACGCGGCGGCCATTTTCGACGATCGAGATCGTCGAGCGGATCGTATCGACCGCGGTGTCGAGGGCCGCGGCGCTGATGTCCGATTTCCACAACTGAGCGCCGGTCGGTTCGATCAGCATCGCGTAAACGGAATCGCCGACGACGAGCATTTTGAGATAGGCTTCGTCAGCGCGCAGCACCTGCTGCAGTTCGGGCAGGTCGAGCTTGCCCGGCGCGACAACGCGATATTGCGGAAAGGCGCCCAGTGCGACGATCGTTTCGGCTTGCTGGAACGACAGATTGTCGAGCTGGGTCTTCAGATCGGCACGCAGCGCGTTGATTTCGGGCGAAACCGGCAATTGACCGAGCCGCGCATCCTCGATCCGCGCACGTTCGATATCGCGGTTCAGGGTCGTCGCCTGGCGGAACAGCCGCGCGCCATCGTCGCTGCCACTTGACAATTCGCGCGCCAGCACCGCCTGGGTGTCGGCAACACCGGGGCGAACCTGCAACTGGCTGGCGACGAAGAAATCGCTGATTGCTGTGGGGTCGGTCGCGGCGCGGCTGGCGAGCAGCCGGTAATAGGGCGCCATCATATTGGCCATGCCAGTTGTCGAGCGCTGCGACGCGGCCAGCGCGGTGACGACGTCGCGATAGATGGTCAGCGCCTTGTCGTCCTGACCATGGCGGGTCAGGAAGGCGGCGTAGCGCGCCCGCGCCGAAGCGAGCGCGTTGGTTTCGGGATATTCGACCGCGAGCGCGTTCACCGATTCCAGAAAACGTGCGTCGGCGGCGGCGATGTCGCCGAGCGCCTCTTCGGCGAGGGCGAGTTCTCCCAGCATTTGCGAGCGCAAGCGGACGATCGAGGTAACGCGGCCTTCGCGGACTGCCAGTGCATCGGACAGGCCTTCGATCTGCGCCGCCTTGGCCGCCGCACCATTGCCGCGCAGCCGTTCGACGGTGCCGAGCAGATGGACCGCCTGTGCATCGATGATCTGCGCGCGTTCGAGCGGGGTCAGCCGTTCGCGATCCGACCCTTGCTGGACGGCGCGGGCATTGCTGCCGCTGTTGACCCCGGCGACGATTGTCGGGGTCAAGGTGACGCTGGAACCCTCAACCGTGATCGCAGTGGTCAGCGGGGCAATCGGTCGCTGCAACAGCTCGGCCGCGCCATCATAATCGCGCTGGTTCAGGGCGTGGATCGCCCGGAAATTGCGGCGCAGGCGCAGCTGGACCGGGTCGCTCGTCGGTACCGCCTCGGCCTCGGCAAACAGGCGTTCAGCCTCGCCGAACTCGCCGAGGTTCGAGCGTTGCAGCGCGCGGTTCAGGGTGAATTCGGTCGGGTCGATGTCGGCGGCGGCCTGGTCGTCTTGGGTGCGGCGCGACAGGGTTTCGAAAAATTCGGCGGCTTCGGCATAATCGCCGCTGTGATTGCGCCGATAGCCCTCGGCGAGTGCCTTATCGACATCGATTGCGCCCGCCAGGGTACGGGCGAACCCGTCATTGCCGCCGACCGACGTCGTCGCGACCTTGATGACGCCGGGGACGACCTTGCGCTGGCGGATCGATTCGAGCGCCAGGTTGAGCGCGTCGCCATAGGCAGCAAAGCCTTCGACCGTGTAAGCGGTGTTGCCGTCACTCTCGATCCGCGTTTGCCATACGACGCTGCTGTCCTTGACGATGCAGGTTCCGTCGGCGGCGCAGCTAATGGTGTCGGCGCGGCCGCGTTCGATGCGGGCGAGGGCGCTGTCGGGGCTGGCGCGCAGCATGCGGACGGTGCCGACCGGCTGGCTGGCGTCGCGGCACAGGATCACCCAGGCGCGATCGAACATGCCGTCGATGACGGCATCGCGCACCGTAGCCTGCACCGCGCACAGCGAACCGCCCTGATCGCCGATCGAAAAGCTGTCGCGGAGCGTGGGATCGGTGCCCTGCGCCTGCGCGGCTCCGGGTGCCGCCAAGGCGAGCGCCGCCAGAATCGGCAGGCAAAACGGACGTCGAACGGTCATCACCAATCCCCCAAACCCAAGGCTAGAGGCGCCGTGCCGACGCATTTGCGGCAAGGCGCAGTCTTCATTGCTGCGGTACGACCCATTCCCTGATCCGGAGCCTAACCCCTTCGCCCGCAAAAGGGAAGTGATCAGCAGCACAGGTCGCTTGCACCCATCGGGCGCGCAACCTATCTGCAAAGCGACAGTTTCAAACCCGTGAGGACAATATGAGCGGATTCGACGATCGTGAACGCGCCTTTGAGGCCCAATTTGCCCGTGATCAGGACGCACAGTTCCGCATCACCGCGCGACGCAACCGGCTGGTCGGCGAATGGGCCGCCGAACGCATGGGGCTGACCCCCGAAGAAACCGATGCCTATGCCAAGGCGGTGGTGCAGGCCGATTTCGAGGAAGCTGGCGACGAAGACGTGATCCGCAAGCTCGCAGGCGACCTGACCGCGGCGCAGGTCGAGATCAGCGATGCCGAAATCCGCGCCGCGCTAAATGACAAGGCGGTCGAAGCACGGCGCCAGTTCATGGACAAGCAGGGCTGAGCCAATGGGCATGCGCGAAGATGATCTGCGGGCGATGATCGTCACGGCGTTTCCCGATGCAGAGGTCGCGATTACCGATCTTGCGGGCGACAACGACCATTATGCCGCGCATGTCGTCAGCGAATCCTTTCGCGGCATGACGCGCGTCGCGCAGCACAAGGCGGTCTATGCGGCGCTTGGCGGACGCATGGGCGGCGAACTTCATGCCTTGCAATTGACGACTGCCGTTCCTTCATAGGGACCAGCACCCAATTTCTGGCGCGATGCGCCACCGGAGACGATTATGACCGAACCCACGCATGACCGCATCGCCAAGCTGGTCGCCGACAATCCCGTGCTGCTGTTCATGAAGGGCACGCCGCTGTTCCCGCAGTGCGGCTTTTCGTCGCGCGCGATCGCGATGCTCGACCGGCTCGGGGTCGAATATGAGACTGTCGATGTGCTGCAGGACATGGAAGTCCGGCAGGGCATCAAGGAATTTTCCGACTGGCCGACGATTCCTCAGCTGTATGTGAAGGGTGAGTTTGTCGGCGGATCGGACATCATGATGGAAATGTGGGAAGCGGGTGAGCTGCACACGCTGATGACCGGGATCCCCGCGCGGGCGGAGTGAACGCGGCCAGCTGACCACCCATGATCGGTGGCGGTACGCGGCCAGCGCTGCGATCCCAGCAGTTTGATCCTGCGCTGAAATGCGAAGGGCTCGCCGGTCAGGCCGACGAGCCCTTGTTTATTGGGATCAGGCGGGCCGGTGCGACGCGTGTCGAACGCGTCCGACCCGGTAGGCTGCCCTATGGCGCGAGGATCGCGACAGCGAGGTACAGCAGCAGCGGCAGGCCAAAGCCCAGCAGCGTCAAGGCGACAAAGCCGACGCGCGTCCACAAGACGTCGAAGCCGAACTGGTCTGCCATCCCGGCGCAGACACCGAAAATGACACCATCGCGACGATTCTTGCGAAAACCCTGTTTCATTTCATTCCTTTCCATCCCGGCCTCGCGGCCGGCGTTTTTGAGCGTCGAATCCGATCAGACGATCAGGCTGTTCGAGCTGGCAATGCCGAGCAGCATCACCGAGGCGTAGAGCGAAGCAACGGCGGCAATGGCGTAGCTTTTGAACGAGTCGACATTGAAATGGGCCATGATATTTTCCTTCCTTGAACCTTCCACTCGGACCGTTCCGGTGGATGCCGACACTTATGCAGAGACCGTGCCAACTTCGTTCATCGGCGGTTAAGTGGGGTTTTTGGGTTCGCGACAGATTATTTCAGTGCAAAATTTACGGCAAGATGGCGAAAATTGCCGCCAGTTGGAAAAAATTGCGGGCTCATTTCCACTTTGTCGCCGCGGACCGCTCTTTGTGTTTGTCGCACGCGGGGTCGAGAACGCAGTATTTGCCGCGTCAACGTGGGAAGGCGGGGTGGTGTGACGGGAAGAGCTGCGGTAGGCGCCCTATGAGATGACGCTGACCCGCCTTTCGCTGACCGATTTTCGCAATCATGCCGCGGCGGAACTGGTCGCCGGCCCGGGCCTGGTAGCGCTGCACGGCGACAATGGCGCGGGCAAGACCAATATATTGGAAGCGATCTCGTTGCTCGCGCCGGGCCGCGGACTGCGCCGCGCCGCGCTGGCCGATATCGTGCGCGATGGCGCGAGCGGCGGTTTTGCAGTCTTTGCCGAAGTGTTGGCGGGCGATGCCCTGCCGCCAGTATCGCTTGGCACCGGTATTGAGCCAACGCAGCCCGGACGTCGGCTGGTGCGGATCAACGGCAGCGCCGCCGCCGCCGCCTCGATGGGGGAGTGGCTGGGCGTGCTGTGGCTGACCCCGGCAATGGACCGGCTGTTCGTCGAAACCGCCGGGAACCGCCGCCGCTTTCTCGACCGGCTCGTCCTCGCGCTCGATCCGCGTCACGCCCAGCGCAGCAATCGCTATGACGCGGCGTTGCGCGCGCGCGGCAAGTTGCTGGCCGATCACGGTGCCGCCGACATGCAATGGCTGGCCAGCCTCGAGGCGCAGCTGGCCGAGCACGGCGCGGCGCTGGACGCCGCGCGTCAGCAAATGCTGAAAGCCTTATCGACCGAACTCGCCAGTCAGCCTGACACGCCCTTTGCGCGGCCGTTGCTGACGCTGATCGACGGCGATGGTGTGGTGCGCGCCGAACCGCATCGGGCGGATTCGCTGAAGGCGTTGTTCGCGGCGCGGCGACGGATCGATGCTGCCGCCGGGCGCGCAACGGCGGGGCCGCATCGCGACGACCTCAACGCGGTGCATGCGGCGACCGGTCGGATGGCGGCGCGATGTTCGACCGGCGAGCAAAAGGCGATGCTGCTGTCGCTTGTTCTTGCCCACAGTGACTGTGTCGCGCGGGCGCGTGGGCAGCGACCGGTCCTGCTGCTCGACGAGGTGGCGGCGCACCTGGATCCGCAGCGCCGCGCAGCGCTTTACACCCGGCTGGCGGACCAGGGGGGGCAGGCATGGCTGACCGGGACCGAAGCGGGGTTGTTCGCCGATATGCCGGGGCCAGTGACGCGATTCGCGATCTCGAGCGGCAGGATCATGGCGGGCTAGTACATTTTACCGACGAAGTTAGCGCCGATCTGGCGGCTTTTTACGGCAGTACGCATGCGCCGACCCATTGCATTATCCCTCGCCAAAGGGCTA
Source organism: Sphingopyxis bauzanensis (assembly GCF_002205675.1). GTDB lineage: Bacteria > Pseudomonadota > Alphaproteobacteria > Sphingomonadales > Sphingomonadaceae > Sphingopyxis > Sphingopyxis bauzanensis. Next base: position 739,777 of record NZ_NISK01000002.1, on the reverse strand, counting down.
TGAATATCGAGGCAGAACAATATCGTAGCGCAATGCCGCGCAAAACCTCGTCAGATCATTACGACAGGGAGTATTTTATGAATTTGTTGAAGAAGGTGGCGATCAGCCTCGCTGCAACGTCGCTGGTCGCGGCGCCCGTGGCTGCATCGGCGGCGCAGAGCGTTCGCGCTGCTTCGCCCGTCGAAGGTCAGAGCGAGCTGGAAGGCGAGACCAGCTGGATCGTTCTGGCGCTGGCAGCTGTTGGTATCATCGCAGCGATCGTCCTGCTCACCGACGGCGACGACGAACCGACCAGCCCGTAATCGGTCTGCGATTTGAGTTTTCGCGAGGGGCTGCGGACATTGTCCGTGGCCTCTTTGCTTTCAGGAGACGGGTGCCTCGGTCAAGCTACGACGGAAGGGGCCTAGAGAATCTCGCGGACCACATCCTGCGGGCGGCACAGGCGGACGCCTTTGTCGGTCTCGACGATCGGACGTTCGACATAGGCGGGGTGCTTTGCCATCGCGGCGATGATCGCGTCCTCTTGGGCATCGGTCAGTCCGCGCTCTTCGGCGTCGGTACCCCGCAGCCGTAATGCGTCGCGTGCCTTCAGTCCGGCATCGGCAAACAGCTGGCGCAGCTTGGCGGCCGTGTAGGGCTGTTTCAGATATTCTATGACGGTCAGCTCAATGCCGGGTGTCGTTTCCAGGATCGCGAGCGTCTTGCGCGAGGTGCCGCAGGCGGGGTTATGCCAGATGGTTGCGTTCATGCGCAGCCTCCTAATCATCGCTTACCGCACCGTAAACCCGCTATTCATAGCATATATGGCACATTTGCTCGCATGACAGGGAACCAACTGCTTGCCTTTCGCGGCGAACGCACGACTTATGCAAGGTCGAAGGATCGCCAAAGGCGGCCAATGCGGGGTTGGGTAGCACGTGAGTAAATTGATCGATCGCAGGGCGATGCTGGCCGGATTGGCCGGGTCAGGCGCCATGGCCGCGGTGCCAGCGCGCGCGCAGATGCCGGACTGGATCCGGCAGCCAATGACAACGACCGCGCCGCCGGTCGACTATCTGGCGGTCGCGCGCAAACAGATCGCGATGCAAAGCCGCTTTATTCCGCAGACCGACCGCGTCGGGATTGTCGATTTCGGCCTGCCGTCATCGCGTTCGCGTTTCGCGCTGGTCGATATGATCGCGGGCAAGGTCGAGATGTTCCCGGTGACGCACGGCCGTGGTTCGGATCCTCAGCATGACGGGTGGCTGAAAAACTTCTCGAACCGCGTCGGCAGCCTCGCGACGTCGCGCGGTGCCTACCGCACCAGCGATTATTATTGGGGCGCGAACGGATCGTCGATGCGGCTTGCGGGGCTGGAGCCCGATAACAATAATGCCGATGTGCGTGCCATTGTCGTGCATGGCGCCTGGTATGCCGATCCGTCGCTGATCGCGACGCAGGGCAAGCTGGGCCGCAGCGAAGGCTGTTTTGTGTTCGGCGAAGATTTGCTGCCGATGATTCTCTACAAGCTGGGGCCGGGGCGCCTGATCTTTGCCGACCGCCTGACCGAACTGCCGCCCATGCCGGCGCCGTTCCAGCTGCCACCGGTCGCCGACAATATCCGCCGCGCCGGGGCGACCAGTGGAACCTTCCCCACCACCGCCGACTGATCCCCGCCTTCATTATATGCAGTAATCTGGCGAGCGGGTAAGCGTCCGGGGGGCGGGGCCTTTCGGCCGCTCCGCCCCCCGTCTGCATCGGGGGCAAGTGGGGATTTCCCGGTGGGGGCAGGGGACATCAGGGACCAGACCGATGCCCCCCACCGCTCCAATTGAGCGGAACACTCGGGAACATCTGATACTATTCAATTGCCGTGCCAATTTGGCGCGGCGACGGATATGCACCGGAGACGATGGTTAGCGATTCCTTACTGACATCAAAGCTTGTCAAAAATCCCGACACATTGGCGATCCTCCTGTCTCGTTGGGCCGTTCAGCTTCGTTCATCGACCATTCAGCCCTTTGACTACATCTGTAGTCGCATCGCAGATGGGCGGTGCCAATGGGAGGGGTTCTGATGGCAGAAAGAGCAAGCGAGTCGGAGATGCAGGTACTGTCGGCTCTATGGGACGACGCCCCGCAGACCGCGGCCGACCTGACCACCCGGATCGGCAAGGAGAACGGCTGGACGCAGGCGACGGTCAAGACGTTGCTGGCGCGGCTGGTCCAGAAAGGCGCGGTGACCGCCGAGGCCGACGGCCGCCGTTACCTGTATAGCCCCGCAATCGAACGCGCCGACGCCGTTGGCGAGGAATCGCAGCGATTCGTCGATCGCTTGTTCGGCGGCCGCGTCAGCCCGCTGATCGCGCATCTCGCTGATCGCGAGGCGCTGACCGAAACCGACATCGCCGAAATCGAGGCGTTATTGCGGAGGCTCAAGGCATGAGCGCCGCGACATGGATGCAGGTGTGGGGCGACACGATGCTTACCACCGCGTTGCTCGTGCTGGCGGTGCTGCTGATCCGCAAACCCTTTGCGCGCCACTTCGGCCCGCGGCTGGCGTATAGCCTGTGGCTGATCCCGGCGCTGCGGCTGGTGTTGCCGCCGCTGCCCGTCGCCGATCCGGTGGCCGCGCCCGATAGCGCCAACGTCATGCTGGTCGCGATCGATGCGCCGATGACGGTTCCGGTCGCCCCCGTTTGGTCGTTCGCCGATGCCATGCCTCATGTCTTTCTCATATGGGCGATGGGCATGGCGGCGGTGCTCGCGCTGGCGCTGCTGTCGCATCGCCGCTTCCGCGCCGCGGTGCTGGCCGAGGCGGTCGAGCTCGAGCCGATCGGGACGATCCGGCTGGTGATGACCGATGCGGTCGATGGTCCGGTCGCCTTTGGTCTGAGGCACCGCATCGTCGCCGTGCCGCAGGATTTTTTTGCCCGCTATGCCGCCGACGAACGCGCGCTCGCAGTCGATCACGAACTGGCGCACCACCATCATGGCGATCTGTGGGCAAATGCCGCGGCGCTCGTGCTGCTGGCGTCGCAATGGTTCAACCCGTTCGCTTGGCGCGCGATCCGTGCCTTTCGCTTCGATCAGGAGGCGGCGTGCGATGCGCGCGTGCTGACGATGGCCGACGCGGACACGCGCGGCGAGCGCACCGCGCGCTACGCGACCGCAATCGCCAAGGCGGCCGTCGGTTCGCGGCTGTCGCTCGCGGCGCCGATGGCGGTTCGCGATAATTTGCAGGAGAGGCTGACGATGTTGATGCGGAGGGATATTTCGAAACAACGCGGACTGGCGGGCCGGTTGCTGATCGGCGGCGCGACGCTGGCGGTGCTGGCGGCGACGGCAACGCTGGTGCCGGCGGGTGTTGTGACCGCCACGGCGCAGACGGTCGATATGACCGAACCGCCCGCGCCGCCATTGCCGGCCGAGCCGCCGCTGCCCGCCGACGCGCCCGATGCGCCTGACGCCCCCGGCGTGATGGTCTTCACGGATCACAGCGCGGACGTCACAACCGACAAGGATGGCAAGAAGCGTGAAGTACACCGCATCGTCATCCGCCGCGACGGCGACGGCGCGGGCAAGGCGCCGACGGTGATGTTCGCCCCCGCCGACGGCAAGGACAAGCTGCGCCGCATCGACGTCCGCATGCCGGGCAGCTTGTCGCGCGACGATGTGCTCGCGACGCTGAAGGAACAGGGCATCACCGGCCAACAGGCCGATGCGATCGCCGACAAGCTGGAAGCGAAACGCAAGGAACGCCTGCGCACCGTGCTGGCCCCGACACCGCCGATGCCCCCTATTCCGCATGGCGCCTGGTCGTCGGTGCATGGCCAGACGATGGTGCTCGGCAAGTGCGGTGACAGCAAAAAGGCGGCGCCGATCGTCAACCGCGACGAGAGCGACGGAAACAAGCGCAGCCGGGTTGTCATGTTCGCTTGCAACGACAGCGCCGAAGGCAAAGCGGCGCGGTTGTCGGCGCTGGAAAAAGCGCGCGAGGCCTTCGCCGAGGGTGAGCGTGCCCGTGGCCTGTCCGACGACATGCGCGCGAAGGTCGCCGCCGACCTCGACAAGGCGATCGCCGACATCGAGAAATCGGACCACTAGGCCCGACCAGATTTGGCGCCAGCCTTTGCTCCCCGGTGGGGCTGGCAGCAGGGGCGGGGAAAGGGAGCGGGCGACCGCTCCCTTTTTCGCGCGAGGGGGAAGGAGGCATGGCTGTCGTTGGGTGGATTTGACACATTCCCCTCCCTTCCAGGGAGGGGTTAGGGGTGGGTGCGAGCGATAGGCGAGCCGAGGCGGAGCGCCGCCTTCGGCGGCTACCCACTCCCGGCCCCTCCCTAAAAGTGAGTGGAGAAGAGAATTCCGCAGCGTTCGTTTCCAACCACTATCGCCAAATGATCGCCGCCACCCCTTTCGTTCCGCCCCCCGCAATGCCACATGACATCCATGAGCGAAGAAAAGCCCTGGCCTGACAGCATCCGCGCCGGCGATTGCGAGCAGCATGAGATGCTGGTCCGGCGTGTGCTGGCGCCGAACCCGTCGCCCTATACCTTTACCGGCACCCAGACGTGGATTGTCGGTGCGGGCAGCGATGTTGCGGTGATCGACCCCGGCCCGACCGGGAGCGGCATGAGCATCGGCGATCCGGCTGACGCTAACGGGCAGGGGCATGTCGACGCCATTTTGCGCGCGGTTGCGGGGCAGCGCGTTGCCGCGATCCTGTGTACGCACACCCACCGTGATCACAGCCCCGCCGCCGCCCCATTGAAGGACGCGACGGGTGCGCCGATCATCGGCTGTGCGCCGCTGGCGTTGAAGGATGACGGGCCGCGCGCCGATTCGGCGTTCGATCCCGATTATGCGCCCGACCGGGTGCTGACCGACGGCGAACGTCTGTCGGGCGATGGCTGGACGATCGAGGCGGTCGCGACGCCCGGGCATACGTCGAACCATCTTTGCTATGGCCTGATCGAAAGCGGCGCGCTGTTCACCGGCGATCATGTGATGGCCTGGTCGACCAGCGTCGTCAGCCCGCCCGATGGCGACATGGCGGCCTATATGGCCAGTCTGTCGAAGCTGTATGCGCGCGAGGACCGCGTCTATTACCCCGCGCACGGCCCCGCGGTGACCAAGCCGCGGCAGCTCGTCCGCGGCATGTTGGGGCATCGCAAGCAGCGCGAGCGGCAGATTTTGCGCGAGCTGGAAATGGGAACCCGGGTTATCCCGGTCATGGTCGCGCATATGTACAAGGGGCTAGACCCGCGGCTGACCGGCGCCGCCGGGCGCTCGGTGCTCGCACATCTGTTCGACTTGCGCACGCGCGGCGTGGTGCGCGAACGCGATGAGGAATGGGAACTGGCCTGACATGCTTTTGACGATGCTGCTCGCCGCGGCGCAGCCCGCCGCCGAGACCGCACCCGCCGGCCAATCGCGCATGGTGGAGCTGATCGGCCGCGAAGGCGGCCAGCAGTGCCTGCCCGATGGCCAGATATGCTTTGAACTGTCGGACAGTGCCGATGCAGGTGAGGGACCGGCCCATCTGATCCTCACTTTCCCGGGGTCCGGCGATACCGAAAAGACCTCGCTGCCGCTCCCGGCCTTTGCGGACGAGCCGCAGGGCTTGCGGCTGTGGCCGCATTTCGTTTCGGTGCGCAGCGGCGATGAAGCCGATGGCCAACAAGGGCTGGAAATGCTGGTCGGGGTGATCGGCGAACAGCGTGCGACGTATTCGGGCGGCGGGGGCACGGGCAGTCGGTTGCACCTGCTGCGCTTTGGCATGGCCCCGCACGCGATCGGGCTGGGCGGCGAAGTGCTCGATGTCGAATGGGACAGTGCGTTGATGATCCGCGCCTGTTTTTCGGAGCAGGATGCGAAAGACAGGCTCGACGCTTGCCACGACGAATATGAATTCAAAGCGGTGCTGAAACCCGGCCCCGATGATGGCGGAGGATTGCCGGCATTGACCTATCGCAGCTTTGCGACCGCCTATCCGCAGACGTCGCGACGGGGTGAGGACAATAGCGGCCAGAAGCTGAAACCCAGCGATCTCGCCGATTGGAAAGACCCCGAATGCAGCTACGAACGCGTGCTGCGATACAATGGGGCGACAGGTCGTTATGAAATGGATCGACCCGCGCCCGACTGTTCGGGCTATACAGTACCATGACCACGAATCTCTCCGCACCCCCGCCGCGCCTTGCCGGGCGCCTGATCCTGCTCGCTGCAGCGGCAATGCTGCTGCTCGCCGTCTGGTGGGCGGTGTCGGCATGGCGCGACTGGCAAAAGGGCTATGATCCCGAAACTGTCGTCGCGGCGAGCTTGCAGGGCTTGCAGGATCAGAATGTGCTGGTGCCGTTCACCGCGCGCTATGTGGCGGTGGTGACATCGACGCAGAGCCGGATGGGGCTGAGCGCGAAGAAGACGCTGATCATGCCCGGAACAGTGCGGTATGAGGTCGATCTCGGCAAACTCAAGCAGTCGGACCTTGATTGGGATGCAGCAACGGGCGCGCTGACCGTCACCCTGCCACCGCTGCGGCTCGCTGGACCTGAAATCGACCTCAACGCGATCAGCGAGTTTCGCGACGGGACGATCCTGTTGGCGTTGACCGACGCCGAAGCCTCGCTCGACGCCGCCAACCGCAAGGCGGCGCAGGATGAGCTGATCAAGCAGGCCAAGGGGACCACCCCGATGCGGCTGGCGCAAGGCGCTGCGCGAGCGGCGATCGAGCAGAGTTTCGCGATGCCGCTCAAGGCGGCGGGGATCGATGCGAAGGTGACCGCGCGCTTCGCCAATACACCTGCTGGCTAACAGGCTTTCGCGCGCCGTCATCCTGCGCTAGTCTCGACCCAATTCCAGCCGACTGGGGGGTATGGCATGGCAACGACGGGTGAGGGGGCGATGCGCTCCGAAGTTTTCTGGCAGCGCATGGCGATCGGCCTGGCGCTGTTCATCGTTTTTGGCTTCCTGCAGTTTGCGCTGCGCGGTTTTGTCGATCCCGTCGCGGCGCCGTTCTGGGTGCATATGCACGGCGTGCTGATGCTCGCGTGGCTCGGCCTGCTGATTGTGCAGCCGACGCTCGTTTCGCAGGGCAATTTCGCCCGGCATCGCCAGCTCGGCCGCATTGGCGGGTTGCTTGCGCTGTTCATCACCTGCCTCGGCATTTTTACCGGCGTTGCGTCGTTGATTCTGAACCGTTTTCCGCCATTCTTCTCCCCGCCTTATTTCCTGGCGCTGACGGTGACCGAGTCGCTTGTTTTCGGCGTGATGGTCGCGTGGGCGATCCGACGGCGCCGCGCGACCGACTGGCACAGGCGGTTGATGATCGGCGCGACGATTATCATCCTCGAACCTGCGTTGGGGCGCTTACTTCCGATCCCCCTGATGGGACCATGGGCCGAGCCTGCGGTGGCGCTCTGCCAGCTGGCGGTGGTTGCGATTATCGCGAGCTATGACCAGCGCAGCAGAGGCGCCGTGCATCCTGCGACATGGGCCGTCGCTGCCATTGTCATCGCGACGCGCGTCGCCATATCGCTGCTGTCGATGGCGCCGCCCGTCATTGCTCTTGCGACGCGCCTCGCCAGCTGATGCGGCGAATTGCTCTGCCGCGGGGGGCGGTGTAGGGGGACCGCTAAGGCAAAAGCCAGATAAGGAAATGAGATGACTGCTCCCATCCGCGAGAATCTCTCGGGCCTCGACCTCCGCGCTGAAATCGAGCGCCTCCGCAAAGACCGCAACGCGGTGATTTTGGCGCATTATTACCAAAAACCCGAGATTCAGGATCTCGCTGATTTTGTCGGCGATTCGCTCGAGTTGTCGCGCAAGGCGGCGGACACCGACGCCGATGTCATTGCTTTCTGCGGCGTTAAGTTCATGGCCGAGACTGCAAAAATCCTGAGCCCGGAAAAGATCGTCATCCTGCCCGACATGGACGCCGGGTGCAGTCTGGAAGACAGCTGCCCGCCCGAACAGTTCAAGCGCTTTCGCGAAAAGCATCCCGACCATATCGCGCTGACCTACATCAACTGCTCGGCGGCGGTGAAGGCATTGAGCGACATCATCGTCACCTCGTCGAGCGCCGAGACGATCATCAGCCAGATTCCCGAAAACCAGCCGATCATCTTTGGCCCCGACCGCCACCTCGGTGGCTATCTCAACCGCAAGTTCGGGCGCGAGATGCTGCTCTGGCCCGGCGTGTGCATCGTCCACGAAGCGTTCAGCGAAACCGAGCTCATCAAGCTGAAGGCGCAGCACCCCGGCGCGCCGGTTGCCGCGCACCCCGAATGCCCACCGCACATTGTCGACCACGCCGATTATGTCGGATCGACCAGTGGCATCCTGCAATTCGCCAAGACCTTCCCCGGCGACACGCTGATCGTCGCGACCGAGCCGCACATCATTCACCAGATGGAACTGGCGATCCCCGAAAAGACCTTCATTGGGGCGCCAGGGGCGGACGGCAACTGCAACTGCAACATCTGCCCGTACATGGCGCTCAACACGATGGAAAAGCTCTACCTCGCGCTGCGCGACCTGAAGCCGCAGATCGAGATGGAGGAAGGCCTGCGGCTGGCAGCACGCAAGAGCCTCGACCGGATGCTCGAGATGGCGTCGGGGACGATCGGCAAGGGTGATTTAGGGCGGGCGTAGTCCCCGAGCGAGTCGGATTGGCGACTCGCCGCTACGAGTCGGCGGACGACCGGCGACTGCTAGCGCGGCAAATCCGAATCCGAAAATGCTGCAGCCTTGTTACAAAAATGCTGCGCCGAATCCGCTTGTTGCTAATGCCGGACTTATCCACAGAGACCGACGTTCGGACAGGGCATTTGAACGTTTTTCTGTTGGCGCTCGGAAAGCTTCATGTCAGCTTCAAATCATCGGACGACAGAGACGAAAGACCGCCGGGACATCAAGGGTAGTTGCAAGACTAGCCAGAAGAGAACGGGCCGGACTTACGAGGAAATCGACCGATAGCCTGGTCACGGAACGTAGCGATTCCCACGAGTTGATGCGGACCCGATCAGGTACAGGAAATGCAGTCCATCGCTTGGACAGCGACTGCTTCGGCAGACGCAGGAAGAGATGATGAAGGGCTTTCCAGGTGCGGCCGGCCCCCGAAAGGGGGCCGACCAAACCGTCGCCGGGTTGTTCCGGGGTGCGCCGCAACGCATCGTTTTGCGGGCTGCTGATCGTAAGAAAAGCGGACCGGGATGAAGTGAGACGGAGTATGCCGGGATAGGACCGGATAGTGGGGGTTGGCAGCGATGTCGGCCCCCATTTCGTTTGATCGCCGCGCGTTGCGTCGAACGCCACCTCCCGACTTTTTTGCATATTATTTTTGCGCCTGTGACGGATGTCACATCGCGGTCGCACGGGGCTGCTTAAGCCGTCGTTGCGACCCGGAGCAGTTCTTTGATCTGGAACTGATCCCACTTTCCCGGCCGCGCCCTTTGCGGCCGGCCGGGAACCTTTCGCTTCCTCTCCGCATTGTGTTGGCATCGTTGAAACGATGTCTGGGCGCGACCGGACGTTTTATTTCAGCCGGGTATCTGCGTTTGCCCGGCTGTTCAGGAAGGGAAAAATCATGGGCTTGATCATTACTTTGATCGTTGGCGGTATTATCGGCTGGTTGGCGAGCATCGTCATGCGCACCGACGGACAGCAGGGCATCATCCTGAATGTCGTCGTTGGCATCGTCGGGGCATTCCTGGGCAATTTCCTCGGCAGCTTTTTCGGCATGGGTGCCAGCCTCGACACCTTCAGCCCGATCGGTCTGTTGTGGGCGTTTATCGGCGCGGTGGTGTTGCTCGGGATCATCAATCTGATTCGCCGCGGCAGCGTTCGTTAATCAGCAAATCGGTATGGCGGCGGTGCAGGATGGCACCGCCGCCATTCTATTAGGCGTTTTCAAATATCCGGGTTATCAAATGCCTGCCCGCAATGTCGGGCACCATCAATGATCGTAGGGGGTCAAAATCATGGATTTCATTATCGCAATCATCATGGGCGGCGTGATCGGCTGGTTGGCCAGCATCGTGATGCGTACTGATGCCCAGCAAGGCATCTTCCTCAACATCATCGTCGGCTGTATCGGTTCGATCCTCGGCCGCTTTCTGTTCGGCCAGTTCCTCGGCGGCGGTCACCTGCGCGGCAACGCCTTTGACCCGATGACCCTTCTCACCGCCTTCATCGGCGCGGTCGTGCTGCTTGCCATCGTCAATCTGGTGCGCCGCGGACGCGTCCGCTGAATCGATAACACCGGCGCTGGGTCGTTCGACCCTGGCCGGATCAAAGGGTGGCTCGCCGTCAGGCGCGCCGCCCTTTTTCATGTCTCTAACCACTGGAAATTGGGGCTGTCCCCGCCTAAGACCCACGCGCCGGGGGCTTAGACGCGGGGACCGGTTTTGGCCTCTTGCAAGTGGTGATTTAATTGGGTAATACACCTCATACGGGATTTCGGTCCTGTCGTGCGGGCCTGAGGGGGCGGAGCGCTGTCGCGCTTGCCGCATCGGATGCCGCTTGAGGCAGGAGGATTTCGGCGTGAACTACGAGCGGAAAGTGGATGTGATGGACAGCCTCGCGGGTTCGACCGAGAGCTATTATGACGAGGCGGACAGCCGCCGCAAACGGACGCGCCTGATCATCGCACTGGTGCTGATCGCGCTCGCCCTGGCAGCGACTTGGTACGCTTTCAGCTCGAGCAAAGACGGTGCCGCGGGCGCTGGCGGCGCGGCAGGCGGCGCAGGCGCCGCAGCGATGCCGAGCATCACCGTGATGGTACCGGGCCGCGTGTCGGTTCAGTCGACCATTTCGACCAATGGCACAATCGCGGCACGACGCGAAATGCCCGTCGGGATCGCCGGCGAAGGCGGGCAAGTCGTTCGCGTGCTGGTCGAGCCCGGTCAGTGGGTCGGTGCCGGACAGCCGCTCGCGATCATCGATCGTTCGGTGCAGACACAGCAAGCGGCAAGTCTCGCCGCCTCGATTCGTGTGGCGCAGGCCGACGCCGATCTGGCGCAAGCGGAACTGACGCGTGCCGAAGCGCTGGTGTCGCGCGGTTTCATTTCGAAGGCAGACATGGACCGCAAGCGCGCCACCCGCGATGCAGCGAACGCGCGCGTCCGCGTCGCGCAAGCCCAATATGCCGAGGCCCAGGCGCGCAATGGTCGCCTGAACATCGTCGCCCCAGCGGCTGGCCTGGTGCTGACGCGCGGCGTCGAACCCGGTCAGATCGTTGGCGCCGGCAGCGGCGTCTTGTTCCGCATGGCGCGCGGCGGTGAGATGGAATTGCTGGCGCAGATGGCCGAGGCCGATTTGCAGCGCGTGCGTGTTGGAACGCGCGCGACGATCACGCCCGTCGGCAGCAACCTGAACGTCGAGGGTCAGGTCTGGCAGGTGTCGCCCGTGATCAACCCCGACACGCGGCAGGGCATGGTCCGGATCGCGGTGCCGTACAGCGCCGCGCTGCGCCCCGGCGGTTTTGCCGACGCGCGGTTGATTTCGGGCACCGACGAAGCCCCGCTGCTGCCAGAAAGCGCCGTCCAGAGCGGCCCCGAGGGCAATTATGTCCTGATCGTCGATAACAAAGACACCATCCAGCGCCGCGCGATCAAGGTTGGCACCGTCACCGATGACGGCGTGTCGATCGCGTCGGGGCTTACCGGCCAGGAAAAAGTGGTCGTGCTGGCAGGCGCTTTCCTGAACGTCGGCGACAAGGTGAAGCCGGTGATCCAGAAATCGTCGCAATAATCGTCCCCGATCGCGTGCGCACAAAAGGCGTTTGAATCATGAGCTTTCGCAACATTTCCGCCTGGTGCATCCGCAATCCGGTGCCGCCGATCGTCATGTTCGTGCTGTTGTTGCTGGCCGGGATTGTCAGTTTTAACCGGATGGACGTCAACGATAATCCGGACATCGAATTTCCGGCGGTGCAGGTCATCGTGGTCCAACCCGGTGCCGCGCCGACTGAATTGGAGACGCAGGTCACTCAGCGCGTCGAGGCGGCGGTACGCGGCGTCAGCGGCGTCGACGAAATGTCGTCTTATGTCAGCGAAGGCAACAGCCGCACGATGGTGCAGTTCGCAATCGGCACCCCGATCGACCGCGCTTATAACGACGTGAATCAGGCGGTTCAGCAGATCCGTAGCGACCTGCCCGACGGGATTTTGGAACCGCAGGTGGTACGCGTCGACATCGCCGGTGGCCCTATTACCTACTTCGCGGTCGAGGCATCCGACATGACGCTCGAACAGCTTTCATGGTATGTCGATAATACGGTCGCGAAAGATTTGCTCGCAATCCCCGGCATGAGCCAAGTCCGCCGTTCTGGCGGGGTCGATCGCGAAATTCGCGTCATCCTCGATCCCGCGCGCATGCAAAGCTATGGCCTGACCGCGAGTCAGGTTAACCAGCAGCTGCGCCAGACCAACGTTAACGCCGCGGGCGGCCGTACCGAAATTGCCGGCTCCGAACAGGCTGTTCGCGTGCTGGGTAACGCCGCCAACGCGTTGGACCTTGGCAACTCACGCCTGTCGATTGGCAATGGTCGCACCGTGCGCCTGTCCGACGTCGCCAAAGTAACCGACGGCTATGCCGAACAGCGCAACCTGGCGAAGATCAAGGGTCGTCAGGTGCTCAGCTTCTCGATCGAAAAGGCCAAGGGTGCGTCGGACGTCACCGTTCATGACGAGACGATGAAAAAGCTGGCTGAGATCAAGAAGGCGAACCCCAAGGTTGACTTCAAGATTCTGTTCACGCGCACCGAATATACGAAGGAACAATATCGCAGTTCGATGCTCGCGATGGGCGAGGGGGCGGTGCTCGCCGTCATCGTCGTGTTCTTGTTCCTGCGCGACTGGCGCGCGACGCTGATTTCGGCGCTGGCGATTCCCTTGTCGGCGATCCCGACCTTCTGGTTCATGGACCTGATGGGCTTTTCGCTGAACAGCCTGTCGCTGCTCGCGCTCAGCCTGGTCGCGGGGGTGCTGGTCGATGACGCGATCGTCGAGATCGAAAATATTGTCCGGCACATGCGCATGGGCAAAACCGCCTATCAAGCGTCGATAGACGCCGCCGACGAAATCGGCCTGGCCGTCGTCGCGACAACGATGTCGATCGTTGCGGTGTTCCTGCCGGTGGCGCTGATGCCCGGAATTTCGGGGCAATTCTTTGTCCAGTTCGGAATGACCGTGGTGTTCGCGGTGCTCGTCAGCCTTGCAGTCGCGCGCATGATTACGCCAATGATCGCCGCCTATTTCCTGTCGGCGCAAGGTGAGCAGGAGCATGCGGCAGGGCCGTGGGTCGATCGTTATGAACGACTGCTGGCGTGGACGCTCGACAGCACCAAGCAGCAGGCAGTGCGCGCGCGTTATGACGGAACCCGGACCAGGATCGCCTTTCTGGCGGTACCGCTCGTTCTGGCAGGACTCTATGTCCTCTATTCGATCTTCTCATACTTCCAGCCCGTTCCCGCGGGGCAGGACGGCCCGAATCCAGCGATCCATTTCCTGGTGCTGACGCCGCTCATGGCGATTGTCACCTTCCTTGCTACCGGTCTGATTGCCATTCTGATCGGTGCTGCCGTCTATGCGATGGGGCTGCGACAGTGGTCGTTCACCCATTGGGCAAAGTTCATGGTCCAGCGGGCTTGGGCGCGGCTGCACGATCACCGCGTTTGGATCGTCGGCATCGGCTTGCTCGCTTTCCTGTCCAGCATCGGCTTGTTCATGGTGCTGCCGCAGCAGTTCCAGCCGACGACCAACAGCGATTATAGCCAGGTTCGTTATGAACTGCCGCCCGGCTCGACCCTGTCGCAAAGTGAAAACATCGCGCGGCAGATCGGGGAAGTTCTCGACAATAGCCCGGTCGTGCAAACTGCTTTCTATGACGTCAATGTCGGCGGCGGGAATGGCTTTATCACGCTCAAGAAAGATCGCGAGATAACCAGCGTCGAATGGGAACGTAGTCTGCAATCCAAGCTGGCCGCGATTCCCGATGCGCGCGTCAATTTCCAGAGCCAGTCGGGCGGCTTTTCAGGACGCGACATCACGATGGTGATCGGCGGCGATGATCCGGTCGCGCTCGAAAAACACGCCCGCACGATCGTGGCGCAGATGGGCGGGGTGAAGGAACTTCGCGCGCCGCGGATCGAGGGTGATATTCCGCGCCCTGAAATCATCGTCAATCCGCGCATGGACCTCGCCGCCGAACTCGGCGTGACGACGGCGTCGCTCAGCCAGACGATCCGTATCGCGACCTTGGGTGACATCGACCAGAATGCGGCGAAATTCTCGCTGTCCGATCGCCAGATTCCGATCCGGGTGCTGCTGTCCGAAGATTCGCGCCGTAGCCTGGCGACGATCGAGAATCTGCCGGTGCCGACGTCCCGCGGGACCACCGTGCCGTTGAAGTCAGTCGCCGAAATCGGGTTTGGCGCCGGGCCGACCGAACTGCGCCGCTATAACCAGACGCGGCGTATCGTCATCGGTGCCGACCTGGCGCCGGGGCTGGTCACCGGCGACGCGCAGAAGAAGATCAACGAACTGCCCGCGGTTAAAGAAATGCCGCAGGGTATCCGCAAAGTCGTGCAGGGCGACGCCAAGTGGCAGGCCGAATTGATCACCAACTTCCTGATCGCCGTGGTGTCGGGGTTGTTGCTGGTGTTCTCGACGCTGGTGCTGCTCTATCGCCGTTTCCTGTCGCCGCTGGTCAACATGTCGTCGCTGCTGCTCGCGCCGCTTGGCGGGCTGCTGGGCCTCGCGATCACCGGCATGGAAATCTCGATGCCGGTCTATATCGGGCTGCTCATGCTGCTCGGCATCGTCGCCAAAAACTCGATCCTACTCGTCGATTTTGCGATCGAGGAAATGGATCACGGGGTCGGCAAGATGGAAGCGTTGCTCGATGCCGGCCGCAAGCGCGCCCAGCCGATCGTGATGACCACGGTCGCCATGGTCGCGGGCATGGTGCCGACGGCGATTTCGCTGTCGGGCGATGGCGCATGGCGCGCGCCGATGGGCGTGGTCGTGATCGGCGGTCTGATCCTGTCGACGCTACTGACGCTGCTGATCGTTCCCGCGGGCTTCAGTCTGGCCGATAGTGTGGAGAAACGGCTGGGCCGGTTCTTCTCGCGCAATCTGCTCACTTATGAGGAAGGCGACGATACCAAGCCCCATGGCGTGCCTGCCCCGCAACCGGCCGAGTGATCGAGCGCGGCCAAATGTGCCGCCTCGGTTGCAACTTTTGCGGCGCTTCGCCATTTTAGGCGCATGATGGACAAGATTTCGACCCCGGACGAGACCGGAAGCGCCCACCCCCTGCGGGTGGGCGTTGCCGTTCCGACCGGCGGACTGAACATTCGTGTCGTCGCCACGGGGATGCTGGGGCTGATGGCGCTGGTGTTCATCACCGCCAAATTTTATCAGGACGTCCACCCTGCGGTGGGTTTTGTGCGCGCTTTTGCAGAGGCGGCGATGGTCGGCGGGCTCGCTGACTGGTTTGCGGTTACCGCTTTGTTCCGCCACCCGATGGGCATCCCGATCCCGCACACCGCGATCGTGCCGCGCAACAAGAACCGTATCGGCGATACGCTGGCGCGCTTCCTGCTCACCAATTTCCTGCTGCCGCGCCTGATCGCGCGCAAGATGCAGGCGCTCGATGTCGCAGGCGCCGTCGGTGCCTTCCTGTCGCAACCCGCCGAGGGCGGCGGGCGGCTCAAGATCGGCGCGTCGCGGATCATCGCCGACGCGCTGGGGGCGCTCGACCAGCAGCGCCTCGGCGGAATGGTCAAATCGGCGATCGCCGACCGCCTGCGCGAACTCGATGTTGCGCCATTGCTGGGGCAGGCATTACAGGCCGCGCTGGCCGAAGGGCGGCACCAGCCATTGCTCGATGCGATGGTCAAATGGGGATCGAAGACGCTCGAACTCAACGATCACCTGATTCATCAGATGGTTCACGATAATTCGAACGCGATTGTCCGTTTCACGGGGCTCGACGAAAGCATTTCCAACCGTATCGTCGCGGGGCTGTCGAAGCTGCTCAGCGAAATGGCAGTCGATGAGACACACCCGCTGCGCATCCGCGTCGAGGAAGGGCTCGCCAAAATGGCGCTCGACCTGCAGCACGACCCCGAAGTCAAAGCCAAGGTCGCCAAGGTCCGCGACGAGCTGCTCGAAAACAAAGCGGTCAAACGCTGGCTCGACGGATTGTGGGAGCAGGGCCGCGGCGCTCTGCTCAAGGCGGCGCGCAATCCCGACACGATGCTGGCGGGGCGGATCGGCGAACTGGTGACCCAGTTTGGTGCGATGCTGGGTGAGGATGCCCATATCAAGCGCACGCTCAACCGCTATGCGCGCCGCGCCGTCGTCGGCGTGGTCGACAGCTATGGCGAAACCGCGCTCAAGCTGGTGTCGGACACGATCCGCGGCTGGGATGCGAAGACGATCACGGACCGGCTGGAAAATGCGGTGGGAGACGACCTGCAATTTATCCGGATCAACGGGACGCTGGTTGGCGGACTGGTCGGGGTGTTGATCCACACGGTGGATGTCTTGATTTAGCCCGTCGCCCCCGCGAGGGCTATGAGCAGCTTAGCAACCCCTCCCGAAAACTCGGATAGCGCGGCGTCCAGCCGAGCAACCGCTTCGCCTTCCCATTCGCAACGCGCCGGCTCTCTGCGTAAAAGGCGCGCGCCGCTGGCGACAGGCCTGCCTCTTCCAGCGTTTGCAGCGGCGGCAGCGGCGCGCCCCGCATTGCACATCCCCATTCGACCAACCGGTTCTGGTGGCAAGGTTCGTCGTCGGCGAGGTTATAGACCCCCGCCGGTCCGCGAAACGACGCGATTACGCCGCCTGCGATGTCGTCGACATGGACGCGGCTGAACACCTGATCGGGCAGGTCGATCCGGTGCGCGCGGCCTTCGCCGATGCGATCGAGGATTGAGCGGCCGGGGCCGTAGATGCCGGGGAGGCGGAAGACGGCGACATCGCCGCGCAGCGCCTGCCACGCAGCGTCCGCTGCGTTGCGGTCGGCGCGGCGCCCTTTGATTGGCGCGCTTTCGTCAACCCAAGCGCCGCCCGCATCGCCATAGACGCCGGTCGAGGAGAAATAGCCGACCCATGTTGCGGGCGCGATCGCGATGGCATCGACATAGCGCGCCAGCACCGGATCAACGCCAGCGACCGGCGGCACCGACGACAGGATATGGCTCGCCGAGCGCAGCGCCGCGAGCACCGCGCCCTCGTCGGCAAAAGCAATGCTGTCGCCGCGCCCGTCCTGCGTTGTCCCGACCACATCCCACCCGCGCGCGCGCAGGCGGTCCGCAAGATGTTTCGCGGCATAGCCCAAACCGAAAATCAGCATCTGTCCCATCGCCCGCCTTATTGCGCGCCCCGCGCCCCGCGCCTAGACCCGAAACATGACCGATGCCTCTTCGACCCCCGCCGTTCCCGTCACCATCCACCGCGGCGATTATCGCCCGCCCGACTGGCAGGTGCCCGACGTCGCGCTCGATTTCGCCTTGGCGGTCGAAGCGACGCGCGTTGCCGCGGCGCTGTCGGTCGTCCGCCAGGCCGATGCGCCGACCCCGCTTGTGCTGCGCGGCGACGGGCTGACCCCGGCGGCGGTGCGTGTCGACGGCGAGGGCTGGAACGACTGGCGCATGGACGGCGCCGACCTCATCGTCGATCTGGGCGAGCGCACCGCGGCGACGGTCGAGATCGACACATTGATCCATCCCGCGTCGAACACCCAGCTGATGGGACTCTATGCGTCGAACGGCATGCTGTGCACCCAGTGCGAGGCCGAAGGGTTTCGCCGGATCACCTTTCACCCCGACCGCCCTGATGTGCTCAGCCGCTACAAGGTGCGGATGGAAGGCGACAAAGCGGCGTTCCCGATCCTGCTGTCGAACGGCAATTGCATCGCCAAGGGCGATGGCGCGGGCGGCAATCATTGGGCGCTGTGGGAAGATCCGTGGCCGAAGCCGAGCTATCTCTTCGCGCTGGTCGCGGGCGATCTGGTGGTCAACCGCGACAGCTTCACGACGATGTCGGGGCGCGAAGTCGAACTCGGTATCTGGGTCCGCGACGGCGATCTCGATCGCACCGAACACGCGATGCAGGCGCTGAAGGACAGCATGGCGTGGGACGAGCGCGTCTATGGCCGCGAATATGACCTCGACCTCTTCAACATCGTTGCGGTCAGCGATTTCAACATGGGGGCGATGGAGAATAAAGGGCTCAACGTCTTCAACACCCGCTACATTCTCGCCGACCCCGACA
The DNA here is from genome assembly GCF_002205675.1 of Sphingopyxis bauzanensis. Classification (GTDB taxonomy): domain Bacteria; phylum Pseudomonadota; class Alphaproteobacteria; order Sphingomonadales; family Sphingomonadaceae; genus Sphingopyxis; species Sphingopyxis bauzanensis. The sequence continues at coordinate 721,515 of NZ_NISK01000002.1, read as the reverse complement.
CCGCGACCGACGTCGATTATGACGGGGTCGAGGGGGTGGTCGCGCATGAATATTTCCACAACTGGTCGGGCAACCGCGTCACCTGTCGCGACTGGTTCCAGCTGTCGCTGAAGGAAGGTTTCACCGTCTATCGCGACCAATGTTTTTCGGCCGACATGGGTTCGCCCGCGGTCAAGCGGATCGAGGACGTCCGCCTGCTCCGCGCCGCGCAATTCCCTGAGGATGCGGGGCCGCTGGCGCACCCGATCCGCCCCGACAGCTTTCAGGAGATCTCGAACTTCTACACCGCGACCATCTACAACAAGGGCGCCGAAATCATCCACATGATGGCGACGATGGTCGGTGCCGACCGCTTCCGCAAAGGCACCGATCTCTATTTCGAGCGCCACGACGGCGAGGCCGCGACGTGCGAGGATTTTGTCCGCGCGATCGAGGAGGGGGCGGGCATTGATCTAACGCAGTTCCGCCTGTGGTACAGCCAGGCAGGGACGCCGCGCCTGACGCTGTCGCTGGCTCAAGAGAGCGGCGATTGGGCGCTCGACGTGACGCAGACGGTGCCGCCGACCCCGGGGCAGGACGACAAGCAACCGATGATGATCCCGCTGAAGCTCGCGGCCTTTGCCATGGACGGCAGCGGCGCGGCCTTGCCCGAAACGCTGGTCACCCTGACGGGTGCGACGCAGCGCGTGCCGCTCGGCGCCTTTGCGGCGCGCCCCGCGCTGTCGATCAACCGCGGATTTTCAGCGCCGGTGATCGTCGATTTTGCGCGCGCAGACGGCGAGCTGGCGTGGCTCGCCGCGAACGACGATGATCCCTTTGCGCGGTACGAGGCGTTGCAGCAACTGATGCTCGATACGCTGGTTGCCGCGGTGTCGGGCAAAGCGCGCGGCAGCCAAGCGGTCATCGATGCGATCGGCCAGACACTGGCGGGTGCAGCGACCGACCCCGCGTTTGTCGCCGAGGCGGTGCTGCTGCCCAGCGAAGCCTTTATCGGTGACCAGATGGTGACGGTCGACCCCGGCGCGATCCGCCGCGAACGGCTGGCATTGCAGGCTGCGATCGGCACCGCACTGGAAAGCCAGTGGCGCGCGATTCTGGCGGGCGCGGCGCCGCCCGCCACCGACCTGTCGCGCAAGGCCAAGGGCGGCCGCCGCCTGCGCGGCGTCGCGCTCGCCTATCTGGCGGCGACGGCGATGGACGATGTGCCGGCGCTGGCGTTCCGGATTTTCTCCGACGCCGACGGCATGACCGAACGGCAGGCGGCGCTGGCGACGCTGGCGCATGGCGACAGCGACGAGCGGGTGGCGGCGCTGGACATCTTCTACCAACGCTATCGCGACAACCCGCTCGTGCTCGACAAGTGGTTCCAGGTGCAGGCGTGGTCGCTGCGCGCCGATACCGTCGATGCGGTGAAGGAACTGGCGCAGCACCCCGACTTCACGCTGGCCAATCCCAACCGGGTGCGGTCGCTCTATGGTGCGCTCTCGGGCAATCAGGCGGCGTTCCATCAGGCCGATGGCGCGGGCTACCGCCTGATCGCCGATCTGGTCATCGCGCTCGACCCGAAAAACCCGCAAACGTCGGCGCGGATGATCCCCCCGCTCGGCCGCTGGAAGCGCTTCGATGACGCGCGCGCCGCGATGATGAAGGCTGAGCTGGAACGGATATTGGCGCAGCCGGGGCTGTCGCGCGATGTAACCGAGCAGGCGAGCAAGAGTTTACTGGGGTAGGGTGTCGGGGCAGCTTTGGGGTGGCGGGTTCAACAGGTCGCCGCAACACGCTCAGCTCCCGAGCCACCCCGTAACCTCACTCGCCACCTTGTTCGCGGCGCGCGTCAGCGCTTCGCCGACCAGCTTGGCCTCAACCTCGCCGCCGATTGCTTCGCGCGCTTCAAAGCGGCGCTGGCTGACCGTTTTGCCGCCCGCGGCGACCAGCATCGCCTGATAGACGACGACCGCTTCGCCGGTTCGCGCATCGACGCCGAATTCCATCAACTGCCCCGCGAGCTGTTCGCCCGGCGCGGTCAGATATTGCCCCTCGTCGAGCACGACGCGCGATGTGCTGGCGGAGACGGTTTCGGACACCAGCCGTTGGAACAGCCGGTTCGGGGCTTCGACCCACTGCGCGTCCTTGACGTAAGTGACGCTGCTGTTGTCCTGCTGCACCGGGATGCGCGTCGTGCGCAGTTTCTGCGGCGCGGTCGGGATCAGGATCGTCAGCGTCGAGGCGTCGGCGGCGGTGCGCGCGGCGCCTGCCGATGGTGTGGCCGCTGCGTCGAGGGTAAGCAGGAAGGGCGGGGTCTTGCCGCCAAGGCCGATGCATGCCGACAGCGAGACGGCGGCGGCAGCGACGAGCAGCGGCGTGCGGAGGCGGCGGAAGCGATTGGGCATGGCGGGCTTGGTCCTCATTGCTTGTAATCGGGCAGCTTACTGCCGCCCAGGACGGCGCCCGCCCCTTGCTGGTCGAGCTTGTCGGTCAGGCTGGATAGCGAGGCCGAGGTCCGACGCAAATCGCGGATCAGCGCATTGGCTTCGGGGATCGTCGTCTGGCTGAAGGTCTGCAGGCCCGGCCGCGCATCGGCAATAGCGCCTTCGAGCGTCTTCATCGATTCGTTCGCTGAGGCGAGCGTGTCGCGCAGGTTGCGCATCGCCGGATCGACATTGCGGTCGATCGTCCCCTGCGTTGCGGCGGCCAGATTGCCGATCTGTTCGGCGGCGACCCCGGTTTGCTGGATCGCGATGCGCGTGTCCGCAAGCGCGCGTTCGATGGCGGGGCCGTTGCGGGCGAGGATCGCGGTCGAGGCTTCGACATTGTTCAAAATGCCGCGCATGCTCGCCTGATTCTCATCATCGGCCAGCTCGGCCAAGCGTTCGGTCAGCGTCGAAAGGCGCTGCAGCAGTTGCGGTGCGGTGTTGAGCAGTTCGCCCAGCCCTCCCACACGCGTCGGAATGACGGGCTTGCCGGCTGGTCCTTTGTCGGTGATCGGCGGCGCGCCCTTGACCGCTCCGTCGAGCGAAATCTGCGAGACGCCGGTAAAGCCGACGCCCTCGATCGCGGCGGTCGTGCCTTGCAGCACCGGGACGCCCTCGTTCACCTCGATGCGAACGCGGACGAATTGCGGGTCGTCGGGCCACAGCGCAATTTCGCGCACCTGTCCCGACGGGACGCCGGAGAATTGCACCGCAGACCCTTTGTTAAGCCCGTCGACCGATTGTTTGAAAAAGACGTCATATTCGCGCTTCTCCCCGCCGCTGTCGTTGGCCAGCCAGACGATGAAAAAGGCGAGCGCGGCGGTAAAGAGCAGGACAAAGCCGCCGACGAGGACGTTGTTCGAGCGAGTTTCCATCAGCTGTTCCTATCGCGGCTTCGCGGTTTGGTTCCCGCCCGCCGCAGCGCGACCACGCGGTCCGTTGAAATAATCCTGTATCCAGGGATGCTCGGTGGCAAGCAGTTCCGGGATCGTGCCGACCGCGATCACCTTTTTCTCCGCCAGCACTGCGACGCGGTCGCAGGTCGCATAGAGCGAGTCGAGGTCGTGGGTAATGAGGAAGACGGTGAGCCCCATCGTATCGGCCAACTCGCGGATCAGCTCGTCGAACTTGGCCGCGCCGATCGGGTCGAGCCCCGCGGTCGGCTCGTCGAGGAACAGCAGCGCAGGATCGAGCGCCAGACTGCGCGCAAGGCCCGCACGCTTGACCATGCCGCCCGACAGCTCGGCGGGATATTTCGGGCCGGCATCGGGCGGCAGGCCGACCATCGCGACCTTGTAGGCGGCGATTTCGTCAAGCAATTTCTGGTCGGTGCGCGGATAAAATTCGCGCAGCGGCACCTGGATATTCTCGGCCACGCTCAGCGTCGAGAACAGCGCCCCGCCCTGGAACATCACGCCCCAGCGGCGGCGCAGGTCGCGCGATTCTTCCTCGTCGGAGATCGTGTCGAGCGTCTTGCCATACACCTCGATCTCGCCCGACGTCGGGGTCTGCAGCCCGATGATCGACCGCATCAGCACCGACTTGCCGGTGCCAGACCCGCCGACGACGCCGAGGATTTCGCCCGACCGCACGTCGAGATCGAGATGGTCGTGGATGATTGTGTCGCCGAACTGGTTGACGAGGCCGCGGATACAGATCGCATTGTCGAAGTCGCCGGGCCGCACCGCGTCGGCGGCGGCGAGCTCTTCGGCAACCTGGTCGTCGATTTCTTCGCTCATCAATTCCATCCGATCGACGAGAAAAAGACCGCGAACATTGCGTCGAGCACAATGACGAGGAAGATTGCGGCAACCACGGCGGAGGTGGTCCGCTTGCCGACTTCCTCGGCATTCTGTCGCACCTGCATGCCTTCGTAACAGCCGGTGACCCCGATCAATATGCCGAACACCGGCGCCTTGATCAGCATCGCCCAGAAATCGGTCATCGGGATGATATCGCGGAGCAGCTGGACATAGGTGACGGGCGGAATGTCGAGACCGATCCAGCAGAACACCCCGCCGCCGATGATCGCGCAGATGCTGGCGTAAAAACCCAGCAGCGGCATCAATATCGTCGCGGCGGCGACGCGCGGCAGCACGATCGCTTCCATCGGCGAGACGCCGATCGTCCGCATCGCGTCAATTTCTTCGGTCAGTTTCATCGTACCGATCTGCGCCGCAAACGCCGAGCCCGAACGGCCCGCGACCATGATTGCGGTCATCAGCAGGCCCAGTTCGCGTATCGACGCGCGGCCGACCAAGTTGACAGTAAACACTTCCAGCCCGAACTGGCGCAGCTGCACTGCGCCCTGCTGCGCAACGACGATCCCGATCAGGAAGGTCATCAGCCCGATGATCGGCAGCGCATCCAGGCCGACGGTTTGGAAGCGGGTGACAATGGCGTGCCAGCGCAGCCGTCGCCGCGCGCGCAGCTGGGTGCCGAGCGCCATGATCATGGCGCCGAAAAATCCGATGATGCCGAGCAGCTCGTTCCACACCCCGACACTAGCGGCGCCGACCTGTTCGAGCATGCGGGTAAGCGGTGGGCGGCGATCGCGGTGGACGCGATATTCGCTCTTGTCGCTGGCCAGCGCATCGAGCAGGCGCTGGGCTTCGGGGCTGGCGCCGGTGACTTTGGCACCATGTTCTTTGACGGTGCGGGTAACGATCCACGCGCCAACGGTGTCGATCCGCTCGAGCGCCGACAAGTCGAGCGTCGCGATCGGGCCGAGCGCGTCGAGTCGGGTCGGCAAATCGCCGAGCCGCGCCAGCGTCAGCCGACCAGTGAAGCGGATGTCGGTGCCACCTGCACCCTCGCTTTGTTCGAAATCCGCTCTGGACACCATCGTACGGAGGACATTGTCTTATTTGCCCCACCGCGGCAAGTTAATCCCGCCCCCTTGGCCCGAGCGCGGCGCGCTTCTATGATCGGGGGATGGAAACGCCGCCGATCGCCCCGCCGCCGGACTATGCGCACCGTGTGGCGATGTACGACATGGATCGAACGATAACCCGATCAGGGACCTACAGCGGGTTCTTGATTCATGTTGCGCGGCGGCGGCAGCAATGGCGTCTACTGCTGTTGCCGCTCGTCGGGCTGGCGGGAATCGCCTATGGTTTGCGTCTAATCGACCGGTCGCAGTTGAAGGCGATTAATCTGCGGCTGCTGGTCGGTCAGCGCTTTGCCCGCGCGGAAATCGCGCCCCTGGCCGAAAGCTATGCCGATAAAGTGGTGGCGCGCGGGCTCCATCCCGCGGCACTCGAACAGATCGCCGCCGACCGCGAAGCGGGTTACCGGCTGGTGCTCGCGACGGCATCCTTCCATCTTTATGTCGATGCGATCGCCAAGCGGCTGGGCATCGACGATGTACTGGCGACGCAACTCGACGAACCCGATGGCGCCGACCATATCCATGCGCGCCTGTCGGGCGAGAATTGCTATGGCGACGCCAAATTCGCGCGGATCGACGGCTGGATGGCGGCCAACGCGATCACCCGCGATGCCGCGCATATTCGCGCCTATTCGGACCATGTGTCTGACCACCCGATGCTGCGCTTTGCCGATGAGGCGGTCGCGACGACACCGTCACGGGGGTTGAAGCGGCTGGCGCCGACAATGGGGTGGCAGATCGTCGACTGGCGCGGCCGGAAGTAGTTCTCCCCTCCCGCAGGCGGGAGGGGAGTTGCCAATTAGACCGCGTCCAATGCCTGCGCGAAATCAGCGATCAGGTCGTCGGCATCCTCGATCCCGATCGAGATGCGGACCAGATTGTCGGTGATCCCCATCAACGCCTTGCGCGCGTCGGGAACCGACAGATGGGTCATCGCCGCCGGATGGCTGGCCAGCGTTTCGGTGCCGCCCAGGCTTACCGCAAGCTTGGCGATCTTCAGCGCGTCGAGGAAGCGGAAGCTTTCTGCTTCGCCGCCCTTGATGAACAGCGAGAAGGTCGACCCGGCGCCGGTGCAATGGCGGTCGAAAATGTCCTTCTGCGATCCCTCGGGCAGGAATCCGAGGTAACCCAGCCCATCGACCTTGGGATGCTCGCGCAGCCACGCGCAAACCTTTTCGGCATTTTCGCCCGCGCGGCTCATGCGAAGCTCGACCGTTTCCATCGAGCGCAGCAGCATCCACGCGGTGTGCGGGTCGCAGATCGTGCCGATGGTGTTGCGCATCATCCGGATCGGGCCAAGCCAATGTTTCGCGCCCAGCACCCCGCCAGCGACCAGATCGCTGTGGCCACCGGCATATTTGGTCAGGCTGTAGAGCACGATGTCGGCGCCATGCGCCAGCGGCTTGGACCACAGCGGGCCAAGGAAAGTGTTGTCGATCGCGATCGGGGGCCGTGCGCCTTCGGTAAAGGCGGCATCGGTCGCGGCGCGCATCGCCTGGACATCGACCAGCGCGTTGGTCGGGTTGGCGGGACTTTCCAGATAGACCATCGCGACCTTTCCGCCCTGGTCTTCAGCCATTCTCTTGGCGCGGACGAGGATCGCGTCCATCTCTTCGCGCGACGCTTCGGCGGGGAAGTCGACATAAGTCGCACCAAAGCGCGACAGGATACGCGCGATCAGCGTCTCGGTCGCGGCATAGAGCGGACCCGAGTGAACGATGACGTCGTTCATGCTGACATGGGCGAGGAGGAGGGTAGCGATCGCCGACATGCCCGACGAGAAGACCAGCGCGTCTTCGGCCTTTTCCCACACGCCAAGGCGGGCCTCGAGGATTTCCTGATTCGGCCCGTTAAAGCGGGAATAGACGAGGCCGTCGGCACCGCCGGGACGCTTGCCGGTGATCCCCTCGAAATGATGCTTGCCCGCCGCGGCGCTTTCGAACGCGAAGGTCGAGGTCAGGAAGATCGGCGGCTTGAGCGAGCCTTCGGACAGCATCGGATCATAACCATAACCCATCATCAGCGTCGCCGGCGACAGTTCGCGCCCGCCGATTTCGGTGACGTCCTGCTTGGGCTTGCGGCGCGGGGTGGTACCGGTGAGGTCGCTGTTGTCGATGGGGGGCATGAAGTTTTCCTTGGGGCCAGATTAGTTTCCGTTGCAACTAGCGCCCTTTGCCCCGCGCGTCACCCCAGCATTGCAACTGCCCAGATCACCCCGATCAGCAGCGGCACGCCGATGATGTCGAGCGCCAGTCCCGCCTTCAGCATCCGCGGCAGCGCGATATGATCGGTCGCCCACGCGAGCGCGTTGGGGCCAGTACCACTGGGCAGCATAAAGCCCCAGCTCGCCGCCATCGCGACGGGCAGCGCGAGAAGGATCGGATCGACTCCCGTCGCTGCGATCAGTGCCGCGAGCACCGGCATGATGCCGCTGGCGGTCGCGACATTGCTGGCGAATTCGGTGATCAGGATGGTGAGCGCGACGATGATCGCGGCCAGCGCGATCGTCGGGATGCTGCCGAGCGGCGCCAGAACCGCGCCTAGCCATGCGGCAAGACCGCTCGCGGTGATCGCCGCGGCGAGCGCGAGGCCGCCACCGAACATCATGATGACGCCCCAAGGCGCGCGGTCCGCCTCTTTCCAGACGAGCAGCGGGCGCCCCGTGCCGTCGGGCAGGACGAACAGGAGCAGACTGCCCGCGATGGCGATGGTGCCGTCGGTCAGCGCGCCTTTGGGCAGCAAGGGTTCGAGCCAGGGTTGCGCCACCCAGGCGAGGAAGACGAGCAGGAAGACCGGAACGACACGGCGCTCGGCGGTCGACCAGATCGCCTGTTTGCCAAGCGCGGCGGCGGCGCCCTGTCCGTCGAAAGCGTGTGCGGACAACCGCTGCACCCGCGCGATGATGAACAGCGCCGCGGGGGTGGCGAGCAGCACGACGGGAACGCCGTAGATCATCCAGTCGAGGAACGAGATGCGCAGCCCCAGCGCCTTTTCGATCAGCCCCGCGGCGATCGCGTTGGTTGGACTGCCGACCAGCGTGCCGAGCCCACCGATCGATGCGGCAAAGGCGATGCCCATCATCACCGCGCCGGCAAAGCCTTCCGTCTCGCCCGCGCGAATGCCACCGGCGCGGACCACGGCGAGCGCGATAGGCACCATGATCAGGGTGGTGGACGTGTTTGAAATGAACATGCTGAGCAGCGCGGTCGCGGCCATAAAGGCAAAGAGCAGCCCGGTCGCGGTCGGCGCCGCGCGCTTGAGCAAAGCCAGCGCAAGGCGCCGGTGCAACCCGACGCGCTCGATCGCCAGCGCGAGAAAGGCGCCGCCGAGGATCAGGAACAGGATCGGCGAATAATATTCCTTGGCGATCGCATTGGCATCCATCACCCCGAAAGCGGGGACCAGCAGGAAGGGCAGCAATGCGGTGACGGTCAGCGGCAGCGCCTCGGTCATCCACCAGATCGCCATCAGCACCGTCATCGCCGCGACGTGCCAGGCGGTGGTTTCCATGCCCGCCGGGGCGGGCAGCGCAAGCATGACGATGAAGGTCAGCAGGCCGCCGATCAATCCAAACAGGCGCGTGCGTGTCATCCGTCCCCCAAATGTGTCAGTTCAAACCGATCACCGACAATTGGCGGCCATAGGAATTTTCTCCTTTATGGCACGCGCGGCGATAGCTGAAATAATCTTTCGCCTCGGCATAGGTGTCCTGCCCGCCGATGGCAATTCGGGTGACCCCCGCGGCGGCGAGCCGCGCGGCGACATAAGCGGCGATGTCGAACATCGCATGGCCGGGCTTGCCTGCGGCAAAGAAGCGCTCGTTGGTCGGATCGTCGCCGGTGAAACGCTGCACAAATCCGTCGTCGACCTCATAGGAGGCCCGCGCGATGCACGGCCCGATGGCGGCGGCAATGTTCGCGCGGTCCGCGCCGAGTCGCTCCATCGCGGTGAGTGTGGCGTCGGTGATCCCGGCCAGCGCCCCCTTCCAGCCCGCATGCGCAGCGCCGATGACGCTCGCGTCGCGGTCGGCGAACAGCACCGGTACGCAATCGGCTGTCAGGATGCCGAGGATGATGCCCGGGGTGCGCGTCGCGAGCGCGTCGGCTTCGGGCCGCGCGGCCAGGTCTGTCGTCTCATCGACGACGACACAGCGATTGCCATGGACCTGATAAACGCCGGTGAGGGCTGCGCCGGGCAGCACCGCATTGGCCACACGCCGCCGGTTTTCGGCAATCAGCGCCGGATCGTCGCCCGAGCCAAGGCCGCAGTTGAGTGAAGCGAGTTCGCCCGTCGATACCCCGCCGCGACGGCCGAAAAAACCGTGCGGAATGTCGGCGAGCGGCAGCGCGGTGGCGAACGGCGCGGTCACAGGTCCAGCCTGTAAAAACGGTCTTCGTCGATATGGTTGCCGACGCGAAATTCATTGCGGCCGACGTCATAGAATCCATAGCGGCGGTAAAAGGCCTGCGCGCGCGCATTTTCGGTAAAGACCGACAGATACAGGATCGACGCGCGCTGACGCGCCCAGGCGATGCCCCAATCCATCAGCGCCGCCGCAACGCCGGTGCCTTGAGCGGCTTCGGCGACGTAGAGCTGGTGCAGTTCCACGGCGTCGTCGGTTGGCTGGTCAGCGGGCAGATCGAAATCGACCGGACCCATTTTGATATAGCCAAGGATGGCACCGGCTGGGTCACGGACCAACCCGATGTCATGATCGGATGCAGCGATCTGGGCGCGGACACGTTCGGGTGGGTTCCAGGTCGCGAGAAAGGCGGCCAAGTCGGCGGGGTCGTAAATATGACCAAAAGTGCGGGAGAAGGAGTCGGTGGCAAAGGTCGCGATTGCCTCTGCATCGTCCGGGGTCGCGAGATGAAGGATGGTCAAGCACTGTCTCCTGAAAACCCGGCAGGGGCTGGCCAGCCCGGCGCGGTGATGGCCATGACTTTGAACAATTCGCCCATCGCGTCGGCCGCGACAAGCCGGTCGCGCTGACCCTTCAACTCCTCGGCGCGGTCGGGCGCCGATGTCGCAAGCGATTGCAACCGCGCATCGATGCCCAGCCGCTGCAACCAGTCGCCTTGGGTCGCGACCCGACTGACCGCTGCCCCCGCGCTCCGGGCCGCGTCGGCAAGCGCGGTGAAATCGACATGGGTGGTCAGGTCGACCTCGCCCGGATCGGCGAAGGGATCGGCGAAGCGATGCGCTTTCACGGCCTGCAGCGTGTCGCCGACGGCAGGGCCGCTATAGCCATAGTCGATCACCAGCATCGCGCCGCCTTGCCGGGCGAGGCGAAAGGCACCGCGTTGCATGATCGCCGCCGACACGGACGCGGTTTCGACAATGCTGCCCTCGGCGGCGCTGCGAAGCGCGGCGGGAACAAGGTCGTCGGCAGGCGCCTCTCCCGGCACCGGAACAAGTCGCGCGCGCTGCCGCTCGACCATCCGCTCGCGCCATCCATCACTCGTACGGACATATTGATGGACGGGCAGGGCGTCGAAAAACTCATTGGCGACGATGATCGACGCACCATTGTCCGGCAGGTCGTCGATGTCGTCATGATGGATGGCGGCGGGGACGCGGGCCAGTTGGGCCGCTCGAAGGGTCGGGCTGGTCTCAACAAAGTGGATGTTTTGCGGCACGCATTTGAAACGCGCCATCGCCCGAAGGGCGTCGGCGGCCAAGGTGCCGCGCCCCGGGCCGAGCTCGACATACCGAAAGGCCGGGCTCCCTGCGCGCGCCAACAGGTCGGCGATCCACACGCCGATCATCTCGCCGAACATCTGGCTGATTTCGGGGGCGGTGGTGAAATCGCCCGCGGCGCCCAGCGGATCGCGCGTCGCGTAATAATGGCTGTTCGCTGCGGCGATATAGTCGGCGACCGTCGTCTCCCGCGCCGCCGCGATGTTGCCGATCAGCTGGGCAGGCGTCGGCGGTCCGTCACGCAACGCTGTCGGGTCCGGCCACCGGCTCGACCCGCTGGCGGCGTCCCTTCGCGGTGGCGACGAGCCAGAAACCGATCAGCAGCATCGGGATGGTCAGCGTCTGCCCCATCGTCAGTCCCCAAGACAGGGTACCCAGTTGCACATCGGGTTCGCGCACGAACTCGACCGCGAACCGGCTGAGGCCGTAAATGATCGCGGCCATGCCGAACAGGAATCCGGGTTTGTAACGCGCGTCGGTACGCCAGAAGAGGAAGGTCAGGACCGCCATCATCAGCAGGCCCTCGAGCCCTGCTTCGTAAAGCTGGCTCGGGTGGCGCGCCTCCATACTGCCGCTGTCGGGAAAGATGATCGCCCACGGCACGTTGGTGGTGCGGCCCCACAGCTCGCCGTTGACGAAATTGGCCATGCGGCCAAAGAAAAGTCCGAACGGGATGACGCAGGCGACATAATCGCAAAAGCGCAGGAAACTGAGCTTTTCTTTGCGCGTCACATACCAGATCGCGATCAGCACCCCGATGACGCCGCCGTGCAGCGACATCCCGCCATCCCACAGCCGAAAGACGCCGAGCGGCTCGTTGATATATTCGCCGAGATTATAAAACAGCACATAGCCGAGCCGCCCGCCGATGATGATACCGAGCATCGCGTAAAAGATCATGTCGTCGGCGTGGCGCCGCGCCATCGGGGCGCCCGGCTGCGCGATCAATTTGAGCAGATACCAGTAGCCGACAAAGATGCCGGCGAGATAGGCCAGCGCGTACCAACGGATCGGCAGGCCAAAAATGCTGAACGCAATTTCGCTGTTCTCTCCCATCAAGTCATGGAAGTTCACATATTGCGTTGCTTCGGCTAGGGTTGCAAAAAGAAACATAAAGTCGCGTGGTCCTTCCCCAGGAGAGGCCTCCCCATAAGGGGTTAGGCCAGCGAGACCAAGAGGAGAGATACAAGATGCCATCAGCGCTGGATTTGCGCCTGGAAGCCGCCTATAATCTGATCACCGGTCCGGGCGGACCGATCCAGGTCGGGTCCGTCGAACGCTTCGGCCGGCAGCTTCCCTTCATCACCAATGCGCCCACGAACCTGGCCGACTATGTCGCCTATTTCGCAATGCAGCACGGCGACGCGACGTTTCTGGTCGAAGGCGACGAACGGCTGTCGTTCAAACAGGTCTATATGGCAGCGCGGCAGGTCGCCGCCGGGCTGGTCGATGGCTATGGCGTGCAGCGCGGCGACCGCGTCGGGCTGGCGATGCGCAACGCGAATGCGTGGTGCGTTTCCTATATCGGCATTTTGCTCGCGGGCGGCTGCGCGACCCTGCTCAACGGTTGGTGGCAGGGCGGCGAGCTGGCCGCAGGAATTACCGACAGCGAAACCAAACTGGTCATCGCCGATGTGCAGCGCGCCGCGCGGCTGGAAGAGGTCGACCATGGTGCCAAGGTTATCACGCTCGACCTGACCCAGTCGATCGATCAGGCGATTGCCCCGATCACCAGCGCGGGCGGCAATGCCGCGACGGTGTTGCCGGTGCTGACCGGGCAGGATCTGGCAACGATCCTGTTCACCTCGGGCTCGACCGGCCAGTCGAAGGGCGCCTATTCGCGCCATGAAGCCGTAGTGCAGGCGATCTTCAACTATGTGACCCAGACCGCGAGCATCGTGCATCTGCTGACCCAGGACGGGCTGATGTCGGACATCCAGCCTGCGACCCTGATCTGTACCCCGCTATTCCACGTCACCGCCGAAATTCCGGTGTTCCTGCAAAGCTTCGCGCTCGGCCGCAAACTGGTGCTGATGCCGAAATGGAACGCGGAGGAAGCGATGCGGCTGATCCAGGACGAGCAATGCAATTATTTCGTCGGCGTGCCGCTGATGAGCTATGAAATCCTCACACATCCGAACCGCAAGAATTACGATCTGTCGACGTGCAAGAGTTACGCCGGCGGAGGCGCGCCGCGGCCGCCGGAGCATGTAAAGCGCCTCGCGACCGAAATGGGCGAGGCAAAGCCGCTGCTCGGTTACGGCCTCACTGAAACCAACGCGGTCGGCTGCGGGATCATCAACGAAAATTACGTTGCCAAGCCGCTGTCGACCGGCCCAGCCTCGAAGCCGCTGGTCGATATGGCGATCCTCGACGATAGCGGTGATGAACTGCCTCAGGGCAGCGTCGGCGAAGTGTGCATCCGCTCGGTCGCCAATTTCGAAGGCTATTGGAAAAACGAGGCGGCGACCAGGGCGGCCTTTTTTGACAACGGCTATTTCCGCTCGGGCGACCTCGGCTATCTCGACGAGGACGGCTATCTGTTCATCGTCGATCGCAAGAAGGACATCATCATCCGCGGCGGCGAAAATATCAGCTGCCAGGAAGTCGAAGCGGCGATCTACGAGCATGCCGACACCAACGAATGCGCGGTGTTCGGCCTGCCCGACGAGCGGCTGGGCGAAGTGGTCGGTGCGGTGATCTGGGTGAAACCCGGTAGCAGCCTTACCGCGGAGGATATGTGTTCGTTCCTCAGCCAGCGGCTCGCGCCGTACAAGGTGCCGTGCAAGATCTGGATGTCGAACGATGCGCTCCCCAAGCTGGGCAGCGAAAAGATCGACAAGGTCAGTTTGCGCAATCAATATCGTGCCGAATATGCAGCGGAGGTCGCCGCGTAACTTTTGGCGGGGAAGGAGCGAACCGGGATCATGGCCCAGGCTGAAACTCCCGTCGCTCCGTCGGCGCCCGCCCCGCTGGCACCGGTGCGCGTCTATCGCCACCGGTTGCCGACGCGCATCTGGCATTGGGTCAACGCCGTCACCCTGCTCATCCTGCTGATGAGCGGGCTGATGATCTTCAACGCGCACCCGCGGCTTTATTGGGGCGAATATGGCGCCAACAACGATCCCGCCTGGCTGGTGATCGGCTCGACACCCGACACCGGCTATTTGCGGATCGGGTCGCTACGGCTCGAAACGACCGGTGTGCTGGGTCGCTGGACCAATGCCGAGGGGGTCGAAAAGACCCGGGCGTTCCCCGGCTGGGCGACGATTCCCACAAGTTACAATTTGGCCGACGGGCGGCGTTGGCATCTGTTCTTTGCGTGGGTGCTGTCGATCGGGCTGGCGCTTTTTATGCTGTGGACGGCGTTCGGCGGGCATCTGAAAAAGGATCTGCACGTTCGCCGCGCCCAATGGTCGCCGCGGCATATCTGGCACGACATCAAGCAGCATGCGCGGCTGCGGTTCCCGAAGGGCGAAGCTGCGGCGCGCTACAATATTCTTCAGAAACTCTCCTACATCGGGGTGATTTTTGTCCTGCTGCCGTTGATGGTCGCAACGGGCCTGACCATGTCGCCAGGTATCAACGCGGGCGCACCATGGCTGCTTGACGTGTTTGGCGGGCGCCAGTCGGCGCGGTCGATCCACTTCATCGTGGCGTGGGCGTTGGTGGTTTTTTTCTTTGTTCATATCGCGATGGTTCTGCTTGCGGGTCCGGTGAACGAAATCCGGTCGATGGTGTCGGGCTGGTTCCGCCTGCCGCCCGAACGAAAGGACGGCGCATGAGCGAGTTTGTCATGCCGCGGCGCCAGCTGATCGCGCGCGCGGGCGGCCTGGCGGCGACACTGCCGCTGCTGTCCGCCTGCGATGCCATCAACGACGCGCCCGCTGTGCGCAAAATATTGTCGATGGGCGAGGAAATGAATCGCGCGAGCCACCGCGCACTGATCGACCGCGATGCGCTGGCGCGCGAGTTCACCCGCGCCGACCTGTCGCTGATATTCCGCGCCAATGGCACGCGCTTGCCTGCCGGGGCTGCCTATGCCGCGCATGCGGCGGGCGGCTTTGCCGACTGGCGGGTTGCGGTCACTGGTCTCGTTGCCCGCCCACTGTCGCTGTCGCTGGCCGACATTCGTTCGATGCCGCAGCGCACCCAGATCACCCGCCATGACTGCGTCGAGGGGTGGAGCGCGATCGGCCAGTGGACCGGCGTGCAACTCAGCCGCATCCTGACCGCAGCTGGGGTCAAAGACAGCGCACGTTACATCGTCTTTCGCTGCGCCGACCGGATCGGCGATGCGCTCTATTACGAAAGCTGCGACATGGTCGATGCGCGCCATCCGCAGACGATCATGGCTTGGGCGCTCAACGATGCGGTCGTGCCGATCGCCAATGGCGCCCCGCTGCGGCTACGTATCGAACGCCAGCTTGGCTATAAGCACGCCAAATATGTGACCGGTATCGAAGCGGTCGCCAGCCTCGACGGCATCGGCGCGGGCAAGGGCGGTTATTGGGAAGACCGTATCGATTATGAATGGTACGCGGGGATATAGACCGTTCGTCATGACGAACGAAACGGGGCCGAAGGCGGCCGGAGGCCTACCAATCCAGAGCGGTCACCGCAGGCTCTGGATTGCCGCGTCGCCTTCGGCTCCTCGCCATGACGCTGCCTTTTATGTCGGGTAAACCTCGTTCATGCTGTCCCAGCTGAGCGCGACCAGCTGTTCCAGAACGTCCAAATCGACGTCCGCCAGCTTGTTGATGTACAGGCAGGACTTGCCTGTCTTGTGCTTGCCCAGCCGCGCGAACAGCGCGTCGGCCTCGTCCTGCCGCTTGCAATAATTGCCTATCAGATAGAGTGTCAGCGCCGCCTTGCGCGGACTGAATCCGGCACGGCACATCGTCCCCGAATGACCGCTGTCATATTTGTAGTCATAGCTGCCGTAACCAATGATCGACGGCCCCCACATCTTGGGTTCCAGCCCTGTCACCCGGCGGTGCATCGCATCGATGACCGCAGCCTCCTCGCGCCGCAGCGCCTCGGGCACCGCGGCGATGACGTCGGCTACGCTGACGTCGGTGGCTTTGGTCTTGATCTCGGTTTTGCCGATGGCGTGTCTCCCCATCGTAAGAATAGCGTTACAGGCTCGAAAATCCAAGCACATGCCTTCGTCGGCACAGGGCAATCGGGTGAAAGAAGGGGCGACAAACGCGTGAATTGCTGAATCTATGCAAATCCTCAGATTTGGACGAGGGGATATTGTGATGGACAGTGGTGATCAGTCGAGCGGAGCGCTTGGCGAGGCGGTAGTTTTTCTGGATCATTTCCGTGACTTGGTCGATGGTCGGCAACTGGCAAAGGTGATGTATCCGCTTGAGG